>NZ_JBNDLP010000002.1:0-4139846 GCF_050436125.1 Paraburkholderia sp. MM5482-R2 | reverse complement strand
TTACGGACGGCTAACAGTCAATCACTATATAAATGAGAGCGTTGGGATCGGAACGGTCAAGCAGCCCTTGACAAAGAGACATTGTTCCCCCATAATCGTCAGTTCTCTGCGGAGGGGTGCCCGAGTGGCTAAAGGGGGCAGACTGTAAATCTGTTGGCTTACGCCTACGTTGGTTCGAATCCAACCTCCTCCACCAGAATGCAAGATGTAGCAGTTGTTGGGAATCCATGATCCTGCGGGTGTAGCTCAATGGTAGAGCAGAAGCCTTCCAAGCTTACGACGAGGGTTCGATTCCCTTCACCCGCTCCAGCAACACAGAGGTAGCGCCCATGTGGCTCAGTGGTAGAGCACTCCCTTGGTAAGGGAGAGGTCGGCAGTTCGATCCTGCCCATGGGCACCAGAAGTAATCGGTGATTGTTTGCGCCCGGCGCAACGTACGGAAAATCCTCTTAGGAGTCGAAAATGGCCAAGGGTAAGTTTGAGCGGACCAAGCCGCACGTGAACGTGGGCACGATCGGTCACGTTGACCACGGCAAGACCACGCTGACGGCAGCGATCACGACGGTCCTGACGCAGAAGTTTGGCGGCGAAGCGAAGGCGTACGACCAGATCGACGCGGCGCCGGAAGAAAAGGCGCGTGGCATTACCATCAACACCGCGCACGTCGAGTACGAAACGGCTAACCGCCACTACGCACACGTCGACTGCCCGGGCCACGCAGACTACGTGAAGAACATGATCACGGGCGCGGCGCAGATGGACGGCGCAATCCTGGTGTGCTCGGCTGCCGACGGCCCGATGCCGCAAACGCGTGAGCACATCCTGCTGGCGCGTCAGGTTGGCGTTCCGTACATCATCGTGTTCCTGAACAAGTGCGACATGGTGGACGACGCCGAGCTGCTGGAACTCGTCGAGATGGAAGTTCGCGAACTTCTGTCGAAGTACGACTTCCCGGGCGATGAGACGCCGATCATCAAGGGTTCGGCCAAGCTGGCGCTGGAAGGCGACAAGGGCGAGCTGGGCGAGGTAGCGATCATGAACCTGGCCGATGCGCTGGACACGTACATCCCGACGCCGGAGCGCGCGGTTGACGGTGCGTTCCTGATGCCGGTGGAAGACGTGTTCTCGATCTCGGGTCGCGGCACGGTGGTGACGGGTCGCGTCGAGCGCGGCGTGATCAAGGTTGGCGAGGAAATCGAGATCGTCGGTATCCGCGCAACGGCCAAGACGACCTGCACGGGCGTGGAAATGTTCCGCAAGCTGCTCGACCAGGGTCAGGCAGGCGACAACGTTGGTATCCTGCTGCGCGGCACGAAGCGTGAAGACGTGGAGCGTGGCCAGGTTCTGGCCAAGCCGGGTTCGATCAACCCGCACACGCACTTCACGGCTGAAGTGTACGTGCTGAGCAAGGACGAAGGCGGCCGTCACACGCCGTTCTTCAACAACTACCGTCCGCAGTTCTACTTCCGTACGACGGACGTGACGGGCTCGATCGAGCTGCCGAAGGACAAGGAAATGGTGATGCCGGGCGACAACGTGTCGATCACGGTGAAACTGATCAACCCGATCGCGATGGAAGAAGGTCTGCGCTTCGCAATTCGCGAAGGTGGCCGTACGGTCGGCGCTGGTGTCGTCGCCAAGATCATCGAGTAACGCCAGAGAGTTCTCGATAATCGGTTGTATCGGGGTTGGCGGTGTCGTCAACCCCAAATGGTTTAGGGGTATAGCTCAACTGGCAGAGCGTCGGTCTCCAAAACCGAAGGTTGGGGGTTCGATTCCCTCTGCCCCTGCCAACTATCGCGCCGTAGTGGCGCTTGTTAAGGTGTTATGGCGAATCCTTCCGTCGAAACTGTAAATACATCCGGCGACAAGTTGATGTTGATCGCAGGTGTGTTGCTGGTCTTGGCCGGGTTCGTGGGGTTCTTCTGGCTTAATGGCCAGGAATGGTACATCCGCGGAGCCGCCTTGGCTGTTGGTGCGATCGCGGGTGTCGCAGTCGGTCTTCTCTCGGCGCCTGGCAAGGGTTTCATCGCTTTCGCCAATGACTCATACAAAGAGGTCCGCAAGGTAGTTTGGCCGAGTCGCAAAGAGGCGACCCAAACAACACTCGTGGTCTTCGGCTTCGTAGTCGTGATGGCTATCTTCCTCTGGGTTTGTGATAAATCCATTGAGTGGGCGATTTTCTCGGCGATTCTGGGTTGGAAATGATATGAGTGATACTCCGGCATCCCCGAGCGGCAAACGTTGGTACGTAGTGCACGCATATTCCGGTATGGAGAAGAGCGTGCAACGAGCGCTTCAGGAGCGCATCGAGCGGGCTGGTATGCAGGATCAGTTCGGCCAGATCCTCGTTCCAACGGAAGAGGTTGTTGAGGTAAAGGGCGGTCACAAATCAGTAACCGAACGTCGTTTCTTCCCGGGCTATGTTTTAGTCGAAATGGAAATGACAGACGAAACGTGGCATCTCGTGAAAAATACGGCGAAGGTGACCGGCTTCGTCGGCGGGGCGCGTAATCGGCCGAGCCCGATCTCCCCTAGGGAAGTTGAAAAGATCATGTCGCAGATGCAGGAGGGCGTGGAGAAGCCGCGTCCGAAGACCCTGTTTGAGGTAGGCGAGATGGTGCGCGTGAAAGAAGGCCCGTTCACAGATTTCAACGGCAGCGTCGAAGAAGTGAACTACGAAAAGTCGCGAGTCCGTGTTTCCGTTACAATCTTCGGCCGCGCAACGCCGGTCGAGTTGGAATTCGGCCAAGTCGAAAAGTTGTAGTCTAGATTTTACGGAACGCACCGCTAGGTGCGTTCCGTATTTCGCGCTTACGGTCCGCGTAATGGCCGTTGAGGAGCGTAACTAGCCAGTTTGTCGGCGAACACGCGCTACTACTCACTGAGCGTCCGCCCGTAAGGCGGCGTTCCACAGAGGTTCTCGAAATGGCAAAGAAAATTATCGGCTTTATCAAGCTGCAGATTCCTGCAGGTAAAGCCAATCCGTCGCCGCCGGTTGGTCCGGCGCTGGGTCAGCGCGGCCTGAACATCATGGAGTTCTGCAAGGCGTTCAACGCGCAGACTCAAGCGATGGAACCGGGTCTGCCGATTCCTGTCGTGATCACGGCATTCGCGGACAAGAGCTTCACGTTCGTTCTGAAGACGCCGCCGGCTACGGTTCTGATCAAGAAGGCAGCGAAGCTCGACAAGGGTTCGAGCAAGCCGCATACCGACAAGGTCGGCAAGATCACCCGCGCTCAAGCTGAAGATATCGCCAAGACCAAGATGCCCGATCTGACGGCTGCTGATCTGGACGCAGCGGTTCGTACGATCGCTGGTAGCGCCCGCTCGATGGGCATCACCGTGGAGGGCGTGTAAATGGCTAAGCTTTCGAAGCGTCTGCAAGCATTTGCAGCCAAAGTGGATCGTCAGAAGCTGTACCCGATCGAAGACGCTCTGTCGCTCGTGAAGGAATGCGCAAGCGCGAAGTTCGACGAGTCGATCGACGTCGCCGTGCAACTCGGCATTGACGCAAAGAAGTCGGATCAAGTGGTTCGCGGCTCGGTCGTGCTGCCCGCTGGTACCGGTAAGTCGGTCCGCGTCGCTGTGTTCGCGCAGGGCGAAAAGGCTGAGCAGGCTCGTGCCGCTGGTGCTGACGTCGTCGGTATGGAAGACCTGGCCGAACAGGTCAAGGCCGGGAACCTGAACTTCGACATCGTGATCGCTTCGCCGGACACGATGCGTATCGTCGGTACGCTCGGGCAGATTCTCGGCCCGCGTGGCCTGATGCCGAACCCGAAGGTTGGCACGGTCACGCCGGACGTCGCGACCGCGGTCAAGAACGCCAAGGCTGGTCAGGTGCAATTCCGTGTCGACAAGGCCGGCATTATCCACGCAACGATCGGCCGCGCTTCGTTTGAACCGGTAGCACTGCGCAACAACCTGAATGCGCTGATCGAAGCGCTGCAGAAGGCGAAGCCGGCAACGAGCAAGGGCGTGTATCTGCGCAAGGTCGCTCTGTCGAGCACGATGGGTGTTGGTGTTCGTGTCGACCAGACGTCGATCGCTGCCCAGTAATGAATTTTCGCCGCTCCGGCGCGAGTTGGGGCGGCTTTTAAGGGCTTTGGGCGGTTGCGAGGTGGCAGTCTGCATCGCGCGACCGGTTGTCAAAGACCGTTGGTGGGCACGCAGCAAGTAGGCGGGCCCTTAATGTAAAGCCAACGCAGATGGCGAACCCGAAAAGGTTTTGTAGTGATGAAGCCGTTGGATGTCTGTAGCGATACGGATTTTTGACGGTCGAAATACTCCTGACTGGTCGGACGCCGTTATTGAATGCGGTACACAAGGCGCACGCTGCGTGTATCGAATCTGGAGGTTAACCGTGCCACTAAACAAAGAAAGCAAGCAGGCCGTCGTCGCTGAGGTTGCCGCGCAAGTCGCGAAAGCTCAGACCGTGGTTCTGGCTGAGTATCGTGGAATCGCGGTTGGCGATCTGACCAAGCTGCGCGCGAAAGCGCGTGAGCAACAGGTTTACCTTCGCGTGTTGAAGAACACGCTGGCGCGTCGCGCCGTCGAGGGTACCCCGTTTGCTCCGCTGGCAGAGCAGATGACTGGCCCCCTGATCTACGGCATCTCGGAAGATGCGATTGCTGCTGCTAAGGTCGTCAATGACTTCAGCAAGAGCAATGACAAGTTGGTCATCAAGGCTGGTTCCTACGAAGGCAAGGTGATGGACAAGGCTGGCGTGCAAGCGCTGGCAAGCATCCCGAGCCGCGAAGAACTGCTCTCCAAGCTGTTGTACGTTATGCAGGCACCTGTTTCTGGCTTCGCGCGCGCTCTGGCCGCGCTGGCAGAAAAGAAGCAAGGCGAAGAAGCCGCTGCGTGATGCACTTCAGTCGAGCGTGATTGATCGCTGGCTGTATCCGAATTCAATTTAGGAGTATTTCAAATGGCAATCGCAAAAGAAGACATCCTCGAAGCCGTAGGCTCGATGTCGGTTCTGGAACTGAACGAGCTGGTCAAGGCGTTCGAAGAAAAGTTTGGCGTCTCGGCAGCTGCTGTTGCAGTGGCTGGCCCGGCAGGTGCAGCCGGCGGCGCTGCTGCTGCTGAAGAGCAGACCGAATTCACGGTCATCTTGGCTGAAACCGGTGCAAACAAGGTTTCGGTCATTAAGGCTGTTCGCGAACTGACGGGTCTCGGCCTGAAGGAAGCGAAGGATCTGGTCGACGGTGCACCGAAGCCCGTTAAGGAAGCGGTGCCCAAGGCTGCTGCTGAAGAAGCCAAGAAGAAGTTGGAAGAAGCCGGCGCGAAGGTTGAAATCAAGTAAGCTTCAACGCGCTGTGCGAAGGCTGGCGGTTTTTCACCGCCGGCCTTTTTGTGCTTTGTGGAGGACGCGTTTTTGCGGGCGTATGCCGGCAGGAATGTGATTCCCAGAAGCCAAAGAAAAACGCCCACGGTAATTTTGACCGGCATTTCTCTTTGTCTTCTGAAGCGACTGCAGAAGGCAAGTTTGGTCGGGTAGCGGGCAACACAGGCATCCGCTGCCGTCAGCCAGCGGTTGGTAGCGGCCAACCACCAAGCTTCTAGGCTCGTTCAAGCCATCGGACGGCCATCGGGTCTCAGTCGGTGAACACTCGGGTTGTCTCATCAAGGTATCCTGCCTCGACAACTATGCCCGCCGTGATTCGGAGATCGTATGCAATATTCCTTCACCGAGAAGAAGCGTATTCGCAAGAGTTTTGCGAAGCGCCCCATCGTTCACCAAGTACCTTTCCTGCTGGCTACCCAGCTTGAATCATTCAGCACGTTTCTGCAAGCAGACACGTCATCTACGCAACGCAAGCCGGAAGGCTTGCAGGCCGCGTTTACTTCCGTTTTTCCGATCGTTTCGCACAACGGCTTCGCGCGCCTTGAGTTCGTCAGCTACATGCTGTCGCCGCCGGCATTCAACATCAAGGAATGCCAGCAGCGCGGTCTGACGTACTGCTCGGCGCTGCGCGCCAAGGTGCGTCTGGTGCTGCTCGACAAAGAATCACCGAGCAAGCCGGTCGTCAAAGAAGTGAAGGAACAGGAAGTGTACATGGGCGAAATCCCGCTCATGACGCCGACCGGTTCGTTCGTCATCAACGGCACGGAACGTGTGATCGTTTCGCAGCTGCACCGTTCGCCGGGTGTTTTCTTCGAACACGACAAGGGCAAGACGCACAGCTCGGGCAAGCTGCTGTTTTCGGCACGTATCATTCCCTACCGTGGCTCGTGGCTCGACTTCGAGTTCGACCCGAAGGACGTGCTGTACTTCCGCGTCGACCGTCGTCGTAAGATGCCGGTTACGATCCTGCTAAAGGCAATCGGCCTGACGCCGGAACAGATCCTCGCAAACTTCTTCGTGTTCGACAATTTCACGCTGATGCCGGAAGGCGCGCAGATGGAATTCGTGCCGGAGCGTTTGCGCGGTGAAGTCGCGCGCTTCGATATCACGGACCGCGATGGCAACGTGATCGTCCAGAAGGACAAGCGGATCAACGCCAAGCACATTCGCGACCTCGATAACGCGAAGACCAAGTTCATCTCGGTGCCGGAAGATTATCTGCTCGGCCGCGTGCTCGCGAAGAACGTGATCGACGGCGATACGGGTGAAGTCATCGCGAACGCCAACGACGAAATTACCGAATCCGTGCTCGAGAAGCTGCGCGAAGCGAAGATCAAGGACATCCAGACGCTCTACACGAACGATCTGGACCAGGGTCCGTACATCTCGTCGACGCTGCGTATCGACGAAACGGCCGACAAGATGGCCGCGCGTATCGCGATCTACCGCATGATGCGTCCGGGCGAGCCGCCAACCGAAGAAGCGGTCGAGGCACTGTTCAACCGTCTGTTCTACAGCGAAGAAGCGTACGACCTGTCGAAGGTGGGTCGTATGAAGTTCAACCGGCGCGTCGGCCGTGATGAAATCGTCGGTCCGATGACGCTGCAGGACGACGACATTCTCGCGACGATCAAGATCCTCGTCGAGTTGCGCAACGGCAAGGGCGAAGTGGACGACATCGACCACCTCGGCAACCGTCGTGTGCGCTGCGTCGGCGAACTCGCTGAGAACCAGTTCCGCGCGGGCCTCGTGCGTGTCGAACGTGCTGTGAAGGAACGCCTCGGCCAGGCCGAAAGCGAAAACTTGATGCCGCACGACCTGATCAACTCGAAGCCGATCTCGTCGGCGATTCGCGAGTTCTTCGGGTCGTCGCAGCTGTCGCAGTTCATGGACCAGACCAATCCGCTGTCGGAAATCACGCACAAGCGTCGTGTTTCTGCACTAGGCCCGGGCGGTCTGACTCGTGAGCGCGCAGGCTTCGAAGTCCGCGACGTGCACCCAACTCACTACGGCCGTGTGTGTCCGATTGAAACGCCGGAAGGTCCGAACATCGGTCTGATCAACTCGCTCGCTCTGTACGCGCACCTGAACGAATACGGCTTCCTCGAAACGCCGTATCGCAAGGTGGCGGACGGCAAGGTGACCGACCAGATTGACTATCTGTCGGCGATCGAAGAAGGCCGTTACGTGATCGCTCAGGCGAACGCGGCGGTGGCCGACGACCGCACGCTGACCGACGAACTCGTGTCGTCGCGTGAAGCGGGCGAAACGCTGATGGTCACGCCGGACCGCATTCAGTACATGGACGTGGCGCCGTCGCAGATCGTGTCGGTCGCAGCTTCGCTGATTCCGTTCCTCGAGCACGACGACGCGAACCGCGCATTGATGGGCTCGAACATGCAGCGTCAGGCCGTCCCGTGTCTGCGTCCGGAAAAGCCGGTCGTCGGTACGGGCATCGAACGCACCGTGGCGGTCGACTCGGGCACGACGGTTCAGGCACTGCGTGGCGGTGTGGTCGATTACGTCGACGCGGGCCGTATCGTGATTCGCGTGAACGACGACGAAGCGGTCGCGGGTGAAGTCGGCGTCGACATCTACAATCTGATCAAGTACACGCGTTCGAACCAGAACACGAACATCAACCAGCGTCCGATCGTGAAGATGGGCGACAAGGTTGCGCGCGGCGACGTGCTGGCTGACGGCGCATCGACCGATCTGGGCGAGCTCGCGCTCGGCCAGAACATGCTGATCGCGTTCATGCCATGGAACGGCTACAACTTCGAAGACTCCATCCTGATTTCGGAGAAGGTCGTTGCGGACGACCGTTACACGTCGATTCACATCGAAGAACTGAACGTCGTTGCACGCGACACGAAGCTCGGACCGGAAGAAATCACGCGCGACATCTCGAATCTCGCCGAAGTGCAGCTTGGCCGTCTCGACGAGTCGGGCATCGTGTACATCGGCGCGGAAGTCGAGGCGGGCGACGTGCTGGTTGGCAAGGTCACGCCGAAGGGCGAAACCCAGCTGACGCCGGAAGAAAAACTGCTGCGCGCGATCTTCGGTGAGAAGGCGTCGGACGTGAAGGACACGTCGCTGCGCGTGCCGTCGGGCATGAGCGGCACTGTGATCGACGTGCAGGTATTCACGCGTGAAGGCATCCAGCGCGACAAGCGCGCGCAACAGATCATCGACGATGAACTGAAGCGCTATCGTCTCGACCTGAACGACCAGCTGCGTATCGTGGAAGGCGATGCGTTCCAGCGTCTCGCACGCATGCTCGAAGGCAAGGTGGTGAACGGCGGTCCGAAGAAGCTCGCGAAGGGCACGAAGATCGACCGCGCTTACCTCGAAGATCTGGACCACTATCACTGGTTCGACATCCGCCTCGCGGATGAAGAAGCAGCGGCCCAGCTCGAAGCGATCAAGAACTCGATCGAAGAGAAGCGTCACCAGTTCGACCTCGCGTTCGAAGAGAAGCGCAAGAAGCTCACGCAAGGCGACGAACTGCCGCCGGGCGTGCTGAAGATGGTCAAGGTGTATCTGGCGGTGAAGCGCCGTCTGCAGCCTGGCGACAAGATGGCAGGCCGCCACGGTAACAAGGGTGTCGTGTCGAAGATCGTGCCGATCGAAGACATGCCGTACATGGCCGACGGCCGTCCGGCTGACGTCGTTCTGAACCCGCTCGGCGTGCCGTCGCGGATGAACGTGGGTCAGGTTCTCGAAGTGCATCTGGGTTGGGCCGCGAAGGGTCTCGGCTGGCGTATCGGCGAAATGCTGCAGCGTCAGGCGAAGATCGCTGAACTGCGCGAATTCCTGATCAAGATCTACAACGAATCGGGCCGCGCCGAAGAGCTGGACAGCTTCAGCGACGACGAAATCCTCGAACTGGCGAAGAACCTGCGCGAAGGCGTGCCGTTCGCAACGCCGGTGTTCGACGGTGCGACGGAAGAAGAAATGTCCCGCGCGCTGGACCTGGCGTTCCCGGACGACATCGCTGAAAACCTCGGCATGACGCCGTCGAAGAACCAGGTGCGTCTGTTCGACGGTCGCACGGGCGAGATGTTCGAACGTACGGTGACGGTCGGCTACATGCACTACCTGAAGCTGCACCACCTGGTCGACGACAAGATGCACGCGCGTTCCACGGGCCCATACTCGCTCGTCACGCAGCAGCCGTTGGGCGGTAAGGCGCAGTTCGGTGGCCAGCGTTTCGGTGAAATGGAAGTGTGGGCGCTCGAAGCGTACGGCGCATCGTACGTGCTGCAGGAAATGCTGACGGTGAAGTCGGACGACGTGACGGGCCGGACCAAGGTTTACGAGAACCTGGTCAAGGGCGATCACGTGATCGATGCCGGCATGCCTGAGTCGTTCAACGTGTTGGTGAAGGAAATCCGGTCGCTGGGTATCGACATCGACCTGGACCGGAACTAATCGGACTACTGGAGAGAAGCGATGAAAGCTTTGCTCGATCTATTCAAGCAAGTCCAACAACCTGAAGTTTTCGACGCGATCAAGATCGGTCTGGCCTCGCCGGACAAGATCCGTTCGTGGTCGTTCGGTGAAGTCAAGAAGCCGGAAACCATCAACTACCGCACGTTCAAGCCGGAGCGCGATGGTCTGTTCTGCGCGAAGATTTTCGGTCCGATCAAGGACTACGAATGCCTTTGCGGCAAGTACAAGCGCCTGAAGCACCGCGGCGTGATCTGCGAGAAGTGCGGCGTCGAAGTGACGCTCGCGAAGGTGCGTCGTGAGCGAATGGGTCACATTGAGCTGGCCTCGCCGGTCGCGCACATCTGGTTCCTGAAGTCGCTGCCGTCGCGTCTGGGCATGGTGCTCGACATGACGCTGCGCGACATCGAGCGCGTGCTGTACTTCGAAGCATACGTGGTGATCGATCCGGGCATGACGCCGCTCAAAGCGCGGCAGATCATGACCGAAGAGGATTACTACAACAAGGTCGAGGAATACGGCGACGAATTCCGTGCCGAAATGGGCGCGGAAGGTATTCGCGAACTGCTGCGCGCGATCAACATCGACGAGCAGGTCGAGCTGCTGCGCACGGAGCTCAAGAACACCGGCTCGGAAGCGAAGATCAAGAAGTACGCGAAGCGCCTGAAAGTGCTCGAGGCGTTCCAGCGTTCGGGCATCAAGCCGGACTGGATGGTCCTCGAAGTGCTGCCGGTGCTGCCGCCGGAACTGCGTCCGCTCGTCCCGCTCGACGGCGGCCGTTTCGCGACGTCGGACCTGAACGACCTGTATCGCCGCGTGATCAACCGTAACAACCGGTTGAAGCGTTTGCTCGAGCTGAAGGCGCCTGAAATCATCGTCCGCAACGAAAAGCGGATGCTGCAGGAAGCCGTCGACTCGCTGCTCGACAACGGCCGTCGCGGCAAGGCGATGACCGGTGCGAACAAGCGTCCGCTGAAGTCGCTCGCGGACATGATCAAGGGTAAGGGCGGTCGCTTCCGTCAGAACCTGCTCGGTAAGCGTGTCGACTACTCGGGCCGTTCGGTGATCGTGGTCGGCCCGACGCTGAAGCTGCATCAGTGCGGTCTGCCGAAGCTGATGGCGCTCGAACTGTTCAAGCCGTTCATCTTCAACAAGCTCGAAGTGATGGGTGTTGCTACCACCATCAAGGCCGCGAAGAAGGAGGTCGAGAACCAGACACCGGTGGTGTGGGACATCCTCGAAGAGGTGATCCGCGAACATCCGGTCATGCTGAACCGTGCGCCGACGCTGCACCGTCTCGGCATCCAGGCTTTCGAGCCGGTGCTGATCGAAGGTAAGGCAATCCAGTTGCACCCGCTCGTTTGCGCGGCGTTCAACGCCGACTTCGACGGTGACCAGATGGCCGTTCACGTGCCGCTGTCGCTCGAAGCGCAGATGGAGGCGCGCACGCTGATGCTCGCGTCGAACAACGTACTGTTCCCGGCTAACGGCGATCCGTCGATCGTGCCGTCGCAGGATATCGTGCTCGGCCTGTACTACGCGACGCGTGAAGCGGTGAACGGCAAGGGCGAAGGCCTGACGTTCACAGGCGTGTCGGAAGTGCTGCGCGCGTACGAGAACAAGGAAGTCGAACTGGCCTCGCGCGTCAACGTGCGGATCACCGAAATGGTCCACAACGAAGACAAGTCGGAAGGCGGGCCGGCGTTCGTACCGAAGATCACGCTGTATGCGACCACGGTTGGCCGCTCGATCCTCTCGGAAATCCTGCCGCCGGGTCTGCCGTTCTCGGTGCTGAACAAGCCGCTGAAGAAGAAGGAAATCTCGCGTCTGATCAACACCGCGTTCCGCAAGTGCGGTCTGCGTGAGACGGTGATTTTCGCCGACCAACTGATGCAGTCGGGCTTCCGTCTGGCAACGCGCGCTGGTATTTCGATTTGCGTCGACGACATGCTCGTACCGCCGCAGAAGGAAACCATCGTTGGCGACGCCGCGAAGAAGGTGAAGGAATACGACCGTCAGTACATGTCGGGTCTCGTCACTGCGCAGGAGCGCTACAACAACGTGGTCGACATCTGGTCGGCGACGTCGGAAGCGGTCGGCAAGGCAATGATGGAGCAGCTGTCGACGGAACCGGTCACGGACCGCGACGGCAACCAGACGCGTCAGGAGTCGTTCAACTCCATCTACATGATGGCGGACTCAGGCGCTCGTGGTTCCGCGGTTCAGATCCGTCAGTTGGCCGGTATGCGCGGTCTGATGGCGAAGCCGGACGGCTCGATCATCGAGACGCCGATTACGGCGAACTTCCGCGAAGGTCTGAACGTGTTGCAGTACTTCATCTCGACCCACGGTGCACGTAAGGGTCTGGCTGATACGGCACTGAAGACCGCGAACTCGGGTTACCTGACGCGTCGTCTCGTCGACGTGACGCAGGATCTGGTCGTCGTCGAGGAAGATTGCGGTACGTCGAACGGCGTGGCGATGAAGGCGCTCGTGGAAGGCGGTGAAGTGGTCGAAGCGCTGCGTGACCGTATCCTGGGTCGCGTGGCCGTGGCTGACATCGTCAACCCGGAATCGCAGGAAACGCTGTTCGAAGCGGGCACACTGCTCGACGAAGACGCGGTCGAAGACATCGAACGCCTCGGCATCGACGAAGTGCGCGTGCGCACGCCGCTGACCTGCGAAACGCGCTACGGTCTGTGCGCGGCCTGCTACGGTCGCGACCTCGGCCGCGGCTCGATGGTGAACGTCGGCGAAGCGGTCGGCGTGATCGCGGCGCAGTCAATCGGTGAACCGGGCACGCAGCTCACGATGCGTACGTTCCACATCGGTGGCGCGGCGTCGCGTGCGGCGGTGGCATCGTCGGTCGAAGCGAAGTCGAACGGTACGGTGCGTTTCACGTCGACGATGCGTTACGTCACGAATGCGAAGGGCGAGCAGATCGTCATCTCGCGTTCGGGTGAAGCGATGATCACCGACGATCACGGCCGCGAGCGCGAGCGTCACAAGGTGCCGTACGGCGCCACGCTGCTGCAGCTCGACGGTGCGCAGATCAAGGCTGGCACGCAACTGGCCACGTGGGATCCGATGACGCGTCCGATCATCACCGAGTACGGTGGTACGGTGAAGTTCGAGAACGTCGAGGAAGGCGTGACGGTCGCGAAACAGATCGACGACGTGACGGGTCTGTCCACGCTTGTCGTGATCGACGTGAAGCGTCGTGGTTCGCAGGCGTCGAAGACGGTGCGTCCGCAGGTCAAGCTGCTCGATGCGAACGGCGAGGAAGTGAAGATCCCGAACACCGAGCACTCGGTGCAGATCGGCTTCCAGGTCGGCGCTCTGATCACCGTGAAGGACGGTCAGCAGGTGCAGGTCGGCGAAGTGCTCGCACGTATCCCGACCGAATCGCAGAAGACGCGTGACATTACCGGTGGTCTGCCGCGTGTGGCGGAACTGTTCGAAGCACGTTCGCCGAAGGACGCGGGTATCCTGGCGGAAGTCACGGGTACGACGTCGTTCGGTAAGGACACGAAGGGCAAGCAGCGTCTCGTTATCACGGACCTCGAGGGCAACCAGCACGAGTTCCTGATCGCGAAGGAAAAGCAGGTTCTGGTGCACGATGGTCAGGTCGTCAACAAGGGCGAAATGATCGTCGACGGACCGGCGGATCCGCACGACATCCTGCGTCTGCAGGGCGTCGAGGCGCTGTCGCGCTACATCGTGGACGAAGTGCAGGACGTGTACCGTCTGCAAGGCGTGAAGATCAACGACAAGCACATCGAAGTGATCGTGCGTCAGATGCTGCGCCGCGTGCAGATTTCGGACAACGGCGATACGCGTTTCATCCCGGGCGAACAGGTCGAGCGGTCGGACATGCTCGACGAGAACGACCGTATGATCGCGGAAGACAAGCGTCCGGCAACGTACGAAAACGTGCTGCTCGGTATCACGAAGGCGTCGCTGTCGACCGATTCGTTCATCTCCGCGGCGTCGTTCCAGGAAACGACCCGCGTGCTGACCGAAGCGGCGATCATGGGCAAGCGCGACGACCTGCGTGGCCTGAAGGAAAACGTGATCGTCGGCCGCCTGATTCCGGCCGGTACGGGTCTCGCGTTCCACAAGGCGCGCAAGAGCAAGGAACTGGCCGACCGCGAGCGTTTCGATCAGATCGCAGCGGAAGAGTCGTTCGAATTCGGTACGCCGGAAACGCCGGCTGCCGAACAGCAACACTCGGGCGAGTAAGTGCTGGCGGCGCAAGCCGCCTTGCCTCACGAGCCACGAAAAAAAGGCCGCTCAGTTTCGACTGAGCGGTTTTTTTTTGCTCTTTTTTGCGCGTGCATGGGTGCGACGTGCCGGAGCAGTCCTAGGCCCGATGGCTAACGTTGTCGCAAAGCGCGGGCGCGGCACGAATGGGTTGGTAAAATCCGTCTCACCGCCTGCGTGCCGTTCCTTTCGCCGTCTCTCTCAAATACATGTCCCGACCGCTCGAAATCCTCAATGAAGTCTTTGGTTATCCCGCGTTCAGAGGGCAGCAGGGCGAAATTGTCGAGCACGTCGCCGACGGTGGCGATTGCCTTGTGCTGATGCCGACGGGCGGCGGCAAATCGCTGTGCTATCAGATCCCGTCGCTGGTGCGGCGCGAATGCGGCTTTGGCGCCGGCATCGTGGTGTCGCCACTGATCGCGCTGATGCAGGATCAGGTGGCCGCGCTGACCGAAGTCGGCGTGCGGGCCGCGTACCTGAACTCAACGTTGTCGAGCGCGGAGGCGGTGGCCACCGAGCGGGCGCTCCGCGACGGCGACATCGATCTGCTCTACGTCGCACCGGAGCGGCTGATGACGCCGCGCTTCCAGGAACTGCTCGAACGCACGCGCATCGGTCTTTTCGCGATCGACGAAGCGCACTGCGTGTCGCAATGGGGACACGATTTCCGGCCCGAATATATTCAGCTGTCGGTGCTGCACGAGCGCTTTCCGAATGTCCCGCGCATCGCGCTGACGGCGACCGCCGACGCGATCACACGCGACGAAATCATCCACCGTCTCGCGCTCGAAGACGCGCGCGTGTTCGTGTCGAGTTTCGATCGGCCGAACATCCGCTATCGCATCGCCGAAAAAGACAACGCGCGCACGCAACTGCTCGACTTCATCCGCGCCGAGCATACGAAAGCTGACGGTACGACCGACGCGGGCGTCGTTTATTGCCTGTCGCGCCGCAAGGTCGAGGAAACCGCGGAGTGGCTGAAGGAAAAGGGCATGCGCGCGCTGCCGTACCACGCCGGCATGGAGTTCGAGGTGCGCCAGAAACATCAGGAGATGTTCCAGCGCGAGGAAGGCATCGTGATGTGCGCGACGATTGCGTTCGGCATGGGCATCGACAAACCCGACGTGCGGTTTGTCGCGCATCTGGATTTGCCCAAGAGCGTGGAAGGGTACTACCAGGAGACCGGCCGCGCGGGCCGCGACGGACTGCCGTCGAACGCGTGGATGGCCTACGGGCTCGGCGACGTCGTGCAGCAGCGCAAGATGATCGACGAATCCGAAGCAGACGACGCGCACAAGCGCGTCCAGACAGGCAAGCTCGACGCGCTGCTCGGTTTGTGCGAAACGGCGACTTGCCGGCGGGTGCGCCTGCTCGCGTACTTCGGCGAAACGAGCCAGCCGTGCGGCAACTGCGACAACTGCCTCGAGCCGCCGCCGACCTGGGATGCAACGCGCGAGGCTCAGATGGCGCTGTCGTGCGTGTTTCGCGCGCAGCGTGCGAGCGGCTTTCATTTCGGAGCCGGACACCTGATAGATATTTTGCGTGGCAACCGCAGCGAAAAAATCCTGCAGCGCGGCCACGAGAAGCTGACCACGTTCGGTATCGGCGCGGCGCTCGGTGAGCCGGAGTGGCGTGCGATCTTTCGCCAACTCGTCGCGTTCGGTTACCTGACGGTCGACCACGAGGGCTTCGGTTCGCTCGTGCTGACGGAGGCGAGCAAGCCGGTGCTCAAGGGCGAGCAGAAGGTGACGATGCGTCGCTACGTCAAGCCGACACGCACGCGTCAATCGTCGGGTCGTACGAGCGAGCGCGCCGATCCGACCATTGGCATGGGCCCTCGCGAGCGGGCCCGCTGGGAGCGTCTACGCATGTGGCGCACAGAAACCGCGAAGAGCGACGGAGTGCCGGCTTATGTGATTTTCCATGACGCGACGCTCGCGGAAATCGCCCGTCTCGGCCCCAATTCAATCGACGATCTGCGCGGGATTCCGGGCATGGGGGCGCGTAAACTGGACCGTTTCGGCTACGAATTGCTGCACGTCGTAGCGGCAGACTGACGTCGTCTGGCTGTTTAGCCGGATTGACAGGGGCGAAACACCGCAACCTGTTGACTCCCTTAGTATTTTCGGAATATTATGCTAGGTTCCGGTTCTTGGAATGCCTACGCGCAACTTCAGTTCGTGCGTGAGCGGGCCAGCCGGAAGTTCGATGCGCGGGCGTTTCTGCTTTGCCCGGAAACCGATGCGTCGATTTTGTTCAATTTCAGGAATAATCAATGCCAACCATCAATCAACTGGTTCGCAAAGGCCGCACGTCGGAAACGACGAAGAGCAAGAGCCCGGCTTTGCAGGACTGCCCCCAGCGTCGCGGCGTGTGCACCCGTGTGTACACCACGACACCGAAGAAGCCGAACTCGGCACTCCGTAAGGTCGCCAAGGTTCGTCTGACGAACGGCTTCGAAGTCATTTCGTACATTGGTGGCGAAGGCCACAACCTGCAGGAACACTCGGTCGTGCTGATTCGCGGCGGCCGTGTGAAGGACTTGCCGGGTGTGCGTTACCACATGGTTCGCGGCTCGCTGGATACCCAGGGCGTCAAGGATCGTAAGCAGGCTCGCTCGAAGTACGGTGCGAAGCGTGCCAAGGCTGGCAAGTAATTTAGCCGGTCGATCGTAGTTTCAGGTCGCCTGCAAAGGCGGTAATAGCGATGGTGCCGGAATCGCCGGTGCTATCGAGTAAGTGGTCACCCGACCAGGCTGGTTAGTCTTACGGATGAATCGGGTTAGTTGGTGGCCGCGGGGCTGTAAACAGCTCCAACTGAAAAGTAAAGGAAGAAACATGCCGCGTCGTCGCGAAGTCCCCAAGCGGGAAGTGTTGCCGGATCCGAAGTTTGGCAACGTTGATGTAGCAAAATTCATGAACGTGCTGATGCTCTCCGGCAAGAAGTCGGTTGCCGAGCGTATCGTGTACGGCGCTTTCGAACAGATCCAGACCAAGGGT
Organism: Paraburkholderia sp. MM5482-R2; assembly: GCF_050436125.1. Classification (NCBI taxonomy): domain Bacteria; kingdom Pseudomonadati; phylum Pseudomonadota; class Betaproteobacteria; order Burkholderiales; family Burkholderiaceae; genus Paraburkholderia; species Paraburkholderia sp. MM5482-R2. Next base: position 4,122,782 of record NZ_JBNDLP010000002.1, on the reverse strand, counting down.
GGCAAGGACCCGCTGGAAGTGTTCACGGTGGCGCTCAACAACGTCAAGCCGGTGGTCGAAGTGAAGAGCCGCCGCGTTGGTGGTGCGAACTATCAGGTTCCGGTCGAAGTGCGCCCGTCGCGTCGTATGGCATTGGCGATGCGTTGGCTGCGTGAAGCCGCGAAGAAGCGCAGCGAGAAGTCGATGGCCCTGCGTCTGGCAGGTGAGCTCTCCGAAGCGGCCGAAGGCCGTGGCGGCGCGATGAAGAAGCGCGACGAAGTTCACCGGATGGCAGAAGCCAACAAGGCGTTCTCGCACTTCCGTTTCTAAGCTTCCCCACCCCGGGTTTAGCGGAAAACGGAAAGAAATTCCGGGCGGGTGCGCTTCAAAGGCGCCTCGCCCGTTTGTGTTACAGCGCGATGGGCATCTCTCGCATCGCGTCATCCCAATAGAGGATCAAAGTGGCTCGCAAGACTCCTATCGAGCGCTACCGTAACATCGGTATTAGCGCTCACATCGACGCCGGCAAAACGACGACGACCGAGCGCATTCTGTTCTACACGGGCGTGAACCACAAGATTGGTGAAGTTCACGACGGCGCTGCCACCATGGACTGGATGGAGCAGGAACAGGAGCGCGGCATCACGATTACTTCCGCTGCTACCACGGCGTTCTGGAAGGGCATGGCGGGCGACCGCGCCGAACACCGCATCAACATCATCGACACCCCGGGTCACGTCGACTTCACGATTGAAGTCGAGCGCTCGATGCGCGTGCTCGACGGCGCGTGCATGGTGTACTGCGCTGTGGGCGGCGTGCAGCCCCAGTCGGAAACCGTGTGGCGTCAGGCTAACAAGTACAAGGTTCCCCGTCTCGCGTTTATCAACAAGATGGACCGTACCGGCGCGAACTTCTTCAAGGTCTACGACCAGCTCAAGCTGCGTCTGAAGGCGAACCCGGTTCCGGTCGTCGTGCCTATCGGCGCGGAAGAGAACTTCACGGGCGTCGTCGATCTGATGAAGATGAAGGCGATCATTTGGGACGACGCGTCCCAAGGCACCAAGTTCTCGTACGAAGACATCCCGGCAGAGCTCGTCGACACATGCAACGAATGGCGTGAAAAGATGGTCGAAGCCGCGGCGGAAGCGAACGAAGACATGATGAACAAGTACCTCGAGTCGGGTGAGCTGACCGAAGAGGAAATCATCAAGGGTCTGCGCGACCGTACGATCGCCTGCGAAATCCAGCCGATGCTGTGCGGCACCGCGTTCAAGAACAAGGGGGTGCAGCGCATGCTGGACGCCGTGCTCGACTTCCTGCCGTCGCCGGTCGACATCCCGCCGGTTACCGGCGAGCTGGAAAACGGTGAAAAGGGTGAGCGCCGCGCTGCTGACGACGAAAAGTTCTCGGCACTGGCATTCAAGATCATGACCGACCCGTTCGTCGGCCAACTGATCTTCTTCCGTGTCTACTCAGGCGTTGTGAATTCGGGCGACACCCTGCTGAACGCGACCAAGGACAAGAAGGAACGTCTGGGCCGTATTCTGCAGATGCACGCGAACCAGCGCGAAGAAATCAAGGAAGTGCGCGCAGGCGACATCGCCGCTGCGGTCGGCCTGAAGGACGCGACCACGGGCGACACGCTGTGCGATCCGACGAGCCCGATCGTGCTCGAGCGCATGGTTTTCCCGGAACCCGTGATTTCGCAGGCTGTTGAGCCGAAGACGAAGCCGGACCAGGAAAAGATGGGTCTGGCCCTGAACCGTCTGGCGCAGGAAGATCCGTCGTTCCGCGTTCAAACGGACGAAGAATCGGGTCAAACCATTATTTCGGGCATGGGCGAGCTCCACCTGGAAATTCTGGTCGACCGGATGAAGCGTGAGTTCGGCGTCGAAGCAACGGTTGGCAAGCCGCAGGTGGCTTACCGCGAAACGATTCGCGGCAAGGCGGAAGACGTTGACGGCAAGTTCGTCAAGCAGTCGGGTGGTCGCGGCCAGTACGGTCACGCGGTCATCACGCTCGAGCCGAACGAGCAAGGCAAGGGCTACGAGTTCCTGGACGAGATCAAGGGCGGTGTGATTCCGCGTGAATACATCCCGGCAGTCGACAAGGGTATCCAGGAAACGCTGAAGGCCGGCGTGCTGGCGGGCTTCCCGGTCGTGGACGTGAAGGTTCACCTGACGTTCGGTTCCTACCACGATGTCGACTCGAACGAAAACGCGTTCCGCATGGCCGGTTCGATGGCGTTCAAGGAAGCGATGCGCAAGGCACAGCCGGTCATCCTCGAACCGATGATGGCTGTCGAAGTCGAAACGCCGGAAGACTACATGGGCAACGTGATGGGTGACCTCTCTGGCCGTCGCGGTATTGTTCAGGGCATGGATGACATGGTTGGCGGCGGCAAGATCGTTCGCGCCGAAGTGCCGCTGTCGGAAATGTTCGGCTACTCGACGTCTCTGCGTTCGCTGACGCAAGGCCGTGCAACGTACACGATGGAGTTCAAGCACTACGCTGAAGCTCCGCGTAACGTGTCGGAAGCGATCATCAACGCGAAGTCGAAGTAATCGCGCGGCAAAGTCATTCAACGATTAACTTTCTGAAAGAAGAGAAACATGGCTAAAGGTAAATTCGAGCGGACCAAGCCGCACGTGAACGTGGGCACGATCGGTCACGTTGACCACGGCAAGACCACGCTGACGGCAGCGATCACGACGGTCCTGACGCAGAAGTTTGGCGGCGAAGCGAAGGCGTACGACCAGATCGACGCGGCGCCGGAAGAAAAGGCGCGTGGCATTACCATCAACACCGCGCACGTCGAGTACGAAACGGCTAACCGCCACTACGCACACGTCGACTGCCCGGGCCACGCAGACTACGTGAAGAACATGATCACGGGCGCGGCGCAGATGGACGGCGCAATCCTGGTGTGCTCGGCTGCCGACGGCCCGATGCCGCAAACGCGTGAGCACATCCTGCTGGCGCGTCAGGTTGGCGTTCCGTACATCATCGTGTTCCTGAACAAGTGCGACATGGTGGACGACGCCGAGCTGCTGGAACTCGTCGAGATGGAAGTTCGCGAACTTCTGTCGAAGTACGACTTCCCGGGCGATGAGACGCCGATCATCAAGGGTTCGGCCAAGCTGGCGCTGGAAGGCGACAAGGGCGAGCTGGGCGAGGTAGCGATCATGAACCTGGCCGATGCGCTGGACACGTACATCCCGACGCCGGAGCGCGCGGTTGACGGTGCGTTCCTGATGCCGGTGGAAGACGTGTTCTCGATCTCGGGTCGCGGCACGGTGGTGACGGGTCGCGTCGAGCGCGGCGTGATCAAGGTTGGCGAGGAAATCGAGATCGTCGGTATCCGCGCAACGGCCAAGACGACCTGCACGGGCGTGGAAATGTTCCGCAAGCTGCTCGACCAGGGTCAGGCAGGCGACAACGTTGGTATCCTGCTGCGCGGCACGAAGCGTGAAGACGTGGAGCGTGGCCAGGTTCTGGCCAAGCCGGGTTCGATCAACCCGCACACGCACTTCACGGCTGAAGTGTACGTGCTGAGCAAGGACGAAGGCGGCCGTCACACGCCGTTCTTCAACAACTACCGTCCGCAGTTCTACTTCCGTACGACGGACGTGACGGGCTCGATCGAGCTGCCGAAGGACAAGGAAATGGTGATGCCGGGCGACAACGTGTCGATCACGGTGAAACTGATCAACCCGATCGCGATGGAAGAAGGTCTGCGCTTCGCAATTCGCGAAGGTGGCCGTACGGTCGGCGCTGGTGTCGTCGCCAAGATCATCGAGTAACATCGACGATTGCTGTAGCAGTCTGTAGCGCCCGGGCTCGGGCACTCGCTCTGCGCGAGCGTCCGAGCCTACGTTCTTTTTCTAATCGGCGGTGCAATATCGCCTCGCTCTTTTCAAGGAATTTGTCATGCAGAACCAGAAAATCCGCATTCGCCTGAAGGCTTTCGACTATCGCCTGATCGACCAATCGGCAGCTGAAATCGTCGATACGGCAAAGCGGACTGGCGCGATTGTTCGTGGTCCCGTACCCCTGCCGACCCGCATTCAACGCTTCGATATCCTGCGTTCGCCGCACGTCAACAAGACCTCGCGTGACCAGCTCGAAATCCGCACCCACCAACGTCTGATGGACATCGTTGATCCGACGGACAAGACCGTCGACGCGCTCATGAAGCTGGATCTCCCGGCTGGCGTGGACGTTGAAATCAAGCTGCAGTAAGGCTTCCAGCCCTTGCCCGGCCACCCGGGCAACGCTAAGTCATTGATTGCTTGCGGAAAACGAAAAGGCTCGCTATACTGTTGAGCTTTTCGCGCATTTGCGTAAAAAAGTCGGCGTCCTGCAGCATGGTTTCATGCCCGAAGCGGTGCCGGCATTTTGTAAATTAGCCCCGACCAATCGCAGTCGGGAATGGAGAAAACGATGAGCCTTGGACTCGTAGGTCGCAAGGTTGGTATGACCCGTATCTTCACGGCTGAAGGGGATTCAATTCCCGTCACCGTGCTGGACGTGTCCGACAACCGCGTGACGCAGATCAAGACTGTTGAAACCGACGGCTACACGGCCGTGCAGGTTGCCTTCGGTATGCGCCGTGCATCCCGCGTGACGAAGCCGTTGGCAGGTCATCTCGCCAAAGCCGGTGTTCAAGCCGGTGAAATCCTCAAAGAATTCCAGATCGATGCCGCTAAGGCTGCCGAACTGTCGAGCGGCGCCGTGGTTGGTCCCGAGCTGTTCGAAGTGGGCCAGAAGGTCGACGTGCAAGGCGTGTCGATCGGTAAAGGCTACGCCGGTACCATCAAGCGTTATAACTTCTCGTCTGGCCGTGCATCACACGGTAACTCGCGCTCGCACAATGTGCCGGGCTCGATCGGTATGGCGCAGGATCCGGGTCGTGTTTTCCCGGGTAAGCGCATGACCGGTCACATGGGTGATGAGAAGGTAACGGTGCAAAACCTCGAAATCGCTCGTATCGATGCTGACCGCAAGTTGCTGCTGGTCAAGGGCGCCGTTCCGGGTGCGAAGGGTGGCAAGGTATTCGTTACGCCGGCCGTGAAGACGCGTGCCGTGAAAGGAGCGAAATAATGGAACTTAAGCTCCTGAATGCCAATGGTCAGGAAAGTGCAGGCGTTAGCGCGTCGGACGTCGTGTTCGGCCGCGACTACAACGAAGCCCTGATTCACCAGGTGGTGGTTGCGTACCAGGCGAATGCCCGTAGCGGCAACCGCGCGCAGAAGGATCGTGAGCAGGTTAAACACACGACCAAGAAGCCGTGGCGCCAGAAGGGTACGGGCCGCGCCCGTGCCGGTATGTCGTCGAGCCCGCTGTGGCGCGGCGGTGGCCGTATTTTCCCGAATTCGCCGGAAGAAAACTTTTCGCACAAGGTCAACAAGAAGATGCATCGTGCAGGTCTCTGCTCGATCTTCTCGCAGCTGGCCCGCGAAGGCCGCATCTCGGTGGTCGATGAGTTGACGCTCGAAGCGCCGAAGACGAAGCTGCTGGCCGAAAAATTCAAGGCGATGGGTCTCGATTCCGTGCTGGTGATTACCGACACGGTTGACGAAAACCTGTACCTCGCGTCGCGCAACCTCGCCCACGTGGCGGTTGTGGAGCCGCGTTACGCCGACCCGCTGTCGCTGATCTACTTCAAGAAGATCCTGATCACGAAGGCTGCGGTCGCCCAGATCGAGGAGTTGCTGTCATGAGCGAGATTCGCAAGAACGATCATCGTTTGATGCAGGTCCTGCTCGCGCCGGTGGTCTCCGAAAAGGCGACGCTGGTGGCCGACAAGAACGAACAGGTTGTGTTCGAAGTCGCGCCGGATGCCACGAAGCAGGAAGTGAAAGCTGCAGTCGAGCTGCTGTTCAAGGTGGAAGTCGATTCCGTCAACGTGCTGGTCGCGAAGGGCAAAGCCAAGCGCTTTGGTCGCTTCATGGGCAAGCGCAAGGACGTGAAGAAGGCGTACGTCTGCCTGAAGCCCGGCCAGGAAATCAACTTTGAAGCGGAGGCCAAGTAATCATGGCAATCGTGAAAGTTAAGCCGACTTCGCCGGGTCGCCGCGCGATGGTCAAGGTGGTCAACAAGGAACTGCACAAGGGCAAGCCGTTCGCAGCGCTGCTCGACACGCAGTCGTCGACCGCCGGCCGTAACAACAACGGTCACATCACCACGCGTCACAAGGGTGGTGGTCACAAGCATCACTATCGTGTCGTCGACTTCCGTCGCACGAAGGATGGTATTCCCGCAAAGGTCGAGCGTCTCGAGTACGACCCGAACCGTAGCGCGAACATCGCGCTGGTTCTGTACGCAGACGGCGAGCGCCGCTACATCATCGCTCCGAAGGGTATTGCCGTCGGTCAACAGCTGATGTCGGGTTCGGAGGCGCCGATCCGCGCAGGTAACACGCTGCCGATCCGCAACATCCCGGTCGGTACGACGATTCACTGCATCGAAATGCTGCCGGGCAAGGGCGCGCAAATGGCGCGTTCGGCGGGTACGTCGGCGATGCTGCTGGCTCGCGAAGGCATCTACGCGCAGGTTCGTCTGCGTTCGGGCGAAATCCGCCGCGTTCACGTTGAATGCCGCGCAACGATCGGTGAAGTAGGCAACGAAGAGCATAGCCTCCGTCAAATCGGTAAGGCTGGTGCGAACCGCTGGCGCGGTATCCGCCCGACGGTGCGTGGCGTTGCAATGAACCCGGTCGACCACCCGCACGGTGGTGGCGAGGGCAAGACTGCGGCAGGCCGCGATCCGGTGAGCCCGTGGGGCACGCCGACGAAGGGCTATCGCACCCGCAGCAACAAGCGCACGACGAGCATGATCGTCCAGCGCCGTCACAAGCGTTAAGGAGTAGGCAATGGCACGTTCTATTAAGAAAGGTCCGTTCTGCGACGCCCATTTGCTGAAGAAGGTTGAGGCGGCTGCAGCATCGCGTGACAAGAAACCGATCAAGACCTGGTCGCGTCGCTCGACGATCCTGCCGGACTTCATCGGCCTGACGATCGCCGTTCACAACGGCCGTCAACACGTTCCGGTGTATGTCACGGAAAACATGGTCGGCCACAAGCTTGGCGAGTTCGCACTGACCCGTACGTTCAAGGGACACGCGGCCGACAAGAAGGCCAAGAAATAAGGGGCAATCAAGATGGAAGTGAAAGCAATTCATCGCGGTGCCCGCATCTCGGCGCAGAAAACGCGCCTTGTGGCTGACCAGATCCGCGGTTTGCCGGTCGACAAGGCGCTGAACGTTCTGACGTTCTCGCCGAAGAAGGCTGCGGGGGATCGTGAAAAAGGTCGTGCTGTCGGCGATCGCGAATGCGGAGCACAATGAAGGCGCCGATATCGACGAGCTCAAGATCAAGAGCATCTACGTCGACAAGGCAGCATCGCTGAAGCGTTTCACCGCGCGCGCTAAAGGCCGCGGTAACCGCATCGAGAAGCAATCCTGTCACATCACTGTGACGGTCGGGAATTAAGGGGTCATACGATGGGACAGAAAATTCATCCGACTGGCTTCCGTTTGGCCGTCAGCCGCAATTGGGCTTCGCGTTGGTACGCGAACAACAACAATTTCGCGGCGATGTTGCAGGAAGACATCGGTGTTCGTGAATACCTGAAGAAGAAGCTGAAGAACGCGTCCGTCGGCCGCGTTGTGATCGAGCGTCCTGCAAAGAACGCGCGTATCACGATTTTCAGCTCGCGTCCGGGTGTCGTGATCGGCAAGAAGGGTGAAGACATCGAACTGCTGAAGTCCGAGCTGCAAAAGCGCATGGGCGTTCCGGTTCACGTCAACATCGAAGAAATCCGCAAGCCGGAAACGGACGCGCAACTGATCGCTGATTCGATCACGCAACAGCTCGAGCGCCGGATCATGTTCCGCCGCGCGATGAAGCGTGCGATGCAGAACGCGATGCGTCTGGGTGCTCAAGGCATCAAGATCATGAGCGCTGGCCGTCTGAACGGTATCGAAATCGCCCGTACGGAATGGTATCGCGAAGGTCGCGTGCCGCTTCATACGCTGCGTGCGGATATCGACTACGCAACGTCGGAAGCAAAGACGACGTACGGCATCATCGGCGTGAAGGTGTGGGTCTACAAGGGCGACACGCTCGGCCGCAACGACGCACCGGTGGTCGAAGAAGTCGCCGAAGAAAAGCGTCCGCGCCGCAATGCACGTCCGGGTGGCGATCGCCGTCCGCGTCGTGATGGCGAAGGTGGTGGCCCGGCAGGTGCACGCCGTGGCGCTCCCCGACGTGCTGGCGGTGCCGGCGGCGACGGGAAGACTGGAGAATAACGATGCTGCAACCGAAACGCAGAAAGTATCGCAAAGAGCAGAAAGGTCGTAACACCGGCGTTGCTACCCGCGGCAACGCGGTGTCGTTCGGTGAGTTCGGCCTGAAGGCTGTCGGTCGTGGCCGTCTGACCGCGCGCCAGATTGAAGCGGCGCGTCGTGCAATGACGCGTCACATCAAGCGCGGTGGCCGCATCTGGATCCGGATCTTCCCGGACAAGCCGATCTCGACCAAGCCGGCGGAAGTGCGTATGGGTAACGGTAAGGGTAACCCGGAGTACTACGTCGCTGAGATTCAACCGGGCAAGATGCTGTACGAAATGGACGGCGTAACCGAAGAACTGGCGCGCGAAGCGTTCCGTCTGGCTGCAGCGAAGCTGCCGCTGAAGACGACGTTTATCGTGCGTCAGCTCGGCGCCTAAGGAGCAAATGATGAAGGCTTCCGAACTTCACCAGAAAGATCAGGCCGCGCTCAACAAGGAGCTGTCGGACCTGTTGAAGGCGCAATTCGGCCTGCGCATGCAACTCGCGACCCAGCAGCTCACGAACACGAGCCAGCTGAAGAAGGTCCGTCGCGACATCGCGCGTGTGCGGACCGTCCTGACTGAGAAGGCGAACCAGAAATGAACGATAGCGTAAAAACCTCGCTCAAGCGGACGCTGGTCGGCAAGGTCGTCAGCAACAAGATGGACAAGACGGTTACCGTGCTGGTCGAGCACCGCGTGAAGCACCCGATCTACGGCAAGTACGTCGTGCGGTCGAAGAAGTACCACGCGCATGACGACGCGAACACCTACAACGAGGGTGACCTCGTTGAAATCCAGGAAACTCGTCCGATTTCGAAGACGAAGGCTTGGGTTGTGGCTCGCCTGGTCGAGGCTGCTCGCGTCATCTAATGTCGCAAAGCTGTAGAAGTAGTTGAAATCGCAGTAAGTTTCGCTTGCAAGACCGAGATTATTTGATATAATTTCGGTCTTCCCTCTTTGTGGGAGCCCCGTCGCGGGCGAAGTTGGTGGGGGAAGCGGTTCGGGCGCCAGCCCAGACCGAAGGATTCACCGGATTGCGATGGCGGGTTTCGTTTGCCGTCGCTGCTGTTCTAACCCAAGCAGCCGATCGGCTGACGGGACCAAGACTGACCGGGAAGCGCCATGGTGGCGTGACCGGATTAAGTTGGGAAAGATAAACCATGATCCAGACCGAAACTCGGCTTGAAGTGGCCGACAACACGGGTGCACGTGAAGTCATGTGCATCAAGGTGCTCGGCGGCTCGAAGCGTCGTTATGCCAGCATTGGCGACATCATCAAGGTGACTGTCAAAGAGGCAACGCCGCGCGGGCGCGTGAAGAAAGGCGAAATCTACAACGCCGTGGTGGTTCGCACCGCCAAGGGCGTGCGTCGTCAGGACGGCTCGCTGATCAAGTTCGACGGCAACGCGGCTGTGTTGCTCAACACCAAGCTCGAACCGATCGGTACCCGTATTTTTGGGCCTGTCACGCGCGAGTTGCGTAGCGAACGATTCATGAAGATCGTTTCGCTGGCGCCTGAAGTGCTGTAAGGAGTCGCGATGAACAAGATTCGCAAGAGTGACGAAGTTATCGTCATCACCGGCAAAGATAAGGGCAAGCGTGGCGTGGTGCTGGCCGTTCACGGCGAGACCGTGACTGTCGAGGGCATCAACCTCGTCAAGAAGCACGTCAAGCCGAACCCGATGAAGGGTACGACGGGCGGCGTGGAAGCCAAGACGATGCCGCTGCAAATTTCGAACGTCGCATTGGTGGACGCGAATGGCAAGCCATCGCGTGTAGGCATCAAGGTCGAAGGGGGCAAGAAGGTCCGTTTCCTGAAGACGACCGGTGCCGTACTGAGCGCCTGACGCTGCGGAGTAAAAAATGGCTCGTTTGCAAGAGTTTTACAAAGAGAAGGTTGTACCCGGCCTCATCGAGAAGTTCGGTTACAAGTCCGTGATGGAAGTGCCGCGCATCACCAAGATCACCCTGAACATGGGCCTTGGCGAAGCCGTTGCTGACAAGAAGATCATCGAAAACGCCGTTGGCGATCTGACGAAGATCGCGGGCCAGAAGCCGGTGATCACGAAGGCACGCAAGGCAATCGCTGGCTTCAAGATCCGTCAGGGCTATCCGATCGGTGCAATGGTCACGCTGCGTGGCCAGGCAATGTACGAATTCCTGGACCGTTTCGTGACGGTTGCGCTCCCCCGTGTGCGCGACTTCCGTGGCGTGTCGGGCAAGGCGTTCGATGGTCGCGGCAACTACAACGTCGGTGTGAAAGAGCAGATCATTTTCCCCGAAATCGACTACGACAAGATCGACGCACTGCGTGGGCTGAACATCAGCATCACGACGACTGCGAAGACTGACGACGAAGCAAAGGCTCTGCTCGCCAGCTTCAAGTTCCCGTTCAGAAACTGAGGTTACCGTGGCTAAACTGGCACTGATCGAACGTGAAAAGAAGCGTGCTCGCCTCGCCGCCAAGTACGCTCCCAAGCGTGCAGCATTGAAGGCAATCATTGGCGATACGAGCAAGTCGGAAGAAGAGCATTACGCAGCACGCCTGGAACTGCAGCAACTGCCGCGAAACTCTAACCCGACCCGTAAGCGCAACCGTTGCGCAATTACCGGTCGTCCGCGCGGCACGTTCCGTAAATTCGGGCTGGCGCGTAACAAGATTCGCGAAATCGCGTTCCGCGGCGAGATCCCTGGCCTGACCAAGGCGAGCTGGTAATAGGAGAAACATAAATGAGCATGAGTGATCCTATCGCCGATATGCTGACTCGCATCCGCAATGCGCAGATGGTCGAGAAGGTTTCGGTGACTATGCCCTCGTCGAAAGTCAAGGTTGCGATTGCGCAGGTCCTGAAGGACGAAGGTTATATCGACGATTTCGCAGTGAAGTCCGAAGGTGCGAAGTCGGAATTGAACATCGTGTTGAAGTATTACGCTGGCCGTCCGGTCATCGAGCGCATTGAACGCGTCTCGAAGCCTGGTCTGCGTGTGTACCGCGGCCGTAACGACATCCCCGTGGTCATGAATGGCTTGGGCGTGGCAATCGTGTCGACGCCGAAGGGCGTGATGACGGACCGCAAGGCACGTGCAACGGGCGTTGGCGGCGAAGTCATCTGCTATGTCGCTTAAGGCCGAAAGGAGAGAAACATGTCTCGAGTAGGTAAGAGCCCAATCGCGCTGCAAGGCGCGGAAGTGGCCCTGAGCGCCGACAGCATTACTGTCAAGGGTCCGCTGGGTACGATTTCGCAGGCTGCCAACAGCCTCGTGAAGGTAGTGAACGACAGCGGCACGCTGAAGTTCGAGCCGGTCGATGAAAGTCGCGAGGCGAATGCGATGTCGGGCACGATGCGCGCGCTGGTTGCGAACATGGTGCACGGCGTGACGAAGGGTTTCGAGCGCAAGCTGACGCTGGTCGGCGTCGGTTACCGCGCACAAGCGCAAGGCGACAAGCTGAACCTGTCGCTGGGTTTCTCGCACCCGGTGGTGCACCAGATGCCGGCTGGCGTCAAGGCAGAAACCCCGTCGCAAACCGAAATCGTGATCAAGGGGATCAACAAGCAACAAGTCGGTCAAGTCGCTGCAGAAGTGCGCGGCTACCGCCCGCCGGAGCCCTACAAGGGCAAGGGCGTGCGTTACGCCGATGAGGTTGTGATCCTCAAAGAAACGAAGAAGAAGTAAGGGTGCGCAATCATGGATAAGACTCAATCTCGCCTGCGCCGCGCTCGTCAGACGCGTATCAAGATCGCTGAGCTGCAGGTCGCGCGTCTCGCCGTGCATCGCACGAACACGCACATCTATGCGCAAGTGTTCTCGCCGTGCGGCACCAAGGTGCTCGCTAGCGCGTCGACGCTCGAAGCCGAAGTGCGTGCGCAACTGGCCGATCAATCGGGAAAGGGCGGCAACGTTGCTGCTGCAACCCTGATCGGCAAGCGCATTGCAGAAAAGGCTAAGGCTGTCGGCATCGAATCCGTCGCCTTCGACCGTTCGGGTTTCCGTTACCACGGCCGCGTGAAAGCGCTGGCTGACGCGGCGCGCGAAGCCGGACTCAAGTTCTAAGGGAAGAATTCGTCATGGCAAAGATGCAAGCTAAAGTTCAGGCTGACGAACGCGACGACGGCCTTCGTGAAAAAATGATCGCGGTTAACCGCGTGACCAAAGTCGTGAAGGGTGGCCGTATTCTCGGCTTCGCTGCACTGACCGTGGTTGGCGACGGTGATGGCCGCGTCGGTATGGGCAAGGGCAAGGCGAAGGAAGTGCCGGTCGCTGTCCAGAAGGCGATGGAACAGGCTCGCCGCAACATGTTCAAGGTGCCGTTGAAGAACGGTACCTTGCAACACGAAGTGCACGGTAAGCACGGCGCATCGATGGTCCTCCTCGCTCCGGCGAAGGACGGTACCGGCGTGATCGCAGGCGGCCCGATGCGCGCCGTGTTCGACGTGATGGGCGTGCAGAACGTTGTGGCCAAGAGCCACGGCTCGACGAACCCGTACAACCTCGTTCGTGCGACGCTCGATGGTCTGCGCAAGCAGTCCACGCCGGCCGACATCGCTGCGAAGCGTGGCAAGTCCGTCGAAGAAATTCTGGGCTAAAGGTGGACACCATGTCTGATAAAACTGTCAAGGTCCAGCTCGTCAAGAGCCTGATCGGCACCCGTGAATCGCACCGTGCAACGGTGCGTGGCCTGGGCCTGCGCCGACTCAACTCGGTTAGCGAGTTGCAGGATACGCCGGCTGTGCGCGGCATGATCAACAAGGTTTCGTACCTCGTTAAGGTCATCAGCTAAGCGGCTGACCAGGACTCAAGGAGTTGATAATGGAATTGAATAACCTGAAGCCGGCCGAAGGCGCGAAGCACGCAAAGCGCCGCGTTGGTCGCGGCATCGGCTCCGGCCTCGGCAAGACCGCTGGCCGTGGTCACAAGGGTCAGAAGTCGCGTTCGGGCGGCTTTCACAAGGTTGGCTTTGAAGGCGGTCAAATGCCGCTGCAACGTCGCCTGCCGAAGCGTGGCTTCACCTCGCTGACGAAGGAATTCGTCGGTGAAGTACGTCTCTCGGATCTGGAGAAGCTGCCGGTCGACGAAATCGATCTGCTGGCTCTCAAGCAAGCCGGCCTCGTCGGCGAGCTGATCCGTAGCGCCAAGATCATTGCAACGGGCGAGCTCAAGCGCAAGGTCGTTGTGAAAGGTCTGGGTGCGACGAAGGGCGCACGTGCTGCTATCGAGGCAGCCGGTGGCTCTTTTGCCGAGTAACGCGCGAGTTAATTGCCGTCACTAGCACTTGCATCGGAGAAGGTACTTGGCTAACAGCCCGAGTCTCGCAAAACCCGGTCGCAGCGCGGCGAAGTTTGGCGATTTGCGCCGGCGAGCAGTGTTCCTGCTGCTGGCGCTAGTCGTCTACCGTATCGGCGCGCATATTCCGGTGCCGGGTATCGACCCGGACCAACTGGCGAAACTGTTCCAAAGCCAGTCGGGCGGCATCCTTGGCATGTTTAACATGTTCTCGGGTGGCGCACTTTCGCGGTTCACGATTTTCGCGCTGGGGATCATGCCGTACATTTCGGCGTCGATCATCATGCAGTTGCTGGCGATTGTTTCGCCGCAGCTCGAAGCGCTGAAAAAGGAAGGGCAGGCAGGTCAGCGAAAGATTACGCAGTACACGCGGATCTTCACGGTTGTGCTGGCGACGTTCCAGGCGTTCGGTATTGCCGTCGCTCTGGAAAATCAGCCGGGCCTCGTGATCGATCCGGGGATGGTATTCCGCTTGACGACGGTTGTGACGCTGGTGACCGGCACGATGTTCCTGATGTGGCTGGGTGAGCAGATCACGGAGCGCGGGCTTGGCAACGGTATCTCGATCATCATATTCGGCGGTATTGCGGCGGGTTTCCCGAACGCAATCGGTGGTCTCTTTGAACTGGTGCGAACCGGCTCGATGAGCATCATCTCGGCGATTATCGTCGTCGCGCTGATTGCTGCTGTGACCTATGTGGTGGTGTTCATCGAACGCGGCCAGCGCAAGATACTTGTGAATTATGCGAAGCGGCAGGTGGGCAACAAGATTTACGGCGGCCAGTCTTCGCATTTGCCGCTGAAGCTGAATATGTCGGGCGTGATTCCACCGATCTTCGCATCGTCGATCATTCTCTTCCCGGCAACTATCCTGAACTGGTTCAGTTCGGGTTCGCGTACCAGCTGGTTCGCAGACACGTTGCACAACGTTGCCGAAGCCCTGAAGCCCGGTCAACCGGTGTACGTGTTGCTGTACGCGTTGGCGATCGTCTTCTTCTGCTTCTTTTACACTGCACTGGTGTTTAACAGCAGGGAAACGGCCGACAACCTGAAAAAGAGCGGCGCTTTCGTCCCAGGTATCCGCCCGGGCGATCAGACGGCGCGATATATCGACCGCATCCTCACGCGTTTGACGCTTGCCGGTGCGATCTACATCGTGTTCGTTTGCCTGCTGCCTGAATTTCTGGTGCTACGCTGGAACGTGCCGTTTTATTTTGGTGGAACGTCGCTGCTGATCATTGTCGTCGTCACAATGGATTTCATGGCGCAGGTGCAGTCGTACGTTATGTCGCAACAGTATGAATCGCTGCTGAAGAAAGCTAATTTCAAAGGCGGCGGCGTCCCGATGCGTTGAAAGGACTTATGGCCAAAGACGATGTTATCCAGATGCAGGGCGAAGTAATCGAGAACCTGCCTAATGCTACCTTCAGGGTGAAGCTGGAAAACGGCCATGTCGTGTTGGGACACATATCCGGCAAAATGCGGATGCACTACATCCGGATCTTGCCGGGCGACAAGGTGACGGTTGAATTGACGCCTTACGATCTGTCGCGTGCGCGGATCGTGTTCCGGGCGAAGTGATTTGAAAAAAGGGTAATATCATGAAAGTGATGGCATCGGTTAAGCGCATTTGCCGCAATTGCAAGATTATCAAGCGCAAAGGCGTTGTGCGCGTGATTTGCAGTTCTGATCCGCGCCACAAACAGCGTCAAGGCTGAACGCCGCGCTTTTGCTTGCGCTTTTTGTTTGAGGAAAAACAATGGCTCGTATCGCAGGGGTTAACATCCCGAATCACCAGCATACTGAAATCGGCCTGACGGCTATTTACGGTGTCGGTCGCACGCGCTCGCGCGACATTTGCGTCGCTGCTGGTGTGGCATTTTCGAAGAAGGTCAAAGACCTGACTGACGCAGACCTCGAAAAGCTGCGTGAAGAAGTCGGCAAGTTCATCGTTGAAGGCGATCTGCGCCGTGAAACGACGATGAACATCAAGCGCCTGATGGATCTCGGCTGCTATCGTGGCGTGCGGCATCGTAAGGGTCTGCCCCTGCGCGGCCAGCGTACGCGTACGAATGCCCGTACGCGCAAGGGTCCGCGTCGTGCAGCGCAATCGCTGAAGAAGTAAGCGGAACTGACAGTTACAGGAAAACGTAATGGCTAAGGCTTCGAACAACTCCGCGGCGCAACGCGTTCGCAAGAAGGTCAAGAAGAACGTCGCCGAGGGCGTGGTTCACGTTCACGCGTCGTTCAACAACACCATCATCACGATCACCGACCGTCAAGGCAACGCGCTTGCCTGGGCAACGTCGGGAGGTCAGGGCTTCAAGGGTTCGCGTAAGTCGACTCCGTTTGCAGCTCAGGTCGCAGCTGAATCAGCTGGCCGCGTGGCGATGGAATACGGCGTGAAGAACCTCGAAGTGCGGATCAAGGGCCCCGGTCCTGGCCGGGAATCGGCGGTGCGCGCGCTGCATGGTCTTGGCATCAAGATCACCGCGATCTCCGACGTGACGCCGGTCCCGCATAACGGCTGCCGTCCGCCGAAGCGTCGTCGTATCTAAGACGCTGGTATTTCGAGCGCCTGTTCCCGCCTTGCGCGGTGGCGGGCTGCGCGTGTTATTGAATTGACTAAGCCCACCGTTCGACTCAAAGGGTTCGGACTAGCGCGAGTGGAAGCATTCGCGTGATAAATCACAGAAGGAATCAACGTGGCACGTTATATCGGCCCCAAGGCCAAGCTGTCCCGCCGGGAAGGCACTGACCTCTTCCTGAAGAGCGCGCGCCGTTCGCTCGCTGACAAGTGCAAGCTTGACAGCAAGCCCGGCCAGCACGGCCGTACCTCGGGCGCACGTACGTCCGACTATGGCACTCAGCTGCGCGAGAAGCAAAAAGTAAAGCGTATCTACGGTGTCCTCGAGCGCCAGTTCCGTCGCTACTTCGCTGAAGCAGACCGCCTGAAGGGCAACACGGGTGAGAACCTGCTGCAACTGCTCGAATCGCGTCTGGACAACGTCGTGTATCGCATGGGCTTTGGCTCGACGCGCGCTGAAGCACGTCAGCTCGTTGGCCACAAGGCAATCACGGTGAACGGCGTCGTAACGAACATCCCGTCGATGCAGGTGAAGGCTGGGGACGTCGTCGCCGTGCGCGAACAGAAGCGCAAGCAGGCTCGCATCATTGAGGCGCTGTCGCTCGCTGAGCAAGGCGGCATGCCGAGCTGGGTCGCGGTCGACGCGAAGAAGTTCGAAGGTACCTTCAAGCAGAAGCCGGAACGCAGCGACATCGCTGGCGACATCAACGAAAGCCTGATCGTCGAATTGTATTCGCGGTAATCGGATTGACGGCCGGGGCGCCCTGATTGCGTTGCGCAAGGGGGCGTCTCGGCTGTTTATTTTCAGGTTGTTACCGGTCAGCCTTATCGGTGTAACGAGCCGAGGGTATTGAAAAGGAAAACCTATGCAAACCAGTTTGTTGAAGCCCAAGATTATTGCAGTTGAATCGCTTGGCGAGAGCCACGCGAAAGTGGTCATGGAGCCGTTTGAACGCGGTTATGGCCACACCTTGGGCAACGCGCTTCGGCGCGTGCTGTTGTCGTCGATGGTGGGCTATGCCCCGACCGAGGTGACGATTGCAGGCGTCGTGCACGAGTATTCGACGCTCGACGGTGTGCAAGAGGATGTGGTCAACCTGTTGTTGAACCTGAAGGGCGTCGTCTTCAAGCTGCATAATCGTGACGAAGTGACGGTTACGCTGCGGAAGGAAGGCGAAGGCGTGGTCACGGCCGGCGATATCGAACTCGCACACGATTGCGAAGTCATCAATCCCGATCACGTGATTGCGCATCTATCGAAGGGCGGCAAGCTCGACGTGCAGATCAAGGTCGAAAAGGGCCGCGGCTATGTGCCGGGCAATGTGCGTCGTTACGGTGAAGAGTCGGCCAAGATCATCGGCCGGATCGTGCTGGACGCCTCGTTTTCGCCGGTTCGTCGCGTGAGCTACGCGGTCGAAAGCGCTCGCGTCGAGCAGCGCACCGACCTCGACAAGCTCGTGATGAACATCGAGACCAACGGTGTGATTTCGCCGGAAGAAGCGATCCGACAATCGGCGCGCATTCTGGTCGATCAGTTGTCGGTGTTCGCGGCGCTGGAAGGTACCGAAGCAGCGGCGGAAGCGCCGTCGCGCGCACCGCAGATCGATCCGATCCTGCTGCGTCCGGTCGACGATCTCGAACTGACGGTTCGTTCCGCGAACTGCCTGAAGGCCGAGAACATCTACTACATCGGCGACCTGATCCAGCGTACCGAGAACGAACTGCTCAAGACTCCGAATCTGGGTCGCAAGTCGCTGAACGAGATCAAGGAAGTTCTGGCATCGCGTGGGCTGACGCTCGGCATGAAGCTCGAAAACTGGCCGCCGGCTGGTCTCGACAAGTAAGCGGACAACTCGGTCGGGTGTGGACCCGCGAATTGCACCGCTGTACTGTACTGGCAAAGGCGCGGATTTTCCTTTAAAATCCGCGTCTTGTCTTTTGTCACTACCGGCCCGTGCGCTCACTGTTTGTAGTCGATGCTGCAGAACGAGTGCGATAGAAGAGCTGGACCAAAACTTTGAACTGAAGGAATTAACATGCGTCACCGTCATGGTCTGCGGAAACTGAACCGCACGAGCAGCCACCGTTTGGCAATGCTCCGTAACATGTCCAACTCGCTGATCGAGCACGAAGTCATCAAGACCACGCTGCCGAAGGCCAAGGAACTTCGTAAAGTCGTCGAGCCGCTGATCACGCTCGGCAAGAAGCCGTCGCTCGCAAACCGTCGTCTGGCGTTCAACCGCCTGCGCGATCGTGACTCGGTCACGAAGCTGTTCGACGTGCTCGGCCCGCGCTACGCAAACCGTCCGGGCGGCTACCTGCGCGTGCTGAAGTTCGGCTTCCGCGTCGGTGACAATGCGCCGATGGCACTGGTCGAACTGCTCGACCGTCCGGAAGTCGAAGAAACGGAAGTGCAAGAAGCTGAGTAAGCTTTCTGCTTCGACAAAAAGCCAGGCGCATCGCCTGGCTTTTTTGTTTTCTGCGGCGGATTTTTCATTGATAGCGAAAGCCGCTTCGCCGTGACCAAATGTCGCGGCCGCACCGCGTGGCGCCCTGCAGGGCGACAGGGCCAGGTGATACGATATCGGGATCGAAATCCTGCGCCGCCGGAGCTTGGTGTGAGTGTGAATGTGACCTTGGTGCTGACAACGGTGCCGGATGCGGCCGGCGCTCAAAAGCTCGCAGCCGACGCGCTCGCCGCTCGCCTTTGCGCGTGCGTCACCCAGCTACGCAGCGTGCAGTCGAGCTATCACTGGCAGGGCGCGATCGAAACCGCGCAGGAAATCCAGCTGCTGTTCAAGACCAGCGCCGCTCGCGCGCTCGAACTGGAGCAATACATTCAGGCTCACCATCCCTACGGCACGCCGGAAATCCTCTCATGGCAAGCGACGGCCTCCGCCGCCTACGGGCAGTGGATCACTGCTGAAACCCAACGCCCTGTTCATGTTTAACGGTCTCGACCGGCGCGCGCGCGCTGCGCTGCGCACCGCATTCTTTCTGCTCGGCTGGGTGTTCCTCGCGCAAGTCGCCACGCTCGCGCGCGCCGCGGACGACTTCCTCGACCCGTCCGTCGCGTTCCGGTTCAGCGCGACCGAGGCCCCCGGCCAAGTCGTCGTCACCTACAAGATTGCGGACGGCTACTACATGTACCGCGAGCGCTTCGCGTTCGCGACCCGCAACGGCACGGCGACGCTTGGCGAGCCTGAACTGCCAGGCGGTCATGTGAAGTTCGATCAGACATTCAACAAGAATGTCGAGACGTATCGCAACGAGCTGACGATTCGTATTCCGGTCAAGCAGGCTGCCGGACCGTTCGATCTTGCGGTGACGTCGCAGGGCTGCGCCGACGCGGGCATCTGCTACCCCCCGATGGAGCGCGTGTACCACGTGAGCAGCGAGGCGCTGCAGCTGGCTGGCAGAAGGGCGGCGACCCCAAGCGCGCAACAATCGGCCGCCGCTGACGACGAACCTTGGTACGAACGCGCCACCAGCGCCGATTACGCGCAGTCGCTGCTGCAGCGTGGCGGTTTTTTTGCGATCGTCGGGCTTTATTTCGTTGCCGGCGCCATTCTGAGCTTGCTGCCGTGCTCGTATCCGATGATTCCGATTCTGTCGGCGATCATCATCGGTGAGGGAGCGCGCGTCACGCGCAGGCGTGGCTTCGCGCTGTCGCTCGCGTATGTAGTCGGGATGGCGCTCGTGTACACGGTGCTGGGTGTCGTGGCGGCACTCGTCGGGCAGAGTCTCGGCGCATGGCTGCAGAACCCGTGGGTGCTCGGCGCGTTCGGCGGGCTTCTGACGATTTTCGCGCTGCTGCTGATCGCCGGTGTGGATCTCGAACTGCCGCCGCGCTGGCGCGATCGCATGTCGAGCGGGTCAGCGGGACGCTCGGGTGGCAAATTTACCGCGGTCGCCGTGATGGGCGCGCTGTCGGCGCTGGTGGTCGGCGCCTGCATGACCGCGCCGCTTTTTGCGGTGCTCGCTTTCATCGCGCATACCGGCAACGCCGTGCTCGGTGGCGCGGCACTGTTCTCGATGGGCATCGGGCTCGGACTGCCGCTGCTGATCATTGGCCTCGGCGCGGGTACACTGCTGCCGCGCGCGGGCAAGTGGATGGACAGCGTAAAAGTGTTCTTTGGCGTCGTTCTGCTGGCCGCGGCGCTGTGGATCGTTTGGCCGGTGCTCGGCGGGGCGGCGTCGATGCTGTTGAGCGCCCTCTGGCTGCTGATCGCCGCGGTTGCGCTCGGCCTGTTTTCCAAGTCGGTTGCAGGCGCCTCGATATGGCACCGGCTTGGGCGGGCGGTCGGCGTCGTGATGGCGGTTTGGGCAGGCGCGCTTCTAGTTGGCCTCGCGGCGGGATCGTTGGATCCGCTGCGACCGCTGGCGGTGCTCGCGGCTCGCGTCGGCAATCAGGCGAGCATCGCGAAGGATGGCTCCAGCGCGGCCGCAACGGCGCCGCAAAGCGAATTGACGTTCGCGCCGGTACGTTCATCGGATCAGCTCGACCAGGCCGTCAAAACGGCGGCGCAGCCAGCCATGCTCGATTTTTACGCGGACTGGTGCGTGAGCTGCAAGGAGATGGAGAAATTCACCTTCAGCGACCCGCGCGTTCAGGCGAAGCTGAAGCAGATGAATCTGCTGCGCGCCGACGTCACTGCGAACAATACCGACGACCAGGCGCTGCTCAAGCGCTTCAATCTGTTCGGGCCGCCGGGGATTATTTTTTTCGATCAGGGTGGCAAGGAAGTGTTGCGGGAGGTCGGCTACGAATCGGCGGATAAATTCCTGCGCACACTGGATCGGGCGAGTGCATCGGGGGTGTAATCGAAGGCCGCGGGGCGTAGCAAGACCGCCGCTTCGCAAACGGCAGCACAAAAAAACGGAGGCGAAACCGTAAGGTTCGCCTCCGTTTTTTTCTCGACGGCCGCGCGCTAAACCGCGCCTGGTTTACTTCTGCGAACGCAGGATCTTCGCGGCATCCAGCGCGAAATACGTCAGCACGCCGTCCGCGCCTGCACGCTTGAACGCGAGCAGCGATTCCATCATCACCTTGTCGTGATCGAGCCAGCCATTCTGCGCGGCGGCCTTCAGCATGGCGTATTCGCCGCTTACCTGGTACACGTAGGTGGGGAACTGGAACTCGTCCTTCACGCGACGCACGATGTCCAGATACGGCATGCCCGGCTTGACCATCACCATGTCCGCGCCTTCGTTGATGTCGGCCTGCACTTCGCGCAGCGCCTCGTTGGAATTTGCCGGGTCCATCTGGTAGGTCATCTTGTTGCTCTTGCCGAGGTTCGTCGCGGAACCGACGGCATCGCGGAACGGGCCGTAGAACGCCGAAGCGTACTTCGCCGCGTACGCCATGATGCGCGTGTGGATGTGGTCCTCGCTCTCGAGCATTTCGCGGATCGCACCAATGCGTCCGTCCATCATGTCCGACGGCGCGACGATGTCGACGCCGGCTTCCGCCTGCGCACGAGCCTGCTCGACGAGGATCTCGACGGTTTCGTCGTTGATCACGTAGCCGGCTTCGTCGAGCACGCCGTCCTGACCATGGCTCGTATACGGATCGAGCGCCACGTCGGTGAGCACGCCGAGCCCCGGAAAATTCTTCTTCAACTCACGCACCGCGCGCGGGATCAGGCCCGCCGGGTTGGCCGCTTCACGGCCTTCGGGCGTCTTCAGCGAGGGCTCGATCGCGGGAAACAGAGACAACACCGGCACGCCCAGTTCGACGCACTGCCCGGCGACGCCCATCAGCAGATCGACCGACACGCGCTCGACGCCCGGCATCGACGGCACGGCTTGCCGCACGTTGGTTCCCTCGACGATGAACACGGGGTAAATCAGATCGTTGGTCGTGAGGAGGTTTTCGCGCATCATGCGACGCGAGAAGTCGTCACGGCGCATGCGGCGCGGACGGTAGTGCGGGTAGAAGCTCATATCGAATCGAAGATCGTGGATAGGTGGAGTGGACAAATAGCACCTGGCTCCGCTCCCGGAAACTTTTCGAGACAATGGTATATCATACCGATCGAGCAAGGCGCCTAGCGCTGACCTCCCCGCTTCTCCTCCCTGAGCGGGTGCCTGTCGTTTTTCGATTAGGCTGTTTGACCCGCCGTTCAAGCGGCGGGTTTTTTTATGCGCGGCCGCAAACGCGCTCTGACGCGGGTTTTACAGGCATATCACGCGTGCCGCGGGATTCCTGCATTGATATGCGTTCAGCCCGCGGCCGGCGTTTCGCCTGTTTCGCCCGCTGCCTCCGGGATCAGCCAGCTCTCGATCAGCTCATGCGCTTCATCGAGCCCCGTTCGCTTGAGCGCCGAAAACAGTTGCGTGGTGAGTTCGCCGCGATAGCCCGCAGCCCGATATTCGGCCAGTCCCTTCTGCGCGGTGCGCAACGCGTTCGTGCTTTCCTGGCGCGTCAATTTGTCGCATTTGGTGAGCAGCGTGTGGATCGGCTTGCCGGTCGGCGCGAACCACTCGATCATGCGCCGATCGAGATCCGTCAGAGGGCGGCGCGAATCCATCATGAGGATCATGCCGCGCAGTTGCGAGCGCGATTGCAGATACGTGGACAGCAGCGCTTCCCAGTGCGCCTTCGCCGCACCCGGCACTTCCGCATAACCGTAGCCCGGCAGGTCGACCAGATAGGCGGTCGGCTCATCCGCCTTGCCAACCGAAAAATAATTGATGTGCTGCGTGCGGCCAGGCGTCTTACTTGCGAATGCAAGTCGCTTCTGATTGCAGAGCACGTTGATCGCGGTCGATTTGCCCGCGTTCGAGCGTCCCGCGAAAGCGATCTCGGGCTGCGCGGTGGCCGGCAGGTCGCGCAGATGATTGACGGTGGTATAGAAGCGGGATTCGTGGAGCAGGAAGGGCATGGTGGAAGCCAGATTGGAGAAGCTGCGGAGCCCGCAGCGGGAACGGGGTCAAGCCCGACTGGCGTCTAAGCGATTAGCGAGTTATTGTACAATACGATGGTTTACTGAAAACCTTAGGAGGCCGCCCCACGTGCCTTGGCGGCTCCTGGCGGTCACTCGGTCGCCGTCGTCGTACTTTGCAGAACATCTAAAATCCCACAAGACGAGACAGGGTGTGCGAATGAATCGACTGTGCAAGACTCTGATGGTGCTTCATGTAACGGCAGGTCTTTCAGGTTTGGCAATTCAGGCACGAGCAGCAGATCCGGCAAAGCCGGACATCAATCGGGGGCAGGCAATCGCGGTACAGGTATGCGCGTCATGTCACGGCGCAGACGGCAACAGTGCCGGCGGCGCATACCCGAAACTGGCGGGCCAGCATCCTGAGTACCTCGTCAAGCAGCTCAGAGATTTCAAGGCGCAGCCGGGCGCCAAACAGGCCGCGCGCAACAATGCGATCATGGCGGGCATGGCCGCCGCGCTTTCCGATCAGGACATGATCAACGTCGCGGCTTACTTCTCGACGCAGACGCCCAAGCCAGGCTATGCGCACAACAAGAAGACCGTCGCGGTGGGGCAGCAGATCTATCGCGGTGGGATTGCCGACCGCGGGGTGCCGGCCTGCGCGGCCTGTCACGGGCCCACGGGGCAGGGCATTCCGATCCAGTATCCACGCCTGTCGGGGCAGTGGGCCGAGTACTCGGTGACGCAATTGACCGCGTTCACGCAAGGTCCGGGCGCTCGTAATAACAACGACGCGATGCATGCGATAGCATCGCGTCTGTCGGACAACGAAATCAAAGCGGTTGCCGACTACATCGCGGGCCTGCATTAAGCGCTTCGTCCGCGCAAATCCAACCGGCCCGGCGAGGCCGGTGAAAAACAAGAAAAGGGTGAGGGTGTCGTCGCTACGACAGCCCTTCACCCTTTTTTGCTGTTCAGTCGGAGATTGAATGAGCGTCACCACGTCGGGTCTGCAGTCGAAGTCGGGCAATCGCGTCATGCGCAGCGCCATCGAGCTCCTGAGCTCGATGCGTTTCGCCATTGCGCTGCTCGTCATTCTGTCGATCGCCAGCATCATCGGTACCGTCCTCACGCAGGACGATCCGTATCCCAACTACGTCAACCAGTTCGGTCCGTTCTGGGCGGACATCTTCCGCGCGCTGAGCCTCTACACGGTGTACAGCTCGTGGTGGTTCATGCTGATTCTCGGCTTCCTGATGGTGTCTGTGTCGCTCTGCGTGATCCGAAATGCGCCGAAGATGGTCGCCGACGCGAAGAGCTGGAAGGACAAGGTTCGAGAAGGCAGCCTGCGCGCGTTCCATCACAAGGGTGAGTTCGCGGTGCACGGCACGCGCGCGCAGTCGGCGGCGGTGCTCGTAAGGTTGTCGGCGAAGCTCGGCTACAAGTTCGTCACGCGCGAGTCGGACGGCGCGACGTTGATCGCCGCGAAGCGTGGCGCGCTGACGAAGTTCGGCTACATCTCCGCGCACCTCGCGATCGTCGTGATCTGCCTCGGCGGCCTGCTCGACAGCAATCTGCCGATCAAGCTGCAAATGTGGCTGTTCGATAAGTCGCCGATCAACTCGAACACGGTGATCAACGAGATTTCGCCCGAGCATCGGCTGTCGCAATCGAACCCGACGTTCCGCGGCTACGCGTGGGTACCCGAAGGGCAGCACGTGTCGACCGCGATCCTGAATCAGCCCAATGGTTCGCTGATCCAGGACCTGCCGTTTTCGATCGAGCTCAACAAGTTCATCGTCGATTACTACTCGACCGGCATGCCGAAGCTGTTCGCGAGCGACATCGTCGTGATCGATCACAAGACCGGCGCGCGCGTGCCGGCGCGCGTCGAGGTCAACAAGCCGTTCGAATACGACGGCGTGTCGATTTATCAATCGAGCTTCCAGGACGGCGGCTCGCAGATGCAGATGACTGCCTTCCCGATGTCCGGCCCGAGTGCAAAGCCCGCGCCGTTTGGCGGCACGATCGGCGGCAGCGCGCCGTTGAGCTCGGCCACGCCGCTGGCCGATGGCCAGACCGTCGAATTCACCGACTTCCGCGCGATCAACGTCGAAAACATCTCGAACGGCAACGGGCAGAACGATGCGCGCGGGGTTGTCGCGCAGCACTCGCTGAAGGAAGCGTTCGACGAGCGCCTCGGCTCCGGCGCGAAAACGTCGAAGCCGCTCGATCTGCACAACGTCGGCCCGTCGGTGCAGTACAAGATTCGCGGCAAGGATGGCCAGGCGCGCGAGTACAACAACTACATGCTGCCCGTCGACGTGAACGGCGAGAAAATGTTCCTCGCCGGCATGCGCTTGAATCCCGACGACCCGTTCCGCTACCTGCGCATTCCCGCCGACAGCGGCGGCACGCTCAAGGAATGGATGAATCTGCGCGCCACGCTGGAAGACCCGAACCAACGGGCCATCGCCGCTCATCAATTCGCGCAGCATTCGGTGCCGGGTTCAAATGCGGAGTTGCAGCAACATCTGGAGGAAAGCGCCTTGCGGGTGCTGACCCTTTTTGCGGGCGCCGACAGCAGCATGAAGATGCCGAATGGCGAAACGCTCGGCGGCTTCCAGGCGGTCGCTGGGTTTATCGACCGCTCGGTACCGAAGGGCGAGCAGGAAAAGGCGGCGGGCCTGCTGCTTCGCATGCTCGAAGGCGTGACGTGGGACTTGTGGCAACTGTCGCGCCAGCGGCTCGGCGAGCCCGCCGCGCCGGCCGATGCGGACACGAGCCGCTTCATCCAGAGTTCGCTTAATGCGATTTCCGACAGCTTTCTGTATGGATCGCCGGTCTATTTGCAGCTTGACTCATTCAAGCAGGTGCAAGCTTCGGTATTTCAGTTGACGCGCGCGCCGGGCAAAAAAGTCGTGTATCTTGGCAGCCTGCTTCTCGTATTGGGCATCTTCTCGATGTTCTACGTTCGCGAACGGCGTCTGTGGTTCTGGCTCAAGGACACGGACCACGGCACGAGCGTCGTAATGGCGATGTCGAGCGCGCGTAAGACGCTAGACTTCGAGAAAGAGTTCGTCCAGACGCGGGCCGCCGTGAGCGCCGCACTGGGCGCGAAACTCATCGAAGCAGCCGATGCCAGCCCGGCCGGTCAGGCCGCCGCTGCATCGGCAAGCTCACAGGATTCGACCCGGTAAGATCATGGACTTGACTCAGGTTTCCTCCTCCTCTTCTTCTGCTTCACGCGCCGACAAGGCGTTTGCGAGCAGCACGCCCGAACTCCCGAACTTCGACGAACGGCCGTTTCTGAAACGCCTGGGTATCGTCGACTGGCTGTTCGCGCTCGCGCTTGTCGGGGGCGCCGGGTTCGCGCTGTCGCGCTATTACCCGTTCATGAACTACTACGACAAACTGGTGCTGATGTGCTCGGTGCCGGTTTTCGTCGTGCTCGGCTGGCGCTGGAAGCCGGTGCGTCCGCTGATGGTGGGAATCGCCGCGCTGTCGCTGCTCGCAATCCAGATCTACCACGGCGATCTGAGCCGCGCCGACAACGCTTTCTTCCTCAAGTATTTCCTGTCGAGCCAGTCCGCGATCCTGTGGATGAGCGCGCTCTTCGTATTCGCGACCGGGTTCTACTGGATCGCGCTGCTGTCGCGCTCGCCGACCGGCGCCGCGATCGGCTCGACGATGACGTGGGCGGCGGTGCTGATGGGCTTCGTCGGCATGATGGTGCGCTGGTACGAGTCGTATCTGATCGGCGCGGACGTCGGCCATATTCCGATTTCGAACCTCTATGAAGTGTTCGTGCTGTTCAGCCTGATCACCGCGCTGTTCTATCTGTACTACGAGCAGCACTACAACACGCGCGCGCTCGGCGCGTTCGTGTTGCTCGTGATCAGCGCAGCCGTCGGCTTCCTGATGTGGTACTCGGTCGCGCGCGACGCGCAGCAGATCCAGCCGCTCGTGCCGGCGCTGCAAAGCTGGTGGATGAAGATTCACGTGCCGGCGAACTTCATCGGCTATGGCAGCTTCGCGCTGTCGGCGATGGTCGGCGTCGCATATCTGGCGAAGGAACGCGGCGTGCTCGCGGATCGTCTGCCGGCGCTCGACGTGCTCGACGACGTGATGTACAAGTCGATCGCGGTCGGCTTCGCGTTCTTCACGATCGCGACGATTCTCGGCGCGCTGTGGGCCGCCCAAGCCTGGGGCGGCTACTGGAGCTGGGACCCGAAGGAGACGTGGGCGCTGATCGTGTGGCTGAACTACGCGGCCTGGCTGCACATGCGTATGATGAAGGGCCTGCGCGGCGCGCTCGCCGCGTGGTGGGCGCTGACCGGGCTGCTGGTCACGAGCTTCGCGTTCCTCGGCGTGAACATGTTCCTGTCGGGCTTGCATAGCTACGGCAAGCTGTAAGATCCGCCGCGCTGAACCGACTAAGAACCGCCGCGTGCTTTCGCACCGGCGGTTTTTTTATGGCCGATGGAATATTCGTTGCTCCCCGGTGTTCGCCAGTCGAGCACCAGAGCAACTACCCATGGATGACAGACGCCCCCAAAGGGGCGATCATCAATAAGGCTCCGCAACGCGCGCGACGCGGCGGGCCGGCAAGGAGTAGCACGATGTGGATCAAGCGAAGCGACAGAATTCAACTGACCGGCGATGACATCGCGCGCAGCGAAATCGCGCCGCGGCACGTGTTCGAGAACCGGCGACGCATCCTGCAGGCGGCGGGCGCGATGGCGCTCGGCGGCCTGATCGGCGTGAGCGGCGAGGCGCTCGCGACCTACTCGTCGCCCGATCCGAAGGCGCAGAAGCTCGCGGCGAAAACCAACACCAGGTTCGTCGCGCTCGACAAGATCACGCCGTACAAGGACATCACCACCTACAACAATTTCTACGAGTTCGGCACCGATAAATCCGACCCCTCGCAGCGCGCGGGCACGTTGCGGCCGCATCCGTGGAAGGTGAGCGTCGAGGGCGAGATCAAGAATCCGAAGGTGTACGACATCGACGATCTGCTGAAGCTCGCGCCGCTCGAGGAGCGTGTGTACCGGCATCGCTGCGTCGAAGGTTGGTCGATCGTGGTGCCGTGGATCGGCGTCTCGCTGTCGGAGCTGATCAAACGCGTCGAACCGACCGGCAATGCAAAGTACGTGCAGTTCATCACGCTCGCCGATCCGTCGCAGATGCCAGGGTTGTCGGCACCCATACTCGATTGGCCGTACTCCGAAGGCCTGCGGATGGACGAGGCGATGCATCCGCTGACGCTACTGACGATGGGCCTCTACGGCCAGGTGCTGCCGAATCAGAACGGCGCGCCGGTGCGCGTCGTGGTGCCGTGGAAGTACGGCTTCAAGAGCGCGAAGTCGCTCGTGAAAATCCGCTTCGTCGAGAAGCAGCCGCCGACGAGCTGGAACACGTACGCGTCGAACGAATATGGGTTTTATTCGAACGTGAATCCGAATGTCGATCATCCGCGCTGGAGTCAAGCCACTGAACGGCGCATCGGCGAAGACGGCTTTTTCACGCCGAAACGCAAGACGCTGATGTTCAACGGTTACGGCGATCAGGTCGCGTCGCTCTATCAGGGCATGGACCTGAAGAAGAACTTCTAGGGCGAGCGCGATGGTTTCCGATACGCAAACTGTCACCCGCACCGAGCCTGCGACGCGGCGGACGTCGTCGGCGGCGAAGCCGCGTTCCACCGGCGGCGCGCGCTGGGTCGTGCCCACCAAAGTCGCAGTCTTTATCGCGGCGCTCTATCCTCTCGCGCGCCTCGTGCTGTTCGGCCTGACCGACCGGCTCGGCGCGAATCCGATTGAATTCATCACGCGCTCGACCGGCCTGTGGACGCTCGTGTTCCTGTGCATCACGCTCGCGGTGACGCCGCTACGCCGTCTGACCGGCGTCGCCGCGTTCGTGCGTTTGCGCCGCATGCTCGGGCTCTACACGTTCTTCTACGCGACGCTGCATTTCACCACGTACCTGTGGTTCGACAAGTGGTTCGATGTTGCGGAGATTCTGAAGGACATCGGCAAGCGGCCGTTCATCACGGTGGGCTTCGCGGCGTTCGTGCTGCTGATCGCGCTCGCGGTCACGTCGCCGCGCGCGATGGTGCGCAAGCTCGGACGTCGCTGGCAAACGCTGCATCGCGCGATCTATGCGATCGGCGTGCTCGCGATCCTGCATTTCTGGTGGATGAAGGCGGGCAAGCACGACCTGCTGCTGCCGAAGATCTACGGCGCGGTGATGATCGCGTTGCTGGGATGGCGGCTGGTGGTGTGGATACGTGAGCGGAGGATGGGAACGCGCCGACGATGATGGCGAGTTTATTGGCGTCACGCTGTTTCAAATAAAAATGGCGATGCCACCGTGGCATCGCCGTTTTCGTTGCTGCGCTCGACCTTCGCGCTCTGCCGCAGGGACTGACGTTTACGCCGGCAGTATTGTTTCATCCGCAAACAGCTGCTTGAGCTCTTCGCGCGCGCGAACCACATGCGCCTGTGTACCATCCACCATCACCTCGGCGGCGCGCGCACGGGTGTTGTAGTTCGAGCTCATCACGAAGCCGTACGCGCCGGCCGAGCGGATCGCGAGCAGATCGCCGGGTTCGACCGCGAGCAGCCGCTCGCGGCCGAGCCAGTCGCCGCTTTCGCAGACCGGGCCGACCACGTCGTACACATGCGCGGGGACGTCGCGCTTCACGACCGGCTCGATGGCGTGATAGGCGTCGTACATCGCGGGGCGCGCGAGATCGGTCATCGCCGCGTCGACGATCGCGAAGTTCTTGTCCTCGCCCGGCTTCAGAAACTCGAGACGTGTGAGCAGCACGCCCGCATTGCCGACCAGCGAGCGGCCCGGCTCGAAATAGACTTCGCGGTGACCGTGGCCGCGCGCTTCGATGCGATCGAGCACCGTGCGCACGAACTCACCGATTTCCGGCGGCGTTTCGTCGTCGTAGGTGATGCCCAGACCGCCGCCGACGTCGATATGGCGAATCGACACGCCGTCCTGCTCGATCTGCTCGACGAGTTCCAGCACCTTATCGATCGCGTCGAGATAGGGCGCGACTTCGGTGATCTGCGAGCCAATATGGCAGTCGATGCCGATCACCTCGAGATTCGACATCGCCGCGGCCGCCTGGTAGGTGGCACGCGCATCTTCGAACGCGACGCCGAACTTGTTGGTCTTGAGTCCGGTGGAAATGTACGGATGCGTTTTCGCATCGACATCGGGATTCACGCGCAGCGACACCGGCGCTTTCTTGCCCATCTCGCCCGCCACCGTGTTGAGGCGGTCGAGTTCGGGAATCGATTCGACGTTGAAGCATTTGACGCCCGCCGCGAGCGCGTCGCGCATTTCGCTTGCCTGCTTGCCAACGCCCGAAAACACGGTGTTTTCCGCTTTGCCGCCAGCCGCGAGCACGCGCGCGAGCTCGCCGCCCGACACGATGTCGAAGCCCGCGCCGAGGCGCGCGAACACGTTCAGCACCGCGAGATTGCTGTTGGCCTTGACGGCCACGTGCACGCTCGCGCGACGCCCCGCGCAGGCGCCCGCATAGGCGTTCCACGCAGCGGTGAGCGCGGCGCGTGAATAGACGTAGAGCGGCGTGCCGAACTGCTCGGCGAGGGAAACGGCGGACACGCCTTCGGCGTGCAATACGCCGTCGACGTAGTCAAATGCGGATCGAGTCATGCGAAAGTCTTATTGAACGGAAGGGACGGCAGAGGCGGGCAGCGGCACTGCTGGAGCCGATGCCGCCGAAGCGGGCGGCGCCGCGAGCTGGTCTTCGGGGGCGAGCGTGAGCGGCGTGCCCGAGGTGTCCGGGATCGAACCCGTGTCGGCCGCGCTGCCGCTAGCCGGTTGCGTTCGATCGGTCGATGGCGTTTGCGTGCGGTGAGCCGGCGGGGCAGGCATCGGCGGTACGGTCGGCAGATAGAGTGAGCCGCGTTGGCCGCAGCCGGTAAGCGCACAACCTGCGAGAATGACTAAAACCGCTACAATCGCGCGGCCGGGCGCTGCCGCGCGCATCCGAGTTACGACTCGCATGACTGTCCCTGAATGAATAATCGATGGAGTTTAGCATGTCCGATAGTGATTACCTGACCCGTGCGGAAGCCGTGCTGGCCGCCATCGAGAGCGCGCTCGACGACATCGACGCCGACATCGAGCTCGAGCGCAGCGGCAACGTTTTGACGCTCGAATTCGAGAACCGCACGAAGATCATCGTCAACCTTCAGCCGCCGCTGAGCGAGATCTGGATCGCAGCGAAGGCCGGCGGTTTCCACTTCCGTTTCGTCGACGGTGAATGGCGCGACACGCGCAGCGGCGCGGAGTTTTTCGCGGCGCTGTCGCAGTATGCGACGCAGCAGGCTGGCGAGCCGGTGCGGATCGCCGCGCTATGAGCGCGGTGTAATCAGCGCGAGACGCTCTCAAAACAAAACCGCCGCGTAACGAACGCGGCGGTTTTTTTCTTTTCTAGCGGGACATCGACGCAGCCTCAGTGCCCGCGGAACAGATTCATGATGTCCTGCTTTTCCTGTTCGCCGACCTGTTCCGGCGCGGCGGCTGCCGCGCTCGCCTCCGCATCGAGCGTCGCCTGACTGACGCCGACCGTCGCGATGAAACCGTGGCCCGGCGTGAACTCGTCGAAATAAAGCTCCGAGCCGATTTCGCTGACGTCGTCGGGGCGTGGCATCGTGTACTCGGGCACCCCCTTCAGCGCGCGTCCCATGTACTCGATCCACACCGGCAGCGCCAGGCCGCCGCCGGTTTCCTTGTCGCCGAGGCTGCGCGGGTTGTCGTAGCCGATCCACGCGATCGCGGTGAGCGTGTGCTGATAGCCGGCGAACCACGCGTCACGGGAATCGTTGGTCGTGCCGGTCTTGCCGGCGAGATCGGTGCGCTTGAGCACGTTGCTCTTCGCCCCGGTGCCGTGCTGCGCGACGCTTTGCAGCAGGCTGTTCATCACGTAGGCGTTGCGCGGTTGGATCGCGAATGGCGCGCTTTGCCCGGCCACGAGCGGCTGCGCGTGCGCGACGACGATGCCGCGCTGATCGGTGACCTCCGCGATCAGATACGGATTGATCCGGTAGCCGCCGTTGGCGAACACCGAGAACGCGCCGGCCATTTGCAGCGGCGTCACGAGACCCGCGCCGAGCGCCATCGGCAGATAGGCGGGATGGCGGTCCGCGTCGAAGCCAAACCGCGTGATGTATTGCTGCGCGTACTTCGGGCCGATCTGGTTCAGGATGCGGATCGACACGAGGTTCTTCGATTTCTGCAGCGCGGTGCGCATCGTCATCGGACCGTCGAAGCCGCCGCCGTAGTTTTTCGGCTCCCACGCCTGGCCGCCGGTTTCGGCGGCGCTGAAGAAGAGCGGCGCGTCGTTGATGATCGTGGCGGGCCCGAGGCCCTTTTCGAGCGACGCCGAATAGATGAACGGCTTGAAGCTGGAGCCCGGCTGACGCCACGCCTGCGTCACATGATTGAACTTGTTCTTGTTGAAGTCGAAGCCGCCGACCAGCGAGCGGATCGCACCGTCCTGCGGCACCACCGAGATGAACGCGCCTTCCACCTGGGGCAATTGCGTGATCGACCAGTCGCCCTCGTCGTTCTTCACGAGCCGCACGATCGCGCCGGGCCGGATGCGCTGATTCGGCTGCGCGCGAGGGCCGAGCGCGAACTGCGCATAGCGCAGGCCGTCGCCCTGAATGGTCGCGACATTGCCGTCGATGAACGCCGCCTGGACCTGCTTCGGGCTCGCCGCCGTGACGACGGCCGCGATGATTTCGCCATTGTCGGGATGTTCGAGCAGCGCGTCGTCGATGGCCTGCTCGCGCTCGTCGGCGTCGGCCGGCAGATCGATGAACGCCTCCGGGCCGCGATAGCCGTGACGGCGCTCGTAGTCCATCAGGCCTTTGCGCACCGCGTGGTAGGCGACGTCCTGATCGGCCGAGTCGATCGTGGTCACGACGTTCAGGCCGCGCGTGTAGGCTTCCTCGCGATACTGCGCGTACATCATCTGCCGCACCATTTCCGCGACGTATTCCGCGTGCACGCTGTACTCCTTGCCCATGCCCTTCACGACGAGCCGTTGCCGGCTCGCCTCGTCGTACTGTTCCTGAGTGATGTAGTGCAATTCGTACATGCGCTGCAGGATGTACTCCTGGCGCACCTTCGCACGCTTCGGATTGACGACCGGGTTATACGCGGAGGGCGCCTTCGGCAGACCGGCGAGCATCGCCGATTCGGCGAGCGTCAGGTCCTTCAGATCCTTGCCGAAGTACACGCGCGCGGCACTCGCGAAACCGTACGCGCGCTGACCGAGATAGATCTGATTCATGTACACCTCGAGAATCTGATCCTTGCTCAGCTTCGACTCGATCTTGTACGCGAGCAGCATCTCGTAAATCTTGCGCGTGTACGTCTTCTCGCTGGACAGAAAGAAGTTGCGCGCGACCTGCATCGTGATCGTGCTCGCGCCTTGCGTCGCATGACCGTTGGTCAGCGCGACGATGCCGGCTCGCGCGATGCCGGTGAGGTCGACGCCACCGTGCTCATAGAAGCGCGCGTCCTCGATCGCGAGGATCGCTTTCTTCAGGCTGTCGGGCACGTCCTGGATGTGCACGATGTCGCGTCGCTCCGCGCCGAATTCGCCGATCAGCACGTGGTCGGCCGTATAGATTCGCAGCGGCACTTTGGGCTGATAGTCGGTCAATGCATCGAGTGACGGCAGGTTTGGCGTCGCGACGACGAGCGCATAGCCGAGCACCAGCGCCACGCATACGATGCCCGCCACGATCAACCCGACAAAGCCGAGGATCAGCTTCAGCCATAACGGACGTTTGCGCTGTTTCGGCGCGGGCGGTGGGGACGCAGGAGACGTGGCTTGCATAGGAGTACCGGAAAAACAGTCCCGCGATTATAGCCGCCAGGGTTTTTCTGCTTTCGACAAGCTTACGAATAACGTGTAATCGGCACACGCCAGGCGGCGCGGGAATGACTTCGCTGTAGTCCCAACTGTAGTCGCTTTGATGTCGCTCGGGGCGGCTTCGCATCCGCGTTAGCCATTCGGCTGAATGTCGTTAGGACGTGCGTCTGCCGACAATGATCCCTCGTTACTCGCGTTCGAATGGTTCGTCGCGTGAGTCAGAGGGAGGGCGGTATGGCCTATAAAAATTCGTGGCTTCAGGCGGTGCGGGAGGGCCGGCAGCGTTTCGCCGCCGGCATCGATGTCGGTTCGCAAAACGTGCGTCTCGTCGTGGTGAGTCAACGCGCCCGGGGCGCGCTGCATCTCGAACATATGAGCACGGTGCCGTTCGCGGCCGGCACCATGGCGGGCGCCGAGATCGTCGATCGGCAGGCCGTCGCGCGGGCGTTGCGCGATGCGTTCGCCGGTTTGCCGCGCGTATGCGCGACGCACGCGCTGCGCTGCGCGATGGCCGTGCCTTCGTCGGCCACGCTGACGACGACAGTGCCGCTCGCGCGGCTCGCCGCTCAGAGCGACTGCGAGGCGGAGGACGGCGGCGTTGCGCTCGCCGGACTTGCGCCCGCGGTGATGGGAGAGGCGGAGCGCATCGCCGGCCTCGAGCGTCATGCGCTCGCGGTCGACTGGTACGTCGACGAGACGCCGTCGCCGGTGCGCTCGGTCAAGATCGCCGCGACCGCGCGTCAGCATCTCGAAGCGCGGATCGAATGCGCCGCGACCGCAGGGATTTCGCTGTCCGCGATCGATGGCGAACCGCACGCGGCATTGCGCGCGCTGCGCCACGCGGCCAGTCGCGAGCTCGACCCGAACGAGCCGTACGCGGCGGTGTGGGTCGGTACGGACGGCGTGTACGGCTGGAGCGTCGTCGATGGCGCGAGCGTCGGCGAGATGCGCTACCCGGCGCCGGAGCATGCCGATCTCGCCGACGCGTTGCGCGATCTCATGCGCGGGCCGGAGTTCGACTGCGCGCTGATTGGCGGCGAAATCGATCTGCTCGACGGCGTCGGCTTTTCACTCGCCGATATTGGCGACGTGCTCGGCTGCTCGGCGCTGCCGTTCGAATGCGCGCTGCTCGGCAGCCACGCGCGGCCGCTCGACGACGCCTTGCTGCACGAGCCGGCTGGCGCGGTCGCGTTTGGGCTCGCGTTGCGCGGGGTGCTGGAATGAAGGCCGTTCTGTCGTTTTCGTCTGGCGTCGCCGCGAGTGCCGATCAGCGCGCCGCTGTACCGTGGCTGGGCGGCTTCAATCTGCTGCCGTATCGCCAACGCAACGCGCGACTCGCGCGGCGCCGCTGTATGCGCGACTGGGCTGTGGCTGCTTGTGTCGGTGCCGCGGGTGTGTCGCTCGTCGCCGGTTGGCAGAGCGTCGCCGCAGCGCGGCTCGATGCGCGGCGCGCGGCGGCCGGGCAGGCGCTGACTCCGCTCGCCGTGCCGCTCGCGGAGCACGCGAAGCTGTCGCGGGCCGAACAGGATGAGCGCGAAGCCGCGGCGCGCGCCGCGAGTCTCGCGAGGCCGCTCGCACATCTGCGCGATCTGCTCGACGCGCTGAGCTTCGAACCCGGCGATCGCGTCGTGTTGCGGCAGCTGCGCCAGCGCGAGTACGAGACTGAATTGCTGGCGACTTCGAGTGACCATATCGCATCGGCTGAGTGGCTCAAGCGGCTCGGCGCGATCCACGGCGTGCAGGGCGCGGAGATGCGCGATCTGCATCGGCCGACGGGGAAGGGCGGCGCGTCGACGGAACAGGCGATAGGCGGACCCGTGGAGTTCGATGCGCGCCTGCGCTGGGGCGATCCGCCGCACAAAGCGACGCGCGCCCTGAAGGCCGCAGCAACGGGAGGTGCGCGATGAGCACGACCTTTTTCGAGGCGGGTGGTGCGGCGCATGGATCCGCGGGTTTTTCGCGCTGGGTCAAGCAGGCGCGTATGCCGCTCGAGGCGTGGAGCCGGCGCCGTCGCTGGCTCGTCGCGGCGACGCTTGCCGCGCTCGTGTTCGGCGTCGGCGCGTACGGCTGGAACGCGGCTGATCTCGCCGGACTGGAAGCGAGCCGCGCGGCGCTCGCGGTCAGCACGCAGCGTCTCGCACACGCGCGGCACACGCTCGCACAGCTGCCGTCGCTGCGCCATGCAGCCGCGGCGATGCCGGCCACGGCGTCGAGCGCCGTGTCGTGGAACTCCGCCGACGACGTGCGCATCGTCTCCGAGCTGGCCACGCAAAGCGGCGTCGCGCTGCTTGCGGTGGAACCGGGCGCGGCGAGCGGCGAGGGCGTCGAGCGGATGCGCGTGCTGCAGCTCACCGCGCGCACCGACTTCGTTCACCTGATGGCGTTTTTCCACGGGCTCGCGCAACTGCCGGTGCTGATCGTTCCCGTCGACGTGACCGTCAAGCAGGACGGCAAAGGGCTCGCGGTGGCCGCGACGCTGCAGGTGTACGCCGCGCTGCGACCGGTGCCCGACACCCCGGCTGCGAGCGCCGAGGCGAGCCCTGACGCCGACGAGGCTGCCGACGATGACGACGAAGGCCTCGTGTTCTTCGATCCATTTGCGAAGTCGCAGATCTCCGCGAGCGGCGAGCTGGGCGATGCTTCTGAGTTGCGCCTTGTCGGTTTGCTGCGCGATCGTACCCGCGGGCTCGCGCTGCTCGACACGCCAGACGGCACGACGACGGTCGCGGCCGGGCAACGACTGGGCGTCGAGCGGGTCACACAGCTCGACGCGCTTGGCATTACGCTCGCGAACGGCGGCGCGACGCGCACGCTGACGCTGACGCTGACGGAGGCGTCATGATGCGCCCGCTCAAGCGATGGTGCGTCGCGACGCTGGGTGTCGGACGCGAGGTCCGCGTCGTCTCCGGACGGTGTTTCGGGCTCTACGTCGCCGCGACGCTGGGTGCCGGCGTCGCACAGGCAGCGACGCCACTGCTGCTGCCGCCGTTGCCGACTTACGCGGCGCTCGACGACCCGGCCGTATCGGCCAACACCGCCTACGAGACGGCGCCGCTGCCGAGCGGCGGCATCGGCCAGGCGGCCAATCCGTTCGGCGACGTTTCCACGCCAGGCGCGGCCCAGGAGCCGGACACGCTCCAGCCGGCCGCGCGTTCCGCGATAGCGCCCGACGCTTCCCCGGACGACGTCGCCAACGGCCCAATGCCGCCGCCTTCGCCAAGACAACCCGCCACCCCGGCTCGCGACGACAGTGCCGGCACGCCTGGTCTCGAAGGCCCGCCGGTCCCGGTGCCGCCGCGGCCGCGCCTCGCCGACGCATCGGCGAGTGCGGACTCGGGCCTTCCCGCGGGCAACGAGCCGATCTCGCTGAACTTTCAGCGTGCGCAACTTGGCGCGGTCCTGAAAGCGTTCGCCGAGTTCACCGGCCTGAACATCGTCGCCAGCGACAAAGTGCGCGGCGCCGTGTCGATACGTCTCGACAAGGTGCCGTGGCGCACCGCGTTCGACACCTTGCTCGACGTCAACAATCTGGCGATGGAGCGCCACGGCAACGTAATCTGGGTCGCGCCTGCCGCCGAGCTCGCCGCGCGCGAACGTCAGCGCTTCGAAGCCCACGCGCGTGCCGCGGACCTCGAGCCGCTCGCGAGCCGCACCTTCGAGCTGCACTACGCGCATGCCGAGGACGTGCGTCGCCTGCTGACCGGTTCCGGCACGCAGCGCGTGCTGTCCAAACGTGGCGCGGTCACCGCTGATCCGCGCACCAACCTGCTGTTCGTCACCGATCTCGCGGGGCGGCTCGAGCAGATCGCGGCGCTGATCGCTTCCGTCGACCGGCCGACTCGCCAGGTGCTGATCGAGGCTCAGATCGTCGAAGGCGACCAAGGCTTTTCGCGCAATCTCGGGGTGCGGCTGTCGCTCGCCGGCACCAGTGCGGACGGTACGTCGAGAGGGCTGACGGGTGGGACGGACGGCTCCGTGTACGATCTGTCGGCCCGACCGATCTCCGGATTCGATGCCGCGACCGCCGGCCTCACGCTGTTCGCGGCTCACGCGACCCGGCTGCTGAATATCGAACTCTCGGCGCTCGAGTCCGAAGGGCATGGGAAAATCGTGTCGAGCCCACGGGTCGTCACCGCGGACCGGATGAAGGCGATCGTCGAGCAGGGCACCGAGCTGCCGTATCAGGCGAAGGTCGGCCAGGGCGTATCGGGCGTGCAGTTTCGCCGGGCGACGCTCAAACTGGAGGTCGAGCCGCAGATCATGCCGGATGGCCGCGTGGTGCTCGATCTCGACGTCGCGAAGGACAGCGTCGGCGAGCAGACCGACGCCGGGCCCGCGATCAACACCAAGCACGTGCAAACGCGCGTCGAGGTCGAGGACGGTGGTACGGTGTCGATCGGCGGAATTTACGAGACCGACGACCGTGACGACGTCGAGCGGGTGCCCCTCCTCGGCAAAATACCGGTTCTGGGCGCATTGTTCCGCCATCGGACTCATCGCGACACGCGTAGCGAACTGGCGGTTTTCATCACGCCGCGCGTGGTGCGGGAAAATTAGGGCATATAGGGCACGCATGCACCGCCGTCCGCCGGCGGCGCGCAGGCTCGACAAGGCAGCCGCTTTGCCAGTAAGCTGCGGCACGAACTACACCGGATTAGCCAGAGGACACCGTTGCAAGCGCGGGACGCACACGCCAATGTTTTTTTCGTAGGGCTCATGGGGGCAGGAAAAACCACTGTGGGTCGGGCGGTTGCGCGCCGTCTCGAGCGCCCGTTCTTCGATTCCGACCATGAAATCGAGGCGCGCACGGGCGCGCGCATTCCCGTGATCTTCGAGCTCGAGGGCGAAGCGGGCTTTCGCGATCGCGAAGCGAGCGTGATCTCCGAGCTGACCGGGCGCGACAATATCGTGCTCGCGACCGGCGGCGGTGCAGTCCTGCGGCCGGAAAACCGCGAAGCGTTGAAAAGCCGTGGCCTCGTGATCTATCTGCGCGCCAATCCGCATGACCTGTGGCTGCGCACGCGGCGCGACAAGAATCGCCCGCTGCTGCAAACGGAAGACCCCAAGGCGCGCCTCGAAGCGCTCTATGAAGTGCGCGACCCGCTGTACCGCGAATGCGCGCACTTCGTGATCGAAACCGGCCGGCCCTCGGTCAACGGACTCGTCAACATGGTTCTGATGCAGCTCGAGATGGCCGGCGTCGCCAAACATCCTGCTTCATAATGGACCGTATGATTACCGTCAACGTCGAACTGGGCGAGCGCGCCTACCCCATCTATATCGGTGCCGGCCTGATCGGCCAGACCGCGCTGTTCGCGCCGCATATCGCCGGCAACTCGGTCACGATCGTCACCAATAGCACCGTCGATCCGCTCTACGGCGACAAGCTGCGCGCAGCGCTTGCGCCGCTGAACAAGCAGGTGTCCACGGTGGTTTTGCCGGACGGCGAAGCACACAAGAATCTGCAGACGCTGAACCTGATCTTCGACGCGCTGCTCGGCTCGCGCGCCGACCGCAAGACCACGCTGATCGCGCTCGGTGGCGGTGTGGTCGGCGACATGACCGGGTTTGCCGCCGCCTGCTACATGCGCGGCGTGCCGTTCATCCAGGTGCCGACCACGTTGCTGTCGCAGGTGGATTCGTCGGTCGGCGGCAAGACCGGCATCAATCATCCGCTGGGCAAGAATATGATCGGCGCGTTCTACCAGCCTCGGGCGGTGATCGCTGACATCGGCGCATTGCGTACGTTGCCCGAACGCGAACTCGCGGCGGGCATCGCCGAGGTCATCAAGACCGGCGCAATCGCCGACGCCGGATTCTTCACCTGGATCGAGGCCAATATCGAGGCTTTGAACCGCTGCGAACCGGAGGCGTTGACCGAGGCAGTCAAACGCTCGTGCGAGATCAAGGCGTCGGTGGTGGCGCAGGACGAGCGCGAAGGTGGTCTGCGCGCGATCCTCAACTTCGGTCACACGTTCGGCCACGCGATCGAAGCCGGACTCGGCTATGGCGAGTGGCTGCACGGCGAGGCGGTCGGTTGCGGAATGGTGATGGCGGCGGATCTGTCCGTGAGGCTCGGCCATCTCGATGAAGCGTCGCGCAAGCGGCTCGTCGACGTCGTGCTTGCCGCGCATCTGCCCACTCGTGCTCCCGCGCTCGGCGCGGATCGTTACATCGAGCTGATGCAGATCGACAAGAAGGCGGAAGCCGGCGCGATCAAGTTCATTCTGCTGAAGCGTTTCGGTGAGACACTGATCACCCGCGCGCCCGACGCCGACGTGCATGCGACGCTGGCCGCCGCCGTCTAGATTCAACACGGCCCTGCAGCCACGCTTCACGCACCCGCGTCACGAGGCGCCGCCCATGTTTCGGAGGACCCGGTGACTGACAGGCGCAGCGACGATATCCAGCATGACACGACGAGCGCGCGCGCAGGCGCCGGGAACGGCGTCATCGCCGCCACGGTCAGCGCCGCGGATGCCGCTGCCGCGGTTGCCACACCCGCCGTCCCCGCGCCGACCCAGCAGGCGCTCGAAGCGCATCTTGCGCCGTACGCGGCGCATTCGAGCCAGTCGCGTGGGCGTCGCTATGCGGAAACCGCGCCGAGCGCGCGTACCGAGTTTCAGCGCGACCGCGACCGCATCGTCCACTCGACCGCATTCCGGCGGCTCGAATATAAGACGCAGGTATTCGTCAACCACGAGGGCGACCTGTTTCGCACGCGCCTCACCCATAGCCTCGAAGTTGCGCAGATCGCGCGCTCGGTTGCGCGCAATCTGCGCGTCAATGAAGATCTCGTCGAAGCGATTTCGCTGGCGCACGATCTCGGCCATACGCCGTTCGGCCATGCCGGCCAGGATGCGTTGAACGAATGCATGCGCGAGCATGGCGGTTTCGAGCACAACCTGCAGAGCCTCACGGTCGTCGACGAACTTGAAGAGCACTACGGAGCGTTCAATGGGTTGAACCTGTGCTTCGAGACGCGCGAGGGCATTCTCAAGCACTGCTCACGCGACAACGCGCGCCGGCTCGGGACATTGGGCGAGCGCTTTCTCGAAGGGCGGCAACCGTCGCTCGAAGCGCAGATCGCCAACGTCGCCGACGAAATCGCGTACAACAATCACGACGTCGACGACGGTCTGCGCTCCGGTCTGCTGTCGCTCGAGCAGCTCGCCGAAGTGGAACTCTGGCAGACGCACTGCGAGGCGGCGCGCGGCGACTATCCGCAGATCGAGGGGCGTCGGCTGATTCACGAGACGGTGCGGCGCGTGATCAATACGCTGATCGTCGATCTGATCGAAACGACGCGGGCCAATCTCGCGCGCTACGCGCCGGCGTCACTCGACGACGTGCGCGCGGCGCCCCCGCTCGTCGCGCACAGTGATGCGATCGCCGCGCAGGCCGCGGCGCTCAAGCGCTTCCTGTTCAGAAATATGTACCGTCACTATCGCGTGATGCGCATGGCCAACAAGGCACGCCGCGTCGTGGTCGGCCTGTTCGACGCGTTCACCGACGACCCGCGGCTGCTGCCGCCGGACTATCAGTCGGCCGATGCGACGCGTCAGCCGCGTTTGATCGCGCATTACATCGCGGGGATGACCGATCGTTACGCGCTGAAGGAGTATCGGCGGCTGTTCGTGATCGACGATAACTAGCCGCTGGCGGCTGGGCGCGGCAAGGGGTGTAACGTTCAGCGTTGCCGCATCGAAGTGGCCGTCGCGCCCCCTTGCCAGCACCGTCAAACCGGGCAAGCCAGTGTCATCGCGAACGGGACGCGAACAGCGCCCCCAGCACCAGCGCAAGCCCGCCGACGATCGCAATCGTCTGCCACGGATTTTCATGCACGTAGTGATCGGCGTCCGAGATCGCGACGCCCGCACGATCGCGCATCGCGTCGCGCGTGTCGTTCAGCCGCTCGCGCGCGGCGTCCAACTGTTTGCGCAGCCTGCCGCGCAGGGCCACGGCGTCGGCCTGCGTGCCGTCGGCCAAGGTCGATTCGAGTTCCGACAGCAGGGTGCGCAACTCGACCGCGATGTCTTCGGCCGCGTGGCGGCTGTGGCGAGCGATGCGCCGCGCGCGGCGACTCGCGCTGGTCCAGGATTCGCCGAGGGCGTCTCGCGTATTTGGAAGTGCTGTCATGGTCGCTCCGTCGATGAGTTGAAAGGCCCCGCGCATCGTCGCGCGGACACGCTATGCGTAGACGCAGTATCACGTCGTCGCATAGGAAACGCCATCTAAACGCAACTTCGATGCCAAGCGCTGCATTGCCGGCACCGCTGCACGCGTGCGGCTCGCGACAGGATGGGGCGTGCCCGTATCGTCGCCGGATTTTGCACATGGACGCGCCGAATTCGCGTCAAATTTACAAACGCTGATGCCGGATGACGCTGCCATCCCGATGCAACAGAGACGCCAAATGCAAACGCCGTGATCGGTTCGATGACGGCGTTCCCCAGGTCGCGAAAATTCGACTACCCTAATTCAAGCTACCTGCTTTAGCGAAGCGTTAGAAACGGTAACCGACGTTGACGTAAGTGACGATCGGGTTCAGCTTGATCTTGGTTTGCGATTGCACGGTCAGCGTGCCGACCGGCGTGGCCGATGCCGAACTGAGCTTTGCGGTCGTGCTGAGCGGCAGGTACGAG
The DNA here is from genome assembly GCF_050436125.1 of Paraburkholderia sp. MM5482-R2. Lineage (NCBI taxonomy): Bacteria > Pseudomonadati > Pseudomonadota > Betaproteobacteria > Burkholderiales > Burkholderiaceae > Paraburkholderia > Paraburkholderia sp. MM5482-R2. Next base: position 4,080,128 of record NZ_JBNDLP010000002.1, on the reverse strand, counting down.
ATCGACACGCCGGCGAACCAATGCTGATTGAAGGCGTACGTGAAGCCCGCATTAAACACGGGTTCCCACGAACTATCCGTCGACACACTGGTCGGACCATGCAGAACGTTGGCTTCGAATGCGCTGTTGGAAATGTGTTCGTCGGTGAACCAGATGCGGCTCACACCGAGACCGAGATACGGGCGGAACGAAGCGGTCGGCGCGTTGAAGTAGTACTTGAACAGCAGCGTCGGGCTCCACTGTTTGGCCTGCCCGAGCTTGCCGAACTGCGCGAAGCTGCCCGTGCCGTACAGATCGAAAGTAGGGGGGACGCCAATGACGAATTCGGTTGCGATATGGTCGGTGACGAAGTAGCCGGCGGTGAAACCGATGGTATCGGCCGAACTCAGCGAGGCGCCGGTGTTGGCTTCGGTGATGTTGGTTGGGCTACCGCCAATGCTGGTCACGGTCAGTGGGTCGCTGCTCGATTGGGGCGCCAGATGGAACCAGCCCGTCGAGAAGTAAATGGTGCCGGCCGATTGTGCGTGCGCTGCCGTGCTCATGCAGGCTAGCACTGCCATCCCCGTTACGGCCTGTTTTAATTTCATATGTGCTCCTCCAAAAAAGGCCCGCTCATTATGACTACAACGTTTGAAACAAACCATACGCGGCGGTTAGAGTTTTCTCCCTAAGCACCGCGTGGTTTCTGGCTTGGCCGCATGGCGCCGAACCTTGCGCCCATGCGGCTCTTCGGACCTTCGGGTATATACCAACGCGACTATTGGACACTCCAGCATGGCACGGCTTGCACGTCTTTATGTCCCCGACCAGCCGCAGCACGTCATCCTCCGCGGGCTCGACCAGCAGCCCGCCTTCGTCGACGACCAGGACTACGAGCTTTTCATCGACTGTCTGAAGGCGGCCTCCCGGGACCATCACCTTTCCATCCACGCTTACGCCTTGATGCCGGGCGCCGTGCAACTGCTCGTCACGCCCACCGAGGAGTCGAGCCTGCCCAAGGCGATGCAGGCCGTCGGGCGGCGTTATGTCGCGCACTTCAACCGGCGCTATGCGCGTCGCGGCACCTTGTGGGAAGGCCGTTACCGGGCCACCGTGATCGAGGGTGAGCGCTACTTCCTGCTTGCGAGCCGGGTTGTGGAAATGTGTCCGGTGCGCTTGCAGCTGGTCAACGCGGCCGAGGATTATCGCTGGTCGAGCTACCGTCATCACATCGGCCTCACCCTCGACAGTCTGATCACGGATCACCCCCTTTACTGGTCGCTCGGCAATACGCCGTTCGAGCGACAGCGTGCTTATCGCGAACTGTGCGAGCAGCCGCTCGACGAGCGCGAGGCAAGTCAGCTTCAGCAAGCCACGTTGAAGGGCTGGGTGCTCGGCAGCGACACGTACCGCGAATGGGCGGCGCGCGCCGCCAACCGACGTGTGTCACCCCTACCGCGTGGCCGGCCACGCAAGGTGCGCGAGACGCCGCATACGCAGTGAGGCGGCGGCAGGGCGATACCCCGGCGGCGCCGATAGAGCCGCTTTAAATCCGATTAAAGTGTTTTGCATCAAGGGACTGCATGAAGACGGCACGTCGGATGCCGTTTTCTTTTGCCCAAAGTTGATGTGGCACCAATAAAAAATAACCGCACTGCACCAATTTGATAATCGGGGGCTGATCATTAGGTTTTATTTGCTATTTCCTTGATTCGTCGCGTATATTCCGATTTCCGACGCTTTTCGTCCCGCGCAGTCTTGCTGCGAGAAGAGCGCCGTCGTGGTCCCGAAGCGCACTGCGGCAAAAGCACAATGGTTTAACGGCCTGTCCGGCCTCCTCACAGACGGTGTCCCCATGAACGATCATCAGCAACCGATTCACCCGGTTCCCGCCGCCCAAGGTCTGTACGACCCGCAAAACGAGCATGATGCCTGCGGCGTCGGCTTCGTCGCCCATATCAAGGGACACAAGAGTCACGAAATCATCCAGCAGGGCCTGAAGATTCTCGAGAACCTCGATCACCGGGGCGCCGTCGGCGCCGATCCGCTGATGGGCGACGGCGCGGGCATCCTGATCCAGATTCCGGACGGCTTCTATCGCGAAGAGATGGCCCGGCAGGGCGTGACGCTGCCGCCGGCTGGCGAATACGGCGTCGGCATGATTTTCCTGCCGAAGGAGCACGCGTCGCGCATCGCCTGCGAACAGGAGCTCGAGCGCACGGTGAAGGCCGAGGGTCAGGTCGTGCTCGGCTGGCGCGACGTGCCGGTCGACCACGCCATGCCGATCTCGCCGACCGTGAAGGCGAGCGAGCCGCTGATCCGCCAGATCTTTATCGGCCGCGGCAAGGACATCATGGTGACCGACGCGCTCGAGCGGAAGCTGTACATCATCCGCAAGACCGCGAGCCATCGCATCCAGGCGCTGAAGCTCAAGCACGGCAAGGAATACTTCGTGCCGTCGATGTCGGCGCGCACGGTCGTCTACAAGGGTCTGCTGCTGGCGGGCCAGGTCGGCGTGTACTACCGCGATCTGCAGGACGACCGCACCATCTCGGCGCTCGCACTCGTGCACCAGCGCTTCTCGACCAACACGTTCCCGGCGTGGGAACTGGCTCACCCGTACCGCATGATCGCCCACAACGGCGAAATCAACACGGTGAAGGGCAACGTCAACTGGCTGAACGCGCGTACCGGCGCGATCGCCTCGCACGTACTCGGCGACGATCTGCCGAAGCTGTGGCCGCTGATCTATCCGGGCCAATCGGATACGGCATCGTTTGACAACTGTCTCGAACTGCTGGTGATGGCCGGCTACCCGCTCGTCCACGCGATGATGATGATGATTCCGGAAGCCTGGGAACAGCACACGCTGATGGACGAAAATCGCCGCGCGTTCTACGAATACCACGCCGCCATGATGGAGCCGTGGGACGGCCCCGCCGCCATCGCGTTCACCGACGGCCGCCAGATCGGCGCGACGCTCGACCGTAACGGTCTGCGCCCGGCGCGCTACATCGTCACCGACGACGACCTCGTCATCATGGCGTCGGAAGCCGGCACGTTGCCTATTTCCGAGTCGAAGATCGTCAAGAAGTGGCGTCTGCAGCCGGGCAAGATGTTCCTGATCGACATGGAGCACGGCCGCATCATCGACGACAAGGAACTGAAGGACAACCTCGCGAACGCCAAGCCGTACAAGAGCTGGATCGACGCCGTGCGCATCAAGCTCGACGAGATCGAGGCGAAGGCCGAAGACGTCGTGACGGAACGCCGCGAAGCAGCTGCGCTGCTGGATCGCCAGCAGGCGTTCGGCTACACCCAGGAAGACCTGAAGTTCCTGATGGCGCCGATGGCGCAAGCGGGCGAGGAAGCCGTCGGCTCGATGGGCAACGACTCGCCGCTCGCGGTCATGTCCAACAAGAACAAGACGCTCTATCACTACTTCAAGCAGCTGTTCGCGCAGGTCACGAACCCGCCGATCGACCCGATCCGTGAAAACATGGTGATGTCGCTCGTGTCGTTCATCGGCCCGAAGCCGAACCTGCTCGACACGAACAATATCAACCCGCCGATGCGTCTCGAAGTATCGCAGCCGGTGCTCGACTTCAAGGACATCGCGAAGATCCGCGCGATCGATCAGTACACGGGCGGCAAGTTCAGCTCGTACGAACTGAACATCTGCTATCCGGTCGCCTGGGGCAAGGAAGGCATCGAGGCACGCCTTGCGTCGCTGTGCGCGGAAGCCGTCGATGCGGTCAAGTCCGGCTACAACATGCTGATCGTGTCGGACCGCAAGACCGACCGCGACAACGTCGCGATTCCGGCGCTGCTCGCTACGGCCGCGATCCACACGCACCTCGTGCAGCAGGGTCTGCGCACGAGCACGGGTCTCGTCGTCGAAACCGGTTCGGCGCGTGAAACGCACCACTTCGCGCTGCTCGCGGGCTATGGCGCGGAAGCCGTGCACCCGTACCTCGCAATGGAAACGCTGAGCCAGCTCGCGGCCGGCCTGAAGGGCGACCTGTCGGCGGAGAAGGCGGTCTACAACTTCACGAAGGCAGTCGGCAAGGGTCTGCAGAAGGTCATGTCGAAGATGGGTATTTCGACCTACATGTCGTACACCGGCGCGCAGATTTTCGAAGCGGTCGGTCTCGCCGCGGATCTGGTGTCGAAGTACTTCCACGGCACGTCGTCGAAAGTCGGCGGCATTGGTCTGTTCGACGTCGCGGAAGAAGCGATCCGTTTGCATCGCGAAGCATTCGGCGACAACCCGGTCCTCGCGAACATGCTGGACGCGGGCGGCGAGTACGCGTACCGCGTGCGCGGCGAAGAACACATGTGGACGCCGGATGCGATCGCCAAGCTGCAGCACTCGGCGCGCAGCAACTCGTACCAGACGTACAAGGAATACGCGCATCTGATCAACGATCAGACCAAGCGCCACATGACCTTCCGCGGCCTGTTCGAGTTCAAGTTCGATCCGACCAAGGCGATCCCGCTCGACGAAGTCGAACCGGCGAAGGAAATCGTCAAGCGTTTCGCGACCGGCGCAATGTCGATGGGCTCGATCAGCACCGAAGCGCACGCCACGCTCGCCGTCGCGATGAACCGCATCGGCGGAAAGTCGAACACCGGTGAAGGCGGTGAAGACGCAAACCGTTACCGCAACGAACTGCGCGGCATTCCGATCAAGAACGGCGACACGATGAAGTCCGTGATCGGCGACGAAGTGGTCGTCGACATTGCGTTGAAGGAAGGCGATTCGCTGCGCTCGCGCATCAAGCAGGTCGCGTCGGGCCGCTTCGGCGTGACGGCGGAGTACCTCGTGTCGGCCGACCAGATCCAGATCAAGATGGCGCAGGGCGCGAAGCCGGGCGAAGGCGGTCAGCTGCCGGGTCACAAGGTGTCGGACTACATCGGCAAGCTGCGTTACTCGGTGCCGGGCGTCGGCCTGATTTCGCCGCCGCCGCACCACGACATCTACTCGATCGAAGATCTGGCGCAGCTGATTCACGATCTGAAGAACGTGAACGCGTCGTCGAGCATCTCGGTGAAGCTCGTGTCGGAGTCGGGCGTCGGTACGGTTGCCGCGGGTGTCGCGAAGGCGAAGGCCGACCACGTCGTGATCGCCGGTCATGACGGCGGCACGGGTGCATCGCCGCTGTCGTCGATCAAGCATGCGGGCACGCCGTGGGAACTGGGTCTCGCCGAAACGCAGCAGACGCTGGTGCTGAACCGGCTGCGCGGCCGTATCCGCGTGCAGGCCGACGGTCAGATGAAGACCGGCCGCGACGTCGTGATCGGCGCGCTGCTCGGCGCTGACGAGTTCGGCTTCGCGACGGCGCCGCTCGTCGTCGAAGGCTGCATCATGATGCGCAAGTGCCATCTGAACACGTGCCCGGTCGGCGTCGCGACGCAAGATCCGGTGCTGCGCGCGAAGTTCCAGGGCCAGCCGGAACACGTCGTGAACTTCTTCTTCTTCATTGCGGAAGAGGCGCGCGAAATCATGGCGCAACTCGGTATCCGCAGGTTCGACGACCTGATCGGTCGCGCGGAACTGCTCGACACGAAGAAGGGTATCGAGCACTGGAAGGCGAAGGGCCTCGACTTCTCGCGTGTGTTCTACCAGCCGCAAGTGCCGGCGGAAGTCGCGCGCAAGCACGTCGACGTGCAGGATCACGGCCTCGACCGCGCGCTCGACCACACGCTGATCGAGAAGGCGAAGGCCGCGATCGAAAAAGGCGAGCACGTGTCGTTCATCCAGCCGGTGCGCAACGTGAACCGCACGGTCGGCGCGATGCTGTCGGGCACGATCGCGAAGAAGTACGGCCACGAAGGACTCGCGGACGACGCGATCCACATCCAGTTGAAGGGCACCGCGGGTCAGAGCTTCGGCGCGTTCCTCGCAAAGGGCATCACGCTGGATCTGGTCGGCGACGGCAACGACTACGTGGGCAAGGGCCTGTCGGGCGGCCGCATCATCATCCGTCCGACCAACGATTTCCGCGGCAAGTCGGAAGAGAACATCATCTGCGGCAACACGGTGATGTACGGCGCGATCGAAGGCGAAGCCTTCTTCCGCGGCGTGGCCGGCGAGCGATTCTGCGTGCGTAACTCGGGCGCGACGGCGGTCGTCGAAGGCACGGGCGACCACGGTTGCGAATACATGACGGGCGGCACGGTCGTCGTGCTCGGCGAGACGGGCCGTAACTTCGCGGCCGGCATGTCGGGCGGCATCGCGTACGTGTTCGATCCGGACGGCATGTTCGCGAGCAAGTGCAACAAGTCGATGGTCGCGCTCGAACCGGTGCTGCAACAGGCAGAACAGGAGCGCACGGTCGATCAGGGCGTGTGGCATCGCGGCACGACGGACGAAGCGCTGCTCAAGGGGCTCATCGAGCGTCACTTCCAGTTCACGGGCTCGCCGCGCGCGAAGGCGCTGCTCGAAAACTGGGACGCGGCACGCCGTCAGTTCGTGAAGGTGTTCCCGACCGAATACAAGCGCGCGCTCGGCGAACTCGCCGCGAAGAAGGCGAACAGCGAAGTGCTCGCCGCCTGAGCTGCCTTCACGGAAGTCAACTTTAGACGTACCCGCCGCGTTCCGACCAATCGACGCGCGGCGGGTCCAGATTACCCCTAGATACAGATAGAGAAGAGAACCACATGGGCAAGGCAACCGGTTTTCTCGAGTTCGAACGTCGCCACGAGACGTACGAGGCTCCGCTCACGCGTGTGAAGCACTACAAGGAATTCGTCGCGGCACTGACCGACGACGAAGCGAAGATTCAAGGCGCGCGTTGCATGGACTGCGGCATTCCGTTCTGCAACAGCGGCTGCCCGGTCAACAACATCATCCCGGACTTCAACGACCTGGTGTTCCGTCAGGACTGGAAGAACGCGATCGAAGTGCTGCATTCGACCAACAACTTCCCCGAGTTCACGGGCCGCATCTGCCCGGCACCGTGCGAAGCGGCGTGCACGCTCGGCATCAACGACGACCCGGTCGGCATCAAGTCGATCGAGCACGCGATCATCGACAAAGCCTGGACCGAAGGCTGGGTCGCGCCGCAAACGCCGAAGCACAAGACCGGCAAGAAGGTCGCCGTGGTCGGCTCGGGCCCCGCGGGTCTCGCGGCCGCGCAGCAGCTCGCGCGCGCCGGTCATGACGTGACCGTGTTCGAGAAGAACGACCGGATCGGCGGCCTGCTGCGTTATGGCATCCCCGACTTCAAACTGGAGAAGTGGCAGATCGACCGCCGCATGCGCCAGATGGAAGGCGAAGGCGTGACGTTCCGCACCAACGTGTTCATCGGCAAGCCGGACTCGCTGCCGGCGCACATCGGCAACACGGCGAAGGAAACCATCACGCCGGCCGAGCTGAACGAACAGTTCGACGCGGTCGTGATCGCCGGTGGTTCCGAAATGCCGCGCGATCTGCCGGTGCCGGGCCGCGAGCTCGAAGGCGTGTACTACGCGATGGAATTCCTGCCGCAGCAGAACAAGGTCAACGCCGGCGACAAAGTGCCGAACCAGCTCGTCGCGAAGGGCAAGCACGTCGTCGTGATCGGCGGCGGCGATACCGGTTCCGACTGCGTGGGCACGTCGAACCGTCACGGCGCGAAGAGCGTCACGCAGTTCGAACTGCTGCCGCAGCCGCCGGAAGAAGAGAACAAGCCGCTCGTATGGCCGTACTGGCCGATCAAGCTGCGCACGTCGTCGTCGCATGAGGAAGGCTGCGAGCGCGACTGGGCGGTCGCGACCAAGCGTCTCGAAGGCAAGAACGGCAAGGTCGAGAAGCTGATCGCCGCGCGCGTCGAATGGAAGGACGGCAAGATGGTCGAAGTGCCGAACTCCGAATTCGAAATGAAGGCCGACCTCGTGCTGCTCGCGATGGGCTTCACGCAGCCGGTGTCGCCGGTGCTCGAAGCGTTCGGCGTCGACAAGGATGCGCGCGGCAACGTGCGCGCCACGACCGAGGGCGACAAGGCGTACTACACGTCGGTGAACAAGGTGTTCACGGCAGGCGACATGCGCCGCGGCCAGTCGCTCGTGGTGTGGGCGATTCGCGAAGGCCGTCAGTGCGCACGTTCGGTCGATGCGTTCCTGATGGGGCATTCGGAACTGCCGCGTTAAGCGTCTTCAGCCGGTGTGCGTGCCTGGCGTTCCATGCCGCGCGCGCCGGCGACGATTTGCAGGAAGACGTGGAGACGGCAAGGCGCCCCATGAAGGGCACCTGTAGCGGGAAAGCAATGCAGTAAAAAAGAAACCGGGCTCGCCTGAATGGGGGAGCCCGGTTTTCTTTTATCTCGTCGCGGTGCGTTATGTCCGCCTCATTGGCGATAGCGCGCGAGCGTCAGACCGTCGAGATCGATCTCCGGTTTGCGCTGCGCGATCAGATCCGCGACCACGCGCGCCGAGCCCATCGACATCGCCCAGCCCGTCGAGCCGTGCCCGAGGTTCAGCCATAAGTTGTCGATGTTGCACGGGCCGAGCAGCGGCGCGCCATCGGGCGTCATCGGCCGGCGGCCGACCCAGAAGTGCGCGGAAGTCGGATTGGCCGCGTGCGGAAACCAGTCGCGCAGCACCGTGAGCAGCGTTTGCAGCGCCTGCTCGCGCAACGTCGTCTGGCGATTGCCGAGCTCCGCCGTACCCGCGATGCGCAGGTTGTTGCCGAAGCGCGTGATCGCCGTCTTCAGCGATTCGTCCATCAGTGCCGCCCGTGGCGCTTTTTCCTCGTCGATCACAGGCAGCGTGGCCGAATAGCCCTTCACCGGATAGAGCGGCACCTTCACGCCGAGCGGCGCGAGCAACGCCGCGCTATCGACGCCGAGCGCGACGACCACCGCGTCGGCCGGCAGCGTCTGCGCGCCCTGCTCGCTTTGAATATGCACGCCGCGCACCGTCGCTCCCTCGACATCGAGCGACGTGACGCGCGTGTCGAAGCGAAAGCTCACGCCATTGCGTTCACAGATCGCGCGCAGTTCGCGGGTGAAGCGCGCGCAGTCGCCGGCTTCGTCGTCGGGCAGATAGAGGCCCGAGAACGGCGCTTGACGCGCCCAGCGCAGACCGGGCTCGATCTCCGCGCACTGCGCGGCGCTGACTTCCCGATGCACGATGCCCCCCTCGCGCAGCACCGCAAGCGCCGGCTGCGCGAGTTCGACGTCGTACTCGCTGCGAAACAGTTGCAGATAGCCCTGGCTGCAGCCGTAGTCGAACGGATGACGGCCGCGGAATTCGTGCAGGCAAGCGCGGCTGTAGTACGCGATGCGCTGCATACGCTGCTTGTTCACGCGAAAGCGGTCGAGGTCGCACTCGCGCAGCCAGCGCGCGATCCAGCGCCATTGAGCCGGATCGAGCGTCGGCCGGAAGATCAGCGGCGAGGCCGGCTTGAACAGGTACTTGAGGATTTTCACCGGCATGCCGGGCGCGGCCCATGGCGTCACGTAGCCCGGCGCGATCACGCCGGCGTTGCCGAAACTCGTGGACAGGGCGACGTCGGGTTCGCGCTCGATCACCGTCACGTCGCAGCCTTGCTGGCACAGATAAAAAGCAGTGGCGACGCCGATGACGCCGCCGCCGAGTACGATCGTTTTCATGATTGGGAACTGCGGTGTCAGACGATCTCAAGCGGCGGAGCCAGCCGCCCCTAGCACCTTGCCCTTCGTTTCCGGCAGGCACAACGCGGCGACGATCACGAGCAGATACCCCGCGCCCGCGACGATGCCCATCGCCTTCACGAGTGTCATCGTCTGCGCGAAGGTACCGACGAGTATCGGAAAGAACGAGCCGAGCCCGCGCCCGAGGTTGTAGCAGAAGCCTTGCCCCGAGCCGCGGATTTCGTTCGGATACAGCTCCGACAGATACGCGCCGATGCCCGCGAAAATCCCCTGCACGACGATGCCGAGCGGAAAGCCGAGCGCGAGCATCATCGTGTCGGTGATCGGCAGCATCGTGTAGACCATGCCGAGCACGAACGAGCCGACCGCGAACAGCACGAACGACGCGCGCCGGCCGATCCTGTCGCACAGAATCGCGCCGACGATATAGCCGGCGAACGAACCGACGATCAGCACGATCAGATAGCCGCTCGTATTGAACACCGACAGATGGCGCTCCGTCTTCAGATAGGTGGGCAGCCACGTCGTGATCGCGTAGTAGCCGCCGAGCATGCCGGTGCACAGCGCGCTGCCGAGCACAGTTGTCTTCAGATGCGCGGCCGAGAAGATCTGCATGAAGTGCGACGTGTTGATGCCGCTTTCGCGCGCGCGACGCGTCGCGACAAAGATGTCGGGGTCGCTGACGTTGCGGCGGATATAGATGATCCATGCGGCGGGCAGCAGGCCAACCCAGAAACACGCGCGCCACGCGTACTGCTCGGGCAGCAGCGCGAAAGCCGCCCAGTAGACGATCGCCGCGGCCGCCCAGCCGAACGACCAGCTGCTCTGCACGGTGCCGACCGCCTTTGCGCGATGCTGTGGAGAGCGGATCGTCTCGGCCATCATGATCGTCACGACCGACCACTCACCGCCGAAGCCGATGCCCTGCAGCGTACGCGTGGCGAGCAACTGCCAGAACGACTGCGTGAAGCCAGACAGGAACGTGAAGATCGCGAAGGTGGCGATCGTCCATTGCAATACACGGATGCGGCCGTGGCGATCGGCAAGAATGCCGGCGAGCCAGCCCCCGATCGCCGACGAAATCAGCGAGCTGGTGGCGATCATGCCTGCTTCGCTTTTGCTCATGCCCCACGTCGCGATCAGCGTCGGGATGAGGAACGAGTAGATCATGAAGTCGAACGCGTCGACCGCGTATCCGCCGAAACCGGCGAATAGCGTGCGACGCTCGCGCGGGGTCAGCTCGGTGAACCATTGGAGAGAAGACATGTTTTGTTGTGGTCTCCAGGTTTCTTGTGCCTGCGGGGGCCGGATGGGAGGGTGTCAGTATTCTACGGGGATGCGGCGTCGTGAGGCCAGTTGGGGTCAAAAAGGGCGTGCGCGAGGTAACGGCCGATAAGGCACCGCAAGGGAACGGAAATCAGTGGGCCAACCGTCCCTCTTTTTTCTTACTAACCCCTACGATGTAACGCAAAACTTTCTGGTCAACGTTAAACTGCGTCTGCAGCCCCGGCTGCCCCACGCAATCCTCCTATACACCTGTCGCCCCGATGTCCGTTACCGCGAAAAACCGTTCGCCTTTCCGCGCCTTTGCGAGCACGACCGTGCCCGTGGAGCGCGGCATGCCCGGCGAAGCGTCGGCGGCGCGGCGACGCTTTCTGAGGGGCTCGGCCGGTGCGATGCTGGCCGCGGGTTTCGGCAGCACGCTGCTGTCCGCCTGCGGCGGTAGTCTCGAAGCCGATCAGCCGGCTACGCCGCGGCTCGTGTCGGTCAGCAACTTCCGCGATGTCGGCGGCGCGGGTGCCGGCTACCTGACCGTCGACGGCAAACAGATGCGGCGCGGCGTGTTCTATCGCGCGAACGCGCTGACGCTGAGCGGCACCGACACGGCGACGCTCGACAAGCTCGGTATCGTGTCGGTCTACGACCTGCGCACGCCCGCCGAAATCGCACGCGCCGCCGACGTGCTGCCGAGCGGCGCGACATCCTCGACGCTGAACGTGCTCGGCACGAACGACTTCGTCGCGCCCCCGGTCGATTCTCCCGTCGACGCCGTCGCGTTCATGCAGGCGCAGGCGCGCGCGTATGTGACGGGCGGCCCGCAGCGAGCCGCCTATGGCGCGTTGCTCGGCGCGCTCGCCGACGGCACGGGCGCGCAGCTATTCCACTCGAACGCGGGCAAGGATCGCGCGGGCTGGGTCGCGGCGCTGCTGCTCAGCATCGCCAACGTTCCGCTCGACGTGATCATGCAGGACTACCTGCTCAGCAACGTCTATCTCGCGCCATCGATCGCCGCGCAAACTACCACGCTGCGCGCGCAGGAAGGCGCGGCCATCGCGACGGCGAGAGCGCCGTTGCTCGACGTCGACGAGAACTATCTGCAGGCGGGCTTCGACCAGGTGCAGGCGAGCTACGGCACGATGGCGAGCTACCTGACGCAAGGCCTCGGTCTTTCCACGGCGACGGTCGACGCGCTGCGCAATCGGCTCGTGCATTGACGCGCTTCGCTGGCGCGCTTTGGTGGCCTTCCTGCAGCGCAAAAAAAAGTCCGCCGCAGAGGTGCGGGCGGACCGGGAAGGGCTGCATCAAGGTTGCCGGGGGTGACTATAAGGCCGCACCCCGCGCGACAGTCGATGCGGTAAGGGCAGGTAAGTGTCCGGTCCGCGCCGCGTTTGCCTGCGAACATCCTTACGACAGCGCCGGGTCCACCGGCAATTCGATCCGCACTTCGAGCCCCCCCTGCGCGTGATTGCGCACGAGGCAGCGTCCACCGCGATCGTGCGCGAGCCGCGCGACGATCGCGAGACCGAGCCCGCAATGGCCTTCGCCGCCGCGCGCGGCGTCGAGCCGCACGAACGGCTTCATCGCCGCGGCAATGCGGTCGTCGGGAATGCCGGCGCCGTGGTCGCGCACGCTGATCGTCCAATGACGGTCGCTGCACGCGGTCGAGATTTCCACGGGCGGCATGCCGTGTTCGAGCGCGTTGTCGACGAGGTTCGTCACGAGCCGGTCGAGCAGCGTGCGCGGCAGCGTGAACGAGGGGCCGGCGCGCAGATCGAGCGCGAACAGCGGGGTTTCGGCGGGGTCCGCCGCTTCGGCGGTTTCAGCGGCCTCGGCGTAATCGCCCGAGGAAAACTGCTCGCGCAAGAACTCGTCGACTTCGACGGGCGGTCCGGCGTCCGCCGATTGGCCCGCGAATTCGAGGAACTGCTGGACGATGTTGGTCAGGGAATCGACGTCGCGGATCAGGCCCGCGCGCTCGTTTTCGTCGACCAGCACGCTTGCGCGCAGCTTCAGGCGCGTGAGCGGCGCCTTCAGATCGTGCGCGACGCCGGCGAGCATCACCGCCTGGTCGTCGCCGGCTTCGTTCAGGCGCCGCATCATGTCGTTGAATGAGCCGATCAGCTCACGCAGTTCGCGCGGGCCCTGCACCGGCACGGGTTGGGGCCGGCCGCCCGAGCCGAACGCGCGCGACGCATCGGCCACGCGCGACAACGGCCGTTGCATCTGCCACACCGCGAACAACGACAGGATCAGCCCGGCGACCAGCATCGACACCGATTCGATCAGAAAGCGCGGCGGCGGCGGCAGGTCGACCGGCACGACGACCCAGTTCGACTTGCCCGGGACCAGCACCCACAGTTGCGGCGGACGCAGATCGTCGACGGCGATCTGCGTGCCGGCCGGCAGGTTCTCACGCAGGTGCCGGCTCAGTTCGACCACCATATGCTCGTGCGGCTCGCGCAGATGCACGCTGGTCGGCATGTTCCAGGTGGGCACCAGATGCACGCGCATCGCCGGCGCGAGCGCGGCGCCCTTGATCGGCTCGCCGTTGATCGCCTGCAGCACGAGCAGAATGCCGCGCGCGAAGCCGTCGATTTCATGGCGCGGCGGCTGCATCGTCACCAGCACGAACCAGCTCGCCTGAATCGCGAACAGCACCGCCGCCGACAGCAACGCCATTCTGCCGAACAGCGTGTTCAGCGGATTTCTCATGCGCTCGGGGCGGCCCCGTCCTCGAAGGGTGTGCCGTTGGCGTCGGGCACGAACACGTAGCCCTTGCCGCGCACCGTTTGCACGTAGCACGGGTTCGACGGGTCGTCCTCGATCACGCGGCGCAGGCGCCAGATCGGTACGTCGAGGCTACGGTCGCGGAACGCGAGGTTGTCGCGATGCACGAGATCGTGAATCAGCACGCGCGACAGCACCTTGTACGGATTGTTGACGAAGATCTTCAGCAGCGCGAATTCGCTGTCGCGCAGCGGCAGCTTGGCGTCGTCGCGGCTCAGCGAGCGCGTGGCGAAGTCCAGTTCGAATGGACCGAAGCGATAGCGCTTGCGTGCTTCGGGCGCGCTCGTGGTGGACGGCCCGCGCCGGCGCAACACGGTCTGGATCCGCACGAGCAGTTCGCGCGGATCGAACGGCTTGGTCAGATAGTCGTCCGCGCCGAGCGACAGGCCGACGATGCGGTCGGCCACCGTGCCGCGCGCGGTCACGAAGATCACTGGGATGTCGTCGCCGGCGGCGCGCAACGCGGTGAGCGCGCGCAGGCCGTCGGTGTTCGGCATCATGATGTCGAGCACGACGACCGACGGCCGCTCACGCTCGAGACGACGCTGCAAATGGGTGCCGTCATGCAGCACGGACGCATCGAAGCCGTTCGACTGCAGAAACTTGCAAAGCAGATCGCGTACGACCGGATCGTCGTCGACGATAAGGACCTGTGGATTCATGGCGAAATTCTAGACTGGCCCGCCCGACGCGCGACCGGGCATTTCCTTACCAACGCTTACTGTGTGCCGCTCGGTGCTGGCGGGCTCGCGCCGGGGCGGATCAGCGAAGGTGCAGCGCTTACTTTAGCACTGCCTGATCCGGCTCTGCGCGACGACAGGCACGCGATGACAACAGTTGGCAAGCACTCGAAAGCCCTCGCAAGCCCACGGAACGGATCGTAACAACCGCGCGAAAGCGTGCTTTGCTTCGCCCATCGTCGGCACCCGCGCGGCGCGATGATTGGTTCCGCAGCAAGTCGCGCCGCACGCCGAACGAGGCCCGCTGCCTCGGACGACGGCGCGCGGCGTTCAACCGACACCGGTGCGCAATGCGCACCTTCGCGAGGTCCATCATGACGATCCACAATACGCTCAGTTCCATGCCTTTCTCCTCGCTGGCGAATAAGCCGGCCACGGAGAAATCCGCCAGTTCAAACTCCACGGGCGCAGCGGCGAAATCGCAGCAGAGCGCCGGGCTCGGGAAGCCTGCACTGCCTGCGCCGGGCACGGGGCTCATCGGCCATCTGCTCAACACGACTGCGTGAATCGGCGAGGTCCGCGTGCCATTATCCAGAACTACTGAGCAGCGGCGGCGCGCCGTGGCGTGGCTCGTTGCCGGCGCGCTGCTGTTGCCGCTCGGCGGCTGCGGCGCCGCGGCGCTGCCGTGCCGGGTCACGGCGGCGACCCTGAAAGTGCTGCCGGTCGTCGGCCATGCGGCGGCGACGCCTTTCGACATGTGCGCTTCCGCGATCGATTGAATCATGACGCTCACCCGGATGGTTGGTGCACTGATGCTGCTCGGCGGCGTGCTGTCGTGCGCTGCGCATGCACAGCTCGTCGCGCGCAGTGCGAAGGCGGCCAGCGCGGCATCGAATAGCGTCGTCACCGACACGCGGCGGCGCTCGCCGGACGCGCCGTTTTCGTTTCGCGGCGTCGCGCTCGGCATCACGATCGACGAATTCCGTGCGGGCTCGACCGTGCGCGCGACGCCGGTCGGCAGCGTGCCGATCTGCGAGACGGACGTGCAGGCCGGAGCGCTCGGCATGCGGCTGAAGTCGCACGATAGCCTGAGCGTCGCATGCCGCTGGGCGCATCGCGATGATGAACGCTGGGCGGTGTCGCAGGCCGTGGTCGATGGTGCGCCGGCGCTCGAACACGTGATGCGCTTCGCGCGCATTGACGGGCAGGGCGCGCTGCGTCTCTACGAGATGTCGTTCGTGGTCGACGAGCTGACCGCGGAGGATCTGCGCGACGCGCTCGAGGATCGTTACGGGCCGCCGCGTCTCGCGACGCGCAACGCGGCGGCGCCGGGCGCGATGCCGATGTACGTATGGGAGAACGCGGTGAGTTCGATCACGCTGTGCTTTCTGCCCGGCAGCCGCAACGGCACGCTCACGTATCTGCTGAAGGGCTCGGATGCGTGGATGAAAGCGGTCGTGCGGCAATGGCAGGCGAGCGGCGCCGACGCGGGCTGACGCGGGCTGACGTTTGCCAGGCAACCCTGATTACCGGTGCGATCCCAGCGCCGAAACCGGGCGGTGTCCGGATAGGCCGCCTCACTTCGACTCCTTTCATCCTTTCCGCCACGGAGCCAGCATGACCGCGCTACGTCTCACCCTCGTGCTCGGCGCCGCGAGCTGTCTCGCGGCCTGTTCGAGCGCGCAGACCAGGTCGATCGTCGAAACGCCGATGGCGCCGCCGCTCGCGTCCGCGCCGTTGAACGTCAACACGCAAGGCGCGATCTATCAGGCCGGCGCGCCGTTGCTGCTGTATGAGACGCCGCGCGCGCAGCACGTCGGCGACGTGCTGACGATCCGGCTGTCGGAATCGTATAGCGGCAACAACAGCGCCAGCGCGTCGGCGAACCGCACGAGCAGCATCACCGCGACTGCCGCGGATCAATCGACGAATGCCGCCGCGCGACTCGCCAAACTATTCAACATCGGCTCTGCCAGCACCGACTACAAAGGGCAGGGCAATCTGAGCGACATCAGCGACATGACGGGCACGCTAGCCGTGACCGTGATCGGCACGGTGTCGGGCGGCAATCTCGTCGTGTCAGGCGAGAAGGTGATCGCGATGAGCGGGACCCGCGACCGTCTTCGACTCTCGGGCATCGTCAATCCCAAGGACATCGAAGCAGGCAATTACGTCGCGTCGAGCAAGGTCGCGAACGCGCGCATCGAGCAGGCGGGCCTCGGCATGGTCAACGATGCGACGACGATGGGCTGGCTGCAGAGGATGTTTCTGAGTGTGCTGACGTTTTGACCGTCAGCCGGGTCAGCGCGGTGCGCGCGACACCGCGCTGCGCGTTACGTGCGACGCGTGGGCCGCATCAACCGGCTTCGACCATCAGGCGCCGCTAACCGAGCGGCGGCGCAAGCCCGCGTTCGGCCGCGCCGATCTCGCCGTCCGGCACGAACACGTAGCCGTGTCCCCACACCGTCTGCACGTAGCGCGGTTCCGACGGGTCGACTTCGATCAATCGACGCAAGCGCCAGATCGATACGTCGAGACTGCGATTGCGATGCGCTTCGCTATTGCCGTGCAGTTTTTCGAGCAGCTGCGCACGCGTGAGCACGGTCATCGCGTGCGTGACGAACACCTTCAGCATCGCGAATTCGCTCGAACGCAGCGTGATGCGTTCGCCGTCGCGGCGCAGTTCGCGCGCGGGGAAGTTCACTTCGAAGCGGCCGAAATGATAGGGCGCGCGCTGTTCGGGCGCGCCCGGCGCGATCGAGCCGCGACGCCGCAGCACGGTGCGAATCCGCGCGACGAGCTCGCTCGGTTCGAAAGGCTTGCCGAGATAATCGTCGGCGCCGAGTTCGAGGCCGATCACGCGATCGATCGGATCGGCGCGCGCGGTCAGCAGGATCACGGGAATGTCGTCGCCGGCGACACGCAAGGCGCGCAGCGCGCTGATGCCGTCGAGCTCTGGCATCATGATGTCGAGCACGACGAGCGCGGGACGCTCCTGCTGCAATCTGCGCTGCAACGCCAAGCCATTTTCCAGCATGGCGACCTTGAAGCCGCGGCCGTGCAGATATTCGCTGACGAGCTCGCGTACGACGGGATCGTCATCGACGATCAGGATGGTCTGGTTCATTCAGGTCATCTTAGTGATGCGCACGGGCCGCGCAAAGCGTATACCGCTTTCCAATCCTTTCCCGTGTAAGGCGCTGCAAGCGAAAGCAAAGCCGCGAGCACTCAGTGGGGCGGCGGGAAGGCCTGCGAGGTTTGCAGGGTCTGCTGTTGCTGCGCTTGACGCGGGAAATCGGTCCGATCGACCACCATCCGCTCGATCAGTCCGCCGAGCTTGACCGAGGCCGACGAAAAACGGTCGGTGTTCAGGCCGCCGGTCTGATATCGCGCGGTGACCAGAATGCGGCCACCCTGGATCAGCGTCAGATCGATGATCGACAGGTACTGGATCGATTCGTCGCTGAACGAGCGGCGGCCATAGTCGATCGCGGCGTCGTAGACGAGCCGCGCTTCGCAGCCGGCCGGCGAGGTGCCCGGATTGTAGACGTCCGAACGAATACCGCGCCGCTCAAGCGCGAGCTGCAGCGCCGGCACGAAATCGCCGACCGACACCGTCGGGTTCACTTCGATGCAGAGGTGCTGCAAATCCGCGGGCCGCCCGTTGACGAAGGTCGGCGACGAGTAGTTCGACGCGATCGCGTAGCCGGCCTGGATGACCGAGCCGGTGGCGTCGGCGGCCTGGATCAGCGTCCAGGCGCAGCCGTCGAGCGCGAGCGTCAGCGTCGCGGCGAAGGCGGCGAGGGCGCAACGACGCCGGCATATCAGCGAGGCGACCGGACACAGGCGCGAATGCCTGGTTGCCGCTGGCGCGCGCACGGTCGGCGACGAGGTCATGAGGCAGCGCCCGATCCCGGTCACGAAATGCGATGGAGCATCAAAAGCAGCGACGGCCGCGCGCTCAGCGCGTCACGCGCAGTCGCAGTTCGTTCTGACCTTGCACGCTCGCGGTGACGTTCACGCGACGGGCGTCGGTGGTCACGACGAAATGCTGGCGCACCGGTGTGTTGACGTCATGCACGACGCGCGGAAAGCAGGCGGCGATGTCGGCGCCGAGTTCTTCGAGCGGATCGTTGATGACGCCGTCGGCTTGCCAGTGCGCGCGCCAGTGGCAGTCGTACGCGTGCGGGCTGGCGCGGCAATCGTCCGTATTGGAGACGCCCGGCAGTTGCGCGGCGGTCTCGTTTGGCAGTCGCCGGAAATCGCTCGCATCGACGATGTGCGTGAGCGCCGCGCAGATATCGGCGGGTTGGTTCGGCTCGGTCGTTTGCGCGGCATCGACGGCGTTCGTGAGCAGCAGCGCCGCGCCGCAGGCGAGCGCGATGCGCGGGAGCAAAGACGGGAGCAAAGGTGAAACACGGCGAGCGAATGACATGGGCGAGGAGTCCGAAGAGCGGTTGCGATGAAAGACGTGACTGACATCAACGACGGCCGGCGCATGGCGCGGCCCGTACGACTATCGTCGCTGCTCGCCGGCATTTTCAAAGCGCGGAACAGCTTGCGCGCTCCGCAAATGCTTTCGAACTCTTCTCGTGTCTTTCCGGATGTTGCGCCCGGAGGTGCCGGCGCGCAGGCGAGGCTTAACCGAGCGTCAAGCCGCCATCGATGTGAATCACCTGGCCGGTGATGTGGCGTGCCGCGTCGGACAGCAGGAATGCGATCAGCGCGGCGACGTCGTCCGGTTCGGCAACATGACCGAGCGGCGTGGCTTCGGCGGCGTGCGCCCACACGGCCGCGTTGTCGGCGCTTGGGCCGCGATCCTTGCGCGTGTAGCCCGGCGCCACGCAATTGACGGTCACGCCGAGCGGCGCGAGCTCCGCGGCCGCCGTTTTCGCAAGCGCTTCGAGTGCCGCTTTCGCGGCCGCCGTCGCGGCGAATGGCGCATCCGCGCGATAGCGATGCGCGACGAACGAACTCAAGGCGACCACGCGACCGCGCTTCGATGTTTCGAGCGCGGGCATCGCGCGCCGCACGAGCGCGGCGAAGGCGGCTGGCATCGCGGCGAAGGCGGCGCCGAAGGTGTCGGGATCGAGCGCGGCCAGCGTTTGGCGCTGCGCATGGCCGGCGTTCGCGACCAGTTGATCGAGTGCGCCGAAGCTCGCGAGCGTCTGATGGATCACGTGCTCCGCCGCGCCGCGCTCGGCGAGGTCGCCGAACACGGTCGCGCAGCGTGCGCCGCTTGCCGTGCAGTCGGCGGCAACCTGCACGAGCCGTCGACGGGAGGCGTCGTCTGCGCCGCGCGCGTGCAGCATCAACGACGTATGCGGCGCCGCGAGGCGCCGTGCGAGCGCCGCGCCGATGCCGGAACCGGCGCCGGTGATCAGCACGACGCGTGCGGCGGTGCCGTGCGCTTCGCTGACGTGAGCGCCGCTCGCGTCGCTCACGCCGCTACCGCTTCGACAGAACGCTCGACGTCGAGCGTTTCGTCATGGAACGCTGCGAGCGATTCGCGATGCGCGACGCTGACGATCGCAGCCTTCGGCAACCGCTCGGTGAACAGCCGATAGAGCCGCGCCTCGTTTTCCGCGTCGAGCGCGCTGGTCGCTTCGTCGAGGAACAGGTAGTCCGGCTTGTGCAGCAGCACGCGCGCGGCGGCGAAGCGCTGCTGCTCACCCGGCGACAGCACGCGAGTCCAGTGCGCCGTTTCCTGCAGACGGTCCGCGTATTCCGACAGATGGCAGGTGATGAGCGCGTCGCGGCATTCGTCGTCGCCATAGGTGTCCGCCGCCGACGGATACGCGAGCGCCGCCTTCAGCGTGCCGATCGGCATGTAGCTGATCTGCGGGATGAACATCATGCGCGCGTTGACCGGTGCGTCGATCGAGCCGTCGCCGAACGGCCACAGGCCCGCGAGCGCGCGCATCAGCGTGCTCTTGCCGGCGCCCGACGGACCGCGCACGAGCCAGCGCGAGCCCGGCCGGATCGCGATATCGCGGATGCGCGACAGTGGGTTGCCATTGGGCAGGGCGAGCTGGAGGCTGTCGGTGGTAAGCGTGTTGCTGTCGACGAAATGCAGATTGATGCCGCCATGTTCCGTGGCCGGCGACACCGATTCCTTCAGACGCGGCGAATGCACGACGCGCTTGAATTCGCGCAACCGGTTCACGGTCGCGCGCCATTCGACGAGGCTCGTATAACTGTTGATGAACCACGAGAACGAATCGCTGACCGTGCCGAACGCGCTCGAAATCTGCATCAGCACGCCGAACGTGAACGCGCCCGCGAAGTAGCGCGGCGAGGCGACGACGATCGGGAAAATGATCGCGATCTGGCCGTAGAAGCTCAGCACGAAGGTCAGGCGCTTCGTGTACTTCATCACCTGCCACCAGTTGTCGCGGATGCGGCCGAACAGCGTGCGCGCGTTCGTCTTCTCGGTTTCCATGCCGTTGTAGAACGCGATCTGCTCGGCGTTCTCACGCAGCCGGATCAAGCCGAAACGGAAATCGGCCTCGACTTTCTGCGCCTGATAGTTGATCGACACGAGCGGATGGCCGACCTTCTGCGTGACGAGCGAGCCGCCCACCGCATACAGCGCCGCGGCCCACACCATGTAGCCGGGGATCTGCAGCGGCATGCCGCCGAGCGAGATGCTCAACGCGCCCGCGAGCGACCACAGGATCGTGATGAACGACACGAGCGTGACGACGGTCGACAGCAGATCGAGCGTTAGCGACAGCGTGGTGGTCGCGAACGACTGCAGGTCGTCGCTGATCCGCTGGTCGGGGTTGTCGGCGAGACGGTCGCGCTCGATGCGGTAGAACGCGCTGTCGTCGAGCCACTCGTTCAGGTAGCGGGTGGTCAGCCACTGGCGCCAGCGGAAGCCGAGCATCTGGCGCAGATAGCGTCCATACACGGCGAGGATGATGAAACCGAACGCGAGTCCGGTAAAGATCATCAGCAGGTGCGGGAAGTCGTGGACGTTCTTCGCCTGCAGCGCGTTGTAGAAGTCCCTGCTCCAGCTATTCAGGCGCACGTTGATCCAGACGACGAGCAGGTTCATCACGATGATCGTGACGAGCAGCCCCCACGCGATGCCTCGTTCCTCGGAAACCCAGTAGGGCTTGATCAGGGTCCACGCGGAGACCTTTTCGTCGGGCGGCAGCGCGGGGCTGGCGGAAGTATGTGGTGTCATGAGCATCCTGATGAAGTGCTGACCCGAAGTGCCATTCCGGCGTACGGGTCCGATCTGGTTGACCCATGTCGGGCGATCCCGCGAACAGCAGGCGCCTTTGCGAGGGCGTGGCTGCCGCGGGTCTGCGATACCTGGCCGGGCATCGCGCCATCACGCTCGATGAACGCGAGTCCGGACGGGCGCCCGATTCTGGCGTGACGCCCTTAAGCGAAAATTAATTTTCGGGGCCGGCATCCGCTGCGGTGCCGCCGCCACGCATGCGGCCACGAGCGTCGCGCGCGCCGCGTTTTTGCGGCACCGGTCACGGCATTGTGCCAGAGCGCCGGGCCGCTTCGCACCGGCATCTCGATAGACGGTGCCAGATCAAAATTGGGGTGGCCACCATGGAGCGCTGGTTTGCGGGCGCCGCGCCTTTTATGGTCTAATGACCTGCGACGAAACAGGGGTGCTTCGCCCACAGGCGGCATGACTTTCATGCCGGGGCGGCGAGGCTGAGAGAGACCCTTTGCACCCGATCCGGGTAATACCGGCGCGGGAAGTTTCCGGAAGCAACCGTCTTCCATTCCCCGCCGGGCGGCGAGCGCAGCTCACATGTGCACGTCGTGACCGGCCGGCTTCACCCGCCGGTTTCGTCCTGGGTACGTGCGTTTTTGGCCGTACGGAAAGGACTCGATGACCGCCTATTCTTCAGACATGCATTTTTCCCTTCGTCACGCCGCCTCGGGCGAGCCGTGCCGTTTTGGTTTTGCCCACCGCAGTCGAACGGAGCGCGCGCGATGAACCGTCCCGCCCGACCCGATTTCGCCGTGCTCGGCGGCGGCCTGTGCGGCCGCCTGGTCGCGTGGCGCCTCGCTGGCGACGGGCATCGCGTGGCGCTCTACGAGCGCGGCGATGCCACCGGTTCGCAGGCTGCCGCGTGGGTCGCCGCCGCGATGCTCGCGCCGCTGGCAGAGGCCGCGAGCGCCGAGCCGCTGATCACGCGGCTTGGCGCGAGTTCGCTCGAAAGCTGGCCGCGCGTGCTTGCCGAACTGCCGGAGCCGGTGTTTTTCCAGCGCAACGGCACGCTCGTCGTCTGGCATCACGCGGATCGCACCGAGGCGCCGCTATTCGAGCGGCGCGTGCGTGCGAACGCGCCGGCCGAGTTGCTCGACGGCGGCTTCGTCGCGTTGGCGGGCGCGCAGCTCGGCGCCGCCGAACCCGCGTTGGCCGGCCGCTTCAGCCAAGGCTGGCTGCTGCCGCGAGAAGGCCAGCTCGACAACCGCCAGGTGCTGTCCGCGCTCGCGGCCGGGCTTGCCGAGCGCGGCGTCGACACGCACTGGAACACGCCGATCGACGACGCGGCGCTGCCCGAGGCCGGCATCACCATCGATTGCCGCGGGCTCGGCGCGAAGCCGGTGCTGCCGACGCTGCGCGGCATCCGCGGCGAAGTTGCGCGCGTGCATGCGCCTCACCTGCAGCTGACGCGCCCGGTGCGGCTACTGCATCCGCGTTACCCGCTGTATATCGCGCCGAAGCAGAACGGCCTCTACGTGATCGGCGCGACCGAGGTGGAGGGCGAGGACATGTCGCCCGTCAGCGTGCGTTCGGCGCTCGAGTTGCTGAGCGCGGCGTTTTCGGTGCACCCGGGCTTCGGCGAGGCGCGCATTCTCGAGCTGAATTCGCAGTGCCGGCCGACCTTGCCCGATCATCGTCCCGCGCTGCTGTGGGACGGCGCGCGCACGCTGCGCGTGAACGGCCTGTACCGGCACGGCTACATGATCGCGCCCGAAGTCGCCGACGAAGCCGTGCGCTTCGCGAGCGCGCTGCTCGACGGCCGCGTCGGTGATGCCGACGCATTCGCCGGATGGCGGCGCGACTCACGCTGGAGCGAGCTGTTCCAGCAGCATTTCGCGCGCGAGCCGGCCCGAGCGTAGCGGCCAACGTGCCGCGCGCGATGCCGCTTGCGCCATCGATTGAACCGTATTCGAACACCATGGACATTCACATCAATCAGAAGCCGTTGTCGCTGCCCGAGGGCGCGACTGTCGCCGATGCGCTCGCCGCCTTTGGCGCGCGTCCGCCGTTCGCGGTCGCGCTCAACGGCGATTTCGTCGCGCGTGCGCAGCATGCGGCGCGCGCGTTGCAAACGGGCGACCGGCTCGACGTCGTGCAGCCGGTCGCGGGCGGCTGAGCGCGACCGCGCCAGCCTGTCGCTTACCGAACGCAACAACCGTCGCCGAAAACCCATTGCCGCAACGCGGTCGGTTCTAGCCGCGAGGGCAAACCAGGATGATGCAAATGACTTCTCACGAGACCGCCGACGCGCTGACGCTATACGGTCAAACTTTTGCAAGCCGCGTGCTGCTCGGCACATCGCGCTATCCGTCGCTGCAATCGCTGTCCGATTCGATCGACGCCGCGCGCCCCGGCATGGTGACGGTCGCGCTGCGCCGTCAGATGAACGAGGGCCACGCCGAAGCCGGCTTCTTCGATCTGCTCAAGCGCCATGGCGTGCCGCTCTTGCCGAACACGGCGGGTTGCCTGAGCGTCGGTGAAGCGGTGACGACCGCGCACATGGCGCGCGAAATCTTCGAGACCGAGTGGATCAAGCTCGAACTGATCGGCGACGACTACACACTGCAGCCCGACCCGGTCGGCCTGATCGAAGCCGCCGCGCGGCTCGTCAAGGATGGCTTCAAGGTGCTGCCGTACTGCACCGAAGATCTGGTGATCGGCCGCCGTCTGCTCGACGCCGGCTGCGAGGCGCTGATGCCGTGGGGCGCGCCGATCGGCACCGGCAAGGGCGTGATCAATCCATACGGGCTGCGCGTGTTGCGCGAGCGGCTGCCGGACGTGCCGCTGATCGTCGACGCCGGGCTCGGCGTGCCGTCGCATGCGGCCCAGGTGATGGAGTGGGGCTTCGACGGCGTGCTGCTGAACACGGCCGTGTCGCAGGCGACGCACCCCGACGCGATGGCGCGCGCGTTCGCGCTGGGCGTCGAGGCGGGTCGGCAAGCGTATCTCGCGGGCCCGATGGCCGAGCGCGAGAGCGCGCACGCGAGCACGCCGGTGATCGGCATGCCGTTCTGGCATCAGGATGGAGGTGCCGCATGACTCAGTCGTTGACGCTGAAGGACCGCGATCTGTTCTGGCCGACGGCCGACGAACTCATCGAAGCCGCCGAGCGCATCCGCGCACGTCTCGGCGACTGGCCGCCGACGCACGCGCCGTGGCGCATCTGCCTGATCGCACCCGACGAACCGAACGGTGGCGACCTGATCGTGATCGCCGACGCACAGCAGCACGGCGAGCAGATCGCGCGCTGGCTGACGCGGGGTGCGGGCGTGATCGTCGCCGCGGAAAACCGCGCGACGCTGCATCTGGGCGGCGAGAAGTACGGCCTCGAAGGCCATCTGGCGGAAGACTGGATTCCCGCGCTTGCCGCGTTCCTCGACTGCGGTTTCGATCCGCACGACGCGCTGGTGCTCGCGCTCGCGTGGCGCGATGGCGACGAGACCCGCGCCGACGATGCTTTCCCGGCCGACCTCGCTCGCTTTCCGCGCCTTACCGACCTGCCGGCGGCACCCGCCAAGGCGTTCCCGCGCTGCCCGGCAAGGCTCGGCCTGTATCCGGTGTTGCCGACCGCGGACTGGGTCGAACGGGTGGTCGGCTTCGGCGTGAAGACGGTGCAGTTGCGCCGCAAGTCGGCCGAACCCGCCGACGAGCTGAAGCGCGAAATCGCGCGCTGCGTGGCGGCCGGCCGCGCGCACGACGCGCAGGTGTTCATCAACGATCACTGGCAGGCGGCGCTCGAGGCGGGCGCGTACGGCGTGCACCTCGGCCAGGAAGACGTGCATACCGCGGATCTGTCCGCGCTGGCTGACGCGGGCATCCGCCTGGGCCTGTCCACTCATGGCTTCTACGAGATGCTGAAGGCGCTGCATTTCCGACCGAGCTACATTGCATTGGGCGCCGTGTTCCCGACCACGACCAAGGTCATGCCGACCGCGCCGCAGGGCTTGCGCCGCCTCGCACGCTATGTGCGGCTGCTCGACGGCGTGGTGCCGCTCGTCGCGATCGGCGGGATCGATCTGCAGGTGCTGCCGGACGTGCTCGCGACCGGCGTCGGCTGCGCGGCCGTGGTGCGCGCGGTGACGGAAGCGGCCGACCCTGCCGCCGCCGTTTCTGCACTGCAGCACACGTTTACGCAATAATCGTCAGGCATAGTCAAGGAACGGGGCACCTCACGGCAGCTTTTGCACGATGGCCCTATAATTCGGCCTTCCCTGTAAAAGGATTGTCAGTTTGGTGCCTTCCTATCCCGAGACCTTACTCGAGCTGCGCGACGTCGACTTCGGTTACGGCGACCGGCTCGTCCTGTCGAATCTGAATCTGCGCTTTCGTCGCGGTCAGGTCGTCGCGGTCATGGGCGGCTCGGGTTGCGGCAAGACCACGGTGCTGCGGCTGATCGGCGGCCTCGTGCGCGCCCAGCGCGGCCAGGTGCTGTTCCATGGCGAGGACATCGGCGAGCAGACGCGCGAAGGCCTTTACGCGCTGCGCCGCAAGATGGGCATGCTGTTCCAGTTCGGCGCGCTGTTCACCGACATGTCGGTGTTCGAAAACGTCGCCTTCTCGCTTCGCGAGCATACCGATCTCCCCGAAGAACTGCTGCGCGACCTCGTGCTGATGAAGCTCAACGCGGTCGGTCTGCGCGGCGCGCGCGACCTGCTGCCGTCCGAGATTTCCGGCGGCATGGCGCGGCGCGTGGCGCTCGCGCGCGCAATCGCGCTCGACCCCGAACTGATGATGTACGACGAGCCGTTCGCCGGTCTCGACCCAATCTCGCTCGGCATCACCGCGAACCTGATCCGCACGCTGAACCGGGCGCTCGGCGCCACGTCGATTCTCGTCACGCACGACGTGCCGGAATCATTCGCGATCGCCGACTACGTGTACTTCCTGTCCAACGGCGGTGTGCTTGCCGAGGGCACGCCCGACGAACTGCGCGCGTCGACCGATCCGACCGTGCGGCAGTTCATCGACGGCGCGCCGGACGGCCCGTTCAGATTCCACTATCCGGCGCAGACGCCGCTCGCGGCGGACTTCGGCATCGGCGGAGGCCAGTCATGATCAGTACGATCGGTCGCTCGGTCATCACCGGGCTCGGCACCGCCGGCTACGCGACGCGCTTCTTCCTGCGGCTCGTGCTCGAATTTTTCCCGCTGCTGCGCCGCCCGCGTCTTGTCACGAAGCAGATCCACTTCGTCGGTAATTATTCGCTCGTGATCATCGCGGTGTCGGGGCTGTTCGTCGGCTTCGTGCTCGGGCTGCAAGGCTATTACACGCTGAACCGTTACGGCTCCGAGCAGGCGCTCGGGTTGCTGGTCGCGCTGTCGCTCGTGCGCGAGCTCGGGCCGGTCGTGACCGCGCTGCTGTTCGCCGGGCGCGCGGGCACGTCGCTGACCGCCGAAATCGGCCTGATGAAGGCGGGCGAGCAGCTCACCGCGATGGAAATGATGGCCGTCGATCCGGTCAAGGTCGTGATCGCGCCGCGCCTGTGGGCCGGCATCGTGTCGATGCCGATCCTCGCCGCGATCTTCAGCGCGGTCGGCGTTCTGGGCGGTTACGTGGTGGGCGTGCTGCTGATCGGCGTCGATGCCGGCGCGTTCTGGTCGCAGATGCAAAGCGGCGTCGACGTGTGGCGCGATGTCGGCGCCGGGGTCGTCAAGAGTGTGGTGTTCGGCCTCGCGGTGACCTTCGTCGCGCTGTTTCAGGGCTACGAGGCGAAGCCGACGCCGGAAGGCGTGTCGCGCGCGACGACCCGCACGGTCGTGTACGCGTCGCTCGCGGTGCTCGGGCTCGATTTCCTGCTGACCGCGCTAATGTTCAGCTAAGACCGCACAGCATGCCGGCTGCCGGCGGTGCATGTGCGCCGCGCACGGCGGGAGGTGGCGGCGGCGCGGCGGATTCACTTTGGGATGACGATGAAAAAGAATGTTCTCGACTTCTGGGTCGGCCTGTTCGTGGTGCTGGGTTTCGTGGCGTTGCTGTTTCTTGCGCTGAAGGCCGGCAATATGAGCTCGTTGTCGTTCCAGGCAACCTACCCGGTCAAGCTGAAGTTCGACAACATCGGCGGGCTGAAGCCACGCGCGCCGGTGAAGAGCGCCGGCGTGACGGTCGGCCGGGTCGCGTCGATCGGCTTCGACAGCAACACCTACCAGGCGCTCGTCACGATCGATATCGACAAGCAATATCAGTTTCCGAGGGACACTTCGGCGAAGATCCTGACCTCGGGTCTGCTCGGCGAGCAGTACATCGGGCTCGAGCCGGGGGGCGACTCGGAAATGCTGAAGGCCGGCGATACGATCTCGATGACGCAATCGGCGATCGTGCTGGAAAACCTGATCGGCCAGTTCCTGTATAGCAAGGCCGCGGATTCCGGCGCGGCGAAGCCCGCCGCATCCGCCCCTGCACCGGCGCCGGGCGCGCCGGCCTCCGGCGCTGCCGGCCAGTAAGGCCAACAAGGAGAACTAGATGCAGACGACACTGCAGACCGCGCGCAGCGGCGCGCGCGTCCTACAGTTCGGCAAGGTCGCCGTGGCGGCTGCGCTGCTCGCCGGTTGCACGACCGTGCAGACGCCTACCAAGGGCGACCCGTTCGAAGGGCTGAACCGTACGATCTTCACCGTCAACGACAAGATCGACCAGTACGCGCTGAAGCCGGTTGCGCAGGGCTACGTTTGGGTCACGCCGCAGCCGGTTCGCGACAGCGTGACGAACTTTTTCTCGAACATCGGCGACGTCTATATTGCGGCGAACAACCTGCTGCAGCTGCGCATCGCCGACGGCGTGTCCGACATCATGCGGATCGTGATCAACACGTTGTTCGGCGTCGGCGGCCTGTTCGACGTCGCGACGCTCGCGAAGCTCCCGAAGCACGACAACGACCTCGGTCTGACGCTCGGCCACTACGGCGTGCCGGCGGGCCCCTATCTGGTGCTGCCGCTGTTCGGGCCGAGCACGGTGCGCGATGCGGTCGGCTCGCTCGGCAACTACTACGTGAACCCGATCAGCTACGTCGACCCGCCGGGCCTGAGCTGGGCGCTGTATGGCCTGAACATCGTCAACACGCGCGCGAACCTGCTCGGAGCGAGCAACCTGCTGGAAGGCGCGGCACTCGACAAATACTCGTTCGTGCGTAACGCGTATCTGCAGCGCCGGCAGTATCTGTTGTCGGATAACCGCCGGCGGCCGCAGGAACTGCCGAGCTACGACGAGGAAGCGCCGCTGCCGAAGTACGACGAAGGCGAGACGGGCGCGGCAGGTGTGCCGGCCAAGCCGGCTCCCGCATCCGGCGCGGCCGTGGGCACGCCGCAAGGCGCGTCGGCACCGGAGGCCGCGTCGGGCGCCGAAACACCGCCTCTCGACCTGAAAGGCGGCCCGGAGACGCAAGTTCCGGCCGGTCAGTTGGTGCCGCCCACGCGCTTCAACTTCCCGTCCTTAAGATTGCATTGAACGTGCAGCCGTAACAGATCGATACGACTCTCGCAGTTTGCGCATGGATTGCCGTCGAACTCGCGTGATAAGGTCGATTCAAACTGTTGCATTATTTTTGAGGCAAAGCTCGATATGAAAAAATTCTTCCTGATTCCGTTGTTTGCCGCGTTGTTTTCGTTCATCAGCGCGGGCGCATCGGCGCAAACCGTCGACACCAGCTCGCCCGACGCGCTGATCAAGACCGTCACCCAGCAGGTGATGGACGCGATTCGGGGCGACAAGTCGATCCAGCAGGGCGACATCACGCACATCACGGCGCTCGTCAACGAAAAGATCCTGCCGTACACCGATTTCCGCCGCACCACCCAGCTCGCGATGGGCCGTAACTGGCGCACCGCGACGCCCGAACAGCAGAACCAGGTGGTCGAGCAGTTCAAGATGCTGCTGATCCGCACGTACGCGGGCGCGCTCGCGCAGGTGCGCGACCAGCAGATCCAGTACAAGCCGTTCCGCATGAATCCGGACGACACCGACACGGTGGTGCGCTCGGTCGTGATGAACAACGGCCAGCCGATCGAACTCGACTACCGCCTGTACAAGACGGCGCAGGGCTGGCGCGTGTATGACATCAACGTGCTCGGCGCGTGGCTGATCCAGGCGTATCAGCAGCAGTTCAACGAGCAGATCCAGCAGAAGGGCGTGGACGGACTGATCCAGTTCCTCACGCAGCGCAATCAGCAACTCGCCGCGGGCAAGCAGTCGTGAGCGACGTGCTGAACCCGGTGGCGAACCGCTTCGACAGCGGCACGACGCTGACCCACGAGAGCGCGAAGGCCGCGCTCGCAGCGGGTCTGCAACGCATCGCGGCGGGTGCGGGCGGCGTCGATTGCGCGCCGCTCACGCAATTCGATTCGTCGGCGCTCGCCGTCCTGCTCGCGTGGGTGCGGGCCGCGGCGGCGCGCGGCGGCAAGTTCGAAATCGTCAATCTGCCGGCTGGGCTCGCCAGTCTCGCGCAGGCCTACGGCGTCGATACACTTCTCTCTTCTGGCGCCTCCAGCATGGTTGCGTCAGCGCGACATTGACGCTCCTCTAGCGTCGTCTCCCCCTTTCCGGCCAGGCCGGGGGTGTCAGTTTTTGCCCTATAATCAAACGTTTTTTTGGGGCGTCGAACTGGCCCCCTAATCGGCCCCGGTTCCCGTTACTTCCAGCATTTGCGCGTCCCCAAGCTCCATTGGGGCTACTTCAGGCGCCGCGACGCACGCGGCCCATAGTCATGTCAGCCATAGAAATTCGTAACGTCAAGAAGCGCTACAAGGACTTGCAGGCGCTCAAGGGCGTCAGCCTCACGGTCGAAGAAGGCGAGTTCTTCGGACTGCTCGGTCCGAACGGCGCGGGCAAGACGACGCTCATCAGCATACTCGCGGGTCTCGCGCGCGCCGACGAAGGCAGCATCGCGGTGCGCGGTCACGACGTCGTCGACGATTTCCGCAACGCGCGCCGCGCGCTCGGCGTGGTGCCGCAGGAGCTCGTGTTCGATCCGTTCTTCACGGTGCGCGAAACCTTGCGCATCCAGTCCGGCTACTACGGGCTGCGCAACAACGACGCGTGGATCGACGAGATCATGGCCAATCTCGATCTCACCGAAAAGGCCGATGCCAACATGCGCGCGCTGTCGGGCGGCATGAAGCGCCGCGTGCTGGTCGCGCAGGCGCTCGTGCACCGCCCGCCGGTGATCGTGCTCGACGAGCCGACCGCGGGTGTCGACGTCGAGTTGCGCCAGACGCTGTGGAAGTTCATCTCGCGCTTGAATCGCGAAGGCCACACGATCGTGCTGACCACGCACTATCTGGAAGAAGCCGAATCGTTGTGCGACCGCATCGCGATGCTGCGCCGTGGCGAGGTCGTTGCGCTCGATCGCACCAGCACACTGCTGCAGCGTTTCGCCGGCATGCAACTGTTCGTGCGCTTCGCGCAGGGCGTGCTGCCCGCCGAGCTGCGTCCGCTCGAGGCGGAAAGCGGCGCCGGCAACGGCAATGGCCGCCAGCATCTGCTGCGCCTGACGAGCTACGACGACGTCGAGCGCATCCTCGCGCAGTGCCGCGCGGCCGGTTGTACATTCGAAGAAATCGAGGTCCGCAAGGCCGACCTCGAAGACGTATTCGTTCAGGTGATGAACGGTCCAGAAGTGATCGAGGGGCTTGCATGAGCGGGTACAGTGGATTTAGCACGCTGTTTTACAAAGAACTGCTGCGCTTCTGGAAGGTGTCTTTCCAGACCGTGCTCGCGCCGGTCATCACCGCGCTGCTTTACCTGACCATCTTCGGCCACGCGCTGCGCGGCCACGTGCAGGTCTATCCGGGCGTCGAATACACGAGCTTCCTGATTCCGGGCCTCGTGATGATGAGCGTGCTGCAGAACGCGTTCGCGAATAGTTCTTCGTCGCTGATTCAATCGAAGATCACCGGCAACCTCGTGTTCGTGCTGCTGCCGCCGCTGTCGCACCACGAGATGTTCGCGGCCTACGTGCTCGCGGCCGTGGCGCGCGGGCTGTGTGTCGGCTTCGGCGTGTTCATCGTGACGATCTGGTTCGTGCCGCTCGCCTTCACCGCGCCGCTCTATATCATCGTGTTCGCGATGTTCGGCTCGGCGATTCTCGGCACGCTGGGTCTGATCGCCGGCATTTGGGCCGAGAAGTTCGACCAGCTCGCCGCGTTCCAGAACTTTCTGATCATGCCGCTCACGTTCCTGTCGGGCGTGTTCTACTCGACGCATACGCTGCCGCCCGTATGGCGCGAAGTATCGCGGCTCAATCCGTTTTTCTACATGATCGACGGCTTTCGCTATGGTTTTTTCGGCGTGTCGGATATCGACCCGCTGGTGAGCCTCGCGATCGTCGCCGGTTTCTTCGTGGTGCTGGCCGCCGTGGCGATGCGCATGCTCGCTACCGGCTACAAGCTGCGCCACTGACGAGGAGCTTCTCTCATGTTGCCGACTCCCGAACAGGTCAAACAGTACATTGCAGCTGGACTCGCGTGCGAGCATCTCGAAGTCGAAGGCGACGGTCAGCATTTCTTTGCGACGATCGTCTCGCCGAACTTCGAAGGCAAGCGCCTGATCCAGCGTCACCAACTCGTGTATGCGGCGCTCGGCGACCGCATGCGCGAAGAAATCCACGCGCTCAGCATGAAGACGCTGACGCCCGCCGAATGGCAGAACGCGTAATCTGGAAACTTAGTGCGAATTACTCAGGAAGGGCGCGACACCGCTAGCGGCGCGCCGAACACAGACAAAGCAGGTCCGGACGCGAACCGGGCCGATCAGGAACCGACAGGCATGGATAAACTCATCATTGAAGGTGGCTACCCGCTCTCCGGTGAAGTTGTCGTCTCGGGTGCGAAAAACGCGGCATTGCCGATCCTGTGCGCGGCTCTGCTGAGCGCCGATCCGGTGCATCTGGAGAACGTGCCCGATCTGCAGGACGTGCGCACGATGCTCAAGCTGCTCGGCCAGATGGGCGTGCGTATCGAAGCCGGCGAAGGGCGCGTCGCGCTCGACGCGTCGAAGGTCGACAACCTCGTCGCGCCGTACGAAATGGTGAAGACGATGCGCGCGTCGATCCTCGTGCTCGGTCCGCTCGTCGCGCGCTTCGGTCATGCGCGCGTGTCGCTGCCGGGCGGCTGCGCGATCGGCGCGCGTCCGGTCGATCAGCACATCAAGGGTCTGCAGGCGATGGGCGCCGAGATCACGATCGAGCACGGCTTCATCGAAGCGCGCGCGAAGCGTCTGAAGGGCGCGCGCATCGTCACCGACATGATCACCGTGACCGGTACCGAGAACCTGCTGATGGCGGCGGTGCTCGCCGAAGGCGAGACGGTCATCGAGAACGCAGCGCGCGAACCCGAAGTGGTCGACCTCGCGCGTCTGCTCGTCGCGATGGGCGCGAAGATCGAAGGCATCGGCACCGACCGTCTGGTGATCCATGGCGTCGACAAGCTGCACGGTGCGAAGCACACGGTGATTCCGGACCGCATCGAAGCGGGCACTTTCCTGTGCGCGGTCGCGACGGCCGGCGGCGACGTCATGCTGCGCAAGATGCGTCCGCTGCTGCTCGAAGCCGTCACCGAAAAGCTGCGCGAAGCGGGCGTCACGGTCGAGGAAGGCGACGACTGGATGCGCGTGCGCATGGACAAGCGCCCGAGCGCGGTCACGTTCCGCACCTCCGAATACCCGGCGTTTCCGACCGACATGCAGGCGCAGTTCATGGCACTCAACACGATCGCCGACGGTACGTCGCAAGTCGTGGAGACGATCTTCGAAAACCGTTTCATGCACGTCCAGGAGCTGAACCGTCTCGGCGCGAGCATCACGATCGACGGCAACACCGCGCTCGTAACCGGCGTCGAAAAACTGTCCGGCGCGAAGGTGATGGCCACCGATCTGCGCGCGTCCGCGAGTCTTGTGATCGCCGCGCTGCGCGCCGAGGGCGAGACGCTGATCGACCGCATCTATCACCTCGATCGCGGCTACGACCGCATGGAAGCGAAGCTCAATGCGATCGGCGCGAAGGTGCGCCGGGTTTCCGGGAGCGGGGCATGAGTTCGATGCCGCAAACGTCGTCGTCGCCGGCGGTCAGCGCGCCGCTCACGCTCGCGTTGTCGAAAGGGCGTATCTTCGAGGAAACGCTGCCGCTGCTCGCGGCGGCCGGCATCGAAGTAGCGGAAGATCCGGAGAGCTCGCGCAAGCTGATTCTGCCGACCACCGACCCGAACCTGCGCGTGATCGTCGTGCGCGCGACCGACGTGCCGACCTATGTCGAGTACGGCGCGGCCGACTTCGGCGTGGCCGGCAAGGACGTGCTGCTCGAGCATGGCGGCAGCGGCCTGTATCAGCCGGTGGATCTGGACATTGCGCGTTGCCGCATGTCGGTCGCGGTCGCGGCCGGTTTCGATTATGCGAACGCGGTGCGCCAGGGCGCGCGTCTGCGGGTCGCTACCAAGTATGTTGAAACCGCTCGTGAGCATTTTGCCGCCAAGGGCGTTCACGTCGATCTGATCAAGCTGTACGGTTCGATGGAACTCGCTCCGCTGGTTGGTCTCGCCGACGCGATCGTCGACCTGGTCAGCTCGGGCAATACGCTGCGCGCGAACAATCTGGTCGAGGTGGAGGAGATCATGCAGATTTCGTCGCGTCTCGTCGTGAACCAGGCAGCGCTGAAGCTCAAACGCGCCGCGTTGCGGCCGATTCTCGACGCGTTTGCCAATGCTTCGTCGAAAACCGCCGCCCCGGCGGCCTGACTGACGATGGCAATGTGACGTTGCACTGATAGCGCGCCTTACCGAAACGGATACCTGTATGTCTACCAAGATTCGCAAACTCGATTCCACCGCTCGCGACTTCCACAAGTCGCTGCATGCGGTGCTAGCGTTCGAGGCGAGCGAAGACGAAGCCATCGAGCGCGCGGTCGCGCAGATTCTGAACGACGTGAAGGCGCGCGGCGACGAGGCGGTGCTCGAGTACACGAATCGCTTCGATCGCGTCGATGTGAAAAGCGTGGCCGAGCTCGAACTGCCGATGGCCGAACTCGAGGCGGCGCTCGAAAGTCTCGAGCCGAAGCGGCGCGCGTCGCTCGAAGCGGCGGCGGCACGCGTGCGCGGCTATCACGAGAAGCAGAAGATCGAGTGCGGCAGCCATAGCTGGCAGTACACCGAAGCGGACGGCACCGTGCTCGGCCAGAAGGTCACGCCGCTCGATCGCGCGGGGATCTACGTGCCGGGTGGCAAGGCCGCGTATCCGTCGTCGGTGCTGATGAACGCGATACCGGCGCGGGTGGCCGGCGTGCGCGAAATCGTGATGGTCGTGCCGACGCCGGAAGGCGTGAAGAATCCGCTCGTGCTCGCGGCGGCTCTGCTGGGTGGCGTCGATCGCGTGTTCACGATCGGCGGCGCGCAGGCGGTAGCTGCACTCGCGTACGGCACGCAGACTGTGCCCGCGGTCGACAAGATCTGCGGCCCCGGCAACGCGTACGTCGCGTCGGCGAAGCGTCGCGTGTTCGGCACGGTCGGCATCGACATGATCGCCGGGCCGTCGGAAATCCTCGTGTTGTGCGACGGCACGACCGACCCGCGCTGGGTCGCGATGGACCTGTTTTCGCAAGCCGAGCACGACGAGCTCGCGCAGTCGATCCTGCTGTGCCCCAACGACGCGTTCATCGCGCGCGTGCAGGAAGCGATCGACGAACTGCTGCCCACCCTGCCGCGCCGCGAAGTGATCCGCACGTCGCTCGAAAACCGCGGCGCGCTGATCAAGGTGCGCGACATGGCCGAGGCCTGCGCGATCGCCAATGACATCGCGCCGGAGCACCTTGAAATTTCGGCGCTGGAGCCGCATCAGTGGGCGCAGCAGATCCGTCACGCAGGCGCGATCTTCCTTGGCCGTTACACGAGCGAGAGCCTCGGCGACTACTGCGCGGGCCCGAATCATGTGCTGCCGACGTCGCGTACCGCACGGTTTTCGTCGCCGCTCGGCGTCTATGATTTCTTCAAGCGTTCGAGCCTGATCGAGGTCAGCGCGGAAGGTGCGCAGACGCTCGGCGAGATTGCCGCGGAACTGGCATACGGCGAAGGTCTGCAAGCGCACGCACGCAGCGCCGAATACCGGATGCGGCAGAACAACAACGAACGCGGCTGAGGCGGAGCGCTGATCGCGCTGGCGCGCGGCGGAGCTCAAGCAGGCGTAAGCGGGAGCAGGCGAAGCGGCGAGGGCGGCAACCGCCGCCGCATCGACCGGCTTCCATGTTTTCCGGCTTCCACCCGCTCGAGCGACGGCTCGAGCCCACCCGCCCCATTCAATAACGACGACAGAGACCAACCCGAGCGCCCCATGCCGACGACGCCGACCCGGCGTCTTTCGCACGGCCCGGCCCCCGAACCTATGACGACACGTCAAGACATCATCCGCAGCGACGTGCTCGCAATGACGAGCTATCCGGTTCCGGACGCCACCGGCTTCATCAAGCTCGACGCGATGGAAAACCCGTTTCCGCTGCCGCCGGAACTTGCCGCGCATCTCGGCGAGCGTCTGGCCGGCGTCGCGTTGAACCGTTATCCGGCGCCGCGCCCCGAGCAGTTGATCGAGCGCATTCGTCACGTGATGGGCGTGCCGGCGGGGTGCGACGTGCTGCTCGGCAACGGCTCGGATGAAATCATCAGCATCATGTCGGTCGCGTGCGCGAAGCCGGGCGCGAAGGTGCTCGCGCCGGTGCCGGGCTTCGTCATGTATCAGATGTCGGCGAAGCTGGCGAATCTCGAATTCGTCGGCGTGCCGCTCAAAGCCGACTTCACGCTCGACACCGACGCGATGCTCGCGGCGATCGCCGAGCATGAACCGGCGATCATCTATCTCGCGTATCCGAACAACCCGACCGGCACGCTGTTCGATGACGCCGAAATCGAGCGCGTCATCGCCGCGGCGGGCAAGAGCCTCGTCGTGATCGACGAGGCGTATCAGCCGTTCGCGCAGAAGAGCTGGCTGCCGCGCGCCGACCAGTTCGACAACGTCGTCGTGATGCGCACGGTGTCGAAGCTGGGCCTCGCCGGCATTCGCCTCGGTTACCTGGTCGGCAAGCCCGCGTGGCTGACCGAGTTCGACAAGGTCCGCCCGCCGTACAACACCAACGTGCTGACGCAGGCCGCCGCTGATTTCCTGCTCGACCACATCGGCGTGCTCGATGCGCAGGCCGCGCAATTGCGCGACGAACGCGAGAAACTCGCGCAGGCGGTGGCCGCGCTGCCGGGCGCCGAAGTGTTCACTAGCGCGGGCAACTTCCTGCTCGTGCGGGTGCCCGATGCGTCGGTATTGTTCGAAACCCTGCTAACGGCGCGGATTCTGATCAAAAACGTGAGTAAAATGCATCCATTGCTGGCCAATTGCGTGCGTTTGACCGTCGGTTCGCCGAACGAGAACGCCCAGTTGCTCGCCGGCCTGAAACTCGTGTTGCGGTAACCCGCCGCATCGAGCGGCGGCACTGAGCCGCTGCGTTGAACGGCTGCACTGAGCAGCCCGCCAGTTTGTCCATCCCACATTACTAGCGCTTTTAAGCCAGATTCGAGGAATTGCCATGCGCCTTGCGGAAGTCGTTCGCAACACCAGCGAAACGCAGATCCGTGTGAAGATCAACCTGGACGGCACCGGCCAGCAGAAGCTGGCCACCGGTGTGCCGTTCCTGGACCACATGCTCGACCAGATCGCCCGCCACGGGTTGTTCGACCTCGAGATCGAAGCGCATGGCGACCTGCATATCGACGACCATCACACGGTCGAAGACACCGGCATCACGCTCGGCCAGGCCGTCGCGAAGGCGATCGGCGATCGCAAGGGCATCCGCCGCTACGGGCATTCCTACGTGCCGCTCGACGAAGCGCTGTCGCGCGTCGTGATCGATTTTTCCGGCCGTCCGGGCCTCGAATTTCACGTGCCGTTCACGCGCGCGCGCATCGGCACGTTCGACGTCGACCTGTCGATCGAATTCTTCCGCGGCTTCGTGAACCATGCCGGCGTGACGCTGCACATCGACAACCTGCGTGGCATCAACGCGCACCATCAGCTCGAAACGGTGTTCAAGGCATTCGGGCGTGCGCTGCGCATGGCCGTCGAACTCGACGAGCGCGCGGCCGGACAGATTCCGTCGACCAAGGGCAGCCTCTAACGTAACGGCCGTAGCAGGCCTTAACACGGGTTTCACCGCCTCCAACGTCTTCAGGCCACTCACCTTCAGGCGATTCATCGGGCAGGACCGCATTTGCCGGCACGTCGTTTGACGCCGCGCGGCGGCATCGATGGATCGAGGGCAGAGCGGCCAAACTTGAAATGAAAACTTCGATAGCGATTGTGGATTACGGAATGGGCAACCTGCGCTCGGTTGCCCAGGCACTGCGTAAAGCGGCGCCGGAAGCGGAGGTGGCGATCGTCGATCGTCCGGAAGCGATCCGCTCGGCCGACCGCGTGGTGCTGCCGGGCCAGGGTGCGATGCCCGACTGCATGCGCAGTCTCGGCGCGTCCGGTTTGCAGGAAGCGGTCGTCGAGGCGTCGCGCAGCAAGCCGCTGATGGGCGTGTGCGTCGGCGAGCAGATGCTGTTCGACTGGAGCGCCGAGGGCGACACGCCGGGTCTGGGTCTGTTGCCCGGCAAGGCGGTGCGCTTCGAGCTCGAAGGCCAGGTGCAGGACGACGGCTCGCGCTTCAAGGTCCCGCAGATGGGCTGGAACCGCGTGCGTCAGGCGCAGCCGCATCCGCTGTGGGACGGTGTCGCCGACAACGCGTTCTTCTACTTCGTGCACAGCTACTACGTGGTTCCGGACAACCCGGCGCATACGTCGGGCGAAACGGTCTACGGCGTGCCCTTTACCTCGGCGGTAGCGCGGGATAACATCTTTGCCACCCAATTCCACCCTGAAAAGAGCGCCGAGGCGGGTTTGCGCGTGTATCGCAACTTCGTGCACTGGAACCCGTGAACGCCTTTTTTCATCCCGTTGCCGCCCGCGCGTCGCGCGGTGCCGCGGTCCCGCATCCGACCGGCGCCCCACTGGAGCGCCGAACGAGTTGTACTAAACTAGCGAGACGGTATTGCGGCGGGCTGACTCGCCAGCCGCTGCCGCCGACCTTCAATCCACTCCCAGATAACACCCGATTGCTATGCTGCTGATTCCCGCCATCGACCTGAAAGACGGTCAGTGTGTACGCCTCAAACAGGGCGATATGGACCAGGCGACGATTTTCTCCGAGGAACCGGCGGCAATGGCCCGACATTGGGTCGACCGCGGCGCGCGTCGTCTGCATCTCGTCGATCTGAATGGCGCGTTCGCCGGCAAGCCGAAGAACGGCGATGCAATCCGGGCGATCATCGATGAAGTGGGCGGCGCGATTCCGGTTCAGTTGGGCGGTGGCATCCGCGACCTGAACACGATCGAGCGCTATCTGGACGACGGTTTGTCGTACGTGATCATCGGCACGGCCGCGGTGAAGAACCCGGGCTTTCTGCAGGACGCGTGCACCGCGTTCGGCGGTCACATCATCGTCGGCCTCGACGCGAAAGACGGCAAGGTCGCCACCGACGGCTGGAGCAAGCTGACCGGTCACGAAGTGGCCGACCTCGCGCGCAAGTTCGAGGACTACGGCTGCGAGTCGATCATCTACACCGACATCGGCCGTGACGGCATGCTGCAAGGCATCAACATCGAAGCGACGGTGCGCCTTGCGCGCGCGGTCAAGATTCCGGTGATCGCGAGCGGCGGCCTGTCGAACCTCGCGGACATCGAATCGCTGTGCGAAGTCGAAGGCGAGGGCATCGAGGGCGTAATCTGCGGTCGCGCGATCTATTCGGGCGACCTCGACTTCGCGGCCGCGCAGGCGCTCGCGGACAAGCTGCGCGAAGCGGACGACGCTTAAGCACGGCGTCGGCTGCGCGTGCTGGGCAGCTTGCGCGGGCCGCCGGCGTTGCGCTCGTGTCGGCTTGCGGCGCTCGTTCGAACGATGGCTTGCCTGTAACGCGCGTCGCACGATCAAGCGCCCGGAACCTCGCCAGCTTCCGGCCGGCACCTCACTCGCGGCGCGACGCAACCGCTCGCGCCGGCACCGTGCCGCTTGCCCGCAAGCGAGCGGCCTCATCAGCGGTATTGGCAGAATTGCACGATCATGGCTCTAGCTAAACGCATCATCCCCTGTCTCGACGTCACCGCGGGCCGCGTGGTCAAGGGCGTCAACTTCGTCGAACTGCGCGACGCGGGCGACCCGGTCGAAATCGCGCGCCGTTACGACGATCAGGGCGCCGACGAACTGACGTTCCTCGACATCACCGCGACCTCGGATCAGCGCGACCTGATTCTGCCGATCATCGAGGCGGTCGCTTCGCAGGTGTTCATTCCGCTGACGGTCGGCGGCGGCGTGCGCGCGGTCGAAGACGTGCGGCGCCTGCTGAACGCGGGCGCAGACAAGATCAGCATGAACTCGTCGGCGGTAGCGAATCCGCAACTCGTGAAGGACGCGACCGACAAATACGGCTCGCAGTGCATCGTCGTCGCGATCGACGCGAAGCGCGTATCGGCCGACGGCGAAACGCCGCGCTGGGAAGTGTTCACGCACGGCGGCCGCAAGGCCACCGGTCTCGATGCGGTCGAATGGGCGCGCAAGATGGCCGAGTTGGGCGCGGGCGAAATCCTGTTGACAAGCATGGATCGCGACGGCACCAGGAGCGGCTTCGACCTTTCGCTCACGCGCTCGGTGTCGGACGCGGTGCCGGTGCCGGTGATCGCCTCGGGCGGCGTCGGCAATCTGCAGCATCTCGCCGACGGCATCAAGAGCGGTCACGCGGACGCGGTGCTCGCCGCGAGCATCTTCCACTATGGCGAACACACGGTCGGCGAGGCCAAGCGCTTCATGGCCGACCAGGGCATTTCGGTGAGGTTGTGACGTGACGAATCCTTCGGCAGTGAACTGGCTCGACAAGGTCAAGTGGGACGCGAACGGCCTCGTGCCGGTGATTGCGCAGGAAGCGTCGACGAACGACGTGCTGATGTTCGCGTGGATGAACCGCGAGGCCCTCGCGAAGACCGTCGAGACCGGCCGCGCGGTGTATTTCTCGCGCTCGCGCCAGCGCCTGTGGTTCAAGGGTGAGGAGTCGGGCCACGTGCAGCATGTGCATGAAGTGCGACTCGATTGCGACGAAGACGTCGTGCTGCTGAAAGTCGAGCAGGTATCGGGCATCGCGTGCCATACCGGCCGCCACTCGTGCTTTTTCCAGAAATTCGAAGGCTCGGTGGACGATGGCGACTGGCAGGCCGTCGATCCCGTGCTGAAAGACCCCGAACACATCTACAAATGACGCAATCCACGCAAAAACCGTCGCCCGCCACGGCTTCCACGCTCGACACGCTGCTGCGCCTCGCGGCGGTGATCGACAGCCGCAAGGGCGGCGATCCGGACATCTCGTATGTATCGCGCCTGTTCCACAAGGGCGACGACGCAGTGCTGAAAAAGATCGGCGAAGAAGCCACCGAAGTCGTGCTGGCCGCGAAGGACGTGCGCCAGGGCGGCGCACCGAAGGCGCTGGTCGGCGAGGTTGCGGACCTGTGGTTCCACTGCCTCGTGATGCTGTCGCATTTCGATCTGAGCCCCGCCGACGTGATCGCCGAACTCGAGCGTCGCGAAGGCCTGTCGGGCATCGAGGAAAAGGCGCTGCGCAAGAGCCGCGAGCGCGAGGAAAACGGCGACTGAGCAGCCGGAGCGGAAATCTGGCGTTTCCGCTTGAAGTCGCGCGCGCCGGCACCAATATAGCGGTAACCGCACCTCCGGGAGGACGCAAGCATGGAACAGCCGCAGGGAAGCTATCCGCCGCCGGTCTACCGCCACGCGATGGAGCCTGAGCGCGAGCGCAGCCTGCGCACGCTCACGCACGTGCTGTACGCGCTGTATGCGGTCCACTGGCTGACCGGCGGGCTCACCATTCTGGTCGCGATCATCATCAACTACGTCAAACGGTCGGACGTGGCCGGCACGCCGTACGAAGCGCACTTCGAATGGCAGATCCGCACGTTCTGGCTGGGCCTCGTCGGTTACGCGATCGGCGCGTTGCTGCTGCTCGTCGTGATCGGCATTCCGGTGCTGTGGGCAGTCAGCATATGGATGTTGTACCGTATTATCAAAGGCTGGCTGTATCTGTACGATAACAAGTCGTTCGCGAATCCGGCCAGTTGGGTCTGAACGCTAGCCGGTCCGTATGGGCGGGCCGGCTTTCGGATCGAACCTCGGCGCGGGCGGCTTCGCTCGCCCAAGTCATACCGCGTCAGGAATATGATGAGTCACGATCCGAACTGCCTTTTCTGCAAGATTGCCGCTGGCGAAATCCCGTCGACCAGGGTCCACGAAGACGACGAGTTCGTCGCCTTCCGCGACATCCGTCCGGCGGCCGAAACGCATGTGCTGGTGATTCCTCGCAAGCACATTGCAACGCTGTCGAACTGCACGGAAAGCGACGCGCCTCTGCTTGGTAGAATGCTTGTCCTGGCCGCGCGACTGGCCGAACAATTGGGGGTCGCCTATAACGGCGGCGAAACGGGCTTTCGCACGGTAATCAATACCGGTCCGGGCGGTGGTCAGGAGGTGTATCACCTGCACGCGCACATTCTCGC
Organism: Paraburkholderia sp. MM5482-R2; assembly: GCF_050436125.1. Taxonomy (NCBI): domain Bacteria; kingdom Pseudomonadati; phylum Pseudomonadota; class Betaproteobacteria; order Burkholderiales; family Burkholderiaceae; genus Paraburkholderia; species Paraburkholderia sp. MM5482-R2. The sequence continues at coordinate 4,037,937 of NZ_JBNDLP010000002.1, read as the reverse complement.
GGGACCGCGTCCCTGGCAACGCATGGGCTGAGCGCCGGTTCACGCGTCATGCGCGCTGCGTGGCAAGTGCGCACCGCCGCGAGTTTTGGTCGAGGACAATAGCGCCTTCGTTGTTTTTACCGCTGTGTAATAACGTCGACGCGATCGTGTGGCCACAATGACAGGCGAAGATGGCCGCATTGCGAGCGAGGCGGTGCAGCCTGATGTAACGTAGAGATATATCGAGACGAAGCGCACGCGCTTCAGGTTATGCAAATTGGCCGCATCAAGATGCGGCGCCGGGGTTAAGGAGAGTAGTCATGGGTTCGTTGAGTATTTGGCATTGGTTGATCGTTCTGTTGATCGTCGCGCTCGTGTTCGGCACGAAGAAGCTGCGCAACATCGGCAGCGATCTGGGCGGCGCCGTGAAGGGCTTCAAGGAAGGCATGAAGGAAGCCGATTCGTCGTCGGCCGACGCGCAACAGCAGCAGCGCGAGCTGCCGCGCAACGGCGCGGTGGACGTCGAAGCGAAGGAAAAGACGCAGCAATCGAGCGATTACCGCTAAGCCGCGGCCTTCGCGCCGTTCCCGCGTTTCTGACGGACATTCCACTTCATGCTGGACCTCGGTCTAACCAAGATGGCGCTGATCGGCGTCGTCGCGCTGGTCGTCCTCGGGCCTGAGCGCCTGCCGCGTGTCGCTCGCACGGCCGGCGCGCTGTTCGGCCGCGCACAGCGGTACATCAACGACGTCAAGGCCGAAGTCACGCGCGAAATCGAGCTCGACGAATTGCGGCGCATGAAGACCGAGTTCGAGAAGGCCGCGAGCAATGTCGAAACGGCAGTTCAGGACAATCTGCGCAAGCACGAGAATGAACTGAACGAAGCATGGAATAGCGGTACGTCGGTATCGCCGAGCATCGCCGGCGGCGCGCTCGAAGACGCCGGCAGCGGAGCCAGCGGCAGCGCGGGTGCCACCTCGTGGCCCGTCAGTACGCCGGCCGCCGCGCCCAAACGCAAGACCTGGCGCGTCCAGCAGAGCGCCACGCCCACCTGGTACAAGCGAGCGAGCCTGCGGCGCACGCGCGTGCAGTCGGGCGCCGCGCGCGTTGCGCGGCACACACCTGCCAACCTGCGTCGTCCGACGCGGTTTTTCTGATGTTCAGATCGACAATCCCCAACCGAGGGCCGGTGTGAGCGACCCCCAGCAATCCCAGAACGAAGGCACTGAAGAGACCTTCATTTCCCACCTCGTCGAACTGCGTGACCGCATCATCCGTGCGGGGCTCGCCGTCGTCGTCGTGTTCGTCGGGCTCGTGTACTGGGCGCCGGACATCTTCAGACTGCTCGCCCGTCCGCTGATGATGAATCTGCCGAAGGACGGCAAGATGATCGTCACCGACGTCACCGGCTCGTTCTTCGTGCCGATGAAGGTGACGATGCTGGTCGCCTTCGTGATCGCGCTGCCGGTCGTGCTGTACCAGATCTGGGCGTTCGTCGCGCCTGGGCTCTATCAGCACGAGAAGAAGCTCGTCGCGCCGCTCGTCGCGAGCAGCTACACGCTGTTCCTGTGCGGCATGGCGTTCGCGTACTTCGTCGTGTTTCCGACCATCTTCCGCGTGATGGCGCACTACAATGCGCCGCTTGGCGCGGAGATGACAACCGATATCAACAATTACCTGAGCTTCGTGCTGACGATGTTCATCGCGTTCGGCGTCACGTTCGAGGTACCGATCGTCGTCGTGCTGCTGGTGCGGATGAACGTGGTGACGCTGAAGAAGCTGAAGGAGATCAGGCCGTATGTGATCGTCGGCGCGTTCGTGGTGTCGGCCGTCGTAACGCCGCCGGACGTGTTTTCGCAGCTGATCCTCGCGGTTCCGCTGATTCTGCTGTACGAAGCTGGCATCGTCGCGGCGCGGTTGATCGTCGGCAAGCAGCCGGTGGTCGTGGAGGATGCGAGTCCGCCGCCGTCTAGTTGAAGTGCCGCGAGTCAGTGCCGGGCGTCAAATGAAAAAGGGCAGTTCATTGCGGACTGCCCTTATTCATTGCGTGGAATCGCGGCATTAGCTTCAGCCGCCTTCGTCATCCGGCTGATCGCCGCCGCCGTTCTCGTCTTCCGTCTGTTTCGGCGGCGGCGGGCGTTTGCCGATCTTCACGTCGAGATCGATCTGATGACCTTTGCGCACCAGATGCACTTTCGCCGCCGTACCGGGCTTGATCTGCGCGATCACGTTCAACAGACGCGTGGTATCGGTGATCGCCTGGCCGTTTACGCTCGTCAGGATGTCGCCGGGCTTGATGCCCGCGCGGTCGGCCGGGCCGCTTTTCAGCACGCCCGCGACAATCGCGCCCGACTTCTGATCGAGCCCGAACGACTCCGCGATTTCCGGCGTGACGTCCTGCGGTTCGACGCCGATCCAGCCGCGCGTGACCGTGCCGGTCGTAATGATGCTCTCGAGCACGCTGCGCGCGGTCGACACCGGAATCGCGAAGCCGATGCCGAGCGAGCCGCCCGAGCGCGAGTAGATTGCGGTGTTGATGCCGAGCAGGTTGCCGTTCACGTCGACGAGCGCACCGCCCGAGTTGCCGGGGTTGATCGGGGCGTCGGTCTGGATGAAGTTTTCGAACGTATTGATGCCGAGATGGTTGCGGCCGAGCGCGCTGACGATGCCCATCGTTACGGTCTGCCCGACGCCGAACGGATTGCCGATCGCGAGCACGACGTCGCCGACGCGGGTCTGGTCCATCCGGCCGAGCGTGATGGTGGGCAGATCGGTCATATTGACCTTGAGCACGGCCAGATCGGTTTCGGGGTCGATGCCGATGACCTTCGCGCTGGCGGTGCGGCCATCGGCGAGCGCGATTTCGATCTGATCGGCGCCGTCGACGACGTGCTGGTTCGTTAGAATGTAACCTTCCGAACTCACTATCACGCCTGAGCCGAGATTCGAGGCAGGCTGCTCCTGCTGCTTGCGATTGTTCCTGTCGCCGAAGAAGTAGCGGAACAGCGGGTCTTTGGCGCGCGGGTCGGGAGGCAGCGAGCCATCCTTGCTGGAGAACACGTTGACGACCGCGGGCATGGCCTTTTGCGCCGCTTCGGCATAGGACGTTTCGGCATGGCCAGTGCCGATGCCCGGCGCCACTTCCCGTAGCGCGACGATCGGTTCGGCGAGTTGTCTGCCGAATTGTCCTTGACGCTGCAGCCACTGCGGTTTGAGGGTCGCAATGATGAACATCAGCGCCAACAGCACCGTCACCGCTTGGGCAAATAACAGCCAGAAGCGTCTAAGCATCTGAAGACTAGAGGTCTATATGGATCGGATTGAACTTGAATTGTACTTGAACAATCTCCTTGAAACCGCGCGCTTCAAGGACTATTGCCCGAACGGATTGCAGGTCGAAGGACGCCGCCGGATCAACAAACTCGCGACCGGCGTTACCGCGTCGGTGGCCTTCCTGGAGGCCGCGCTCGACTGGGGCGCGGACGCCGTGCTGGTCCATCACGGCTACTTCTGGCGCAACGAGGCACCGCAGATTACCGGCCGCAAACATGCTCGTTTGAAGCTGCTGCTCGCCAACGACCTGAACCTGTTCGCCTACCATCTGCCGCTCGACGATCATCCCGAGTTCGGCAACAACGCGCAGATCGGCGAGAAGATGGGCTGGATCAGCGACGCGCGTTTCGGCGACAACGATCTCGGCTGGCTCGCCACGCTGCCAATGCCGATCACGCTGTCGCACCTCACCGCGGAGATCGCGCAGACACTGGGCCGCACGCCGCTCGTGTTCGGCGATCCGGATATGGAGCTGCGCCGCGTCGGCTGGTGCACGGGCGCCGCGCAAGGCATGTTCGACGCGGCGATCAACGCGGGTGTCGACGTCTACGTGACCGGCGAGGTTTCGGAGTCGGTGATGCATACGGCGGCGGAAAGCGGCGTCGCGTTTCTGGCAGCTGGCCACCACGCGACCGAGCGCTTCGGCGTGCAGGCGGTGGGCAAGCATCTGTCCGAATCGTTCGATATCGAACATCTGTTTATCGATATCCCCAATCCCGTTTGAATTGCGAATTGCATTAACGAAGAACAAAGCAGGAATACCGCAGAAGGCACTTAAAAGGAGGTGCGAAAAAGTTTGCGATCGGTACGGACAAACCCTGAGTTATCAAGGGCTTCGCACGGTTTTTGGCAATCGGCCCTTGTAAATGGCGACTCCATTCGAGCAAACTAGCGGCGGTAGAAGCGACGTGAAGGAAAAATCCAACTCAGAAGTGGGGCGTGTGATGCGAGACAAAGAAGAGGAACGCGTCGATGGCAGCCGCCGTAACTGGCTGGTAGCGACGACCGTAGCAGGCGGCATAGGAGGTGTTGCCGTTGTCGTACCCTTTGTTAGTTCCTTTGCACCATCCGAAAAGGCCAAGGCCGCAGGTGCCCCGGTCGAAGCCGATATCAGTGGTCTGAAGCCCGGCGACATGATGACGGTCGCCTGGCGTGGCAAGCCGGTGTGGATCATCAACCGCACGGACCGCATGCTCGCCGATGTTCAAAAAGCCGACAGCCAGGTAGCGGACCCCCACTCGCTGAATCCGTTTTCGATGCCGCTGCCGGAGTACTGCAACAACGAATTCCGTTCACGCGCCGAGAACAAGCATCTGCTGGTTGCCGTCGCCGTTTGCACGCATCTGGGCTGCACGCCGACGCCGCGCTTCCAGGAAGGCCCGCAGCCGAATCTCCCCGACGACTGGCCCGGCGGTTTCCTGTGCCCGTGCCACGGCTCGACCTACGACATGGCCGGCCGCGTCTTCAAGAACAAACCCGCTCCGCAGAACCTCGACATCCCGCGCTTCATGTTCACGTCGGCGACGGCCCTTGTGATCGGGAAGGACGAAAAAGGAGAAGCGTAATGGCGAGCGAACACGAAGTAGAGACGACCGGGCTGGCTGGTTGGATCGACCAGCGCTTCCCGATGACTGCCACGTGGAAGAAGCACGTTTCCGAGTACTACGCACCGAAGAACTTCAACTTCTGGTACTTCTTCGGTTCGCTTGCGTTGCTGGTGCTGGTCAACCAGATCGTCACCGGCATTTTCCTGACGATGAACTACAAGCCCGACGCGACGCTCGCGTTCTCGTCGGTCGAGTACATCATGCGCGAGGTGCCGTGGGGCTGGCTGATCCGCTACATGCACTCGACGGGTGCGTCGATGTTTTTCGTCGTCGTGTATCTGCACATGTTCCGCGGGCTCATGTACGGCTCGTACCGCAAGCCGCGCGAGCTCGTGTGGATTTTCGGCTGCCTGATCTTCCTGAGCCTGATGGCCGAGGCATTCTTCGGCTATCTGCTGCCGTGGGGGCAGATGTCGTTCTGGGGCGCGCAGGTGATCGTGAACCTGTTCTCGGCGATTCCGTTCATCGGGCCGGATCTGTCGCTGTGGATTCGCGGCGACTACGTCGTGTCCGACGTCACGCTGAACCGCTTCTTCGCGTTCCACGTGATCGCGATTCCGCTGGTGCTGGTCGGCCTCGTGATCGCCCACCTCGTCGCGCTGCACGAAGTCGGCTCGAACAACCCGGACGGCATCGAGATCAAGGCCAAGAAGGGCCCGGATGGCGTGCCGCTCGACGGCATTCCGTTCCACCCGTACTACTCGGTGCACGACTTCATGGGCGTAACGATCTTCCTGCTGATCTTCGCGGCGATCATCTTCTTCGCGCCGGAAATGGGTGGGTACTTCCTTGAAGCCAACAACTTCATCCCCGCGAATCCGCTGCAGACGCCGCCGGAAATTGCGCCTGTGTGGTACTTCACCGCCTTTTATGCGATGCTGCGCGCCACTACCGATCCATTCAAGATCGTGCTGATGATCGTCATCGCGCTACTCGGGTTGCTGGCGCTCGTGCGCGCGCGCGGCAAGTGGAAGCTCGGTCTGCCGGTGCTTGCGGTGCTGGTGATCGTCGCGATGGTGTTCACCGAATCGAAGTTCTGGGGCGTCGTGGTGATGGGCAGCGCGGTGATTTCGCTGTTCTTCCTGCCGTGGCTCGACCGGTCGCCGGTCAGGTCTATTCGCTACCGGCCGTTCTTCCACAAGGTTTTCTTCGGGATCTTCGTGATCGCGTTCCTGACGCTCGGCTTCCTCGGCACGCGACCGCCATCGCCGGCCGCGACGCTGATCGCCCAGATCTGTGCGCTGATCTACTTCGCGTTTTTCCTCGGCATGCCCTTCTGGACCCGGCTTGGCAAGTTCAAGCAGCCGCCGGAACGGGTGCGGTTCAAGCCTCACTAATCGCGAGCCAGGAGAACATGAAGATGAAAAAACTGCTTTCGATGTGCGCGCTGGTCGGCGCGACCGTGCTTGCGCTGCTGGCCGCTCCGGTTCACGCGGACGAGAATTTCCCGCTCGATCGCGCGCCGGACAACACGAACAATTTCGCTTCTTTGCAGCGCGGCGCGCAATTGTTTGTAAACTACTGCCTGAATTGCCACAGCGCGAACCTGATGCGCTACAACCGCCTGACCGATCTCGGCATCACGCCGAACGAAATCCAGGCGAACCTGCTGTTCACCACCGACAAGGTCGGCAACACGATGACCGTGGCGATGCGCCCGGAGGACGCGAAAGCGTGGTTTGGGGCGACGCCGCCGGATCTGTCGGTGGAGGCGCGGGCGCGCGGCACGGACTGGCTTTACACGTATCTGCGGAGTTTTTACCGCGACGATACGCGGCCGACCGGCTGGAACAATCTGGTGTACCAAAACGTGAGCATGCCTCACGTGCTGTGGCAGCTTCAGGGGCAGCGTGCGGCGAAATTCGGCGACGAAACCGACGAAAGAACCGGCGAAAAAGTACACAAATTCCTCGGCTTCCAGCAACTGACTCCGGGGACGATGTCGCCGGTAGATTATGATTCTGCTGTGGCCGACCTCGTGTCGTACCTGTCATGGATGTCCGAACCGACGCAGCAAACCCGCAGGCAACTTGGCGTGTGGGTGCTGTTGTTCCTCGGTATCCTGAGCTTTTTCGCCTGGCGACTGAACGCCGCGTACTGGAAACATATCAAATAATCACGCCGCTACATGGCGTGGGGCCGGCGCCAGGAAAAACCTGCTGAACGGTTTTTCCGCGCGCTGGCCCTTCAGCTTTTTGAGGAAACGTAAACATGATGGTTCTGTATTCCGGCACTACTTGCCCGTTCTCCCAGCGTTGCCGGCTGGTGTTGTTCGAAAAGGGCATGGACTTCGAGATCCGCGACGTCGACCTGTTCAACAAGCCGGAAGACATCGCCGTGATGAATCCGTATGGTCAGGTGCCGATTCTCGTCGAACGGGACCTGATTCTGTACGAATCGAACATCATCAACGAGTACATCGACGAGCGCTTCCCGCACCCGCAGCTGATGCCGGCCGATCCGGTCCAGCGCGCGCGTGCCCGCCTGTTCCTGCTCAACTTCGAGAAAGAGCTGTTCGTCCACGTCGGCACGCTCGAAAACGAGAAGGGCAAGGCAGCGGAGAAGAATCACGAGAAGGCGCGCCTCGCGATCCGCGATCGCCTGACGCAGCTCGCGCCGATCTTCCTGAAGAACAAGTACATGCTCGGCGAAGAGTTCTCGATGCTCGACGTCGCGATCGCACCGCTGCTTTGGCGCCTTGACCACTACGGTATCGAGCTGTCGAAGAACGCCGCGCCGCTGATGAAGTACGCCGAGCGCATTTTCAGCCGCCCGGCTTATATCGAAGCGCTGACGCCGTCGGAAAAGGTGATGCGTCGTTGAGTTTGGCTTTGGAGCGCGGACGCCGCATCGCTTCGATGCGCGACCGCGCCCGCAAGAGGACTGTTGATGCAAGAGATTTCCACGAAGCCTTATCTGTTGCGCGCGCTCTACGAGTGGTGCACGGATAACGGCTACACACCGCATATCGCGGTCCGCGTCGACAATCAGACGCACGTGCCACGTCAGTTCGTGCGCGACAACGAGATCGTGTTGAACATCAGCTTCGAGGCGACCAGCCAGCTGCAGATGGGCAACGAGTGGATCGAGTTCAACGCGCGCTTCTCCGGCAAGTCCCACAAGATCGAAGTGCCGGTCGCCAATATTCTTGCGATCTACGCGCGCGAGAACGGCCAGGGTATGGCGTTCCCGGTCGAATCGGCGGGCGGCGAGGCTCAGGATTCGGGCGCGGATGCCGCGGACGAAGCTGACACGCCGGCGGCTCCGCGCGCCGTCGAAACCGCCCCCGCCGCCCCTGCCGACCCTGCCGCGGCCACCGACGCCGCCGACAAACCGCAGCCCGACGACGATGGCTCGAAAGGCGGCGGAAGGGCTCGCCTTAAGATCGTGAAATGAAGTAGAATCACGGCCTCATGCCGGCTTAGCTCATCAGGTAGAGCGCTTGACTTGTAATCATGAGGTGGCGGGTTCGAGTCCTGCAGCCGGCACCAGATTGCGTTATCAGCAGTAACTGGAAATGCTAGAAAACCCCGTCGAAGCACACGCTTTGGCGGGGTTTTTCTTTTTTCGGTGGAAATTGCCCGGATCGTTGCTGATGCCGATCACCGAAGCCTTGGCCCGGCTTGTTTGCGACGAGGGTTTCACGCACGTCAAAACGTGCGAAGGCAGCGTGAGGTGAGCCGCGCGATGGCTCAAAAACCACGATATCTCTTTCACCTTGTCGATTGTAGACATTATTGTCTACTTTCGGTGCGTCTAGACTCACCTCATCACCGTCACCAATTCATGCCGCGCCGCGAATCCGCACGGCGGCGGTACGTTACTATTCGGGCGTCGCCCGGGATGGCGGGCAGCCGCCGGACATTCCGGTCCGCTGTCGCGGTCCACGTCGCCGGCGACGTCACATCGACTCCATTGCACCATGACCAGCCCCGCAACTCTCACCTGGCCAGAAGCCGACGGCCCGCGCACCGTACGTTGGCGTTCCGAAGCGGCCGTGCCGCCGCCGAAGCGCGTCGTCGTCGCCGACGACCGCACCACCGCCGATTCGGCCTACCGCCTCGCCTGCGAAGGCACCGCGCTGCTATGGCGCGGCGACTTCCAGAACGCGCGCCAACTGCTGCAGGCCGTCACGCGCCGGCTCGAACGCAAGCCGCGCAAGCAGGGAGCCACACCGCTCGACGCGTTCAACCAGCATCGGCAGGCGCAGTCGCAGCGCGCGCGCACGCTCGGCATGATCCTGATTCCGCTCGATGCCGACTACGCCATTCCGCTGCGTCGCGCGCCCGACGTGCGGCAGGCCTGCATCGAAGCTTATGGACCGGCGAGCGGTGACGCGTCGGTCGTGTCGTTGCGTGAGTTGCTCGGTTTGATCGGCGCGCACGAATGGCGCAAGAAGGGCGTCGAGATTACGGCGCTCGGCGAGCGCATCCATCCGCACTACGGTGTGTTCTCACCGGTGCGCGGCGAGTACGTCGATCTGGTCGCTCGCACGCCGCTGCCGTCGCTGGACCTCGCGTTCGATATCGGCACCGGCACTGGCGTGCTGGCCGCGCTGCTGGCCAAACGCGGCGTGCGCAAGATCGTCGCGACGGACCAGGATGCGCGCGCGCTTGCGTGTGCTCGTGAAAATCTCGCGCGTCTTGGTTACGCCGAGCAGGTCGAGATCGTGCAGGCCGATCTGTTTCCGGACGGTCGGGCACCGCTCGTCGTCTGCAATCCGCCGTGGGTGCCGGCGCGGCCCGCGTCGCCGCTCGAATACGCGGTCTACGATCCGGACAGCCGCATGCTGGTCGGCTTCCTGAACGGCCTCGCTGATCATCTGACGCCGGGCGGCGAGGGCTGGCTGATCATTTCGGATTTCGCCGAGCACCTTGGGCTGCGTACGCGCGAGTGGCTGCTCGCGGCGATCAAGCACGCGGGGCTCAGTGTCGTGGGGCGCGAGGACATTCGTCCACGGCATCCGAAGGCCAGCGATCAGAACGATCCGTTGTATGTTGCGCGAGCGGCCGAGGTCACGTCGTTGTGGCGGCTCAAGGCGCGGTGACGGCGACTGCGGGCGACTGCGCGCGTCACGCCGACGTGCCGTGCGCTTCCAGATACGCGCACGCGCCCCGGCCAGCGACCAGCCCGCTGGCAAAGCAGGCGGTCAGCAGATAACCACCGGTCGGCGCCTCCCAATCGAGCATTTCGCCCGCGCAGAATGCGCCGGGCATCCGGTCGATCATCAGATGCGCGTCCAACGCCTCGAACGGGATTCCGCCCGCCGTACTGATCGCTTCCTCGATCGGTCGCGCGCGCAGCAGTCGCATCGGCAGCGCCTTGATCGCGTGGGCGAGGCCGCGTGCATCGGCGAAGGCTTCTTTCGACAGAATCTCGTGCAACAACGCCAGCTTGACCCCGCCGATTCCGATTCGCCCGTGCAGATGACTCGCGATCGAGCGTGAGCCGCGCGGCCGCGTCACTTCCTCCACGACTCGCTCGAGCGGCAAGCCTGGCGCGAGATCCAGCGCGATCGTGACCTCGCCGCCGGCGAGAATCCGCTCGCGGATCGGCGCCGACAACGCGTAAATCAGGCTCCCTTCGAGGCCCGTTTCGGTCAAAAGTATTTCACCTTGTCGATTGTGGACTTTTCCGTCTACGCCGGTGACGGAAATCGCGACCGTCTTGATCGGCTGACCCGCGAAACGCTCGCGCAGATACGGGCTCCAGTCCGCGTCGAAGCCGCAGTTCGCGGGACGCAGCGGCGTCACCGGCACGTCGCGCGACGTCATCAGCGGCACCCACGCGGCGTCGGAGCCGAGACGCGGCCAACTGGCGCCGCCGAGCGCGAACACGACCGCGTCGCAGCTGATCGTCTGCTCACCGTTGGGCGTGTCGAAGCGCAACGCGTGGGCGGCACCGTCTTCGGATGTTGACGCCCAGCCGCTCCACTTGCGACGCATATGAAACTGCACACCCGCTTCGCGCAGCCGATGCAGCCACGCGCGCAGCATCGGCGCGGCCTTCATGTCGGACGGAAATACGCGCCCCGAACTGCCGACGAACGTCTCGACGCCCAACTCGCGCAACCATGTGCACAGCGCGTCGGGACCGAACGCGTCGAGTAACGGCGCGATGCGCTCGCGGCGCGAGCCGTAGCGGTCGAGAAACGGCGCGAGGGCTTCCGAATGCGTGATGTTCATGCCGCCTTTGCCCGCCATCAGGAATTTGCGGCCGACCGACGGCATCGCGTCATATACGTGGACTTGCACGCCGCGCCCGGCAAGCGTCTCCGCGGCCATCAGGCCGGCGGGGCCGCCGCCGATCACGGCGACGCGGGCGGAATCGAGCGAGAATGACATGCGGTTCAGCGGATCAACGGGGAGAAAAGGCGGTGCGCCGCGGTGACCGAACGGATATGCGGCGCGAAGGGCGCTATTGTCACACCGCGCGCGGCCCGCGGCAAACGCCGACAAACTCTGTCGAACTGTGCTCGGTACTGGCAAACAGGCGGCTATTCGCCAGGCGACCGGGCTCGATCGCCCCAGACCGGAAAATACTGGATTCAGTCTTTCTCCCGGCCGTTGCGCATCGCATTCACCGCTTGGCCCGCGCCGCACGCGACCTATACTTTTCAAACATCTTCCATCGGACGCCGTTCGCGTCGTTCCTCGCGTCAATCCCCCATCACGTCGCTTGCGACGCAGCCGCTGCGGCGCGCTTCACTGCCGCGCGCCGGCAGCCGACGCGAAGCGCCTGATGCATCGATGGAAGAGTCGATCGTCTGGTTCAAGGAGATTGCCATGACCCGCAAATATATCGACTGTCGCGAGTTTCCGAGCGAAACGAACTGCACTGTCGCGCTATCCGCCGACAGCGACGGCGAACTGCTCGAAGCCGCGGTCCAGCATGCCGTCAGCGTTCACAAGCACGCGGATTCGCCGGAGCTGCGCGAGCAGCTGAAGACGCTATTTCATGAGGGAACGCCGCCAGTCGAGGCGCGGCACGCTTGAGACACCCGTGGAAGGGGAGTGTGGAAGCCCGCGTCGCGAGCGGCATCCAGCCGCCCGCGTGCGGGCGTGTTGCAGCAGTCTTGCGTGACACGAGAAACGCGATACCAAGCCAATCTAACCAGCATGCCGACGCGCTAACCCGGATACGCCTCATCGACCTTCAGCCCGGCGAGCTTGAAGATCACCCGCAACGTCTGCGGCTTGATGTCGCGTCGCGACGCGAGCGTCGTCATCACGAAGTCGAGCACCTTGGCGTACTTGAGCATCGTCAGGCAGGTCTCGAGGTCGACGTTGCCGTCACGCATGACCTCGGCGAGCCGCAGCATTTCCGTGGAGATGTCGCGAGCCATCTCCAGTTCGAGTTGCTGTTTCTCCGACCATGCCGGCGCGGCGGTGAGCTTCGCCATCATTTCCTGAAACTTCTGTTCGACATTTCCGTTGGGTACCGTATCCATTGCCGCCTCTTCTGTGATCATCCGAGCGCGCGACCCGTTGCAAAGCCGGCCGCTGCTGGTTACGTAACGTTCGCCCCTTGTTGCGGGACCGCTCTCCCCAAATGCATCCGGTTCGCGTGTCCGGGTTGCACGGCCGGACAGCTTCCTGTTTTCGACGACGCGGCTTGCACCCGCAGGCTCAGCCGACGCTCAAGCTGTTTTCAGCCATTCTCGAGACACTTCCGCGCAGCGCCTTTCGAGCAGGAAGTGTTCCCGATGGACCGCCTATCTCGCGTGACCCGGGCAGCGTACTCGCTGGGATTGCCGCACTTTGGGTAAACTGGCAGCAACCTTTCTCTTTTTCCGTCATCTGTCGCACGTTCGCACTGCAATTGATGGCGGCCCATACGATGTCCGGCAAAACCCACGAAATCCGTCCCAACCAGTCCGTCGAACTGCTCAAAGAGCTCCACATCCTCACGCGCGACGGCAAGATGAATCAGGACAGCCGTCGCAAGCTGAAGCAGGTCTACCATCTGTTCCAGTTCATCGAGCCGCTACTCAAGGACCTGAAGCACCAGCAGGGGGCGCTGACGCTCGTCGATCACGGCGCGGGCAAGTCATACCTCGGTTTTATCCTGTACGACCTGTTTTTCAAGGAGTTTCAGGACGTGGCTGGTGGGGCTTCGCACATTTACGGCATTGAAACGCGCGAAGAGCTGGTGACGAAGTCCGAAGAGCTGGCGGCTCGGCTCGGCTTCAAGGGGATGTCGTTTCTGAATCTGTCGGTGGCGGAGTCGATCACGTCGACGCGGCTGCCCGCCGAAATCGACATCGTGACCGCGCTGCACGCGTGCAATACCGCCACCGACGACGCGATCCGTTTCGCGCTCGAAAAGCACGCGAAGTACATCGTCGTCGTGCCGTGCTGCCAGGCCGAGGTAGCCGGCGTGCTGCGGCAGAACAAAGGCAAGGCTCTGAAGACCGCGCTGACGGAAATCTGGCGGCACCCGCTGCACACGCGCGAATTCGGCAGCCAGATCACGAACGTGCTGCGCTGCCTGCAGCTCGAAGCGCATGGCTATCAGGTCAGCGTGACCGAGCTGGTCGGCTGGGAACACTCGATGAAAAACGAGTTGATCATCGCGCAGTACAAGGACCTGCCGCGGCGCCGGCCCGCTGAGCGGCTCGGCGAAGTTCTGGACGCGCTCGGGCTCGATGCGCTGAAGGAGCGATTTTTCGTGCCGGCCTGAGGCGCGGCCTGGCGCATCACTTAGCGCTTCATCAACGCATCCCAGCCCGCGAGGCCAATGCGCCGCAGCGTTTCCTGATTGCGCTCGTAGATCTCTTCCGCGTCGGGAAAGGCCTGCACGGCCCGCTCGATGCTGTCCTCGCGCAGCAGATGCAGGATCGGATAGGGCGCCCGGTTCGTGTAGTTTTCGATATCGTCGGGCTCGCTGCCTTCGAACTGGTAATGCGGATGAAAGCTCGCGATCTGGATGACGCCTTCGAGCCGCAGTTGCTGGACCAGCCGGTCGGCGAAGAACAGGCAGTCGTTGAAGCCGAGAAAGTCCTCGAACGCGCACGGCAGGATCAGCAACGTCGTGTCGATGGCGGCGGGGTCGGCGACGACGAGGGTCTGCAACTCGGCTTCCAGGTCGGCCAGCACCGCTTCGAGCGTGTCCGCTTCGCTGAGCGCATAGCGAATCTGCCCCTTCACATGCACGGCCTTCGCGAACGGACACAGGTTCAGGCCGATCACGGCCTCCGTCAGCCAATGACGGGTCGCGGTGATAACGGCATCGTGGGATTCGGCGGGCAACGGCATGGCGGACGGATGTGACGGGAAAACGCGCAATTCTAAAGGACCCAGCTGACGGACTGGCTCAGCGAACCGGCTTCTCCGCGCAAGCGGCCGCTATCAACTGCGCGGCGACTTTCGGCGCGGCTAGGATCGGCCCGCAGCCCGGCCCGTAAGTCTGGCTCGCCGCGTACACGCCCTCGATCAGCAGACCGAGCCCATCGGCCAGCGCTTGCGGATCGCCGGCGCCGGCCGCTGTCGACAGTTCGACGAGGCGCGCCATCAAGCGCTGCTTGTTGCGGAACACGAACTGCCGCGCCGGATGCGCGGTATCCGAAAACTCCACCGACACGTTCACGAACGGGCAGCCGCGGTAATCGTCGACCGAGGCGCGCACCGCGAGGTCGTCGAAGTACTGCTGAAGCTGCTTCGCCGGCTCGCCAGGATGCTTCGCGAAGCTCTTCTCGACGTAGCGGAAGAACTGCTCGTCCTTCTGCTCCAGATACGCCATCACGAGCTCGTCCTTCGACGAAAACTGCCGGTACAGACTCATCTTGTTCACGCCCGCGCGCTCGACCACCGCATCGACGCCGACCGTGCGCACGCCCTCGCGATAGAACAACTCGCTGGCCGCGCGCAGCAGATGCAGCTGCGCCTGCGGCCCGGCGGTCTGTGCGCCGCGCGCGCGCCGCGCACGAGTAGGGGCGGGCTTGGGGGTTTCGCTGTCGGACATGGCAAGTCACCCGAATGAGATTGACGCCTTGACATGTTACCGACCAGTAACTAAGATCGCAACACTATTGTGACCGATCTGTCACAAGTCATTCACCGAGGCCGTAATAATACGAACGACGCCGCCACCCGGGCCGCGTCGATGGGAGAATCGATGAACTGGGCTGCGCGACTGATAGGCGGGCGTTTCCACTACGGCTGGTTGACCGTCGCCGTGGTGTTCCTGGTGTTGCTCGCGGCTGCGGGTACGCGAGCGACACCGAGCGTGATGATGGTGCCGCTCGAGCACCAATTCGGCTGGAGCCGCGCGACGATTTCGCTCGCGATCTCGGTGAACATCGCGCTGTACGGGTTGATGGGGCCGTTCGCGGCCGCCGCGATGCAGCGCTTCGGTGTGCGCCCCACGCTGCTGAGCGCGCTCGGCGCGATGGCCGCGGGTGTCGCGCTGTCGTCGCTGATGACTCATCCGTGGCAAATGGTGCTGATCTGGGGCGTGATGGTCGGCGGCTCGACCGGGGTAGCGGCGCTGTCGCTGTCGGCGACGGTCGTGACGCGCTGGTTCACGACGCGCCGCGGTCTCGTGATGGGTATCCTGACCGCCAGCTCGGCGACCGGCCAGCTGGTGTTTCTGCCGCTGCTCGCGGCCATCGCCGAGCATTACGGCTGGCGTCAGGTCGTGTGGGTCGTCGCGCTCGCGGCGGCCGTCGTGATTCCGCTCGTCGCCTTCCTGCTGCCCGAGCATCCGGCCAGCATGCAGCTGCGCCCGTACGGCGAACCCCATGACGCGCCCATCACGACGACCGTCACCAGGCAGAATCCGCTCGCGATCGCATTCGGCACGCTCGCGTCGGCGAGCAAAACGCGCGACTTCTGGCTGCTGTTCTTCAGCTTCTTCATTTGCGGCGCGAGCACCAATGGCTATGTCGGCACCCATCTGATCGCGATGTGCGGCGACTACGGGATGACCGAAGTGCAGGGCGCGTCGTTGCTCGCGGCGATGGGCGTGTTCGACCTGTTCGGCACGACGATGTCGGGCTGGCTGTCGGACCGCTTCAATAGCCGCGTGCTGCTGTTCTGGTATTACGGGCTGCGGGGGCTGTCGCTGATGTATCTGCCGCACGCGTTCGGCATCGACTTTTTCGGACTGCCGCTGTTCGCGGTGTTCTACGGTCTCGACTGGATCGCCACCGTGCCGCCGACCGTGCGTCTTGCGACCGACGTCTACGGCAAGGAATCGGCGCCGATCGTGTTCGGCTGGGTGGTCGCGGGCCACCAGCTCGGCGCGGCGTTCGCGGCGCTCGGCGCGGGCATGCTGCGCGCGAGTCTTGGCACCTACACGGTCGCATCGATGATTTCCGGCGGCTTGTGTTTGATCGCCGCGGTGATCGTGCTGCGCATCAACCGCCCGGCCAAGGTGCCGACGCCGCAGGCAATCTGAGGCGCCCTCGCGAGCCGCGCGGATTCACCGTCAGCGAAGCAACGACGCACGGCCCCATAACGGGGCCGTGCGCGTTTTCTCAGCCAGCACGCATAGCGCCGCGCCGCAACTTGGAGCGCGCACCGAAAGCCCGTTATGCTATGTGGCCTCGGGCAGCCGCCCGGAGAACATGAATATCTACCGAGAGAAGCGCATGGCCACCAAACCCGCCTCAACCGAAGTTGCCATTCACGAGCTGATTGCAGGCCGTTGGAGCCCTCGCGCGTATTCGAGCGAGCCGGTGAGCCGCGATCAGTTGCGCGCCGTGCTCGAAGCGGCGCGCTGGGCGCCGTCTTCATATAACGTGCAGCCTTGGCGTTTTGTGGTATTCGATCGCAGCGTCGACGAAGTCGCGTTCAAGAAGGCTTTCGCCACGCTGGTGCCGTTCAACCAGGGCTGGAATGCGCTCGCGCCGGTGCTGATCGCGGTGACCGCGCACACACTGACCAACAAGGGCGACGTAAACCGCTGCGCGTTCTACGACGCCGGCGCGGCGGCGATGTCGCTGGTGCTGCAGGCGCACGCGCTCGGCCTCGCCGCGCACCAGATGAGCGGCTTCGACGTGAACGCGTTCCGTACCACCTTCGAACTACCAAAGGACGTCGAGCCGATCGCGATGATCTCGCTCGGCCATTACGGCGACGTCGACAAACTTGACCCGGTCCTGCGCGAACGCGAGAAGGCGCCGCGTCAACGCGCGGCGCTGGCGGATATCGCGTACGCCGGCGCCTGGAAGAAGGCGTTCTGAGCGATGGATTCGCCGCGCTTGCCGCGCGATTTCGCGTAAAGCGAAGAAAGCAGTCGATGAGCAACGAAGCAGTCAGGCACGCGCGGCACGGTCCGCGCGTTTTTCATGCAGCGCCGTCCATGCCGTTCTCGCCATCCGTCACGCTGGACAGCGGCGCGGCCACATGTTCGAGCGACTTGCGCTCCGCGTCGACACCCCAGATCGCCGCGACGAGCGCCGCCGCGAGCATCAACGCCGAGCCGACCAGATAGCCCGAAAACACCTCGCTGCGCTGATGCGTATCGATCAGCCGACCGAAAAACGCCGGCCCGATGATGCCGCCGAGCGCGGTGCCGAACGCATAGAAAACCGCGATCGCGAGCGCGCGGATTTCGAGCGGAAACGATTCGCTCACGGTCAGATACGCGGAACTCGCGGCCGCCGACGCAAAGAAGAAAATGACCATCCAGGCGACCGTCTGCGTGACGACGCTCAGCAGTTGCTGCTCGAACAGATAGCCCGACAGTGTCAGCAGGATCGCCGACATCGCGTAGGTCGCGGCGATCATCTTGCGTCGACCGATCACGTCGAACAGCCGCCCGAGCACGAGCGGCCCCAGGAAATTGCCGAGCGCGAAAGGCAGCAGATACCAGCCGATGTCGTCGCCCGGCACGTGATAGAAGTCGGTGAGGACGAGCGCGTAGGTGAAAAAGATCGCGTTGTAGAAGAATGCCTGCGCGGTCATCAACGTGAGACCGACCAGCGCGCGGCGCCGGTGCACGTTGAACAGCGTGTGGAACACCTCGCGCAACGGCGTATGGTCGCGCGCGCGCAGCCGCAGCCGCGTGAGGGCGTCGTCGGCAAGCGTGTGGCCGTCGTTGCGAAAACGCGTCTCGATGCCCTCGACGATCGTGCGGGCGTCGCGCTCGTCGCCGTGCGTGAGTAGCCAGCGCGGGCTTTCGGGTATCCAGATGCGCATCGGCAGGATCACCAGCGCGAGCACCGCGCCGATGAAAAAACACGCGCGCCAGCCCCAGTCGGAAGGCAGCAGGTGCGGATCGAGCAGCACCAGCGAGCCCGCGGCGCCGAGCCCCGCGCCCACCCAGAACGTGCCGTTGATGCCGAGGTCGGTCCAGCCGCGCACGCGTGCCGGCGTGAATTCCTGGATCGTCGAGTTGATCGCCGTGTATTCGCCGCCGATACCCGCACCGGTCAGGAAGCGGAACAGCATGAAGCTCATCAGATTCCACGACAGCGCGGTCGCCGCGGTCGCGGCCAGATACAGCGTCAGCGTGATGAAAAACAGCTTGCGGCGGCCGAGCCGGTCGGTCAGCCAGCCGAAACCGAGCGCACCGAGCACCGCGCCGGCAATGTATGCGCTGCCCGCGAGGCCGACGTCGGCATTCGAAAAGCGCAGCGCCGGGCTGGTTTTCAGCGCGCTCGCGACCGCGCCGGCGAGCGTCACCTCGAGGCCGTCGAGCAGCCACGTCACGCCGAGCGCAACCACGATCAGCGTATGAAAGCGGCCCCACGGCAGACGGTCTAGCCGCGACGGCAGATCGGTTTCGATCAGCGTGGCGTGCGGGTCATCGACGGCGGCGGTGGGCGGCACGCTCATGACGCGAAGTCTCCTCGATGGCGAAATGGGGCGGCATATTCGGTCGGACGTAGCAACATCCATTCCGCGCCATGATTTCAAACGATCTTGCGGCCGTCCCGGCAGCTTCAGTTGATGCTGCCGGAGTTTTCGTGATACAAAGCCGCTCCCCTTTCTTTGCGCGCCAGCCGTGAGCGGCCATTCCTGCCATGAACTATTGCGCGATTGACTTCGGTACTTCCAATTCGGCCGTCGCGGTTCCGATCGGCCCGCA
Source organism: Paraburkholderia sp. MM5482-R2 (assembly GCF_050436125.1). Lineage (NCBI taxonomy): Bacteria > Pseudomonadati > Pseudomonadota > Betaproteobacteria > Burkholderiales > Burkholderiaceae > Paraburkholderia > Paraburkholderia sp. MM5482-R2. The sequence continues at coordinate 4,018,981 of NZ_JBNDLP010000002.1, read as the reverse complement.
GCTGAAGCTGGCGCCGGTCGAAGGCGCGTACACGACGCTGCCCACCGCGGTCTTCTTCAATACCGACGAACACACCAGCGAATTCGGGCGCGCGGCGCTCGCTGCTTACATCGACGGTTTCGACGGCCGGCTGATGCGCTCGATGAAAAGCATTCTCGGCTCGCCGCTCGCCGAGAATACGACCGATCTCGGCGACGGCAGTGCGATCAAGTACACCGACGTGATCGCGACGTTCCTGACTCACCTGAAGCGCGCGGCCGAGGCGAGCGCCGGCGGCGCGATTGACCGCGCGGTGCTGGGCCGCCCGGTGTTCTTCGTCGACGACGACCCGCGCGCCGACCAGATGGCGCAGCAACAGCTCGAAGCCGCTGCGCGCACGGCCGGCTTGCGCGACATCCACTTTCAGTATGAACCGATCGCAGCTGCGTTCGACTACGAATCGCACCTGAGCGCCGAGGGGCTCGTGCTTGTGGCGGACATCGGCGGCGGTACGTCGGACTTTTCGCTCGTGCGAGTGGGGCCGGAACGGATGAAGCGCGTCGAGCGCAAGGACGATGTGCTCGCGCACCACGGCGTGCACGTCGCGGGTACGGACTTCGACCGCCGCGTCGAACTCGCCACGATACTGCGCGAACTCGGCTACCAGTCGCTCGATCCGCAAGGGCGCGAAATCCCGAACCGGATTTATTTCGATCTCGCGACCTGGCACCTGATCAACACCGTCTACACGCCGAAGCGCGTCAGCGAACTCGCGCTGATGCGGCACCTTTTCACGGAGACGAAGCACCACGACCGGCTGATGCGCGTGGTCGAGCAGCGTTTCGGGCACGCGCTCGCCGCCCACGCGGAAGAGGCGAAGATCGGCGTGGCGGCGGGCGGCGAGACCGTGATCGATCTCGAGCAGGTGGAAGAGGATCTGCGTCTCGCGTTCGACGAAGCGCAGCTCGTCAAAGCGGGCGAGGAAGAAACGCGACGCATCGTGCAGGCCGCGCGCGATACGGTGCAGGCGGCGGGCATCGCGCCGCGCGATGTCGACGCGATCTATTTCACCGGCGGGTCAACCGGCCTCGCGTTTCTGTCGGGCGCGTTGGCCGCGGCGTTTCCAGACGCGCAAGCGGTATTCGGCGATCGTCTCGCGAGCGTTGCGACCGGCCTCGGTATTCATGCGCGGCGTGTATTCGGATAATCCCGAATAATCAACAAATAATCCGCCGCGGATTGCGAAGTAACGCGAAGTTAATCGGCGCATTCAGATTGGCCGCCGTAATAAAAAACCCCGCCGAGGCGGGGTTTTTTTGCGTCCAGAAGGAAGCGCGGAGCTTACACCGGCTTGATGTTAGCCGCTTGCTTGCCCTTCGGGCCCGTCTTCACTTCAAACGTGACCTTCTGGTTTTCTTGGAGCGTCTTGAAGCCTTCAGTGCGAATTTCGGAGAAATGCGCGAACAGATCTTCACCGCCGCCGTCCGGAGTGATGAAGCCAAAGCCCTTAGCGTCGTTGAACCACTTGACGGTACCGGTTTCCATATTACTTTTTCCTAAAAATGGTGAATAAGGCCGAAGCCCGGGGTGCATGAAAATCAAGGAAGGGGGTAATGGGACCAACCGGAGTACCGTTGATGGGCGAACTACGAAAGAACCACTTCACTCGCCACTTGAAATCCTGCCCGAACGTTATACGGCGAATTCGGACGAAGGTCAACAGTCTAGACGAAACTTTGCCGGACAGATCCGAAATTTTCTTACAAAGGTTGCGCATGGGGACAACTTTTTGTAGGGAGAACCCTTAGTTCGGCTGCGGTTTCGCTGCAGTAACACGGTGCAACCGTTAAACTACGCGCCGCGCGTCGGTTGCACCTATTCCGCATCTGGACGCGCTTACATGCGCGTCACCCCGTCCCCACCGCCACAAGCGATGTCACGCGGTGCCGACATGGTTCTGATTTAGGAGAAGACTTGAAAAGTTCTATACCAACGGAACATCGGGCCATTCGCGCTGATGCTGACCGGTCTGGGCTCGATCATCGGTTCGGGTTGGCTGTTCGGCGCGTGGAAGGCTGCAAAAATTGCCGGTCCGGCTGCGATTTGCGCATGGATCATCGGTGCGGTCGTGATTCTCGCGATTGCGCTGACCTACGCGGAACTTGGCGCGGTGTTTCCGGAATCTGGCGGGATGGTGCGCTATGCGCGCTACTCGCACGGCGCGCTGGTCGGTTTCATCAGCGCGTGGGCCAACTGGATCGCGATCGTGTCGGTGATCCCGATCGAGGCCGAAGCATCGATCCAATATATGAGTACCTGGCCCTATCCCTGGGCGCATGCGCTGTTCGTCGACGGGTCGTTGACGACCAACGGCCTGCTGTTGTCCGCCGGGCTCGTCATCATCTATTTCCTGCTCAACTACTGGGGCGTCAAGCTGTTCGCGCGCGCCAACTCGGCGATCACGATCTTCAAGTTCCTGATCCCGGGCGCAACGATCGTCGGCCTGATGATGACAGGCGTCCACACCGAGAACTTTGGTCAGACGACCACGTTCGCGCCGTACGGCTGGTCGGCGGTGCTGACCGCGGTCGCGACGAGCGGCATCGTGTTCGCATTCAACGGTTTCCAGAGCCCGATCAACCTGGCCGGTGAAGCGCGAAATCCGGCCAGGAGCGTGCCGTTCGCGGTGATCGGCTCGATCCTGCTCGCGCTCGTGATCTACGTGTTGCTGCAGATCGCATACATCGGTGCCGTGAATCCGGCCGACGTGATGAAGGGCTGGAGCCACTTCAGCTTTGCTTCGCCGTTCGCGGAACTGGCGATTGCGCTGAACCTGAACTGGCTGGCGATCCTGCTGTACGTCGACGCGTTCGTGAGCCCGAGCGGCACCGGTACGACCTACATGGCAACCACCTCGCGCATGATCTACGCGATGGAGCGCAACAACACGATGCCGAAGATGTTCGGTAACGTGCACCCGTTCTATGGCGTTCCGCGCAACGCGATGTGGTTCAACCTGCTCGTCTCGTTCATCTTCCTGTTCTTCTTCCGCGGCTGGAGTTCGCTCGCGGCGGTGATTTCGGTCGCGACCGTGATCTCGTACCTGACCGGCCCGATCAGCCTGATGGCACTGCGCCGCGCGGCAACCGATCTCGAGCGCCCGCTGCACATCGCCGGCATGAAGGTGATCGCGCCGTTCGCGTTTGTCTGCGCGTCGCTGATCCTGTACTGGGCGAGGTGGCCGCTGACCGGCGAAATCATTCTGCTGATGGTCGTCGCGCTGCCGGTGTATTTCTACTTCCAGGCGAAGTCGGGCTTCGAGGGCTGGGGCCGTGACCTGAAGGCTGCCTGGTGGCTGGTCGCGTATCTGCCGATCATGGCGATCCTGTCGCTGATCGGCAGCAAGGAGTTTGGCGGCTTCGGCATTCTGCCTTACGGCTGGGACATGCTCGTCGTGATCGCCTTCGCGTTGGTGTTCTACTTCTGGGGCGTGAACAGCGGCTATCGTTCGGAGTATCTGGACGAGCGGCTCGAGCACGACGAAGTGCTCGAAGTTATCGGCGCGCATTGAGCGCCGGTCGAAACCGACGATCCGCTCGACGCGGGTCTTTCGGGGCCGATAAAAAGCCCGCCCGATCGATGATCAGGCGGGCTTTTTGTTGACCTTTGTGCGCGACCCCGCGCCGGATCAGGCGGTCCCGAACACGTAGTTCGTCATCGCGAGCGAGCGTTGGTAGGTGCCGAGCGACTGGATCGCGAGCGAATAGTCGTCGTCGGCGGCACCGAGCGCGGCGAATACCGGCAACAGATGCTCGTCGGTCGGATGCATCAACACCGCGTGCGGCGCCTGGCGGCGATAGTCGAGCAGCGCGTCGATATCGCGCGCGACGAGCTTGTCCTCGAACCAGTCGGTGAATTCGGCCACACGCGGATCGGCGTCTTCCGGGCGCGCGGAGAAATCGGCGGCGCGCAGGTTATGGGTGATCTGGCCGGAGCCGATCACCATCACGCCTTCGTCTTTTAGCGCGCGCAGCGCGCGGCCGACGCGGAAATGATGCGCGGCGTCCTTGTGCGGTTGGATCGACAGTTGCGCGATTGGCACGTCCGCTCGCGGAAACATCAGCAGCATCGGCACCCATGCGCCGTGGTCGAGTCCGTGCGGCTGCACGTCCGCGACGATGCCGCTCGCGCCGAGCAGCGCGGCGGCGCTACGTGCGATGTCGGGCGCGCCCGGCGCCGGATATTGGATTTCATAGAGCTGGCGCGGAAAACCATAAAAATCGTGGATGGTTTCAGGCGCCGTCGCGATGCTCGCGAGTGGCTGCGCGGTACCCCAGTGCGCCGACAACATCAGGATTGCCTCGGGACGCGGCAATTGCGTGGCGAGCGCGCCGAACTCGGCGGACGGCATTGACGGATCGATCGGCAACGTGGGTGCGCCGTGAGACAGGAAAAGCGAAGGTAAGCGGTTCATGACAGCAACGCGGCCGTGTAAGCACGGCACGGAGAAATTGGGTTGCTACCAATATAGGTCCGCACGCCAGCTTGATAAATGGGCTCGGCGGGAATTGATTGCGTCGCAGCCGTTGTTAATCCGCGTTGTCGCGGTTACTCCTGCGCGCCCCGCAATCCTTCCCACGCTGGCGACAACGCCGGCCCCAGCGCAAACAGATCGAGCACGCGTGCGACAGTGTGGTCGACCATCTCGTCGATCGAAGCAGGCCGATTATAGAACGCGGGCAGCGGCGGGAAGATCACTCCGCCCATTTCGGTGACGGCCGTCATATTGCGCAGATGCGCGAGATTGAACGGCGTTTCGCGCACCAGCAGCACGAGACGGCGACGCTCCTTCAGTGTGACGTCGGCGGCGCGGGTGATCAGGTTGTCGGCGAAACCGTGCGCGATGCTCGCGAGAGTTTTCATCGAGCAGGGCGCGACGATCATGCCGTCGGTCGCGAACGAGCCGGACGCGATGCTCGCGCCGACATCGCGCACCGAATGGACGACATCCGCGAGCGGATGCACGTCTTCCTTGCCCAAATCGAGTTCATGCTGGATGTTGAGCCAACCCGCGCTCGAAATCAGCAGGTGGCTCTCGACGCCGCCGAGCCGCCGCAGCGTCTCGAGCAGCCGGATGCCGTAGATGGCGCCGGTGGCGCCGGTGATCGCGACGATCAGCCGGCGAGGCACCGCGGTGCGTGCTTGCTGCATGGCTTGCGGCGCCTGATGAAGCGAACGAAGCGTAGAACGCTCAGGCCGCGGCGAACAGCTGCTGCAGTTCGCCCGATTCGTACATCTCCATCATGATGTCCGAGCCGCCGATGAATTCGCCCTTCACGTACAGCTGCGGAATGGTCGGCCAGTTCGAGAACACCTTGATGCCCTGACGGATTTCGTCGTCTTCGAGCACATTGACGGTCTTGATCTCACCGGCACCGCACGCCTTCAGGATCTGGATGGCGCGGCCGGAAAAACCGCACATCGGGAACTGGGCCGTGCCCTTCATGAAGAGAACGACGTTGTTGCCGTCGACGATTTGCTTGATGCGTTGTTGCGTATCCATGACTGACCTTGCGGTTCCGATAAAGGATGGGAATAGGCTGAAATGATAGCGGATTTCGCTACGGGCGGCCGCAGTCACGTCGCGCCTGGGGTTTTAGCCTCGGCGACCGCGCTCAGGCCGCAGCGGCGCGCAGCACGCCGCCGCTGATCCGCTCGATGCCGGCGAGATCGCGCGCCGAGCGGACCTCGGCAAAACCGCGTTCGCTCAACAATGCGCGCACGGCTTCGGCCTGGTCGTAGCCATGTTCGATCCAAACCGTGCCGTCGGCGGCGAGACGCTCGGGGGCGCCGGCGACGATCGCGCGGATCGCGCTGAGGCCGTCGGCCTCGTCGGTGAGCGCGCCGCGCGGCTCGAAGCGCAGATCGCCCTCACGCAGATGCGGGTCGCCGCTCGCGATATACGGTGGATTGCTGACGATCGCATCGAAGCGCAACGCGGCGTCGAGCGAGCCGTACCAGTCGCTGGGCAGGAAAACGACGGCGCCCCCCGGGCGTTTCACGTCGAGCAGGCGCGCGCCGTTGCGCGCGGCGACGGCGAGCGCGTCGGCCGAGCGGTCGAGCGCCCAGACCTGCGCGTCGGGCCGCATCGACGCGATCGCCACCGCGATTGCGCCGGTCCCGGTGCCGAGATCGAGCACACGTGGGCGCGGCCGAGGTTCGATCGCCGCGAGCGCGGTCTCCACCAGCAGCTCGGTCTCAGGACGCGGAATCAGCACGTGCGGCGTCACTTCGAATTCGAGCCCGAAGAACTCGCGCGCACCGACGAGCTGCGCGACCGGCTCGCCGGCCATGCGCCGCGCCTCGAGCGTGCGATAACGCTCGACGCTTGCGCGTTCGAGCGGCTCCTCGCCGCGCGTGATCAGCTGCGTGCGCCGCCAACCGAGCACATGCGTGAGCAGAATCCGCGCTTCGAGCGGCGGCAGCGGCGATGCGCGCATTAGCGCCTCGGCCGTGGGGGGCAGAGCGGTGGGGTCGAGCGGAGCCGGGGAGGCGTCGGTCATTGTCGGGGCGTTAGTCCGCGTCGCCGAGCGAAGCCAGCAGTTCGGCCTGATGCTCGCTGACGAGCGCCGCGATCAGTTCTTCGAGATCGCCGTCCATGATCGCGTCGAGGCGATACAGCGTCAGGTTGATGCGGTGATCGGTGAGGCGCCCCTGCGGGAAGTTGTACGTGCGGATGCGCTCCGAACGGTCGCCCGAGCCGATCAGGTTCTTGCGCGTCGCCGCTTCCTTCGCCTGCTGCTCGTGGGCCTGCTTGTCCTTGATGCGCGCGGCGAGCACCTTCAGCGCGCGATCCTTGTTCTTGTGCTGCGAGCGGTCGTCCTGACATTCGACGACGATGCCCGTCGGCAAGTGCGTGACGCGCACCGCCGAGTCGGTCTTGTTGATGTGCTGGCCGCCCGCGCCCGACGCGCGGAACGTGTCGATACGCAGATCGGCCGGATTGATCTCGACTTCGCCGATCTCGTCCGCTTCCGGCATCACCGCGACCGTGCACGCCGAGGTATGGATGCGGCCCTGCGTTTCGGTGGCCGGCACGCGCTGCACGCGATGCCCGCCCGACTCGAACTTCAGCTTCGAATACGCGGCATCGCCGGCAATTCGCACGATCACTTCGCGATAGCCCCCGAGGTCCGATTCGCTCGCCGACATCATCTCGACCTGCCAGCGGTTGCGCTCGGCATAGCGCAGATACATGCGCAGCAGATCGCCCGCGAACAGTGCGGATTCGTCGCCGCCGGTGCCCGCGCGGATTTCGAGGAAAATGTTGCGCTCGTCGTTCGGGTCTCTCGGCAGCAGCATTTTCTGCAGTTCGACGCCGAGCGTCTCCATACGATCGCGTGCTGCGCGGATTTCCTCTTCGGCGAAATCGCGCATCGACGTGTCGGCGAGCAGTTCCTGCGCGGTGGCGGCGTCGTTCTGCGCCCGGCGCCACAGCCCGTAATGCTCGACGACCGGGTCGAGCTCCGCGTGTTCGCGCGTCAGCTTGCGGTACTGGTCGAGGTTGGCGGTGATGTCCTCGCGGCTCAACAGGTCGTTCAGTTCGGCCAGCCGGGTGGTCAGCTGGTCGAGCTTGCGTTGCATGCTCGTTTTCATCGGGCGGGTAGCGGAGCGGACTCCGGAATGGATGCGGCCAGGGGAACGGGCGAGTGCCCGGGGCGGAAGCACTTCGCGAGCCACGGCGGTGGCGCGCGGGGGTGCGGCGAGCACTGCGCCGCTAACGCTCGGTAGAGCCGGGGTGTTTGTAGAAGCCGCTCATCAGCTCGATCAGCTTGTCGCGGTTGTCGGTGCTCGCGCGATTCAGCGCGTGCGTAGGACCATGGATCAGCTTGTTGGTGAGCGATTGCGACAGTGCCTCGAGGACTGCGGCCGGATCGTCGCCGCGCGCGAGCATTTTCTGCGCGCGTTCGACCTCTGCGCGGCGCAGCGTGTCGGCCTGCGTGTGCATGTGGCGGATCACCGGCACGATGCTGCGCGCATCAAGCCACTGCATGAAGTTCTGCACGCGCGTTTCGATGATCGCTTCGGCCTGCGCGACCGCGGCCTGGCGCGACGCATTGCCTTCGCGGACGATCGCGCCGAGGTCGTCGACGGTGTACAGGAACACGTCTTCGAGCTGGCCGGCTTCGGGTTCGATGTCACGCGGCACCGCGAGGTCGACCATGAAAATCGGCCGGTGACGGCGCGCCTTGACCGCGCGCTCGACCGCGCCAAGACCGATGATCGGCAACGTGGACGCCGTGCACGACACGATGATGTCGAATTCGTGCATCCGCGCGGGGAGCTCGGAGAGCGGAATGGCGCGGCCGTTGAAGCGCTCGGCGAGCCGCATGCCGCGCTCGGCGGTTCGGTTCGCGACGACGAGTTCCCGCGGATGCTGCGCCGCGAAGTGCGTCGCGCAAAGCTCGATCATTTCGCCAGCACCGATGAACAGCACGCGCTGGTTCGCGATCTTGTCGAAAATGCGTTGGGCGAGGCGTACCGCGGCGGCGGCCATCGACACCGACTGCGCGCCGATCTCGGTGGTGCTGCGCACTTCCTTCGCGACGGCGAAGGTGCGCTGGAATAGCTGATTCAGGTAGGTGCCGAGGGCGCCGGCTTCGGAGGCGGTGCGCACCGCGTCCTTCATTTGTCCGACGATCTGCGTTTCGCCGAGCACCATCGAATCGAGCCCCGACGCGACGCGGAACGCATGGCGCACGGCTTCGGACTGCGGCAGCGCATAGACGTGCGGCGCGAGTTCATCGATCGGGAGGTTGTGGTACTTCGACAGCCACTGCACCGAGGCTTCGCGCGCGGCGAGGTCGTCGGTCGCGCAGTAGAGTTCGGTGCGGTTGCAGGTGGACAGAATTGCCGCCTCGGGCGCGTTGGGGGCCATGTGGCCCAGCCAGATGCCTTTGAACGTATCCAGAGCGGGCTTTATCTGTTCGAGCGGAAACGCCACGCGTTCGCGCAAGGCGACAGGCGCAGTGTGATGGTTGATTCCGATCGTTAGAAGCTGCATTTGGGGGAGCTATCGTTCAGCCTTATATTATAGCGTTTCCACGATACTCACATTCTGCCCGCCATATATCCCGCATGCGTCAGTTCGCGCCTGTCGGGCTCTCCGGCGGGATCGCGTCGAGCTGGTAACCGTAACCATAGACCGGCGTCAGCGTGTAGCCAAGCTCCGGGCGCAGTTGCAACTTGCTGCGCACGCGCGACGCGTGGGTGTCGATGGTGCGCGAATTTACGTCACGGCGGCGGGCCCACACGGTTTCGAGAATATGCGCGCGCGACACCGGCCGCGCGAGATTGTTGAACAGCACCAGCGCGAGGCGGAATTCCTTCGGCGTCAGGATCACGGTCAGGTCGCGGAATGTCACGGCCAAATTCGCCGCGTCGAACGTATAGCCGCCGATCACCTCGCGTCGACGGTTGGGCGGCCGCCGCAGGCCCGCACGGCGCTGCAGCGCCTCGACACGCGCGAGCATTTCGGGGCCGCGCACTGGCTTGCTGAGACAGTCGTCGGCGCCGGCATGCAGCGCGGCGACGATCTGGCATTCGCGCGGTGCGCTCAGCAGCATCATGATGGGCAGGCCCGGCAGAATGGAGCGCGCGCGCGGGATCACGTCTTCGGCGCAATGGTCGCCGGCCCAACTTTCGGTGATCAACAGGTCGAAAAATTCGTCGGTAGCGCGCTGCAGGAAGGTGGCGCTAGTGGTGAAGTGCTGGCACACGTGGCCGCCAGCGAAAATGAGCCGGTCGACCAGCTTGGCGTGTTGCACGTCGGGTTCGATAAGGGCGATGCGCATGGCGCTGCGTCAGCCTGGCAACGGGCGAAGCATGAGGCGTTTTCGTCAGACTTACAACTTGCCTAAGCACACCCCGATCCCTAAACTCAACCGCTATGCGGAAAGCGCCGTGCTGAACTTGTATAGTTGAGGAGGCAAAAATGCTAGCGTTGGCGGCTCCTTTCGCCTATGAGACGAATCCGAAATTGATCTTGCCGTGTTTGAGCGCCCAGTCTGGAGTCGACGCCTGATGGGTTGGCCAGGCATTCTCGTACTCGGCGCGGTGATCGGCCTCGCGGGCTGGTGGTTGCATCCGCAGCGCCGCGCGAGCCGCGCCCGCTGGTGGGCCGCGCTGTTGGCCGGTGTGCTCGGCACGAGCGTCGCGCGGATGGCCGGCAATGTGACAAGTCTCTTCCATGACGGCGACATGCTCGAATGGCCGGTATGCACCGCCGTCGCGCTCGTCGCCGTCGCCGTGACAGTCGGCCTCTTGTCGCGTCAATCAACGCGCCGGTCAATCCGTCGATGAATCCTTGCAGGTAACTCCATGAACGCCCGACTTCCCGAAACCTCCTCCATTCCCGAGCGCCTCGCGAGCCTGCGCGCCGCGATGGCGCGCGAGGGCATTGCCGCTTACCTCGTGCCGTCGGCGGATCCGCATCTGTCCGAGTATCTGCCAGGGCGCTGGCAAGGCCGCCAGTGGCTGTCGGGCTTCACCGGCTCGGCCGGCACGCTGATCGTCACCGCCGATTTCGCCGGCGTCTGGACCGACAGCCGCTACTGGGAGCAGGCAAGTGCGCAGCTCGCCGGCAGCGGTGTCGAGCTGATGAAGATGACTGGCGGCCAGCTCACGACGCCGCATTTCGAATGGCTCGCGCAGAACGTCGCGAGCGGCGGCACGGTCGGTGTGGACGGCGCGGTGCTGGGCGTCGCGGCCGCGCGCGCGTTGAGCGCCGCACTGAACGCGCGCGGCGTGCAATTGCGCACCGACCTCGACCTGTTCGACGCGATCTGGGCGCAGCGCCCGGCGCTGCCCGCCGACGCCGTCTTCGAGCACGCCGCGCCGCAAGCGGGCGTCACACGTGCGGACAAGCTTGCGCAGGTGCGTCGCGCGATGGTCGAGAAAGGCGCGCAGTGGCACTTCATCTCGACGCTCGACGACCTCGCCTGGCTGCTGAATCTGCGCGGCGCCGACGTCAGCTACAACCCGGTGTTCGTCGCGCACGCGCTGATCGGCGTGGATCGGGCGTCGCTATTTATCGCCGACGGCAAGGTGTCGCCGGCGCTCGCCGAAGTGCTCGTGCGCGACGGCATCAGCGTCGAGCCGTACGCGAAAACCGCCGACGCGCTTGCTGCGCTGCCAGCCGGCAGCACGCTGCTAATCGATCCGCGCCGCATCACGTACGGCTCGCTGCAGGCGGTGCCGTCGTCGGTCAAGGTGGTCGAGGCGGTCAATCCGTCCACTTTCCTGAAGTCGTGCAAGACCGCCGCCGATGCCGCGCACGTGCGTGAGACGATGGAGCAGGACGGCGCCGCGCTCGCCGAATTCTTCGCGTGGTTCGAAAGCGCGCTCGGCCGCGAGCGCATCACCGAGCTGACGATCGACGAGCGTCTGACGGCAGCTCGCGCGCGCCGTCCCGGCTTCGTGTCGCTGAGCTTCGCGACGATCGCGGGCTTCAATGCGAACGGTGCGATGCCGCACTATCGCGCGACCGAGGAGTCGCATGCGGTGATCGAAGGCAACGGCCTGCTGCTGATCGATTCGGGTGGCCAGTATCTGAGCGGCACGACCGACATTACACGCGTCGTCCCGGTCGGCACGCCGAGCAGCGAACAGCGCCGCGATTTCACCGTCGTGCTGAAGGGCATGATCGCGCTGTCACGCGCGCAATTCCCGCGCGGCATCCGCTCGCCGATGCTCGACGCGATCGCGCGCGCACCGATCTGGCAGGCCGGCGCCGACTATGGCCACGGCACCGGTCACGGGGTCGGCTACTTCCTGAACGTGCACGAAGGCCCGCAGGTGATCTCGCACTACGCACCGGCCGAACCGTGGACCGCGATGGAGGAGGGCATGATCACGTCGAACGAGCCGGGTCTGTATCGGTCGGGCAAGTGGGGCGTGCGAATCGAAAACCTCGTGCTGAACGTGGCCGCGGAAAAAACCGAATTCGGCGACTTCCTGAAGTTCGAAACGCTGACGCTGTGCCCGATCGACGCGCGCTGCATCGAGCTGTCGCTGCTGCGCGACGACGAGCGCGCGTGGCTCAACGCGTATCACGAGACGGTGCGCGCGCGCCTCGCGCCGCATGTATCGGGCGACGCGAAAGCGTGGCTGGAACTGCGCACGCAACCCATCTGAGCATAGCGGCGACCTTCCAAAGGAGCGAGGTGCATGGCGATCAAGGCAGTGGTGTTCGATTTCGGCGGTGTGCTGATCGACTGGAGTCCCGAGTACCTGTACCGCGAGCTGATTCCCGACGAACTCGAGCGCCGCTGGTTCCTCACGCACGTCTGCTCGATGGACTGGGTGATCCGCCAGGATGGCGGTCAGCCGATCGTCGAAGCCACCGACGAGCTGATCGCGCGGTTTCCCGATCACGAACCGCTGATCCGCGCGTTCTATGAGCGCTGGCACCAGATGGTGGCGGGTGTGCTCGACGACGGCATCGCGCTGATGGAAAAGCTCGAAGCGGCCGAGGTGCCGCTCTTCGGGCTGACCAACTGGTCGGCCGAGACGTTTCCGTACGCGTGGGAGCACTATCCGGTGCTGCGGCGGTTTCGCGACGTCGTCGTGTCGGGGCGCGTGAAACTCGTGAAGCCCGACCCGGCGATCTTCGCGGAGATGCGCCGGCGCATCGAACTGCAAATGCCCGGTGTCGAGCCGGCCGAACTCGTCTTCATCGACGACAACGCGAAGAACGCCGAAGCCGCGAAGGCGCTCGGCTGGCACGGCGTGCATCACACGAGCGCGGCGCAAACGGAAGCCAAGCTGCGCGAGTTGGGCTTGCCGGTTTGAGCTGACCGCCGCCGCTACTGCCCCAGCAGATTCTTCAGCGCATTGCCGAGACCCTTGACGGTCTCGCCCGCACCCTTCGCGACGCCTTCGACGCTGACCCCGAGCGCCTGCGCAAACCCCGCGCCGATGCGCGCGAGGATCCCTTCGCGCACCGAGAACTTCGGATCGCGCAGATCGCCGTCGAGCACGAAATGCAGCGTGACATTGCCGTTATGCGTCTTCAGCGCCGCGACGGCGGCGCGGGTCGGAATCGACATGAACGTCTCGAGCGGATTGTCGGATTCGGCGAGCTGCAGATTGTGGACCGTCACCGTGCCGGGCGCATGGAGATGATAGTTCCGCACCGTCGATTCGATCGTCAGATCGACGGTGCCGCCCGTCACCTGTGAGCGCGTGCCGGCCTTCTTCAGCAGATACGGATCGAGCATCGCAATATCGACGCCGTGCAGCGTGCTCGTCGTCTGCGAATCGCGGCTGGCGATTTTGATCCAGCCGTCGAACGTCACGGTGCCCGTATGCGCCGGCCCCTTCATCGAGCCGCGAACGCTGACATGGGTCGGTTCGGTAAGCGCCGGCAGATGCAGATGGTCGACGCTCGCGTTCGCGTTGCTGACCGTGACCTTGAACGGCGGCGGCCCGACAGTCATGTCGTAGAAATGGAAGTTGCCGTGTTCGAAGCGGATATGGTCGACCAGCTTTTCGCGCGGGATCGGCGGCGCCGTGCCGGCGTTGCCCGGCTGATCGCCGCGGTTCAGCGATTCGCGCAGGTTCGGCAGCAGATTCAGCGAGCCGTCCTTCGTGCGTAACACGGCCATGTCGAAGCCGCGCACGACGACCTCGCGGATATGCATGCGCCGCGCGATCAGATCGCGCACGTCCGGGGTGATCGTGATTTCGTCGGCGCGTAGCGGTTCACCCGCTGGCCAGTCAGGCGGCGCTTTTAGCACGACGTGGGTGAGGTGTACCGAGGTGAGGCCGACGTCGATACTGTCGGCGCTGCCGAGCGGCCCGAGCGCCGCGCTGACGCGATTCTTGACTTCCTGTTGCGCGAATTGCATCGCGCCGATCGCGATCAGAACCAACGCCAAAAGCGTTCCGCCCACGATGACGATCCAGCGCCTGCCCTTCGACATCGCCATGCCTGTCTCCTCGTTGCCGCGTCGCGCGGCGCTGTGTTGACCGTCTGTCGCGTGCGCGAGACTTTCACGCGCGCCTCCATCTAGCGACGGTTAGCAACGCGCATGCCCCGCGGCCCGTCCGGCATCGCGCCAGACGGGCCGTCGTCCGCCCGCTTCTTAACGCGAGATCGGCTTGTAGCGCAGGCGCTTCGGCCGCGCGCCTTCCTCGCCGAGACGCGCGCGCTTGTCCGCTTCGTATTCCTGGTAGTTGCCGTCGAAGAACGTGACTTGCGAGTCGCCTTCGAACGCGAGGATATGCGTCGCGATGCGATCGAGGAACCAGCGATCGTGCGAAATCACGAGCACCGAGCCCGCGAATTCGAGCAGCGCGTCTTCGAGCGCGCGCAGCGTTTCGACGTCGAGGTCGTTCGACGGTTCGTCGAGCAGCAGAACGTTGCCGCCCGCGATCAGCGTCTTCGCCAGATGCAGACGACCGCGCTCGCCGCCGGACAGATTGCCGACGATCTTCTGCTGGTCGCCGCCCTTGAAATTGAAGCGGCCGATATACGCGCGCGATGGTGTTTCGTACTTGCCGACCGTCAGCACGTCCGCGCCGCCCGAGATTTCCTCGAACACGGTCTTGGTGCCTGCGAGCGCTTCGCGGCTCTGGTCCACGTACGCGAGCTTGACGGTCGGACCCTGCACGATTTCGCCCGAATCCGGTTGCTCGCGACCGGTCAGCATCCGGAACAGCGTCGACTTGCCGGCGCCGTTCGGACCGATGATGCCGACGATCGCGCCGGCCGGGATCTTGAAGCTGACGTTATCGAGCAGCAGCCGGTCGCCGTACGACTTGCTGACGTTCTTGAACTCGATCACTTCATTGCCGAGGCGGTCGCCGACCGGAATGAAGATTTCCTGCGTTTCGTTGCGCTTCTGGTAGTCCTGGCTGTTCAGTTCCTCGAAGCGCGCGATACGCGCCTTCGACTTCGCCTGGCGGCCCTTCGGGTTCTGGCGCACCCACTCGAGTTCCTTCTTGATCGCCTTCTGGCGCGCGGACTCCGACGCTTCTTCCTGCTTCAGACGCTCTTCCTTCTGATCGAGCCAGCTGCTGTAGTTGCCCTTCCACGGAATGCCGTGGCCGCGGTCGAGTTCGAGAATCCACTCGGCGGCGTTGTCGAGGAAGTACCGATCGTGCGTGACGGCGACCACGGTACCCGGGAAGCGCGTCAGGAACTGCTCGAGCCATTCGACCGATTCCGCGTCGAGGTGGTTGGTCGGCTCGTCGAGCAGCAGCATGTCGGGCTTTTGCAGCAGCAGCTTGCACAGCGCCACGCGGCGCTTTTCGCCGCCCGACAGATGCTCGATCTTCGCGTCCCATGCCGGCAGGCGCAGTGCGTCGGCGGCGATTTCGATCTGCTGCTCGGCGCTGCCGTCGGTCGTTGCGAGGATCGCTTCGTACTTCGCCTGCTCGGCGGCCAGCGCGTCGAAGTCGGCGTCCGGCTCCGCGTAGGCCGCGTAGATTTCGTCGAGCTTCTTCTGCGCTTTGAATACGTCGCCGAGGCCTTCCTCGACCGCTTCACGCACGGTTTTCTGCGGATCGAGTTGCGGCTCCTGCGGCAGATAGCCGATGTTCAGGTTCGGCATCGGTGTCGCTTCGCCTTCGATCTCGGTGTCCACACCGGCCATGATGCGGATCAGGGTCGACTTGCCCGAGCCGTTCAGGCCGAGCAGGCCGATCTTCGCGCCGGGGAAGAACGAAAGCGAAATGTCTTTCAGGATCTGGCGCTTGGGCGGCACGATTTTGCCGACCCGGTTCATGGTGAAAACGTATTGGGCCATTAGCTTGCAGTAGACGTTGACGACGCCGGCCGCGTGCGGGCGGGCAGTCGGGGGTGAATGGGTAGTCGGTGTGAGGGCCGGGCGGAACACCCGGCGCCGGCCGGCGCGGCGTCGGATTCGACGACGCTGCCGCGCGCGGCATGTGGTTCAGGTGGCATTGTACTTCGCGCCGAGGGCCGGGCGGCAAGGGGGGCCGGCGGCGGGCCGCCGTCGCGTCGCGCCGCGGGCGTCTCAGTTCGCGCGCCGTCCAGTCTCCGGATCGAAGAAGTGCAGATGCTGCGCGGGCAGCACGACCTGCAGCGCCTCGCCGGCCGCGGGACGATGCGCGTGAGGCAGCCGCGCGGTCACATCGTGCTTGCCCCAGCGGCCGTGCGCGAGATTGTCCGCGCCGAGAATTTCGCAAGAATCGACGCTCAGTGTCGCGAACGGTGCGTTGGCCGTGCCCGGGCTCAAATGCTCGGGGCGAATGCCGAGCGTCCACTCGCGGCCTGTCGCGACTTCGCGGCCGATCGACGGCACGCCCGCGAGCGGCAGCTTCGGGCCGTTGCCGGCGACGTCGAAGGTCGAGCCGTCGTCCGCGACACGGCCTTCGAGCAGGTTCATCCCCGGCGAGCCGATGAAGCTCGCGACGAACACCGTGGCCGGCCGCTCGTAGACTTCGGTCGGCGCGCCGATCTGCTCGGCGTGGCCCTGGTTCATCACGATCACGCGCTGCGCCAGCGTCATCGCTTCGATCTGATCGTGCGTGACGTACAGACTCGTGGTCTTGAGGCGCGCATGCAGGCGCTGGATTTCGAGGCGCATCTGCACGCGCAAACGCGCGTCGAGATTCGACAGCGGCTCGTCGAACAGAAACACCGCCGGCTCGCGCACGATCGCGCGGCCCATCGCGACGCGCTGCCGCTGCCCGCCCGACAACTCGCGCGGCTTGCGCTGCAGCAGCGCGCCGAGCTCGAGAATCTGCGCGGCGGCTTCGACGCGTTTCGCGATCTGCGCACGATCGACGCGCGCGATCTTCAGCGCGTAACCCATGTTCTCGGCCACGCTCATATGCGGATACAGCGCGTAGTTCTGGAACACCATCGCGATGTTGCGATCCTTCGGCTCCAGCTCGTTGACGACCTTGCCGGCGATCGAAATGCTGCCGTCGGAGATGCGCTCGAGCCCGGCGACCATCCGCAGCAAGGTCGATTTGCCGCAGCCGGACGGGCCGACCATGACGACGAATTCGCCGTCGGCGACGTCGACGTCGATGCCGTGCAACACGAACTGTTTGCCGTCGTAGGTTTTCTTAACGCTTTGCAGAGTCAGTGCAGCCATGCCGTTCTAGCCTTTGATTTTGAGTGCTTGTCGCAGTCCGCCATACCGGATCATTTTTCCGAATCCACGAGGCCGCGCACGAACCAGCGCTGCATCGTCAGCACGACGGCGAGCGGCGGCAGCATCGCGAGCAGCGTGGCCGTCATCACCAGATGCCATTCGGTCGCGGTATCGCCCGAGGCGATCATTCCCTTGATGCCGATCACCGCGGTGATCAGCGACTGCTGGCTGGTGATCAGGATCGGCCACAGATACTGGTTCCAGCCGTAGATGAACGTGATCACGAAGAGCGCCGCCATCGTGGTCCGCGACAGCGGCAGCACGACGTCCCAGAAGAAGCGCAGCGCGCCCGCGCCGTCGATGCGCGCGGCTTCCATCAGCTCGTCCGGCAGCGTCTTGAAGAACTGGCGGAACAGGAACGTCGCGGTCGCCGACGCGATCAAAGGCAGCGTCAAACCGGTATATGTATTGCTCAGATGCATCGACGACACCACCTGCACGGTCGGGAAAATCCGCACTTCGACCGGCAGCATCAGCGTGATGAAGATCAGCCAGAACGCGAGCGTGCGAAACGGAAAGCGGAAGTAGACGATCGCGTACGCGGAGATCATCGACACGGCGATCTTGCCGATCGCGATGACGAGCGCCATCACGAGGCTGTTGACCAGCATGCGATTGAACGGCGCCGCGGCGTTGCCGGTGCCCTGCGTCCAGATCGTGACGATGTTCTCGAACAGATGCGTGCTCGGCACGAGCGACAGCGGCACCGTGAACACCTCGTGCTCGCTCATCGTCGCCGCGCAGAACGCGACGTACACCGGAAACACCACCAGCACGACGCCGATGATCAGCACCGCGTGACAGAACAGGTCGAAACCGCGTCGGTTCTCGATCATGAGTATTGAACCCTGCGTTCGATGAAGCGGAATTGCACGACGGTCAGTGCCACGACGATGATCATCAGCACGACCGACTGCGCGCCCGAACTGCCGATGTCGAGCCCCTGGAAGCCTTCGGCGAAAATCTTGTAGATCAGCGTGCGGGTGGCCTGGCCGGGGCCGCCGCCGGTCGCCGCGTCGATCACGGGAAAGGTGTCGAAGAACGCGTAGGTGATGTTGATCACCAGCAGAAAGAACGTGGTCGGCGACAGCAGCGGCAGGGCGATGCCGAAGAAGCGGCGCACCGGACCGGCGCCGTCGATCGCGGCCGCTTCGATCAGCGAGCGCGGAATCGCCTGCAGGCCCGCATAGAAGAACAGGAAGTTATAGCTGATCTGCTGCCAGACCGACGCGAGCACGACGAGGAACATCGCCTGACCGGGGTTCAGCGCGTGATTCCACACGATGCCGTGTTTCGCGAGCGCATACGTGACGAGGCCGATGCTCGGGTTGAACAGGAACGACCACAGCACCGCGGCGATCGCGGGCGCGACCGCGTACGGCCAGATCAGCAGCGTTTGATAGGCCTTAGCGCCGCGCGTCACGCGATCCGCGCAGACCGCGAGCAACAGCGAGATCACGAGGCCCGACACGGTGACGAGCGTGCAGAACACGATTGTCGTGTTGAACGACGCCAGATACAGCGGGTCGGCGAACAACTGTTTGAAGTTCGCGAGTCCGACGAACGCGCTCGACGTACCGAACGCGTCCTGTGTTTGCGTCGATTGCCAGAGCGCGACGCCCGCCGGCCAGAGGAAGAACACGAGCGTGATGAGCAGCTGCGGCGCGACGAGCAGGTAGGGCAGCACGCTGGTGCCGAAGTAGGAGCGCTTTTCCATCGGAATGTCCAGAGTGTGCTGCAACGACGGGTTCCCGCGCAGGAGCGCCGGAACCCTGCCTGCAGGCGATGCTTAGTTGCTGGCCTTTTCGAAGCGGCGCAGCAGGTCGTCGCCGCGCGCGACGGACGAGTCGAGCGCCTGTTGCGGCGTCTTCTTGTCCGCCCACACCTGCTCGAGTTCTTCGTCGATCACGGTGCGGATCTGCGGCATGTTGCCCAGACGCAGACCCTTCGTGAACGGCAGCGGCGGCTTGTTCAGCATCTGGCGGATCGCGGTGTCGCTGCCGGGGTTCTTGTCGTAGAAGCCCTGCTGGCGCGTCAGGTCATACGCGGCGGTCGTGATCGGCAGATAGCCGGTGTCCTGATGCCACTTCGCGGCGACTGGCGCCGTGGCCAGATAGGCGAGGAACTTCGCGACGCCCTTGTAGACGGCCGGGTCCTTGCCCGACAGCACCCACAGGCTCGCCCCGCCGATGATCGCGTTCTGCGGCGCGCCCTTCACGCTGTCGTCGTACGGCATCATGCCGGTGCCGAAGTTGAACTTCGCGTATTTCTTGATCGTCGCGAGCGAGCCTGACGAGTTCGTGATGATGCCGCAGTCGCCGCTATAGAACTTCGACACCGGTTCGTCCTTGCGGCCGACATAGGTGAACGTGCCGTCCTTCGCCATGTTCTGCAGGAACTGGATGTGCGCGACCTGCAGCGGCTTGTTGAATTCGAGCTGCGCGTCCATGCCGTCGAAGCCGTTGTTACGCGACGCGAACGGCGCCGCATGCCACGCGCTGTAGTTCTCGAGCTGAATCCAGCTTTGCCAGCCCGACGAGTAGCCGCACGACATGCCCGAGGCCTTCAGCTTCTGCGCATCGGTGTGCAACTCGGCCCAGGTCTTCGGCGGCTGGTTGGGATCGAGGCCAGCCTTCTTGAACGCATCCTTGTTGTAGTACAGCACCGGCGTCGAGCTGTTGAACGGCATCGAGATCAGTTCGCCGGTTTTCGAGTCGCTGTAATAGCTCGCGATGGTCGGCACGAAGGCTTTCTGATCGAGCGGCAGGCCCGCGTCCTTGAATACCTGCGTGACCGGGACGATGGCTTTCTTCGCCTGCATCATCGTCGCGGTGCCGACCTCGTAGACCTGCAGGATGGCCGGCGCATTGCCGCTGCGATAGGCGGCGATGCCGGCGGCGAGGGTCTGGTCGTAGGTGCCCTTGAACACGGGCACGATCTTGTAGTCGTTTTGCGATTTGTTGAAGTCGTTCGCGATGTCGTTCAGACGTTCACCCAGTGCGGCTTCCATGGCGTGCCAGAACTGGATTTCGGTCGCGGCGTGAGCCGCCTGGCTGACGCCGATGCTCAATACAGCGGCGACGGAAAGTGAACGGAACAGCGGCTTGTAATTCATCGATTTGTCTCCGGTTCGGAAGGGGCGCGGACGCGAATCGCGCGATTCTAGTTGTGTTCGATGACATTCCGGCGGCGGCGCGCCGGAAGCCGAAATTTAGCATTGGCTGTCACGGAAAGGAAATAAACGGGAATCTATTCGGAAAGATCACGGGTGATGCAACTCGGGCCACGGCGCGGGCAAAAGCAATCGCCTCATGCAACACGTCCGATCGGTCGGGCCGATACCTGAAGGTTCGTACACGATTGGGTCGCCAAGGCATTCCCATCATGTCGGAGCTTTCGGCATGCCATTGACGCCTAATCCGGGAACGCACACTTTCGGCAGGGACGCCTTCTTCATGCATGGCGACAGCTAGAGTCATCCGCGTAGCCTGGCCATAGGGGCCGACGGCGCGAACGCGGAAGGTTTGGGAATCGCTCTTGCCTGTGCGTTGCCGAGAAATCCCGCAACTGTGCTGAAGGTCGTAGACCCTGTCGAAGGCGACAGTCACATTCTCGCGGTATCGCGTGTGTGCGGCATTCCGTTTATTGACGATGCGCCGAAAAACTACAAGGCCAAAGCGTTGCACGCTGTTTCGGCGGTCACGACTGCAAATCCGCACATCAAGGCCCGTTGTCTCGACGCGTTGCGGAGGTCGTAGCGCGCAAACAAAAAAGCCCGCAACCCCTGAGGGTTCGCGGGCCTTAAGCGCGCAGCGCAGTTTGCGCTGCTTCGCGCTTAGACGTTGAACAAAAAGTTCATCACGTCGCCATCATGCACGACGTACTCCTTGCCTTCCGCGCGCATCTTGCCGGCTTCCTTCGCGCCTTGTTCACCCTTGTAGGTGATGTAGTCGTCGAAGCTGATCGTCTGCGCGCGGATGAAGCCGCGCTCGAAGTCGGTGTGGATCGCGCCGGCCGCCTTCGGCGCCGTATCGCCGACGTGGATCGTCCACGCGCGCACTTCCTTCACGCCGGCCGTGAAGTAGGTCTGCAGGCCGAGCAGCTTGAAGCCCGCGCGGATCACGCGGTTCAAGCCCGGCTCATGCATGCCCATGTCGGCGAGGAAGACTTCCATGTCGGCTTCGTCGAGGTCGGCGATTTCCGCTTCGACCGCCGCGCACACGGCCACGACCGGCGCGCCTTCAGCAGCCGCGAACTTCGTGATCGCGTCGAGGTGCGGGTTGTTCTCGAAGCCGTTTTCCTTCACGTTGGCGACGTACATCGTCGGCTTGGCGGTGATCAGGCAGAACGGCTTGAGCGTGGCCTTTTCTTCATCGGTCAGATCGAGCGCGCGGACCGGCTTCGCCTGGTCGAGCTGCGCGCGGACCTTCTCCAGCACCGCCGCGTTCTTCGCGGCTTCCTTGTCGTTACCCGACTTGGCCGCCTTGGAATAGCGCGCGAGCGACTTCTCGACGGTGGCGAGGTCGGCAAGCGCGAGCTCGGTGTTGATCACCTCGATGTCCGACAGCGGATCGATCTTGTTCGCGACGTGAATCACGTTGTCGTCTTCGAAGCAGCGTACGACGTGCGTGATCGCGTCGGTTTCGCGGATATTCGCGAGGAACTGGTTGCCGAGGCCCTCGCCCTTGCTCGCGCCGGCCACCAGACCGGCGATGTCGACAAACTCGACCACGGCCGGCAGGATGCGCTCCGGCTTGACGATTTCGGCGAGCGCCTTCAGCCGCGCGTCCGGCACCTCGACGATGCCGACGTTCGGCTCGATCGTGCAGAACGGATAGTTTTCGGCGGCGATTCCCGCCTTGGTCAGCGCGTTGAACAGGGTGGACTTGCCGACGTTGGGCAGGCCGACGATGCCGCATTTGAGGCTCATGGAAATCCTTCAGTGAATCAGTAGGTTGCGTGATGCGCTCGACGCTGCGCGCGGATTCGGAAAGCCTTCGCGTGAGGTGGGGCGCGGCAGGCTCAGCGGAGCGGACAAGACACCGAATCGGGGCGTTGGCTCGACGATTGAGTGCGAGTTTTCACGGAAAGCGCAATTGTAACCCGTTCGCCCGCGCGGACCCGGCGGCGCATTGGCGCGAAGCCACTGTAGAATCGTCAGTTCAGAGTCGGCAGCGCTCAATTTCCGGGGGAGCAACGTGGGACTCATCAGATGGGTTGGGATCGGCGTCGCCGCCGCGGTCGTGGTGGGCTCGGTCGCGACATGGGTCGCGCCGAATTTCGACGAAGCGCAGGCCACCACGGACCGGCAGACCATCGATTGTTTGACGACCCACCTGTCGCACGAAGATCACGCCGACATCGCGCGGTTCGCCGATAAGAACGACTACGACTCGCTATGGCGCGTGTTCGACCGCGTGTTCCCCGACTGCGCGGTACGCAGCGATCAGCGCGATCGCAAGGCGGAGCTCGAGGCGGCCGCGTGGCGCAACCTCTCGTCCAATCGCGACTTCATGCGCATGCGCGAGGCGAACGCGGCGCTCGCGGCAAGCGCCGCGACGCATTAGCACGACGCATCGAGGTCGCGCGGCCACCGGCCCGGGACTCACATGCGCGTGGCCGCCAACGCATGAAGTGCGGGTTGCGCGAGCGGCCGGCATCAGACTCGCACAGTCCCGGCCGACAACCTCAGGCTCTGCCCCCAGACACCATGTCCGGCACGAGCCCGCGAGGCCCCGCGCACAGCGCCCAACGGCCGCGCCCGTCGATCCGTCCCCCGCACCCCCGCGGCTATAATGCGCGCATGAACGCACACCACCAGACCTTTGATGCCGCCGTGATCGGCGGCGGGCTCGTCGGCAAGACCGCGGCGCTCGCGCTCACGCAAGCCGGACTGCGCGTCGCACTGCTCGCGCAGCCTTGCGCGGCGCTGCCCGCCGGTGCTGTCTTCGACTCGCGCGTCTATGCGTTGTCGTCGAGTTCGCAGGCCTTGTTCGAACGGCTGCGGGTCTGGCAGGCGCTCGATCACACACGGCTCGGTCCCGTCTACGACATGCGCGTCTATGGCGACGCGCACGCCGAGCTGCATTTCTCGGCGTTTCAGGCATCGGTGCCGCAGCTTGCGTGGATCGTCGAGTCGTCGGTGATCGAGCGCGCGCTCGATGCCGCGCTGCGCTTCCAGCCGAACCTCACGTGGTTCGACGCGCGCGCGCAGGCGCTCGATTTCTCCGTCGACAACGCGAGCGTCGGCCTCGCGAACGGCAACGTGCTCGAAGCGGATCTGGTAGTCGGCGCGGACGGCGCGCACTCGTGGGTGCGCGCGCAGATCGGCTCGAAGATGGTGCGCCGCGACTACAGACAGATCGGTGTGGTCGCCAATTTCAAGGCTGCGAAGCCGCACGGCGAAACCGCGTATCAGTGGTTCCGCGAGGGCGAGATCATCGCGTTGCTGCCGATGCCGGACGGCCACGTGTCGCTGGTCTGGTCGGCGCGCACCGAACACGCCGAGCAGTTGCTCGCGCTCGATCCCGAGCGGCTCGCCGCCGAAGTCGAGCACGTGAGCGGTGAACAGTTCGGTGCGCTCGACTGCGTGACGCCCGCGCAGGGCTTCCCGCTCGCGTTGCAGACCGTGGACCGGCTCGTCGCCCCGCGGGTCGCGCTGGTCGGCGATGCCGCACATCTGATCCATCCGTTGGCAGGACAGGGCATGAACCTCGGCTTGCGCGACGTCGCCGCGCTCGCGAGCACGATCGGCGGCAAGGAGTCGTTCCGCGATCTCGGCGACATGGTGCTGCTGCGTCGCTACGAACGCGCGCGCCGCGAAGACATTCACGCGCTGATGATCGCCACCGACGGCCTGCAGAAACTGTTCTCGGTGCCCGGTCCGCTCGCGCGCGCCGTGCGCAATACCGGCATGGCGTTCGTCGGCGCGCAGCCATTCATCAAGCGCTGGCTCGTGTCGGCCGCGCTGGGGTAAACCGCGACGAGGCGTCGGGCGGATAGCCGATGGCCGGTCACCGGCGCCCGGGACAGGTATCATGACCGGATCGAAGCGCTGCGATCCGCCCTTATCCGACCCCCGATCGAACCTGATC
Organism: Paraburkholderia sp. MM5482-R2; assembly: GCF_050436125.1. Taxonomy (NCBI): domain Bacteria; kingdom Pseudomonadati; phylum Pseudomonadota; class Betaproteobacteria; order Burkholderiales; family Burkholderiaceae; genus Paraburkholderia; species Paraburkholderia sp. MM5482-R2. The sequence continues at coordinate 3,994,716 of NZ_JBNDLP010000002.1, read as the reverse complement.
GAGCCTGATTGAACAGATAGGCGGCCGAAACTCGCGGCCGGAACGTAAAAAACGCGCAGGTGCGCGACTGACTCCAGGACTCCAGCATGAAAAAGACCTTCCGCATCGCCGCCGCCGCGCTCGCGATCGGTGCCGCTATGCTCGGCTGCTCGGCGCAGGCCGACCAGACCACCGACAAGCTCAAGGCCACCTTGCAAACCCGTCTTTCCGACGTGACGATCAAAAGCGTGTCGAAGACGCCGATCGCGGGCCTGTACGAAGTGAATCTCGGCACGCAGATCGTCTACAGCGATGCGAGCGGCGACTACCTGATGCTCGGCGACATGGTGGACTCGAAGACGCGCAAGAATCTGACCGAGGCACGCCTGTCGGAAACCAACCGCATCGACTTTGCGAGCCTGCCGTTCGGCAACGCGGTGAAGGTCGTGCGCGGCAATGGCGCGCGCAAGATCGCGGTGTTCTCCGATCCGAACTGCCCGTACTGCAAGCAGCTCGAAAAAACGCTGCTGTCGATCGACAACGTGACGGTCTACACGTTCCTGTACCCGGTGCTGTCGCCCGATTCGACGGCCAAGTCGAAGTCGATCTGGTGCTCGGCCGATCGCGCGAAGGCGTGGGAATCGTGGATGCAGGACCGTCAGGCGCCGACCGCCGCCGCCACCTGCGACACCGCCGCGATCGACAAGAACCTCGCGCTCGGCCGTTCGATGAACGTCGAAGGCACGCCGACGGTGTTTCTCGCCGACGGTCGCCGCCTGCCCGGCGCGGTGCCGGCAGATCGGCTCGACAAGGAACTGTCGGCCGTGCACTGAACAGCGCGCTGGCCACAGCGCCACGCCCGCCCCGGGCGCGCAACAGATGCAACGTTCAAACTGAAGGAGGCGCACGCAGCGCCTCCTTTCGCATCGAGCCCCGAACTTCTCCGCCTCACTCTCCTGACACTCCCAAGCGCCGCCGATGAAGCCGATCCGCTACACCATCGTTCCGGGTAACCCCGCCGCCCACCTGTTCGAAGTCACCGTGACCGTCGCCGATCCCGATCCGGCCGGCCAGCGTTTCATGCTGCCGGTGTGGATTCCGGGCAGCTACATGGTGCGCGAGTTCGCGCGCAACATCGTCACGCTGCGCGCGGTGAACGACGCGGGCCGCAAGGTGCGCGTCGAGAAGATCGACAAGCACATGTGGCAGGCCGCGCCGGTCAAGGGAGCCTTGACGCTGCGCTACGAGGTGTACGCATGGGACCTGTCGGTGCGCGCCGCGCATCTGGACGACACGATCGGCTTTTTCAACGGCACCAGCGTGTTCCTGTCGCCGCTCGGCCATGAGGACGCGCAGTGCGTGGTCGATATCCAGAAGCCGCAGGGCGCGGCGTATCGCGGCTGGCGCGTCGCGACCGCGCTGCCGGAAGCGCGCGGCACGAAGCGCTATGGCTTCGGCGAATACCGCGCGCAGAACTACGACGAACTGATCGACCATCCTGTGACGCTCGGGGAATTCGCGCTCGCGACGTTCAAGGCGCACGGCGTGCCGCACGACGTCGTGATAGGCGGTCGCGTGACCGGGCTCGACATGGAGCGTCTGTGCAAGGACCTGAAGCGCATCTGCGAAGCGCAGATCGCGTTGTTCGAACCGAAGTCGAAGAAGGCGCCGGTCGAGCGCTACGTGTTCATGACGCAGGCTGTCACCGACGGTTACGGCGGGCTCGAGCATCGCGCGTCGACCGCGCTGATCTGCAATCGCACCGATCTGCCGGTGCAGGGCCGCGAGCCGATGAGCGAGGGCTACCGGACCTATCTCGGTCTGTGCAGCCACGAGTATTTCCACACGTGGAATGTGAAGCGGATCAAGCCGGCCGAGTTCGCGCCGTATGACCTCGGCGTCGAAAACTACACGTCGATGCTGTGGCTGTTCGAGGGCTTCACGTCGTATTACGACGACCTGATTCTCGTACGCAGCGGCGTGATCTCGCAGGACGACTATTTCGGCCTGGTCGGCAAGGTGATCGGCGGGGTGCAGCGCGGCAGCGGGCGCCTCAAGCAGAGCGTCGCCGAAAGCTCGTTCGATGCGTGGGTCAAGTACTACCGGCAGGACGAGAACGCGCCGAACGCGATCGTCAGCTATTACACGAAGGGCTCGCTGATCGCGCTCGCCTTCGACCTGACGATCCGCGCGCAGACCAGCAACCAGAAATCGCTCGACGACGTGATGCGTCTGCTGTGGAAGCGCTTTGGCCGTGACTTTTATCGAGGCAAGCCGGTCGGCGTCGACGAAAGCGAGATCGAGGCGATTTTCGCGGAAGCGAGCGGCGCGCAACTGGCCGAACTGTTCGCCGAGGGCGTGCGCGGCACGCGCGATCTGCCGCTCGACGCGCTGCTCGCGCCGTTCGGCGTGGCGCTCGCGCCGGACGTCGACAAAAACGGCAAGCCGTCGCTCGGCGTGCGGCTACGCGGTGGCGCGGATTGCGCGCTCGCGACCGTGCACGAGGGCAGCGCCGCGCAGAAGGCCGGCCTCTCCGCTGGCGACGTGCTGATCGCGATCGATGGTCTGCGCGTGACCGGCGGGAATATCGATGCTCTGCTGATGCGCTATCAGCCGGGCGCGAAAGTCGACGTGCACGCGTTCCGCCGCGACGAGTTGCGGGTCACGCAGGTGAAGCTCGACGGTCCCGAAGTGGCCCGCTACAAGCTCACGGTCAGCGATCACCGTCCCGCCGCGCGCAAAGCCCTTGAGCGCTGGCTGACGAAGTGATCGGCGTGGTGGTGGGCCGCACCGGACGGTCCACCGATCGTCGCCTGTCCCGTCGTCAATCGGCGGAGGAGGGCGGTTGATTGTTCTACCCATGCAACAATCCTTCGCCGCCGGACGGCTTTTTCGCCGGCCGGTAAAAAAACACAATGACTTCACTCGCGCAACACTGCGCGCCCCTACTGGAGTCAACCATGACCACGATCCTGCAAATCAACTCGGCAGCCCGTTCGCAAGGCGCGAACTCGACGCTTCTCGTCAACGAGCTGACGGAAAAGCTGCAACAGTCGAATCCGGGCGCGCAAGTCGTCGTCCGTAACCTGCAAGCCGAACCGCTGCCGCACCTCGACGACGCCGTGCTCGGCGCGTTCTTCACGCCGGCCGACCAGCGCACCCCGGAACAGGCCGCCATCGCCGCACGCAGCGAAGCGCTGATCGCCGAACTGCAAGCCGCCGACGTCATCGTGATCGGTGCGCCGATGTACAACTTCGGCATTTCGTCGCAACTGAAGACGTACTTCGACTTCATCGCACGTGCGGGCATCACGTTCCGTTACACCGCGACCGGCCCGGAAGGCCTCGTGACGGGCAAGAAGGTCCACGTCGTGTCGGCGCGCGGCGGCAAGTATCTCGGCACGCCGAACGATAGCCAGACGCCGTACCTGAAGAGCTTCCTCGGCTTCCTCGGCATGACCGACGTGAACTTCATCTACGCCGAAGGCCTGAACATGGGCCCGGACGCCGCGAACGCCGCGCTGAGCTCGGCACGCGAAGCGATCGCCGCGGTTTAAGCGGGTTTGTCCTGCCGCATTGCGCAGCTTCGATGCGGCGCGAGCGGTGAAAAGAATAACGCCACGGATGGGTCCACCCTCCGTGGCGTTTTCGTTGTGTATCGCAATCTTCTGACGACGACGCTCTCACGCAAGCATTTGCGCGTCGTCCGGTAGACGCCAGTCGATCGGCTCCCGGCCGTGCTGCAACAGATATTCGTTCGCCTTCGCGAAATGCCCGCAACCGAGAAAGCCGCGATGCGCGGACAGCGGCGACGGATGCGGCGCCTCCAGCACATAGTGCGACTTGCCCCCGAGTAGCGCGCGCTTTGCCTGCGCATGCGCGCCCCACAGCATGAAGACGAGGTTCTGATGCCGCGTCGCGAGTTCGTGGATCAGCGTGTCGGTACATTTCTCCCAGCCGCGTTTCGCGTGGCTCGCGGCGCTGTCGCGCTCGACGGTCAGCACCGTGTTCAGCAGCAGCACGCCCTGTTTGGCCCAGCTGTCGAGGCAACCGTGCTGCGGCGTCCGGTGACCGAGACTCGCGGCGATTTCCTTGAAGATGTTGCGCAGCGACGGTGGCGGCCGCACGTGCGGCGCGACCGAAAACGCGAGACCATGCGCCTGCGGCGTGCCGCGGTCTTCGCCGTGGTACGGGTCCTGGCCGAGGATTACGACTTTCACTTCGTCGGGGCTCGTCAGGCGAAGCGCGCGGAACACATCGGCCGGATAGATCGTTTTGCCGGCGGCACGCTCACCGTCGACGAAGCGGCACAGCGGCGCGTAGGTGTCGCTGTCGATGAAGGGTTTCAGGTGCGCGCGCCAGGCCGCTGGTAGCGCGGCGAATTGTGCTTCGAGCGTGGGCGGGGCGGCGGTGGGGGCGGCGGAGGCCGGGGCGGGCGCGACATCGTCGAACAGCGATGCCTGCGGCAAACTGGAGCGGGTGCGGGAAGCGGAGGTCATGGCGGGGAAGTGTCGCAGCAAACGCGGACTAGCTCAAGTTGCGGCAAGCGAGCGCATGAGGTGCCGCGGGTTTCGGGCAACGCGCTCACGTGGCGCGCAACCGATACCCGCGCTGCGCCTTGCTGATGTCATCCGGCGCGAGGCCGGCAATCCGTTTGCCGAGTTCGGCGGCGAGCGTGTGAAGCGCCGCTTCGTCGCCCGATTTCAGTTCGAGCTCGATCTCCGAGATCGGCGCGCGGCGCGCTTCATCGTCGACTTCGGCAAGCACGTCGCCCTGATCGATCGCCGCCTCGATCTGAGCGCCGTCGGAGTCGAGCAGCCATAGCGTGCGCGTGAAATCGGTGTGGAACAGCTCGATCAGCGCAGGCGCGGCCTGTTTCAGCGCATCCGCGGCGGCGGGTTCGTCGCAAGCGCTCAGCAACGATTCGATTTCGAGCTTCGCGCCCGCGACCGGCAATTCCCATTCGTGCCGGCTATGCAAGCCGTTCGTCGCCGTGCCGACCGTCTTGAAGGTCTGCAGCCAGCCGTCCGGGGTCTGCCGTAGACGCAGCGCGCTCTTTGACGACGCCAGCGTCAACTGCGGCGTATCGAAGTAAATGTTCACGAGCTTGATCGCGCGTCCGTTCTTGCCGGCGCGCGCGGCGAACCACTGCGTCGCCGCCTGCACCTGCGAAGCCGGCAGCGCCAGCTTGATTTCGCGTTCCATGCCCATGCTGGGTGTCCTCGTTGCGTGGATTTCTCTGCGCCCGATACGCGGATACGTCGATACGACGCTCAGAAAAACATCCGCGCGAGTTCCACGCCCGGCTCGTCCGCGCGCATGAACGCTTCGCCGACGAGGAAGGTATGCACATTCCGCGCGCGCATGCGCTCGACGTCGTCGCGCGACAGGATGCCCGATTCGGTCACGACGATGCGATCGTCGGGAATCGCGTCGAGCATGCCGAGCGTCGTGTCGAGCGAGGTTTCGAAGGTGCGCAGATTGCGGTTGTTGATGCCGATCAGTGGCGTCTTCAGCGTCAGCGCTTCCTTGAGTTCATCGCTGTCGTGCACTTCGACGAGCACCGCGAGCCCCAGCGAATGCGCGAGCGCTTCGAGGTCCTGCATCTCGGCGGTTTCGAGCGCGGCGGCGATCAGCAGGATTGCGTCGGCCCCCATCGCGCGTGCTTCGACAACCTGATACGGATCGACGATGAAGTCCTTGCGTATCACCGGCAACTGGCACGCGGCGCGCGCTTGCTGCAGATAGGCGACGCTGCCCTGGAAGAACTGCACGTCGGTCAGCACGGACAGACACGCCGCGCCGTGCTTCTCATACGAACGCGCGATGTCGGCCGGCACGAAGCGCTCGCGCAGCACGCCCTTCGACGGGCTCGCCTTCTTCACTTCGGAGATCACCGCGGCGAGACCCGCCGTGTGCTTGGCGCGCAATGCGCCGACGAAGTCGCGGAGATCGCGCGACGACGCTTCGAGCCGCAGTTCTTCGAGCGGCACGCTTTGCTCGGCCGCCCGGACTTCTTCGCGTTTGACCGCGATGATGCGGTCGAGGATGTCGCTCATAAATGTCTCGCTACGTGATTACTGCTTGAATTGCTGGGTGAAGCGCACCAGTTCGTCGACCTTCGCGCGTGCCTTGCCGCTCGCGATCGCTTCGCGCGCGAGCTCGATGCCGTCCGCGATCGTGGCCGCGACGTTCGCCGAATAGAGTGCCGTGCCGGCGTTCAGCGTGACGATTTCCCGCGCGACGCCGGGCTTGTTGCTAAGCGCGTCGAGCAGCATGACCTTCGACTCGCCCGCGTCGGCGACTTTGAGCGTGCGGTTCGACACCATCTGCATGCCGAAGTCTTCCGGATGGATCTCGTACTCGCGGATCTCGCCGTCGCGCAACTCGCCGACCAGCGTGGCGCCGCCGAGCGACACTTCGTCCATGCCGTCCATCCCGTACACGACGAGCACGTGCTTGGCGCCGAGGCGCTGCATCACGCGCACCTGAATGCCGACGAGGTCGGGGTGAAACACGCCCATCAGCTGATTCGGCGCGCCGGCCGGATTGGTGAGCGGTCCGAGGATATTGAAGATCGTGCGGATGCCGAGTTCCCGGCGTACCGGCGCGACGTTTTTCATCGCCGGATGATGGTTCGGCGCGAACATGAAGCCCATGCCCGTTTCCGCAATCGATGCCGCGACCTGCTCCGGCTGCAGATCGATGTTGACGCCGAGCGCTTCGAGCACGTCCGCGCTGCCCGACTTGCTCGATACGCCGCGATTGCCGTGCTTTGCGACCTTCGCGCCCGCCGCGGCCGACACGAACATCGTCGCGGTGGAAATGTTGAACGTGTGCGCGCCGTCGCCGCCGGTGCCGACGATATCGACGAAGTTCGAGTTGTCCTGGACGTCGACGTGCCGGGCAAATTCACGCATCACCGTGGCGGCCGCGGTGATTTCGCCGATGGTCTCTTTCTTGACGCGCAGACCGGTGATGATCGCCGCCGACATCACGGGCGAGAGTTCGCCGCGCATGATGAGGCGCATCAGGTGCAGCATTTCGTCGTGAAAAATCTCGCGGTGCTCGATGGTCCGCTGCAAGGCTTCCTGGGGCGTAATGGACATGATCTCGTCTCCCTTTGTGTCAGGCATTGCGGGACGCCGCGTGATTCGAGGCCTTGCCGGCGACGGCGAGCTTTGACTGCTTGACGAAGTTTTCGAGCAGCGCGTGGCCGTGTTCGGACAGGATCGATTCCGGGTGGAACTGCACGCCTTCCACGGCCAGTTCCTTGTGGCGCACGCCCATGATTTCGCCGTCTTCAGTCCATGCCGATACTTCGAGGCAGTCGGGCAGCGATTCGCGTTCGATCGCGAGCGAGTGGTAGCGCGTCACCGTGAAATGCTTCGGCAGGTCTTCGAATACGCCCTTGCAGTCGGTTTCGATCGTGCTGACCTTGCCGTGCATGATGGTCTGCGCGCGCACGACGCGGCCGCCGAACGCCTCGCCGATCGCCTGATGGCCGAGGCACACGCCGAGAATCGGCGTCTTGCCGGCGAATTCGCGCAGCACGTCGAGCGTGATGCCCGCGTGTTGCGGATTGCTTGGGCCCGGCGACAGGCAGATGCGCTCGGGGTTCAGCCTGGCGATTTCATCGAGCGTGATTTCGTCGTTGCGATAGGTGCGCACGTCTTCGCCGAGTTCGCCGAAGTACTGCACCAGGTTGTAGGTGAACGAGTCGTAGTTGTCGATCATGAGCAGCATGGTGTGTCTCCGGTCAGAAGTCGCTATCGAGGCCGTCCTGGACCTGCTCGGCGGCGCGCATTACCGCGCGTGCCTTGTTCTCGGTCTCCTGCCATTCGGATTCGGGCACCGAATCGGCGACCACGCCCGCGGCCGCCTGCACATACAGATTGCCGTTCGCAATCACGCCGGTGCGGATCGTGATGGCCAGATCCATCTCGCCGGTGAACGACAGATAGCCGACCGCCCCGCCGTACAGGCCGCGCTTGACGGGCTCGAGCTCGTCGATCAGCTCCATCGCGCGGACCTTCGGCGCGCCCGACAGCGTGCCGGCCGGGAAGGTGGCGCGCAGCACGTCGAAATTGGTCATGTCGTTCTTGAGCTTGCCTTCGACCGAGCTGACGATGTGCTGCACGTGCGAGTACTTCTCGATCACCATCTTGTCGGTCACGACCACCGAGCCGATCTGCGCGATGCGGCCGACGTCGTTGCGCGCGAGGTCGATCAGCATCACATGCTCGGCGATTTCCTTCGGATCGTTCAGCAGCTCGGTAGCGAGCGCGGCATCGCGCTCGGGCGTGTTGCCGCGCGGACGGGTGCCGGCCAGCGGGCGGATCGTGACGATACGGTCCTCGCCGCGCTTTTCCTGGCGCACCAGAATCTCCGGCGACGCGCCGACCACGTGGAAGTCGCCGAAGTTGTAGTAGTACATGTACGGCGACGGATTCAGCGAGCGCAGCGCGCGATACAGCGACAGCGGATTGTCGCGGTACGGCTTGATCAGGCGCTGACCGACCTGCACCTGCATCAGTTCGCCGGCGGCGACGTATTCCTTCGCCTTGCGCACGGCCGCCAGGTAATCGTCTTTCGCGAATTCGCGGTAGATCTCGGTGCGTACGCTGGCCGACACGACGGGCGGCTCGACGGTGACGCGCAGCCGCTGGCGCAGTTCGCGCAGACGGTGCTTCGCTTTCGTGTAGGCCTCAGCCTGGGTCGGGTCGGCGTAGACCACCAGATAGAGCTTGCCGGCGAGGTTGTCGATGACGGCGACTTCCTCGGTCAGCAGCAGCTGGATGTCGGGCAGATTGAGGTCGTCTTTCGGCGCGCTGTGCGCGAGCTTCTTCTCGATGTAGCGCACCGCGTCATAGCCGAAGTAGCCGGCGAGACCGCCCGTGAAGCGCGGCAGCCCCGGGCGTTGCGCGACGTTGAAGCGCGCCTGGAATTGCTGGATGAACGCGAGCGGATCGCCGTCGTGCGTCTCGACGACCTTGCCGTCGCGGACCACTTCCGACACGCCGTTGCGCGTGCGCATGAGAGTCCGCGCCGGCAGGCCGATGAACGAATAACGCCCGAAGCGTTCGCCGCCGACCACCGACTCCAGCAGGAACGAGTTCGCGCCGTTGCGCTCGGTCTGCGCGAGCTTCAGGTACAGCGACAGCGGCGTCTCGAGGTCGGCGAGCGCTTCGGCGATCAGCGGGATGCGGTTGAAACCCTCGTTGGCGAGGGACTGGAATTCGAGTTCGGTCATGTTCCGATCCTGTACGGTGGTCCGGCGGCAGCAAGCGTCGGGCAAAGCGGGGCTAAGCGCCTCCGGTCAGGGCGTGGGTCGACGTTCTCGACACAATGATACCGACCGGCGCGGGTCTTCCATCGGCGCGTGCGAGCGGTGCGGGTGAGCAACGGTACCTTGCGGGTACGCGCAGGCTCAATCAGCCGATGCAGCTGCGCAAAAACAGATCGATGGAAAAAGCGCGTGAGCGCAGCGAAGTAAAAAACGGTTGCCGAAGACGAGCTTCAGCGTACCTCAGGCGAGGTTAGCGCGACCAGCGACGCCAGGGCCAGGCTCCCCGGTCGATGCTAATCAGACTCCGTTTTTTATTCAGAAACATGAGGATGAAGGACTGTTAAGTCGTGGATTGATGCGCTGCGATCGCCCTGGCGGCGTCGAGCAGCGAGGCAACTATACCATCGGATTTTATCGTTTGTATAGCTTGGCCGTGGTTGTACCCGTAGGGCACGGTCAGCGTTGCCATGCCGGCCGCGCGGCCCGCCAGCGCGTCGTTTTCCGAGTCGCCGATCGCCACCGTGGCGCTCGGCTCGACGCCGAGTTGCGCGGCGGCGGTCAGCATCGGCAGCGGGTCTGGTTTCTTTTTCGCGAGACTGTCGCCGCCGAGCACGACGCTGAAATACGGTGCAAGCCGGTACTGCTGCAGCAATTCGAGCGCGAAGCGGTGCGGCTTGTTGGTCACGCAGGCGAGCTTCAGGCCCGCGTCGCGCAGCGCGCGCAGACCGGCCTCGACGTCTGGATAAAGCCGCGTGTGCACGCCGTTGATCTTCGCGTACTCGGCCTGATAGATCGCGAGCGCTTCGGCGAAGCGCTCTTGCGCGTGCTCGGCTTCGAAGCGCGGCGCAAGCACGCTGCGGATCAGATGCTCCGAACCCTTGCCGACGTAGCCGACCACTTCCTCGCGCGTCGTTTCCTCCGCGTCGAGCTGAGCGAGCATACCGTTCAGGCCGGCGGTGAAGTCGTCGGCCGTGTCGATCATCGTGCCGTCGAGGTCGATGATCGCGGCTTCGAGGCGCGCGCCGGTAAACGTCGGGGCGGGATACGAAGTGGTCATGAGGCGCTGGTTTTTAACGCTGGACGGTCGCGAGGGCGGCGCGCATCTTGTCGATCACGACCTTGTGATCGGGCTGGCCAAAGATCGCCGAGCCGGCCACGAACGTGTCCGCGCCGGCCGCCGCGATTTCCGCGATGTTGTCGACCTTCACGCCGCCGTCCACTTCGAGGTGGATGTCGCGGCCGGTGCGCTCGGTGTACGCGTCGATGCGTTTGCGCGCTTCGCGCAGCTTGTTGAGCGCCTCGGGGATGAACGACTGGCCGCCGAAGCCCGGGTTTACCGACATGATCAGCACGAGGTCGACCTTGTCCATCACATGATCGAGATAGTTCAGCGACGTCGCCGGATTGAACACGAGGCCGGCCTTGCAGCCGTGGTCGCGGATCAGCGACAGCGTGCGGTCGATGTGATCCGACGCTTCCGGGTGAAAGCTGATCAGGTTCGCGCCGGCTTTCGCGAAGTCCGGCACGATGCGGTCGACGGGACGCACCATCAGGTGCACGTCGATCGGCACGTCCACGTGCGGGCGGATCGCTTCGCATACGAGCGGGCCGATGGTCAGGTTCGGCACGTAGTGGTTGTCCATCACGTCGAAGTGGATCCAGTCGGCGCCGGCGACGACGACGTTGCGGACTTCTTCGCCCAGGCGGGCGAAGTCGGCGGAGAGAATGCTGGGGGCGATGCGAAATTGCGTCATGACAGGGGGCCGATGCAAGCGGGAAAGCGCCATTTTACCGGTTTTGCGCGTGCAGACCGGGGTGCTGGCCGCGGTTGGCGTGGCGGAATCGCGCGATGAAACTTCGCAAAGTGCCGGCGCAAAAACGACATGGAGACTGGGCGCGGCAAAGCAGCCGTGTCCCAACGTCTTAGACACTGCTGGCCGAAAGGCGTATCCGGTTGCGGCCATGCCGCGCATCAAGCAGAATGCCATTCCATGAGCGCCGCATCGCCGCTGCACCCGCAGACCATTGGCGTTCGGGCCTTCCACGATTTTTCACAGCCCGTTTGATCAGATCGGAATCAGGATGAGCCAGTACGAATTCAGCGTCTCGGCGCAGGTGCACTACCTGCCCGAAGAATCGGACCCGGAGCGTCGCCAGTACGCCTTTGCCTACACGCTGACCATCCGTAACACCGGCCAGGTGCCCGCACAGTTGATCGCGCGTCACTGGATTATCACCGACAGCGAGAACACCGTCCAGGAAGTCAAAGGCCTGGGCGTGGTCGGTCATCAGCCGCTGCTCAAGCCGGGCGAGCATTTCGAATACACGAGTTGGGCAGTGATCGCGACGCCGGTCGGCACGATGCGCGGCGATTACTTCTGCGTGGCGGAGGATGGTGAGCGCTTCGAGGCGCCGGTGCCGGAGTTCGTGTTGCGCATGCCGCGGACGTTGCATTGAACCGGCGCGGTGTTGCGCGGTCTTTAATGAGTTCGTATCGGCGCGCGGCGCAGCGGGCAGTTGAGTGGGTGGTTGGATGAGCGCTCAGACGAGCGCTTGAGGCGCGAGGGGTTGTGCGGTTCTGTATGCAACCCGCCGGCCAGGCTCACTGCGGCTTTTGCTGTTGGGACCGTTCCGCCGGCTTGGCACGTCGCGCTTTTTTCTTGCCAGACGACGTCCACACAACGATAAAGACGAGCAGGAACAGCGCGAGCAGCGATTCCAGCGCGAAGATGAGCATCGGGTATTCGTCGAACAAATCAGACATGGCGGTTTCCATCAACAACGAACATTGTATGCGTTTTGTCCGCCGAGCCGGCGCGTGGGTCGGTGCATTGTCGGTTGCGGTGTTGCTTGCCTCCTGCGGCGGCGGCGGCGCGCTCCGGCCTTCGCCGCCGAGCGGCGCGGCGATCATCCCCGGCCAGATCGCGTCGTCGCGCTTGACCGCGGTTGCGTGGCAGCAGGTGCCGGGCTGGCAGGACGACTCGCTGATCGGCGCGACGGCCGCGTTGCGGCAAAACTGCACGAGGCTCGCGCGTCAGCCGAACTGGTCGCGTGCATGCGCGGCCGCCGCGCAAATCGACGATCTCGACGTCACCGGCGCGCGCGCCTTCTTCGAAGCCTACTTCACGCCGTTCCAGCTCGCGAATAGCGACGGCACGCTCGACGGTCTGGTCACCGGTTACTACGAGCCACTGCTGCGGGGCTCGCGCACGCGGCATGGGGTATATCAGACCGCGCTGTACCGCTGGCCCGCCGGCTATCGCGTGGGGGCGCCGTTGCCGGCGCGCGCCCAACTCGAACGCTCGGGCGCGCTCAGCGGCAACGAACTCGTGTGGGTCGACGATCCGATCGAAGCATTCTTTTTGCAGGTGCAGGGCTCCGGGCGCATCGTGATGGAAGACGGCAGCGTGATGCGCGTCGGCTTTGGCGGTACCAACAATCAGCCGTACAAGTCGATCGGGCGCTGGCTGCTCGATCATGGCGAGATCACACCCGCGCAGGCAACGATGCAGGGCATCAAGGCATGGGCACGCGCGAATCCGACGCGCGTCGATGGATTGCTCGACACCAATCCGCGCTTCGTGTTTTTTCGCGAGATGCCGTCGGCCGAAAGTATGCCGAGCGGCGGCGCGGACGGCCCGATCGGCGCGCTCGGCGTGCCGCTGACGCCGGAGCGCTCGATTGCGGTCGACCCGAGCGCGATTCCGCTCGGCACGCCGGTGTTCCTGCAGACCACACGGCCGCTGACGAACTCGCCGATGAACCGCCTCGTGTTCGCGCAGGACACGGGCACCGCGATCAAAGGCGGCGTGCGCGCCGACTACTTCTGGGGCCTCGGCGACGATGCCGGTGATCTGGCTGGCAAGATGAAGCAGGGTGGCCGGATGTGGTTGCTGCTGCCGAATTCGTGAGGCGGTGGGGCCCAGGCGGAAGCGTGACTGCCGTTTGAGTTACAGCAGTTTTCGGGAGGCGGGTTGGAGGCTGCCGCGAAGCCGTTAATAGAAGTCGTGGAAATCGGCGTCACGTTCGGATCAGGATCCGTGCGTGACGCCGTTTTTTGTTGGGCTCTTACGCTGCGCGTCGCTGCCCGTTGCCTGACTTAGAGCCCCGATCTGCGCTTGTCGACCACCCGCCGCGCCTTGCCCACCGAGCGCTCGATCCCATTCACGGCCAGCACGTTCACCACCGCGCTTACGCCAATCAGCGCCTTGATGTCGTACGCCAGCGCGTTTTTCGCGGTGGTTAGCGCGGAAGTATCCGGCGCGCTTTCGGGGCACGGTTCGACGTTCAGCGTCAACACGTCGAGCGGCCCTTCCTTCGTCAGTACGATCTGATAGTGCGGCGCGAGCGCGTGCTGCTTGAGCAGCAACTCTTCGATCTGCGTCGGGAACACATTGACGCCACGGACGATCATCATGTCGTCCGAGCGGCCCGTGATTTTTTCCATACGCCGCATCGTGCGGGCGCTGCCCGGCAGCAGGCGCGTGAGATCGCGCGTGCGGTAGCGGATGATCGGCAGCGCTTCTTTCGTCAGCGACGTGAACACGAGCTCGCCGAGTTCGCCATCGGGCAGCACCTCGCCCGTTTCGGGGTCGATGATCTCGGGATAGAAATGGTCTTCCCAGATCGTCGGGCCGTCTTTGGTCTCGATGCACTCCGAGGCGACGCCCGGGCCCATCACTTCGGAGAGACCGTAGATGTCGACCGCGTCGATGCCCATGCGTTTTTCGATCGCCTCGCGCATTTCGTTGGTCCACGGCTCAGCGCCGAAGATGCCGATGCGCAATGAGCAGCTAGCCGGGTCGATACCCTGGCGCTCGAGTTCGTCGGCGATCGACAGCATGTAGCTCGGTGTCACCATGATGATGTCCGGCCGGAAGTCCTGGATCAGCTGCACCTGCTTTTCGGTCTGACCACCGCCGAACGGAATCACGGTGAGCCCCGCGCGCTCGGCGCCGTAATGCGCGCCGAGGCCGCCCGTGAAGAGGCCGTAGCCGTAGCTCACGTGCACCTTGTCGCCGCGCTTCGCGCCGGCGGCGCGTATCGAACGGGCGACGAGATTCGCCCACGTGTCGATGTCGCGCGCCGTATAGCCGACGACGGTCGGCTTGCCGGTCGTCCCAGACGATGCATGGATTCGCGAAATCTGCTCCTGCGGCACCGCGAACATGCCGAACGGATAGTTGTCGCGCAAATCCTTCTTCGTCGTGAACGGTAAGCGCGCGAGGTCCGCGAGCGACTTGACATCGCCCGGATGAACACCGGCTTCGTCGAACTTGCGCCGGTACACCGGCGAATTTTCATACGCATGGGTGAGTGACCATTTGAGCCGTTCAAGTTGGAGCGCGGCGAGCTCGTCGCGGCTGGCGGTCTCGATCGGATCGAGCGGAAGAGCGGTGCTCATCGAATGTCTCCTTGCTGCCTCAGTATCTGAGTTTGATATGTAACGCGTTGGCGTCAGAGAGCCACGCAGACAGTCGTCCGCGAGGGCGGCTCTGGCTTGCCGCCGCTCAATGTCAGTCGCCGGTGGGAATCAGGTTGCCCCTGATTTGCGCCGACTTGCCGCGAAACATCGCGACGGTCTCGCCGGCGCGATTCGTGACGCGAATATCGTAGATGCCAGTGCGCCCGCTCGATGTCTGCTCGACCGCTTCGGCGCTCAGCACGTCGCCGCCGTAGACCGGCCGGAGGTATTCGATCGAGCAGCCGGCGGCAACCGTATTGATGTTGTAGGTGTTGCAGGCGAACGCGAAGGTCGAATCGGCGAGCGTGAAGATCAGGCCACCGTGGCAGATCTGATGGCCGTTCAGGAAGTCGTCGCGCACCGCCATGCGCAGCCGCGCATAGCCGGGGCGCACTTCGAGAATCTCGAGCCCGAGCGCGCGACTGCAGGCGTCGTTTTCGTACATCGCGGCGGCTGTCGCGCGGGCGAGTTCGTCGGCAGTCATCTGGTCGGGGCGGGTGGTTTGCGTGGACATCTCAACGCCCCTCGAAGCGCGGCGCGCGCTTTTCGATAAATGCCTGCACGCCTTCCGCGTAATCGTGCGAGGCGCCTAGTTGGCGCTGCAGATCACGCTCGAGATCGAGCTGCTGGTCGAGCGTTTGCGTCGTGCCGGCACGCATCGCCTGCTTGATCGCGGCGATCGCCCGCGTCGGTTGCTGGGCAAGCTGGGCCGCGAGTTTTGCCGCGGCCGGAGCCAGTTCGGCGTCGTCGAGCGCTTGCCAGATCAAGCCCCAGCTTTCGGCTTTGTCGGCGCTGAGCTTGTCGCCGGTGATCGCGAGGCCGAGCGCGCGTGCCATGCCAACGCGTTGCGGCAGGAACCACGTCCCGCCCGAATCCGGCACGAGGCCGATCTTCACGAACGCCTGGATGAAACTCGCGGAGCGAGCTGCGAGCACCAGGTCGCAGGCCAACGCGAGATTGGCGCCCGCGCCGGCGGCCGTGCCGTTGACCGCGGCGATCACCGGAAACGGTAGCGCTTGCAGACGGCGGATCAACGGATTGAAGTATTCATCGATCACGGCGCCGAGGTCGGTCATCGCGCCGGGCGTGAAATCGAGGTCGGCGAGATCCTGGCCGGCGCAGAAGCCGCGTCCCGCGCCGGTGAGCACGAGCGCACGGGCGCCGGACTTTTCGACCTGGTCGAGTGCCGCGCCGAGTTGCTGATGCATCGCGCGCGTGAAGCTGTTGAGCTTGTCCGGGCGGTTCAGCGTAATGGTGGCGACATGGCTCGATGAGTCGATGTCCAGCCGGATCGCTTCATATGACATGGGGTGTCTCCTCAAACTCTCTTTGGCCGATGGGCACGGTCGCTCGACTAGCGTCGGCGCGTGATGCCGATCCGATGTCTGATGTTAGTCAGAGCGCACGACTCGGTCCATCCGCCGAACGGCATAGGACGAAGTCGTGCGTTGTGCTGAAGCCTTCTTATGCCGTTCAGCCAGCTACCGCGGGCGCCGCTTTCGGTTCAACATGAACGCGGCTTTGAACGACACGGAAGCGGTTGGCGACGAAAGCGGCATCGGCAAGCGCGGCATTCGCGGCCGGGTTGGCGCCGGTGCCGTGAAAGTCCGAAAAAGCCGCGGACTGGTTGACGAACACGCCACCGGTCAGGTTGATCGACAGTGCGACGCCGCCGCGGATCGACGCTTCGTGCGCGGCGTCGAGCACGGCGTCGTCCGTGCTGTAGACCGCCAGCGTTAGCGCGCCGTGCTCGGCAGCAATGTCGCCAGCGAGGTCGAGTGACTGCGCGGTCGAGTCCGTCGCGATGACGAACGAGATCGGCCCGAACCATTCTCTCGTGAACTGGGCGTGGTCGGTCGAGGCGTCGAGTTGCAATACGAGCGGTGTGCGCACGCGAGCGCCCGGAAAGGACGGATGGTCGAGCGTCTGGCTCGCGACGAGAACGCGGCCGAGCCCGGCGGCTTCGTCGATGCGCTGCACGACGCCTTCGTTCTGGATCGCGCCGAGCAGTTCGACGGCGCGGGCCGGATCGGCGACGAGCTTTTGCACCGCGCCGGCAAGCGCCTGGGAGACATCGTCAAAGCTGAGCGTGCCTTCCGCGGTGCGAATGCCGTCTCGCCGTACGTAGATATTTTGCGGCGCGGTGCACATCTGGCCTGAGTACAGCGCCAGCGAGAACGCGATGTTGCGCGCGGCCGCCTTGATGTCGTCGACCGAGTCGATGACGATCTGATTGACGCCAGCTTTTTCGGTGTAGACCTGCGCGTGGTGCGCGTTGCGCTCGAGCCAGGTGCCGTTCTGGGTGCTGCCCGTGAAGTCGATCAGTTTGATCTCGGGGCGCTGGGCCAGTTGCTGGACGAGGGCGCCGTCGTTTGGGGCGGTGGCCAGCAGCGTGACGACGTTCGGATCGAAGCCCGCTTCGCGCAACACGTCACGCGCGATGCGCACGGTCAGCGCGAGCGGCAGGATCGCGCCCGGATGCGGCTTGACGATCACCGTGTTGCCGGTGGCCAGATCGGCGAACAGGCCCGGATAGCCGTTCCACGTCGGGAATGTGCAGCAGCCGAGCACGAGGCCGATGCCGCGCGGCACGACGGTGTAGCGCTTGTGCATCGCGAGCGGCGGGTTTTTGCCTTGCGGCTTTTCCCAGTGCGCGTCGGCGGGAATACGGCGCAGCTGATCCCAGGCATACGCGACCGCTTCGAGCGCGCGATCCTGCGCGTGTGGGCCCCCTGCCTGGAAGGCCATCATGAACGCCTGACCGGTCGTGTGCATCACGCTGTAGCCGAGCTCGAAGCTGGCGCGATTCAGGCGCGCGAGGATTTCGAGGCTCACGCCGATCCATGCCTGCGAGCCGGCGGCGCGCCAATCGCGTTGCGCCGCGGCAGATGCGGCGATGAGCGCGCTCGGGTCGGCTTTCGGGTAACGCACGCCGAGCTGGAAGCCGAACGGCGAAACCTCTGCGCCGACGGTCTCTCCCGTCGACGGTTGGTCCAGGTCGAACGTTTTGTCTAGAAGCGCCTTGAACGCGGCTTCGCCGTCCGCGTTAGCTGTTTCCCCGTACACTTTCGGACTGGGCATCTCGACGAACGGGCTCCAGTAGCCGCGCGTTTCGAGCGCGGCGAGCGCTTTGTGCAGCGTGTCTTCGTGCTTGGTGAATAGCGGATGTGTCATGGCAAAGAGGCTCGGCTGTACGTTGGGGAAATACCTGTCGAATAATTGACCGACCGGTTGGTTGGGGAATGGTAGCATCACCACAGACGATGCGCGAAGCGTTTTTCGCGTGCGATTAACCCTTATGGAGGCGGCATGGCTTACGAAAACATTCTGGTTGAGACGCGGGGACGGGTCGGACTGATTACGCTCAACCGTCCGAAGGCTCTGAATGCACTGAACGACGCGCTGATGGACGAACTAGGCGCAGCGTTGCGCGAGTTCGACGGCGACGAGTCGATTGGCGCAATCGTCGTGACGGGCAGCGAGAAAGCATTCGCGGCGGGTGCGGACATCGGGATGATGGCGTCGTACTCCTATATGGATGTCTACAAGGGCGACTACATCACGCGCAATTGGGAAACGGTTCGCTCGATCCGTAAGCCGATCATTGCCGCGGTGGCGGGCTTCGCGCTCGGCGGCGGCTGCGAACTGGCGATGACGTGCGATATCATTTTCGCCGCCGACACGGCGAAGTTCGGTCAACCGGAAATCAAGCTCGGGATCATGCCGGGCGCGGGCGGCACGCAGCGCTTGCCGCGGGCGGTGTCAAAAGCGAAGGCGATGGACCTCTGTTTGACCGCCCGTTTCATGGATGCCGCCGAAGCGGAGCGCGCCGGACTGGTTTCGCGCGTGATCCCGGCGGCATCGCTGCTTGACGAAGCGGTCGGCGCGGCCGCCACCATTGCGGAATTTCCGCTGCCGGCGGTGCTGATGGTCAAGGAGTCGGTCAACCGAGCCTTTGAAACGACGCTCGCGGAGGGCGTGCATTTCGAGCGCCGCCTGTTCCATTCGCTCTTCGCCACCGAAGACCAGAAAGAGGGGATGGCCGCGTTCGTGGAGAAGCGCAAACCGGTTTTCAAGCACCGTTAATACGCTTGTCAAAATATCGCTTGCAAGTCCCGATGTCGGCGACTAGAATTCCGCACTTTCGCGCTCCGGACGCCGGGGTGCGGAGAAGCGGGAAGCCTTTGATGGCGTGGGCTTCGGCGGCGTGGGCAGGTTAGGCGAGTGATAAAAACCTGTTGACGATCCGACGGAAGTTCTCCATAATCCCGTTTCTCTGCTGCAGACGCAGCGACGCAAACGAAGCAGTGCCGGGTAGTGGTGGTTCAGGCGCGGCGGGTTTGGCGGACCGATCTTTAAAAACTAACAGTCGATAAGTGTGGGCGCTTGATGCGGAATGCGGCGGCGGATTCTCCGGAATCTGCTGTCAGGCAGAAGTATCAGAAGCCTCACACAGTATTAGAGGAAGGTTTGTCTGTCGAAAGACGGATCAATCATCGTCAGTACGTTGAGTGAGCGACCGGGTTCGAGAGAGCCCGAACACAGTAACAGGTTTGAACTGAAGAGTTTGATCCTGGCTCAGATTGAACGCTGGCGGCATGCCTTACACATGCAAGTCGAACGGCAGCACGGACTCCGGTCTGGTGGCGAGTGGCGAACGGGTGAGTAATACATCGGAACGTGTCCTGGAGTGGGGGATAGCCCGGCGAAAGCCGGATTAATACCGCATACGCTCGGGAGAGGAAAGCGGGGGATCTTTCGGGACCTCGCGCTCAAGGGGCGGCCGATGGCAGATTAGGTAGTTGGTGGGGTAAAGGCCTACCAAGCCGACGATCTGTAGCTGGTCTGAGAGGACGACCAGCCACACTGGGACTGAGACACGGCCCAGACTCCTACGGGAGGCAGCAGTGGGGAATTTTGGACAATGGGCGCAAGCCTGATCCAGCAATGCCGCGTGTGTGAAGAAGGCCTTCGGGTTGTAAAGCACTTTTGTCCGGAAAGAAAACCTCGTGGCTAATATCCGTGAGGGATGACGGTACCGGAAGAATAAGCACCGGCTAACTACGTGCCAGCAGCCGCGGTAATACGTAGGGTGCGAGCGTTAATCGGAATTACTGGGCGTAAAGCGTGCGCAGGCGGTGCTGTAAGACCGATGTGAAATCCCCGGGCTTAACCTGGGAACTGCATTGGTGACTGCAGCGCTGGAGTATGGCAGAGGGGGGTGGAATTCCACGTGTAGCAGTGAAATGCGTAGAGATGTGGAGGAACACCGATGGCGAAGGCAGCCCCCTGGGCCAATACTGACGCTCATGCACGAAAGCGTGGGGAGCAAACAGGATTAGATACCCTGGTAGTCCACGCCCTAAACGATGTCAACTGGTTGTCGGGCCTTCATTGGCTTGGTAACGTAGCTAACGCGTGAAGTTGACCGCCTGGGGAGTACGGTCGCAAGATTAAAACTCAAAGGAATTGACGGGGACCCGCACAAGCGGTGGATGATGTGGATTAATTCGATGCAACGCGAAAAACCTTACCTACCCTTGACATGTATGGAATCCTGCCGAGAGGCGGGAGTGCCCGAAAGGGAGCCATAACACAGGTGCTGCATGGCTGTCGTCAGCTCGTGTCGTGAGATGTTGGGTTAAGTCCCGCAACGAGCGCAACCCTTGTCCCTAGTTGCTACGCAAGAGCACTCCAGGGAGACTGCCGGTGACAAACCGGAGGAAGGTGGGGATGACGTCAAGTCCTCATGGCCCTTATGGGTAGGGCTTCACACGTCATACAATGGTCGGAACAGAGGGTTGCCAAGCCGCGAGGTGGAGCCAATCCCAGAAAACCGATCGTAGTCCGGATCGCACTCTGCAACTCGGGTGCGTGAAGCTGGAATCGCTAGTAATCGCGGATCAGCATGCCGCGGTGAATACGTTCCCGGGTCTTGTACACACCGCCCGTCACACCATGGGAGTGGGTTTTACCAGAAGTGGCTAGTCTAACCGCAAGGAGGACGGTCACCACGGTAGGATTCATGACTGGGGTGAAGTCGTAACAAGGTAGCCGTATCGGAAGGTGCGGCTGGATCACCTCCTTTCCAGAGCTGTGCATTCCCTGCACTCAAGTGCTCACGCTTATCGGCTGTGGTTAGAAGCAACGCAGACAGGCTCAGGGTCTGTAGCTCAGCCGGTTAGAGCACCGTCTTGATAAGGCGGGGGTCGATGGTTCGAATCCATCCAGACCCACCACGGTCTTGTCTGGTGAGCTGAAGGGCTGGGGCCGCTGGACTATCTGTGGGACTGGGGGATTAGCTCAGCTGGGAGAGCACCTGCTTTGCAAGCAGGGGGTCGTCGGTTCGATCCCGTCATCCTCCACCAATCCTCAATGCGCAGGGTTCTGCATGAAGGCAGAGCGTTGCGCATTGGCGATTGAGCCAGTCAGAGCGGTATGAGGCACAGGCTTCATACCGGCTGCCGTTCTTTAACAATCAGGAAGAAGTAGTAAAGAGATTCACGAAAGCATACCTGGAGATGGGTGTGTGAGTAGGTGAATCAGGGTTGTGATTGTATCGATGTATTTTAAAGGTGATCGAAAGATTGCTTTGGAATACGGCGCAACACGAATACTCAACCTGTAGCGAGTGCGTCTATCCCCTCCGGGGATGGGACCCACGTAAGCGCTAAAGCGCTAACGTGGGTCGACACAGAGACACACCCGTTATAGGGTCAAGCGAACAAGTGCATGTGGTGGATGCCTTGGCGATCACAGGCGATGAAGGACGCGGTAGCCTGCGAAAAGCTCCGGGGAGCTGGCAAACGAGCATTGATCCGGAGATGTCCGAATGGGGAAACCCACTCCTAATGGAGTATCCGTAGCTGAATCCATAGGCTGCGTGAGGCGAACGCGGTGAACTGAAACATCTAAGTAACCGCAGGAAAAGAAATCAACCGAGATTCCCAGAGTAGTGGCGAGCGAAATGGGATCAGCCGGTACACGTTATCTGTATTGTTAGTCGAACGCTCTGGAAAGTGCGGCCATAGCAGGTGATAGCCCTGTAGACGAAAACAGCATGGAAGAACTGGGTGTACGAGAAGTAGGGCGGGACACGTGAAATCCTGTCTGAAGATGGGGGGACCATCCTCCAAGGCTAAATACTCGTGATCGACCGATAGTGAACCAGTACCGTGAGGGAAAGGCGAAAAGAACCCCGGGAGGGGAGTGAAACAGATCCTGAAACCGCATGCATACAAACAGTCGGAGCCTCTGCGAAGGGGTGACGGCGTACCTTTTGTATAATGGGTCAGCGACTTACATTCAGTGGCGAGCTTAACCGATTAGGGCAGGCGTAGCGAAAGCGAGTCCGAACAGGGCGTCCAGTCGCTGGGTGTAGACCCGAAACCAGGTGATCTATCCATGGCCAGGTTGAAGGCACGGTAACACGTGCTGGAGGACCGAACCCACTAACGTTGAAAAGTTAGGGGATGAGCTGTGGATAGGGGTGAAAGGCTAAACAAACCTGGAAATAGCTGGTTCTCTCCGAAAACTATTTAGGTAGTGCCTCGTGTCTCACCTTCGGGGGTAGAGCACTGTCATGGTTGTGGGGTCCATTGCGGATTACTACGCCATAGCAAACTCCGAATACCGAAGAGTGCAATCACGGGAGACAGACATCGGGTGCTAACGTCCGGTGTCAAGAGGGAAACAACCCAGACCGCCAGCTAAGGTCCCCAAATATGGCTAAGTGGGAAACGAAGTGGGAAGGCTAAAACAGTCAGGAGGTTGGCTTAGAAGCAGCCACCCTTTAAAGAAAGCGTAATAGCTCACTGATCGAGTCGTCCTGCGCGGAAGATGTAACGGGGCTAAGCCATATACCGAAGCTGCGGATGCACAGTAATGTGCATGGTAGGAGAGCGTTCCGTAAGCCTGCGAAGGTGCACTGGAAAGTGTGCTGGAGGTATCGGAAGTGCGAATGCTGACATGAGTAGCGATAAAGGGGGTGAAAGGCCCCCTCGCCGTAAGCCCAAGGTTTCCTACGCAACGTTCATCGGCGTAGGGTGAGTCGGCCCCTAAGGCGAGGCAGAAATGCGTAGCTGATGGGAAGCAGATTAATATTTCTGCACCATTGTGAAATGCGATGGGGGGACGGATCGCGGAAGGTTGTCCGGGTGTTGGAAGTCCCGGTCCTTGCATTGGAGAAGGCGCTTTGGCAAATCCGGGCGCAGAATTCAAGGGTGCGAGGCGAGCCACTTCGGTGGCGAAGCAACTGGAAGGGGTTCCAGGAAAAGCCTCTAAGCTTCAGTTTCACAGTGACCGTACCGCAAACCGACACAGGTGGGCGAGATGAGTATTCTAAGGCGCTTGAGAGAACTCGGGAGAAGGAACTCGGCAAATTGGTACCGTAACTTCGGGATAAGGTACGCCCTCATAGCCTGACTGGCCTGCGCCAGAAGGGTGAAAGGGTTGCAATAAACTGGTGGCTGCGACTGTTTAATAAAAACACAGCACTCTGCAAACACGAAAGTGGACGTATAGGGTGTGACGCCTGCCCGGTGCCGGAAGATTAAATGATGGGGTGCAAGCTCCTGATTGAAGTCCCGGTAAACGGCGGCCGTAACTATAACGGTCCTAAGGTAGCGAAATTCCTTGTCGGGTAAGTTCCGACCTGCACGAATGGCGTAACGATGGCCACACTGTCTCCTCCCGAGACTCAGCGAAGTTGAAGTGTTTGTGATGATGCAATCTCCCCGCGGCTAGACGGAAAGACCCCATGAACCTTTACTGCAGCTTTGCATTGGACTTTGAACCGGTCTGTGTAGGATAGGTGGGAGGCTATGAAGTTGGGACGCCAGTCTCAATGGAGCCGTCCTTGAAATACCACCCTGATCTGTTTGAGGTTCTAACCTTGGCCCGTGATCCGGGTCGGGGACAGTGCATGGTAGGCAGTTTGACTGGGGCGGTCTCCTCCCAAAGTGTAACGGAGGAGTACGAAGGTACGCTAGGTACGGTCGGAAATCGTGCTGATAGTGCAATGGCATAAGCGTGCTTGACTGTGAGACTGACAAGTCGAACAGGTGCGAAAGCAGGTCATAGTGATCCGGTGGTTCTGTATGGAAGGGCCATCGCTCAACGGATAAAAGGTACTCTGGGGATAACAGGCTGATACCGCCCAAGAGTTCATATCGACGGCGGTGTTTGGCACCTCGATGTCGGCTCATCTCATCCTGGGGCTGTAGCCGGTCCCAAGGGTATGGCTGTTCGCCATTTAAAGAGGTACGTGAGCTGGGTTTAAAACGTCGTGAGACAGTTTGGTCCCTATCTGCCGTGGGCGCTGGATATTTGAAGGGGGCTGCTCCTAGTACGAGAGGACCGGAGTGGACGAACCTCTGGTGTACCGGTTGTCACGCCAGTGGCATCGCCGGGTAGCTATGTTCGGAAGAGATAACCGCTGAAAGCATCTAAGCGGGAAACTCGCCTTAAGATGAGATATCCCCGGGGCTTCGAGCCCCTTGAAGGGTCGTTCAAGACCAGGACGTTGATAGGTCAGGTGTGCACGTACAGTAATGTACTGAGCTAACTGATACTAATTGCCCGTAAGGCTTGATCCTATAACAGGTGTGTCTCGACCCGCGGTAGTGCTTCAGCACTTACGCGGGTCCGATCCCCGAAGGGGATTGGTGTGAACTCCCGCGGGAGCTCACAGAAACGCCCGGTTGGGATTCAGTGTTGTGCCAGAAACAACACAACCCTCCCCACTCGAATCCTTTACGCTTCTTCCCGATTGGCTGTGGCGCAACCGGTTGACTCCAACCCTGCGACGCAGCAACCCGTCATGCCTGATGACCATAGCGAGTCGGCCCCACCCCTTCCCATCCCGAACAGGACCGTGAAACGACTCCACGCCGATGATAGTGCGGATTGCCCGTGTGAAAGTAGGTAATCGTCAGGCTCCCCCCAGTCAGAAACCCCACCCGCCGCGGTGGGGTTTTTGCGTTTACGCGGCCAAAATTAACAAACAGCAGAAGCAAGCGACACCTCCGCCCGCTTCAACGCTTTTCAACTGGTTCTCCCGCTGCCGACGCAATATACCCCAGACCCGGCGATAACCATAGCTCGGCAGGTCAGTGACGGTCAGCCGTATTTCTTCGACCAGCCCGGCATCGTCCGTCTTCCTGGCGCTGCGTCCATCCTGCCAGTCGGCTGGACGTGCAAGCCTTGCCGCTCACGTTTGAGCGCGCTACACCGAGAACGTCGCAGACCTGCTTCACTGCTCGTCCCCCGGCAATGAGGGTGAGCGCGCAATCCATTTTCGCGACTTCGCCACCTCCACCGCCTCACGGAGAATCTCGCTCTCCATTGTCTTTTTGCCGAGCAGTCGCTGGAGTTCCCTGATTTGCTTCAGCGCATCGCTCAGCTCCGACGCTGGTACGACTTCCTCGCCGGCACTGACAGCCGACAGGCTGCCATCCTGATACAGCTTGCGCCCAGTGAAACAGCTGGTTCGGATTCACGCCGTGCTGGCGTGCAACCATCGAGACCGACTTGCCCGGCTCGAAACTCTCTCTCACCATCGCCAACTTCTCTTCCGCTGACCACCGCCGCCGGCGTTCCGGTCCCATCAACACTTCCATCACTTCTTGTTTGTTGTTAGTCAAAAACACAGTCATATGCCTTCCCGCTATTTTAAGTGGGAAACTGTGTCCGGCGATTCAGGGGGCCGCTCCATCAACTCTCTACTTCCCTTGCGCCAGAAACTTCTGCGCCAGTCGGACCCAATACGTCGATCCCACCGGCAACAACTCGTCGTTAAAGTCATAACTCGCGTTGTGCAGCATACAAGGGCCCGCGCCGTGGCCCGCCTCGCGGTGGCCGCCATCGCCGTTGCCCAAAAACGCATAGCAACCCGGTTTCGCCAGCAGCATGAACGAAAAATCTTCGGCACCCATGGTCGGTTCAACCGCGTCATCGACATTTTCCGCGCCAACGATCTCTTTCATGACCGACGCCGCAAAACGCGCTTCCTCGCTGCTGTTGATCGTCGGGGGATAGTTCCGGTGGAATTGGATCTGAACGGAGCAATCGTATGCTTCGGCTGTACTGTGCGCGATCTTGCGCATGCGTGACTCGATCAGGTCGAGCGTTTCTGTAGTGAAGGTCCGAACGGTCCCCGCGATCCATGCGTCGTCCGGTACTACATTGACCGCATCGCCCGCATGTATCTGCGTTATCGACAATACCGCAGTATCCAGCGGCTTTTTGTTTCGCGTGATGATGCTTTGCAGCCCGTTGGCAATTTGCACCGCCGCAAAGACCGGATCACGGCCATTGTGCGGTAGCGCTGCATGCGAGCCGACGCCCTTGATTTCGATGCGAAATTCATTGCTCGACGCCATGATCGGGCCTTCGCTCACGCCGAAGTGGCCCGCCGGCATGCCCGGCCAGTTGTGAATGCCAAACACGGCGTCCACGGGGAATTTGTTGAACAAGCCGTCGTCCATCATAGCCTTCGCGCCGGCGCCGCCTTCTTCAGCCGGCTGGAAAATGAACACGATCGTGCCGTCGAAAGCACCATGTTTGGCCAGGTAGTGCGCGGCACCGAGCAGCATCGCCGTATGTCCGTCGTGCCCGCACGCATGCATCTTGCCGTCGTTCGTCGACCGATGATCGAAGCTGTTGAGCTCCTGGATCGGCAGCGCGTCCATGTCGGCTCGCAGACCAATCGCGCGCGAGCCGTTACCTCGTTTCAATACGCCGACCACGCCCGTCTTGCCGAAACCACGGTGGGTCTCGATGCCCCAGGACTCGAGCGAACGCGCGACGAGATCAGCAGTCGCCGTCTCTTCGTAGCGCAGCTCCGGGTGGGCATGGATGGTTCGTCGAAGGGTCTGGATTTCGCCGCGAGCGGCCTGAATTTCGGGGATGAGTTTCATGATGGAGTGATTATGCGTTTGTGCTTGACGAGCATGAGATCGCCGCGGACCACGTCGGCCCGGGCACTGCGGATGATTGATTCTACGCCGAAGGCATTTTTGGTGGCGCCACCGAGGTCGGCGGCCTATAGACGTAATAAAATTCCACTTTGCGCGACCGCTTACTGCTCGCCAGGACACATTGCCGATGAACGCCCCGACCGAATTCGCGCGCGCCGTGTGCCCGCACGATTGCCCCGACACCTGCGCGATGCGCGTGACCATCGACAATGGACGGGCGATCAAGGTCGCCGGCGATCCCGACCATCCGCCGACTCAGGGCGTGCTGTGCACGAAGGTCAGTCGTTACGCGGAGCGTGTATACCATCCGAACCGATTGACGACGCCCATGAAGCGTGTCGGCCGCAAGGGCGAGGGCCGTTTCGAGCCAATCAACTGGGACGAAGCGTTCGACCTTGCCGCAAGCCGCCTCGGCGAGATTGTCCGTCGCGCGCCGGAAGCGATTCTGCCTTACAGCTACGCGGGCACGATGGGCTTGGTGCAGGGCGATAGCATCGCGCAACGCTTTTTCCACAAGCTCGGCGCATCGCAGCTGGATCGCGCGATTTGCGCGGCGGCCGGCGCTGCCGGCCTCAAATACACGTACGGCGCCGGCATCGGTATGCACACCGAGTTTTTCGCCGAGAGCGAGGTGATCCTGATCTGGGGAGCGAATCCGATCGCATCGAATCTGCATTTCTGGACGCGCGCGCAGGAAGCCAAACGTCGCGGCGCCCGGCTGATCGCAATCGATCCGTATCGCTCGCTGACCGCGGAGAAATGCCATCAACACATCGCGCTAAAGCCAGGCACAGACGGCGCTCTCGCGCTCGGCATCATGAACGTCCTGATTACCGAGAATCTGCTCGACCACGAGTACATCGCGGCGCACACGCTGGGCTTCGCCGACTTGAAGGCGCGTGCGCTCAGCTATCCACTGTCTCGGGTTAGTGAAATCTGTGGCGTCGAAGAAGAGGAAATCGCCGATCTTGCGCGACTTTACGCCAGGACGCGGAAAGCCGCGATCCGCTTGAACTACGGTCTGCAGCGGGTGCGTGGCGGCGGCAATGCAGTGCGCGCAATCGCGTGTCTGCCGTCGCTGACCGGCGCATGGCGCGAGCGCGCGGGCGGGGCGCTGTTGTCGTCGAGCGGTTGGGCACCGGTCGACTCGCACGCGTTGCAGCGTCCCGACCTGATGCCGGGTTGGCCGTCGAAGCCGAGCCGCGTGATCAATATGAATGCGATCGGCGACGCGTTGCTGCATCCGGGCGACGCGACGTTCGGCCCCAAGGTCGAGGCGATCGTGGTCTACAACTCGAATCCGGTCGCGGTCGCACCGGACTCCGAACGCGTCGCGGCGGGTTTTGCGCGCGAGGATCTGTTCACGATCGTGCTCGAGCATTTCCAGACCGACACCGCGGATTACGCCGACCTGCTGTTGCCTGCCACGACGCAGCTCGAGCATCTCGACGTGCACAAGTCGTACGGTCACACGCACGTGATGGTCAACCTGCCCGCCATCGCGCCGTTCGGCGACGCACGGCCGAATACCGAGATCTTCCGCAGCCTCGCGCGCCGCATGGGCATGACGGAACCGGCGCTCTTCGACAGCGACGAAGCCGTCGCGCAAGCCGCATTTCGCTGGGACGACAAGACGCTGGACGGTGTCGACTGGCCGATGCTGAAGCAAGCCGGCTGGGCCCGTCTCAATGTGCCTGATGCGCCATTTGCCGACGGTGGTTTTCGCACGCCATCCGGCAAGTGCGAGTTCTACAGCGAGCGCCTTGCGCAACAGGGCCTCGACCCGCTGCCGGACTACCTGCCACCCTACGAATCGGCCGACGGCGCGCCCGAACTGGCGGCCCGCTATCCGCTCGCGATGATTTCACCGCCCGCGCGCAACTTCCTGAACAGCACCTTCGTGAACATCGAGAGTCTGCGCGCGACGGAAGGCGAGCCGCATCTGGACATCCACCCTGCCGACGCGCACGCGCGCGGCATCGGCGACGGCGATCAGGTGCGCATCTTCAACGACCGCGGCTCGATGCAAGCGCGTGCCCGCGTGACCGACCGGGCGCGCGAAGGCCTGGTCGTCGGGTTGTCGATCTGGTGGAAGAAGCTCGCGCCGGACGGCCGCAACGCGAACCAGTTGACGAGCCAGGCACTCACCGATCTCGGCGGTTCGGCGACGTTTTACGACTGTCTCGTCGAAGTCGAGCGGGCCTGAAAGCCGCGCCGCACATTGAAGCTGGCGCCCAGCCTCGCAAGTTCGAGGCTGCCGTCTAACCTCATCGCTTTGCCCATTGGCCGCAATATGCCCATGCTACGATGCGTTTTTAGCACGACCATTCGAAAATAATTCAGGAGACGCTGCATGGAGAAAATCTGGCTGAAATCTTATCCGCCCGGCGTTCCAGCAGAGATCGAGCCGACACGCTATTCGTCGGTGGCCGAGTTGCTCGAGGAAGCCTTTCGCGAACACCGCGCAAAGCCGGCGTTCGTGTGCATGGGCAAGCAGATCAGCTACGGTGAACTCGACGAGCTTTCGCGCAATCTTGCAGCGTGGCTGCAGTCGAAAGGGCTCACGCGCGGCTCGCGTGTCGCGATCATGATGCCGAACGTGCTGCAGTATCCAGTCGCGCTCGCCGCGATTCTGCGCGCGGGCTATGTGGTCGTGAATGTGAATCCGCTGTACACGCCGCGCGAACTCGAGCACCAACTGAAGGACAGCGGCACTGAGGCGATCATTCTGCTCGAGAATTTCGCGGGGACCTTGCAGGCAATCGTGCGCAATACGCCGGTCAAGCATGTGGTCGTCGCGGCGATGGGCGACCTGATGGGCATCAAAGGCCCGCTCGTGAACTTCGTCGTGCGCAAGGTCAAGAAGATGGTGCCGGCGTGGAGCCTGGCTGGGCACGTCAAGTTCAACGACACGGTCTCGGAGGGCGCACGTCTGACGTTCAAGCCGGTCCAGCAGGGGCCCGACGATATCGCGTTCCTGCAATACACTGGCGGCACCACCGGCGTGGCCAAGGGCGCGACGCTGCTGCACCGGAACCTGATCGCGAACGTGCTGCAGTCGGAGGTCTGGCTCAATCCGGTGCGCGCGAACCGCACGGATATCGATCAGTTCATTACGGTCGTCGCGTTGCCGCTGTATCACGTGTTCGCGCTGACCGTGTGCGGGCTGCTGACGATCCGCACCGGCGGTCTCGGCGTGCTGATTCCGAATCCGCGCGATATCCCCGGCATGATCAAGTCGCTCGAGGGGTATGCGATCACGACGATTCCCGCGGTCAACACGCTCTACAACGCGATGTTGAACAGCCCCGACTTCCACAAGCTCGACTTCTCGAAGCTGCTGACCGCGAACGGCGGCGGCATGGCGGTGCAGGAGGCGGTCGCGAAGCGCTGGTTCGAGCTGACGCGCACGCCGATCGTCGAGGGCTACGGGCTGTCGGAAACGTCGCCGTGCGTGACCTGCAATCCCGTCACCGCCACCGAATACAACGGCACGATCGGCCTGCCGCTGCCGTCGACCGAAGTCTCGATCCGCGACGACGAAGGCAACGAAGTGCCGCCCGGCCAGTCCGGCGAGATCTGCATCCGCGGCCCGCAGGTGATGGCGGGCTACTGGAACAGGCCCGACGAAACCGCCAAGGTGATGACGGCGGACGGCTTCTTTAAATCAGGCGACGTCGGCATCATGGGCGCGGACGGCTTTGTGAAGATCGTCGATCGCAAGAAGGACATGATTCTGGTGTCCGGCTTCAACGTGTATCCGAATGAAGTCGAGGACGTCGTCGCAAAGCTGCCGGGTGTGTTCGAAGTCGCGGCGGTGGGTGTACCGGATCAGCATTCCGGCGAGGCAGTGAAGCTGTTCGTCGTGAAAAAGGATCCGTCGCTGACCGACGAACAGATCTTCGCATACTGCAAAACGCAACTGACCGGCTACAAGCGGCCGAAGGTCGTCGAATTCCGCACGGAGTTGCCGAAGAGCAATGTCGGCAAGATCCTGCGCCGCGAGTTGCGCGACGGCAGGGCTTAAGCGAGCGAAGAACAAAAGCCCGGCGCACGAAAGTGCGCCGGGCTTTTTGTTGCCCGTACAAAATCCGCGCATAAAAAAAGGCGCCCGAAGGCGCCTTTGAGACAAACTGCGTTTTTTTACGACTTATTAGAACTTGTGACGGATACCGATGCGAGCCGTGAACTGGTTGCTGCTCGTCGAACCGGTCAGGCCGTTGATGCCTGCCGTTGCTGCGACCACCTGACCCGTTGCGTTGACCGTGTCGCCCAAAGCGTGCTGGTACACGCCGACCAGGTACACGTCGGTACGCTTGGACAGGAAGTAGTCCACGCCAAGCGCGCCTTGGTGGTACTGAGCACGCGAGTTGCCTTCGATCTGCTCGCCGCGCGTGTAGTCATACGCTGCGCCGACCAGCAGTGCCGGGGTCAACTGATACTTGAAGTTGATTTCGCCGTTGTTGAACGTTGCCTTCTGGCCAGCGAACGGCGACGCGAACGTCTTGCCGAGGTTGCCGAACTGGATGTTCGAATACGTCAGGCCGATGGTTGCCGCGCCGAACGTGTATGCACCGCCCGCGCCGACGACCTGGTACGTGTTGGCCGATGCGAAGCCTGCGTAGATCGGGGTCGTGACTGCGAAGTTAGCTGCAGTAGTACCCACGGCCGGCGTATTCGTTGCGATCGTGCCGCCGTTGTTGAACAGACCGCCCGAAGCTGCCGGCGTGCGTGCGTTCAAATAACCCAAGCCCAATTGCAGCGGACCGTTGTTATAGCCAGCACCCAACGACCAGATCTGGTTGTGCGTGAAGTCACCGGCGACGCCGCCGAAGCTATACGTGCCGCCGAACGTCAGGCCGTTGTAGTTTTTGCTGGTGTACTTGACCGTGTTATTGGTGCGATACGCGTTGTTGAAGTTGTCGATATCGCCCGGGTGAGCGGCGATGTAGCCGCCCCACTGATCACCCGATTCGAACGGACCCACGTAGTCGACGACGGAGTCGTACTGACGACCCAGCGTGACCGTGCCGAACTGGCTCGACAGACCGACATATGCCTGACGACCGAACATCAGGCCGCCTTGACCGAGCTTGCCGTTGGTCACGTCAAAGCCGTTTTCCAACACGAACAGGGCCTTCAGACCGCCGCCCAGATCTTCAGTGCCACGCAGGCCGAAACGCGAGCCTTGCAGGACGCCGCTGGACATGTTGTACAGATGCTTACCGCCCGAGTTGGTGTTCATGTTGATACCAACGTCAACGATGCCGTACAGGGTCACGCTGCTCTGCGCATGAGCGACGCCTGCGAATGCGCCCAGTGCTGCGAGAGCGAGAAGCGACTTTTTCATCGAATGATCTCCAAGGAATACGAATCTTTTGTACAAGGCGAAATATTTAGTTAGTGCTGAAGGCCTTGCTGTCCAACTTCGCGAGAAGTTGCCACGTAATGTAACAAAAGGCATACATGGAACAAAGAAAAAGGAGTCGCTCCGGAAGGCCGCTGTTTCGTTTACGCAACATGGTCTAGAATCGCAAATTAACCGCCCATTTCATGCGGATTGGTGCCTGTCGGGCCACCGGTTTCGCGTCGCGAGGCCTTGTCGCACGGACCTTCCGGAACGATGCGGCGGTTATCGAATCAGGGAGCGCTTTATGTTGCTGGACGAGTTGATTGGCGAGTTTGATCGGGGTTTACGCTCACTGACGGGGGTCTCGCGGATGAGCCGTCCGCTGCCGCTTCCGCAGGCTTGCGCGGCGACGGCCGAAGCTCCCGAACTCTCGCCCGCGGAGCGCGCGCATGCGGCGGGTTTGATGCGTGTGAACCACGTCGGCGAAGTGTGCGCGCAGGCGCTTTACCAGGCGCAGAAACTCGCCACCGACTCACCTTCATTGCGCGCCATGTTCGATCACGCCGCGTCGGAAGAAGAGGATCATCTGGCGTGGACCGCCAAACGCCTCCAGGCGCTCGACTCGCGTCCGAGTCTGCTCAATCCGCTGTGGTACACCGGCGCGCTCGCGATCGGTCTCGCCGCGGGGCGTCTCGGCGATCGCGTGAGTCTTGGCTTCATGGCCGAAACGGAGAGCCAGGTCGAGCAGCATCTCGACAGTCATCTCGATCAGCTCCCCGCCGCGGACCATGAATCGCGCGCGATCGTCGAGCAGATGCGCGTCGATGAAGCGCAGCACGGCAAGGCCGCGATGGACGCGGGCGGCATCGAGTTGCCGTTTCCTGCACGCGCGTTGATGCGTGCGATGTCGAAGGTGATGACGCGCACCGCCTATTACATATGAGCGTTTCACCCGCTTCGCTTCGCTAACCGGAGCACCGCACGTATCGCCTCAGCCATCGCTGAACGCATTTTCGCAAGCGAGACGGCGCCGCGCGCCCCGTTCGTCGTCGGTCCGGACGACGCCGCTTTTTTCCCTTTCAGAATCCCTTGACGATCTCTTTCAATTCGCGCTGTTTCCTCGCACTTTTCACGTATCACCTTCACAAGTTGCACTAGCCCTTTCATTTATAACGGTTTTCTGTTTTATGCTGGACGTGAAGGAGTCGCGCTAAGTCCTTGTTCTAGCAAACAAAATCCGCTCGAAAAGCGCGCCGCTCCCTTGACCCGTGTTTAGCGTTCCTCTAAAGTGGGAGACAGTGTGAGAAAGTGTTTTTTTGTGTGTTCTCGGCACCACTTTCGGGTAGATTTTCACGGACCGGGCGGGCGGCGCAAACAGCGCCGCAATAGGGGAGAGCGAAGTGTTCCAAGGGGCGTCGGCGCTGACGCTCGATGCGAAAGGGCGGATGTCGATTCCCTCTCGTTATCGGGATGCGCTGCAAACACAGGCAGAGGGCCGGGTGACGATCACCAAGCACCCGGACGGCTGCCTGTTGCTCTTTCCGCGTCCCGAATGGGAAATCTTCCGTGACAAGGTCGACAAGCTGCCCATGAACGCCGCCTGGTGGAAACGCATTTTTCTCGGCAATGCAATGGATGTGGATATGGACGGCGCAGGCCGTGTGCTCGTGTCGCCGGAGTTGCGAGCGGCTGGCTCGCTGGAGAAAGAAGTGACCTTGCTCGGCATGGGCCGCCATTTCGAGCTGTGGGATGCACAGATCTACGCCGCGAAGGAACAGGCGGCGATCGCCGAGGGCATGCCCGACGCGTTGAAAGATTTCACGTTCTGATCGCGGCTTATTTATATGGCTTCTGCGATGGGAAACGAATTGCAGCATCGCACGGTGCTGTTGAACGAAGCGGTCGATGCGCTGGTCACGCGCGCCGACGGCACGTATGTGGACGGCACGTTCGGCCGTGGCGGCCATAGCCGCCTCGTGCTGGAACGGCTCGGTGAAGCAGGGCGGCTGATCGCGTTCGATAAAGATCCGCTCGCGATCGCGACGGCGCAGAAGATCGCCGATCCGCGCTTTGCCATCGTCCACGAGAGTTTTGCTTCACTGCGCGCCGCGATGGCGGAGCGCGGGGTAGGGCGTGTGTCGGGGGTGTTGCTGGATCTGGGCGTGTCGTCGCCGCAAGTCGACGATCCGGAGCGGGGCTTCAGCTTCCGCGCCGACGGCCCGCTCGACATGCGGATGGACCCGACGCGCGGCGAGTCCGCCGCTGACTGGCTCGCGCGGGCCACGGTGCAGGAATTGACGGAGGTGATACGAGATTATGGGGAAGAACGGTTTGCTTTTCAGATTGCAAAGGCGCTTGTTGCTCGCCGGGCAGAGTCCGACCGTCTTGGGCCTCTCGTCAGCACGGGCGAGCTTGCCCAAATCGTGGCTAACGTCGTCAAAACCCGTGAGAAGGGCAAGGACCCGGCAACCCGCACCTTTCAGGCTATACGGATTCACGTCAATCAAGAGCTTGCGGAGCTGCAAGTCGTTCTAGACGCAGCGTTGTCGTTGTTGGAGCAAGGGGGGCGGCTGGTGGTCATCAGCTTTCATTCGCTCGAGGACCGGATCGTCAAGCGATTCATGCAGGCGCACGCGAGCGCGCCGGCGGTGGATCGCCGTCTGCCGATCCGCGCGGTCGACCTGCCGAGCCCTCCGCTCAAGATCATCGGCCGCGTCTTCGCGAGCGACGCTGAGGTCGCCGGCAACCCGCGCGCCCGTTCTGCCGTGATGCGCGTGGCGGAGCGGATCGCGCCATGAACCGCCTCAATATTTTCCTGCTGATCATCGTGATGGGTTGTGCCTTGTCGGTCGTCAACGCGACCAATCAGCAGCGTCAGATCTTTATTCAGCTGCAGCGCGCGCAGTCGCAGGAGCGTCAGCTGCAGCAGGACTATTCGCAGCTTCAATATCAGCAGAGCGCGCTGTCCAAAACGTCGCGCATCGAGCAGCTCGCCACCGCCTCGCTGAAGATGCAATCGGTCACCACCGGCCGCACCCAGTACCTGACGCTCGCCCCGGGCGCCGCGACGGCGATCGACGCACCCATTCCGACTTCCGCGCCGGCCTCGGCGCCGGTCGCGACCCGTCGCGGAGCCACGCGATGAAAAAATCGTCGGCCCACAAGAGCGTTGCGTTTTCGGCCAATCCGATTCTGTCGGTGCGCCTGCCGATGTGGCGCTCGAAGCTCGTCGTGTTCCTGCTGTTCATGGCGTTCGTCGCGCTCGCCGCGCGCGCGTTCTGGATTCAGGGCCCGGGCAACGCGTTCTATCTGAAGCAGGGCGAGATCCGCTATCAGCGCCGCATCGACATGCCGGCCACGCGCGGCAAGATTCTCGACCGCAACGGCCTCGTGCTCGCCACGAGTCTGCCGGTGCGCGCAATCTGGGCGATTCCCGAATCGGTGCCCGACGACCTCGGCGCCGACAAGCTCGACGCGCTCGGCAAACTGCTCGGCATGACCACTAGGGAATTGCGCTCGAAGCTGTCGGAAGACAAGACCTTCGTCTACGTGAAGCGCCAGGTGCCGGTCGACGTCGCAGAAAAAGTCGCGGCGCTCGACATCCCCGGCATTTACTCGCGCGACGAGTACAAGCGCTTCTATCCGGAAGGCGAGATCACCGCTCACCTGATCGGCTTCACGAACGTCGAGGACGAGGGCCAGGAAGGCGTCGAGCTCGGCGACCAGAAGCTGCTCGCGGGCATGTCGGGCAGCCGTCGCGTGATCAAGGACCGGATGGGCCACATCATCGAGGACGTCGACGAACAGGTCGTGCCGCACAACGGCAAGGACGTCGATCTGTCGATCGACAGCAAGATCCAGTACATCGCCTATACGAACCTGAAAGCGGCCGTCGAGAAATTCAAGGCGAAGGCCGGCGCGGCGATGGTGATCGACGTGCGCACCGGCGAAGTGCTCGCGCTCGTCAATTACCCGACCTACAACCCGAACGACCGCTCGCACCTGACCGGCGACCAGTTGCGCAACCGCATCCTGACCGACACGTTCGAGCCGGGTTCGATCATGAAGCCGTTCACGGTGTCGCTCGCGCTCGATCTGCACCGGGTGACGCCGACTACACTGGTAGATACGGGCAACGGCCACTTCGTACTCGACGGCGCGCCGATTACCGACGACAGCGGCTTCGGCGTGCTGACGGTCGGCGGCGTGATCCAGAAGTCGAGCAACATCGGCGCGACCAAAATCGCGATGCAGTTGCGGCCCGAAGAGATGTGGAACATGTACACCAGCATCGGTCTCGGCCAGGCACCGAAGGTCGGCTTTCCGGGCGCGGCGGCGGGCCGTCTGCGTCCGTGGAAGAGCTGGCGCCGCATCGAGCAGGCGACGATGTCGTACGGCTATGGCCTGTCGGTGTCGCTGTTCCAGCTCGGCCGCGCGTACACCGCGATCGCGCACGACGGCGAAATCATGCCGGTGACGATTTTCCACACGCCGGGCGACCCGCCGGCCACCGGTCCGCAGATCTTCTCGCCGACCACCGCGCGTGAAGTGCGCGCGATGCTCGAAACCGTGGTGTCGCCGCAAGGCACGTCGCCGGATGCGGCGGTGCCCGGCTATCGCGTCGGCGGCAAGAGCGGTACCGCATACAAGCACGGTCCGCACGGCTACGACCACTCCAAATATCGCGCCTCGTTCGTCGGTATGGCGCCGATGCCGAATCCGCGCATCGTCGTTGCGGTGTCGGTCGACGAGCCGACGGCCGGTAGCCACTTCGGCGGCCAGGTGTCGGGCCCGGTGTTTTCGGGCATCGCCGGGGATACGCTGCGCGCGCTGAACGTGCCGCCCGACATGCCCGTCAAGCAGATGGTCGTGTCCGACGATTCGGCGCCGCCCGCGCCCGGCGCGCCGGCCACGCCGCCCGTGGTGAAGAAGCTGTCGACGAGCCCCGGCGTGAAGAGGATGACCATTTCCGCCACCCCGAAAAATCATCCAGGAGTCGAGCGATGAGCGCGCTGCGCGAGCAACATCCAGCGCACCGGCAGATCGCCGACGCCCTCGCCTGGCTGCACGCGCACGTGCAGCCAGGCGCGCATCTGCACGCCGACACGCGCTCGCTCGCGGCCGGCGACGCGTTCTTCGCGTACGCGGTCGATGGCGCGGACAACCGCGCATTCATCGACGCGGCCATCAAGCGCGGTGCGGCCGCCGTGCTCGTGCAACCCGAAGGTTTCAGCGGCACGCTCGACGCGGCCGCCGCACATGCGGTGCCGGCGTTGAACGAACTCGCCGGCACGATCGCGAGCGCGTGGTATCGCGATCCGAGCGACGCGATGCTCGCGGTCGGCATCACCGGCACGAACGGCAAGACCTCGTGCAGCCAGTGGGTCGCCGCGGCGCTGTCCGCGCGCGGCATGCGCTGCGCGATCGTCGGCACGCTCGGCACAGGGCTCGTCGGCCAACTCGTGCACACCGGCTTCACGACGCCCGACGCACCGCAATTGCAACGCAGCCTCGCGCAATTGCGCGACGCGGGCGCGCAGGCGGTGGCGATGGAAGTGTCGTCGCATGCGCTGCACCAGGGGCGCGTGAACGGCACCGCTTTCGACATCGCGGTGTTCACGAACCTGACGCAGGACCATCTCGACTATCACGGCACGTTCGAGGCCTATGAAGCCGCCAAGGTGCGTCTGTTCGCCTGGCCCGAGCTGCGCGCGGCCGTGATCAATCGCGACGATGCCGCCGGCCGGCGTTTGCTCGCGAGCACGCGTAGTCACGCGCGCACGATCGCGTATGGCATCGAGGGCGAGCATGGCGACGCCAACGCTGACGGCACACCGCAAGCCGACGCGTGGCTCACTGCATCGAACGTGCATGCCACCGCGACCGGCACCGCGTTTCATCTGAGCACCTCGGACTGGGGCAACGCCGAAGTCGAAGTGCAAACGCTCGGCCTCTTCAATGTCGGCAATCTGCTCGCGGTGCTCGGCGTGCTGCTCGCCGCCGACGTGCCGTTCGACGCGGCGCTCGCCGAACTCGCGAAGCTCGAACCGGTGAACGGCCGCATGCAGCGTCTGGGCGGCCGTCTGCAGAACGACGAGCCACTCGTCGTGATCGACTACGCGCACACACCCGATGCGCTCGAAAAGACGCTCGAAGCACTGCGGCCGATCGCGACCGCGCGCGGCGGCGAACTCGTCTGCATGTTCGGCTGCGGCGGCGACCGCGATGCGACCAAGCGTCCGCTGATGGGCGCGATCGCCGAGCGGCTGGCGGACAACGTCGTCGTGACGAGCGACAACCCGCGCAGCGAAGATCCGCTCGCGATCATCGAGCAAATTGCCGCGGGCATGCAGGATGCGTCGAAGGCGCGCCGCATCGAGGACCGCGCGAGCGCGATCCTGCAGGCAATCCGCGGCGCCGCGCGCGAAGACGTGATCGTGCTGGCCGGCAAGGGGCACGAAGCCACCCAGGAAATCATGGGCAAGAAACGCGCTTTCTCCGATCAGGACCATGCCCGCCTCGCGCTCGCCGCGCGCGCCACACAAACACGCGGAGGTGGCGAATGAACATGTTCTCGCTACGTGCAGCCGCCGCGCAAATCCCCGGCGCGAGCGTCACCGGCGACGACAGCGTGCGCTTCGAGCGCGTGTCGACCGACAGCCGCAGCGCCGGCCCCGGCGATCTGTTCATCGCGATCAAGGGTGACCGTTTCGACGCGCACGACTTCCTGCCGCAAGTGGCCGAGCGCAACGTCGCGGCGGTGCTCGTCGCGCGCACGCCGGATAGCTGGAGCGTGCCCGCGATCCGCGTCGCCGATACGCGCGAAGCGCTCGGCGCGCTCGCGCGCGGCTGGCGTCGTCAGTTCGACCTGCCGCTCGTCGCGGTCACGGGCAGCAACGGCAAGACCACGGTCAAGGAAATGATCGCCTCGATCTTCGCGGCCGCGGTCGGCGCGGATGCGCGTCTCGCGACCGCGGGCAATTTCAACAACGACATCGGCCTTCCGCTCACGCTGTTCCGTCTGCATGCCGCGCATCGGCTCGCGGTGGTCGAGCTCGGCATGAACCATCCTGGCGAAACCGAACTGCTCGCGAAACTCGCCGAGCCGACGGTTGCCGTCGTCAACAACGCGCAGCGCGAGCACCAGGAATTCATGGCGACCGTCGAGGCGGTCGCGCTCG
The DNA here is from genome assembly GCF_050436125.1 of Paraburkholderia sp. MM5482-R2. NCBI lineage: Bacteria > Pseudomonadati > Pseudomonadota > Betaproteobacteria > Burkholderiales > Burkholderiaceae > Paraburkholderia > Paraburkholderia sp. MM5482-R2. The sequence goes on along the minus strand of NZ_JBNDLP010000002.1, from coordinate 3,955,475 downwards.
AACACGCGAGCGTGATTCACGCGCTGTCGCCGGAAGGCACGGCGGTATTCCCCGCCGACGACGCATACGCGAGCATCTGGCGCGTCGCCGCGACCGGCAGTCGCATCATCGATTTCGCGTTGAACAGCGCGGAGCGCACGACCGAAGCCGCGGTGAAGGGCAGGTTCGACGGCAAGCGTTTGAATATCGACACGCCGCAAGGCCATCTCGACGTCACGCTGCAGGTGCTCGGCAATCACAACGCGCACAACGCGCTCGCGGCGGCCTCGGCCGCGTTGGCAGCGGGCGTGTCGCTCGACGCGATCCAGCGCGGCCTCGAATCGTTCGGCGCGGTGAAGGGCCGTCTGCAGGTCAAGCAGGCCGTGCTCGGCACGCTCGCGGGCGCAACCGTGATCGACGACACCTACAACGCGAATCCCGATTCGATGCGCGCCGCGATCGACGTGCTCGCGTCACGTGAATCGCCGCGTGTGCTCGTGATGGGCGACATGGGCGAAGTCGGCGACGACGGCCCGGCGTTTCACCGCGAAATCGGCGCGTATGCGAAAGAGAGCGGTATCGACGCGCTGTATGCGATGGGCGACGCCTCGCGCGACGCCTGCACCGCATACGGCGCGGGCGCGCACCACGTCGCCGATGTCGGCGCACTGGTTGGGCAACTGCAGCAGGCCGGCTTCGGCGCTGCCGCAACGCTTCTCGTGAAAGGCTCGCGCTTCATGCAGATGGAGCGCGTGGTGGACGCCGTTACGAGTCCACAACCCAACGCCGCGGGCACGACGCCCGCTGCACATTGAAATAGAAGGATCCAGGCATGCTACTGGCGCTGGCGCAATGGCTGCAGAATGACGCAAGCTTCTTGCGCGTGTTCAGTTATCTGACGTTTCGCGCGGTGATGGCGACCATCACCGCGTTGTTGATCGGGCTCGTCTGCGGCCCGGCGGTCATTCGCAAGCTGACCGCGATGAAGGTCGGCCAGGCCGTTCGCAAGGACGGCCCCCAAACTCACCTCGTCAAATCGGGCACGCCGACGATGGGCGGCGTGCTGATCCTGCTCGGCATTGCCGTGGCCACGCTGCTGTGGGCCGATCTGACCAACCGCTTCATCTGGATCGTGATGCTCGTCACGTTCGGCTTCGGCGTGATCGGCTGGGTCGACGATTACCGCAAGGTCGTCCACAAGGACCCGCGCGGCATGTCGTCGCGCGAGAAGTATTTCTGGCAATCGGTGATCGGCCTGTTCGCGGCGGTTTATCTCGCGTTCAGCGTGTCCGAGGCGAGCAACGTGCGCGTGTTCGACCTGTTCATGGCGTGGGTGCGCAGCGGTCTGTCGATGGGCCTGCCCGCGCGCGCCGACCTGCTGTTGCCGTTCTTCAAGTCGATGACCTATCCGCTCGGCGTGTGGGGCTTCATCGTGTTGACGTATCTGGTGATCGTCGGCGCGAGCAACGCGGTGAATTTGACCGACGGCCTCGACGGCCTCGTGATCATGCCGGTCGTGCTGGTCGGCGCGTCGCTCGGCGTGTTCGCGTACGTGATGGGCAGCTCGGTCTACTCGAAATACCTGCTGTTCCCGCACATCCCCGGCGCGGGCGAATTGCTGATCTTCTGTTCGGCGATGGGCGGCGCGGGTCTCGCGTTCCTTTGGTTCAACACGCACCCGGCGCAGATGTTCATGGGCGACGTCGGCGCGCTCGCGCTCGGTGGCGCGCTCGGCACGGTCGCGGTGATCGTGCGTCAGGAAATCGTGCTGTTCATCATGGGCGGCATTTTCGTCGCGGAAACGCTGTCGGTGATGTTGCAGGTCACGTGGTTCAAATACACGAAGCGCCGTTACGGCGAAGGGCGGCGGCTCTTCAAGATGGCACCGCTGCATCACCATTTCGAATTGTCGGGCTGGAAGGAAACGCAGGTGGTCGTGCGTTTCTGGATCATCACGTTGATGTTGTGCCTGTTCGGTTTGTCCACGCTCAAATTGCGTTAAGCAGCAGTATTTAAGGAAGCAGGCGATGTTCGGCGAGAAGTTTCGGGATCGGCAAAAGCCGATGGTGCTCGTGCTGGGACTGGGTGAATCCGGTCTCGCGATGGCGCGCTGGTGCGCCAGGCACGGCTGTCGGCTGCGCGTGGCCGATACGCGCGAAGTGCCGCCGAATCTGTCCGCGCTTGAAGCGCATAGCGTCGATGCCGATTTCGTCGGCGGTCCGTTTTCGCCGGTGCTGCTCGAAGGCGTCGAGCTGGTCGCGATCAGCCCGGGACTGTCGCCGCTGGCCGCCGATCTGCTGCCGCTGGTCACGGCGGCGCGCGAGCAGGGCATCCCGGTGTGGGGCGAACTCGAACTGTTCTCGCAGGCGCTGCGCACGCTCGGCGAGTCCGGCTACGCGCCGAAGGTGATCGCGATCACCGGCACGAACGGCAAGACCACGACGACGAGCCTCGCCGGCTTGCTGTGCGAACGCGCGGGCAAGAAGGTCGCGGTGGCGGGCAACATCAGCCCGTCGCTGCTCGACAAGCTCTCCGAAGCGATCGACCAGACCGCGCTGCCCGACGTGTGGGTGCTCGAACTGTCGAGCTTCCAGCTGGAGACCTCGCATACGTTTACGCCGGACGCGGCCGCCGTGCTCAACATCACGCAGGATCATCTGGACTGGCACGGCGGACTCGATGCGTATGCAGCCGCGAAGGGCCGCATCTTCGGTACACGGACGGTGCGCGTGCTGAACCGCGACGACGCACGCGTAATGGCGCTCGCGCCCGCCAGCGGCGACGCGGAGGTCGTCACGTTCGGCGTGACCGAGCCGAAGAACGACGGTGACTATGGCCTCCTGCGCGACAACGGCATGGTGTGGCTCGTCGAAGCGCAAGATCGCGACGCGAGCGACGAGTCCCCCAAGGGGACTTCCTTCGGGGCGCCGACGCCGAAGCGCCGTCGCAAGAACGAAGCAGCCGCAGCGCCCGACATCGCGTTGAAGCGTCTGATGCCCGCCGACGCACTGCGCATCCGTGGCCTGCACAACGCGGCCAACGCGTTGGCCGCGTACGCGCTCGCACGCGCGATCGGCCTGCCCGGCGCGCCGCTTTTGCACGGCCTGCGCGAATATCGCGGCGAGCCGCATCGCGTGGAACTGATCGCGTCGATCGACGGCATCGACTATGTGGACGACAGCAAGGGCACCAACGTCGGCGCGACGGTCGCCGCGCTCGACGGTCTCGCGCAGCGCGTCGTGCTGATCGCCGGCGGCGACGGCAAGGGTCAGGAGTTCGAGCCGCTCGCCGCACCGGTGATGCGCTGGTGCCGCGCGGTGATGCTGATCGGCCGCGACGCGCCACAGATTCGCGCGGCGCTCGAACATTGCGGCGTCGCGATGACCGATCACGCGACTCTTGAAGACGCGACGCGCGCGGCCACCGCGCTCGCGCAGCCCGGCGACGCGGTGCTGCTGTCGCCCGCGTGCGCGAGCTTCGACATGTTCAAGGGTTACGCACACCGCGCGGCGGTATTCCGCAGCACGGTCGAAGATATCGCGGCCGAACGGGGGACGATGATATGAGCTGGTCGGAACGTTTCGGCTCGCGCGAACCCTCCGGCGGCAACGGCGCCGCGGCGCGCACGTCCACCCGCACCGGCGGCAGCGGTCTCGCGAGCGCGGTCAACGGCGTGCGGCCGCTGCGCTCGCGCATGCTCGACTACGACCACTCGCTGCTGTGGGTCGTCGTCGCGCTGCTCGGGCTCGGCGTCGTGATGGTGTACTCGGCGTCGATCGCGATGCCCGATTCGCCGAAGTACGCGTCGTATCGCGATTGGGCGTTCCTCGTGCGCCAGATCATCTTCGTGCTGATCGGCGCGGCGGTCGGCGTCGCGTCGTTCCGCATTCCGATTTCGACGTGGGACAAGTACGCACCGAAGCTCTTCCTGATCTCGCTCGTCGCGCTCGTGATCGTGCTGATCCCGCACGTCGGCAAGGGCGTGAACGGCGCGCGCCGCTGGATTCCGCTCGGCATCACGAACATGCAGCCGTCGGAAATCATGAAGCTCGCGGTGACGATCTACGCGGCGAACTACACGGTGCGCAAGCAGGAATACATGCACAGCTTCGCCAAGGGCTTTCTGCCGATGGCCGTCGCGGTCGGTCTCGTCGGCATGCTGCTGCTGCTCGAGCCGGACATGGGCGCGTTCATGGTGATCGCGGCGATCGCGATGGGCGTGCTGTTCCTCGGCGGTGTGAACGGCAAGCTGTTCGGCGGCCTCGTCGCGACCGCGGTGGGCACGTTCACGTTGCTGGTGTGGGCGTCGCCGTGGCGTCGTGAGCGGATCTTCGCCTACCTCGACCCGTGGGACGATCGCTACGCGCAGGGCAAGGCGTATCAGCTGACGCACTCGCTGATCGCGTTCGGGCGCGGCGAGTGGTTCGGCGTCGGTCTCGGCGGCAGCGTCGAGAAGCTCAACTATCTGCCGGAAGCGCATACCGACTTCATTCTCGCGGTGATCGGCGAGGAGCTGGGTTTCGTCGGCGTGCTCGTCGTGATCCTGATGTTCTACTGGATCGTGCGCCGTTCGTTCGAGATCGGCCGCCAGGCGCTCGCACTCGATCGCACGTTCGCGGGTCTGGTCGCGAAGGGCGTCGGCATATGGTTCGGCGCGCAGACCTTCATCAACATGGGCGTGAACCTCGGCCTACTGCCGACCAAGGGCCTGACGTTGCCGCTCGTCAGTTACGGCGGTTCGGGCATCTTGCTGAACTGCGTGGCGATCGCGGTGCTGATGCGGGTCGACTATGAAAATCGTGTGTTGATGCGCGGGGGCAAGGTATGACGGCTCTGCCACAACGCACGCTGATGGTGATGGCCGGCGGCACCGGGGGACACGTGTTCCCGGGGCTCGCGGTTGCCCATCTGATGCAGGCGTGGGGCTGGAAAGTCGTGTGGCTCGGCAACCCCGCGGGCATGGAAGCGACGCTGGTACCGAAGCACGGCATTCCAATGGAATACCTGCGCTTCGGCGGCGTGCGCGGCAAGGGTCTGAAGACCAAGCTGATGCTGCCGGTGAATCTGCTGCGCGCGTGCACGCAGAGTTTGAGCGTGCTGCGTCGCGTGAAGCCCGACGTCGTCCTCGGCATGGGCGGCTACATCACGTTCCCGGCCGGTCTGATGACCGCGCTGAGCGGCCGGCCGCTCGTGCTGCACGAACAGAATTCGATCGCGGGTCTCGCGAACAAGGTGCTCGCGAAGCTCGCGAAGCGCGTGCTGGTCGCATTTCCGGATGCGCTGCCGCACAGCGAATGGACCGGTAATCCGATTCGCGAGGAACTTGCGCGGGCGAATCCACCCAAAGCACGCTACGCGCAGCGTAATGGTCCGCTGAACATGCTCGTCGTGGGCGGCAGTCTCGGCGCTGCGGCGTTGAACGAAGTCGTGCCGCGCGCCGTCGCGCTGCTTGGCTCCAACGAGAGGCCGCGCATCGTGCATCAGGCGGGTGCGAAGCATATCGACGCGCTGCGCGAGAACTACGCGGCGGCTGGTTTGCAGGCTGGTGCGGATGTCTCGCTCGTGCCGTTCATCGACGACATGACGAGCGCCTACGAAGCAGCCGATCTGGTGATCTGCCGCTCGGGCGCGATGACCGTGTCGGAGATCTCGGCGGTCGGCGTCGCGGCGCTGTTCGTGCCGTTCCCGTACGCGGTCGACGATCACCAGACCACTAATGCAGCGTTCCTCGCCGACAACGGCGCGGCGCTGGTCGTGCAACAACGCGATCTGTCGGCGGAAAAGCTCGCCGACTGGTTGCGCAGCCAGACGCGGGAAAGTCTCGCGGAAATGGCGGAGCGTTCGCGCTCGCTCGCGAAACCGGATGCCACCGAACAGGTCGCGCAGATCTGCGCGACGGTGGCGGCTGCGGGTTCGATGGCGGGCGTGAGCCCAGAAGGAAAGCAATGAAACACATCGTCAAACACATTCATTTCGTCGGCATCGGCGGCGTGGGCATGAGCGGCATCGCCGAAGTGCTCGTCAATCTCGGCTATCAGGTGAGCGGCTCGGACCTGTCGGGCAACGCGGTCACCGAGCGCCTCGCCGGGCTCGGCGCGCGCATTTCGATCGGGCACGCGGCGGAGAACATCGAAGGCGCGGACGCGGTGGTGGTGTCGACCGCGGTGCGCAGCGACAATCCGGAAGTGCTGGCCGCGCGTCATCGCCGCATTCCGATCGTGCCGCGCGCGGTGATGCTCGCGGAGTTGATGCGTCTGAAGCAAGGCATCGCGATTGCCGGCACGCACGGCAAGACCACGACCACGTCGCTGGTCGCGAGCGTGCTCGCCGCGGGCGGGCTCGATCCGACCTTCGTGATCGGCGGCCGGCTGATCAGCGCGGGCGCGAATGCGCGCCTCGGCACCGGCGACTTCATCGTCGCCGAGGCGGACGAATCGGACGCGTCGTTCCTGAACCTGTTCCCGGTGATCGAGGTCATCACGAACATCGACGCCGATCATATGGACACCTATGGTCACGACTTCGCGCGTCTGAAGCAGGCCTTCATCGAATTCACGCACCGTTTGCCGTTCTACGGCATCGCGGTGCTGTGCGTCGACGATCCGAACGTGAAGGAGATCCTGCCGTTCGTGTCGAAGCCGATCATCCGCTACGGTTTCGCGGCCGATGCGCAGGTGCGCGCGGTCAACGTCGAAGCTCGCGAAGGCCTCATGCATTTCACCGTGATGCGCGAAGACGCGGCGCCGCTCGACGTCACGTTGAACCTGCCGGGCGAGCACAACGTGCAGAACGCGTTGGCCGCAATTGCAATTGCGACTGAACTTGAAGTGAAAGATGCCGATATCCAGCGAGCGCTCGCGGATTTCAACGGCGTCGGCCGACGCTTCCAACGCTATGGCGAAGTGCCGGCTCTCAGCGACGGCCAGGCCGCGGGCTCCTACACGCTGGTGGACGACTACGGTCACCACCCGGTCGAAATGGCCGCCACGTTGGCGGCGGCGCGCGGCGCATTTCCGGGCCGGCGTCTGGTGCTGGCGTTCCAGCCGCACCGCTTCACGCGCACGCGTGATTGCTTCGAGGATTTCGTGAAAGTGCTGTCGACCGTCGACGCGCTCGTGCTGACCGAAGTCTATGCGGCCGGCGAAGCGCCGATCGTCGCCGCCGACGGCCGCGCATTGGCGCGCGCGCTGCGCGTCGCGGGCAAGGTCGAGCCGGTGTTTGTCGATACGGTGGATGAAGTGCCGGACGCGCTGTCCGCGGTGGTGCGCGACGGCGATGTGGTGATTACGATGGGCGCGGGTTCGATCGGCGGTGTGCCGGTTCGACTCGCTCAGGAACAGAAGGTGTGAGATGAGCAGTATCGACCCTAAACAATTCGGCAAGGTGGCAGTGCTGCTCGGCGGTAATTCCGCCGAGCGCGAGGTGTCGCTCAATTCCGGGCGCCTGGTGTTGCAAGGCCTGCGTGACGCGGGCGTCGACGCGCATCCGTTCGATCCGGCCGAGCGTCCGCTGTCCGCATTGAAGGATGAAGGCTTCGTGCGCGCGTTCAACGCGCTGCATGGCGGCTACGGCGAGAACGGCCAGATCCAGGGCGCGCTGGATTTCTATGGCATCCGTTACACCGGTAGCGGCGTGCTCGGCTCGGCGCTCGGTCTCGACAAGTTCCGCACCAAGCTCGTGTGGCAGCAGCTCGGCATTCCGACTCCGCCGTTCGAAGCGGTGCTGCGCGGTGACGACTACGAAGCGCGCGCCAAGGAGATCGTCGCGAAGCTCGGTCTGCCGCTGTTCGTGAAGCCGGCGAGCGAAGGTTCGAGTGTCGCCGTCATCAAGGTGAAGAGCGCGGACGCGCTGCCGGCCGCGTTGATCGAAGCCGTGAAGCACGACCGTATCGTCGTGGTCGAGAAGAGCATCGAAGGCGGCGGCGAGTACACCGCGTGCATCGCCGGCAATCTGGACCTGCCGGTGATCCGCATCGTGCCGGCCGGCGAGTTCTACGACTACCACGCGAAGTACGTCGCCAACGACACGCAGTATCTGATTCCGTGCGGTCTCGGCGCCGAAGAGGAAGCGCGCCTGAAGGTGCTCGCGCGCCGCGCGTTCGATGTGCTCGGCTGCACCGACTGGGGGCGCGCGGACTTCATGCTCGACGGCGAAGGCAAGCCGTACTTCCTCGAAGTGAATACGGCGCCCGGCATGACCGATCACTCGCTGCCGCCGAAAGCGGCGCGCGCGGTCGGCATCAGCTATCAGGAACTGGTGGTCGGCGTGTTGGCGCTGACGCTGCAGGATTAACCAAGGCAACCGCAAGCGACACCATGTGGAACAACGTTCGCCAGCTCAATCTCGCCACCAACGCGTTGCACGCGTTGCTGGTGCTCGTGCTGCTGGCGGCGGGCGGTTACTGGCTGATCCAGCGCCCGAATTTCGCGCTGCGCGAGATCCAGATCGACGGCGATACCGAGCACATCAATTCGCCGACGGTACGCGCCGGCGTGGTGGGGCGACTGAAGGGCAACTACTTCACGGTCGATCTCGACGCCGCACGGCAGGCGTTCGAGCAGATGCCGTGGGTGCGTCACGCGAGCGTACGGCGCGTGTGGCCGAATGCACTGGCTGTCACGCTCGAGGAGTACAAGCCGCTTGGGACGTGGGGCAGCGATCAGCTGGTGAGCGTCGACGGCGAGCTGTTCACCGCGAACCAGGGCGAGCTCGACGGAGACCTGCCGGCGTTCGACGGCCCGGACGGTACGGCGAAGGAAGTCGTCGCGCGTTATCACGACTTCCAGAAGTGGTTCGCGGCGATCCACGAGACGCCCGAGGAAGTGACGCTGTCGCCGCGCTACGCGTGGACGGTGAAGCTGTCGAACGGCACGCAGGTGGAGTTGGGCCGCGAACGCAATCAGGACACGCTGGCCGATCGCAGCAAGCGCCTGACCGCGGCATGGAGCGCGGTGACGCAACGTTGGGGAAAGGATATCGAGAATGCGGACTTGCGCTATCCGAACGGTTTCGCGATTCGTGCCACTGGCATGCGCTTCATCAGCGAACCCGACAAGGGCAAGAAGTAAACGGACATCACACGCACTGAGCACGCTATGAGTAAAGACTATAAAGATCTGCTGGTCGCCCTCGACATCGGAACGTCGAAGGTAGTGGCCATCGTCGCCGAGTTGAAGGGCGAGGGTCACTACGAGGTGATCGGTCTCGGCCAGAGCGAATCGAAGGGGCTCAAGAAGGGCGTGGTGGTGAATATCGAAGCCACCGTGCAGTCGATTCAGCGCGCGCTCGAGGAAGCCGAGCTGATGGCCGACTGCAAGATCACGAATGTGTTCACCGGGATCGCCGGCAGCCATATCCGCAGCTTCAATTCGAGCGGCATGGTCGCGATCAAGGAGAAGGAAGTCACGCAGGCGGACGTCGCGCGCGTGATCGAAACCGCCAAGGCGATCAACATTCCGACCGACCAGCAGGTGCTGCATATCCTCACGCAGGAATTCATCATCGACGGTCAGGAAGACGTGCGCGAGCCGATCGGCATGAGCGGCATCCGCCTCGAAGTGAAGGTGCATATCGTGACCGGTGCCGTGAGCGCGGCGCAGAACATCGTCAAGTGCGTGCGTCGCTGCGGCCTCGAAGTGAACGACCTGATTCTGCAGCCGCTCGCGTCTTCGCTCGCGGTGCTGACGGAAGACGAAAAGGAACTGGGCGTGGTGCTGGTCGACATCGGCGGCGGCACGACGGACATCGCGATCTTCAGCGAAGGCGCGATTCGCCACACGGCCGTGATTCCGATCGCCGGCGACCAGATCACGAGCGACATCGCGATGGCGCTGCGAACGCCGACGCCGGATGCCGAGGACATCAAGGTCGACTACGGCATCGCCAAGCAGGCGCTCGCCGATCCGGACGAGATGATCGAAGTGCCGGGTCTCGGCGAGCGCGGGCCGCGCACGCTGTCGCGCCAGGCATTGGCGGCCGTGATCGAGCCGCGCGTCGAAGAGCTGTTTTCGCTCGTGCAGCAGGTGGTGCGCGAGTCGGGTTATGAAGAACTGCTGAGCTCGGGCGTCGTGCTGACGGGCGGCGCGTCGATGATGATCGGCATGGTCGAGCTCGGTGAGGACATTTTCCTGAAACCGGTGCGCATCGGCGTGCCGGAGTATGCGGGCGGTCTCGCCGACGTCGTGCGCAATCCGCGCTATTCGACGGCGATGGGTCTGCTCGTCGAAGGACGCTCGCAGCGTATGCGCGGGCGCAAGGTTGCGGTGCAGTCGGGGTCGATGGGACAGGTGTTCTCGCGCATGAAGGACTGGTTCCTCGGCAACTTCTGACTACGGGTTTCGAGAAATTCGCGCTGGTGCCGGCGGCCGGCGCGCGACAGGGGGTTGCCCGATCTCCTGCCGGATAACGCCGAGTGGCGGTAACTTTTTATCTTGACGGAGGCAACATGGAATTCCAGATGCTGGAAACCGAAACGAGCGGCACGATCATCAAGGTCGTCGGAGTCGGTGGCGCTGGCGGCAATGCCGTTCAGCACATGATCAACAAAGGCGTGCAAGGCGTCGACTTCATCGTGATGAACACGGACGCGCAGGCGCTGTCGCGTTCGCGTGCCACCGCGGTGATCCAGCTCGGCAACACGGGTCTGGGCGCGGGCGCCAAGCCGGAAATGGGCCACGCCGCCGCTGAGGAAGCACGCGAGCGTATCGCCGACGCACTGCGCGGCGCGCACATGGTGTTCATCACCGCCGGCATGGGTGGCGGTACCGGCACGGGCGCGGCACCGGTCGTCGCGCAGATCGCGAAGGAAATGGGTATTTTGACCGTTGGCGTCGTCAGCAAGCCGTTCGAATTCGAAGGCGGCAAGCGTATGCGCGTGGCGGAAGCCGGTTCGCAGCAACTGGAGGATCACGTCGACTCGCTGATCGTCGTGCTGAACGACAAGCTGTTCGAGGTGATGGGCGACGACGCCGAGATGGACAAGTGCTTCCAGTGCGCTGACGACGTTCTGAACAATGCGGTCGCGGGCATTGCGGAAATCATCAACGTCGACGGTCTCGTCAACGTCGACTTCGAAGACGTGAAGACCGTGATGGGCGAGCAGGGCAAGGCGATGATGGGCACGGCGACGGTTGCCGGCGTCGATCGCGCGCGTCTCGCGGCCGAACAGGCCGTCGCGAGCCCGCTGCTGGAAGGCGTCGATCTGTCGGGCGCGCGCGGCGTGCTGGTCAACATCACGTCGAGCCGTTCGCTGCGTCTGTCGGAAACGCGCGAAGTGATGAACACGATCAAGAGCTATGCCGCGGAAGATGCCACGGTGATCTTCGGCGCCGTGTACGACGACGCGATGGGCGACGCGCTGCGCGTGACGGTCGTCGCGACGGGCCTCGGCCGCGCGGCGAAGAAGCAGCAATCTGCACCGATGACGCTGCTGCGCACCGGCACCGACAACCAGCCGATCGGCGCGATGGCGCATGCGGCGTACGCACCGGCGGCAGGCCACGCCAGCACGGCCGACTACGGCGCGCTCGATACGCCGGCAGTGTGGCGCACCTCGCGCGACACGGCGGCCTCGCACGTGCAGGCGCTGCAGGAAAAGGGCGTCGATACGTACGACATTCCGGCATTCCTGCGCAAGCAGGCGGACTGAGCGCACGGGCAGGCTTCGTTGCCGCGTTGCGAGTAAGGTCGCAGATGCAGCGCTGGCGGACGAACGCACGAGCGTGGCGGGTGAACGGCAAGCAGGTCGCTTATCGTCTGATTCGCGGCAGGGGCAACTGCCCTCTGCGGATTCGCGAAGCGGACGAAGTGGCTGCCGCCGAACGGCGTTGGCTTATAGTTGAATGGGCCGAACCGAAATTCACTGCGACACGAGGACGTGCGAGCGTGCTTCGCATCGATGCAAAGGACTGAGCATGATCAAGGAAGGTGAAAAGCTGCCCGACGCGACGCTCTTCGAGTACGTCGAAGACGAGCGGGCGGGCTGCACGATCGGACCGAACAGTTTCGACGTGCACGAGCAGACGGCGGGCAAGCGCGTGGTGATCTTCGGATTGCCCGGCGCGTTCACGCCGACCTGTTCGGCCAAACATGTACCGGGCTATGTCGAGCATGCCGAGCAGTTGCGCGCTGCCGGCATCGACGAAATCTGGTGCGTGTCCGTCAACGACGCGTTCGTCATGGGCGCGTGGGGACGCGATCAGCACACCTCGGGCAAGGTGCGCATGATGGCGGACGGTAGTGCGGCTTTCACACGGGCGCTTGGTCTGGAGCAGGATCTGTCGGCGCGCGGCATGGGGATCCGTTCCCTGCGCTACGCGATGGTGATCGACGACGGCGTGGTCAAGACGCTGAACGTCGAGGCTTCCGGCAAATTCGAAGTCAGCGATGCAGCGAGTATTCTCGCCACGTTGAGCTAGTTGCTGACGTCGCACCTTCGTCGCGACCCTGCGCTTATGCCGCGTGGCGTTACGGCAACGGTGATTACGACGCTTTTGTGACAGGCCGTTACGCGGGCCGATGACCGGAAACGCCTCCGTTCCGGGGCATCGGCCCGTCACGCTTTCCGTCGGGGAGCCCAGTGGGTAATGCAGCGAAACAGATTGTCACGTTCCCCGCAAAGACGCTGGTCTGGGGATTGGAGTATAATTCGCGCTATGAAATAAAAAATCCTGATTAGGATTTTCAATCGAACAGAATGCCACCATGTTGAAGCAGCGCACAATTAAATCGATCGTCAAGACTGTCGGCATCGGGCTGCACTCCGGCCGTAAAGTCAATCTGACGCTCCGCCCGGCGGCGCCGGGCACTGGCATCGTGTTTTCGCGCGTGGATTTGCCCACGCCGGTGGACATTCCTGCGTCGGCGCTGGCGATTGGCGATACGCGTCTGGCTTCCGTGTTGCAGAAAGACGGCGCGCGCGTGTCGACCATCGAGCATCTGATGTCCGCCTGTGCCGGTCTTGGCATCGACAATCTTTACGTCGACGTCACCGCCGAGGAAATCCCGATCATGGACGGCAGCGCGGGTTCGTTCGTGTTCCTGATCCAGTCGGCGGGTATCGAAGAGCAGAACGCGCCGAAGAGATTCATCAAGGTCACGAAGCCGGTCGAAATCCGTGACGGCGACAAGTTCGCGCGCCTCGATCCGTACTTCGGTTTCAAGCTCAAATTCACGATCGACTTCCGTCACCCGGCCGTGGACAAAACCGGTCAGGCGTTGGAAGTGGATTTCGCCAACACGTCGTACGTGCGCGAAATCGCGCGTGCCCGCACGTTCGGCTTCGCGCATGAAGTGGAAATGATGCGTGAGCTCGGCCTCGCGCGCGGCGGCAGCATGGACAACGCGATCGTGCTCGACGAGTATCGCATCCTGAACAACGACGGCTTGCGTTACGACGACGAGTTCGTCAAGCACAAAATGCTCGACGCCATCGGCGACCTGTACGTGGTCGGCCACCCGCTGCTCGCGTCGTACACCGCATACAAGTCGGGCCACGGTCTGAACAACGCGTTGCTGCGTGAGCTGCTCGCGCACGAAGACTCGTACGAAATCGTCACTTTCGACGACACGCAGAAGGCCCCGCGCGGCTTCGCGTACGAGACGCAGACTGCGTTCGCATAAAGCCAGCGTAACAGGCAAGCAAATGAAAAACGGCCCCTCGGGGCCGTTTTTTTTCGTCGAGCGTTCAGCGATTGCGCCGATGCCGCGCGGCCATGCGCGCGAGCGCCTCCTGCAACGGCGAAGGCTCGAGCGATTCGCTCAACGCCTGCAGTGCGGCGGCGCCCGCCGGCGTCATGCGCGCCTGTTTTACGGGCGGCGGTTCTTTCAGCGGCTGCGGCCGCACGCGAATCTTCAGCGACTGCACGGGCCAGCCGCGCTGTTGCAAATCCGCCAGCAGCCGCGGCTCCAGATGCCGCAGACGCGCCGCGAGCGCGTTGTGCGCGGCGAACAGGGCCAGCACGCCCTCCTTGATGAAGCCAGGCTCGACGCTCGTCGCCAGATAATCGGGCAGCAGCTCGCGCAGATCCTTCTCGAGCGCGGCGATCTGCTCGACGCCTGCGCGCAGCGCAGCGAACGCGTCCGTGCGGCCGAGTACCTCGGCAAGCGGTTGCGGACGGCGCCGATCGAACTGCTTCGGCGGCCTTGAAAAGGACGAAAAACGGCTCATGTTTGGGATTGACGACGTGAGCTCGCCCCATGCGCGCTCACGCCGCGATTGTACCGCGCGGGCAGCTTGCGAAGTCGGTCCGCGCCGCGCCGGAGGTTGCCGGGCGGGGCTGGCGGAGGCCGGCGCCGTCACGCCTGCGACACGAGCGCGGCCGGAGGCGCGTGCTAAAATGCCCGATTCGAATTCACTCTTGGACTAAGCCGCCGAGGACTTTCCGACCCAGGCGCGGTATGCGCATAGTGCATACCGCGAGCCAGCCGAAGCCGCGACGCAGACACCGATCCGATGACCACCGGTTTTCTACAGAAGATTTTTGGCAGCCGTAATCAGCGGCTAGTCAAGCAATATCAAAAGACCGTCGCGGCGATCAATGCGCTCGAGCCGCAGATCGAGCAATTGACGGATGACCAACTGCGCGCCAAAACGGGTGAATTCCGCCAGCGCGTCGCGAGCGGCGAATCGCTCGACAAGATCCTGCCGGAAGCGTTCGCGGTCTGCCGCGAGGCCAGCAAGCGGGTGCTGAAGATGCGCCACTTCGACGTGCAGCTGATCGGCGGTATGGCGCTGCACTACGGCAAGATCAGCGAAATGCGCACCGGCGAGGGCAAGACGCTCGTCGCGACGCTGCCGGTCTACCTGAACGCGCTGTCGGGCCGCGGCGTCCACGTGGTCACGGTCAACGACTACCTCGCGCAGCGCGACGCCGAATGGATGGCGCGTCTCTACAACTTCCTCGGTCTGTCGGTCGGTATCAACCTGTCGCAGATGGAGCACACGGCGAAGCAGCAAGCCTACGCCGCCGACATCACCTACGGCACCAACAACGAATTCGGCTTCGACTACCTGCGCGACAACATGGTCTACGAGACCGACGCGCGCGTGCAGCGTAGCCTGAACTTCGCGGTCGTCGACGAGGTGGACTCGATCCTGATCGACGAAGCGCGTACGCCGCTGATCATCTCCGGCCAGGCCGAAGATCACACCGAACTCTACGTGCGCATGAACGCGTTGCCGCCGCTGCTCGAGCGCCAGATCGGCGAAGAGAAGGCGGACGGCACCGGCGTCGAGAAGCCGGGCGACTACACGCTGGACGAAAAAGGCCGTCAGGTCTTCCTGACCGAGTCGGGCCACGAAAAGGCCGAGCGCCTGCTCTCCGAGTGGGGCCTGATCGGCGACGGCGAAAGCCTGTACGCGCCGCAGAACATCACGCTGATGCACCACGTGTACGCGGCGTTGCGCGCGCACACGCTGTTCTTCAAGGATCAGCACTACGTCGTGCAGAACGGCGAAGTGATCATCGTCGACGAATTTACCGGCCGTCTGATGGCCGGCCGCCGTTGGTCTGACGGTCTGCACCAGGCGGTCGAGGCGAAGGAACACGTGAAGATCCAGAGCGAGAACCAGACGCTCGCATCGATCACGTTCCAGAACTACTTCCGCATGTACGCGAAGCTGGCCGGCATGACCGGCACGGCCGACACCGAAGCGTACGAATTCAACGAGATCTACGGTCTCGAAACGGTCGTGATCCCGACCAACCGTCCGCCGAAGCGGATCGACAAGCAGGATCAGATCTACAAGACCGCGAAGGAACGCTACGACGCGGTGATCCGCGACATTCGCGAGTGCTTCGAACGAGGTCAGCCGGTGCTGGTTGGCACGACGTCGATCGAGAACTCGGAGCTGCTGTCGCATCTGCTGAAGCAGGTCAGCTTGCCGCACGAAGTGCTGAACGCGAAACAGCACGCGCGCGAAGCGGAGATCGTCGCCGAAGCGGGCCGTCCGCAGCGCGTCACGATCGCGACCAACATGGCCGGCCGTGGTACGGACATCGTGCTCGGCGGCAACGCGGAGAAGCAGGCGTCGTTCATCGAGCAGGACGAAACGCTCGCCGCCGACGAAAAGCAGCGCCGCATCCAGAAGCTGCACGACGAATGGCAGACGCTGCACGATCAGGTGAAGGCCGCAGGCGGTCTGCACATCATCGGCACCGAGCGTCACGAGTCGCGCCGGATCGACAACCAGCTGCGCGGCCGTGCGGGCCGTCAGGGCGACCCGGGTTCGTCGCGCTTCTATCTGTCGCTGGAAGATCCGCTGCTGCGCATTTTCGCGGGCGACCGCGTGCGCGCGATCATGGACCGCCTGAAGATGCCGGAAGGCGAGGCGATCGAAGCGGGCATCGTGTCGCGCTCGATTGAATCGGCGCAACGCAAGGTCGAGGCGCGCAACTTCGATATTCGTAAGCAATTGCTCGAATACGACGACGTATCGAACGACCAGCGCAAGGTGATCTACCAGCAGCGCAACGAACTGCTCGAAGCGAACGACATCACCGAGACCATCAGCGCGATGCGTCACGGCGTGGTCGGCGACATCGTGCATCAGTTCGTGCCGGTGGGCAGCATCGAAGAGCAGTGGGACGTGCCCGAGCTCGAGGAAGTGCTGCGCAACGAATGGCAGCTCGACCTCGCGATTCAGGAAATGATCAACGAGTCGAACTCGATCAGCGTGGAAGAGATTCTCGAAGCGGTCGAGGCCGCCGCGGACGAAGGGTACGAGGCGAAGGTCCAGCTGGTCGGCCGCGAATCGTTCAGCGCGTTCGAGCGCTCGATCATGCTGCAGACGCTCGACCGCGCGTGGCGCGAGCATCTGGCCGCGCTCGATCATCTGCGTCAGGGCATCCATCTGCGCGGCTATGCGCAGAAGAACCCGAAGCAGGAATACAAGCGCGAGGCGTTCGAACTGTTCGCCGCGATGCTCGACGCCGTGAAGCTCGAAGTCACGCGCATCGTGATGAACGTGCAGATCCAGTCGCCGGAGCAGCTCGAAGCGGCCGCGGAGCAGATGGAAGAGCAGGGCGGTCATCTGGAGAACGTCGAGTTCCGTCATGCCGAGTTCGCGGAAGCCGGCGCCGCCGCGCCGGTCGCGGCCGAAGCGGCCACCGCCGCGATGATCGGCGACGCGATGAGCCACGGCCACGGCGCAGCGCCGCAGGCGGCCGTGCACATGAATGCCGACAACGTGCCGAAGGTCGGCCGCAACGACCCGTGCCCGTGCGGCAGCGGCAAGAAGTACAAGCAGTGCCACGGCAGGATCGCCTGATGGCGATGCGGCGCGCTTCCGGGCGCGCCGTGTCGTTTTTAAGCGCCGTTTGGCCGTTTTGATTTCGCGGGTGACCCGGCAACACACCCGGGTCATCAGTTCCGTTTCCCCGATGCCGGCGTCCGCCGGCATTTTCTTCGACAGGTCGCGACCATGGCTGTCAACTTTCCCTCGATCGATCCCGCTCAACTCCACCCCGTCGCCGGCGTCAAGCTAGGCTGGGCGGAAGCGAATATCCGCAAACCGAACCGCAAGGACGTGCTCGTCATTTCCGTCGACGAAGGCGCGACGGTAGGCGGCGTGTTCACGCAGAACCGCTTCTGCGCGGCGCCCGTCACGGTCTGCCGCGAGAACCTGCAGCGCGTGCGCGCGGGCGGCAAGCCGATTCGCGCGCTGGTGATCAACACCGGCAACGCGAACGCGGGCACCGGTGAGCCGGGCCTCGCCGCGACGCGCGAAACCTGCGCGGAACTCGCGCGTCTCGCCGACATCGTGCCCGAGCAGGTGCTGCCGTTCTCGACGGGCGTGATTCTCGAACCGCTGCCGGTCGATCGTCTGAAGGCGGGCTTGCCGGCCGCGCTCGCGAACCGCAAGGAAGCGAACTGGTACGACGCGGCGCAGTCGATCATGACGACCGACACGCTGCCGAAGGCGAGCTCGCGCCAGGTCACGATCGGCGGTCATACCGTCACGCTGACCGGCATCAGCAAGGGCGCCGGCATGATCAAGCCGAACATGGCGACCATGCTCGGCTTCCTCGCGTTCGACGCAGCCGTCGCGCAGCCGGTCCTCGACGAGCTCGTGAAGCACGTCGCGGATCGCTCGTTCAACTGCATCACGATCGATGGCGATACGTCGACCAACGATTCGTTCATCCTGATCGCGTCGGGCAAATCGAGCCTGCCCGCGATCACGTCCACCGATTCGCCCGCTTATGCAGCGCTGCGCGACGCGGTGACCGAGGTCGCGCAGAACCTCGCGCAACTGATCGTGCGCGACGGCGAGGGCGCGACCAAATTCATGACCGTGCATGTCGAAGGCGGCTCGAGCGTCGGCGAATGCCGCCAGATCGCCTACGCGATCGGCCACTCGCCGCTCGTCAAGACGGCCTTCTATGCATCGGACCCGAACCTCGGCCGTATTCTCGCGGCCATCGGCTATGCCGGCGTTGACGATCTCGACGTCGGCAAGATCGATCTGTATCTGGACGACGTGCTGGTCGCGACTGCCGGCGGCCGCAACCCGGCCTACCGCGAAGAAGACGGCCAGCGCGTGATGAAAAAAAGCGAGATCGGCATTCGCGTCGTGCTCGGCCGCGGTAATGCGCAAGCCACGATCTGGACCTGCGATCTGTCGCACGACTACGTGAGCATCAACGCCGACTACCGCTCGTAATCAGCTTCAAAGCGCGGCCACGGGCCGCCTACTCACCATGGACAAACTCGAACAGTTTCTGAACCGGGCCGAAGCCGTGCTCGGCCGCCTGGAAGCGATGCTTCCGCCCGCCGCGCCGGACATCGACTGGTCGGCCGCGGTCGCTTTCCGCTGGCGCAAGCGCCAGGGTCGCGGCTACTTGCAGCCGGTGCATGCCATTTCGCCGATCACGCTCGACGACCTGCAGAACATCGATCGCCAGAAGGGGTTGATCGAACAGAACACGCGCCAGTTCGTGCGCGGTCAGCCGGCCAACAACGTGCTGCTGACGGGCGCGCGCGGTACCGGCAAGTCGTCGCTGATCAAGGCGTGCCTGAACGCGTATGCGAAAGACGGCCTGCGCCTGATCGAAGTGGACAAGGACGATCTGCACGACCTCGGCGACATCGTCGATCTGATCGCGAAGCGGCCGGAGCGCTTCGTCGTGTTCTGCGACGACCTGTCGTTCGAAGAAGGCGAGTCAGGCTACAAGGCGCTGAAGGTCGCGCTCGACGGCTCGGTGGCCGCGCAGTCCGACAACGTACTGATCTATGCGACGTCGAACCGCCGCCATCTGCTGCCCGAGTACATGAGCGACAACGAGACGTACAAGCACACTTCGGACGGCGAGATTCATCCGGGTGAACTGGTTGAAGAGAAGATTTCGCTGTCCGAGCGTTTCGGGCTGTGGGTCAGCTTCTATCCGTTCAAGCAGGACGACTACCTGACGATCATCGCGCACTGGCTGCGCCATTTCGGTTGCGACGACGCCGAGATCGAATCGGCGCGCGGCGATGCGCTCGTGTGGGCGCTCGAACGTGGCTCGCGCTCGGGACGGGTCGCATGGCAGTTCGCGCGCGACTGGTCCGGCCGTAAAACGCCGGCATGAGCGACGCTGACAAAAGCGCCGGCGTCGGCAATAGCGTCGGCGCCAACGGCGCTGGCCGTCCGGTCACCGAAGTCGCGGTCGGCGTGCTGGTGCAGCCGGATGGGCGCTATCTGCTCGCGCAGCGTCCGACGGGCAAGCCGTACGAGGGCTACTGGGAGTTTCCGGGCGGCAAGCTCGAAGCGGGCGAATCGGTCGAGGCCGCGCTCGCGCGAGAGCTGCACGAGGAGCTGGGAATCGAGGTCGAGGCGAGCCATCTGTGGCATACGCTCGAACACGATTATCCGCACGCCTATGTGCGCCTCTTCTTCTGCAAGGTGACGCAGTGGTCGGGCGAGCCGCACGGCCGTGAAGGCCAGGCCTTCGTCTGGCAGAGCTTGCCTGCGGATGTCTCGCCGTTGCTGCCGGCCACGATCCCGGTGCTGGAGTGGCTCGCGGCTGAGAAGAAGTGATTGAAGGCAGTGATTGAAAAAGCCACGCGGTAGCGGGCGCTGTATCGGCAGCGCCGGTTCGCGTGGCTTTTTTACTGACTCGCTCAGTGCGGGTTGTAGTCGCCGCGCGGCGTTTCCTCTTCGGACGAAGATCCTTCCTGTTCGTTGCCGCCAATCCTGTATTTTTCGGCGGCCCATGCGCCCAGATCGGTCTGTTTGCAGCGCTCGGAGCAGAACGGACGGAAGCGGCTCTCGGAGGTCCAGCGGACATCTTTACCGCAGGTAGGACATTTGACGACGGTAGGCATACGGTCGGACGGTCAATCGCAAACGGAACAAGTAACGAATATAGGGCTATTTCGCGCCGGTTCAAAGGCGCGTTCGGTCAAATCCGGTGTGCGCTGCTCAATGCGGCGGTGATTGACAGGCGATTACAGGCTGCAGAGCGTGAGTTGGAACGGCACGTCGACGTCGACCGCGCGCGGCCGCAGATCGCCGTCCTGCACCGTAAAGCGCACCCACAGCATGTACTTGTTGGCGCTCGCTTCGGGAATCACGCGCAATTCGGGAGCGACGCGAACCTGCATCAATTGATACGAGCGGCCCGACAGCATTTGCTGATAGCTGCCTTGCATCGCCATCACCTTCGATGCCTGGCCCGACTCACGCGCGAGCCGCAGCACGATGGTGGCCGCGTCGCGCAGCGGCAAAAGCGGTGTCACCCACTTGGCGATGTCCTGGCGACGCTGATCGGGATGCAACTGTTGCCACGCGTAATACGAGGGCAGGTCGAATTTGCAGGTACCACCGGGGATGATTGCGCGGCTGCGAATGCTCGCGAGCCACTCGTTGTCTGCAAGATGCTGGCCGGTCTTGCCTTGCATCTGCGTGAGCCCCGCAAGCGTCTGCTCGATTTCGCCGAGCACCGCTTCGAGCGCGTTCTGCTCGATGCCCGGATTGCCGCGAAATGGCGCGAGCGTTTGCCGCTGCCGCTCGAGCTCTTTCATCAGATCCGATTTCAGATCCGCGCGGCCCGCCACTTCGGAGATTTCGAACAGCGTTGTCAGTGCGACGTGATGTTCCCGCGCGTCTTCCTGAGTCAGAAAGAACGTGAAGCGCTCGAACAGATCTTCGAGCCGCAACAGCGTCCGGATTCGCTCATTGAAGGGGTACTCGTAAAGGATCAAGCGGGCTCGCCTCGGGCGTGGTCGGTGACAGGAATGCAAAACATTCTAATGCCGTGGGACTACCCAGGCAATCACGCACTTTTTCTGCGCGCTTTCGCAACTTTTTTGTGAGTTCCCGGTGTTACGAGCGCTTCGGCTCCCGCGTGCGCGCAAAGTTCAATGTGCCGGTGACGACGCGTCTGCGCGCGCTACAACTCGGCATCGCCCTTCGCCAGCGACAGATAGGCTTGATGGTGAGCGTCCACCTGCGCCTCGAGTTCTTCGAGCGGCGCATTGTCATTGACGATCACGTCGTCGGCGGCGGCGAGCCGCGCTTCGCGCGTGGCCTGGCGCGCAATGATTGCGAGCACCTGCTCACGGCTGAAGCCGTTGCGGCTCACCACACGCGCGATCTGCGTGTCGACGCTGCAATCGACGGTGAGCACGCGATTCACGCGGTTCTTCCAGGTCCCGGACTCGACCAGCAAGGGCACCACGACTATCACATACGGTCCTTTCGCTTCGCGCTCTTCGCGTTCGGTTTCCGCGCGAATCAGCGGATGCGTGATGCCTTCGAGACGTTTGCGCGCGGTCTCGTCGCTGAACACGAGCGTGCGCATGCGCGCGCGATCGAGGGAGCCGTCGGCGGCGACGAATTGCGCGCCGAATGCGGCGGCGATGTGCGGCATTGCGAGGCCATGCGGCGCGGTGATGCGATGCGCGATCACGTCCGTGTCGACGAGCGGCACGCCGCGCGCGGCGAACAGATCGGCCACCGTCGATTTGCCGCTGCCGATGCCGCCAGTGAGTCCCACAACGAACATGGTTCAGCCCCCCAGAGCCAGATAAAGCGGCGTGCCGGCAAACAGCGTCAACACACCGCCCGCCGCGAGAAACGGCCCGAACGGCAGCGGCTCCTCGAAGCGCATTCGGCCGCGCCACGTCGCCGCGAGGCCGATCACGGCACCGGCCACCGCGGCGACCAGCACGATCTGCGGCAGCGCGGGCCAGCCGAGCCACGCGCCGAGCGCGGCGAGCAGCTTGAAGTCTCCATAGCCCATGCCTTCGATACCACGCACGAGCTTGAACGCCCAATGCACGGCCCACAACGCCAGATATCCGAAGATAGCGCCGAGCACCGCATCATGCAGATTCGTGAACATGCCGTTGAAATTGACGATCAGGCCGGCCCACAACAGCGGCAGCGTCAAGGAGTCGGGCAGCAAATGCGTGTCGACGTCGATCGCGCTCATCGCGAGCAACGTCGCGCACAGGCCGAACGCGGCGAGTGCCATCAGCGTCGGGCCGAACGCTATCAGTGCGCCTGCCGCGAAAGCGGCGCTCGCGATTTCGAGCAGCGGATAGCGTGCGCTGATATGCGTGCCGCACGCGGAACAACGG
Source organism: Paraburkholderia sp. MM5482-R2 (assembly GCF_050436125.1). Classification (NCBI taxonomy): domain Bacteria; kingdom Pseudomonadati; phylum Pseudomonadota; class Betaproteobacteria; order Burkholderiales; family Burkholderiaceae; genus Paraburkholderia; species Paraburkholderia sp. MM5482-R2. The sequence goes on along the minus strand of NZ_JBNDLP010000002.1, from coordinate 3,932,930 downwards.
CCGCGTAACAGCAGGTAGCTCAGCACCGGCAAGTTTTCCCACGCGCTCAGCACATGGCCGCAATGCGGGCACGCGCTGCGCGGCACCCACAGGTTGTAGCGCGCGGGCAGTCCGTGGTCGGGCGGCGGCACGTCGGTGGTCTCGCTGATTTCGGCGCGCCATGCACGCTCGAGCATGATCGGCAATCGATGCACGACCACGTTCAGGAAGCTGCCAATCACGAGGCCAAGCACGATCGCGAATGCGATCTGCACGCCGGCGGGTAGGCTCGCGAGCGCGAGGCCGATATCGCTGGCAAAGCGGCCCGGCAGTAAGCCCGCGAGCAGGCTGGAGGAAGTTTGTGACACGAGCGGAAGAGGAGCCTGCATGGTGACGAAGTGGATTCGGCTGCGATGCTACACCACGTTGCCGAGTTGAATAATGGGAAGATACATCGCGATGACGAGGCCGCCGACCAGGGTGCCGAGCACGACGATCACGAGCGGTTCACACAGGCTCGATAGCGTGCCGATCCTGTCGTCGACCTGGCGATCCGCAAGCGACGCGACATCGAGCAGCATGCTGTCGAGCGCGCCGGATTCCTCCGCGACCGCAACGGGCTGCACGACTTCGGGAGGAAAGCAGCGGGCCGCGAGCATAGCCGCGGCGAGCCGTTCGCCGCGCCGCAATCTGATGGCGATGCTTGCCGTCGCGCGATCGAAGAAGGCATTGCCGGTCGCCTGAGTGAGCGAATCGAATGCGTCGGCGAGCGGCGTGCCGGCGGACAGCAAGGTGCCAAGCGCGCGACTCCAGCGCGCCGCGCACAGCGTGCGCAGCAGTGGGCCGGCCACCGGCAGGTCGAGCGACAGGCGCGCGAAGCGGATGCGCGCGCTTACCGAACGACGCAGCACGAGCGTGATGGCCGAGCTCATTGCGAGCATCAGTATGAACAGCGGCACACTCCAGCGCGCGGCGGCCGCCGAGAGCGCCAGCACGAACTGCGTCGGCGCGGGCAGCTTCGCGCCGAAGCCATCGAAGATCTGCTTGAACGTCGGCACGACCCACACCAGCAATGCGGCAGTTATCGCGAGCGCGAGCAGCAGGACCGCGGCTGGATAGGTGAGAGCCGCGCGCACCTTCGCGCGCTGCGCAGCGGCGCGTTCGCGATCGTCGGCGAGGCGGGCGAGCACGGTGACGAGCGCGCCCGCCGCTTCGCCCACCTCGACGAGCTGGCAATACAGCGCATTGAACTGCGCCGGGTGCCGCTGCAAGGCCGCCGAAAACTGCAGGCCGGCGGTGATGTCGCGCGCGATAGTGCCGACGATGCGCGGCATGCCTTGTCGCTGACCCGACGTCGACGCCTGCGCGAGTAGTTCGAGCGCGGGCGCGAGCGCCAAACCGGCACGCAGCAGACTGGACAGTTGTCGCGTGAACAGCGTGACAGCGGCCGCGCTCGTCTTCGGGCGTGGCGCCGGCCCTTGCGTTGCGAGTTCGACGATAAAGAGGTTGTCGCGTTTGAGCATCGTGCGTGCGGCGCTCGCGTCGGGCGCGATCAGCGTGCCGCTTTGGCGCGTGCCGTCCGCGTCGACGCCGCGCCATCTGAAGCGTAGGTCGGCTGAGACGGACCGGGTTGGTGACAGCGCGGCGGTACTCATGCGACCTCCGTCGCGGCGAGCGCTTCGGCGAGACTCGTGGTGCCGTCGCGCACGCGCGCAAGCGCCGCGTCGCGTAACGTCGCGACCTGTTCCATCTGCGCGAGGCGGGCCAACTCGTGCGCGCCCGCGCTCGCGACGATCTGCTCACGCATCGCGTCGGAGACGGGCATCACCTGATGAATGCCGACGCGCCCCCGATAGCCGATGCCATGACAAACCGCGCAGCCGGTCGCCGCATACGGTTGCCAGCCGTCGAGCTCATGTTCGCCAAAGCCCGCGGCGTGGAGTGCCGCCGGCGAATGCGGCGCGGGCGCGCGGCATGCGACGCACAGTCGCCGCACCAGCCGCTGCGCGGTCACCATGCGCAGCGCGGCGGCAAGGTTGTACGGCTCGACACCGATGTCGATGAGCCGCGCGATGGCCGCGGGCGCGTCGTTCGTATGCAGCGTGGACAGCACGAGGTGACCGGTTTGGGCGGCCTTCACGGCAACGTCGGCGGTTTCGTTGTCGCGGATTTCGCCAACCATGATCACGTCCGGGTCCTGACGCAGAAAAGCCCGCAGCGCGACCGCGAAAGTCAGTCCGGCTTTTTCGCGCACGCTGACCTGGTTGATGCCGGCCAGCTGGATCTCGGCTGGGTCTTCCACCGAGCAGAGGTTGCGTGCCTCGCCGTTCAGCAGGTTCAGGAAGCAGTACAGCGATAGTGTCTTGCCGCTGCCCGTCGGTCCGGTGACGAGCATCAGACCGTGCGGCGCGCGGATCGCGGCGTCGACGGCTTCGCGCTGCCGCGGATCGAGGCCGAGCGAATCGAGCGAAAGATCGGCGGGCAACGCGTCGAGCCGTCGTAGCACGAGCTTTTCGCCGAACAGTGTCGGCAGCGAATTGACGCGGTAATCCTCGAGCCGTCCTGGCGACGTCGCGAGGCGTAGCCGGCCGTCCTGCGGCACGCGTCGCTCGGCGATGTCCATGCGCGCGAGCACTTTCACACGCGTGACGAACGCGTCGCGCAGATGGGCGGGCGGCCGCGGGATTTCATGCAGCACGCCGTCGATGCGCAGGCGCACACGCCAGCCATGCTCGGCCGGCTCGATGTGGATATCCGACGCATTGCGCCGCGTCGCTTCGTGCAACGTGTCGGTCAACAGACGCACGGCTGGGGCGTTGTCGGGATCGTTCAGACTCGTTGCGCTGGATTCGCCGTCGACAGCGAGTGGGCGCGGCAATGCCGCGGCGGTGGCAAAAGGTGTTTGCATGAGAGACCGGTGATGAACCGCCTTTAGAACATGACGGCTTCATCTTCCGGTTGCGGGCGTCCGAATGCCATTCGGCCATTCGGCTAATGGCGTGTTTCGCGAGCCTGTGCGATGCTGAACGAAAATCAGCGTGCGGCGGCGCGAAGTTCAGCCTGACCTTGCTTTACCGGCCTTCGTGCGCGACGGCGGTTTGAAAAGCTTGACGGTGCGGATCGCCTGATCGTCGCTGCGCATCACTTCGAGCTTGGTGTCTCCGATGTGCACGCAGACGTCGCCGTCGGGGATGTCTTCGAGGATTTCGAGAATCAGGCCGTTCAGCGTTTTGGGGCCATCGGTGGGTAGCCCGAGTTGCAGCCAGCGGTTGAGCTCGCGCAACGGCATGCTTCCCGCGACGATGCATTCGCCCGCCTCGTTCCAGCCACCGCGCGAGCTGGCGCTACGCGGAATCGACGTGGTGAATTCGCCGATCAGTTCCTCGATGATGTCTTCCGGTGTGACGAGGCCTTGCAGTTCGCCGTATTCGTTGACGACCAGCGCGATGCGTTGCCGGCTCTCCTGAAAGTATTGCAGCTGCTGGAACACCGGCGTGCCGCTTGGCACGAAGTACGGCTCGGCGAGCAGCTCGCGCAAGGTATCGCGCTCGAGCTCCTGGTTGTGCAGCGCTGACAGCGTCTTGCGCACGTGCAGCACACCGAGCACGCGGTCGATGTCGCCTTGGTAGACGATCAGCTTGTTGTGATAGCAGGTCTCCAGTTGATGCAGGATCTGTTCGAACGGGGCATCGAAGTCGAGGGCCTCGATACGGCGACGCGGGATCATCACGTCATCGACGGAGATGTTTTCGAGGTCGAACAGGTTCAGCAGGATGCTGCGGTGCTTGGTGGGCATGAAGCTTCCCGACTCGAGCACGATGGTGCGCAGTTCTTCGGTGGACAGCCGCTGGTCGCGCGCGCCCTTCGTGTTGATGTGCAGCACGCGCAGGATGCCGGTCGCGAACAGGTTGACAAACCAGATCAGTGGTCTCGCGACGCGCATCAACGGCGCGATCAGCAGGCTCGCGGGCAGCGCGATTTTCTCGGGAAACGTCGCGCCGACGATCTTCGGTGTGATCTCCGCGAACACGATAATGAGGAACGCGACGATACCGGTCGCGATCGACAGCACGAGGCTATTGCGGCCGAACGTATGCAGCGCGAGCGATGTCGTGAGTACCGGAATGATCGTGTTGAACAGGTTGTTGCCGATGAGGATCACGCCGAGCAGCTGATCGGTTTTTGCGAGCAGGCCCTGAGTCGTCTTTGCGCCGAGCGTGTTCTTGCTGGCGAGATGTTTGAGGCGATGACGATTGAGCGCCATCATCGCTGTCTCGGAAATGGAAAAGAAGGCGGAGCAGACAAGCAGTAGAAGGACGGCGCCGATCTGCGCCCATAAGGGAAGTTGTTCCACGCGTCGTGAAAAATAAGGGAAAGGATGGAGAGAATATAGCAGAGGGGGCCGCGCGCTCCGGTGTGGACGAAGGCTGACGCCGCTAGGACGACAACGTGGCAACGTACGCGCTGTGCCTGGCGAGCCGGAGGAAAGAAAGCGGCGAAGGGCAGCACGAGAGCAACGAAAAAAGCGCCGCGCAAAACAAAAAACCGCCCAGCAACACTGCGGCGGTTTTGAACCTTGAGCTAACAAGGAGAATCTGGTCGGGGTGAGAGGATTCGATTCTCTCTGAGCCCCGTCCCATAAGGCTCTGACGCTGGCCGCTGCCCGTTGTGGGATGCGGTTGTGTAGCACTCGGTGCGCTACGGAGACCACAGAATAGCAGAAGCCGTGCACCGACAGTGGCACGCGGGAATTGCCGGCCCGCGAGTTACGGGCACGTCACTCGCATACCTTGCCCTTGAGCCAAACATTCAGATTCTCGTTGTTATTGGCCTGCGCATGGGCTTGGTTCAACGTGAGTCGCCCATAGAATTTCCCGTTTTGGTCAACAATGACTGGCGGGTTGTTGGCGAAACGGTTGCAAGGGCTGACGTCGGAGTACGCGGAACCATAGTCCCCGTAGTGGTTGAAAATGCTTGTCGATTCGTAGGGCGAGCCGTGCGGGCCGTATTCGTTCTGCACAGAGTGTTGATCGTATTGCGAGCAAGTCAGGCAGCCTAGGAAGACGTCATGGTCCCGTCCGCCGAACAGGAGTAGCGGGGCGTTCTGCGCGATTGCAATAGCGGACGTGGTGAGTAATAGGGCGGGAAGCAAGCGTTTCATTCTCATTGCGCGTTTTCGTGCCTTATCGTGATTGGACCGCTTGTCTTTTCTTCCGGCCTAGAACGAGAAGCCCGATGCCGACAACCAAGAGTCCCAAAACAAGTCGGTGCTGCAAAGTCAGCATGTCAGGTTCGCCCGTGTAATCCAGCTTATTCAGCAGGACGGAGCCGAGCAGCATTAGGGTGCCAATAATTTTCCACACGAAACGCATCTTCTAGGTTCTTGTTCTTATTCGAGAGGGCGCATCTTTGCCGGTGGACGACGATGTTGTCAAACACGCCGACCGAAAGTTGGCGGAGATTTCTGCGGGACCCTACAGCGCGCCGCTAGCGCCGAGCGTCCCCATGCGACCATTCCGACGCAACTGCCGGGAGTCGGGCCGAAGTCCAGAGGGTAACCAGTTGGCATCTCGGGGCTGACGCCGCCCTGCCGAAGCAGGGGGCCGTCGATTCAGTCTTGCTGGGACGGTGTCGGCGCGCCCAATTGCAGGTAGATCAACACTAGCAGCGGGATCAGTCCTATTCCATAGACGAGTATCAAAAAGCTGGAAAGCGAATAGAGGAAGACCTTTTGCCCCTTTGTGATGTTTGCGTACCAGTTCTTCATAGCCTTTGTGGATGTTTTGGTGTTGGCTCGTCTATTAACGGCAAGGAAGATAGATTCTTGATGGTACGTTAGGGCATGCGGTAACGTAACCGGATGACGACACCCGAATCGGTAACGCAAAAGACTGATTGACAGCCCATACGTTACTGGTTACGATTCACGCTCCTTAACGTTACTGAGGCCGTAAATCATGGCAATTCGGGCGTACCTGCGGGCATCAACCGCCGATCAAGATGCGGAGCGCGCACGCGATAGCTTGGCGAAGTTCGCTGCCGAGCACGGCGCGAAGGTGACGGCGTTCTATGTTGAGAACGTGAGCGGGACGAAGTTGAACCGCCCTGCTCTCGATGATTTGCTTGACGAGGCACACGCAGGCGACGTGCTGCTAGTCGAGGGTATCGACCGCCTTACGCGTCTGACGCAGGAGGATTGGGATGCCCTGAAGGACCGCATTCGGGCTAAGAAGCTGTTGATCGTAGCGAAGTACGTACCGATGACTCACGAGCTTCTGGCGGCAACGCAAGCGCAACGAGTGGACTGGGCGCATGACGCGACGAAGGCGGCGCTGCGTGATCTGATGGTTGAACTTGCTGCTGCCAAAGCACGTGAGGACTACGAGGTGCGCCGTGAGCGGGCCGCGCAGGGCGTCGAGCGGCGTAGGGAGAGGGATGCCGCAGGGCTGACGGATACGAAGGGCTACGCGGGCCGCAAAGCGGATGCTGACATGCACCGCAGGATCGTGGACCTGAAGCAGCGCGGCATGACGTACAGCCAGATCGCTGACACGCTCAAAACCACGAGGCCGACTATCGCACGCGCCCTGCGTGCAGCCGGGATGTTGCACGACTCTGCCAGCGCAGACACGAGCCGATAAACATGATCGACTACAAGGCGTACGAGGCGCGGTTGCTGGCCGTCGAGTTACCTGCGGCGATGGATCGCAAGGCGCACGAGGCGCGGCTGCGTAGGCAGCGGCGAGGCCGAGGAACCGCTGCGGACGCGCAGGCGGCTGCCGCGCATCGGCAAGCTGGGGAGATACCAACGCTGGACGGGATCGTTGCCGGGGCCGAGAAAGAACTGGGCAAGCTGTTGCCAAAGGGCTACCGGCGACCGGCCATTGATAACCGTGACGATGCGCTGTATGCGCTGCGACTGGCCTGCCATGTGGCCGGGTCTACGTACTTCAACGATACGCATCCATGGAACAGGCCGGACGTGATCGACGCCATCCGGGTTGCGGAAACGAGGAAGCTCCGGCCGTTCATCCGGCGCATTGCGCGGCTGGCGTTCGGCCCAACGATGCGAGACCTGTACATGCCACCCGGTACGTTCAGACTGGAAACGAAGCTGCTGGACGAAGACACCGACACCGTGCCGAAGTCAGGGCTGGCGGCGGCGGTTTCTCGTGATACGGCCTCGCCGGCCGACGATGACGCGCACCCACTGGGCAGGCTGGACGTACTACGGCGGCTGTTCGACGGGCAAACACCTGCCCTACAGGCGGATGTGATTGACTTCGTGCGGCTTGCGTACGGGAGCACTCCAACATGGATGACTGTCAGACCAGCGAAGCCACGCGGCGGTAAGCGGGCTGGTGCGGGCCGTCCTGCCGGTGCAAGACAGCGCCCGAAGCCGACCGAAGTAGAGCGGGAGCAAGTCGAGCGCAAGACGGTCGAGAGGACGCCGGACCAGAAACGGCGGCGGCATGTGGCGTACTACAACCGCTGGAAGCTCGACAGAATGCTGAAGGACGGAGGGGTGCTGGAGTGCGACGAGCCGGAAGCTGCACCTGCGGAACGCGAACCGGAAGACCCGATCGACATACTCACTGAGATAGCTCCGGGTGCTGGCGGTGACGGGGAGTTGCCGTTCTGAGGACAGGGGCTGGCGATGGCCCCGGAATGCCACGCACGCGTGCGCCCGTGCGCGGACGCACGGTGACGGATTAACGACGGACGATGTGAAGGACGAGGCGACTGATGGCACCACCGAAGGGATTTCGTAGAACGAGGCACGAGCCGAAAGCGGGACCGCACTGCGTGAACCCGCGAAATGGCTACTTGCCGACCGAGCGCAAGGCGCGGACAGCACCGGCTCTCGCCTCACCACCACCCGGACAGGGCATCCGCGAGCATGTACGCGGCTGCGCACGTTGCCAGCGGGTGTGGGCACGGCAGATCACGGGCGGCGTCTCTAGTGGGCGCTTCGAGGCGTGGCTGCGAGGGCAGTCCAAGTTCGTCGGCTCGCGCTGCCCAAAATGCGGCGGCTGGCACTATCGCGTCTCGAACGGTTCCTGTATCGGCTGCCGTAAGCCGGGCTGGAAGTTCGAGCGCGTGGAGGTTGGCGGCGGCACACGCTGGCGCGTCGAGCGTGACGAAGCGCCTCGAACGAGTGCGGAGAACAAGCGCGAGATGAGGGCGATTGAGCAAGCCGAGAAGCACGCGGATGCGACTGGTGAGGGCTTCGAGATGTTCACGCACGGCGGCGTCACGGCGCGGCGGTTGCCGAAGTCCGACAAGCTCAGGGTATCGGCTCCCGGCTGGCGCGGGCTTAACGTTCCCGACTTCGGGGCGTGGCTATCGACGTTCCCTGATCCACTGGAGAAAGTGCGCGAGATCGCGACGAACGGTGCACCCGGTTTGCCTCTGGCGCTGCGGTGGGCGGGCTGGTCCGGATTCGATGATGTGCCTGATCCTGACGGCGTGCTGATGCGGCTGCTGTTCTCTGTGGACTAGGTTCTAAGGTGTCTTCGGGACACGCTCTCGATTACCCGAAGCCCCGGCTGGCAGCGCACACAGCGGAATTAATCAATGTGTGTGCTAGTTTGAGCGGTGCGCGAGCGGCGGACTGCCGGGCGCCCTCAGGTCCGGCATAATTGACGCATTGCTCACTGCCTACATGGTGGCTCGACATGGAGATACCCGATACCCAAGCGGACACCGCGAAGCTGCGCGCAGCGGTCTCGCGAATGATCGACGAAACGATTGAGATTCAGGAGCGTCAGCGTCGATGGGGCATGTTGGGGCCGTTTCTGATCGGGGGCGGCTCGTTCTTGGCTGCGGCGGCCTTCTTTGCCGCCTGCTTCCGCGTTGCCAAGTGGCTAACACTGTAGGGCGAGCGGTGGCGTTGCGGGCACGCCCGGAACGGTCAGACCGTGGATGCGGAACAGGGACAGCGCTTCGACAAGCGGGCGGAGCGGGTAGAACTCGCTGCCGTAGCCGCTGGACGCGTCGCCGTCATCGTGGCCTTGCATGGCGTCCGCTACGTCCTTGCCGATGCTGCGCTCGCGGCAGGTATCCTTGAAGGTATGGCGGAACGAGTAGAACACCATGCGCTTGTCGGTAACACCGCACGGCCCGCGCAGGTACTTCCCGAACCACTTCGACCAGTTACCGGATTCCTCGCCGTACGAGTTCGGCTTGAGGGCAGGGAAGATGCGCGGCTTGCCCTTATGGCTATGTGCGTACGCAACGAAGCCGAGGGCGATCAGGTCCGGGTGCAACGGGATGCGCCGCACGCTGCCCGCGTTCTTCACCGCTTGTCCACGCTCATCGTTATGGACGAGCCGGAGGCACCATGCCGTCTTCCGGGTGTCGTCAGCGTCGATGTATGCCTCTTCGCGGATGTCGTCCGGTGCTAGCTGGCACAACTCTTCAAGTCGTGCGCCGGTGAATAGTGCTAGCAGCGGGAGCCAGTACGCAGCTTCGCCCGCGCCGCCAGCCGGACGCGTGTTCTCCGAGTACACCGGGCTGGAGAAGATCGCCTGCAAGGCGTCCTCGCTGAATGAGATGACGGGCTTACCCGCCTTTCGGACAGCAGCGCGGATGCCCTTGGCGACATTCGTAGTGAGCCGATCATTCTTACAGGCGAAGTTGAGCAGGATGGAAAGTTGCTCGATCTGCTTGTTCGTGTTGACCCCTGTTTGCCCGGACGAGAGCAGCGCATCCTTGAAGGCGATGATGTGACTGCGCTGGATGTCCCGGATCGGCATGAGGCCGACAAGTTCGCGGAAACGGCGTACAGCACGGGCCGCCTTGTCGAGCGTACGCTGTGGCTTCTTGCGCTCCCTGTCCCATGCGTCGATCAGGTCCGTGAAGTACAGCGTTGGCTTGCCGGTGACAGGTGGCTGGGCGGCGCGCTGAAGCTGCGGCGGCTTGCGCTCTGCTTCCTCGTCCTTTAGGAGGCGCTTGGCTGCACGCTCTATCTGCATACGCCGTTCAACATCGCGGTCGAACTCCAGAGCCTCGTCTTCGTCTAGTCCTTCGTCGCGGGCGTGACTGACTATCGACTGATACCACTCATCCGACTCCAACCGGTCGCGTTCAGCGTCTTCCAACCCGGCGCGCTTGGCGTTGGCGTCGGACTGTGCCGCATTGATGATGGAGCGGACCTTGACTGAGATGGGATCGCTGATGGCCGGGGTGGGCGTGGCGGCGCGTGCCAGATCGGCGCGAAGCTCCGCGAACAGTTCGTCCGAGCGCAGGCTTTCGGCGCGACATAGACGAACGGCCTCGGCGCGCTTGATGCGCCCGAAGCCCTTGTAAAGCTCGGTCTTGCGGATGACTGCTTGGAGTTCTTTTGGAACGCGGCGACGGAACTCGTAACGTCCGTTGCGTTCATTCAGATGTGTGCACATGTGGAGTGCCTGTGTGTAGCACCCACATGGAGCAACAGGCTTGTCAGGCTTGGGATTGGCGGGAAAGACTGACCAATCAACAACTTAAATTGGTCGGGGTGAGAGGATTCGAACCTCCGGCCTCTACGTCCCGAACGTAGCGCTCTACCAGGCTAAGCTACACCCCGATTGGGTACTGCTGACTCGATTCAGACTAATTCGGTGTTTCAGTCTCGTTCAAGACTGTCTTGCCGTCGAGTAAGAGCATAATTCTAGCAGGCTCTCCTTGAAAATGGAATGGGGAAATGACGATATTGCTGCCGCGGCTGCATGCGCCTCCTGTTTCGCGCACTCGAGCGTGTGATCCAGCGCGCCCGAGCGCGTGATCGCGTCGAAAATGGTATCGAAACGGTCGGTGCCACCTTGCTCGATGGCTTCGCGCGCAAGCGCCGACTGCTCGGGCGTGCCGCGTTCGATCAGATAGATGAGCGGAAGCGTCGGTTTGCCTTCGCGCAGATCGTCGCCGGCGTTCTTGCCCATCGACTCGGCCGTCCCCGTGTAGTCGAGCCAGTCGTCCATGATCTGGAACGCGGTGCCGATGCGACGACCGTACTCGGCGGCGGCGGCTTCGGTTTTCGCGTCCGCGCCGGCCAGCACCGCGCCGAGCTGGGCGGCCGCCTCGAACAACTTTGCGGTCTTGTAGCGGATCACCTGCATGTAACGGGCTTCGTCGACGTCGGCATCGTGCATGTTCAACAACTGCAGCACTTCGCCTTCAGAGATGATGTTGGTCGCTTCCGACAGAATTTCCATCACGCGCATCTTGCCCACGCCGACCATCATCTGGAACGACCGTGAGTAAAGAAAGTCACCGACCAGCACGCTCGCCGCGTTGCCGAACAGCGCATTGGCGGTCTGGCGGCCGCGCCTCAGGTCGGACTCGTCGACCACGTCGTCATGCAGCAGCGTGGCCGTGTGGATGAATTCGACGACCGCTGCCAGCTCGTGCCGGTGCCCCGTCGTATCGCCGAGCGCGCCCGCCACCAGCAACAGCAGCGCGGGCCGCAGCCGCTTGCCGCCGGCGCTGATGATGTACTCGGAAATCTGATTGATCAACATCACGTCCGACGCAAGACGTTGCCGGATGACGCGATTGACCTGCTGCATGTCTTCGGCGATTGGAGCAAGCAGGCTGGCGACGTTGGGGGAGGTGGTGGCAGTCGACGACATGATGGCTGAATTGGGTAGTGCCGCGAATTATAAGGCGATCGGGGCGCTTCCGGGTCGTCGGCTGCGGCGTGGATGCGCTCCGCATGGCGCGCGGGGCGCCTGCCAAGGCCGTCTGCGGGGCGCCGCGCGTCGCAGGTATGCCATCTGCGAGCGCCTGCGAGGGAGGGCGAAGCCGGACGGTAGACGGTTTGGCAAGCAGGTTTTGACCGAGCAGCTAACTCTATGTATAATCGACAGTTTCCGCGCGCGGTGCGTGGGAAAAATGAATACAGAGTGAGGTTCTCAATGTACGCGGTCATAAAAACCGGTGGCAAGCAGTACAAGGTTGCCGTCGGCGAAAAACTTAAAGTAGAACAGATACCGGCAGACATTGACGCTGAAATCACGCTCGACCAGGTTCTCGCAGTGGGCGAAGGCGAATCGATTAAGTTCGGTACGCCGCTGGTCAGTGGGGCTTCCGTCAAGGCTACCGTCGTGTCGCAAGGTCGTCACGCCAAAGTGACGATCTTCAAGATGCGTCGCCGGAAGCACTACCAGAAGCATGGCGGCCACCGCCAGAACTATACCGAACTGCGCATCGACGCGATCAACGCGTAAGCGCACCGGTTAAGGAGCAAATCAAATGGCACACAAAAAGGCAGGCGGATCGTCCCGAAACGGCCGCGACTCCGAATCGAAGCGCCTCGGCGTGAAGGTTTACGGCGGCCAGGCTATCAATGCTGGTGGCATCATCGTGCGTCAGCGCGGTACGCGCATGCACGCTGGCGACAACGTCGGCATGGGCAAGGATCACACCCTGTTCGCGCTGAAGGACGGCCACGTCCAGTTCTCGACGAAGGGCGCGGCGAAGAAGCACACCGTTTCCGTCGTCCCGGCAGCCTGAGTTTAATCAGGCACGGGCTTCAGGACCGGAAAAAGGCCCCGCGAAGTTCGCGGGGCTTTTTTTATTGCGGCGCCCCTTTAGCTTGGCGCCCAAGCCGCGCAGCCGACCGCTCCTCATAGGCGGACTATGCCGGTCGGTCGATTGATCAACGCGCGGCGCGCGCGGCAAAATAGCAGCATCCAATCAGTATCAACCCCTGCATCGAATCGGGCAGTACACCACGGGACGGAGTAACACATGAAGTTCATTGACGAAGCGAGGATTGAAGTCATCGCCGGCGACGGAGGGGATGGCAGCGCGTCGATGCGCCGCGAGAAGTTCGTCCCGTTCGGCGGCCCCGATGGCGGTGACGGCGGCCGGGGCGGCAGCGTGATCGCGGTGGCTGACCGCAACATCAACACGCTGATTGATTACCGCTACGCGAAAAAACATTTGGCGCGCAACGGCGAAAACGGCCGCGGCTCGGATTGCTACGGCAAGGGTGGTGATGACATCACGCTGCGCATGCCGGTCGGCACCACCATCACGGACATGGAAACCGGCGAGCTGATCGCCGATCTGACCGAGCACAACCAGAGCGTGCAAATCGCGCAAGGGGGAGCCGGCGGCCTCGGCAACCTCCATTTCAAGTCCAGCACGAACCGCGCGCCGCGTCAGAAGACCGACGGCAAGCCGGGCGAGCGCCGCATGGTCCGCCTCGAACTGAAAGTGCTGGCCGACGTCGGTCTGCTCGGCATGCCGAATGCGGGCAAGTCGACGTTTATCTCGTCGGTGTCGAACGCGAAGCCGAAAATCGCCGATTACCCGTTCACCACGCTCGCGCCGAACCTCGGCGTCGTGCGCGTCGGGCCGAGCCGCAGCTTCGTGATTGCCGACATTCCGGGGCTGATCGAAGGCGCGGCGGAAGGCGCCGGCCTAGGCCATCAATTCCTGCGTCACCTGCAGCGCACCGGGCTGCTGCTGCACATCGTCGACATCGCACCGTTCGATGAATCGATCGATCCGGTCGCCGAAGCGAAGGCGATCGTCAACGAACTGCGCAAGTACGACGAAGAGCTTTATCAGAAGCCGCGCTGGCTTGTGCTGAACAAGCTGGACATGGTGCCTGAGGACGATCGCGAAGCGCGCGTGGCGGCGTTCCTCGAAGGCTTCGGCTGGGACGGTCCGGTGTTCGAGATTTCGGCGCTGACTGGCCAGGGCTGTGAAAATCTTTGCTACGCCGTGTTCGACTACCTCGCCGAGCACTCCGACGCGCAACGCGCGGCCGAAGCCGAAGACCTGGCCTCCGACGTGCGTTTCCGCGACGGGACGCAAGTACCGGCCGCGACCCGCGAAGCCGGCACCGATCCGCAGGAATAACAACTCGAGCGCCGGCGCCAGCGGCGGGTGCCGGTATGCATCACGCGTCATCTTGGGAGACAGCGCACAATGCGTTCCGTCATCGCAGATTCACGGCGATTGGTCGTCAAAGTCGGTTCGAGTCTCGTCACGAACGACGGGCGCGGCCTCGATCATGCGGCGATCGGCCGCTGGGCCGCGCAAATTGCCGCACTGCGCGCGCAAGGCAAGGAAGTGGTGCTGGTCAGCTCGGGCGCGATCGCCGAGGGCATGCAGCGGCTCGGCTGGACGAAGCGGCCGCGTGAAATCGATGAGCTGCAGGCGGCCGCGGCGGTCGGTCAGATGGGTCTCGCGCAAGTGTACGAAAGCCGCTTCGCCGAACATTCCATCCAGACTGCGCAGATCCTGCTTACTCACGCTGACCTTGCTGACCGCGAGCGCTATCTGAACGCTCGCTCCACGCTGCTCACGCTGCTGGGGCTCGGAGTTGTACCGATCATCAACGAGAACGACACGGTCGTCACCGACGAAATCAAGTTCGGCGACAACGACACGCTCGGCGCGCTGGTTGCCAATCTGATCGAGGGCGACGCGCTGATCATTCTGACGGACCAGCAAGGCCTCTTCACCGCAGATCCGCGCAAGGACCCGACCGCGACACTCGTCCAGCAAGCCGACGCCGGCGCGCCCGAGCTCGAAGCGATGGCGGGCGGTGCGGGCTCGAGCCTCGGCCGCGGCGGCATGCTCACCAAGATTCTCGCTGCGAAGCGTGCGGCCCATAGCGGCGCCAATACGGTGATCGCGAGTGGGCGCGAGTCGGACGTGCTGGTGAGACTGGCGGCCGGCGAGCCGATCGGCACCCAACTGATCGCGCGCACCGCGCGCATGGCGGCGCGCAAGCAATGGATGGCCGATCACCTGCAGGTGCGCGGCCACGTCGTGATCGATGACGGCGCGGTCGAAAAACTGACCGCCGGCGGCAAGAGCTTGCTGCCGATCGGCATCGTCGGTGTGCAGGGTGCATTCGCGCGCGGCGAGGTGATCGCGTGTCTGAGCGCGTCAGGCCGCGAGGTCGCACGTGGTTTGACGAACTACAGCAGCGCGGAAACCAAACTGATCCAGCGGCGTCCGAGCGGAGAAATTGAGTCAGTGCTCGGCTATATGCTCGAGCCCGAACTGATTCATCGCGACAATCTCGTGGTGCTTTGATCTGCGAGGCGGCGCGCATATCGCGCGTATGAAGAGCCAACAATTAAGCCGTTCCAGCGCAGGCTGGAACGGCTTTTTAATCGTCACGGATAAGCAACGGCGCCTGAGTCGGGCGCGCGCCGCGCAACCGGCCTCAATGAATCTGCGACGTCTGCGTGCGCTTGTAACGAATGTTCTCGACGATGTGCTGCGCGCTGCCGGTCGGAATCTTGTTTGCGCACATATAGTCCTGATACAACGCGGCCTGGTACGCATTCAGCGCGCCGTTTTCTATCCGCGAAAACGGGTTTGCGACCGTCGTGTCCCAGCCGTCGTGATCGGCGTTCAGGCCCGCATACTGACGCCATTCATACGTGTCGCAGCGGATGCCCTCGTAATTGACGTTGCGCGCACCGCCCGGGCTCGTGACGACCACCGTGTAACGCACCACGCCGTCGTCGCCGACGCTGACGGACTTCGGGTCGATCGCAAATTGCAGCGGCGTATTGCCGGAGACTTCGAACGGCAGCAGGTTCGCGTCGGAGGGCAGCGGCGGCAACGTGTCGACCTTGTTTTCAACCCAGTTGCTCTTGCGATCCAGCAGATAGGTGAACTCGCTGTCGTCTTTGTTGGTCGGTTTGCCGGCGCTCGAACAGCCTGCCAGCAGGGCGCCGGTGGCGACGCACGCCACGGCGAATGCAAGTGCTTTCAATCTGATTCCCTCGAGAGACAGACGCGGCTCGAAAGCCGCGCCAGAGAGAGGCGGCGCGAGCCGCCGCCTGGAATGGTTAATCGCGCACGCCTCGTCGTACTAACGGGGCGACGGCCTCGTCGGCTTCGGCCGTTTCGCGCTCATCCTCCGATCTCATGTTGGCATCCGGTGAGCCGGGACCGCAATCCGGCGCGACCAGCACGTGCGTCGAAGTTTCGACGCTGACCGAAGTTACGGTCGTGACGGTGGTGACCACCGTGCTTACCGTGGAATCCGGCGGGCTTTGCATCGACGACGCTATCCGGGGATAACGCGACCCATGATGCCCGCCAGGTTTTTCCGCACGCGGCGCAGGCCGGCGCATGAAACGGGACAGCTCCGTTAGCGCCAACTGATACACATCCCGCTTGAACTCGATCACACAGTCGAGCGGCACCCAATACTCGTTCCAACGCCACGCATCGAACTCAGGGTGGTCGGTGGCGCGCAAACAGATGTCGCAGTCGCGTCCTACCATCCGGAGCAAAAACCAGATTTGTTTCTGGCCGCGGTAATGACCGCGTACTTCGCGCTTGATGAACTTGTCAGGCACCTCATAACGCAACCAGTCGCGCGTGCGACCGATCACCTTGACGTGCTCAGGAAGCAGCCCGGTCTCTTCGTGTAACTCCCGATACATCGCTTGCACGGGGGTCTCACCATATTTGATGCCCCCTTGCGGAAACTGCCAGGAATGTTCACGGAGTCGTTTGCCCCAAAACACCTCGTTGTGCGCGTTCAAGAGGATGATGCCGACGTTCGGGCGAAAGCCTTCACGATCCAGCATACAACCACCTTCGAATCCTTTAAAATTGCTTTGATTATAAACAGATAACGGACCCTACGCACCGAATCGCATCAGAATGGAGCGATTCGCCGCAACAGGCCCGGGTTTGCGGTAGCCTGTCGGTTTTCCGTGCCTATCCCTTGTGAGAGAAGCTTTGCGCGGCGGTTTCGGCGCCGCACGGGGGCAGGGCGCCGCCAGTCGGGCGAACCCTTCCGGCTTCGCCGCGGATCTGTGTCGATTTCCCTCATTTTCCCCTTTTCTGGCGGTCCTACCGGAAGCCGCCGCTTTTGGACACCTTGAATGAAAGCTTCCCGTTTCTTTATCGGCACTCTCAAAGAAGCGCCCGCCGACGCCGAAATCATCAGCCACAAGCTCATGGTGCGCGCGGGCATGATCCGTCGCGTCGCGGGCGGTATCTATAACTACCTGCCGGTCGGCCTGCGTTCGATCCGCAAGGTGGAAGCGATCGTGCGTGAGGAAATGAACCGGGCGGGCGCCATCGAGCTGTTGATGCCGGCCGTGCAGCCGGCCGAACTGTGGCAGGAATCGGGGCGCTGGGAGAAGTACGGTCCCGAGCTGCTGCGCTTCAAAGACCGCAAGCAGGCCGATTTCGTGATGGGCCCGACGCACGAGGAAGTGGTCACCGACATCGCGCGCAACCAGATCAAGAGCTATCGCCAACTGCCGGTCAACTTCTATCAGATCCAGACGAAGTTCCGCGACGAGATCCGTCCGCGTTTCGGCGTGATGCGCGGCCGCGAGTTCATCATGAAAGACGCGTACTCGTTCGACAAGGACGCGCAGGGTCTGCGCGAGTCGTATCGCAAGATGTACGACGCGTACGTGCGCATCTTCACGCGCCTCGGTCTGGACTTCCGCGCGGTGGCGGCCGACAACGGCTCGATCGGCGGCAGCGGCTCGCATGAGTTCCATGTGATCGCCGACACCGGCGAAGACGACATCGCGTATTGCCCGACCTCCGATTTCGCCGCGAACGTCGAGGCGGCCGAAGCGCTACCGCTGATCGCAGAGCGCGCGGCGCCGGCAGAAGAGATGAAGAAGACCGCGACGCCCGGCAAGGCGAAGTGCGAGGCGGTTGCCGAACTGCTGAACATTCCGCTCGAACGCACGATCAAGTCGGTCGTGCTCGCCACCGAGAACGAAGGCGCCGAGCCGACGATCTGGCTGCTGATGCTGCGCGGCGATCATGATCTGAACGAGATCAAGGCGGCCAAGCTCCCGGGCCTCGGTAATTTCCGCATGGCGACCGAAGCCGAGATCGTCGAGACGTTCGGCACACCGCCGGGCTATCTCGGTCCGATCAACACGAAGAAGCCGGTCAAGGTGATCGCGGACCGCACGGTCGCGAACATGAGCGACTTCGTGGTCGGCTCGAACGACGTCGACTATCACACCACCGGCGTGAACTGGGGCCGCGACCTGCCCGAGCCGGTCGTCGCCGACATCCGCAATGTGAAGAAGGGCGATCCGTCGCCGGACGGCAGGGGCGTGCTCGACATCTGCCGCGGCATCGAAGTGGGCCACGTGTTCCAGCTCGGCACCAAGTATTCCGAAGCGATGAACGCGGCCTGTCTCGACGAAACCGGAAAGCCTCGGCCGATGGAAATGGGCTGCTACGGCATCGGCGTCACGCGGATTCTCGGCGCCGCGATCGAACAGAATTTCGACGACAAGGGCATCATCTGGCCGGAGTCGATTGCGCCGTTCGAAGTCGTGCTGTGCCCGATGGGCTATGACCGCAGCGACGCGGTGCGTGAGCAGGCCGACAAGCTGTACGCGGAACTCGTCGCGGCCGGTATCGACGTGATCCTCGACGATCGCGGCGAGCGGCCGGGCGTAATGTTCGCCGACTGGGAACTGATCGGCGTGCCGCATCGACTGGTGATCGGCGACCGTGGTCTGAAGGACGGCAAGATCGAGTATCAGGGCCGTCGCGAGGCCGAAGCGACGCTGCTGCCGGTCGCGGATGCCGCGCAGACCGTGATCGGCAAAGTGCGCGCGGCGCTGGCGAACTAAGCGGAGCGGGCGGTGGAGTACACCTTCCTGTCCGCGACGGTGCTGCTGATCCTGATCACCGATCCGCTCGGCAACATCCCG
This sequence comes from Paraburkholderia sp. MM5482-R2, assembly GCF_050436125.1. Taxonomy (NCBI): domain Bacteria; kingdom Pseudomonadati; phylum Pseudomonadota; class Betaproteobacteria; order Burkholderiales; family Burkholderiaceae; genus Paraburkholderia; species Paraburkholderia sp. MM5482-R2. The sequence continues at coordinate 3,914,274 of NZ_JBNDLP010000002.1, read as the reverse complement.
ATCTTCGTCAGCTGTCTGCGCGGTGTGGCGCCGGAGCGTCGCACGGTCGTGATCCTGCGCGAGGTCGCGATCGCGTTTGCGATCCTGCTGGTGTTCATGATGCTCGGGCAGAGCTTTCTGCGCATGATGAGCCTCAGCGACCAGTCGTTGCGGATCGGCGGCGGCATCGTGCTGTTTCTGATTGCGCTGCGTATGGTGTTTCCGCATCCGGACGGTCCGTTCGGCGGCGACGCGCGCGGCGGCGAGCCGCTGATCGTGCCGCTCGCGATTCCTGCGCTAGCGGGTCCGTCAGCGTTGGCGACGGTCATGCTGCTGACCTCGCAGGCGCCGGGCAAAACGGTCGAGTGGGTCGGCGCGCTGACCGTCACGATGATCATCTGTGCGATCGTGCTGATGCTCGCCGAGCGCATTCAGGCGTGGCTCGGTGAACGTGTGATGGCGGCGTTCGAGCGGCTGATGGGGCTCGTGCTCGTCGCGATTTCAGTCGAGATGATGCTCGGTGGAATCCGCTCTTTCGTGCACAAGCTGTGAAACGCGAGCCGGTGCGCGCATTGCCACTGTCGCAGCCATAAAAAAGCAGCCAGGCAGGCTGCTTTTTTTTCGCCGGTGGGCGGGGCGGATGCCCCGCTCACGCTCCCTCGGTCAACGCCCGAATGGTCGGCAGGTTGCGCCAGTAGCCCTTCGCATCCATCCCGCAGCCGAACACGTACCGGTCCGGCACTTCGAAGCCGCAGTAATCGGGGCGCAGCGGTTTCGCCTTCGGAATGATCTTCTCGCACAGCACCGCGGACAGGAAGCGCTTTGCGCCCATCGCGAGGATGCGATCGCGGATTGCGGCCATCGTCTCGCCTTCGTCGAGGATGTCGTCGAGCACGAGCACCACGCGATCCTTGACCGACTCGGCCGGCGCGACGCGCCATTGCATCTCGTTGCTGCCCTTCGTCGTATTGCGGTAGCGCGTCAGGTGGATGTAGTCGAACTCGAGCGGGAAATCGAGGTGCGGCAGCAGCATGCCGGTGAATACTGCGGCGCCGCCCATCACCGACAGCACGAGCGGGAAGTCCTCGCTCATCTCGTCGCGGATGGCAGCCGCCATGCGGGCGATCGACGCAGTGACGTCCGAGGCCGAAACTATCTCTTCGGAGTGTTGAAAAATATGGAAGGCTTCTTCGCGGTTCATGACGTCTGACGGACGGTAACTGTATACATAGTGTGAGTGGCAACGTCCCGAGGGACGTTCCCGCGAGGGACGGCGCAATGCGCTACAGAATAAACCCGCACGATGCCGAAGTCATCCGCACTCGGCGCGAGCGCGCGCCGGTCCCATCAAGCTTAGCGCATGCCGGGCATCATGCCCTTCATGCCGCGCATCATCTTCTGCAGGTTGCCGCCCTTGAGCTTCTTCATCATCGTGCGCATCTGTTCGTACTGGTTCAGCATGCGGTTGACTTCCTGCACCTGCACGCCCGCACCTGCGGCGATGCGGCGCTTGCGGGTCGCCTTGATCAGTTCGGGCTTGGCGCGCTCGGCCGGCGTCATCGAGTTGATGATGCCTTCCATGCGGCGCATCTGCTTCTCGGCCTGACTCATGTCGGCGCCGGCCGCGGCTTGCTGAAACTGCGCGGGCAGCTTGTCCATCAGCGACGACAGGCCGCCCATGCCCTTCATTTGCGTGAGCTGAGCGCGGAAATCGTTGAGGTCGAAGTCGCCGCCTTTCTTGACCTTGTCGGCGAGCTTCTGCGCGGCCTGCACGTCGACGCCGCGCTGCGCTTCCTCCACCAGCGCGAGAATGTCGCCCATGCCGAGAATCCGGCTCGCCATGCGGTCCGGGTGGAACACTTCGAGGCCGTCGAGTTTTTCGGCGACACCCACGAACTTGACCGGCTTGCCCGTCACGTGACGCACCGAGAGCGCCGCGCCACCGCGCGAATCACCGTCGAGCTTGGTGAGCACGACGCCGGTGAGCGGCAGCGCGTCGCTGAACGCCTTCGCGGTGTTGACCGCGTCCTGGCCGAGCATCGCGTCGACGACGAACAGCGTTTCCGCCGGCTTCAGCTCGGCGTGCAGCGCGGTGATTTCGTTCATCATCACCTCGTCGATACCGAGACGGCCGGCCGTGTCGACGAGCAGCACGTCGTGATAGTGGCGCTTGGCCCAGTCGAGCGCGGCGCGGGCAATGTCGACCGGCTTCTGGTTCAGCTCCGACGGGAAGAAGTCCGCGCCGACCTGCTCGGTCACCGTTTTCAGCTGCGCGATGGCGGCGGGACGATAGACGTCGCACGAAACGGTCAGCACCTTCTTCTTGTACTTCTCGCGCAGCAGCTTGGCGAGCTTGCCGACCGTAGTCGTTTTGCCGGCGCCCTGCAGACCCGCCATCAGGATGATCGCGGGCGGCGCGACGGCGAGATTGAGTTCGGAGGCCTTGCCTTCGTAATCGCCGCCGATCACCGCGGTCAGTTCGCGCTGCACGACGCCGACGAGCGCCTGACCCGGCGACAGGCTGGAGATCACTTCCTCGCCGAGCGCCTTCTCCTTGACCTTCGCGATGAACTCGCGCACGACGGGCAGCGCCACGTCGGCCTCGAGCAGTGCGAGACGCACCTCGCGCAGCATTTCCTGGGTGTTCGCCTCGGTGAGCCGGGCTTCGCCGCGCAGCGTCTTGACGACGCGCGCCATCCGTTGAGTCAGATTGTCGAGCATGGGGAGCGATGAACGGTGGGGCCCGCGCAGCGCGCGAAGCGCAATACGTCGCGGAGTAGGGCCCTAGTGTAAACTTCGAATATGGATATTGTACTGTATGCCCTCACCGCGCTTCTCTATGGCGGTCTTGCCGTGGCCGGCTGGCGCTCGCACCGGCACGCGGCCGTGCGGCCGCTGCTCGAGAGCGTGCCGCCGCTGCCCGGTCATGCCGCCAACGCGGGCGCTCTGGTGGCCTCCGGCATGAGCGCGCCCGGGCGCGCGCTGCTGTTCGTCGCGCTGCTCGCTCACGGCGTGCTGCTGCATACCACGATCTTCCCGCAGAACGCGATGGTGTTCGGCTTCGCGTTCGCGCTGTCGGCGATGTTCTGGCTCGGCGCCGGCATCTACTGGATCGAGAGTTTCTTTTTCCCGCTCGACGGACTGCGCCTGCTGGTGTTGCCACTCGCGTGCGTCGCGTCGCTGCTGCCGCTCGCGTTCGGCGGCGTGCGCGTGCTGCCGTATGCGGCCGCGCCGATGTTCAAGCTGCACTTCCTGATTGCGAATATCGCATACGGTCTGTTCGCGGATCGCGGCGCTGCACGCGGTGCTGATGCTGGCGGTCGAGCGGCGTCTGCATTCGATGCGCGGTGGTCTCGCGCAAAGGCACGCGGCGGCGGACAATGGCTGGTGGTCGAGTTGGCTCGACGCGCTGCCGCCGCTGCTCACGCTCGAGAAGCTGCTGTTCCGTCTGATCGGCGCCGGCTTCGTGCTGCTCACGCTGACGCTGCTGTCGGGCATCCTGTTCAGCGAGCAGCTGATCGACCGCGCGTTGCGGCTCGATCACAAGACCGTGTTCGCGATTCTTTCGTGGGTGATGTTCGGCGCGCTGCTGACCGCGCGCAAGGTGTCCGGCTGGCGCGGCCGTGCGGCATTGCGCTGGGTGCTGGCCTCGTTCGTCGCGCTGTTGCTCGCGTACGTCGGCAGCCGTTTTGTTTTCGAGGTGCTGTTGCACCGGCCCGTGGTGTGAGTGTCCCCATGCGACAAATCTTTTTGCTGATTCTGCTGTTCATCGTCGGTCAATGGCTCGTGAAGGCGCTGCGCCGCCACGACGCACAGTCCGCGCAACGCACCGGTGCCGGCGGTGCCAACGCTGCCGGCACCGCGAATGGCGGCGCGCGTTCTTCGAATGGGCAACAGCCGCAGCTTGCCGAGCCGATGATCCGCTGCGTCGAGTGCGGCGTGCACGCACCGAAGAGCGACTCGGTCAGCGTCGCGGGGCATGCGTTCTGCTGCGCCGCGCACGCGCAGCGCCACGGCGCGCGTCCGAGCGGCCGCGACGCCCGATGAGCGGCGCGTACACCGTCGATGCCGACGGTTGGGTTCCTGCCGCACGCAAGCTTGCCTCGCCAAACTTCGAAGCGCGGCCGCAAGGCGCGCTGCCGACGCTGATCGTCGTTCACAACATCAGCCTGCCGCCGAACCAGTTCGGCGGCACCGCGATTGCCGAGCTGTTCCAGAACGCGCTCGACTGCAACACTCACCCGTACTACGACACGCATCTGCGCGGCGTGCGCGTGTCCGCGCATTTCGTGATTCATCGCGATGGCGCACTCGAGCAGTTCGTGTCGTGCAACGAGCGCGCGTGGCACGCGGGGCCGTCGAATTTTTTCGGCCGCGAGCGCTGCAATGATTTCTCGATCGGCATCGAGCTCGAAGGCAGCGACACCACCGCCTTCGAAGCGGCGCAATACCGCACGCTCGCCGCGCTCGTCAGAGCACTGAAGGCACGCTATCCGATCGACGCGCTTGCCGGCCACTCCGACATCGCACCCGGTCGCAAGACCGATCCCGGTCCGTATTTCGAGTGGCCGCGACTGCAGCGCGACACGTTGCTCGACGGGCGGTATTTCCCCTATCTCAAGTTTTGCGAAACGCGGTAACCCCTTCGCACGATCTTGCGTGATCCACGGAGAACGAGGCGCAGCCTGCTTCTCCGGGGAGCTTCTGCGCGCCGCGTGAAGCAAAAGTCAAGACTGCGAGCGCAAATAAAACCTTTTGACCTGTCTCGAAACTCCACTATACTTGGTGCCAACAACTGAGTTTCGCACTATATCTTGTGTTGTGCTGTGAATAACCATGTGCATAACCGAGTGAATAAGAGTGGATAAGTCTGCGGCGTCCCGCTCCCCGAGCCTGGCGCCGCAAGCATTCCAGACAGCGAAAAAAATTCCTGGGGCGCAACCGGTAGGGGATCTCCGGCCGCATCCAGAAGCATTCAGGAAAGGACCAGCCAGTGATCGCGACCGACCCGATGAAGACCGTCATCAAATCGAACCAGGCTTCCTCGCAGTTGCATCCCGCCAACCGGCGTAGCCGGCCTTCCTGCACCTCATCGCACGCGGCGGCGCGGCGTTCGATTTAATCCGCGGCACTCGCCGCAATATTTCCAAGACCAGGAGCTTTGCACATGCAAACCACCGACAACGTGACGACCCGTTACGAGGGCTCACCGACTGGCCAGGCCTTCGGCCAGACCCAAGGCGCGCAGGCACTCGCGGCGCAAGCGAATTACGCCGACTACAAGGTGATCCGCCGCAACGGCAGCGTGGTGTCGTTCGAGCCGTCGAAAATCGCGATCGCCGTGACGAAGGCGTTCCTCGCCGTCAATGGTGGTCAGGGCGCGGCGTCGGCACGGGTGCGCGAACTGGTCGAGCAACTCACGCAGAACGTGGTGCGCGCGCTGGTGCGCAGCCGTCCGAATGGCGGCACGTTCCATATCGAAGACATTCAGGATCAGGTCGAACTCGCGCTGATGCGCGGCGGCGAACACAACGTCGCGCGTGCTTACGTGCTGTATCGCGAGAAGCGCAACCAGGCGCGCGCGCATGACGCTCATGAAGGTCAGGCAGCGGAAGGCGCCAGCACCCCGGGCCTGAACGTGACCGACAACGGCATCACGCGTGCGCTGGACATGGCTGCGCTGCGCGGCATCATCGAGTCCGCGTGCGCGAACCTCGGCGACGCCGTAAGCGCCGAGCCGATCGTCGCGGAAACGGTGAAGAACCTGTACGACGGCGTGCCGATGAGCCAGGTGTACGACTCGGCGATCCTCGCTGCCCGTACGATGATCGAAAAGGACCCGGCCTACAGCCAGGTCACCGCGCGCATCCTGCTGCATACGATCCGCCGCGAGATTCTCGAAGAGGAAGTCACGCAAGCCGAGATGGGCGAGCGCTACGCCGAGTACTTCCCGCAGTTCATCAAGCGCGGCGTGCAAGCCGAGCTGCTCGACGACAAGCTGCTGCAGTTCGACCTGAAGCGCCTCGGGGCCGCGCTCGACGCGAACCGCGACCTGCAGTTCGGCTACCTCGGTCTGCAGACGCTGTACGACCGCTACTTCCTGCATCACGACAACGTGCGTATCGAAATGCCCCAGGCATTCTTTATGCGTGTCGCGATGGGTCTGTCGCTGAACGAGATCGACCGCGAAGCGCGCGCGATCGAGTTCTACAACGTGCTGTCGAGCTTCGACTTCATGAGTTCGACGCCGACGCTGTTCAACTCCGGCACCCGCCGCTCGCAGCTGTCGTCTTGCTACCTGACCACGGTCGACGACGACCTCGACGGCATCTACGAAGCGCTGAAGGAAAACGCGCTGCTGTCGAAGTTCGCCGGCGGCCTCGGCAACGACTGGACGCGTGTGCGCGCGCTCGGCTCGCACATCAAGGGCACCAACGGCAAGTCGCAGGGCGTGGTGCCGTTCCTGAAGGTCGTCAACGACACGGCGGTCGCCGTGAACCAGGGCGGCAAGCGCAAGGGCGCGGTGTGCGCGTACCTCGAATCGTGGCACCTCGACATCGAGGAATTCCTCGAGCTGCGCAAGAACACCGGCGACGACCGTCGTCGCACGCACGACATGAACACTGCGAACTGGATTCCCGACCTGTTCATGAAGCGCGTGATGGAAGGCGGCGACTGGACGCTGTTCTCGCCGTCCACCTGCCCGGACCTGCACGACAAGTTCGGCGCCGAGTTCGAAACGGCTTACACGGCTTACGAAGACAAGGTCGCGCGCGGCGAGATCAAGCTGTTCAAGAAGATCCCGGCGGCGCAACTGTGGCGCAAGATGCTGGGCATGCTGTTCGAAACCGGCCATCCGTGGATCACGTTCAAGGATCCGTGCAACGTGCGCTCGCCGCAGCAGCACGTCGGCGTCGTCCACTCGTCGAACCTGTGCACGGAAATCACGCTGAACACGAGCGACGCCGAAATCGCCGTCTGTAACCTCGGCTCGGTGAACCTCGTCGCGCACCTGAAGGAGCAGGCCGACGGCACGCTCGCGCTCGACCACGACAAGCTGAAGCGCACGATCAGCGTCGCGATGCGCATGCTCGACAACGTGATCGACATCAACTACTACGCGGTCGCCAAGGCGCGCAACTCGAACCTGAAGCACCGTCCGGTCGGCCTCGGCATCATGGGCTTCCAGGACTGCCTGCACGTGCTGCGCACGCCGTACGCGTCGCAGGAAGCAGTCGAGTTCGCCGATCGCTCGATGGAAGCGGTTTGCTACTACGCGTACTACGCGTCGACCGAGCTCGCCGAAGAGCGCGGCCGCTACTCGAGCTACCGCGGTTCGCTGTGGGATCGCGGCATCCTCCCGCAGGATTCGGTGGCGCTGCTCGCCGAAGCGCGCGGCGGTTATGTCGAGGTCGATTCGAGCGAGTCGATGGACTGGCCCGCGCTGCGCTCGCGTATCTCGACCTACGGCATGCGCAACTCGAACTGCGTGGCGATCGCGCCGACCGCGACGATCTCGAACATCATCGGCGTGTCGGCGTGCATCGAGCCGACCTATCAGAACCTGTACGTGAAGTCGAACCTGTCGGGCGAGTTCACGGTGGTCAACGACTACCTGGTGCGCGACCTGAAGGCGCGCGGCCTGTGGGACGAAGTGATGGTCGCCGACCTGAAGTACTTCGACGGCACGCTGTCGCGCATCGACCGCATCCCGGCCGACCTGCGTGCGATCTACGCGACCGCGTTCGAAGTCGATCCGGTGTGGCTCGTCGAGTCGGCTTCGCGTCGTCAGAAGTGGATCGACCAGGCGCAGTCGCTGAACATCTACATGGCGGGCGCATCGGGCAAGAAGCTCGACGAGATCTACAAGCTCGCATGGCTGCGCGGTCTGAAGACCACCTACTACCTGCGCACGATGGCGGCGACGCACGTCGAGAAGTCGACGGTCGCGCACGGCGCGCTGAACGCGGTGAGCTCGGGTCATGACGGCTCGGGTGGCGCGGGCGGCGCGGCAGGCGGCTTCGGCGTGGGCGGCGGCGCGGCGGGTGGTGTGGGCGGCGGCTTCCAGGCTGCTGCGGCGGTCGCGGCGACTGCCGCGGTCGCGCTCGACGCGGCACCCGAAGCGGATGGTCCGGTCTGCATGATGCGTCCGGGCGATCCTGGCTTCGACGAGTGCGAGGCTTGCCAGTAAAGATTGGCAAGCAGCGGGAGCGATGCTTGCTAACTGCACGCGAGGGTCGTAGGTGGTGATCCGCAGGCGGTGAGCGACGCGCCCCGTCGATGAAGTAGAAGCAGGTCGACGAGCGGTGAGCAGTATCGAAGTCTCACCACTCGTCGATGCAGTGAAGCAACCCAGCCGTTGGCAACACCAGACGATCGCACGACATGGCATCGCACCTCGACCGCCAACGCTGACGCAACACGCTCGACACGGCTCACCGCCGACTCTCGCGATGCGCGGCTCGTGCGGCATCGATCAATCCATCGATCAGTCCATCGATCAGTCGGCGGATGCCGTGAACGCACTGCGCAATACATATAGATAGAGCAACGAAACGTCGTGTCGAAACGTTGCTCTTCGAGTTCGCGAAGGATCTCGGCAACACATGTTCAACACGCGTTCATCACGCGTCACTCGATGCGTCACTGGATGGGTCACACGCAGCATGTTGAACAAAGTGTTGTATGAACGTAGCAACGCGAATCGAAAACAGGAATTTTCGCGAGTGAACTCTTTTATCGCTCGTGAAAAGATGGTACAAACCGTTCTAAATTGATGGTGACATTTATGCTCAACTGGGATGACGAGATCACTGCCGTAACTCCCTCGAGCGCGACGCAACCGAACGTGTTGCGCAACGCTGCGGGGTCGGCTGTTGATTCGCAAATCGGAACGCGTTCCGCTCCGCATGCTCCCTCCGCTCAAGAAGTCTTCGCGAACGACGTCGCTGTCGCTCCCGTCGCTCATATTGGCAACGCGGTTGCCGACGCGGCGGCCGCTTCCGAAGCGCGCGTCAATGTCGCCGACAAGCGCATCATCAACGGCCAGACTGACGTCAATCAGTTGGTGCCGTTCAAGTACAAGTGGGCTTGGGAAAAGTATCTGGCGGGTTGCGCCAACCACTGGATGCCGCAGGAAGTGAACATGTCGCGCGACATCGCCCTGTGGAAAGACCCGAACGGGCTGACCGAAGACGAGCGCCGCGTCGTCAAGCGCAACCTCGGTTTCTTCGTGACGGCAGATTCCCTCGCCGCCAACAACATCGTGCTGGGCACCTACCGCCACATCACGGCGCCCGAATGCCGCCAGTTCCTGCTGCGCCAGGCGTTCGAAGAGGCGATCCACACACACGCTTACCAGTACATCGTCGAGTCGCTCGGTCTGGACGAGGGCGAAATCTTCAACGCGTATCACGAGGTTCCATCGATCCGCGCGAAAGACGAATTCCTGATTCCGTACATCCACGTGCTGACCGACCCGGCCTTCAAGACCGGTACGCTCGAAGCAGACCAGACGCTGCTGCGCTCGCTGATCGTGTTCGCCTGTGTGATGGAAGGCCTGTTCTTCTACGTCGGCTTTACGCAAATCCTGGCGCTCGGCCGCCAGAACAAGATGACCGGCGCGGCGGAGCAGTACCAGTACATCCTGCGTGACGAGTCGATGCACTGCAACTTCGGCATCGACCTGATCAACCAGATCAAACTCGAAAACCCGCACCTGTGGACGGCCGAATTCCGCGCCGAAATTCGCGCGATCTTCCAGCAGGCGGTCGAGCTCGAATACCGCTACGCCGAAGATACGATGCCGCGCGGCGTGCTCGGCCTCAACGCGTCGATGTTCAAGAGCTATCTGCGCTTCATCTGCAACCGCCGTTGCCAGCAGATCGGTCTCGATCCGCTGTACCCGAACGAGGAAAACCCGTTCCCGTGGATGAGCGAGATGATCGACCTGAAGAAGGAACGCAATTTCTTCGAGACGCGAGTGATCGAATATCAGACTGGCGGTGCGCTTTCCTGGGAGTAAGCCGGGATTCGTATCGCGGATGTATTCATTGATGGGGATGCCGCCGCCTGTGGCCGCGGCGCCCCGGGTTAGGAGCAGAACGGCCTGATGCAAAGCGTGCCCGGTGCCTTGACGGCCCACAAACATGACAGGCACTTTGCGGACCCTTCAGTGGGATGGGCAAACTTCCCCCCGGAAAAAGCCGCTGGCGTCGTTGCCGGCGGCCCGATCAAGCAATTGCCGGCGTCGCCTTGCGACGCCGACCAGATTTGGCGCGCGGTGCCTTCGGGCACGGCGCGCCTTACCGCATTCATTAGCGTAAGCGCGCCGCACCTGCGTACGCCGATGAATAGCCCGCTTCGTAGCGCGCGCCCTGAGAAGCGTCCGCGGGAAGCGGGTTTTGACGAAGGGTGTAGTTTGAACTGACCTCATCTGAAAACCTGAAGGAGAAAATGATGGCAACTGCAAAGAAGGCCGCGGCCAAGAAGCCCGCAGCAAAGAAGACCGCAGCAAAGAAGGCTGCTCCGGCTAAGAAGGCTGCTCCGGCCAAGAAGGTCGCCGCGAAGAAGGTCGCCGCGAAGAAGGTCGCAGTGAAGAAGGTCGCTGCGAAGAAGGTTGCAGCGAAGAAGGTTGCAGCGAAGAAGGTCGCGGCGAAGAAGGCAGCACCGGCGAAGAAAGCCGCAGTGAAGAAGGTCGCGGCGAAGAAGGTTGCAGCCAAGAAGGTCGCGGCGAAGAAGGCAGCACCGGCGAAGAAAGCCGCGGTGAAGAAGGTTGCAGCGAAGAAGGTCGCAGCGAAGAAGGCAGCACCGGCGAAGAAGGCCGCAGCGAAGAAGGCAGCACCGGCGAAGAAGGCCGCTGCCAAGAAGGCGGCGCCTGCCAAAAAGGCTGCAGCCAAGAAAGCTGCACCTGCCAAGAAGGCTGCCGCGAAGAAGGCCGCTGCGCCTGCGAAGAAGGCTGCCCCTGCGAAGAAGGCTGTCGCCAAGAAGGCCGCGCCTGCTCCCGCTGCGCCTGCTGTCTCGAGCGCACCGGCGGCGACGGTGAAGACCGCGCTGAACCCGGCAGCGGCATGGCCGTTCCCGACGGGCAGCCGTCCGTAAGCAGTAGCAGTAAGTCGACACATCGTACGATGTGTCGGATGACCGGGTCGTGCTCGATTTCTTGCGGGCGCCACCCGGTCAATGACCCGTTACCGGTGTGTCGGTGGCGGGTTTTTTTGCCCGTCGTCCCGAAAAGAAAAAACACGCATGGACCCGTGAGGACCCATGCGTGTGAAGTCGTCGTCGCGGCGCTGAACTACGCGCCGCCGCGCGGGAGGTGCGCTTAGTGTGTGACGCGCGTGACGCCGCCGCTCGACAGCAGCCTCACGCGATCGCCTGCGCGGAAGATTTCGCCGGTAGCAGTTTGGGTGACGGCGCGCATGTCGCCGTTGTCGAGGCGCACGGTGATTTCGATACCGTCGCGCATGGCGACGCGGTTTTCGATTGCATTGCCGGCGACCGCACCGCCGATACCGCCGACGATACCCGTCGCGACCGAGCCACGTCCGCCGCCGATCGTGCTGCCGGCTAGCGCGCCGAGCGCCCCGCCACCGAGTGCGCCGATGCCGATCGGCTGACCGTCGTTCGTGCTGATCCGCACCGCGCGCACGCTCTCCACCGTGGCCATGCGAACCGTCTGTTCACGCTGCGCCTGCGAGGCGGTGAAAACGTCGGGAGAGCTGCTGTTGACCGCACACCCCGACATGGCCAGCGAACCGGCGAACAAGGTGACGACGATCAGGCGACTCGATGTTCTCATTCCCAAACTCCCATAGCACGCGATATCAGTGCAGGTCGTATCCGAAGGCCTGCTTGAACCGCTCGTTGATTTCCGCCCGACTGGGCGCGTAGTTTTGCGGGCCTTGATGCTCGATCTTCAGTGCGCCCATCAGGCTGGCGAGACGGCCGGTCGTGGCCCACCCGAGACCCTTCTCGATACCGTAGAGCAAGCCGCCGCGAAACGCGTCGCCGCAGCCGGTGGGATCGAGCACCTGCCTGGCCGTGACCGCCGGAATCTCTTCGATACCGCCGCCGTGATGGATCTGCGCACCCTTCTCGCCGAGCGTGATGATCAGCGCGTCGACCTTGCCGGCGATCTGTTCGATCGACCAGCCGGTCTTGTTGCTCACCAGCGCGGCTTCGTAATCGTTGACCGCTACATAAGTAGCAAGTTCAATGATGCGCCGCAGCGTCTCGCCGTCGAACAGCGGCAAGCCCTGGCCCGGATCGAAGATGAACGGCACGCCTGCGGCGGCAAGCTGTTCGGAGTGCTGGACCATGCCGTCATAGCCGTCCGGCGCGACGATGCCGAGCGTCAGGCCCGCCACTTCGTCGGCGCGGTTCTGATGCGACTGCATCATCGCGCCCGGATGGAAAGCGGTGATCTGGTTGTTCTCGAGGTCGGTCGTGATCATCGCCTGCGCCGAGTAGGTGTCGGGCACGACGAGCACGTTTTCCGTCGACAGGCCGAGCTGCGCGAGCCGGTCCAGATAGAGCTGTGCGTCGACGGCGCCGATCGCGCCCATGATGCGTGCGTCGCCGCCGAGCAGATTCAGCGCATAGGCGATGTTGCCCGCGCAGCCGCCGAACTCGCGACGCATGGTCGGCACGAGAAAGCTTACGTTCAGGATGTGGACCTGCTCCGGCAGGATGTGCTCCCGAAAGCGGCCTTCGAAGGTCATGATGTTGTCGTACGCGAGCGAGCCGCAGATGAGCGTAGCCAAGGCGAGCGTTCCTGTATGAAAGCGGTGGGAAGAGACGCGCCGCGCCGACAGCGCCGCGCGCGAGGCGCGGCGCCGTGGTTCGCGCGCGAGAGGGCTTACTTCAGCGCTGCGAGCGCTGCGTCGTAGTTCGGCTCGTTCTTGATCTCGCCGACCAGCTCGGCGTGCACGACCTTGTCGTTTTCGTCGAGCACGACGACCGCGCGCGCGGTCAGGCCGGTCAGCGGACCGCTCGTCACGTCGACGCCGTACGCTTGCGCGAACTCATGGCCGCGGAACGTCGACGCGGTCACCACGTTCTCGATGCCCTCGGTCGTGCAGAAGCGCGACGCCGCGAACGGCAGGTCGCCCGACACGACGATGACGGCCGTGTTGCTGAGCTTCGCGGCGGCTTCGTTGAACTTGCGCGTCGACGTCGCGCAGGTCGGCGTGTCGAGACTCGGGACGATGTTGAGCACCTTGCGCTTGCCGGCGAAGTCGGCGAGCGTCAGCGGCTTCAGGTCTCGGCCGATCAGCGAGAATGCGGCGGCCTGCTGGCCGACCGACGGGAACGTGCCGCTTACTTCGATCGGGTTGCCACCCAGCGTGACTTGACTCATGTGTTGTGCTCCGAAAAGGGCGTCAGTGATGACAATGATGCGCCCGCTCGGGAGCGGGCGCGCGAGGGTGCGTTACGGATAAAAAATCTGTACGCGAAAATTGGAGGCAATCGCGCTGCCGGTGTCGAGGTGCACGATCATCGTCTGCGTCGCGTGCGCGGGCAGGCCGGACGCGATCACGGTGCCGGGCGGCACGTAATCCTGCGGCCACAGCACGCGCCGCACGGCGACGTTGTTCTGATCGTCGAGCAGCGTGAGTTCGATCGCGGGGTAGGCGAGCGCGATGTTCAGGCGGTTGTGCAGCGGCATCTTCAACTCGAGCTTGTGCGGGCCGTCGATCTGCCGCAGATCGGAGGGCTCGACCAGCAGGCCTTCGATATCGTGCGGCGGCGTCAGCTGACAGCCGAGATGCGCGCAGGCCTGCGCGTACAGGATCTGCGAGCGCGGCAGGTTGACCATCACGGTCTCGCGTTGCCACCACGCGAGTTGCGCGAGCAGCGCAATGACGAGCAGCGCGGCGAGCACCACACCGGCGACGATCCAGCCGACGCGTCCGGCGTCCACCGGGCGGGTTTCGCGCACGACCGGGAACGGATCGTCGCCATCGCTGACGGGCGGATTAACCGAGAATGGCTCGCCGCTCGATGGGGCGAGCGACGGACCGCCCGGCGGGCGCGGGCCGCCGGGACCGCCGCCGCCCGAAGCACCTGCGGCAGCCATGCCTGCGGCGGCGCCGAAGCCGCCCACGCCCCCACCGACCGGGCCGAAGTGCGGCTCGTTGTCGGGCATGCCATGCAGACTTGCTGGTTCGCGCAGCGCCGGTTCATCGAGCGTGGACGGCTCCGGGCGTTCGATCTTGTGCCAGACGCGCGGCGCTTCGTCTTCGACTCGCGGTGGGGGAGCAGGCGCGGTGGGCGGGACAACAGGTGGTTCATCGACCGCGTTGTCGGCGGGATAGGCGAAGGGTTCGAGCGGCGCGTCGGCCAGCGTCGGCTCATCGTCCGTGGGTAGCGGTGCCGTGAAAGCGCCGGCGCGCAATTCCGGTTCGGTCGCCTGGCGAGGAGTGCCCGATGTGACGGGTGCGTGCTCGTTGCCGCCAGGCGGCAGCGGCGCGAGCGGCACGCTGCTCGCGTGGTCGCGCAAACGGGCATCGAGCGTGCTGCGGGAAATGCTGGTGGAGTCTTGTTCCGAAGCCGGCGCCCATGGGTCCCACGCGACCCCGCTGAAGTCCGGGTTGGGTTGCCGCACACCCGACAGCGCTTCGATTGCCGCCGCGGCGGCAACCGGTTTGGCCGTGGAAAAATCGCCGCCTTCGGAGACGTCGAACAGACTGCTCGACGCGTCGAAGGCTTCCTGGCAATGCCCGCACCGCACGAGGCCGCGGCGCTGCGCAAGCTGCGCCGGTTGCAGAAGGAAGACAGTTTCGCAGAAGGGGCAACGCGTCGCCAGGTGCATATCGAGCCGTTAAGCCTGAGGCCGTTAGGTTGACAATACGCCTTATTCTAATTGCTTTCGCGGCGCGTTCCGGCGAGGCACACCCAACCTTCATGTTCGCGCCACACGCTGATATCGATCCAGCGCGCGTAGACCTGCGCGACCTCCTCGGCCTGGCGGGCGAGAATGCCCGACAGCGCGATGTGGCCGCCCGGCTTCACCTTCGACGACAGCATCGACGCCATCAGCTTGAGCGGATTCGACAGGATGTTCGCGACCACGACGTCGAATTCGCCGGCCGGACAGGCGTCGGGCAGGCCATAGGTGACTTCGGCGTGATTGCGTTCGCTATTGTGACGCGCCGATTCGACCGCCTGCGGATCGATATCGATGCCGATCACCGGATCGGCGCCGCACTTCTTCGCGAGAATCGCGAGGATGCCCGAGCCGCAACCGTAGTCGAGCACGGACTGGCCGGGCTTGATCGACTGCTCGATCCACTCCATGCACAGACGCGTGGTGGGGTGGCTGCCGGTGCCGAACGCGAGGCCCGGATCGAGTTCGAGCACGAGCGCGTCGGGGTCCGGTGCATCGTGCCACGACGGCACGACCCAGATGCGCTCGCCGATCTGGATCGGATCGAACTGCGACTGCGTGAGCCGCACCCAGTCCTGCTCCTCGACCTCGCGCACGGTATATGCCGGCGCGGCATCGAGTCCGATCTCGTTGGCCGCGGCGGTCAGCAGCACGGCCGGATCGTGTTCCGGCGCGAGCAGCGCGATCACGCGCGAATGCTGCCATGCCGTGCGATCCGGCGTGAGGCCGGGCTCGCCGAACAGCGGCTGCTCGTCGGGCGTGTCGGCGTCGGCGTCTTCGACCGACACCGACAACGCGCCCAGCTCGAGCAGCGCGTCGGACAACTCCTCCGCGTGCTCGCGCGCCAGTTCGGCAACCAGTTCCCGATAGCTCATGACTTACGCTTCTTCCGCGACCTGCTGACGCGCGGCCAGCCGGTTTTCGAGGTAGTGGATGCTGGTGCCGCCTTCGACGAACTTCGCGTCGAGCATCAGCTCACGGTGCAGAGGGATGTTGGTCTGAATACCTTCGACCACCATTTCCGACAGCGCGATGCGCATCCGCATGATCGCCTGTTCGCGCGTGGCGCCGTAAGCGATCAGCTTGCCGATCATCGAATCGTAGTGCGGCGGCACGAAATAACCATTGTAGGCGTGCGAATCGACGCGGATGCCGGGACCGCCCGGCATATGCCACGAGGTCAGGCGTCCCGGTGACGGCGTGAACTTGAACGGATCTTCGGCGTTGATCCGGCATTCGATCGCATGGCCGCGGAACTGGATGTCGCGCTGACGGAACGTGAGCTTCTCGCCGGCCGCGATGCGGATCTGTTCCTGCACGATGTCGACACCGGTGATCAGTTCGGTCACCGGATGCTCGACCTGTACGCGCGTGTTCATCTCGATGAAGTAGAACTCGCCGTTTTCATACAGGAACTCGAAGGTGCCCGCGCCGAGATAGCCCATCTTCTTGCACGCGTCCGCGCAACGATCACCGATACGGTCGATCAGGCGACGCGCGATGCCCGGCGCCGGCGCTTCCTCGATCACCTTCTGGTGACGGCGTTGCATCGAGCAGTCGCGCTCGCCGAGCCACACGGCGTTCTTGAACGAGTCGGCCAGCACCTGGATTTCGATGTGCCGCGGGTTCTCGAGGAATTTCTCCATGTAGACCTGCGGGTTGCCGAACGCGCGGCCGGCTTCCTCGCGGGTCATGATGACCGCGTTGACGAGCGCCGCTTCCGTGTGGACCACGCGCATGCCGCGGCCGCCGCCGCCGCCAGCCGCCTTGATGATGACCGGATAACCGATCTGGCGGGCGATCTTCACGACCTCCTTCGGATCGTCCGGCAGCGCGCCTTCCGAACCCGGCACGCAAGGCACGCCGGTCTTGATCATGGTCTGCTTGGCCGTGACCTTGTCGCCCATCATGCGGATCGTTTCCGGACGCGGGCCGATGAAGGTGAAGCCGGACTGCTCGACGCGCTCGGCGAAGTCGGCGTTCTCCGACAGGAAGCCGTAGCCGGGGTGGATCGCTTCGGCGTCGGTGACTTCGGCCGCGCTGATCAGCGCGGGCATGTTCAGATAGCTCAGATTCGACGGTGCCGGGCCGATGCAGACCGCCTCGTCGGCGAGCTTCACGTACTTGGCTTCCTTGTCGGCTTCCGAATAGACGACGACCGTCTTGACGCCGAGCTCGCGGCAGGCGCGCTGGATACGAAGCGCGATCTCGCCACGATTGGCAATGAGGATTTTTTCAAACATAGCGGGTTTTCGACTCATCAATGGGCGCCGGGTCGGTCATGACGCCGGCTGCCGCAGAGGATCGGTCGCGCGCCTCGGGACGAGCGGCGCGCGGGCGGCAAATAGTGCGTGCCGCGTTAGCCGACCACGAACAGCGGTTGGCCGTATTCGACCGCCTGGCCGTTTTCGACGAGTATTTCCTTGACCACGCCGGACTTGTCCGACTCGATCTCGTTGAGCAGCTTCATCGCTTCGATGATGCAGATGGTCTGGCCTTCCTTGACCGTGTCGCCGACCTGCACGAACGGATCGGCGCCCGGCGACGGCGCGCGGTAGAACGTGCCGACCATCGGCGAGGTGACGACGTGACCCTGCGGCGCGGCGGCGGCCGGCGTGGCCGGAGCGCCCGCGGGGGCTGCGGGTGCTTCGACAGCGCCGAACGGTGCCGGTTGTGCGAATTGCGGTACGGCGTATGAGGCGGACGGCTGGACGTAAACCGGCGGCGCATTCTTGACGATGCGGACCTTGCCTTCGCCCTCGGTCACTTCGAGTTCGGAAATACCGGACTCCGAGACGAGGTCGATCAGAGTTTTGAGCTTACGTAGATCCATCAGGTTGCCCCTTTCAATGCGTAGTGTGCCGGCGTGTGCAAAGTCGCAGTAGCCGGCTCAAATTGGACGTGTTTGGATTCAGCCGCGCGACGACCCGGCCGCGAGCCGGTCGAGCGCGAATTCGAGCGCGTACAGATACCCCTTCCAGCCGAGGCCGCAAATGACGCCCTCAGCCTGGTCGGAGAAATACGAGTGATGCCGGAACGGTTCGCGGCGATGCACGTTCGACAGATGAATCTCGACGAACGGGATGCCGACCCCCGCCAGTGCGTCGCGAATGGCCACGCTCGTGTGTGTGTACGCGGCGGGATTGATCAGGATGAAATCGGTTTGCTCGGTGCGGGCCGCCTGAATACGGTCGACCAGCGCGCCTTCGTGATTGCTCTGGAATGACGCGAGCTCGACGCCTGCGTCGGCTGCGCGGTCCGCGAGCGCCTGATCGATCTGCGGCAGGGTCACGCGACCGTAGACCTCGGGTTCCCGGCTGCCGAGAAGATTGAGGTTGGGTCCGTGCAGTACCAGCAGTCGCGTCATGGTCGCTTCTTTTTCCGTGGAATTGCGCGCACTTTAGCGCTGATTAGAGAAACTTGTCTAGTTTCGCACGCGTACGCGGCGACGGCCGGCGCGGGCCGCCGCGCAGCCTTGGGTCCAACTTCACTCAAATTCGGGAATTATCCGTGTATTTTTGCTCGTTCTGCACGGAATCGCATGCCAAAAAGCGTAGCGTGGGAAATCGGGAAATTTACAGCGCGTCGAGCGTCTGACGCAGCGCCGTCGGGTCGATCTGGCCCAATTTTGTCGAGCGGATGTTGCCTTTTGCGTCGATCACGACGGTAAACGGCAAACCGCCCGCATTGTTGCCGAACGCGCGCGCGAGGTCGGCGCCCCCGAAGCCGGTCACGTAGATGGGGTACGCGACCTTGATCTTCTGTAGGAAGGTCTGGATGTTCTTTTCCGAGTCGACGCCGAGGCCGACGAACTGGATGCCTTTCTTCGCGTACTCGCGCTGGATCTGCGACAGCGCCGGCATTTCCTCGACGCACGGAGCGCACCACGACGCCCAGAAGTTGACGACGATCGGGTGGCCCTTGAGCAGGCTCAGCGACTGCGGTTTGCCGTCGACGCTCGTGACCGGCGCGCTCCACAGTTGCTGCACGGGACTCGCGGAGGTGGCAGGCCGCGCTCCGGCCTGCGCCGCGTACGCGACGTCGGAACCGCGATCGAGCCAGTGATTGGCCAGTACGCCGCCGCCCGCGGCAATCAGCGCGACGACCGCGCCCGCCAGCATACGTCTCGTGCTCATCGTGCTCCGTTCTGTCTGATCAATTGGTGAAGGACGGCACTTCGTCGCCGTCGAGCAGCGCCTGCACCGCCGGCAAATTGGCCCGCGCCGTGCGGCCGCGCGCGTCGGCGCGTACCGCGCCACGCAGGTCGTCGGTTTCGTACAGCGCGACGTGGATGCCGACCGGCTCGGCGTTGCGCTCGCCCGCGGGGCGCCACAGAAAGCTCAGCGTTTCAACGTAGCCGCGGCCCGCGAAGTGGCGCGTTTCCGACACGTCGTACTGGATGTTTGCATTGAGCATGTAGATCGCGACTTCCTTAGGGTTGTCGCAAAACACCTGCAGATGCACATCCGAATGCTCGCCGGCCGTACCGCCGAGCACCGCGCCCGTCAGATACGGATTGAACGGCGCGAGCCGCTCCATCCAGTCGACCGCGATCATGCGCAGGCGCCGCAGCAGCGCCGGCTGGCTGTCGCTCTGGAACAGCGACTGATATTCGCGGATTTCTTCTTCGATCTGATCGTTGTCCGGCAGCCATTCGCCGGCAACGCGAGTCTCGCCGACGACCTGCCGGGCCGCCTTGCGCTTCGCGCTGGCGTAATCCAGGCCGTCTTCGGCAATCAGGCGTGCCGCCGCGATTGCGATTTCCTCGCGCACGCGCTGCGGATCGAAATGTGATTTGCGGACCATCCTCGCATGATACTCGATCGAGCCTGCGACGCGGTTCGGCGGCCCGCACGGAGCGGCGCCGGGCGTGGTCGGCACGGGGCAGCGCGCGTCGCGTCGGTTACAATAGGCGTCCTTTGCAGACGGACGTTCCGACCGTCCTGTGGCTCTCTCATCCCTCGCAAGAAATGCCCCCGCGGCACGACAGGCTTATGCATATCCACATCCTCGGCATCTGCGGCACCTTCATGGGCGGTCTCGCGGTGCTCGCGCGCAATGCGGGCCACACGGTGACCGGCTGCGACGCCGGCGTCTATCCGCCGATGAGCACGCAGCTCGAGGCGCAAGGCATCGGTCTGATCGAGGGTTATGACGCGGACCAACTGAACGGCCTGAACGCGGATCTATTCGTGATCGGCAACGTGGTCACGCGCGGCAACCCGCTGATGGAAGCGATTCTGGACCGCGGCCTGCCGTACGTGTCCGGTCCGCAGTGGCTCGGCGAGCACGTGCTGAACGGCAAATGGGTGCTGGCCGTGGCCGGCACGCACGGCAAGACCACCACGAGCTCGATGCTGACCTGGCTGCTCGAAGACGCGGGCCTGAACCCCGGCTTCCTGATCGGCGGTGTGCCGCTCAATTTCGGCGTGTCGGCGCGGCTCACCGATTCGAGCTTCTTCGTGATCGAAGCCGACGAATACGACACCGCATTCTTCGACAAACGCTCGAAGTTCGTCCATTACCGCCCGAAAACGGCGGTGCTGAACAATCTCGAATTCGATCACGCCGACATCTTCCCTGATCTCGCCGCGATCGAAACGCAGTTCCATCATCTGATCCGCACGGTGCCGCGCTTGGGGCGCGTCGTCACGAACGGCCGCGAGGACGCGCTCGAGCGCGTACTGACGCGCGGCTGCTGGAGCGAGGTCGAGCGCTTCGGCGTCCAGGGCGGCTGGGAGATCCAGGCGGCGGAGCAGGGCGTTCCCGTCGACGAACGCTTCGCCGTCTATCACAACGGCGAGCGCGTCGGCGTGGTCGACTGGCAGGTGCAGGGCGAGCATAACCGCCTGAACGCGCTCGCCGCGATCGCCGCCGCGCGCCATGTCGGCGTGCCGCCCGCGCAGGCCGCGAAGTCGCTGTCCGGCTTTCGCAACGTGAAGCGCCGCATGGAAGTGCGTGGCAGCGTCGAGGGTGTGACCGTGTACGACGACTTCGCGCATCACCCCACCGCGATCGAGACGACGGTGGCCGGCCTGCGCGCGCGGGTCGGCCGCGACAACACGCGAATCCTTGCGGTGCTGGAACCACGCTCGAACACAATGAAGCTCGGCATGATGAAAGCGCAACTGCCGGCGAGCCTCGCCGACGCCGATCTCGTGTTCGGCTACGGCGCGCCGGGCGGGCGCGACGCGCTCGGCTGGAACCTCGGCGAAGCGCTCGCGCCGCTCGACGGCAAGGCGCAGGCGTTCGACAACCTCGACGCGCTCGTGAAGGCGGTGGTCCACGCGGCGCGCCCCGGCGACCAGATTCTGGTGATGAGCAACGGCGGCTTCGGCGGCGTGCATCAGAAACTGCTCGACGGTCTTTCGACGCGAGGCGCGTCGTGATTCTGTATCTGCACGGTTTCCGTTCGTCGCCGAATTCGTTCAAGGCGCGCCTGCTCGCGGCGCGTCTCGCCGAGCTGGGCCGCGCCGACGAGTGGTGCTGCCCGATGCTGCCGGTGTCGCCGTTCGAGACCGTGTCGCTCGCCGAATCGCTGGTCGCCGAGGCACGCGCGAAGGGCGATGCGCGGCAGGTGACCGTGATCGGCAGTTCGCTCGGCGGCTACTTCGCCACCCATCTTGCTGAGAAACACGGCTGGCCGGCCGTGCTGCTGAACCCGGCGGTCGTGCCGCAGCGCGACCTGAGCGCGTATCTCGGCGAGCAGCCGTTGTGGCACGGTGGCGGCAGCATCGTCGTCGAGCCGCATCATCTGGATGAATTGCGCGCGCTCGGCGTGGCGTCGATCACGCAGCCCGAACGCTATTATTTGATGGCAGCCACCGGCGACGAAGTGCTCGACTACCGCGAAATGCTCGCGCACTATCCGGGCGCGCGCACCACGCTGATCGAGGGCAGCGACCACGCGATCAGCGAGTTTGCGCAGTATCTCGGCGACGTGCTGGCCTTTTGCGACGCCGAACATGTCGAGCCGCCGGCGCCGCGCGCGGCGGCCTGACGGCACGCAAGGGCGGTGGCATCGAACCCTGCCAGGACGTCAGTCAGAAAGACCCACCGACCGCCACCGCTGGTCGCAAGATTCAACCCGCTGGCACGCGCAGTGCGCGCCGCGGATTCACTATCACGAACAGGTTGCCGTGCCGCGCATGCAGTGATCGATCGCCACAAGGCGTCGGGCGCGACGGCAGATGCAAGTCAGAACGAGAGTATTGAGTGAACGTTTTCTTCGAGGAATCGGGCAGTTTCAAGGCCGGCAGCGTGCTGTCGCGCCAGGGCGACGCGTTTCAGGTCGAGTTGCCGGGCGGGCGGCGCGCGAAGGTGCGCGCGAAGGATGTGCTGATCGAATTCGAGAAGCCCACCGCGGCCGAACTGATGCAGCAGGCCGACGCGTTGGCGCAAGAGATCGATCTGGACTTCCTGTGGGAATGCGCGCCGGACGATGAATTCCCGTTCGCGACGCTGGGCGCCGAGTACTTCGGCGCGAGCTTCGGCGCGATCGAGCGCGCGGCGCTGGTGCTGCGCATGCACGGCTCGCCGGTGTACTTCCGCCGCAAGGGCCGCGGCATGTACCAGCGCGCGCCGCAGGAGCAGCTGAAGATGGCGCTCGCGGGCCTCGAGCGCAAGCGTCAGCAGGCGCTCGTGCAGGCGCAGTACGAGGAAGAGCTGAAGGCAGGCCGTCTGCCTGAAGCGTTCGCGGGCGGCAAGGGGCTCGCGCTCCTGACGAAGCCCGACAAGAACACGATCGAGTACAAGGCGCTCGAGGGCGCCGCGGCCGCGCGCGGCATCTCGCAGGCGCGGCTGATGCTCGAATGCGGCGCGATCGCGTCGCCGCGCGCGCTGCACGAAGCGAAATTCCTGTCCGAGTTCTTCCCGCACGGCACCGGCTTCCCGTCCGTCGCGGCCGCGAACGTGCCCGACGATCTGCCGCAGGCGGACGTCGAGGCGTTCTCGATCGACGACATCACCACGACCGAAATCGACGACGCGTTCTCGGTCGAGCATCTGGGCGACGGCCGTGTGCGCATCGGCGTGCACATCGCCGCGCCGGCGCTCGGCATCCAGCGTGGCGACGACGTCGATGCGATTGCGCGCGCGCGTCTGTCGACGGTCTACATGCCCGGCGACAAGATCACGATGCTGCCCGACAGCGTCGTCGACACCTTCACGCTTGCCGAGGGTGGGTATCGGCCGGCGCTGTCGCTGTACGTGATCGTCAATCGCGAGACGCAGGAGATCGTCGCGAGCGAAACGCGCGCCGAGCGCGTGTTCGTGAAGAACAATCTGCGCCACAACACGCTCGACGAAATCGTCACCGAGAAGGCGCTCGCCGAGGGCACCGGCGAGTATCCCCACAAGGACGATATCGCCGTGCTGTGGCCGTTCGCGCAAGCGCTGTTCGAAAAGCGCCAGACCGCGCGCGCCGGCTACGGCCTGCGCCGCGAAGTGCAGCGCAATACCGACTTCAATTTCTACGTCGACGGCGAGCACGTCACGATTACGCCGCGCCGGCGCGGCTCGCCGCTCGACACGATCGTCGCCGAGCTGGCGATTCTCGCGAACTCGTCGTGGGGCGGGTTCCTGCACGATCACGGCGTGCCGGGCATCTATCGCACGCAGCGCGCGTTCGGCGTGCCGAGCGGCCCGAAGCGCACGCGCATGCAGACCAATGCCGCGCCGCACGAAGGGCTCGGCGTCACGCAGTACGCGTGGAGCACGTCGCCGCTGCGCCGCTACGTCGACCTCGTGAATCAGTGGCAACTGATCGCGTGCGTGCAGCATGGCGTGACCGCCAAGCTCGCCGCGCCGTTCAAGCCGAAGGACGCCGATCTGTTCGCGGTCGTGCAAGGCTTCGACGACACCTACACCGCGTACGCCGACCATCAGCGTCGCATGGAGTACTTCTGGTGTCTGCGCTGGCTCACGCAGGAAAACCGCAAGCAGGTGGTCGCGTCGGTCGTGAAGGGCGATCTCGTGCGTCTCGAGGAAATTCCGCTGCTGCTGCACGTGCCGGGCCTCGGCGTGCATGCGCGCGGCACGCGTTTGCAGATGGAAGTCATGTCGATCGATGAGCTGACGATCGAAGCGTCGGTGCGTCTGTTGCACGTGCTCGATGCACCGACCGTGACGAGCGGCGCCGAAGCCGAAGAAGGCGAGGACGAGAGCGAGGAAGCGTTGCTCGACGCATCCGACGACAGCGCCGAAAGCGAAGCCGAAGCGGAAGCGGAAGCCGAAGCCGACGGCGGCAATCCCAACGACAACCCCAGCGCAGACGAATCCGCGGCGACCGGCGACGGCAACGATGCCGCGAACAACGCCGACAACGCCGACAACGCCGACAACGACCAACACATCACGGAGCCGGGACGATGAGCGGCAACCCAACGCGCGAGCGCTACGCGGTCATCGGCAACCCCGTCGGGCATAGCAAGTCGCCGTTCATCCACGGCCGCTTCGCCGCGCAAACCGGCGAGCCGGTCGAGTACGGTCATCTGCTCGCGCCGCTCGACGCGTTCGTGCCGCACGTGCGCGCGTTCATCGAAGCGGGCGGACGCGGCCTGAACGTGACGGTGCCGTTCAAGCTCGACGCGCATGCATTCGCGAATACGCTGTCGCCGCGCGCGGCGGCGGCCGGCGCGGTGAACACGCTGCGGGTCGACGCCGACGGCATCTACGGCGACAACACTGATGGCTTCGGCCTCGTGCGCGACATCGAGGTGAATCTCGGCGTGTCGCTGAAGGGCGCGCGCATCCTGCTGCTCGGCGCGGGCGGGGCCGCGCGCGGTGTCGTGCTGCCGATGCTCGAGCGCGCACCGCATACGCTGACGATCGTCAATCGCACGGCGCAGAAGGCCGAAGCGCTGGTCGACCAGTTCGCGCAGGCTGCCAGCGGCGCGCACTGCCGTCTGACCGGCGGCAGCGCCCGCGCGATCGAAGCGGGCCAGTACGACGTGATCGTCAACGCGACCGCGGGCAGCCTCGATGCGTCGCTGCCCGAGTGCGACGATCGCGCGTTCGGCAACGGCACGCTCGCCTACGACATGATGTACGGCGCGCATCCGACCATCTTCATGCAGCACGCGGCGAAACTCGGCGCGCGCGGCGCCGACGGACTCGGCATGCTGGTCGAGCAGGCCGCCGAATCGTTCCATGTGTGGCGCGGCGTGCGTCCGGACAGTGCGCCGGTGCTCGCCGAATTGCGCGCGCTGCTGACGGCGCCGTTGCCCGCGTGACGTCGGCACGCGGATAGCACGCACCATGACAGCGACGCGGCGCGCCAGCGGTTCGCGCGGCCAGTCCGGCCCGCTGCGCTGGCTCGCCTGGTTGACCGCGGTCGTGGCCATCGCCTGGCTCGCGACGCAGGCGTACTACTTCGCGCAGATCGCAATCTGGAACGTCGTCAATCCGCGCTCGACTGCGTTCATGCGCTCGGACGCATGGCGTCTGTCGCAGGACCGGCCGGATCTGTCGGTGCAGCGAACGTGGGTGCCGTACGATCAGATTTCGCGCAACCTGAAGCGCGCGATCATCGCGTCCGAAGACGCGAACTTCGTCAACAACAAAGGCTACGAAACCGACGCGATCCTGCAGGCGTGGGAGCGCAACAAGGCGCAGGGCCGGATCGTGCGCGGCGGCTCGACGATCTCGCAGCAGCTTGCGCGCAACCTGTTTCTGTCGCGCGAGAAAAGCTATATCCGCAAAGGCCAGGAGCTGATCATCACGTGGATGCTCGAAACGCTGATGGACAAGCAGCGCATCTTCGAGATCTATTTGAACTCGGTCGAATGGGGCAGCGGCGTGTACGGCGCCGAGGCGGCCGCGCAATACTACTTCAAGACCTCGGCGAGCAAGCTCACGGCCGCGCAGTCGGCGCGGCTCGCGGTGATGCTGCCACGCCCCAGGTATTTCGATGAACACAGGAATTCGGCGTATCTCTCGCAACGCGCGCGCGTGATTGCGCGGCGGATGGGCGCGGCTGAATTGCCGGATTGAAAGAGCCCTCGATCCCGTTGTCCTGCTTCGAAGCCCGCCTCGCGCGGGCTTTTTTGCGTCAGCAGACCGCGACCGCGACAGTTCGCTAAACACTCGATCGCCCACTAAAATCTCACTATATGGACTCAACATTCACATATTGGTGATTCTCAAAAGTCGCCCTACAATCCAAGCCAACATGCATCGCGAGTCGGCGCCCCAGCGCGCCGAAACAGCGAACAGCGACAGAAAAAAACCGGAGACGAGACCGACCATGTCTGGCAGCCAACCACAGCAGCCGCGCGAGCGCGGCGCCGCACCCGTTTCCGCCGTGTTCTCCGGCCCCGCGCGCTAAGCGCAGAAACCATCCGAAGGCGAATCGCCATGAACAAAGCGATGCCCACTCCCGCCGCCAGCGCGGCCGAGGCCGCGCAGGGCTCGAACGGCGGGCCGAACAGCGCCGCGAATCCGGCGCTGAATTCCGCGCCGCGCGAGGCTTCAGCCGTCACCGCCAATGCCGCCGCCAGTGCGTCCGCTACCGCGAGGGCGTCGCGCCCGGTGGCGCGCGCGGCGACCGTCGACGGTCTCGGGCTGCCGGTCACGCTGCTGGAAATCACGCCGCAGCAGGCCGGCACGCAGACGCTGTTGCGCGGCCTTGCGATTCTCGAGGCCGCCGCGGCCGGTGTGCGCGATCTGCGCAGCTTCGGCGCCGCGCTCGGCACGACCCGCAGCACCACGCACCGGCTCGTCAGCAGCCTCGTGCAGGCGCGCTATCTGCGCCAGGTGCAGGGCGGCTATCTGCTCGGGCCGAAGCTGATCGAGCTCGGCACGATCGCGCTCGAACAGATGCCGCTGACGGCCGTCGCGCGTGCGCACCTCGAGTCGCTGGCCGAGCAGACACGCGACACGATCCACCTCGGCGTGCGCGACGGCGACGACGTGCTGTACATCGACAAGATCCCCGGCACGCGCGGCCTCGAAATGCGCTCGCGGGTCGGCCATCGGATGCCGCTCGCGTCGACCGGCATCGGCAAGGCGATGATGCTCGACCTCGCGCCGGACGCATGGCAGTCGCTGTTCGACGCGTCGCGCCGCGCGCTCGCAGGCGTCAGCTTCAAGCCGGACAACCGCCCCGATGCGCCGACCTTCCTGCAGCGCATGACGAACTACGCGGCCGGCGGCTACACGTTCGATCTCGAAGAGAACGAAGCGGCGATCCGTTGCGTCGCGGCGCCGGTGCGCGATGCGTCGGGCGCGATCGTCGCGGCGTTGTCGGTGGCCAGCACGATTTCCTATATGCCGCTCGAACGGATGGACGAACTGATTCCGGTCGTGCAGCGCGAGGCGCGCGCGATTTCGGAAGAACTCGGTTGGCGCGCACCGCGACCGGCCACGCGCAGGATCAAGCGATGAAACAAGCGGGCACCGCCACGCCGGCGAACCACCGGGCGCCCGCCGCGCCCACCTCGGGCGTGAAGCCGGACGCGACCGCCGCCGCCGATACCGCCGCCGTCGATTTCACGCACGCCGCGCTGATCGCGCTCGACTGGGGCACGACGTCGCTGCGCGCCTATCTGTTCGACGCGCACGGTCGCGTGCTGGCGACGCGCGCATCGACGGCCGGCATCATGAATCTGCCGCGTAGCGCGGCCGAGGGCGGCTTCGACGCCGCGTTCGACGACGCCTGCGGCGCATGGCTCGACCATGCGCGCGGCGTGCCGGTGATCGCGGCGGGGATGGTCGGCAGCGCGCAGGGCTGGCTCGAAGCGCCGTATGTCGAGACACCCGCGAACGCCGATGCGCTGGTGGCCGGTATCGTCCGCGTGCAGACCGCGCGCGGTGCGACGCTGCATATCGTGCCGGGCGTGCTGCAACGCGGCGAACTGCCGAACGTGATGCGCGGCGAGGAGACGCAAATTTTCGGCGCGCTCAGCGCGGACGCGGACGGCGTGCACGACGCGGACGGCGTGCACGACGCGAACTCGGTCGACAGCAACGCCCGCTCGCTGATCGGCCTGCCCGGCACGCACGCGAAATGGGCGGTCGTGCAGGCGGAGCGCATCGAGCGTTTTCATACGTTCATGACCGGCGAGGTGTTCGCCGCGCTGCGCGAGCACACGATTCTCGGCCGCACGATGGTCACGCCCGATCGCCCGGATACCGAAGCATTTCTGCGCGGCGTGAACATCGCGCGCGAGCAGGGCCAGGCAGGCGTGCTCGCGACCGTGTTCAGCACGCGCACGCTCGGCTTGACCGGCGCGCTGTCGAGCGAGGCACAGCCGGACTATCTGTCGGGCCTGCTGATCGGGCACGAACTCACCGGCCTCGAAGCGGTCCTCGCGCAGCAAGGCAGCTCGCTCGCGCAGCAGAGTCTGCGGCTGATCGGCAATGACGCGCTGTGCGAGCGCTACCGCCTCGCGCTCGCGCAATTCGGCTGTCTGCGCGCGGAACCGGTGAGGCATGCAACCGAACGCGGCCTGTGGCGCGTCGCCGTCGAAGCGGCGCTCGTCCGGCCGTCCGCCCAGGCGGCGCGCGCAGGCTGACCGGCGGCAGAGCCCTTTACGACGCTCACGAAACAAGGAACCGACATGCAACCACACATCAATCTGCCCGCACCGTACATGCCGCACGCGGGTCTGATCGCCGCGTTCGAAGCCTGTCCGCTGATCGCGATCCTGCGCGGCGTCACGCCCGCCGACGCGGCCGATCACGGTCAGGCCCTGTACGAAGCCGGTTTTCGCATCGTCGAAGTACCGCTCAATTCGCCGCAGCCGTTCGACAGCATCTCGGCGATCCGCAAGGTGCTGCCGGCCGACGCGATCGTCGGCGCGGGCACGGTGCTGCATCCGCTGTTCGTGGACGACGTGAAGGCCGCGGGCGGCGAACTCATCGTGATGCCGCACAGCGATCCGGAAGTCGTGATCGCCGCGAAGGCGCGGGGCCTCGCCTGCGCGCCCGGCGTCGCGACGCCGACCGAGGCGTTCATCGCGCTGAAGAACGGCGCGGACGTGCTGAAGATGTTCCCCGCCGAGCAGCTCGGCTGCCAGGTCGTCAAGGCATGGCGCGCGGTGATCGCCGCGCAGGTGCCGCTCGTGCCGGTCGGCGGCGTCACGCCGGACAACATGGGGCCGTTCCTGAGCGCCGGCGCGAACGGTTTCGGCCTCGGCTCCGCGCTGTACAAGCCGGGCCAGAGCGCGGCGGTGACCGCGTCGCATGCGAAGGCGTTCATCAACGGTCTGCGGATCGCCCGCGCGGGCGCGAAGAAATGAACCGCCTCGCCGGCAAAGCCGCTCTAGTAACCGGCGCCGGGCGTGGCATCGGCGCGGCGATCGCGCTGGCGTTCGCGCGCGAGGGCGCGGCGGTCGTGCTGGCGGAACTCGACCTCGACCTGGCGCAGCGCACGGCCGCGCAGATCGAGGCGGAAGTTGGCACCGGCGCGCGCGCGCTCGCGATTCAGACTGACGTGACGCAACCGGCGTCGGTGCGGCACGCGGTCAGCGAAGGCGAATGCGCGTTCGGCGCGCTCGACATCCTCGTCAACAACGCGGGCATCAACGTGTTCTGCGATCCGCTGACGATGACCGACGCCGACTGGCGGCGCTGCTTCGCCGTTGATCTCGACGGCGTGTGGAACGGCTGTCGCGCGGTGCTGCCGGGCATGGTCGAGCGTGGCGCGGGCAGCATCGTGAACATCGCGTCGACGCACGCGTTCAAGATCATTCCGGGCTGCTTTCCGTACCCGGTCGCGAAGCATGGCGTGATTGGCCTCACGCGCGCGCTCGGCATCGAGTACGCGCCGCGCAACGTGCGCGTGAACGCGATCGCGCCGGGCTACATCGAAACGCAGCTGACGCACGACTGGTGGAACGAGCAGTCCGATCCGGCCGCCGCGCAGCAGGCGACACTCGATCTGCAGCCGATGAAGCGCATCGGCCGCCCGGAGGAGGTGGCGATGACCGCGGTGTTCCTCGCGTCGGACGAAGCGCCGTTCATCAACGCGAGCTGCATCACTGTCGATGGCGGACGCTCGGCGCTGTATCACGACTGAATTCGCATCGCGAAGAGATGCACAGAACACCGGACGACGCGCTGGCCGCGTGTGTCAGACCGGTACAAGAAGACGCGGCCGATTACCTTCTCGTTATCAATTAGTCAGGAGACACGCATTATGAAACGCAGAATTTTCCTCACGCTGGCAGCGGCGGCGGCGGGTGTGCTCTTCAACGCACCGGTCGTACAGGCTGCCGATACGGTCAAGATCGGCTTCCTCGTGAAGCAGCCGGAAGAGCCCTGGTTCCAGGACGAATGGAAGTTCGCCGAGATCGCCGCCAAGCAGAAGGGCTTCACGCTCGTGAAGATCGGCGCGCCGTCGGGCGAGAAGGTAATGAGCGCAATCGATAACCTCGCCGCGCAGAAGGCACAGGGCTTCGTGATCTGCACACCCGACGTCAAGCTCGGGCCGGGCATCGTCGCGAAGGCGAAGGCGGACGGCCTGAAGATGATGACGGTCGACGACCGCCTCGTCGACGGCGCGGGCAAGCCGATCGAAGCGGTGCCGCACATGGGCATCTCGGCGTATAACATCGGCAAGCAGGTCGGCGACGGCATCGCGGCTGAAATCAAGAAGCGCGGCTGGGACATGAAGGACGTCGGCGCGATCGACGTGACCTACGAGCAGTTGCCGACCGCGCATGACCGCACCACCGGCGCAACCGACGCGCTGGTCGCCGCGGGCTTCCCGAAAGCGAACATCGTCACCGCGCCGCAGGCGAAGACCGACACGGAAAACGCGTTCAACGCCGCCAACATCGCGCTGACGAAGAACCCGCAGTTCAAGCACTGGGTCGCTTACGCGCTGAACGACGAAGGCGTGCTCGGCGCGGTGCGCGCGGCGGAAGGCCGTGGCTTCAAGGCCGACAACATGATCGGCATCGGCATCGGCGGTTCGGAGTCCGCGATGAACGAGTTCAAGAAGCCGCAGCCGACGGGCTTCTACGGCACCGTGATCATCAGCCCGAAGCGCCACGGCGAGGAAACCTCGGAACTGATGTACGCGTGGATCACGCAGGGCAAGGAACCGCCGCTGCTGACGCTGACGACCGGCATGCTGGCGACGCGCGACAACGTCGGCGAAGTGCGCGAGAAGATGGGCCTCGCGTCGAAGTAATCGCAACACTTGCGGTGGTATGAAGTACACCGCCGGCGCGTCGCTTTCCCTGCCTATCGCAGGGGACGGCGCGCCGGCGGCGAGAAACGATCTGCGGTAGACAGACGGATGAAGCAAAGGAGGCGAAGTGTCAGCGACGCTACGTTTTGACAATATCGGCAAGGTTTTTCCAGGCGTGCGTGCGCTCGACGGTGTGTCCTTCGACGTCAACGTCGGCCAGGTGCACGGCCTGATGGGCGAAAACGGCGCCGGGAAATCGACGCTGCTGAAAATTCTCGGCGGCGAGTATCAGCCCGATTCGGGCCGCATGATGATCGACGGCAACGAGGTGCGCTTTCCGAGCGCGGCCGCGTCGATCGGTGCCGGCATCGCGGTGATTCACCAGGAACTGCAGTACGTGCCCGACCTCACGGTCGCGGAAAATCTGCTGCTCGGCCAACTGCCCAATGCGCTCGGCTGGGTCAACAAGCGCGAGGCGAAGCGCTTCGTGCGCGAGCGGCTCGCAGCGATGGGCGTCGCGCTCGATCCGAACGCGAAGCTGCGCAAGCTGTCGATCGCGCAACGGCAGATGGTCGAAATCTGCAAGGCGCTGATGCGCAACGCGCGCGTGATCGCGCTCGACGAGCCGACCAGCTCGCTGTCGCACCGCGAGACCGAGGTGCTGTTCAAGCTGGTGCGCGATCTGCGCGCCGACAACCGCGCGATGATCTACATCTCGCACCGCATGGACGAGATCTACGAGCTGTGCGACGCGTGCACGATCTTCCGCGACGGCCGCAAGGTCGCGTCGCATCCGACGCTAGAAGGCGTGTCGCGCGACACGATCGTCAGCGAGATGGTCGGGCGCGAAATTTCGGACATCTATAGCTATTCGGCGCGGCCGCTCGGTGAAGTGCGTTTCGCGGCGAAGGCGATCGAAGGTCATCCGCTCGCGCAGCCGGCGAGCTTCGAGGTGCGGCGCGGCGAGATCGTCGGCTTCTTCGGACTCGTCGGCGCGGGCCGCAGCGAGCTGATGCATCTGGTGTACGGCGCCGAGCATCGCAAGGGCGGCGAACTCATACTCGACGGCAAGCCGATCAAGGTGCGCAGCGCGGGCGAGGCGATTAAGCACGGCATCGTGCTGTGTCCCGAGGATCGCAAGGAAGAGGGCATCGTCGCGATGGCGAGCGTCGCGGAGAACATCAACATCAGCTGCCGCCGTCACTATCTGCGCGCGGGCGTGTTTCTCGATCGCAAGAAGGAGGCGCAGACGGCGGATCGTTTCATCAAGCTGCTGAAGATCAAGACGCCGCATCGGCGGCAGAAGATCCGCTTCCTGTCGGGCGGCAACCAGCAGAAGGCGATTCTGTCGCGCTGGCTCGCCGAGCCCGATCTGAAAGTCGTGATTCTCGACGAACCGACTCGCGGCATCGACGTCGGCGCGAAACACGAGATCTATAACGTGATCTATCAGCTCGCGGAGCGCGGCTGCGCGATCGTGATGATTTCGTCGGAATTGCCGGAAGTGCTCGGCGTGTCCGACCGGATCGTCGTGATGCGCCAGGGCCGCATTTCCGGCGAGCTCGCGCGCAAGGACGCGACCGAACAGTCGGTGCTGAGCCTCGCGCTGCCGCAAAGCTCGACCGCGCTGCCTGAAAACGCGAACGCCGACGCCGCCAACCAGAGCGCGTCGCGCGCGGCCTGAACCTTATCCGGACGCGAGTCCGCAACCCGTGGGGAACGGGGAGGAGTATTGAACATGCAAGCCAGAGAAAACCTCGCGCAGCAGACCGCCAAGAGCGCGGCCGATGCGCTGATTCCGCAGACCGGCGACAAGGCCAAATGGTGGCAGCAGATCACCGAATACAGCCTGATCGTGATCTTCATCCTGATGTTCGTCACGATGTCGCTGACCGTCGATCATTTCTTCTCGATCGAGAACATGCTCGGCCTCGCGCTGTCGATCTCGCAGATCGGCATGGTCGCGTGCACGATGATGTTCTGCCTCGCGTCGCGCGACTTCGACCTGTCGGTCGGCTCGACCGTCGCGTTCGCCGGCGTGCTGTGCGCGATGGTGCTCAACGCGACCAACAGCACGGTCATCGCGATCATCGCGGCGGTCGCGGCGGGCGCGGTGATCGGCTTCGTCAACGGCGCGGTGATCGCTTATCTGCGCATCAACGCGCTGATCACGACGCTCGCGACGATGGAAATCGTGCGTGGCCTCGGCTTCATCGTGTCGCATGGGCAGGCGGTCGGCGTGTCGTCGGATACGTTCATCGCGCTCGGCGGCCTGACGTTCTTCGGCGTGTCGCTGCCGATCTGGGTCACGCTGATCTGCTTCATCGTGTTCGGCGTGATGCTTAACCAGACCGTGTACGGCCGCAATACGCTGGCGATCGGCGGTAATCCGGAAGCGTCGCGGCTCGCCGGTATCAACGTGGAGCGCACGCGCGTCTACATCTTTCTGATCCAGGGTGCCGTCACCGCGCTTGCCGGCGTGATTCTCGCGTCGCGTATCACGTCGGGTCAGCCGAACGCCGCCGAAGGCTTCGAGCTGAACGTGATCTCCGCGTGCGTGCTCGGCGGCGTGTCGCTGTTGGGCGGCCGCGCGACGATCTCCGGCGTCGTGATCGGCGTGCTGATCATGGGTACGGTCGAGAACGTGATGAACCTGCTGAACATCGACGCGTTCTATCAGTACCTGGTGCGCGGCGCGATCCTGCTCGCGGCCGTGTTGCTCGACCAGTTGAAGAACCGCGGCTCGCGCGATTGAGTCGCTTTCACCCCATCCCAAGCACATCCAAGCTCATAAAGGAATCGAACGATGTCGTCTCCGGCCAATGCAAACGCCAGCCTCGCTGACACCGCGTACGCGCGCTATCCGAGCCTCGTCGACCGTACGGTGCTGATCACGGGCGGCGCGACCGGCATCGGCGCATCGTTCGTCGAGCACTTTGCGGCGCAGGGCGCGCGCGTCGCGTTCTTCGATATCGACGCGAGCGCGGGCGACGCGCTCGCCGACCAGCTCGGCGATTCGAAGCACAAGCCGCTGTTTCTGGCCTGCGATCTGACCGACGTCGACGCGCTGCAAAAAGCGATCGCCGACGTGAAGGCCGCGCTGGGTCCGATCCAGGTGCTCATCAACAACGCTGCGAACGACAAGCGCCATCAGATCGGCGACGTGACGCGCGAGTCGTTCGACGCGGGCATCGCCGTGAACATCCGCCATCAGTTCTTCGCGGCGCAGGCCGTGATGGAGGACATGAAGGCCGCGCGTAGCGGCTCGATCATTAACCTCGGCTCGATCAGCTGGATGCTGAAGAACGGCGGCTATCCGGTGTACGTGATGTCGAAGTCGGCGGTGCAGGGTTTGACGCGCGGGCTCGCGCGCGACCTCGGCCACTTCAATATCCGCGTCAACACGCTGGTGCCGGGCTGGGTGATGACCGACAAGCAGCTGCGCCTGTGGCTCGACGACAACGGTCGCCGCCAGATCAAGGAAGGCCAGTGCATCGACGCCGAGCTGATGCCGGCCGACCTCGCGCGCATGGCGCTGTTCCTCGCCGCCGACGACAGCCGCATGATCACCGCGCAGGACATCGTCGTCGACGGAGGCTGGGCGTGAGCGCCAACCCGCGCGTGCAACGGGCCACGCTGCTGCTCGACGCGCAATGCGAGCTCGGCGAAGGCGCGACCTGGTGCGCGAGGAGCGGCCGCTTCTACTGGACCGACATCGAAGGCGCGCGGCTGTGGCGCTACGATCCGGCCGATGGCCGCAGCGATTCGTTCGACATGCCCGAGCGGCTCGCCACCTTCGCACTGTGCGAAAACCCGCGCTACGTGCTGCTCGGGCTCGCATCGCACCTCGCGTTTTTCGATCTGGAGAAGGGCGGCACGCAGCGCATCGTCGACGTCGAGCCCGGTCTCAACACGCGCGTCAACGACGGCCGCTGCGATCGGCAAGGGCGTTTCGTGTTCGGCACCAAGGACGAAAGCGGGCAACGGCAGACGGTCGCCGGCTTTTATCGGTTGAATCACGATCTGTCGCTCGAACGTCTACCGTTGCCAGCGCCGGCGATTTCGAACAGCATCGCATTCAGTCCCGACGGCGCGACGATGTACTACTGCGATTCGCCGACGCGTGAGATCCGCGCGTGCGACTATCGCGCGGACGGCGGCATCGCGAACGATCGCCTGTTCACTCGCCTGACCGATGCGAACGGCATCCCCGACGGCTCGACCGTCGACAGCGACGGCGGCCTGTGGAACGCGCAATGGGGCGGCGCGCGCGTGGTGCGTTACGGTCCCGATGGCGTGGAAACCGAGCGCATCGACGTGCCCACCACGCAGCCGAGCTGCGTCGCGATCGGCGGTGCCGCGCTCGGCCAGGCCACGGGCAGCGCCCAGGGCGAGACGGCGCTCGACACGCTGTACATCACGAGCGCCTACGCCGAGCTCGATGCGACGGCGCGCGCGGCCGACACGCTCGCGGGCGACCTGTTCGTCGCGACGCTCGCGCGGCGCGGTGTTGCGGAGCCGCTGTTCCAGGGCGCGCCTATCTAGCGCAGAATGACGCAGCCCCGGCCGCACGCCGGGGCCGCGATCCTGAAGGTGAAGCAGAAGTCGATGTGGCAGTTTCGGTCCGCGAGCAATACGCCCGCGACCGGCCGGCAACGAATCGGCAACATGCAGTTCGGACTCGAGGCGAATTGGTCACAAAAAGTCGCCCGCCACTCCCGTCAACCCTGACGGCAACGTCCCACGCCTCTCGATGGAGCCAGATATGACTGTTGCGAATCTCGTTTCAGCCTCATCCCCAACCTCTCAAACGCGACGCTCGCGACTCGCCGCGGCGGCCAATCCCGTGCTGGCGGGCCCGAGTACGTCGGCGGTGGCCCTCGGCGAAGGCAGCGCCGGCGATGTCGCGTGCATCACACTCGCCAATTCGCAATTGCGTCTCGATGTCGCGCCGACGCTCGGCGGCGGTGTGACCCGCTTCGACTGGCGCGACGACGGCGCGCTGACGCCGATCTTCCGGCGCTGCAGTCACGTCGGTGTCGATACGCAACCGAACCAGCTGGCCTGCTATCCGCTCTTGCCATACTCGAACCGCATCGGCGGCGGCCATTTCAGCGTGGCCGGGCGGCGCGTCGAGGTGCCGCGCAACCGCGCCGACGAGCCGCTGCCGATTCACGGCGACGGCTGGCTCGCGCAATGGCAGGTGCTCGACGCGGGCCGCGAGCACGTGCGTCTCGCGCTCGACCGCAGCGACGGCAAGCCATACGCGTTCCGCGCGACACAAACCTACACGCTGGACGGCCCAACGCTGGTCGTCTCGCTCGACATCGAAAACGCTGGCCGCGAGACGCTGCCGTTCGGGCTCGGCGTGCATCCGTTCTTCGTGCGCGACGCGGACACCGAGCTGTCGGCGGCGGCCGGCGGCCTGTGGCTCTCGGGCGACGACTGGCTGCCGGTGCGCCACGTGCCGGCGCCCCCCGCGTGGCAGTTCGGCGTCGCGTATCCGCTGCCGGAGACGATCGTCAATCACGCGTTCACCGGCTGGAGCGGCCAGGCGGCAGTGGTGTGGCCGAAGCGCCGTCTGTCGCTGAACATCGCCGCCGACACTGACTATTACGTGCTGTACACGCCGCCCGGCGAAGACTTCTTCTGCTTCGAACCGGTCGATCATCCGATCAATGCAATGAACCTGGCGGGCGGCGCGAGCGAAAACGGCATGACGCTGCTCAAGCGCGGCGAGCGGTTGACGCGCACGTTCCGCTTCACGGTCGAGCGGACTGGACTGCGCTCGATGCCGGGCGGGCGCGGCGCGCGGCGCAGGAAGTAGCCGCAGTCGTAGCCGCCGGGCCGCCGGCCGGACGAACGTCCGAACGGGCGGCCTGGCGCTGCTATCGCCTATGAGGCGCGGGCCGCGCGGTGACCGCCATCGACGGGCGGCGTTCGTGGGACAGGTAAAATACGCGCCTCCTCCGATTACCGGCTCGCCGCGAGACTCACCATGTCCAATTTCATCCAGACACTCAACGACGCCTGGCAGCGCACGAACTCGCTGCTGTGCGTTGGCCTCGATCCCGAGCCCAGCAAGTTCCCGGGTGCGCTCGCGGGCCGCGCCGACGCGATCTTCGAGTTCTGCCGCACGATCGTCGATGCAACCGCGCCGTACGCGTCGTCGTTCAAGCCGCAGATCGCCTACTTCGCCGCGCATCGCGCGGAAGAGCAGCTCGAGCAGCTGATCGCCCACATTCACGCGAACCATCCGGGCCTGCCGGTGATTCTCGACGCCAAGCGCGGCGATATCG
Organism: Paraburkholderia sp. MM5482-R2; assembly: GCF_050436125.1. NCBI lineage: Bacteria > Pseudomonadati > Pseudomonadota > Betaproteobacteria > Burkholderiales > Burkholderiaceae > Paraburkholderia > Paraburkholderia sp. MM5482-R2. Next base: position 3,876,968 of record NZ_JBNDLP010000002.1, on the reverse strand, counting down.
GCAGCACGGCCGAGCAATACGCACGCGAGGCCTTCGAGCGCTACCAGGCCGACGCGGTGACGGTCAATCCGTACATGGGTTTCGATTCGATCGAGCCGTATCTCGAGCACGCAGGCAAGGGCGTGATCGTGCTGTGTCGCACGTCGAACGCGGGTGGCTCGGATCTGCAGTTTCTCGAGACAAGCGGTCGGCCGCTGTATCAGGTCGTCGCGCAACTGGCCGCGCAGAAGTGGAATGCAAGCGGCCAGCTTGGGCTCGTGGTCGGCGCGACGTTTCCGAAGGAAATCGAAGTGGTGCGGGGGATCGTCGGCGACATGCCGCTGCTGATTCCGGGCATCGGCGCGCAAGGCGGCGACGTGCAGGCCACCGTGAGCGCCGGACGCACCGCGAACGGCACCGGCATGCTGATCAACTCTTCGCGCGCGATCATCTACGCGGGCAAGGGCGACGATTTCGTGCAAGCGGCCGCGCAGGCCGCGAAGGACACCCGCGACCGGATCAACGCGTTTCGTTGAACCGGCGGGCGATCCCGCGGCGGGCGATCCCGCGGCGGGCGATCCCGCGGCGGGCGATCCCGCGACGACCGGCGCGGCGCGTCAGCGCGCCGGTGCGAGCCGCCCGATCAACCCCGCATGCCGCGGATGCCGCGCCTTCAGCGCGTCCACCTCCGCGAGTTCGAACTCGCTGAATTCGAAACCCGGCGCGACCGTGCAGCCGACCAGCGCGAACGATGCCGGATCGGCGCACTCGGCCGCGAACCACAAGCCGGCCGGCACGACGGCCTGACAGACCGTATCGGGATGAGTGAGCGGATTGCCGAGCCGGTGCGTGACGAGCGCACCGCCGGCATCGTTTTCATCGAGCACGTGGACCAGCAGCGGCTCGCCGGCATAGAAATGCCAGACTTCGTCGGAACGGATCCGATGCCAAGCCGAATGCGCGCCGTCGCACAGCAAGTAATGGATCGCAGTCGACGCCGCACGGGCGTTCCCAACCTCGCTCGGTTCGCCGGCGCGCAGAACATGCGCGGCCGAGCGGTAGGTCTCCGCAAAAAAGCCGCCTTCAGGATGGGGCTTCAGATCGAAGCGGCGGATCAGTTCGTCTGCGATCGCGCGCGAATCCGGCATTGTCGGCCTCCTCGGTGATAGTTAGCCGCCGCTCAATGCTCGCGTTCGTCGAGTAGCGCCAGCAGGCCGCGCAGCGCGTGCGCCGCGGCCTGCACGCGGATCTGGTCGCGGTCGCCCTTGAAAATCTTCGTTTCCACCGACGTGTGCAGCCGGTTGCTCCAACTGAACGACACCATGCCGACCGGCTTGGTTTCCGTGCCGCCGCCGGGGCCGGCGACGCCGGTGATCGACAGCGACACCTGCGCTCGGCTGTTGCGCAGCGCGCCTTCGGCCATCGCTCGTGCGACCGGCTCGCTGACCGCGCCGTGCTTTTCGATCAGTTCGGCCGGCACACCGATCATTTCGCTTTTCGCCTGGTTCGAATACGTGACGAAGCCGCGTTCGAACCAGCCGCTGCTGCCGGAGATGTCGGTGATCGCGGTCGCGACCATGCCGCCCGTGCAGGACTCGGCGGTCACGAGCATCAGGCGCTCGTCGCGCAGACGGTTGCTCACGCGGATCGCAAGCTGGTGAACGACGGAATCGGTAGGCATGGCGTCAGTCAATCCGGAAAACGAAGCCGGCCGGGCGGCGCGGCGAACGGCAGGGGCCGGGCGGCGACCAAAAGAGTCGAACGGTACTCGAACGGTGAACAGGCAGCGCTCAAACCGACATCCGCCACAGCGCAATCACCAGCAACGTAAAAAATGCGGCGATCAGGTCATCGAACATGATGCCAAAGCCACCTTTCAGCCGGCGGTCGAAGTAGCCGATCGGCGGCGGCTTCACCATGTCGAAGAAGCGGAAGATCAGGAACGCCCACACCTGGCCGGTGAGCGTGGCAGGCGTGACCATCAGCAGCACGAGCCAGATCGCGACGATTTCGTCCCACACGACCGCCGACGGATCCTCGACGCCGAGCCGCCTCGCGGTAAAGCCGCACAACGCGATGCCGCCGAGAAAGCCGACGCCGATCAGCACGCCCCATTCGATGACTGTCAGATAACGACTCAGCACTGCGAACGAGGCCCACCCGAGCAGCGTGCCGATCGTGCCCGGTGCGACGGGCGACAGCCCGCTGCCGAAGCCGAGCGACAGAAGGTGGACTGGATGCGACAGCATGAAGCGCGCGGTCGCGCGGCGCGGCTGAGCAGGCTTCGGCGCGCGCGGTCCAGGCGCCTGGGGCGGCTCGCCGCCGAGGAAGTCGTCGGCGGGGCCGAGCGGGGGGTCATTCTGCATGAAAGTGATCGAAACCTTGCAAGGTCAGAGTGAGCGGCGCGCCGCTGGCGTTGCGCCACGCGATGGCCGGGCGGTCGGTGGCCGCCTCCAGTGCGCTTATTGTACCGATGCGGGTGACCGGCACGGCGGCCTTCTGCGCGGCGGCCTCGACCGCGGCGCGCGCGGCGGCGGGCGCGGTGAAGCACAGCTCGTAGTCGTCGCCGCCGGCGAGCGTGCAGCGCTGCTGGACGTCGGGCGGCAGGCGGCGTAGCGCGGCCGAGCGCGGCACCGCATCGACGTCGACGCTCGCGCCCACCGACGAGCGTTCGAGGATGTGCCGCAGATCGCCCGCGAGTCCGTCCGATAGGTCGAGCGCCGCGTGTGCGATGCCGCGCAGCGCGAGGCCGAGCGCGATGCGCGGCTCGGGGCGTTCGAGCGCCCGGCGGAACGTCGCGGCGTCATTCGGGGTGGCGGACCATTCGCCGCGCTGCGCGCCGAGGCCGGCGCGCGCGTCGCCGAGAGTGCCGGAAATCCAGATGTCGTCGCCGGGTTGCGCGGCATCGCGGCGCAAGGCTGTTCGTGGCGGCACGCTGCCGAATACCGTAATGCACAGATTGAGCGGCCCGCCCGTCGTATCGCCGCCGATCAGCTCGCAACCGTAGCGCTCGGCGAGCGCGAACAGGCCTTCGCTGAAACCGGAAAGCCAGGCTTCGTCGGCTTTCGGCAGCGAGAAGGCCAGCGTGAACGCCCGCGGCTGCGCGCCCATTGCGGCGAGGTCAGACAGATTGACGGCAAGCGCCTTGTGACCGAGCGCTTCGGGATCGATATCGGCGAGGAAATGACGGCCTTCGACCAGCATGTCCGTCGATATCGCCAGCATTTCGCCGGCAGGCGGCGCCAGCAACGCGCAATCGTCGCCGATGCCGAGCGTGCCGCCTTCGGCATTGGCGGGCCGCACGGCGGCGGCGCGGCGGGCAAAGAAACGATCGATCAGCGAAAACTCGGAAAGCATGATGGCGGACGGTGAGCGGAGAACGATTGGAGAAATAGCGCGGATCAGGGTGATTGAGCGTGATGCCCCGTCGCAAGCGCCGGACCATCCGGACAACGGGCAACGCGCGCTTTCACGCTGTTTCAGTCGCGGCTGTTGTACCCGTATTGAAGGAATTGCGTAGGCAATTGGGGCTACAATGCCGTCGAACGTCTATTCTAATCTGCCCTCCGAAGCCCGCCTTATGTCGAATCCCGTCAATACCAAACTCCGCGAAGCAGCTCTCGATTACCACGAGTTCCCGACTCCCGGCAAAATCGCGATCGCCCCGACCAAGCAGATGATCAACCAGCGCGACCTCGCGCTGGCGTATTCGCCTGGCGTCGCGTTCGCGTGCGAGGAAATCGTCGAGAGTCCGCTGAACGCCGCGCGCTTCACCGCGCGCAGCAACCTCGTTGGCGTCGTCACGAACGGGACCGCGGTGCTGGGCCTCGGCAACATCGGGCCGCTCGCGTCGAAGCCGGTCATGGAAGGCAAGGCCGTCCTGTTCAAGAAGTTCGCCGGCATCGACGTGTTCGATATCGAGATCAACGAGAACGATCCGCACAAGCTGGTCGAGGTGATCGCCGCGCTCGAGCCGACCTTCGGCGGCATCAACCTCGAAGACATCAAGGCGCCGGACTGCTTCATCGTCGAGCGCGAATGCCGCAAGCGCATGAAGATTCCGGTGTTCCACGACGACCAGCACGGCACCGCGATCGTCGTCGCGGCGGCGGTCACCAACGGCCTGAAGGTCGTCGGCAAGGACATCAAGGAAGTCAAGCTGGTCGCCTCGGGCGCGGGCGCGGCGGCGCTCGCGTGTCTGGACCTGCTGGTCGACATCGGCATGTCGCTCGAAAACATCACCGTGACCGACCTCGCGGGCGTCGTGTACAAGGGCCGCACCGAACTGATGGACCCGGACAAGGAGCGTTTCGCGCGTGAAACCGACGCGCGCTCGCTTGCCGAGGTGATCGAAGGCGCGGACGTGTTCCTCGGGTTGTCGGCCGGCGGCGTGCTCAAGCAGGACATGGTCAAGCAGATGGCCGCCAGGCCGCTGATCCTCGCGCTTGCGAACCCGACGCCGGAAATCCTGCCGGAACTCGCGCTCGAAGTGCGTCCGGACGCGGTGCTGTGCACGGGCCGCACCGACTACCCGAACCAGGTCAACAACGTGCTCGTGTTCCCGTTTCTGTTCCGCGGCGCGCTCGACGCCGGCGCGACGACGGTCACGCGCGAAATGGAAATCGCCGCCGTCAACGCGATCGCCGAGCTGGCGCGCCAGGAGCAGAGCGACATCGTCGCGACCGCGTACGGCATCCAGGATCTATCGTTCGGACCGGAATACCTGATTCCGAAACCCTTCGATCCGCGTCTGATCGTGAAGGTCGCGCCCGCGGTGGCGAAGGCCGCGATGGAATGCGGTGTTGCCGAGCGTCCAATCGAGGACATGGACGCATACGCGCAGCATCTGCAGCAGTTCGTTTATCACAGCGGCACGACGATGAAGCCGATCTTCCAGCTCGCGCGCAGCGTCGAGCCGGAGAAGAAGCGCATCGTGTTCGCGGAAGGCGAAGAAGAGCGCGTGCTGCGCGCGATGCAGATCATCGTCGACGAAAAGCTCGCAAAGCCGATCCTGATCGGCCGGCCGGCCGTGATCGAGCAGCGGATCGCGCGTTATGGCCTGCGGCTCGTCGCGGGGCAGGACTACACGGTCGTCAACACCGATCATGACGAACGTTACCGCGAGTTCTGGCAGGAATACGCGAAGATGATGTCGCGCAAGGGCATCACCACGCAGATGGCCAAGCTCGAGATGCGCCGCCGCACCACGCTGATTGGCTCGATGATGGTCAAGAAGGGCGAGGCGGACGGCATGATCTGCGGTACGGTCAGCACCACGCACCGCCACCTGCACTTCATCGATCAGGTGATCGGCAAGAAGCCCGGCGCGAAAGTCTATGCGGCGATGAACGCGCTGGTGCTGCCGAATCGGCAGATTTTCCTCGTCGATACGCACGTGAACGTCGATCCGACACCGGCCGAGCTGGCTGAGATCACGATCATGGCAGCCGAGGAAGTGCGCCGTTTCGGCATCGAGCCGAAGGTTGCACTCGTGTCGCACTCGAACTTCGGTTCGAGCAACGCGCCGACGGCGCAGAAGATGCGCGATACGCTCGAGATCCTGCGCGAACGCGTGCCGCAGCTGCAAGTTGACGGCGAAATGCACGGCGACGTCGCGCTCGACGCCAACCTGCGCCGCGAGGTATTGCCCGATTCGACGCTCGAAGGCGACGCGAACCTGCTGGTGCTGCCGAACATCGACGCGGCCAACATCTCGTACAACCTGCTGAAGACGGCGGCCGGCAACAACATTGCGATTGGCCCAATTCTGCTCGGCGCGGCCAAGCCGGTGCACGTGCTGACGCCGTCGGCGACGGTGCGCCGGATCGTCAACATGGCGGCGCTGCTGGTCGCGGACGTCAGCGCAACCCGCTAACTGCGCATCGTGATCGGGCCGCGAGAGGCCCGGCGCCGGTTTTCCAACCGGCGTACCTGAAAAAAAAGGCGTGCCCGCAATGGGCACGCCCTCAGGGCAAGCTGGGGATCGCCACCCCGAAAATGGCAATGACACAGCCTTTCGGCTGAGTGGTTACAGGCTCCAACAACCGCAATCGAACGCCTCGGCCAGCGGCCGCTTGCACCGCCCGCACTGCATTCGATCACGATTGAGCTCAGTTTAGCCCGATCGAGCTAAACATTCTGTCAAAAGTCGTCAAAGTCCGCGCCACCGGCTTTTCCGCGGGGTGAGGCGGGGTGCCATCGGCCGTCGAACGTTGATTCCAAAGGCTATTAGCGATACCCTTACGACTTTCATGGTCGTCAAACTCGTGATCTGACAGCGGGGAAACCTGATACATGGCACGCAACTGGTTGCGCATGAAAGGCGTGCTGATCGGTGCCGCCGCACTCTGCGCGTTGTCCAGTTCCGCGCCCGAAGCGCTGGCGCGAGATTACTCGGCGCCAACTGGGGTGGAAGCGCAGGTGGGCACCATCGCGTTGGCGCAATTGCCGCGCGAGGCGGTCGATACGTTGAACCTCATTGCCGCCGGCGGGCCTTACCCGTATCAGAAGGACGGCATCGTATTCGGCAACTACGAACGGGTGCTGCCCGCCCACCGGCGCGGCTATTACCACGAATACACCGTCCCCACGCCTCACGCGCGTAATCGCGGGGCGCGCCGCATCGTCTGCGGAGGTCCGCTACAGCGGACCGACAATTGTTATTACTCGGACGACCATTACACCAGTTTTAACCATATTGTTGAATGACATTGGGATGAACGGCATGAGCGACAACATCTACGCGCACGATTCCGGAGTCGCGACGGATCTTTTCGCGGCCGGCGACGGCAATTTGTTCCAACGCGTCATGAAGATGCGCGCCGACGAGCAGGGTCGCGACAATCAAAGCGAGGCTGCCACGGTGGTTTCATCGAACGAGGAGCCCATGAGCCTTTTCAGGACGGTGCGGCCGAACATCGTGCAGTCGATCCGCGCGTTCCGCGTGCAGGATCTCGCCGACGAGGCCAACCTGCTTGGCCAGCACTTTCTGTATGCGTACTGCGCGAACGCCGCCTCGAAGCAGGAAGTGCTCGAGACGATCGCGACGTCGTTCCTGTTTCCCAAGCATTTCGGCAAGAACTACGACGCGCTCTACGACTGCCTGACCGACCTCGTGCACAAGGCCGGCGCGCAGCCCGGCTTCGTGATCGTGCTCGAACACCTGCCGATCGCGCAGAAATTCGACAAGGAAGGGCGCGAGACGCTGCTCGACGTGTTCCGTGAAGCGGCCGAATTCTGGGCCGAGCGCAAGGTCGCGTTCCGGGTGTTCTACTCGTTCGCTTGAAGTTCGCCGGATTTTCGCCTGTTCAGGCGTAGCTGCTTGAGTCTGACAGTGAACGTCGCGGTATAAACGGCAAAGGCCCGCTAATTGGCGGGCCTTTGCTTTTGTCGCGCTGCTTGGGCAAGCACCCGCTCACCAGCCGCCCCAGCGCGCCGCGAGCCCCGCCAACACTGCGATTCCGGCGGTCTCTGTACGCAGCACACGTGGTCCCAAGCCAATCGCGGTAAAGCCCTGTTCGCCGGCGGCAGCTTCCTCGTCGGCGCAAAGGCCGCCTTCGGGGCCGATCAGCAGCGTCACGCCGCCAGGCGGCGGCGCGTCAGGCAGCGCCGCAAAGCCGATGCTCGCGCGCGGCGATAACAGCAGGCGCAGCTCGTCAGGCGCCGGCTCGCGCGACAGCGTATCGAGCCACGCGCCAATCTCGCACACCGGCATCACGTCCGGAACCCGATTACGTCCGCACTGTTCGCACGACGCCCGCACCACACCCTGCCAGTGCTGCTGCCGCCGCTGCGCGCGCTCGCCGGTAAGCCGCACGATGCTGCGCGCGGTCGCGAGCGGCACGAAGCCCGAGGCGCCGAGTTCGACCGCCTTCTCGATCAGCCAGTCCATCTTGTCGCCGCCGGCGATGCCTTGGGCGAGCGTCAGCCGATACGGCGGCTCGACCTCGATCGCGCGAAATTCGCCGATTTTCACGCGAGCCGCACGACGCTCGACCTCGACGAGTTCGGCGGCGTATTCGCCGCCCTGGCCGTTGAACAACGCCAGGGAATCGCCTGGCTGCAGACGCAGCACGGCCACGTGGCGCACGACGTCGTCGGGCAGTGCGATCACGTCGTCGGCGTAAAGCGGCATATCAACAAAAAAACGGGGCATCGACGGGAGACTCTTGAATTCAGGACAGGTGGCGGGCGAGTGCCCAGCGATAGCCGTCGATATCCTCGACCTGCGCGAAGCGGTCGCCCCAGAACTGGTCCTGTGGCTCGCTCAGCGACTTCGCGCCGGCCGCGAGCGCGCGAGCATACACGGCGTCGACGTCCTCGACATAGACATAGAACGATTGCGGCGCGATCGTGCCCGCGCTTTTCGGCGTCTTCGCGGTCGAGCCGAACGCGCCTTCAGGCGCGAACATCACGATCAGCTGGCCTTGATAGGTCATCTCGACGTGCATGACGACGCCGTCGTCCTGCACGCTGTCGCGCACGTCGAAACCGAACGCCGCCGAGAAGAATGCCGTCGACGCGCGCGCGTCGCGCACCGTCAGATAGGGGGTGAGCCAGGGCACACCGGCGGGGTGGGGGGCGGTCATGGAGTTCTCCGGATCTCGTGAGGCGGCGAGGCCACGGTTGCGGGTTTCGGTCGGGCGCGGCACGCCGGCATCACACGAACCGATTCGCGCAAGGTGTCCGCGCTTCAAAAGGACGACTTCGTCAACGGGCTCAGTTTATCGCGCGCCGATCGCGCCGCCGAGAATAGCCCCGCGTGCAGGGCTGGTTCGTAATGACGCAGCGCATCGATGCCGCGCGCGGCGAGACGCTCGGTGAGCGTGTCGGCGGTGAGCGCGGCGGGGTCGAGCGTGTCGCTGGCGATCGCCATCAGCCATAGCGAGCCGTAGAGCGGCACGAAGGTGCCCAGCGTGCGCACTAGTGCGAACGCGGCGTGCAGATCGCCGAGCAGCGCGGCGATGCGCGGCGCGTGGTGGTACGGCGAGCCGAGATGGAGCGACAGCAACGCATCGGCGCGCAGCACGCGCTTCAACTGCGCGTAGAAGGTCGGCGTGTACAGGCCGGCCGCGGGCGAATCGGGTGGCGTCAGGTCGAATACGACGAGGTCGAACTGCGCGGCCGCGATGTTCGTTGCACCCTGCGTCGCGCGGGCCGCCGCCGCGACGTAGTCCGCCGCATCGCCGATCACCAGCTCGACGCGCGGATCGTCGAACGCACCGCCATGCACCTGCGGCAAATGTCCGCGCGTGAGCCGCACGACCTCGGGATCGAGCTCCGCGACGACGATCCGCTCGATGCCCGGATGCCTGAGCAATTGCCTCGCGGCCCCGCCATCGCCGCCGCCGAGCACCAGCGCCGCGCGCGGCGCCGGATGCGCGAGCGCGGCCGGATGCACCATGCATTCGTGGTAGATGAACTCGTCGCCTGCGGACGTCATCGGACGGCCGTCGAGCGTGAACAGCGCGCCGAGCTGCGGCGTGTCCCAGATCTCGATCGTCTGATAACGGGATTCGACACGCTCGACGAGGCGCGCGTGAGGAAAGCCGTAGACGGCGTCGGGACAAGGCTGGAACAATAGCAGGGCGTTCACGGCGGACGGGCTCGATCGGTAGTGCGGACACACAGCTGCTCGAATTGTAAATGCCGCCGCCTGGCGGTGTGCGTTGAACCACGTGGCCAGGCGGCTTTCCGGCCGGGTAGGGGGTTAGCCTTCTGCTAGAATGTGACGCTTTCAGCCTTGTCCGCTTGCTCTGCCCGTTTCGCGTCTCCTGGCGCCGCATCGTGCGCCGTAGCGAAGTGACCGCCGAGCTTCCGGGCCTCAAGCGCGCCCCCGCTTTCTGACTCTGTCTCCGGACTCGACATGACGACCCCGTCTCCCGCACCCACCTCCCTGATGGCCAACGCGATCCGCGCGTTGGCCATGGACGCCGTTCAAAAGGCGAACTCCGGTCACCCCGGCATGCCGATGGGCATGGCCGAAATCGGCGTCGCCCTGTGGTCGCGTCATCTGCGCCATAACCCGAAGAACCCGCAATGGGCCGATCGCGACCGCTTCGTGCTGTCGAACGGTCACGGCTCGATGCTGCTGTACTCGCTGCTGCATCTGACCGGCTACGACCTGCCGATGGACGAGCTGAAGAACTTCCGCCAGCTCCATTCGAAGACGCCGGGTCACCCGGAATACGGCATCACGCCAGGCGTCGAGACGACCACCGGCCCGCTCGGCCAGGGTCTCGCGAACGCGGTCGGCATGGCGCTCGCCGAATCGCTGCTCGCCACCGAATTCAACAAGCCCGACGCCAGGATCGTCGATCACCACACGTACGTGTTCGTCGGCGACGGCTGCCTGATGGAAGGCATCTCGCACGAAGCCTGCTCGCTCGCGGGCGTGCTGAAGCTGAACAAGCTGATCGCGTTCTACGACGACAACGGCATTTCGATCGACGGCGAAGTGGTGCACTGGTTCCACGACGACACGCCGAAGCGCTTCGAAGCATACGGCTGGAACGTGATCCCGCACGTGGTCGGCCATGACGTCGACGCGGTCGACGCGGCGATCAGGCAGGCGAAGCTGTCGGACAAGCCGACGCTGATCTGCTGCAAGACCGTGATCGGTGAAGGCGCGCCGACCAAGGCGGGCTCGCACGATTCGCACGGCGCGCCGCTCGGCGACAAGGAAATCGCGGCGACGCGCGAAGCGATCGGCTGGAAGTGGGAGCCGTTCGTGATTCCGCAGGAAGTCTACACGGCATGGGACGCGAAGGAAGCGGGCGCGCGCTTCGAAGCGGAATGGGACGAGGCGTTCGCTGCCTACGCGGCGAAGTACCCGCAGGAAGCGGCCGAATTCAAGCGCCGCAGCGCGAAGCAACTGCCGGCCGACTGGAAAGATAAGGCGCAAGCGATCATCGCCGGCGCGAACGAGCGCGCTGAGACCGTGGCGACGCGTAAGGCATCGCAGCAGGCCATCGAAGGCCTGTCGGCCGTGTTGCCCGAACTGCTCGGCGGTTCCGCCGACCTGACCGGCTCGAACCTCACCAACTGGAAGGCCGCCAAGCCGGTGCGCGTGAATGCCGAAGGCCGTGCCGCCGGCAACTACGTGAACTACGGCGTGCGCGAATTCGGCATGAGCGCGGCGATCAACGGCGTCGCGCTGCATGGCGGCTACAAGGCGTTCGGCGGCACGTTCCTGACGTTCTCCGACTACAGCCGCAACGCGCTGCGCGTCGCCGCGCTGATGAAGTCGCCGTCGATCTTCGTGTTCACGCACGACTCGATCGGTCTCGGCGAAGACGGCCCGACCCACCAGTCGATCGAACACGTCGCGAGCCTGCGCCTGATCCCGAATCTGCAAACGTGGCGCCCGGCCGACACGGTCGAAACCGCGGTGGCCTGGACCCATGCGATCGAGCATGAAGGTCCGTCGTGCCTGATCTTCAGTCGCCAGAACCTGCAGTTCAACGAGCGCACCGACGCGCAGATCGCCAACATCGAGAAGGGCGGCTACGTGCTGCGCGACTGGGATGAAGAGATCGTCGCGCGTAAGATCATCCTGATCGCGACGGGCTCGGAAGTCGAACTCGCGATGAAAGCCGTCGAGCCCCTCGCGCGCGAAGGCATCGCCGCCCGCGTCGTGTCGATTCCGTCGACGACCGTGTTCGACAGGCAGGACGCCGAGTACCGCGAACGCGTGCTGCCGCATGGCGTGCGTCGCGTCGCGATCGAAGCGGGCGTGTCGGATTTCTGGCGCAAGTACGTGGGTCTGGAAGGCGGCGTGGTCGGCATCGACACGTTCGGCGAATCGGCCCCGGCAGGCGTGCTGTTCAAGCATTTCGGTTTCACCGTCGAGCACGTGGTGGCGACGGTCAAGGCCGCGCTCGGCTGATGGTTGCGTCGCGTTGCCGTCGTGCCCCTCGTGGCTGCGCGCGGCAACGCACCGAACCGGATGTCCGACCAGGCGAACCTAAACGGATTTTTTAGCCATCAGGAGATAAATCATGACGATTCGCGTCGCAATCAACGGCTACGGCCGGATCGGCCGCAATACCCTGCGCGCCTTCTATGAAAACGGCAAGAAGCACGATATCGAAATCGTTGCCATCAACGATCTGGGCGATGCGAAGACCAACGCCCACCTGACGCAGTACGACACCGCGCACGGCAAGTTCCCGGGCGACGTGTCGGTGGACGGCGACTACCTCGTCGTGAACGGCGACAAGATCCGCGTGCTGGCGAACCGCAACCCGGCCGAACTGCCGTGGGGCGAGCTGGGCGTCGACGTCGTGATGGAGTGCACGGGCTTTTTCACGACCAAGGAAAAGGCGAGCGCGCACATCAAGGGCGGCGCGAAGAAGGTCATCATCTCGGCGCCGGGCGGTAAGGACGTCGACGCGACAATTGTCTACGGCGTGAACCACAACGTGCTGAAGGCGTCGGACACGGTCATCTCGAACGCATCGTGCACGACCAACTGCCTCGCGCCGCTGGTCAAGCCGCTGAACGACAAGATCGGCCTCGTGAACGGCCTGATGACGACGATCCACGCGTACACGAACGACCAGGTTCTGACCGACGTGTACCACGAAGACCTGCGCCGCGCGCGTTCGGCCACGCATAGCCAGATCCCGACCAAGACCGGCGCGGCATCGGCGGTCGGCCTCGTGCTGCCCGAACTGAACGGCAAGCTGGACGGCTACGCAATCCGCGTCCCGACGATCAACGTGTCGGTCGTCGACCTGTCGTTCATCGCCGCGCGCGACACGACGGTCGAGGAAGTCAACGCGATCATGAAGGAAGCATCGGAAGGTGCGCTGAAGGGCGTCCTCGGTTACAACGACGCACCGCTCGTGTCGATCGACTACAACCACAACCCGGCTTCGTCGACGTTCGACTCGACGCTGACCAAGGTGTCGGGCCGACTCGTGAAAGTGTCGAGCTGGTACGACAACGAGTGGGGCTTCTCGAACCGCATGCTGGACACGGCTGTGGCGCTCGCGAACGCGAAGTAAGTTTCGGGTTTCACGCTGCATGAAAAAGCCGCTCTCCGGAGCGGTTTTTTTTCGTCTGCGATTTTTGCCGTCTACGGCGTGGGGAAATAGACGCCGGCGCGCTGTGCGGCGTTCGCGATGTGTGTCTCGATCGCCTTGCCCGCGGCGAGCGAATCGCGGGCCTTCAACGCGTCGAGAATCGCGCGATGTTCGGTGTACGTGGACAGCACCCGCTCGCGCCGGTAGAACGGCATGCGCTGGCTTTCCTGCATGATCTCGGCACTGCTGCGCAGGATCGACTCGATCGCCGCATTGCCCGCGATGCTGACGATGCGCATATGGAACGCGTAGTCGAGCCGAGCTGCTTCGTCGAGTTCCTCGCAGGCGAGCGCGCTTTGCATCGCGGTGATGTTTTCCTCAAGCCACGCGAGGTCGTCGTTGGTGACCGCGAGCACCGCCATGCGCGCGACGAAGCCTTCGAGCGCGTAGCGCATCTGATACGTGTCGGGCAGCGACGACTGCTCGGCGAAGCGCCACGCCTGCGCGTTTTTCGCCTGCGCGCTTTCCACGTAGACGCCCTTGCCAGGGCGGATCACCAGCAGACCAAGCGCTTCCAGTGTGGAAAGCGCTTCGCGCAGTGACGCGCGGCTGATCGACAGTTCATCGGATAGCTGGCGCTGCGCCGGCAGCAGACTGCCCACCGGATAGACGCCCCCCTCGATACGCTCGCGGATGGTCGCGATGGCCGCGTCGGTGACGGTGTGCGGGACGTTTTTCATGAGGGATCGCTCGGTAGCGTGGTCTGACCGCAATTCTAATACTTGCGCGCGAGAAGGCGCGCCGCGCGCCGTCTGAAAACCCGAAATCCGACCCGAAATCGCCGAAAACACAACGGGTAAACACTGCTCGATGAGTCCTTGACGCGGGTATATCGGCTTTCTACTATTCGCCATAACAGTACTGGTCGGACCAGTCTGAACAGAAGTGACCGAGATAACCATCCGCAGGAGGAAGCCGTGTTGAAATTCTTCAATTCGCTATTTGGCCGGGTCGTGATAGCGCTCGTGGCCGGCATCGTGCTCGGTGCCGTGTTTCCGCATTTCGCGCAGTCCTTGCGGCCGCTTGGCGACGGCTTTCTGAAGCTGATCAAGATGGTGATCGGGCCGATCGTGTTCTGCGTGGTGGTGAGCGGCATGGCGCACGCGGGCGATCTGCGCAAGGTCGGCCGCGTGGGCTTGAAGTCGGTGATCTACTTCGAGGCGATGACGACGATCGCGCTCGTGATCGGCGCGGTGCTCGCTTACGCGACGCGTCCTGGTGCAGGGATGAACGTGAACCTGAACTCGCTCGATGCGGCGTCGCTCGCGACCTATACCGAACACGCGAAGAGCCTGAAGGACACAGCGGGCTTCCTGCTGAAGATCATCCCCGACACGGCGATCAACGCGTTCGCGACCGGCGACATTCTGCAGATCCTCGTGTTCTCGGTGCTGTTCGGCTCGGCGCTGTCGCTGCTCGGCAAGCGCGCGCAGCGCGTGAGCGGCTTGATCGATGAGCTGTCGCAGGTGTTCTTCCGCGTGATGGGCTTCATCATCAAGCTCGCGCCGCTCGGCGTGCTCGGCGCGATCGCGTTCACGACCGGCACCTATGGCGTCGAGTCGCTGAAGCAGCTCGGCATGCTCGTGCTGGTGTTCTACGCGAGCTGCGTGGTGTTCGTCGTGCTCGTGCTCGGCGCGGTGATGCGGCTCGCCGGCTTCAGCATCTTCAAGCTGATCCGCTATCTGCGCGAAGAACTGTCGATCGTGCTCGGCACCGCATCGTCCGACGCCGTGCTGCCGCAGATCATGCGCAAGCTCGAATGGATGGGCGTCAAGGATTCGACGGTCGGTCTCGTGATTCCGACCGGCTACTCGTTCAACCTCGACGGCTTCTCGATCTATCTGACGCTCGCCGTGCTGTTCATCGCGCAGGCGACCAACACGCCGCTGTCTATTCATGACCTGATCGTCGTCGTGCTGGTGTCGCTGGTGACGTCGAAGGGCGCGCACGGCATTCCGGGCTCTGCGATCGTGATTCTCGCGGCGACGCTCTCCGCGATTCCCGCGATTCCTGTGCTCGGTCTCGTGCTGATTCTGCCGGTCGACTGGTTTGTCGGCATCGCCCGGGCGCTCACCAACCTGATCGGCAACTGCGTCGCGACGGTGGTGGTCGCCGTGTGGGAAAACGATATCGACAAGGCGCGCGCGCATCGCGTGCTGAATCGCGACGCGGCGCTGCGCTACGTGCCCGTCGTCGACGACACGCTCGTCGAACCCGGTGCGGCCGAACCCGCGCCGGCGGTCTGACGGCTGCGCGGGATCTGGTCTGACCAGACGAACCGGCATTGCTTCCTAGATAGCTCCTCGACCTTTTTCGCAAAGCCGGTGGTTGCCGTGGCGCTGCCGGCTGTTTCTGACCTCTTCGACACCGACCGACATCATGGCCAACCCGATCCTCGACCCGAACGCTCCCGCCTTCACACGCCGCAACATGAACCTCGCCGATCCGCGCCTCGGCGCGAAGGCGCTGTTCGCCAGCGACGAATTCTTCGCGCCGAAAGAGCGCATGCTCGACCCGCAGCCGGCGGTGTTCATCCCCGGCAAATACGACGACCACGGCAAGTGGATGGACGGCTGGGAGACGCGTCGCAAGCGCACGACCGGCCACGACCATTGCGTGATCCGGCTCGCGCGGCCGGGTGTCGTGCATGGGGTCGATCTCGATACGAGCCACTTCACCGGCAATTTCCCGCCGGCGGCGTCGATCGATGCCTGTCATAGCGACGCTGACGTGCCGCCCGAGCACGCCGACTGGCAGCCGCTCGTGCCGGCGACAACGCTACAGGGCAACCAGCATCACTACGTCGAGGTGAAAGACGCGCGCCCGGTCACCCATCTGCGCGTGAATCTGTATCCGGACGGCGGGCTCGCGCGACTGCGCGTGTATGGCCAGCCGCAGCGCGACTGGAGCCGCGTCGAGCGCGGCACGCTGCTCGATCTCGCCGCGATCGAAAACGGCGCGTACCTCGTCGCCGCGAACAACCAGCATTTCGGGCCGGCCTCGCAGATGCTGATGCCGGGCCGTGGCGTGAACATGGGCGACGGCTGGGAAACGCGGCGGCGTCGCGAGCCGGGCAACGACTGGGCGATCGTCGCGCTCGCGCGGCCCGGCGTGATCCGCAAGATCGAAGTCGACACCGCGCACTTCAAGGGCAACTTCCCGGATCGCTGCTCGCTGCAGGCGGCATCGGTGACGGGCGGCACAGACGATTCCCTCGTCACGCAGGCGATGTTCTGGCCGGTGCTGCTCGGCGAACAGAAACTGCAGATGGATCACGTGCACGCGTTCGCGGACGACCTCGCCGCGCTCGGGCCGGTCACGCACGTGCGCTTCAACATCTTCCCGGACGGCGGCGTGTCGCGCCTGCGTCTGTGGGGCGAGATCGCTTAACGCAAGCAACGTCATGGAGCGGCACGCATGAAGATCCTGCAGATGGAACGCCTGACGCGCGCGGCCTTCGCGCCGTTCGGCGACGTGATCGAACTCGACGGCGCGCGTCGTTTTCCGATCAACGGAGGTACCACCGAGCGCTATCACGACCTCGCGCGCGTCGACGTGGTGGAGCAGGGCGGCCGGCCGCTCGTCAGTCTGTTTCGCGCGCAGCCGCGCGCGCTGCCCGTCGAGATCACGATGATGGAGCGGCATCCGCTCGGCAGCCAGGCTTTCATTCCCTTACGCGCGGGCCGATATCTGATGGTGGTCGCGCCGGCCGGCGAGTTCGACGCCGCGCGCATGCGCGCGTTCTGGACCGATGCGTGGCAGGGCGTCAATTACGCGAAAGGGGTCTGGCACCATCCGCTGCTCGCGCTCGATCAGGTCAGCGATTTCATCGTCGTCGATCGCGGCGGCGATGCGCCGAATTGCGACGAATTGCAGTTGGCCAAGCCGTGGCGCCTCGCCTTCGAGCCGAGCGTGGAGCTGGTCGGATAGCGGCGATTGTCGCCGCCTGAATAAAAAAGACCCGGCCGATGCCCATCGGCCGGGTCTTTTTTCTGACTTGCCAGGTCGCGTTCGCAGGCGACCCGCGACGCATCAGTGCTTACGATGCGGACAATTTTCCTTCGTGCACGCCCCATACAGCGCCAGCGCGTGTTCCTGCAGCTTGAAGCCGCGTGCCTTGGCGATGGACTGCTGACGGCTTTCGATTTCGGGGTCGAAAAATTCTTCGACCAGCCCGCAATCGAGGCACACGAGGTGGTCGTGGTGCGACCCCTCGTTCAGTTCGAACACCGCCTTGCCCGATTCGAAATTGCTGCGCGAGAGCAGGCCGGCCTGCTCAAATTGCGTCAGCACACGATACACGGTGGCGAGACCGATATCGAGTTCCTCGTGCAGGAGGTTGCGGTACACGTCTTCGGCGGTCAGGTGACGCACCGGGCTATGCTGGAAAATCTCAAGGATTTTGAGGCGCGGAAGGGTCGCCTTGAGCCCGATGTTCTTGAGATCGGTTGGATTGGTCATGACAAGGGATCCCTAGAGTACAATGCTGGGCTCTCATAGTAATGTGTTTTTGCCGTTCTGGTCATCTTCGATGGAATGAGCGCGGCCCGCAAGCGGGCCCGCACGGTGAGTGAAATGATTTCTAAATCTCAATTGATCTACCGGGGGAGCCGCATGCGGGGTACCTTGATCGCTGTTGCGACTGTCGCGGTTCTTGCCGGATGTTCCACATACGACAGCCTGACCCAGCGCATTGCCCAACGCATTACGCCGTATCGGATTACGGTTGTGCAAGGTAATTTCGTGTCGCAGGAAATGGCCGACCAGATGAAGGTCGGCATGACGCGCGCGCAGGTGCGTCAGTTGCTCGGCACGCCGCTGTTGACCGACATGTTCCACGCGAATCGCTGGGATTACGTGTTCTATTTCAAGCGCGGCTCGACGTCGATCGTGCAGCAGCGTGACTTCGTCGTGTACTTCTCCGGCGACCTCGTGACCCACTGGACGGGCGGCGAGGATCTGCCGACCAATCTCGAATTGCTGGCCGAGATCGACGGCGACCGCCGTGGCCGCAGCCCGAACGCGACGCCGCCGCGCGCGGCGAGCGCGGCCGAGGCCGCCAACGCCGTGGCCGCCAGCGATGCAGCCGCCGCCAGTGCGGCGGCCGCCGCGGCACCGGCTACCGTGGGTACGACGCGCTCGCCGTCGGTCGAAGGCGCCCAGCAGGCCGCCACGCCGTCCATGGACGCCAACGCGGAAGCCGCCCAGGCGGCCAATCGCGCAACGAGCGCGGTGCCGACGCCGAGCCGCGCGCCGTCCGTGCGGTCGGCCGTGCCGCGAGCGAACGCTGGCGGGATCCCGACGCAAGGCCCGACGTCCGGCGGTCAGCCGCAGTTCCAGTTCAAGCGTCCGCCGCCGCCCGCTCAGGAGAACGAAAGCAACCCGGTCGGCCCGACGGGCTCGCAAAGCAGCGGCAGCCCGACGCTGAACACTTCGCCGGCGACGCCGGGAACGAGCAACTGATTTGCTCGTCGGTGTTGTGAGGCGGGCTGCGCGCCACATGTGCGGCGCCCGCCAGATGTGTGTTTGTCCGGCACCAGGCGAAGTCGGAAATGCGCCGCTTGGGCCGCATGAATGTGTTGCCGCGGTTGCCGCGGCAGTGGGTCGCCGCAGCGGGCCGTATCGGTCAGTCACCTGAGCGAGCCGTCCCGGTTGGCCGCCCGCATTGGCTCCAGCAGCGAGCCGGGTGATTTCGCTCCCTGCCGCCGCGTGTCCCTATATCGACCGGGCGCATTCCCCGGCACACTGGTCCGGGCATTCGCCGGGCCGCGTTTGCCGGGCTCCATACCGGTTGACTCTTTTCGAATCTTCATCGTCATGAAAATTGCCATTGCAGGCGCATCGGGCCGGATGGGCCGCATGCTCATCGAAACCGTCCTCAACGATGCCGACGCGACGCTGTCCGGCGCGCTCTGCCGCACGGGCGCTGCGCAGTTTGGCCAGGACGCCGGCGCGTTCCTCGGCAAAGAGACCGACGTGCTGCTGTCCGACGACATCGAGCGTGTGTTCGCCGAATCCGACTACCTGATCGACTTCACGCGTCCCGACGCGACGCTCGCGCATCTCGAAGCCGCGCAGCGCCACGACGTGAAAATGGTGATCGGCACGACCGGCTTCGACAACGCGCAAAAAGCGCAGCTGCGCGCGGCGGCGCAGAAGATCGGCGTCGTGTTCGCGTCGAACATGAGCGTCGGCGTGAACGTCACGCTGAAGCTGCTCGAATACGCGGCGCGGCACTTCTCGACCGGCTACGACATCGAGATCATCGAGGCGCATCATCGTCACAAGGTCGACGCGCCGTCCGGCACCGCGCTGACGATGGGCGAAGTGATCGCCAACGCGCTCGGCCGCAATCTCGACGACTGCGCGATCTACGGCCGCGAAGGCGTGACCGGCGAGCGCGATCCGTCGACGATCGGCTTCTCGGCGATTCGCGGCGGCGATATCGTGGGCGATCATACGGTGCTGTTCGCGGGCATCGGCGAGCGCATCGAGATCACGCACAAATCGGCAAGCCGCCTGGCATATGCACAAGGCGCGCTTCGTGCTGTACGCTTCCTCGAAGGCCACGACAACGGCTTCTTCGACATGCAGGACGTGCTCGGCCTGCGTTGAGCGAAGCCCGTTGCGCAGAGGCGGAGTAGCGCATCCCGAGCGCGCCCTCCCGAAGTCACTTTCCCAAGGCGAGGTCAGATGGCAGGCAGCAGCGGCATCATCCATTACCTGCAAACGAGCGACGCAATCACGCATGGCGTCGCCTATGTGCTGCTGGCCATGTCGATTGCGAGCTGGTGTTTTCTGATCGTCAAGAGCTGGATTCTGACGCGCGCGAAACGCCAGGCCAACCGGGCGATCGCGCGCTTCTGGCAGGCGCCGACGCTCGCCGAAGGCGTCGCCATCCTGCGCCGCACTGATCGTGAGCGCGTGTTCGCGCCGCTCGCCGAAGCGGCGCTGAATGCGGCCGAGGTCGACATTCCGGGCGCGCTGCTCGCGCGCGTCGAGCGCAGCGAACGGGTGCTGCGCGCGCTGCGCCAGGCGCTCAATGCGTCGCAGCGGCGGCTCGAGTTCGGTCAGGTGCTGCTTGCGTCGGTTGGCAGCACCGCGCCGTTCGTCGGTCTGCTCGGCACCGTATGGGGTATCTATCACGCGCTCGGCAGCATCGCGGCGAGCGGGCAGGCGCAGATCGAGAACGTCGCGGGACCGGTGGGCGAGGCGCTGATCATGACCGCGTTCGGTCTGGTGGTGGCGATTCCGGCGGTGCTCGCGTACAACGTGCTGGGCCGCCTCGTGCGGCAATTGTCCGAGGAGTTGGACGGCTTCGCGCACGATCTGCATGCGTACGTGTGCTCCCCAACCGAGCACGCGCCGACGCCTCCGCGCGCGCAGCAGGCGGCGCGCGAGGCGCACCGCTGACTTGTCACGCGCGGCGGGCTCGGCACATCGCGACCTTCCTCGCACGACACACCGCCCATCGCACGGGCAAGCTCAGACGCAAGGAGGCGACATGGCATTCGGCGGACTCGAGAAGAAGCAGACGGCCGCGCCGATGGCCGAGATCAACATGACGCCGCTGATCGACGTGATGCTGGTGCTGCTGGTGATTTTCATCATCACCGCGCCGCTGTTCTCGCACGCGATCCGGCTCGATCTGCCGAAGGTCGCGGCGGCGCCCGCGCGCCAGACCCCGCAAACCATCTCCCTTTCGATCGACGGCGCCGGCAAGCTCTACTGGAACGGCAAGCCGATCACGCTCGCGCAGATGCGCGTGCAGTTCGCCGAGGCCGGCAAGCGGGCGGACCAGCCGGACCTCCAGTTGCGCGCGGAGCGCTCGACGCGCTACGAAGTGATTGCGCAGGTGATGGGCGCCGCGCAGCAGGCGGGGCTCGAGCGGATCGGCTTCGTGACGGACCCGCCGCCGCCCGCCGCGCAGCACTGAGCGCCATCGGGTGCGCACCGCGTTCACGAATCCGGCATACCCAGTCCCGCACCACGCCGCGCGGCGCACCCGTCCGCGAACGGTATAATCAGCCCTTTCCCCGCCGAAGGGGACACGACGCAACGACATTCTGCAGAGCACCGGGCCGGTGCGAAAGCACCGAACCTGGCGATCCCATCACACCATGCACGAAAAATACGTTCCCTCCGACGTCGAAGCCGCCGCGCAAGGGCAATGGCGCGCCGTCGACGCCTACAAGACGACGGAAACCACCGACAAGCCCAAGTTCTACTGCGTCTCGATGCTGCCGTATCCGTCGGGCAAGCTGCACATGGGGCACGTGCGCAACTACACGATCAACGACGTGATGTACCGCTATCTGCGGATGAACGGCTACAACGTGCTGATGCCGATGGGTTGGGATGCCTTCGGCATGCCGGCGGAGAACGCCGCGATGGCCAACAACGTGCCGCCCGCGCAGTGGACCTACGACAACATCGCTTACATGAAGAAGCAGATGCAGTCGATGGGCCTCGCGATCGACTGGTCGCGCGAAGTCGCGACCTGCAGCCCTGACTACTACAAGTGGAACCAGTGGCTGTTCCTTAAGATGCTCGAAAAGGGCATCGCGTACAAGAAAACCGGCACCGTGAACTGGGACCCGGTCGACCAGACCGTGCTCGCGAACGAGCAGGTGATCGACGGGCGCGGCTGGCGCTCGGGCGCGCTCGTCGAAAAGCGCGAAATCCCGATGTACTACATGCGCATCACGCAGTACGCGGATGAACTGCTGAACGATCTCGAAGGCCTCGGCTGGCCCGAGCGCGTGAAGATCATGCAGCAGAACTGGATCGGCAAGAGCTTCGGCGTGAACTTCGGCTTCCCGTATGAAATCGACGGCGAACAGAAGCTGCTGCGCGTGTTCACGACGCGCGCCGACACGATCATGGGCGTCACGTTTTGCGCGATCGCCGCCGAGCATCCGCTCGCCACGCGTCTCGCGCAAGACAAGCCGGAACTGCAGCCGTTCATCGACGAATGCAAGCGCGGTGGCGTCGCCGAAGCCGACGTCGCGACGATGGAAAAGAAAGGCATGGCCACCGGCTTCTACGTCACGCATCCGCTGACGCAGGCGAAGGTCGAGGTGTGGATCGGCAACTACGTGCTGATGACTTACGGCGAAGGCGCGGTGATGGGCGTGCCGGCGCACGACGAGCGCGACTTCGCGTTCGTGAAGAAATACGGTCTGCCGGTAAAGCAGGTCGTCGCGGTCGAGGGCAAGGAATTCTCGACCGAAGCGTGGGCGGAGTGGTACGGCGAGAAGACCGGCACGCTGGTGAACAGCGGCAAGTACGACGGCCTCGCCTACGACGAAGCCGTAGACCGCATCGCCGCCGATCTCAAGGAACTGGGCCTTGGCGACAAGCAGATCACGTGGCGTCTGCGTGACTGGGGCGTGTCGCGCCAGCGTTACTGGGGCACGCCGATCCCGATCATCCACTGCCCGAAGTGCGGCGACGTGCCGGTGCCGGAAAAAGACCTGCCGGTCGTGCTGCCGGAAGACCTGGTGCCGGACGGCACGGGCAATCCGCTCGCGAAGTCCGAAGCGTTCCTGAACTGCACGTGCCCGAGCTGCGGCGGCGCGGCAAAGCGCGAAACCGACACGATGGACACCTTCGTCGATTCGTCGTGGTACTTCTACCGCTACGCGTCGCCGGATGCGAAGACGATGGTCGACGAGCGCACCGACTACTGGGCGCCGATGGATCAATACATCGGCGGTATCGAACACGCGATCCTGCACCTGCTGTACTCGCGTTTCTGGGCGAAGGTGATGCGCGACCTCGGTCTCGTGAAGTTCGGCGAACCGGCGAAGAACCTGCTCACGCAGGGTATGGTGCTCAACGAAACCTATTACCGCGAAAACGAAGCGGGCAAGAAGACCTGGTACAACCCGGCGGAAGTGACCGTGTCGTTCGACGACAAGGGCCGCCCGGTCGGCGCGGTGCTGAACGCTGACGGCCAGCCGGTCGTGCTCGGCGGCGTCGAGAAGATGTCGAAGTCGAAGAACAACGGCGTCGACCCGCAGATGCTGATCGATCAGCACGGCGCGGACACCGCGCGTCTGTTCGTGATGTTCGCGGCTCCGCCCGAGCAGCAGCTCGAGTGGTCGGGTTCGGGCGTCGAAGGCGCGAGCCGCTTCCTGCGTCGCGTGTGGAACTTCGGCTATTCGAACGAAGCCGCGCTGCGCGCGGGCGGCCAGTTGGACGCCGCACGATTCAACGACACCGACAAGGCGCTGCGTCGTGAGATCTATAGCGTGCTGAAGCAGGCCGATTTCGACTATCAGCGTCTTCAGTACAACACGGTGGTATCGGCCGCGATGAAGATGCTCAACGCGCTCGACGGCGCGAAGGGCGCGCAGACCGCCGTGCTGCGTGAAACCTACGGTGTGATGCTGCGCGTGCTGTACCCGGTCGTGCCGCACCTGACGTTCCAGCTATGGCAGGAGCTCGGCTATGCCGACGAATTCGGCCCACTGCTCGACGCGCCGTGGCCGAAGGTCGACGAGAAGGCGCTCGAACAGGCCGAGATCGAACTCGTGCTGCAGGTGAACGGTAAGGTGCGCGGCGCGATCACGGTCGCGAAGGACGCGTCTCGCGAAGCGATCGAGCAGCTCTCGGCCGAGCACGCAATGGTCGTGAAGTTCAGCGAAGGCAAGGCGCCTAAGAAGATCATCGTGGTGCCGGGCCGTCTCGTGAACGTGGTCGTTTGACGTTCCAGGCCCTCATCCGGCAGACGGAGCGCCGCCCGCCCGGCGGCGTTCCTCGGCACCGCGAATCCACTGCGAACCGGGAGCGAATGTGACTCGCAGATCGTTTTTGACGCTCGCTTGCAGCGTAATGATGTTGTCGGCCTGCGGCTTCCAGTTGCGCGGCCAGCAGGACTTCGCGTTCAAGCGCCTCTATGTGGCGGGCGGCTCGCCCGCGGCCATGGCGCGCTTCACGCGCATCGTGCAGGGCGGCAGCGACACCGTGGTGGTCAGCTCGCCCGCCAATGCCGATGCGCTGCTGCAGATCACGCAGAACCGCAACGTCAGCACGCTGACGCTGAATTCGCTGGGCGTCGTCGCCGAGTATCAGCTGAATCTGCAGATGACCTACACGCTGACCGGCAAGGACGGCACCGTGTTGATTCCGGGCAGCGTGATCGCGCTGAACCGCGCGATGACCTATAGCGACCAGTTCTCGCAGGCGAAGGCCGCCGAGTCCGACATCCTGTTCGCCGACATGGAAAACGACGCGGTCGATCAGCTCGTCCGCCGTCTCGGCGTGGTGCGCTCGCTGCATCCGACGCCGGCCGAGGCCGTGCCGGCCATTGTGCCGCGCGCACCGCTGCCGCCGCCGCCGCTGTGAGCATCGCGCCGTTCGTGATTCGTCGAATCTCATTCATCCCGTCAACCGCCAGCCATGCAACTGCGACCTGACGCGCTCGAAGCGCATCTCGCCCGCGGCCTCGCCGGACTGTACGTCGTATACGGCGACGAGCATCTGCTCGCGCAGGAAGCGTGCGATCGCATCCGCGCGGCGGCGCGCGCGGCCGGCTTCACCGACCGCTCGGTGTTCACGGTCGAGCGCGGTTTCGACTGGAGCTCGCTGCTCGGCGCGAGCCAGTCGATGTCGCTGTTCGGCGACCGTCAGCTGGTCGAGTTGCGCATTCCGTCGGGCAAACCCGGTAAGGAAGGCGCCGATGCGCTGAAGGCGCTCGCATCCACCGTCAACGACGACGTGCTGACGATGATTACGCTGCCGCGCCTCGATGCGGCCACGCAAAAGTCGGCATGGTTCACCGCGCTCGCCGACGCCGGCGTCGCGTTGAAGATCGATCCGGTCGAGCGCGCGCAGCTGCCGAACTGGGTCGGGCAGCGGCTCGCGGCCCAGGGTCAGCGCGTCGCAGCCGGCGAGGAGGGGCGGCGAGCGCTCGCGTTCATCGCCGAGCGCGTCGAGGGCAATCTGCTCGCCGCGCATCAGGAAATCCAGAAGCTCGGGCTGCTGTATCCGAACGGCTCGCTGAGCTTCGATCAGGTTCAGGACGCGGTGCTCAACGTCGCGCGCTACGACGTGTTCAAGCTCAACGAGGCGATGCTCGCGGGCGACGTCGGCCGTCTCGCGCGCATGCTCGACGGGCTGCGCGGTGAGGGCGAGGCCGCGGTGCTCGTGCTGTGGGCGGTCGTCGAAGAAGTGCGCACGCTGCTGCGGATCAAGCGCGGCGTCGCGGCCGGCAAGCCGCTCGCGATGCTCACGCGCGAGAACCGCGTGTGGGGTCCGCGCGAACGGCTGATCGGACCTGCGCTGTCGCGCGTCAGCGAAGCGGCGCTCGAGAAGGCACTCGCGCTGGCGGCGCGGCTCGACCGGCAGGTGAAGGGGCTGTCGGGCGGCACGCCGGGTAATCATCGCAACGATCCGCCGCCCGATCCGTGGGACGGCCTGTTCGAACTCGCAATGACGGTGGCGGCGCCGAAACCGTCGGCAGCTTCGCAAGTGCCGCCGCCGCGACCTCGGGTGCCAACGGCGGCGCCGGCGCGGCGGCCAGTCTGAAGCGGCACAGCTGATTCGCGCGAGCGTCGAAGCAGTGGCTGACGCGAGCAATCGTGTACCAACTGCCAGTCGTTCCACACATACAGACCAGCGTGTTTCGCGTGCCACGCGCCGAACGAAACGCATCGGCGAACCTGTGACAGCACAGTGCACCCGCCGCTCGCGTGCGAGCAAAGCCCCGGTACCCGACTTACAATCGCTTGATCTTTCGCTAATCCTGCCCGACCACCGCATGCCAACGTGCGGGGCATCACGAGAATGACCATGGATATCGACCAGTACATGACCGACCTCGGCCAACGCGCCCGTCAGGCTTCGCGCGCGATGGCGCGGGCGTCGACCGCCGCGAAGAATGCGGCGCTTGCGGCCGTTGCCGAGGCGATCGAGCGCGATGCCGATCTGCTGAAGGCCGCCAACGCGCGCGACCTCGAACGCGCCCGCGGCAAGGGCCACGATGCCGCGTTCATCGACCGGTTGACGCTGTCCGACAAGGCGCTGAAAACGATGGTCGAAGGCCTGCGCCAGGTCGCGGCGCTGGCCGACCCGATCGGCGAGATCAGCAATCTGAAGTACCGGCCGAGCGGCATCCAGGTCGGCCAGATGCGCGTGCCGCTCGGGGTGATCGGCATCATCTACGAATCGCGCCCGAACGTGACGATCGACGCGGCGGCGCTGTGCCTGAAGTCCGGCAACGCGGCCATTTTGCGCGGCGGCTCGGAAGCGCTCGAATGCAATACCGCGCTCGCGAAGCTGATCGGCGAGGGCCTCGAAGCGGCCGGTCTGCCGCAGGACGCGGTGCAGGTGGTCGCGACGTCGGACCGCGCGGCGGTCGGCAAGCTCATCACGATGACCGAGTACGTCGATGTGATCGTGCCGCGCGGCGGCAAGAGCCTGATCGAGCGTTTGACGAACGAAGCGCGCGTGCCGATGATCAAGCACCTCGACGGCATCTGCCACGTTTATGTCGACGATCGCGCGGACATGCCGAAGGCGCTCAACGTTTGCGACAACGCGAAGACGCACCGCTACGGCACCTGCAACACGATGGAGACGCTGCTGGTCGCGCGCGGCATTGCGGCCGAAGTGCTGCCGCCGCTGGGCAAGCTGTATCGCGGCAAGGACGTCGAGCTGCGCGTCGATGCGGCGGCGCGCGCGGTGCTGGCCGATGCGGGCGTCGGTCCGCTCGTCGATGCGAGCGAGGAAGACTGGCGCACCGAATATCTCGCGCCGGTGCTCGCGATCAAGGTGGTCGACGGCATCGACGCGGCGATCGAGCACATCAACACGTATAGCTCGCAGCACACCGACGCGATCGTCACCGAAGACCACGACCGCGCGATGCGCTTCCTGCGCGAATAAAAAAAAATAAAAAAGTCGATTCGGCGAGCGTGATGGTCAACGCGTCGACGCGTTTCGCGGACGGCTTCGAGTTCGGCCTCGGCGCCGAGATCGGCATTTCGAACGACAAGCTGCACGCGCGCGGCCCGGTCGGCCTCGAAGGGCTGACGTCGCTGAAATACGTCGTGCTGGGTCATGGCGAAGGCCGTCAATAAAGCACGAATCGAAGCGCCACAACAACAAGGACCACAAGGACCCCCGCCGATGCTTTGGGTAAAGACGTTTCACATCGTATTGATTGCCTCCTGGTTTGCCGGTCTGTTCTATCTGCCGCGCATCTTCGTCAATCTGGCGATGGAAACGGAACCCGCCGCGACGGCGCGTCTTCTGCTGATGGCGCGCAAGCTGTTCCGCTTCATGAGCTTCATTGCCGTGCCCGCGATCGCGTGCGGCCTGTGGTTGTGGCTCGTGATCGGCATCGGCAGCGGGCAGGGCTGGATTCACGCGAAGGTCGGCGTGGTCGTGCTCCTCGTCATCTATCACGCGTATTGCGGCGTGCTGTTGCGCAGGTTCGAGCGCGGCGAGAATCGCCACTCGGACAAGTGGTATCGGATGTTCAACGAGCTGCCGGTGCTCGGTATGCTCGCGGCGGTCGCGCTGGTAGTGATCAAGCCGTTCTGAGCGGCTGACGGCGTTAAGCAGGGCGCTGGAAAAGATCAAAGGGTGGTATGCCGGCTGAATGGCACACCGCCCTTTTGCGTTACCCCGTCGTTTCGCATTCCATCGCAGCGGTTCACCCCTGCGAATCCACCCGCCGCCGGTGGATCACTTCCTTCGTTTGCGCGAGCTTCTCCAGCAGTTCGGGCCCGCGGCTCAGCGCGACGCCGACCGCCAGAATGTCGCCGATCGCCAGATGTGACACCCGCGAGGTCATCGGGGAGAAGATGTCGGTGTCTTCGTCGACGTTCGCAAAGAGGCCCACGGTTGCGAGCCGCGCGAGCGGCGAATTGCCGTGCGTGATCGCGATCACCTTCGCGCCCGCGTTCAGCGCGGCCTTCGCGGCATCGATGATGTCGCGCGTGCGGCCCGTATTGGAAATCGCGACGACCACGTCCCCAGGTCCGAGCAGCGCGGCCGACATCAGAAACGTATGCGGGTCCGAATACGCGACGCTCGGCATGCCGAGCCGAAAGAACTTGTGCTGCACGTCGAGCGCGGCGATGCCTGAGCCGCCCGCCCCGTAGAACTCGATGCGCTTCGCTTGCGCGAGCATGTCGATCGCCGCCGCGACGCTATCCGACGACAGATTGTTGCGCACCTGAATCAGCGCGCCGATCGTCCGGTCGAGCACCTTCGCGGCGACACCCGGCGTCGGCTCGTCGGGCCGCACGTCGCGATAGACGGCGGGCACTTCGCTGGCGATGCCCTGCGCGAGACGGATCTTGAATTCGCGAAAGCCGGAGAAACCGAGCGCGTGGCAGAAGCGCGCGATCGTCGGCTGACTCACGCCCGCGCGCGCGGCGACCTCGGTCATCGACAGATCGAGTACCTCGCGCGGCGCCTCGATCACGTAATCGGCCAGCTTGCGTTCGGACGGGCGCAGCTGGTCGCGCATCTCTTCCACCTGGGACAGCATCATCGGAAAACTCGCACTATGCTGAAGAACGTGTGGACTATATCCGATTGATCGTTGGCGCACAAAAGGTAGGTACAAAAACTACATATCGGCGAGTAAGTGTATTCCCTGGGTTTCTGCTATAAAGCGCTAAGGCGCCGCCAGTAGGGCGACCTGGCGATCCGCGCCATGCGGCGCTGCAACAGAGTTCGTCATTGCGATCGTGTAGTTTTTCTACTAAGATGGCGTCGTTCGATATCACAACCCCGCGATACCGCCAGGTGTCATGCGTGCGCCTGCCGCCAGCGACGAAGGAGCTCCGATGGTTTCCCCGCATTCGCAATTGTTGAAGGTCACGCAACGCGTGATCGAGCGCAGCAAGCCCACGCGCGCAGCGTATCTGGCCCGCATCGAGCATGCGCAGGGGCGCTTTCCGGCGCGCGGCGCGTTGTCGTGCGCGAACCTCGCTCACGGTTTCGCCGGCCTCGAGGGCAACGACAAGCTCGTGATCAAGCAGATTCGCGAGCCGAATATCGGCATCGTGTCGTCGTACAACGAGATGCTGTCGGCGCACGCGCCGTACAAAAACTACCCGGACATCATCAAGCAGGCCGCGCGCGAAAACGGCGGCGTCGCGCAATTCGCGGGCGGCGTGCCGGCGATGTGCGACGGCGTCACGCAGGGCAACGCGGGCATGGAGCTGTCGCTGTTCTCGCGCGAAGTGATCGCGATGAGCACGGCCGTCGCGCTCACCCACAACATGTTCGACGCGGCGCTGTGCCTCGGCATCTGCGACAAGATCGTGCCGGGCCTGCTGATCGGCGCGCTGCAGTTCGGCCATTTGCCGACCATCTTCGTGCCGGCCGGCCCGATGGCAAGCGGCCTGTCGAACGACGACAAAGCCAGGACGCGTCAGCAGTTCGCGACCGGCCAGTGCGGCCGCGACGCGCTGCTCGAAGCGGAAGCGGCCGCCTATCACAGCCACGGCACCTGCACGTTCTACGGCACCGCGAACAGTAACCAGATGCTGATGGAAGTGATGGGCCTGCATCTGCCGGGCTCGGCCTTCGTGCATCCGCACACGCCGCTGCGCGACGCGCTGACCGCGCAGGCCGCGCGCCGCGTGCTCGATCTGACGGTCGAGCGCGGCCACTACATGCCGATCGGCCATGTGGTCGACGAGAAGGCGATCGTCAACGGCATCGTCGCGCTGCTGGCGACGGGCGGCTCGACCAATCACACGCTGCACCTCGTCGCAATCGCGCGCGCGGCCGGCATCGTGATCGACTGGGACGACTTCGACACGCTGTCGCAGGCGGTACCGCTGCTTGCGAAGATCTATCCGAACGGCAAGGCCGACGTGAACCACTTCCACGCGGCGGGCGGCGTCGCGTTCCTCGTGCGCAATCTGCTCGAAGGCGGTCTGCTGCATGAAGACGTGAACACGGTCGCGGGCAAGGGTCTGAAGCGCTACACCGAGGAGCCGAAGCTGCTCGACGGCAAGCTGCAATGGGTGGCAGGTGTCGAGGCGAGCGCGGACACAGCGGTGCTGCGCGGCATCAAGGAGCCGTTCCAGCCGGACGGCGGCCTGCGTCTGATGCAGGGCAAGCTCGGCCGCGGCGTAATCAAGATTTCGGCGGTCGCGGCGCAGCATCGCAAGGTGAAGGCGCCGGCAATCGTGTTCGATTCGCAGGAAGCGGTGCAGGAAGCGTTCGACAAGGGCGAGCTCAAGCGCGACTTCATCGCGGTGGTGCGCTTCCAGGGCGCACGCGCAAACGGCATGCCCGAGTTGCATCGTTTGACGCCGCTGCTCGGTGTGCTGCAGGATCAGGGTTTCCATGTCGCGCTGGTGACCGATGGCCGTATGTCGGGCGCGTCGGGCAAGGTGCCGGCGGTCATCCATCTGTCGCCGGAAGCGTTGCTGCAAGGCCCGATCGGCAAAGTGCGCACGGGCGACATGCTGGTGATCGACGCCGAGGCGGGCGTGCTCGACATCGAAATCGACGCAGCCGAGTGGGCCGAGCGTCCGAACGCCGAGCCGCTGCATCAGGCGGACAACGAAGTCGGCTTCGGCCGCGAGCTGTTCGGCGTGTTCCGTGCGGCGGCGGCGCCGGCGGAGCAGGGCGCGTCGGTGTTCGGCAAGCTGGTCGGCGAGGGCGGCGCGGTCGACGGTCAGCACGGCCACGGCGGCCATCACAAGCACGGCCACGACGGTGACCATCAGCACGGCCATCGATCCAGCGACCATCACACGAGCACCGCGCAAGCCGGCGCGGCGCCGCAGAAACAAGGAGTCTGACTATGACGTCGAAAACAGTAAGCGATATCGTGCGCCTCGGCCCGGTGATTCCGGTGCTCGCGTTCGATACGGTCGAACAGGGCGAACACGTGTCGCGCGCGTTGCACGCGGGCGGCGTGAAGGTGCTCGAAATCACGCTGCGCACGCCGGCGGGCCTCGGCGCGATCGAGCGTGCGTGCGAACTCGCGGACGACATCGTGGTCGGTGTCGGCACGATCACGAAGCCCGAGCATTGCGCCCAGGCGAAGAAGGCGGGCGCGCAGTTCGGCGTGTCGCCGGGTCTGACCAAGGACATGCACAAGGCCGCGCAGGATGTGGGTCTGCCGCTGTTGCCCGGCGTGATGACGCCGTCGGACATCATCCTCGCGCTCGAGCTCGGCTACGAGATCGTCAAGTTCTTCCCCGCACAGCAGGCGGGCGGCGTGCCGATGCTGCAGGCGTTCCACGGCCCGTTCCCGGCGCTGAAGTTCTGCCCGACCGGCGGCATCACGCCGGAAAGCGCGCCGCACTTCCTGTCGCTGCCGAACGTGGTCTGTGTCGGCGGTTCGTGGCTCACGCCGAAGGCCGCGCTCGCCGCGCAGAACTGGGACGAGCTCACGCGCCTCGCGCGCGCCGCGAGCCAGCTGGCGGCACCCGCGCACTAAGCCCCACAACCCAATAGCGCATCGGTCAACTGAACCGGGCCCAGGAGTCTCGTCGATACAGCCGCATCAGGCTGTCGCGCCGAGACTCTTTTTTTACCTGATATGCGTGCTGGATTTGCGCGCGCTTTCTGGAAACAAACAGTAGAATTCAGCGTCCGCGCGGCTAGCCGGGTTTTCAGGCATCGCGCAGGTTGCCGTGAGACGAAGTGCCGGCCGCACCCGCACTCTGAAGTCAATAAACCAAAGGAGGGGCTTCATGGAATCTGCCCACGGCAGCTTGCTGCTGGTCTACGCATTGATCGCGATCGCGCTGCTGATCTTGATGATCACGCGCTTCAAGGTCTATCCGTTTCTCGTTCTGATCATCGTGTCGTTGCTGCTGGGCCTCGTGGCCGGCATGCCGATGCAGACCATCGTCAAATCGTTCGAAACGGGGAACGGCAACACGCTCGGGCATATTGCCATCGTCGTCGGTCTCGGTACGATGCTCGGCAAGATGATGGCCGAATCGGGCGGCGCCGAGCGCGTCGCGACCACGCTGATCAACTGGTTCGGTGAGAAACACATTCACTGGGCGATGATGGTGGTCGCGATCATCGTCGGCTTGCCGGTGTTCTTCGAAGTCGGCTTCGTGCTGCTGATTCCGATCGCGTTCAACGTCGCCAAGCGCACCAACAAATCGCTGCTGCTGGTCGGCCTGCCGATGGTCGCGGGTCTGTCCGTCGTGCACGGGCTGATCCCGCCGCACCCGGCCGCACTGCTCGCCGTGCAGGCGTATCACGCGGACATCGGCAAGACGATCGCCTACGGTCTGATCGTCGGCGTGCCGTGCGCGATCGTCGCCGGTCCGCTGTTCGCGTTGCTGGTGAGCCGTCATGTCCAGTTGCCGAAGGAAAATCCGCTTGCCGCGCAATTTCTGGGCAGCGACGTGAAGGACGCCAACGGCGTGCAAAGTGGTAACGCCGCGAAGGCCGCTGCACCGAAGCGCGAACTGCCGGGCTTCGGCATCACGCTGGTCACGATCCTGTTGCCGGTGGTCCTGATGCTGGTCGGCAGCTGGGCCGACCTGGTCTTCGAGCCGAAGACGCTGCCGAACGATCTGCTGCGCTTCTTTGGCAACACCGACGTCGCGCTGCTGACGGCCGTGCTGGTCAGCTTCTGGACCTTCGGCGCGAGCCGCGGCTTTAACCGCGAGCAGATCCAGAAGTTCTGCGGAGAATGTCTGGCGCCGATCGCGGGTATTACACTGATCGTCGGTGCGGGCGGCGGTTTTGGCCGCGTACTGATGGATAGCGGCATTTCGAAGGAAATCACCAGCGTGGCGACCGCGGTGCATCTGTCGCCGCTGCTGTTCGGCTGGCTCGTCGCGGCGATGATGCGTCTCGCGACCGGCTCGGCCACCGTCGCGATGACGACCGCCTGCGGCATCGTCGCGCCGATCGCGGCGGCGGGCGCGGTGCAGGTGAAGCCGGAACTGATGGTGCTCGCGACCGGCTCGGGCTCGCTGATCTTCTCGCACGTGAACGACGGCGGCTTCTGGCTGATCAAGGAATATTTCGGCATGACGGTGGTGCAGACCTTCAAGACGTGGTCGCTCCTCGAAACCATCATTTCGGTGATGGGGCTGGGCCTGACCTTCGCACTCGCGGCGGTCCTGTAAGGAGTTTCAAATGATTCTGATCGCAATGGGCGTGTCGGGCGCCGGCAAGACGAGGATTGGCGAAATGCTGGCCGAGCGCCTGCATTGCACGTTCACCGACGGCGACGCGTTCCATAGCGCGGCGAACAAGGAGAAGATGCACCACGGCATTCCGCTCACCGACGAAGACCGCTGGCCGTGGCTGAAGACGATCCGCGCGGCGATCGAGGAAAAGCAGAAAGCGGGCGAGACGGCGGTGTTCACGTGTTCGTCGCTGAAGCGCTCGTATCGCGACATTCTGCGTGCCGGCGACAAGGACGTGTGCTTCGTCTACCTGAAGGGTTCGCGCGAGGTGCTCGCGGAGCGTCTCGGGGATCGCACTGGGCATTTCTTCGATCCGTCGCTGCTGCAAAGCCAGCTCGATACGCTCGAGGAGCCCGGTGACGACGAAGCGATCACGGTCAGCATCGATCTGACGCCGGAACAGATCGTCGACGAGGTTCTCAGGCAGGTCGAAGCGCGCTGAGTCGTTGATTGCTTCGCGTTCCAGCTTCGAACGCTGGACGAAAAAAAGCCGCTCCTCGGAGCGGCTTTTTTATGCATTGAAGAAGCTGGGCCAGCCGATCAGCCGATCCGCTTCGCCAGTTCGACGGCCCGGCCGATGTACGAGCCGGGCGTCATCGCGAGCAGGCGGTCCTTCGCGTCCTGCGCAATCGCCAGGCCGCCAATGAAGCTCTGCAGCGCCTCGCGCGTGATGCCCTTGCCGCGCGTGAGCTCCTTCAGCTGCTCGTACGGATTCTCGATGCCGTAACGGCGCATTACGGTCTGCACCGGCTCGGCCAGCACTTCCCAGCAGTTGTCGAGGTCTTCGTTCAGACGCTGCGCATTCACTTCGAGCTTGTCGAGGCCGCGGATCAGCGAGTCGTACGCGAGCAGCGAGTAGCCGAACGCGACGCCGATGTTGCGCAGCACCGTCGAGTCGGTCAGGTCGCGCTGCCAGCGCGACACCGGCAGCTTGTCGGCGAGGTGACGCAACGTGGCGTTCGCGAGGCCGAGGTTGCCTTCCGAGTTTTCGAAGTCGATCGGGTTGACCTTGTGCGGCATCGTCGACGAACCGATTTCGCCGGCCTTCGTGCGCTGCTTGAAGTAGCCGAGCGAGATGTAGCCCCACACGTCGCGGTCCAGATCCAGCAGGATCGTGTTCGCGCGCGAGATCGCGTCGAACAGCTCGGCCATGTAGTCGTGCGGCTCGATCTGGGTCGTGTACGGATTGAACGCGAGCTTCAGACGGTTCTCGACGACGTCCTTCGAGAATGCTTCCCAGTCGAACTCCGGATACGCGGACAGGTGCGCGTTGAAGTTGCCGACCGCGCCGTTCATCTTGCCGAGCAGTTCGACCTTCGCGATCCGCTCGATCGCACGCGCGAGCCGCGCGGCGACGTTGGCGATTTCCTTGCCGAGCGTGGTCGGGCTGGCCGGCTGGCCGTGCGTGCGCGACAGCATCGGCTGGGCGGCGTGCGCGTGCGCGAGCGCAACGAGGCGTTGATGCACCGAGCGCAGCGCCGGCAGGACCACGTGTTCGCGCGCGCCGGCGAGCATCAGGCCGTGCGACGTGTTGTTGATGTCTTCCGACGTGCACGCGAAGTGGATGAACTCGCTCGCGCGCTCCAGTTCTTCATGGCCCTTCACCGATTCCTTCAACCAGTATTCGACGGCCTTCACGTCGTGGTTCGTCACGCGCTCGATTTCCTTGATGCGCGCGGCGTCGTGCGCGGTGAAGCGCTCGGCCAGTTGCAGCAGGAATTGCTCGGACGCCTCGGAGAAGCGCGGCACTTCAGCGAAGCCGGCGCGCGACAGCGCGATCAGCCAGTGGATTTCGACCGTCACGCGATTGCGCATGAAGGCGGCTTCCGAGAGCCAGTCGCGCAGGGCTTCGGTTTTGGCGGCGTAGCGGCCGTCGAGCGGGGAAAGCGCGTTCAGCGCGAACAGGGTGTCGGGGCGGGTGTCGGACATGATGAGGACCGGGTTGAAGCGGTTGAGCGCTCAGCGAGCGGGTCGGGAACGGAGGGAACCGTGGATTTTACCACTGTGACGCGATCGGGCCGCCCGGATGCGTGGGTCGCAATCCGCGCCGCTAGAATGCAGACTTCTTCCCTCTCGACGGCAAGCGCAATCGCATGGAACTGAAATGGCTCGAAGACTTCATTTCGCTCGCGGAAACGCGTAGCTTCAGCCGCTCGGCCGAGTTGCGCCACGTCACGCAGCCGGCTTTCTCGCGCCGCATCCAGGCGCTCGAAGCGTGGCTCGGCACGGAACTGATCGACCGTTCTGTTTATCCGACACGGCTCACGGCGGCCGGTCAGGTGTTC
Organism: Paraburkholderia sp. MM5482-R2; assembly: GCF_050436125.1. NCBI lineage: Bacteria > Pseudomonadati > Pseudomonadota > Betaproteobacteria > Burkholderiales > Burkholderiaceae > Paraburkholderia > Paraburkholderia sp. MM5482-R2. The sequence continues at coordinate 3,841,463 of NZ_JBNDLP010000002.1, read as the reverse complement.
AACGAGCAGGCGCTCGCGATGCTGTCGCAATTCCACGAGGCGCGCGCGCTGCTGCGCGGCCACACGGCGACGCCCCAGGCGACGATCGAATTCGCGGTCCCCCACACGCTGTCGCTCACTTACTTCCCGCGCTGGCTGCAGCGCATCGAGGCGCAGATGGGCCCGATCCACACGCGGCTGCGCGCGCTGAACGTGCACGACGCGGCGCTCTCGCTGGTGGAAGGCGGCTGCGATCTGATGATGGGCTACCACCATCCGAGCCATCCGGTCGCGCTCGATCCGGCGCGCTACGACATGCTGACGCTCGGCCACGAGCCGATCAGCCCGTTCTCGGCGCCGGCCCGCGCGGGGCGGCCGCGTCACACGCTGCCAGGCTCGGCCGATGCGCCCGCGCCGTATCTGTCGTACACGCCGAACGCGTACCTCGGGCGCATGACCGAGGTGATTCTCGCGAACGCGCCGGAGCGCCTGTACCTCGACCGGCTCTACGAAACCGACATGGCCGAGGGGCTCAAGGCGATGGCGCTCGCTGGTCACGGCATCGCGTTTCTGCCGCATAGCGCGGTCGAAGATGCGGTGGCCGAAGGCCGGCTGATCCGCCTCGATCGCGCGACGCGCGGCACGCCCGAAGGGCAACTGACGCTCAGCATGGAAATTCGCCTGTATCGCGACAAGCTCGCCGCGAAAAGCGACGACGCGCGCCAGATTCTCGTGCGCCAGTTGTGGGACGTGGTGTCGGAGGAACTCCGGCAGAGCGCCGCCTGAGCCGCGGCATAAAACTCAAACTCGAACCTGCGTCGCGACGACGCGAATTTGCGGCTTTGCGAACGTTATGCAAGAAAAACATAACGGGATAAGGAAACGGCATTGGATTTCGATACGGCGTTTTTCCACAATGCCCGTACTCGATCAAACGCCGGAGCGTTCATGTCATCCCAGCAACAAGCCGCAGAATCGGTACAAGCCGCCTCAACGTTGCAAGCCGTTCCCTCCTACCTCAATAAGGAAGACCTCGGCCCTTGGGGCAACTATCTGCGCCAGGTCGACCGCGTCGCGCCGTATCTCGGTTCGCTGTCCCGCTGGCTCGAAACCCTGAAACGCCCGAAGCGCATTCTCGTCGTCGACGTGCCCATCGAACTCGACAACGGCACGGTCGCGCACTTCGAGGGTTATCGCGTGCAACACAACGTGTCGCGCGGTCCGGGCAAGGGCGGCGTGCGTTATCACCAGGACGTTACGCTATCCGAAGTGATGGCGCTGTCCGCGTGGATGTCGGTGAAGAATGCGGCGGTGAACGTGCCGTACGGCGGCGCGAAGGGCGGCATCCGCGTCGATCCGCGCACGCTGTCGCGTGGCGAGCTCGAGCGCGTCACGCGCCGCTACACGAGCGAGATCGGCATCATCATCGGACCGAATACCGACATCCCCGCGCCGGACGTGAACACGAACGAGCAGATCATGGCGTGGATGATGGACACGTACTCGATGAATCAGGGCCAGACGGCCACCGGCGTCGTGACTGGCAAGCCGATCACGCTCGGCGGCTCGCTCGGCCGTCGCGAGGCGACCGGCCGCGGCGTGTTCGTGGTGGGCTGCGAAGCGGCTCGCCGCATCGGCTTCGACATCGAAGGCGCGCGTATCGCGGTGCAGGGCTTCGGCAACGTCGGCGGCATCGCCGCGCGTCTGTTCCAGGAGGCGGGCGCGAAGGTCGTCGCGGTGCAGGACCATACAGGCTCGGTGTACAAGTCCACCGGCATCGACGCGGTCGCGCTGCTCGACTACGTCGCGAAGACGGGCGGCGTCGGCGGTTTCCCCGAAGCCGATGCGATCACCGGTGATGAGTTCTGGACCGTCGAGTCGGACATCCTGATTCCGGCGGCGCTGGAAAATCAGATCACCGAAAAAAACGCCGGCAAGATCAAGACCAGGATCATCGTCGAGGGCGCGAACGGCCCGACCACTACGGCGGCGGACGACATCCTGCACGATCGCGGCATCCTCGTGATTCCGGACGTGGTCGCGAATGCCGGCGGTGTGACAGTGTCATATTTCGAATGGGTCCAGGACTTCTCGAGCTTCTTCTGGACCGAGGACGAGATCAACGAGCGCCTCGAGCGCGTGATGCGCGAAGCGTTCGCGGCGGTGTGGCAGGTGTCGAGCGAGCAGAACGTGTCGGTGCGCACGGCTGCGTTCATCGTCGCGTGTAAGCGGATTTTGCAGGCGCGCGAGATGCGCGGCTTGTATCCGTGATGGACCGTGTCCTATCTTGTTTGAAACGGCGGTGACGCGGCCCGGTATCCGGGCCGGGAGGCGCACACCGCCGAAACTTCGTGCATCAACGCGGTCCACAAGACGGCGTGTTTGACCGGCGGGCGGCATCCTATCGATGCCGCCCGCCTTCTCATATGCGCGAAACGGCCGTGCCACGGCGCCGCGAGCCCATCGCGGCGTGCGCGCAACAGAATGGTTAATAGCGATACTTTCAGAAAAATTACTTTGTTACACTGGCGCCGGTTCTTGCCAAGGAGATCAAGATGAAGATTAAAAAAGCTGCGCTGCTGCTCGCGACTCTCGGACTGTTTACGGTTGGCGCGCATGCGCAAGACTCGGGCACACTGAAAAAGATCAAGGATACGGGCGTCATTTCGCTGGGCCATCGCGAATCGTCGATCCCGTTCTCCTATTACGACGAAAAGCAGAACGTGATCGGCTACTCGCAGGATTACGCGATGAAGATCGTCGAGGCCGTCAAGCAGAAGCTGAACATGCCGAACCTGAAGGTGAAGCTCGTGCCGGTCACGTCGCAGAACCGCATTCCGCTCGTGCAGAACGGCACGGTCGACATCGAGTGCGGCTCAACCACGAATAACCTCGAGCGTCAGCAACAGGCCGCCTTCACGAACACGATCTTCGTGATCGGCACGCGCCTGATGACCAAGAAAGATTCCGGCATCAAGGACTTCCCGGACCTGAAGGGCAAGACGGTCGTCACGACCGCCGGCACCACGTCCGAGCGCCTGCTTCGCAAAATGAACCAGGACAAGAACATGGGCATGAACATCATCAGCGCGAAGGATCACGGCGAATCGTTCCTGACGCTGTCGACGGGCCGTGCCGCCGCGTTCATGATGGACGACGCGCTGCTCGCCGGCGAGCGCGCGAAGTCGAGCAACCCGGGCGATTTCGTGATCGTCGGCACGCCGCAATCGCGGGAGGCGTACGGCTGCATGCTGCGCAAGAACGACCCCGACTTCAAGAAGGTCGCCGACGACGCCATCGCGAAGGTGCAAACGTCGGGCGAAGGCGAACAGATCTACAAGCGCTGGTTCGAATCGCCGATCCCGCCGAAGGGCCTGAACCTGAACTTCCCGATGAGCGACGATATGCGTGCGCTGTTCAAGAACCCGAACGACAAGGCAATCGACTAACCGTAGCTGCTTTTTCGACACTTTCGAAACGCTGAACGGAACGGAAGGGGCCACGCGCTTCTTCCGTTTCTTTTTGCCGGAGTCTTGGTCATGTCATATCACTGGAACTGGGGCATTCTGCTGAGTCCCGTCTCCACGGGCGAGCCGACCACCTATCTGGGCTGGCTGTTCTCGGGGCTGCGGGTGACGGTCACCGTGTCGCTGTCGGCATGGGTGATCGCGCTGATCGTCGGCTCGCTCTTCGGTGTGCTGCGCACGGTGCCCAACAAATGGGCGTCGGGCGTCGGCACCGTCTACGTCGCGATTTTCCGTAACATTCCGCTGATCGTGCAGTTCTTCATCTGGTATCTGGTGATACCGGAGCTGCTGCCCGTGTCGATCGGCAACTGGTTCAAGCAATTGCCGCCGGGCGCGCAGTTCTTCTCATCGTCGATCGTGTGTCTGGGCCTCTTCACCGCCGCGCGCGTGTGCGAGCAGGTGCGCTCGGGCATCAACGCGTTGCCGCGCGGCCAGCGCGCGGCCGGTCTGGCGGTAGGCCTCACGCAGTGGCAGACGTATCGCTATGTGCTGCTGCCGGTCGCGTACCGCATCATCGTGCCGCCGCTCACCTCCGAGTTTCTGAACATCTTCAAGAACTCCGCGGTTGCCTCGACGATCGGTCTGCTCGATCTGTCCGCGCAGGCGCGCCAGCTCGTCGACTACACGTCGCAAACTTACGAGTCGTTCATCGCGGTCACGGTCGCATACATGCTGATCAATCTGATCGTGATGCAACTGATGCGCTGGGTCGAAGTGAAGGCCCGGCTGCCCGGCTATATCGGAGGAAAGTGATGCATCATTTCGACTGGAGCGGTATTCCGGGCGCGCTGCCTACGCTATGGACCGGCGCGATCATCACGTTCAAGATCACGCTGATCGCGATCGTATTCGGCATCATCTGGGGCACCATTCTCGCGATGTTTCGACTGTCGCCGATCAAGCCGCTCGGATGGTTCGCGCAGGCTTACGTGACGCTCTTCCGTTCGATCCCGCTCGTGATGGTGCTGCTGTGGTTCTTCCTGATCGTGCCGCAGGTGCTGCAAAGCGTGCTCGGTCTGTCGGCCGACATCGACATCCGGCTCGCCTCGGCGATGGTCGCGTTCTCGCTGTTCGAGGCCGCGTATTATTCGGAGATCATCCGCGCCGGCATTCAGGCGGTGCCGCGTGGTCAGGTCAACGCGTCGTTCGCGCTCGGCATGACCTATGGGCAGGCGATGCGCCTGATCGTGCTGCCGCAGGCGTTCCGCGCGATGGTGCCGCTGCTGCTCACGCAGGGTATCGTGCTGTTTCAGGATACGTCGCTCGTCTACGTGATCAGCCTCGCCGACTTCTTCCGCACGGCTACGAATATTGGCGATCGTGACGGCACGAACGTCGAGATGGTACTGTTCGCGGGCGCGTGTTATTTCGTGATCTGCGTGATCGCGTCGAGCCTCGTCAAAGGTCTTCAGAAAAAGGTCGCAAGATGATCTCTATCAAGAATGTTTCGAAGTGGTACGGCCATTTCCAGGTGCTGACCGACTGCACGACGGAAGTCAAAAAGGGCGAAGTGGTCGTGGTGTGCGGGCCGTCCGGTTCGGGCAAGTCCACGCTGATCAAGACCGTCAACGGACTCGAGCCGTTCCAGAAGGGCGAGATCGTCATCAACGGCCAGTCACTGACCGACAAGAAAACCAATCTGTCGAAGCTGCGCTCGAAGGTCGGCATGGTGTTCCAGCACTTCGAACTGTTTCCGCATCTGTCGATCGTGCAGAACCTGACGCTCGCGCAGGTCAAGGTGCTCGGCCGCTCGAACGACGAGGCGACCGCGAAGGCCCTGAAGCTGCTCGATCGCGTCGGTCTGCGCGCACATGCGGACAAGTATCCGGGGCAGCTGTCCGGTGGTCAGCAGCAGCGCGTGGCGATTGCGCGTGCGCTCTCCATGGACCCGATCGCGATGCTGTTCGACGAGCCGACCTCGGCGCTCGATCCGGAGATGATCAACGAAGTTCTCGACGTGATGGTCGAACTCGCGCAGGAAGGCATGACCATGATGTGCGTGACGCACGAAATGGGCTTCGCGAAGAAGGTCGCGCATCGCGTGATTTTCATGGACAAGGGTTTGATCGTCGAAGACGACCGCAAGGAAGACTTCTTCGCGAATCCGAAGTCGGATCGCGCGAAGGATTTTCTCGCGAAGATTCTGCACTGAGGGTGGGTGCGCAGGCCTCGTTTCGGGGCTCGCGCGGGACGAAAAAAAGCCGCTCCGTGGAGCGGCTTTTTGTTTCGCACGCGTAGGGTGACGCGGCGGCTTACGACTCGAACGCTGCCGTGTCATCGGCGGCTTCGAGATCGGTTTCGCTGTCGGGTGAAAGCGTGGTTGCGCTCGTGCCCACCGCGTGCGCGCCGTTCGACGCCGCGATCGTCGTGGCCGACGCCGATGCGTCGAGTGCCGGATTGCGCAACTTTTCGAGCACCGACTGCGGCACCGGAATATTGGCGCGGCCGATCACGTCGCCATGCTGGAACATCAGCAGATCGCCGGGCTTGAACGCGGTCCACACTTCGTTGTCGGTCAGCGGCTTGGTCGCGATGACTGCGACGCGGTCTTCGGGTGTCGTGTATTTGGCGAAATCGATCGATACGTCCGCGTCGACCAGATGCGCGGTCGAAAACGGCCAGCGACGCACGACGTAATGCAGATGCGTCGAGCAATGCGCGAACAGGGCCTGGCCGTTAGACATCAGGAAATTGAACACGCCGTACTGCGTGATTTCACGCGTGAGCGTCTCGAGCGCGGCGAACAGCTCGTGAAGCGGCGGCTGCTGCGCACCCGGAAAAGCCTTACGCAAACCTTCCAGCAGCGCGCAGAACGAGAGTTCGCTGTCGGTCGTGCCGACCGGCTGATACACGCCGTTCAGTTCCGGCGCGTAAGCCTGCAGATCGCCGTTATGCGCGAAGATCCAGTGACGCCCCCACAGTTCGCGCATGAACGGGTGGCAGTTTTCGAGCAGGATGTGCCCTTGCGTCGCCTTGCGGATGTGCGCGATCGTGTTTTTCGATTTGATCGGATAGCGCTTGACCATCTCGGCGATCGGCGACGTGGCCGACGATTGATGATCGATGAACAAGCGGCACGCCTTGTCTTCAAAGAAAGCGATGCCCCAGCCGTCGGCGTGGTGATCGGTGACGCCGCCACGCGCCGCAAAGCCGGTAAAGGAAAACGTGACGTCCGTCGGCGCGGCGCAGTTCATTCCGAGAAGTTGGCACATGTTGCAGGTGAGCCTGTGAACGGAGTGAGCCGTTACAATGATGATTTCCCAAGCATATCACCGAGCCGGAGACGCCAAATAGCAAAATTGACATGTGTTTGGGCCGCTACAACGCGGTTTGACCGGTCGATCAGCGAGGCGCGCGAAGTCTCGTATTCCTGCCATGACTGCTTCCAACGTTTCCCCCGATGCCATCACACTGGTCCGCCCGGACGACTGGCATCTGCACGTGCGCGACGGCGCGATGCTCGCGGCCGTGCTACCTGACACCGCGCGCCAGTTCGGTCGCGCGATCATCATGCCGAACCTGAAGCCGCCGGTCACGACGACCGCGATGGCGGAGGCATATCGCGAGCGCGTCATCGCCGCGATTCCCGAGGGCGCGAAATTCGAGCCGCTGATGACGCTGTACCTGACCGACAACACGCCGCCCGACGAGATCCGCCGCGCGCGAGAGAGCGGCTTCGTGCACGGCGTGAAGCTGTACCCGGCGGGCGCGACGACGAACTCCGACGCGGGCGTCACCGATCTGATGAAGTGCGCGAAGACGCTGGAAGTGATGCAGGAAGTCGGCATGCCGCTGCTCGTGCATGGCGAGGTGACCGATTCGGACATCGATCTGTTCGATCGCGAAAAGGTCTTCATCGATCGCGTGATGATGCCGCTGCGCCGCGCATTTCCGGCGCTGAAGGTCGTGTTCGAGCACATCACGACGAAGGACGCGGCCGACTACGTCCGCGAAGCGGGCGTCGCGCCGGAACTGCTTGGCGCTACGATCACCGCGCACCATCTGCTGTACAACCGCAACGCGATTTTCCAGGGCGGCATCCGTCCGCATTACTACTGCCTGCCGGTGCTCAAACGCGAGACCCATCGCGTCGCGCTGGTCGAGGCGGCGACCTCGGGCGATCCGCGCTTCTTCCTCGGCACCGACAGCGCGCCGCATCCGAAGGGGCTGAAGGAACACGCGTGCGGTTGCGCGGGCTGCTACACCGCGCTGCACGCGCTCGAGCTCTATACCGAAGCATTCGACAAGGCCGGCGCGCTCGACAAGCTCGAAGGCTTCGCGAGCTTCCATGGTCCGGACTTCTACCGTCTGCCGCGCAATACGGAGAAGGTCACGCTGCGTCGCGAGGAATGGACGCTGCCGGCCGAACTGCCGGCCGGCGATACGCCGGTCGTGCCGCTGCGAGGCGGGGAGTCGATTGGCTGGCGTCTCGTTTGAGGCTGCGGTAGATGCGGGAGCGTGAGGCGGGGCAGCGCGCTGCCAATATTGATAAGGCGGCGAAAGCGGGCTCCGCGGTAGACCATGAAGCCGCGGCGGCCAAAGCTGCGCGCGGCATGGCACCCGAGCCTCTGCCACCGTGCTTCGCCGCGATCGACTGGTCGAAGCCGTGGTTCGCGCAATTCGCCACACGCGGTCAGCGTTGGCAGCAAGCCGCGCTGACCGGCTACGCGGACCTTCTCGCCGCGATGAACGCCGACGCCGCCCAGATGCAACAGGCCACCGGCCGCGGCCAGCCTCTTGCGTTCATCGCGCAGGACGACCTGCCACCGGGTGCCGCGTACGAGGGGCATATAGCGTCGACCGGTTGCGTGCCGACGCGCCACAATCTGCACGACTTCTTCAACGGTTCGATGTGGTTCGCGTTTCCGCGCATCAAGGCGGCGCTGAACGCGCGCCAGTCGGCGGAACTCGACGTGCTCGGCGTCGGCCCGACGCGTGGCGGTGTGCGCGACATGCTGACCCTCTTCGACGAAAACGCGCTGCTGTTCGCTTGCGCCGATTCTTCGCTGAGCGCCGCGCTACGCGGCTTCGAGTGGCAAACGCTGTTTGTCGCGTGGCGCGATGCGTGGGGGCGGAGCTGCGAAGTGCGGTGCTTCGGCCATGCGCTGCTCGAAAAGCTGATCGCGCCGTTCAAGGGCTGCACCGGCCATGCATGGATCGTCGACGTTCCGGCAGAATATTTCGAATGGGACACCCCGACGCGCGACGCATGGCTCGATGAAGCCGTCAGCGCGGCGCTGCTCGGCCCCGACGCTTTGACGAGCCGGATGTTCGCGCCGCTGCCGGTGCTCGGCATTCCGGGCTGGTGGTCCGAGAACGAATCGCCGGCGTTCTACGACGACACGTCCGTGTTCCGCACGGGGCGGCGCAAGTGCTAGGCGCTTCCAAGTTCGGTGTTAAAATTCGCGCCAGCAAAGCAGGCTAGGCAGTCGCGGCCTCGACGGCTTCGGCCAACGAGGGCGAGGAAAGTCCGGACTCCACAGGGCAGGGTGATGGCTAACGGCCATCCGTGGCGACACGCGGAACAGGGCAACAGAAAGCAAACCGCCGATGGCCCGGCGCAAGCCGGGATCAGGTAAGGGTGAAACGGTGCGGTAAGAGCGCACCGCGGCTGTCGCAAGGCAGACCGGCACGGTAACCTCCACCCGGAGCAATTCCAAGTAGGCAGGCGCGCATCTTCGCGATGCAGGACGGGGCCCCCGTCTCGTCTGCGGGTAGGAAGCTTGAGCGCGTCAGTAATGGCGCGCCTAGAGGAATGGCTGCCACGCGGGTCGAGTCTTCGGGCGCGGCGCGTGCACAGAATCCGGCTTATCGGCCTGCTTTGCCGCTGTATAAGGAAAGCCGGCGTCCGTTGGGACGCCGGCTTTTTCATTTAGGGCGGGGTGGCGGCCGTGGCCGCCATCGCTTTCGCGCTCAGAGCGCGACGATGTCGAACGAATGCGTGAGCTCGGCGGTCTTCGCGATCATGATCGACGCCGAGCAGTATTTGTCGTGCGAGAGGTTGATCGCGCGCTCGACGGTCGCCGGGTTCAGATTCTTGCCCGTCACCGTGAAGTGGAAGTGGATCTTCGTGAACACCTTCGGATCTTCGCTCGCGCGCTCGGCCTTCAGCGTCACCGAGCAGCCGGCGATCTCCTGGCGGCTCTTCTTCAGGATCATCACGACGTCGTAGGCGGTGCAGCCGCCGGTGCCGAGCAGCACCATTTCCATCGGGCGCGGCGCGAGGTTGCGTCCGCCACCCTCGGGTGCGCCGTCCATCGCGACCAGATGACCGCTGCCCGTCTCGGCCGCGAACGCCATCCCGTCTTGTCCCATCCAGCTTACTTTGCATTCCATGCTGTCACTCCCACCGCGCATCGCTTTGTCGAGACGGCATTGTAGCCCGGCGTCTGACGATTGGCGCACGCTGAGCGCATCCCGCGTCCATGCACGGTGATTGCTTTCTTGTTGCGGTGCGGAATGGGCGGGTGGTTCCAGAATTCCTCGGACAGTTTAGGGTACTTACTCTAAGGCATGTCTGATGCGATTCGAATTTTTTGGCCTTTAGTGCTTGAGCCAAAAGGAGTTTCGTCAAATGTCCTCCCTGCCTCGAATCTGTCACATTGTGAAAACTAATTTCACAATGCAAATCTTCTTGCGTTGCACAAGGGTGACTCTTATAATTTACTTCATCGTTGCAGCAGTTCTGCAACCTCCGCTGTCTCCTCCACCTCCTCCTTTGGTGGATTAAACCCGAGCCGCTCGTTCGGGTTTTTTTTCGCCCCGTTTGTCAGGCGTTTCGCCCCGTTTCCTGGCCGCTCGCGGCGAGCGCATCGCACGTTTTGACTTGCCAGCACAAATTCCTTTATAATTCAGGGCTTTTCCGCATCCGCGCCCGCGGAAGAAGAACCAGGGAGAGCCTGCACGCGCCTCGATGCGCACACTACAAGCAGGAAAGAACACATTGGGCGCAGCAATTTTTTTGGATCGATCATGAAGACGTTTTCCGCAAAAGCCCATGAGGTGACGCGCGAATGGTACGTGATTGACGCGACGGATAAGGTTCTCGGGCGTGTCGCCAGCGAAGTGGCACACCGTCTTCGCGGCAAGCACAAGCCTGAATTCACTCCCCACGTCGACACCGGTGATTTCATCATCGTCATCAACGCCGGCAAGCTGAAGGTCACGGGCAACAAGGTTACCGACAAGAAGTACTACCGTCACTCGGGCTACCCGGGCGGTATCTATGAAACGACGTTCGGCAAGATGCAGGAACGCTTCCCGGGCCGTGCGCTCGAGAAAGCGGTCAAGGGCATGCTGCCGAAGGGTCCGCTCGGCTACGCGATGATCAAGAAGCTGAAGGTCTACGCTGACGCAACGCATCCGCATTCGGCACAACAGCCGAAGGCGCTCGAGATCGAGATCTAAAGGGAGCCCACATGATCGGTAACTGGAATTACGGCACGGGCCGCCGCAAGAGTGCCGTCGCTCGCGTGTTCATCAAGGCAGGCAAGGGCGACATCGTTGTGAACGGCAAGCCCATCGCCGACTACTTCTCGCGCGAAACGTCGCTGATGATCGTGCGTCAGCCGCTGGAACTCACGAACCACGGTGTCACGTTCGACATCAAGGTCAACGTGACCGGCGGCGGTGAAACGGGTCAAGCAGGTGCGGTTCGCCACGGCATCACCCGCGCGCTGATGGACTATGACGCAACGCTGAAGCCGGAACTGTCGAAGGCTGGCTTCGTCACGCGTGACGCTCGTGAAGTCGAACGTAAGAAGGTCGGCTTCCACAAGGCGCGTCGCCGCAAGCAGTTCTCGAAGCGTTAATCGTTTCGGGCGCGAACCGGCCTTCACGCCGGTTTGCAGCAAAAGCCGCCAACGCCACGCGCGAAGGCGGCTTTTTTTATGGTTCGCCGGCCGGTCTCGTTCGCTCAAGCGGCATCGGCTCGCCTTGCATCGACCTTGCAGCAAGAACCCATTGATTTTGTGGGCTTCAGCACGATATCCGGAACAGCCCTACAATATCGGCTAAAGCTATTTGGAGAGTTCGAATGAACGCAGTCACCGACACCCCCGTGACCGAGATGCCGGCCCCCTTCGTCTTCACCGACGCAGCGGCTGACAAGGTCAAGCAACTGATCGATGAGGAAGGCAACCCGGAGCTCAAGCTGCGCGTGTTCGTGCAGGGCGGCGGCTGCTCGGGCTTCCAGTACGGCTTCACGTTTGATGAAGCGATCAACGAAGACGACACCGTGATGAACAAGAGCGGCGTCCAGCTGCTGATCGACTCGATGAGCTACCAGTACCTGGTCGGCGCAGAGATCGACTACAAGGACGACATCAACGGCGCGCAGTTCGTCATCAAAAACCCGAACGCGAGCACGACCTGCGGTTGCGGTTCGTCGTTCTCGGTCTGAGCGGACAGGCTCTTCGTGCCACAGTGAAAACGGTGCCTCGGCGCCGTTTTTTATTGTTTTCGCGCCGCAGAGGCAACCCGCGACATCAAGAGGCGTGGGTTTTTGTTCGCATCTGCCTTTTCTCAGCGCGGATAAATAGCCCCCAACACCCGCTCCGCGGATGCCCCGGTCACGCTTGGCAGACTGCCCGGCAGACGCGCGATGCAGCGCATCGCGAGCCACGCGAACGCGAGCGGCTCGACCTGGCTCGGCGGCACGCCGAGCGCGTCGGTCGTCATCACGGGCACGCCGCTTACACCACTGTCTTCGAGCGCCTGCTGCAACGCCTTCATGATCTCCGGATTGCGCGCGCCGCCGCCGCACACGTACACGGCCCGCGCATCGGATGCATGCCGCTCAATCTCGCGCGCGACCGTCACCGCGGTCAGCGCGACGAGCGTCGCCTGTACGTCGGCTGGTGCGAGCGCGGAGAACGGCTCGAGCTTCGCATCGAGCCATGCGGTGTTGAACAGATCGCGGCCGGTGCTCTTGGGCGGCTGCTCTGCGAAGAATGGTTCGTCGAGCAACGCGTTCAGCAGCTTGCGATCGACCTGGCCACTCGCCGCGAAATGACCGTTTTCGTCGAATGGCTTGCCGAGCTGGCGCTCGGCCCATGCGTCGAGCAGCGCGTTCGCCGGGCCGCAGTCGAAGCCGCGCACGCCGCCGGTCGCGTTCAGGATCGTGATGTTGCTGATTCCGCCAAGATTGCAGACGACGCGCGTTTCGTCCTTCGCACCGAAGATCGTCGCGTGAAAAGCGGGCACGAGCGGCGCGCCCTGGCCGCCTGCCGCGACATCGCGGCTGCGGAAATCGGCGACCACGTCGATATGCAGCATTTCCGCGAGCAGCGCCGGGTTGTTGATCTGTCGCGTATACCCCTTTTCCGGCCGATGCCGCACGGTCTGCCCATGCACGCCGATCGCACGGACGTCATCGGCCGATACGCGGCTGTCGCGCAGCAGATCGTGGCAGCACACCGTGTAGCGCGTCGCGAGCGCGTTGGCGGCGAGCGCCTCGCGCTCGATCTCGTTGTCCCCCGGCTGTTGCAGCGCGAACAGCGCTTCGCGGATGCCGGCCGAAAAGCCGACGAACGCTTCGGCCAGCACCTCGGGCGGCTTCCCATTGGCAAACCGGACGGCCACGCCGTCCACACCGTCCATGCTGGTTCCCGACATCAGTCCGAAATAGATGCCGTCTGCGGGATCTTGCGCCACGTCGCTGCTCCTGTCGATGTTCATTCCGATTTGTTGTAGCAGATTATCGGCGCAAACGGCGAAGGCGACGCGAGCCGCAACGAATTGGCCCGTCGCGGGGCCGTGCGGGGCGCGTGAGAGGGCGCGGCGGCGCGCATCTATGGGACAATCCTGTTTTTTCGCGACTTCACGTTTCCAGCATGAGCACCGAGTCCACCCAGCCCAATCCCGCTTCCGCCTTCCCGATCACCGACGAAGTCCGTCACGCGCTCGCCGTGACCAGGCGCGGCGTCGACGAACTGCTGATCGAAGACGAATTCGCGCAAAAGCTCGCGCGCAGCGCGGCGACGGCCAAGCCGCTGCGCATCAAGCTCGGGCTCGATCCGACTGCACCCGACATCCACATCGGCCACACGGTCGTGCTGAACAAGATGCGCCAGTTGCAGGACCTCGGCCACACGGTGATTTTCCTGATCGGCGACTTCACGTCGCTGATCGGCGACCCGTCCGGGCGCAACGCGACCCGCCCGCCGCTCACGCGCGAGCAGATCGAATCGAACGCGAAGACCTATTTCGAGCAAGCCGCGCTGGTGCTCGATCGCGACAAGACCGAGATTCGCTACAACAGCGAATGGTCGATGCCGCTAGGCGCCGACGGCATGATCAAGCTTGCGTCGCGCTACACGGTCGCACGCATTCTCGAGCGCGAGGACTTCACGAAGCGCTTCCAGGGCGGCGTGCCGATCTCGATCCACGAATTCCTGTACCCGCTGATGCAGGGCTACGACTCGGTCGCGCTGAACGCGGACCTGGAGCTCGGTGGCACGGATCAGAAGTTCAACCTGCTGGTGGGTCGCGAGTTGCAGAAGCAGTACGGCCAGGAGCAGCAGTGCATCCTGACGATGCCGCTGCTCGAAGGGCTCGACGGCGTCGAGAAGATGTCGAAGTCGAAGAACAACTACATCGGCATCAGCGAAAAGCCGACCGACATGTTCGGCAAGCTGATGAGCATCTCCGACACGCTGATGTGGCGTTACTTCGAACTGCTGTCGTTCCGTCCGATGGACGAAATCGCCGGCTTCAAGCGCGAGGCCGACGCGGGCCGTAATCCGCGCGATTTCAAGGTGATGCTCGGCCAGGAAATCGTCGCGCGTTTCCACTCGCAGGCGGACGCCGAACGCGCGCTCGAGGACTTCAACAATCGCGCGAAGGGCGGCGTGCCCGACGACATCCCGGCCGTGACGCTCGCGGGCGCACCGCTCGCGATCGGCCAGTTGCTGAAGCAGGCGAACCTCGTACCGTCGACGAGCGAGGCGCTGCGCAACATCGAGCAAGGCGGCGTGAAGATCGACGGCGCCGCGGTGTCCGACAAGGGCCTGAAGGTCGAAGCGGGCGAGTACGTCGTGCAGGTCGGCAAGCGCCGTTTCGCGCGCGTGACGCTGACGGCGTGATCGCGCTGATCCAACGCGTGCGGCGCGCCGAAGTGCGCGTCGCCGATCGCGTGACCGGCGCGATCGACGCGGGCCTGCTCGCGCTCGTCTGCGCGGAGCGCGGCGACACCGAGGCCACGGCCGATAAGCTGCTCGCCAAGGTGCTCGGTTACCGCGTGTTCAGCGACGCGGCCGGCAAGATGAACCTGTCGGTGCAGAATCTCGACGGCGCCGGACGCGCGGGCGGCCTGCTGCTCGTGTCGCAGTTCACGCTCGCGGCCGATACCAACAGCGGCCTGCGCCCGAGCTTCACGCCGGCCGCGCCGCCCGACGAGGGCAAGCGCCTGTTCGACTACTTCGTCGCCGCCGCGCGCGCGAAGCATCCGATCGTCGAGACTGGCGAGTTCGGCGCGGATATGCAGGTGTCGCTCGTCAACGACGGGCCGGTCACGTTCTGGTTGCAGACCAACGCGTAAAAGAACGCAAACCGGCCGGTCACGTTCTGGTTGCAGACCAACGCGTAAAAGAACGCAAACGTTCGAGCACGCCGTCGCCGCACGCGGGCCGTGCCGCTGCTTTTTGCGACAATAGTCGCTCGACACAACCGCGAACGGCACCTCTCTCTCATGACGACGCAGATCCTGTTTATCCGGCACGGCGAGACCGACTGGAACCGCATCAAGCGCATTCAAGGCCACATCGACATTCCGCTTGCGACGACCGGCGTCGCGCAGGCGCGACGTCTCGCGCAGCGCCTCGCCGACGAGGCGAAGCAGGGCGCGCGGCTCGACGCGATCTATTCGAGCGACTTGCAGCGCGCGCAGCAGACCGCGCAGCCGATCGGCGAGGCGCTCGGCCTGCCGCTGCAGTCGCGCGAGAACTTGCGCGAGCGCTCGTACGGCGCGTTCCAGGGCCATGACAGCGACGAGATCGCGCTGCGTTTCCCCGACGAATACGCGCAGTGGCAAACCCGCGATCCTGGCTTCGCGCCGCCCGAGGGCGAGTCGCACCGCGTGTTCTACCACCGCATCGTGCATGCGATCGAGCCGCTCGTCGCCGCGCATCCGGGCGGGCGCATCGCCTGTGTCACGCATGGCGGCGTGCTCGACTGCGTGCGCCGCTTTGCAACCGGCATGCGGCTCGAAGCACCGCGCGACTACCCGCTGCTGAACACCAGCCTGAACGTCGTGGATTACGGGGACGGTCGCGCGACGATCGTGTCGTGGGCGGACGTAACGCATCTCGACGCGGGCAGCGCCGACGATGATGGTTTCAGGAAGGGACCGGGGCGGTAAGCAAAGGCGGGCAATGGCCCGAGACGCGTGCCGCAATCAATCCTGCTCCCGCACCGCCGCCGCCGCGCGGCGCCGAGCCCGCTTCGATACTCCATTGACCAGCGCCCAGCGGATCACCGGCGCGACGACCCGCACGCCAGGCCGCGCGAAGGTTCGACGCAGCGCCGCGTGGCGATTCAAGCCGAGCATCGTCTGCGCCCAGTCGGGCAACAGATCGACCCCCGCGTTGAGCATTAGCGTGCCAGCGGGCCGCATCGCGAAGCTCGGTGCCGGCGCGTTCATCAGAATACTCACGACTTCGCGCGTGCGCTCGCTCGCGACGAGCGCGGGCCGCATCGCGAGCAGGTACGCCTCGATCTCGGCGCGCGAGCGCGGAATATCGACGGCGCCGAGCATTTCCGCGATGCGCGCGGTTTCCGCGAAGTATTGATCCTGCGCCGCGACGGACAGCACCGGATTCACATAGCGCAGATGCGCGGTCATGAAGCTCGACACTTCCGCGACGTGTACCCACGTCAGCAGTGCGGGCTCGCTCGCGCGATACGACTGGCCGTCCGGTGCGACGCCGGTCACGTCGAGATGAATGCGCTTCACGCGCTCGATCAGCGCGAGCGCATCGTTCTTGCTGGCGTACGTCGTGCCGGCGATGAACGTCGCCGTGCGACGCAGCCGGCCCAGGATGTCGGTGCGAAAGCTCGAGTGATCCCAAACGCCCGCGAGCGCGAGCGGATGCAGCGCCTGAAGCAGCAGCGCGCTGATGCCGCCCGTCATCATCGACGTGAAGTCGGCGTGGACTTTCCAGCAGACGGAGTCCGGCCCGAACAGGCCGGGGTCGCCCGGCGGCGACGAGTAGTCGAGCACCGGTCCGCTGCCGGTCGTCAGATGCGTGACGCCGGCGGCGAGCTTCGAGCGCAGGCGGTGGGTGAGGCGCTGCGTGACATTGCCGGACGGGTCGCCGGCGGGATTGACAGGTGAACGGTTGGAAGGGCCGGGTTGCTGGGTCTGGTCTGACATCCTGGTCGGCCTCGTCGCGTGACTCAGTTCGTGGAATCCCACAGACCCGGCCGCGCGCTCGCCGAATCCGGCGCGGCCAGTCCGAAATGCCGGTACGTGAGCAGCGTGGCGATGCGGCCGCGCGGCGTGCGCTGCAGGAAGCCCTGCTGGATCAGATACGGCTCGAGCACGTCTTCGATCGTGTCGCGCTCCTCGCCGATTGCCGCCGCGAGATTGTCGACACCAACCGGGCCGCCGTCGAACTTGTACAGGATCGCTTCGAGCAGCTTGCGGTCCATCAGGTCGAAGCCGACCGCGTCGACGTCGAGCATGCTGAGCGCGGCGTCGGCCACCTGCGCGGTGATGTTGCCGTCGGCCTTCACTTCGGCGAAGTCGCGCACGCGCCGCAGCAAGCGGTTCGCGACACGCGGCGTGCCGCGCGCGCGGCGGGCGATTTCGAACGCGCCGTCCGGATGGATCTGCGCGCCGAGCAGCGCGGCCGAACGCGTGACGATGCGCGTGAGCTCCTCGGCGTTATAGAACTCGAGTCGCGCGACGATGCCGAAGCGGTCGCGCAGCGGATTGGTCAGCATACCCGCGCGCGTGGTCGCGCCGACCAGCGTGAACGGCTGCAGATCGAGCTTCACGCTGCGCGCGGCCGGCCCTTCGCCGATCATGATGTCGATCTGATAATCCTCGAGCGCTGGATACAGGATTTCCTCGACGACCGGCGAGAGCCGGTGGATTTCGTCGATGAAAAGAACGTCGTTGGCTTCGAGATTGGTCAGCAGCGCGGCGAGGTCGCCGGCGCGTTCGAGCACCGGCCCCGATGTTTGCCGCAGATTGACGCCCATCTCGCGCGCGATGATGTGCGCGAGCGTGGTCTTGCCGAGGCCCGGCGGCCCGAACAGCAGCACGTGGTCCAGCGATTCGGAACGGCGCCTCGCGGCCTCGATGAAGATTTCGAGCTGGCCGCGCACTTTCTCCTGCCCGACATATTCGTCGAGCTGACGCGGGCGCAGCGCGCGCTCGAACGCTTCTTCGTTCGGCGACACGGGCGTGGCCGCGATGATGCGCTCGGCGGCGAGTTTGTCGGTTTCGATCATGCGGTCATTGTACCGCGCGCGGCTTGGCGCTTAGCCCTTCGACAGCGCCTTCAACGCGAGCTTGATGCCCTCGGACACGCCCGTACCGGCCGGCACGTTCTTGATTGCCGCGAGCGCTTCTTTTTCCGAGTAGCCGAGCGCGAGCAGCGCATTGAGGATGTCGGAGGCGTGGTCGGATGGCGACGCGGCGCCCGCCATCGCGCCGAGGTCGGCGCCGAGCTTGCCCTTCAGTTCGAGCAGCAGCCGCTCGGCGGTCTTCTTGCCGATGCCCGGTACACGCGTGAGGCGCGCGGCGTCCTGCACCGTGACGGTCTGCGCGAGCTCCGCGACGCTCATGCCCGACAGCACCGCGAGCGCCATGCGCGCGCCGATGCCGGAAATCTTCAGCAGCTCGCGGAACGTCGAGCGTTCCTGCGCGGTGCCGAAGCCGTACAGCAGATGCGCGTCCTCGCGAACGATCATCTGCGTGAGCAGCACGATGCGCTCGCCGGTCGATGGCAGGTTGTAGAAGGTGCTCATCGGCACGTCCACTTCATAGCCGACGCCGTTGCAGTCGACGAGCAGATGCGGCGGATTTTTTTCCAGCAGAACGCCGGCAATGCGACCGATCATGGCGGATTAGTTTTCAGAGTCGGATGGGAAAGCGCGAGTGTAGCGCAGCGGATCGGCGGCGCGGGGCATAGTTGCGCTAGCCCACCAGACGCCCGCGCCGCACTCGCAAGCCCTTCTTCGCGAGCGCCGGTGCGATGCCGCCGAGCGTGCTCAGCGTCGAGCCGCCGTGCGCGTGGCAGATGGCCATGCCGAGCGCGTCGGCGGCGTCGGTGCCGGGCACGCCCGCCAGGCTCAGCAGCCGCACGACCATCTGCTGCATTTGCTCCTTGGTCGCGCGGCCATAGCCGACCACCGACTGCTTCAGCTGCAGCGCGGTGTATTCGGCGACCGGCACGCCGCCCGCGACGAGCCCGCAGATCGCGGCGCCGCGCGCCTGGCCGAGCAGCAGCGTCGACTGCGGATTGACGTTGACGAAGACTTTTTCGATGGCCGCCTGATCCGGCGCGTGCTCGCGGATCAGCGTCGAGATGCCCGCGAAGATGGTGCCGAGCCGCGACGGCAGATCGGCGTCGGCGGTGCGGATCACGCCGCTCGCGACGTAGCTCAGTGTGTGGCCGTGTTGTTCGATCACGCCGAAGCCGGTCACGCGCAGGCCGGGGTCGATGCCGAGAATTCTCATGAGGTGCCGCACAAGCGATAAAAACCAGGTGCCTGCGATACTACATCGAATGCGGCGCGCGGCGGCCCGCTGGCAGCATGCTTAGCGGAATAAAAGCTGCTAAAGGCTTTGCGAAGGAGGGCAATCGAGAATGGAGCGCTACCGCAATCTCAGCGGCGACTCGGGTGTCGACGCTTACGAAATCGGCGACGATTTCATCAAGGTGCGCTTTCGGCCGGGCGTCGTGTATTGGTACACAGAGGCGAGTGTCGGCGCCGAACATGTCGCGGTGCTGAAACGTCTCGCGCGGCGGGGCCAGGGTTTGGGCACATACATCAGCCAGCATGCGCAGGTGCGGGACGGTTATGCGCGCAAAGAGCCTGACGATTGAACGCGTCGCCGCGAAACAAAAGGCCCAGCGGGACAACCCGCCGGGCCTGTCTTGCGGCTACCGAACTTCAGCCGATCAATGACGGAAGTGACGCACGCCAGTCAGCACCATCGCGATGTTGTGCTCGTCGGCGGCGCTGACCACTTCGTCGTCGCGCACCGAGCCGCCCGGCTGGATCACGCAGGTCGCGCCTGCCGCGACGACCACGTCGAGACCGTCGCGGAACGGGAAGAACGCGTCCGATGCGACCGCCGAACCGGCCAGCCTCAGACCGGCGTTCTGCGCCTTGATGCTCGCGATGCGCGCCGAGTCCACGCGGCTCATCTGGCCCGCGCCGACGCCGAGCGTCATACCGTTCGCGCAGAACACGATCGCGTTCGACTTCACGTACTTCGCGACTCGCCATGCGAACAGCAGGTCGTCCATTTCCTTCGGTGTCGGATGACGCTTCGTGACGACGCGCAGTTCGCGCGGCTGCACGTTCTTCGAGTCGAGCGACTGCACGAGCAGGCCGCCGCCGACGCGCTTCAGATCGAACGTGTTATGGCCTTCGCCCAACGTGATTTCGAGCAGACGCACGTTCTGCTTCGCCGCGAACACCTGACGCGCTTCGGCGCTGAACGACGGCGCGATCAGCACTTCGACGAACTGCTTCGCCACCGCTTGCGCGGTCGCTTCGTCGACTTCACGGTTGAACGCGATGATGCCGCCGAACGCCGAGGTCGGATCGGTCTGGAATGCTTTCGAATACGCTTCGTGAGCGTCCGCGCCGAGCGCGACGCCGCACGGATTCGCGTGTTTGACGATCACGCAGGCCGGCACGTCGAAGGTCTTCACGCATTCCCACGCCGCGTCGGAGTCGGCGATGTTGTTGTACGACAGTTCCTTGCCCTGCAACTGGTTGTAATTCGCGAGCGCGCCGGCCGGCACCGCCAGGTCGCGGTAGAACGCCGCGCTCTGATGCGGGTTTTCGCCGTAGCGCAGGTCCTGCACCTTGTCGAACGCCATGTTGAAGGTGGCCGGGTACTCGTTGCGCGACGAATGCTGCAACTCGTCGGTCAGGCTCGTCAGGTAGTTCGTGATCGCGCCGTCGTATTGCGCGGTGTGCGCGTACACCTTGGTCGCGAGGCGGAAGTTCGTCTTGTACGACACCGTGTTGCCGTTCGAGCGCATTTCGTCGAGCACGACCGCGTAGTCGGCCGGATCGACCACCACCGTCACGTCGCGGTGATTCTTCGCGGCCGAGCGCAGCATCGTCGGGCCGCCGATGTCGATGTTCTCGATCGCGTCCTCGAGCGAGCATTCTTCCTTCGACACGGTCTGCACGAACGGGTACAGGTTCACGACCAGCAGGTCGATGGTCGGAATGTCGTGCTTCTCGAGCGCGGCCATGTGCTCGGGCAGGTCGCGGCGCGCGAGGATGCCGCCGTGCACCTTCGGATGCAGCGTTTTCACGCGCCCGTCGAGCATTTCCGGGAAACCCGTGTAGTCGGCGACTTCGGTGACGGACAGGCCCGCGTCCGCGAGCAGTTTCGCGGTGCCGCCGGTCGACAGGATCTTGATGCCGAGGTCCGACAGCGATTTGGCGAAGTCGACGATGCCGGACTTGTCGGAAACGGAGATGAGCGCTTGCTTGATCATGATGAAGACGAAAAGCCGAAGGGAAACGTGGCAGGGCGCGAGAAACTACGACGCGCTACAGCAAACCGTGTTGTTGCAGCTTCTTGCGCAGCGTATTGCGGTTGATGCCGAGATACTCGGCGGCCAGCGACTGGTTGCCGCCGGCCTGCTCGAGCACCACTTCGAGCAAGGGTTTTTCCACGCATGAAATGACCATGTCGTAGACGTCGTGCGGATTGGAGCCGTCGAGATCCTGGAAATACACGTCCAGGCTGTCGCGGACAGATTGTTCAATGTTGTTCTTGCTCATGCTGCCAGTCGGTCGGAGTTGTCCTCGCTCTCGCTGTCGAGCCCGGGGTTGCCGGGCGCTTCGTCGACGTAGACGAGGCGGTCTGAGATCGCCTTTTGCGCGTCAAAGAACTCGTTGACGGCGAGGAGTTGTTCGCGCGTGGTGTCCAGCGTATTCATGCGATGCCGGAACAGGTTGGCGCCGGAAAGGCCGCGAGTGTACCAGCCGATGTGCTTGCGCGCAGTGCGGACACCGGTAAATTCCCCGTAAAAAGCGTAGTGATCTTCGAGATGTTCGTTCATCACCTGCTGGATTTCGTCGATGCGCGGCGGCGGCAGCAACTCGCCCGTTTGCAGGAAATGCTCGATCTCGCGAAAGAGCCACGGACGCCCCTGCGCGGCGCGCCCGATCATGATCGCGTCCGCGCCGGTCGCGGCGAGCACCTCGCGCGCCTTTTGCGGCGACGTGATGTCGCCGTTCGCGACGACCGGAATGCGCACCGCCGCCTTTACCGCGGCGATGGTTTCGTACTCGGCGTCGCCGTGGTACAGGTCCGCGCGCGTGCGGCCGTGCACGGTCAGCATCGAAATGCCCGCGGCTTGCGCGAGACGCGCGACGTTCAGCGCGTTTTTGTTCTCGCGATTCCAGCCGGTACGGATTTTCAGCGTGACGGGCACCGCGTCGGGCCCGACGCCGACCGCGTTCACGACGGCCTCGACGATGCGCTGCACGAGCGGTTCGTTTTGCAGCAGCGCCGAGCCGGCCGCGACGTTGCAGACCTTCTTGGCGGGGCAGCCCATGTTGATGTCGATGATCTGCGCGCCGTTCGCGACGTTGTAGCGGGCGGCTTCGGCCATCATCTCCGGGTCCGCGCCGGCGATCTGCACCGCGATCGGCTCGACCTCGCCTTCGTGGTTCGCGCGGCGCATGGTCTTTTCGCTCTTCCACAGCTGCGCGTTCGACGCGACCATTTCCGACACCGCATAGCCCGCGCCGAGCCGTTTGCACAGCTGGCGGAACGGTCGGTCGGTCACGCCGGCCATCGGGGCGACGAACAGGTTGTTACGCAGATTGTGGGGGCCGAGAGGGGGCATGGCGTGAGCGCGCACCGACGACGGGCCAGGATTTGACGATCTTGACAGTCGGCGCAGCGCGAAATGCGAGGGAAAACCGCTATTTTAGCGTTAACGGGTTGCCGGGACTCGCGAACCGAGTCTCGTAACCCGTTAAATCTTCTATGAAAGTCGCCCGGCTCATAGAACCGGGCAGCGATTTCTCGCGCTTAACGGCGCTGGCCGAACATCATCTGCCGGGCGAGCGCGGTTTTGACCGGCGGCACGAATTCGAGTGCGGTCAGGGCGAGGCCGCGCAGTACCGCGAGCGGCGCGAAGTCGACGGTAAAGAGGCGCGCGAGCGTGTCGGTCGAGCCGATCGTCAGGCGCCGGTCGAGCGCGCGGCGTTGCGTGAAGGTGGCGAGCGCGAGCGGGGTCGGGCCTTCGGCCGACAGCGCGTCGACGAGCGCGTGCGCATCGCGCAAGCCCAGATTGAGGCCCTGGCCGGCTACCGGATGCAACGTCTGCGCCGCATTGCCGATCGCGACGATGTGGCCGTTCACCAGCGTGTCGACCGTGTTGAGACCGAGCGGGAACGACGCGCGACCCTTGATGTGCGTAAAGCGGCCCATGCGGCCGCCGAACGCGGCGTCGAGCTCGCGCAGGAACGCTTCGTCGGAAAGCTGCGCGCGGCGCGCGGCTTCGTCGGGCGCGCAGCACCAGACGAGCGCGTAGTCGGCACCACGCACGCCACCCATCGGCAGTAGCGCGATCGGACCTTGCGACGTGAAGCGCTCCCATGCGACGTGCGGCTGCGGCGCGGACACGGTGACCGTGCCGACCAGCGCGGTCTGGCCGTAGTCGCGCGAGCCGGCGCTGTTTTTACCGATGTCGCGTGCGCCGGCGGATTCGTCCGTGGCGCGGCTCGGATTTTTCGCGTGCTTCTGGTCGCCGAACAGGCCGCCCTCGGCGTTGACCAGAATCCGCGTGCGCAACTGGCGCGCGACGCCCGCGGTTTCGATCGGCAGCGTGACGCCGTCGAGCTCCTGAACCGGCGCGCCGGCCGAGGTCGAGCGGAACCAGTGGACCGGCGTCGCATGCACGGCGTCGGCGAGGCCATGCACGATCGAGCCATAGCGCAGCACGTAGCCGAGCGCGGGCAGGCCGTGCTCGCGATGATGGATCAGCGTGCGGCCGAAATGACCGCGTTGCGACACGTGGATGCGCTCGATCGCGGTGGCGTCGGCGGGCCAGCGCAGCGGCTCGAGGATCATCCGGCTGCCGTGCGAGACCGCGATCGCGCGCGGATCGGCGATCGAGTCTTCCGGCTCGCGCGCGTCGACGAGCGCGATCTTCAGCTCGCGCGTCACGCTGCGGCGCGCGAGCCAGCCGGCGAGCGCGAGGCCGACCGGCCCGGCGCCGACGATCGTCACGTCGAAATCGAACCCCTGCTGGTGGGAGGCGGGCCTCAGGATCACCGCCGAGGGAGATGCTTCGTTCATCGCGGATCAGGTCCTCTGTTGATGCGACGCTTGATGGAGGGCTCGTGCTTCCTGCATCAGCGCCTCGATCTCGTCGGCGGCGACCGGCACGTCGCGCGTGATCAGCTCGCAGCCGGTCGGCGTCACGATCGCGTCGTCCTCGATGCGGATGCCGATGTTCCAGTAGCGTTCGGGCACACCCTCGGCCGGGCGGACGTACAAGCCCGGCTCGATCGTCAGCGTCATGGACGCGCGCAGCGTGCGCCACGGCAGCACGCCCGCTTCGTCGCGCGGCGCGCCGCGCTCGCGGTAGTCGCCGCAGTCGTGCACGTCCATGCCGAGCCAGTGGCCGGTGCGGTGCATGTAGAACGGCACGTAGGCGCGCTCGGCGATCACGTCGTCGACCGAGGCGAACTTCGCGCGCGGCACGATGCCGGTGTCGAGCAGCCCCTGCGACAGCACGCGCAGCGCGGCCTGATGCGGATCGTCGAAGCTCGCACCGGCGCGCGTCGCGTCGACGGCGGCCTGCTGCGCTGCCAGCACGATGTCGTACAGCTCGCGCTGCGCCGGCGTGAAACGCCCGCTTGCCGGAAACGTGCGCGTGATGTCGGACGCGTAGCCGTCGAGTTCGCAGGCCGCGTCGATCAGGATCAGCTCGCCGTCGCGCGCGATCGCGTTGCCGGCCGGGTAGTGCAACACGCACGCGTTCGCGCCAGCCGCGACGATCGACGTATAGGCCGGCGCCTGCGCGCCAAACTTGCGGAACGTGTAGAGCAGTTCGGCCTCGAGTTCATACTCGCGGATACCGGGCCGGCACAGCGCCATAGCGCGACGATGCGCGGCCGCTGAAATCTGCGCTGCCCGGCGCATGATCGCGAGTTCGTGGTCGTCCTTGACGAGCCGCATCTCGTCGAGCAACGGCAGCAGGTCGCGCGCGGCCGTGGGCGCAACGGTGCCGCCGCGGCTTTGCGCGCGCACCGCGTCGAGCCAGCCGCGCACCTGCTCGTCGAAATGCGCCGAGGTGCCGAACGCGTAGTGCAGCGCCGGCTTGTCGGCGATGATGCGCGGCAACTGCGTGTCGAGTTCGCCGATCGGGAACGCGGCGTCGAGCCCGAATGCTTCGCGCGCGCCGTCGGGGCCGAAGCGGAAGCCTTCCCATATCTCGCGCTCGACGCTTTTCTCGCGGCAGAACAGCATCGACGCGGGCGCGCCGGGCGCGGCGCTGGCATCGAGCACCAGCAGCGCTTCGGGCTCGGTGAAGCCGGTCAGATAATAGAAGTAGCTGTCGTGGCGGTACGGGTAGTCAGTGTCGCGGTTGCGCAGCGCTTCCGGCGCGGTCGGGACGATGGCGACGCCGCCGCCCGCGGCGCGCAGCGCGGCGAGAACGCGCTCGCGGCGCGTGCGGTAGACGTCGATGGCGATGGTGGGTTCGGTCGGCTGGTTCATCGTGCGATTGTAGCGCCGCGATTCTCCTGGCCCCATTCTCCGCGCAGGACATTGACTCGCTTTGTGCGGCTCCGGACGGCGCGGCGGCCGCCGTCATGTTGCAATCTGTCCACAGCGGCTCGGCGGGCGGTTCGCGAAGATGGCGCCAGCACGCTCGCGGAAGCCTTGGACCACTTATACTTTCGCCGGATTCAGAAAAAGGCAGAAGGTCATGATGAAACTCATCGGTTCGTTCGGCAGCCCGTTCGTGCGCAAAGCACGCATCGTGCTCGCCGATAAGAAGATCGACTACGAACTGGTGCCCGAGAACGTCTGGGCGCCGGATACCCGGATTCACACCTTCAATCCGCTCGGCAAGGTGCCGTGCCTCGTGATGGAAGACGGCGAGGCCGTGTTCGATTCGCGCGTGATCTGCGAGTACGTCGATACGCTGTCGCCGGTCGGCAAGCTGATTCCGCCGTCGGGGCGCGAGCGCGTCGCAGTGCGCTGCTGGGAAGCGCTCGCCGACGGCATGCTCGACGCGGCCGTGCTGATCCGTCTCGAAGGCACGCAGCGCGCGCCCGAGCAGCGCGTGGACGCGTGGCTCGCGCGGCAGCAGCGCAAGATCGACGAAGCGCTGATCGCGATGTCGCAAGGGCTCGGCAGCAAGCCGTGGTGCGCGAGCAATCACTACACGCTGGCCGACATCGCGGTGGGCTGCGCGCTCGGCTATCTGGACTTCCGTATGCCGGAACTGAACTGGCGCGAATCGCATCCGAACCTGGACAAGCACTTCCAGAAGCTGTCGCTGCGGCAGTCGTTCATCGATACGGTGCCGAAGGATTGATGAAGCTCGAACGAGCATGAAAAAGATGCGCCTGCATGTCAGGCGCATTTTTTTTGCGGGTGTCGTGCCTTTGGCGTCGGCGTTACCGCTTGCCGTTGCGTCGCCGCGCGAGCCCCGGTCCGAACGCGAAACCGAACGCGAGCAGCAGCGCCGACACCGCGAGCACCGTGTTGTTGCCGCTCGTCACGTAAGGCGTGTAGCCTGAGGTGCCTTGCACGCGCACGTCGAGCGAACCGACCGTGTAGGGCGTCAGGCGCCCGATCACGCGGCCGTTCGCGTCGATCGCGGCGGTGATGCCGGTGTTGGTTGCGCGCAGCATCGGCCGGCCGGTTTCGAGCGAGCGCATGCGCGCGATCTGCAGATGCTGGTCGAGCGCGATCGTGTCGCCGAACCACGCGAGATTGGTCGAGTTGATCAGCACGCCGGCGGGCGTCGCATTCTCGCGCAGCGTGCGCGCGATCTCCTCGCCGAAGATGTCCTCGTAGCAGATGTTCACCGCGACCGGCTGGTTATGCACCATGAACGGCTTTTGTACCGGCGGGCCGCGGAAGAAATCGCCGAGCGGAATGTTCATCAGATTCACGAACCAGCGGAAGCCCCACGGCACGAATTCGCCGAACGGTACCAGATGGTGCTTGTCGTAGCGATAAATCTCGTGCGAGCCGGGCGTGACGCCGAACAGGCTGTTGGTGTAGTCGACCACCCGGCCGTCCGGCGTGATCGTGCCGCCGATCGCGCCGAACAGCAGCGCGCTGCCGGTCGAATCCGTGAACTGGCGGATCGCGGCCGCGAAGTTCGGCGGAAGCTGCTGCGCGAGCACGGGGATCGCGGTTTCCGGCGTGACGATCAGATCGGCCGGCTTCGACGTGATCATCCGCTGATACTCGTCGA
Source organism: Paraburkholderia sp. MM5482-R2 (assembly GCF_050436125.1). NCBI lineage: Bacteria > Pseudomonadati > Pseudomonadota > Betaproteobacteria > Burkholderiales > Burkholderiaceae > Paraburkholderia > Paraburkholderia sp. MM5482-R2. Next base: position 3,814,294 of record NZ_JBNDLP010000002.1, on the reverse strand, counting down.
CCGCCGCGCGCAAGCCGGCTTCCTCGAACTTCATCTCCTGCTTCACGTTGCCTTGCAACAGCCGCACCGACAGCGCCGCGTTGGCGGGCGTGGTCCACTGCACGAGCGGCAGCAGCAGGCCGATCACGAGCAGCGCGAGCGCGACGCCAGCAGGCACGACGATGGGGGCGATGCGCGTGCCGCGGCCCCGCGCGGCGCGACCGCCGGCGTCATCAGCGGCGCTGGCGTTCGGCTCGAGCGATTCATTCGCCCGCCCGGAGCGCCACGACGGCAGTAGCGCCAGCAACGCCTGCACGATCAACGCGGCCGTCAGCGCAACCATCCAACCGACGCCATATACGCCGACCACCGGCGCAAACCCCGCCAACGGGCCGTCGACCTGCGCATAACCGGTGGCGAGCCACGGAAACCCGGTGAACACCGTGCCGCGCAGCCATTCGCCGATCGCCCACGCGCTTGCAAAGGCGAGCGCGCCGTGCCAGGTCGGCGAGAATGGCGCGCGCTCGTCGGCCGCGCCGTTGCGCGCATGGCCCGCGCAGAACGACCACACCCCCGCGGCGAGCGCCGGATAGACCGCGAGATACAGGCAGAACAGCACGAGCGCCGTGCCGGCGAGCGGTGCCGGCATGCCGCCGTAGAAGTGCATGCTCACATACAGCCACCAGACCCCGCTCACGAAGTTGCCGAAGCCGAACGCGCCGCCCGTCAGCGCGGCGCTTTTCCAGCCGGTGCTGCGCGTGAGCCACGCGAAGAAGAACACGAAGATCGCGAGTTGCAGCCAGCCGCCATGCGGCGTTGGCGCGAACGACAGCGTATTGGCCGCGCCCGCGGCCAGTGCGACGAGGTAGTGCCAGCGCGGCAGCGCGCGGCTGCGCGTGCCGTCTTCGGTGGGAGCGGGAGCGGTGGCGCTCACGCCGCGGTGCGAACGGGAAGTGATCGGGTCGGCCATTGTTGCGCGGTCGGCGTCGGTAGTTGAAAGGGCAACTCAGTAGGCAAACGAGTTGGCAAATGGAGTTGGCAAATGCGCCGGCAATGAAAGCGCGCGGGCGCTCAGGCCGTGCATCGGCCCGAGCCGCCGGCTCAGGTCTGCACGTGCTGTGACTCGCGCTCGCGCTGGCCCGCGAGCGGGTCGCGACGCACCAGCAGCATGTGGATCTGGCGGGCGTCGCCGCGCAGGATCTCGAAGATCAGGTCGTCGAGGCGGACTGTCTCGCCCCGATGCGGCACCCGGCCGAAGTGATGCGTGACCAGCCCGCCGATCGTGTCGACCTCGTCGTCCGAATAATGCGTGCCGAAGGTGTCGTTGAACTGCTCGATCTCGGTCAGCGCGCGCACGCGGAAGCGTCCGTCCGGCGAAGCGATGATGTTGCCGCTCTCCTCGTCGAAATCGTATTCGTCCTCGATGTCGCCGACGATCTGCTCCAGTACGTCTTCGATCGTGATCAGGCCCGCGACGCCGCCGTACTCGTCGACGACCACCGCGAGGTGGTTGCGGTTCACGCGGAAGTCGTGCAGCAGCACGTTCAGCCGCTTCGACTCGGGGATGAACACGGCAGGGCGCAGCATGCCGCGCACGTCGAACTCTTCTTCGGCGTAGTAGCGCAGCAGATCTTTCGCGAGCAGCACGCCGATGATGTTGTCGCGATTGCCCTCGTAGACCGGATAGCGCGAATGCGCCTTGTCCAGCACGTAGGGGATGAATTCAGCGGGATTGTCCGCGATGTTGATCGCGTCCATTTGCGCGCGCGGCACCATGATGTCGCGTGCGCTCAGTTCCGACACCTGGAACACGCCTTCGATCATCGACAGCGAGTCGGCGTCGATCAGGTTGCGTTCGTGCGCGTCCTGCAGAATTTCCAGAAGTTCGGCGCGCGAGTCGGGCTCGGGCGAGATGAAGTCGGTCAGGCGCTCGAGCAGCGAGCGCTTTTCCTGCGGTTTGTCGAGTTGACGTCCGGTATGGCGTCGACTGGGATACGTGTCGTTCATGGTAGTGCGCCCGGCGAGACTGGGCGCGCTGTTGCAGAGCGTTAAGGATACACCAGGCGCATGGCGGAACCGTGTCCCGCCGGGCCCGGCGATGAGCGAAGCCAGGGTGAAACGGCCCCGCCGCGACGGCGGAGCGTGGAATCATCCTAACCGATTACGCGGGCAAAAGCGCTCGCTGGCAAAAAAGTCGCGGGTGGGGTTTTCGCCGAGATGCCGCGGTCACACGGCCGGCTTGCAACGCGCGAGCAGCGCTTCGAGCGCGCGGTCCGGCATGCCGCTTTCGCGCAGCGCGTGCACGGTGCGGCTCACGTAATCGAAGGTCGTGCCGTAGCGGCCGCTCGCACAGCCCAGCACGGTCTGGATGATGTCGTCGCGCAGCTTGCCGGTGTAGCTCGGCACGTCGCGGCGCATCACGAATGCGAGCGCGTCGACGCGCCGGCCGTCCGCGAGCACGCACGGCAGCCACGCGGGACGGTACGAGCCCATCGGCATTTCGCGGCGCCACAGTGCTTCGAGATGCGGCCTCGAGCCATCGGCCGCGAGCCGGAAGGCCATGCCGGTGCACGAGCCGCCGCGATCGAGCGCGAGCACGAGGCCGGGCTGCTCTGGCGTGCCGCGATTGACTCGCGACCACAGATAGAGGCCGCGGTGATAGCCGTGCACCTTCGAGCGCATCGCCTCGACGGTCGGCAGGCCCGGGTTCCAGATCAGCGAGCCATAGCCGAACAGCCACAGATCGCTTTGGCGGTCCCAGCCGCGCAACGTGGATTCGAGCGACGCGCGCAGTTCGTCGTCCGTCAGGAGCCGCGAGTCGCCGAGCACCGGCGGGTAGTCCGGACAGCGCACGGGGATATCGGCTTCGGGGGACGGAGTGCTCACGGTGGGTTCGGGCGGGCTGGCGTCGAGGAGGGGCGGAACGCCTATTGGTAAGGGTCCGGAAAGCCGAGCTTGCCGAGGATTTCGGTTTCGATCGCTTCCATTTCCTCGGCTTCTTCTTCGACCTCGTGGTCGTAGCCCTGTGCATGCAGCGTGCCGTGCACGAGCAGGTGCGCGTAATGCGCGGCGAGCGGCTTGCCCTGCTCGGCGGCTTCCTTCTCGACCACCGGGCAGCACAGAATCAGATCGCCCGTGACCGGATCATGTTCCGATTCGGCATAGGCGAAGGTCAGCACGTTGGTCGCGTAATCCTTGCCGCGATAGGTGCGATTCAGCGTGCGGCCTTCTTCGGCGTCGACGAACCGAACCGTCAGTTCGCCGTCCGCGAACAGCGCCGCCTTGATCCAGCCGGCCACCGTCGCGCGCGGCAGCAGCACCTTGTGTTCCGGCCAGGCTTTGGCGGCGGGGAATTGCAGGCTCAACGTCAGTTTCGGGGTGCGGCTCATGCGGTTTCTTTGCGTGGCATTCCTGGCTCAGTCTTTTTTTTTGCGGCGAGGCGACGCGGGCCTCGCGCTGCTAAGCGCATCGCTTTAGCGCGGATCGACCGCGGCCGGCGACTTCTGCGCATGCGCATCGTACGCCTCCACAATTCGCGCGACCAGCGGATGCCGCACCACGTCCGCGCTCGTGAAACGCGTGAGCGCGATGCCGCGCACGTTCGCGAGCACCTGTTGCGCTTCGATCAGCCCGCTCTTCTGGCCGCGCGGCAGATCGACCTGGGTCGTGTCGCCGGTGACGACCGCCTTCGAGCCGAAGCCGATTCGCGTGAGGAACATCTTCATCTGCTCGGGCGTGGTGTTCTGCGCCTCGTCGAGGATGATGAACGCGTGATTCAGCGTGCGGCCGCGCATGTATGCGAGCGGCGCGATTTCGATCATCTGCCGCTCGAACATCTTCGCGGTTTTGTCGAAGCCGAGCAGGTCGTACAGCGCGTCGTAGAGCGGGCGCAGATACGGATCGACTTTCTGCGCGAGATCGCCCGGCAAAAAGCCGAGCCGCTCGCCCGCCTCGACGGCCGGGCGCGTCAGCACGATGCGTTTGACCTGGTCGCGCTCGAGCGCGTCGACCGCGCAGGCCACGGCGAGATAGGTCTTGCCGGTGCCGGCGGGGCCGACGCCGAACGTGACGTCGTGTGACACGATCTGCTTCAGGTACTCGCGCTGCGCCGGCGTGCGGCCGCGCAGATCCGCGCGTCGCGTGTACAGCTTCGGGCCGTATTCCTCGAAGTCGTCCTCGCTCGCTGTGGCGTCGGCGGGCTGGTCGAACGGGTGATCGGGATTGCCGGCGAAGTGCGCGTCGACGGGGTCGCCATTGCCATTGCCATTGCCGTTGCCATTCGAACGATGACGCACCGGATGACGCACTTCGACGAGCGCGAGCTGGATGTCGTCGACCGACAAAGGCTCGCGCGCGTTGTTGTAGAAGTTTTCGAGCGCGGTGAGCGCGAGTTTCGCGCCGCGCCCGCGGATCGCGATGCGGTGGCCGCGGCGCTGCAGGGTCACGTCGAGCGCCTGCTCGATCTGCCGCAGATTTTCGTCGAGCGGTCCGCAGAGGTTGGCGAGCCGCGCATTATCTTCGCGCGGTGCGGTGAATTCCAGAGGCTGCTGAGTGGTCTTCAAGGCGGTGAGTCGATCCTGTCGGTTGCGGTACTCAGAATGTCGTTCAATGCGTCGTCGCGGCGCTGTCGTCGTGAACCATCACGAGTTCGCCACGCAGCGAGTGTGGATACGCGTGCACGATCTTCACGTCGACCATCTGACCGATCAGCCGTGCATGCGACGCGACCGGCGCCGGGAAATTGACGACGCGGTTGTTCCCGGTGCGGCCCGCGAGCTCGTTCGGGTCCTTGCGCGCCGGGCGCTCGACCAGAATGCGTTCGACCTTGCCGACCATCGCGTGGCTGATGCGCTGCACGTTCTCTTCGATCGTGGCCTGCAGATGCTGCAGGCGCTTGAGCTTCACCTCGCGCGGCGTGTCGTCGTGCAGGTTCGCGGCCGGCGTACCGGGACGCGGGCTGTAGATGAACGAAAAGCTCGTGTCGTACTTCATCTCTTCGACGAGCGCCATCATCTTCGCGAAGTCTTCCTCGGTCTCGCCGGGGAAGCCGACGATCATGTCCGTCGACAGCGACAGGTCCGGGCGGATCGCGCGCAGCTTGCGGATCACCGACTTGTACTCGAGCACGGTGTAGCCGCGCTTCATCGCCATCAGGATGCGGTCGGAGCCGTGCTGCACCGGCAGATGCAGGTGGCTGACGAGCTTCGGTACCTTCGCGTAGGTGTCGATCAGGCGCTGCGTGAACTCCTTCGGATGCGACGTCGTGTAGCGGATCCGTTCGATGCCGGGGAGGTCCGCGACGTATTCGATCAGCGTCGCGAAGTCGGCGATCTCGGTCGAACCCACGGTCAGCGCGCCGCCGAATTTTCCACGATAAGCGTTCACGTTCTGGCCGAGCAGCGTGACTTCGCGCACGCCCTGGTCGGCGAGGCCGGCGATTTCGGTCAGCACGTCGTCGAGCGGACGCGACACTTCCTCGCCGCGCGTGTACGGCACGACGCAGTAGCTGCAGTACTTGCTGCAGCCTTCCATGATCGACACGAACGCGCTCGGACCTTCGACGCGCGCCGGCGGCAGGTGATCGAACTTCTCGATTTCGGGAAACGAAATATCGACCTGCGCGCGGCCGCTCGCGCGGCGCTCGTCGATCATCTGCGGCAGGCGGTGCAGCGTTTGCGGACCGAACACGATATCGACGTACGGCGCGCGCGCGACGATCGATGCGCCTTCCTGACTCGCGACGCAGCCACCCACGCCAATGATCAGATTCGGATTCGCGTCCTTCAGCTCGCGTACGCGGCCGAGGTCGGAGAAGACTTTTTCCTGCGCTTTTTCGCGCACCGAGCAGGTGTTGAACAGGATCACGTCGGCGTCTTCCGGCGTGTCGGTCTTGACGAGTCCTTCAGCGGCACCGAGCACGTCGACCATCTTGTCGGAGTCGTACTCGTTCATCTGGCAGCCAAAGGTCTTTACATAAACTTTCTTGGTCATCGAATTTCGCCGGTCGCAGTGGTTAACCTGGGGGCGTCGTAAAAGGTGAAGGAGGCCGCGGCGCGGGGCAGCGCGGCGCGTGATGGCCGGCTTGCGCGTGTCTTTGCAGCGTAACTGCATATTATAGCCCTTCACGCAACGGGGGTTTCGGCGCTCATTGGCCGGTCCGGCGGCAGTCCCAGCAGGCTTTCCAGTTCATCCGACACCTGCGCGAAGCGCTCGGCGAGGAAATCGAGCAGCACGCGCACGCGCGGCGCCATGAAGCGATTGCGGTGATACAGCGCGTGCAGCGGGGCATCGGGGTAGCGCCATTCCGGCAGCAGGATCTTCAGGCGACCGGCGCGCAGGTCCGCTTCCACGTCCCACATCGATTTGATCGCGATGCCGTAGCCGCGCAGCGCCCATTCGCGCGCGACCGCGCCGTCGTTGGTTTCGCGCGCCGCTTCGAACGGCACGCTGTAGTGCTGCACCTCGTCACCGCGCGTGAAGCGCCATTCGCTGGCCGGCCCCGATGCGGTGCCGAGCACGATGCAGTCGAAATTGGCGAGGTCGAGCGGGTTCTTCGGCTCGCCGCGACGCCCGACGTATTCCGGTGATGCGCACAGCACCCGCCGGTTCGGCGCGAGCCGGCGCGCGACCAGCGAGCTGTCCTGTGGCACGCCGAAGCGGATCGCCAGATCGATGTCCTCCTGCACGAGATTGGCCAGCGCATCCGACAGCGTCAACGCGAACGTCACGTCCGGGTACAGCGCGTTGAATTCGTCGAGCCAGTGCATCAGCAGGTTGCGGCCGAAGTCCGAGGTCGCCGACACCCGCACCTTGCCGCGCACGACGTTCTGGCCCGCTTGCAGCGCGGCTTCGGCGTCGTCGAGCGATTGCAGCGCCTGGCGGCAGCAGTTCAGGTAGAGGCGGCCTTCGTCGGTGAGCCGTAGCTGCCGCGTGGTGCGCTCGAACAGGCGCGCTTTGAGCCTCGCTTCCAGTTTCGCGAGCCGCGCGCTCGCCGCGGCGGGTGTCAGACCCATCTTGCGGCCCGCCGCCGACAAGCTGCCTTGCTGCGCCGCTTCGACGAAGAGGCGGATGTCGCCGAGGTTATCCATCGCTGGCTTTCAAGCAGAATTTGAAAATGCTTCAAATGCTACGCCAATTATCAAATTGGCGTCACGCCGCGACAATGCAGCCGTCGAAACCTCCGCTGCTGTCCTTCGTCATGCAACTCGGTCACGCGACCATCGTCACCGCCGACCTTGATTCCGCCCGACGTTTCTTCTTCGACATCGCCGGGTTCACCGAAGGCGCCCGCCCGCCGTTTTCCGTCGACGGCTACTGGCTGTACGCAAGCGGCCGCCCGGTAGTGCATCTGATCGCCGCGCCGGCTTCCGGCGCGGCGGGCCGCGTCATGCCGCGCATCGATCACATCGCCTGTCGGCTCGATAGCGCCGGCGAATGGCAAGCGTTGCTCGAGCGGCTCGGCGCGCACGACATCGGCTATCAGACCGCGCAGGTGCCGGCGAGCGCCGTGCAACCGGAGCAGCGGCAGCTGTTCGTCGCGCTCGCGCCGGGCGTCGTCATCGAATTCGTGACGGCGGCGCGCCAGGCCCTTCAACCCAAACCCTGATCCCACCTCATTCCCGGAGCGGAAAAATGCCCATGCCATTACTCGCGCTCGCGATTAGCGCCTTCGCCATCGGTACGACCGAATTCGTCATCATGGGCCTGTTGCCCGAAGTGGCGCGCGATCTGGCCGTGTCGATCCCGTCCGCGGGCCTGCTCGTCAGCGGCTATGCGCTCGGCGTCGCGGTCGGCGCGCCACTGCTCGCGGTAGTCACGAGCAGGATGTCGCGCAAGTTCGCGCTGCAGCTGCTGATGGGCGTGTTCATCGTCGGCAATGTGTTGTGCGCGGTGGCGCCGGGTTATTCGGTGCTGATGATCGCGCGCGTCGTGACCTCGTTCGCGCACGGCTCGTTCTTCGGCATCGGCGCGGTGGTCGCGGCATCGCTCGTGCCGGCCGAAAAGCGCGCGAGCGCGATCGCGCTGATGTTCACGGGCCTAACGCTCGCGAACGTGCTCGGCGTGCCGTTCGGCACCTTCATCGGCCAGCAGTTCGGCTGGCGCGCGGCGTTCTGGATCGTCAGCGGCTTCGGCGTGCTGTCGCTCGCGGGCATCAGCGCGCTGGTGCCGAACCGCCACGACACCGGCCCCGCCGGCCTCGCCCACGAAGTGCGCGTGCTGCAAGACCCGCAAGTGTGGAGCGCCCTCGCGATGACGGTGCTCGGCTTCGGGGGCGTGTTCGTCGTGTTCACCTATATCGCGCCGATCCTCGAGCAGGTGAGCGGTTTTTCGCCGCGCGGCGTGACGCTGATCCTCGTGCTGTTCGGCGTGGGCCTGACGATCGGCAACATGGTTGGCGGCAAGCTTGCGGACCGCGCGCTGATGCCGTCGCTGATGGGCATTCTCGCCGCGCTCGCGGTCGTGATGGCGATCTTCGCGCGCACCAGCCATTCGCAAGCGGCTGCCGCGATCACGGTGTTCGTGTGGGGCATCGCGGCGTTCGCGACGGTGCCCCCGTTGCAGATGCGCGTGGTCGAGAAGGCGGCCGCCGCGCCGAATCTCGCGTCGACACTGAACATCGGCGCGTTCAACGTCGGCAATGCAGCGGGTGCGTGGCTCGGCGGTCTCGTGATCAATCACGGCCACGCGCTCGATACCTTGCCGTGGGTTGCCGCCGCGGTCAGCGTCGCCGCGCTGCTGCTGACGTGGTTCGCGGCGCGCATGGATGCGCCGGCGCGCGCGCTCGCGCAAAGCGCGTGAGTCGTCAGTTGCTTGCCTCCGCCATGCTGATAACAGTGTGAAGATAACTTCGTTGGGCGCGGCCAAAGCCGATGCTATCTTGCTTCCACTTACTGCTCTTGCCCCGCCTGGCGGGGCTCTGGAGGCCAATATGCATTCCCCGCTCGCGCTGGTCCGCGATCCCTCTGCCGATGCCGACACCGACGCGGCGCCGCGCTCCGCCGAACCCTTCGATGCGCTCGAACAGCTGGTCGGCGTGAATCTGGCGCGGCTGCGCGCCGAACGGCAGCTTTCGCTCGATGCGCTGGCGCGCGCGTCAGGCGTGTCGCGCGCCATGCTCGCGCAGATCGAGTCGGCGCGCAGCGTGCCGTCGATCAAGGTGCTGTGCAAGGTGGCGGCGGCACTGAAGGTGTCGGTGGCGGCGTTCCTGCGGCGTCACGCGACCAACGGCTTCGCGCATCTGCCGGCCGAGCGCTCGGCCCGCGTGGTCAGCGCGAACGGTTGCTACTCGGTGCGGCCGCTCTATCCCGACGACGAGTCGATCGCCGCCGAGTTTCACGAACTGCGGATCGCCCCGCTGCATACCGAAGCGGGCGTGCGCCGCGCGCCTGGCACGACGGTGAATCTGGTGGTCAGCGACGGTACGCTCGAAGTCAGCGTGCACGACCAGCGTCAACTGCTCGCGACCGGCGACGCGATCGTGTTCGACGCCGACCAGCCGCACAGCCTGCGCAATCCCGGCGACACCGAGGCGCGCGCGTTTCGCGTGACGCTGCGGGCTGAGACGCCGCCGCGCTGGGAAGTGCCGGCCGCGGGCGCCGCACGCGACGAAGCCGCACGCAAAGGTGTGCCGGGTTGAGAATCGACGGCGTCGAGGTTCAAGCGCGGGTCAGGGCGTCGATGCAGGTCCAATGCAATGAGTAGGGTCTTTGTTCGTCGCGCTGCAGCGCTCGCGCGACTGTTGTATGCTTCGCCCGCCGGTCGAACCGGCAATCAGTGCGTCTTCAGGGCGGGGTGAAATTCCCCACCGGCGGTGGGCCGGCAGCGCGACAGCGTGAGCCGGCAAGCCCGCGAGCGCCCGCATCGCTTAGCCTTCGGCATAGCGCAGACAGGAGCGGGGTCAGCAGATCTGGTCAGAAGCCAGAGCCGACGGTCATAGTCCGGATGGAAGAAGATGTGCAGACAGTCATGTGCGTTCCGCGACGCCGCCTGTAGCCTGGGTGGCGTATCAGCGTCCGCTTTCGCGCGGCGCCTGGGCGGCGCGTGTCAGTCTGTTTGCAATGCCCTGAAACGTTTCTCGCCCAACTTTTGCGATGAGCGTTTCAACTATGTCCTTTGCTACTTTTCCTGCTCCGTCGACGATTGCAGACGATGCCTTCGCCGATCTCCCGCTGCTTGCCACCGAAGCCGTTCCGCCGCGTATCGCCGCCGCCTTGCAGGCGCTGCGCGAGGGCCGCGCCGTGGTGCTGCAGGACGACCACGACCGCGAGAACGAAGCCGATCTGATCGTCGCGGCCGAGCGCCTGTCGGTCGAAACGATGGCGCTGCTGATCCGGGAATGCAGCGGCATCGTCTGCCTGTGCCTGCCCGACGACAAGATCCGCGCGCTCGAACTGCCGCCGATGGCCGTCAACAACGAAAGCCGTCACGGCACCGCGTTCACGGTGTCGATCGAAGCGCGCGAAGGCGTCAGCACCGGCGTGTCCGCGCAGGATCGCGTGACCACGATCCGCGCCGCGATCGCCGATACGGCCAAACCCGCCGACATCGTGCGCCCCGGCCACGTGTTCCCGCTGCGCGCGATGCCGGGCGGCGTGCTGGCGCGGCGCGGCCACACCGAAGGCACCGTCGATCTGGCGATTCTCGCGGGCCTGAAGCCGGCCGGCGTGCTGTGCGAACTGATGAACGCCGACGGCACGATGACGCGCGGCGCGGACGTCGAGCGCTTCGCCGCGCAACATGATCTGCCGATGCTGACGATCGCCGAGCTGGTCGAGTTTCGCGAGTCGCTCGCGCAGGTGCGCGAGGGCGCGATGGCCGAGGCTTGACGGGCCATCCATCGAGCGGCACGCGACGCCATGACGCAAAAAGCCGGTTCTTCTTCCGAAGAACCGGCTTTTTTATCGGCGTTGCGCAAAACCGCTACGACTGCTCGTCGCCGAATTCGCCGCGCACGCCCGCCTCGATGAGCGCCGGCAGTTCATCCATATGCTTGATGATTCGCGTGATACCCATCGCGCGCAGCGCATCCGCGTAGCCGTCCGGAATATGGCTCGCGCCGACGAACGCGATCGTCTTCATGCCTGCCGCGCGCGCCGCGTTCAAACCCGCGACGCTGTCCTCGACGACGAGGCAACGCGCCGGCACGACGCCAAGCGTCGTGGCCGCGAACAGATAGACGTCCGGATACGGCTTCGGCCGGGCGACCTGCTCGGCGCTGAACACGCGCTCGCCGAAAATCTGCTGCAGACCCGCGCGCCGTACCGATGCGGCGACGCGCGACATACGGCTGTTCGACACGACCGCTGCCGGCAGCGTCACGCGTTGCAGCGCGTCGCGCACGCCGTGGATCGGACCGAGCGACGCGGCGAGCGCGAGCTCGACGTTACGCTCGATCGTGTCGAGGAAGTTCACAGGCAGCGTGATGTCGAACTGCGTTTCGAGGCCGGCGAGAAAGCGCGAGGTTTGCTGGCCGAACGCGGTTTTGACGACAGGGGCGAAATCGATGCCGGGGAAGGTGGCCGTCAGCGTGTCGAACATCACGCGATCGGCGATGACTTCACTGTCGACGAGCACGCCGTCGCAGTCACAGATGAGGTGGTCGATCATGCCTGAAAAACGGTAAGCGCAAAGCGCGCGGGCGGCGGGTTGCGGGCCCGCGCGCCGGGATGAAAAGCGTCATCATACGTACTTTCGGACCGCGTCCTTTTGGCGTTCTGCGCGCCCGCGGCCTTACGGCGTATCGGCCCAGGCCTTCGCCGCGCGGATCGCGCGCTGCCAGCCATCGAGGCAGGTCCTGACCTCCGCAGGCGGTAGCGCCGGCGTGAAGCGGTGCTCGAGCTTCCACTGGCTTTTCAACTCGTCGATGTCCTTCCAGTAGCCCACCGCAAGACCTGCCAGATAGGCGGCGCCGAGTGCGGTGGTCTCGGACACCTGGGGGCGCACCGTGTCGACGCCGAGGATGTCGGCCTGGAACTGCATCAGCAGATTGTTCGCGCAGGCGCCGCCGTCCACGCGCAACTCGCCGATGCGAATGCCCGAGTCGGCTTCCATCGCCTTCAGCACATCGAGCGATTGATAGGCGATCGAATCGAGCGCCGCGCGCGCGAGATGCGCGGAGGTCGTGCCGCGCGTGACGCCGAACAGCGTGCCGCGCGCATGCGCGTTCCAGTGCGGCGCGCCGAGGCCGGCGAACGCGGGCACGAGATACACGCCGTCGCAATGCGGCACGCCGCGCGCGAGCGTTTCGATTTCCGCCGCGTTCCTGATGATGCCGAGGCCGTCGCGCAGCCACTGCACCACGGCGCCGCCGATGAAGATGCTGCCTTCGAGCGCGTACTCGATACGCTCGCCGATCTGCCAGGCGATCGTCGTGACGAGATTGTTGTTCGATTCGATCGGTTTGGCGCCCGTGTTCATCACGAGGAAGCAGCCGGTGCCGTAGGTGTTCTTGACCATGCCGGACTCGGTGCAGATCTGGCCGAACAGCGCGGCGTGCTGATCGCCGGCGATACCCGCGAGTGGAATCTTCGACGCGAACACGGTGGTCACCGTCGGTCCGTACACCTCCGACGACGGCCGTACTTCCGGCAGCATGCTGCGCGGAATGTCGAGCGCGGCGAGCAGTTCGTCGTCCCACTTCAGGGTGTGGATGTTGAACAGCATCGTGCGCGACGCGTTGGTCACGTCGGTGACGTGCAGCGCGCCCTTCGTGAAATTCCACATCAGCCAGCTGTCGACGGTGCCGAACGCGAGCCGGCCCTGACGCGCTTTTTCGCGCGCGCCTTCGACGTTGTCGAGAATCCAGCGGATTTTGGTCGCCGAGAAATACGAGTCGATCGGCAAGCCGGTCTTCGCGCGCACGCTCGCTTCGAGACCCTGCGCTTTCAGGTCGTCGCAGAAGTCGGCGGTGCGGCGGTCCTGCCAGACGATCGCGTTGTAGATCGGGTGGCCGGTTTCGCGATCCCACACGATCGTGGTTTCGCGCTGGTTCGTGATGCCGATCGCCGCGATCGACGTGCCGTTCATGCCGGCTCGCGTGACCGCTTCGGCGGCGACGCCGGCCTGCGTCGACCAGATTTCCTGCGGATCGTGCTCGACCCAGCCCGGGTGCGGGTAGATCTGCTGGAATTCCTTTTGCGCGGTCGACACGACGTTGCCGCGCCGGTCGAACAGCATCGCGCGCGAGCTGGTGGTGCCTTGGTCAAGCGCGAGAACGTACTGATCCAGCATTGTCTCTTCTCCATGCATGTTACGGATCGCCGGATTGCTGGCCGGCGATGCGAGCGGCGTGTTGTTGTGAGCGGGCCGCCATAGTGTGAGGGCGCGTGCCGGTGTCGTCCAGCCGAAGCTGCGGTGGGGCCGGCCCGGGACGCGCGCATGGTGTGCGCCGTTTCTACGGGCTCGCGCCGTTTGCTTCACCCGGCATTGGCGCCGCGTTGTGTTTGCCGCCGCTTTTGTCGGGGCATCCCAGTTTGCCCGGCCGGGCCGCCTACGCGCTCTGCCGGGCCGGTTCGCGCGCGAACCACGCGTCGATATCGCGCGTAACCTCATCGAGCGTGCCCGGCTCGACGTGCAGGCCGAGCTTCGAGCGCCGCCACAGCACGTCCTGCGCGGTGCGCGCCCATTCGGTATCGCGCAGATAAACCAGCTCGGCTTCGTGCAGTCCCGGCGCGAACTCGGGACCGAGCTCGGCGCGCGAGCGCGCGAGGCCGATCACGCGATTCGCGCGCGTGCCATACGCGCGCGCGAGCCGATGCGCGAGCGACGCCGGCAGCCATGCGTGCTCGCGCGAGAACTCACCGAGGAAGCGATTGAAGTTCGCCTGTGCGATGTCGCCGCCCGGCAGCGGCGCGTCGACGGTCCACGCGGACCCGCCGTGGCGCAGCGCGTCGGTGAGCGTATCGACGGCCTGCTCGGCGAGCTTGCGAAACGTCGTGATCTTGCCGCCGAACACCGACAGCAGCGGCGCCTGTTCCGCGGGCGCGTCGAGTTCGAGCGAGTAGTCGCGCGTGACCGCCGACGGATTGTCCGCGTTCTCGTCCTCCAGCAGCGGGCGCACGCCCGAATAGCTCCAGCGCACGTCGGCCGGCGAGATCTTCTGCCTGAAGTAGCGGTTGATCGAATCGCACAGATACTGCGTTTCGTTGGCGTCGATCGCGACTTGCGACGGGTCGCCGCGATATTCGAGGTCGGTGGTGCCGATCAGCGTGTAGTCGTGCTCGTAGGGAATCGCGAAGATGATCCGCTTATCGGCGTTCTGGAAGATGTACGCGTGGTCGTGCTCGAACAGGCGCCGCGTGACGATGTGGCTGCCCTTGACGAGCCGCACGCTATGCGCCGATGGCCGGCCGAGCGCGCCCTTCAGCAGCTCGCCGACCCACGGGCCCGCCGCGTTCGCGATCGCGGCGGCGCGCACGTCGAGCGTCGTGCCGTCCGCCCGTTGCAGTTGCGCGCGCCACTCGCCGCCGGCGCGCTCTGCGTTGACCAGCTTCGTGCGCGTGAGGATCGTCGCGCCGCGCTCGTGCGCGTCGAGCGCGTTCAGGACGACGAGGCGCGCGTCGTTGACCCAGCCGTCCGAATAAACGAAGCCGCGCTTGATCGTTTCGACGAGCGGCGCGCCGGCCGGATGCCGGCTCATCACGATGCCGCGCGAGCCCGGCAGCAGCTCACGCTTGGCCAGATGGTCGTACAGGAACAGACCCGCGCGGATCAGCCAGGCGGGGCGCAGATCCGGCATATGCGGCATCACGAAGCGCAGCGGCGAGATGATGTGCGGCGCCGCGCGCAGCAGCGTCTCGCGCTCCTGCAGCGCCTTGCGCACGAGCCCGAACTCGCGGTACTCGAGGTAGCGCAGGCCGCCGTGGATCAACTTGGTACTTGCCGACGAGGTGTGCGCGGCCAGATCGTCCTGCTCGCACAGCAGCACCGCCAGGCCGCGGCCGGCCGCGTCGCGGGCGATGCCGGCGCCGTTGATCCCGCCACCGACGACGAGCAAATCATATTTCGTGCCTTGCGTCACCTGGTGAGCCTCTGCATCGAATCTGGGAGTAAGTTGGAAAGCTGATTGAACGAATCATGTTCGTTTTCGAACTTTAATGAACATATTCGAAAAAGTAAAGTTCGCTTCGACCCGAGCGAGCCTTGGGTCGAATGGCACGGGAGTGGCACAACGCGCGACCGCGGACGATACTCTCGGTAGCAGCCATTTCGAGGTGATGTATGCGTGGACTTTTGATGATCGGCGCGGCGGCGCTGCTGGCGGGATGCGTGAGTACGCCGAGTCTGGAAGGGACGAGGGGCGCAACGTCGTTCGAGGCGTTACAGAAGATGTGCTCGCCGCAAACCGTCGACTACGGCAGCGACGCGCAGAACGTCTATGAGACGTTCTTCGATGCCTATGTGGCGAACCGGCGCGGCCGGCTGTCGAACGACGACTTCTGCGCGTTCCAGGCATCGATCGCGCAGCGCCATGCGAGCGAGGCGACGAGCAGCGGTCCGAAGGTGCGCAACCAGTGGGTCGAGTTCTTCAACGAGCAGCGCGCAAGGGCGATCAGCTGGCGTGCGAGTGCCGATCCGACCTTGCGTAACGGGTAAGCAGCAACGGGTTGACCGGCGAGCCGGTTCACTTGTGCGGCGCCAACGCTCCGCGCCACAGCATGCGCAAAAGCTGCGCGAACACGGCTTCACGTGATGGCTTCGGCGCTCCGTCGCCGGCGGAATCGGCCTGTTGCGCGGCCGACGGCGGTAGCTGTTTCGCGAGCGCAAGCATCGTGAAGCCGTGCAGGCTCGTCCAGTACGCATAGCCGATCAGGCGCGGATCGCCTTCGAGAATACCCGCCTCGACGAGCCGCTCGAAGTGCGCTTCCAGCAGACGCCACGCGCGCTGCGACGCCGCGGCCAGTTCAGGGTAAGCGCCTTGCTGTTGCGGCGTCTGATCGAACATCAAACGGTAGGCGTGCGGTTCATCGAGCGCGAAGTCGACGTAGGCCCGGCCGACGGCGCTGTGATCGATGGCGGGGGCGTTCGCGGGGATGCCGCGCGCGGCCGCTTCGAGGCGCGCGGCGAAGCGGTTGAACGCGGCGGCGCGAACCATCGCCAGAATTTCTTCCTTGTCGCGGAAATAGCGATACGGTGTCATCGCGCTGCAGCCGAGCTCCTTCGCCAGCTCGCGCATCGTCACGCCTTGCGCGCCGCGGGTCGCAAATGCGTTTTCGGCGACGCGTCGCATGGCTTCGCGAAACTGCTGGATGTCGTCGGCGGAGAGCGTCTTGGGCATGC
Source organism: Paraburkholderia sp. MM5482-R2 (assembly GCF_050436125.1). Taxonomy (NCBI): domain Bacteria; kingdom Pseudomonadati; phylum Pseudomonadota; class Betaproteobacteria; order Burkholderiales; family Burkholderiaceae; genus Paraburkholderia; species Paraburkholderia sp. MM5482-R2. The sequence goes on along the minus strand of NZ_JBNDLP010000002.1, from coordinate 3,798,037 downwards.
GCGAGGGCGGGGAAGTCCGTCGCGTGAATTTACTGTGTAAATGAGATGCGCACAACAAAAGGCCGCGAAGGCGGCCCGCTGTCAGGGAGTTGAACGATACGAGCCCGGCAGTCGCGAGCGAAGCGCGCGGCGCATCCGCCAGGGCGGCGCGGATACGCCGCCAACGGCTCTCGGATCGAACGACAGGGAATCTCAGGAAAAACGTTTGATGGCCCGCAATGCGGTGTCGCCGGTTTCGGTCACGCGCCATTCTTCGTTGCCCGATGCGAGGCGTTCGAGTTGCACCAGTTGGCGTTCGAGCAACGCATCGAGTTCTTCTCGGTCCATTTCGACCTGGTTGGGGGCGTCCTTGACGAGTAACAACGTGGCGAATTCATGCGGACTCAGCATCGTTCTCTCCATGTCAGCAAATTGCGGACAGCCTTGCAGTCGACCGACAGGCCGGGGCGGGGTCCGCTAAGGATCAGGGCGGGAGGTACGGCTTACACGACAGATTCACAAACCGACGCCGTGCGAAACTCGCAACGCACGTTGGGGAACTGGAGTGTAGGCGAGCACCGATGAAACGCCAACCTGGTCCCCGTAAATTTTCCATTTGACAATTGGTCGCGCGATAGGCGGTCCGGCCCCGCAGCCAGATTCTTGATTTCACGCGAGGTTTTGCGTGCACCGCAGCATGGCGGAGATCACCTGGAATTATCCGGCGATATAGATTTGACAATTCGCGGCGTTCAGCGCTTCGGCCATGTCGGCGGCCGGCGCAGCGTCGGTGAACAATGCGTCGATCTGCTCCAGATGTCCCTGGCGAACTAGCGCCGGGCGGCCAAACTTGGAGTGATCCGCGGCGAGGAACACGGTGCGTGCGTGCTCGATGATCGCCTCGGCGACACGCACTTCGCGCGTGTCGAAATCGCGCAGCGTACCGTCCGTTTCGATGCTCGACGTGCCGATGATCGCGAAATCGACTTTGAACTGCCGGATGAAGTCGATCGCCAGTTCACCGACGATGCCCTTATCCCACGGCCGCACGATGCCCCCCGTCACCAGCACTTCGCAATCCGGGTAGCCGCTCATCATGCTCGCGACGTTCAGATTGTTCGTGATCACGCGCAGTCCACGGTGGCGGTTCAGCGCGCGTGCCACTTCCTCGGTGGTCGTGCCGAGGTTGATGAAAAGCGATGCCTGATCGGGAATGTGAGTGGCGACTAGCGCCGCGATGCGTCTTTTCTCTTCATGAAACATGCGCTGGCGCGCGGTGTAGGAGACGTTCTCGGAACTGGTCGGCAGACTGGCGCCGCCGTGATAGCGGCGCAGCAGATTCATATCGGCGAGCCAGTTGACGTCGCGGCGGATCGTCTGCGGGGTGACGTCGAAGTGGCCCGCGAGGTCGTCCACGGTCACGAAGCCGTCGCGTTGCACCCATTCCAGCAATTCCTGTTGCCGGGCGTTGAGAGTCAGGCGGGGGTCTCGTGTCATGTGTCTCGGGTGGTGGCTGTCGTGTCGGCGTGGTCCGTCGCGTTCATCGAGCGGCCGGCAGAAAGCCCGCCGTCGACGAACGCGATTGCGGCTATTGTAAAACCATCGCGCCCCTTGTCCGCCAACTGGCCGCGAACGCTCCGAACCTGCTCGAACCTTCATTCAGGTGCAAGACGCATTTATTCATTTGATAAATGAATTTGTTTTTTGGTGCGCTTCGCGATGCAATCCTGGGTTCCGCGATTTACTTGCCTTACAACCTTTCCCATGATGTCCGGCGATTTTTTCGTGCCGGCCCGCGCTTTCGAGAGTGTTCGACATGACTGGCTTCAGCAACTGGCAAAACCCTTATCCGACGCAACGTCTGCCCGTATTCGCACGCAATATCGTTTCGACCTCGCATCCGCTCGCGGCGCAGGCCGGGCTGCGCATGTTGTGGAAGGGCGGCAATGCCGTCGACGCGGCCATCGCGGCCGCCGCAGCGATGACAGTGGTCGAGCCGGTGTCGTGCGGCCTGGGCGGCGACGCGTTCGCGCTCGTGTGGGACGGCAAGAAGCTGCATGGTCTGAACGCGTCGGGCGTGTCGCCGGCTGCGTGGAACGTCGATTACTTCAAGCGCAAATACGGCGAGGAAAACGGCTTCGCGAAACAGCCGAAGCGTGGCTGGGACGCCGTCACGGTGCCGGGCGTGATCGCCGGTTGGGAAGCGCTGCACCAGAAGTTCGGCAAGCTGCCGTTCGCCGACCTGATGGAGCCGGCCATCGAGATCGCCGAGCGCGGTCACGCGGTGGCGAGCATCGTCGCGTACAAATGGGCTGCCGCGGTGCCGGAACTGAAGGATCAGCCGGGCTTCGCGCAGACCTTCATGCCGCGCGGCCGCGCGCCTGAGGTCAGCGAGCTGGTGCGCTTGCCCGGTCACGCGAAGACGCTGCGCCTGATCGCCGAGCAGGGCCCGCGCGCGTACTACGAAGGCGAGATCGCCGAGCGGATCGCCGCGTTCGCACGCGAAGGCGGCGCCGCGCTGAGCGCCGACGATCTCCGCAACTACCGCGCGGACTGGGTCGAGCCGATCGGCAAGGACTATCGCGGCTACACCGTGCATGAGATTCCGCCGAACGGCCAGGGCATCGCGGCGCTGGTTGCGCTCGGCATCCTCGAGAAGTTCGACGTGAAGTCGCTGAAGGTCGACAGCGTCGAGTCGCAGCATCTGCAGATCGAAGCGATGAAGCTCGCGTTTGCCGACCTGTATCGCTATGTGGCCGATCCGCGGTCGATGGAAGTCACGCCCGAGCAGATGCTCGACGACGCGTACCTGAGCTCGCGCGCGAAGCTGATCGATCCGAAGCGGGCGACGCACTTCGACTTCGGCATGCCGAAGGCGGGCGGCACCATCTACATGTCGGCCGCGGACGAGAGCGGCATGATGGTCAGCTTCATCCAGTCGAACTACATGGGCTTCGGCTCGGGTGTGGTGGTGCCGGACAGCGGCATCGCGCTGCAGAACCGCGGCTGCGGCTTCTCGATGGATCCGAAGTCGCCGAACGTCGTCGAGGGCGGCAAGCGGCCGTTCCACACGATCATCCCGGCGTTCCTCACGCAGCAGGTGAACGGTCAGCAGGAAGCGGTGATGAGCTTCGGCGTGATGGGCGGCGACATGCAGCCGCAAGGCCATCTGCAAACGGTGGTGCGCATGCTCGACTACGCTCAGCAGCCGCAGGCCGCGTGCGACGCGCCGCGCTGGAAGGTCAACCGCGACTTCACGGTCGATATCGAGTCGACGCTCGATCCGAAGACCACCGAGGGCCTGCAGAAGCTCGGCCACACGATCAAGTCGGTCGACGATCCGTACATGGACTTCGGCTCCGGCCAGTTCATCTGGCAACTCGATCGCAACGAGCCGGAGCGCGGCTACGTGGCGGCCAGCGACAGCCGCCGCGACGGTCTCGCCGCCGGCTTCTAGGCCACAACGAGGCGACGCCCGGGGCCGAGGTCCGCACCGGGACTCAGGTCCGACACCCGGGTAACACGTAACCAACGCGCGGCATGGCATATGCCGCGCTATTGCGCGCCCGCCAGCCGCCTCGCAGACCCAGGCGGTGCCGCACCTACCACGGCTATCACGCAGCAGACAGGCAGAAGACCATCATGAATACCCCCGCGTCGCACTCGACGACCGCTTTCCCCCACGCCGCGCCGCTTTCGAAAGCGATGGTGCGGCGGATCGTTTTCTCGTCGTCGATCGGTAACGCGCTCGAGTGGTTCGACTTCCTGGTCTACGGCTACTTCGCGACGATCATCGCGAAACAGTTCTTCCCGATGCAGGACGAGTGGCTGTCGACGCTGCTCGCGATCGCCACTTTCGGCCTCTCGTTCCTGATGCGCCCGCTCGGCGCGGTCGTGCTCGGCGTGTACGGCGACCGCAAGGGCCGCAAGGCGGCGCTCACGCTCGCGATCGCGCTGATGATGGTCGGTACTTTCACGATGGCCGTGATGCCGCCGTTTTCGGCGATCGGTCTCGCGGCGCCGCTGCTGGTGCTGCTGGCGCGGCTCGTGCAGGGCTTCGCGGTCGGCGGCGAGTTCGGCAGCGCGACCGCGTTCATGGTCGAGCACAGCGCGACCCGGCGCGGCTACTACGCGAGCTGGCAGTTCGCGAGCCAGGGTCTCGCGGCGATCACCGCGGCGGCCTTCGGTTCGCTGCTGACCGCGTGGCTGCCGGCCGAGCATCTGAACAGCTGGGGCTGGCGTGTGCCGTTCGTGTTCGGTCTGCTGGTCGGGCCGGTCGGCTACTACATCCGCTCGCATCTCGACGAGACGCCCGAATTCCTCGCATTGCGTGAAGAACGCGCGGCTCGCGAGGCGGCTGGCGAGCACAAGGTCGTCAGCGGAACGAAGGACGCGTCGTTCTCGAATCAGTGGGTCAACCTGCTGCTCGCGATCGGCATGGTTGCGCAGTCGACGGTCGGCGTGTACGTGCTGCAGCTCTACATGCCGCTTTACGCGGTCAAGCAGCTGCATATGGCGGCGGCCGCGTCGTTCGGCGTGGTCGTGCTGAACGGCGGCATGCAGTTCATCTTCTCGCCGATCATGGGCGCGCTGTCCGATCGCATCGGCCGAATTCGCATCATGCTGAGCACGTCGATCCTGATGGGCCTGCTGATCTATCCGATGTTCGCATGGCTGCAGACACATCCGACGATTGGCTGGCTGCTCGTGCTGCAAGGCGTCGCCGGTATTTTCAAGGCCTCGTACTCGGGGCCGATGCCCGCGCTGATGTCGGAGATCTTCCCGACCCAGGTGCGCTCGACTGGCCTTTCAATCGGTTACAGCATCGGCGTGACGATCTTCGGCGGCTTCGCGCCGACCATCGTCGAAACCTTCATTCATTTGACCGGCGACAAACTCGCGCCAAGTTATTACGTCCTGCTTGCGGCGGTGCTTTCGGGCGTATCGCTGATCATCGTCGCGCTGCGCATGCGTCGCGTGCGTCCCATCCCGGGCGACGTCCAACCTGCCTGAGGAAGAGGGGGCCCGCCCAAGGGGGGCCTCCCAAGGGGGGCCTCCCAAGGGGGCCCGCGTAGGGCGCCCGCCCGTGCCCCAACCCCGCCGGGTCTGATGTCTGTCCGAAAAGCCAGCCTTTTGGGCTGGCTTTTTTTGTCTTGCGCACATGTTTTAACACGTTGGAAGATTTCGACTATCTTGAAATCGGAACTGCGTCGATGCGGCATGGTCTGTGCTGTGTGATCTGCATGGTCGGATATCTCCGGCTAAGATGCAGAGTACACGGGCCCAACTCTAATTCACGGCGTTGTATCCGACACGCAGAAACATCACGGCGAGCGCGGTGGCAGTTGCGAAGAACTCCACGGGTCGGTACAGCATGGGAGCAAGACACGATGCACACAGAGCTGAACCATGTCATGCCCTGGCGGATCGAAGACATCGATCTGACGCGCATTGACCGTCAGAAGGCCGCGGCCAACGAGGACCTGCTGCTGTTGTTGTGCGCGGCTTCGTTCATCGAAAGCGGCACCGATCTCTACACCAGCAATCTGAGTACGTTTTTCAACGACGACCCCGAGGTCTCGGCCTGGCTCAACCACGAGTGGGAGCCCGAGGAAATGCAGCACGGCCGGGCGCTGAAGACCTATATCGCGTATGTATGGCCCGAGTTCGACTGGGACACCGCGTTCCGCAATTTCATGGGCGAGTATTCGCTCACGTGCTCGGTCGAGGATTTCGAAAAGACCCGCGCGCTGGAGATGGTCGCGCGTTGCGTAGTCGAAACGGGTACCGCGACGCTGTACCGCGCGATCAACGAGTGCTCGGACGAAGCGGTCCTCAAGCAGATCACCGACAACATCCGCACCGACGAGGTCCGTCACTACAAGCACTTTTTCAGGTACTTCAAGAAGTACAACCGGATCGAGGGCAACGGTCGGCTCGCGGTGCTGGGCGCGTTGATGCGTCGCGTGATGGAAATCAAGAACGAAGATTCGGAGATCGCGTTGCGGCACGTGTTCGCGATTCGCTATCCGGAGCGCGTGCACGACTCCGCGTATAACCGCGAGCGCGCGGCGCGCATCAACAAGCTGGTGCGCCGTAATCTGTCCGCCGACATGTGCGTGAAGATGCTGCTCAAGCCACTCGATCTGCCGGCGCGCATTCAGCCGGGCGTGCATTATCCGCTCGCGAAGATCACGCAGCACGTATTCTTTCGCTGAGCTATCGATCATTGCGCGAGGCATCGGCTGAATGCAGCTGCAACGACCTGACGAAGCGAACCGGAGCCCGCTCATGCGGGCTTTGGTCTTTCCGAGGCATGATGGAGCTCTACCGACTACTTCGACTGGATCGATGGCATGAGCGCTTCCTCCTCCGCATCTACGTCCGCGCGTCCGCTCGAACAGATCGTGTTCGACGAATGGCCGGCCAACGTGCGCGCGTTGTTCGACGGTTCGTCGCTTGCGGACAAGCTGGGCTTCACCGCGTCGCTACTGAGCGTCGATGCGAACGGCCACGTGCGCACATCTCTGCTGAGCGTCGGCGAACTCTATGCGCCCGACTCGCGCACGCTGTGCATCGCGCTATGGCCGCAGGCGCGCGCGACGCGCGCGATCGCGCAAAGCGGGCGCGCGGCGCTGAGCTTCGTCTGCGATGCGGCGTTCTATCAGGTGCAGTTGCGTGTCGCGCCGCTGCCCAGTGTTGCTGGCGACGACAGCGGCCTCGTCTATCTGCTCGGCTCGATCGACACAGCGGAAGCGCAAAGCGTCCGTTATGCGCGCCTCACGGGCGGCATCACGTTCGAATTGCAAGGAGAGGGGAGTGTGGTGCTCGAGCGATGGGAACGGCAGGTCGAGCATTTGAAGCAGGCTGCCGCCGCGAGCAGCCATTAGTCTTCGAGCAGGGAAGCGCTAACGGCTGATGCGCGGGCAGCCTTCAGGCCGCGCGACGCTTAACGGCCACGGGCGCCGTTGCGCGACGGTTGCGCACCACGCGGCGCATCGTTGCGCTTCGCGCCGCCGCCGAGCAACGCGCCCGGATTGCCGTTGTGCGAACGATTGCCCTGCGGCTTGCGCGGCGCATGGTGCGCGGGAGCGCCATCATGCGCGGCGGTACGCGGCCGATCGTCGTGACGCTGCGTATCGCGACGCGGCTGATTGCCATTGCCGGCCGGCTTCGCACCTTGTGGCCGCGGCGTGGGCTGAGCGTTCGACGCAGGCTTGCCCGAACGCTGACCCGTGCCTTGTCCCGAACGCTGACCGGAGCCTTGAGCCGGCTTGGCCGGTGCGCCACCACCAGCACCGCCGTCACGACGCACCGCGCCTTGTCCCTGACGCGGCGAGCGCCCGCCGCCGCCCTGCCCGCGTCGCAGGATCGGCTCCGGCTTCGCGGTCGGGTCCGGCTCGAAACCGGCGATCACTTCCTGCGGGACCGGACGCTTGATCAGCTTCTCGATGTCCTTCAGCAACTGCAGTTCATCGACGCACACGAGCGACACCGCCTCGCCGGTCGCACCCGCGCGACCCGTGCGGCCGATGCGGTGCACGTAGTCTTCCGGCACGTTCGGCAGATCGAAGTTGACCACGTGCGGCAACTGATCGATATCGATGCCGCGTGCGGCGATGTCGGTCGCCACCAGCACCTGCAGCGTACCGTCCTTGAACTCGGCGAGCGCGCGCGTGCGTGCCGACTGGCTCTTGTTGCCGTGAATCGCGAGCGCGCTGATGCCGTCCTTCGCCAGCTGCTCGGCGAGGCGATTCGCGCCGTGCTTGGTGCGCGTGAACACGAGCACCTGGAACCAGCTGTGCTGACGGATCAGATGCGTGAGCAACTCGCGCTTGCGGTCGCGATCGACCGGGTGAATCTTCTGCGCGATCGTTTCGGCCGTCGTGTTGCGGCGCGCGACTTCGATCAGCGCCGGCGAGTCGAGCAGGCCATCGGCGAGTGTCTTGATCTCGTCGGAGAAGGTCGCCGAGAACAGCAGGTTCTGGCGCTTCGGCGGCAGCTTCGCGAGCACGCGCTTGATGTCGTGGATGAAGCCCATGTCGAGCATGCGGTCGGCTTCGTCGAGCACGAGGATCTCGAGATGCGACAGGTCGATGGTCTTCTGCTGCATGTGATCGAGCAGACGGCCCGGCGTCGCGACGACGATATCGATGCCGCGCCTGAGCGCATCGATCTGCGGATTGATGCCGACGCCGCCGAACATCACGGTCGACTTCAGCTTCAGATACTTGCCGTAGGCGCGCACGCTTTCTTCGACCTGTGCGGCGAGTTCGCGAGTCGGCGTGAGGATCAGCGCGCGCACCACGCGCTTGCCGCCGGCGGCCGGCGGCATCGAATTCAGGCGCTGCAGGATCGGCAGCGTGAAGCCGGCGGTCTTGCCGGTGCCGGTTTGCGCGCCGGCGAGCAGATCGCCGCCGTTGAGCACGGCCGGGATCGCCTGAGTCTGGATCGGAGTCGGGCTGGTGTAGCCGAGTTCATTGACAGCGCGGACCAGCGGTTCGGACAAGCCGAGGGAATCAAAAGACATAAAAGCTCTTTGCAATGCAGTGTCGCGAACGGCCCCGCTGGGCCCAAAGGACCCCAACGCGGAAAAACCAGCGCGGCATCGACACGCCCGCATGGGTGTTCGAGGCCGAGGCCCGGTTCCGTTCACGGAGAAATCGGCGGCACGCTCACAGATGTGCCGAATGTTTCAACGCGCTATGCAGACACGTCGACTGGCCTTAAGTTGCAATTCGTCGCCGTGGAATGTCACGCGACATAGCGCGCGACACTGACGAATTGACACAGACTGCCCGCCAGTACGAACAGGTGCCAGATACCATGTCCGTGGCGGATGCGCTCGTCGTTGATGAAGAAATAGATGCCGACGCTATAGATGACGCCGCCGGCCACGAGCCACGCGGTCCCCGCGGCCGGCAACGCCTGCACCAGCGGGTGGACGGCTACGAGCGCGAGCCATCCCATCAACACATACAGCACCATCGACACGCTGCGGGTGCGTCGCCCGAGCGTGAGTTCCTGCACGATGCCGAGGGCAGCGAGCCCCCAGCTCACGCCGAATAACGACCAGCCCCACGGTCCACGCAACGTGACGAGCGTGAACGGCGTGTAGCTGCCGGCGATCAGCAGGTAGATCGCCGAATGATCGCATTTCTGCAGAATCGCCTTCAGACGCGGATGGCTGACGCTGTGATACAGCGTCGAGATCGCATACAGCACGAACAGCATCGCACCATATACGGCGAAGCTGACGACCTTGTACGCGTCGCCGGCGAGCGCGCCCATCGTGACGAGCGCCGCCAGCCCCACCACCGACAGCACGGCGCCGACGAGATGGGTGATGCTGTTCAAACGCTCACCGAAGGGCACAACTCTTTCCTCCTGCACGGTCCCACGAGGGCAACCTCCAACACAAATAGCCCTACATGATACCGGTCCTGAAAAAACGAAGGGCGCGGCCGCGAATTTCGCAGGCCGCGCCCGGGGTGCGTCGAACGCTGCTTAGTCGAGCGGCGCCGAACGCAGGTCGGCCACTTGCTGCGGCGACACGGGCGTGCCGTGGTTGCCCCAGGACATGCGGATGTACGTCACGACCGCTGCGACTTCCTGATTCGACAGAGCTTGCGCGAACGGCGGCATGCCATACGGATGCGGGTTCCCTTCCGTGCTCGGCGGATAACCACCGTTCAGCACCATGCGGATCGGGTTGACCGCCGACGGCATCTGGATCGACTGGTTGTTCGCGAGCGGCGGGAATGCCGGCGGCCGGCCGAGACCGTTATCCTCGTGGCACTTCGCGCAGTTGTCAGCGTAGATCTTCTGACCTTGCTTCAGCAGTTCGCCGCCGAATTTTTCCGAGGTTTCGAGCTGCAGCGGTTCCGGTGCTTCGCTCTTCTGCGGAATCGTCTTCAGGTACGTCGCCATCGCGTTGATGTCTTCGGTCGACAGATACTGCAGGCTGTTGTGAACCACTTCGGCCATCGGACCGAACACCGCACCGCGGCTCGACACGCCGGTCTTGAGCAGGTCGGCGATGTCCTTGAGGTCCCAGTCGCCGAGCCCGGCTTCGCGGTTCGACGTCAGCGACGGCGCATACCAGTTCTGCAGCGGAATCAGGCCGCCCGCGAACGCGGCCGAGTTGACCGGGGCGCCCATCGCATTGATCGACGTGTGGCACATGCCGCAGTGACCAAGGCCTTCGACCAGATACGCACCGCGGTTCCATTCGACCGACTTGGTCGGATCCGGCTTGAACTCGCCTTCACGGAAGAACAGCGTGCGCCAGCCAATCAGCATGTTGCGCTGGTTGAACGGGAATTTCAGTTCGTGCGGACGGCTCGGCACGTTGACCGGCGCGACCGAGCGCAGATATGCGTAGATCGCGTCGGAGTCCGCGCGCGTGACCTTCGTGTAGCTCGTGAACGGGAAGCCCGGATAGAGCAGGCTGCCATCTTTCGAGCGGCCGGTGTGCATCGCGCGATAGAAGTCGTCCTGGGTCCACTTGCCGATGCCGTACTGGTCGTCCGGCGTGATGTTCGGCGTGAACATCGTGCCGAACGGCGTGGCCATCGGCAGGCCGCCCGCGAACGGCAGCCCGCCGCGCACCGTGTGGCAGGCGATACAGTCGCCGGCGCGGGCGAGGTACTCGCCCTTCTTGATCAGGTCGGCCTGGTCCGCGGGCGTTGCCGCCACGGCTGCGCCGCTGCTATGCAGATTGTCGCCGCCCGACCACAGGACGGGAACGAGTGCGGCGGCCGCGACCACGACGACTGCCGAGAGGGCGAACAAAGACTTGTGTTTCATTTGAATGTCTCTCCCGGCGCCTTATTGCGGTTCGCTGCCGCAGGCAAGCGGAGTCTTCAAGGAGCGGGCCGGAGCCGGCACGGGGTTTTGCGGAGCCTGCTGCGTGGAAAGCCAGGCCGCGACGGCGTTCACGTCTTCGTCGCTGAGGCGCGTGGCGATGGTGTGCATGCAGTCCGGCGCGATCGCGTGACGCGTGCCCGAGCGCCATGAACCGAGCTGCGCGCTGATGTAGTCGGCGTGCAGACCGACGAGACCCGGAATTGCCGGTTCCATACCGGTCAGTGCCTTGCCGTGGCAGGCCGCGCAAGCGGGCACCTGCTTCGATGCATCACCGTGCAGCACGATCTGCTCACCGCGCGCGAGCGTGGCGGCCGAGACGGTCGGCTTGGCCGGCGTCGGATACGGCGGGCGCTGCTGCGAGAAGAAGGTGGCGATCTGATGCAGGTAGTCGTCGGAGAGATACGTGACGAGGTAGTTCATCGGCGGGTACCTGCGGCGCCCTTCACGGAAGTTCTGCAACTGATTGAACAGATATTCCGCCGGCTTGCCGGCGAGGCGCGGGAAGTAGTCGTTGTCGGTACCTTGCCCATGCGAGCCATGGCAGGCCGTGCAGCCTTGCACGCGCGCTTCCATCGTGTCGGGGGCCTTCGGTTGAGTCTGCGCTTTCGCTGCGCTATAGACACCCGCGGTGCCGATCAACAGAAGGGCAAGCAACGGGCGGAAGAGGCGTCTTGAAGACACGCGTAACTCCATCGGAATCGGGGACCTGACCGAACTTCGGGCGGCTCGGTGTGAAGGACAGCCGTCGCTGCGGCGACGCAGCATTCTATCATCGAAGGGTAATCGTGACTATTTGCCGCATTAGAGACGGTTCCAGGTGTGACCGCCATGCGACAGTATGTCGCGTTATGCCGGTTTCGGACTTTGGTTGCGTCACGGATCGTGGTCGACGTCTTTGCCTCAAAAATAATCACGGCGCCGTCGCTGCAAGCGTGATGCCGCGTGACGCATTCGATCAAGCCAGGTTGAACCGATCCCCGCGCGCGCCATCGAAGCGTACACTTCCGGGCTCGCCGGCCGTCGTGCAGACGATGCGCCTCGCCGGCCCGCCTATGTTCCGTTCGTTCTCATCCGCTATCGGCCTTACATGAAGCTATTCGATTTCTCCTCGTCGACGCTGCGAGCGTTGATGTCCGGCGCGGTGGCGCTGGCCATGTCGTCCACCGCGTTCGCGCATGCGCATCTGATCTCGAGCGTGCCGGCCGCGAACGCCGACGCCGTCGCGCCTACCGACCTGACGATCCATTTCACCGAGCCGCTCGAGCCCGCATTCAGCAAGATCACACTCGCCGATGCAAGCGGCAAGCCCGCGACGCCGGGCGCGTCGACGGTCGATAGCGCGGACGCCCGCGTGATGCACCTCGCGCTGCCTCAGTTGACGAGCGGCCGCTATGCGGTGCACTGGATCGCGGTGGCCACCGACGGCCATCGTACCCATGGCGACTTCGCGTTCAACGTCAAATGAACTTCGACGGACTGTGGATCGGGCAGGTCGCAATGGCCACGCTCATGAACGTCTCGTTCGGCTTCGCCGTCGGCTCGGCGCTCCTCGGCGCATGGCTCGCGAGGGACGGGCTCCAGCGCACTTCACCGGCGCGTCCGGGCTGGATGCGCGCGCAACGCTCGATGCTCGCGGCCACCATCGTGCTGGTGCTCGCGGATCTCGGCTGGCTCCTGTATCAGGCGGCGTCGATGAGCGGTGTCGGGTTGTCCGCGGCGTTCGGCGTGGTGCCGACGGTGCTGACGCAAACGCATGTCGGCTATGGCTGGAGCGTCGCGTTCGGCGGCGCGCTGGTGCTGCTCGGCACCGCGCTGAGCCATGGCACGGGCATGCTGCGCAATACGCTGCTGTGGCTCGCGGTGCTCGCGATCGCGGCGGGTAAGGCGTCGCTCGGTCACGCGGCCGATGCCGGCGTGGTCTCGGCCGCGATCGGCATGCAGACGCTGCACGTGCTCGCAACGAGCGTATGGGGCGGACTCGCGATGGCCTCCGGCCTGGCGGTGCTGCCGGCGCTCGGGGCATCCACCGCGCGGGGCATGCTGATCCGCACGGCGACCCAGGTGTCGAACGTGACGATCGTCGCGGTCGCGTTGGTGTTGCTGTCGGGCGTCTTCAATGCGGTGCGCGACTCGGGCAGTTCGTTCGAAGCGATTCAGGCGAGCACGTGGGGTCATGTGCTGACGTTGAAGCTCGTGCTGGTCGCGCTCGCGCTGGTGCTCGGCGCGCTGAACCGGACATCGGCGCTGCCACGCCTGCGTCGCACCGCATCGACGATGGATGCGCACACCTTCGTCAACGTGATGTATCTGGAAGCGCTCGTGATGATCGGCGTGTTCGTCGTCGCGGCCGCGTTGTCACACACCGTGCCGGCGTTCGCTGCGCTCGGTTGAACGCGCGGCGCGGCATAGGCGATTGACCAATCGGCGATGGATGCGCGACGGCCGCGCGCGTCCATCGTGCGTCAGTTCTACGACAGCACCCGCGGATGCGCGCCGCATAAAACAGCGCCGCACTGCGAAGCCCGCTTACTCGAAGCCGAGGCGATGACCGAGAATCGGCGCGCAGAACAACGCGATCGCGCAGCCCGCGGCCTTGCCTTCGAGTTCGGCGCCGGCCGCGTGCGAGCCGACCATCTGCGTGAGCAGATCGAAGACCTGCGGCAGGCAGTACAGCACTGCCGCGGCGATAAAGCATTTCCCGACTACCGAGATGTTCCATCCGCGCTCGTACGCGAGCATCGCGCCGATGATGCGCAGCACGCCGAACGCAACCAGCGCGCCGACCGCCGCCTGTTCGCGGATCAGATAGTCAGGAACGAATTCGCCCATGGTGCTCCTCGCTGCATGCGTTGTTGGCATGCATTTCAGCAAGGAGCAGGCCATACGTATGTCCGATACCGAACAAACGTCGCGAAAGCCAGGCGGGATAAGGCTCGGCGGGGAGTGATGCAGGTCGGGGCGGCAGCGCTCGAACGCCGGTTCGAGCCGGCTGGTCCGGGAAGTTACGTTACTGCGACGGCCCGCGCGTCCCGTGGCCCGCCGGCGGCGTTCCGCCTGCTTCGCCCAGGTGTTCAGATCACCATTCGGCGACGCTGCCGTCCGCGTGACGCCACACCGGATTGCGCCAGCGGTGACCGACCTTCGCCATCTCGCGCACTTTCTCTTCGTTGACCTCGATGCCGAGTCCAGGGCCCTGCGGAATCGACACGAAGCCGTCTTCGTACTTGAAGACTTGCGGATTCTTGATGTAATCGAGCAGGTCATTGCCCTGGTTGTAGTGGATGCCGAGGCTCTGTTCCTGGATGAACGCGTTGTAGCTGACCGCGTCGATCTGCAGACAGGTTGCGAGCGCGATCGGGCCGAGCGGGCAATGCAGCGCGAGCGCGACGTCGTAGGCTTCCGCCATCGCGGCGATCTTGCGGCACTCGGTGATGCCGCCAGCGTGCGACGCGTCCGGCTGGATGATGTCGACGTAGCCGCCCGACAGGATGTGCTTGAAGTCCCAGCGCGAATAGAGACGCTCGCCGAGCGCGATCGGCGTGTTGGTCTGATTGACGATGTCGCGCAGCGCCTCGGCGTTTTCCGACAGCACCGGCTCTTCGATGAACAGCAGCTTGTACGGGTCGAGTTCCTTGGCGAGCACCTTCGCCATCGGCTTATGCACGCGGCCGTGGAAGTCCACGCCGATTCCGATGTTCGGCCCGACCGCCTCGCGCACCGCCGCGACGTTGTTGATCACGCCTTGCACCTTGTCGAAGGTGTCGATGATCTGCAGCTCTTCCGAGCCGTTCATCTTGACGGCCTTGAAGCCGCGCTCGACCACCGCGCGTGCGTTGTTCGCGACATCGCTCGGACGGTCGCCGCCGATCCACGAGTACACCTTGATTTTGTCGCGCACCTGGCCGCCGAGCAGCGCGTGCACCGGTACGCCGTGATGCTTGCCCTTGATGTCCCACAGCGCCTGATCGACGCCGGCGATCGCGCTCATCGTGATCGGGCCGCCGCGATAGAAGCCCGCGCGGTACATCACCTGCCAGTGATCCTCGATCAACAGCGGGTCCTTGCCGATCAGATAATCGGACAGTTCCTCGACGGCCGCGGCGACCGTATGCGCGCGGCCTTCCACCACCGGCTCGCCCCAACCGACGATGCCCTCGTCGGTCTCGATCTTGAGGAAGCACCAGCGCGGCGGGACGATAAAGGTTTCGAGCTTGGTGATTTTCATGGTGTGTGTCTCCGGTGTCGATCGAAGTTGGCGCTTACTCCGAACCCATGCAAAGCAGGTCTGCGGGCATGCAAAATTTCGGGGAATTCCATGCTACAACAAAACTGCATTAAAATACTATTAATAGTACTATTTGCCACATAGTGGTGAGATCTGCCGACTTACCGCCGCGTTGCGCGACGGGATCATCAACCGCGAGGAGAAAACCATTACGCACGATCTGCACGGGCGAGTCGCCCAACTGCTGGCGACCGCGATTCTGCGCGGCGACTATGCGCCGGAGTCGATCCTGCCTCGTGAAGCCGAGTTAATGGAGATGTTCGGCGTGAGCCGCACGGTGCTGCGCGAGGCGCTGCGCACGTTGACGTCGAAAGGGCTGATCGAATCGCGGCCGCGCGTGGGTACGCGCGTGCGGGTCAAGTCCGCGTGGAATCTGCTCGATGCCGATCTGCTCGACTGGTATTCACGCGTCGCCGAGCCGATGGCGTTCGCGCTCAAGCTGCAGGAAATGCGCGAGATGATCGAGCCTTATGCCGCCGGCCTCGCGGCCGCCGCGCACACCGACGACACGTTGGGTGCGCTTGCGGCCGCGCATACCGCGATGGTGGCGGCGCGCAACGTCGACGAATGGGTGCGCGCGGATCTGCAGTTCCACCTGCGCGTGCTCACCGCGTGCAGCAACGAACTGCTGATCCCGCTTGGCGCGCTGATCGAGCGCACGCTCGAGGCACAATTGCGGCTCAATGCAAAACGCGCCGATGTGTTCAACGCGTCGCTCGCCGAGCACACGGCGGTGTTCGACGCGATCCGCGCCCGCGATGCCGCCGCGGCGTACGCGGCGATGGCGTCATTGCTCGGCGTGACGCGCGGGCGAATCGAAGGCTAAGACGGACGTCGGCGCATTCGGTCTCAATCCATCGCCGCATGCGCGATCGACGCATCCGGTGCCTTGTGCGACGGCCGGATCAGCAGCAACAGCGGGATGACCAGCAGCGTCGCCACGAACATCAGCTTGAAGTCGTTCAGATACGCGACCATCGCCGCCTGCTGCGTGATCGACGCGTTCAGCGCCGCGATGTCATAGTTCGAGCCGCTGTTGAGCATCGACTGGAGCGCCGGATTGAACGCGGTGACGTTCGCAGCGAGGTCCGCGTGCGAGATCTGCGTGTTGCGCGTCATCAGCGTCTGCACGATCGAAATGCCGATGCTGCTGCCGATGTTGCGCATCAGGCTATAAGTCGCGGTGCCGTCCGCGCGCAGCTCCGGCGACAGCGTCGAGAACGTCAGCGTGGACAGCGGCACGAACACGAGGCCGAGTCCGAAGCCCTGGATCACGCCGGGCCACACGATGTCCGATGCCGATAGCACGATCGTGTACTGCATCATCTGCCACAGCGCGAACGCCGATATCAGGAAGCCGCAGAGCAGCAGCAGCCTCGCGTCGACGCGCTTGAGCAGCCGGCCGGCGATCAGCATCGCGACCATCGTGCCGGCGCCGCTCGGTGCGGTGACGAGGCCCGTGGTCGCGACCGGATAGCCCATCAGGTTTTGCAGCATCGGCGGCAGCAGCGCACGCGTCGCGTACATCACCGCGCCGATCACGAAGATGAACAACGTGCCGGTCGCGAAGTTCGGGTCTTTCAGCAACTTGTACTTGAAAAACGAGCGCTCGCCGATCGTCGCCGTGTGCACGAGAAAGAACGCGAAGCTGATTGCCGCGACGAGCGCCTCGATCACGATCTCGGTCGACGAAAACCAGTCGAGCTGCTCGCCGCGATCGAGCATCGCCTGCAATGCGCCGATCGCGAGGCCGAGCGTGATGAAGCCGAACGCGTCGAACTTCACGTCGTGTTTCGGCTCGCGCGTCGGCAGGAAGCTCGCGACGCCGAACAGCGCGATCGCGCCGATCGGCACGTTGATGAAGAACACCCAGCGCCAGTTGTAGCTATCGGTGAGCCAGCCGCCGAGCGTCGGGCCGAGGATCGGCCCGACCATCACGCCCATGCCCCACACGGCCATCGCCTGGCCCTGCTTTTCGCGCGGGTTGATGTCGAGCAGGATCGACTGCGACAGCGGCACCAGCGACGCGCCGAAGATCCCTTGCAACAGACGCGACACGACGATCTGCGACAGCGTCTCGGAGAGTCCGCACAACGCGGAAGACACGGTGAAGCCGCCGATCGCGATCAGCAGCAGCCGCTTCACGCTGAGGCGATCCGCCAGCCAGCCGGTGAGCGGCGTGGCGATCGCGGCGGCGACGATATAGGAGGTCAGCACCCACGTGATCTCGTCCTGCGACGCGGACAGCGTGCCTTGCATATGCGGCAGCGCCACGTTGGCGATCGTGCTGTCGAGCGTCTGGATCAGCGTCGCGAGCATGATCGAGATCGTGATCATCGGCCGGTTGAGCAGCTCAGTGGCGCTCGTCGACGTGGAGGCGGAAGACATGAATGGTGGGGAGGGTCGATATAGTAAGCATGCTTAGTATATCGTCAATACGGGTTGGCGCTATCGGGAGTTGTGCTGAGGATAGAACGCACACGCAGTCGCGCTGTACGCCGAAGTGCTTCCGTATAATCCGCGCATGAAAACCCAATTCGAAGAGCGCTTCGGCTTTCTGATCTACGACGTCGGCCGGCTGGCGGGCAAGCGGTTCGACGATCTCGCGAGGTCGTCGGTCGATCTGACGCGCGCGCAGTGTCGCGTGCTGGCCTATCTCGGCCACTACGGCGACATCAATCAGGCCCGGCTGGCGGATCTGCTCGAGGTCGCGCCGATCTCGGCGGGCCGGCTGCTGGACCGGATGGAGGAGGGCGGCTGGATCGAGCGGACCGCGAATCCGCAGGATCGCCGCGAGCGCCAGGTGCGCATGACGCCGAAGGCTGAGCGCACGCTCGGCAAGGCGCGCAAGGTCGGCGACGAGGTCGCGCTCGAAGCGCTCAATGGTTTCAGCGATGAAGAAGCGGCGCAGTTGATCGCGCTGCTGCAGCGGGTGCGCGGCAATCTGAGCCGGCTGGTGGATCGCTGAAGCGTCGCGGTGTTGGCGCGACGCCGAAGTCTTTCGCGCGAGCCGGGGTTACGTCGAGCTCGCGCTTCAAATCACGTTATCTGGATTCCGACGCCGGCGTGGCGCCGCTCGGCGGTACCAGCTCGTAACAGCCCGGCGCCACCGCCGTTTTTGCTTTTGTATCCGGTTGCTGCGTATCGATGCATTTGAACGCGCTCTGATCGCGCTGCACGAAGATCGTGTCGGCGGGACCGTTGTTGACCACGGCGACGATCTTGTAGCCGTCCTGCAGCAGCGTCGCGAGCATGGTGGAACTGGCGCGCCATTGACTGTCGGCGGTGCTCGGCGTTTGAGCTTGTGCGATGAGGGCGGCGGTCGTGCCGGCGAGCGTGAGCGCAGCGGTGGTTGCGGCGAGCGCGACGGTGCGGAGCGTCATTAAGGAACCTCTCGAAGTTGCGACGGAATTGCGGAAGGAAGCCGGAGGTGCCAACAAAACCCGCGGCGCTTCACTGCCCATATCCTGCGACGCCGCTGCTCATCGTTCGTTCCATCAGAAACTCGCGCAACGCTCGCTGGCAAGCCATGCTCGCCATCCGCCAAACTCCGAGATATCGGTTCCCGACTGCACGCCATACGGCTCGCAGAGGAAACCGGTAGCCCACGAACCGTCGACGAGTTCGACCTTCCCCAGAACCAGCGGAGACGGAACGGTCGAAATAAACGAGCCGAACTCCGCGCTGGGCATTTCCCACACTTCGACAGCAATTTTTGCGCCGCCATCGGTGACGCGCCACAGGCCTGGACGCCTCGTGCCTTCCGCCGACGCAGGCAGCGCCGACAACCGGTATTGCGCGGCAGTCTGAGTGGCCTGCAAGAGCCGCGCGCGTCGGGCAAGCAGATCGCGGTTGAGGGGCAAACCTTGCATGTGTGCGCCGCAGACCGCGATGCGCATGCGATCGTGGCTCGCCGCGCATCGTTCGCCGCGCGGCTCCGGCTCGACGGTTAGACCTCCGACGCAGTGCACGCCGCTCTTTCGTTGCAGCAGGTCGGCCACACCCAACAGATACTGGTCGGTGAACGCGCGGCCAAAGACGGTCACGCCCCAGGGCAGACCATTCTTCATGAAACCGGTCGGCGCAGCGACGGCGGCATAGTCCAGCAGATTCATGAAGTTCGTGTAATAGCCGAGCAGGGAGTTCGGACCAATGGGGTCGCGCTCCAACTCGTCGAGCGTCACGGCACGCGGATACGTCGGCGTCAGAACGAAATCGAGTGAATCGATCGACGCATCGCAGAGGGCCTTCAATTCCTGCAAGCGGTACTGCGCGCGAAACAGTTCGACCGCGCTCGCGCCGGGTGCCTTCGCCAACACATTGCGAATGACGGGCAAAACCGCAGCGGGTTTCTCCGTCATCAACTCGCCCGCCACGCTGTAACGCTCGGCCACCCACGGCCCCTGATAGAGCAGATTGGCGGTTTCGACAAACGGCGTGAAGTCGATTTCGACAGCTTCACCACCTGCTTCTTCGAGCAACGCGCGCACCTTCGCGAACAGCCCGGGGCTCTCGGAACAGCCGGCGAATTCCAGTTGCGCCGGCACGCCGAACTTGAACGCCGTGGGCTCGCCAAACGCGCGTGCCGTATTCCATTGCGGATTCGCGCGGCTGTATGCATCGCGAGGGTCGGGGCGCGCGCTCAACGCAAGCAGTTCGCTCGCTTCTTCCGCCGTCGCCGTGAAGAACGTCACGCAATCGAGCGTGCGGCACGCGGGCACCACACCAGCGGTGGACAGCAGGCCTTTAGTCGGCTTGAGACCGACGAGATTGTTCAGCGCGGCAGGCACGCGACCGGAACCGGCCGTGTCGGTCCCGAGCGCGAAACTGGCGACGCCGAGCGCGACCGCGAGTGACGACCCCGCGCTCGAGCCGCCCGACGGATAGTCGGGATGCACGCTATTGCGACACTTGCCATACGGCGACCGGGTGCCGTTCAGACCGGTCGCAAACTGGTCGAGATTGGCTTTGCCGAGCGGCACCGCGCCGAGCGCGATCAATTGCGCAACGACGCTCGCCGATCGCGACGGCGTGTACGCGAACGCGGGGCACGCGGCGGTTGTCTGAATGCCGGCGAGATCGATGTTGTCCTTGATCACGAACGGAACGCCATAGAGCGGCAGGCTTTCGACCTCCTGCGTGTCTAGCCAGTCGAGGTAGGGCGCGACTTCATCTTCGGTCAGAAGATGGATGAACAGATTGAACGATGGATTGAGCGCCGCAGCTTTTTCGAGCAGTTCCGCGACGAGCCTGCGCGGTGTGAGCGTTCCATCACGGTATGCGGAGCGAAGTGTCGGGAGGCGAAGATCGAATGACGAGAATGAAGACATGGTTTGCGTCCAGATAATTAGTGACGTTCGACGACGGCGACGCGTTGCCCCGCGCGCACGGGCGAACCCGGCGCCACGTAGATCTCGCCGACCGTTCCGGCGCACGGCGCACACACCGAGATTTCCATCTTCATTGACTCGATGATGAGCAGCACGTCGCCCGCGTCGACCGCGTCGCCGGTTTTCACCTTGACTTGCCAGAGGCTGCCGGCGATCTCGCTGTCCACGGCGACTTCGCCGTCGTGAAGCGGAGCTGACTGAGTGTCTTCGGTGAGCGGCGTCTCGAACGTGACTTCCGAGGTGCCCGCTTCACGCCACCGCTCGCGCTCGGCCTGGAAGGCCGCCTGCTGTCTTGAACGGAACTGCTCGATGCTGGCGGATTCGCTAGCGAGAAACGCCTGATAGTCCCGCAACGAAAGCTCGGACTCTTCAATCCGCAACGGAAAACGCCCAAGCGGAAAGTCCGCGCGGATGCGCAACAGTTCGTCGGCCGATACTTCGTAGAAACGAATCTGGTCGAAGAAGCGCAGCAAATAATGCTGTCCGGCGAAATCCGCGACTTCGCGGTAGCGATTCCACATCTGCAACGTGCGGCCGACGAATTGATAGCCGCCAGGCCCTTCCATGCCATACACGCACAGATACGCGCCGCCGATGCCGACCGAGTTCTCCGCGGTCCACGTACGGGCCGGGTTGTATTTCGTCGTGACCAGCCGGTGACGAGGGTCGAGCGGTGTCGCGACGGGTGCGCCGAGGTACACGTCGCCGAGGCCCATCACCAGATAGCTCGCATCGAAGACGATTTGCCTGACCGCGTCGATGGAGTCGAGGTCGTTGATGCGGCGAATGAATTCGAGGTTGCTCGGGCACCACGGCGCGTTCTTGCGCACGGTAGTCATATATTTTTCGATCGCGAGCTGGCACGCGGGGTCGTCCCATGACAGCGGCAGATGAACGACCCGCGACGGCACGCGCAGATCCTTGTGCAACAAGACCTCGTCCCACGCCCGCGCGACGATGTCGAGCAATCTGACGAGCGGCAGATCCTCGGGCCGGTAGTGGATCTGCAGCGAACGGATGCCCGGCGTGAGATCGATGACGCCAGTCAGATGCTTCGCTTCGAGGGACTGCATCAGCGCATGTCCGCGAAACCGTGCCACGAGGTCGAGTTCCGCTGGACCGATCTCGAGCAGCAGATGTGTGTCGCCGGATACACGCGCGACGAGTCTGTCGCGGTCCGTCCCGGTATCGAGCACGATCGGCGACGTCAGCGATGCTCTTCTTTCGCTCGGCGCACTTGGTGCAATCTCGAGGCTCTCCAGTTCTCGACGACGCTCACGCGCAGCCTCACGCGCTTGTTCGACTTCGACGGGCGCGAAACGGATCTTGTCGCCTGCTTTCAGCTGGCCGATCTGCCAGAGGTCCGCCTCGATGATCGTCACCGGACAGACGAAGCCGCCGAGACTCGGGCCGTCGGGTCCGAGAATCACGGGCATGTCGCCGGTAAAGTCGACGGCGCCGACCGCGTACGGATTGTCGTGAATGTTCGACGGATGCAGTCCAGCCTCGCCGCCGTCCTCGCGCGCCCACTCGGGTTTCGGTCCGATCAGGCGCACGCCGGTACGGCTGGAGTTGAAGTGAACCTCCCACTCGGTGTCGAGCAGCTGCGCGATATAGCGGGCGCTGAAGTATTCGGGTGCGCCGTGCGGGCCATAGATCACGCGAACGGTGCGCACGCCGTCGAGCGTCGGCGCGTCGACGAGCGCCGCGCCGGCTTGCGCATCGCCGAGCGGATAAAGATGCAGCACGTCGCCCGCGCGGATCGCGCGGCCGCCATGTCCGCCGAACTGGCCGAGCGTAAAGGTGCTGCGGCTGCCGAGATACAGTGCGACGTCGAAGCCGCCGCGCACGCACAGATAAGCGCGCGCGCCCGCGCCGCGTATCGTGCCGAGCGCAAGCGTCGAACCCGCCGGCACATGGAGGCTCGTGTTCAGCGGCTGAGCGACATCGTCGAGCAGCACCGGAACCTGCGCGCCGGTGATGGCGACCACGGCATCCGTGTTGAAGCGCAGCGTCGGCCCGCTCATCGTGACTTCGAGAGCGGCGGCGTCGGCCGCATTGCCGAGCAGGCGATTGCCGAGCCGCATCGCCCGGTCATCCATCGGCCCCGACGGCGGGATGCCGACTGCCCAGTAGCCCAGGCGGCCGGGATAGTCCTGCACCGTCGTCTGCGTGCCGCCGCTGATGACTTCGACCGTGCTGGCCCGATACCTGAGCCCTTCGAGACATCGAGTCCACGGTTCGCCCGACGCAAACGGCCGGTCGCGCAGAATCTGGCGCAGATAGTCGCGATTGGTCTCGACGCCGTAGAGTCGGGTGTTGCGCAGCGCAGCGTCGAGCGCATCGCGCGCTTCATCGCGAGTCGGCGACCACGCGATCACTTTCGCGAGCATCGGGTCGAAGTAAGGCGGCACTTCGCAACCGGCCTCGATCCATGTATCGATGCGCAATGCGCGCCCGTCAGCGTGCGGGAACGCGACCTCGGTCAAGAGGCCCGGACTCGGTTTGAAATCACGCCCCGGATCTTCCGCGTAGAGTCGCGCCTGGATCGCGTGCCCTCGCGGCGTTAGACTCGCCGCCAGGTGCTTCAGCGGCGCGAGCGTGCCGGCCGCCAGTTCGATCATCCAACGCACGAGGTCGACGCCCCACACCTGTTCGGTGACGCCGTGCTCGACCTGCAGACGCGTATTGACTTCGAGGAAGTAGAACTGTTCGGCGGCGCTGTCGTACACGAATTCGACGGTGCCGGCGGAGCGATAGTCGACGGCTTTCGCGAGCTTGACCGCTGCCTCGCAGAGCGCGGCCTGAATGCCGTCCGGCAGGCAGGGGGCGGACGTTTCCTCGAGCACCTTCTGATTGCGCCGCTGCACCGAGCAGTCACGCACGCCAAGCGCGAGCGCGTCGCCTTTGCCGTCGCCGAATACCTGCACTTCCAGATGCCGCGCCCGTTCGATGTACTTCTCCAGAAACACGCCGGCATCGCTGAAATTGTTTTCGCCGAGGCGCTTCACGGCATCGAAATGGGCGCCGAGTTCGTCGGCGTTCCAGCACACCCGCATGCCGATGCCGCCGCCGCCCGCGGTGCTCTTCAGCATCACCGGATAGCCGATGGCCTGTGCCGCCGCGAGCGCCGCCGGCAAGTCCGCGAGCAGCCCGGTGCCTTCGAGCATCGGCACCCCTTCGTTGGCCGCGATTTCGCGGGCCGTGTGCTTGAGGCCGAACGCGCGAAGCTGCGCGGGTGTCGGTCCGATGAACGCGATGCCGGCCGCTTCGCAGGCTTCGCCGAACGCCGCGTTCTCCGATAAGAAGCCGTAGCCGGGATGGATCGCCTGCACGCCTTCGCGACGCGCAATCGCGAGGATCTTGTCCACGTCGAGATAAGTCAGCGCGGCCGGACCCTCGCCGAGCGCATGCGCGACAGGCGCTTCGCTGACGTGGCGGCTCGCTCGGTCGGCTTCCGCATAGATGGCGACGCCGGTGACGTCGAGTTCGCGCAACGTCCTGAGAATGCGGCACGCGATAGCGCCGCGATTGGCGATCAGAATCTTCTCGAACATGGAAGGTGTGTTGATTCGAAGGCGGGCCGTCCCGCCGTGGGAATGGCCGGCCGTGGTCGTCCACGGCCGAAGTCGCGTCAGCGATGCGTCTGGGTCAGGTCTTCCCGCGTACGGCTGAAGTACCGGCCCGAGCGAACCAGCATGAGGAGAAAAAGCCAGTGGCGGATGCGCTTCAATTCCATATCAGCAGCTCCGCGGGCGTCGGGTTGTAGGCGTTGCACGGATTGTTCAGCTGCGGGCAGTTGGAGATCAGTACGATCACGTCCATCTCCGCGCGCAATTCGACGTATTTGCCCGGCGCGGAAATGCCGTCTTCGAAGCTGAGCCCGCCCGTGGCCGTGACCGGCACGTTCATGAAGAAGTTGACGTTCGCGCCGATGTCCTGCTTCGACAGGCGGCCGTCATGTGCGCAGGCACGCAGGAAGTTGTCGCGGCAGCTGTGCATGTAGCGCTTCTCCAGTGCGTAGCGCACCGTGTTGCTTTCCTGCGCGCAGGCGCCGCCGAGCGTATCGTGGCGGCCGCACGTGTCGGCGACGATCGTCAGCATCGGCTTGCCGAGGTTCGAATACAGCACCGAGCCCGTCGTCAGGTAGAGGCTTTTTTGCCGGCGCAACGTGCGTTGCGGGTCGAAGCGCTCGCGCGGATCGGCGAGGCTGTAGAACAGCGTGTCGACCGCCTGGTTGCCTTCGAGATCGACGATGCGCAGCGTTTGCCCGGCCTTCACCTCGTGAAGCCACGGCTCGCCGGCGGCGAGTGTCTCGCGATAGACCGCGGTTTCCGGACGTTTGTCGCTGACGATAAGCGTGCTGGTCATAAGCGTGGCCTTCGCTCAAAGAAAGAAGCGTTCTGTGTTGATGAAACCGCGTGCGTTCTCTTCGCATGCGGTGCGGCAAACTTCGGCGACCTCGGGCCGCGCGTCGCTCAACTCGAGCTTGACGGGCCTCGGCGCGTACTCGGGGTTCGGGTCGAGCGGGTGCTGGATCGCGGTGAGCACGACGAGCGTGTTCATCGGTGCGTAGAGTTCGACGTAGTTGCCGGCTTTTGAGTTTCCTGGCACGAAACTGAGAACGCCGTCCTCGCTGACATCGACACGGCTGAACAGATTGAGCGTCATCAGCAGGTCAGTGATGCCGAGTCCCCACTTGCCCATTTCGACGAGCAGGTTGTCCGTGCCGTTGCGATAGAACGCGTTGCGCAGCTCCTGGTAGCGGCCCGCGCCGTATCGTTCGCGAACCTCGTCGGCATTCGACACACCGCCGATGCTGTCGTGCCAGCCACAGGTATCCGCGACGATCGCGGCAAGCACGCGGCCCATGTCGGAGTACAGGCAGTGCCCGACCGTGAGCCTGGCCGTGTGCTGGCACTTCAACGAATCCGGCAGATTGAGCCGTTCGCTCTTTTCCGTCGCGTTGACCATCATCACGCTGACGTTCGCACCGCCGCGCAGGTCGGTAATGCGCAGTGATCGACCACGCTTGACGATCAGCGACGTATGGCCGCCGCCTGGGACGGTTTCTTCAAGCAATAAGGTCGTATCTGAGTTCATACCTGAGTTCCCTTCAGTCGGAGACCAGTTCGATATGCGATGCGCCTCGCACGGCAGCCTCGGCGATCTGCACGGCGGACATGGAATCGCGGCTACGGTCGAGCGCAATGTTGTAGGTGATGCGCGCGCCATAGGCGCCCGGCGCCTGCGGGTCGACGCGCACCTTGTCGAAAACCAGCACGCGGCTTCCCAACGTGAAGCCTTCTTTCAGGTCATGCGTGACCATGAAGATCGTGAGCTTCGCTTCGCGCCACAGGTCGGAGAGCAGCTCATGCATGTCCTTGCGGATGCCGGGGTCGAGCGCGCCGAACGGTTCGTCGAGCAGCAGCACGCGAGGCTTCATCATCAGCGCTTGCGCGATCGCGAGGCGTTGCTGCATGCCGCCCGACAGTTGCTGCGGAAACTTGTTCAAGGCCGCGCCCAGACCGACGCGCTCGAGCATGGCCGCTGCGTCGTCTCGCGCCACGCGCCGACGGGCACCGAATAGCCGGCCGGTGAACTTCGCCTGTGGAAGCTCCAGCCCCAGCATCACGTTGCGCAACACGCTCAGATGGTCGAACACCGAGTAGCGTTGAAACACGACGCCGCGATGCCTGTCCGGTTCGCCGGGCAGCGGCTTGCCGTCCAGCAGGATCTCGCCGCGCGTCGCGCGCTCCTGACCCAGCAGCAGGCGCAGAAACGTCGACTTGCCGCAGCCGGACGCGCCGACCATCGAACAGAACTCGCCTTCCTTGACGGTCAGATTCAAACGCTCGAGCACGACCTGGTCGCCGTACTCTTTCCAGACGTTGCGGACTTCGATCATCGCGCGCCTCCGTACCACGGGAAGCACCATTGCGTGATCCGGCGCAGCAGCTCGTCGGTGAGCCATGCGAGCAGCGTGATCCACGCGACGTACGGCAGGATCAGATCCATCGACAGATAGCGGCGCACGAGAAAGATGCGGTAGCCGAGGCCATCGGTCGACGCGATCGCTTCGGCGGCGATCAGAAAGAGCCACGCCGCGCCGAGAGAAAGACGCGTCGCCGCCAGCAGGCGCGGCAGCAGTTGCGGCAGCACCAGACGCAGAATCAGCGTCCAGCTGGTGGCGCCGAGCGTCTGCGCCTTGACCCACAGCTCGGCCGGAATCTCGCGGGCGCGAGCATGCAGATCGCGAATGATCACCGGCGTGATGCCGACGACGATCAGCACGACCTTCGACAACTCGTCGAGCCCGAACACGATGAACAGGACCGGCAGCACCGCCAGCGGCGGCACCATTGAGATCACGGTGATGAATGGCGACAGCGTCGCGCTGACGAGCGGCAACGAACCGGTCGCGATCGCGGCCACCAGTGCGATCACGGCACTGACGACAAGGCCGATGCCGAGCCGCCGCAAGCTCGACAGCGTGTCGGTCCACAACAGATACTCGCCGGTGCGCTTGTCCTCGGTGAAGGTGGCCGACCTCACCGCGTCGCTCATTTGCGCCGCGCTCGGCAGCAGCTTGTCATCGGGATTGAGCGAGAGTCGCATCGAGGACCCGGTGAAGTAGACCGCGAACAGCACGACGAACGGCAGCAGAAGCAGCATCAAGCCGCCGATCCGGCTCGGATGTCGATTGATGAGTCGCATGGTGAGCACCTGGTTGGAAAGCTGCGATGCGAGCCCGCGATAGCGAGCCCCTGGCGAGTGCCTGGAAGGTCCGTGTCAGAGCTTGCCCGCGGCCGCCATCGCGACGTAGGTCGGATCGAAACGCAGCTTGACGTTGTTCTTGTTGCCGACCACGACGCCCTTGTCGAACGCCATGCCGACCGCGTCCGCGCTCTTCGCGTCCTGTCCGAGCAGGCCGTGATCGAAAGAGAACTTCGCGACGCGCGTCATGATCTTCGGCATGTCGGCGCTGGTGACGAAGTCGAGCGCGGCTTGCGGCGAATAGAAGAGGGCGGTCGTCGCCAGTTGGCCCTTGAAGTTGGCGAGATCGGTGCCCGAGGCCTTCGCCATCGCGCTCAGCGCGGACGTGCTGGCCGCGGAGTCGGTGTGCATCAGCGCGACCATTTCGAACCATGCACCGGTCAGCGCTTTGCCGAGGGCGGGGTTCTGCTGCAACGTCTTCGTGTTGACGACCATCATGTCCATGATTTCGCCGGGGATCTTGCTGGAGTCGAAGACTTCGCTGACGTTCGGCTGCGCCTTCAGATCGGCGAGCATCGGATTCCAGGTGACCGCGTTGTGAACCGTGGGGGTCGCGAATGCGCCCGAGATGTCGGCATCCGAGGTGTTCACGACCTTGAGGTCGCGCTCGCTCATGTGAGCGCTTTCGAGCGCGCGTGCGAGCAGGTAGTGGGAGACGGAAAACTGCACGAGGTTGACCTGTTGGCCCTTCAGGTCGGCGATCTGCTTGCCCTTGCCCTTCATCAGCACGCCGTCGTTGCCGTTCGAATAGTCGCTGACGATCAGGGCCGTCGAATCCACGCCGCCGGAGGCGGGAATCGTGAGCGCATCCATGTTGGTCATCGCGCAGCCATCGAACTTGCCGGCCGTGTACTGATTGATGGACTCGACGTAGTCGTTCAGCTGCACGACGTCGACATTGATGCCGTATTTCCTGGCCCATTTGGACACGATGCCCTGGGTTTTCGCCTCACCCCACGGCATCCAGCCGGCGTAGATGGTCCAGCAGACCTTGAAGTCGTTGCGGCCCGCGGCGAACGTGGGGCTCGAGGCGAAGGTGGCGAGGGAGACGGCGGCAATGCCAAGACAGCGAACGAGCTTGAACATGGGTTGACCTCGGAGGGGACGGTTAGCGACGGCAGGGAGCAGCGCAAACATCGCGTTCTCTCCCGGGCTTTTGTCCCGCCGTGTAACCTCGCCTGAGGTCGACAGCTCTCGGACCAGCACCTGCGTGAAGCAGGCCGGAACCCTAGCCGTCCATTTCCAGATTGTCTGTCGAACCGGAGGTTGCGCCGGCTCCTTGCGCGCTCTTTAAAGCGGGAAGTGTGCCAGGGGCCATACCGCGGGTTGGTCGTTAGCTTTGTGCGGCGAAGGGCAAGTTTTTGCCCTGGGGCGGGGAAGGTGTGCACTGATGTGTGTCAGGGAGTGCACTCGATTCGGGCGTGAGAGGACGGGTATCCGACTCAGCGATGCCAGACAAGATGCAACGGTTGTAGCGGGCTGCCTTGCTGCTCGCATGCGTCTGCGCCGTTCGAACGTGTTATCTGATGCCATCCCTATCGAATGCGAAACGAACCGCAAGTCAATGTCGTCCGGCAGATTCCACGCAGCGTGTGGGTTCTAGGATGTGTGAGTCTTTTCATGGACATCTCTTCCGAAATCATCCACAGCCTGCTGCCGATGTTTCTGCTGGCAAGCCTTGGCGCCGGCGCCGGCACGATTGGGCTCATCGAGGGCATCGCGGAGGCCACGGCCCAGATGGTCAAGGTGTTTTCGGGAACGCTGAGTGACTACCTCGGCAACCGAAAGTGGCTCGCCGTAGCAGGGTATTCGCTCGGCGCAATGAGCAAGCCGCTTTTTGCCATTGCGTCGTCGGTTGGAGTCGTGGTGACGGCGCGCGTCATTGACCGTGTCGGCAAGGGCATTCGCGGTGCGCCTCGCGATGCACTCATCGCGGATGTCACGCCGCAGCACCTGCGTGGCGCGGCCTTCGGCCTGCGCCAGTCGCTCGATACGGTCGGTGCGTTCCTCGGACCGCTGCTGGCCGTTCTCATCATGCTGATATGGGCAGATAATTTTCGGCTTGCTTTCTGGCTTGCCGTCATTCCCGGCGTGCTCGCGGTCGCGCTGTTGACGTTTGGTATCACGGAGCCTGAGCACGAGCCTCGCGCCAAAAGAAGCAATCCTGTGCGGTGGCAGAGTCTCAGGGAGCTTGGTTTGGACTACTGGTGGGTCGTAGGGATAGGCGCCGTTTTTGCGTTGGCGCGATTCAGCGAGGCTTTTCTGGTGCTTCGTGCGATGGGCAGCGGCGTACCGATTGCGATCGTTCCGCTCGTCATGGTGGCAATGAATGTCGTCTACGCGCTGTCCGCTTATCCGTTCGGGAAGCTCGCGGACACGATGCGGCATACGCGGCTGCTGATAGGTGGTCTGATCGTGTTGATTGGCGCCGACCTCGTGCTTGCACACGGCACCCACTGGGGCATAGTCGTCGTAGGCGTAGCGCTGTGGGGGCTGCACATGGGGATGACGCAAGGCCTGCTCGCTACGATGGTCGCGCACACGGCACCTGCGCATCTGCGCGGGACTGCGTTCGGTTTCTTCAATCTGCTGAGCGGCATCGTGACGCTGGTTTCGAGCGTTATCGCAGGCCAGTTGTGGGAACGTCTGGGCGCAGCCACGACCTTTTATGCGGGCGCAGCCTTCGGTCTGATGACCGTGGTGCTGCTGCTCTTTCACCCGACACCGGCTCAATCTCTTCACGACCTGAGCTAACGTGGCATAGCCGGGGTATCCATCTGGAAAATGCGCGCATTGTTGCCGCTATTTCCCCAACGTTGAGTGGTGTGTCGCGGCGTCTGCCTGAACTCGGATGCCCATCGGTCGTCAGGCTTCGTGGCAGCGTTTCAAAACAAAAAAGCCGCTGTCCTTGTGGGACAGCGGCTTTTTCTTGAAGCTGGTGGCGAATCAGGGACTCGAACCCCGGACCTGCGGATTATGATTCCGTCGCTCTAACCGACTGAGCTAATTCGCCGAAAGAAGCGAGATTATGCTGGGGCCACCGGAGGCTGTCAACCCCCGGCTCACAACTTTTTCAGATGGCTCCGGCTGTCGGTCCACTCAATCCTTCGCGTAGATATCCGAGTCCTTGGTTTCGCGCACGAACAGCATGCCGATCACGAAGGTGACCAACGCGATGATGATCGGATACCAGAGCCCCGAGTAGATGTTGCCCTTCGCCGCGACGATCGCGAACGCGGTGGCCGGCAGGAAGCCGCCGAACCAGCCATTGCCGACGTGATACGGCAGCGACATCGACGTATAACGGATACGCGTCGGGAACATCTCGACCAGCATCGCCGCGATCGGCCCGTAGACCATCGTCACGTAGATCACGAGGATCGTCAGGATCACGATGCTCATCGGCCAGTTGATCTGAGCCGGATCAGCCTTCGGCGGGTAGCCGGCGGCCTTCAGCGTCGCGGCGAGCGTCTTCTCGAACGTCTTGGCTTGCTCCTTCGCGTCGCCGGCGCGGCCGTCGAACGTGTTGACGACCGTATCGCCCACGCGGATCTGCGCGATCGTGCCGGCAGGCGCCGCGACGTTGTCGTAGTTCAGGCCGGCTCGCGACAGCGCGCCCTTCGCGATGTCGCATGAGCTCGTGAACTTCGCCGTGCCCACCGGGTTGAACTGGAACGAGCACTCGGCCGGATCGGCGATCACGACGATCGGCGACTTCGCGGTTGCCGCTTCGAGCGCCGGGTTCGTGTAGTGTGTGAGCGCCTTGAACAGCGGGAAGTAGGTGAGTGCGGCGATCAGCAGGCCGGCCATGATGATCGGCTTGCGGCCGATGCGATCCGACAGCGAGCCGAAGAACAGGAAGAACGGCGTGCCGATCAGCAGCGCGAGCGCGATCATGATGTTGGCGCTCGAGCCGTCGACCCTCAGCGTCTGCGTGAGGAAGAACAGCGTGTAGAACTGGCCCGTGTACCAGACGACAGCCTGGCCGGCCGTCAGGCCGAGCAGCGCGATAATCACGACCTTCAGGTTCTTCCATTGGCCGAACGCTTCGGAAAGCGGCGCCTTCGAGGTCTTGCCCTCGGCCTTGATGCGCGCGAACACCGGCGACTCATGCAGTTGCAGGCGAATCCATACCGACACCGCGAGCAGCAGGATCGACACGACGAACGGAATGCGCCAGCCCCAGGCGCCGAAGGCGTCTTCGCCCATGAACGTGCGAATGCCGAGAATCACGAGCAGCGACAGAAACAGACCGAGCGTGGCGGTGGTCTGGATCCATGCGGTGTAGAAGCCGCGGCGGTTCGCCGGCGCGTGTTCGGCCACGTAGGTCGCGGCGCCGCCATACTCGCCGCCGAGCGCGAGACCCTGCAGCAGGCGCATCGCGATGAAGAGCACCGGCGAAGCGATGCCGATCGCCGCGTAGCCCGGCAGGAAGCCGACGAGGAACGTCGACAGGCCCATGATGATGATCGTGATCAGGAACGTGTACTTGCGCCCGACCATGTCGCCGAGCCGCCCGAATACGATCGCGCCGAACGGCCGCACCGCGAAGCCCGCCGCGAAGCTGAGCAGCGTGAAGATGAACGCCGCGGTCGGATTGACGCCGGAGAAGAAGCTCTTGCTGATGAAGGCCGCAAGCGAGCCGGCCAGATAGAAGTCGTACCACTCGAAAACCGTACCCAGCGACGATGCGAAGATCACCCGCTTCTCATCGCGCGTCATCGGCACGCGCGAGATTTGCCCGCCAACGGTAGCCATATTGTCGTCTCCAATATTGATATATCCACGGATCGCCGGCACAGGCGTTCCCGTGCAACCGATTATTGGAGTGGAAACTTACGGCGTTCTGACTCGGTGCCTGAACTTGGGGTAGTCCGGTAAGCCGACGAATAGGCGTTCAATTTCCGTGAATGTGCTGGTATGTTCGCGCAACCCACGCTGAAATATCTCAAAAAAACGCTGACCGTCAAGCCGACGATAGAGGCGCGTTAGGGTAAGTCCCGCCCCGTTCGAGCACGTGCAAGCTGACGCGCACCAGTGTGCCGGCGAGCCGCGGCGACTCCTGGTAGACGTTGTCGTCGATGGCGAGCTCGCCGCCGTGCATTGCCGCAATCTCGCGCACGATCGCGAGGCCGAGGCCGCTGCCGTCGCCCTCGCGGCCCAGAATCCGGTAAAAGCGCTCGACCACACGCGAGCGCTCGCTGGCCGGAATGCCGAGCCCGGTGTCCTCGACTTCCAGATGTACGAGCCGCGCGGGGGCGTCGTGCCGCACGCGCACGGTGATGCGGCCGCCCGCCGGCGTATAGCGGATCGCGTTGTCGATCAGGTTCGACAGCATTTCACGCAGCATCACCGGATTGCCGGCGACTTCGACCGGCTCGTCGGGCGCTTCGTAGCCGATGTCCATCTGCTTCGCGAGCGCGGCCTGCACCCATTCGCGCACCGCGCTGCGCGCGAGTTCGCCGAGTTCGAGCGGCGTGAAGATCTGCCCCGACCGACGGTTCTCCGCGCGCGCCAGCGCGAGCAATTGCGTGACGAGCCGCGCGGCCTGCTCGGAGCTCGTCGCGATCTGTTCGAGCGAGCGACGAACCTCGGCCGACGCGTTCTGGCGCAGCGCGAGCTCGGCCTGGGTGCGCAGGCCGGCCAGCGGCGTTTTCATCTGATGCGCGGCGTCGGCGATGAAGCGCTTCTGCAGCTCCATGTTCTGTTCGAGGCGCGTGAGCAGATCGTTGAACGACGTGACGAGCGGCTCGATTTCCGGCGGCGCGCGGCGCGCTTCGAGCGGCGACAGATCGTCCGGCCGGCGCGCGCGGATATGCGCCTGCAGCGCATGCAGCGGCTCGAGCCCGCGCGACAGTCCGAACCACACTAGCAGGATCGCGAGCGGCAGGATCACGAACTGCGGCAGGATCACGCCCTTGATGATGTCGTTGGCGAGCTGGCTGCGCTTGTCGAGCGTTTCGGCGACCTGCACGAGCACGGCCTGCGCGCCCGGCGTCTGCGGAAACTCGACGGTCGTGTAGGCGACGCGGATGTCGTTGCCGCGCAGCACGTCGTCGCGGAATTCGACGAGGCCCGGTGGCGGGCGGTCCTCCTCGTGCGGCAGCGGCATGTCGCGCTCGCCGGCCACGAGCTCGCCGCGCGTGCCGAGCACCTGAAAGAACACGCTGTCGACGTTGTCGGCACGCAGGAAATCGCGCGTCGACTCGGGCAGCGACAGCTCCGCGACGCCATTGACCGGATGGATCTGGCGCGCGAGCACGTAGGCGTCGGTTTCGAGCGCGCGGTCGAACGGCCCGTTCGCGATCGACTTCGCGACCAGATAGGTGACCGCGAGGCTCATCGGCCACAGCAGCAGCAGCGGCGCGAGCATCCAGTCGAGAATTTCGCCGAACAGCGAGCGCGGACGCGCTTCGGCGGCGGCTTCGGTTTCGTCGGGCGGGGCGAACGGATTGGCGTAGCGCGCGTCGCGCGCCTCGTCGAGGTCCGCAGCGTGCGCCGTGGCGCGATCAGCGCGTGCGGACATCGCTGGCCTCTATTTGTAGTGGTGGCTCGCCGGCATCGCGGTGGGCGACGGCGCGGTGGACGATTGTGCCGCTTGTGCCGCTTGTGCCGCTTGTGCCGTCTGAGGCTCGGAGCCGGCCGGGGTGGCGGGCGCGCTCGCATTCGCCGGCGGCGCCGCTTTTTCGAGACAGTAGCCGAGCCCGCGCACGGTGATGATGCGCACGCCGCTCGGCTCGATCTTCTTGCGCAGCCGGTGCACGTAGACTTCGATCGCGTTGTTGCTGACTTCCTCGCCCCATTCGCATAGATGGTCGACGAGCTGCTCTTTCGAGACCAGCCGGCCGATCCGTTGCAGCAGCACTTCGAGCAGCCCGAGTTCGCGCGCGGACAGATCGATCGCCTGGTCGTTGACGTAGGCGATGCGGCCCACCTGATCGAACGACAGCGAGCCATGCCGCACGACGGTCGGGCCGCCGCCCGCGCCGCGCCGTGTCAGCGCGCGCACGCGCGCTTCGAGTTCGTTCAGCGCGAAGGGCTTGGCCATGTAATCGTCGGCGCCGAGGTCGAGGCCTTTGACGCGTTCGTCGACGCTATCGGCGGCGGTCAGGATCAGCACGGGCAGGTTCGAATTGCGCGCGCGCAGGCGGCGCAGCACCTCGAGCCCGGACATGCGGGGCAGGCCCAGATCTAGGATCAATAGGTCGAACGTCTGCATTGACAACGCGGTATCGGCTTCTACGCCGCTTTTCACGTGATCGACCGCATAGGCCGATTGGCGGAGTGATCGAACCAGACCATCCGCGAGTATGCTGTCGTCTTCGGCAATCAGAATTCGCATGATGCGCCAGCCTGGCTTTGCCGGCACCGCGGGGTTGCCCCGGCGCGCAGCGGTCTCCGAACATTATTGTGGGTAGTTGGGGCGATGCGACAGTAAAAGATGCGCGTTCGCATCACAATCGCGCTTGCCAAAACTACTGTTTTTTTATACAGTGTCTGCGTTTCGTGTGATGTCCTGGAGATTCCGCTCAATTCGAGCGGAACCACGGGTGCACACCTGCCTCAGACGCCGTTCATCATAGCAAAGGACGATTCATGGAAGAAAGCAAGAAAGGCTCGGCTGGACTGACTGCTGAAAAGAGCAAGGCTCTCGCCGCCGCGCTCGCGCAGATCGAAAAGCAGTTCGGCAAAGGGTCGGTCATGCGGCTCGGCGCAGGTGAGGCAGTCGAAGACATCCAGGTGGTCTCCACCGGATCGCTCGGCCTCGACATTGCACTGGGCGTCGGCGGTTTGCCGCGTGGCCGGGTGGTCGAAATCTACGGTCCGGAATCGTCCGGTAAAACCACGCTGACGCTGCAGGTCGTCGCCGAAATGCAGAAGCTCGGCGGCACCGCGGCGTTCATCGACGCGGAACACGCGCTGGACATTCAATACGCGGGCAAGCTCGGCGTGAACGTCGCCGACCTGCTGGTCTCGCAGCCGGACACCGGCGAACAGGCCCTCGAAATCGCCGACGCGCTGGTGCGCTCGGGCTCGATCGACATGATCGTGATCGACTCGGTCGCGGCGCTGGTGCCGAAGGCGGAAATCGAAGGCGAAATGGGCGACTCGCTGCCGGGTCTGCAGGCGCGTCTGATGTCGCAGGCGCTGCGCAAGCTGACCGGCACGATCAAGCGCACGAACTGCCTCGTGATCTTCATCAATCAGATCCGCATGAAGATCGGCGTGATGTTCGGCAACCCGGAAACCACCACGGGCGGTAATGCGCTGAAGTTCTACGCGTCGGTGCGTCTGGACATTCGCCGCATCGGCTCGATCAAGAAGAACGACGAAGTGATCGGCAACGAAACCCGCGTGAAGGTCGTCAAGAACAAGGTGGCGCCGCCGTTCCGTGAAGCGATTTTCGACATCCTGTACGGCGAGGGCATCTCGCGTCAGGGCGAAATCATCGACCTCGGCGTGCAGGCGAAGATCGTCGACAAGGCCGGCGCATGGTACAGCTACAGCGGCGAGCGGATCGGTCAGGGCAAGGACAACGCGCGTGAATTCCTGCGCGAAAATCCGGATATCGCTCGCGAAATCGAGAACCGTATCCGCGAATCGCTGGGCGTTACCGCGATGGCGAACGCCGTGACCGGCGCGGACGCTGAAGTCGCGGGCGAAGAAGAGTAAGCATCAAGTGATACGCAAAGGCCGGCCGCTGTCCGGTTTCGACTCCGGACGCTATCCGGACGGCCCGCGCGACGCGGCGGACGGATCGCCTGAGTCCGGCGATCCGTTCGAACCGTTCGAACCGTTCGACGCACATGACCGCGCCGCGGGCCGCGGCCCGCAGCGTACGCGGTCTGCGCCCGCTGCAGCGTCGTCCAGCCGGGATTCCTCCGGACTCGATTCCCCAATCCCCTCCGAGGTCACCTACACCCGCTCGCGTCGCCAACCCGGCGAAGAGAAGCCGGGCCAGTCCGACAAAGACGACAACAGAAAATCCCAACGCCCCGCCCGTTCGCTGAAAGCGCGCGCGCTCGGCTATCTGTCGCGCCGCGAATATAGCCGCGCCGACCTCGCCCGCAAGCTGAAGCCTTACGTCGAGGAAACCGATTCGCTCGACACGGTGCTCGACGCGCTGCAGGCCGAAAACTGGCTATCCGACTCGCGCTTCGCGGAAAGCCTGATCCATCGGCGCGCATCGCGGCTCGGCACGAGCCGCATTCTCGGCGAACTGAAGCAACACGCGCTCAACCCGGCGCTCGTCGAAGAGGCGAGCGTGCAATTGCGCGAAACCGAACTCGCGCGCGCCCAGGCGGTCTGGCGCAAGAAGTTCGGCCAGTTGCCGCAAACGCCGGCCGAGCGCGCGAAGCAGGCGCGCTTTCTCGCGTCGCGCGGCTTCTCCGGCGCGACGATCGGCAAGATCCTGAAGGGTATCGACGACATCGGGGACGGCGACTAACACGCCAGTCTCGACGGGTAGGGCAATTACCGCGCCATAACCTGGCGCCAGGCCGTGCGCAATCGGGGCTGTCCCAAATACCCGTTATGCTAAACTCCAGAAGTTTTCCAATCCGGCCTTTCCTTCCCGCATGTCGCTCTCCCCGCCAGTGTCCCGTCAGTTGCGTCATCGTCGCGCAATCAGAGCGGAAGCTTACGAGCGAGCCGATGGCCTGTGGGATGTGGAAGCGTGCCTGACCGACGAAAAGCCACGCGATGTGGCGCTTGCGTCGGGTGTCCGGCCCAATGGTCAGCCGATCCATGAACTCTGGCTTCGCATCACCATCGATCGCAAGCTCAATGTCGTCAACGCCGAGGCGTCGTCCGACTGGGTGCCCTATCCAGGGTTGTGCCAGGCCAGCAATCCCGCCTACCGTGCCCTCATCGGGCTCAATCTGTTCCACAACTTCCGTCGCGATGCTGCCCGTTTGCTGGCCGGCACGGCCGGTTGCACGCATCTCACCGAGCTGTGCGCGATCCTGCCGACCGCCGCGATCCAGGCGTTCGCCGGCGACGTATGGAACACCGATGACGGCACGCCGGGCGCGAACGCGGGTTCCGGAGACGAATCGTCCAACGGCACAGGCGAGCATTCCAACGACAAACCGCCATTCCAGCTGGGACGCTGCCACGCGCTGCGTTTCGACGGCGAGGCGGTGAAACAGTTTTATCCGCGCTGGTATGGTCATGCACCGCGTCCGGCGGAACGCGCGGCCCCGTCGGACGGCGCGGCGGCCCGCGAACGAAGCGGCGACGCGTCGGCCTGAACGGCGGCAACGGAATCGAAGTTCTATCCAACTCTCAGACTGAAGGGAATCACGCATGAAGATTCACGAGTACCAGGGTAAGGAAATCCTGCGGAAATTCGGCGTCGCGGTACCGCGCGGCAAGCCGGTCTTCTCGGTGGATGATGCGGTCAAGGCCGCTGAAGAGCTGGGCGGCCCGGTGTGGGTCGTGAAGGCTCAGATCCACGCGGGTGGCCGTGGCAAGGGCGGTGGCGTCAAGGTCGCCAAGTCGCTGGAACAGGTTCGCGAGTACTCGAACCAGATCCTCGGCATGCAGCTCGTCACGCACCAGACCGGTCCGGAAGGCCAGAAGGTGAACCGCCTGCTGATCGAAGAAGGCGCCGACATCAAGAAGGAACTGTATGTCGGTCTCGTGATCGATCGCGTTTCGCAGAAGATCGTCGTGATGGCGTCGAGCGAAGGCGGCATGGACGTCGAAGAAGTCGCGGAAAAGACGCCTGAGCTGATCCACAAGGTTGCCGTCGATCCGTCGACTGGCCTGAAGGACTCGGAAGCAGACGACCTCGCGAAGAAGATCGGCGTGCCCGACGCTTCGATCCCGCAAGCTCGCGCGATCCTGCAAGGCCTGTACAAGGCATTCTGGGAAACCGACGCATCGCTCGCCGAAATCAACCCGCTGATCCTGACCGGTGACGGCAAGGTCATCGCACTCGACGCGAAGTTCAACTTCGACTCGAATGCGCTGTTCCGTCACCCGGAAATCGTCGCGTACCGCGATCTGGACGAAGAAGATCCGGCTGAAATCGAAGCGTCGAAGTTCGACCTCGCGTACATCTCGCTCGACGGCAACATCGGCTGTCTGGTGAACGGCGCCGGCCTCGCAATGGCAACGATGGACACCATCAAGCTGTTCGGCGGCGAACCGGCGAACTTCCTCGACGTCGGCGGAGGAGCTACGACCGAGAAGGTCACCGAAGCGTTCAAGATCATGCTGAAGAACCCGAACCTGACCGCGATTCTGGTCAACATCTTCGGTGGCATCATGCGCTGCGACGTGATCGCGGAAGGCGTGATCGCGGCGTCGAAGGCCGTGTCGCTGAAGGTGCCGCTCGTGGTCCGCATGAAGGGCACGAACGAAGACCTGGGCAAGAAGATGCTCGCCGAATCCGGCCTGCCGATCATCTCGGCGGACAGCATGGAAGAGGCGGCTCAGAAGGTCGTCGCGGCTGCTTCGGGCAAGGCGTAAGCCAGCTGTCCACGGCGCATTTACCAGCTCATTTGCCAGGTTTACGAGTGGCGGCGCGCAAGCGACACAGGCGTGAAGCATCGCGCCGAGTGGCGCTACCGCGCGACGCCAAACGAACAGAGGTCAATACATGTCGATTCTGATCAACAAAGACACCAAGGTCATCACGCAGGGCATCACCGGCAAGACCGGTCAGTTCCACACGCGTGCTTGCCGTGAATACGCAAACGGCCGCGAAGCGTACGTCGCGGGCGTGAACCCGAAGCGCGCCGGCGAAGATTTCGAAGGCATCCCCATCTACGCGAGCGTCGCTGAAGCCAAGGCTGAGACGGGCGCGACCGTGTCGGTGATTTACGTTCCGCCGGCAGGCGCTGCCGCCGCAATCTGGGAAGCAGTCGAAGCCGACCTGGATCTCGCAATCTGTATCACGGAAGGCATTCCCGTCCGCGACATGATCGAGATCAAGGACCGTATGCGTCGCGAAAACCGCAAGACGCTGCTGCTCGGACCGAACTGCCCGGGCACGATCACGCCGGACGAGCTGAAGATCGGCATCATGCCGGGTCACATCCATCGCAAGGGCCGCATCGGCGTCGTGTCGCGTTCGGGCACGCTGACGTACGAAGCAGTCGGCCAGCTTACCGCGATCGGCCTCGGCCAGTCGTCGGCAGTCGGCATCGGCGGCGACCCCATCAACGGTCTGAAGCACATCGACGTGATGAAGATGTTCAACGACGATCCGGATACGGACGCCGTCATCATGATCGGCGAAATCGGCGGTCCGGACGAAGCGAACGCTGCTGAGTGGATCAAGGACAACATGAAGAAGCCGGTGGTTGGCTTCATCGCTGGCGTCACGGCGCCTCCGGGCAAGCGCATGGGCCACGCCGGCGCGCTGATCTCGGGCGGTGCGGACACCGCCGAAGCGAAGCTGGAAATCATGGACGCGTGCGGTATCAAGGTCACGAAGAACCCGTCGGAAATGGCGCGTCTTCTGAAGGCGATGCTGTAAATCGAATTCGCGTGCCGTTGGCGCGCGATTTTGTTACGCTTACGAACTCCTTTCGTGAGCGGGCGGTCCCGAAAAGCGGGGGAGTGCAGACTCCCCCGCTTTTTTTTCCGCGCTTGCGCCGCGGTTCTGCCCGCGCCGTCGATTTTTTCTTATGCTTTTTTCCATGCTCGAATTCTTCACGACCCTCCATTGGGGCTCGGTCTTTCAGATCATCGTCATCGACGTTCTGCTCGGCGGCGACAACGCGGTCGTGATCGCGCTCGCCTGCCGCAACCTGCCGCAGTCGCAGCGCGTGCGTGGGATCGTGTGGGGGACCGCCGGCGCGATCGCGCTGCGCGTCGTGCTGATCGCGTTCGCGGTCGTGCTGCTCGACGTGCCGTTCCTGAAGTTCGCGGGTGGCTTGCTGCTGCTGTGGATCGGCGTGCGCCTGCTCGCGCCGGCGCACGACGCTCACGACAACGTGAAGCCGGCCGACAAGCTGATCTCGGCGGTGAAGACGATCATCATCGCGGATGCGGTGATGAGCGTCGACAACGTGATCGCGATCGCGGGCGCGGCCGAAGCCGCGGAGCACGAGCACCGGTTGGCTTTGGTGATCTTTGGCCTCGTCGTGAGCATTCCGCTGATCGTGTGGGGCAGCCAGCTGATTCTGAAGCTGCTCGATCGCTTTCCGGGCATCGTACTGTTCGGCGCGGGCCTGCTCGGCTGGATCGCGGGTGGTCTGATGGTCAACGACCCGGCCGGCGACCGCTGGCCGATCCTCGACACGCCAGTCGCCGAATACGGGATGAGCATCGCGGGCGCGCTGTTCGTCGTGATCGTCGGTTATCTGTTGAAGCGCCGTAACGCGAAACGTGCGGCGGTGTGAGCATGGTGCTGACGGTGCATCGCTGCCTGATTCGTGATGCCGTCCGAATGCAAGCCTGGCCATCCGGCTGACTGTGACGCGCGAGCTTCGCTCGCTACGATTGAAACGCCTGTTCCCGATCCACGGGCCAGGCGTTTCTCGTATCAGGAGTCTGCCGATGATCGTTACCCTGCCATATTCCCCATACTCTCAATCGACGCAATCCACGCGTAGGTCGCGCCGCGCACGCTGGCGCGCGAGCTGGTTCGCGCGCATCTGCCGCCGCTGCGGCGTCGGCTTCACGCTGATCGAGTTGATGATCGTGCTCGCGATCGTCGGCGTGATCGCGGCCTACGCGATTCCCGCGTATCAGGACTATCTGGCGCGCAGCCGGGTCGGCGAGGGCTTGTCGCTCGCGGCGTCGGCGCGGCTCGCGGTGGCCGAAAACGCCGCGAGCGGCAACGCGTTCAGCGGCGGTTATGCGTCGCCGCCCGCCACGCGCAACGTCGAGTCCATCCAGATCGACGACGACACTGGTCAGATCACGATCACGTACTCGACGCGTGTCGCGCAGGCCGGCGCAAACACCATGACGCTGGTGCCGTCGGTCCCGGACAACGTCGATGCGCCGAGCGCGCGAGTCGCGTTGAGCAAGGACGCGGTGCAGACCGGCGCGCTGACGTGGGAATGCTTTGCGAGCGGCAAGAGCGCGTCGTCGTTGCCGGCGCCGGGTTCGGGGCCGATGCCAAGCGAAGCACCGACGCTCGCCGCGAATCTGGCGCCGCCCGAATGCCGTTCATAAGGGGCAAATGAGTGAGTGAACGAGACAGCAGCCGAGCGCTGACTGGATGAGTCGAAGCCACAACGTAAAGGGCTGATTTTCAGCCTATTTCGGCCGGACCGGCGCACAGTGCAACGAAATTTTTGTATAGTGCGCCGGTTGCTGACGCCCACTGTTGATTCGATGCCCACCCCTTTCGCACGCTACCTGTCTCTCGTACTGCTGGCTCTTGCGTTGATCCTGCCCTACGCGGTTGCCAACCATACGTATCCGATCCCAACCTTCTACGCCGAATTCACCTCGCTCGCGCTGTTTCTGCTGACCGGGGCGGCCGTCGTGCTGCTGGTCGCGACCACCCGGCCGCGCGTGAGCTTCGCGTCGCCCACGGTCGCGCTCGTACCCTTGCTGTTCGGCCTCGTGCTGGTCGTGCAGACGCTGGTGCTGCCGGTCGCGGAGCCATCGATGAACTGGCTCGGCGCGGGCTTCCTGCTCGCTGCGTGGATGGCCGTGCATGTGGGCTACGGCTTCACGCGCGTGAAGCTCGACGAGACCGCGTTGCGCTGGGCGGCGGGGGCGTTGATCGTCGGCGGTCTGTTCGCGGTGTTCAGTCAGGTGATCCAGCTGTTTCACCTCGAGGCGCGCGTGGCTCCGCTCGTCGTCGCGTATAACGTGACCGTCGAGCGCCGGCCGTTCGGCAACATGGCGCAGGCGAACCACCTCGCGACGTATATCGCGTTCGCGATGGCGGGCGCGCTGTATCTCGTGCAGACGCGGCGCATCGCGGTGCCGATCTGGCTGCTCGTGTCGACGATTTTCTCGGTCGGCCTCGCGCTGACCGTGTCGCGGGGTCCATGGCTGCAGATGGGCGTGATCGTCGTGGCCGGCTTCTGGATGGCCTTCGCGCAGACTCGCAACGAAGCGCAATTGCGCCGTAGCAACCGTGAATGGCTGTTGCCGATCGCGCTCGCGGTGCTGTTTTTCGTGGTCAATGCGCTGATCCGCTGGGCCAACGTGCGCTATCACCTCGAACTCGGGCAGTCGGCGGCCGAGCGCTTCCAGGATGCCGGCCAGATCGCGCCGCGCCTCGCGCTGTTGAAATACGGCTGGACGATGTTCAAGCAGCATCCGCTGCTCGGCGTCGGCTGGGGCGAATTTCCGAGCCATCAGTTCGAGCTCGTCAAGCAGCTGGGCGGCGTCGAAATCGCCAACAACTCGCACGACATTTTCGTCGACCTGCTCGCGAAAACCGGTCTGATCGGTCTCGCGATCGTGCTCGTGGGTCTCGTCGCGTGGCTCGTGCGCGTCGTGCGTGCGCCGCAAAGCGCCGCGCGCGTGTTCGGCATCGCGCTGATCGGCGTGCTGACGATGCATGCGCTCGTCGAGTATCCGCAGCAGTACATGTTCTTCCTGTTGCCCGCGATGTTCGTGTTCGGCCTGCTCGAAACACGGCCGTTGCGCGCGGTGCCGGCGAATCTGTCGCTCGGTGCGTTCGCGGTGGTGGTGTTCGGCGGACTCGCCGCGCTGTATCCGGTGTATCGCGACTATGCGCGCGCCGAGGTGCTCTACTACGGCGCGCGTCCGGCCGAGCAGTACGGCGCCGATCCGTCGTTCCTGTTCGGCGCGTGGGGCGAATACGGTCTCGCGACGCTGCAGCCGATGAATCCGCTGAACCTGCAGCGCAAGCTCGCGATGCACAAGCAGGCGATCGCGCTGTTGCCGGGCGAGACGGTGCTGCGTCGCTACGCCGTGCTGCAGGCGCTGACCGGCGATACCGCGGCGGCGCTCGATACGGTCGAACGCTTGCGGATCTTCGCCGAGGAATTGAAAGACTGGCCGGCGCAGCTCGGTTATCTCTACCAGCTCGTCGACGAGCAGAAGTCGCTCGCGGGCTTCAAGCAGCAGTTGGTGAAGCGCTACGGCACACCGGCGGCCGATGCGACGCCGGATGACGACAGTGACGACGATTGATCGGACCGCGGAAGCTCAGGCGTGCTGGCGCCGCGGCTTCCTCCCTTCAAAGTTCAAAGCTCGGAATACTTCGCGGCCGTGCCTTTCGCCTTGTCGATGGGGTAGCGTGCTTCGTTCAGCTTCAGTTTTTCCGCTGCCGCGTCGACGAGATCGAAGCCGGCGGTATGGGCGACCAGCAGCAGATACATGAACACGTCGGCGCACTCGTGCCTGAGGTTCGTCGATTGCGCGGGATCGCCAAGCAGCGCGTCGATCTGCGCATCGGTCTTCCACTGAATCGTCTCCAACAGCTCGCCGGCTTCGATGCCGGTGGAGACGATCAGGTTGCGCAGCGTGTGAAACTGCCGCCAGTCGCGCGCGTCGCGAAACGCCAGTAGCTGCTCGAGCAGTTCGTCGATGGTCATGTTGCTATCCGGATAGTTGTCGAACCGCACGTCAAGCTTGCGCCACCCAATCCCCCGACTTCCCGCCATGCTTTTCCAGCACCTTCACATCGGTGATGGTCATGCCGCGATCCACCGCCTTGCACATGTCTGGATGCCGTTCACAGCCTTGCGTGCCGGTCTTATAAATCAATGACTTGAGGCCTGCGATCTCTTCGAACTTGACCAAATTGGTTAATGAATCTGGACAGCGCTTGGACAGGACTTGGACGACAATCCTGACTACGCCGGTCGCAACTTTACCTGACCGTCTCGGCTCACGGTAGATGAAATGGTGCGCCAAAGACGCCAGCTTGCGACGGACCCCGGGGCACGCACCGATGAGCGGCGGCATACTGCACAGGCACTAATGTGGCCGGTGCTTTGACAGAAATTCATGCCATCTTCTGTTCACTCGCGTCCGCGTAGCTTCAGAAAAGACGTGTTAGGCGTGGTGCCTATTGTGTCGATTCACTTGCTCATTTCGTAGGCGTGCGCAAGAATCGCACAGCACACAAACAACCAAAATTTGCATCGGGGAAGGTTATGCTCAAACGAACATTGCTGTGCCTTTTCTTGCCAGTGGTACTTGTTGGATGCGCTAACCCATACGCGCAGTACTACAACGACAGGACTGGCGGAATTGACATCACGAAAGCAACCGGAGTCATCGTCAGTCACAATCC
Organism: Paraburkholderia sp. MM5482-R2; assembly: GCF_050436125.1. Taxonomy (NCBI): domain Bacteria; kingdom Pseudomonadati; phylum Pseudomonadota; class Betaproteobacteria; order Burkholderiales; family Burkholderiaceae; genus Paraburkholderia; species Paraburkholderia sp. MM5482-R2. The sequence continues at coordinate 3,753,543 of NZ_JBNDLP010000002.1, read as the reverse complement.
ACCAGTTGTACTGCGCGGTAGCGATCCAGAGACGGACTATCAGGCGATGTTTGGCGATGGCTTCAGACTGTTGGGCTACTCGTCCTTTAACGGGAAGGAAGCATCTGAGCGCCAAGTGAAGCAGCAAGCCGAAACCGTAAAGGCGGACCGGGTTCTTGTGTATGCGAAATACTCGGGCACCGAACGGAGCGTTGTGCCGCTGACGCTGCCTAATACCGCAACTGCGACGACCAACTATTATGGTTCGGGTGGCTATGGCAGCGCGACGACGACCGTGAACGGTACGACGACCACAATGCTACCGGTCTCTGTTCGGCGATACGACCAAATGGCTACATTCTGGATCAGAGCTATTCCGAATCCAATTCTTGGTATTGACATGCGTGACTTGACGCCGCAGCAACGGGCTACTTTTCAGACGAACAAAGGCGTGACAGTGAATGCAGTGCAGAAAGACACGCCTGCGTACAATGCCGATTTGCTAAAGGGTGATGTTCTGAAGTCTGTTGAATCGGTTGAAGTTACTGACGGACACGAACTACAGCGATTGCTTCAGAAACTCGCGGGCCACCAGGTGAAAATCGAATTTCTTCGAGATGGAAAGTTACTTGCCAAATCAGTGAAGCTTAATTCGGTTCAATAAATGTAGCCGAATGCGGGCCATTGCACGATATACCGACCTTCATGGCTTCGCAACTATTTAGGTCTATGGCCGATAATATGATGATACGGCTCATAGCGATGGTAATTTCCGGGACGGGGAAACGTTATGAAAGTAGCTTTTGCGGCACTACTGGTTTCGGTGGCGTCTATTTCTGCCATCGCTCAAAGTGCATATGAAGGGCAGATTAATGGAGAATTCCACGGGTGGGACGGTGAGACGATTTACAAACTAATGGACGGGCATGTGATTCAACAGTCCGCCTATCACTACCATTACCACTACGCGTATTCGCCAAACGTAATAATCTTCCAATCGAAGTCGGGCGGTTACAAGGTGCAGGTAGAAGGAGATGACGATCAGCCGGTTCCTGTGAGCGTCCTAAAGTAGCTGGACCAGCGCGGCTTACAGTCAATTCACACTGGGAAAAATATGCAAACGGCATCCCCTGCACCGAAGGTCTTTGTCAGTCATGCAAGCGAAGATAAGCAGCGCTTCGTCATCCCGTTCGCCACCGCGTTGAGGTCGCGCGGCATCGATGCATGGGTGGATAGATGGGAGATGTTGCCTGGCGATAGCCTAGTGTCCTGAGTTAGAAGTTCGTTGAATCAATTCTCTGTTCTTTCCGGAATGACAAAGTGCTGATTAAAAAGTCGCTCGGACTCGCGCAGTCCTTCTTCCGTAAAGATCACGGACTTCGTCTTGTTGACTGGGTCTTCGATGAGGCCTCGTTCATGGAGCCGGTTCAGCACATCCCAGTCGAAGCCCTTCCATGCACGGTATCGGTCATGCAGGGTCAGGTAGAGGAGCGCGAGGGAAACTTCATCAATTGCGTCGGTATTGATATTCATGATGCTCCTGCCGCAGCCTTGCGGACGCGCACACAAAACCGTTCGAGGCTGGCCAGGATCTCATCGGCCGACTTGCTCCAGACAAACGGTTTGGGGTTCGCGTTATAGACATCCAGATAATGACGGATCGCGTCTTCGAGTTGACGTGTCGACCGATGCGTACCGCGTCGAAGGTATTTTTCAGTGAGCGCGGCAAACCATCGTTCGACCTGGTTAAGCCACGACGCCGAGGTGGGTGTGAAGTGAACATGGAAGCGAGGATGACGAGCGAACCAGGCTTTGATCGAGGGCGTTTTGTGCGTGCCATAGTTGTCCATTACCAGATGCACCTCCAGGTAAGACGGCACGCTGGCTTCGATGGTGCGCAGAAAGCGCACAAATTCGCTGCTGCGATGGCGCCGATGTACCTCGCCGATTACTTCACCAGTAGCGATGTCCAGCGCCGCGAACAGGGTGGTCGTACCGTGGCGCATGTAATCGTGGGTACGTCGCTCAGGGATGCCGGGTGCCAACGGCAACATGGGTTGCGTGCGATCGAGCGCCTGAATCTGGCTCTTCTCGTCCACGCACAGCACCATGGCCTTGAGCGGCGGGTCCAGGTAAAGCCCGACGATATCCCGCACCTTGTCGACGAACATCGGATCGCTGGAGAGCTTGAACGTCTCCTGCCGATGCGGTTGCAAGCCAAAAGCACGCCAGATTCGTGTGACCGCCGTCTGCGACAATTTCATTTCGCGAGCCATCGTGCGCGTGCTCCAGTGAGTCGCTCCGACAGGCACGGACTCGAGCGTCTTCGCGATGACCGCATCGACGCGCGCGTCATCAATCGTCCTCGGTGCGCCGGGCCGTGGTGCATCAAGCAGGCCGTCCACACGATGGCTCACGAATCGCGCCCGCCACTTCGAAACCGTTTGCTGTGTGACCCGCTGTTTCGCCGCAACTGTCTTGTTGTCCATGCCATCGGCACAGGCCAACACGATGCGCGCCCGCAATGCCAGGGCCTGCGCGGTCTTGCGTCGCATCGTCAGCGCTTGCAGGTCTTCGCGCTCCGAATCGCTCAGCACGAGTTCCCCTTTGGACCGTCCACTCATCGTTGCCTCCGCGTATCAAGTGCTACACAGGACACTTTAGTACGTGATCGGCATCATTCAATGAATTTTTAACTCAGGACACTAGTAGACAAAATATTCGAGGAAGGGCTGAAGGAAGCCGCTGCGGTCGTGATCGTTCTTTCCACGGTCAGCGTGACGAAGCCTTGGGTCCGTGAGGAACTCAACGCGGCTGTCGTCAAGCGAATTGAGAAAGGGACCAAAATCATTCCCATAGTTCTGGATGGTTGCGACGTTCCCGAAGCTCTGCGGTCCCTGCTATGGGAACCAGTGAGGGATGTGGATGACTTTGGAGACGGTCTTAGTCGGGTCGTGGATGCGGTGTTCGGACATACAGCAAAACCGCCCATCGGAGCTGCGCCAGCGTATATCGCCACTCCGGCAGTGCCGACTATAAACGGACTAAACACTGCCGACAGCCTTGTCTTGAAGACCTTATACGACGAATTCTTGGAGCGTGGACGGGACTACGTTTCGCCCAATGTTGTCATTGATGCAACGGGCAGCAAGGACCTCGACGTTTCGATTGTTTCTGAAAGTCTCGGCGTCTTGGAGCATCAGGGATTGATTGAATTGCTGAAACATCTAGGACCGGGACCATATCACGCACGTATCCAGCCATATGGCGTTTCGGTAATGCTTGGCGATCAAGAACCGCCCTTGGTGCGTCAGGTGGGACTCAGTATTGTGAATGACAATCTTACTCAGTCGCCTGAAATTGCGAAGGCGCTTGATCTGTCATTGCCGCTGGTGAATTACGCGATTGATCGGTTGGAAGGCTCAGGGCATCTGAAGGCATCGAAATCGATGGGCGGTTCAGTATTTGTGCACAACGTCAACCCGGCGCTTCGACGGGCACTCGCATCATAGTGGCTGTGGATCTTGCCTATAAGGTCTGATTCTCATAACGTGACACGGAATGACCGCGTGGCCGATTACTCGAAAAACATAATTGAAAGATTGACGAACCGGGGGCCGAATGTCGGCTACTGCGCGATCTGCCGGGCGCATGGCCCTCTAACGAAAGATCATGTCCCACCGAAGGGCTGCGGGAATATCAACGATTCAGTAATCAGCCACGTCTACGGGAACAGCCCGGAGAAGCCAGGCAAGCCGGTTTTGTCGCAGGGTGGGTCGCATTTCCGAACGATATGCGGGCGGTGCAATAACACGCTGCTTGGCACGGAGTACGATCCGGCTTTGAGCGATGTCGTCCACGCCATTGAGGCGTATTTTCAACGGGCGTCAGTTAGTCGGCTGGCCTTACCGCGAATGCAGCTATTTGACTACCAACCGAACCGCTTCCTTCGTTCCGTGCTTGGACATCTCTTGGCCGCAAACGCGGTTCCCGACGTGGCGGCGAAGGATCGTGCCATTCCGCTGGATGACGCGCTCAGGGCGTATGTCCTTGATCCTTCGAAAAGTTTGTCGGGTGAGATTTGCATCTACTATTGGTTCTATCCGTATCGACGACGGGTCGTCATGAAGCACTCGGCGATGGGATTCTTTGGTGGGAACGGGGCGACGATATACGGACACGTCTTCAAGTTCTTCCCGTTTGGTTTCTGGATCGTGTGGGACGAACAGGGCGACCGCAGCAACCAATTCAACCTTCGCCGACTTGCTGATTCATCGCCGCTCATATCAGCATCTTCTCGTTTGGTGCTAGACCTGTCGCCGGTACAGCCACTCAACTTTCCGGAAGCGCCCACTGACAGTGGTATGTGGCTTGTGACGGACTACCTGGTCTCACAGGCAGAGGATCGAACGAGACCGATTATGCCGATCTAAGCTGGCTCTCTGATCGAACGCTAATGTCTAGCACCAGGTTCAGCCGGACGGCAGTAGATAGGATTTTTTTGTGATATCGGACGCGCTGGCGGTGTAACTCGTCGGCGATGGTCTACTAATACACACGGGGATTACATGTTTGCGATTGCGCCGACCGATCTTGACTGGTTTGAGCGGCTTAGAGCCGCGCCAATAGGCCGTTTCGTAAATTTTTGGACACCGACACCTTGGGGTGTGAAAGGTCTTGGAAAGGGAGAGCGACTGTATTTCATGTTAAAGGCACCGGTGCGCAGGATCGGTGGCTACGGCATCTTTAGTCGCTATGTGGACATGACGGCAGAGGCGGCATGGGACGCCTATGGGCTGGGGAACGGTGTAGATAGTCAAGCGGATTTGGTTGCTAAGATCGGGGGATTTGCGCACAAACGAGCGAAGGGGCACGTCCCGACTGTCAATCCCGTAATTGGATGCATCGAGTTGGAAGACGTTGTTATGTTCGACGACGACCGCTTCCTTGTTCCAGAGACGTTCGGTCATCTCTTTCCGCCGCAGATCGTCAAATTCAAACGCTTCCCTGAGCCAGATGGCTTTGCGGCCCACATCGGCGGGAGTGCAGCAACGAAGCCGTTCGAGATGGTAACGGGCCTCGTGAATCGCAAGCCGTCTCAACGCAAGGACCGGAAGGGGCAATCCGCGTTTCGCCAGCGCATACTTCGCAACTACGACCATCGCTGCTGCGTCTACGGCGAATCGGTTGTGGAGTTACTGGAAGCCGCTCATATCCAGCCTTACATCAACGAACAAAGCAATCATCCCCAGAACGGCCTCTGTCTGCGGGTGGATTTACATCGATTGTTTGATGAAGGGTTGCTGGCAGTTACGGATGAGTTCACTTTGAAGGTAAGTCCGCGACTTGCGGGCACGTCCTACGCCGAATTGGAGGGGAGGAAGCTGACGCTCCCCGCGCACCCGTCCGCATGCCCGTCCAGCGAGGCTTTGGCGTCTCATCGAGAGAGCTTCCGATAATCAGAGTTCGGAATATTTCGCGGCGGTTCCTCTTGCTTTGTCCACTGGGTAGCGTTCCGCATTCAGCCTGAGCTTTTCTGACGCTGCATCGAGGAGATCGAACCCCGCCGTATGGGCGACTAGCAAAAGGTAGATGAACACATCCGCGCATTCATGCTTGATGTTGTTTGCTTGTGTCGGATCGAGGAGGAGGGCTTCAATCTCTGAATCGGTCTTCCACTGTATCGTCTCCAGTAGCTCACCGGCCTCAATGCTGGTGGAGACAATCAGATTGCGGAGAGTATGAAATTGCTGCCAGTCGCGGGCGTCGCGGAAGTCCAGCACTTGCTTCAGCAGATCGTTGATTGTCATACCTTCTACCCTGATAATTTCTAGGCCCACGCATTCGCGTCTTGTGACATGGGAGCGGCACATCATTGTGCCCGAATCCAGTGGTGCGTTATCGTTGTTGCCTGTTGCCTGTTGCCTGTTGCCGACGAACCATTGGTGACTGCAGGTGGTGACTGCAGGTGGTGACTGCAGGTGGTGACTGCAGGTGGTGACTGCAGGTGGTGACTGCAGGTGATGACTGCAGGTGGTGACTGCAGGTGATGACTGCAGGTGATGACTGCAGGTGGTGACTGCAGGTGATGACTGCAGGTGGTGACTGCAGGTGATGACGGCTGGGTCGTTGGTCCGCCAGTCCAATACATTGTTCGACCGGATGGTATCGCCGCGACTGTGATGGGGCACCCACGAAGCGGAGCGCCTGTCAAGAATTTGATTGACAGATGTGGGCGATTCAGGCATAATGCGTATTACTGAGTTTTGACTTCGTTCACGCCTTTGGCTGAACAACACTGAGCGGCTTCTGCCGCAACGCTCGACTGTTCTGGTCAAGCGCTATATGAAATCCCTTTAGCAGTACCCAAGCCGTTCTCGGACTTATTGTATCGTCGCATCCCGCATGGCGTTCGTGCGCCTGATGAGACGCCGTCCGGGAGTTCAATCTAACAGTGGTTTCCTTACCGTCCGTTGACATCGTCGCGTCTGCGATGTCAACTCGATCAGGATTCCGAATCACAAGAGTGCATTAGCACATAAAGAAATGTTGTTTTGTAATTCATATGTAACCCTCTTCCAGTCGCCGTCTGGCACTGGGTTCTTCGCAATCGCGTTCTCCCAAGGTGCTGAATGATGTCGGCGCTTACTCTCCAACAAAAGCCGGTTGCCTTGGGTGTCAACTTCGACGGTATTCCCGCATCACTGAAAGAGCGCCCGCAGTGGGTCCTGTGGCGATGGCAGTACGACAGTGAAAGTGAACGCTGGACGAAGCCACCACGGCAATCCGATGGTCGGTATGCAAAGACAAGCGATCCCGATACGTGGACTACGTTCGATGATGTTCATCGTGCATACCTCGACGGCGACTTCGACGGCATTGGCATTGTTCTTCGCGATGATCTGGTAGGCATCGACCTTGACCATGTTATCGATGAATCGGGCGAACTCATACCGCTGGCTGCCGAGATCGTCGAACGTTTCCGTGGCGCATACATGGAAAAGTCGCCAAGCGGCGACGGTCTGCACATTTTCACCCACGGAAATTTTCTCCGATTCGGCAAGGGCGCTGAACACAAGAACATCGAATGCTACGGCGAACGCGGCAGCCGCTATTTCACGGTTACAGGCCATGAACTAAGCGACGAGGCCGACATCTCCGATCAGCAGGACGCCCTTGACTGGCTGTACGAGACGCATTTCCGTAAACCTACGGCGGCGGATGCGAAATCGCCAACCCATGTCGATGGTGGCGTCGCCACGCTATTGGATGACGCGGTCATTCTGGCAAACGCAGCGCAAGTCGGTGACGGCAAACGATTCCGCAAACTGTTTGATGACGGTGATTTCTCCGATTACGCGAGTCAGTCAGAAGCGGACCTAGCGCTTGCGAACATGTTGGCCCGTGCGACGCAGGACGGCGAGACTCTCGACCGGCTGTTCAGGGTGTCGGGGCTATTCCGACCTGAGAAGTGGGACAAACCGCATTCCGACGACGGCCAAACCTACGGCCAGACAACCGTCGCCAAGGCACTGACGGGCAAGAATGCGGCGAAGTCAGTCGAAGCTGCTGCACCCCGCACGGGCCGGTTCGTTCGCGCTGCCGATGCGATGACCGAAACGCACACTGTTGAGTGGCTGATTGACGGCGTCATGGAACAAGGCACGTCCTGCATGCTGTTCGGCGCTTCGGGCAGCGGCAAGAGCTTTGTTGCAATTGATTGGTCGTGCTGCATTGCGACCGGCACTGACTGGCATGGTCAAGATGTCGAACCGGGTGCCGTTTTCTACATCGTAGGTGAAGGTCAGAAGGGCTTTGGACGACGGTTGACAGCGTGGCAGATGAAGAACAAGGTGTCGTTGCAGACGGCGCCGCTCTACCTATGGCAGTCTCCGATCCCCCTGTCTAACCCTGATAGTGTGAAGTGGCTGGCTGCTGAGATTGCGAAGGTCGCATCCCCGAACAATCCGCCGCGAATGATCGTCATCGACACACTGGCGCGAAACATCGGTAACTCAGACGAGAATAGCAACCGGGACATGGGGCTTCTCATGAACCTGCTTGATACTCATCTGCGACTTCCTTTCAATGCGTCTGTCGTCATTGTCCATCACTCAGGGAACGGCGACAGAGATCGGTTGCGTGGTGCATCCGGCCTGACTGGTGCAGTGGACTATGAGTATCGCGTGGACCGGAAGGGCGATGCCCGTGCTTTAGTCTGCAAGAAGAACAAAGAAGGTGAAGAAGGCGAAGATCGGCAGTTTCGGATCGAGCGCGTCCCGCTTGACGGCAATATTTCGTCTGCTGCCCTTGTTATGCTCGATGCGCCATCGAAGAACGCTGCTGGTGTGAAACTGCGTGCACCGTCAATCACGTGCCTTTCGATATTAAAAGAAATGACGAATGTCTGCGGTGTTGTGCCAGATGACGACTTGCAGAAAGCCCTTGGCTTGTCGTGTCCGGGACTCGTTGTTCCCAAAGATAAGTGGAAGGACCAATCTATCGACGCTGGCATCACAAAGGTTCCGACCGACGATGCCAAGCGCAAAGCGTTTCAACGTGCCTTTGACCAGTTGGTGGACGAAGCCAATCTTGTTGGAACCCACGGCGACTGCGTCTGGGCGAAGTAATGCGTGCGGACAACCGGACAGGTCGGCGAAACACGTTGTCCGCCGGTTTGATTTGCGGCCTAGTTTGGACGGACAAGGACACACCCCTATAAGGGGTGCCCTGTCGTCCATAGGTGAAGAAATGAAAAAGATTTTTTCTTTTCTCTGTGGCTTAACAAAAGAGTGGCCGCGCGTCCTGTCCGTCGCTTCGATTCCTTTCCCGGTCTTCTCAACCGGTGCTCCGCGAAGCGCCGCGACCGTAGGAAGCGTTACATGGTCGTCAACCGGTCCGGTTATGCTGATGAAGACGCTGAGCGGCGGCAGTGTTAGCAGTTGAGGATGTATCCGTCAGCAATCGTCCATGCCATAGTCAGCAGTTTGACGGCATCTGTCCCCGATGCTGCGTGCCTGAACTTGGCCGAGATACGGCGATCCGGTACTTGTGCCGGTTCGGGATGGACCATGCCATCTACGAAGTATCTGTATGTCATTTGAATGGCCGACAGTCGGTTGGTCAACTTTGATCGTCGGAAGGCAACGGACATTGCACCGAGATCAGCCGCTTTCTTGCAACCGCAAGCTGTTCGGTCGTGAACAGATCGCGCCATCGCCTCTGAAGTACCAAATACTCGACACTGAGACGAAGATTTTCCCGGCCTCTCAGGAAGAGTTGCGTAAAGCCCTCAGATGGATTGCTGGTCGCCAGAAGCCGGTTAGCCGTTTCCTTTCCGCCATGTTCATTCACCATGCGAAGAAAGTAGGCTGCCCGGTATGGTGGCTTCAGTTTTAGGGCACCGTGGTAGATGCCGTGCATTGCTTGGTCGAAATCTTGGGGCGTTCCTTGAGACATGTTTTCTCGCTTCGCTGTTGTCCGATGACGTATTGCTACCGATCCAAGATCGGATTTATCGCGCCGGTGGGTTTTCTATACGGAAGTAGGTAAGGCTGCGAATAGGTGTGCCGTCCTTCTCGTATCGCCCAAAGCCCCATACATCGGAGCGTTGTTGAAGGACGACCCATACGAAAAGACCAAAGCATTTGCCGGATTCGACTTCGTCGTTCTCGCATGCCTTGCGATAGATCGGTTCATAGACGGTGCGGGACCAATCGTTGCCCGGAATCCATCCTGCAGTGTGTACCGTGCCATCGCTGAGGCGCGAATTGAGCTTGTCCACGATGGCATCGTATTCAGCCGTAGAAAGTCGTTCCGTCCAACGGCGAAAATCCTTTTCATGCGGGACTTCGATGATGTACTTGCCCGCGTCGATGGAATAGAGCATGTGAGATTTGAATAAGTTGAATGTTTTCTGGCGTTGCCCCGGCTACCGTAAAGGCATCGTGCGTCGTTCAAGCCTTTCTGTATATTGCGTGGTTCGATGCTGTTTTACGAACGAACACGAGACCGAAGGCTTCGGCGTTCGCGCGAACGTGCTTTCCGAAAGTTAAGCGGGTCGTTCTGTCCAGCACTTCCCAGTCTTTGAAGCCGACGACTTGGGGAATCTCAAATTCCATCGTTGATGGTAGCGATTTAAGGTTGTCCCGCAGGATGTTACTTACATGATCCAGTGGCGTCAGCGTTCGACCGACATTGGCTTCTAGGATTTCGAGAATCGAACTTACCGGATCGGCTTGCTCTCGCGCCCACCGTTCGAGGTCGCCCGTCAGGTTCAACTTAACTTCCATGCACCTATCTCCGATGTCCACTTCATAGAAGTATCATAGATGTTCACAGAAGTTCTGTCTACTACTGATCCTTCATAGAAGTTCAATGAGGCGCAGGTACGCCGAACGTTCGGATGGGTGTGGTCTAAGCGAACCTGTGCGGTTCCGGTTCGGAAAGCGCGATCTTTCGACCTTAACCGAACCGGATCATGCGAACTACTCAATCAGGTATGAGCACCGGTATCAAGCCAGCCTGGCTAGATGCATCTTGGGGGGCTTGCCGCAGTAGAAAAGACTCCCATCGGTCAGACAGCGCCGCCAGATCGGGGCCAGACGTGCGGTTCACGAAAAGGGGCGTGCCGTCAAATGCTTCGTAGCCCGCTGCCAACACGTCGGGATGCAACTTGACGGTCAGGTTCGAGGGATCGATTGCCAGTAGATCGAGATCGAAGAGGGTGTGCAGGTCACTTCTCAGTAGGAGTCCGTTGTGCGCTCCGTTGTCATTCGTCTCGGCGTATGGCCGGATGTGGGCTGCCTCAACTAGCACAGAAAACTTGCAACCGCTAATCTGACAGGCAGCACCATACCGAGCAAAAAGCCGATTCCGAAACTTTGCCTGCCCGCGTCTCTGATTCACTTCCCGAAGTACCCGTCTTCGCGCTTCGATGACGGAGTGCGGTGGATCGTCGTCCGTACCGTTGTTCACGGTATCGATGTCGATGCTGGTGACGAACTTCTTCACCAACGCGTTGCAATCGGGATCATCGCGCAACCACGGTTCGATCTGCGCCAAGTCGATTTCTTTAATCGACATCTGGTCGTTGGGCCGGACTACCGCGGCAGCCAACCGATCCAATGTCAGACCGGACGGCGCTGATTGGAACGTCTCACCGTAGTGCGCAGCGAATGTTTCAACCGTCACTTTTTCACGTGCCGGTTCCACGAATTCGTGCCGGTTCCGGCACACCCACGGCGGTTCGATTGTCGTTCGATGCTTGATGTCGCTGACGGCACAGACTGGACAACGCTGCCGCTCCTTCTCACCCTTTGCGAGTTCAATGTCGGTGATCTGCGCGACGCCAAGCACGCCCAATGATGAACGAATGACGACCACGTCGTTCTTCGAGACTTGTTGGTGATTGGCGACGAAACTATCGTACCGATAAACCTGTGAAGGATCGTCCTGATAGCCAGTGTTTCCGCCGTATTGTCGGGCGCCATCAACGGCGAGTAGGGACCATGCGCGTGGGTTGTTCATCGTTGTACTGGTATATGTTTCAGTTGATCGTCTAGGGCACGCAACTACGCTGAGAAGCACATTAACTGTGCCGAATTAACCCTGAACCTAGCCGCGTTTAATCTCATCGATCAAGTGCGAATTTCCAACAAGTAGCATTTGCCGGATTCCGTAATTCTCTCGAAGCCACTTTGCATGGTGTCGGAAATAATCCATGTCATCTCCGTCTCCCCAGACAGTATTATCAATAAAGCCGGTAGATTCGGCAATTCTCTGAATCTGATCTCGAAGGTCTCTGATCGAAAGCATTGATTCAGGATCATCAAAGCATTGTTCGAGAGTTCGTTGCATGAAGTCTGATAGGCGAGATGGATCGCGGCTTATGACGTCCGGAGAATGCCAACTGATGTCGGTTCCCGTTTCCGAGTAGGCGTAGTAATGGTTGTGATCTAAGACGCGTTCATGCGGGGGGATCGAAACATGCTCTCGCAAGAAGGGTACGGCACCAAACCTACTTACCCAGCGATGCGTGTGGACTTCGTGGTAAAGCCGATAATAAAATGGATCGACTAGGAAGCGATTCGAGTTTTCAAATAAGGTGTTGTAATACGTTGATTTGTCTAAAAGAAGGGGGGCAACATAAATTCCGCGTGTGTTTGGCGGATTTTCATATGCCAACAAGATGTTGTGCTGAAGGTCATTAGCAGTTTCAGCTTGTTTATGTAGCTGGAAGAAAAGCGTCGGATTATCTTCAAGGCCATTGTTGACGCGAAACTCGCGAATAGTTTCGAGTGGACTTCGGTTCTTTCTGTTTGACGGCTTTACAAGCGAGGCAGGATGAAGTCCTTGCGATTTCTTAAATTGCAGGTAAATTGCAATTCCACGATCAAACAGCTTGTCAGCGCCAGTCACCTGTTCATCGATGTCCAGCAGTCTGAACGGGGTTTACCTCCGGTGGTGTACACCAACCCATGAAGGATGCGACATCAGCCTCAATCTGCTTTTCTGAAAGATTTCCGTTGATGATGTACGCGGGCGTTCTGGTCATTGAATTCTCTTTTTTGTTATGGAAGTCATTTCTTGTATGACCAATCATTCTACGCGACCGCTGCGCCGTCGTTGCGGCTATCCAACGTTATGGGTGCGAAACGGGGGGCGTCACGCTTACCAATACAAACGACCATGTTTCGACAACCATCGGTTTCTGACGTGTCCGAAATCGAGCACTGACGGACACCCATGCACGCGGTGTACGAAAATTAGCTTGTAAACCTTGTGTACGCCTGGTAGGATTCGTACTCCCATTTCGGACATGAACAGGTGCCAATGACAAGACTCTTCGCTTACTGCCGTGTATCGACCGTCGATCAGACGACGGAGAATCAAATACAAGAAATCGAAGCTGCCGGATTCACAGTTGCGAAGCAGCGAGTCATTGCGGAAACAGTATCTGGGTCGGTTCCGGCATTCGAGCGGAAGGGTTTCGCGAAGCTGGTGGATCGACTGGAACAATCTGACATGCTCATTGTGACTAAGCTTGATCGGCTCGGCAGAAACGCGATGGATGTCCGCGCAACGGTCGAGCGACTAGATGCCATCGGTGTTCGGGTTCATTGCTTGGCGCTTGGCGGCGTGGACCTGACAAGTGCCGCAGGAAAGATGACGATGGGCGTTATCAGCGCGGTTGCTGAGTTTGAACGCGATCTTCTTATCGAACGCACGCAAGCGGGACTTCGACGTGCCAAGCAAGAAGGAAAGACGTTTGGCAGACCCTCAGCGTTGACGGAAGCGCAGCGGATGCTTGTGGCGGAAAAACTAGCTGATGGTGTATCCGTCGCTCAGATCGCCCGCGACCTGAAAACTAGCCGCCAGACCATCATGCGGGCACGTGCCAATATGACCGGTGCGACCCTCTCGGCGAATGCCAACGCCGCAAAACAAGGTCAACTCGACCGGGACGGCGTACCGTGCGCACTGATCGACTGGTCGGACCGTCGCGCAACGCGCTGAACATGATGACCTGCTGCCGAGCAAGCGGGTCCGCCCGGCACGTATTCACTGTTTCCCTTGGATTTATCTCATAACCCGGCTTCGGCCATCAGCGCTGACATCGTGGTGCCGAGCGCATCGGCGATCCGCTTTAGGGTAAGCAGGGCTGCCGCATTGTCGCCACGTTCGACTCTTCCTAGATAGCTCACGTCAACTTCCGCTGAAAGCGCGAGTTGTTCTTGAGACCATTCGCGTGCTTGGCGTAGACGACGGATGGCCGCACCAAGGGCTATCAGTGTTGGATTCTGGCGGTGGCTGCTGAGATTTGGCACATCACGCATGGTCAAGATATGATGCCGCTTCATCTAGGGTACATGTACCTTATTTTAGGTTTCGGTAAAAAAGAGGGCGGGAAGAGGTTCAAAAACTCTCTCGATAAAGAAGCAGGCCAAACTCAAGGGGATCCGATGAAATGTATTTTTTGTGCGGAAACGATTCAAGACGAAGCCATCAGGTGCAAGCACTGCGGCGGGGACATAGGAGCAGCAGTCGCCGCAGCACGCGCGGCGGCGGACGAAGATAAGAGAAACCGCAAAGATGCAAAGCATATCGGCATCTTGGGCTTCATCCTGTTTGGTGCGGTTGGCGTGCGGGCGTTCATGACGGTGGGACCGACATGGGCTGCTATCTGTGCGGTCTTCGGGGTCGTTTATCTGCTGCTTGGACCGCGTGCGTGGAAGATGGGGGACGCGGTTCGGAAGGACGACAAGCCCGATCTGATTATTGCGGCGAATCACGCCGAACTTATAGATCAAAAAATGTATTGGGACCTTGGTCCGCAGTTGATCGTCTCGGGCTTCTTGTTTGTCGCGATGGCGCTTGGCCTGTACTTCGTGCTTCCTGTTCAAGAAGTCGTGTTTGGCCTGCAGCAAAATCAGCCTGTCAGTGCAGCCCCGGTTCCAGAGAACCAAGCGCCGGATGAACGGGCTACCAGTACGTCTGCGAGTAGCGGTGGGGCGGCGCAAGACATCCCGCAGGCTTCCGGCACAGGTCCATCGACTTCATCTCTTCCGTCGCAAGAGACGCTGACGACGGCCACAACGCCGAAGCCGGAAACGGCATCGGAACCGACGACCGCGACTCAACCTCAGGCGGATCAAGCTGAATCTGTAGACGCGAGTTTTCCGTGTTCGAAAGCGTCTACGGATACGGAGCGTTTGATATGTTCAAGTGCTGAAACCGTAAGTGCCGACAAAGAATTGGCCGCAGCCTACGCACAAGCACGCAGCCGTACCGGCAATCCGGCTGCGCTAAAGGAAATTCAGCGTGCGTGGATCACCGAATATCGGGATACGTGCAAAGATACCGCTTGTCTTCTCCGGGCGATGACAGCGCGGACACAGGAACTTTCTGCGATCTAACGTTGCCGCAGTGAAGCTGCATGACAGAAGCCGCCACTAAGGCGGTTTTTTCTTTGGTAGCCAGTGCGCTTCTCATTGATCTCGGCTTTGCGGGAATGCGAGTAGGAGCGAACGACCGAAAAGAGGGAAACACAGATGAGTTCAGCAACGAGTTTCATGGACATACGCGCCTGTGACGATCCCCGAATCGGCGGGTTGATTGGGCTACTGGTTGGCGATGCACTCGGCGTGCCATTCGAGTTCACACCATCCCAACGAATTCCGGCGCGACATCTGATCGAGATGACACCGCCCGTTGGCTTCCATCGTGCACATGTTGGCGTGCCGACCGGAACTTGGTCCGACGACGGTGCACAAGCATTGTGTTTGCTTGCCAGTCTCCAAGACAACGGTCGTCTAATCCTCAGCGACTTCGCCAGTCGGCTGCTGCGGTGGCTGGATAACGGTTACATGGCGGTGGACGGTCAGGTATTTGATGTCGGTATCCAGACTCGCGAAGCCTTATCGAGACTGCGTGACGGTGCGTCACCTTGTGAGTCTGGTGGAAGTGACGAATGGAGCAACGGCAATGGCGGCTTAATGAGGGTGCTGCCGCTTGCCCTATGGCATGTTGGGACCGACGAAGCACTCGTTCATGACGCTCATCTGCAATCGGTGCCGACGCACGCCCATCCGCGTTCCCTCGTTGCGTGTGCGTTCTATGTGTTGGTCGCGAGGGCGTCTCTGCGCAAGGTCACGGACCCTTGGTCATGGGCGGACCAACGTCTCGACGTGATATACAGCGATTGGTCGGATGAGCGGGAGCGGGCTGCGCTTCGGGCCGAACTGGACGTGCTGAGAGGCTTTCCGAAGACCGATCAGCCACGCGGGACTGGATACGTGCTGGACACCATATGGTCCGCACGTCGGGCGCTGGAAGAAAAATCGTTTGAAGACGTGGCGCGATCCGCAATTCTTTTCGGGAACGATACCGACACGACAGCGGCTGTAGCGTGCGGACTGGCCGGGATCAAGCTCGGTATCGACGGCATCCCGGCTCGATGGCTGGAACAATTGCGAGGGTATGAGATTGTCGAGCGAATGATAGATCGGTTGGTTCGGCACGACGACATCGAACGTCATTAAACTCGACGCAGTCGTAACTCAACAAGCGAGACGCCAATACTATGCTGACGGGATACTCGGACGAAGTACGGTACCACCCTTGGGTCGGGGATCAATATTGGCAGCAAGAACAGCGCTGGCTGATTCTCGGAGAGTCGAGCTATCAGTTGCACCCTACCGATACGATGGCGGTGCCGGACATGATCCGAGCGCATTGCGGTGATGCGACCGTCGGCTTTGAAAAAGGCACGTATCGAGTATGCGCCGCCGCCGAGCGGTTGATGAGCGGGCGCAACGAGCTTGATCCGGCGAGGTTCTGGCAGAAGGTAGCCTTCTACAACTATGTGCTTGAGAGCATGGCAGATTCGAAGGCCCGCCCGACGACCCTTCAATACCGGCAGTCCCTTCCGGCTTTCAACGAGGTTGTCTGTGAACTCAAACCACACGTCGTTCTCGTTCTAGGTATCAAACTATGGGATGCACTGCCCGGTGAGCGCGAAGGCTGGCAGAAAGGGCCGGAACTTGAAGTTTCGATGCCAACCAATTCGAGAAAACTTAGCCTTTGGACAGCGAACGTTGAGCGCCCACTCAAGCACCACATCTTCAAGTGCTTTCCTGTCGCTCATCCGTCAAGCCGGGGCTTCAAGGCAGACGCATGGAAGGACTGGATGATTGCGGCAAAGGCCACCGTTGCCGCACAGATAGGTCGGTAGGGGACGACTACTATGCCGAAGGCTAGCGCATTTTCATACCGCCTCTTCATCGACGACATCCGTGACCCCATCGACGCCGACTGGCGCATCGCACGCACGTCAGGCGAAGCAATCAGGATGCTGGAAGACCTTGGCTGCCCGAGTGAAATCTCGTTCGATCACGACCTTGGCGGCGACGACACCGCCATGTATGTTGTTAGGCGTCTGATCGACCTTGATCTGGATGCTGCTGGCACCTTTATCCCGACAAACTTCATCTATTCGATCCATAGCGCGAACCCGGTCGGACGAGAGAACATTCAAGGGCTGCTCGGTCAGTATCTGGCCGTTCGGGAGAATCCGTAAGGATGCGTCATTGCGCGAGTTGGTCAGCTTGCCGGCAACCGATTGCGTAACCTAGCGTCTGATGTATGCCACTCTTAGGTGGTGACTTGCGCAGAGAGAGACCGGAGTTGATGTCATCGCGAGTGATAGACGACGGCTGCCACCTGATATTCTTTGCACGCACATTACAACAGTCATGGCGGAACAGTTCCGCCATCTGCACAACAGGGCATCAAGACCTATGGACAGGCAACTATTCGGAACGATTGAAACGCGCCCCGGTAAAGCAAATGTGATGATGTGCTTCGACGAGGACAGGCCAGACGAAATCATGCTTCATTGGTGGGGCGTCGCTGGTGAGCCGACAGTGGCGGCGCTAGGCCGCCGCGTCTCGCAAGAAGGCGACGTTTCAGAATATCAGGCCATCAGGCTTTTCTCGCATGATGAACGAGGTCAAGTGATTGAGCCACCAGTCGATGAAGACACTCGACGACTGCTGCGATCGACTCGGGCAAGTCTGAAAGCTACCCGCACAGGACTAAGGGGTACTTGGCTAGATGCAGATGGACCCGGTGGAAAGATTTCGTTGAAACCGCTTCCGTCGAACGGCGGAATTGCCGACATCCGGCAGTGCGGTTCGTGGGACGAATTCAAGCGGTGGGCGGGCGAGGTGCGGGCGCAAGGTGCTGTTGCGTTTCGCGGGCATGGATCGCACCAGTTTAGATTAGAAACGAGTCTGTACCGGTCGGGCAGAACGCGGTTAAACAGGTATTGTGCAGAGACGTTGCCGGTCTTCCACTCGCACGTGGAAGCTGTAACTAATCGCCGCATCAATCTTGGAGATTCGCTTGACTACTCGATGCTGCTTGGTTTGGCACAGCATCATGGTTTGCCGACGCCGCTGCTTGACTGGACGGGGTCGCCGTACATCGCGGCATTCTTCGGTTTCGCCGATGCGTTAGAGAATCGGTCGTCGCGGTCGAGAGACACCCGCGTGCGTGTCTATGCGTTGACCCGAGCATTTGTCGAACGGTTTTCACCGCCAATCGTGACTGTTCCATTCCTTGAGCCGTACATGTCGTTCCTATATGTTTCTCCAAGAGACAATCCCCGGCTGTACGCCCAGCAAGGACGCTTCCTCGTTTCCAATGTCGGAAACATTGAACAGTTCATCTGCAACATCGAACGACATGAAAATGTGCGGTATCTGATGGCCGCAGAGGTCCCAGCGGCGTTTGCGTCCGAAGCGTTGGGCGATCTCGCGTTCATGGGAGTAACTGCGGCCACCTTATTCCCCGGGTTAGATGGAGTCTGCCGGATGTTGCGGCATGCCATGACCTTTGAAACCACTTCGCTGCCAACGCCGGGGAAGCCGAACGACGGGAGTGAATCAAGCGATTCCGCGTGAATCCTCGCCCGAAAAACCAAGGTGGCGCGGTCCATAGTGTTTTCGATAGGCGAGTAAAGCGGACAGGCGGTTATAGAATCGCAAGGTGTCGGCAAGATAATGAAAGAAAGCTGGCAACAATTCTGTAGACCATCCGGGGACCATCATGAAAACCAAATTGATTGCCGTCTGTTGCTTGTGCCTGATTTCCAGCGTTGCATTTGCGCGGGGTAGCAGCTTTGGTGGCGGACACAGTAGCTACCACTCAAGCAGCAGCGGTGAACACTACCGGCGCGCGTCAAGCAAGTTGTCGCCTCACTCATGCAGCCAGAGGCTGTTTATTTGCGCTGATCGACGCCATCTCGACGACTGAGTCGCGTTCGGGGTTAAGCGTCACGGCACCAACCGGTGTCCAGTTGCGCGTGTGGCGCGACCAGCGGGCCGGATTGCGCTCGCGGGCCCTCTCGTACAGTGCATGCCGAGCGGCGAGAAGCGCACGATCGTCACCGGCGTGACGCTGCGCAGGCGTCACGTAGTGGATGCCACTATGACGATGCTCGAAGTTGTACCACTGCACGAAGCCGGCAGCCCAGGTGCGAGCAGCGTTCAGGTCCTCGAAGCCTGTGACCGGAAACTCCGGCCGGTACTTCGCGGTTCGGAACAGCGCCTCGGCATAGGCGTTGTCGTCGCTGACCCGGGGGCGCGAGTACGACGGCTTGATGCCCAGCCAGTGCAGCATCGCCAGCACGGTAGTGGCCTTCAGCGTCGCCCCGTTATCGCCGTGCAGCACCGGCCGGGCCTCAAGGGCGGCAATGCCTTCGGAGAGCGCCGTACGACGTACGAGATGAGCAGCGTGTTCGGCCGCGTCGCTGTCGTGCACCTCCCAGCCGACAATCTTGCGGCTGTACAGGTCCAGAATCAGGTACAGGTGGAACCATCGCCCTGTGACCGTTGCCGGCAAATAGGTCATGTCCCAGCACCACACCTGGCGCGGCGCGGTTGCAACGTGCGTGGTCGGCGGCCGGCCGCTCGAAGGAGTTCTGGCACGGCCACGGCGCCTCATCTGCCCATGCTCGCGCAGCACGCGTGCAAAGGTCGATTCGCTGGCGATATACACGCCTTCGTCAGCCAGCATCGGCACGATGCGCGCCGGTGGCATGTCGGCAAAGCGCGGCTCGCTGGCTACGCGCAGCACGTTTTCCCGCTCCTGCGGGCTCAAGGTGTGCGCGGGCAGCAGGCGCATCGCGCCGGGCCTGGCGTCGCCAGTGACGAGCCCTTGATTGGCCCTCCAGCGCTGCAGGGTACGCACGTCGATTCCGGCCACCTCGCAGGCCAGGCGCAACCGTGCGCCAGCCAGTCTTGCCGAATCGATTTCCCGGGCCAGGAACTGGCGATCTTCGAGGCCGATCATTCGTCCTCGCCCTTGTCCGTGTTGAAGATCGCCCCGAGTTTTTTTGAAAGAACCAGCAATGCGGCTGCCTCGGCCAGTGCTTTCTCCTTGCGCCGCAGTTCGCGTTCCAGTTCCTTGATGCGACGCTGGTCCTGCTTCGTCTGCTGTGGACTCGCACGGGCCTCTTCGGGCTCGGCCAGCGCCTGCGTGGCCGCTTGCCGCCACTGCGCCAGTTCCTGCGGATACACGCCATGCTCGCGGCACCACGCATTGCGGGCCGTCTCGTCCATCGCTGCCGTGCTCAACACCGCTTCGAAACGCGCGGCCGCTGTCCATGCCCGCTCGCGAGCGGGCATGGACAGCGCATCACTGCGCCAGCGCTCCAGCGTCTGCGCGCCCACACCGATCTCTCGCGCAACCTCTTCCACTGATGCGCTCTCCGGCGGCAGCAACCGCGCCACTGCTCTGTCCTTGAATGTCTTTCCGTAACGCGCCAACTTGTTCTCTCTTTATCGCCCCCAGATTCCAATTTTATCCAGGCGACAACCATTGTGACGCGGGGGGCTACGTCAGCGGCTACACGCGTAGCAACGGCACCTACGTTGCGGGACATCACCAAACCAATCCGAACGGGACGAAGTACGATAACTGGTCGTCGAAAGGGAACGTGAATCCCTATACCGGCAAAGAAGGGACCGTCGATCCGTCCAAGTGAAGTGTGACTATCTTCGGGGCGTCGGTTTGGTCGAACCGCTGCTTTCTTCATTCTAGGTAGTCCGCATAAGATGAGTGACACGGCAAGCACGTTAGAATTTTCGCATCGCTTCAAGTTTGCAGACTGGCCGAACCCTTCCATTCCAGTATTGGCGGCAGGCGTATACGCGATCTGGCACGACGACGCTTTTATCTACTGCGGGATGTCAGGAAGGGAGTTCGAGAAAGCTCAACTTGCGCAGCGAAAGAAATATGGTCTTGTGACACGATTGGCAAGTCATGCGTCAGGAAGACTCAGCGGCGACCAGTTTTGTGTGTATGTGGCGAATCGACTTGTCCTTCCTAGCTTGGGGTTGGACGAGTTACGAAAGTTCGCATCCGGTGAAAATACGCTGGATCGGCTGACCAAGGCGTACATTCACCGCCACTTCGAATATCAGTTTGGGGTCGTTGATTCGAGTAAGCGGGCTTATGAACTGGAAATGCGGATTCGGTCCGGGACTGTCTTCGGGGTCAAGCCGCTCTTGAATCCGGCTTGAAGGAAGCTATCCCGCGATTCGCGGTGTCGGTCAAACTGCTACGCCGTCACAACAATGATTTATGCAGATGTTTAATCTTTTGATCGACACCAGCGTCTGGCTGGACCTTGCGGCAGATGCGAAGCAGACGCCGTTGCTGGACCTACTGGAACGTTTGCTTTCGGACGGACAGTTGACGCTGCTAGTACCGCGCATCGTTGTCGATGAATTCCATAAAAACCGTGACCGGGTTGCCAAATCAAGCGCGAAGAGCCTTTCGGCACACTTCGATCAAGTGAAGAGCGCCATCCGCAAGGCTGATGGCGACAACCGGCAAAAGGGCCGCGTGCTGGACTACCTGTCAGACTTAGGGCACCGTATTCCCATCTTGGGTGGTGCTGCGGACAGCGTTCTGACGCGGATCGCTGCGATCCTGTCCGCATCAACCATCATTGAAGCAACTGATGCAGTTAAGGTTCGGGCGGCAGACCGTGCGTTGCATCGAAAGGCTCCGTGCCATCATGAAAACAAGAACTCGATGGCTGACGCTGTGCTGATCGAAACGTACTTCGAGTGTGTGCGAACGATGGGAAGGACGGGCCAGCGGTTCGCATTTGTAACGCATAACAAGCACGACTTCAGTATCGTCAACGGAAATCAGAAACTGCCACACGTAGACTTCGCTGCTTCGTTCTCGAAGATCAAGTCCATGTACTTCATCAACTTGGCCGAGTGCTTGCGACGTATCGACCCGATGCGGGTTACCTATGCGATGTGGGAGCAGGAATGGGACCAAGAGCCGAGAAGTCTTTCGGAGATGTTAGATGCTATGGACCGGCTGACGACGCAGGTCTGGTACAACCGGCACAAGTACCTTGCGTGGCAGGTTGAGAAAGGCAAGCATAAGATCGTCAGTCGCGAGGAATGGACCCGAAAGAAGCTGAACGGCCAGAACCATACCGTCGAGGACATTTGGAAGGGTGCGCTGAAGTCCGCCAAGAAGGCGGAGCGAAAGCTGGGCGAAGGAAACTATGGTCCTTGGTCTGACTTCGAGTGGGGGATGATTAACGGTAAGCTTTCCGCCCTGCGATGGATGCTTGGCGAAGATTGGGACGAGTTGTACACGTAGCCGGTCGATCCGGGGAAGACTTTGCTTTGACCCGTTACCACGTAGGCAACGGGTCCCACCACGCCAATATCTTCCTGCGATTCAGCCGAGCTTTTGAGCCAACTCAGTTGCAGACGGATGGTAGTACCGCTTCAACATCGCCAAGCTGCGATGCCCGGAGACAGCAGCCAGTTCGATGACGTTCGGCAACTTCTGCGCCAGACGCGTAATCGCCATATGTCGAAGGTCGTGCCAATGGAAGTCGGCGATCCTTGCTCGTTTGCACGCCTTTCTGAAAGCCGCATGCAGGGTGTTGCCCTTGACCGGAATGACTCTGCCTTCGATGGGTCGTGGAAGGCCGACCAACGTGGCGACAGCCTTCTTGGACAACGGAACCGTTCGTGCTGTTCCGTTCTTGGTCATTGGTAAATGCGCGGTCTGGGCTTCGACGTTGACGTTCGACCACCGCAGTTCAACCAGTTCTCCGCGTCGCATACCTGTTTCCAAGCTCAGGATTGTTGCCGGAAGCAACCATACGCTTCGCCGTCCGGTCGGGACCATTGCCGCAAGCAGTCGGGCTTCTTCGTCGGCGGTGAGTACACGATCTCGGCCTTGGGGTGACGGCGGTTTGCGGATTAACGCGACAGGGTTCGCGACGTTGATGTCCCATTCGCGACGTGCATGATTAATGATCGCCGACAGATAGGCCAGTTCCCGAATCACGGTGGCTGGTTTTACCTTCTGTAGCCGTTCGTCGCGGTAAGCGGCAAGCGCTTTAGGGGTCAGTGCCGCCATGCTGAGTTTCGCGATTCTGCTACGGCAGGTCGCACGAAGTCGCGATTTTTCGTCCGCTGCGCCTCGCTGTGTCGGGAAAACGTCAGTGATGTAACGCTCGATGATGTCTTCGAGAGTATTCGCTTCTGCTTCACTGCGACTGACGAAGCTCCCGCGATCCATCTCGGTTTCGACGGATCGCGCCCATCGTTCTGCATCGGCGCGGACGTTGAACGACTTTGTTTCAGCCGGGTATCCCGCACGGCAAATGCGTGCTTGCCACTTGTTACTTCTTTTTCGGATCGATGCCATTTCCCGTCTCCAACTTGGACAGAATTTGGACAAGATCGATTTTTCGTATGCCAGCAGTCAGATTTGTAACGATTCTGTCAGGCGATGGTTTCATCGCACAATCACGCGAAGCGTCGAACTAAGACTTAAACAACAACGACTTAACCCTGCGCCACCCAATCCCCCGACTTCCCGCCGTGCTTTTCCAGCACCTTGACATCGGTGATGGTCATGCCGCGATCCACCGCCTTGCACATGTCGTACACGGTCAGCAGCCCGATCTGCACGGCGGTAAGCGCCTCCATTTCGACGCCCGTGCGTCCAAACGTCTCGACCTGGACCGTGCAATGCACGCCGGGCATCTGCTCGTCGAGTTCGAAATCGGCCTTCACGCGTGTCAGCGCGAGCGGATGACAGAGCGGAATCAGATCGGCGGTGCGCTTCGAGGCCTGGATCGCCGCGATCCGCGCGACGCCGATCACGTCGCCCTTTTTGGCGTTGCCGTCGCGGATCAGCGCGAACGTGTCGGGCAGCATGCGGATCGAGCCACGCGCGATCGCGATGCGCCTCGTCTCCTGCTTGCCGCCGACGTCCACCATATGCGCGTCACCGGCCGCATCGAAATGAGTGAGTTCAGGCATGGTTGACTCCTTCAGAGGGCGCCTATCATAGCAGTGCGGCGCGGCCTCGAATCGTCGCGGCGACTGATTCCACTTGCGCTGTGTCGTGCGCTGAGTTTTGCCTCGTACGCGTCCTGCGACGCCCTTGCCCGTTATCTTAGTCCAGGCCACGCGCGGCGTTTTCGACTTCGTCAGACCGGCTTCGCGTTGCATCCAAAACGATTCCTCGCTGCGGCGCTATCCGTCGCGCTCGCGATGCCGCCGGGCGCGCTCGCGCAATCGGCGGGCGGGGCGGCCACCGTGCCGGGAACGTCATCGTCATCGTCCGAGGCGCCGCTCGTGAGCGGCCCGAGCGACGCGCATGCCGATCCGATCCTGCCGCCCGACATCGCGCGCGGCGTGTTCGGCACCTACGGCGGCGCGCAGAGCCGCTTTTCCAATGGCGGCGGTAGCGGTGGCACTGGCGGCAAAACCGGCAGCAACGACTCGCGCGCGCCGATCGTCGCGCAGCAGTTGCCCGATCTCGGCAGCGGCGGCGCCGGCTCGCTGAGTCCACAGGCCGAACGCAAGCTCGGCGAGCGCGTGATGCGTGAGATACGCCGCGACCCCGACTATCTCGACGACTGGCTCGTGCGCGACTATCTCAATTCGGTCGCCGTCAAGCTCGCGGCAGCGGCCAGCGCGCTGTACATCGGCGACTATCGTCCGGATTTCGAGCTGTTCGCGGTGCGCGACGCGCAGATCAACGCCTTTTCGCTGCCGGGCGGTTTCATCGGCGTGAACACGGGGCTGAACGTGACGACGCAGACGGAGTCCTAGCTCGCGTCGGTGCTGGGTCACGAGATGGGGCACGTGCTGCAGCGGCACATCTCGCGGATGATCTCGAACGGCGAGCGCGGCGGCTACGCGGCGCTCGTCGGTGTGCTGTTCGGTGTGCTGGCAGGCGTACTCGCGCATAGAGGCGACCTCGGCAGCGCGATCGCACTCGGCAGCGAGGCGTATGCGGTCGACAGCTAACTGCGCTTCTCGCGATCGGCCGAGCAGGAGGCGGACCGCGTCGGTTTTCTGCTGCTCGCCGGCGCCGGTTACGATCCCTACGTGATGCCCACGTTCTTCCACCGGCTCGACCGCGCGGCGATGAACGAAAACGGCATTCCGGCCTACGCGCGCACGCACCCGCTGACCGTCGAGCGGATCGCCGACATGGAGGACCGCGCGCGGCGCGCGCCGTACCGGCAACCGCATCAGGATCCCGAGTACGGCTTCGTGCGGGCGCGCTCGCGTCTGTTGCAGGACCATTCGCGCAGCGAATACGCGGACGAGATTTCGCGATTGCGCTCGGAAATCGAGGACCGCACCGCGCTGAACGTCGCGGCGAACTGGTACGGCATCGCTTACGGGCAGCTGCTGCCCGAGCGCGATTCGCCGAGCCTCGACGTGCTCGCGACCGACATCGCACGGAGTGCCGGTCACACCGACGAAGCCGCGCGTCTCGCCGAGCTCGCGCAGAAGCGCTGGCCGCAATCGAACGCGGCGATCGACATGCATATCCGCACGCGGTTCACGCTGCATCGCTTCACCGACGCGCAGACGCTCGCGAAGCAGGAGACCCGGGCGCATCCCGATCAACCCGCGTGGTGGCTCTATCTCGCGCAGGCGAGCGCGGGCAGTGGCGATGCATTGACGCAGCATCGCGCGATGGCGGAGAAGTTCGCGCTGGAGGGCGCGTGGCCATCGGCGATCCGGCAGCTGAAGGACGCGCGCGACCTGAAGACGATCGGCTATTACGACCTCGCGACCGTCGACGCGCGCCTGCACGAGATGGAGAGCCGATACAAGGAGGAGCGGCTCGACGAGAAAGGGTAAGGTGGACGTGAACGCGCGCCGCTGCGCGCGTCAGACCTGCGCCGCCGGGCTCGCGACGAAGCCAAAGCGCGCGGCCACCTGATCGCGTCGCACGCTTTGCAGCGGCAAGGCGCGCTGAACACTCCAGTGGAACGCACCGCTCAATGAGCCATCGTCGGCGAGCGTCGCGTGATCGGAGAAGAGCTCGAGGTCGTGATCGTGCAGCACCGCGATACGTGCTGGCTGCGAGCGATCGGCAAACAGAATGCCGCCGTCTTCATCCGCGAACACCGCCGTCGGCTCGAACGCGCCGCCGCCCTGGTCGTGCAGCGCGAGCGTTCCATCCGCGTGCGCGGACAATCTGACCACCCACGGCGTATAAGCCAGCTCGACATACACGCGCTGTGGTCCGTTCTGAAAAAACCACTGCCCGCGCTCATCGGCCTCGTAGTTCCGGTTGATGAAGCCAAGCAGCGCCTCATGCCGGATCGGCACGCCGGGCGCGCCGCTCGCCTGGGCCGCTTCGTCGCGCATGCGCCAGTTGCCGCGGCGGTCGAGCATCAGCCAGCCGGTGCAGCTCGGCACGTTCGGCCATTTGGCGAGCGCCTGTTTGACGATGTCATCCATGATCGACGTGTCGCTCCAGATAGCCGAACACGCGCCGCGACAGCCAGTCGATGCGGCCCGGGAACGGCCCGGTCATGAAGCCCGCGTGGCCGCCGTGCTCAGGCTGATAAAGCTCGACCGCCGCCGACACCTCGTGCCGCGACGGCAGCGCTTCGGCCGGCAGGAACGGGTCGTTGCGCGCGTTGAGCACGAGCGTCGGCACCTGAATGTGCGGCAGCAGCGGGCGGGTGGTTGCGGTGCTCCAGTAGTCGTCGGTATCGCGAAAGCCGTGCAGCGGCGCGGTCACGACGTTGTCGAACTCGTACATCGTGCGGCTCGCGAGCATCGCGTCGCGATCGAACAGGCCTGGGAACTGCTCGAGCTTCTGGTTGGCCTTGTGTTTCAGCGTCTTCAGGAAGCTGCGCGTGTAGACGAGGCCGAAGCCCTGCGACAGCGCGCGGCCGCCCGCATGGACGTCGATCGGTGTCGAAATCGCGGCAGCGGCGGCTACCACCCGCGCCGCATCGGCCTGCCGCTCACCGAGCCAGCGCAGCAGCACGTTGCCGCCGAGCGACACGCCCGCCGCGACCACCGGCCCGCGATGCGCGGCGCGCAGGCGGCGCAGGATCCAGTCGACCTCGTTGCTGTCGGCGAGATGGTAGAAGCGCGGCAGCCGGTTCAGCGGGCCGCTGCAACTGCGAAAGTGCGGCACCACGCCGTGCCAGCCATATTCGCGCGCGGCGGCCATCAGCGCGACCGCGTAGTGCGACGACGAGCTGCCTTCCAGGCCGTGAAACAGCACGAAGAGCGGCGCGGCGTCGGTGGGCGGAGTATCGTGCGCGACCCAGTCGAGATCGATGAAATCGCCGTCCGGGGTGTCCCAGCGCTCACGGCGAAACGATACCGCGGGGCGGCGCGCGAACAGCGACGGGACGATCGTCTGCACATGCCGGTTCGGCAGCCAGAGCGGCGCGCGGTACAGCAGCTCGACGGCCGCCTCGACGGCGGCCGCCACCTTGGCGGGGGCCGTACCGGAGGAAGCGGGTTTATGTGGCGTCGAACTCATACCGGCGGAAAAGCGAGAAAACCTGATTCTGAATCTGTCGTGGTGCCGCGCGTCAGTGCAGCGGGCCCTGGCCATGCCGCATCTTCGTTGCGAACTGGCTGGCGGTCTCGTTCGGCATCGGGCTTGCGTGAATATGCGCAATGCGCCATTCGCCGCGTTCATGGACCATCACGTAGGTGGTGAAGACCATCGCGGGCGTGGCGGTCGGGTCGGCCGGACGATGTGCTTCGGCAATCGCATAGACGACGGTGCCGAGGCTGTCGTAGACGCGGATGTCGAGCGGCTCGATCGACACCGGCAGCGCTTCGAGCTGGACCTGCAAGCCATTGCGAATGCTCTCGAGGCCGTGCAGATGCGAGCCGTCCGCGCAGATGCAGCTGACGAACTCCTCGTCGATCCACAAGCCCATCAAGCTGTCGATATTGACCTCGGCGACGGCCTGATAGTAGGCGTTCAGGGTATCGGCGGCGGCTTCGAAGATATGGGCAAAACGTGGCATGGCTTGTCAGTCTCTTGTGCGCGGCGCGCGGTTGCGGGTCTGCGGTAGCGGGACGGTCCAGAGCGCCGGACCATCGCCCCCGGCGTCAGCTTGCCCGTGCCGCAAGGCGCGAACATGACGCGACGCGCTCGGGGCGTGCGGTGTTGCGTGCAAGTACCAGTCGGCTCAGCGCTGCGCGAGCAGCATGCCGCGCAAATCGCCGAAAACCTGCTCGGCGCTCAGCTGCTTCAGACAGTTCAGATGACCGAGCGGGCACTCGCGCTCAAAACAGGGGCTGCATTCGAGATGAAGCCATTGTACCTTCGCGAGCTCGGACAAGGGCGGGGTGTGGCGCGGATCGGTCGAACCGTAGACGGCCACGAGCGGGCGGCGCAGCGCGGCGGCGACGTGCATCAGTCCGGAGTCGTTGGTGACGACCGCGTTGGCCCGCGAGATCAGCGCGCAAGCCTCGCCGAGTGCGGTCTGGCCGCAGAGGTTGCGCACGTTCGGCGCTTTCTCGGCGATCGCCTGCGCGAGCGGCGCGTCTTTCGGCGAACCGAGCGCGACGATTTGCGTGTACGGGAACGACTGGCCGACCATCTGCGCGAGCGACGCGAAGTGCTCGGGCGGCCAGCGCTTCGCGGGACCGTATTCGGCGCCGGGGCAGAACACCAGCAGCGGCACGCGCGTATCGAGATTGAAGCGCGCCGACACGCGCGAGGCCTCGTTCAGGTCCGTGTCGAGGCGCGGCATCGGCAGATCTTCGGGGACCTTGGCGCCTGGCGCATAGGCGAGGGCGGCGTAGTGGCCGACCATCGGCGGGCGGGCGTCCTTGCGCGGATTCGCGTGACGCACGTTCAGCACGCCGTAGCGACTCTCGCCGGTGTAGCCGATGCGCAGCGGAATGCCCGCCAGCCACGGAATCAGCGCCGACTTGAACGAATTCGGCAGCACGTAGGCCGCGTCGTAGCCGACGTCGCGCAGATCGCTCGACAACTGCCAGCGGCGCAGCATCTGCAGCTTGCCGTGGGCGAGATCGGTCGCGTAGACGTCGCGGATTTCCGGTATGCGTTCGAGCACGGGTGCGACCCAGCTGGGCGCGACCGCGTCGATGACGATGCGCGGATGCAATTTCACGAGGCGCGCAAACAGCGGCTGCGCCATCAATGCGTCACCGATCCAGTTCGGTGCGATAACCAACGCGCGACGCATCAGAGTGAGTGTCCGGTGTCGATAACAAGCGCCGCGCGCGCGATGCGCGCGGCACTCGGATAGGTAAATGGGGAAAGCGGAAAGCCGCACGGCGCGATGCCGTTTGGCCACACGCGCCGCGATGGCGGCGCGGCGGCGGTGCGGCCGCACGGGTCGTGCGGTCGAGCCTGCGGCGCGGCGAGCGCGTGATTCAAAACGCGCGCCTCGTGCCGTGCAAGCTGGCTCAGAACCGCTCGATGCGTTGGATCAATGGCCCTTGATCACTTCGCCGTCGCGCAGCTTGTAACGCGTGCTGCAATACGGGCAACGCGCTTCGCCGTGCGACACGTCGATGAAGACGCGCGGATGCGCGCTCCAGCGCGGCATGGCCGGGTTCGGACAATACGCCGGCAGATCTTTTGCCGACAGTTCGACCAGCGGCATTTCCTTGATTTCGCTCATGAGACTTTCTCTTTGTATGCGGGGTGCTTGCAGTGCGCCGCCGTTGGGCTGCGCGGGGCATCTCGAAACGTCGCTCAGATCTTCGTGAGCCAGTGCGCGTATTTCGCGCTCCTGCCGTTCGCGACGTCGAAGAAAGCCGACTGCAGCTTTTCGGTGATCGGGCCGCGCGCGCCAGCGCCGATCGTGCGGTTGTCGAGCTCGCGGATCGGCGTGACTTCGGCCGCCGTGCCGGTGAAGAACGCTTCGTCGCAGGTATAGACTTCGTCGCGCGTGATGCGCTTTTCGATCACCTGCAGGCCCATGTCGCGCGCGAGCGTGATGACGGTGTCGCGCGTGATGCCGTCGAGGCACGACGACAGATCAGGCGTGTACAGCTTGCCGTTGTTGACGAGGAAGAAGTTCTCGCCCGAGCCTTCCGACACGTAGCCGTCGACGTCGAGCAACAGCGCTTCGTCGTAGCCGTCGGCGATCGCTTCCTGGTTCGCGAGGATCGAGTTCACGTACCAGCCCGACGCCTTCGCGCGCACCATCGACACGTTCACGTGATGGCGCGTGAACGACGACGTCTTTACGCGGATGCCCTTGGTGATGCCGTCTTCGCCAAGGTATGCG
Source organism: Paraburkholderia sp. MM5482-R2 (assembly GCF_050436125.1). Taxonomy (NCBI): domain Bacteria; kingdom Pseudomonadati; phylum Pseudomonadota; class Betaproteobacteria; order Burkholderiales; family Burkholderiaceae; genus Paraburkholderia; species Paraburkholderia sp. MM5482-R2. The sequence continues at coordinate 3,723,443 of NZ_JBNDLP010000002.1, read as the reverse complement.
CCCCACGGCCACGCGGCGATCGCGACGTGAATCGTGTTGCCCTTGGCCGACACGCCGAGCTTTTCCGAGCCGACCCAGATGATCGGGCGCAGATAGCACGACTCGAGCTTGTTCTGGCGGACCACTTCGCGCTGCGCGGCGGCGAGCGTTTCATGGTCGAACGGCACGGCCATCTGGAAGATCTTCGCCGAGTTCAGCAGGCGCTTGGTGTGCTCCTGCAGGCGGAAAATCGCGGTGGCGCCGTCGGCCGTCTTGTAAGCGCGCACGCCCTCGAACACGCCCATGCCGTAGTGCAGCGTATGGGTGAGCACGTGGATTTTGGCATCACGCCACTCGATGAGCTTGCCATCCATCCAGATCTTGCCGTCGCGGTCGGCCATTGACATACGGTTCTCCAGCAGGTGCGTTATGAGGTGCGGCCATGAGCGCAGGACATAGCCGGGAGCGCTATTTTAGCGTCTTTTGCACACACCACGGGCATTTGGGCGCACCCCGGACGCTATAATCCAGCGCACGCATAAATCAAATCCGGATGCGCCAGCGGGTGGTCTCGCAAGCTGGCGCCGACCTGGCCTTCTTGACGGCGTTTCCTGCGCCCGCACCCTTCGCCCGATGCTCGCTCGACTGTCCGACACCGATCGCCGCGCTTTTCGTGAAGGCGCGCGCGCCTATGCCCCCACGCTGATGGCGATTTTTTCCTGGGGCCTCGTGACCGGCATCGCGATGAGCAAGTCCGTGCTGACGCTGCCCCAGGCGCTCACGATGTCGCTGCTGTGCTACGCCGGATCGTCGCAGCTGGCGGTGTTGCCGCTCCTCGCCGCGAAGCTGCCGGTGTGGACCGTGCTGCTGACCGCGGCGATGGTCAACACCCGCTTCGTGATCTTCAGCGCCGGCCTCGCGCCGCACTTCTCGTATCTGTCGATGTGGCGGCGCATCGTGCTGGGCTATTTCAACGGCGACGTGATCTATCTGCTATTCGTCAAGAAGAGCTTTCCGACCGGCTACGTGCCGGGCAAGGAGGCATACTTCTGGGGCATGGCGGTATCGAGCTGGCTGTCGTGGCAGGTGTCGTCGATCATCGGCATCCTGCTCGCGAGCCTGATTCCGGACAACTGGGGGCTCGCGCTGGCCGGCACGCTCGCGCTGCTGCCGGTGATGGTGTCGTCGATCGCCACCCGCTCGACGCTGGTCGCGGTCAGCGTGGCCGGCATCGTGTCGCTGCTCGCGCTCGATCTGCCGTACCGGCTGGCGTTGCTGCTCGCGGTGATCGCGGCGATCGCGGCCGGCAGCGCGGCCGACCTGATGATCGAGCGCGCCGACCTGCGCCGCATTCGTGGCGTGAACGATCGCGCCGGAGACTCCCGATGACCACCACGCAAATCTGGCTCGCCATTTTCGGCATGACCTTCGTCACCGCGCTCACGCGCGCGATGTTCCTGATCGGCGGCGAGCGCACGGTACTGCCGGCGCGCGTGCAGAAGATGCTGCGCTACGCGCCGGCCGCCGCGCTCGCCGCGGTGGTGGTGCCCGACGTGCTGACGACGTCCGATGGGCTGTCGTTCGCGCCTTCCAACCATGAGCTTTACGCGACGCTCGCCGGCCTCGGCTGGTTTTTGTGGCGGCGCACCATGCTCGGCACGATCGTGACCGGAATGGTCGTATTCACGCTGATGCGCGTCTTCCTGTGAGGGCCGGGCCCGGGGTGCGGCGATGAATGCTACGCCGCGGCATCCGCGGCCTTGCGATCAAATCCGCGACATTCGCTGTGTCGCGGATCAGAAGGCCGTTGGGATCAGTTAAAATGCCTTTTCCGGGTTGAGCGCGCCGCGGCAAGGCGCCTGGTGCCGCGGCCGGCCGCCGGCGCCCGATCCCGCGGAGCCGTTGGGCCGAAGCGCTGGAGTTCGCTGCGCCTCGTCCCCGCGCGCTGACCGTCACCGCCTTCTCATCAACTCGCATACTCAAGCCCATGAACAAGGTATTGCGTCTCTCCGACCTGATCGCCGAAGGCAAGCTGTCCGGCAAACGCGTGTTCATCCGCGCCGATCTGAACGTGCCGCAGGACGATCAAGGCAACATCACCGAAGACACCCGCATCCGCGCTTCCGTGCCGGCCATCAAGGCCGCGCTCGACGCCGGCGCCGCGGTGATGGTCACCTCGCACCTTGGCCGTCCGACCGAAGGCGACTTCAAGCCGGAAGATTCGCTCGCACCGGTGGCGAAGCGTCTCGCGGAGCTGCTCGGCCGCGACGTGCCGCTCGTCGCGAATTGGGTCGAAAACGGCGTGAACGTCGCGCCGGGCTCGGTCGTGCTGCTCGAAAACTGCCGCGTCAACAAGGGCGAAAAGAAAGATTCCGACGAGCTCGCGCAGAAAATGGCCAAGCTCTGCGATATCTACGTGAACGACGCGTTCGGCACCGCCCACCGCGCCGAAGCGACTACGCACGGCATCGCGAAGTACGCGCCGGTTGCCTGCGCGGGTCCGCTGCTCGCCGCTGAGCTCGAAGCGCTCGGCAAGGCGCTCGGCGCACCGAAGCGTCCGCTCGTGGCGATCGTCGCGGGCTCCAAGGTGTCGACCAAGCTGACCATCCTGAAGTCGCTCGCGGAGAAGGTCGACCAGCTGATCGTTGGCGGCGGCATCGCCAATACGTTCATGCTCGCGGCCGGCCTGAAGATCGGCAAGTCGCTCGCCGAAGCCGATCTGGTCGACGAAGCGAAGGCGATCATCGACGCGGCCAAGGCCCGCGGCGCCTCGGTGCCGATCCCGACCGACGTCGTCACGGCCAAGGAGTTCTCGCCGAGCGCGAAGGCAGAAGTAAAGGCCGTCGCCGATGTGCAGGACGACGACATGATCCTCGACATCGGCCCGGAAACGGCCAAGGTGCTCGCCGCCCAACTCGAGAAGGCCGGCACGATCGTGTGGAACGGCCCGGTCGGCGTGTTCGAGTTCGACCAGTTCGGCAACGGCACGAAGACGCTCGCGGACGCGATCGCGCGCTCGGCGGCGTTCTCGATCGCAGGCGGCGGCGATACGCTCGCGGCAATCGCCAAGTACGGCATCCACGACCAGGTGAGCTACATTTCCACGGGCGGCGGCGCATTCCTCGAGTTCCTCGAGGGCAAGAAGCTGCCGGCGGTAGAAGTTCTGGAATCGCGGGCTTAACGTGGCGACGCGCTCCCCAGCGGCGAAGTCGACCAAGGCGCGTGGCGTGAAAGCGCAGCGCGGTAGCGCGGCAACGCCGGCAGGGGAGCGCCCGACACGCGCGGCCGCTGCGTCGGCAGCGGCCGGACAGGACGTGGCTGCCGAAGCGCCGATAGCGCCCACGGCCACCGAACCGGCGCTAGCCGCCGGAGCGCCCGCGGGACCGGTTGCAGCGCATGCTCCGACCGGCGACGCGGAGCAGCCCCCAACGGCACAGGTCGAAGCTGCTCAACGCGATTCGGCCCAGCCGGAACAGCCTTCCGGCAAGCAGGGCAGCAAATCTCCGGCGCGCGAGGCGCCGCTCTCGAATACCGCATCACCCGCATCACCCGCATCACTCCACAAAGCGACACCGGCCACAACCGGCGCGCGACCCCAGGCAGCATCTTTCGATGCGCGAACTCCGCAGCAGCCCCGCAGCGCTCTTACCAGCGATCCTATCCAGACGAGGAGACTCATGCATCGCGCCACCAAGATTGTCGCTACTATCGGTCCGGCTTCCAGCACGCCGGAAATCCTGCTGCAAATGATTCAGGCGGGATTGGACGTGGTGCGGCTCAATTTCTCACACGGCACCGCGGACGACCATCGCCAGCGCGCCGAATTCGTGCGCGAGGCGGCCCGCCAGGCCGGCCGCGAAGTCGCCATCATGGCTGACCTGCAAGGCCCGAAAATCCGAGTCGGCAAATTCGAGAACGGCCGCACGACGCTCGTCACCGGCAATCCGTTCGTCCTCGATGCCGACTGCGAGCTCGGCAACGACGAGCGCGTCGGCCTCGACTACAAGGATCTGCCGCGCGACCTGAAGCCGGGCGACGTACTGCTGCTCAACGACGGCCTGATCGTGCTGAACGTGCAGCGCCTGATCGGCAACGAGATCCACACGGTCGTGAAGATCGGCGGCGAGCTGTCGAACAACAAGGGCATCAACCGCCAGGGCGGCGGTCTGTCGGCGCCCGCGCTGACCGCCAAAGACATGGAGGACATCCGCACGGCGATGTCGCTCGGCGTCGATTTCGTCGCGGTGTCGTTCCCGAAAAACGCGACCGACATGGAAATGGCCCGCCAGCTCGCGAACATCGCCGGCGCGCCGTACGGCATCAAGCCGAAGATGATCGCGAAGATCGAGCGCGCGGAAGCGATTCCGGCGCTGCAAGGCATCCTCGACGCGTCGGACGGCATCATGGTCGCGCGTGGCGATCTGGCTGTGGAAGTGGGCAATGCCGCGGTGCCGGCGCTGCAAAAGCGCATGATCCGGATGGCGCGCGAATCGAACAAGTTCGTGATCACCGCGACGCAAATGATGGAGTCGATGATCCACGCGCCGGTGCCGACCCGCGCGGAAGTGTCGGACGTCGCCAACGCGGTGCTCGACGGCACGGACGCGGTGATGCTGTCGGCGGAATCGGCGGCGGGCAAGTACCCGGTGCAGACCATCGAGACGATGGCCGCGATTTGCGTCGAAGCGGAAAAGTCCGAGCAGTCGGAGCTCGACAAGGACTTCCTCGACCGCACGTTCACGCGGATCGACCAGTCGATCGCGATGGGCGCGCTGTTCACCGCCTATCACCTGGGCGCCAAGGCCATCGTCGCGCTGACCGAATCGGGCTCGACCGCGCTGTGGATGTCGCGTCACTGGACCCACGTGCCGATCTTCGCGCTGACGCCGCGCGTCGGCAGCGAACGGGCGATGGCGCTGTACCGCAACGTGACGTCGCTGCATCTGGACACCAACACCGACCGCGACACGGCGCTGCAGCAGGCGCTCGAAACGGTGGTCGGCAAGGGCTACGCGTCGCACGGCGACATGGTCGTGCTGACGGTCGGCGAGCCGATGGGTCAGGCGGGCGGCACCAACACGTTGAAGATCGTGCGGGTCGGTGAACCGTACTGATCAGGCAGGACTGCTCGATCGGCACGGGCTCGATTGAGCGAAGCAGGGCGGCGAAACCCGTACGGTCCATGTGCGACGGCGCACCAAAGCGCCGCTGTCATCGCGGGAACGCCGCCTGCTTCGCGATAAAATCGCCGCAAAAGATGCCGACGGCAAAAGAATTCGTTTCAATCTAAGGAGTTTCAGCATGCCTCTCGTATCAATGCGTCAACTGCTGGACCATGCTGCGGAAAACGGCTATGGCCTTCCGGCATTCAACGTGAACAATCTGGAGCAGGTGCAGGCGATCATGGCCGCGGCCGACAAGGTCAACGCCCCAGTCATCATGCAGGCGTCGGCCGGTGCGCGTAAGTACGCGGGCGAGCCGTTCCTGCGTCATCTGATCGAAGCGGCGGTCGAGTCGTATCCGCACATTCCGGTCGTGATGCACCAGGACCACGGTCAGTCGCCGGCGGTCTGCATGGCGGCGATTCGCAGCGGCTTCACCAGCGTGATGATGGACGGTTCGCTCGAAGCCGACGGCAAGACGGTCGCATCGTACGAGTACAACGTCGAAGTGTCGCGCAAGGTCGTCGAGGCGGCGCACTCGATCGGCGTCACCGTGGAAGCGGAGCTGGGCGTGCTCGGTTCGCTCGAAACGATGAAGGGCGACAAGGAAGACGGCCACGGCGCCGAAGGCACGATGACGCGTGAACAACTGCTGACCGATCCGGAGCAGGCCGCCGACTTCGTCAAGCTGACCCAGTGCGACGCGCTGGCCATCGCGATCGGCACCTCGCACGGCGCCTACAAGTTCAGCAAGAAGCCGACGGGAGATATTCTCTCGATCCAGCGCATCAAGGAAATCCATCAGCGCATTCCGAACACGCACCTCGTGATGCACGGCTCGTCGTCGGTGCCGCAGGAGCTGCTCGCGGAAATCCGCGAATTCGGCGGCGACATGAAGGAAACCTACGGCGTGCCGGTCGAAGAAATCCAGGAAGGCATCCGTCACGGCGTGCGCAAGGTCAACATCGATACCGACCTGCGTCTGGCGATCACGGGCGCGATCCGCCGCTACATGGCGACCAACCCGGGCAAGTTCGATCCGCGCGATTACCTGAAGCCGGCGCGCGAAGCGGCGATGAAGATCTGTATCGACCGTTACATGCAATTCGGCTGCGAAGGCCAGGCTGGCAAGATCAAGCCGGTTTCGCTTGATAAAATTGCGCAGAAGTACAAGTCGGGCGAGCTCGCGCAAGTCGTCCGTTAAGCTGTAGTTTTGGCTCCGCGCCTGGCCGTTTGGCCAGGTTGTCGTCCGATCGCCGTTCCCGCATCATCGGGGGAACGGCGTTTCCCTTTTGTTCCGGTCACATTTTTTGCACCACTTTTAGCGAACCACGACGATGTCTACCCTCTACGAATCCACGCTCCGCTCGCTGCCGCTGCTCGGCCGCGGCAAAGTCCGCGACAACTATGCCGTGGGCAACGACCAGTTGCTGATCGTCACGACCGACCGTCTGTCGGCGTTCGACGTGATCATGGGCGAGCCGATTCCGAACAAGGGTCACGTGCTCAACGCGATGGCCAACTTCTGGTTCGAGAAACTGAAGCACGTGGTGCCGAACCACCTGACGGGCGTCGCGCCGGAGTCGGTGGTCGCGCCGGACGAAGTCGAGCAGGTCAAGGGGCGCGCGGTGGTCGTTAAGCGTCTCGAGCCGATCCTCGTCGAAGCGGTGGTGCGCGGCTATCTGGCCGGCAGTGGCTGGAAAGATTACCAGGCCACCGGTTCGGTCTGCGGCGTGCAACTGCCGCCGGGTCTGCAGAACGCGCAGAAGCTGCCCGAGCCGATCTTCACGCCGGCCGCCAAGGCCGAGATGGGCCACCACGACGAAAACATCACCTACGACGAGATGGAGCGCCGCATCGGCACCGAACTGTCGGCCACGATCCGCGACATTTCGATCCGTCTGTATAAGGAAGCCGCTGATTACGCGGCCACGCGCGGCATCATCATTGCGGACACGAAGTTCGAATTCGGTCTGGACAACCAGGGCAAGCTGTACCTGATGGACGAGGCGCTGACCGCCGATTCGTCGCGCTTCTGGCCGGCGGACCAGTACCGGGTCGGCACGAACCCGCCATCGTTCGACAAGCAGTTCGTGCGCGACTGGCTCGAAACCCAGCCGTGGAAGAAAGAGCCGCCGGCGCCGAAGCTGCCGGACGACGTGGTCGCGAAAACGGGCGAGAAGTACCAGGAAGCGCTCGAGCGCCTGACCGGCCACAAGCTCGACTGATGTGATCGCGCGCGCCGTGCCAGGCGCGCATCGCCGGGAAACAAGGAAGCCGTAAGATGAGTGAAGCACAAACCGCCCATACGCATGATGCGCCGGTCGTCGGCGTATTGATGGGCTCCAGTTCCGACTGGGAAGTGATGAAAAACGCCGTCGCGATTCTGCAGGAATTCGGCGTGCCGTACGAAGCGAAGGTCGTGTCCGCGCACCGCATGCCCGACGAAATGTTCGCCTATGCTGAAAGCGCGCGCGAGCGCGGCATTCGCGCGATCATCGCGGGTGCGGGCGGCGCCGCGCATCTGCCGGGCATGCTGGCCGCGAAGACCACGGTGCCGGTGCTTGGCGTGCCGGTCGCGAGCAAGTATCTGAAGGGCGTCGATTCGCTGCATTCGATCGTGCAGATGCCCAAGGGTGTGCCGGTCGCGACGTTTGCGATCGGCGAGGCGGGTGCCGCGAACGCGGCGCTGTTCGCGGTGTCCCTGCTCTCCGGCACCAGCGCCGAATACGCGGACAAGCTCGCTGCATTCCGTGTGCGCCAGAACGAAGCGGCTCACGCGATGGTATTGCCGGCGCTGTAAGCGCGCTGGTTGTTTTATAAGACGTCTCCTGTCCGACCCCCGGCCGGATGCCCGCCGCTCGCTGTGCGAGCGCGACGCGTATCCGGCCGCGACCGACCACCAAGATGAACCCTGACAACACACCGGTTTCACCGATTCTGCCCGGCGCATGGCTTGGCATGGTCGGTGGCGGCCAGCTCGGCCGCATGTTCTGTTTTGCCGCCCAGGCGATGGGCTATCGCGTCGCCGTGCTCGACCCGGACGAAACCAGCCCGGCCGGCGCGGTCGCCGATCGCCACCTGCGCGCGGCCTACGGCGACGAAGCGGCGCTGACCGAACTCGCGCGGTTGTGCGCGGCGGTGTCGACCGAATTCGAGAACGTGCCGTCCGCGAGCCTCGACTTTCTCGGCAAGACCACCTTCGTGAGCCCGGCGGGGCGTTGCGTCGCCGTCGCGCAGGACCGGATCGCCGAGAAGCGCTTTATCGCGTCGTCGGGTGTGACGGTTGCGCCGCACGTCGTGATCGAGTCGTCGGATGCGCTTGCGGCGCTGGGCGATGGCGAGCTCGAAGCGGTGCTGCCCGGCATCCTGAAAACGGCGCGCATGGGTTACGACGGCAAAGGCCAGATTCGCGTGCGCAACGCCGAGGAAGTGCGCGAGGCGCATGCGTCGCTCGGCGGCGTGCCGTGTGTGCTCGAGAAGCGCCTGCCGCTGAAGTTCGAGGTGTCGGCGCTGATCGCGCGCGCGGCGAGCGGGGCGTCGGTGGTCTATCCGCTCGCGCAGAACACCCATCGCGACGGCGTGCTGTCGCACACCATCGTCCCCGCGCCGGACGCGTCGCCGGTGCTCGTGCAGCAGGCTCAACAGGCCGCGCTGCAGATCGCCGAGAAGCTCGGCTACGTCGGCGTGCTGTGCGTCGAATTCTTCATTCTCGAAGACGGCTCGCTGGTCGCCAACGAAATGGCGCCGCGCCCGCATAACTCCGGCCACTACACGGTCGACGCGTGCGCGACGAGCCAGTTCGAGCAGCAGGTGCGCGCGATGACCAGCATGCCGCTCGGCGACACGCGCCAGCATTCGCCGGCGGTGATGCTGAACATCCTCGGCGACGTGTGGTTTCCGGACGGTCCGAAGCGCGCGGCGGTCACGCCGCCGTGGCAGGAAGTCGCCGCGATGCCGTCAGCGCGCCTGCATCTGTACGGCAAGGAAGAGGCGCGTTGCGGCCGCAAGATGGGCCACGTGAACTTCACCGCGCCGACCCTCGAAGAAGCCCGCACCGCGGCGCGCGATTGCGCGCGGCTGCTGCACATCGCCACCAGCTGACGCGCGCGCCATGCCGGATCAACTGAAACCCGCCGAGGACGCTACCAACGCGTTGCCGGTCAGCGCCGCGCAGATCGAGCACGCGGCGGCCTTGCTCGACGCGGGGGGGCTGGTCGCGTTTCCGACGGAAACCGTGTACGGCCTCGGCGGCGATGCCGAGAACCCGGACGCGGTCGCGCGCATTTACGCGGCGAAGGGGCGGCCGGCCAATCATCCGGTGATCGTGCATCTCGCGCCGCATGGCGATCCGAACTACTGGGTCGAGTATTTGCCGGCGGATGCGCAGCGTCTGATCGACGCGTTCTGGCCGGGACCGCTCACGCTGATCCTCAAGCGCGCTGCGCGCATTCCGGCGGCGGTCAGCGGCGGGCAGGACTCCGTGGGACTGCGCTGCCCGTCGCATCCGGTTGCGCAGGCGTTGCTCGATGCATTCAGCGCGTTGCGCGGCGGGCATGGCGGCGTCGCCGCGCCGTCGGCGAACCGCTTCGGGCATGTGAGCCCGACCACCGCGCAGCATGTGCGCGACGAGTTCGGCAGCGCGATTCATGTGCTCGATGGCGGCGCGTCGGATGTCGGTATCGAGTCGACGATTCTCGATCTGTCGCGCGGCTTTCCGGCGCTGCTGAGGCCCGGTCGCGTGACGCCGCAGGATATCGCCGACGTGCTCGGCGAGGCGCCGCGTCTGCCCGACGGGTCGGACGCGACCGCGCCGCGCGCGTCGGGCACGTTGAAAGCGCATTACGCGCCGCGCACGCCGCTCGTGCTGCTGCCATTCGGCGAGCTCGAGCCGCTTCTCGCGGTGCGCGAGCCGGGCGAGCGCGTCGCGCTGGTCGCGCGCGCGTCGCGTGCGGGACAGTGGGCCGATGTCGACGGCGTGCATTTCGTCGCCGCGCCGGAAGATCCGCACGTCTATGCACGCGAGCTCTACGGCTTGCTACGCGCGCTCGATCGCGCGAACGTCACGCGGATTCTGATCGAGAAGCTGCCCGATACGATCGAATGGATCGCGGTCAACGATCGGCTCGGGCGCGCGGCGGCGGCGTTCGAAGCGCAGCACTGACGCAATCGGCTCGCTGCGCTGCATGGCACGGCCACCGGAAAAAGCAAAGGCCCGGCTCGTTCAACGAGCCGGGCCTTTTGCCATCTAGCCAGCCTTAGCGACGCCGGTTAGCTGTCATGTCAATACCGCTAACCCCACGGCCAACGCCGCGTTACTTGCCAAGCCCGCTAGCAGCGATCTGCGTCTCGACCTGCTGTGCGAACAGCGCTTGCAGATGCGTGGTCGGATGCACGAGGTCGGCGAACATGTAGCTCTGGTCTGCGCCGGCCACCGTGTAGGTTTGCGGCGAGCAGAACAGCGACGACGCAAGCGCGCTGCCGAAGTCCGCCGCCGTCTGGCCGGAGGCGAGCACGCTCGGATTGTTCGTCGCGTACGTGGTCGCGCTTTGGGCCATCGACGTCAGGTTACACGCGGTGCCCGTATTCGACACGGTGAAACCGAGCGACTGATAGTTCTGCAACGTCTGGTCGATCCACGCGAATGCGCTCACGTAGATGACCTGCTTGCTCGACGCGAGGCCTTGCTGCAGCACGCCGTTGTAGGTCTTGACGAGCGCGTTGATGAGCGCCTGGCCTTGCGCGCCCGCGGCGAGACCTTGCGGCGTCTGCGCGATGTCCGGCACGTCCGACACCACCACGTGCGTCGCGCCCGACGCGACGACCTTCTGCACCGTGCCGACGAACGTGGTCGCCGCGGTGGCGATGTCCTGCAGCGCGGCCAGCGTGGCCGTCTGCGACGCGGCGGCGGCCGCCGTCTGCGCGTCGGCCGGGGTACCGCCGTTCAGGAGCGCCTGCGTCGCCGCTGCCGTTCCGGCAGCCGAGACCGCTTGGACCGCGACGAAGATGTCGTTCGCGCCGCCGTTCATCAGCACGAGCTGGTTCGAATTGAAGCTGTTATTGTGCCCGGCCAGATACTCGGCGACCTGCGTCGTGACCGGCACCGTCGTCGCGGCCATGTTGTTCGGCGCGTAGCCTTCGCCCGGCTGCAGATCGACACGCGAGCCGCCCTGCGCGTAACCGAGGCCGCCCGTCGCGGTGAGCGGCATGCCGAAGCCGCCGACGTACGCGGCGGTGAGCGTGCCGCCGTAGTACTCGGCGACCTTCTGCGTCCAGACCTCACCCGGATTCGTCGTGAAGCGGCCGCCGCCCGTGCCGACGTTCGCCTGGACCGCCGGCATGTATGTGCCGACATCCGACAGGCTGTCGCCGAATGACACGACCTGCAGCGTGACGCCCCCCGGCGGCGTGTTGCTGCTGCTCGAACTATTGTTGTCGCTGCCACCGCCGCATGCCGCGAGCGCGGCGAACGCTGCGCTCGCCACTGCGATCTGCGTGACGCGCAACCATTGCTGTTTCTTCGAAGCGGTTTGATTCATGTTGACTGCATCTCCTCGTATGTGTGGCCCTTGATGCCATGTGTTGCAGGCGGCGTCCACCGCGTTGGCGGCGTGACGACAGCTTACAGAATCTTCTACGGCCTGCGCGATGTCCGAAGCGCGACCGTATGGTTTGAGTTCAAGCCGGCTCCCTTCGCGCGCTGCGCATGATAAGCGGCGGCCCAGGCGGGCGGCGCGAACAGCGCACGCCATTTGTTGCGCCAGCCGCGCACGCTCGCGAAGTCTGCGGCCATCGATGCCCATTCGTGAAACGTCGCCTTCAGCGGGTTGTACGTATGCAGCGGCTCGGCGATGCCGTACCGCGGCGCCTCGTGCGGGTCTTCTTCGATGTAGCTGCCGAGCAGGCGATCCCAGATCACCAGTACACCTGCGTAATTGCGATCGATGTAGCGATCGTTGCGCGCATGATGCACGCGATGGATCGACGGCGTATTGAACACGTATTCGAGCCAGCCGAGCTTGCCGATCGCCTGCGTGTGCACGAAGAACTGGAAGCCGAGATTGATCAGCACGATCGCGACGATCTGCTTCGGAGCAAAGCCAGCAATGGCGAGCGGAATCCAGAACACCCACATGCCGGCGATCGGGTACATCAGGCTCTGGCGGAACGCGGTCGAAAAATTCATCCGCTCCGACGAGTGATGCACGACGTGGGCGGCCCACAGCCAGCGCACGCGATGACTGCAGCGATGAAAGAGGTAATAGAGCAGGTCCTGCGCGACGAACAGCACGACGAACGACAGCCACGTCGCCGGCCATGTATGAAAGCGGTAATGCTCGTAGAAAAACGCGTAGACAGGGATGATCGCGAGCCACGCGAGCTTGTCGGCGGCCTGCTGCAGCAGCGCGAGCGCGGCGTTGCACAGCGTGTCGCGCCAGCTGTAGAGCCGCTCGGCCGGGCGCGTGCGGCTCACGTGCCACGCCTCCCAGCCGATGCAGGCAAGAAAGACGGGCGCCATGGCGAGCAGCAGCAATTCGGCATCGAATTGCATCTTGTCTCCCTTCCTGGTCCCTGACCGCCGCGCGGTACGCGGCGGGTGGTGTCGTTATCGTTCGTGAGGTCGCGCGGTCTGCACGACCGGCGCCCTGCGCGGCAAGCCCGTGATGTCGCGCGCCGCATGCTGCCCGACAGCGTACACGGTTAGGAGCTTGCCGCGCGCGGCATCGCTAGAAGGAATACTCAGTGGCTGCCGCGCTTGCGCGGGTTTTTCCTGGGCTTCTCGCGCGCTTCCTCGATGGGCGCGGAAACCTTCGTAAAGCCCTGCGACGGGCCTTCGTACACCCATTCGAGCAGCGCGTCGTGCGCGGCGCGCGCCGCTTCCGAATGCGGATCGTTGATCAGGCTGACGACGACATAACTGTTGCCGTCGGCCGACGCGACGTAGCCGGCGATCGCGCGTACGTCGCGCAGCGTGCCGGTCTTGATGTGCGCGTTGCCGCCCGCGCCCTGGCTGGTCAGGCGATTGCGCATCGTGCCGTCGACACCGGCGATCGGCAGCGAGTCGACGAACACCTGCGCGACTGGGCTCGCGTTCGCGCGTTGCAGAACATCGGCGAGCGCGAGCGCGGTGATGTGTTCGTCGCGCGACAGGCCCGAGCCGTTATCGAGCGACAGGTATTCGGTGTTCAGGCTGTCGCGCGTCAGGAAAGCTTCGACCGCGTGCGCGGCTTTCGCGGGCGTGGCGGGCGGCCTTTCCTCGGCGGCGCCGATTGTCAGGAACAGGTTGCGCGCCATCGTGTTGTTGCTGAACTTGTTGATGTCGCGAACGATGTCCGACAGCATCGGCCCCTCGTGCCTGGCGACGAGCTTCGCGCCGGCGGGCACCGCGCCTTCGCGGGTCGCGCCCGTGAATGTGCCGCCGGTTTGCTGCCACAGCGCGAGGAAGCCGCGCGCGAAGAACGTCGAGTGGTCGAGCACGGCGACGTTGATCGTGCGCGCGTCGCAGCGCACCGGAAAATCGCCGATGAACGACGCGACGAGAGTGCCGTCAGGCTCCGGCGTGACGGTCGGCGTCGGCAACTCGCCCCGGCATGGGCCGCTCGTCGCACGCAACTGGTTGTCGATGCGTAGTTGCGCGAGCGCGGGCAGCACGTCGATCGCCACCGTGCCATCGGGCGACGGCGTCAGCGTGAACGACAGCGATTTGAACGCGTACAGCAGCGGATCGGGGCCGACGTTGTACGGCGCGTTCACGTCGTCGTCGAACGCGGGCAGGTCGCGAGTCGACGGATCGAAGTAGCGCTTGTCGAGCACCAGCGCGCCGTCGATACCGTTGATGCCCGCCTTGTGAATCTTCTGCACGAGGTCGATCAGTTCTTCGGGCACGAGCTTCGGGTCGCCGGTGCCCTGGATGTACAGATTGCCGTGCAGCACGCCGCTCGCGTCGAGCGGGCCGTCCGCGTACGCGCTGGTGCGCCAGCGGTAACCGGGACCGAGGATCGACAGGCCCGCGTAGGTGGTGACGAGCTTCATGGTCGAGGCGGGCATCATCGGCTTGCCGGCGTTCAGCGCGAGGATCGGCGTGCGATCGCCGACCTTTTCGACGACCACGCTGATCGACGACAACGGCACGTGCGCGCGCTGCAGACCGACCATCACCGGCTGCGGCAGTACCGTCGTGACGTTGACGCTCGGATGCGTGGCCTTGACGCGTGCCTCCCCCGTCAGCGGCAGCAGCGTGCCTGCGCCGAGCGCGGCGGCGCAGAGCCAGACGGCCGCGCGCGGCACGACGCGGTTAGGCATGAAGGCTGCGCGATCGAACATACGGCGCGAGTGCAGCGCCATACGGCGTGCGACGGAAGACAGAAAAGGGTGCGTCATGAACGGGTGAACGGGCAAACGGACGAGCAGGATTTCAAGGTGTGCGGCGAGCGGCGTGCGCCGTGCGCGGGACGATGGAACGGCAAGCTGGGCGCCTAGACGGCGCGGTAGCGCGCCGCAGTCTACCCGACGGCCGTCGCGCGACGCAAAGCGCCCATTGTAGTGACATCCCGCGAGGCTGCGGTGAAAAAAGCGCCACACGCCGCACGGGTCGGAAGCGGGCGCTAGAATGCGGCATCATCAAATGTTTTGGAACGGACAACCATGCGCATCCTGCTAGTCGAAGATGACCGGATGATCGCCGAAGGCGTGCGCAAGGCGCTGCGCGGTGAAGGCTTTGCCGTCGATTGGGTCGAGGACGGCGAAGCGGCGCTGCGCGCGGCGGCGGCCCAACCTTACGACCTCGCGTTGCTCGACCTCGGTCTGCCCAAGCGCGACGGTCTCGAGGTGCTGCGCGCACTGCGTGCGCGCGGCCATGCGCTGCCGGTGCTGATCGTCACCGCGCGCGACGCGGTCGCCGATCGTGTCAAAGGCCTCGACGCCGGCGCTGACGATTACCTTGTCAAACCTTTCGATCTCGACGAGCTCGGTGCGCGGATGCGCGCACTGATCCGGCGCCAGTCCGGCCGCAGCGATTCGACGATTCGCCACGGCAATTTGACCCTCGATCCCGCGTCGCACCAGGTGACGCTCGATGGCGCCCTGGTCGCGCTATCCGCGCGCGAATTCGCGCTGCTCGAGGCGCTGCTCGCGCGACCCGGCGCGGTGCTGTCCAAGAGCCAGCTAGAGGAAAAGATGTATGGCTGGGGCGAGGAGATCGGCAGCAACACTGTCGAGGTCTATATCCACGCGCTGCGCAAGAAGCTCGGCGCCGATCTGATCCGCAACGTTCGCGGGCTTGGCTACATGATCGCGAAGGACGCCTGAGCCGATGCGCTCGATTCGCCGACAACTGTTGTTCTGGCTGCTCGCGCTCGTGCTGCTCGGCGTCGGCATCGCGGGCTGGCTGATCTACCGGCAGGCACTCGCCGAAGCGAACGAGCTGTTCGACTACCAGCTCGAGCAGATCGCCGCGGCGCTGCCGGCGGAACCGTTCTCGCAGGTGCTCGGCCGCGATACCGGCGACGAGGGCATCGTGCTGCAGATCTGGAACCGCAACGGCATGCTGATGTATTACTCGCGGCCGCGTGCGCCGCTCGCGCCGCGCGCCGAACTCGGTTTTTCGACCGAGCGCACCGACCGCGGCGAATGGCGCGTATATGGCGCGATCGTCGGCGACAACGTCGTGCAGCTCGCGCAGCCGCTGTCGGTGCGCAACCGGCTCGCCGCCAATGTCGCGCTGCGCACGCTGTGGCCGCTGATCGTGCTGCTGCCGCTGCTCGGACTCGCGGTATGGGTGATCGTCGGTCGCGGGCTGCGGCCGCTGCGGCGCGTGACGAGCGCGCTCGACACCCGTCATCCCGAAGCGCTGGATCCATTGCCTGATCAGCGCCTGCCGCTCGAAGTGCGGCCGCTCGTGCGTGCGCTGAACGGGCTGCTGCAGCGGCTCGCGACCGCGCTCGATATCCAGAAGGCGTTCGTCGCCGATGCCGCGCACGAATTGCGCACGCCGCTCGCCGCGGTACAGATTCAGGCGCAACTGGTCGCGCGCGCGAAGGACGACACAGCCCGCAGCGAGGCGCTCGTCGATCTGCAGGCCGGTGTCACGCG
This sequence comes from Paraburkholderia sp. MM5482-R2, assembly GCF_050436125.1. Taxonomy (NCBI): domain Bacteria; kingdom Pseudomonadati; phylum Pseudomonadota; class Betaproteobacteria; order Burkholderiales; family Burkholderiaceae; genus Paraburkholderia; species Paraburkholderia sp. MM5482-R2. Next base: position 3,707,211 of record NZ_JBNDLP010000002.1, on the reverse strand, counting down.
CGCGACGCGCCTCGCCGAGCAACTGCTCGCGCTCGCGCGCGCCGAGCCGGACGGCGCCGCCGGCGCAGTGATGCTCGATCTGCGCGAGCTGCTGCAGGAGTGCGTCGCGACCTACGCGCCGCTCGCGATGAATCGCGGCGTCGACCTCGGCATCGAGGCGAGCGAGGCCGCCAGCGTGACCGGCGACGCCGAAGCGCTGCGCGTGATGTTCAACAACCTCGTCGACAACGCGACCAAGTACACGCCGCGTGGCGGCCGCGTCGACGTCAGCCTGCGTGTCGAGGACGGCCATCCGGTCGTGCGGATCGCCGATAGCGGCCCCGGTATCGATCCCGCCGATCGCGAGCGCGTGTTCGACCGGTTCTATCGCGCGGGAGCGGGCGCGAATCGCGCGCGCACCGACGTGGCGGGCAGCGGCCTCGGTCTCGCGATCGTGCGTCGGATTGCCACCCAACATCATGCGCAAGTGTCGCTCGATGACTCGCCGGCCGGTGGTTTGCAGGTCATCGTACGCTTCTGATCATGGTGATTTACTGTTCGGCCAACGCCGGCGTTCGTGCTGGCGCGGCGGCGCCGTAGCGGCCGGTCCGATAAGGTTCCCATGATCTGGCGCTGCTTAAGACTCTTTTAAGTGATGCCCCTTACGCTCCTCGACATCCCAAGTCACTTTCTCCAGTCAGGAGCTCATGATGAACGCGAAAACCTTGTCCCGCGGCGCCGTTGCGGTAGCTGTGGCCGCTGCGCTTTCAGCCGGCTATGTGGCGGGCCATCGCGACGTGCCAGCACCGCAGATCATCTCGCCGGCGCAAGCCGCCGCGATGATGCCAGCCGAAGCAGCCGCCAAAACCGGTATCCCCGATTTCTCCGGGCTCGTCGAGACCTACGGTCCGGCCGTCGTCAACATCAGCGCGAAGCACGTGGTCAAGCAAACCGCGATGCGTGGTAATGGCGGCAACCTCAACGGCAACCAGCTGCCGATCGATCCGAACGATCCGTTCTATCAGTTCTACAAGCGGTTCTTCGGCGGCGTGCCCGGCATGCAGGGCGGCGACGGCGGAGACGCGCCCGACCAGCCGAGCGCGAGCCTCGGCTCGGGCTTCATCATCAGCAATGACGGCTACATTCTGACGAACGCGCACGTGGTCGATGGCGCGAACGTCGTCACCGTGAAGCTCACCGACAAGCGCGAATTCAAGGCGAAGGTGGTCGGTGCCGACAAGCAGTCCGACGTCGCCGTGCTGAAGATCAACGCGAGCGATCTGCCGACGGTGAAGATTGGCGATCCGCGCCAAAGCAAGGTTGGTCAGTGGGTCGTCGCGATCGGCTCACCGTACGGCTTCGACAACACCGTGACCTCGGGCATCATCAGCGCGAAGTCGCGTTCGCTGCCTAACGAGAACTACACGCCGTTCATCCAGACCGATGTGCCGGTGAACCCTGGCAACTCGGGCGGTCCGCTCTTTAATCTGCAAGGCGAAGTGATCGGCATCAACTCGATGATCTACTCGCAGACGGGCGGCTTCCAGGGCCTGTCGTTCGCGATCCCGATCAACGAGGCGATCAAGGTCAAAGACGATCTCGTCAAGACCGGTCACGTGAGCCGCGGCCGCCTCGGCGTCGCAGTACAAGGCTTGAACCAGACGCTCGCCGAGTCGTTCGGCATGCAGAAGCCGCAAGGCGCGCTGGTCAGCTCGGTCGACGCCAACGGGCCAGCGGCCAAGGCTGGCTTGCAGCCGGGCGACGTGATCCTGTCGGTGAATGGCGACGAAGTGAGCGATTCGACGGATCTGCCGGCGAAGATCGCAGGTCTCGCGCCGGGCAGCTCGGCGACGCTGAAAGTGTGGCGCGATAAGGCCAGCAAGGACGTGAAGGTGACGATCGGCTCGTTCTCGGACGCAAAGGTTGCGTCGGCGAACAAGACCGATCAGCAGACCCAGTTGCAAGGCCGTCTCGGCGTCGCGGTGCGGCCGCTGACGCCGGAAGAGAAGAGCAGCGCGTCGGTGTCGCACGGTCTGCTCGTACAGCAGGCAGGCGGCGCGGCGGCGAGTGCCGGCATCCAGGCGGGCGACGTGATTCTCGCGGTCAATGGCCGTCCGGTCACGAACATCGATCAGCTGAAGCAGATGATTTCGGGCGCAGGCAACAGCATTGCGCTGCTGATCCAGCGGGATAACGCGCAGATTTTCGTGCCCGTAGATCTCGGCTGATCCAGTATCCGGGCGGTTCGAACGGATCGCCCATCCCAGTTTGAGCTGTAGTAGCGATTGCCGGTCCTTTGCATTTACTGCAAGGACCGGTTTTTTTTCGCCTGTCCGCCCCGTGCTACGGGGAGCAGCGCGGACAGGGCGAAACGCGCCACGCGGCTTGTTGCCACGGTCGCGCATGCCCAGTCGACGCAACCGGATGGTTGGCACGCAGGTTGCTTCGACCTTGATTTGGGCCTGTTCGGGGACTGGGCAAGGACTGCAACAAGGAGAGCGAACCGATGAAAACCCAACGCAATCAGCAAAGGATCGTAGCCGTCGCGCTGTGCGCGGCGCTCGCGCTCGGACTGGCGGGCGGTGCGTACGCGCAGCAGGCGGGCGTGACCGGTGGCTCGACGACCGACAACACCAGCGCGGGCAACACCAACGGCGGCGGTCTGCCGCAAGTCCAGCAGCAGGGCGACGTGTCGTACGTGTCGGGCGGCGTCGGCCTCGACGAATCGAGGGCGTTGCGACAAGCGCAAAGCCAGTGGCCACTGACGTTGCGCTTCACCGGACCCAACGCCGAGTTTCTCGCGGATGTGCACGTGCGTATCGTCGATGCCCATAACGGCGAAGTGCTGAACACGACGTCGCGCGGACCGTTCATGCTGGTGCGCTTGAGCCCCGGCCGCTATACGGTGCACGCGAAATACAACGACAGCGAGCAAACCCGCTCGGTTAGCGTGCCGGCGCACGGCAACGTCAAATCCGCGTTCATCTGGAACGCGAAGTAACGGGTCGATCGGTCCGCCGCCGCGCAGCAAGCTTGCGCAATCGGCCGAAGTTTGGCCGATAATGAAGCCACGGGCAGCTCCCGTGGCTTTGCCGTTCCGGCGGCAACAGCCGGCAGTGCAGCACCCACCCCATCACGGAGCCTGGACATGAGCGATGCGTCGACATCTGCGGGACGGCTGGACGGCCATACCATCGTGATCCGCGACAACGGTCACCGCGTGCGCGTGATTCACGGCGGCGTGACGATGGCCGACACCAAGGCCGCGCTGACGCTATCGGAGACCGGCCTCGCCGACGTGTTCTATTTCCCGCGCGAGCACGTGAACATGGCCCGGCTCGAACGCTCGACGCACACGTCGCATTGTCCGTTCAAGGGCGACGCGTCGTACTTCCATCTGCGCACCGAAGATGGCGTGATCGAGAACGCGGTGTGGTGCTACGAGGCGCCGTTCGAGCCGGTCAGTCGCATCAAGGGCTATCTCGCTTTTTACGCATCGCGCGTCGACCGCATCGATCAGACGTCCTGATCCCGCAGTCGGCGCGTTCATCGGGGAGGTTGTCATGGAACTGAACGACGCGTTACGGATTCCGCTGGCGCCGTCCGAGGTCTGGGACGCGTTGCAGGACCTCGCGCTGTTGCGTGCCAGCCTCGACAACTGCGAGTCGTTCGTGCGTCTCGCCCACGGCGAATACGCGCTGACGATGACCGTGCCGCTCGGCCCGTTGCGCGCGCATTATCAGGCGCGCGCGCACGTCGCCGGCCAGGATTCCGGCCCGGCGGACGCGCAGCGCCGCACCATCAACTTCAAGGCCTTGGCCGAGGGCATCGGCGCGTTGCGCGGTCAGATCGAAGTGCGTTTGCGCGCGGACGAGGGGCGGGAGCGCGGCACGCGCATCGACTACACACTGTGGGCAACGTCGTCGGGACCGCTAGCCGAGCTGCCGACGCGCCAGCTCGAGAACGCCTTGCGTCAGATCGCCGACGATTTTTTCGCCGAGTTCGACGCCGTCGTGCGCGCCAAGCACGGCAAAGGGCCGAACCGCGCGCGTGGCACGGCGCCGCGTCGCCAGTACGTGTTTTTGCGGCCGATCACGCTCGGCGGCATCGCGCGGCGAGCGCGCATCGAGCACAGCCATGCGCTGTCGGGGCGCGCGGCGAGCGCGTCGCATAGCTGGTCGCATCACGAGCCGGGTCAGCATGTCGTGCCGTACTGGGCGTGGGCTGGGATGATCTTTCTGGTCGCACTATTGTTGTATGTCGCGCGCTGGTTCAGCGAGCATTGAGGCCGCGAGCCGCGCGCAGCCCCTGATGGAACGCGCGACAGACATCCCCGCGCGACTACGAAATCCCGGTGACGCACTACGAAATAGCGGTGCTCCCGCCGCCTTCATCTAATCCCCGCGAAACCCCCGCCGCCACGCGCTCGGCGACGTGCGAAACGCGTCCGCGAAATGCTGCCGCAGCGATGCGGCCGAGCCGAATCCGGCGCTCGCCGCGATCGCTTCGACCGACCCGTCGGTGCTTTCCAGCAGCTGTTGCGCACGCGCGAGCCGCTGCGCGAGCAGCCACGCGCCGACGGTGGTGCCGGTCGCGAGCCGGAAGCGCCGCGTGAAGGTGCGGCGGCTCATCAACGCGCGCGCGGCGAGCGTGTCGAGCGTATGCGGCGTGGCCAGGTTGCCGCTCACCCAGTCGAGCAGGCCGGACAGGCGATCGCCGCGCGGGTTCGGCGGCATCGGCTGCTGCACGTATTGCGCCTGGCCGCCCTGGCGATGCGGCGACACGACCAGCCGGCGCGCGACGTGGTTCGCCACCCGCGCGCCGCAGATCTTGCGCAGCACGTGCAGGCAGCAGTCGAGGCCGGCGGCGGTGCCGGCCGAGGTCAGCACGTTGCCGTCGTCGACGTACAGCACGTCGGCGTCGAGCCGCACGCGCGGGTAGCGGCGCGCGAAGTCGTCGGCCCAGGCCCAGTGCGTCGAAGCGGGCCGTCCATCGAGGATGCCCGCGGCGGCCAGCACGAAAGCGCCGAGGCACAGGCCGACGAGCAGCGCGCCGCGCGCATGCGCGGCCCTCAGCGCGTCGAGCAGCGCGGCGGGCGGGGTTTCGGCGGGATCGCGCCAGCTCGGCACGATGATCGTCTGCGCGTCGGCAAGCGCTTCGAGTCCGTGTATGACCGCGATCGAGAAGCCCGCGGTCGTCGCGAGCGCGCCTGTCTCCGCGGCGCAGACGCGGAAGTCGAAGTCGGGAACACCGCCGCCGCGACGGTCCTCGCCGAACACGACGCACGGCACCGACAGATGGAACGGGCTGATGCGGTCGAACGCGACGACGGCGACGACGTGGCGCGGCGCCTGATCGGAGACGTCGTCGGAAGATGCGAAGGTGGTCATGCCGGGCGCCTCATGAAAGCCATAAGTATGGCCCGATTCTAGCGAAGGTTGTCATTCGGGCCGCTGTCGACAGGCGGGCAGCGGAGCAACAATGCCGTCATTGCCGTTGCGCCGCGGCCACCGCGCTGTGCGCGCACCATCGACCGCTTTTTCTGACAAGGAGCCTTGCCATGAGCACACCCGCGCCGCGCCGTGCGCTGATCGTCATCGACGTGCAGAACGAATACGTGAGCGGCGACCTGCCGATCGAATTTCCGGACGTGCGCACGTCGCTCGCCAACATCGGTCGCGCGATCGATGCAGCGCGCGCCGCCAGCGTGCCGGTCGTGATCGTGCAGAACGTCGCGCCCGCCACCTCGCCGCTGTTCGCGCGCGGCAGCGCGGGCGCGGAACTGCACACGGTCGTGAGCTCGCGCGCTCATGATCATTTCGTCGAGAAGTCGCTGCCGAGCGCATTCGCTGGGACCGATCTGGGCGACTGGCTCGCCGCCCGGCAGATCGATACGCTGAGCGTCACCGGCTACATGACCCACAATTGCGATGCCTCGACGATCAACCACGCGGTGCATGCTGGCCTCGCCGTCGAGTTCCTGCACGACGCAACCGGCTCGGTGCCGTATGAAAACAGCGCGGGCTTCGCGAGCGCGGAGGAGATTCATCGCGTGTTCAGCGTGGTGCTGCAGTCGCGCTTCGCGGCGGTCGCGAGCACCGATCAATGGATCGCGGCGCTAAAGAGCGGCGCGCCGCTCGATCGCGGCAACATCTATGCGTCGAATCAGGCGGCGCGAGCGCGCCGGGCGGTTGCCTGAACCCGGCGCAGGGGCGGTGGTCCGGTCCAAAAACAGAAACGGGCGGTTCACCGAACCGCCCGCTGTTCCAATCCGTCACCCTCGCGCGCCTTCTACGCCGCCTTCCTGCGCAACGCCGGACTCAGGCGCAAGGCGTCGAACATCGCTTCCACCATCTGCTGCGCATGCGCGCCGAAGTCGGTCGCGTCGGGCAAAAACAGCATGTCGCGCAACGAGCCGCCGACGAACGCGTGGACCATCGCCGCGGCAAGCTTCGTGTCGAGGTCGGCGGGCATCTGGCCTTTGGAGATCGCATTGCGCAGACCGCCCTCGATCTTCGCGAGCCCCTCGCGCATATTGGTCTGATACCGTTCCATCACCGGCCCCATGTCTTCGACCAGCTCGCACTTCAGAAACAGGATGTCGAACACGCGGCGGCGGCGCGGATCGTTGGCGGTGTCGCGCAGGCAGACGATGCAGACTTCCATCAGTCGCCCGAGCGGGTCAGCTTCGTTGGGATCGAGCGACGCCGCCTTCAGTTCGTCGAGCGGCAGCAGCACGCGGTCGAACATTTCGGTGAACAGCTCGCTCTTATGCGCGAAATGCCAATAAATGGCGCCGCGCGTGACGCCCGCGGCCTGGGCGATATCGGCCAGCGACGTGCGCGATACACCCTTCTCGAAGAAGACCAGTTCGGCCGCGTCGAGAATCCGGTTGCGCGTCTCCAGCGCCTCTTCTTTGGTTCTTCTGACCATATTGGTGTAGCCTGCGCTGATCCTGGGGTTTATGCGGACAGTTTTAAGTCAGTCTGATGACGCTTTGACTACTTCTGAAGCGAATTGCGACGCGAATCTGCGGTACCCCAGCCTCGGAAGATATAAATGCACTTTTACATGCATTCATGAATGTATATATAATAGCACCCCACGATCGGATAGCCCAAGCCGTGACGAGCGGTTAATATCCGTCACTGTTGCCTTTCGAAAGCGCTTTCGCGGCCGCCAAACGGCGGCGTTGCGCGGCATTCCCCGGTATGGCGCATTCGTAGCAGGGTGCCTGCAGGCGCAGGTTTGCATCCATGGGCTTCCGGTCGAGCGTCGCGAGACGCTTGTGTGCGCTGTCGTCCCCGGGGTAGGGATGCGCGCACTTTTTCATTACTCAGTCTTTGACAGAGGTCGCTCCATGCGCGTCGAACGGGTTCCATTCCGCTTAATCAGTGCCGCGACGGCTGCCATCTTGCTGGCGGCGTGCGGACCAAAACAATCTGCCCCGCCGCCACAGACGCCCGAAGTCGGCGTCGTCACCCTCCAGCCGACGACCGTGCCCGTCGTCACCGAACTTCCCGGCCGTACCAGTGCCTTCCTCGTCGCGCAGGTGCGCGCGCGGGTCGACGGCATCGTGCTGCGCCGTGAGTTCACCGAGGGTAGTGAGGTCAAGGCCGGCCAGCGTCTGTACAAGATCGATCCGGCGCCGTACATCGCGTCGTTGAACAACGCGAAGGCATCGCTCGCGAAGGCGCAGGCGAACCTGGTGACGACCACCGCGCAGGCCAATCGCTACAAGGTGCTGGTCGCGGCGAACGCGGTCAGCAAGCAGGACTACGACAACGCGGTCGCCGCCGAAGGCCAGGCCGCCGCCGACGTCGCCGCGGGCAAGGCCGCGGTCGATACCGCGCAGATCAACCTCGGCTATACCGACGTGACCTCGCCCGTGACCGGCCGGATCGGCGTGTCGCAGGTCACGCCGGGCGCATTCGTGCAGCAGAGTGCGGCCACGCTGATGGCCACGGTCCAGCAGCTCGACCCGGTGTACGCCGACCTCACGCAATCGAGCCTCGAAGGTCTGAAGCTGCGCCGCGACATGCAGGAAGGGCGTCTCAAGACGACCGGCCCGGGCGCCGCGCAGGTCACGCTGGTGCTGGAAGACGGCCGCGTCTACTCCGAGAAGGGCAAGCTGCAGTTCACCGACGTGACCGTCGACCAGGGCACCGGCTCGGTCACGGTGCGCGCGATCTTCAAGAACCCGAACCACGTGCTGCTGCCGGGCATGTTCGTGCGCGCGAAGATCGACGAGGGCGTCAACCAGAACGCGCTGATCGTGCCGCAAGTCGGCGTCACGCACGACCAGAAGGGTCAGCCCACCGCGCTCGTCGTCGGCAACGACAACAAGGTCGAGCTGCGTCAGCTCGTCACCTCGGGCACCTTCGGCTCGTACTGGGTGGTCTCGGACGGCCTGAAGCCGGGTGACCGCGTGGTCGTCCAGGGCACCGACAAGGCGCGTCCCGGCCAGCAGGTCAAGCCCGTGCCGGCGCAGCTGCCCGGCAACCCGGCTTCCGAGGCCGCCGCAAACGGCGCCCAGACAGGTCAACCCGCGGCTCAGCCTGCCTCCGCCGCTTCGGGCGCGTAATAACAGGGAGCCCGCCTCATGGCAAAGTTCTTTATTGATCGCCCGATTTTTGCATGGGTGATCGCCATCATCCTGATGCTCGCGGGTATCGCGTCGGTGTTCACGCTGCCGATCGCGCAATACCCGACCATCGCGCCGCCGTCCATCCAGATCAGCGCAACCTATCCGGGTGCTTCGGCGAAGACGGTGGAAAACACCGTTACGCAGGTGATCGAGCAGCAGATGAGTGGTCTTGACCACCTGCTGTACCTCGCGTCGACCTCGGACGACTCAGGCACGGCCACCATCACGCTGACGTTCGCGGCCGGCACCAACCCTGACATCGCGCAGGTGCAGGTGCAGAACAAGCTGCAGCTCGCCACGCCACTGCTTCCGCAAGCGGTGCAGCAGCTCGGCACCAAGGTCACGAAGTCGAGCAGCAGCTTCCTGATGGTGATGGCGTTCGTGTCGACCGACGGCAGCATGAACAAGTACGACCTCGCGAACTACGTGGCGTCGAACATTCAGGATCCGATCAGCCGTATCGACGGCGTGGGTACGGTGACGCTGTTCGGCTCGCAGTACGCGATGCGGATCTGGCTCGACGCGAACAAGCTGAACAACTTCGGCCTGACGCCGCTCGACGTCTCCTCCGCGCTGCAGGCGCAAAACGTGCAGGTCGCGGGCGGCTCGCTCGGCGGTACGCCGTCGGTGCCGGGGCAGGTGCTGCAGGCCACGATCACGCAGGCCACGCTGCTCAATACGCCCGAGCAGTTCGGCAACATCCTGCTGAAGGTGAACCAGGACGGCTCGCAGGTGCGTCTGCGCGACGTGGCGCGCGTCGAACTGGGCGGCGAAAACTACAACTTCGACACCAAGTACAACGGTCAGCCGACGGCAGGCTTCGGTATCCAGCTGGCCACGGGCGCGAACGCGCTCGCCACCGCGAAGGCGGTGCGCACGAAGATCGCCGAACTGTCGAAGTACTTCCCGCACGGTCTGGTGGTGCAGTACCCGTACGACACGACGCCGTTCGTGCGCCTGTCGATCGAGGAAGTGGTCAAGACGCTGCTCGAAGGTATCGTGCTGGTGTTCCTCGTCATGTACCTGTTCCTGCAGAACCTGCGCGCCACGCTGATCCCGACGATCGCGGTGCCGGTGGTGCTGCTCGGTACCTTCGCGATCATGAGCGTGGTCGGTTTCTCGATCAACGTGCTGTCGATGTTCGGTCTCGTGCTCGCGATCGGCCTTTTGGTGGACGACGCGATCGTGGTGGTGGAAAACGTCGAGCGGGTGATGCAGGAGGAGGGCTTATCGCCTCGCGAGGCAACCCGCAAGGCGATGGACCAGATCACCGGCGCGCTCGTTGGCGTGGCGCTCGTGCTGTCGGCGGTGTTCGTGCCGGTGGCGTTCTCGGGCGGCTCGGTGGGTGCGATTTACCGGCAGTTCTCGCTGACGATCGTCGCGGCGATGGTGCTGTCCGTGCTCGTCGCGCTGGTTCTGACGCCGGCGCTGTGCGCGACGATCCTGAAGCCGATTCCGAAGGGTCATCACGAAAAAGCCACCGGCTTCTTCGGCTGGTTCAACCGTACCTTCAACACCAGCCGCGACAAATACCACTCTGGCGTGCACCACGTGATCAAGCGCTCGGGCCGCTGGCTCATCATCTACATGGTGGTGATCTTCGCGGTGGGGCTGTTGTTCGTGCGTCTGCCGAAGTCGTTCCTGCCTGACGAAGACCAGGGCACGATGTTCGTGCTGGTGCAAACGCCGTCGGGTTCCACGCAGGAAACCACCGCGCGCGCGCTGAAGGACGTGTCGGACTACCTGCTGAACGACGAAAAGGCGATCGTCGAATCGACCTTCACGGTGAACGGCTTCAGCTTCGCGGGTCGTGGCCAGAACGCGGGTCTCGTGTTCGTGCGGATGAAGGACTACGCGCAGCGTCAGCACGCGGACCAGAAAGTGCAGGCACTGGTTGGGCGTCTGTTCATGCACTTCAGCAGCTACAAGAACGCGGTCGTGTATCCGGTCAATCCGCCGTCGATTCCTGAACTCGGCACCGCGGCGGGCTTCGACTTCCAGCTGCAGGACCGCGGGGGTCTCGGTCACGCGAAGCTGATGGAAGCGCGCAACATGCTGCTCGGTCTGGCGGCGAAAGATCCGACGCTCGCGCAGGTGCGTCCGAACGGCCTGAACGATACGCCGCAGTTCAAGGTGAGCATCGACCACGAGAAGGCTTCGGCGCTCGGCGTGTCGCTTGCCTCGATCGACCAGACGTTCTCGATCGCTTGGGCCTCGTCGTACGTGAACAACTTCCTCGACACGGACGGCCGGATCAAGAAGGTTTACCTGCAGGGCGACGCACCGTTCCGGATGAAACCGGAAGACGTGAATGCCTGGTTCGTGCGCAACGGCGCGGGCGCGATGGTGCCGTTCTCGGCCTTCGCGAGCACCGAGTGGACCTACGGTTCGCCGAAGCTCGAGCGCTACAACGGTATTTCGTCGGTGGAAATCCAGGGTGCGGCCGCGCCGGGCAAGTCGACCGGTCAGGCGATGGCGGCGATGGAACAGATCGTCACCAAGCTGCCGGCGGGAGTCGGCTACGAGTGGACGGGTCTGTCGCTGCAAGAGCGTCAGTCGGGTTCGCAGGCGCCAATCCTGTACGGCATCTCGATTCTCGTCGTGTTCCTGTGTCTCGCGGCGCTGTATGAAAGCTGGTCGATCCCGTTCTCGGTGATCATGGTGGTGCCGCTCGGCGTGATCGGCGCACTGCTGGCCGCGACGCTGCGCGGGCTCGAGAACGACGTGTTCTTCCAGGTGGGTCTGCTGACCACCGTGGGTCTGTCGGCGAAGAACGCGATTCTGATCGTGGAATTCGCACGAGAACTGCAGCAGGGTGGAGGCATGGGACCGATCGAAGCCGCGCTCGAAGCGGCGCGTCTGCGGTTGCGTCCGATCCTGATGACCTCGCTCGCGTTCATTCTCGGCGTGCTGCCGCTCGCGATCAGTAACGGCGCGGGGTCGGCCAGCCAGCACGCGATCGGTACCGGCGTGATCGGCGGCATGTTGACGGCGACCTTCCTCGCGATCTTCATGATCCCGATGTTCTTCGTCGTGATTCGCGCGAAGTTCGGCGGTGAGAAGGAAGACCCGGATGAGGCGCTGCGCCACTATGAACAGCACCATCCGCACGATCCGCAAGGCGGCGCGGCGGGTGGCACGACCGACGGGTCGGATGGCAATGGCTCGGGCAAGGATGGGCATTGAGATGCAAAAACACTCTTTGATTGCAGTAGCGGTCGCGCTGCTCGCCGCGGGTTGCACGCTGGCGCCGCACTACCAGCGGCCCGCCGCGCCCGTGACGGCGACTTTCCCGACGGGCGGCGTGTACGACCAGCAGCCGGGCGCGCAGGGCGCGCGCGGCGCGAACGGCCTGGCTGCCGGCGACATCGGCTGGCGCGACTTCTTCGTCGATCCGCGTCTGCAGCAGCTGATCGAAATCGCGCTGAAGAACAACCGTGATCTGCGTGTGTCGGTGCTGAACATGCAGGCGTCGGCGGCGCAGTACCGTATCGTGCGCGCGGGCCTGTTCCCGACGCTCGACGCCGCGGCTTCGCAAAGCCGGCAGCGCACGCCGCGCGATCTGCTGGCGTTGCCCAACGGCCCGACGATTAGCAACACGTATTCGGTGGGCTTGAACGCGTCGTGGGAAATCGACTTCTTCGGGCGCGTGCAGAGCCTTAAGGATCAGGCGTTGGCCACGTACCTCGGCACCGCGCAGGCGCGCAAGTCCGCGGAAATCGCGCTGGTGTCGCAGGTGGCGAACCAGTACATGACGGTGCTGGAACTGGACGATCTGCTGAAGGTCACGCAGAACACGCTGAAGACGGCGCAGGAGTCGTTTCGGATCACCAAGCTGCAGTTCGACAACGGCACCGGTTCGGAACTCGATCTGCGCCAGTCGCAAACGGTTGTCGAAACCGCGAGCGCGGACCTGCAGGCGCAGATGCGTTTGCGGGCTCAGGCTGACAACGCGCTGGTGCTGCTGATCGGCGAGCCGTTGCCGGCTGATCTTGCGCCAGGCCTGCCGCTGAGCGACCAGAGCCTGCTCACGGATATTCCGGCGGGCCTGCCGTCCGATCTGCTGACGCGCCGTCCCGACATCATGGAGGCCGAGGAAAATCTGCTCGCGGCCAACGCGAACATCGGCGCGGCGCGCGCCGCGTTCTTCCCCAAGGTCACGCTGACCGGCAGCGCCGGCACGCTGAGCCCGACGCTCGGCGGGCTGTTCAAGCCGGGTTCGGCGGCGTGGAGCTTCGCACCGTCGATCACGCTGCCGATCTTCGAGGGCGGTCAGAACATGGCCAACCTCGATCTCGCCAACATCGAGAAGAACGTGCAGATCGCCACGTATGAAAAGGCGATCCAGACGGCCTTCCGCGAAGTGGCGGACGGGCTGGCCGCGCGCGGCACGTACGACGAGCAGATCGCGGCGCTCGAGCGGGATGTCGCGGCCGAGCAGCGCCGGCTGGATCTGTCGACCCTCCGTTATACGAACGGTGTCGACAGCTATCTTTCGGTGCTGACCGCGCAGACCTCCTTGTACGTGGCTCAGCAGGCGCTGGTCACCGCGCGCATGGAACGTCTGCAGAACCTGGTCACGCTGTACCAGGCGCTCGGCGGCGGCTGGATCGAGCACAACGGCGACCAGCCGCGTCCCGCCGACGCGCCGGTCGACTACGGTGCGGCGAGCGCACCGGTCGCGGCTTCGGCGGCGACGGCAGGCTAAGCGCTGCGGCTCGACGAACCGCTGAAGTGAAGCAAAAACGCCACGGCATGCCGTGGCGTTTTTGTTGATTCGCGGCGTTCGGTGCCGCTCGCCGCATCATCGCTGCATCAAAAGCTCAATGCAGATCCGCCGCCCGCAGCATCTCGTTGCTCTGCGGTGCGCCGCCCGCGCTGGCGTCGAGATCGTGCCCGGCGCGGCGAAGCTCGCTCTTCGCCTTCTTCTCGCTCTTCACGCCGTTGAAGATCAGGTTCAGCGCGACCGCCGACACCGACGCGAGCAGAATCCCGCTATGTAGCAGCGGCGACAACGCCGGCGGCAGTTGCGAGAAGAAGTGCGGCGAGACGACCGGCACGAGGCCGAGCCCGATGCTGACCGCGACGATGAAGAGGTTGTGCTGATTCCTCACGAAGTCGACGCGCGACAGCACCTTGATGCCGTTCGCCGCGACCATGCCGAACATCACGATGCCCGCGCCGCCGAGCACGAACGCCGGCACCGACGCGACCACCTGCGCCATCTTCGGGAAGAGGCCGAGCAGCACGAGGATCACGCCGCCCATCGCGCACACGAAGCGGCTCTTCACGCCGGTCACGCCGATCAACCCGACGTTCTGCGAGAACGACGTATGCGGGAACGAGTTGAAGATGCCACCGATCAGCGTGCCGAGACCGTCGACGCGCAAGCCACGCACCAGCGTTTTCTGATCGACCGGACGATCGACCATGTCGCCGACCGCGAGAAACATGCCGGTCGATTCGATGAACGTGACGAACATCACGGTGACCATCGTCGCGATCGACAGCGCATCGAAGTGCGGCAGACCGAAGTGGAACGGCATCACGAAGCCGACCCACGGCGCGTGCATGACGCCGTCCAGGTTGACGCGGCCGAGCATCAGCGCGATCGCGAAGCCCGCGACGATGCCGAGCAGCACCGAGATATTGGCGACGAACCCCCTGGCAAACTTGTTGATCAGCAGGATCAGCGTCAGCACGAGCAGCGCCAGGCCGAGATAGACCGGATTGCCGTAGTCGGGATTGCCGACACCGCCGGCCGCCCAGTTGATGCCGACCTCCATCAGCGACAGGCCGATCACCGAAATCACGACGCCGATCACGACCGGCGGGAAGAAGCGCAACAGCTTGCCGACCGCGGGCGCGAGCAGAATGCCGATCACGCCGGCCGCGATCGTCGAGCCGAAGATGTCGAGGATGCCGAGCGAAGGATTGGTGCCGATCGCGACCATCGGGCCGACGGCCGCGAACGTGCAGCCCATGATGACGGGCAGGCGGATGCCGAAGATCCACAGTCCGAGCGTCTGGATCAGCGTGGCGATGCCGCAGGAAAACAGATCGGCGCTGATCAGGAAGGCGACCTGGTCTTTCGGCAGCTTCAGCGCCGCGCCGATGATCAGCGGCACCGCGACCGCGCCAGCGTACATGACCAGCACGTGCTGGATGCCGAGAGTGAGCAACTGGCCCGCCGGTAGGCGCTCGTCGCACGGGTGAACCGCGTTCGCTTGCATATCGTCTGTCTCCACCATCTCGTTTTGGGATGACTCCAAGGTATCGGGGACGAAAAGTCGCAACAAGACCATACGTGGCTATTCCGGCATTCCCGGGGGCGATATGCAGAGACCTGTTTTGAAAGGCAAATTAAAGCCACGCGTGGGACGGATCGGCCGTCGGATGCCAGAGAACCCTATGCAGTGGGGGCCGCGGGCGGTGCATGGCGTGCGCGGCGCGGGTTCGTCGCGCGAGGGGATATGTGTGAGAATCAATGACGTGTATCACGCTTCACGCATAGTCCTGTTTTGATGACGCTCGCAGCACGGCGGGGTTAACCCGCGAATGGTTTTTTTCGCGTGTTTTCCGAGCCGTTTGTTCAACGTTCGCGACGTCTGTGCAGCGCTTCGCCTTTGAGCTTCGCTTTCCCACTTCGTCGCCAGTCTCGCTGGCTCCTTCTTCACCTCGTTTCAACGTCCCTGCGCTCATGAGTTTTCTCGGCATCGATCTCGGCACCGGCTCCCTGAAAGCGGCAATCGTCGACGAACATGGACGCGAGCAGGCGGTATCGAGCGTCGCTTATGCGCTCGTTACGCCGCACGCGGGTTGGGCCGAAATCGACGTCGAGACGTGGTGGAACGCGCTCGTCCATGCGATGGCGGGCCTGCCGCGCGAGCTGCGTGACGGCGTGCGCGCGATTGGCTTCTCTGGCCAGATGCACGGCGTCGTGCTGCTTGATGCAAACGGCGCAGCGGTGCGGCGCGCAATGCTGTGGCCCGACTCGCGCGCGCTCGCCATGCTCGACGCGTGGCCCGAGCCGCAACCGAATCCGGTCGCGCCCGGCATGGCCGGACCGCTGCTGCGCTGGCTCGTGCTGCAAGAACCGGAAGCCGCGCGCCGCACGCGCTGGGCGCTGCAGCCGAAGGACTGGCTGCGCGTCGCGCTCGGCGGCGCGTGCGTGACCGATGCGTCCGACGCGTGCGCGACCGCGCTCGCCGATCCCGCCGGCGCGTGGGACACGGCGCTGCTGCAACGCCTCGAGATTCCGTCTGAGTGGTTCGCGCCTGTGGCGCCGTCGTATGCGGCGGCGGGCGCGCTGTCGCCGCAGGCCGCGCAGGCACTTGGCTTACGGGCCGGTATCGTGCTCGCAGCCGGCGCCGCGGATACGCCGTGCGCGGCGCTCGGCAGCGGACTCGTGCGTGACGGCGACGCGCTGCTGACGACCGGCACCGGCGGACAGATCGTCGTGCTCGCGAACGACGAGCCTGCGCCGCTGAAGGGCTTGCATCGCTATCGCGCGGCGAGCGATCACTGGTATCGGATGGCGGCGATGCAGAACGTCGGCATCGCGCTGGAGCGGGTGCGCGGGTGGCTGTCGTTTGGGTGGGCGGAGGCTTACCGAGAGGCATTTGACGATGCGGCTGATGCAAGCGCTCATGCCGCCGCTGAAGTGGCGTCGACGCTGAGCTTCCTGCCGTACCTGACCGGCGAGCGCACGCCGTGGCTGAACCCGCAGGCGCGCGGGGGCTGGCTCGGTTTGTCGCTCGAGCATACGCGCGGCGCGATGATGCGTGCCGCGTTCGAGGGCGTCGCGTTCTCGTTGCGCGCGGGGCTCGACGCGATTCGCGCGAGCGGCGCGCCGGTGACGGCGCTCAAGCTCGCGGGCGGCGGCTCCGTCGATGCGCGCTGGCGACAACTGCTCGCCGATGCGCTCGACGTCGACCTGCATGCGGTCGATTGCCCGAACGCGGCGCCGCGCGGCGCGGCGATCCTCGGCGGTCTCGCGTGCGGCCACTGGCAGACGCGCGATCTCGCCGCGCTCGCGCCGGGCGCGACGCGCGTCGCGGGTCCACGCGGCGATGCGGCGCTCGCTGAACGCTATGCGCGCTTCGTCGATCTGTATGTCCGGGTCGAGCCGTGGTTCGGTGGTAGCGCGCGGTGCGAAGCGCAGTGACAGCGACGGCGTTGAACACGGTGCCGAGCGCAGCCATCGGCGACGCAGCCTTCACGCACTATGCAATACCATGACGCTTTTCGCGCGCCACGCAGTCGCCGGCACGCGATGCCATTTCGCATTCACGCACTCACGGACTCACGGACTCACAGGAGCATTGACGATGAAGACCAAAGCAGCAATCGCATGGAAAGCCGGCGCCCCGTTGACGATCGAGGAAGTCGATCTCGAAGGTCCGCGCGCCGGTGAAGTCCTGATCGAAGTGAAGGCGACGGGCATCTGCCACACCGACTACTACACGCTGTCGGGCGCCGATCCCGAAGGCATCTTCCCGGCGATTCTCGGCCACGAAGGCGCGGGCGTGATCGTCGATGTCGGGCCGGGCGTCGGCACGCTGAAGAAGGGCGATCACGTGATTCCGCTCTACACGCCCGAATGCCGTCAGTGCAAGTTCTGCCTGTCGCGCAAAACGAATCTCTGCCAGGCGATCCGCGCGACGCAGGGCAAAGGTCTGATGCCCGACGCGACCTCGCGCTTCTCGCTCGATGGCAAGCCGCTGTTTCACTACATGGGCACGTCGACGTTCTCGAACTACATCGTCGTGCCGGAGATCGCGGTCGCGAAGGTGCGTGAAGACGCGCCGTTCGACAAGATCTGCTACATCGGCTGCGGCGTGACGACCGGCGTCGGCGCGGTCGTGTATTCGGCGAAGGTCGAGGCGGGTGCGAACGTGGTGGTGTTCGGGCTCGGCGGTATCGGGCTGAACGTGATTCAAGGCGCGAAGATGGTCGGCGCGGACAAGATCATCGGTGTCGATCTCAACCCGGGCCGCGTCGAGCTAGCGAAGAAGTTCGGCATGACGCACTTCATCAACCCGAACGAAGTCGAGAACGTCGTCGATCACATCGTGCAGCTGACCGACGGCGGCGCCGACTACTCGTTCGAATGCATCGGCAACGTGAAGGTGATGCGCCAGGCGCTCGAATGCACGCACAAGGGTTGGGGGCAGTCGTTCATCATCGGCGTCGCGGCGGCGGGCGAGGAGATCAGCACGCGGCCGTTCCAGCTGGTGACGGGCCGCGAGTGGAAGGGCTCGGCGTTCGGCGGCGCGCGAGGCCGCACCGACGTGCCGAAGATCGTCGACTGGTACATGGAAGGCAAGATCAATATCGACGATCTGATTACGCACCGTCTGCCGCTCGAGCGCATCAACGAGGGCTTCGAGCTGATGAAGAAGGGCGAGTCGATCCGCTCGGTCGTGCTCTACTAAGCGAGGAGCGTCGCGATGCTCGAACTACTATCGTCGCACGCCTGCCACGGCGGCGAGCAGCGCTTTTACCGGCACGAGTCGCGCACCGTCGGTCTGCCGATGCGCTTCTCGGTCTATCTGCCGCCGCAGGCGTTGCAGGGCAATGCGAAGGTGCCCGCGCTGTTCTACCTAGCGGGGCTGACCTGCACCGAAGAGACCTTCGCGATCAAGGCCGGCGCGCAGCGCTTCGCGGCCCGGCACGGCATCGCGCTGATCGCGCCGGATACGAGCCCTCGCGGCGCGGGCGTGCCAGGCGAGAGCGATGCGTGGGACTTCGGCGTCGGCGCGGGCTTTTATGTCGACGCGACCGAGCAGCCGTGGGCGCGGAACTACCGCATGTACTCGTACGTGCGCGACGAGCTGCGCGAAACGGCGCTTGCCAACCTGCCGATCGATGGCGCGCGTCTCGGCATCTTCGGTCATTCGATGGGCGGGCACGGCGCGCTGATGCTCGCGCTGCGAAATCCGGACATTTATCGGTCGGTGTCGGCGTTCGCGCCGATCGCGGCGCCGATGCGTTGTCCCTGGGGCGAGAAGGCGTTTAGCGGTTATCTCGGCGAGAACCGTGAAGCGTGGAAGCAGTACGACGCGAGCGAGCTGGTTTCGCACGCGACGCACAAGTTCGCGGAAGGGATTCTCGTCGATCAGGGGCTCGCGGATCAGTTCCTGCCCAGGCAGCTCAATCCCGACGTATTCGAAGCGGCGTGCAAGGCCGCGGGTCAGCCACTGACGTTGCGCCGGCATGCGGGTTACGACCACGGCTACTACTTCATCTCGACGTTCGTCGAGGATCATCTCGCGCATCACGCGAAGGTATTGCTCGGCTGAACAACGTCGTAAAACGCGGGGCAAAAAAACGGCGGCACTTCATGTGCCGCCGTTTTTTCATTTGATCGGCGTAAGCGCCGCTCAATGCCGCTTCAACAGACTCCCGCCATACACCACCGCCGACAGCGCGGTGATCCAGAAGCTCGTCGGGCAATCGGTATAGAACGCGAGCGTCAGCCCGAGCCACGCCTGCGCGAGCGCGAACACGGCCGCGAGCACGAGACCCGTCGACAGCCGCGTGCTCAGGTTCTGCGCGGCGGCGGCCGGCCCCACCATCAGCGTGAACACGAGCAGCACGCCGACGATCTGCGTGCAAGCGGCGACGGCCAGCGCGGCGATCGCGAGAAACAGCACCGACACGCGGCGCAGCGACACGCCCTTCGCTTCGGCCAGCTCCGGTTGCAGCGACGCGAACAACAGCGGCCGCATGATGGCCGCGAGCGCGGCCAGACTGACGACGCCCAACGCCGCGAGCACACCGAGCGTCGCTGCATTGACGCCGAGCACGTTGCCAAACAGCAGCGCCGTCACCTGCGTCGCGTAGGCGGTGAAGAAATGCAGAAACAGCAGCCCAAAGCCGAGCGACAAGGAAAGGATTACGCCGATCGCGACGTCGCGGCCGGCGAGCCGCTCGCCGAGCGCGCCCATGCCCACACCGGCCGCGAGCGTGAAGCCGATCATCCCCCAGAGAGGCGAGATGCCGATCAGCACCGCACCGGTCGCGCCGGTGAAGCCGACGTGCGACAGCGCGTGGCCCGCGAACGTCTGTCCGCGCATCACGAGAAAATAGCCGACCACGCCTGCCAGCACCGCGACGATCCCCGAGGCCGCGAAGGCGTTCACCATGAAATCGTATTCAAACATCGTGCGTGTGTCCGTCGCGTGAGTCTTGCGGGTCTGGATGACTGTGTGAGTGGCTGTGCGAATGCGTATGTCCGCCGTCCTCGTCGTGTTCGTGCCCGTGATCGTGCTTCTCGACTTCGACGCCGCCCGACATCACGAAGATGCGGCCGTTCACGCGCATCACGTCGATCGGCGAGCCGTACAGACGCGACAGCACCGGCCGTGTGATCACTTCGTCGACGGTGCCGAGCGCCGCGACGCCGCTGCCGAGATACAGCACGCGATCGATCGAGTTCAGCAGCGGATTGAGTTCGTGCGCGGAGAACAGCACCGCGATGCCGAGCTCCTGCTGCACGCGCCGCACCAGTTCGACGACGCTCTTCTGGTGATGCGGATCGAGACTGATCAACGGTTCATCGAGCAGCAGCAGTTTCGGATTGCCGAGCAGGCATTGCGCCAGCAGGAGCCGCTGCCGTTCGCCGCCCGACAACTCCGACAGTGGCCGCTTCGACAGAGTCGTCCCGCCGACGAGCTCGAGCACCCGATCGACGTCCGCGCGCGTTTTTGCATCCGCATGCGGCAAGCCCCAGCGATGACCATCGGCTGCCATCGCGACCAGATCGCGGCCGCGCACGCGACGGCCGGCGAGCGCGCTGCGCGTCTGCGGCATATAGCCGATCGACGCGTTGCCGCGCTCGACCGGCTGCCCGAGCACGCGGATCGCGCCGCCCGCGGCCGGCACGAGGCCGAGCACCGCGCGCATCAGCGTCGTCTTGCCCGCGCCGTTGGGCCCGAGCACGCCGATGAACTCGCCCTGGTTCACGACGAAGCTGGTGTCGCGCAGGATCGTGCGGCCGCCCAGATCGAGCGTCACGTTGTCGAGTTCGAGCACGGGCCGGTCGCCGCGCGCGGTGGGTGCGCCTGATTGCGCACCTGCTGGCGTTTGATGGCCAGTCGGAATCATGGAGCCTTGCCTTTCGCGCTCGCGCTGGTCGCGCCGATCGCGCCGTTCGTGTCACCCGCCGCGAGCGCTTTCTGCAACGCATCGAGCTGCGTCAGCATCCACGTCTGATAGGTCTTGCCGGGCGGCAGGGTTTCGGTGACGCTCATCGTCGGTACCTTCGATTGTTGCGCGAGCTTTAGCATGCGTTTGGTCAGCGCCTCGGTGGCCTGGCTGTTATAGATCAGCACGCGCACGCGCCGCTCGCGCAGATCGCGTTCGAACGCGGCGATATCGGCCGCGCTCGCTTCGGTGTCGTTCATCGTGGCGAGCTGGAAGCGCTGGTTGCGCATGGCGAGGCCAATCGCGTCAGACATATAGCCGAACACCGGCTCCGTCGCCGTGACCGGCAAGCCCGCATAGCGGCCGTGCAGCTCGGCGACCTTCGCGTCGATCGGCTTCAGCGAATCGAGAAACTTCGCGAGGTTCGCATCGTACGCCGGCTTGTGCGCCGGGTCAGCAGCGCCGAGTGCGTCGCAGACCGCGCGCGCGACTTTCGGCATCGTCGCCGGGTCGTACCACAGGTGCGGATTGTCGCCGCCTTTTTTGCCGACGAGGTCGGCCGCGATGATCACCGTGCGATGCGCGCCTTTCGACGCGGCCAGCAGCTTCACCATCCACGGATCGTAGTCGGCGCCGTTGTAGACGACGAGGCTCGCATGCTGTAACGCGCGCGCGGTGGCCGGGCTCGCTTCGAACAGATGCGGGTCCTGGTCCGGGTTGCTGAGGATGCTGGTCACGTCGACGCGATCGCCGCCGAGTTGCCGGACCACGTCGCCATAAAAGTTCTCCGCGGCGACGACCGGAATTTTCGCGTCGGCGGCGAACGCGTTGTGGCCGAAGCCGAGCGCCGCGATCGCGAGCAGGCAGGTGCACAGATGGGTGCGCACAGACATCGAACGCTTCAGCGCGCGGTGCGCTCTAGACAACATCGAACCGATTGTTTTCATCGTTGTTTCCTGCTGGGTGAGAGTTGAATCAGCCACTCGCGGTGGCAAGGCCAAATACGGGGTGGCACGGGGTGGTGCTTAGCGCGGCGCCGCGCATCTGATCACGACGAATTGCCTGCTGCGCCGCCGGCGCCGCCAGGCTTCGCCGCTCGCGCACATGGCCCGCACAGTCCACTTAGCTCGATCACCTGACGATGCACCTCGAAGCCATGCGCGGGTGAGCTGTGCGACAGGCGGTCGGCGAGCTCGTCGCCGGGAATCTCGACAGTCGCGCCGCAACCGTCGCACATCAGGAACTGGCTGCGATGCGGCACGCCGATTTCGCAGCAGGCGACGAACGCGTTCTTCGATTCGATCCGGTGCACGAAGCCGTGCGCGACGAGGAAGTCGAGCGCGCGATAGACGGTGGTCGGCGACATGCGACCGCGCTCGGGGGCGAGCGCGTCGAGTAACTCGTACGCGCCGACCGGCCGCTCGCTCGCGACGATCGCCGCGTACACCTGGCGGCGCAGCGGCGTCAGCGCGAGCCCCTGCGCCGCGGCGTGCGCGTCCGCATGCGCGAGCCGCATGGCGTGCTGTTCGGCGAGCGAGGTAGTCATCGGCGTGAATCTCCTGACATGGCGGCCCCCGAGCGGGCTGCAAGGTCGAAATGATATAACGTAGCGCGATTTTTTGTCAGCGGTGCGAATCCTCGCACGACGGCACGCAGCGAACGCGTCGTGGCGACCCATCGCGCAATGGGCTTGCTCCTGCCGCGCTGCACCATCGAAATTCGTCCGCGTGCCTTGACATGATCCGGTCCGTATCCGATCATTCGATCACTAGCCGAGCAATTGTTCGCGTGATGAGCGTTCGCTCACCGCGCGCCAAAATGTAAA
Source organism: Paraburkholderia sp. MM5482-R2 (assembly GCF_050436125.1). Taxonomy (NCBI): domain Bacteria; kingdom Pseudomonadati; phylum Pseudomonadota; class Betaproteobacteria; order Burkholderiales; family Burkholderiaceae; genus Paraburkholderia; species Paraburkholderia sp. MM5482-R2. The sequence goes on along the minus strand of NZ_JBNDLP010000002.1, from coordinate 3,684,610 downwards.
AACGAAGCGGAGACAGGCAGTGGCACGATTGCAGGACAAAGTCGCCATTCTGACGGGCGCGGCCAGCGGTATCGGTGAAGCGGTAGCCCTGCGCTATCTCGACGAGGGCGCGCGCTGCGTGCTGGTCGACGTGAAGCCGACCGACAGCCTCGGCGGCGCGCTGCGCGGCATCTACGGCGAGCGCGTGTTGAGCGTCAGCGCCGACGTCCGGCGCCGCGAGGACATCGAGCGCATCGTCACGAGCACGCTCGGCTGTTTCGGCCAGATCGACATCCTGTTCAACAATGCGGCGCTGTTCGACATGCGCCCGCTCCTCGACGAATCCTGGGACGTGTTCGACCGCCTGTTCGCGGTCAACGTGAAGGGCATGTTCTTCCTGATGCAGGCGGTCGCGCGGCAGATGGTCGAGCAGGGCCGCGGCGGCAAGATCATCAATATGTCGTCGCAGGCCGGGCGGCGCGGCGAGGCGCTCGTGTCGCACTACTGCGCGACCAAGGCGGCGGTGTTGAGCTATACGCAGTCCGCGGCGCTCGCGCTCGCGCCGCATAAGATCAATGTGAACGGCATCGCGCCGGGCGTCGTCGACACGCCGATGTGGAACGAGGTCGACGCGCTGTTCGCGCGCTACGAGAACCGGCCGCTCGGCGAGAAGAAGCGCCTCGTCGGCGAGGCCGTGCCGCTCGGCCGCATGGGCGTGCCCGACGACCTGACCGGCGCCGCGCTGTTCCTCGCGTCGGCCGATGCCGACTACATCACCGCGCAGACGCTGAACGTCGACGGCGGCAACTGGATGAGCTGAATAAAGAGCAGGGAGCGGGCACGTTGACTGCTCTGAGCGGCGCGTCATTCCGTCAAACGAACGCAGCATCACATAACGTACGAGAAAGGAGACAACGATGAAACCAGCTTTCAAATTCGTGCTGAAGGCGGCCGGTGCCGGCGCGGCCACCTGCTTCGCGCTGAGCGCATCGGCGGCGACGGTGACGATCGCGACGCTGAACAATCCGGACATGATCGAGTTGAAGAAGCTGTCGCCCGCGTTCGAAAAAGCGAATCCGGACATCAAGCTGAACTGGGTGATCCTCGAGGAAAACGTGCTGCGTCAGCGCGCGACGACCGACATCACGACCGGCAGCGGCCAGTTCGACGTAATGACGATCGGCGCGTATGAAACCCCGCAATGGGGCAAGCGCGGCTGGCTCGCGCCGATCACCAACCTGCCGGCGAGCTATGACCTCAACGACGTCGTGAAGACGGCCCGCGACGGCCTGTCCGCGAACGGCCAGCTGTACGCGCTGCCGTTCTACGTCGAAAGCTCGATGACCTATTACCGCAAGGATCTGTTCGACAAGGCCGGTCTGAAGATGCCCGACCAGCCGACCTACGACCAGATCGCCCAATTCGCCGACAAGCTCACCGACAAGTCCAAGGAGCAATACGGCATCTGCCTGCGCGGCAAGGCGGGCTGGGGCGAGAATATGGCGTACGCCACGACGGTCGTGAACACCTTCGGCGGCCGCTGGTTCGACGAGAAGTGGAACGCGCAGCTGACCTCGCCGGAATGGAAGAAGGCGATAACGTTCTACGTCGATCTGCTGAGGAAGGACGGTCCTCCGGGAGCGAGCTCGAACGGCTTCAACGAAAACCTGACGCTGATGTCGTCGGGCAAGTGCGCGATGTGGATCGACGCGACGGTCGCGGCCGGCATGCTCTACAACAAGCAGCAGTCGCAGATCGCCGACAAGGTCGGCTTCGCGGCCGCGCCGATCGAGGTCACGCCGAAGGGCTCGCACTGGCTGTGGGCGTGGGCGCTCGCGATTCCGAAGTCGTCGAAGCAGCAAGATGCGGCGAAGAAGTTCATCGAGTGGTCGACCTCGAAGGAGTACATTGAAATGGTCGCGAAGGATGAGGGCTGGGCCTCGGTGCCGCCGGGCACGCGCGAGTCCACCTACGCGCGCCCCGAGTACAAGCAGGCCGCGCCGTTCGGCGACTTCGTGCTAAAGGCGATCCAGACCGCCGACCCGGATCATCCGACCTTGAAGCCGGTCCCGTACACGGGTGTGCAGTTCGTCGGAATTCCCGAATTCCAGTCGTTCGGCACGGTGGTCGGGCAGAGCATCTCCGGCGCGATCGCCGGTCAGATGACGGTCGACCAGGCACTCGCGGCCGGCAACGCGGCCGCGAATCGCGCGGTCAAGCAGGCGGGTTATCAGAAGTAACCCGGCAGGTCCGCCGCATCGACCGATGCGGCTCATGCAGCAGGGCGGCCGTTCGTCTGCGCCCGATGCGATGCGGCGCGTGTCGTGCGCCATTCAGGCACGGCACGCCGCGTCGCACATACGCGGCTCCGGCGAACGCTCCGCGCATTACCGAACAGGTGGTCCATCATGCGTCCTTTGCGCCTACCTCTGATGCAAACCCGTCCCCAGACAGAAAAAGAACGCGAGGAGCGTAAGGCCAATTCGGCCCGCTGGCTCGTGGCGCCGTCGGTCGGCGTGCTCGTGCTGTGGATGGTCATTCCGCTGGCGATGACGATCTGGTTCTCGTTCTCGCACTACAACCTGCTCAATCCCGATCTGCGCGGCTTCGCCGGCTTCGACAACTACCGCTATCTCGCGACCGATCCGTCGTTCGGTCCGTCGATCGCGCATACGATCGAACTGATCGTGTGGGTGCTCGTGATCACCGTGGGCGGCGGCGTGCTGATGGCGATCCTGTTCGATCGCAAGTTCTACGGGCAGGGTGTGGCCCGCCTGCTCGCGATCGGCCCGTTCTTCGTGATGCCGACGGTCAGCGCGCTGATCTGGAAGAACATGATCCTGCACCCGGTGTACGGCCTCGTCGCGCAGGGCATGCGCGCGCTCGGCATGCAGCCGATCGACTGGTTCGCCGACTATCCGCTCACCGCGGTGATCATGATCGTCGCGTGGCAGTGGCTGCCGTTCGCGTTCCTGATCCTGTTCACGTCGATCCAGTCGCTCGATCAGGAGCAGAAGGAAGCCGCGAAGATCGACGGCGCCGGTCCGTTCTCGATGTTCTTCTACATCACGTTGCCGCACCTGCGACGTGCGATCGCGGTCGTCGTGATGATGGAGACGATTTTCCTGCTGTCGATCTTCGCCGAGATCTATACGACCACGGGCGGCGGTCCGGGCAACGCGACCACCACCCTGTCGTACCTGATCTTCGCGCTGGGCCTGCAACAGTTCGACGTCGGTCTCGCCTCGGCGGGCGGTATTCTCGCGGTCGTGCTGGCCAATATCGTGTCGATCTTCCTCGTGCGGATGCTCGCGAAGAACCTGAAAGGGGAGTACGAAAAATGAGCCACGTTGCCTCCACTACGGCATCGACGACGCAGCCGGTCGCGGTGCCGACCAAATCGCCGTTCGACACGATTCGTCGCGGCATTCCCGGCGTGATCGCGTGGCTCGTCGCGCTGCTGCTGTTCTTCCCGATCTTCTGGATGACGATCACCGCGTTCAAGACCGAGCAGCAGGCCTATGCGTCGTCGCTGTTTTTCGTGCCGACGCTCGACAGCTTCCGCGAGGTGTTCGCGCGCAGCAACTACTTCGCGTTCGCGTGGAACTCGATACTGATCTCGGTCGGCGTCACACTGCTGTGCCTGATCCTCGCGGTGCCGTGCGCGTACGCGATGGCGTTCTTCCCGACGCGCCGCACGCAGAAAGTGCTGCTGTGGATGCTGTCGACGAAGATGATGCCGTCGGTCGGCGTGCTGGTGCCGATCTATCTGCTGTGGAAAAACACCGGCCTTCTGGATACCGTGTCGGGCCTGATCATCGTCTACACGCTGATCAATCTGCCGATCGCGGTCTGGATGGCGTTCACGTACTTCGCCGAGATTCCGCGCGACATTCTCGAAGCCGGGCGCATCGACGGCGCGGCGACGTGGCAGGAGATCGTCTATCTGCTGATGCCGATGGCGCTGCCCGGGCTCGCGTCGACCGCGCTGTTGCTCGTGATCCTGGCGTGGAACGAGGCGTTCTGGAGCATCAACCTGTCGAGCTCGAACGCGGCGCCGCTGACCGTGTTCATCGCGTCGTATTCGAGTCCTGAAGGTTTGTTCTGGGCCAAGTTGTCGGCCGCTTCGTTGCTGGCGGTCGCGCCGATCCTGATCGTCGGCTGGCTGTCGCAGAAGCAGTTGGTGCGCGGGCTCACGTTCGGGGCCGTCAAATGACGGCTGGCCCGGGCATCGCGCGCTATGCGTTGATTTGCGATTGCGACGGCGTGCTGATCGACAGCGAAGCGGTGGCCGCGCGCATGCTGGTGCGCGAACTCGAGGCGCGCTGGCCCGGCATCGACGCCGCGCCGGTCGTGCTGCCGCTGCTCGGGCTGCGCATCGAGCGCGTGTTGCAGGACACCGCGACTCAGCTCGGCAAACAGCTCGGTGCCGACGATATCGATGCGATCCGCCGCGCGGTCGAAGCGGCGGCGATCGAGGCGCCCGCCGTCGATGGCATCGAGATGGCGCTGACCCAGGTGCCGCTCGTCAAAGGCTGCGCGAGCAATAGCTTCCGGCCCTACGTCGAGACGGTGCTGGCGCGCACGGGCCTGAAGCGTTTCTTCGGCGAGCGGCTGTTCTGCGCCGACGCGGTGCCGAATCCGAAGCCCGCGCCGGACGTGTACCTGGCGGCGGCGCAAGGCTTCGGGCTCGCGCCGGGTGCGTGCCTCGTCGTCGAGGACAGCGTGACCGGCGTCACGGCGGCGGCCACGGCGGGCATGGCGGTGCTGGGGTTTATCGGCGGCGGTCATGCGAGCGATGCGCAGATCGATCGATTGCACGCGGCGGGCGCGCGTCATGTGTTCGAGGACATGCGGCAGTTGCCCGACCTCGTCGCGCAATGGACGCTCTCCGCGACGGCCGCGGCGCCATGAGCGCACGAATGCACGCGACACGACACGGCATCAGGTAGCAGCACGAAGTAACGAGCAGCATCGAACAGCATTACACGGAGACACATCATGGCAAGCGTAACCTTGCGCGACATCAGAAAGGCCTACGACGACAACGAAGTGATGCGCGACATCAATCTCGACATCGCCGATGGCGAGTTCGTCGTGTTCGTCGGGCCGAGCGGTTGCGGCAAATCGACCCTGATGCGGATGATCGCGGGCCTCGAGGACATCACGGGCGGCGATCTGAACATCGACGCCGTGCGCATGAACGACGTGCCGCCGGCCAAGCGCGGCATCGCGATGGTGTTCCAGTCGTACGCGCTGTATCCGCACATGACGCTGTACGACAACATGGCGTTCGGCCTGAAGCTTGCCGGCGCGAAGAAGCCGGAGATCGACTCAGCCGTGCGCAACGCGGCGAAGATCCTGCACATCGACCATCTGCTCGATCGCAAGCCGAAGCAGTTGTCGGGCGGGCAGCGTCAGCGCGTCGCGATCGGCCGCGCGATCACGCGCAAGCCGAAGGTGTTTCTGTTCGACGAGCCGCTGTCGAATCTCGACGCCGCGCTGCGCGTGAAGATGCGCCTAGAGTTCGCACGCCTGCACGACGAGCTGAAGACGACGATGATCTACGTGACGCACGACCAGGTCGAGGCGATGACTTTGGCCGACAAGATCGTCGTGTTGTCGGCGGGCAATCTGGAGCAGGTCGGCAGTCCGACGATGCTGTATCACGCGCCGGCGAACCGCTTCGTGGCCGGCTTCATCGGCTCGCCGAAGATGAACTTCATGGAAGGCGTCGTGCAGTCGGTGTCGCATGACGGCCTCTCGGTGCGTTACGAGACCGGCGAGACGCAGCGCGTGTTGGTCGAGCCGGGCGCGGCCAAGCAGGGCGACAAGGTGACGGTCGGCATCCGCCCCGAGCATCTGCACGTCAGCACGACCGAGGATGGTATCGAGGCACGCACGATGACGGTCGAATCGCTCGGCGATGCCGCGTATCTGTACGCGGAGTCGAGCGTCGCGCCCGATGGTTTGATCGCGCGGATTCCGCCGCTCGAACGGCATGCGAAGGGCAATACGCAGAAGCTGGGCGCGACGCCCGAGCATTGCCATCTGTTCGACAGCGAAGGCAAGGCGTTCCAGCGCAAGATTGTTGAGGTGCTGGCGGCGTGATCGCGATGACGCATTGCATAAGCAGGCGGTGCGCGCAAGGCGCTGTCCGCGGAAGGAGTTAGGCGCGTTCGCTTCCCAAGGTGAAACGAACGCACGAAAAACCTACCGGACGGCGGGGAGTCGTCCGGTTCGGGGAAAACGAGGTTACTCGCTCATGAGACGCTTAAGTTCATTGAGAAAAGACTCGGTGGTGTGTCCCCACAGTGTCGGATCAAAACCCGCTCCATAGCCTGTTTCGAACGCAGAATCCAGATCGGTCGAGTGCTCATCCATGAACGAATTGATTTCACGAATCAAATCCGAATATGTGTGGGGACTGTCCTTCTTGTAACAAGCCACGATTTCAGCAATGGTTTCGCCAAACAGGTCAAAATCCTGACCAAAATACACGTGGAATATGCGGCGCATCGCCGGGTAGCGTTCGGGCGACATCGTTTCCCTTCAGTCAATGTAAGCGGTAAGCACGTAATATGACATGCCATTATAGGGTTCGTACTTTAGAAAGACTGTAACCCTGTTCATCTTCGTTAGCTTTCCTGTTGCCCTCGATATCCCATATCCAACGTCACCCGCGACGTGCTTAATCAGTGTGAGAGTAATATCTCGCGTCGGATTCTGCGCCCACGTGCGGATTCTACCTACGTTTGAAGACATAACTTCCGATATAGCCCATTCCGCAGTCCCGCGGCTTGTGAACGACGACACGATTTTCCGCTTCGGCTCATTTACCAATCTTTCCCGCAACTGCGCTTCGGTCCGTCCGACATGTTTCAAGAGCGTATGTCCACCGATCCGGCTGCCCGCCTTCGCCTCATGCATGTCCAGGTTGATCCGGCCCATCGTGACGCGCGCAGCGCGTGCCGCCTTGATCGAGCCGGCAAAGCCGAATGGCACGGCGATATCGAGCGACAGGCCGATATTGTTCGCCATGTCGGGGCTCGCCCTCATCGCTTCAGCGAGTTTCGTCGTGCCCTGCTGGGTCAGCGTGGCCGTATCCTGACCAGTCCAGACCTGCCGCAGGCCCGCCGCCGCCGAGTCCGAACCATGTACCCCGAACACGACACACCCGGCTTTGCTCGCCATCGTCGGGTCGGGCAAAACGCACAGCGCACCCGCACCGACCATTTCCAGCACGCCGCCGACGAGCTGTAACCCGCCCCAAAGCCGGTTGGAAAGCATCTCGGTCTGGCTGATCGACTGGCGGGATAGCACGGCCGCGAGTTGCGGAGCGCTCAGTACAACCTTCACTCCGTCGGCATTATCTGCACCGGGCATATCGAACCCCTCTGATGTTTTTATGGGGTTCCGATGCTGCCGTGCGGACCGTCTCTCAAGATTCGGACGACTCCGAATTTTCCGTAGCCCGATGCACGAGACCCGTTCTGCATCAAGCAGGAATAGCCGCAGCATGATGCTCGCCGTGACTGTTTCGTCATAACGGCGCTACAGGCAGGGAATCGACATTTGATTCGGGTACTGTGATAAGTAGTGGAGATGGTCAATATTTCTGTATCTGGCTTGAAGATGAAGACTGATTTGGCAAGCGAGTAGACAATCGCTCTGGATAGATTAAACAGAAGGCACGCTTCTTCTGCGGGCGCTTTTTTATGCCTTGCGTTGAAAGAATCATGCGTGTCAAAGGCACGCACTGCAGATCGTCAAGCGTGAGCGGTGCTTGCGGGCGTTGACGCGATAGAGCGCGACCGGCACGCATTCGAAACTCACGCCTCCAACGCCGCCCGCGCACACAACTCATCGGTCACGAGCCCCGACAACCACCCCCCCTTGAGCACCGCGATCAGCGCCTCGCGCTTGCGCAGCCCGCCCGCGAAGCCGATGGTCGGCCGGCGTGGCGGCGTGTCGAGCGCGATGCTCGTCACGCGTCGGCCGGTCGGCGATTCGACGTGCGCGCCGGCCGCATCGATCGGCAGGCCGAGCATTTCGGCGACCGCGCCGTTCTGCATCAACTCGTTCACCTCGCCTTCCGTGATGAAGCCGTCCTCGTGCAACGGACAGGTCATCCCAATGTTGCCGATGCCGACGAACGCGACATCGGCCTGCGCCGACAGCGATTCGACGATCCGATAGAGACGGTGATTGCACCACTGTGCGCGCTCGGCCTCGCTGTCGGCGAGCAGCGGCGCGGGCAGCAGAAAATGCTTGCCCCCGGTCTTTTCCGAAATGTGCAGCGCGACGTCGTAACGGTTCGAGGAGCCGTCCTGCGCGATCGCGCCGACCATCGATACCAGCCGATGCTGCGGACGGTCTAGCTGCGCGATCTGATCGACCGCGGCCTTCAGCGTGCGGCCGCTGCTGACCGCGACGACCATCGGCTTTTCCTCGCTCAGATAGCGCTCCATCACCTGCGCGCCGGCCACCGCAAGCTTGCGGTCGACTTCCTCGGGCGTATCGCCGTCGATCGGCACGATCTCGCATAGGCTAAGGCCATAGCGCTTCGACAGCTGATCGGCGAGCGACAGGCAATCAGCGAGCTTGTGATCGACCCGCACGCGGATCAGGTTCTTTTCGACCGCGAACGCGACGAGCCGCTGCGCGACCGGCCGCGATACCTGCAGCTTCTCGGCAATTTCGTTCTGGGTATTGCCCGCGACGTAATAAAGCCACGCGGCGCGTGTGGCGAGATCGAGTTTTTCTGTGGACCTGGGCACGATGAGGTTTCGGTTGAAGTGCGCCGATGATAGCGGCCGGCGGCGCGTCTGTCGCGCGGGCCGGCCGCGGTTGACGCTCAGGCGAGCGGTGCGCGCGCGGGATCGAACAGCGGCCGTACGTGTCGATACAGCGCGCGATACGCTTCGAGCCGGGTGCGCAATTGCGCGTGGCGGCGCGGATTCGGCGTGAACTCCTTTTCGACAGGCGGCTTGGTCAGCACGGTGGCCGGCTCGCCACCGGCGGCGAGCCAGCCGAGACGCGCCGCGCCGAGCGCCGCGCCGGTTTCGCCGCCGCCGTGCTTGACGGTGACGGTGTCGAGCGCATCGGCGAGCAACTGGGCCCAGTAGTCGCTGCGTGCGCCGCCGCCGAGCAGCGACAACACCTTCGCCTCGGTGCCGGCCGCGCGCAGCGCGTCGAGGCCGTCGGTCAGCGCGAGCGTCACGCCTTCGAGCACCGCGTAGCCGAGCAGCGCGCGGTCGGTTGCGTGAGTCATGCCGAAGAATACGCCTTGCGCATAGGGGTCGTTGTGCGGCGTGCGCTCGCCCGACAGATACGGCAAAAAGAGCGGCGCGGTGGTCAAGGCCTCGGCGGGCAGCGCCTCGATTTCGGCGAGCAGCGTCGGCTCGTCGGTCGACGTCAGCTTGCAGACCCAGCGCAAACAGCTCGCCGCCGACAGCACCACGCTCATCTGATGCCAGCGGTCCGGGATCGCATGACAGAACGCGTGCACGGCGGAGGCCGGGTTCGGGCGGAAGCTGTCGCCGACCACGCACAGCACGCCCGAGGTGCCCAACGACACGAAGCCGTCGCCCGGTTGCGTCGCGCCGATGCCGATCGCGCTGGTCGCGTTGTCGCCGCCGCCGGCCGCGACGATCACGTCGTCGCGCAGGCCGAATTCGCGCGCGAGTTCCGCCAGCAGCGTGCCGGCCGGCGCGCTGCCTTCGCGCAGCGCCGGCATCTGCGCGCGCGTCATGTTGCAGGCAGCGAGCAGCGAATCGGACCAATCGCGTTTCGCGACGTCGAGCCACAATGTGCCGGCCGCGTCCGATGGATCGGACACCTTGCCGCCCGTCAGTTGCAGGCGCAGATAGTCTTTCGGCAGCAGCACGCAGGCAGTCCTCGCGAAAATCTCCGGCTCGTGACGCGCGACCCACAGCAGCTTCGGCGCCGTGAAACCGGGCATCGCCAGATTGCCGGCGACGCTGTGCAGTTCCGGCGCGCGCTCGGTCAGCTCCGCGCACTCCTTGTCACTGCGCATGTCGTTCCACAGGATCGCGGGCCGCAGCACGCGGTTTTCCGCGTCGAGCAGCACCGCGCCGTGCATCTGCCCCGACAGGCCGATGCCGCGAATCCGCGCGAATTCGTCGGGATGACGCGCGCGCAACGCGGCGAGCGCCGTGCGCGTGCCGGCCCACCAGTCTTCGGGATTCTGCTCGGCCCAGCGCTGGTGCGGACGCGAAACGGTGAACGGCGAGCCTGCGGTGCCGATCACGCGGCCGTCGGAGGCGAGCAGCAGAACTTTCACTTCGGACGTGCCGAGGTCGATGCCTAGGTACATGGGAGCGAAACCTTCGTCGTTGGGGATGCGCTACTTTAGCGGTTCATCGCGCGCGCTGTCATGCGCATTAAGCCTGGCTAGTCGCGCCGCGTTCGGCGAGCCATGCGTCGACCCGCGCGAGCGCGCCCGCGAGCGCCGCTTCGAGCTCGGGCGTCTGCGCCATGCCGCCCCACAGCAGCCGGTCGGCGGCGAATGCGCGCAGCGGATCGGGCGCCGTGAAAAAGGCGTGCGCGACGCGCTCGTCCATCACGCCGTCCTGATACGCGTAGGGCAGCTTGCCCGTGTGCCAGCGTTCCAGAAAGCGGAAGAACAACGCGGGCAGCATCGCGCTCGCCGCCGGCGTGACGCCGCGCTCGAAGCATTCGGCGAGTGTCGGCGCGATGAAGCCGGGCAACTTCGAGAAGCCATCGGCGGCGACGCGCTGGTTCGTGTCGAGGATATGCGGGTTGCTGAAGCGCTCGAGCACGACGTCGCGATAGCGTTCGAGATCGAGCGGACTCGGTGTCAGACACGGGATCACGTCCTCGGTCACGTAGTCGTACGCGAACTGGCGGATGTCGGCGTCGAGCGTGCCTTCGTGGATGTAGTTCAGGCCGACCAGCGTGCCCGCCCACGCGATGCAGCTATGCGTCGCGTTGAGAATGCGGATCTTCGCTTCCTCGTACGGCAGCACCGAATCGACGAGTTCCGCGCCGACCTTCTCCCAGGCCGGCCGTCCCGCGATGAAGCGGTCTTCGATCACCCACTGGATGAACGCCTCGCCCATCACCGGACTCGCGTCGTCGACGCCGGTCGCGGCCTTCACGCGCTCGCGCACGTCGGGCGTCGGACGCGGCGTGATGCGATCGACCATCGAACACGGGCATGACGTGTTGTCGTCGAACCATTGCGCGAGTTCGTTCGCGCCGCGTCGTTCGAGAAACTCGCTCATGCCCGCATGAAAGCGCTCGCCGTTGCTGCGCAGGTTGTCGCAGGTCTGCAGCGTGACGGGTCCCGCGCCGCGCTTCACGCGCGCGTCGAGAATCGCCGCGAGCGCGCCGTAGATCGTCGTGTGGCCGCCGGCGAGGTCGGCGGCGAGATCGGCATTCGCGGTGTCGAGCCGGTCGTGTTCGTCGAGGTAATAGCCGCCTTCGGTCACGGTGAACGCGATGATCTTGCAAGCCGGATCGGCGCCCGCGTCGATCAGTCCGTCGAGGCTTTCGCTCCACGGCAGCACGCGCTCGATCGAGCGGATCGTCTCGTAGGCGCGCTCGCCTTGCGGCGTGACGGTTTCGAGCGTGTAGACGCCGTTCTGCGCGGCGAGCGCTTCGAGCACCGGGTTCATGTCGCCGCGGATATTGCCCACGCTCAGCGACCAGCGCGGCTCGCCGGCCGTGCTCGCTTCGTTCAGCCGGTGCAGATACCACGCCTGATGCGCGCGATGAAACGATCCCGCGCCGATGTGCAGGATCACGTGTGCGGCCGCGCCGCTGCCTTGCCCGCTGTTCATGTTGTGTCTCCAAAAACTTGTCCGCGGCGCTCGCGGCGCGCGTTCTGTGCGTGCAGAGCATTTGCTCTGTATGTGAGCGAATGATCGTACCCGGAGAAACGAAAGTCAAGGCAAGGGGGCGGGCTTTTGATGGCGCAGCGCGGCATGGGCGATGCGCCGGCGGCAGCGGCGAGCAACCGAGGCGAGAAAACGAGTCGCGCCGCTCATATTGCATTGCATCAAATTTGACCGCGCACGCGTCGGGGCTAACCCGAATACAAAAAAGTATCGGTCCGCGGTTTCTTTTAAAGTGGTCGCCAACGCGTTTGGCGGTTACTTTTCGCTTTACAAGATCAAGATCGGCGGTGCCTCCCGCGCGCCGCTTCATGGAGGCAGACAGTGCAACCTGATCTCGAAATCGTGGCCGTACGCCACGACGAATCGTTCAAAGTGTGGTCGCATGGCTATCCGTATCGCACGGTGCGCTGGCACTTTCATCCGGAGTACGAAATCCATCTGATCGTCGCGACGACCGGCAAGATGTTCGTCGGCGATCACATCGGCAGCTTCGCGCCCGGCAACCTCGTGCTGATGGGGCCGAACCTGCCGCACAACTGGGTCAGCGACGTGCCCGAAGGCGAGAGCGTCGCGCAGCGCAATCTGGTCGTGCAGTTTGGCCAGGAGTTCGTATCGAACTGTCTCGAGAGTTTTCCGGAGTGGCGTCAGGTCGAGGCGCTGCTCGCCGATGCGCGTCGCGGCCTGTCGTTCGGCCTGGAGACATCCGCGCAGATCAAGCCGCTCTTTCTCGAACTGCTCGCGGCGCGCGGGCTGCGCCGGCTCGTGCTGTTCATGTCGATGCTCGAGATCCTGATCAACGCGCCGGATCGCGAGACGCTCGCGAGTCCCGCTTATCAGGCCGATCCGACCAGCTTCGCGGCGACCCGCATCAATCACGTGCTCGCGTATATCGGCAAGAACCTCGCGAACGAGTTGCGCGAGTCGGAGCTTGCGCAACTCGCCGGCCAGAGCGTCAGCGCGTTTTCGCGTTATTTCCGCCGCCATACCGGGCTGCCGTTCGTGCAGTATGTGAACCGCATGCGCATCAATCTCGCGTGCCAGTTGCTGACCGACGGCGAACTGAGCGTGACCGACATCTGCTTCAAGGCGGGCTTCAACAACCTGTCGAATTTCAACCGGCAGTTTCTTGCGATGAAGGGCATGGCGCCGTCGACGTTTCGCCGTTATCAGCAACTGAACAATGCGAGCCGCGATGCTTCCGAGCAGGCGGCCGCGCATGGCAGGGGCATCGACAACGCGCCGGCGATCGTGCTCGCGCCGGGCTTGTCGCGTAGCGGCGTCGCGTACCCGGTCACATAGTGCCCATCCGGTAGTTCACAGCTTTATTCCACTCGCGTTTCAACACGCATCGATCGCGCTGTGCGCCCACAGCGCGACGGGGCGTGCTCACTTCAAAAAATGGAGACAACCATGAAGCCGTCTACTCTTTCGCTTAACCCTTCGATGATGTTCGCGCGCCGTGTCGCCGCGCTCGCGTTCGGTTTGTCGCTAGTCGCTGTGTCGGCCGCGCAGACCGCGCAGGCCGCGCCGCTGAAAATCGGCATGACGTTCCAGGAACTGAACAACCCGTACTTCGTGACGATGCAGAAAGCGCTGAACGACGCGGCCGCGTCGACTGGCGCGACGGTCATCGTCACCGACGCGCATCACGACGTCAGCAAGCAGGTCAGCGACGTCGAAGACATGCTGCAAAAGAAGATCGACATCCTGCTCGTCAATCCGACCGACTCGACCGGCATCCAGTCGGCGGTCATGTCGGCGAAGAAGGCGGGCGTCGTCGTGGTCGCGGTCGATGCGAACGCGAACGGTCCGGTCGATTCGTTCGTCGGCTCGAAGAACTACGACGCGGGCGTGATGGCGTGCGACTACCTCGCGAAGTCGATCGGCGGCAGCGGCGAAGTGGCGATTCTCGACGGCATTCCGGTCGTGCCGATTCTCGAACGCGTGCGCGGCTGCAAGGCGGCGCTCGCGAAGTCGCCGGGCGTGAAGCTCGTCGATACGCAGAACGGCAAGCAGGAACGCGCGACCGCGTTGTCCGTCACCGAGAACATGATCCAGGCGCATCCGAATCTGAAGGGCGTGTTCAGCGTGAACGACGGCGGCTCGATGGGCGCGCTGTCGGCGATCGAATCGTCGGGCAAGGACATCAAGCTGACGAGCGTCGACGGCGCACCGGAAGCGATCGCCGCGATCCAGAAGCCGAATTCGAAATTCGTCGAGACGTCTGCGCAATTCCCGGCCGACCAGGTGCGCATCGCGCTCGGCATCGCGCTCGCGAAGAAGTGGGGCGCCAATGTGCCGAAAGCGATTCCGGTCGACGTGAAGATGATCGACAAGAGCAACGCCAAGGGCTTCAGCTGGTAATGCAAGCGCAGGCCGCCGCGTATGGAGATCACACGCGGCGGCCGCGGCGGAGGAACACGCGATGGACACGATTCTGAAGCTCGACAACATCAGCAAGAGCTTTCCCGGCGTGAAGGCGCTGCAAGGCATTCACCTCGAGATCGCGCGCGGCGAGATTCACGCGCTGCTCGGCGAGAACGGCGCGGGCAAGTCGACGCTGATGAAGATTCTGTGCGGTATCTACCAGCCCGACGAAGGCACGATCACGCTCGACGGCCAGCAACGCCACTTCGCGAACTATCACGACGCGGTGGCCGCAGGCGTCGGTATCGTGTTTCAGGAGTTCAGCCTGATTCCGTATCTGAACGCGGTGGAGAACATGTTTCTCGGCCGTGAATTGCGCAACCGCTTCGGTCTGCTCGAATGCGGCAGAATGCGGCGCGCGGCGACGCGGATTTTTGAGCGGCTTGGCGTAGCGATCGATCTGTCGGTGCAGATCCGGGAACTGTCGGTAGCGCAGCAGCAGTTCGTCGAAATCGGCAAGGCGTTGTCGCTCGATGCGCGCGTGCTGATTCTCGACGAACCGACCGCGACGCTGACGCCCGCCGAGGCGGCGCATCTGTTCACGATCATGCGCGAGCTGAAGCAGCAGGGCGTCGCGATGATCTTCATCTCGCACCACCTCGAAGAGATTTTCGAGGTGTGCGACCGCATCACGGTGCTGCGCGACGGCCAGTACGTCGGCACGACCGAGGTCGCGCAATCCGACGTGAGCCGGCTCGTGCAGATGATGGTGGGACGCCGCATCGAAAGCAGCTTTCCGCCGAAGCCGACGCCGCGCGCCGACGCGAAGGTCGTGCTCGACGTCGTGCGCTTGCAGCTGTTCAAAGACAGCCCCGAGCTGAGCTTCACGCTGCGCGAGGGCGAGATTCTCGGCTTCGCGGGACTCGTCGGTTCGGGGCGCACCGAGACCGCGCTCGCGGTGATCGGCGCGGACCGTGCGTACGCGAAGGAAATTCGCGTCAACGGCGCGGCCGCGAAGCTCGCCGATCCGGCTGATGCGCTGCGCGCGGGCGTCGGCATTCTGCCCGAGAGCCGCAAGACCGAAGGGCTCATTACCGAGTTCTCGATCAAGCAGAACATCTCGATCAACAACCTCGGCAAGTACCGGTCGCTACGTTTCTTCATCGACCAACGTAGCGAAGCGCGCGCGACCGCCGACATCATGAAGCGCGTCGGCGTGAAGGCCCCAACGATGCACACCGAAGTCGCGACGCTGTCGGGCGGCAATCAGCAGAAGGTCGTGATCGCGCGCTGGCTCAATCACCACACCAACATCCTGATCTTCGACGAACCGACGCGCGGCATCGACGTCGGCGCGAAGGCCGAAATCTATCTGCTGATGCGCGAACTGACCGCGCGCGGCTACTCGATCATCATGATCTCGTCCGAGTTGCCGGAGATCGTCGGCATGTGCGACCGCGTCGCCGTATTCCGGCAGGGCCGCATCGAAGCGCTGCTCGAAGGCGACGCGATCGAATCGAATGCCGTGATGACCTATGCGACCGCCGGTTCGGCTGGAGCCTCTCATGAACATGCCTAATCCTTTCTCTTCGCCGAAAACATCGAGTGTCAACAGCGACACGCCGGGCGCGCCGGTGCGCTTCACGTGGGCCGCGCTCAAGCGCTCGACGCTGTTCTATCCGTTCATCGGCCTGCTGGTCGTCTGCATCGTGATGGTGTTCGCGAGCGACAGCTTTCTGTCGGCCGCGAACATCGAGAACGTGCTGCGCCAGGTGTCGATCAACGCGATCATCGCGGTCGGCATGACCTGCGTGATCCTGACGGGCGGCATCGATCTGTCGGTCGGCTCGGTGATGGCGCTCTCGGGCACGCTGTCGGCCGGCCTGATGGTCGCCGGCATGAATGGGGTGGCCGCGCTTGCGGTCGGCCTCGCGGTCGGTCTCGGCTTCGGCGCGGCCAACGGCTTTTTCGTCGCGTTTGCCGGCATGCCGCCGATCATCGTCACACTCGCGACGATGGGTATCGCGCGCGGCCTCGCGCTGATCTACACGGGCGGCTATCCGATCGATGGTCTGCCCGACTGGGTCAGCTTCTTCGGCAGCGGCAAGATTCTCGGCGTCCAGGCACCGGTCGTGATCATGGCGGTGATCTATCTGATCGCGTGGGTGTTGCTCGAACGGATGCCGTTTGGCCGCTACGTGTATGCGATCGGCGGTAACGAGCAGGCGACGCGATTGTCCGGCGTGCGCGTCGCGCGCGTGAAGCTGATCGTCTACACGATCGCCGGCTTGACGTCAGCGTTTGCCGCGATCGTGCTGACCGCGCGCCTGATGAGCGGCCAGCCGAACGCGGGCGTCGGTTTCGAACTCGACGCGATCGCCGCCGTCGTGATGGGCGGCACGTCGATCTCCGGTGGGCGCGGCTCGATCATCGGCACGCTGATCGGCGCGCTGTTACTCGGCGTCCTGAATAACGGCCTGAACATGGTCGGCGTGAATCCATACGTGCAGAACGTGATCAAGGGCGGAATCATTCTGCTCGCAATCTATATCAGCCGCGACCGCAGAAAGTAACGCTCGCTTCCCCACATCCCTCTTTTCGCAGGACCATGCAATGACGACTCAATCCGACCAGCAGAACATGACCGCCATCGTCTGTCATGCACCGAAAGACTATCGAGTCGAGCAGGTACAGAAACCACGCGCGCGCGCGCACGAACTCGTGATCCGCATCGCCGCGTGCGGCATCTGCGCGAGCGACTGCAAATGCCATTCGGGCGCGAAGATGTTCTGGGGCGGCCCGAGCCCATGGGTCAAGGCACCGGTGATTCCGGGTCATGAGTTCTTCGGCTATGTCGAGGAACTGGGCGAGGGCGCGGCCGAGCATTTCGGCGTGCAGAAGGGCGAGCGCGTGATCGCCGAGCAGATCGTGCCGTGCGGCAAGTGCCGCTACTGCAAATCCGGCCAGTACTGGATGTGCGAAGTGCACAACATTTTCGGCTTTCAGCGCGAGGTGGCGGACGGTGGCATGGCCGAGTACATGCGCATTCCGCCGACCGCGATCGTCCACAAGATTCCCGACGGCATCTCGCTCGAAGACGCCGCGATCATCGAGCCGCTCGCGTGTGCGATTCACACGGTCAATCGCGGCGATCTGCAACTCGACGACGTGGTCGTGATCGCGGGCGCGGGGCCGCTCGGTCTGATGATGACGCAGGTCGCGCATCTGAAGACGCCGAAGCAGCTCGTCGTGATCGATCTCGTCGAAGAACGGCTCGCACTCGCGCGCGAATATGGCGCGGACGTGACGATCAATCCTCGGAAGGACGACGCGCTCGCGATCATCCATTCACTGACGGACGGCTACGGCTGCGACGTCTATATCGAAACGACGGGTGCGCCGATCGGGGTGAATCAGGGGATGGACCTGATCCGCAAGCTCGGGCGCTTCGTCGAATTCTCGGTGTTCGGCGCGGATACGACGCTCGACTGGTCGGTGATCGGCGATCGCAAGGAACTCGACGTGCGCGGCGCGCATCTTGGGCCCTATTGCTATCCGATCGCAATCGATCTGCTCGCGCGCGGGCTCGTCACGTCGAAGGGCATCGTCACGCACGGCTTTTCGTTGGAAGAATGGGACGAAGCGATCAGGATCGCGAACTCGCTCGATTCGATCAAAGTGCTGATGAAGCCGCGCGCGTGAATCTGGGGCGCGGCGTTTCAACGGAGACTCTATGAACTACGTCATCGGCGTCGATATCGGCACGCAGAGCACGAAGGCGCTGCTGGTCGACGAGCAGGGCGCGATCGTCGCGCAGCATGCGTCGAGCTATCAGCCCGATACGCCGAAGCCATTGTGGGCCGAGCAGTGGCCCGCGGTGTGGCTGAAGGCCGTGGTCGAATGCGTGGCCGCGTGCGTCGGCGACGCGAAGGCGGCCGGCATCGCACCGGGCGCGATCAAGGCACTGTGCGTGAGTAGCCTGTACGGCGGCTCGGGCATTGCGGTCGACAACGACATGCGGCCGCTCGCGCCGTGCCTGATCTGGATGGACCGGCGCGCGACCGCGCAGGTCGACTGGGTGCGCGAGAACGTCGATCTCGAACGGCTCTATACGATCACCGGCAACGGGGTGGACAGCTACTACGGTTACACGAAGATGCTGTGGCTGCGCGAGAACGAGCCGGACGTGTGGGCGCATACGCGCTATTTTTTGCCGCCGAACGCATACGTGATCTACATGCTGACCGGCGAGGTCGCCGTCGATCACAGCTCGGCCGGCAACATCGGCGGCGTCTACGATATCGCGCGGCGCGACTGGTCGGACGAAGCGCTCGACATGCTCGGCATTCCCGCGACGATGATGCCGGAGCGGCTGGTCGAATCGTCGGAGGTGGTGGGCGGGCTGTTGTCGCAATGGACCGCGCAGCTCGGGCTCGACGCGGGAACCGCGATCGTCGCGGGTGGCGTCGATGCGGCGATGGCGACGTTCGCGGCCGGCGTCACGCGCGCGGGGCAGCACGTTGCGATGATCGGCACCAGCATGTGCTGGGGTTACATCAATCAGCGTGTCGACGCACGGCACGGTTTGATCAGCATGCCGCACGTTTTCAACGGGCAGCACGACATCTACGTATTCGGCGGCGCGATTACCGCGGGCGCGTCGGTCACGTGGTATCGCGAGCAGTTCTGTCATGCGGAGATCGAGGCCGCGCGCGCGACACCGCATGGCGATCCGCATCGGCTGCTCGAAGAGAGCGCCGCGCAAGTGCCGGCCGGCGCCGACGGCGTGGTGTTTCTGCCGTATCTGATGGGCGAGCGCAGCCCGGTGTGGGATGCGAAAGCGAGCGGCGCGTTCGTCGGGCTGTCGCTGTTTCATACGCGCGCGCATCTGTATCGCGCCGTGCTCGAAGGCGTGTCGTTCGCGCTGAAGCACAACATCGAGGCGGGGCGCAAAGGCGCGCAATCGCTCGACGACAAGCTGATCGTGGTCGGCGGCGCCGCGCATTCGGACCTGTGGATGCAGATCATCGCCGACGTCACCGGCTATCCGGTCTACACGATCGAGCAGGACGTCGAAGCCGCGATGGGCGCCGCGCTGCTCGCCGCGCTCGGGGTCGGTCTCGTGTCGCGCGAAGCGGCGCAAGGCGGCTGGGTCACGCTGATCGAGCGCGCGCAGCCCGAGGCACGGCGCATGGCGCTATACAAAGAGCGCTTCGGCGTGTACACGGACCTCTATCCGGCGTTGAAGCCGGTCATGCATCGCTTGCAATCATCATGAACGCTACTTTCGATTTTTCCGGCCGCTCGATTCTGGTGACGGGCGCCTCCAGCGGCATCGGCCGCGCGACGGTCGAGGCGCTGTGCGCGAGCGGCGCGTCGGTCGTCGCGGCCGCGCGCAACCTGAACGAGCTCGCGCGGCTCGCCGAGGAAACCGGCTGCGAGCCGTTGAGGCTCGACATCAGCGACGAAGCCGTGATCGACGAAGCAATGGCCTCGCTCGCACCGTTCGACGGTCTGGTGAATTGCGCGGGCATCGCGTTGCTCGAACGCGCGGTGGAAACGACGGCCGCAAGCTTCGATCGCGTGATGGCGGTGAATGCGCGCGGGGCGGTGCTGGTCGCGAAGCACGTCGCGCGTGGCATGCTCGACGCGGGGCGCGCGGGCAGCATCGTCAACGTGTCGAGCCAGGCCGCGCTCGTCGCGCTCGACGATCATCTGAGCTATTCGGCATCGAAGGCCGCGCTCGATGCGATCACGCGCGCGTTGTGCATCGAGCTGGGGCCGTACGGAATTCGCGTGAACAGCGTGAACCCGACGGTCACGCTGACGCCGATGGCGGTGCTGGCGTGGAGCGATCCTGTCAAACGCGATCCCGCTTTGCAGGCGATTCCGCTCAGGCGCTTTGCCGAATCGGCGGAAGTCGCCGCGCCGATTCTGTTTCTGTTGAGCGACGCGGCGTCGATGATCAGCGGGGTGTGTTTGCCGATCGATGGTGGTTATACCGCGCGCTAGCGGGTGTCAGGCACTGTCGGTTGCCGGGTGAAATGGAAGTACGCGGAGGCCCTACCAGACGGTGTGGGGCCGTCCGGTGGGAGGAAGTGCGGGCTACTCACTCAGAAGAAGACGCTTAAGCTTGTCAAGGAAAGCCTCAGTGGTCTGCTCCCACACGGTCGGATCGCACTGGTAGCCAAAATTTTCCTCAAATGCTGCGTCAAGGTTCCCCGCATGATCGTTCTTGAATCGGTCTATCTCGGCCACCGTCGCGTAAATCTCTTCCGGTGTGCATTCGCATGTAAAAGACAAAACCAATTCCTCAATTGTGTTTCCGAACAAGTCGAAATCTTCATGGAAGCGGCCACCAATCAATTGATACAAATTTTCGTATCTCAGATTGATCGACTGGCCGGATAGCACAGCCGCGAGCTGCTGAGCACTCAGTACAACCTTCAGTCCTTCGTCGTCATCGGCACCGGGCATATCGAAACACTCTGATGTTTTTATGGGGTTCCGATGCTGCCATGCTGACCATCTCTCAAGATTCGGATAACTCCGAACTTGCGTAATAGTGTTGGCTTGCTCTTTGTTCCCCGCCAGGATGCCAGGTTTGCCCGGGAAGTGCCTTACGCGCGCTAACCGCTACAGCATCGTCCGCACGTGCCACAGCTCGGGAAACAGCACCACGTCGAGCATCTTGCGCAGATACTGCGCGCCGCTCGTGCCGCCGGTGCCCTGCTTGAAGCCGATGATGCGCTCGACCGTCGTCACGTGGCGGAAGCGCCACTGGCGGAACGCATCCTCCAGATCGACGAGTTCCTCGGCCATCTCGTACAGATCCCAATGCTCGGACGGATTGCGATACACCTCGAGCCACGCCGCTTCGACCGATGCATCATGTTCGGTCGGCTTCGTCCAGTCGCGTTCGAGCCGCGCGGGCGAAATCCTGAAGCCGCGGCGCGCGAGCAGCCTCACCACTTCGTCGTAGAACGACGGCGCTTCGAGTGATGCCTTCACTTGCGCGTACACGTCGGCGCGATGCGCGTGCGGCTTCAGCATCTGCTCGTTCTTGTTGCCGAGCAGGAATTCGATCTGCCGGTACTGATACGACTGAAAGCCCGACGAACTGCCGAGGTACGGCCGCATCGCCGTGTATTCGGACGGCGTCATCGTCGCGAGCACGCTCCACGCCTGCACCAGCTGCTCCATGATTCGCGACACGCGCGCAAGCATCTTGAACGCGGGCGGCAGGTCGTCGCGATGCACGGCCGCGAGCGCCGCGCGCAGTTCGTACAGCGCGAGCTTCATCCATAGCTCGCTCGTCTGATGCTGGATGATGAACAGCATCTCGTTGTGATCCGGCGACAACGGATGCTGCGCGTCCAGCACCGTGCCGAGCGACAGATAATCGCCGTAGCTCATCGACTCCGAGAAGTCGAGCTGCGCGTCGTGCCAGCCGCTGTCGGCCGCGCTCGCGGACGGCGCCGACGCCGTCCGTCCGTGTCCGAACGGGCAGCCTTGTGCCGCCGGTTCTTCTGGCAAGCCCGGCGTGTGCATGTGATCGGTCATTCTGTCGTCCTCAGGTAACGGCGCCGCGCTGGGCGAATTCAGGGGCCCGCCAGGCCTCGCGGGTGAGCACGTCGCGCAAGATTTCGACGGCGTCCCATACGTCGACGAAGCGCGTGTACAGCGGCGTGAAGCCGAAGCGCAGCACGTGCGGCTCGCGATAGTCGCCGATCACGCCGTGCGAGATCAGCGCCTGCATCACCTCGTAGCCGTGCGGATGTTCGAAGCTAGCGTGCGAGCCGCGCTGCGCATGCTCACGCGGCGTCACGAGCTTCAGTGGAAATTCGCTGCAACGTGTCTCGACGAGTTCGATGAACAGATCGGTCAGCGCGAGCGACTTCTGGCGGACCGCCTGCATAGACGTTTGCAGGAACACGTCGAGCCCGCATTCGACGAGCGCCATCGACACCATCGGCTGCGTGCCGCACAGGTAGCGGCCCACGCCGTTGTCGGGCTGATACGTCGGGTTCATCTCGAACGGCGCGCGATGCCCCCACCAGCCCGACAGCGGTTGCGCAAACCCGTTCTGGTGACGTCTGGGCACCCACACGAACGCGGGCGAACCGGGACCGCCGTTCAGGTACTTGTACGTGCAGCCGACCGCGTAGTCGGCACCGACGCCGTTCAGATCGACCGGCACCGCGCCCGCCGAATGCGCGAGATCCCACAGCGCGAGCGCGCCCCTGTCGTGAATCAGCTTCGTCAGCGCGGCCATGTCGTGCATGTAGCCGGTGCGGTAGTTCACGTGCGTGATCATCGCGATCGCGGTGTCCTCGCCGATCGCGTCGGGCAGTTCGGACGGATCGTCGACGAGGCGCAGCTCGTAGCCGCGATCGAGCTGCTCGATCAGGCCCTGCGCGATATACAGATCGCTCGGGAAGTTCGAGCGCTCGGACACGATCACGCGACGTTTCGGATCGCGCGCATTGGCGAGCCGCACGGCGGCCGACAGCAGTTTGAACAGGTTGATCGAGATCGTGTCGGTAATCACGACTTCGTCTTCGGCCGCGCCGATCAGCGGCGCGAGCTTGTTGCCGAGTCGGCGCGGCAGCGCAAACCAGCCGGCATTGTTCCAACTGCGGATCAGTCCTTCGCCCCATTCGGCGGCGATCACGGTCTGCGCGCGCTGCGCGGCGGCGGCCGGCGGCACGCCGAGCGAGTTGCCGTCGAGATAGATGGTCGTCGGCGACAGCGCGAACTGTTCGCGCAGCGCTGCGAGCGGGTCGGCGCTGTCGAGCGCCACGGCTTCATCACGATGGTTCATGGTGGTTCGATGGGTTGGGTTGTCGGGTTGATCGCTCGCCGGGGAGCGTGGCTGAGCGCGAGCCGGGCAGTGCACGCAGCACCGCGCGCACCGGGCTCGCGTCGAGCGTGGTCAGCTTCAGCGGCAGCGCGATCAGCTCGTAGTCGCCGGGTTCGACCGCGTCGAGCACGATGCCCTCGAGAATCGCCATCCGGTGCGCGCGAATGCGGTGATGCGCATCCATCGTCTTCGATTCCTGCGGATCGAGCGACGGCGTATCGATGCCGAGCAGCGTCACGCCGCGCGCGGCGAGCAGGTCGACGGTCTCGGGCGCGACCGCGCAGAACGCACTATCCCACTCGCGCGTCGGCGCTTTTCTGTAAGTGCGCAGTAAGACTCGCGGCGGCAAATCGTCGAGCGAGCCGGCCAGATGTTGTGGCGTCACAACAGGCAACGCGCCGATACAGTCAATCACTCTGCATAAACCGAGATATGCGTCGAGCGGCACGTTGCCGATCGCGGCGCCGTCGGCGTCGTAGTGCAGCGGCGCGTCGGTATGCGCGCCGGTGTGCGGCGAGATCGTCAGACGCGCGACATTGACCGGCGAGCCAGCCTCCATGCGCCAGACGCGCTCGATGCCGACCGGCGTGTCGCCCGGCCAGACGGGCGTGGCGGTATCGACGGCGGGGGTGATGTCCCAGAGTGCTCGCATGAGGGTGTCGACGGTTGGTGACGATCTCTAAATGATAGAGGTCAAGCTGTGAAATGTGATTGCGAAAAAATCTCCTTACCAGCCGTGTCTTGGAACATAATTTGAGTCAAACAGGAAAGGGAGACCGAATATGAACGCGATCTCGCTCGACGCCACCGATTGCCGTATCTTGACGGTGCTTCAGCAGGAAGGACGGATCAGCAATCTCGACTTGGCGGAGCGCATCTCGCTCTCGCCATCGGCCTGTCTGCGACGCCTGCGTCTGCTGGAAGAGCAGGGCGTCATCGAACACTACCGAGCGTGCCTGAACCGCGAAGTTTTGGGGTTCGAGCTGGAAGCGTTCGTGCAGGTATCGATGCGCAACGACCAGCAGAACTGGCACGAGAGTTTTGCCGAAGCGTTGCGCGACTGGCCCGAAGTGGTCGGCGCTTTCGTCGTGACCGGCGAAACCCACTATCTGCTGCGCGTGCTCGCGCACAACCTCAAGCACTATTCGGACTTCGTGCTCAATCGCCTGTACAAGGCGCCGGGGGTGATGGACATCCGCTCGAACATCGTGCTCGAAACGCTGAAGGAAGATTCGGGCGTGCCGGTGTCGCTCGTGAAGAAGAACAGCGGGCACGGAGCCACGCATAGCGACCGTTCAGGATGATGAGGGCGGGGCGCGCCGTTTTCGACGCGTCCGACCGACAGGCGCTACAGACGCCAGGGAAGCGCCGAGCCGCTCAAAGCGGCTTCAGGCCGTGGAACTGCGCGCTCTGGAACACGAGCGGCAGCATGTCCGCGGCATTTTCATGCACACCGCAGCGCTCCACTTCGCCGACGAAAATCACGTGGTCGCCTTCCTCGTAGCGGCTGCGGTTATGGCATTCGAACCACGCGAGTGCGCCGTCGAGCACCGGCATGCCGCTGTCGCCCGCCGCGTGCGACACGCCCTCGAAGCGGTCGCCCTTCACGGTCGCGAAGCGCTTGCACAGATCGAGCTGCGTCGAGGCCAACACATTGATCACGTAGTGACTGTTGGCGCGGAACACCGGCATCGACGCGGAGCGCGTCGCGAGACTCCACAGCACGAGCGGCGGAGAAAGCGACACCGAGTTGAACGAACTGGCCGTGATGCCGATCAGTTGGCCGGACGCGGCGCGCGTCGTAATCACGGTGACGCCGGTCGCGAACTGGCTGAGCGCCTGTTTGAACGCGGACGGGTCGAAGTTGGGTGGGCTCGCGCGCTTCATCGGGGCGAGGCCCCCGTCGCGCGCCGTGTGAAAGAACGACTGCAGCGCGAATCAAGGCGCGAATTGAAGCGCGAATTGAAGCGTATACCCGCGCGGCGGGAAGCGGATGTTTCGAAAGTCATGGTGAAAATCGTTGATTTCCGCCAATTTTAACTGCAATCGCCGCGCGCGCCGCAGCACAATGCGTGCGGCGCGTGGCAGCCGGGCGGTTGCATCGACGATCGCCTCGAAAGGCTGCACCCGAAAATTTGCCGATCGTGCTGGATCGAGGCGCGGGCGCGGCGCTTGCGTGTGTGAGGCACGGTTATTCACACGTCGCGTGCCGGCGTTTCTATACTCGATATCTGCACGGCCGGATTTGCGGTCATTGCGCGACGGGTGCCTGACTCGTGCCTGACTGCGCCTTTCAGAACGCGTGTTCGGCCATATATTCGGATGCGGTGGCAGATACGGCGGCGCTACGCAGGCCGGCTGCCGATCATTGTGTGAATCTGATCCTGGGGTGAAGCTTATGAACGAGACAGCAACGCTCGGCGGTGGATGTTTCTGGTGCCTCGAAGCGGTGTATCTGGGCGTCGAGGGCGTCAATGCGGTGGAGTCGGGTTATGCGGGTGGTCACGCGCGCCATCCGAGCTACGAGCAGGTCTGCGACGGCGACACCGGTCACGCGGAAGTGGTCAAGGTCGACTTCGATCCGGCCAAGATCAGATATCGCGAGATTCTCGACATCTTTTTCGCGATCCACGATCCGACCCAGCTGAACCGGCAGGGCAACGACGTCGGCACGCAATACCGCTCGGTGATCTTCACGCATTCCGACGCGCAGCACGAAACCGCGCTGCAGGCGATTCGCGAGATCGGCGAACAGCGCATCTACGACGGCAAGCTCGTGACCGAGGTGCTGCCGCTCGGCGACAACTACTGGCCCGCCGAGGCCTACCACCAGAACTATTTCGCGCAGCATCCGAATCAGGGCTACTGCTCGTTCGTGGTAGCGCCGAAAGTCGCGAAATTCCGCCAGAAGTTCGCGCATCGGATCAAGGCGGGTTAACGGCGCAGCGTGGGGATTGGAGTCGGCAACGGGCGGATGCGTAAGACCGCCCGCTGCTGTTCGTCACTGCGGTTCCTGTGCTCGCGATGGCACCTCGTCGCCGTTATCGCCGCGTCCCTGCGTGACACGCACGCAGGCTTCGACGATTTCTTCGGCCAGTTTCACGCAGCTGAGCGGCGCCGATCCCTCCGCCTTGTTGTTGACCGCGATCACGACCGGCTGACCAGCGAGCGCGTAACGCGCGGCCAGTTCGGCGAGCGACGCGCGCGTCGCCGGATCTTCGTCGACGAGCCGGTTGAACGGCTCGTACTTCGCCTTCGCCTGTTCGTACTTGAAACCGCCGTGCAGGCTCCAGCGCACGATCAGCGGACCGGCCGGCTCACCATCGAGCAGCGCGAGCGCCGCGGCCTGGCGCAGCGGATCGGGCATCCGCGCATGAATGCCGACGCAGTAGCGCACGCCAGCCGTCTTCAGCATGCGGATGAAGCGCGGCGTGAGCAGGCTCGCGTCGCGAATCTCGACCGCGTAGCAACTGCCGTCGGGCAGCCCGGGCAGCGCGTCGAAAAACTCCCCCAGTCGTTCGATGAATACCGCCGGCTGCGCGAGCATCTGATCCGGCAGCGGCGAGAACTGGAACACCAGCGCGCCGGCCTTTGCGCCGAGGCCTTCGAGGCAGGGCGTGACGAAATCGTCGATCGCCATCTGTGCGTTCAGGAAGCACGGGTTCAGCGACACCGGCTCGCCGCGCTCGGCGCGCACGGTGGCGTCGGTGATCGTCATCGGCGCCTTGACGATGAAGCGGAAGTGCTCGGGCACCTGCTGCGCGTGGCGCAGGTATTCGGTGACCGTCAACGCCTGGTAGAACGAGCGGTCGATGCTGACCGTCTTCAGCAGCGGATGTGCGCCGTACGCACTCAAGCCCTCGCGCGACAGTTTGCTGTTGCTGTAGTCGTCGCCGTAGACGATGCCTGTCCAACCCGGGAACGACCATGTCGACGTGCCGAGGTGGATCTGCGGCGGCAATTGCGCCGCGAGCGCGAGCAGCTCCGGCGAGGGCGGTGCAGCGAGCACGTCGCGGCTGCGGCGCTTTTTCGGGGCGTCGGCGGAGGCCGGCGCGGAGTCTGGTTCAGGAGCGGGGCTGTCGGGCGGGGTGTCGGCTTCGAACAGCGACGCGGGGGCGTTGGATATTGCGGTCTTCGGCGTGCGCTTGTGCTCTGGCTGCGCGGCAGCGCTTGCGGCCGAATCGGCTTCACGTGCGGACATGGCCGGCGCTTCTGCCGCGGCCTCCACCGGCATCCCGAACAGATCGAACTGCTGCGCGGCCTGATGCGCCGCATCGTCCGTGCTGCCGTCCTTGCCGTTCAACGGCTCTTCGACGTCACTCGTCCTGCTCTGGTCCATCAATGTCCGGCCTGCTGTTCATCAGAATTGCGCCGCGGCGCGCGCTCCATGCACGCCGCCGCGGCGCGACCGGTCACAAACCGGGTCACAGCCGGGTCACAGCGGTTTTTCGTACATGTAGCGGCGCGACCACGGCAGGGTTTTCGCGCTGCGGCCGGCTTTGCGGCACACCACCTGGAAAATCGACACGTCGTCGTTTTCGAACGCATACGCGCAGCCGGCCAGATACACGCGCCAGATGCGGAATTTTTCGTCGTCGACGAGCTTGCGCGCCTGGTCTGCGTGGGCTTCGAAATTTTCCGCCCAGATGTCGAGCGTGTGCGCATAGTGACGGCGCAGGCTTTCGACGTCAACCGGTTCGAGCCCGCCGCGCTGCATCGATTCGAGCGCGAGGCTGATGTGCGGCAGTTCGCCGTCCGGGAACACGAAGCGGTCGATGAACTCACCGCCGCCGAGCGCGGTTTCGCCGCTATCGGCGTCGCTCGACGTGATGCCGTGGTTCATCGCGATGCCGTCGTCGGCGAGCAGATCGTGCATCTTCTGGAAATAGCCGGGCAGGTTCTTGCGGCCGACGTGCTCGAACATGCCGACGCTCGTGATGCGGTCGAACTGCCCCTTGATGTCGCGATAGTCCTGCAGGCGGATATCGATCTGGTTTTCGAGGCCCGCCGCTTTCACGCGCGCGGTGGCGAGATCGAACTGGTTCTGCGACAGCGTGACGCCGACGCACTTCGCGCCGAACTTTTGCGCGGCGCGCAGCACGAGCGCGCCCCAGCCGCAGCCGATGTCGAGCAGACGCTGCCCGGGCTGCAGCTGGATTTTGGTCAGAATGTGATCGATTTTCTTCAGCTGCGCGGTCGCGAGGTCTTCGGTGCCGGTCTCGAAGTACGCGCACGAGTAGACCATGTTCTCGTCGAGCCACAACCTGTAGAACTCGTTCGACACGTCGTAGTGATACTGGATCGCTTTCTTATCCGACGTCTTCGAGTGATTGAAGTAGCGCCGCACGCGCGCGAGCTTGCCGGCGCTCGTCACGGTGCTGCGCGCGAGCTGATAGCCGATATTGATGATGTCCGACAGCTTGCCCTCGATGTCGATCTTGCCTTTGACATAGGCTTCGCCAAGATTGTCGAGGCTCGGTTCGAGCAGATAGGGCAGCGCGGTTGCGCTCTTCACGTGTAGCGTGACCCGGGGCGCGGCGAACTGCCCGAAGTCGTGTTGCTGACCGTCCCACAGCACGAGGCGTGCGGGCAGGTTAGCTGTGGTTTTGACATCTTCAACCCACTGCGCCAGCTTTTTCTCCCAGAACATGTGATCTCTCCGTGTTCGTTGATTTAAAGCAAAGCTATGTGGATCGCGACATGGCGCGGCGCATTCCGCGGGCCGCGCAACGCAATCCCGCCGACGCGCGCCGCTACGTTGGCGCCGCCGCCGGCCTCATTCGTCCGGTCATCGACCGGTCAGGGCGACAGGCGTGCGATCAGCCAGTTGGCGCTTTCTTCCGCGCGCGTGTAAAGCAGACGATCGTGCAGCCGAGACGGCCGCCCCTGCCAGAATTCGATCGCGTCGGGCACCAGACGGTAGCCACCCCAGTGCGGCGGACGCGGAGGATTTTCGCCGTATTGCAGGCTGATTTCGCGTTCGCGTACTTCGAGCTGCGAACGGCTTTCAATCACCTGACTCTGATTCGATGCCCATGCGCCGATCCGCGAGCCGAGCGGACGGGACGCGAAATACGCGTCACTGTCTGCCTCGCTCGTTTTGACGACGCGGCCCTCGATGCGCACCTGGCGTTCGAGTTCGATCCAGTGAAAC
This sequence comes from Paraburkholderia sp. MM5482-R2, assembly GCF_050436125.1. Lineage (NCBI taxonomy): Bacteria > Pseudomonadati > Pseudomonadota > Betaproteobacteria > Burkholderiales > Burkholderiaceae > Paraburkholderia > Paraburkholderia sp. MM5482-R2. The sequence continues at coordinate 3,655,362 of NZ_JBNDLP010000002.1, read as the reverse complement.
AGCAGGCTCGCGTAGGGGTTCACGTTCAGTTCGCGGCCCTTGCGGCTTTCATAGTTGGTGAAGAATACGAAACCGCGCTCGTCGACGCCCTTGATGAGCACGATGCGTGCCGAAGGCCGGCCGCGCGCGTCGACCGTGGCCAGCGTCATTGCATTCGGCTCGGGCAGCTTGGCGTCGATGGCCTGCTGGAACCACGTGTCGAATTGACGGAACGGATCGTGGTTGACGTCGGCAACGTCCAGTGAGCCCAGCGAGTAGTTTTTTCGAAGCTCGGCGAGTGAGATCATATTCTTATGCGAACGCTACAGTGTGGGCCAAGTATAGCTAAGGCGTCAGGTTTTTGCGCGCGAGCGAAGCAACGTATGGCGCGGCGCATGTTGCGCCGGCGCAAGCCTGCAACATTGCGTCGCTGCTCGTGGTCCTCCGCGGCTGTTTTCACGTGTTCAGGCAAAATACGGGCTGCGCGCCCCATTTGCCAAAGCAATTTGCCCAGGCGATTTGCCAAAGCGCCGCCGCCTGCTTTGTTCCGCCTGTGTTTTCGAGCCCTGCCATCATGTCCAGCACCGCCGCGCAATCCGATCTTACTACCAGCCTCGACGCGAACGAAACCGCCGACCGCGCGCGCCGTTTCGGCGGCATCGCCCGTCTGTATGGCGCGCCCGCGCTCGCCGCATTCGAGGGTGCGCACGTCGCGGTGATCGGCATCGGCGGGGTGGGGTCGTGGGTCGCGGAGGCGTTTGCGCGCAGCGCGCTCGGCACGCTGACGCTGATCGATCTCGACAACGTCGCGGAAAGCAACACGAACCGGCAGATTCACGCGCTCGACGGCAACTACGGAAAACCGAAGGTCGAAGCGATGGCCGAACGCATCGCGGCAATCAATCCGTACTGCGAGGTGCGGCTGATCGAGGACTTTGTCGAGCCGGACAATTTCGCGGCCACGCTCGGCGGCGGCTTCGACTATGTGATCGACGCGATCGACAGCGTGCGCACGAAGACCGCGCTGATCGCATGGTGCGTCGAGCGCAACCAGCCGCTGATCACGGTCGGCGGCGCGGGCGGTCAGCTCGACCCGACGCGGATCCGCATCGACGATCTCGCGCTGACGATCCAGGACCCGCTGCTGTCGAAGGTGCGCGGGCAGTTGCGCAAGCAGCATGGCTTTCCGCGCGGGCCGAAGGCGAAGTTCAAGGTGAACGCCGTGTATTCCGACGAGCCGCTGATCTATCCGGAAGCGGCCGTCTGCGATATCGATGAAGAAGCCGAGCACGTGAGCACGTCGCCGGGGCATACGGGGCCGGTCGGCTTGAACTGCGCCGGGTTTGGCTCCAGCGTGTGCGTGACCGCGAGCTTTGGTTTTGCGGCCGCGGCGTACGTGTTGCGGGAGCTGGCGAAGAAGGCGACGGTTTAGGAGGCAGCCCGGGCGGCGGTTTCAACCGCGCTGACCCAGGCTGCCATCGGGCAAAACATCACAATCGATCAATACAACGACGCGCTCAGCCTGCGCCGCCACTGCGACACCAGCTCCGGCTGATGTGCGGCCAGATCGAACACCGACAACATCGTCTTGCGGCCGATATCGTCGCGGAACGCGCGGTCGCGTTGCACGATCGCGAGCAGATGTTCGAGCGCCTGCGCGTATTTGCGTCGCGCGATAAACGCATTCGCAAGATCGAAGCGTGCTTCGAGATCGTCGGGGTGGCCGGCGACGCGCGCTTCGAGCGCATCGGTGGGCGGCAGGTCCGCGGCGGCGTCCACCGCGTCGAGCCGAGTCTTGATCGCGTTGAAACGCGCGTCGATGCCTTGCGTGGTTTTCGGCGACAGCAGATCGACTTCGTTGCGGGCCTCATCGATGCGGTTGTCTTCGAGCAGTAACTCGATGCGGTCCATGCGCGCGTCGTCGAAGCCCGGGTCGTAAGCGAGCGCCGCTTGCAGCAGGTCGTAGGCGTCGTCGCGGCGGCCTTCGGCGAGCGCGGTCTGCGCTTCGATGCGCGCGGCCGGCGCCCCTTGCGGCACGAGCCGGTCGAGGAACTCGCGCAGCTGTCCTTCCGTCAGCACGCCGACGAACTGATCGACGGCCTGGCCGTCGGCGAACGCGATCACGTGCGGAATGCTGCGCACCTGGAAGTGCGCGGCCAGCTCGTGGTTCTCGTCCACGTTGACCTTCACGAGCTTCCATTTGCCGGCGGCTTCGGCTTCGAGCTTTTCGAGCATCGGGCCGAGGCTCTTGCAGGGGCCGCACCACGGCGCCCAGAAATCGACCAGCACGGGGGCCAGCATCGACGCCTTGATGACGTCCTGTTCGAAAGTGGCCAGAGTGGTGTCCATTGCGTCCTCGTCGATAGAAACGGTTTGTGAACAGGCGCTAGGTGGGGCCGAATCGCGCGAATTCAATGCCCACCCTGGCGCGCGGCCCGGCGCCGTCACTTGCGCTGCGGCAGCGGAATCCATTCGGTTTCGCCGGGCACGTGGCCCATTTCCTGATTGGTCCACGCGAGCTTCGCGGCTTCGATTTTCTCGCGCGAGCTCGCGACCAAATTCCATTCGATGAAGCGCTCGCCGTCGAGCTTCTCGCCGCCGAGCAGCATCGCGCGCGCGCCGTGCGTGCTCGCGAGCGTGACGGTTTCGTCGAGCGCGAGCACGGCCATCTGGCCCGCTTCGAGCGGCGTGCCGTCGATCTCCAGATCGCCTTCCACCAGATATACACCGCGCTCCTCGTGCTCCGGTTCGAGCGCGAACGCGCTGCCCGGCGTGAAGTCGGCGGCGACGTACAGCGTGCCCGAAAACGTCGCGACCGGCGACACCGCGCCGAACGCGGTGCCCGCGATCACGCGCAGCGTCACGCCGTTGCGCTCGACGACCGGCAAGGTCGCCGCCGCATGATGCGCGAACGACGGCTCGGCATCTTCATCGGCGAGCGGCAGCGCGACCCAGGTCTGGATGCCGTGAATCGTCTGGCCGCGCGCGCGGTCTTCCGGCGGCGTTCGCTCCGAATGGACGATGCCGCGCCCGGCCGTCATCCAGTTGACGTCGCCGGGGACGATCTTCTGCTCGGAGCCGAGGCTGTCGCGATGCATGATCGCGCCGTCGAACAGATAGGTGACGGTCGCGAGGCCGATATGCGGATGCGGGCGCACGTCGAGGCCGCTGCCGGGTTCGAGGGTCGCGGGGCCCATGTGGTCGAAGAAAATGAACGGGCCGACGAGGCGCGCCGCCATCGCAGGCAGGACACGCCGCACGGTCAGATTGCCGATGTCGCGTAAGTGCGGTTTGAGGACGGCTTTGATCGAGGAAGTCATGGGCAAGCTCGACGGGAAAATGGAAGGAGAAGACTCGAATGGTCGATTCTACTGCGCGTCGCGCGCTGCCGACGGCAACGGCGCACGCTCGCCACGAGCGGGCGCAACGAAGCGAATTTGCGGCCTCCGTTACACTGCCAGATCGAACCATTTCTTTGGAGACCCGGATGTCGCCCAGGGACTTGCTGCTCGCGCTGATCGTCGTGCTCGCGTGGGGCGTCAATTTCGTCGTGATCAAGGTCGGCCTGCACGGCGTGCCGCCGATGCTGCTCGGCGCGCTGCGCTTTACGCTCGCTGCGGTCCCGGCGGTGTTTTTCGTCAAGCGGCCGCAGATGCCGTGGCGGTGGCTGTTCGCCTACGGCGCGACGATCTCGTTCGGGCAATTCGCGTTCCTGTTCTCGGCGATGTACGTCGGCATGCCGGCGGGGCTTGCATCGCTGGTGCTTCAGGCGCAGGCGTTTTTCACGCTGATCTTCGCGGCGCTGTTTCTGCACGAGCGCTTCCGTTTGCCGAACGTCGCGGGTCTGCTGATCGCCGCGGCGGGGCTTGCGGTGATCGGCCTGCAAGGCGGCCACACGATGTCCGTCGCTGGTTTCCTGCTGACGCTGTGCGCCGCGTGCATGTGGGCACTCGGCAACATCGTTACGAAGAAGGTCGGCAAGGTCGATCTGGTCGGACTCGTCGTGTGGGGGAGCCTGATTCCGCCGCTGCCGTTTTTCGCGGCGTCGTTCGTGTTCGAAGGGCCGCGCGAGATCGCCGCCGCGCTGACCGGTATCAGCGCGCTGTCGATCTTCGCGATCGTCTATCTGGCGTTTATCGCGACGCTGGACGGCTATGGCTTGTGGAGCCGTCTGCTGTCGCGCTATCCGGCGAGCCAGGTCGCGCCGTTCTCGCTGCTGGTGCCAATCGTCGGACTCGCGTCGGCGTCGTGGCTGCTCGGCGAGCAACTGTCTGCGATGCAGGTGGCGGGCGCGTTGCTCGTGATGGCGGGGCTCGCGGTCAACGTGTTCGGCGGCTGGGTCGTGCAGCGCTTGATACCGGCACGCTGAGCAACCGTTGCACCACGCGTCGCGAGCGTGAATAAAAAAACGGCCGCGAGGCCGTTTTTTTATTGCTTCGTGTGTGCCGACATCACGTCATGCGGCTCTTCGCGAGCGGCGGATTCGCCGCGAAATAGCGCTTGATGCCGGTCAGGATCGCGCTGGCCATCTTGTCGCGATACGCGTCGTCGTTCAGGCGGCGCTCTTCGTCCGGATTGCTGATGAACGCGGTCTCGACGAGGATCGACGGAATGTCCGGCGCCTTCAGCACCGCGAAGCCGGCCTGCTCGACCGAGCCCTTGTGCAGCTTGTTGATGTCGCCGATCTCTTTGAGCACGAAGTTGCCGTAGCGCATCGAGTCGCGAATCTGCGCGGTGGTCGACATGTCGAACAGTGCGCGGTTCACGGTGGCGTCGGCGGACTTGATGTTGATGCCGCCGATCAGATCCGACGAATTCTCCTTGTTCGCCATCCAGCGCGCGGCCGCGCTCGACGCGCCGTGCTCCGACAGCGCGAACACCGAGGAGCCCTTCGCCTCGGGCGTCGTGAACGCGTCCGCGTGGATCGACACGAACAGGTCCGCGCCGACGCGGCGCGCTTTCTGCACGCGCACGTTCAGCGGCACGAAGAAGTCGGCGTCGCGCGTCATCATCGCGCGCATGTTCGGCTGCGCGTCGATCTTCGCGCGCAGCTTCTTCGCGATGTCGAGCGCGACGTGCTTCTCGTAGGTGCCTGCGCCGCCGATCGCGCCCGGGTCCTCGCCGCCATGACCCGGATCGATTGCGACGGTGAGCAGTCGCACGGTGTTGCTGCGGCTCGACTTCGGTGTGGTGAATGCGTAGGTGTCGCCGCTGTCGCCGAGGTTGTCGTTGTTGCTGTCGAGACCGCGTGCGGTGCTGTTGCTGTTGGCGTTGCCACCCTTGTTGCGCGCCAGTGCGGCAGGCGGCGCGGAGGGCGCGGACGGCGCCGCCTGCCTGCCGGCAATGACCGGCGCGGACGGCGCCGTCGTGCCATGCGTGGGCGGATGCGGTACGCCCGCGGCGCCATTGCCGGCGCCACCGTTCTGCGCGTAGTGCTCGAAGAACGCTTCGCTGTTGTCGACCGGCGGCGCCGTGCCGGGGCCGGCAAGCGTCGCGGGCGGCGCGCTGTTTTCTTCGTTGAGCGCCTGCTGCTTGCGCTCGGTCTGCGCGAGCAGGTCCATCAACGGATCGGGCGCGACGGCCGGATACAGGTCGAACACGAGCCGGTACTGGTACGCGCCGACCGGCGGCAGCGCGAACACCTGCGGCTTCACCGAGCCCTTCAGGTCGAACACCATGCGCACCACGTGCGGCTGATACTGCCCGACCCGCACCGACGAAATCTGCGGATCGTTCGGTGTGATCTTCGAGACCAGCTCCTTCAGCGCCTGATCGAGGTCGAGGCCGTTCAGATCGACGACGAGCCGGTCCGGTCCCTGCAGCAGTTGCTGCGTGTTCTGCAGCGGCTGATCGGATTCGATCGTCACGCGCGTGTAGTCGCGCGCGGGCCACACGCGCACGCCGAGCACCGAGCTCGCAAACGCGAGACGCGGAGCGACGAGGCCGAGCACCAGCGTCGACGCACCGGCGCGCAGGATCTGCCGGCGCCGCCAGTTATGCGTTGCGCCCGCCGCCGATTCGATCGAATGGAATGGTTTGATTAACATCTTTCGAGACATGCCTTTCCTGATTCGCTATAAGCGCGTGCGACGAGTACGCGTGCGTCCGCGTTTGCGTCTGTGTTGCCGACGAGCCCGAGCAAGAAGACGAGATCCGGCACGCCGAGCAGCGCTCCCGCGCGTTGCGGCCATTCGACGAGGCAGACCGCGCCGCTGTCGAAATATTCGCGAAAGCCCGCGTCGGCCCATTCGGCCGGATCGGTGAATCTGTACAGATCGAAGTGATAGAGCGCGAGTTCCCCGGCGGGCCGCTCGAGCACATACGGTTCGACGAGCGTGTAGGTCGGACTGCGCACGCGGCCGGTGTGGCCGAGGCCGCGCAAGGTCGCGCGCACGAGCGTGGTTTTGCCCGCGCCGAGATCGCCGACCAGTTGGACTTGCAGGCCGTGGAACGCGGGGCCGCTTGCGGCGCCAGGCTGGGCTGGCTGTGCCTGATGCGAGGCCGCGCGCACGCTTTCGATCGCCTGTGCGAAGCGCGCGCCGAACGCCTGCGTGGCGGCTTCGTCCGCGAGCGCGACAGAGCGTTCGAGCAGCACGGGAGCGGACGGTAGGGGCGCGTGATCGGGATTGACAGGCATTCTCGTAAAATGGCGTGATGAACCGAAGTCCGAAGTCCCCTGTTTTCTGCACGCCCGCATCGGCCGATGATGCCATGCGAGCTTCTGGCGCAACGTCCCGTTTCGACGAGGCGGCGCTTCGTGCGCTCGCGCTCGACATCAAGACGTGGGGCCGTGAACTCGGTTTCGGGGCGATCGGTATTAGCGATACCGATCTGTCGGCCGCCGAAGCGCCGCTTGCAGCGTGGCTCGAAGCGGGTTGCCACGGCGAGATGGATTATATGGCCAAACACGGCATGAAACGCGCGCGGCCGGCCGAGCTTGTGGCCGGCACGCGACGCGTGATCACCGCGCGCATCGCCTATTTGCCTGCGCTGACGCTGGGAGCAGAGGCGGCTGAAGGGGCGCATGAAGGGGGCCATGAAAGCGCGCCTGAAAGCATGCCGCAAGACGTAACGCAACCCGCCTCACGCGCGACACCCCGCGCGCGCGACTGGCGCGCGGCCGAGCACGCGCGGCTCGCGGACCCGTCGACGGCGGTCGTGTCGATCTACGCGCGCGGCCGCGACTATCACAAGGTGATGCGTCAGCGCCTGCAACAACTGGCCGACCGGATCGAAGCGGCGATCGGGCCGTTCGGCTATCGCGTGTTCACCGATTCGGCGCCGGTGCTCGAAGTCGAGCTTGCGCAGAAGGCCGGCATCGGCTGGCGCGGCAAGCACACATTGTTGCTGCAGCGCGACGCCGGCTCGCTGTTTTTCCTCGGCGAGATCTATGTCGACGTCCCGCTGCCGACCGACGCCGAAACCTCGCCCGAGGCCGCGCCCGAAACGCCGGGCTCGCATTGCGGCAGCTGCGCGCGCTGCATCGGCGCCTGTCCGACCGGTGCGATCGTCGCGCCGTACAAGGTCGACGCGCGGCGTTGCATCTCGTATCTGACGATCGAGCTGAAGGGCAGTATTCCGCTCGACCTGCGGCCGCTGATCGGCAATCGGGTGTACGGCTGTGACGATTGCCAGCTCGTGTGTCCCTGGAACAAGTTCGCGCAGGCCGCACCGGTCGCCGATTTCGACGTGCGGCACGGGCTCGATCGCGCGTCGCTGGTCGAACTGTTCGCGTGGAGCGCCGAGGAGTTCGATACGCGCATGCAGGGCAGCGCGATTCGCCGCATCGGCTACGAGAGCTGGCTGCGCAATCTCGCGGTCGGCATGGGTAACGCGTTGCGCGCCGCGCCAGCAAGTCTCGACCTCGATGCCCGTGCCGCGATCGTGCTGGCTTTGAGGCAACGAGCCGACGATCCGTCGGCGGTCGTGCGCGAGCATGTGGAGTGGGCGCTCGAAGCGGCGTAAAGTCGTGGCAATTCGGTGCCGGCGATCTGGCACGCTAGAGGAGCAGGCACATGTTCAACGCAGTGATCGATGCGCCGTTCGGCAAGATCGGCATCCGGCTCGAAGGCGAAGCCGTGCGCGAGATCGTCTATCTGCCCGACTCGACGCCCAACGTCGCGCCCGACACGCCGCTCGCACGCGAGGTGGCCGAACAGATCGAGCGTTATTTCGAGCACGCGTCAGCGAAATTCGAGCTGCCGCTCGCCGAGTGCGGCACCGCGTTCCAGCGGCGCGTGTGGCAGGCGATCAGCGACATCCCGCCCGGCGTCGTGCTGACTTACGGACAACTCGCCAAGCAGCTCGGCAGCGTGCCGCGCGCGGTCGGCCAGGCGTGCGGCGCCAATTTCTTTCCGATCGTGATTCCGTGTCACCGCGTGGTGAGTTCGAGCGGCATCGGCGGCTTCGCGCATGATGGCGGCGACGGCTTCTTCCGCAACGTGAAGCGCTGGTTGCTCGCGCATGAAGGTGTGCCGTACGTATGAGCACGAGCACCACCACCAATACCGCTGTACACGTCGAAGACACGGCCGCCGCATCACCGCTGCTGCTGACCAGCTCCGCATCGATCGACGCCTTCTGCGACGCGCTGTGGCTCGAGCATGGCCTGTCGCGCAACACGCTCGAAGCGTATCGCCGCGACTTGCGGCTCTTCTGCGAATGGCTCGCGCACGCGCGCAATGCTTCCCTCGACACCGCGAGCGAAGCTGACCTGAGCGCCTACAGCGCGGCGCGGCAAAAGGACAAGGCGACCTCGGCGAACCGCCGGCTGTCGGTGTTTCGCCGCTATTACGCATGGGCGGTGCGCGAGCATCGCGCGGCCGCCGATCCGACCTTGCGCATCCGCTCGGCGAAGCAGCCGCCGCGATTTCCTTCGACGTTGAGCGAGGTCCAGGTCGAAGCGTTGCTCGGCGCACCCGACATCGACACGCCGCTCGGCTTGCGCGATCGCACGATGCTCGAGTTGATGTACGCGAGCGGCTTGCGCGTGACCGAACTGGTCACACTGAAAACCGTCGAGGTGGGACTCAACGAAGGCGTCGTGCGCGTCACTGGCAAGGGCTCGAAGGAGCGGCTGGTTCCGTTCGGCGAAGAGGCGCACGCGTGGATCGAGCGCTATCTGCGCGAGGCGCGCCCGGCGCTCCTCGGCCCGCGCGCGGCCGATGCGCTATTCGTGACGACACGCGCGGAAGGCATGACGCGCCAGCAGTTCTGGAACATCATCAAGCGACACGCGCAGACCGCGGGCGTCCATGCGCCGTTGTCGCCGCACACGCTGCGGCACGCGTTCGCGACCCATCTGCTCAATCACGGCGCGGATCTGCGCGTCGTGCAATTGCTGCTCGGTCACACCGATATTTCGACGACGCAGATCTACACGCACGTCGCGCGAGAGCGGCTGAAATCGCTGCATGCGCAGCATCATCCGCGCGGGTGAGCACGACGTGAAGCGCGCGGGTGCCCGCGCGCTTCACACGAACTCGCGTAACCGGTGCTTGAGAATCTTGCCGGTCGATGCGGCCGGCAGCGCCGCGAGCACCTTCAGCTCGGCTGGCCGCTTATACGGCGCGAGCCGCTCGCCGCACCACGCGATCAACTCCGCGGGCGTGACCGTCGCGCCGGAAACCAGTTCGACGAACGCGATCACCTCCTCGTTGCCCTCGACCGCGCGTCCGATCACCGCCGACTGCACGACCTGCGGATGCGCGTTCAGCACGTGCTCGACCTCGGCCGGATACACGTTGAAGCCCGAGCGGATGATCAGCTCCTTGCTGCGCCCGACGATATGCAACGCGCCGTCCGCGGCCTGCCGCGCGAGGTCGCCGGTCTTCAGCCAGCCATCCTCGGTGACGCTCGCGCGAGTCTGCTCGGGGTTGCGGTAATAGCCGAGCATCACGTTCGGCCCGCGCACCCATAGCTCGCCGATCTCGCCCGGCGCGGCTTCGGCGCCGTCGAGCCCGACGAACTTCACTTCGACGCCCGGAATGACTTCGCCGACCGAGCAATCGGCGCGCGGCGCGTCGACCATCGTCTGCGACACGGTCGGGCTGCTTTCGGTCATGCCGTAGCCGTTGTGCAGCGGCAGACCGTACACCGCTTCGGCCTGCGCCTTCAGCGCGGCGTCGAGCGGTGAGCCGCCCGAGTAAGCGAAGCGCAGTCGCGGCGCGGACCATGCGTGGCCGTGCGTGTGCAGATGTTCGAGCAGCTTCGCGTGCATCGCCGGCACGCCCTGGAAGATCGAGACGTGCTCGGCGGCGAGGGCGAGGCGCACCGCTTCCGGCACGAAGCGCGGCGCGAGCCGCAACGTCGCGCCCGCATGCAGACTGCCGAGACACACCGACGCGAAGCCGTACACATGCGAGATCGGCAGCACCGCATAGACGACGTCGTCGGGCCCGACCTGGCGCAGCCGGCTCGACACGGCCGCGATGTACAGCAGATTGCGATGCGACAACATCACGCCTTTCGGCGTGCCGGTGGTGCCGGTCGTGTAGATCAGCGCCGCGCATTGGCGGTCGCTGGCGGCTTCGACGGCTTCGGCTTGCACGCTGCTGTCCGCCACATACGACCATGCGCCGATGTCCGGCGACAGCGTGGGTGCGGGTGTCGCTCGTTGCCTCTCGGCAAGCTGGTGTGCGTCGGGCGAGCTTTCGAGCGCATACGCGACGACGCGCGGTTGCGCATGCGCGCGGATCGAATCGAGTTCGGCGGCCGACAGTCGGGCGTTCGACACGAGCGCCCACGCATGGAGCTTCGCGGTCGCGAACAGCAGCACGATTTGCGCGATGCTGTTCTCCGCGACGATCATCACGCGATCGCCGCCGCGCACGCCCCAGTCGCGCAGCAGCGCGGCGGCCGCATCGACGGCCTCGCGCAGTTGCGCGTTGGTCAGGCGGCGCGCATCTTCGATCAACGCGACATGCCGCGGATCGCGTGCGGCGGCGAGCGCCGGAATGTCGCCGATGCGCGCGGGCAGGGCGGCGAGCAGCGCGGGGATATCGATCGTGGAACGGATGGATGAAGCCTGCTTCAACACTGTCTCCTCTTTACCAATTCGTGGCCCTGCGCGCAGTATCTCGCACCACGCCGGCATATTTTCGAACGATCGTGCCACAAGTGTCGAACCCGCACAATTGGCCATCCGGCAAATAGCCGTTGTGCAAACTCGCCATTACAATGCGCCGATGAGCAAATCCAGACATGTGTCGGAAACACCCGCCACGCAGCTGCTGCGCCGTCACGGCGTCACGTTCGGCGAGCATCCTTACGACTACGTCGAGCATGGCGGCACCGCGGAATCGTCGTGCCAGCTCGGCGTCGACGAGCATCACGTCGTGAAGACGCTGGTGATGGAAGACGAGCACGCGAAGCCGTTGATCGTGCTGATGCACGGCGATCGCACCGTCAGCACCAAGAACCTCGCGCGGCAGATCGGCGCGAAGCGCGTCGAGCCGTGCAAGCCCGAGGTCGCGAACCGGCATTCGGGTTATCTGATCGGCGGCACGTCGCCGTTCGGCACGCGCAAGCAGATGCCGGTGTACGTCGAATCGACCATTCTCGAGATGGACAAAATCTGGTTGAACGGCGGGCGGCGCGGCTTTCTCGTCAGCATCGAGCCGAAGGTGCTCACCGATCTGCTCGCGGCGAAGCCGGTGCAATGCGCGAGCGTGGACTGACGCCGATGAGCGGGTTGACGTTTGCCTGAATGTTTTTCGCGCGGACGCGTTCGGTAAAATGTGCGCCGCCCTGATTCGACGGGCATGCCCTGTTGCGGTTGGGGTATCGAATGTCAGACCGCGATCCTTATAAGAGTCCCAGATGCAAAACCTGATCGTCGCTGTCGTTGCCTATCTGATCGGTTCGTTGTCGTTTGCCGTGATCGTGAGCGCCGCGATGGGTCTCGACGACCCGCGCTCGTACGGCTCGGGCAACCCGGGCGCCACCAACGTGCTGCGCAGCGGCAGCAAGAAGGCCGCGATTCTGACGCTGATCGGCGACGCCTTCAAGGGCTGGCTGCCGGTATGGCTGGTCGTGCATTTCGGCGCGCGTTACGGGCTCGACGAGCGCGCGATCGCGATCGCGTCGCTTGCGGTGTTTCTCGGTCACCTGTATCCGATTTTCTTCCGCTTCAAGGGCGGCAAAGGCGTCGCGACCGCCGCGGGCGTGCTGCTCGCGATCAACCCGACGCTCGGCGTCGCGACCTTGCTAACCTGGCTGATCGTCGCGTTCTTTACGCGCTACTCGTCGCTCGCGGCGCTGTGCTCGGCGCTGTTCGCGCCGCTGTTCTACGTGTTTCTGTTCGGGCCGCGCATCGTCGCGCTCGCGGTTCTGGTGATGAGCCTGCTGCTCGTGTGGCGGCATCGCGGCAATATTGCGAAGCTGATGCGCGGGCAGGAGAGCCGTATCGGCGACAAAAAGAAGGCAGCCGGTCCGGCGGCGGGCAACGATCTTTGAAGTGGGCTGAGCGCTTCGCCCGGCCCGATGGCCCGATGCGAAGCGCTTCCGGGTCCGCGGGAGGCTCGTTGCAAGCTTGGCGCGTCGCGTCGCTTAGTCGCGGAAGTTGTTGAAGTCGAGTGGCGTGTCGGTCACGTCCTTGCGCAGCATCGCGATCACGCTTTGCAGATCATCGCGCTTCGCACCGGTGATGCGCACCGCATCACCCTGGATGCTCGCCTGCACCTTGATCTTGCTGTCCTTCACCAGACGCACGATTTTCTTCGACAGATCGCCCGAGACGCCCTTCTTGATCTTGATGACCTGCTTGACCTTGTCGCCGCCGATCTTCTCGATCTTGCCGTAGTCGAGGAAGCGCACGTCGACGTTGCGCTTGGCCATTTTCGACAGCAGCACGTCCTTCACCTGGCCGAGCTTGAAGTCGTCGTCGGCGTACGCGGTGATTTCGTTTTCCTTGTGTTCGACGCGCGCGTCGGACCCCTTGAAGTCGAAACGCGTCGAAATTTCCTTGTTGGACTGCTCGATCGCGTTCTTGACTTCGATCATGTTCGCTTCGCAGACGACGTCAAACGATGGCATTGCTTTCTCCCAATAGTGCGGCAGTGCGCGACACAGCCGGTCGGCTGAGCGCGAGGCACTCGCTATAATCACGGACCGGACGTCATTTTACCGACGCCGCTCTCTTTTGCCCAAGGCCGCCGCGCGGCGTCGCGACGGCGGGCGATCCCGCGTCGGGCGGCGCCGCTCGTGTCGTCAGGCGCGTCATTGGTGGTTTTTGTCGTTTCCTGTTGCTTCCCGTCGTTGCCCTGTTGCCATTCCGATGTCCCAATCCGCTCTTGCCGCTCCCGCCGTCGCGTCCCTCATGGCCGGCTATCCGCTGAAGGCCCACAACACCTTCGGCTTCGACGTGCGCGCGCAGTTCGCGTGCCTGATCGAGCGTGAGGAACAGTTGCTCGCCGCGGTGCGCGATCCGCGCGTCGAGGGCCTGCCGCGCCTCGTGCTGGGCGGTGGCAGCAACGTCATGCTGACCGGCGACTTCGCCGGGCTCGTGCTGCTGGTGGCGCTGCGCGGGCGCCGCGTGGTGCGCGAGGATCAGGAGGCGTGGTATGTCGAGGCGGCTGGCGGCGAGCCGTGGCACGAGTTCGTCGCGTGGACGTTGGCGCAGGGCATGCCCGGCCTCGAGAATCTCGCGCTGATACCTGGCACGGTCGGCGCGGCGCCAATCCAGAACATCGGCGCGTACGGGCTCGAAATGTGCGAACGCTTCGCGTCGCTGCGGGCGATCGAGCTCGTGACCGGCGAGGCCGTCGAACTCGACGGCGATGCGTGCCGGTTCGGCTATCGCGACAGCCTTTTCAAGCGGGAAGGGCGCGAGCGCTTCGTGATTGCGTCGGTGACGTTCCGTTTGCCGAAGGCGTGGCAGCCGCGCGCGGGCTACGCGGATCTCGCGCGCGAGCTGGCGGCGCGCGGTCATGTGGCGAGCGCTGGCCAAGCCGAGGGTGCGGCCGCGCAGCCGACCGCGCAAGCCATTTTCGATGCGGTCGTCGCCGTGCGGCGTGCGAAGCTGCCCGATCCGCTCGTACTGGGCAACGCGGGGAGCTTCTTCAAGAATCCGGTAATCGATGCCGCCCAGTTCGAGGCGCTGAAGCGTCGCGAGCCGGAAGTCGTGTCGTATGTGCAAGCGGATGGGCGGGTGAAGCTGGCGGCCGGCTGGCTGATCGACCGATGCGGCTGGAAGGGCCGCGCGATGGGCGCGGCGGCCGTGCATGAGCGACAGGCGCTGGTGCTGGTGAATCGCGGTGGCGCGAGCGGCACGGAAGTGTTGGCGCTGGCACGGGCGATCCAGCACGACGTGTTCGAGCGATTCGGCGTGGAACTGGAGGCGGAGCCAGTTTGCCTGTGAGCGGCAGTTCTCTCTTTTCGCGCTGAGTTGCCCCGCGGAGCGTCGCCGCCGACGAATGCAAAAGGCGCCGGGAGTTTCCTCCCGGCGCCTTTTTTGTGTCCGCGGTTCCGGCGGGTGTATGGACCAGCGGCTCGCTCAGTGATTGAGCTTGCCGAGCAGCAGGTATTCCATCAACGCCTTCTGCACGTGCAGACGGTTTTCCGCCTCATCCCACACGACGCTCTGCGCTCCGTCGATCACTTCCGCGCTGACTTCTTCGCCGCGATGCGCGGGCAGGCAGTGCATGAAGAGCGCGTCGGGATTCGCGCGCGCCATCATGTCGGCGTCGACGCACCAGTCTGCGAAGGCCTTCTTGCGCGCTTCGTTCTCGGCCTCGAAGCCCATGCTGGTCCACACGTCGGTGGTGACGAGATCGGCGCCCGTGCAGGCTTCGTTCGGGTCGTCGAATTCCTCGTAGAACGACGCGCTTTGCGCCGCGACGAGCGCGCGGTCGAGCTTGTAGCCGGGCGGCGTGGACAGGCGCAGCCTGAAGCCGAGAATCTGCGCGGCTTCGATCCACGTGTACAGCATGTTATTCGCGTCGCCGACCCACGCGACCGTCTTGTCGCGAATTGGACCGCGATGCTCGAAGTACGTGAAGATGTCTGCGAGCACCTGACACGGGTGGTATTCGTTCGTGAGCCCGTTGATCACCGGCACGCGCGAATTCTCGGCGAAGCGCTGGATGATGTCCTGGCCGAACGTGCGGATCATGATGATGTCGACCATGCGCGAGATGACTTGCGCGGCGTCTTCGATCGGCTCGCCGCGGCCGAGCTGCGTGTCGCGCGTGCTCATGAACACGGCGTGGCCGCCCAGCTGGAAGATGCCGGCTTCGAACGACAGGCGCGTGCGTGTCGAATTCTTTTCGAAGATCATCGCCAGCGTGCGGTCATGCAGCGGGTGATAGGTCTCGTAGTTCTTGAATTTGCGTTTCAGGATGCGCGCGCGCTCCAGCACGTACTCGTAGTCTTCCAGCGAGAAGTCCTTGAACTGCAGGTAGTGGCGAATTTTCTTGGCGGTCATGAAACAAATACGGCGGTCTCACCCGGCAGGGTTGCCGGACTGCGCCGCCGTCGGTTTGGTGGTAACTCCATGCAGCATAAAGGATTTCGCCTCGTTTGACGAGTCGGCGGGAGGGCGCAGAAAGCGATTCGAAAGCGTCGTATCGGGCTTCGCGAGGTCGTCGGAAGGCGCTTGTGTGCGCTGCGGAAAAGGGCCCGCTGCGCTATAATCTGCGGGTTATCCCAAAGCCCAGCAGGCCGGCGTTTCGCTTGAAGAAACGCGGCTCGCGCGGCGCGGAAAGCCTGTCACGGCGTGGCCGTCATGACAGACGCCAGAGCGGTTCAGCCGGTTCGCCGCAGCGGTTCTCGTGGTGCGGTTCGTCATTGTTGCGTTAGCGCCAGATCCCACGCACGTCGCAGGTGGCTGCAAGCGCTTGCCGTACATGCCGCTTGCGGTGAGTTCGAGCGTACAACTGGCGTCGCCGGTTGGTCGTCATTCCGCTGGGCAGTCACACAGGTATTTCTACATGGCCGAAGCAGCTCCAATCGAATATTTCATTCAGGGCATTACGTCGACCGGAAAAAAATTTCGGCCGAGCGACTGGTCGGAGCGGCTCGCGGGCGTCATGTCGTCGTTCGGGCCCGGCGTGAGGAAGGGGCCGAACGCCTATATGCAGTACTCGCTGTACGTGCGGCCGACCATGATCGGCGACCTCAAATGTGTGATTCTCGATTCGCGGCTGCGCGACATCGAACCAATGGCCTTCGATTTCGTTATGAACTTCGCGAAAGACAACGACCTGCTGGTCACCGAGGCGTGTGAGCTGGAACTCGAGCATGCGCCTGCGCCGCAAGCCAAACGGCACGTCATCTGATGTAAGTCGACCGGATCGGCAAAAGCAAAAAAACAAAAACCCGCAAGCAGCGGGTTTTTTTGTGGCTGGCAATTCAACCCAAACAAAAAAGCCCGCCAAAGCGGGCTTCTTGTGCAGCGGAAACAGGAGGTAGCCCGCCGAAGCGGGCCGACCGGAATTACTGCGCTGCGGGCGCTTGCAGACCCTTGACGGCTGCAGCGAGGCGGCTCTTGTTGCGAGCTGCCTTGTTCTTGTGAACGATGTTCTTGTCGGCGATGATGTCGATGGTCTTCGACGATGCCTTGAAGATTTCGGCGGCCTTAGCGTGATCGCCTGCGTCGATTGCCTTGCGGACAGCCTTGATAGCCGTGCGGAACTTCGAGCGCAGTGCCGAGTTGTGCGAGTTTGCCTTCGCGGCCTGGCGGGCGCGCTTGCGTGCTTGTGCGGAGTTAGCCATGACGGTTCCTTATCCTGTTCCTGTTTCCAGTACCCGGCCTTCAATGATGAGGCGAGGTGCTGCTTCTCGATCCGAACCCTTGGAAGCGATTGCCCAAGGGCGCAAAAGTGTCGAAAAAATCGATCGAACTACGCGAAAGCGGGCCCGTGTTTCAAGGCATCCGGATGTATTGACAGGCGGCGCTGCGCCAACCTGAGAACCGCGTCCGAAGACCATTCGAAAACTGAGCAAGCTTCGAAACCGACGATTATAGCAACAAAATCAGGCACGTGACAACGGAAAACACGTGCCGGCGCCATAATGACCGGAGCGGCGTCATGTCGGCGCGTATGTGCTGGCCCTCCTGCGAGGGCGCCGATGGAAGGCGGCGGCGCTGCCGGGAAGACCGCAGAAAACACAAAAAATCGCGCTTTCCAGCCGATCGCGGCGAACGTCCGCGTGGCAAATCGGTCCGAATCGCGTTCTGGCTCGTCGCCCGCATTGGCGGGACCCGTATAATAAGCGCCCCATGAATCTATTACGAGCCCTGCTGACGGTCAGCGGCTTCACGCTGCTGTCGCGCGTGACCGGACTGGCCCGTGAAACGTTGATCGCCCGTGCGTTCGGCGCCAGTCAATACACCGACGCTTTCTACGTCGCCTTTCGCATTCCGAACCTGCTGCGTCGCATTTCCGCCGAAGGCGCGTTCTCGCAGGCCTTCGTGCCGATCCTCGCGGAGTTCAAGAACCAGCAAGGCCACGACGCCACCAAGGCGCTCGTCGACGCGACCTCGACCGTGCTCGCGTGGGCGCTCGCCGTGCTGTCAGTGATCGGCGTGGTCGGCGCGTCGGGCGTCGTGTTCGTCGTCGCGTCGGGCCTCGCGCACGAGGGCCACGCGTACCAGCTTGCGGTCGCGATGACGCGCATCATGTTCCCATACATCATTTTCATCTCGCTGACGTCGCTGGCGTCGGGCGTGCTGAATACGTACAAGAACTTTTCGTTGCCCGCGTTCGCGCCCGTGCTGCTGAACGTCGCGTTCATCGTCTCCGCCGTATTCCTCGCGCCGCGCCTGCAAACGCCGGTCTATGCGCTCGCCTGGGCAGTGATCGTCGGCGGCGTGCTGCAATTCGTCGTGCAGCTGCCGGGCCTCAAGAAGATCGACATGGTGCCGCTCATCGGCCTGAACCCGCTGCGCGCGCTCGCGCATCGCGGCGTAAAGCGGGTGCTCGCGAAGATGGTGCCGGCGATGTTCGCGGTGTCGGTCGCGCAGATCAGCCTGATCATCAACACCAACATCGCGTCGCACATCGGCCCCGGCGCGGTGTCGTGGATCAACTACGCCGACCGGCTGATGGAGTTTCCGACCGCGCTGCTCGGCGTCGCGCTGGGCACGATCCTGCTGCCGAGCCTGTCGAAGGCGCACGTCGATGCCGACTCGCATGAGTATTCGTCGCTGCTCGACTGGGGACTGCGCGTCACGTTCCTGCTCGCCGCGCCGAGCGCGATCGCGCTTTTCTTTTTCGCCCAGCCGCTGACAGCGGTGCTGTTCAACTACGGCAAGTTCGACGGCAATGCGGTCGTGATGGTGAGCCGCGCGCTCGCCGCCTACGGAGTCGGCCTGATCGGCCTGATCCTGATCAAGATCCTCGCGCCGGGCTTTTACGCGAAGCAGGACATCAAGACGCCAGTGAAGATCGGCATCGGCGTGCTGGTCGTCACGCAGCTGAGCAACTACGTGTTCGTGCCGGTGTTCGCGCATGCGGGTCTCACGCTGAGCGTCGGGCTCGGCGCTTGCGTCAATGCGTTGCTGCTATTCATTGGTCTGCGCAAACGTGGCATTTATATGCCGTCGAGCGGCTGGCTCAAGTTTTTCGTGCAGTTGCTCGGGGCGTGCCTCGTGCTCGCCGGCGTGATGCGCTGGCTCGCGATCAGCTTCGACTGGATCGGCATGCATACCCAGCCGGTCAGCCGCATGGTGTTGCTCGGTGCGTGTCTCGTGCTGTTCGCCGCGCTGTATTTCGGTATGCTTTGGCTGATGGGCTTCAAGTACGCGTATTTCAGAAGGCGAGTGAAGTGATCACCATGTCGCGGGTTCTCGATTATTTCAGTACGCTCGTCGCCGAAGACGAGAGCCTGCCGCTGACCGAGACGGCGCTCTCGATCGCGCAGGATGCCTATCCCGACCTCGATCTGCAGTCGGTGCTCGCCGAGATCGACGAGCTGGTGCTGCGGCTGCGACGCCGCATGCCCGACGATGCCGACATCCGTCAGAAGGTTGGCATCCTCAACCGTTTCTTTTTCCGCGAACTCGGTTTCGCGAGCAACCTGAACGATTACTACGACCCCGACAACAGCCATCTGAACGTCGTACTCAAACGTCGCCGCGGCATTCCGATTTCGCTCGCGGTGCTCTATCTGGAGATGGCCGAGCAATTCGGCGTTCCGGTGCGTGGGGTGTCGTTTCCAGGCCACTTCCTGCTGCGCGTGACGATGCCCGACGGCGACGTGATGCTCGATCCGACCACCGGTCATTCGCTGTCCGAAGCGCAGATGGTCGAGATGCTCGAGCCGTACGTCGCGTCGGCTGGCGATTCGGTCGGGCGCGCGCTACGCATGCTGCTGCAACCGGCCACGCATCGCGAGATCGTCGCGCGGATGTTGCGCAACCTGAAGGCGATCTATCTGCAGACCGAGCGTTGGCAACGTCTGCTCGCGGTGCAGCAACGGCTCGTCATTCTGCTGCCGGACAATATCGAGGAAGTGCGGGATCGCGGTTTCGCGTATGCGCGGCTCGATTATCTACGGCCCGCGCTCGAGGACCTCGAAAGCTATCTCGGCGATCGCCCCGATGCGGAAGATGCCACCGTGGTCGAGTCGCAGTTGCATGAATTGCGGCAGCGCACGCGGCATGATGGCGGCGAATAGCGACGCGCGTTTTCACGCTGCATAAAGCACAAACGCCTGCACATGTCGCACATGCACAGGCGTTTTTTTATCACCGGGTGTAGGCCTTGGCCTAGCATCGGCGACCAGATCGATCGCTAAGCGATCCTCACTTCGGCTGCATGCGGATCGCGCCGTCCAGCCGGATCACCTCGCCGTTCAGCATCGGATTGTCGAAGATCTGCTTGGCGAGCATCGCGTATTCGGCCGGTTTGCCGAGGCGCGGCGGGAACGGCACCATCGCACCGAGCGCGTCCTGCACTTCCTGCGGCATGCCGAGCAGCATCGGCGTTTCGAAGAGGCCGGGGGCGATCGTCATCACGCGGATCGCGTTGCGCGACAGGTCTCGCGCGATCGGCAGCGTCATACCGACCACGCCAGCCTTCGACGCGGAGTAGGCCGCCTGGCCGATCTGGCCGTCGAACGCGGCGACCGATGCGGTGTTGATGATCACGCCGCGCTCGCCGTTGGCGTTCGGCTCGTTCTTCGACATTTGCACCGCGGCGAGCCGGATCATGTTGAACGTGCCGATCAGATTGATCGAGATCGTGCGCGTGAACAGATCGAGCGAATGGGGCCCATCCTTGCCGACGGTCTTCGCGGCCGGCGCGACGCCCGCGCAGTTGACGAGACCGCGCAGCGTACCGAGCTTCGTCGCAGCTTCGACGGCCTGTTGCGCGTCCTCTTCCCGGCTCACGTCGCATTTGACGAAAGCGCCGCCGAGTTCCTTTGCGAGCGCCTCGCCCGCGTCCAGATTCAGGTCGGCGAGGACGACTTTGCCGCCGTTCTCGACGAGCAGGCGCGCGGTGGCAGCGCCGAGCCCTGATGCGCCGCCGGTGATCAGGAACACGTTGTCACGAATTTCCATGTCTTCTCCTTTACTACGGTTGTTCAGTGCGGCCTCGAGCGAAGCATTTTTCGACGACGATCGATTGTAGCGGCTGTGCTGCGCTGCGGAAAGCGAAGCGGGCGGCGGCATGCAAGCGCTATGGAAACCTAACTGGTTCCGCTGGGCGTTCCCCACCGCTTGCCGCTTTTGGTTTGCGCACCAAGCCAAATAAAAAACCCGCCCAACGTGGGCGGGTTTTGGTCAACGAAAACAGCGGTAATGTTTGGACCAAGCCGGCTTACTTCAGCGCGTCGAACGCGCGGGCGCGAATTTCATCGACGCTGCCGAGGCCCGAAATGCGGCGATATTGGGGCGCCTTCACCGAGCTCGACGTATCGCCGTTCTTCGCCCAGCCGTTGTAGTACTCGATCAGCGGCTTGGTTTGCGATTCGTACACTTCCAGACGCTTCTTGACCGTTTCTTCCTTGTCGTCGTCGCGCTGGATCAGCGGCTCGCCGGTCACATCGTCGATGCCCTCGACCTTCGGCGGATTGAACGTCACGTGATAGGTGCGGCCCGATGCGGGGTGCGAGCGACGGCCGCTCATGCGCACGATGATCTCGTCGAACGGCACGTCGATTTCGAGCACGTAGTCGATCGCGACACCGGCCTGCTTCATTGCTTCGGCTTGCGGAATCGTGCGCGGGAAGCCGTCGAACAGATAGCCGTTCGCGCAGTCCGGCTGCTGCAGACGTTCCTTCACGAGGTTGATGATCAGCTCATCCGTGACGAGCTCGCCGGCGTCCATGAAGCGCTTTGCTTCGAGGCCGAGCGGCGTGCCGGCCTTGACGGCCGCGCGCAGCATGTCGCCGGTCGAAATTTGCGGGATGCCGAACTTTTCCTTGATGAAGTTGGCCTGAGTGCCTTTGCCGGCACCCGGTGCACCCAACAGGATCAAACGCATGGATATCTCCAGATCTATGTGAATTCTTTGTTGACGCGGCATGCTTCCCGGCGATTCTCGCAGGTTCCGCATCGGCTACCGTTGGCTACCTCGCGCTGCACGTCGAATACGACGGCGCTGCAAGATCCGCACGGCGCGACCGGGATAACCCGCGTGTCGCCTGCGCTGGGAGGCGCGCATAACCGTTCGATTATGCCACGGCTTCCCGCGCTCAAGACCCGAATAAGGCCCGTACGCGCGCGAGATCGGCGGGGGTATCGACCCCCGCCAACGGTACGTCTTGCGTGACGAGGACCGCGATGCGCTCGCCATGCCACATCGCGCGCAGTTGTTCGAGCGCTTCGACCTGCTCGATCGGCGAGATCGCGAGGCTCGGGTACGTGCGCAGAAATTTCGCGCGATACGCGTACAGGCCGATGTGCCGGTATACGACGGCGGGCGCGGCCGGCGTCGGCATCGATGCGACGTTGGGCCAGTGCGGTTGCCATGCGTCGCGCGCCCACGGGATCGGCGCGCGCGAGAAATACAGCGCGATGCCGCGCGCATCGGGCACGACCTTGACGACGTTCGGATTGAAAATTTCGGCGGGATCGGTGATCGGATGCGCGGCCGTCGCGATCGCGCAGTCGCTCGTCGTTGCCAGATGCGCGGCGACGCCGCGCACGAGCGCCGGGTCGATCAGCGGCTCGTCGCCCTGCACGTTGACGACGATCGTGTCGTCGCTCCAGCCGAAACGCGTCGCCACTTCCGCGAGACGGTCGGTGCCCGACGGATGGTCGGCGCGCGTGAGTACCGCGTCGAAGCCGTGGTCTCGCGCCGCGTCGAGCACTTCCTGCGCGTCCGACGCGACCAGCACCTGTTGTGCGCCCGATTCGCGCGCGCGCTGCGCGACGCGCACGACCATCGGTTTGCCGCCGATGTCCGCGAGCGGCTTGTTGGGCAGACGCGTCGACGCGAGGCGGGCCGGCACGACGGCGATAAACGGATGAGGGGTGGTGTGGATCATCGGATCAGGAACGGTCGGCGATCAGGCCGGAGGAAGAGGCTGCGCGCGCGACGCTCACGCAGGGTCGGATATGAGCCGGAGCGGCGAAAACGGCTGCGGATCGATATTGGAGCGCATGCGGGGAGGGGGCGGTGGCATCGATGAAGCCTGCCTTGACCCGCGCGCGAGCGAGACGTCGCGGCGCCTCGGTGCCGCGACGCGGCGGGTCAGGCGACCGAGCCTGGATTCAGATCGACCGGCGTGCCTTCGACGGTCTGCCTCGCTTCGTCGACGAGCATCACGGGAATGCCGTCGCGGATCGGATAGGCGAGCTTGTCCGCGTTGCAGATCAGTTCCTGCGCGGCGCGGTCGTAGCTGAGCGGGCCCTTGCAGATCGGGCAGACGAGGATTTCAAGCAGGCGAGCGTCCACGGACTTTCTCCACAACTAATGCAGTGAGGCGGTGATCAAGCGCGGCTTCGACCGGGACTACCCAGATGCGCGCGTCGTGCCAGGCCCCCAATTTTACCGCATCCTTTTCCGTAATCAGGATCGCGTCGGCGTCGACGTCGGTGAACGGATTGCGCTCGAACGCGTAGTGGTCGGGCAGCGCGCGCGTCGTGGGCGCGAGGCCGGCCGCGCGCACTGTCGCGAAAAAGCGTTCCGGCGCGCCGATGCCGGCCGCGGCCAGCACGCGTTGACCGGCGAATTGCGCAAGCGGGCGGCGCAGCGCGGGATTGTCGAGATGCCACGCGTCGGCAGGGGCGAGCTGCAGTGCGAACGTATTCGGCCACGCGGGCAGCGTGCGCGCGTACGGATCGTTGATCAGCGTCGCGTCGCGGCGGCGCGACAGCGGCTCGCGTAGCGGCCCGGCCGGTAGCAGGAAACCGTTGCCGCCGAGCCGGTGATCGAACACGACGAGTTCGACGTCGCGCGCGAGGCGATAGTGCTGCAAGCCGTCGTCGCTGACGATCACGTCGACGTCGCGATGCGCGGCGCACAGCGCCTGCGCGGCGGCGACGCGGTCCGGACAAACCCACACGGGTGCGCCGGTGCGGCGCGCGATCAGCAACGGCTCGTCTCCGCCGACCCGTGCCGACGAACCGGGCGTGACCCGGGTCGGCGTGCTCACGCGCGCGCCGTAGCCGCGCGACACGATGCCGGGCGTTAAGCCCGCGGCGCGCAACGCTTCGACCAGCGCGATGACGGTCGGCGTCTTGCCAGTGCCCCCGACCGTCACGTTGCCGACCACCACCACCGGCACGCCGACGCGCACCGATTTCAGCCAGCCGAGCGAAAACACGGCGCGGCGCGCGGCCGCGACTGCGCCGAACACGCAGGCGAGCGGCGTCAGCGCCCAGGCGAGCGGTCCACGTTGCTGCCATTCGCGCGCGAGGCGCGCTCCGAGACGGTCGCTGAGTTCGCTCATGGGCGGGTTGCGAGCACGGACTGCGCGCCGTGCGCACTACGCGGGATCAACATCAACGCGGTTCTCCGGGCAATCGAGTGCGAATACGGGTCGAAAAACGAGGTGCGAGCGGCGCGGCGAAAGGCCCGCGCCCAGTGGCCTCGGGCCGGGCAAGCTCTCCGCCGCGCTGCGCGATCGACATGCCGTCGAACCCGGCACTGTAGCGCGCGGGCGTCCCGCCCGGCAAGTCGCGTAAGGTCCAACGCACGCCGCTCCACGCTATGTGCGGTTGCTCACAGTCTGTGGATAACTTTGTGGAGAACCTGCCGTCCGATCGTCCCGAAGGGCCATTCCGTGCGCTTTGGATCGTAGTACTCGCTCGCTATCGAGATGCAAACGCCATATAAATCAAGGCTCTGCCAGGAATTTATTGACGTTGGCGGGCGTTCTGGCGGAATTCGTCAGGCGGTTCCCGCCATGTGGACACTTTTAACAATCCTGCGATTCCGGCTGGACGCCGCTCTTCGCTCGGTCTATCGTCTGTCCGGCCAGCGCTATTTATTCCTTGCATGAACCCCGAAAATCCTTTTGCTTCTGCGGCCGCACCTGGCGGTGAGGTCGTCGTTCCCGTCTCCGCGCTCAATCGCGCGATCGGCACGATGCTCGAACGCTCGTTTCCACTCGTTTGGGTCGCGGGTGAAGTGTCGAACTTCACCCGCGCCGCGAGCGGCCATTGGTACTTCTCGATCAAGGACGCGCAGGCGCAGATGCGCTGCGTGATGTTCCGCGGTCGAGCTCAGTACGCCGAATTCATGCCGCGCGAAGGCGATCGCATCGAAGTGCGCGCCCTCGTCACGATGTACGAGCCGCGCGGCGAACTGCAGCTTAATGTCGAAGCGGTGCGCCGCACCGGCCAGGGGCGTTTGTACGAAGCGTTTCTGCGGTTGAAGGCGCAACTCGAGGCCGAGGGGCTGTTCGCCGCCGAGCGCAAGCGCGCGCTGCCGACGCATCCGCGCGCGATCGGTATCGTCACGTCGTTGCAGGCGGCCGCATTGCGCGATGTGCTGACGACGCTGTCGCGTCGCGCGCCGCATATTCCGGTGATCGTTTATCCGGCGCCGGTGCAGGGCGCGGGCGTCAGCGCGAAGCTCGCGGCGATGGTCGAGGCGGCTGGCGCGCGCCGCGAGGTCGACGTGCTGATCGTGTGTCGCGGCGGCGGCTCGATCGAAGATCTGTGGGCCTTCAACGAAGAAGTGCTCGCGCGCGCGATTGCCGAAAGCGTCATACCCGTGGTGAGCGGCGTCGGTCACGAGACCGATTTCACGATTGCCGATTTCGCCGCCGACGTACGTGCACCGACGCCGACCGGTGCCGCCGAACTCGTCAGTCCACAGCGCGTCATGCTGCTGCGCGAACTCGATCATCGGCACGCGACGCTCGCGCGCGCGTTCGGCCGCATGATGGAGCGGCGCGCGCAGCAGCTCGACTGGCTGGCGCGCCGGCTCGTGTCGCCCGCCGAGCGGCTCGCTCGGCAGCGCACGCATCTGCAGCAGTTGCGCGTTCGGCTCGCGTCGGCGGGCGCCCGGCCGGTGCGCGACGCTCGTGCGCGATTTTCGTTGCTGCAGATGCGCTGGCAACGCTGGCGTCCGGATCTCGCGGCCGAGCGCACGCGCGTCAACGTGTTGGCGCAGCGTCTGAATGCGGCGCTATCGCGCCGGCATGAACGACAGGTCGCGCGCATCGACATGCTCAGCGCGCGACTCGAAGTGCTGAGTCCACAGCGCACGCTCGAGCGCGGTTATGCGGCCGTGCTCGATGCGCAAAGCGGTCGGGCGATTCGCACGCCGTCGTCGCTGAAACCTGGACGTCGTCTGACGATGCATCTCGCCGAAGGCTCGGCCGATGTCGCGCTCGCCGACGTGCAGGCGCGTCTGACCGACGGTTTCTGACGTTTCGCCGGTGGGCGCGTGACGCCCTGTTTACTGTCTTCCGACGAGCCGGGCACGCGCCATGCGCGCCCTTCTCATGGGCCTTGCGCACGGCGTGTTCGACATGCCGGACATAAAGGCCGTTGGTTTGCGGGGTTATTCCAACTCGCCTACAATCGAGTGCTCGATAGCGTCATCCGCAGACTCCCCACAACAGATACAGAGAAGGAAAGCACCATGGAACATACGCTCCCGCCGCTGCCGTTTGCGAAAAACGCGCTCGCTCCGCACATGTCGGAAGAGACGCTCGAGTTTCACTATGGCAAGCATCACCAGACCTATGTGACCAACCTGAACAATCTGATCAAGGGCACCGAGTTCGATAACCTGTCGCTGGAAGAGATCGTCAAGAAGTCGTCGGGCGGTATCTTCAACAATTCGGCTCAGGTGTGGAATCACACGTTCTTCTGGAACAGCCTGTCGCCGCAAGGTGGCGGCGCACCGACCGGCGCGCTGGCTGACGCCATCAACGCGAAGTGGGGTTCGTTCGACAAGTTCAAGGAAGAGTTTGCGAAGACCGCGGTCGGCACGTTCGGCTCGGGCTGGGCATGGCTCGTGAAGAAGGCTGATGGTTCGCTCGACCTCGTGTCGACGAGCAACGCCGCCACGCCGCTCACCACCGACGCGAAGGCTCTGCTGACGATCGACGTGTGGGAGCACGCTTACTACATCGACTATCGCAATGCGCGTCCGAAGTTCGTCGAGGCGTACTGGAACATCGTCAACTGGGACTTCGCAGCGAAAAACTTCGCTTGAGATTGCCGGTTGCGGCTCGCCGTCTGATGTCGTGATCCTTGCGGTCGCGATTGAAGATGGTAGCCAGAGACGAAAGCCCTCCATCGCGAGGGCTTTTTCTTTCTGGAGGCGATTGGAAGGGGAGGGATTGGTATTGCTTACCACCGAGGGATGCCCTTCTTACGCGCTCCTGAAAGAAGTTTGTCACAGTTGGTAACTGCGGTTTGGCGGGGCGCGGCGCTAAGTGAAATTGCCCTGCGGCTAATCGTCGGGACCAGAATTCGTGGACATCTGTCGATGCCGATGAGCCCGGTCCCCGCTCGACGACTTTGCCGAACTGGCGGGGGCGGGTGCTGGCGGCGGATGGTTCATGTACTGGAAGTTCTGCGCGGTCGCGGCGCTCGGGAAGGTCGTCACGCCCAGTTGCTGGAGTACGACGTTCGGCGCGGCCGGCGTCGTGTCAATCGATTGCCAGCTCATCTACAAGCATTACTTGATATAACGTACCAATCGCCGCAGCGGACTCACAGCAAGGTCGAGGCCAGCCAGCCGGGCAAAAAACTTTCTGTAACTGAGCCGTAACCACGGAATTTCGCGATTAGCCTAACGTTTGAACTCCAAACCTCCGAAGTGCACCACCATGATTCCCAGCAATAAAACGATCAGCCTGGCGATTCCCGCCACCGTCATCGCGCTCGCGTTAGGCGGTTGCGCAGTGGCGCCACCGAGCGGCCCGAGCATAGCCGCGATGCCGCGCAGCGGCGAGCCGCTCAGCCAGTTCCAGCAGAACGACTACGCCTGCCGCGACTACGCGAATCAATCGACGAATCCGTCCGGCGCTGCGCAGGCGGCCACCACGAACAGCGTGAACAGCGCGGCGCTCGGCACGCTCGGCGGCGCAGCGATCGGCGCGCTGTTCGGCGCCGCGGCGGGCAACGCCGGCGCGGGCGCGGCGATCGGCGCCGGCAGCGGTCTGCTGATCGGGGGCGCGAACGGCGCGAATGGCGCCCAGTATTCGGCGGCCGGCATGCAGGCGCGCTACGACACCGCCTACGCCCAGTGCATGACCTCGAAGGGTGAGACGATCGTTCAGCCGCAGCCTTACTATTCGACGCAGCCGGTGTACGTCGCGCCCCGTCCTTATTACGCGCCGCCTCCGCCCGTCATGTACGCGCCTTATCCGGCTTACTGAGCGGTGATAGCTGAGATCGGCCGGCTTGCTTGTCTTGCATTGTCGGCCGGTACTGCATTTCAAGTCCGAAGGACGGTTGGGCGGTAGTTTTTAGCGACGATCGTCGAATCCGTGCCGCTCCTTATTCCGCGCTGTCGGTTGATGCCGCTTTGCGCGGGCGACGGCTCCGGGACGCCGTTTTACGGGCTGCTGCCTTCCTGGCGGCCTCAGACCCTTCTTCCGAGTTGATTGCTGGAGCAGGGGGCGCGGCCGGCGCTGCGATCTCAGGTACTTCCTCGATCGTGCCTGGCGTGCTTTTCTTCACTTTCTTCGCGGCCGTTTTGCGCGATGCGCGCTTTTTGGCGCTTTGACGCAGCGCGGGTTGGTCGCTGTCGGTGGAATGGTCGGTTCCTTGGCCGAATACGACTTGTTCAGCGGCTGTATCCGCTTTCGCTGTTACAGCGCGAGCTTTGGACTCTTCAGTTATCGGTTCAGTGACGAGCTCATGTGGGAGCGGCTCGTGTTCACGCCGTTCCTGCCGCTCGACCTCTTCGGCGGGTTCCGCGTGTTCGGTGAGAGCCGGAGCGGTAGCCGCATGCTCTTCATCAGCCGTTTCGTGGTGACCGTGCTTGCCGTGCGCGGCCTCCTGCTGACCCCGCCCCAGCTTGCGGTTGTTGCGCTCCTTGCGCCGCGACTTGTGCTTGCCGCCCGACTCGGACGCGGCCGCTTGCGCAGCCTGCGCTTCATACGAATGTTCGGCCGATACCGCTTCAGCCGACCCCGTTTCGGCAGACTCCGCCGCGGTTTCGCCGATGGCTTCACTTGCCGCTTCACTCGCAACGTTCACGGCTGTGCTTCGATAGACGTACGCGCCTGACTTTTCATCGCGGCCGAATTCGAGCAGCCCGCGCGCCTGCGCTTCTTCCAGCAGATTGCCGAAAGCGCGAAACCCGTAATACGTCTCGTTGAAATCCGGTTTGCGCCGTTTGATCGCGTTCTTCAGCACGGACGCCCAGATCTTGCCGCTGTCGCCACGTTCGGAAGCGAGCGCGTCGAATGTCTGCACCGCAATTTCAACGGCCTTGCTGCGGCGTTTCTCCAGATCTTCCTTGGGCGGAGCCTTCTCTTCATCAGGCGCGCGTTTGGCTGCCTGCTGGGTGTTCTGTTGCTGACGCGACGATTCGGGCCTCGCGACTGCGCGCTGACTTTCGCGTACGAGATCGTCGTAAAAGAAGAACTCGTCGCAATTCGCAATCAGCAGATCCGAGGTGGACTGTTGCACACCGACGCCGATCACCTGTTTGGCGTTCTCGCGCAGCTTCGACACGAGCGGCGAGAAATCCGAATCACCACTGATGATGACGAACGTGTTGACGTGCGATTTCGTGTAACAAAGATCGAGCGCATCGACGACGAGCCGGATGTCGGCGGAATTTTTGCCCGATTGGCGCACGTGCGGAATTTCGATCAACTCGAAATTGGCCTCGTGCATCGCGCCTTTGAAGCTCTTGTAACGATCCCAGTCGCAATACGCTTTCTTGACGACGATGCTGCCCTTCAGCAGCAGGCGCTCGAGCACCAGCTTGATGTCGAACTTGTCGTACTTCGCGTCGCGCACGCCAAGCGCGACATTCTCGAAGTCGCAGAACAGCGCCATGCTGACGTTTTCGTTGGATGACGCCATGTGTATCTCCATTGAAGCGGTCGTCGAAGTCGACGAATCGCGACATGATAGCGATTCCAGCGAAGGTGAGCAGCTTTTGTGGTGCGCTCGCACCGATCGGTAGGTGGGAATTTGCAGCCAGCGGTCCAACCGGTGGTTCAGCGGGCGGCTCGATGTCAGTTCCGTTACAGGGTGTCGCGACGGCCTGCGTTGTTCCATGTCGCGCGAGCTTCCAGCACGTCGTCGATCAATCCGTATTCCCTCGCTTCGAGCGCCGACATGAAGTTGTCGCGGTCGGTATCGCGCGCGATTTCTTCGATGCTGCGTCCGGTGCGCTCGGCCATCATCGCATTGAGACGCGCTCGTACATACAGCACCTCCTTGGCCTGGATTTCGATGTCCGCCGCGGTGCCCTGACCGCCGCCCGACGGCTGGTGAATCATGATGCGCGCATTGGGTAGCGCATACCGTTTGCCGCGTTGGCCCGCGGTGAGCAGAAAGGTGCCCATGCTCGCGGCAAAACCCGTGCACAAGGTCGAGACCTCCGGCTTGATGAACTGCATGGTGTCGTAAATCGCGAGGCCGTCATACACGGAGCCGCCGGGCGAGTTGATGTAAAAAGAAATATCCTTGTCGGGGTTCTCCGATTCGAGAAACAGCAATTGCGCGACGATCAGACTGGCTGACTGCTCGTTCACGGGCCCGACAAGAAAGACGATGCGCTCGCGCAGCAGGCGGGAGTAGATGTCATAGGCACGTTCGCCCCGGCCGGATTGTTCGATCACCGTGGGCACAAGGCCGAGGCCGGAGACAGACGGGTAACTGGAAGGCATGGATTCCTCGTTCAGGATGGATAGCGCGGGCATTCCGGGATGAGCAGGCCGCCGCGGATCAGAAGCCGCGTGACATGCGCCGGTTGTTGCTCATTTGACGAAGCAGCCGCTGGCGTTGTGACAGGTTGTGACAGCGAATTTTTTTGCGCCGCGCTGTCACATCACCGGTTGCCCATGCGTCAAGCTCAGGAATACCGAGCATGACGCGCGCCTGAGCCATGCCACCGGTATGCAGCCGCTTTTTCACCACGCACCATCGGGAGGTCTACGCATGACGGAACAGGGAATCGACAAGGCATCCAGTTTCGAGGCCGCGCGCGCCCGTCTGCTGGCACTCGCATATCGGATGCTCGGCAGTCGCGCGGAGGCCGAAGACGTGGTGCAGGATGTCTGGCTCAAATGGCACCTGGCCGATACGCAGGCGGTGCAAACGCCGGTCGCGTGGCTCACCACGCTCACCACGCGCACGGCGATCGACCGTCTGCGGCATGCACAGCGCGAGCGTGCGTCACAGGCTAGCGGCTGGTTGCCGGAGCCGTGGCTCGACGAGGTCGCACCATCGGCGGAGGAGTTGGCGTTGCGAGCGGCAGATATGTCGTACGGCGTGATGCTGCTTCTCGAACATCTGAAACCAGACGAACGTGCGGCGCTTGTCCTGCATGAAGCGTTCGAGTGCGGTTATGCGGAAATCGCCTCGATTCTCGAGCGCACACCGGCCGCTTGCCGGCAAATGGTTCATCGCGCCAAGGAGCGTCTGAGACGTGCGGGGGCGCCGTTGGAGCGGCCCGATCCGGCGGTGCATGGGCGAATCGTCGAGCGTTTGCGCGCGGCGCTCGAAGCGCAAGACCGGGCGGGCCTGCTACAGCTTTTCAGCGATGCGCCGCAACTGATCAGCGACGTACCTTTGTACGCTCCGCCCCCTCCGTTCCCCACAGCCAACCCGGCCCTTCGAGCACAAGGGCCAACGCCTGAAACCGAAGCGCAACGCGACCGCGAACCGGGTTCAGGTCCGAAGTGGATGGCTGTAGTCACATCGCTCGCGCAACAGGCGAGCCATGCGGAGGTGGTGTCGATGGCGGGTGCGGTGTGCATCGCACTGTTCTGCGACGGCGAGATCGTCGGGTTAATCGACGTGGTGACGGATGGCAAAACGGACCTTTCGGCGAAAATCGTCTCGCTGCGCATCCTGACCAGCGCCGCGCATCTGCAGGCGGCCAACCGGATGCTGGGCCGTGATGCGGTCACGGAACTGCTTGCCCGCATCAAGGACCATCCGGGGGCGTCAGTTACGGTGAGCCGCGACTTCCCAGTTGATGTCGACGCATAGCACCTGCGTACCATGCGACGTGTGCGCGGCAATCGAGGCGGTCACGCACAGATGCGCTTCGTTGATCGACAGATACGGCGGCGTCAGATTAACCCGCCCCGGTTGACGCATCGCCTGAATGAAGTACGGGCGGCGCTCCCAACTCGCGCCTTCGGAATGCAGCAGCGGGCTGAAGCGCTTTGCGCGTTGCGATGTGCGCCCCGGCGGCAGCACGTTGTCGCCGATCTGCCGCCCCGAACCATCCAAAACAAAGCAGCGCGCCGTTTCTCCGAGCGCGAGCAGAGGTGCGGTCGCCTGCGTGATCGATTCCCCGGCAACCAGCTGCGCGGCGGCTGCCTCGAGCGCCGTGACATACGGCGCGAGCCGCGCGGATTGCGCTTTCTCTCGAGCGGCAACGCGTTCGCGCAGCGAAGCGGAGAGCGAATCCATCAGGCCAGCGGCAACTTGCGGCTTGACGGGTTCGACGCTCGGACCCGCGAAAAATGCGCCCTGGACGAAGTCGACATTGCATTCGAGCGCGATCAGCGCATCACGTTCGGTGCTCAGACCGCCCATCAGCACCAGTTGCCCAGACTCGTGCAACAGAGAGACGAGGCCCGGCAACACGCGCTCGATATGCGAGTGTTCACTCGCTTGCGCGAGGATGCAGCGGTCGAGCGTGACGATGTCCGGCCGCAGATTCCACACCCGGTCGATGTTCGAATGCTTGGCGCCAAAGCCGTCGAGCGCGATCAGGAAACCGGCCTTGCGCAGCGAATCGACGATTTCGGCGAAGCGCGTGGTTTCGCCGCCAGCCTGTTCGGATACTTCGAGCACCACGCGCTGCGGCGGCAGGCCGAGCGCCTTCAGGCTGGCAAGCAGCGCGTCGCCGTAGCTGGTGTCCATCAGTGCGGCCGGATGCAGGCTGAGGAAGAGCCATTCGTCGTGGCTGTCGAATGCGTTGAAGTTGCCGAGGTGCAGCGATTCGGCCAGCCGTCCGAGTTCCAGCAGATCGCCGCGTCGCGCGGCCTGCGTAAAGACTTCGTGCGAGGGCACTTGCCGCTCATGCTCGTCGTGCACGCGCAGCGACGCGTGATACCCGATCGCGCGCCGGTGCGATACCGAAAAGACCGGCTGAAACACGCTGAAAACGGTGTAGCCGCCATAGAGAACGGTACGCCGGGAGCCTTCGTCGCCGGCCATCGGGCGTGGTGGCTGGAAGCCGGGAGGATCGAGTTCGATCATGCTCATCGTGTCAGTCGTGTGGAAATGGCGGCGCTTGCTGGGCCAGGCAGGAGTTCGCGCGCGCAGACCAAGAGTTTACAGGATAGACGAGCAAGAACTATGCGCGTGTTCGAACAAAGCTCGAGCGTCCACCAGCAATGCTCCGAGGAAATCGTTGTGCGCCCGCCGCGGTACGAAGGCGATAACGCGCACTTCGCTGGTGCGGGACGCGCCCTGTTGCGGGTCGGCGACGCTGTGCAAGCGTGCTGCGTGCGGCGCGCGCGGAGCGATGCCCGGAAATCCGTTCGCGACTGCACGAGGATGCGTCGTCCTGGCTCGTGCGGCTTTCAAGTTCGCTCCGAAGGATCGGTCTTTTTCGCGGGCGTGCGAATCTCCGGCGACAACTGCGCAAAGATCCATGACGAGCATGCGGTGATGATGCCGACACAGAGGAACGTCGCATGAAACGCGGGCAGCGAATTGGCGCCAGTCGCGCGTTGCATGATGCCGGTAAAGGTTGTCAGCAACGCACCGGCCACCGTCACGCCGAGACTCATCGAAAGCATCTGCACGAGCGAAAACAGGCTATTGCCGCTGCTGGCGCCGCCGGTGCCGAGGTCCTTCAACGTCAACGTGTTCATCGCGGTGAACTGCATCGAGTTCACGCCGCCGAAGATCGCCAGTTGCACGAGCCGCAGCCACAGCGGCTGATGCGTGCTCGTGAGCGCGAAACT
Organism: Paraburkholderia sp. MM5482-R2; assembly: GCF_050436125.1. Lineage (NCBI taxonomy): Bacteria > Pseudomonadati > Pseudomonadota > Betaproteobacteria > Burkholderiales > Burkholderiaceae > Paraburkholderia > Paraburkholderia sp. MM5482-R2. The sequence goes on along the minus strand of NZ_JBNDLP010000002.1, from coordinate 3,621,906 downwards.
CGCCATCATCAGACCGACCAGAATCGTGTTCGCCATCAGCACGCGCCGGTAGCTGTACTTCAGAATCAGCTTCGTCACGAGGCGCTTCGTCGCCATGCCCGCGGCCGCCACGGGCAGCATCATCAGCCCGGCTTCGAATGCGCTATAGCCGAGGCTCACCTGCAACAGCAGAGGAATCAGGTAGGGCATCGAGCCGCTGCCGATCCGCGCGAACAGATTACCGAGCAGCCCAACGCTAAACGTGTGGATCTTGAACAGATCGAGCGGGAAGATCGGCTCGGGCACGCGCACCGCGTGCAGCCCATACGCAACGAAGCACGCCATGCTCAGAATCAGCAGCACCAGCACCGTCGCATGTTGAATGCCGAACTCGGTGCGGCCGTCGAGCGCGAACGAAATCGCCACCATGCCCACCACCAGCAACAGGTAGCCGCCAAGGTCGAATTTGCTCGTGTGTTCGTTGCGGCTATCCGGCATGAAGATAAACGTCGCGATGCAGCCCACGATGCCCACCGGCACGTTGATCAGAAAGATCCAGTGCCACGACGCGATCTTGACGAGCCAGCCACCGAGCGTCGGTCCGATCAACGGTCCGATCAGCCCCGGAATCGCCACGAACGACAACGCCGGCAGATAGCGCTCAGCCGGGAAGGTTCGCAGCACCGCGAGCCGCCCAACCGGCAGAAGCATCGCGCCGCCCACGCCTTGCAGAACACGAAAGAGCACCAGTTGGTTCAGCGTATGCGCGTTCGCGCACAGCAACGAGCCCACCGCGAACACGAGGATCGCACTGAAGAACACGCGCCGCGTGCCGAGTCTGTCGGCGAGCCAGCCGGACACGGGGATCATCACCGCCATCGTCAGCGAGTAGGCGATCACCACCGATTGCATGCGCAGCGGCAGTTCGCCGAGGCTTGTCGCCATCGCGGGCAGCGCGGTGTTGACGATCGTCGAATCGAGCGTCTGCATGAAGAAGCCGGTGGCGACCAGCCACAGCATCACGGTCAGCGAGCGGGGCGAAGGACCCGAGGGGATATCGGGAGCGAGGGCGGGCGGAGGCGGCGTCGTGGACATATGAGGCGGCTGGGCGCGCTCGGTCGGGTTGGGACTCGCTATTCTAGGGAAAAGCGGGTCCCGGCGCAGCGGGCGGCGCAGCGTTGCGCGGGTGTCGGCGCTGCGTCACGGCCGCGCTCCGCGCCGTGTTCACGCATCAGGCGGCAACTGCGCCGCCGCATGAAAAAACGCCTGCGCCCGTGGCTCGTTGCCAAACGCCACATGAATCCTGATCCACGGGCTCACCTCCCGGTTCGGCCTGAAGTGTTGTCCAGGCAGCACCGTCACTCCGAGGGGCACGCCGCATTCAACGAGCCGCTCGGCGTCCGCGACATGCGGCACGCGTGCCCACACGAACTTGCCGCCCGCTGGTTCTTCGAAGATCTCCCAGCCGGCATCTTCGAGTGTCTGGACGGTCGAGCCGAGCGCGCCGCGCATCTGGCGGCGCAGTCGCTCCAGATATTTGCGATATGCGCCGCGCTCCAGCATCGACACCGCCACCGCTTCGGCAAAGCGCGAACAGCCGATGCTCGTCAGCATCTTGATGTCGACCAGGTCCTTGATGATCGCGTGACTCGCAACCACGTAGCCGACCCGCAGCGAAGACGACAGCGTTTTCGACAATCCGCCGATGTAGATCACCTGTTCGAGTTGGTCGAGGGTGGCCAGGCGGTCGGTGAGCTCGGTCTGAAAATCCGCGTAGATATCGTCCTCGATGATCTGGAAGCCATGCTCTCGCGCCATTTGCAGCAAACGGAATGCGACCTGCGGTGCGACCGTGGTGCCGGTCGGATTGTGGAACACGGTGTTGATGAGCAGCAATCTGGGCCGGTGCAGCTTCAGTTGCGCCTGCATCGTGTCGAGGTCGGGACCATTGCCGGTGCGTGGAATGCCGATCAGCTTCATGCCGTGCAGGCGCAACAGGCCGTACAGGTTGTAGTAACCGGGGTCCTCGACAAAGATCGTGTCGCCTGGCTTGAGCATGTAGCGCACCAGCAGATCGAACGCCTGGCTCGCGCCATTGGTGATCAGAATCTGCGATGCGTCTGCCTGGATGCCCAACTGGCCAATGCGGCCGCGCAACTGTTCGCGCAAGACCGGGTTGCCGAGCGGCGTCGCGTACTCGACCATGCTAGCCGGATCGGTTCGCGACACGTGGCGGATCGCCTGCGCAATGCCATCGATGTCGCGCCAGCTTTCGGGGATGAAACCGGTGCTGAGCTTCAGCGTTTCGCCCGGAAAGTTGAATTGCTCGAGCAGATGGTCCGACTCGACATCGGCGCGGCGCGGGTCCGAAGTGCCCTGGCAGCGCATGTCGGTCGGTTGGCGATCGGCGACGTAAAAGCCGGAGCCGTGGCGCGAGTCGACATAGCCGAGCGACACCAACCGGTCGTATGCCTCGATCACCGGAAAGCGGCTTACGTCGAAGTCGGCGGCGAACTGGCGGATCGACGGCAGCTTTGAGCCAGGATGCGCATTGCGCGAGCGGATCCACGCCGAGACGCCCGCGACGATCTGCTCGGTCAGCGGCACGCCGTTGTCCCGATCGAGCTGGATTTCGAGTTTCATACGCTTGCCTTCTGTCGCCGGCCTGCGAACGCGAAAGTTTTAAACCTGCGCCGCGCGAGCCATGCCAACTGTTCGGTTTTTTGACTGAACAGTTCCGATGAAAGTGTTCGGAACTGTGCATGTGTCTCCGATCATCGCACGTCAATAATCGGTACAACAGAAAGTTCATCGAGGAGAACGGCGATGCGAGAAGTGCGAGTTTTCGAGCTGGAACATGGCGAGCCCGTCAGGGCCTGGCGGGTTGCGCGTCCGACGATTTTCAAGGTGATCAGCGGCAACGTCTGGCTGACCGTCGAGGGCGAGCATGAGGATCACTGGCTGGCGGAGGGGCAGTCGATCGAGTTGGCGCGTGGATCGGTGGCATGGATCAGCGCCGGGCGGGCCGGGGCGTGTTTTGCGCTGGCGAGCGGCTCGGAACGCCGGTTGCCGACGCTGCTATTCGGCTGGCCGATGCCGGCCTGGCTGGCGCGTCGGCCGGGCGTGGTCTGATGCAGGGCGAACGGCGAGCCGCCTCTTCCTGGTCCCTACGCAGCACCTCCCGCCTCATACTCCCCGATATACCGCGCCCGCGGCCGGATCAACCGGCCATCGCGCGCCTGCTCCATCGCGTGCGCGATCCAGCCGACCACCCGCCCGAGCGCGAACAGCGTGAACGCGGCCCCGCTCGGCAAGGCGAGCACGCGCTCGATCGCGGCAAGCGCGAAATCCACCGTCGGCTCCGCGCCGGTCGTGTCGCGCACCGCTCGCGCGACCTGCAGCACCTCGTTGAGCGGCGAGCGGGCTGGCGCGCAGTCGGCGAGCATCGCCAGCAATGATCGCGCGCGCGGATCACCGTCCGGATAGAGCGGATGACCGAAGCCCGACAGCACCGGCCCTTGCGCGCCGTGCTCGTAGCGCGCGAGACGGTTCGCCAGATAGCGGTCCAGCTCGGGCGAGCGCGACGCCTCATCGAGCAGCGCGGCGATGCGCACGGTTTCGCCGCCGTGACGCGGCCCAGAAAGCGCCGCGAGCCCGCCCGCGACCGCACCGAACAGGTGCGTGCCCGTCGACGTGATGCAACGGACCGTGAACGTCGACGCGTTCAGTTCGTGATCCGCGCAGGCGACCAAGGCCGCGCGCAGCAGTCCGCTTTGCTGACGGCTGCGCACCCGCCAGGCCGTCGCGATCTGCCGATGCAGCGGTTCGTTCGACGGCGCCGCCGTCAGCATCGCGGCGGCCAGCAGCCGCATCACGGCGCACGCGGTGTCGAGCTGCGCATCGCGGCCGAGCGCCCACACGCGCGGCATCTGCGCGGCGGCGGCCGGCAGCAGCACCAGCGCGCGATCGAGCGGCGCGCTGTCACTCCACAGCTTGAGCCACGCGGCCCATTGCGCGGGGGCGAGCGGCACGACGGGCGCATCGGCGATGCGCCGCGCGCTGCATTCCCACAACAGCGCCGCGACGTCTTCGAGTGACGCACTGCGCGCGAGCTCGATCGCATCGTGCCCGCGATACAGCAGCCGACCGTCCGCGACCAGCGTGATCGACGATTCGAGCACCGGTACGCCCCAGTCGAGCACCTTCTGCGCGACCTTGCCGGCGCGTTTGCCGTCCGCCTTGCGACGCGCGAGGCGGCGCACCTCGGCGGCATCGTAGAGCCGATGCCTGCCTTGCGCATCCGGCGACGAGCCGAGCATGCCTCGGCTTACATACGCGTACAGCGTCGGCAAGCTGACGCCGAGCGTTGCGGCCGCTTCGGCGGCGCTCAGGTAAATCGGGGCTGGCATAAAAGTGCGTATAAACCGAAGAAATCAATATATGTTGATTATCATAATCAAGATTGATTGCCGCAAGGCTCAAATTTAGACTCGGTGTACCTGCTTCCTGTCCGCGCGGCCAGCGCGCCCGATCCCATGACGCCCGAACTCGCCCTCAAGCACATCTGGACCCTCGCCGGCTGCGATCCGGTCGCGCTGCACGCCGTGTCGCTCGCCGGCGCGGATCCCGGCTTGCCGTCGGTCTACCGTGTCGGCAGCCTCGCGGCGTCGACCATCGCCGCGACGGGCCTCGCCGCCGCCGAATACTGGCGCTTGCGCAGCGCTCGCCTGCAACAGGTGTCGGTGCAGATGCGTCGCGCGCTGGCGGCGTTTCGCAGCGAACGCTATTTGCGGATCGACGATGGGCCGCCGCCCGCGCTGCGCGATCCGGTCACCGGCTTCTATGAAACGGGCGACGGCCGCTGGATCCAGTTGCATACGAATTTCGCGCATCACTTGAAGGGCGTGCTCGAGGTGCTCGGTTGTGACAATGGGCGGCCCTCGGTGGCGGCCGCGATTCGCGGCTGGGAGGGCGCGACGCTCGATCAAACGCTCGCCGACGCGGGCCTGTGCGCCGCCTTGATTCGCACGCCCGACGAATGGGCCGCGCTCGAGCAGGCCAAAGCGATCGCGCGCTTGCCGCTGTTCGAGATCGAGCGCATCGGCGACGCCCCGGCCGAGCCACCGCGCCACGCCGCCGCTGACGCTGACCCCGGTATCGACCGCCCGCTCGTAGGTGTGCGGGTGCTGGATCTGTCGCGGATCATCGCGGGACCGGTGGCCGGCCGCGCGCTCGCGCATCATGGCGCGGACGTGTTGACGATCAACGGGCCGCATCTGCCGAACATCGCGCCGCTCGTGATCGACAACGGCCGCGGCAAGCGTTCGGCAATCGTCGATCTGCGCGAGGCGGCAGGCTGCGACACGTTGCGCGGACTCGCGCGCGATGCCGACGTGTTCCTGCAGGCCTATCGTCCGGGCGCGCTCGAGGCGCGCGGCTTCGGGCCGGACGAGCTGGCACGGCTGCGGCCCGGCATCGTCTATGTCTCGGTGTGCGCGTACGGGCACACAGGGCCGTGGGCGCAGCGACGCGGCTTCGATAGTCTGGTGCAGTCGGCGAGCGGCATCGCGTGGACCGAGCGCGCGGCGGCGGGTTCAGCCGAGCCGCGGCATCTGCCGTGTCAGGCGCTCGATCACGCGACCGGCTATCTGGCCGCGTTCGGCGCGATGGTCGCGCTCGCGCGGCGCGCTCGCGAGGGCGGCAGCTGGCATGTGAAGGTGTCTCTTGCGCAGACGGGGCGTTGGCTGCGGTCGTTCGGGCTGCTGGCCGATGGGCAGCAGGCGCCCGAGGTGTCGCTCGACGATGTGCGCGATTGCGTCGCGAGCGTGCAATCGGAGTTCGGGCGGGTGCTTGGCGTGCTGCCGGCGGAGGAACTGGAGCAGACGCCTGCGTTTTATGCGCTGCCGCCGACGCGCATCGGCGCGCACGAAGCCCGGTGGACGTGACGGTTGGAGCGGGCGGCGCGTTCAGGTTGGGAACGCGGCGTACCTGACCGCCCACCGTGTCGCCGCTTACTTTCGCAACTCCGCCACGAAGTCGTAGTAATCGTTGCGGCAGTACGTGTCCGTCAGTTCGATCGCGCGTTGATCCGCCGTATAACCCACGCGCGTGATCAACAGCAACGCCTCGTTCGGCGCGATGCTCATCTGCTGCGCGATCTCGTCGCTCGCGTTCACCGCGCGGAAGTGCTGCAACGCGCGCACGATCGTCAGTCCGCGATTCTCCAGATACGTGTACAGCGAATCGCCGATTGCCTGTGGATCGGGAATCACCGCGGCCGGGAACGTCGAATTCTCGACCGCCATCACGATGCCGTCGGCGAGCCGCAGCCGCCGCAGCCGCGTGACCGCTGCGGCCGGCGACAGCCCCAGTTGGATCACCTCGTCGCGATTGGCCGGCGAGATTTCGCGCGACAGCCACTTCGAACTCGGCGTGAAGCCGCGCCGGCGCAGCATTTCGCTGAAGCTCGACAGACGCGACAACGGATCTTCGTAGCGCGGCGTGATGAAGCTGCCCGCGCCTTGGGTGCGGCGGATCAAACCCTGCTCCACGAGCAGCGCGATCGCCTTGCGCGACGTGATGCGCGACACGCCGAGCGCCTCCGACAGCACGCGCTCCGAAGGCAGCGCCTCGCCGGCGTTCCAGCGGTTTTCGTGGATCGCGCTGCCGAGCTTGCGGGCAAGTTGCAGATAGAGCGGCGTGTCGTTTTCCGGGTCCGGGCGCAGGTCGCGCCAGCGGTCTTCCGAGGCAGAGGTCATGGGGCTCACGCAAGATGGGCAAGCGGCAATTTTAAAACATCGGCGCGTCCTGTTATAGCTGGCTTTTGCCAGGCGCGCCGTCGTGAGGCCGCGGAGCCGCTAAACTCGTCGCCAGGTTTTTAGTAGCGTGCGTTGCGTGATGAGGCGGCGGGCCAGCGTTTCGCATCTGGATCGAGCCACTTTCGAGGAGTCAGCATGACGAGCGAGATCGCAAGCGTGAGCCTGCCGGGCGGCGAGCGCATGCCAGCACTGGGGCAGGGCACGTGGGAAATGGGCGAGCAGCGGGCACGACGCGCGGCGGAAATCGATGCGCTGCGCTGCGGCATCGAACTCGGCATGACGCTGATCGATACCGCCGAAATGTACGGCGACGGCGCGACCGAGTCACTGCTCGGCGAAGCGCTCGCGGGTTTGCGCGACAAGGTGTTTCTGGTCAGCAAGGTGTATCCGCACAACGCCAGCCGGCGCGGCGTGATCGCCGCGTGCGAGCAGAGCCTGAAGCGTCTGAAAACGGACCGGCTCGATCTGTATCTGCTGCACTGGCGTGGTTCGGTGCCGCTCGCGGACACCGTCGACGGCTTCGAGGCGCTGCGGCGCGCGGGCAAGATCCGTCATTGGGGCGTCAGCAACTTCGATACCGACGACATGGAAGAACTCGTCGCGACGCCAGGCGGCGACGCGTGCGCGACCAACCAGATTCTGTATAACGTGGCGCGGCGCGGGCCGGAGTTCGATCTGTTGCCGTGGCTCGCCGCGCGCGGCATGCCGGCGATGGCGTACAGCCCGGTCGATCATGCGCGGCTGCCGAAACGCTCGCCGCTCGACGATATCGCCGACGCGCGCGGCGTCTCGGTGTTTCAGGTGGCGCTCGCGTGGGTGCTGGGCAAGCCCAATGTGTGCGCGATTCCGAAGGCGGCGCGCGTCGAGCATGTGCGCGACAACCATCGCGCGTCGCAACTGGTGCTGGAAGCCGGCGAACTCGCCGCGCTCGACGCGTACTTCACGCCGCCGCGCGGCAAGCGTGCGCTGGAGATGTTGTAAGCGCCGGCGCGGCCGCCGTCCGTTGCGCAACGGCGGCGCGCGAGGCTCGAAGCGCTGTGGGCGTCGATGACGCCGCTCGCGCTGAGGCGGCGTTCAGGTGCAGGGATGGTGCTGATGCACGGAGCCGAGCACGGCGACTTCGGCGGGGGTGTGCTGCAGCGCGTCGTCCGGCACCTGGGCGGCATCGGCGAGGAAGTCGTCGACGATCGACGACACCGCCACGTCGCGCAGGCATAGCGACACGCGCTGCGTTTCGTTGGCGGGGAGGGTTGCTCGTTGCGAGAGGAACAGCACGCCGTATTGATAACCGTGGATGATGCCGCGGATCGCGCCGACGCATTGCCCTTGCGCGACGTTGTCGTGGCGCTGTTTGCAGCTCTGGACGAGCGAGTAGGCGGAGAAGCTCGGGTCGACCGGTGGTGCCGCTTGCGACAAGGTTTGCGCCATTGGCTGCGCGGGTGTTTGCGCATTGGCGAGCGATGCGAGGCCCAGGGCGGCAGCGGTCAGCACGGCGGCTGCCGTGCGGGTCGCGGCGGGGGGGACGCTTCTATGCATGTTGTGGGCCCTCATATCGAACGATGAATTTGATATGAGGCGGTCGTCTCGGATTGGTTCCATAACACTCGCACGCAATGGAGGTTGTGTTCCCGCCGCTCGCGGTGCGGTTCGCGCGATGGCGCGAGGCGTAGCTCGCGCACTCTCCGAGCCATTCCGTCAGCGCGCGCCGAAAGCGGGCGGGCCGCTCCGACCGGCCTCCGGCGGTGACGCCCGACCGGGGGATCGGGACATCACCGCCGTTGCCAGCGGATAGCGGACAGTATGCCGGGACATGTCGCCGGCGGGTAGGGCGCGGGGGCTCCCTACCCGGGGCAACGGGCGACGCCTAGTGCCCGTTCCCGCCACCGTTGCCACTGCCGCCGCTGCCGCCACCCTTGCCTCCGTGACCGCCGCCGAAGCCTCCGCCAAAGCCTCCGCCGAACCCGCCACCGAAGCCACCACCATTCGCACCGCCGAAACCACCGCTAGGGCCACCGCTGGAGCCGCCACCTGGGCCACCGCTGGAAGCCTCCGCAACCGCAGCCGCCGCTCCCGCTGCCGCCGCTGCTTCCGCCTCCGCCGCTGCCTCCTCCGCCGCTGCCTCCACCGCCGCTGCCTCCACCGCCGCCACCGCCGCCACCGCCGCCACCGCCTCCACCGCCTCCACCGCCTCCACCGCCTCCACCGCCTCCACCGCCGCCACCGCCGCCACCGCCGCCGCCTCCGCCGCCTCCGCCTCCGCCTCCGCCTCCGCCTCCGCCTCCGCCTCCGCCTCCGCCTCCGCCTCCGCTTCCACCGCCACCACCACTACCGCTATTTCCCTTACCGCCCGTGCCCGCACCGCCACTCCCACTTCCGCTCCCTGAACCCGCCGCCCCGGCGCCGCTGTTGCCGCTTGCGCCAGCACCGCTATTGCTCGAACCCGCCGCGCCGCCATTACCGCTGCCGTTGCCACTGCCGCCGCCGAGCCGGCCGCAGCCCGGACCGCCGAGCCCGCCGCAGCCGGTCGGCGCGAACACCGAGGCGGCATCGTCGTCGGCCGTGGCCGTGCCAGCCTCGGCGCCGGTTGCCGCGCCGTCGTTCTGCGCGAGCAGCAGCGGCGTTGAATCGCCGGGTTGCACCCGCAACGCGTCGGCCAGCACAATCCAGCGAGGGATCACGTCCGTCGACGCCCCGTACGCGGTCCCGCCCGCCAACACCGCGACCCTCGCGAGGACCACCGCGCCGCGCATCATTGCACAGTAGTACTGATCTGATTTTCCGTTCTTCGTCGCGCGTCTCCAGAGCGAAGGACGGTACCTCGCTGCCGCCTTCGCGAGCTGCCCCAGCGCCGGCCAACCTGTCTGCACGCGGGTCTTGTCGAACCCCCGGTCCGTTGTGTCGAAGTTGTCCGTGCGTCGCTGCCGTGCTGATCGCGCGAGGTCGCGCCATCGCGTGGTGACGCTCGTCGTGCGGATATGCGCGGCGTTGCGCGCCCGGTTTGGCTTCGAATCTCTGGCCGCTAATTTAGCGATATCCATGCCACGCGTCGCAAAGCCTTGAAGCGACACGGGCGATATCGGGATGTGCGATGCGCACGCTGGAAAAACGCCTCAAAACGTTGCGACGATGAAACGCGCGGACGCAAAAGCGTGTTCCGACGCGGGATTCGTTAAGAGGGGCGGTGTGCGTCGATGAGGTTCGAGTCGACGCTAGCTGGCGTTTTCCGACGCATCGTCGGAGGTGCCGCCATTCGTTGGGTCGCTCGCGTTGTCGTCGCGCGGCTCGCTTTGTAGCTCGCGAAGTGTGGCGATCGGAATATGGCAGCGAATCCGGTGCGCGCAAGACGAATCGGCGGCGTCGTCCGCTTCGAGAAACGGCGGGTCCTGCTGCTCGCAGATCGCGCCGAGCTTGCGCGGACAGCGCGTGTGAAACACGCAGCCCGACGGCATCGCGCCGGGCCCGGGCAACTCGCCGGTGAGACGGATACGCGTACGTTGATGCACCTCGCCGCACGCGCCGTCGCCCGGCAGCGTCGGCACGGCGGACAGCAGCGCCTCGGTATAGGGATGCTGCGGTCCATCGAACACGGCCGCCGCCGGGCCGATTTCGAGCAGCCGGCCGAGGTAGAGCACCGCGATGCGATCCGACACATAGCGGACCACGTGCAGATCGTGCGAGATGAATACGTAGCTGACGCCGCGCTCGCGCTGCAGATCGGCGAGCAGGTTCAGAATCGCGGCCTGCACCGACACGTCGAGCGATGAAGTCGGCTCATCGCACACGACGACGCGCGGTTCGCCGGCGAACGCGCGCGCAATCGCGACGCGCTGCTTGAGTCCGCCCGAAAGCTGGCGTGAACGTGCGTCCAGATAGCGCTCGGGCAGCCGCACGGCGTCCGTCAGCGTGGCGAGCCGTGCGTCGATCTCGGGCCCGCGCAGCGCGGTGAAGCGCGCGAGCGCACGGCCGATCAGCCGCTTGACGGAATGCGCGCGATTGAGCGCCGAGTCCGGATTCTGGAACACGATCTGCAGCGATTTCAGCTGCTCGTCGCTGCGTCGCGTGACGCGCGCGGCGAGCGGGGCGCCGTCGAGTTCGAGCACGCTGCCGGCATCGGGTGCGAGCAGGCCGAGCAGCAGCCGCGCGAGCGTTGTCTTGCCGCTGCCCGATTCGCCGACGAGGCCGAGCGTCTCGCCGCTCGCGAGTTCGAGCGACACGTCGTCGACCGCGCGCAGCGGGACGCCCGATACGTGGAATGTTTTCGACAGGTTCCGGGCGCGCAAGACCGGCCCAGAGGGCGCGCGCGGCGCCGCGTTGGATGATGCGGCCGCCACCGGCGCCGCGCTCGATGTCGCACGCGGCAGTTCGATCGCACGCTCGTGATAGTGGCAGCGCGCCATCTGATCGCCATGCCGGGCGCCGAGGCGATAGGGCGGCGGCGCGTCGCGGCGGCAGCGCTCGTCGGCGAGACGGCAGCGCTCCGCATAGATGCAGCCCTGCGTGACCGAGCCCGGCAGAGGCAGGCCGCCCGCGATCGTATCGAGCCGCTCGCTGTCCTTGCTGCGTCCGGCCGTCGGCAGGCAGCGCAGCAACCCGACCGTGTACGGATGACGCGGCCGCGCGAACACGTCCTGGGTCGCGCCTTCCTCGACCAGCTTGCCCGCGTACAGCACGCCGACGCGTTCGCACATGCGGCCGATCACCGCGAGGTTGTGGCTGATGAACAGCACCGCGGTGCCGAGTTCCTCGCGCAACCGTGCGACGAGGTCGAGCACTTCCGCTTCGACGGTCGCATCGAGGCCGGTAGTCGGTTCGTCGAGAATCAGCAGCGCGGGGTTCGACGCGAGCGCCATCGCGATCACGACGCGCTGCTGCATGCCGCCCGACAATTGATGCGGATAGCTGTTCATCACGCGTTCGGGCGCCGCGATGCGGACGCGTTTGAGTATCTCGAGCGTGCGTTGCAGCGCCTCGTCGCGCGCGACGCCGGCCGCCTCGAATGCTTCGGAAACCTGACGGGCGATCGTCAGCGATGGATTCAGTGCGCGCCCCGGGTCCTGGTAGACCATCGAGACGGTCGTCGCACGCATGCTGCGCAGCGCGTCGGCACCCAGCTTCTGCACGTCCTCACCGGCGATTACGATCTTGCCGGCCTTCACCTTGCCATTGCGTGGCAGATAGCGCAGCGTCGCCATTGCCACGGTCGACTTGCCGCAACCGGATTCGCCGACGAGCCCGTACGCCTCGCCGCGTCGCACGCGAAACGATACGTCCTGCAGCACTTCGCGATCGCGTCCGCGGATCCGGTAGGTGACCGTCAGGCCGACCACGGTCAGCGCATCGGTGCGATCGCTTTTCGACACGTCGAACGCCGCGAACGAGGAGGGCGGTGGGCCGTTCATTGGTCGAGCACTCCCTGCACGCCGTCGGCGATCAGATTGACGCCGACCACCAGTGACGCGATCGCGCCCGCCGCAAACACGACGGTCCACCACGCGCCGCCCGCCATCAACGTGTACGACTCGGACAGCGCAAGCCCCCAGTCGGCCGACGGCGGCTGGATGCCGAAGCCGAGGAACGACAGCGTCGCGACCGCGAAGATCGCATAGCCGAGCCGCACCGTTGCTTCGACGACGATCGGCGGCAGCACGTTCGGCAGGATCTCCGCGAACATGATGTACGGCGCGCGTTCGCCGCGCAGCTGCGCGGCGGCCACATAGTCGAGATGCCGCTCTGCGAACACGGCGGCGCGCACGGTGCGGGCTGTTATCGGCGTGAAGGTGGTGCCGATCACGAGAATCACCGTGAAGTTCGACGCACCGACCGCGGCGAGCGCGAGCAGCGCGACGATCACGAGCGGCAGCGCGAGCACCGCGTCGATCATGCGGCCGATGACATCGTCGACCCAGCCGTCGAAGTAGCCGACCACCAGGCCGAGCGCGGTGCCCGCCGCGGTGCCGAGCAGTGTCGCGAGCGGCGCGATCGTCAGGATGTCGCGCGCGCCGACGATCACGCGCGAGAATACGTCGCGGCCGAGCTGATCGGTGCCGAACCAGTGCGTGCGATCGGGCGGCGTCAGCGAATTGAGCGGATCGGACGCGTACGGATCGAGATGCACGAACCACGGCCCGGCGATCGCGCAGACGATCCACCACGCGACGATCAGCGCGCCCACGATGAAGGTCGGCGAACCGAGCAGCAGGAGGAGGCGCGGGAAACGCGGCTCGGAGCCCGGTGCGCCTGGCGCGGGCGAGCCTGGTGGCGTCGATGAAGCCGGCGGCACGGTCGTATTCATTCGGCGGTCCTCACCCGCAGTCGCGGATTGAGCAGCACGTGCAGCGCATCGGCGACCAGATTCGCGAGCGTATAGACGACGCCGATCGTCAGTACGCCCGCTTCGAGCATTGGAAAATCCTTCGCCTTGGCGGCGTTGTAGATCAGCGAGCCGATGCCCTGGTAGCGGAACAGCGTCTCGACCACCACGAGTCCGCCGATCATGTAGCCGAGTTGGGTGGCGGCGACGGTGATCGTCGGCAGCAGTGCATTGCGCAGCACGTGCCGCCAGATCACGACGTGGCGCGGCAGGCCCTTGAGGATCGCGGTGCGCGTGTAGTCGGCGTCGAGCGCTTCGACGGTGCCCGCGCGTGCCATTCGCGCGATGTAGCCGAAGAACACGAGGACGAGCGGCAGCACCGGCAGCACCAGATGGCGCAGCTGTTCGAGCACGCTCGCGTCGGGCGGAGATGAGGCCTCGATGGGCAGCCAGCGCAGCCACACGCCGAACACGAGAATCAGCACGATCGACGACACGAACTCCGGCACCACGGTCGCCGACAAACCGGCGATGCTGATCGTGCGATCGAGCCAGCGCCCCGCATGCATCGCCGACCACACGCCGCCCGCGATGCCGAGCGGCACGACGACGATGAACGCGAGCAGGCCGAGCTTCGCCGAATGCCCGAGCGCATCGGCGATGAACGGCCTGACCGGTTCGCGATACGCGTACGACAGCCCCATGTTGCCGCGCACGAAATGCGTGATCCAGTCGATGTATTGCGTGAGCAGCGGCCGGTCGGCGCCGAGCTGATGATCGAGCGCGGCGACCGCGCGCGCATCGGCGAGCGGCCCGAGCACCGCGCGGCCGATATCGCCGGGCAGCAGCTGGCCGCCCGCGAACACGATCACCGACAGCAGCCACAGCGTGATCAGCGAAAGACCCGCGCGCGTCGCGAGAAAACGCGCGACGCGGCCCGCGTTGCCGTTCGTCGCGCGCGGCGGACGCGATGTATTCGAGGCGGGAGAGGGCGCCGGAGCCGACATCGTGAGTTCTCCTGCGAAAAGCGAGGCGGACAGCGCGCTGCTTACGCGCTGAGCGTCGCGCGATCGAAATACAGTTGCGCGAGCGCAGTGAAGCGCACGCCGTTCACGCCCTTGCGCATCGCGATCAGCTGATCGTAGAAGAACGGGATGATCAGCGGCGTTTCGTCGAGCAATAGCGTCTGGATCTGCCCGGAGATTTTCCTTTGCGTGGCGAGATCGATCGCCGCGACGAACTGCGCGACCAGTTGATCGTATTGCGGATTCTTGAAGTGCGCGGCGTTCCATGTGCCGTTGCTCGTCAGCGTCGCGGTGAGGAACACGTTCGGCACGCCGCGATGGCCGTAATCGGTGATGCCGAGCGGCGAGTCGAGCCAGTCGGATTTGCCCGGCGTGCCCGCGCCGTAGTAGAGCGATTGGCTCTCGACCTTCAGATTGATGCGCACGCCGATCGCCTTCGCGGCGTTCTGCACGACGACCGCGAGGTCGGGGATCTCCATGTATTTTTCGGTGGTCAGCGTGACGTCGAAACCGTTCGGCACGCCAGCCTGCGCGAGCAGCTGCTTCGCCTTCGCGACGTCGATCTTGCGTTGCGGCACGCCCGCATCCGACGATGGAAACACCGGCGCGAACGGGCTGTCGTTGCCGAGTTGTGCGCGACCCTTGAAGAGACCGCGCACGATCACGTCGCGATCGAGCGACAACGCGAGTGCCTGACGCACGCGCTTGTCCTTGAAGAGCGGGCTGTCGTTGCGCATGTGAATCTGGCGGTGCGCGCTCGACTTGACGCCGACCGCCTTGTAGTCCGGATTGTTCAGGATGGCCGCGCCGCCCTGCACGGTGAACGTGCCCATCACGTCGGCCTGATGGCCTTGCAACGCGAGCAGTTGAGCCTGCTCGTCGGCGTAGAACGAAAACTGTACGCGTTGCGGTAACGCTTTTTCGCCCCAGTAGTCGGGATTGCGCACGAACGACGCGCCAACCTTCGGCTGATACTTTTCGAATTTGAACGGACCCGTGCCGATGAAACTCTTTTCGTAGTTGCCCGCGAAGTTCGCGGGCAGGATCACCGCGTTGTAATTATCCGAGGAAACGTAGTACGGGAAATTGCCGGTCGGCGCGTCGAGATGAAACTCCACCGTGTGTTCGTCGACGACCTTCGCGCCACCTTTCGACAGCACGCCCTTTAGTACCGATAGCGCGGCCGAGCCGCTCGCGGGATCGGCGAGACGGTCGAAGGTCGCGACTACATCTTTCGCGCCGAAGCTCTGGCCGTCGTGGAATTTCACGTTGGGGCGCAACTTGAAGGTCCACACGTCGCCCTTGTCGTTCGGCTTCCACGACAGCGCGAGCGCGGGCTTCAGCATCAGCTTCTCGCCGTCGTCGTCGATCAGGAATTCGCCGGTCTGGTTCAGCAGCGCGAGACTCGCGGCGTCAGTCACCGTCAGCGGATCGACGGCGCCCGCCGGCGTCAGATGCGCGACGCGGATCGTCTGGTTCGACGTGGGCGGTGCACCTTGCGCCCGCGCTCGCGGCGCGCCGAGCAGGCCGCCACCCGCGAGCGAGAGACCGATCACGCTCGCATGTCGTAGCAGCTCGCGGCGCGTGATGCGGCCGGCGACAAACTCGTCGAGGGCGTGGTTGCCGTAGGCGTCGGCTGTGAGGCGGGCTGCGTCCAATGCGTCAGGTGCGAGAAATCGGTCCGCTGGCGTTTTCATCGATGGCGTGTCCAACCCGTTCTGTTGCTGGTTCGGAGGCGTCGCGCGAGCCGCGCGACGGCGCGAGGGGCAGCGCGCCTTCCGATGGGCGATGGGATGTGGTGGGGCCGCTATCGCGAAAGGGCAACGCTGTGCAGAGCGGTCTCAGTGTAAGCGATTGCTCGCGGCTCTGGCGCACCGGGGGCGCGCCGCGCTAGTCGATCGGCCGATAAATGACGCGCGGTGTGTCGTCGTCACAACGGTTACCGGACGCGTGCTCGCGAGGGGCGGCCGCGATTGTGGACGGATTGGCGGAGCAACACGGTGCGAAATGCGGTTTCGAACTCCACAAGGTGGAACTCTCAAAGAAACCTACGGTGTAGATCGGTTTCTCGGTAGGCCAGGCCACTTATCGTGCCGCCGTATCCGGCCGTCTCCAGCGATGAAACAGCACCGAGCCGATCCAGCACGCCATGAAGGCCGCGACGATCGCATAGCCGAGCGCGCCGAAATGATCGTTGATTCCGACGATCGCATCCGACACCCCGCCGCTCCAGCCGAAGCGATCCGACAGCAGCCCCAGCGCCTCGACGCCGCCAATCACGATCGCGACCATCGCCGACACGAACGTGATGCTCGCGTTGTAGTAAAGCTTGCGCTTCGGGTCGTCCATCGCCCAGCCGTACGCGTGCACCATCAGCACGTTGTCGGTCGAATCGACAAGCGTCATGCCGGCCGTGAAGAGCGCCGGGAACACGAGGATCGAATAGAGCGGCAGGCCAGTGCTGGCCTGCGACGCAGCGATCGCGAGCAGGCCGACCTCGGTCGCGGTGTCGAAGCCGAGCCCGAACAGCACGCCGACCGGATACATGTGCCAGCTTTTCGTGACCAGCCGAAACAGCGGCCGCAATGCGCGCGACAGCAGCCCGGCTGGGGCGAGCGCATCGGCTGACGCTGTGCTCGCAACGTCGCCGCGTTGCGTGTGCCGGTAGCGGCGCCACACGTCGCGCAGGACCACGAGATTGACCGCCGCGAGCACCAGCAGGAACGACGCGGAAACCAGTGTCCCGAGCGTGCCGCCTACTTCCTTGAAGCTCTCGAAGCGCCCATTCAGCGAATGCGTGGTCCAGGCGATGCCGATCGTCGCCGCGATCACGATCGTCGAATGGCCGAGCGAAAACGCGAGCCCGATCCCGACCGGTCGCATGCCGGTTTGCATCAGCTTGCGCGTAACGGCGTCGATCGCCGCGATGTGGTCGGCGTCGACCGCATGACGCAGACCGAAGCCATACGCGAGCAGCGCGGTGCCGAGCAGCAGCGGGTAGTGGCGAAACGCGATTAGCGCCCACAGCCATGCGCCGAGGTTGGCGGCGAGCAGCACCGCGTAGAGCGCGACGAGGCGAGGGCGCAGCGAGGCGTTAGGCGTCATGTGGCACGAGCGGATGAATGGATAGGTTGATGAGCGGCTAAGTGATCGTGCGGATGCTTGTGGATCGGATCGACCCAGTAGACGGTTTCCGGCTGCTCGACCGCGTCGATGTTCAAATTGACGACGACCGCTTCATTGTCGCTGCGCACGAGCACGCATTCGAGCGGCTCGTCGGTGCTCGCGTTGATCTCCTGATGCGGCACATAGGGCGGCACGAAGATGAAGTCGCCGGGACCGGCCTCGGCGGTGAATTCCAGATGCTCGCCCCAGCGCATGCGCGCCTGGCCGCGCACAACATAGATCACGCTTTCGAGCGCGCCATGATGATGCGCGCCGGTCTTCGCATTCGGATGGATCGTCACGGTGCCGGCCCAGATTTTCTGCGCGCCGACGCGCGCCGCGTTGATCGCGGCCGCGCGGTTCATGCCCGGCGTTTGCGCGGTGTTGGTGTCGAGCTGATCGCCGCGGATGACCTTCACGCCGTGTTCGCGCCAGTCGATCTGCTGGCTGGCTTCGGCGGCGTCGTGCTCGGCCCGGTAATGCGGATGTTCGTGATCGTGGCTCATCGTGTCTCCTCCTCGGCTGGCGTGCCGCGTTCGAGTCGTTCGCTTCGGTCTTACGATTCAGGGGCGTGCCGCATGGCTGATCAACATTCTGGCACGTTCAAAAAACGGGTGCGTGGCTCGACGATGCAAACGGCGCCGTAAAAAAAAGCCCGCTCACAGGGAGCGGGCTTCGGCTTGTCGCGCTCAACGCCGCCGCGTCAGCGTCATTGCTTCTTCGCGTTGATCACGGCCTCGGCGACATTGCTCGGCGTCTCGGCGTAATGCTTGAACTCCATCGTGTAGGTCGCGCGGCCCTGGGTGGCCGAGCGCAGCGACGTCGAATAGCCGAACATCTCGGCGAGCGGCACCTCCGCGCGCACCAGCTTGCCGCCGCCGCCCGCGATGTCTTCCATGCCCTGCACCATGCCGCGTCGGCTCGACAGGTCGCCCATCACGTTGCCCATGAAGTCCTCGGGCGTTTCCACCTCGACGGCCATCATCGGTTCGAGCAGGATGGGCTTCGCCTTGCGCATCGCTTCCTTGAACGCTATCGAGCCGGCCATGCGGAACGCGTTTTCGTTCGAGTCGACGTCGTGGTACGAACCGAACGTCAGCGTGACCTTCACGTCGACGACCGGATAGCCCGCGAGCACGCCGGCTTTCAGCGTTTCCACGATGCCCTTGTCGACTGCGGGGATGAATTCGCGCGGAATCACGCCGCCCTTGATCGCGTCTACGAATTCGTAGCCCTTGCCCTGCTCGGACGGCTCCAGCGTAATCACCGCGTGGCCATACTGACCGCGGCCGCCCGACTGCTTGACGAACTTGCCTTCGACGTCCTCGACCTTGTTGCGCACGGTTTCGCGATACGCGACCTGCGGCTTGCCGACGGTCGCTTCCACGCCGAACTCGCGCTTCATCCGGTCGACCAGAATTTCGAGGTGCAGCTCGCCCATGCCGGAGATGATCGTCTGTCCGGATTCCTCATCGGTCTGCACGCGGAACGACGGGTCTTCCTGCGCGAGACGGTTCAGCGCGATGCCCATCTTTTCCTGGTCGGCCTTGGTCTTCGGTTCGACGGCCTGCGAGATCACCGGGTCCGGGAAGATCATCTTTTCGAGGATGATTACATGGTTAGGATCGCAGAGCGTGTCGCCGGTGGTCGCTTCCTTCAGGCCGACGGCCGCGGCGATGTCGCCCGCGTAGACCTCCTTGATTTCCTTGCGCTCGTTCGCGTGCATCTGCAGGATCCGGCCGAGGCGTTCCTTCTTTTCCTTGACCGCGTTGTAGACCGTGTCGCCCGAGTTGACGACGCCCGAGTACACGCGGAAGAAGATCAGCTGACCGACGAACGGGTCGGTCATGATCTTGAAGGCGAGCGCCGAGAACGGATCGTCGTCGTTGGGATGACGCTCGATTTCCTTGTCGTGCTCGTCGTGACCGGTGATCGCGGGCACGTCGACCGGCGACGGCAGATAGTCGATCACCGCGTCGAGCATCGCCTGCACGCCCTTGTTCTTGAACGCGCTGCCGCACAACATCGGCACGATCTGGTTGGCGATCGTGCGCGCGCGGATGCCGTGCTTGATTTCGGCTTCGCTCAGCGGTTCGCCGCCGAGGTACTTCTCGAGCAGTTCCTCGTTCGCCTCGGCCGCGGCCTCGACCATCTTGTCGTGCCATTCCTTCGCGGTGGCCGCGAGTTCAGCCGGGATGTCGCGGTACTCGAACTTGATGCCCTGGCTGTCGTCGTCCCAGTAGATCGCCCTCATCTTCACGAGGTCGACCACGCCCTGGAAGTGCTCTTCCGCGCCGATCGGAATCTGGATCGGCACGGCGACCCCCTTCAGACGATCGCCGATCTGCCGCTGCACGCGGAAGAAGTCCGCGCCGACGCGGTCCATCTTGTTGACGAATGCGATGCGCGGCACCTTGTACTTGTTCGCCTGGCGCCACACGGTTTCCGATTGCGGCTGCACGCCGCCGACCGAGTCGTACACCATGCAGGCGCCGTCGAGCACGCGCATCGAGCGCTCGACTTCGATCGTGAAGTCGACGTGCCCGGGGGTGTCGATGATGTTGATCCGATGCTCGGGATAGTTGCCGGCCATGCCCTTCCAGAACGCGGTCGTGGCCGCCGACGTGATCGTGATGCCGCGCTCCTGCTCCTGTTCCATCCAGTCCATCGTCGCCGCACCGTCGTGAACCTCGCCGATCTTGTGGGTCACGCCGGTGTAGAACAGGATCCGTTCGGTGGTGGTGGTTTTGCCGGCATCGATGTGAGCGCTGATGCCGATATTCCGGTAGCGCTCGATGGGAGTCTTGCGGGGCACGTGAATCTCCTTGTAATGGCGCGCCTGAAACGCATGCCGGGCGACCGCGTGGGCCGCCCGGGGAGTCTGAGTGGTGCTTTATCTGGCGTTACCTTATCGAGATTACAAGGATAGCGCGTCGATTGGTCTTTTGCATGAATCCTGCCAGCCGGCGCGAAGGCTGGTGGCGCGGGGCTGAGCGGGCGAAAAAAAGCCGGCGCCTCGGGTCGAGACGCCGGCTTTTCGCGGGATAGCGTGGCGGGACGGTGCCCCCGCTCAGAGGCCGCTCCGGGGCCATTTACGGGGCTGCACGGACACGCGGACCGGCGGTGAGAGGGTCTTACTGCGTGATACCCGGCACCGGCGGTAAGCCCTGGATCTGCATGCCCGGCTTGATGCCCTTCGCCGAGAACCAGCCCTTGGGCATTTCCAGCGCGAACACGCCGTTGTGCGTCGGGCAGTGGTTGTTGGTGGTCTCGGCCTGCATCTCGTCGATGTCGGTGATCGTGCCGTCGGCGCGCATGAATGCGATCGACAGCGGGATCAGCGTGTTCTTCATCCAGAAGCAGTGGCCCGCGTTCTCGTTGAACACGAACAGCATCCCTTCGTTCGGCGCGAGCTTCGTGCGATACATCAAGCCCTGTTCGCGGTCCGCGTCGTTGGCGGCGACGGCCGCGTCGATCACGAACATGCCAGCGGTCAGCTTGACGCGCGGAAACTCGCTCGGCTGCTTGGCGCCCGGCGGCATCTGCTGCGCCTGGGCGGGAGCCGTGGTGACGACGAACGACAGCGCCGCGAGCGGCAGTGCTACGGCAATGGCGAAACGCGCCATCGACGAGCGCATGGAAAATCGCACGGCAAGACTCCTTGCTGAAATTGACTCGCGCATGTTACGCGAGCGCGTCAAAAACAAAAAGGCAGATCGCCTTGCGGTGATCTGCCTTACAACGCCGTAAGAACGGCAATGAAGCTGGTTCTTTACTGCGTTTTTACAAGCAACTTACTCCGAAGCTGCCGAAGCTGCAGCTGCTGCCTTCTTGTGCGACTTCTTGTGAGCGTGCTTGGTGGTCTTCTTTGCCGACGAAGCTGCTGCTGCCGGAGCTGCGGGAGCTGCTTCCGGTGCCGAAGCTTGTGCGAATGCTGCCGTTGCGAAGAGGCCAGCGACCAGAGCGGCGATCAGTTTGTTCATTTTGTGAATCCTCAGCTTGAGTTAATTAACCAAATGACCCGGCATATGTAGAGTCATGTCGGTAAACGTGCCATCCACCTTTCGGTTGACAGCCGCATCGAACAAATTTTTCGACGCGTCTGCTAGCGTTCGGACTTTCGTACTCGCCGCGAAAACGGCGTATGCAAATGTCTTTAAGGCTGAATGCCGGATAGCTTCGGCGGCATCTGCGTCGGATAACGCGTGGAGTTGTACGGCGGTTGACGCGAATTGCGCGGAAATTTTGATCGTGATGACACCGCTCAAACCGCGTGGCGCAGGCTCGCGGCGAGCCCACTTGTTTCACGCATTTCGGGCCTGCGTTTCACGCATTATTTTGCGTGCTGCTACAACGAGTTAGCTTGATTGTCACAGCCGTGAAACGGGTTTGGAGTGAGCACGTCCAGGCTGATTCGCGCGTGCGTGAGTTCGGCACGCGGTGTTGCGGCGATAAACGAACAATCGTCAAATAATGTTCAGGCGACGCCATCCCATGGCGCGTTCGCTCGCAACTCCGTGCTCTGTCCAGGTTGCAGTCCGAGTGAAAAAATGTCAAGCGCACCGATGCCGACCCGCACGAGACGCAGCGTCGGAAAACCCACCGCCGCCGTCATGCGACGCACCTGACGGTTCTTGCCTTCGGTGATCGACAGCTCGATCCATGTGGTCGGGATCGCGGCGCGATAGCGGATCGGCGGCGTGCGCGCCCACAGCGAGCTGGACGGTTCAACATAGGTCGCCTGACATGGGCGTGTCACGTAGTCGCCGAGATCGACGCCGCGCGCGAGCTTTTTCAACGCGGCGTCGTCGAGCGCGCCTTCGACTTGCGCCCAATAGCGTTTGACGAGCTTGTGACGCGGCTCGGCGATGCGCGCCTGCAGCGCGCCGTCATCGGTGAGCAGCAGCAGGCCTTCGCTATCGGAGTCGAGCCGGCCAGCCGGATAGACGCCGGGTAGCCTGACCCAGTCGGCAAGCGACGTCCGCGTCTCGTGTGGCGAAAATTGACAGATGGTGCCGAACGGCTTGTTGAGGGCGAGAAGGCGCATAGGAGAGCGATACGGCAGAGCGATACGGCGCGATGATAATGCATAAACCGGGACGCAGATTCTTCTATCTTATAGAGGAGCGTGGCGCGTTCGAGAGGCCGTCTATGTTGGAAAACCCGGAGCTAGGGGCGGCCGCGTCGCGCGTGGGACGTGGGCTAGAATAGCGGCCAGGCCGCTCGCGGCGGTTCGGCATTGCGCGGCGAGGGCGTCTCTTTCGCAGTCTCCCATCAGCTTTTGCACAGCTTTCACTGGAGTCCGATCATGCCGTATCAGCACATCAAGATTCCGACAGGTGGCGATAAGATCACCGTCAACGCCGACTTCTCGCTCAACGTTTCCGACGAGCCGATCATCCCGTACATCGAAGGCGACGGCACTGGTCTGGACATCACACCGGTCATGCTCAAGGTCGTGGATGCGGCGGTCGAAAAGGCGTACGGCGGCAAGAAGAAAATCCACTGGATGGAAATCTACGCGGGCGAGAAGGCGACCCGGGTGTACGGCCCGGACGTATGGCTGCCGGACGAAACGATGCAGGCGGTCAAGGAATACATCGTGTCGATCAAGGGGCCGCTCACCACGCCAGTCGGGGGCGGCATCCGCTCGCTGAACGTCGCGTTGCGCCAGGAACTGGACCTCTATGTGTGCCTGCGCCCGGTGCGATATTTGAAGGGCGTGCCGTCGCCGGTGCGCGAGCCCGAGAAGACCAACATGGTGATCTTCCGCGAGAACTCGGAAGACATCTACGCGGGCATCGAATGGCCAGCTGAATCCGAGCAGGCGAAGAAGATCATCAAGTTCTTGCGCGAAGAAATGGGCGTGAAGAAGATCCGCTTTCCGGATTCGTCGGGTATCGGCATCAAGCCGGTGTCGCGCGAAGGTACCGAGCGTCTGGTGCGCAAGGCGATCCAGTACGCGATCGACAATGAACGCCGCTCGGTCACGCTGGTGCACAAGGGCAACATCATGAAGTACACCGAAGGCGCGTTTCGCGACTACGGCTACGCGCTCGCGCAGAAGGAGTTCAACGCGGAACTGATCGACGGCGGTCCCTGGATGAAAGTCAGGAATCCGAAGACCGGCGGCGATGTCGTCGTGAAGGACGTGATTGCCGACGCGTTCCTGCAGCAGATCCTGCTGCGCCCGGCCGAATACGACGTGATCGCCACGCTGAACCTGAACGGCGACTACATCTCGGACGCGCTCGCCGCGCAGGTCGGCGGAATCGGAATCGCGCCGGGCGCGAACCTGTCGGATTCGGTTGCGATGTTCGAAGCGACGCACGGCACGGCGCCGAAATACGCGGGCAAGGATTACGTGAATCCCGGCTCGGAAATCCTGTCAGCGGAAATGATGCTGCGCCACCTGGGCTGGTTCGAGGCGGCGGATCTGATAATCAGCTCGATGGAAAAATCGATCCTGCAAAAGCGCGTGACTTACGATTTCGCCCGCCTGATGGAAGGCGCGACCCAGGTGTCGTGCTCGGCATTTGGGCAAGTGATGATCGAAAATATGTAATTGACGCGCCGGGATTATCCGGTTCGCATAAAATCCCCGGCGCCAGCAAACGGCCGGGGTATTTTTTTACCAGGAATTTTCGCGCGGCTTTCCGGCCGGAAAATCCGTTGCAATAGAAAGCTGCCACAAAAAAGAAACCCGGCGCGGAGCCGGGTTTCAAAAAGGACGGGTATCGAAACGTTTCAGGCTGGCGCCTGAATGTTCGATGCCTGCTTGCCTTTCGGGCCTTGCACGACTTCGAAGGTGACCTTCTGGCCTTCCTTCAGCGTCTTGAAGCCATTCATCTGGATGGCCGAGAAGTGTGCAAACAGATCCTCGCCGCCCTCGTCAGGCGTGATGAATCCGAAACCCTTTGCGTCGTTAAACCATTTGACCGTACCAGTTGCCATTCCAACTTCCCCTGTAACTCATGTCACTACCACGAGCCCTCGAAAAGCCACGACCACGCGAGGCAGTCGTTCCCTCCTCACAAGCTCACCATCGGCATTTTTTCGAGATTATGGCTTGGTGAAAAAAGTGCCAGCTTGATTGTTGGGGCTCTTTATTCGAGTGTCAAGAAAATTTTGAGACGTCGTTGTCGCGTTGCAAACAGGCCGCTTTCCAGGGTTTTTACCGCTTCCGTATGTGCGGTGGCGCAAGCGGCGTGGCTTGAAAAGTCGCATAATCCACTCACATGCTGACTGTGCCCGCGGCGCCGACGCCCAGCGCGGCGAGCGCTCGCAGCCAGTACCGGCAGGTTGTGCGATACTCGATCCGACCGCGGTGCAGCACGCGCCGCGCATGACAGGATTGGGGCCGACACCGCAATCGGCCCGTCGAAAACGCGCAGGCCTGGCCGAACATGACAGCGTCGTGACCGCCGGGTGGCAGCGAACGGGCTCATCGGCCGGGCGGCCGGGTTCTGACAGGATTGCGGGCCTGTCCTAGTTGTTTAGAATGGGTGTATGGCGATTATCCCGGACAAGCAGGACGGCACCGTACTGGAGCGGCAGGAGCAGAAACTCAAGCCGCCATCCATGTACAAGGTGGTGCTGCTGAATGACGACTTCACGCCGATGGAATTTGTCGTGATGATCGTGCAGGAATATTTCAATAAGGATCGTGAAACCGCAACGCAGGTCATGTTGAAGGTGCATCGCGAGGGCAGGGGAGTTTGTGGGGTCTATACGCGGGACATCGCGTCGACCAAAGTCGAGCAAGTCGTTACCCACGCACGGCAGGCCGGGCATCCGCTGCAGTGTGTGATGGAGGAAGCATGATTGCCCAGGAACTGGAAGTCAGCCTGCATATGGCGTTCATGGAAGCGCGCCAGGCAAGGCACGAGTTCATAACGGTCGAGCATCTTTTGCTCGCGCTGTTGGATAACCCGACGGCGGCAGAGGTACTGCGCGCTTGCGCGGCCAATATCGAGGATCTGCGCCAGAACCTGCGCAACTTCATTCATGACAACACGCCGACCGTGCCGGGCACGGACGACGTCGACACGCAGCCCACGCTCGGTTTCCAGCGTGTGATCCAGCGCGCGATCATGCATGTGCAGTCCACCTCGAACGGCAAGAAGGAAGTGACCGGCGCGAACGTGCTGGTCGCGATCTTCGGCGAGAAGGACTCGCATGCGGTGTACTACCTGCAGCAGCAGGGCGTCACGCGTCTGGACGTAGTCAATTTCATCTCGCACGGCATCGCCAAGACGAGCAGTTCGGACGCCGCGAAGGCGAGCGATGCGAATGCCGAGTCCGACGAAGCCGCCGCGCAGAAGGAAACGCCGCTCGCCCAGTTCACGCAGAACCTGAACCAGATGGCGAAGGACGGCCGCATCGATCCACTGATCGGACGTGAGTCGGAAGTCGAGCGTGTGGTGCAGGTGCTGTGTCGCCGCCGCAAGAACAATCCGCTGCTGGTCGGCGAGGCCGGTGTCGGCAAGACCGCGATCGCCGAAGGGCTCGCATGGCGCATCACGCGCGGCGAAGTGCCGGACATCCTGGCCGATGCCCAGGTGTATTCGCTCGACATGGGCGCGCTGCTCGCGGGCACCAAGTATCGCGGCGATTTCGAGCAGCGTCTGAAGACGGTGCTGAAGGAACTGAAGGAGCGTCCGCACGCCATTCTCTTCATCGACGAAATCCATACGCTGATCGGCGCGGGTGCCGCGTCGGGCGGCACGCTGGACGCGTCGAACCTGCTGAAACCGGCGCTCTCGTCGGGCACGCTGAAGTGCATCGGCGCAACCACCTTCACCGAATATCGCGGCATCTTCGAAAAGGACGCGGCGCTGTCGCGTCGTTTCCAGAAGATCGACGTGACCGAGCCGACCGTCGAGCAGACGGTCGCGATCCTGCGCGGGCTGAAGTCGCGCTTCGAAGAGCACCACGGCGTCAAGTATTCGTCGGGTGCACTGTCGGCGGCGGCTGAGTTGTCGGCGCGCTTCATCACCGATCGTCATTTGCCGGACAAGGCGATCGATGTGATCGACGAAGCGGGCGCGGCGCAGCGCATTCTGCCGAAATCGAAGCAGAAGAAGACGATCGGCAAGAACGAGATCGAGGAAATCATCTCGAAGATCGCGCGCGTGCCGGCGCAAAGCGTGTCGCAGGACGATCGCAGCAAGCTGCAGACGCTCGACCGCGATCTGAAGAGCGTCGTGTTCGGTCAAGATCCGGCTATCGATGCGCTGTCGGCCGCGATCAAGATGGCGCGCGCGGGCCTCGGCAAGCTCGACAAGCCGATCGGCGCATTCCTGTTCTCGGGTCCGACCGGCGTCGGCAAGACCGAGGTCGCGAAGCAGCTCGCGTTCACGCTCGGCATCGAGCTGATCCGCTTCGACATGTCGGAGTACATGGAGCGTCACGCGGTGAGCCGGCTGATTGGCGCGCCGCCGGGCTACGTCGGTTTCGACCAGGGTGGCCTGCTGACCGAGGCGATCACGAAGAAGCCGCACTGCGTGCTGCTGCTCGACGAAATCGAAAAGGCGCATCCGGATATCTTCAACGTGCTGCTGCAGGTGATGGACCACGGCACGCTGACGGACAACAACGGGCGTAAGGCGGACTTCCGCAACGTCATCATCATCATGACGACGAACGCGGGCGCCGAGGCAATGGGCAAGTCGGTGATCGGCTTCACGAACCGCCGCGAGGCGGGCGACGAGATGGTCGACATCAAGCGCATGTTCACGCCGGAGTTCCGCAACCGTCTGGACGCGACGATCAGCTTCCGTTCGCTCGATGAGGAAATCATCATGCGCGTGGTCGACAAATTCCTGATGCAGCTGGAAGATCAGCTTCACGAGAAGAAGGTCGATGCGCTCTTCACCGATGCGCTGCGCAAGCATCTGGCGAAGCACGGTTTCGATCCGCTGATGGGCGCGCGGCCAATGCAGCGCCTGATCCAGGACACGATCCGTCGCGCGCTCGCCGACGAGCTGCTGTTCGGCAAGCTGATGAACGGCGGCCGCGTGACGGTCGACGTCGATGCCGACGACAAGGTGCAGTTGACCTTCGACGAGCATCCGGCGCCGCGCAATCCGAATCCGGAGGCGGTGGAAGTCGAGTGATGTCAGTCAGGCCGACGTTGGGTTGAGCTGGCCGGACACCAAAGGCAGAACGGCGCGGGTTTTATCCCGCGCCGTTTTTTTATGCCCGACGTTGGGTTGAGCTGGCCGGACACCAAAGGCAGAACGGCGCGGGTTTTATCCCGCGCCGTTTTTTTATGCTCTGGTTTTTTCTCACGGCGCTCGCTGAAGGCGCCAGCCGCCGCGTCGCAGCAATCGATCAATGCTTGCCGGTGCTACCAAACCCGCCCGCGCCGCGCACGCTTTCCTCGAAGTCATCGACGATATTGAACCCGGCCTGCACGACGGGCACGATCACCAGTTGAGCGAGGCGTTCCATCGGATTCAGCACGAATGTCGTCTCGCCGCGATTCCACGTCGAGATCATCAGTTGGCCCTGGTAATCGGAATCGATCAGGCCGACCAGATTGCCGAGCACGATCCCATGCTTATGGCCGAGACCCGAGCGCGGCAGAATCAACGCCGCATAACCGGGGTCGCCGACGTGGATCGCGAGTCCGGTCGGCACCAGCGCGGTTTCGCCGGGTTTCAGCGTCAGCGGTTCGTCGAGGCAGGCGCGCAGATCGAGGCCGGCGCTACCGGTCGTCGCGTAAGCGGGGAGCTGTTCGCGCATGCGCTGATCGAGAATCTTCAGGTCGAGTTTCATTCAGGTTCGATAGTTGGGGGTGAGATTGGTGAAGGGGCACGCGGCTGACTGGCAACGCCTTTGCGATCAAGCCGCCTGGTTCGAGCCGAGCTGAAATGCGTCGGCGAGCAGTTCGTAGGAGCGCAAGCGCGCACGATAGCTGCCGGCGACGGTCAGCACCATCAGCTCGTCGGCCTGGAACTGCTGCTGTAAATCCGTGAGCCGTTCGGTCACGCGCTCAGGCGTGCCGATGATGCTGCGCGGCTTTTCGCGGTCGATCACGAGCTGTTCGCGCTCGCCATATTCCTGCGCGATGCCTTGGTCGATCGAGGGTATCGGTTCGTTCAGACCATACGCCATCTGCACGCGACGCAGATCGACGGCTTTTTCGAGGTCCGCGGCTTCCTGCTCGGTATCCGCGCAGATCACGAAGACCGCGGCCGCCAGATACGGCCGCGACGCGTCTTTGCCAGGCTGGAAGCGCTCGCGATACGCCAGCGCGACCTGTTTGCCGAAATGCGCGTTGATGAAATGCGCGAACGAAAAGCGGATGCCGAGCTGCGCCGCGAGCAAACCGCCGAAGTCGCTCGAGCCGAGCATCCACAGCTGCGGGCGCGTATCGATCTGCGGCTGCAGCAGCACGCCCTGCGCGAGATGATCGTCGGGCAGCGCGCCGTGCATGAGGCCGAGCAGCTCGGCGACCTGCTGCGGAAAATGCTCGCCGCGATTGTAAGCGCCGGCGGCGACCGCCTGCGCGGTGCGCATGTCGCCGCCCGGCGCACGTCCGACGCCGAGATCGACGCGATTCGGAAACAGCGCCTCGAGCATCATGAACTGCTCGGCGACCTTGAACGGGCTGTAGTACGGCAGCATGATGCCGCCCGAGCCGATGCGAATGCGTTTGGTCACGCTGCCAAGGCGCGCCAGCATCACTTCAGGGCAGGGATTCGACACGCCGCGCAGGCCGTGGTGCTCGGCGCACCAGTAGCGCGTGTAGCCGAGGTCGTCGGCGAGTTGCGCGAGTTCGACGGTCGCGGCGATCGCGTCCGCCACCGAATGGCCGGCGATCACCGGTGTTTGATCGAGCACGGAGAGTAGCGTCATGGCAGTAGTGCTCCAGGTGATTCCGGTCGGCTAACCGGGCAAAGATGGCAGGGCCACACGGGCCCACTGCCGCTCGCTCGTTCAGCCAACCGGACTGATGCCGGGCGGCAGACGCTTCGCGATTTCCGCGATCAGCGCGCGCGCCAGCGTCTGCTTGTCGGCGCGTGGCAGCTTCGTCGCGCGGCCTGCTTCGAACAGAATCACTTCGTTGTCGTCGAGCCCGAACGTTTGCGGCCCCCAGATTGCCGATCAGCAGCGGCACGTTCTTGCGGGCGCGCTTTTCCTCGCCGTGGACTTCGAGGTTGTCGCTTTCGGCGGCGAAGCCGACCGCGAACGGCGGCTTCGGCCGCCCGGCGACCGCGGCGAGGATGTCTGGATTCTCGACGAATGAAAAGCTCGGCAGCGCGTGCTCGGCGGTCTTCTTGATCTTCTGATCGCTGACGTGGTCGACGCGCCAGTCGGCCACCGCCGCGACGCCGATGAAAATGTCCGCCTCCGCGACCGCGCGCATCACCGCGTCGTGCATCTGCTGCGCGGTCCGCACGTCCTCGCGCAAGACGCCCCACGGCGTGTCCAGCGCGACCGGACCGGCCACCAGATGCACGTCGGCGCCGGCCTGCTGCGCGGCGCGCGCGAGCGCGAAGCCCATCTTGCCGCTCGAACGATTGGTGATGCCGCGCACCGGGTCGAGCGGTTCGAAGGTCGGCCCGGCGGTCAGCAGCACGCGCCGGCCGGACAGGATTTTCGGCGCGAAGAACGACGCGACCGCCTCGTAGGTCGCGGCCGCTTCGAGCATGCGCCCATCGCCGATTTCGCCGCAGGCCTGCGGGCCCGAATCCGGGCCGAGCACCTCGACGCCGTCCGCGCGCAGTTGCGCGACGTTGCGTTGCGTGGCCGGGTTCTGCCACATCTGCCGGTTCATCGCCGGCACGACGAGCAGCGGGCAGTCGCGTGCGATGCACAGTGTCGAAAGCAGATCGTCGGCCATGCCGTGCGCGAGCTTGGCGAGGAAGTCGGTCGACGCCGGCGCGATCACGATCACATCGGCTTCGCGCGATAGATCGATGTGCGCCATGTTGTTCGGCACGCGACCGTCCCACTGGCTCGTGAAGACCGGCCGCCCCGACAGCGCCTGCATCGTGACGGGGGTGATGAACTGGGTGGCCGCTTCGGTCATGACGACCTGCACGGTCGCGCCTGCCTTGGTCAGCAGACGCGTGAGTTCGGCGATCTTGTAGCAGGCGATGCCGCCCGTCATGCCGAGGACGAGGTGTTTGCCTGCGAGTTCTGCGGTTGCCAACGAAAGCCTCCGACAAAGCGTGATCGCGCGGCGGCGCGAGGGCGTTGCCCGTCGTCGCCGCGCGCTTCAAACCGGACCTGAGGCACGGCTCGCGCAGCCGCGACCGTGCCTCACGTCGGCGACGTTAGCGTGTGCCGCGTACCCGCCGCAGCTCGTCGATCACGAGCAGGATCGCGCCGATCGTGATCGCGCTGTCGGCGAGATTGAACGCCGGCCAGTGCCAGCCGCCCACGTGGAAATCGAGGAAGTCGATCACGTGGCCGTACGCGAGCCGGTCGATCACATTGCCGAGCGCGCCGCCGAGAATCAGCGCGAGCGCCGTGCAGAACATTTTCTGCCCGCTATGGCGCTTGAGCAGATAGCAGATCACGAGCGCCGCGACCACGCCGAGCGCGGTGAACGCCCAGCGCTGCCAGCCGCCCGCCATCGCGAGGAAGCTGAACGCGGCGCCGCGGTTGAACACGAGAATCAGGTTGAAGAACGGCGTGACCTCGTGCGGCACACCGTAGGCGAACACCTTGCGCACGGCGATTTTCGTCAGCTGGTCGAACAGGATGACGATCAGCGCGATGCCGAGCCAGGGTGCGAGCGAACTGCTTCCGGTGCGCGTTTTCGACATGGTTCTCGCCATTATGCCGCGCTCCTCGATTCGCCACTGCCGAACAGGTTGCTGAAGCAGCGGCCGCACAGCGACGGATGCCCGGCGTTCGCGCCGACGTCCGCGCGATAGTGCCAGCAGCGCTCGCACTTCAGGTACTTCGACGCGATCACTTCGACGCCTTCGTCGGCTTCGCTGTCGACCTTGACGACGTTCGCCGCCGACGTGATCAGCACGAACTTCAGGTCGTCGCCGAGGCTCGCGAGTGCGTCGTAACGCGCGCCGCTCGCGCGGATTTCGACTTCCGCCTGCAGCGACGAGCCGATCAGGTTCGCGACCCGCGCCTCTTCGAGCGCCTTGGTCACGTCGCCGCGCACCGCGCGCAGCAGCGTCCACTTGTCGAGCAGCGCGCCCGCGTCCGGCACGGCCGGGTACGCGTGGTACGTCTCGGTGAAGATCGTCTCGCTATTGGGCTGGAACACCTTCCACGCTTCTTCCGCGGTGAACGACAGGAACGGCGCCATCACGCGCAGGAGGCCGTGCGCGATGTGGTAGAGCGCGGTCTGCGCCGAGCGGCGGGCGACCGAATCCGCCGCGCTCGTGTAGAGGCGGTCCTTCAGCACGTCGAGGTAGAAGCCGCCCAGGTCTTCCGAGCAGAACGTCTGCAACTTGGCGACGACAGGGTGGAACTCGTACTTCTCGTAGTGCGCGAGGATGTCGTTCTGCAGATTCGCCGACAGCGTCACCGCGTAACGGTCGATTTCGAGCCAGTCTTCGACCGGACGCGCGTGCTGCGCGAAGTCGAAGTCCGACAGGTTCGCGAGCAGGAAGCGCAGCGTATTGCGGATGCGGCGATAGCCTTCCGTCACGCGCTTCAGGATTTCCTCGGAGATCGCGAGCTCGCCCGAGTAGTCGGTCGACGCGATCCACAGGCGGATGATTTCCGCGCCGAGGCGGTTTGCGACTTCATGCGGATCGATGCCGTTGCCGAGCGACTTGCTCATCTTGCGGCCTTCGCCGTCGACGGTGAAGCCGTGCGTGAGCAGCGCGTTGTAGGGCGGGCGGCCGTCGAGCATCGACGCGGTCAACAGCGACGAATGGAACCAGCCGCGATGCTGGTCCGAGCCTTCGAGGTACAGGTCGGCCGGAAACTGCAGCTCGTCCTTGTGCGAGCCGCGCAGCACGTGCCAGTGCGTGGTGCCCGAATCGAACCACACGTCGAGCGTGTCGCGGTTCTTTTCGTACAGGTTGGCGTCCTCGCCGATCAGCTCTCGCGGATCGACCGTCTGCCATGCCTCGATGCCTTCCTTCTCGATGCGCTGCGCGACCTGTTCGAGCAACTCCAGCGTGCGCGGGTGCAGCTCGCCGGTTTCCTTGTGCACGAAGAACGCCATCGGCACGCCCCACTGGCGCTGCCGCGACAGCGTCCAGTCCGGGCGGTTCGCGATCATGCTGAAGAGGCGCTGCTTGCCCCACGACGGATAGAACGCCGTGTTCTCGATGCCTTCGAGTGCGGTCTCGCGCAGCGTCCTGTCGCCGTCGTTCGGCTTCACGTCCATGCCGGCGAACCACTGCGAAGTGGCGCGGTAGATGATCGGCGTCTTGTGGCGCCAGCAGTGCATGTAGCTGTGCGTGTACTTCTCGGTGCGCAGCAGCGAGCCGGCGCCTTGCAGCGCCTCGACGATCTGCGGATTGGCAGCCCAGATCGACAGGCCGCCGAACAGCGCGAGCGATTCGATGTAGCGGCCGTCGCCCATCACCGGGTTGATGATGTCCGAGTCGGCCATGCCGTGCGCCTTGCATGACACGAAGTCTTCCACGCCGTACGCCGGCGACGAGTGCACGATGCCGGTGCCGGTTTCGGTCGTGACGTAGTCGCCGAGGTAGACCGGCGCGGTGCGCTTGTAGCCCGGATGCGCGGACGCGAGCGGGTGGTTGAAGCGCAGGTTCACGAGCTTTTCGCCCGGCGTCGTCGCGACGACCGTGCCTTCGAGGCCGTACAGCTTCAGGCACGCCTCGACGCGTTCCTCAGCGAGGATCAGCAGGCCGCGCGGCGTGTCGACGAGCGCGTAGACGAGTTCCGGATGCAGGTTCAGCGCCTGGTTGGCGGGGATGGTCCACGGCGTAGTGGTCCAGATCACGATGCCGCCTTCGTTGCGCGGCAGCGCGGCGAGGCCGAACGCCTGCGCGGTCTTCTCTGGTTCGGCGAAGCTGAACAGCACGTCGATGGTCGGATCGGTCTTGTCCTTGTACTCGACTTCGGCTTCGGCGAGCGCCGAGCCGCAGTCGAAACACCAGTTGACCGGCTTCAGGCCGCGGAATACGTAGCCTTTTTCCATGATTTTCGCGAGCGCGCGGATTTCGCCGGCTTCATTCGCGAAGTTCATCGTCTTGTACGGATTGTCCCAGTCGCCGAGCACGCCCAGACGGCGGAAGCCGGCCTTCTGCTTCTCGATCTGCTCGGTCGCGTAGGCGCGCGCCTTCTGCATCACTTCGGCGGCCGGCAGCGACTTGCCGAACTGCTTTTCGATCTGGATTTCGATCGGCATGCCGTGACAGTCCCAGCCCGGCACGTAGACCGCGTCGAAGCCCGCCAGATTGCGCGCCTTGACGATCATGTCCTTCAGGATTTTGTTCACCGCGTGACCGAGGTGGATGTCGCCGTTCGCATACGGCGGGCCGTCGTGCAGGATGAACTTCGTGCGGCCCCTGGAGGCGGCGCGGATCTTCTCGTACACCTTGCGTTCCTGCCAGTCCTTGACCCATTGCGGCTCGCGCTTGGGCAGGTCGCCGCGCATCGGGAACGGTGTGTCGAGCAGGTTGACCGGGTAGCGGGACTGCGGTTTCGAATCAGCTTTCTTGTTGCTCATGATGTGGGTGGCGGTGAATTCGTTTCTATGCGTAGCGGCGCGCGGATTGCGCGCTGCGCGAGGAGCGTGGGACGCGCCCGGCAGGCGGCTCCGCGTGAAGCACGGACGCCCTTCGATGCGCGCGGCGACGGTTCGTGCGGCGCGGCGCGCCGGCCCGAACCGCGGTGGTTATCTAATTCGGTCGGTGGCCGAGGTGGCGAAACCGGTGGTACGGCTGCCCGGCGTGCCGGCGCCGACCGCGGCGAACCATGCGCGCGCATTGGCGACGTCGCGCGCGATCGCGGCGGTCAGCGTTTCGAGATCGACGAACTTCTCCTCGTCGCGCAGCTTCTTCAGAAATTCGACGCGCACGAGTTTGCCATACGCGTCGCCGTGCCAATCGAGCAGGTGCACTTCGAGCAGCACACGGCCGGAATCGTCGACGGTGGGGCGCAGGCCGAGGCTCGCGACGCCCGGCAGCGGTTGCTCGGCGATGCCGTGCACCTGTACGACGAAGATGCCGGCCAGTGCCGGACGCTTGTGCGCGATCGGCAGATTGAGCGTCGGAAAGCCGAGATCGCGGCCGAGCTTCATGCCATGGGTGACGTGGCCGCTGATCAGATAGTCGCGGCCGAGCGCTGCGCGCGCCGAGTCGAGGTCGCCCGCGACCAGCGCCGCGCGCACGCCCGAGCTCGAGATGCGCGCGCCCGTCGGATCGGCGACCGTCGCCATCTGTTCGACTTCGAAACCGTACTGCTTGCCGGCCGTGCGCAGCGACGCGAAATCGCCGGCGCGCTTCGCGCCGTAGCGGAAGTCGTCGCCGATCATGATCCAGCGCGCGTGCAAGCCGTTGACGATGATCCGCTCGACGAACGCATCTGGCGACTGGCTCGCGAACGTGTGATTGAAGTGCTCGACGACGACCCGGTCGACCCCGTTGGTGCGCAGCGCCTCGAGCTTGTCGCGCAGCATTGCGATGCGCGGCGGCGCGCCGGCCGGGTTGAAGAACTCGCGCGGGTGCGGCTCGAAGGTCATCACGCAGACGGGCAGGCCACGCGCGTTCGCGGCCGCGCGCACGTGGGCGAGCAGAGCCTGGTGGCCGCGGTGGACACCGTCGAAGTTGCCGATGGTCAGCGCGCACGGCGCGCGGCTCTCGGCATTGGGAAGGCCGCGGAAGACTCTCACGATAGTGGGTTGCAGGCGTTGCTGCGATTGCAATAGGGGCGCGGGCGGGGTGCCACAAAACAATCGATTATAAACGCTTGGCGCAACAGACGGCTGCGCGGTCGCGGTCCGGCGATTGCCGAATGATAAAATCCGCGCATGAAAAAACTCGTCATCCTGATTTCCGGGCGGGGTAGCAACATGGAAGCCATCGTGCGCGCCTGCGCGAGCGAGGGCTGGCCGGCGCGGGTCGCCGCCGTGATTGCTAACCGTCCCGATGCCGCGGGGCTCGCGTTCGCGGCGTCGCATGGCATCGCCACGGCGGTGGTCGACCACCGCCAGTTTCCGGATCGCGACAGCTTCGACGCGGCACTCGCCGAGCAGATCGACGCCATCGCGCCGGACCTCGTCGTGCTCGCGGGCTTCATGCGCGTGCTGACCGAGCGCTTCGTCGATCACTACGCAGCGCGCATGCTGAACGTGCACCCGTCATTGCTGCCGAGCTTTCCGGGTCTGAAGACCCATCAGCAGGCGCTCGACGCCGGCGTGCGGTTCCACGGCGCGTCGGTGCATTTTGTCACATCAAAGCTGGATCACGGGCCGATCGTCTTGCAGTCGGCGGTGCCTGTCGAGGCGGGCGATACCGCACAGACGCTCGCCGCACGCGTGCTCGCCACCGAGCACATCATTTATCCACGCGCGGTGCGCTGGTTCGTCGAAGGGCGTCTCGCTCTGGACGGCTCGCGCGTCACGCTTACGCCGTCGGAGCCGCAATGGCTCTTTGCCGGTCACACCGCCGGAGAGGGCGCATGAGATTGCATGGTTTCCTGATTGGACAAACTGAAACGCTGCTGGCCGAAGTGCTGCGGCTGAACGGCCCCGCCGACGCCACCACGAGCCGCTTCTTCCGCGCGCATCCGAAGCTCGGGCACGCCGAGCGTGGCGTGATCGCCGAGGCGGTGTTCGCCGTGCTGCGCCGCCGGATGGAGTTCGCGCATCTGGCCGAAAGCGGCACTGGCAGCCCCGCGCGCCGCATGGCGCTGCTGGGCCTGATGCAGACGGCCGGACGCTCGGCGCTCAAGCCGTTCGTCACCGAGGCCGAGGCGACGTGGCTCGAACACGTGGCGAAGATCGACCCGGAAAGCCTGCCGCTGCGGATTCGCCTGAACCTGCCCGACTGGATCAGCCAGGCGCTCAGCTCGCGCTTCGAGGCCGCCGAGCTCGCGCAGCTGGCCGCCGCGCTGAACTACCCGGCGCCGCTCGATCTGCGCGCGAACCCGATCAAGGCGAGCCGCGACGACGTGCTGGGTGCGCTGTCGAAGGCGGGCATCGAGGCGGGCGCGACGCCATTCGCGCCGCTCGGGGTGCGCGTGGTCGGCAAGCCGGCGCTCACCAAGCTCGACGCGTTCCAGCAGGGCTGGCTCGAAGTGCAGGACGAGGGCAGCCAGCTGCTGTGCTCGCTGGTCGCACCTCGGCGCGGCGAGATGATCGTCGATTTCTGTGCGGGCGCGGGCGGCAAGACGCTGGCGCTCGGCGCGGCAATGCGTTCGACCGGCCGGCTCTACGCGTTCGATATCTCCGAGCGGCGTCTCGCGAAGCTGAAGCCGCGTCTCGCGCGCAGCGGCCTGTCGAACGTGAACCCGGTGCTGATCGACAGCGAACACGACGCGAAGATCAAGCGTCTGGCTGGCAAGATCGACCGCGTGCTCGTCGATGCACCGTGCAGCGGCCTCGGCACGCTGCGCCGCAACCCGGATCTGAAGTGGCGCCAGTCGCCGGAGTCGATCGCCGAGCTGGCGCCGAAGCAGGCGTCGATTCTCACGAGCGCGGCGCGTCTCGTGAAGAAGGGCGGCCGGCTCGTCTATGCTACGTGCTCGATTCTCGAAGCCGAAAACGAGGCGGTCGTGCAGCAGTTCCTCGCCGATCACCCTGATTTCGCGCTGGTGCCGGCGCGCGACGTCCTTGCCGAGCAGCGTATCGAGCTGGAGATGGGCGACTACCTGTCGCTGTGGCCGCACCGCCACGCGACCGACGGCTTTTTCGCCGCCGTGCTCGAGCGCCAGAGCTAGGCAACCGGCTGCAGGCCGGCGCGCGGATTGGCGGATGAATCCGCGCGCGCCGGCCATTCCGGCGACATCGATGCCGGCGCGGCACTGGTGTGGCTCGCGCGGGCGATCGCCGGCCAGTTCATGGACACCGCGCTGCTCGATCTGGCGCTGGTGCCGCTCGCCGGCATCGGCTGATCTGCATCGTGTTCTTCTTCGCGCGGCGGGTGTTCAACCGCGAAGGTGGCGAGCATCCGTGGCTGTTTCTCGTCGAGAAGATCGTGTCGGTAGTCGTTTGGATCGGCATGGTACTCACGCTGTTGGGCATTCAGAACGCCGTGATCGCGTGGATGGACAGCGTGAGCTTTGGCGTCGGTAATGCGCATATGACGTTGCTGTCGCTGATCACGGGGCTGTTGTCGGTCGCCGTCACGTTGATCGTCGCGATGTGGCTCGGCTCGTCGGTCGAAGATCGCTTGATGCGCTCGAAGACGCTCGACGCGAATCTGAAGGTCGTGGTCGCGCGCGTCGGCCGAGCGGCCTTCGTGCTGGCGGGGCCGGGACGGCATCAATCTCGAGTTGGGTTTCTGGATCGAAGATGCGGCGAGCGGCACGCGTGGCGTGCTCTCAACCGTCAACTGCAATATCTGGCGTCTCTTTTCCGAGCACGGCGTCACTATTGCGTTCCCGCAACGCGAGGTGCGCATCGTCGGTCAGGCAAGCGGCGCAATGCCGCACCCGGTGGCGATGACCGATCCGGTTTCCGACACGACGTCCGATCCCGCGCTCAGGCCCGCCAACCGTGCCGCCAACGACGGCCGTTAAGCCCCATTTCGCGCCGCGGCAAGGCATGCGCCAGTGCCCAGTCAGTCGCTATCGACTTGATTGCGCACAAAAAATCCCTATTTGTTACAAACACTTGGAACCCTTCAAGTAGAATATCGTCCTATCCCGCTGTATGCTTTCACTTTCATGACACGCGTGCCGCGTGTGCTTCGTATCTCTCGTTCTGCAGGTAACTTACCTTGTTGAATTCTTTGCTCGATTTCCTTGCCCACGGGCTGCTGCATTTATCGTGGTGGCAACTCGTCGTGTACACGCTGATCGCGACGCACATCACGATTATCGGCGTGACCGTCTATCTGCATCGCTGCCAGGCGCATCGCGCGCTGGATCTGCACCCGATCGCCAGTCATTTTTTCCGTTTCTGGCTGTGGATGACCACCGGCATGCTGACCGGCCAGTGGGCCGCAATTCACCGCAAGCACCACGCGAAATGCGAGACTGAAGAGGATCCGCACAGCCCGCAGACGCGCGGCATCTGGAAGGTGCTGCTCGAAGGCGCCGAGCTCTATCGCACCGAAGCGAAAAACGAAGAAACGATGCGCAAGTTCAGTCACGGTACGCCGAACGACTGGATGGAGCGCAACGTCTACACGAAGTACCCGATTCTTGGCGTGAGCCTCATGATGGTGATCAACGTCGCTCTGTTCGGCGTCGTCGGCCTGACCATCTGGGCCGTGCAGATGGTATGGATCCCTTTCTGGGCCGCGGGCGTGGTCAACGGCCTCGCGCACTTCTGGGGCTATCGCAACTTCAATTCGTCGGATGCGAGCACCAACATTTTCCCGTGGGGCATCATCATCGGTGGCGAAGAGCTGCATAACAATCACCACACGTATGCGACGTCGGCGAAGCTGTCGAACAAGTGGTACGAGTTCGACATTGGCTGGATGTACATCCGCATCATGCAGGCGTTTCGTCTGGCCAAAGTGAAGAAGGTCGCACCGACGCCGCGCCTGACCACCGGCAAGCTCGTGCTCGATCAGGACACGCTGCAGGCCGTGCTCGCGAACCGCTACGAAGTGATGGCGCGTTACGCGAAAGCGATCAAGCGCGCATACCGCCAGGAGCTCGCGCATCTGAAGGAAGTCGGCGCGCGCGAAAAGTATCAGGTGATGCGTGGTGCGCGCAGCTGGTTCCACAAGGAAGAGGCGGGCCTGAACGAGCCGCAGAAGCTCCAGCTGCCGCAGATTTTCGCGAACAGCCAGAAGCTGAAGACCTACATCGACATGCGCAACGAACTGGCGGCAATGTGGGAGCGCTCCAACGCGTCGCGCGAGCAATTGCTGGTGCAATTGCAGGACTGGTGCCATCGCGCAGAGCAGAGCGGTATCAAGGCGCTGCAAGACTTCGCGATGCGACTGCGTCGCTATGCCTGAAATCCATTAAAATTTCAGTACGTCACAAAACCCCGCGTTGGCGGGGTTTTGCGTTTTTGGGCCGTGGAAATGCATTGCGCGTGTAGCGCGATCGGCAAGCCGCGGCGGCCAGGTGAGGGCAGAGGACATGATGGAGCAGCAGGCGATCAGGACCGTCGAATTCGATCGGCCTCAGGCGCAGGGCACGACCTGCGGGATCGGGCAGGCGTGGGCGAAGGTGCCCGAGACGCCGTCGGCGGAAGAAAAGCGGGCGCTGAAGGCGCGCATTCGCGAATTACTCAAGCGCGAGAAAGCGGTGCTGGTCGCGCATTATTATGTCGACGCCGAATTGCAGGAGCTCGCCGACGAAACCGGCGGTTGCGTGGCCGATTCGCTGGAAATGGCGCGCTTCGGCCGCGATCACGAGGCGCAGACGCTGGTGGTCGCGGGCGTGCGCTTTATGGGCGAGACCGCAAAAATCCTCAGTCCAGACAAGCGCATTCTGATGCCGGATCTGGATGCGACCTGTTCGCTCGACCTCGGTTGTCCGGTCGACGAGTTCTCGGCGTTCTGCGACGCACACCCGGACCGCACGGTGGTCGTGTACGCGAACACGAGCGCGGCCGTGAAGGCGCGCGCGGACTGGATGGTGACGTCGTCGATCGGGTTGGAGATCGTCGCCGATCTGCATGCGCGCGGCGAGAAGATCATCTGGGCGCCGGACCGTCATCTCGGCAGCTACATCCAGGGCAAGACCGGCGCGGACATGCTGATGTGGCAGGGCTCGTGCCTCGTGCACGACGAATTCAAGGGCATCGAACTCGATCTGCTGCGCGCCGATTATCCGCACGCGAAGGTGCTCGTGCATCCGGAGTCGCCGGCCAACGTGGTCGCACAGGCGGACGTGGTCGGCTCGACCACGCAGTTGATCGACGCCGCGCAGAAGCTCGATGCGACGCACCTCATCGTCGCGACCGACCTCGGCATCCTGCACAAGATGCAACTCGCCGCGCCCGGCAAAACGCTGATTGCCGCGCCGACGGCCGGCAACAGCGCGACCTGCAAGAGCTGCGCGCATTGCCCGTGGATGGCGATGAACGGACTCGCCAATCTGGCCGATGTGCTCGAACGCGGCCACAACGAAATCTTCGTCGAGCGTGGGATCGGCGAGCGTGCGCGTCTGCCTATCGATCGCATGCTCGATTTCGCGGCGCGTCACAAGAAGCGCGTGCAGGCGAGCGGCGATCTCGCGCGCGACGCGCAACTGTATTCGAATGTGGGGGCAGCGTAATGAAGGTGGTGGAGAAGGCGCCTGAGCAGGTAGTGGCGCGCGAAGGGGCCGACGCAGTGTCGCCGCTTTTCGCGGCGATTCACGCGCAATATGGCGTGGCGTTCGACGCGGCGCTCGCACGCAATGTCGCCGATGCACTCGCCGAAGATATCGGCACCGGCGATCAGACCGGCCGCCTCGTGCCTGCCGATGACGTTCGCGATGCGCGCATCATCGTGCGCGAGGAAGCGGTACTGTGCGGCGTGCCGTGGTTCGACGCGGTGATGCGCGCGGTCGATCCTCGCATCGTAGTTCAATGGCGTTATCGCGAGGGCGACCGCATGAGCGCCGACACGACGGTCTGCGATCTTCGCGGGCCGGTGCGCGCGCTGCTGACCGCCGAGCGCAACGCGATGAATTTCCTGCAACTGCTGTCGGGCGTGGCGAGCGCGACGCGCCGCTATGTCGACGCGATTGCTCACACGCACGCGCGCGTTCTCGATACGCGCAAGACGCTCCCGGGCTTGCGGCTCGCGCAGAAGTACGCGGTGCGCATCGGCGGCGGTGCGAACCAGCGGCTCGCGCTGTACGACGGCATTCTGATCAAGGAAAACCATATCGCCGCGGCCGGCGGCGTGGGCGCGGCGATGGACGCGGCGCTCGCGTTGAATGCGGGCGTGCCGATCCAGATCGAAGTCGAAACGCTCGAACAACTGGAAACTGCGCTCGCGCATGGCGCGCAGTCGATCCTGCTCGACAACTTCTCGTTCGACATGATGCGCGACGCGGTTCGCATCACGGCCGGGCGCGCGGTGCTCGAAGTGTCCGGCGGCGTGAATTTCGAGACCGTGCGCACGATCGCGGAGACTGGCGTGGACCGCGTGTCGATTGGCGCACTGACCAAAGACGTGCGCGCGACCGACTACTCGATGCGGATCGTTTGAGCGCCGCGCGTTTTAGCGCGACAGTCGACGCTCGTGACGACTTAACAAGGCCATTGCCGGAGCTTACCGGCAATGGCCTTGTCGTTTGTGGCGTCGTTTCAGCGTGTATTTCGGCCCAAGGCTGTCAGGTATTCGGCCTGCGTACATACTTCGGCGTGAGCACCGTCGGTAGCGCCTTGGGTAATGTGGACGGCCAGTCGCGGCTGAAATGCAGGCCGCGGCTTTCGCGCCGCGAGCGCGCGCTGTCCACGATCAGCGACGCCACATCGACCAGATTGCGCAGTTCCAGCAGATCGCGGCTCACCTTGAAGTTCGCGTAGTACTCGTGGATCTCGTCGCGCAGCAACGCGAGCCGATGCTTCGCGCGCTCGAGCCGCTTGTCGGTGCGCACGATACCGACGTAGTTCCACATCAGCCGGCGCAGTTCGTCCCAGTTGTGCGCGACCACGACCTCCTCGTCCGGATCGGACACGCGGCTTTCGTCCCAGGCCGGCAGCGGCGCGTGAACGGCGGCAGCGAAGCCTTCCGCTTCGATCGCCTTGGCGGCGGAGCGGCCGATCACGAGGCATTCGAGCAGCGAATTGCTGGCAAGTCGGTTCGCGCCGTGCAGGCCGGTGCAGGACGTTTCGCCGACCGCGTAGAGACCCGCGAGATCGGTGCGGCCCGCCAGATCGGTGACGACGCCGCCGCACGTGTAATGCGCGGCCGGTACCACTGGAATCGGCTCCTTCGTGATGTCGATGCCGAACTCGAGGCAGCGCGCCAGGATCGTCGGGAAATGCTCGTGCAGGAACGCGGCCGGCTGGTGGCTGATGTCGAGGTACACGCAATCGATGCCGCGTTTCTTGATCTCGAAGTCGATCGCCCGCGCGACGATGTCGCGCGGCGCAAGCTCCGCGCGCTCGTCGTGATTGGGCATGAAGCGCGTGCCATCCGGCAGTTTCAGAATGCCGCCTTCGCCGCGCACTGCTTCCGAAATCAGGAACGACTTCGCGTACGGGTGAAACAGGCACGTCGGGTGGAACTGGATGAATTCCATGTTCGACACGCGGCAGCCGGCGCGCCATGCCATCGCGATGCCGTCGCCGGTCGCGGTGTCGGGGTTGGTCGTGTACAGGTAGACCTTGCCGGCGCCGCCGGTCGCGAGCACCGTATGCGGCGCTTCGATCGTAACGGTGCGGCCGCTTTGCAGATCGAGCGCATACAGACCATGGCAGCGGCGGCCGGGCAGGCCGAGGCGTTCGGACGTGATCAGGTCGATTGCGTGATGGTCTTCGAACAGCGTGATGTTCGGATGCTGGCGCACCTGCTCGCTGAGCGTGGCGACGACCGCATGGCCGGTCGCGTCGGCCGCGTGAATGATCCGGCGATGGCTATGGCCGCCTTCGCGCGTCAAATGAAAGCCCAGTTCGGCGGCCTCGTCTTTCGTGAACGGCACGCCCTGTCCGATCAGCCATTCGATCGCGGCGCGCCCATGCTCGACGATAAAGCGTGTCGCCGCCTCGTCGCACAGGCCGCCGCCTGCGGTCAGCGTATCGCGCACGTGATTCTCGACGCTGTCCGCCGAATCGAGCACCGCGGCGATGCCGCCTTGCGCCCAGTCGCTAGCGCCTTCGGTCAGCGATCGCTTGGCGATCACAGCAACGCGCCGTGTCTGCGCGAGATTGAGCGCGACGCTCAAACCAGCCAGACCGCTACCGACAATCGCCACATCGAATTCCATTGCCCACATCTCCGTCTTTCGTTTTGCGATGACGGCGCGCGAACCGCACGCCGCGAAAACGACAAAGGATACGCGCCGCATCGCCCTGGCGAAAGCTGGCCAAACGGAATAGGGCGATTCGCACGCGCCTTGCGGAGCTATCGCGAGGTCCGCGCAAAAACAAAAAAGCCTCGCACGAATGCGAGGCTTTTCATGTTTTTGCCTTCGTCAGGCTGGAGAGCCAAGATTACTTGATCTTGGTTTCCTTGTAGTCAACGTGCTTGCGGATGACCGGATCAAATTTCTTGATCAGCATCTTTTCCGGCATGTTGCGTTTGTTCTTCGTGGTCGTGTAGAAGTGACCCGTGCCTGCGGTCGATTCCAGCTTGATCTTGTCGCGTGCGCCTTTCGCCATGATTTACTCCTTAGGCTTCACCGCGTGCGCGCAAATCTGCGAGCACAGCGTCGATACCGTTCTTGTCGATCAGGCGCAGGCCGGCGTTCGAAACGCGCAGACGCACCCAACGGTTTTCGCTTTCCACCCAGATACGGCGGTTTTGCAGGTTCGGCAGGAACCGGCGCTTGGTCTTGTTGTTCGCGTGGGAAACGTTGTTGCCGCTCATCGGCGCTTTCCCAGTTACTTGGCATACGCGTGCCATGAGAGCACTCCTAATACGCTAATTCTGAGTTCGAACGCCGTGAAAGTTTCCCGAAAAGAGCCGCGCTGAAAGTGTGCGAAGTTGCGCCGAATTTGCATCGAGACACTTCGCTACCACAGCTGCCTGACCTTTGCGGAACGCCTTGATGGCTTCGGAACAGGGGGTTGGAAATAGGCAAACCGGAATTCTAGCAGAAAAAAAGCCGCAAAATCAAACCTTATTTGCGATGCGGGACGCTGCGCCGTACGGCGGCCATTCCGCTTCCCGCGCTCGAGCGGGCTTGCGCGCGAGCCCCGGCCAGCCGGCGCG
Source organism: Paraburkholderia sp. MM5482-R2 (assembly GCF_050436125.1). Classification (NCBI taxonomy): domain Bacteria; kingdom Pseudomonadati; phylum Pseudomonadota; class Betaproteobacteria; order Burkholderiales; family Burkholderiaceae; genus Paraburkholderia; species Paraburkholderia sp. MM5482-R2. The sequence continues at coordinate 3,577,703 of NZ_JBNDLP010000002.1, read as the reverse complement.
GGCGAACGAATATACGGTGTCCGCGCCGATCACCAGATGATCGATCAACTGCACATCGACGAGCGCGAGCGCGTCGCGCAGGGTCTGCGTGAGGCGGCAGTCGCTGGCACTCGGCTCGACGGCGCCGGACGGATGATTATGCGCGACGATCAGGCTGGCCGCGTTCGCGGCGAGCGCCCGCCGCACGATCTCGCGCGGATACACGGCCATGCGCGTGAGCGAGCCGCGCGCGCTTTCCTCGCAGCGGATCAGCCGATGCCGGGCGTCGAGAAACAGCGACACGAACACCTCCTGCGGCTGTCCGCCGATCAGAAGGCGCAGATAACTTTCGACCGCTTCGGGCGAATTCATTAGCGGGCGCTTGCGCATCTTGTCGACCAGCGAGCGACGCGCCATTTCCATGATCGCGAGTAATTGCGCTTTTTTCGCGGGGCCGATGCCGCGAATGCCGTCGAAGTCCGCATAGGTCGCGTCGAGCATCGCGCGCAGGGAGCCGAAGCGATCCAGCAGCGCCCGCGCGACGCTGAACACGTCGTGACCGGGCAGGCCGGAGCCGAGCACGAGCGCGATCATTTCGGTGTCCGACAGCACGTCGGGGCCCTGCTCGATCAGTCGCTCGCGCGGCATGTCGCGCCGGAGCCATTTACCCCGAAATAGTTGCCGCCGGCAGCGGGCGGTGGAGTCGGCGGCTTTTGACGGGGCCTCGGCCGACCGATTTGCGGCGGCTTTCACGCCGCCTCCGGCGCGTGCCAGCGCCTTCGGTCGCAGCGTTGCCGCAGGTGTTTCGTCGATTGTGCTGGCGAAATCAGCCATATATATAGAGTCCTCCGCGTAAGGTTGACGGCGCACGCGGCGCAATGCGCCGCCGGGCCGTGCCGCCCTCGCGCGCGACGGACTCAAGCCGGCGCCCGCTAGGTGGCTTACAATAGACACTTTGCGCACGGCACGCCGACGGTTTGCCACACGCGTCGACTGCCCCGCGGCGCACGCGTGCAGCGCTTCGACTGAGCGAGCATTGCATGAGCATCATCGATATTTCCGAGGTGAAACCCGGTTCACACGTCACGCTGCATTACCGGCTTTCCCTTGCCGATGGCGCCGAAGTGATCAACACGTTCAACGACAAGCCGGCCACGCTGCTGCTCGGCGCCGGTCAACTGGCGCCGCCGCTGGAAGATATTTTGCTGGGTTTGAAGGTGGGCCGCCATTCGACCTTTCAGCTAGCGCCGGGCCAGGCGTTCGGCCCGCGCAATCCGGATCTGATCCAGCGCGTGTCCCTCGCCACGCTGCGGGAGAACAGCATGATCGGCGAGGATTTTTCCCCGGGTGACCTGGTCGAATTCAACGCGCCGGGCGGCGGGCGCTATGCCGGCGTACTGAAGGAAGTTGGCGAAACGTCGGCCCTATTCGATTTCAATCACCCGCTTGCCGGCCAGGCGCTGGCGTTTGAAGTGAAAATCATCGGGATTCTGTAAACATGAGCATCACGGATACGACTCTTGCCGAAGCGGAGATCCTGCTGGCCCAGCCACGCGGGTTCTGCGCCGGCGTCGACCGGGCGATCGAGATCGTCGAGCGGGCCATCAAGCTGTATGGCTCGCCGATCTACGTGCGTCACGAAATCGTCCATAACGCCTATGTGGTCGAAGACCTGCGCAAGAAGGGAGCGATCTTCATCGAGAACCTGGACGAAGTGCCGGCGGGCAACACGGTGATCTTCAGCGCGCATGGCGTGTCGAAGGCCGTGCGCTCGGAGGCGGAGTCGCGCGGGCTGCGGGTGTACGACGCCACTTGTCCGCTCGTGACCAAGGTGCATATCGAAGTCGCGAAGATGCGCCAGGACGGTTTCGACATCGTGATGATCGGCCACAAGGGCCACCCGGAAGTCGAAGGCACGATGGGCCAGGCGGCCGAGGGCATGCATCTGGTCGAGGACATCGAGGATGTGCAGGCATTGCAGCTCGCCGATCCGGAGCGGATCGCCTTCGTCACGCAAACCACGCTGTCGGTCGACGACGCCGCCGAAATCATCGGCGCGCTGAAGGCCAAGTACCCGTCCATCCGTGAGCCGAAGAAGCAGGACATCTGTTACGCCACGCAGAATCGCCAGGACGCAGTGAAGTTCATGGCGCCGCAGTGCGACGTCGTGATCGTCGTCGGCAGTCCGAACAGCTCGAATTCGAACCGCTTGCGCGAGCTCGCCGAGAAGCTCGGCGTGCCAGCCTATATGGTCGATTCGCCCGATCAGATCGATCCGGTTTGGGTCGAGGGCAAGCGCCGCATTGGCGTGACCGCCGGTGCGTCGGCGCCGGAGGTGCTGGCGCAGGCGGTGATCGCGCGTTTGCGCGAACTGGGTGTGCGCAACGTGCGCGCGCTCGAGGGCATTGAGGAAAACATCGCGTTTCCGCTGCCACGCGGGCTCGGTCTGCCAGCCTGACAATCCGTTAGCTACACTGAAAGGAAAGCGCGCCCGTGGGCGCGCTTTTTTTATGCCCGTGCCCGACGAACCTCTGATTAAATTAAGTGCCACATCGAATGACCGGTCAACTTTCGGGGGTCTCGCGCACAAATTATTTTGAATTGTGATCGGGGCTTTTATCGATTTTGGCGCGATGCGTCCCCGTTTTAAGCTCCCCAAAGCCTTAAGACAGATTGATCATGCACTGAATTGGTGCAATTTACCGAGCGCGCACTAAATGGTCATACCCGACGCAAAGCCCGGCCTATCCGGGATTCGCGCAGATCGCCCGCAACACTTGATGCCAGCGGGTTCGGCGCCGGTGCAACTGGTGCACGAAAACGGATCGCAACCAGGTTGCGCCTTTTAACGGATTTTGCTCTCAAAATCAGGTTGCAATGCAGGAAAACCCCACCGGTTCAACAATATTGCCACCCGCATAATTGGAGTTACAATGCGCGCGTTCTCAAGGCCTTGAGGTCCTGGACAGTGGATTTCGCAAGGCGCAGGAGACCTTACTTGATGCGAGTCAAATTTGCTTACGCCGTGTCCATCGCGGCCACGGTTGCGATGCTGACCGCGTGCGGCAAGAAACAGGATGGCGAAGCGGGAACGGGCGCATCGGCGGCCTCGGCCGCGGCGGTTGCCGCCGCGAGCGAAGCGACTATCGTGAAGATCGGTCATGCGGCTCCGTTGACGGGCGGCATCGCGCACCTGGGCAAGGACAACGAAAATGGGGCGCGCCTCGCGGTCGAAGAAATCAATGCGCAGGGTTTGACGATCGACGGTCGCAAGATCCAGCTGCAACTCGACGCGCAGGACGATGCGGCGGACCCGAAAACCGGCACCGCCGTCGCGCAGAAGCTGGTCGACGATCACGTGGTCGCGGTGATCGGACACCTGAACTCCGGGGTCTCGATTCCGGCGTCGAAGATCTATAGCGACGCGAGCATCGTCGAGATCTCGCCGTCGTCGACGAATCCGGCCTATACGCAGCAAGGGTTCAAGACGACCTATCGGGTGGTCGCGACCGACGCGCAGCAGGGTCCGGCGCTCGCCAATTACGCGACGAAGGCGCTGGGCGCCAAACGCATCGCGGTCGTGGACGATGCGACCGCCTACGGCAAAGGTCTCGCGGACGAGTTCACGAAGACCGCCGAGGCGAGCGGCGCGAAGATCGTCGCGCGGGAGGCGACGAGCGACAAGGCCACGGACTTCCGGGCCATTCTCACGAAGATCAAGAGTGTTCAGCCGGACGCCATCATGTTCGGCGGCATGGACGCGACGGGCGGGCCGTTTACGAAGCAGGCGGCGGCGCTCGGTATCAGGGCAAAAATCCTTGGCGGCGACGGTGTGTGTACCGACAAGGTAGGTGAGCTGGCGGGTACCGCCGTGCAAAACCTGGTCTGTTCGGAAGCAGGACTCGCGCTTTCGAAAATGACCAATGGAGCGGACTTCGAAAAGAAGTACGAGGACCGCTTCCACACGCCGGTGCAGATTTACGCGCCGTTCACGTATGACGCTGTGTACGTGATCGTCGATGCAATGAAGCGCGCTAATTCTATCGAGGCGCCCAAGGTGCTGGCTGCGATGCCTTCGACCGATTACAACGGGGTAATCGGCCACATCGCGTTCGACGACAAGGGTGATTTGAAAGAGGGCGCCATTACGCTTTACGACTTCAAGGACGGCAAGAAAGCAGTGCTCGACGTCGTAAAGATGTGATGACGGGAAGTTCGGCCTGACGGCACCGACACCATCCAACGGTGCCGTTTTTGCATCCGCCCAAGGTGAGCTCGCGACCGCATCACGGTCGTCAGGGCCAGCCGGCAGCGGATAACCCTTACCGGTCTTTTACATCAGTACCCGCAGTGCCGTTGAGATTCGTAGCGCATCACCGCCCACCGGCAGATGAAAAACGCGAATCCAGTCGCACGGGCTAAGGAGCATTAAATGGATATCTTCATCCAGCAGATCATCAATGGACTGGTACTTGGCAGTGTCTACGCCATCATCGCACTGGGCTATACGATGGTTTACGGCATTCTGGGCATCATCAACTTCGCCCACGGCGACGTGTTGATGGTGGGCGCGATGGTTGCGCTCTCCGCCATAGGTGTGCTGCAGAACCACTTCCCGGGCCTCGGCAATGTGCTGACGCTCGTGATCGCGTTGATCATCGCGGCGGCGGTCTGCGCGGTGGTCGGCTACACGATCGAGCGGGTCGCCTACCGGCCGTTGCGGCGTGCGCCGCGTCTCGCGCCGCTGATCACCGCGATCGGTGTATCGATTCTGCTGCAGACGCTCGCGATGATGATCTGGTCGCGCAATCCGCTGCCGTTCCCGCAGTTGTTGCCCACCGACCCGCTCAACGTGATCAAGGCCACCGACACGACGCCCGGCGCCGTGATCTCGATGACTGAAATCGTGATCATCGTGGCGGCGTTCCTCGTGATGGGCGGCCTCCTGCTGCTCGTGCACAAGACCAGGCTCGGCCGTGCGATGCGCGCGATCGCCGAGAACCCGAACGTCGCGAGTCTGATGGGTGTGAACCCGAACTTCGTGATTTCGGCGACCTTCATGATCGGCTCGGCGCTGGCTGCGCTCGCCGGCGTGATGATCGCGTCCGAATACGGCAACGCGCACTTCTACATGGGCTTCATCCCTGGCCTGAAGGCCTTTACCGCGGCGGTGCTCGGCGGTATCGGCAATCTCGGCGGCGCGATGGTCGGCGGCGTGCTCCTCGGCCTGATCGAGCAGTTGGGTGCCGGCTATATCGGCGACCTCACGGGCGGCGTGTTCGGCAGTAACTACCAGGACGTGTTCGCGTTCATCGTGCTGATCGTCGTGCTGGTGTTCCGTCCGTCGGGTCTGCTCGGCGAACGTGTCGCGGATCGCGCCTGATCCCGGGCCACAAGGAGTCAACAATCATGACCTCAATTCAACCGATCGAGCCGTCCACGACGCTCATCCCCGAAAAGAACCGCACGAAGACGCTGACTATCGGTATTCTCACGGCGATCTTCGTGATCGCCGCGCCGATGGTCATCGGCGCCGCGGGCGGCAACTACTGGGTCCGCGTGCTCGACTTCGCGATGCTGTACGTGATGCTCGCGCTGGGCCTGAACGTGGTGGTCGGCTTTGCCGGCCTGCTGGACCTGGGCTACATCGCGTTCTACGCGATCGGCGCCTACACGGCCGCGCTGCTGAGCTCACCGCACCTCGCGACGCAATTCGAGTGGATCGCGCATCTCGCGCCGAACGGCATCCACGTGCCGATCTGGATCATCGCGCCGATCGCGATGGCGCTCGCCGCGATGTTCGGGATTCTGCTCGGTGCGCCGACACTGCGTCTGCGTGGCGACTACCTCGCGATCGTGACCCTCGGCTTCGGGGAAATCGTGCGGATCTTCATGAACAACCTCGACCGTCCGGTGAACATCACCAACGGCCCGAAGGGGATCACCGGGATCGATCCGGTGTCCGTCGGCGGCTTCAGCCTCGCGCAGACACACTCGCTGTTCGGCATGCAGTTTCCGTCGGTGTACCTGTACTACTACCTGTTCGTGCTGTGCGCGCTGTTCGTGATCTGGACCTGTACACGTCTGCAGCATTCGCGGATCGGCCGCGCGTGGGCCGCGATCCGCGAAGACGAAATCGCCGCCAAGGCGATGGGCATCAATACCCGTAACGTGAAGCTGCTTGCGTTCGCGATGGGCGCGTCGTTCGGCGGCCTGTCGGGCGCCATGTTCGGCTCGTTCCAGGGTTTCGTGTCGCCGGAATCGTTCACGTTCTGGGAATCGGTCGTGGTGCTCGCCTGCGTGGTGCTCGGCGGCATGGGCCACATTCCGGGCGTGATCCTCGGCGCGGTGCTGCTCGCGGTGTTCCCCGAGTTCCTGCGCTCGACGATGGGTCCGCTGCAGAACATGATCTTCGGCCATGAAATCGTCGATACCGAAGTGATCCGTCAGTTGCTGTACGGCCTCGCGATGGTCGTGATCATGCTGTACCGCTCGGAAGGCCTGTGGCCCGCGCCGAAGCACGAAGACAGGATTGCGAAGCTGGCGAAGCGTGGCGGCAAGAAGCCGGTGCGCGCATAAGGTCCGGTGGAGAAAAAGACATGAGCGATAACGTAAGCAACAACGCGACGACCCGGCTGTCGGTGAAGGGCGTCAACAAGCGCTTCGGCGGCCTTCAGGCGCTTTCCGAGGTCGGCCTGCAGATCCGCGCGGGCGAGATCTACGGCCTGATCGGCCCGAACGGCGCCGGCAAGACCACCTTCTTCAATGTGATCACGGGTCTGTACACGCCGGATTCAGGCGAGTTCAAGCTCGACGGCGAGAGCTACACGCCGACCGCGGTCTATCAGGTCGCGAAGGCGGGCATTGCGCGCACGTTCCAGAACATCCGTCTGTTCGGCGGCATGACCGCGCTCGAAAACGTGATGGTCGGCCGTCATGTGCGCACGAAGCACGGTCTGCTCGGCGCGGTGTTCCAGACGCCGGCCGAACGCCAGGAAGAGCGCGAGATCAAGGAGCGCGCGCTCGAACTGCTCGACTACGTCGGCATTACGCAGTACGCGGACTATACGTCGCGCAACCTGTCGTATGGCCACCAGCGGCGGCTCGAAATCGCGCGTGCGCTGGCGACCGATCCGAAGCTGCTCGCGCTCGACGAACCGGCGGCCGGCATGAACGCCACCGAGAAGGTCGAGCTGACCAGGCTGCTCGACAAGATCCGTGCGGACGGCAAGACGATTCTGCTGATCGAACACGACGTGAAGCTCGTGATGGGTCTGTGCAATCAGATGACGGTGCTCGACTACGGCAAGGTGATTGCGCAAGGTCTGCCGCAGGACGTGCAGAAGGATGCGAAGGTGATCGAAGCTTATCTGGGTGCGGGGGTCCACTGATGTCCACGACGCAAGCAATGTTGAAAATCAAGGGCCTGCAGGTCAACTACGGTGGCATCCAGGCGGTCAAGGGTGTCGACCTCGAGGTCGGGCAGGGCGAACTCGTCACGCTGATCGGCGCGAACGGCGCGGGCAAAACCACGACGATGAAGGCGATCACCGGCCTGAAGGCGTATGCGGCCGGCGACATCGAGTACATGGGGCAGTCGATCAAGGGGTTGCCGGCGCACGAGCTTCTGAAGCGCGGTCTCGCGATGGTGCCGGAAGGGCGCGGCATTTTCGCGCGCATGTCGATCGTCGAGAACATGCAGATGGGTGCGTATCTGCGCAACGATACCGACGCCATCAAGTCGGACGTCGAGCGCATGTTCGGCTTCTTTCCGCGTCTGAAGGAGCGTGCATCGCAATACGCGGGCACGCTGTCGGGCGGCGAGCAGCAGATGCTCGCGATGGCACGCGCGATCATCTCGCGGCCCAAACTGCTGCTGCTCGACGAACCGTCGATGGGTCTGTCGCCGATCATGGTCGAGAAGATCTTCGAAGTGGTGCGCCTGATTTCCTCTGAAGGCATGACCGTGCTGCTCGTCGAGCAGAACGCGCGGCTCGCGCTGCAGGCGGCGAATCGCGGCTACGTGATGGACTCCGGTTTGATCACGATGTCGGGCGATGCGAAGCAGATGCTCGACGATCCGAAGGTTCGGGCCGCGTATTTGGGCGAATGAGTGGGCGAATGAGTGGGCGAATAGTTGGACGTATGCCCTTTGCGCATACGTCCGGCTTGCAACGCGCCCCGCGATGCAATGTCGCGGGGCGCGTTTTATTTTTCTGGTTGGGACGTGAATTAAGGGAGTCGCCCGATAACCGAACTGATTTCGTCTTTTGTGAACGCACGCAGCGTTTGCGAGCGGACATTGCCGGCCGAGCCGAGTGCGAAGCCGAAGGCGAGGAAGCTCTGCTCGTCTGCCGCTTCGACGACCGAGACAACGTCGTATGCCCCTAACGTCCAGTAGATCTGCTTCATCTCGCAGCCAAAAGATTTCGCCATTTCCGCCGCCTGCCCGGCTCGCTCTGCACTGTTCTTGATCGTGCGGATACCCTGATCCGTAAATTGCAGGAGCACCACATAAGTCGCCATGAAGATTCCCCTTAGGATTCCAACGCGTTGGGACTCAGACGCATGAGCCGCCCCCGGGGGGGAAGGGTCGCGATTCGCCGCAAACCTGTCTTTCCAGCGCCGGCGTCGTCTCGTGCGTAAACGATTTTAGGCAATCCGACTGCTCGCCATCTGCTATTTGTCCGAATCCGCCGATATGTGCGCTGCTTGCGGGAGAACCATTGAAAAAGCCGCATGCGTCAAGCAACGCATGCGGCTTTCTTTAATCAGGCGTACGACGCGAATCAACTGGCCGGGGCCGCGTCGGCGTATTGGCCGAGCCGCTTGCCGAGGCTGATCACCGCATCGGCGCGATACCCGAGCGCATCGTAGAACGCCCGTATTTCAGCCGTTGCCGACGACAGTACCTGCAGGTTCAGCTTCGGACAACCAAGCTTCGTCAACTCGCTCTCGACGTGCGCGACGAGCCGCGTGCCGATGCCATGACGTCGCAGCGATGCGTCGACCGCGAGCGAATACAACCAGCCGCGGTGTCCATCATAGCCGCCCATTACGGTGCCGACGATGCGTCCATCGAGCACCGCGACGAAGAACAGCTCCGGTTGCGTCGCGAGCTTGTTGGCGATCGACAGACGCGGGTTGCGCTGCGGTCGCGTCACGTCGCGATGCTCGGGAAACACGTCCTGCCATAGCGCAATCACGGCTTCGGTATCGGTCGCGTCGAAGCGGCGGATCGACAGCGTCGTGTTCGTCGTCATTGGTGCGCTCCGTGGTTGATTACAGCGAGTCGAGAACCGAGCGCAGCATCGCCAGCATCTGGTCGATTTCTGCGGTCGTCACGTTAAGCGCCGGCATGAAGCGCAGCAGGTTCGGACGCGCGGCGTTCAGCAGCACGCCGTCGGGTTGCATGTCGCGCGCCTTCTCGACAATCTGGTTGCCGATGTCCTTGCCGAGCAGCAGCGCGCGCAGCAGACCCTCGCCGCGCTCGCCCTTGAAGCCGCGCTCCTCGGACAGCTCGAGCAGCTTCGTGCGCAGATATTCGCCGCGCGAGCGCACGCCTTCGAGGAAGCCCGGCGCCGTCAGCTGCGAGATCACCGAGTAGCCGACCGCGGTCATCAGCGGATTGCCGTTGTAGGTGCCGCCCTGATCGCCCGCTTCGAACACGGCGATTTGCGCCTTCGACAGCAGCGCCGCGAGCGGCACGCCGCCGCCGATGCCTTTGCCGAGCGTCATGATGTCCGGCTCGATGCCCGACAGCTGATACGCGAACAGCGTGCCGGCGCGACCACAGCCGCTTTGCACTTCGTCGACGATCAGCAAGATGTTGTGTTTTTTCGTCAGCTCGCGCAGTTGCTGCATGAACTCGCGGGTTGCGGGGATCACGCCGCCTTCGCCCTGGATCGGCTCGAGCATCACCGCGACGGTCTTCGCGTTGATCAGCTTTTCCACCGACGCGATGTCGTTCAGGTCCGCCTTCGGGAAGCCCGGCACCTGCGGCGCGTAGATCGTGTCCCAGCCCGGCTTGCCGCTGGCCGACATCGTCGCGAGCGTGCGGCCGTGGAAGCTGTGGTCGAACGTGATGATCTCGAACGCGCCGTCCTTGAACTTCCTGCCCCACTTGCGCGCGAGCTTGATCGCGCCTTCGTTCGCCTCGGCGCCGCTGTTCGCGAAGAACACCTTGTCGAAGCAGCTGTGCTGCGTGAGCAGGCCCGCGAGCTTCGCCATCGGCTCGTTGTAGAACGCCGGCGACGGGTTGATCAGCAGCTTGGCCTGCTGGTTCAGCGCTTCGATCATGCCGTCGTTGCAGTGGCCGAGGCTATTGACCGCCCAGCCCTGAATGAAATCCAGGTAGCGCTTGCCGTTGTTGTCGTAAATCCACGAGCCTTTGCCGTGCGTGAAAACGATTTCAGGTCGGTTCGTGATGTACATCAGCGAATCGATTGGATACTCATTGAAATTCATGACGGCAGGCTCCAGGCAAAAGGGTAAGAGCAGGGTGAAGAAACGGTGACGGTTTGGCCAATAAGAACGGCGGCCGGAAAAACAGAAAAGCCACGGCATGCCGTGGCTTTCATGATTCGAACAGCTTGCGCCCAGGTTTTGTGTGGCGCGAGTCCGTGACGAAGCCAGCGGCGTCCCTAAGGGAGCGGCGAGCGGCGACGTCGGAATTCGGACTGGATACGGTTCATGCGCGAAAGAATACGATAAGAAAAGCGCTGGTGTAAACCATGAATTTGCACTGGCGCTGCATCGGGGGGAATTTGCCGCCGTGCAATCAGACCGCGTTCGCGAGATCGGCCGCGCTGGTGAACGAGTCCGCGTAGAACTCGTCTTCCGGCAACTGGTGATGCTGCGTGAAGTCGCGCAGCGCCGATTCGACCATCACCGGCGCGCCGCATGCATACACCTGGTAGGCCGACAGATCGGGCAGATCCTCGATCACCGCCCGATGCACGAAGCCCGTGCGGCCCGTCCATGCGTCGCCCGCATCGGGCTCGGAGAGCACCGGCACGAACTTGAAGTTCGGAATCTCGCGCGCCCATTGCTCGGCGAGTTCGAGCAGATACAGGTCTTTCTTGCGGCGCGCGCCCCAGTAGAGCGTCATGGGGCGCGTCATGCTCTTGAACACCGCATGCTCGACGATCGCCTTCAGCGGCGCGAAGCCGGTGCCCGACGCGAGCAGCACGATCGGCTTGTCCGAGTCTTCGCGCAGGAAGAACGTGCCGAGCGGCGCTTCGAAGCGCAGGATGTCGCGCTCCTTCATCGTGTTGAACACATGGTCGGTGAACGCACCGCCGGGCATGTGGCGGATGTGCAGCTCGACCGGGCCTTCGACGTGCGGCGCGCTCGCCATCGAATAGCTGCGGCGCTTGCCGTCCTTCAGGATGAATTCGAGGTACTGGCCGGCCAGATATTGCAGACGTTCGTTGGCGGGCAGTTGCAGCTTCACGACGATCACGTCGTCGGCCTTGCGCTCGATCGCGTTCACGCGGCACGGCAGCTTCTTGACCTGCACATCGCCGACGCCGGCCACTTCGCGGATGTCGACTTCGAGATCGGAGCACGCGCTCGCGCAGCACAGGAGCGCCATGCCGCGCGTCTTTTCGTCGTTCGACAGCGCCGACGACGAGTGCGCGCGCTGTTCGACCTCGCCGCTCACGACCGTGCCTTTGCACGAACCGCACGCGCCGTTCTTGCAGCCGTACGGCAGGCCGATGCCTTGACGCAGCGCTGCGGAGAGCACCGGTTCGTCCTGTTCTACCTGAAACTGCCGGCCGGTTTGCCGGAGCGTGACGTTAAATGCCATAAAGTGTTCGGAATCGAAAATTCGGAATCGTAATCGGACCCGCCGGATCAACCGCGCGGTACCTGTTGAGTGTGACCGCTACAATGCGCCCACCATGAAAGCGACACGAAACTTCCGCCGGCCGCGCGTGCTGATCGTAGGATGCGGCGACGTCGGCATGCGCTGCGTGCCCCTGTTGCGGCCGCGCGCGCGTATCTTCGCGTTGACGAGCCATGCCGCGCGCTGCGATGAGTTGCGCGCCGCGGGCGCGACGCCGCTCGTCGGCGATCTCGACGAGCGCGGCAGCCTCAAACGGCTCGCGCGCCTCGCGCCGACGGTGCTGCATCTCGCGCCGCCGCAGAAGTCCGGCGACGACGATCGACGCACTCGCGCGCTGCTTGCGACGTTAGGTGCCGCGGGCCGCATGAACGCTTGCGCGGCGAGGTCGTCCGTCGCGCCGATCGCGCGGTTGCGCCGGGCGCGCGCTTCAGGTCTGGACGCTGAAACACCCGATATTGTACCCGACGGGGTGCGCCGGACCGGCGCTTCGCGCGCACCGGTGCGCATCGTTTACGCGAGCACGACGGGCGTCTATGGCGATTGCGGCGGCGCGTGGATCGACGAAACGCGCGCGCCGCGGCCCGCGAATGCGCGCGCCAAACGTCGCGTGTCGGCCGAGCGGCAGTTGCGGCGCGCGACGGCGCGCGGCAGCGTCGCCACGAGCATCGCGCGGATCCCGGGCATCTATGCGCGCAACCGTCTGCCGCTCGCGCGGCTCGAAAGAGGCACGCCGGCGCTCGTCGATGCCGACGACGTCTACACGAATCACATCCACGCCGACGACCTCGCCGCGATCCTCGTGCGTCTCGCCACGCATGGCCGGCCCGCGCGCGCACTGCACGCGTCCGACGATTCGTCGCTGAAAATGGGGGAGTATTTCGATGCGGTCGCCGATGCGTTCGGGCTCGCGCGCCCGCCGCGCATCACGAGAGAGCAGGCGGAGCAGCAGATCGATCCGCTGCTGCTGTCGTTCATGCGCGAGTCGCGCCGGCTCGTGAACCGGCGTCTGAAGGAGGAATTGCGGGTACGTCTGCGCTATCCGAGCGTCGAGGATTTTTTGCGCGAGGCGAACGGGAAACGCGGCTAGGCCGGCAGCAGAAACAAAATATCGCCTCGCGAGGGCGGAGTTGCCCCGCAAAGCGTATCCGCCGCACCGCATCAATGCGCCGCGCAACACGAGCTGCGCGGTCCAACCGGCATCAGGTCAGCGCAGGCAGCACTTCCAGCAACAGGAAGCACAGCATGCCGCCGATCAATGCGCCGATCAGATTCGGATGGTACTTGTGCCGCAGCCGCATGATGACCAGCAATCCGCCGACCAGCAGCAGCGCAAGGCAGATAAACGAGATCATCGCGTGCGAAAACGCCATCGTGCCGTCGATTTGCATGGCGCCCCTCCTTGAAACCTTTGTAGTCGTTTGTTTAGACGAGTATAGGGCGACATGTAAGCAACGGCATGCTGCAACGCAACGGCCCATGTTCGGTGCACCGCAATGCGCGCGGGCTTTCTCCGGCACATCAAGGGCTTAGGCGGGCCCTCATTGCGGCTAGTCGTTTACCCGGCCCGCAGCGCGGCAAGACCCGCTGCGTCGAGCCATTGCCATACGCCGGGCGCGAGCGCCGCGGGAAGCGCGAGCCCACCGATCCGTTCGCGATGCAGCGCCTCGCAGCGGTTGCCCGAGGCCGCGATCATCCGCTTGACCTGGTGGTATTTGCCTTCGAGCACGGTGAGCTCGAGTGTGTGAGTGTCGCGCGCCTGGGCGTCGAGCGCGGCGCTGGGTTTCGTTTCGCCGTGCAGCAGCACGCCGTCGCGCAGCGCGGCGAGCTGCGCGTCGTCGAGCGGATGGCGCGTGGTCGCGACGTAGAGCTTCGGCACCTTGCGTTTCGGCGACGTGAACTGATGCACGAACTTGCCGTCGTCGGAGAGCAGCAGGAGGCCCGTGGTGTCCTGATCGAGACGGCCGACACACTGCACGCCGCGCTCGGCGAACTGCGGCGGCAGCAGGCTGAACACGCTCAGATGATGCTGCGGATCGCGCGAGCATTCGTAGCCGATGGGCTTGTTCAGCAGCAGATACGCATGCTCGCGATACGGCCATTCGACGCCGTCGACGCTAAAACGCAACGCGCCGCCATCAACAGCGAAATCGGCGTCGGCATCGGTGCAAATCGCACCGTCGACGCTGACGCGGCCCTCGCCGATCAGCGCACGGCATTGGCGGCGCGAACCGAAACCTTGAGTAAAGAGAATGCTTTCGAGATTCATGGCGAGCGAAGAATAACACCGCAAGAAGCGGAGCGCCCCGCAAGTCCCAAGCGCCGACGATGAATGCCTCACGTCAAACCTCGGGAGTGCATCGATGTCCGCCACGTCTTCCCCTTCGTCGTCTTCGCCGTCCGATGCGCAACGTCTGCCCCGCCCATTCCAGCGCCTCGCCTGGTCGAACCTGTGCGCGCAATCGGCGGAGCAGATCAGCCTCGCCGCCGCACCGCTCGTCGCGGTGTTCGCGCTCGGCGCCGACGCGCGCGATACCGGTCTGCTGCAAACCGCGCAGACGCTGCCGTTCCTGTTGCTGTCGATGCCGCTCGGCGTCTGGGCCGACCGCCGCTCGCGCCGCGTGCTGATGACGCTCGCCGAGAGCGTGCGGGTCTGCGCGATGCTGTGCGTGCTGCTGCTGGTGCTCACGCATGCGCTGAACCTGCCGCTGCTCGCCGCGCTCGGCTTCGTCGCCGCGACGGGTACGGTCGCCTACAACGTTGCGGCGCCGTCGCTGGTGCCGTCTATCGTGCCGCGCGACGCCTATGCGAGCGCGAACGGCCGGCTCGAACTCGCACGCAGCGTCGCGTATTCGGCGGGGCCGGCGCTGGGCGGCGTGCTGGTCGGCTGGATCGGCGCGGGCTGGGCGTATGGCGGCGCGGCGATGTTGTCGGCGTTCGCGGTCGCGTTGCTGGCGGGATTGCGCGAGCCGCCGCGCGCGGCCGCGCCGCGGCGGCACTTCATGCTGGAGCTGCGCGACGGCACGCGCTTCGTGCTGCGCGATCCGTTGCTGCTGCCGATGCTGCTGACCGCCGTGTTCTTCAATCTCGGCTTCTTCATCCTGCAGGCGGTCTATGTGCCTTACGCGGTGCATCGGCTGGGGCTCAATGCCTCGGCGGTCGGCGTGACGCTCGGCGCGTACGGGGTCGGCATGGTCTGCGGCGCGCTCGCCGCGCCCGCGGTCGCGCGGCGTCTCGCATTCGGCCGTCTGCTGATCGTCGGACCGTCGTGCGGGCTGCTCGCGTCGCTCGTGATGGTGGCGACGCTGATCGTCCCATCGTTCTGGCTCGCGCTCGCGAGCTTCTTCCTGCTCGGCGCGGGACCAATCCTGTGGGTCGTCGGCTCGACCACGCTGCGTCAGGCGATCACGCCCGAACGGATGATCGGCCGCGTGTCCGCGCTGATCAGCACCGCCACCTACGGCGCGCGGCCGGTGGGCGCGCTGCTCGGCGCCGCGCTCAGCGCGCGCTGGAGCATCGACGTGTGTCTGGTCGCGGCGTCGCTCGCGTTCGTCGTGCAGGCGTTGATCATCGTGATGTCGCCGGCGGCGCGGCTGCTGGGCCTTCCCGAACAGAGCGCGGCGGCGTGCTGAGCGGCGGAGCGCGGCACGCGATGAAGCCAGCCATCGCCCCGATGAAAATGGATTTTCATCGGGGTGCGGCATGGCGTGGATGCTGAACTCCATTGTCTGAAGACCTTCGGTCGGTGAAAACCCTCGAAATAATGAAAATGAATTTTTTTCGGCGCGTGTTTCATGTAAATATAATTTCATCCCATTCGCATAGAACAACCGCGCCTGTCCGTTCGCATGATCCATCACCCGTCCGCTGTGTCGAACCCCGCCGAGCAGGCCATTGCCGCGCGCATCACCGCCGCGATGCCGACGCTCACGCCGATCCACCAGCGCATGGGCGAGTACGTGCTGGCCCATCTGTTCCGCGCGGCGACGATGCGTATCGACGAGCTCGCGAGCGTGGTCGGCGCGTCGGTCGCGAGCGCGAATCGCTTTGCGCGCGCGCTCGGCTTCGACGGTTATCCGCAGTTTCGCGAGGCGCTCGTGCGTGGCTTCGAGGCGACGCTCGCGCCGGTCGAGCGGCTGCGCAGCGCGCAGGAAACGCTCGCGGCCGGTGACGATCTGATCGACGCGTCGCTCGAGCAGGCCGCCAACAATCTGCACGCAACGCGTACGTCGATCGATCGCGCGACCGCCGACGCCGCCGTCGACGCGATCATCGCCGCGCGTCGCGTATTCGTGATCGGCTTCGGCGCCAGCGCGTTTCTCGCGAGCCTGATGGAGCACGGACTGCTGCCGTATCACGACAACGTGCATTCGCTGGCGCTGAGCGGCGGGCCGTCGCATGCGGCGCGGCACCTCGTGGGTTCGGGCCCGGGCGATCTCGTGATCGGCATCGCGTTTCCGCGCTATGTCGAGGACACGATCGAGCTCGCGCGCCGCGCCTCCGAACGCGGCGCACGCGTGCTCGCGCTCACCGACGGTCCGCGCTCGCCGCTCGTGCGGTTCGCGGACCTGTCGCTGTATGTCCGCACCGACCGGCGTCTCGCGTCGAATGCCGATTCGGCCGTGCTCGCGGTCATCGAGGCGTTGTGCGACGCGGTCGCGTATCGCGCGCAACGCTCGGTCAAGGCGGCCGCCGAGGTCAGCGAGTTCGTGCTGCCGTGGCTGTTCGATCCGCAGTCGGGCGCGGCCGGCGCCGCGCAGGAGCCGGCGCGCGCCCTGAGCAAAGCCGCGCGCGCGAGGGCTGCAACGCTAAGACACAGCGACGGCGCAAAGGCCGACAGTATCCAAGCCAGAAGCACGAAAGCCAGGGATGCCGAAGCAAAAGCCATCACAGCACCCCGCACTCCCCGAACCACCCGCACTCCACGATCCAAACGATGAACTCCAACGCAGTCATTGCCATTCACGGCGGGGCAGGGACGATCCTGCGCACGTCGATGTCGGCCAGCGCCGAAACCGGATATCACGCGGCGCTCAACGCGGTGCTGAGCGCTGGCCAGCGCGTGCTCGCCGACGGCGGCAGCGCACTCGACGCGGTCAGCGAAGCGGTGCGGCTGCTCGAAGACTGCGCGCTCTTCAATGCGGGCCACGGCGCGGTCTACACGGCGGCCGGCACGCACGAGCTCGACGCCGCGATCATGGACGGCCGCACGCTCGACGCGGGCGCGATCTGTTGCGTGACGCGCGTGCGCAATCCGATTCTTGGCGCGCGCCGCGTGCTCGAGCGCAGCGACCACGTGCTATTCACCGGTGAAGGCGCGGAAGCGTTCGCGGCCGCGCAGGGGCTCGAGTTCGTCGACAACAGCTACTTCGATACCGACGCGCGCTATCGCCAATGGCAACTGGCCCGTGAGCAGCAGCGTCCGATGCTCGATCACGACGCCGCGACGCTCGCGTCCACGGCTTCGAGCAGCGACGACCCGACGCCGCACGAGCCGATCGATCCGAATCGCAAGTTCGGCACCGTCGGCGCAGTCGCGCTCGACCGCCACGGGCATCTCGCCGCGGCGACCTCGACGGGCGGCGTGACCAACAAGCAGGCGGGCCGCGTCGGCGATACGCCGCTGATCGGCGCGGGCTGCTACGCGGACGACGCGACCTGCGCGGTATCGACCACCGGCGCGGGCGAAATGTTCATGCGCATGGTCGCCGCCTACGACGTCGCCGCGCAGATGGCCTATCGCCAGGTCTCGCTCGAAGAAGCCGCGCACGACGTCGTGATGAACCGCTTGCCGAAGATCGACGGACGCGGCGGCCTCGTCGCCGTCGACGCGCGGGGCAACGTCACGCTGCCGTTCAATACCGAGGGTATGTACCGCGGTTTCGCGCGGCTCGGCGAAGCGCCGGTGACGGCGATCTATCGCTAGCCGCTGGCGCGTGTCGCCACCTGCCTGAGACCCCGTTAGCCGTGTTCGAATTCAAAGCAAAGGAACCACCGTGCCGACTTCCTCGCACACCGCCAGCCCGCTTATCGAGACCCTGCCGCCGCAGCGCGTGCTCGCGGTCGACGATCTGACGGTCGCGTTCCGCCGCGGCGACTCGACCTTCAACGCGGT
Source organism: Paraburkholderia sp. MM5482-R2 (assembly GCF_050436125.1). Classification (NCBI taxonomy): domain Bacteria; kingdom Pseudomonadati; phylum Pseudomonadota; class Betaproteobacteria; order Burkholderiales; family Burkholderiaceae; genus Paraburkholderia; species Paraburkholderia sp. MM5482-R2. Next base: position 3,559,761 of record NZ_JBNDLP010000002.1, on the reverse strand, counting down.
GCGCAATCTGTCGTTCACGGTCGAGCGCGGCGAGACGCTCGCGATCGTCGGCGAATCGGGCTCCGGCAAGTCGGTCACGTCGCTGGCGCTGATGCGGCTGATCGAGCATGGCGGCGGCCGTCTTGCCGGCGGCAGCATCGCATTCCGGGGGCGCGACGGCAGCGTGCTCGATCTCGCGAAGGCGTCGTCCGGCACGATGCGCACGGTGCGCGGCGCCGACATCGCGATGATCTTCCAGGAGCCGATGACCTCGCTCAATCCGGTCTTCACGGTCGGCGATCAGATCAGCGAGGCGATCGCGCTGCACCAGGGCAAGAGCCGCGAGGCCGCGCGCGCCGAAACCTTGCGTCTGCTCGAGATCGTGCGGATTCCCGAGGCAAGGCGCGTCGCGGCGCGTTACCCGCATCAGCTGTCGGGCGGCATGCGCCAGCGCGTGATGATCGCGATGGCGTTGTCGTGCAAGCCTGCGCTGCTGATCGCCGATGAACCGACCACCGCGCTCGACGTGACGATCCAGGCGCAGATCCTGCAACTGATTCGCGGCTTGCAGGACGAGATGAACATGGGCGTGATCTTCATCACGCACGACATGGGCGTGGTCGCCGAAGTGGCCGACCGCGTGCTCGTCATGTATCGCGGCGAGAAGGTCGAGGAGGGCGCGTCGGACGCGCTGTTCGCCGCGCCGTCGCATCCGTACACGAAGGCGCTGCTCGCGGCGGTGCCGCGGCTCGGCTCGATGCACGGCACCGATCAGCCCGCGCGCTTTCCGATCCTGAGCGTCGAGCAGGCCGGTGCGAACGGCACCGATGCGGCGGTGCAGCCGGCGGCGGCTGTCGCCGAAGAAATGCAGCCGCTGGTGCGCGACGACACGCCGCCGATCCTGCGCGTGCGCGATCTGGTCACGCGCTTTCCGGTCCGTAGCGGCCTGTTCGGCCGTATGACGGGCCGTGTGCATGCGGTCGAAAAAGTCAGCTTCGATCTGCGGCCCGGCGAAACGCTCGCGCTGGTCGGCGAGTCGGGCTGCGGCAAGTCGACCACGGGCCGCTCGCTGCTGAGGCTCGTCGAAAGTCAGAGTGGCTCGATCGAATTCGCTGGCAAGGAAATCAGCTCGCTGACCGGGCCCGCGTTGCAGGCGCTGCGCCGCGATATCCAGTTTATTTTCCAGGACCCGTTCGCGTCGTTGAATCCGCGCTTGACCGTCGGCTTCTCGATCATGGAGCCGCTGCTCGTGCATGGCGTCGCGCAGGGTGGACAAGCGCAGGCGCGCGTCGCATGGCTGCTCGAGAAAGTCGGTTTGCCGGCCGAGGCCGCGCGCCGCTATCCGCATGAGTTTTCGGGCGGGCAGCGTCAGCGTATCGCGATTGCTCGCGCGCTCGCGCTGAATCCGAAGGTCGTGATCGCCGACGAATCGGTGTCCGCGCTCGACGTCTCCGTGCAGGCGCAGATCGTCAATCTGATGCTCGACCTGCAGCGCGAGCTCGGCGTCGCGTATCTGTTCATTTCGCACGACATGGCGGTGGTCGAGCGGGTCAGCCATCGCGTCGCGGTGATGTATCTCGGCCAGATCGTCGAGATCGGTCCGCGTCGCGCGGTGTTCGAGGCGCCCCAGCATCCGTACACGAAGAAGCTGATGAGCGCGGTGCCGGTCGCCGATCCCGCGCGCCGTCACGCGCAACGCATGCTCGCCGCCGACGATATTCCGAGCCCGATCCGCGCGCTGCACGACGAGCCGGTCGTCGCGCCGCTCGTCGCGGTGGGTCCGGATCATTTCGTCGCGCAGCATCGCGTCGGCGGCGCTTATTGAGCGAAGCGCCGCATCGCATTGAAGCGGAAGACCTGCAGCGCGAGACCCGAGGCATCAGCAATCGAAGCAACAGCAAGAGAAACATCAGCAATTGAAGCCACGCCAACCATAACGGCCCTGTCACATCCTTAACTCGCAGCCTGGAGCAATCTCATGAACCTGCTGTTCCCGTCCTCTCCGTTTCGTTTGCGCGCGCTCGTCAGCGGCGGCGCGGTGGTGTTCGCGACGCTCGCGGGCAATCTGGCGCACGCCGAAACGACGGCCGTGATGGCCGTCGCGTCGACCTTCACGTCGCTCGATCCGTACGACGCGAACGACACGCTGTCGCAGGCGGTCGCGAAATCGTTCTATCAGGGGCTGTTCGGCTTCGACAAGGACATGAAGCTCGTCAACGTGCTCGCCGACAGCTATGAGGCGAGCCCCGACGCGCGCGTCTATACGATCAAGCTGCGCCATGGCGTGAAGTTCCAGGACGGCACCGACTTCAATGCGGCCGCCGTGAAGGCGAACTTCGACCGCGTGACCGATCCGGCCAACAAGCTGAAGCGCTACAACATGTTCAGCCGCATCGAGAAAACGGAAGTGGTCGATCCGTACACGGTGCGCGTCACGCTGAAAACGCCGTTCTCGGCGTTCATCAACGTGCTCGCGCATCCGTCTGCGGTGATGATCTCGCCGGACGCGCTGAAGAAGTACGGCAAGGACATCGCGTTTCATCCGGTTGGCACAGGCCCGTTCGAACTCGTGAAGTGGGACCCGGCCGGCGACCTGACCGTGAAGAAGTTCGCCGGCTACTGGAAGAAGGGTTATCCGAAGATCGATGCGATCGACTGGAAGCCGGTCGTCGACAACAACACGCGTGCCGCGCTGATCCGCACCGGCGAAGCGGACTTCGCGTTCCAGGTGCCGTTCGAGCAGGCCGCGCAACTGCAGTCGAGCCCGAAGGTCGATCTGATCGCGGCGCCGTCGATCATCGAGCGCTACATCAGCATGAACATGAACCAGAAGCCGTTCGACAACCCGAAGGTGCGTGAGGCGCTGAATTACGCGGTCAACAAGGAAGCGCTGACGAAGGTCGCGTTCGCCGGTTACGCGACGCCGGCCGACGGCGTCGTGCCGCAGGGCGTCGACTATGCGGTCAAGCTCGGACCCTGGCCGTACGATCCCGCGAAGGCGCGCGAACTGCTGAAGGAAGCGGGCTATCCGAACGGCTTCGAAACGACGCTGTGGTCCGCGTATAACTACTCGACCGCGCAGAAGGTGATCCAGTTCGTGCAGCAGCAGCTCGCGCAGGTCGGCATCAAGGCGAGCGTCGAGGCGCTCGAAGCGGGTCAGCGCGTCGCCAAGGTCGAAAGCGCGCAGGACCCGGCGACCGCGCCGGTGCGGATGTACTACGCGGGCTGGTCGTCGTCGACCGGCGAGGCGGACTGGGCGATCAGCCCGCTGCTCGCGGGCTACTCGATTCCGCCGAAGATGGTCAACACGTCGTACTACAAGAACGACGCGGTCGACAACGATCTGAAGCAGGCGCTCGAAACGACCGACCGCACGCAGAAGGCCGCGCTCTACACCGATGCGCAGAAGCGCATCTGGGCCGACGCGCCGTGGATCTTCCTCGTCAAGGAGAAGGTCGTGTATGCGCGCAGCAAGCGTCTGTCGGGCGCTTACGTCGCGCCGGACGGCTCGTTCAACTTCGACGAGATCGCGATCAAGTGATGAGCTGACGAGGCGGCATGCGCAGGCGGCGGTTCACCCAGCCCGCCGCCGCACACGAGTCCTCGTTGCCCGCCTGATTTGCCGCTCAATTGCCGCTCATTTGCCGGACTGGTTTCATGCTGAACTTCCTCGTCAAACGTCTGCTAGGCCTGCTGCCGACGCTCTTCATCGTCGCCGTGCTGGTGTTCCTGTTCGTGCATCTGCTGCCGGGCGATCCGGCGCGGCTCGCCGCCGGTCCCGAAGCGGACGAGGCGACCGTGGCCCTCGTGCGCTCCGACCTCGGGCTCGACAAGCCGCTGCCGCAGCAGTTCGTCCGTTTCTTCTGGCGGATGGCGCATGGCGACTTCGGCGTTTCGACGCGCAGCAAGCGGCCGGTGAGCCAGGAGATTGCGGAACGCTTCTTCCCGACGTTGTGGCTGACGATCGCGAGCATGGTGTGGGCGGTCGTGATCGGCATGGCAATCGGCATCGCCTCGGCGGTGTGGCGCAACCGCTGGCCGGACCGCCTGGGCATGACGCTCGCGGTGTCGGGCATTTCGTTTCCGGCGTTCGCGCTCGGCATGCTGCTGATGCAGATTTTCTCGGTGCAACTCGGCTGGCTGCCGATCGTCGGCGACGGTTCGTGGCGCAGCTACGTGCTGCCGTCGCTGACGCTCGGCGCGGCGGTCGCGGCCGTGATGGCGCGCTTCACGCGGGCCTCGTTCGTCGAGGTGCTGCACGAGGACTTCGTGCGCACCGCGCGCGCGAAGGGCGTGCCCGAGCGGCTCGTGATCATCAAGCACTGCCTGCGCAACGCGCTGATTCCCGTCGTCACGATGATGGGGTTGCAGTTCGGCTTTCTGCTCGGCGGCTCGATCGTCGTCGAAGTGGTGTTCAACTGGCCGGGCCTCGGCCGTTTGCTCGTCGATGCGGTGTCGATGCGCGACTATCCGATCATTCAGGCCGAGGTGCTGTTGTTCTCGCTCGAATTCATCATCATCAACCTGATCGTCGACGTGCTGTACGCGGTGATCAACCCGACCATCCGTTTCAAGTGAGGTCCGCATGAGCACCACTGCCACCGGGCCGAATGCGGCCACTCCCGCTGCCGTCGAACGCGCGATCCGCACACCGTGGAGCGAGTTCTGGCGCAAGTTTCGCAAGCAGCATGTCGCGCTGGCCGCCGGCGTGTTCGTGCTGCTGCTGATCGTGGTCGCGATCATCGCGCCGCATATCGTGCCGTACGACCCCGAGAACTTCTTCGACTACGACGCGCTGAACGCGGGGCCGTCGGCCGCGCACTGGTTCGGCGTCGATTCGCTGGGCCGCGATATCTTCAGCCGCATCCTCGTCGGCTCGCGCATTTCGCTCGAGGCAGGCTTTCTGTCCGTTGCGATCGGCGCGGTGATCGGCACGTTCTTCGGTCTGCTTGCCGGTTACTACGAGGGCTGGTGGGATCGCATCACGATGCGCGTGGCCGACGTGCTGTTCGCGTTCCCCGGCATTCTGCTCGCGATCGGCGTGGTCGCAATTCTCGGCAACGGCATGATCAACGTGATCTGCGCCGTGGCGATCTTCAGCATTCCGGCGTTCGCGCGGCTCGTGCGCGGCAATACGCTGATGCTCAAGCAGCTCACCTATGTCGAGGCGGCGCGCAGCATCGGCGCGTCGGACTGGACGATCATGGCGCGGCACATTCTGCCGGGCACGATTTCGTCGGTCGTCGTGTATCTGACGATGCGCATCGGCACGTCGATCATCACGGCGGCGAGCCTGTCGTTTCTCGGCTTGGGCGCGCAGCCGCCGACGCCCGAGTGGGGCGCGATGCTCAACGAAGCTCGCGCCGATATGGTGACCGCGCCGCATATCGCGCTGTTTCCGAGCCTCGCTATCTTCCTGACCGTGCTCGCGTTCAATCTGCTCGGCGACGGTCTGCGCGATGCGCTCGATCCGAAGCTGGATCGGCCATGAGCATGAGCAACCATCATTCGGCTGAGCGCGCGCCGCATCTCGGCACGTTGCCGGCCGGAGCGCTCGGCACGATCGCCGACGTGGACGGCGTCAGCGTCGGTCATTGCACGCTTGCCGAAGGCGCGCTGCAAACCGGCGTGACCGTGATCCGGCCGCATCGCGGCGATCCGTTCGTCGACAAGGTGCCGGCCGCCGCGTCGGTGATCAACGGCTTCGGCAAGAGCGTCGGGCTCGTGCAGCTCGACGAACTCGGCACGCTGGAGACGCCGATCGCGCTGACCAACACCTTCGGCGTCGGTACGGTCGCGCAGGCGCAGATCCGCGCGGCGATTCGCGCGAATCCGCGCATCGGCCGCGAATGGTCGACGCTCAATCCGCTCGTGTTCGAATGCAACGACGGCTACCTGAACGACATTCAGGCGCTTGCCGTGACCGAACAGCATTTCAACGAAGCATTCGACGCGGCAAGCGCCGATGTCGCGAGCGGTGCGCTCGGCGCGGGGCGCGGCATGTCGTGTTTCGATCTGAAGGGCGGCATCGGCACTGCGTCGCGCGTGTTCAGTGCGGCGGGCCGCGACTACACCGTTGGCGCGCTCGTGCTTGCCAACTTCGGCCGTCTGCCGATGCTGACGATCGACGGCACGCCGCTCGGCCGCATGCTGGCCGAACGCGCGGTCGTCGCTGAGGCGGCGAATGCTGCCAGTGCCGCTGCTAATGCGACCCCCGACCAACCCGAGCAAGGCTCGATCATCATGATCGTCGCGACCGATGCGCCGCTCGACGCGCGCCAGCTGAAACGCCTGTCGTTGCGCGCGGCGGCCGGTCTCGCGCGCACCGGCTCGGTGTACGGCCACGGCAGCGGCGATATCGCGCTGGCGTTTTCGACCGCGTACACGGTGCCGCACGGCGCGGACTTCGTCGCGCTGCCGCCGCTGGTCGCGGATCACTGTATGGACCCGCTGTTTCGCGCCTGCGCCGATAGCGTCGAGCAGGCGATCGTCGATGCATTGTGGAGTGCCGAGTCGGTCACCGGTCGCGACGGTCATCGGCGGCTGTCGCTGCGCGACAGCGTGCCGGACCTTGCCCACCTGCTGAGGAATTCCGCGCGATGAAAGTCCTGATCTCCACCGACATCGAAGGCATCGCCGGCGTGTTCCATGCCGAGCAGACCCGCGCGGGCAACGGCGAATACGAAGCCGCGCGACGCTGGATGACGCTCGAAGCCAACGCGGCCGTCGAAGGCGCGTTCGCGGGCGGCGCGACCGACGTGTGGGTCAATGATTCGCACGGCGGCTTTCGCAACCTGCTGCCCGATCTGCTCGATCCGCGTGCCCAGCTCGTGCTCGGCAAGCCGCGCACGCTCGGCATGATGGCCGGGCTCGAATACGGTGCGGCGCTGGTCTTCATGCTCGGCTATCACGCGAAGGCGCAAGCGCGCGGCATCCTCGCGCACACGATCAACAGCTTCGCGTTCGCGCGCGTGGCGTTCAACGGCGTGGAGCTGGGCGAAGCGGGGCTGTACGGTGCGCTCGCCGAAGAATATGGCGCGCGTGTGGTGCTTTTATCGGGTGACGACGTGTTCGCCGAGGAAACCGCGCCGCGTTTTCCCGGCGCGCGTTTCGTCGTCACGAAGACCGCGACCGGGCAAGCAAGCGGCGTCACGCAGTCGCCCGCGAGCGTGCGCGAGGCGCTGCGGGCCGCCGCGCGCGACGTGCTCCGTCAGCATGTCGAAGCGGGCCGCGCGCCTGCCGCGACGCGCGCGGAGCCGCGAACGATCGACTGCGAACTGCGCGTGCAAACGAGCGGGCTCGCCGATCTGTTCTGCCAATGGCCGACGCTTACGCGCGTCGATGGCGTGACGTTGCGCTTCAGTGCGGCGTCGGCCGAGCATGCGGTGCGGATGCTGAACTGTCTGTCGGCGATGTCGTTCATGTTGCGCTGAGCCGCGCGGCGTCGAGCCGCCGGCCTACTGCTGCTGCCGGTTCAACTCGCGCGCCGCGTGATCGATCGCCTCCGCCACCGCCCCGGCGTGCGACACCGGCGCGAGATGGCTCGACGCGACCGGCACCACCTTCGCGCCGATGCGCGCGGCGATCATTCTCTGCAGATCGGGCGACACCGCGTGGTCTTTCGTCGTCAGCACGTACCACGACGGTTTGTCCTTCCAGCCGACCTGATCGACCGGTTCGTCGAATGCGCTCGCGGCGATCGGCACCTGCGCGGCGGCGAGCACGCGTGCGACGATCTCGGGCACGTCGGCGGCGAGATCGGCGTGATAGCGCGCGCGGTCGATCCACAAAAACCCGTTCGCGTCCTTGCTGATGCTCTGGCCGGCCGGCATCGGCCCGCCGGCCTTCATCACGTCCATCGCCGATTCGTGCAGTTGCGGCGCAAGCGCGGCGACATACACGAGCCCGGCGACGTTCGGCGCGTTCGCGGCGACCTCGGTGATCACGACGCCGCCCCACGAGTGCCCGACCAGCAGCACCGGACCGTTCTCGCGATCGAGCACGCGGCGGGTCGCGGCGACGTCGTCGGCGAGCGAGGTCAGCGGGTTCTGCACCGAGCTCACGTGATAACCCTTTTGCTGCAGCTTCGCGACCACGCCGTTCCAGCTCGATCCGTCGACGAACGCGCCATGCACGAGCACGATGTTGCGCACCGGGCCGCCGAGCGCGGCGGCAGGCGGCTTGCTGGCAGTAGCGGGGGCAGGCGCTGGCGCTGGCTGGCCGCTTGCCTGCGACGCGGCGGCGTCATCGGCCGTTTGCTGGGCGGCGGGCACCGTCTGCGCGAGCGCGGACGTACTGACGCCCGCGAAACAGAGGCACAACACGGCGGCGCAAAGCAGACGTTTGGGCAACATATTGAAGCTCCGCGGCGTGAAGAGTGGACTTCGGCAACATACCCGGGCGCCATCCCCGTGACAATCACAATCCGCGCGCTTGAGTGCGGCGCAGAACGAAGCGGGCGGCTCCGAATGTCAGAGGAATATCGGTCGGGGTAAAATTAGCGGTTTTGCCAGACCGGACCGTACGGTCCAGCCGTGCAATCTGCCACAGCGCTGCCTTCGACAGCGTTCCACGCCCAGCGGCGACACGCGGCGAACACAGGGGCGCTGACGCCGGGCTGGTCGGTCTCGGTGTGGCTGGTGCCGGCATGGCTCGTACTGATGTGGGGCGGCTACATGATCAAGCGACGCCGCGAGGTTGCGCGCGCTGGCATGGGGGCCGCGAGCCGATAAGCGCCGATCGGCGCGACGCGTGGCATTCCGCCGCGAACGCCGCGATTCGCCGCCAACGAACGATCTTCGCGCGCCGAAGTTCCCGACATAGGTCGGTCTCGTGTGGGCGAGCGCACAGATCGATTTTTGCGAATCGGTAATCTCTGTCCGGTCGTCCGGCACGAAGCCGGGATGGCTGGCCATGCCGGCCATCCCCGGACCGTACCGGCGACATGGTCTGCTGGTACGCCCCCGCTAGCGCGGGTCTCAAGGGCGCAGCAACTCCCACGTTGATTGACGTACCGCGGAGAGACACCATGTTCAACGCAGGCGCCGTACGGACCAGGTCGAACTTCGGCGCGGGTGCCGCGCTCCTTTTGCTGATTGCGGCAGCCTGCCTCGCGCTGCGTATCCTTCACGTCGTCGCCAAGTTTCGTGGCAACGTCCCTGACGCCTTCGGCGATTTCAATTTCTACCTGTACGCCTTCAACGTCGTGCTGCATGACCCGGCGCGCCTGTACGACCACGACGCGCTCATCGCGTTTTTGCAGGGCATCGGCGCGCGCTCGACGGGCGACGACATCTTCTACGCCTACCCGCCGCAGTTCGCGCTGGTGTTTGCGCCGCTCGCGCTGCTGACGCCGCTCGCCGCGAAAATCGTCTGGGTGAGTGCGTCGATCGTGTTGTTCTCGGTGGCTTTGTATCTCGTCGTCACGATGGCGTACCGCGGCACGGAGCGCAGCGTGAATCTGCTGCTGGTGGCGGTCGCGCTGCTGAGCTTTCCGCTCGTCGAAGATACCTACGACGGCCAATCGAACGAACTGCTGTTTTTCCTGTTGATTGCGACTTTCGCGCTGATCGAGCGTGGCAAAGGTTATGCCGCTGGACTCTTTCTTGGCTTTGCGATCACGATCAAGCTCACGCCCCTGGCCGTCGCCGGCCTGCTGTTGCTGCGTCGCGAATGGCGGACGTTCGTGATGGCGAGCGTCGTTGCGATTGCGTTGACGTTGATCACCGGAGCGCGCCTCGGCTTCGACGTTTTGTGGCACTACTTCGTGTCGGACATGCCGCGCCTGAACGGCATGGCACTGGCGATGAGCGGTGGCGGCGCGCCGATGAACAATGCCGTGAGGGGCGCGCTGCAGACGCTATCGGCGACGATCGGCATGCCGGTGTCCGGTACGTTGCTGTCGATTGCTTCGCATGCGTTGGTGCTGGCTGCTTGCCTGCTGTCCGCGTATCTGGTGTTTCGCCGCCATCGGGACAGCCGCATCGACTACGCGCTCGCTTCGATGACGATGCTCTTGGCTTATCCGATCCTCGAGCCGATCCACATGGTGCTCGCGTTGATCCCGTTGCTGATTTTGCTGGGGACCGCCTTCGAAGCGCGCGGCGGGCAGTTGTCGGCACTCGGTCCGAGACTGGAGATGCTGCTGGCCGCGATCGTCGTAGTCTTGCTGTTCTTTGCGGCGCGATTCGTGTCGTACACAGTCGCGGCGCTGATCGTTTACGGGCTCTGTGTCGCAAGGTACTTTCCACCGTCGGGAGTGAGGCGGCGAGGGCGTGCTTACCAGCCTGGATGAATGATCCCGGTGTGGCTAAAGGGTTTTTGATGGGAGATGCGACTGGCGATGTCTTCCGGACGATTGGGAATCGGGAAGATTGTTTGAGCAGGGCCGGAATGAAAAACCCCCTGCTATCGCTTTGCTTGAGCGGGTTTGAGGAATTTTGCCGGTACGGATACCACCAAAAATACCACCGGGCGTGCGTATTTGCCGGAATGAGCGAGCGAAAACTTGTCGGCGAACCGGGCATATTGCAGTCGGCCGAGTTCGACCCACAACCGACGTTCGCCGGTACAGCGCGCCGGCGGCAGCTTTAAAAACTGTATCGGCCATTCGGTCGTTCCTTCGGGATCTGCAAAGGCGCGTATCCGCAGATCCGCTTTGTGGCGCTGGCCGAATGTGCGACGCACGCGCTGTGTGAGGTCCAGATGGGCGGGGTGCGCGAGAACAGCGAACAGGCGCTCACGCGGCAGCTGTTTCCGGCGTTCTCGAGCGAGATGCTGGTGCTGGCCGATCGCCTGTTCTATGGGTATGACATGTGGCGCGACGCGGTGGCCACGGGAGCGAAGCTGCTGTGGCGGGTGAAGTCGAATGTGCGACTGCGGTGCGAGGTGCCGCTGGTAGACGGTTCGTACCTGAGTACCGTATATGCCAGCGACACCGACCGGCGACACCAGCGCAACGGCATGCAGGTGCGGGTCATCGAGTACCGCCTGGAAGGTGTGCCTGACGCCGAGCCGCAGTATTGTCTGGTCACCAATCTGCTGGACCCGGTAGTAGGACCTGCCGTCGAACTGGCGGCGCTGTATCACCGGCGCTGGAAAATAGAAGAAATGTTCGATGAGATCAAGACGCATCTGTGTGATGGGAAGAAGGTGCTGCGCAGCAAGACGCCTGATCTGGTACGTCAGGAGTTCTATGCGTTAATGCTCGCGCATGCGGCGATCCGCCGCCTGATGTACGAGGCTGCCCAGGACAGCGGGCAGCGACCTGAAGACCTGTCGTTTGTCCATGCCCTGCGTGTGCTAAACCGACGCCTGCCTGAGGCGGCGGCAATTTCCCCCTGAGCAGTGGCAAAGCTGGAAACAGAGTCTGCTGCGCGAACTCGCCAGCGGGCCCGTGGTGCAAAGCCGCGGCAAACGTAATCCCCGCGGTGTGAAGCGAAAGATGTCGAATTTCCGGATACGCAGACGATCGGAGCCGCTGAATCAGCGAATTTCACCGAAGGTGATCATCAAGTGAACAGTATTGGGCCTTGAGCGCGAACCGGCCGTGCGCCGATTCGGTGGACTCCGTGTGTTCGCTGGGGTAGCGGCGATTGCGGCAAGGACAGTCGCGAATGCACCGGCCCGCAAAGTGGTCATTCTGGAATCAACCATCCGGTTTCTTCAGTTGAATAGGCGAGAGTGAACGGCCTTACGCGAATGGGTCTGCGATCGCGGCGTCCGCTGCGGCGCCAATGACTCTCGCGGGCACGGTGGCCGATGCGTGAATGGGCGCACAGGCGGGTGGTTTCTCATGGAGCCCTGCGCAGCATGCACATCGATTGTCGATCGTTGTTGACCTTGTCAATCGCGGCGGCAGGACATACGCTTATCGCTAGTATGAAGAAGAGACGAATGAGAACGTCTTACGAGCGATGGCAGCAGGGAAAGGTTGACGTCTGACGCGGCATCCTGCGCAATTCCAGGTGCGCCGAAAAACAAAAATAAATGTAGAGAATCCCGTTCTCTCCTCGCGCAATGGCGCGACAAAGTACCAACCGAAAGAAAAATAATAATCTGCTCAGCTCGGCATCCCGTATCGAAAGCGCAATCGCGTGAGGGCACGATGAGTAAAAACTCATTTGAGAATCGGAACGAGACTTCACGCTAAGAGCCGAGGAAGCGGACGGAACCTTGATCGGCTGATTCAACACTCTACTATTTCCCGCACCATGAGCGTACCTGACTATTGGCAACACCTGAAATGGACGAACGGCTGGGACAAGCAACAACCCACGGTCGTTGCGATCTCGGAACGCAAGGATGACAGCGGATCGCGAAAGATCAAGAACGGCACCAAGCACCGTCGTGCGAAGCCCCTGTCAGAAGTGGAATTGATAGCGGCGGTCGCTGATCGAGGGTCGTATGACACGGCGTTCCTCGATCCCGGCAGCGACCTGTTCCGCCGGATCGCTGAGTATCTGTGCGCCAACGCCGCTGCGCGGACCCTCGCACCGCCACAGGGGGAGCGCACACGCATGGTTCGGGCCCAGAACAAGATCGACGAGCTGATCCAAAAACCCGCTCTGTCGGACAATGAAAAGCTTGTGCTCAAAACCAACCTGAATACGCTGCGAGAAGACCCCTCATTCATCAAGGCCAACTATGGCACGTATTACACGAAGTACGGCATCCCGCAGAGTAAGCAGGCGCCACCAAAATCCGGCAACGTCGAGATTACCAAAATCCGGGTGATCCGCCATCAGGCACTGTGGGATCAATACGAGGCGGCGGCGGCGCGCATCAGGGACGACATCGCCAAAACACAGGATATCTACGACAAGGTCAACGCCGAAGCGGTAGAACTCAGGATGGGCACCTACATAACCCCGCCTCGGGCGCTCTCGACCGGCGGCAAGGTATTCGGACGTAGCGCGGTCAAATTTACCACGCAGTCAGACGAAGGGATCAGCGCTTCATCGACCGAACGGCTGCCCGTGCTGGACCGCAGCATCGGAGAGGTGCTGTTGATGCACGGAACGCTGCCCAACGTCATCAAGATCATTGTCGATAAAGGATTCGATCCTAACTTCAACAAGGGAGCACCATCGGGGAACGTCACGAAGTACGGCGCGCTGGGGCAGGGTACCTATTTCGGCGACTCGTTTGCGAAGGTGCAGACCTATACCGGCTGCCCAATCTGCAATGCGTTGAAATGCGATTGCACCGACCAGGACGATAAACCGGTGGACCGGATGCTGATTCTCGCGCGATGTCTACTGGGAATTCCTACGAAGGCCCGCACGCATGACAGCCACCGCACACAAGACACCTCCACGGTCAAGGCGGGCAAACATTCGGTGATCGGGCAGGAAAGGGGCTTCACCAAGAGCTGGACCTTCTTTGGCAGCAATGAGTTCATGCTGAAACAGGCCGATCAGATGTACCCGGAATTCGTGGTTTACTGGCATCGGGTTTAGATCGGCCTAGACCCCTCAAGCCGTGCACGCTTACGTAGTTCAGTACGCACAGTTAGACTGGGTGGGCCTGCTGGCTTTGTAGCCTTAGGCGAGGTCGTTATTAAAACGGTGGCTCCAGCGTCGAACCCTGCGGTATTGATAACGGTCGCAGGGACAGGGGTAATGGTTCCGTCAATGTCGCATAAGGCCGGGTGCTCAAGGAGCGGGACCGCGACGCGAGGGTCCGTTGTCTGATGTGGTTCGGTCATCCGAATGTCCGCGCGAGTATGTTGGTCAGCGGCCGCTTGTGGCCGAACCTTGCCAATCGTTGTGCGATCGACAAGTGTCGTGTCATGACCGGCAGCACGCGACCCGTAAGCGACAGAGGTAAATCGCGAGAGTAGCCGCACAAAGGCTGTGCTGCCACGCGGTTCGACGCGTGCGGTTGTTGGCTCTCGGCCCACATGTTCTAATTGGGCCATCTATTTCTGGTGCCCCGGCCCCGTCATGCCATTATTCGAGCCCGTCACGCTGACTACCCCACGCCTCGTTCTGCGGCCGCTTCGTCATGAAGACGCGCAACCACTGTTCGCGATCTGGTCGGACGCGGATGCGATGCGCTATTTTTCGTTTCCGGCGATGACTTCCCTGGATCAGGCAACGGATCGAGTCGCACGTAAATTGAAGACGTCAGCTGGCGGCCAGGACTTCATCTGTGCAGTCGAGTTGCAGACAACCGGCGAAGTGCTCGGTGATTGCGCTCTCTTTCATGCAGACGAGCAATGCCGACGCGCGGAGATAGGCTTTGGTCTGCAACGCAAGCATTGGGGAAACGGATATATGAGTGAGGCGGTTTCCGCGCTGATCGAGCACGCGTTCGGCACGCTGAATTTACGCCGGATTGAGGCGGATATCGACCCACGAAATGTAGCCTCGGCGCTTCTTCTCGAACGGCTCGGATTTGTCCGCGAAGGGTTGTTGCGTGATCGCTGGATAGTTGGCGATGAGGTGTCGGATAGCGCGCTGTACGGGCTGCTCGAAAGTGATCGTCGGGCGTAGATGGCCACTCGCTGACGCCAGGATGTGAACTTGACGCTGCGTCGTGAGCGACCGGAATTCTCTCTGATTGTCGCGAATTTACGCGGCGGCGTCGACTGACCGGAGTTGGCTAAAACCGGCGAAACTGGTCCCGACCGTCATTGATGAAAGATTCTGCCGCACGGCTCAGGTTTGCCGCTACCGGATTTCCTCGTAACCTGCGTGCTCGAACGATAAACGCACCCCAGACTACAGCGTGGTCCCTTGATGAAGAATTACTTCGACAGCCCCTTCAATGGAAAGCCGCTTTCAGGGCAGGTCACCAATCCCAACATCATCGTGGGGCGTTACAGCTACTACTCTGGCTACTATCACGGACACTCCTTTGATGACTGTGCACGCTACCTGTTGCCAGACCGCACAGGTGTCGACCGGCTGATCATCGGTAGCTTCTGCTCTATCGGAAGTGGTGCGACGTTCATGATGGCGGGCAACCAGGGGCACCGGAACGATTGGGTAACCACATTTCCCTTCTTCTACATGACGGAAGAACCGGCGTTTGCTGACGCCTGCGATGCATTCGAACCCGCCGGCGATACGGTTGTCGGGAATGACGTCTGGATCGGTTCCGAAGCGATGATCATGCCAGGTGTTCACATCGGTCACGGTGCCGTGATCGGGAGTTGCGCCGTTGTCACGAAGGACGTTGAACCCTATACGATCATCGGTGGGAATCCGGCAAAGCCGATCCGAAAGCGCTTTTCGGACGATGAGATCGGGATGCTCCTTGAGATGAACTGGTGGGACTGGCCGCTGGACGAGATCGGCAAGTCGATGAAGTTGCTCTGTGCCACGGATATCGCAGCATTGTATGAACGCTGGAGCAGCTCATCGTTATCGGGTCGCTAATACTCGCGTCGACCGACACGCACGCAGTTGACGATCTGCGCGTTGACCTTGACTGACCGATCTTGGCCGACGGAAGCCAGTCCACAGGCAGAATCGCCTATACCTCGCTTGTGACTGGCTGGCGAGGAATTCTGTAAACCACAGACTTGTACTTTGGCGTCGCGCGGCTTTCCACAATGACGCCGCCTAGCGATTCGGCGATGCGCCGGCTGGGACGGTTCTCTTCGGCAACCGGATAGGTAAAGCTTTCACAACCAATGGTTCGCGTTGCCCAGTGTGCAACAAGGGTCACAGCCTCACAACCAAACCCATTTCGATGACGATCTTCACGAATCCAGATACCGAGTTCCGGGCTCTCGGTGCGTACGCGGTGAAGCCCGGCTAACCCAAGGAAACTCCCGTCGGCGCGTTGACGTATCGCGAACACATAGTCTGACCCATCGTCAATCGACGGTACCCAGGACCGCCAAACACCATCAAAATCCTGCCGGGATGCTGGCGGCTCCCACGCCATGTGACGGGTGAGCGAAGGGGTGATGAACGAGAACGCAGCATCCGCGTCGTTGGCCGAGAACGGTTTGATCAAGAGCCGGGTTGATTCAATTTGGATTTCTGTCGGCCGCAGCATCATCTCAAGTCTTCCGTCGAGGTTTGTCTATATTCACCGATTGTCGACGAATCAGAAACGTGTGTCGAATGTCTCATCCTGACCGGACAGCGTCCGATTGCTGTCCGGCGATCACCACTCAGTCTTCCGTCTGTTCGGCCATCTCAAGCGCGTCGTCAACCTCGATGCCAAGATATCTGAGGGTACTTTCAAGCTTCGTATGACCAAGCAAAAGCTGTACGGCTCTGAGATTCTTCGTACGGCGATAGATCAACGAGACCTTCGTCCGACGCATCGTGTGCGTGCCATAGGCGGAATCGTCGAGCCCGATCGATTTTATCCAGCGATGGACGATCCGTGCGTACTGACGGGTCGAAAGATGGGGCGACGCGTGTATTCGCCCCGGGACCAGGAAATCTGAAGGACACAGAGCTGCTGCCTTGATCCAGCTTTCCACGCTATCTCGCGTTTGCTCGGTGATCTCGAATTGCACCGGCCGCTGCGTTTTCTGTTGCATAACGGTCGCCCGGGGCGCTACGTGTGCCCAGACAGACATCGCGGACTCGAAGTTTTGTCAGGTCGCACGCTCGAAGTTTGCTGTCGATCGCCAGATTGAACATCGCCAGATCACGGGTTTTCGCCCCCAATTGCAGGCGAATCCGAATGGCCCAAATCTCCTTGAGCTTCAGCGGCGACTTCTGCCCGGTTAGCTTGTCATTGTTTCACGGGACGCGCGGCACGTTGCCGATGATAATAATCGCGTCCATTTCGACTCTTCTTTCAAGTGAAGAGAAAATCAGTCTGCGCCAACCTCGATGAGCGATACCCGACCCGCAAGGGTCGTTCAATTTTCTCCATAACGGTTATCAGTTCGCGCTCAGTTCCTGCTGTCGCCGAACTCGCGCGTCTTCGTCAAGACGTGTCTCTTCGAGTTCCTGCAGCACGCTATCGAGGTCGACAGGTCGCGTGTCGAGCTCGATGCGGCCGGTCAGTTTGACCTCGACATGCAGCTCGCCTGCTTCGAACAGCGCCCAGATCTCCGTTCCGTAATCCGCGCCGAGAATTTGCGGTGCAAACCGTCCGAAGTACGCAGCGAGGTTGTCGACGTCACGCTTGAGCATCGAGGCGGCTTCGTTGTTGGCGGCGGCGTCGATGGCCTGAGGCAGATCGATGATCACCGGTCCATCAGCCGCCAGCAGGATGTTGTATTCGGACAGGTCGCCGTGAATCACACCCGCGCAGAGCATGCGGACAACCTGGTTGAGCAGCAGGGCGTGCAGTTCAAGGGCGCGCGCTTCAGTCAGATGGACGTCGTTGAGGCGTGGCGCGACGTCACCCGTTGCGTCGACCACCAGTTCCATCAGTAACACCCCATCGGTACAGATATAGGGTTGCGGCACTCGCACGCCCCCGTCGGCAAGTCGGAACAGTGCGTCGACTTCGGCGTTTTGCCACAACTCCTCCTGCATCTGGCGCCCATAGCGAGTACCTTTTTCCATCGCACGCGCCTGCCGGCTGTTCTTGACCTTGCGGCCGTCCCGATACGATGCGGCTTGCCGGAAACTGCGCTGCTTCGCGTCCTTGTAGACCTTTGCACACCGCATCGAGTCGCCGCTGCGTACGACGTAGACGGTTGCTTCCTTGCCGCTCATCAACTGGCCGATCACTTCGTCGATGAGTCCTTCGTCAAGAAGCGGTGCAAGCCGTTTGGGTATTTTCATACGACCGACCAGTGCGGCTCGTGGCGCGTGCGTTCGAAATGCGTGGAAGGCGAATGGGTCGCTGAGGTGTGCGGAATCGGCGAACCGATGAATCGCGTGGGCGGTTCCGCTCGTCGGGTTGCTGCATGGGGAGTGGAGGGAGTCATGCCGGATTATAAAGGGAGCGAGGGGGAGGCGACTCAAATCAAATTTCCTGGCGACTGCGCAGATGCATTGTCGCCGCTCCTGGCCGCTGGCTACTTGCCACGACGGGCAGCGCCCGACCCACAACGCGCATTCGACTTTCTCCAAAGCGACAACGGTTGCGCAGGTGTCGATTTTTGGTCTCGTCGAGGATGCGCTCGCGGACGTACGCGCCGTATTGGCGCGAACAGCGGCTTCGGGCGAATAGATCTGCTGCGCGAGTCCCGCCAACGGCTGGAAAGGTCATAGACCAGCGGTACGGTCGCTGCCCGCGAGCGTCCGCGCTACGGGCGCGAAAAACCGCAATGTTCCTGCGGGCGCGTTTTTCCGTTTCATCGAGAGCCGTGGAGATTTTGGGCTGTCGCCCATGTACGGACTGCCTGTCGCACGGTAATTATCTGACTGCTGTCAACCCCGGCAGCGACTTCAGATAGACCATCGACACACCTATGTCCCTGTCCGTATTTGAAATGCACTCCGTGGAGCTGTTCTGCCAGCGGCCACCGGGTGCCTGTTATGTCATCTGCGACGAATGGCACTATAAAGCGTGCCTCGGCAAGGCCGCAGACCTTCAGAGGGCCAGTGCGGAGACGCGGGAATTTCTTGCTATCGCCGCACTGAATCGCAGGAAGTGGGAGGAGGACCGGAAGCTGGTCAGGAATCTCATTGGCCGCAGCTGGCTGTTTTTTCATAGGGTCCGGGACCGCGATCCTGACGCCGATGGCTGGTGGGTCATCGTTGCGCTTCTCGAAGAGGTTCGCCGGGGCAAACTGCTTGCCGTTAAGGTCCGCGTCACGGCCTGTTTCCGTCACCGTACAGCAGCACGCCGTTAATGAATCCCGTAGCGAAGGCCGGCAGTCAGCCGAACGGCGAACCCATTCTGTCTGTGCAGTACGATCCGGCCACCTGGCAAACCCAACTGAACGCTGCCCGCGCAGCCAGAGCTAGCGATAGAGGCGCATCAACGCTGCTCGGCGACGCGCAGCCGTTTGAGTATGTGCCTGACGCGTTGAGCGGCGATGTCGTTGAACTCGCCGCGAGCACGAACAACCCAAACTACGCGGCGAAGATGCTGGGGTATGACCGCAAGACGTTTGGGGCTATCTTGCACAGGTTCAAGCCAGGCAATGGCTTGGGGCCAGCCGATAACGTCATCTGGCATGACAACGGCGACGTGTACTTTAATGGTAACCACATCGGAAATTTTCATGACTGGGCAAACTGAGGCCGCTCCAATGGCAGATCACCAACTTGCGCACGCGACCTTTTACATATCCGGCGACTCATTGGAGCCAGCCTTTTGGACGGCGTATTTCGACATCAAGCCGGATACAGCGATTACCAAGGGACAGCCGTTCACCACACCGTCTGGGCGACCGAGCAGCGCGCCGGGCCGCGTTGGCCTTTGGGGCGTGCGCAGTGAGGGCGCAGTTCGTAGCGATTCACTTGAGCCGCATTTGCGTTACCTGATTGGGCGCCTGAATCTGCCGAGAGCGGAACTTGGCCAACTGCTCGCAGACAAGGGACTTCGGATGCGCTTCTTCTGTTACTGGTACAACGAGAGCGGCGACCGCGTGCCTGATGTGCCCGACGATATTCGCACCATGATGGAAGCCATGGGCGGCACGGTTGAGATTGATGAATATCGATAGAGCCTCGCTCGAATGCACAAGCCGATCCTCGCGAGTCGGCTTTTTTGTGCGAGCTTGTAAGGCACAGCGCGAGTGTTATGGGCCGCACTTCTGAATTAATCCTCTATGCCGCAAACATACACGGCCCACGCTTCCATCATCGGGCGGCGCTGTTCCAAATGGTTGTCCCGCTGAGGTAGTAAGGCGACCGTCCCGCCTTTGATCGGAATGACTTCGGCCCCGGCCTTGATCCGGTCAAGGTAATCGGCCCAGCGATATCGACCCGCTTTCAACGGACTGACCGCGCTCTTCCATCCAGGCGAGCGCAACGGCTTCGAATGAATTGGCAGCAGCAAGGCGGGCGGCGCGTTTCCCGGCCTTTTTAGCTTCCTCCGGATCAATGTTTGCTGCCAGTTTTTCGCGGGCGTAGTCCCGACGCTTGCGGGCATCGGCAAGCGGCACGTCTGGATAGACGCCAAGTGCGAGGCTCTTTTCCTTTCCGGCGAAACGGTACTTGAAAATCCATCGCTTGCTGCCCGTTGGCGTGACAAGCAGCAGCAGGCCGCCACCGTCGTACAGCTTCTGCTGTTTTTCACCCGGCTTCGTGTTACGGATCGTGGCATCCGTCAGCGCCATGTTTGCGTCTCCGGTTGTCGCGCCGCTGCTGGGGGCGTTTTCCATCCGACGGGCGCTTGAATCGTGGCAACCCCCCAAATGACCCCTTGGTGGGGGTTGTAATCGCTGGTGAACCCTTGGAGACTGCAGCAAACAAAAGCCCCGCTCAGCGCTAGCTGTCGGGGCTTCGTGGTGAACCGTTGAAACCGGTTGATGAGTGTTTGGTGCCCAGGGCCGGAATCGAACCGGCACGCCTTGCGGCGGGGGATTTTGAGTCCCCTGCGTCTACCAATTTCACCACCTGGGCAGATACTGCAGCGCGCGCATCGGGAGTTCAGCGCGCGAGGAAGACGCAGATTATGGCCGAAAATCGGTAGACGGGCAAGTCGATTGCCTTCACCCGCCACAGCGCGTTCGCGGCGAGCAGTGCTCAGACCGTGCGCGAGAATCGTGTGAGCGTCTGCTCGCCCAGATAGCGGTCAAATACCATCGCGAGATTGCGCACGAGCATGCGGCCGGCCATTCGCACTTCGAGCTTGCGTGCGCCGAGCGAGATCAGCCCGTCGTCCTCGAATGAACGCAGACGCGCGAGTTCCGGCGCGAACGTGTCGGCGAAGTGGATGCCGTACGCCGCTTCGAATTCGTCGAAGCGCAGTTCGAGGTTGCACATCAGCTGCGTGATCACGTCGCGCCGCAGACGGTCGTCGGCGGACAGGCGGATGCCGCGCGCGATCGCGAGCCGGCCCGCATCGATCGAGTCGGTGTAAGCGGGCAGCTCTCGCGCGTTCTGCGCGTACACGTCGCCGACCTTGCCGATCGACGAGGCGCCAAAACCGATCAGATCGCACTCGGCCCGCGTGCTATAGCCCTGGAAATTGCGATGCAGCGTGCGCTGCGCCTGCGCGCGAGCGAGCTCGTCAGTGGGCAGCGCGAAGTGATCCATGCCGATGTACACATAGCCCGCTTCAGTCAGCCGTTCGACGACCCGTTGCAGCAGAGCCAGCCGCTCCTCGCTCGACGGCAGCGTCGCGGGATCCATCTGGCGCTGCATCTTGAAGAGCTGCGGCATGTGCGCATACGCGAACACCGACAGCCGGTCCGGCGCCAGTTCGAGCATCGTGTCGAGCGTGCGGCTGAAGCTCACGACGGTTTGATGCGGCAGCCCGTAAATCAGATCGACGCCGATCGAATGAAAACCGTACGCGCGCGCCGCCTGCATCACCGATGCGGTCATCTCGAACGGCTGGATGCGATTGATCGCCTGCTGCACGCGCGGATCGAAGTCCTGCACGCCGAGGCTCAGCCGGTTGAAGCCGAGGCGGCGCAGAAGCGCGACCGTGTCGGGCGACGCCTCGCGCGGATCGACCTCGATCGAATATTCGGCTCGATCGTCGGGCAGAAGTTTGAAGTGCTCGCGCGTCGCGGCCATCAGCTCGGCCATCTCGTCATGCGACAAAAACGTCGGCGTGCCGCCGCCCCAATGCAATTGCGACACGGGCCGCTGTGTATCGAAACACGCCGCCTGCAAGCCGATTTCGCGTTTGAGCCGCTCAAGGTACGGCCGCGCATGCGCGCGATTTCTCGTCACGACCTTGTTGCAGCCGCAGTAGAAGCACACGGTGTCGCAAAATGGAATGTGGAAGTACAGAGACAGATCGGTCGACGCGGCACCCGGGTCGGCGGCGGCGCGGTGATAGTCGGCGGTGTCGAACGATTCGCGGAACTGCGGCGCGGTCGGATAGGACGTATACCGGGGACCGTTCGCGCTGTAGCGCGCGAGCAGGTCGGGGCGGAACAGGGTGTCGGTTTGGGACATGAGCAGTGTCGGACGGTGGGCGGCTCTCGCCGCGTGCCGCGTGTCATGGTCAGTCAGCAGCTTCGAGTTTACGTGCGTGCCCATGGGACCCGATTGTGTAAAGAGGTCGCACAGACAGGCAGTGGCACAATGCGGGTCTGGCAACACGTTGCCAAGGTGTGAGTTCAGGAAAGATGACGTGGATCAAAGGTTGAACAGTGCACGGGTGGACGCTCACGCGTGCCGTCCCGTTTGCGGCGCGTGCTGTATCGCGCCGTCGATTTCGAGCCCGATTCCGGGCATGCCGAACGGCAAGCCGGCGGGCGTGCGCTGCGTGCAACTCGGCGACGATCTGCGCTGCGCGATCTTCGGCCGGCCGGAGCGGCCCGCATGCTGCTCGGGTCTGCAGCCGCAACTCGAGATGTGCGGCGCGAATCGCGGCGAAGCGCTCGCGTGGCTCACGCTACTCGAGGCGCAAACACAACCGGCATCCCATCCATGACGCGCGGCATGCGGTAAACGCCGTCGCTGACCACACCCGTCAACGCAAGCCGATGTCCGCAAGGGCTTCCACAGGAGATTTCGCATGACTCGACCCGCAGCGCCGGCCCGGCGCCGCTTTCTGCGCGCTGCGCTGACCGGCTGCAGCGCGCTTGGCATCACTGTGTCGCTCGCGGCTTGCGCGAGCCCGACGTTTCCGTTCATGCCGTCGCACTACACGTTCTCGCAGAAGCAGGTGCAGGAGGCCGTGCAGCGCAAGTTCCCGTATCAGCGCACGGTGTCGCAGGTGTTCGATGTCGCGCTGAGCAATCCGGTGGTGGGCATGCTGCCCGATGCGAACCGCGTGCAGGTGAAGCTCGACGCGCGTTTCGCGAGTCCGTTCCTGCAGCAGCCGGTCGATGGCGTGTTCACGCTGTCGAGTGAACTTGCATACGACGCGGCGAGCCGTTCGGTGATCCTCAAGTCGCCGAGTGTCGACAACGTCAGCGTGAGCGGCGAGGCGCAGATGTACACGCAGCAGATCAACGCGGCCGCGGCGCTGCTCGCGACCCAATTGCTGACCAACTATCCGATCTACACGTTCAAGCCCGAGCAACTGCAATTTGCCGGCGTCAACTACGAACCCGGTACAATCACGATCCTTACAAACGGCATACGCGTGCAGATCGTCGAAAGATGACCGGCACGCGCGGCCACGTGGGCCGCGCATGCCAGTCATGACCGTGCGGGCCCATTTCGTTGCGACAACCTACCGCGATAAGGGGCACGGATGGACTGGTTACTGGCTTGCAAGGCGCTGATTCTCGGCGTGGTCGAGGGTTTGACGGAGTTCTTGCCGGTGTCGAGCACCGGGCATCTGATTGTCGTCGGCAGTCTGCTGGATTTCTCCGACGAGCACGCGAAGACCTTCGATGTCGTGATCCAGCTCGGCGCGATTCTCGCCGTGTGCTGGGAGTTTCGCCGCCGCATCGGCAACGTGATCGTGGGGCTGCCGAGCCGGCCCGAGGCGCGCCGCTTCGCGCTGAACGTGATCATTGCGACGATTCCGGCAGTCGTGCTCGGCCTGCTGTTCGAGAAGTCGATCAAGGAGGCGCTGTTTTCACCGGTGCCGGTCGCGTTTGCGCTGGTCGCGGGCGGCGTCGTGATCCTGTGGGCGGAGGCGCGTCAGCGCGCGCGCGGCGACGCGGCGGTGCGGGTGCGCAGCATCGACGATCTGAGCCCGCTCGATGCGTTGAAAGTCGGCCTCGCACAGTGCTTCGCGCTGATTCCGGGGACCTCGCGCTCGGGCTCGACGATCATCGGCGGCATGCTGTTCGGCATCGAGCGCCGCGCCGCGACCGAGTTTTCATTCTTTCTCGCGATTCCGATCATCTTCGGCGCGACGGCCTACGAGCTGTACAAGGACTGGCACCTGCTCACCACCGATGCGCTCGGCAGCTTCGCGCTCGGCTTCGCGGCCGCGTTCGTCAGTGCGTTCGTCTGCATCCGCTGGCTGCTGCGCTATGTCGCGTCGCACGACTTCACGGTGTTCGCGTGGTATCGGATCGGCTTTGGCCTGCTGATCCTGCTGATCGGTTATAGCGGCGGGTTGAGCTGGGCCGATTGAGATTTGCCGTGCAATGAAAAAAGGTCCGCGTATGTGCGGACCTTTTTTCGTTGGCTTGCCGTCTCGTCGCGTTACGCGGCGCCGCGCTTGCGGAACACGAGGTCCCACACGCCGTGGCCGAGCCGCAGGCCACGCCGTTCGAACTTCGTCACCGGACGATAGTCGGGCCGCGGCGCGTAGGTGTCGGCGGTGTTTTCGAGCAGCGGATCGGCGCCGAGCACTTCGAGCATCTGTTCGGCGTAGTTCTGCCAGTCGGTCGCGCAATGCAGATACGCATCCGGCTTCAGACGCGACACGAGCAGCGCGACGAACTTCGGCTGGATCAGCCGGCGCTTGTGATGGCGCGCCTTGTGCCACGGGTCGGGGAAAAAGATGTGCACGCCGTCGAGGCTGTCGGGCGCGATCATGTGCTCGAGCACTTCGACCGCGTCGTGCTGGATGATGCGGATGTTCGTCAGCGACTGCTCGCCGATCAGCTTCAGCAACGCGCCGACGCCGGGCTCGTGGACTTCGACGCCCAGGAAGTCGTCGGAGGGACGGTGCGCGGCGATCTCCGCGGTGGTGGCGCCCATGCCGAAGCCGATCTCCAGCACGCGCGGTGCTTCGCGGCCGAACACGCCGGTCCAGTCGGGTGGTTGTGGTGCATAGGGCACGACGAAGCGCGGGCCGAACTCATCGAGCGCGCGGCGCTGGCCGGTCGACACGCGACCCGCGCGCGTGACGAAGCTGCGGATGCGGCGGTGATGAAGCGTGTCTACCGGCGTTGCACCCGGCGTGCCGTCGACGTCGTTCGTCTCGTTGCCGGCGGACTGGTCGGTTGCGCTCGTGGGGGGCGGGGCGTCGTCCGGGAGACCGGAGTCGTTTGGATCGTGGATCATCGTCGATGCTGCTGCAAGGGTGAGGGCTGCGCGGCTTGCGCGCTGTGCCGGGCCGTTGCCACTACAAAAAAGCCGCCTTCAGGGAGGCGGCTCTTGCTGGATTCCGCTGAACACTCAGCGGGAAAGTGGAGCGGGCGATGGGAATCGAACCCACGGCTCTAGCTTGGGAAGCTAGGGTATTACCATTATACGACGCCCGCAAAACTCGCGATTTTACAGGCTTTTGGGCCGTTTGGGCAGGGGTATGGCTCGCGCGCACGAGCAGCCGACCCGTCTTTTCGCTTCTGCGGTTCGAACGGCGCGAGCCTTCAGACTTTGTCTGCGCCTGCCGTTAATCCGAATACTGCCCAACACCGTGCGCTTGCGCACCCACAAGCCGGCACGAACCCGGCGCTTCCCATCCCGATCAAGAGATTTTCCCAAGATGCAGTGGCTTTCCAATCTGAAACTGAGCCAGAAGCTTGTCGGCTCGTTGATGCTGTGCGCGTTCGTGACGGCCATCGTCGGCACGGTCGGTGTGCTGAAGGTGCGCGAAGTCGCGACGATGCAAACCGAAATGTACGACCGCGAATTCGTGCCTGTGCGCGACGACGGCACCGCCGCGTGGCAGGCCGCTTCGCACTTCCGGCGCCTCTATTCGTACATCCTGAATCCGGAGCCGGCAGGCCGCGCCGATACGGTGCGCCTGAATCACGGCGGTGAAGCGGCGATCCTGTCGGCATTCGACTACGAGCGCAAGCACGCGACCACCGACGCGCAGAAGCAATTGCTGAGCGACTTCGACGCCGCCTATCCGGCCTATATGAGTTCGGTCGCGAAGGTGATGGCGCTGGCCGATCAGGGCGATCAGAGCGGCGCGCTCGCCGAGCTCAAATCGACCACCGACCCGCTGCACGTCCAGCTGCGCACGCTGATGATCAAGCTGTCCGACGTGCGGGATGAGTTGGCCAGGCAGCGTGTCGCGAACGGCGTCGAGATGGTTCGCTCGGTGACGTGGTGGATCGCGAGCTGCGCGGTCGTCGGCGTCGCGGTTGCGATCGGCCTGGGGCTGCTGGTGACGCGCGCGGTCGTGCGGCAGATCGGCGGCGAACCGGCCGAAGTCGCGAAGGTGGTCGAGCAGATCGCGGGCGGCGACTTGAGCCGGCGACTGCACACCGGCGCCGCCGACGACGGCAGCATCTTGCGCGCGGTCGCGCACATGCAGGAGCGTCTCGCGGCGACGATCGGTTCGATTCGCGAAAGCGCCGAGTCGGTCAGCATCGCTTCGCAGCAGATCGCGAGCGGCAACATCGATCTGTCCGCTCGCACCGAAGAGCAGGCCGCTTCGCTCGAACAGACCGCGGCGAGCATGTCGGAATTGACGCAGACCGTCACTCGCAACAGTGACAACGCGCGCAACGCGAGCGCGCTCGCGACTGAGGCTGCACAGGTCGCCAACACCGGCAACACTGCCGTCGAGGGCATGGTGCGCACCATCGGTGATATCAGCGGCAGTTCGACGAAAATCTCGGAGATCACCGGCGTGATCGAGGGCATCGCGTTCCAAACCAATATTCTCGCGTTGAACGCGGCGGTCGAGGCCGCGCGCGCGGGCGAGCAGGGGCGCGGTTTCGCGGTGGTCGCGAGCGAGGTGCGCAACCTCGCGCAGCGCTCGGCGAGCGCGGCCAAGGAGATCAAGGAGATGATCACGACGTCGGTCGCGATCATCGAAGGCGGCACGCAGCAGGCAGCCGAAGTCAGCACGACGATGGCGGATATCAAGGCCGCGATTCATCGCGTGTCGGATATCGTCAGCGAGATCGCAACGGCCTCCGAAGAGCAGAACCGCAGCATTCACCAGGTCGGCCAGGCCGTCACGCAGATGGACGAGACCACGCAGCGGAACGCGGCGCTCGTCGAACAGGCCGCGGCGGCCGCGCAATCGCTCGAGACGCAGGCGCGCAAGATGAAGCAGACGGTGTCGGTGTTCCGGACGGGGGAGAGCCGCGGTTTCGCGGCACCCGTGTAGAAGCCGCGCCGACTCAAGCGGCCGCCGCGCGTCAGCCCAACTTTCCCGCGCAACCAGCTCAGATCACAAAATAAGTCAGCTGAACCGCCGCGCGCGTGACGACCATCTGCAGCACCTGCACGATCACGAACAGCAGGATCGGCGACAGATCGATACCGCCGAATTTCGGCAGCACGCGACGCAACGGATTCAGAAACGGCGCGGTCAGCTGATACAGAATCGGCATCGCGGGCGAACGCGGATTGAGCCACGACAGCAGCGCCATCAGGATCGTCATCCAGATGATCAGATTGAGCGCCCACTTGATCGCGGTGAGCACCGCGACGATCAGCATTGTCGGCACGAGCGTCAGCGGATCCGCGCCCGTCAGCACGATCATCAGGACGACGTAGATGATCGCGGCGATCAGCGTCGCGACCACGCTCGCCCAGTCGATGTTGCGCGTGCTCGGCAGGATGTGCCGTAGCGGCAGCACGATCCAGTTGGTCGCCTGCAGCACGGCGTTCGAGACCGGGTTGTACGGCGGCAGGCGCACAACCTGCAGCCACGCGCGCAACAGCAGCGCGGCGCCAAACAGCGTGAAAACGGTATTGAGCAGAAAACGGGCGATATCGCCAAACATCTCGTGTCCTTATGCTTCTGATGACGGCCGCCGACCGGCCGCGGGCTGCCGGCGTCGCCCGATCGGTGCGTGCCGGCGGTTTTCTGGATTTACCCGGTTAGCCAACCGGAGGTTCGACGTCATTGCGCGCCGCCTCCCGATGGCTGTCTGTCCGGCATCACACGGAAATCCGGACCTCGCTGATCAGGATTGTGCCGTTGCCGCCGTCGGTGTAGTTCGGGATATCCGCTAATAGTTGCTCGGACGCGGGCTTGAACACTTTATAGAAGTCGTCCGCGCTATCGAACAGGAAGTGTCCCGCGGCCACGTAAGGCGGTGGCGTGCCGGGCGGCCCGGCGTTCAGGCCCGCGTCGACCGACCAGCCTTTCAGCGCCGGCCCGAACAGCTTCGCCGCGAGCGGCATATGGGTCGCGCAGTAGTAGTCCATGTCGAAGCGGCCGTTTTCCCGGTACGGGTAGAGGATGCTGACCTTGATCATTGTGCGTTCTCGTCTGTTGGTCCCGAAGCGCGGCGCGGGTCGTCGCGTGGTTCGCCCGGCGTGCCGGACGTCACATTATCACGGCTTACTTGACGCTTGCACCTGCCGCGGCCTGATTCAGCGAGCGGCCCAGCGATTCTTCCACAGCTTCGGAGATCGCTTCAATCGTCGCGGCCGGCGTTGCGCGACGTCGGGCGAGGTTGACCGCGCGGCGCGTCAGCAGACCATACAGCGCGGCATGGTCGCCGCCGAGGCCTTCGAGCAGCGCTAGCTGCTTCTCGACGACACCCGTGTCGCCGCGCGATACCGGCCCCGCGAGCGCGTTCGGCAGGCCCTTGTCGCGCGCGGTTTCGATCGTGCCCGCGAGCATCGGCAGCAGCGCGCGCAGCGCGTCGTCTTCGGCGAAGCCGAGCGTGCGCCACAACGCCACGCATTCGGCGAGGCTGCAGAGCGCGAAGCTCGCCGCGTAGTGCGCGGCGGCGTGATACAGCATGCGGCCGCCCGGCGGAATCGACAGCGGATGGCAGCGCAGCGCGAGCGCGAGCGCGGTCAGCGTCTCCTTCAGTTCGCCGTCGGCTTCGATCGTCACCGAGCAGCCCACGATACGCTCGAGATCGGCGAGTTCGCCGCTAAATAGATACAACGGATGAAAGCCGCCGATCGCCGCGCCCTGATCGCGCGCTGGCGCGAGCAGTTCGACCGGCGAGGCGCCGCTGCAGTGCACGAGCGCTTTGCCGGGGTGGCTTGCCGCATTGCCTCCAAAGCGGAGTGTGTGCGCTGTCGTACCGATGCTGTCGTCAGGAACGGCTAAAAAAACGATATCGGCGGCGTCGACGGCCTGTTGCGGGTCGTCAGTGGCCGCGCAGTGTGCGATCTGGGCGGCGAGCCAGCGCGCGGAATCGGCCGAGCGGCTCGCCACTGCGGTGACCGGATAGCCGGCGCGCGCAAACGCGAGCGCGAGACAACGCGCGAGCCGCCCCGCGCCGATGAAGCCGACGCGCGGCAAGGAAGACTGGGACATGGTCACTGCTCCAGACGGATCGTGTGAACGGGAAAGCAGCAGTATCTCGCATCCGGCGAAGCGCGGCCGCGATCCGGCCCCTTCCACGGTTCGACAGCGGTCGTCGGATAAGTTTGCGGGCGATATGGCGCCAACGGTCGGTCATCGGGTGGCGTGACGCCCACGGTTGTGAAAACTGCTCACAATCGTACGTGACAGGAACAGTGGTCGATCAGCCGGTTTGGCGGTCGTATTTTCCGTACTTCGTTCGCAGTCAGAAATTCGGGAGGGTCGAGATGAGTATTTTTTCTTACCGAAAGCACTTGCGGTTCCTGACGCGCGCCCAGCGCCGTCGCTGGTGGGATCAGAAAAAGCGCCTTACGCCGCGCGTGCGGATCAGCGGCGCATACGTGCCGCCCAACGTGTCCCGCGAATTCGTGTACGTGAAGGTCGGCTAGTCGCGCGGTCTTCGCAGGTGACAAAATGCCCGGCCTCGAGCAATTGAGCCGGGCATTTTTTGTTGGGAATTTTCTTCCGGCTGTCAGGATTGAAGCGAATTTGTAATTAAAGATTACCGATGCGCGAACTCAAACCCCCGCGCTCGATCAGACCTGTGACGCGCGGCCCGTCGCCCGCGTGCAACCCCTTGATTCCCGGCTGATTTCGCTCAGGTCGCGGCGGCGCGTAGGCGCGCTCGCGCTGCGCTCGGCAAAACGCTTCGGCTCGCCCTTGCAATTTGCAACAAATGCGAACATTTCGGCTGGGGCTTTTTAGATACATTGATTTCACAGCATGCGAGGCATGCGCAGTCGGCGACCTTGGCAGGCCGCGCTAGGAGAATAGAAGTGAAAAAGATCGTTCCGTTTGTCGTTGCAGCCGCACTCGGCTTGGGACTTGCCGGGACCGCTGAGGCAGGTGTTTCCGTCGGTATCGGCCTTGGGGTGCCGATCGCGCCGGCCTATCCGGTCTATGCGGCGCCGCCGCCTGTCTATTACGCCCCGCCGCCTGCGCCGGTGTACGCGCCGCCGGTTGTGTTCGCACCGGCTCCGGTGGTGGTCGGAGGCTATTACGGCTATGGCCGCCCTTACTATCGTGGCTACTACCACGGCTACCGTGGCTACTATCGCGGCTATGGGCACTCGTACTATCGTCATTAAGAAGTGCGGGCGCGCTTGACGCGCGTGGGAACGTCGACGGCGTAACGCCGGCTTGTGCCGGGTTACGTCGTTTCTTTTTGTGTCGCTGGTTTTTGCTTTCCGCAGCGTTCCTGGCTGGTGTCGCGCGCTCGCGCGAGCGCCGTTCCAAAGCATCGAGGAAGCTGGGAGAATGGCTGCTTCGCCACCGCTCCAGGAGAGTTTCCCCGATGCAAGCGCTTCCCGCTCCCACCTTCGATGACGTCCTCGACGCCGCCGCGCGTCTCGAAGGCGTCGCGCACCGCACCCCCGTTCTGACATCGAGCACGTTCGACGAGCGCACTGGCGCGTCGGTGTTCTTCAAGTGCGAAAACTTCCAGCGCATGGGCGCGTTCAAGTTCCGCGGCGCGTACAACGCGATTTCGCATTTCGACGCGGAGCAGCGCAAGGCGGGCGTGCTGACCTATTCGTCGGGCAATCACGCGCAGGCGATCGCGCTGTCGGCGCGCCTCGCCGGTATTCACGCGACGATCGTGATGCCGCACGACGCACCCGAGGCCAAGGTCGCCGCGACCAAAGGCTACGGCGGCGAAGTGATCAGCTACGACCGCTACAAGGAAAATCGCGAGGAAATCGGCCGCCGGCTCGCCGAAGAGCGCGGCATGACGCTGATCCCGCCGTACGATCATCCGCACGTGATCGCCGGCCAGGGCACCGCGGTCAAAGAACTGATCGACGAAACCGGCCCGCTCGACATGTTGTTCGTGTGCCTTGGCGGTGGCGGGTTGATCAGCGGCAGCGCATTGTCGGCGGCCGCGCTGAGCCCGGCCTGCACGGTGATCGGCATCGAGCCCGAGGCGGGCAACGACGGCCAGCAGTCGCTCGCACGCGGCGAGATCGTTCATATCGACGCGCCGCGCACGATTGCCGATGGCGCCGCCTCGACGCATCTGGGCCACTACACGTTCGCGGTCATCCGCCGGCTGGTCGCGCGAATCGAAACGGTCAGCGATGCGCAACTGATCGAGACGATGCGCTTTTTCGCGCAGCGCATGAAGATCGTCGTCGAACCGACTGGTTGTCTCGCGGCGGCGGCGGTGCTGAACGGCGTCGTGCCGGTGAACGGCAAGCGCGTCGGCGTGGTGGTGAGCGGTGGCAATGTCGATCTGCCGAAGCTCGCGCAGTACCTCGCATGAGCGGCTCACGTCGAGTCGCATGAAGAAAAACGGCTCGCCGATGCGAGCCGTTTTTTTTGTTCGCGAGCCGCTTCAGCTTGCCACCTGCGCGGTGCTCTGCACGATCAGATCGCGATACCCGTTGACGATCACGCTGTACGAGAAATAGGCGAACAGCAGTGCCGACAGAACGTGACACGCGCGCAGCAGACCGGCGCCCGCGCGCTTGCGTCCGTGGCTGCCGAGCCCGCAGATGAAAAGCGTCCAGCACAGGCCGCCCAGAAAGAATCCGCCGAGGAAGATCAGCGCGGTTGTCGGGCTCGTTGCGCCGGCCTTCGCGATCAGCGCGCCGCCGACCGCCGCGAACCACAGGATCGCCGACGGCGACGACACCGCGAGCAGCACGCCGCGCACAAACCCGCGCCATGCCGACTGATGCGGCGCAGCCGCGTCGCCTTCGCCGGCAACAGCTTGCGCCGTGGCCGGGAACATCGCTTCACACGCCATCTTCCAGGTGAGAAACAGGAGGATCGCCGCGCCGCCGATCCATACGACCCAGCGCACCGATTCGAACTGCAGCAGCGCGGCCATGCCCGCGAGCGCGAGCGTCGCGTAAATGAGATCGCCGACGCACGAGCCGAGGCCGAGCCAGAAGCCCGGCCGGAAGCCGTGCGACAGCGTCAGCGAAATGATCGCGACGTTGACGAGACCGATATCGAGGCACAGCGACAAGGACAGAAAAAAGCCGTCCGACATCATTGAAAAAGCGTGCATCCGCGCGAGCGCTCCATCCGTTATTGATTGTGTTGTCCCGCGCGCGTTACAGGCCGAGGCCCAACTCGTTCCACAAGCTATCGATGCGCTGTTTGACCGCGTCGTCCATCACGATCGGGCGGCCCCATTCGCGGTTGGTTTCGCCCGGCCACTTGTTGGTTGCGTCGAGCCCCATCTTCGAGCCGAGGCCGGCTACCGGCGACGCGAAATCGAGATAGTCGATCGGCGTGCGGTCGACGAGCACCGTGTCGCGCGTCGGGTCCACTCGCGTGGTGATGGCCCAGATCACTTCCTTCCAGTCCCGGATATTGACGTCCTCATCGACGACGACGATGAACTTCGTATACATGAACTGCCGCAGGAAGCTCCACACGCCGAACATCACGCGTTTCGCGTGGCCGGGGTAGCTCTTCTTCATTTGCACGATCGCCATGCGGTAACTGCAGCCTTCGGGCGGCAGATAGAAGTCCGTGATCTCGGTGAACTGCTTCTGCAGCAGCGGTACGAACACTTCGTTCAGCGCGACGCCGAGCACCGCCGGCTCGTCGGGCGGTCTGCCGGTGTAGGTGGAGTGATAGATCGCGTCGCGGCGCATCGTGATGCGCTCGACCGTGAAGACCGGGAACCACTCCTGTTCGTTGTAGTAGCCGGTGTGATCGCCATACGGGCCTTCGAGCGCGTGTTCGTACGTGGCCGACGCACCCTTCGACGGACGCGGCGGTGCGCCGGCCGGGGCGGGCGAGGGTGCGCCTTCCTGCGGATAGATGAAGCCCTCGAGCACGATCTCGGCGCGCGCGGGGACCTGCAGACCGTCGACGCCCGGTGTGACGCATTTCGCGAGCTCGGTGCGCCCGCCGCGCAGCAGGCCGGCGAACTGGTATTCGGACAGCGTGTCGGGCACCGGCGTGACCGCGCCGAGAATCGTCGCCGGGTCCGCACCGAGCACGACGGCCACCGGATACGGCTTGCCGGGATTTTTAAGCGCGAACTCACGAAAATCGAGCGCGCCGCCGCGATGCGCCAGCCAGCGCATGATCAGCTTGTTACGTCCGATCAGTTGCTGGCGATAAATACCCAGGTTTTGTCGACTCTTGTTCGGCCCTTTCGTGACGGTCAGACCCCAGGTGATCAACGGCCCGGCATCGCCGGGCCAGCAGGTCTGAATGGGTAATTTGGCAAGGTCGACGTCATTGCCTTCCCAGACGATTTCCTGGCAGGGCGGTGCGTTGACCGTCTTCGGCGCCATGTCCCACACGGCCTTCGCTAGCGACAGCAGCTTGCCGGCGTCCTTGAGCCCTTTCGGCGGCTCGGGTTCCTTCAACGCGGAGAGTAGCCGACCGACATCGCGCAGCGATTCGAGCGCCGCCTGGTCGCCCGCGCCCGCTTCGGCATCGATGCCCATGCCAAGCGCGACGCGGCGCGGCGTGCCGAACAGATTGCCGAGCACCGGGAACGGGTGCCGCTCGGTGTTCTCGAACAACAGAGCCGGGCCGCCCGCGCGGAGCACACGGTCGCAAAGTTCGGTCATTTCGAGATTCGGCGACACTTTTTGCGAAATTCGGCGCAATTCACCGATCGCCTCGAGGCGGCCGATGAAATCGCGTAAGTCTTTGTATTTCATCTGTGACGGTTCAGGGCCGCATGCACGGCGCGTAGGACGGGGAGGCAGGAGGAACGGCGTTGGTACCTATCTGACGCAAAAAACGATTGTCGATTTTACCTGCGTTAGCCACCGCACGTAGATCAACCAAATGGCCTAGTCCAAACAGCCAGGGTCGGATCGCCCGAAACGCGCATTGAGCGCGGTTCTCGGGTGACTGAACACTGTTCATAATTACGAAAAGTTATCATTCTTGAATTCTATAGTGTTGACGATCTATAAAACCGTGCATAGAATCCGTCCACATTGGTTGCAGGGCGTTAACCTTTTTACCGTCGCCCCGGTCCTCAGACGCAACGCGTCACCGTTTTGCTTCCCTGCAGGGTAGAACGGCATTATTGAAGTCCCTCACCAGCGTCCACCAACGCTGGTTTTTCGCGTGGGAGCCAAGCCCGATACACATCGAGTATGTGTGGGCTGTTTTTGAGATGGCTCCCAAAACGGTATATGTTGCCGTTTTCCCGACGTCGCTGCTGCCCAACCAGAGAGCACGCGATGTCTTGACTCTGCGAGCGCGCCGTACCGCCTGATTTGTCCCGGCGGAGTTCGCGGATCATGCAAGATGGGAGATCTGAATGAACGCCTGGTTATCGTGGCGTCCCGATGAGCGTATTGCGCAGATTGTGCGCGGTGCGCTGCGCAGCGGGACGCGACTGAGTCATCACCTATTCAGCATTGTCGGCGGGATCGCCGTGGTGCTGGCTCTCGCACTGTGGCTGATGCCGACCTGGCGCGGCGCGCTCGCCGCGCGTCTGATGCCGGTCATTTCCGCCGCCGTGCAAGCGGGCCCCGCCCGCCTGCTGCAAGGCAATCCGCTGCCCGCCATCGGACCGACCAGAAACGCCGACGCATCCTCCGACGAATCGCTGTCGGCCAATTCGCCGAACACGCTGACCACGCCGAGTCCCACCGATGGCTCGAACGACGGCAGCATGACCCTCACCGCGGCCACCACCGGCTTCGACGGCGCGTTCGACGGCGCCGGCACGTCGGGCACGAGCGCCGCCGCGCTCAACGGCCTCGATCCGCGCACGATGCAGGGCGTCAGCGCGCTCGCACGTCTGATTCCGCAGCAGCGCGTGTCCGCCGATGCACGCGATGACCGCGTGCTCGTGTCGAGCCACGAGCAGGACCTGGTCGCGTCGTACCTCGCGCGGCGTTATCGCGTCGCTCAGGAGCCCGTCGGCGAGCTCGTCAAAGCCGCGTTCGACACCGGCCGCGAAGTCGGCCTCGATCCGCTGCTGCTGCTGTCAGTGATGGCGATCGAATCGGGCTTCAATCCGTACGCCGAGAGCGGCGTCGGCGCGCAGGGCCTGATGCAGGTGATGTCGAAGGTGCATTCGGACAAATTCCAGTATTTCGGCGGCCAACGCGCGGCGCTCGAACCGCTCGCGAACATCAAGGTCGGCGCGCTCGTGCTGAAGGATTGCATCGCGCGTGGCGGCTCGCTGCCGGGCGGCCTGCGTCTGTACGTCGGCTCGACCACGCCGGATGACGGCGGGTACGGCGCGAAGGTGATGGCCGAGCGCGGTCGTCTGCGCGACGTCGCGCGCGGCCGTAAGGTGCCGATCAATGCGCCGCAAGCTCCGGTGCTGACCGCGTCGGCCACGCCGGCGCCAGCCGCGGCGACGAGTGGTGGCAACGGCAAGCGCGTTCAGGTGACGCTGCAAGGCGGTCACGCGCTGAGCCCGGCGACGTCGGCGGTGCACACGCAGCCGGCCGATCAGGACGACGCGAACGCCAATTCGACGACGCGCCACGTGGC
This sequence comes from Paraburkholderia sp. MM5482-R2, assembly GCF_050436125.1. Taxonomy (NCBI): domain Bacteria; kingdom Pseudomonadati; phylum Pseudomonadota; class Betaproteobacteria; order Burkholderiales; family Burkholderiaceae; genus Paraburkholderia; species Paraburkholderia sp. MM5482-R2. Next base: position 3,524,244 of record NZ_JBNDLP010000002.1, on the reverse strand, counting down.
GTCGGCGTCGGAGCTTGGGGCTTGAGTTAGACGTTGCCGTGCCGCATGAAAACAAGGACACCCTCGGGTGTCCTTTTTTGCGTCTGGCAGGCCGGTTGCTGCCGAATCAATCCCGATGCGTCAATGCCGCCCGAACAGCTTTGCCAGCCGCTCGACCGCCTCTTCGAGCTTTGGATACGCGGTCGCATACGACAGCCGGATGTAGTCCTTCGGCGCGTGCGTGCCGAAGTCCATGCCCGGCACCAGCACGACCCCGGCATCGTGCAGCATCGCCTTCGTGAGCGCCGCGCTGTCGCCGGCCGCCGGATGCGCGACGCCACGGCAGTCCGCGTACACGTAGAACGCGCCGTCCGGCATCACCGGCACGGAGAAGCCGAGCGATTCGAGCGCCGGCGCGATGAAGTCGCGGCGTCGCTTGAATTCGAGGCGCCGCGCTTCGTAGATCGCGATCGTCGCCGGCTCGAAACAGGCGAGCGCCGCGTGCTGCGCGAGCGCCGACGCGCAGATGAACAGGTTCTGCGCGAGCTTTTCGAACGCGCTGACCATCGCGGGCGGCACAACGAGCCAGCCGAGGCGCCAGCCGGTCATGTTGAAGTACTTCGAGAAGCTGTTGACGGTGACCACGTCGTCGCCGAACGACAGCGCCGACACCGGCTTGGCGTCGTAGCTGAGGCCCTGGTAGATTTCGTCGACGATCGTGAAGCCGCCGCGCGCGCGCACGGCCTTGACGATGCGCTCGAGTTCGGCCGGCTCGATCGACGTGCCGGTCGGATTCGACGGCGACGCGAGCAGCACGCCGCGGGTGCGCTCGCCCCACAGGCGTTCGACGTCGGCGGCGGTCAGCTGGAAGCGCTCGGCCGGCCCGCTCGGCACCATCACCGGCTTGCCTTCGGCGGCGATCACGAAATGGCGGTTGCACGGATAGCACGGGTCGGGCATCAATACTTCGTCGTCGCGATCGACGAGCGCCGCGCACGCGAGCAAGAGCGCGGCCGATGCGCCCGCGGTCACCACGATCCGCGCCGGATCGACGTCGATGCCGTAGAACTCGGCGTAATGCGCGGAAATCGCATCGCGCAGCGCGTGCACGCCGAGCGCGCTGGTGTACTGCGTGACGCCGCGGCGCAGCGCGCTCGCGGCCGCCTCGATGACCGGCTCGGGCGCCGTGAAATCCGGCTCGCCGATGCCCATGTGAATGATGTCGCGCCCCGCGCGTTCGAGCAGCACGGCCTCCTTGGCCAGTTCCATCACGTAGAAAGGCTGGATGGCATCGACGCGCGCGGCGAGCCGCACGAGAGGTTCGGTCACGGAGTTCATACGGTCAGTCCAGTTCAGAAGCAGGACGGCGCCTACCCATCAAATGATGCGTTCATCGATGCGCGCAGCGCCGTCCTTGCGGGCGATCGAGGTGCTTCGCCCTGTGCAGTGCGACGTGGCAGGGAGCCGATGCGCGGCATGGCCCCACCGGCGCCGCGCTCAGCTCTTGCGAGCCGCCTGCGTCTCGGTGGCGCGCAGTTGCGCCGAGAGCTTGTCGAGCACGCCGTTCACGTACTTGTAGCCGTCCGAGCCGCCGAACGTCTTGGTCAGCTCGACCGCTTCGTTGATGACCACGCGATACGGAATGTCGACGTGATTCTTCAGTTCGAACGCGGCGACCAGCAGCACCGCGCGTTCGACCGGCGACAGTTGATCGATCGGACGGTCGAGGCACGGCGCGATCGCGGCGGAAAGTGCTTCGGAATCGCGCATCACGCCATGCAGGATCGCGTCCAGGTGCTCGTGATCGGCCTTGTCGTAACCTTGCGCGCCGCGTAGTTGCGCGTCGATCTCATCGCCGGGCGAGCCCGACAGCAGCCACTGGTAAAGCCCCTGCGTGGCCAGTTCGCGGGAGCGTCGGCGTGCGCTCTTCATGCCTCTTCCTCGTCGTCTTCGTCTTCATCTTCGTCGTCATCGCCGCCGAGCTGCTCGAGCGCGACCGCGAGGTTCGCCATTTCGACAGCCACGCGCGCGGCGTCGCGACCCTTCTCTGTCATGCGCGCGACGGCTTGCTCGTCGTTCTCGGTGGTCAGCACCGCGTTCGCGACCGGAATGCCGAAGTCGAGGCCGATGCGCGTGATGCCCGCGCCGCTTTCGTTCGAAACCAGCTCGAAGTGGTAGGTCTCGCCGCGGATCACCGCGCCGAGCGCGATCAGCGCGTCGAATTGCGCGCTTTCCGCGAGCTTTTGCAGCGCGAGCGGGATTTCCAGCGCGCCCGGCACCGTGACGAGCAGCACGTCCTGGCCGGTCACGCCGAGGCGTTCGAGTTCTTCGATGCAGGAGTCGGCGAGGCCGTTGCAGACAGGTTCGTTAAAGCGCGCCTGGACGATGCCGATGCGCAGTCCGTCGCCGTCGAGATTCGGTTGGTATTGTCCGATTTCCATATGAATTCCGTAGTGTTTGAGTGGGCGCGAGGCGCGTGAGTGGCCGGATCAGAGTTGCGGGGCTTGCGTTTTGCTGCCGGGCATCGGAATGAAGCCCGTGACTTCGAGACCATAACCCGACATGCTGCCGAGCTTGCGTGGGTTCGACAGCACCTGCATCTTGCCGACGCCGAGTTCGCGCAGAATCTGCGCGCCGATGCCGTAGGTCTTGAAGTCGACCGGCCGGCGCTTCAGCGCGTCCGCTTTTTCCTTCGAGTCGAACGCCTTGAAGACGTCGATCAGATGGTCTTTCGAGTCGCCGCAGTTCAGCAGTACGACCACGCCGAGATCGCGTTCTGCGATTTCCTGGATGGCCGCGTCCAGCGTCCACGAATGGGTGGATTCGCCGACTTCGAGCAGATCCAGCACCGACAGCGGCTCGTGCACGCGCACCGGCGTGTCGCGATCGGGCATCGGCGTGCCGCGCACCAGCGCGATGTGCGGCTGGCCGCTCGGCTGATCGAGATACATGACCGCGCGGAACGCGCCGTGCGCGGTTTGCATCGTACGTTCGCAAACACGCTCGACGATCGACTCGGTGCGGCTGCGATAGTGAATCAGATCGGCGATCGTGCCGGTCTTCAGGCCGTGCTCCTTGCCGAACTCGAGCAGGTCCGGCAGACGCGCCATCGTGCCGTCGTCCTTGATCACTTCGCAGATCACCGCGGCAGGCGTGAGGCCCGCGAGCCTCGTGAAGTCGCAGCCGGCCTCGGTATGGCCGGCACGCACCAGCACGCCGCCCGGCTGCGCCATGATCGGGAAGATATGGCCCGGCTGCACGATGTGCTCGGCCTTGGCGTCCGGCGCGACCGCGGCCGCGATCGTGCGGGCCCGGTCGGCCGCCGAGATGCCGGTCGTCACGCCTTCGGCCGCTTCGATGCTGACCGTGAACGCGGTGCCGTACTGCGTGCCGTTGCGGTAGGTCATCAGCGGCAGGTTCAGCTGCTGGCAGCGATCCTGGGTCAGCGTCAGGCAGATCAGGCCGCGGCCGTAGCGAGCCATGAAATTGATCGCTTCCGGAGTGACAAACTCGGCGGCGATCACGAGGTCGCCCTCGTTCTCGCGGTCTTCTTCGTCGACGAGGATCACCATCCGGCCGGCTTTCAGTTCGGCAATGATCTCTTGGGTGGAGGCGAGCGTCATGTTGGCGAGTTTTTCGGGAAAGCGCGTATTTTACGCCACGCGCGAGCCCAAGTCGCCTCCGCCAGACGACATAGACCGTTTGGCCGACTGTGACGAGCCGGGCGGGGTTGCCATGCTCGTCGAAACGGTGGGCGAGCGCGCGAGTGGCGTTGGCGGCAACGCGAAGTGTGCTCCTGCGCGGCCCGCTTTACGGATTGCAATAGTGCGGAACGGTACTTGCGACGCAGCAGGCAGCTTTCGTCTCACTACCACCTGGAGACCGGAATGTCGGGGACCGTCGGCTGTTGCATCAATGAAGGGCGTCACGCGCGCGCGCAAGGAGCGCGTCGATGAAGCGCGGCGCCACGAGCGGGGGCTCGTCGCAAGCGCCCGTGAGCGCGCTGCGTGCGAGCGCGTACCGCATTCCGACCGACGCGCCGGAGGCCGACGGCACGTTCGCGTGGGACGCGACCACGCTGGTCGTCGTCGAGGTCGACGCGGGCGGCGACACCGGCATCGGCTACACGTACAGCGATGCCTGCATCGTCGCGCTGATCCAGGGCGCGCTCGCCGCCTGCGTGCTGAATCACGACGGATTGGACGTCGGCGCGCATTGGCAACGGTTGCAACGCCAGGTGCGCAATCTCGGCCGCGCGGGACTGGCCGCGACAGCCATTTCGGCAATCGACTGCGCGCTGTGGGACCTGAAGGCGAAGCTGCTCGGCGTGCCGCTCGTCGGGCTACTCGGCGCGTTGCGCCCGGCCGTGCCGGCGTACGGCAGCGGCGGCTTCACCACGTATACGAACCAGCGCTTGCAGCAGCAGTTCGCCGGCTGGGTCGCGCAGGACGGCTGCCGGTGGGTAAAGATGAAAATCGGCAGCGAGCCGGACAAGGACCCGGCGCGCGTCGCGGCGGCGCGCGCGGCGATCGGCGGCGCGGGCCTGTTCGTCGACGCGAACGGCGCGTTCACGCCGCAACGGGCGCTGTACTACGCGCAACGTTTCGCCGAGCACGAGGTGAGCTGGTTCGAGGAGCCCGTGTCTTCGGACGACGAAGCGGGCCTGCGCGGCGTACGCGAGCGCGTGCCGGCCGGCATGGAGATCGCCGCCGGCGAATACGGCTACACGCTCGACGACTTCCGCCACCTGCTCGCGGCGGGGCGCCGTCGACGTACTGCAGGCCGACGCGAGCCGTTGCGGCGGCATCACCGGCTTTCTGCAGGCCGCCGCGCTGTGCGACGCGTATCACGTGCCGCTGTCCGCGCATTGCGCACCGGCGTTGCATCTGCACGTCGCGTGCGCGGCGCCGCGGTTGCGCCATCAGGAGTGGTTCCATGACCACGCCCGGATCGAAGCCATGCTGTTCGACGGTGCGCCGCGGTTGCGCGACGGCCAGATGGAGCCGGACCTGTCGCGGCCCGGTTGCGGGCTCGAGTTCAAGCATGGTGACGCCGAGCGCTACCTCATCAAATAAAGCAGGCCACGACAAGGAAGCGATATCGATGGGCTCTTCACGCGTACCCGGATTGCTGTACACGGCGGCGGCGGTGACGGCCGTCGCGGCGTTGGCCGCGCGCCGCGCGGGAAGACCTGAGTCGCATCGCGAACGGCGTGAGAGCGGCCCGCAACACCACGAGCGTCGGGCATCCGTGACGTTTCCGACGTGTGCCGCCCGCAGCCATCAGCGCGCGCCGGCGCGCGTGCACGCGAGCGAACCCACCGCCGAGGTGGAGGCACACGTCGAAGCGGCCCGCACCTTCAACCACAGCTCCGCGCTGCTCGCGCTGTCGGTGCTCGCCGACAGCGCGATGGAGCACTACCGCGGCTCGTTCGACAACCCCGCGATGTTCACGCCACTCGTCAGCGCGAGTCTGTCGCTCGCCGCGGGCCTGCATGGTGGCGCGGATCGTCGCGGCCAGACGCATCGCGCGCGCCATGCGATCTATCTGGCCGCGGCGGCGACGGGCATCGCCGGCACGGGCTTCCATTTCTACAACGTGATGAAGCGGCCGGGCGGCTGGAGCTGGAACAACCTGTTTCACGCGGCACCGCTCGGCGCGCCGAGCGCGTTGCTGCTGTCAGGCGCGCTCGGTGCCGTCGCCGAACGCTTGCGCGACGAGCCCGCAGACGACCCGCAACTGCTCGGCATGCCGGCCGGTCAGGCGCTCGGTCTGCTGGTCGCGGCGGGTCTCGTCGGCACGGTGGGGGAGGCCGCGCTGCTGCATTTTCGTGGCGCGTTTCAGCATCGCGCGATGTACGCGCCGGTCAGCATTGCGCCGATCACCGCCGCGCTGCTCGCGCATGCCGCGCTGTCCGCTCCGCGCGAGCGCTGGTACACGCGGCTCTGGTTACGCATCACGACCGTGCTCGGCTTTGTCGGCGCGGGTTTTCACGCGCGCGGGATCGCGCGTCGTCAGGGCGGCTGGCGCAACTGGAGCCAGAATCTGTTCGACGGGCCGCCGCTGCCCGCGCCGCCGAGCTTTTCCGCGCTGGCGCTCGCCGGGCTCGCCGCACTGCGTCTGCGGGAGACTGAAAAATGACCAACCGACCACGCTCGACCCGAGTTACCCGCTATCCCGGCTACGACGTGCTCGACAAACGCACGACGCCGTCGTGGGACGCGCACACCCGCGCGGTGATCGCCGAACGCCTCGCGACACCGCTCGAGCCGCGCTTTTTCAACGCGGTCGAATGGCTCGCGGTCACGTCGCTGTGCGCCCGCATCGTGCCGCAAGCGAATGCGCAACCGGTGGTGCCGCTCGCCGCCCTGCTCGACGCGCGGCTCGCCGGCAATGGCAACGACGGCTACCGCGACGCCCGTTTGCCGCCGATGCGCGACGCCTGGCGCATCGGCCTCGCCGCGCTCGATGCCGAGTGCCGCGAGCGCGGCGGCCTGCCGTTCGCGAGCGTCGCGGAGGACACGCAGATCGCGCTGCTCGGCGAGATGCAGCGCGGCGAACTGACGAACCCCGCGTGGCGCGGCATGCCGTCGAAGCTGTTCTTCGGCGAGCGCGTGCTGCACGACATTTGCGGGCTCTACTACTCGCACCCGCACGCGTGGAGCGAGATCGGCTTCGGCGGCCCGGCGAATCCGCGCGGCTATGTGCGCATGTACCTGAACCGGCGCGATCCGTGGGAGGCGGTCGAAGCGACGCCCGACACCCATGAGCAGGCCGCGAAGGAGAACCGCCGTGTCCGATGACGCGCAGCAACGGCCACGCGGCAAGGACGGCCGCGCACCCGACGTGTTCCAGCGCGGCGGCTGGGTGCCGATGCGCACGTACCTTGACGGCGAGGAGGTCGATTTCGCGATCGTCGGCACCGGCGCCGGCGGTGGCACGCTTGCGTGCCGGCTTGCGGAAAAAGGCTTCAAGGTCGTCGCGTTCGATGCCGGCGCGTGGTGGCGTCCGCTCGAAGAGTTCGCATCTGACGAAGCGCATCAGGAAAAACTGTTCTGGACCGACGAGCGCATCTGCGACGGCGACAATCCGCTGAAGCTCGGCAACAACAACAGCGGCAAGGCGGTGGGCGGCAGCACGGTCCATTTCGCGATGGTGTCGCTGCGCTTTCGGCCCGAATGGTTCAAGTCGCGCAGCGTGCTCGGCTATGGCGCCGACTGGCCGCTCGACTGGCGCGAGATGTGGCACTACTACGGCGAGGTCGAGGACGCGCTGAAAATCTCCGGACCGGTGAACTATCCGTGGGGGCCGAAGCGGCCGCGCTATCCGTATCGCGCGCATGAGCTGAACGCGGCGGCGCTGGTGCTCGCGCGCGGCGCCGAGGCGCTCGGCATCGGCTGGAGCCCGACGCCGCTCGCGACCCTCTCCGCGCCCCGTGGCCGCGCGCATCCGTGCGTGTACCGCGGCTTTTGCGTGTCCGGCTGCGCGACCAACGCGAAGCAAAGCGCGCTCGTCACGTGGATCCCGCGTGCGCTGCGAGCCGGCGCCGAGGTGCGCGATCTGGCGATGGTCGGCCGCGTCGTCACCAACGACGCGGGGCTCGCCACCGGCGTCGAATATCTGCGCGAAGGACGTTGGCGATTCCAGCGCGCGAAGCACGTGGTGGTGGCCGGCTACGCGATCGAAACGCCGCGCCTGTTGCTGATGTCGGCTAACAGCCGCTTTCCCGACGGACTCGCGAACAGTTCGGGACTCGTAGGTAAAAACCTGATGGCGCAGTCGAATCAGGCCGTCTACGGCACCTTCGATGAAGACATCCGCTGGTACAAGGGGCCGCCGTCGCTCGCGCTCACCGAGCACTGGAACTACGAAGACAAGGGCAAAGATTTTTTCGGCGGCTACTGCTACATGAGCCAGGGGCCGCTGCCGAACGGATGGGTCGCGGTGCAGAATGGCCGCGGCTTGTGGGGCGACGCGCTCGGCGCGGAGATGCTCAAGTACAACCACCAGGCGGGGCTGAAGATCGTCGGCGAGATGCTGCCGCAGCAGCGCAACCGCGTGACGCTTGCCGACGAGAAGGACCAGTACGGGCTGCCGATCGCGCGCGTCACCTATTCATGGTGCGACAACGACAAGCGGCTCATCGCGCATTCGCTCGACTTCATGGAGCAGGCGCTCGCGGCCGCCGGCGGCAAGGAGATCTGGCGCGAGACCGACGACACCTGCCACCTGAACGGCACCGCGCGCATGGGTGACGATCCGTCGACGAGCGTCGTCGACGCGGACTGCCGCAGTTGGGACATCCGCAACCTGTGGGTGTGCGACGGCTCGGTGTTTCCGACTGTGGGCGGCGTGAATCCGTCGCTGACGATTCAGGCGATCGCGTGTCGCACCGCCGAGCGCATCGCCGCGCTAGCCGCGCGCGGCGAGTTGTAGGGGGAGTGTTGCCCGCGCGCATGAACCGCAGTCCGAAACGATGGAGTACTCGCTGCGCGATCCGGGTGGTTACACAACATGCTCTCCATGCATCGAACATTGACCCAAGTCATGTTTGAGGCGCAAAAACGGGCCTCATTTTCGATGCCCCACCTGCATGGTGCAATGCCAAATCCATAGAAAGGCCGGGCTTGCTGGCGTCACCATACCCTGCAGGTATGAAAAAGGACAGGAAAAGTATTGGACGGGCCAAACGGGCGAAGGGTATAAAAACATCCAATGAACTCACTTCCCGCCGCAGCCGCCATGCCCCAAGCGACCATCAAACGTATCGAAACCCGCCTCGTCGATCTGCCGACGATCCGTCCTCACAAGCTGTCGGTCGCCACGATGCACGGGCAGACGCTGATGCTGGTCAAGGTGTACTGCAGCGACGGCATCGTCGGGATTGGCGAAGGCACCACGATCGCCGGCATGGCCTACGGCCCGGAAAGCCCCGAAGCAATGAAGCTCGCGATCGACGCCTACTTCGCCCCGGCGATGATCGGCAAGGACGCGACGCAGATCCAGGCGCTGATGGCGCACCTCGGCAAGCTGGTCAAGGTCAATCATTTCTCGAAGAGCGCGCTCGAAACCGCGCTGCTCGACGCGCAAGGCAAACGTCTCGGCGTGCCGGTGAGCGAACTGCTCGGCGGCCGTCGCCGTGAGCGCCTGCCGGTTGCGTGGACGCTCGCGTCGGGCGATACCGCGAAGGACATCGCCGAAGCCGAGCACATGCTCGACGTGCGCCGCCACAAGGTCTTCAAGCTGAAGATCGGCGCGAAGGAACTGAAGACCGACATCAAGCACGTCGCCGAGATCAAGAAAGCGGTCGGCGAGCGCGCCGCGGTGCGCGTCGACGTGAACATGGCGTGGAGCGAGACCCAGGCCGCCTGGGCGATTCCGGCGCTGGCCGACGCGGGCTGCGATCTGGTCGAGCAGCCGGTCGCGTCCGCCGCGGCGCTCGCGCGACTGATGCGCCGCTTCCCGGTCGCGCTGATGGCCGACGAAGTCCTGCAAGGCCCGGACAGCGCGTTCGAGATCGCGAAGAACGGCGGCGCCGATGTGTTCGCGATCAAGATCGAACAGAGCGGGGGCCTGTTCGCCGCGCAGCGCGTGGCCGCGATCGCAGATGCCGCCGGCATCGAGCTGTACGGCGGCACGATGCTCGAAGGCGCGTTCAGCACGGTGGCGTCGGCGCATCTGTTCGCGAGCTTCGCGAATCTGCAATGGGGCACTGAGCTGTTCGGGCCGTTGCTGATCACCGAAGAAATTCTGACCACGCCGCTCGACTACAGCGACTTCGAACTGACCGTGCCGAACGGCCCGGGTCTCGGCATCGAACTCGACGAGGCGAAGGTCGAACGATTCACGCGAGACGGGCTGATGAAGGTCACCCGCTAAACGGATTTTGATCAAGAGGATTCAACGATGCTTTTCCATGTGCGAATGGACGTGCACCTGCCGGTCGACATGCCGGCCGAAGTGGCGAACGAAATCAAGACCCGCGAGAAGGCTTACTCGCAGGAGCTCCAGCGTAGCGGCAAGTGGCGTCATATCTGGCGCCTCGTTGGCGAGTACGCGAATTACAGCATCTTCGATGTAGAGAGCAATGCCGAACTTCACGACATTCTGTCCGGCTTGCCTCTGTTCCCGTACATGAAGATTTCGGTGACGCCTCTGTGTCGTCACCCGTCGTCGATTCGGGACGGCGACATCTGAGCCCAGGGGCCAGGCGCTTTTGACGGCGAGCGCATCCAAAGCCATCTTTTCCCCCTATACCAACTGGAGACAGTCATCGTGAGCGTCAAAGTATTTGAAACCAAAGAAGTGCAGGATCTGCTGAAAGCCGCTTCCAACGTCGATGCCGGGAGTGGCAACGCGCGTTTCCAGCAGATCGTTTTCCGTCTGCTGGGCGACCTGTTCAAGGCAATCGATGACCTCGACATCACGCCCGACGAAGTCTGGGCCGGCGTCAACTATCTGAACAAGCTCGGTCAGGACGGCGAAGCGGCGCTGCTCGCGGCCGGCCTCGGTATCGAGAAGTATCTCGACATCCGCATGGACGCCGAGGACAAGAAGATCGGTCTCGAAGGCGGCACGCCGCGTACGATCGAAGGCCCGCTGTACGTCGCCGGCGCGACGGTGCGCGAGGGCGTCTCGAAGATCGACATCAACCCGGACGAAGACGCGGGCCCGCTCGTGATTCGCGGCACGGTCAAGGATCTGGACGGCAAGCCGGTCGCCGGCGCGGTCGTCGAGTGCTGGCACGCGAACTCGAAGGGCTTCTACTCGCACTTCGATCCGACCGGCGCGCAGAGCGACTTCAACCTGCGCGGCGCGGTGAAGACCGGCGCCGACGGCAAGTACGAGGTCCGCACGCTGATGCCGGTAGGCTACGGCTGCCCGCCGCACGGCTCGACGCAGCAGCTGCTGGACGTGCTGGGCCGTCACGGCAACCGTCCGGCGCACGTGCACTTCTTCGTCAGCAGCGACGGCCATCGCAAGCTGACCACGCAGTTCAACATCGAAGGCGATCCGCTGATCTGGGACGACTTCGCGTATGCAACGCGCGAAGAGCTGATTCCGCCGGTCGTCGAGAAAAGCGGTGGCGCGGCGCTGGGCCTGAAGGCCGATACGTACAAGGAGATCGAGTTCAACTTCACGATCACGCCGCTGGTCCAGGGTAAGGACAACCAGCTCGTCCATCGTCTGCGCGCTTCGGCCGAAGCGTAATCGCACGAGGCGGCGCCGTGGCGACACGGCCGCCGTCTTTCGTTGCCAACGGCCGGCGGTCCTGCCGGCCGAATTCCTGAAGCGTCGTGCTGCCGTTGCTTGGCGTTCTGGGCGAGTCGTCGCAAGGGGCGCTCGCAAGGCTCGAGCAACAGCGAAGAACCGGTCGCGCCCGCGGGAGAAGACGGCGGTCGTGTGGAGTCCGCGTTGCTCGCGGCCGCCGCGACGCCTGCGCCGGAGCGAGCCGTATCGCCGCTCGCGTGCGGTAGATTGAAAACGAAATTCGTTTCGACCGCCACAGGCTGATTGTCCATGCCCGTGAGAGCGCTGCACTGAGCACGCCGCGATGCCTGAAGGGCGAGGTTGTCGAACGCCGGATTGCCGGACGAGACTTCGACGACCGCGTCGCTGATCTGTCCACGTTCGTCGACCCATGCACGCACGATCGCATTGGGACGCGGCGCGTGCGCGACCGCAGCGCGGGAGCAGGTGCGGCTCTTTCATTGTGTTTGTCAGCTTCGGATCGTGCACGCGCGCTGGGTCACGGCCCCGGATTCGCCTCGCCCAAACCGGCTGGCTGCGCAGATCGATCGCTGTCCCGATACGCACCGAGCATGCGCTCCTGGTATCGCGTAACGGTCTCGAGGCAAGTGTCCAGGTTACGTCGAGGATGGATCGCCATCGCGCGGCGCATTGAGCATCCGCTCCACATACCGCGCAATCAGATCGATCTCCAGATTCACTTGTACCCCGTCGTGCAGATGCTTGAGCGCCGTCACCTGCACGGTATGCGGAATCAGATTGATCGAAAACTCGCAGCCGTCGTCGCAATCAACGATGGAGTTCACGGTCAGGCTCACGCCATTGACCGTAATCGATCCCTTGTACGCGAGATAACGACCGATGTCGCGCGGCGCGAGAATGCGCAGCTCGTGCGATTCCCCGACCGGGGCGAAACGCGTGACGACACCGAGCCCGTCGACGTGTCCGGACACGATATGTCCACCGAGCCGGTCATGCGCGCGCAGCGCTTTCTCGAGATTGACCTCGCCGGTTTCGCCGAGACCGGCCGTGCGGTTCAGGCTCTCGCGCGACACGTCGACCTCGAACGAATGAGCGGTCTTCGCGACCACCGTCATGCAGGCGCCCTGGATCGTGATGCTGTCGCCGAGCTGCACATCGGCGAGGTCGAGCCCGCCCGCCTCGACGTTCAGGCGCACGCCCGCGTCGCCGCCCGTGCCGAGCGGCTTGACTGATTCGATGCGGCCCACTGCCGCGACGATTCCTGTAAACATCGTGCTAGTCCTTGATCATTTCGAAACGGTGGGAGACACGGTGTCGGTCCCGGGTAAGGCTGTCGGCGCGAAACGCGCGAGGATCCGCAGATCGTCGCCGATCCGCTCGACCGTGTGGAAATTCAGCTTCACGCGGTCTTCGAGCTGGTCGGGCGCGTCCAGATTGAACATGCTCATCGAGTCCACGCCGAGCAGGCTCGGCGCGAGATAGACCAGCAGTTCATCGACGCAGCCTTCGCGCAACAGCGAACCGTTCAGCTTGTAGCCGGCTTCGACGTGCAGCTCGTTGACGTGACGCTCGCCGAGCACGCTCAGCATGCGCGGGAGATCCACCTTGCCGAACGCGTTCGGCAGCGGCACGATCTCGGCGCCGCGCTCGCGCAGCGCGCTCGCGCGTTCTTCGAGACGCGCGTCGAGCTCGCCGCAGAAGATCAGCGTCGGCGCGCCGGCCAGGATCAGCGCGTCGAGCGGCACGTCGAGCTGGCTGTCGATCAGCACGCGGTGCGGTTGGCGCGGTGTATCGACCGCGCGCACGGTCATGCGCGGATTGTCCTCGCGCACAGTGCCGATGCCGGTCAGGATCGCCGACGCGCGCGCACGCCACGCATGACCGTCGGCCCGCGCGGCCGCGCTCGTGATCCACTGGCTCTCACCCGACGGCAAGCCGGTGCGGCCATCGAGCGACGCCGCCACTTTCATGCGCACCCACGGACGGCCGCGCGTCATGCGCGACACGAAGCCGATGTTCAGCTCCCGCGCTTCGTTCGCGAGCAGCCCGCAGCGCACTTCGATACCGGCTTCGCGCAGCATCGCGAGACCGCGGCCGGAGACCTGCGGGTTGGGATCTTCCATCGCCGCGATCACGCGGCCGATCTGCGCTTCGATCAGCGCGTTCGCGCACGGCGGCGTGCGGCCGAAATGGCTGCACGGTTCGAGCGTCACGTAGGCGGTCGCGCCGCGCAGGTCGTGGCCGCGCGAGCGCGCGTCCTTCAGCGCGCGAATTTCGGCGTGATCCTGGCCGGCCGGCTGCGTGAAGCCTTCGCCGATCACCTCGCCGTTTCTGACGAGCACGCAACCGACCCGCGGATTCGGGTCGGCCGTGTACATGCCGCGCTTCGCGAGCGCGAGCGCGCGTTCCATGTGGACGAAATCGGTTTGCGAGAACATCGGTGTCCGTTGTGGTGCGGTGTCTGGGTCGTGCGAGTTGCGGCCTTTGTTTCGGGCCCGGCTTCAGCCTCTCAACGCTGCGAACGCGCCGCGCGCGGCGTCGATCGTCGCGTCGATCACCGCGTCGTCGTGCGCGCTCGACACGAAGCCGGCCTCATACGCGGACGGCGCGAAGTACACGCCCGCGTCGAGCATCTTGTGGAAGAACGCGTTGAAGCGCGGCACATCGCTCTTCGTGACGTCGGCGAAGCTCGTCGGGATCGATTCGCGAAAGTAGATGCCGAACATGCCGCCGAGCGCATCGGCCGCGAACGGCACGTCCGCTTCGCGTGCCGCCCGCGCGAGCCCTTGCGCGAGACGCGTGGTGCGCGCGGCGAGCGTGTCGTAGAAGCCGGGCGCCTGGATCAGCTGCAGCGTCTTCAGGCCGGCCGCGACCGCGATCGGATTGCCCGACAGCGTGCCCGCCTGATAGACGCCGCCGAGCGGCGCGAGGTGAGCCATGATGTCGCGCCGGCCGCCGAACGCCGCCGCCGGCATGCCGCCGCCGATTACCTTGCCGAGGCAGGTGAGGTCCGGCGTGATGCCGTAGAGTTGCTGCGCGCCGCCGAGCGCGACGCGGAAGCCGCACATCACTTCGTCGAAAATCAGCACCGCGCCGTACTCGGTGCACAGGCGCCGCAGCGCCTGCAGGAATTCAGGGGTCGCGCGCACGAGGTTCATGTTGCCAGCGACCGGCTCGACGATCACCGAGGCGATCTCGTTGCCGAACGCCTTGAACGCTTCTTCGAGCTCGGCGACGTTGTTGTATTCGAGCACGGTGGTGTGCTTCGCGATATCGACCGGCACGCCCGCCGAGGTCGGATTGCCAAAGGTCAGGAGGCCCGAGCCGGCCTTCACGAGCAGGCTGTCCGCGTGGCCGTGATAACAGCCTTCGAACTTGACGATGCGGCTGCGGTTCGTGAAGCCGCGCGCGAGACGCAGCGCGCTCATCGTCGCCTCGGTGCCGCTCGACACCATGCGCACCTGTTCGATCGACGGCACCAGCTTGCAGATTTCCTCGGCGATCTCGACTTCCGACTCGGTCGGCGCGCCGAACGAAAAGCCATTCACGAGCGCGCGCTGCACGGCTTCCAGCACTTCGGGATGAACGTGGCCGAGGATCATGGGGCCCCACGAGCCGATGTAGTCGGTATAGCGCTGGCCGTCCGCGTCCCAGAAGTACGGGCCTTGCGCGCGCTCGATGAAACGCGGTGTGCCGCCGACGGAACGGAAAGCGCGCACCGGCGAATTCACGCCGCCGGGGATCGTGCGTTGCGCGCGCTCGAAGAGGGTTTCGTTTCTGGACATGGCGATGGCTGGAATAGGGAGCAGGGGTTGCGCAGCGGCGCAAAGGGCCTCGGACGATTCCCGCGGACCCTTCGCGCGATGCTGGGGTGGATCGAGAAATTGTACCGGAGTCGGCGCCGGCGGGCTGTGCGGGCGGGCGGTCACGGCGGCGCGTGTTTCGCCTGGCTGCCCGGTGCGGGTATCGTCGGCGGCTTGCGCCTGCC
Source organism: Paraburkholderia sp. MM5482-R2 (assembly GCF_050436125.1). Classification (NCBI taxonomy): domain Bacteria; kingdom Pseudomonadati; phylum Pseudomonadota; class Betaproteobacteria; order Burkholderiales; family Burkholderiaceae; genus Paraburkholderia; species Paraburkholderia sp. MM5482-R2. The sequence goes on along the minus strand of NZ_JBNDLP010000002.1, from coordinate 3,509,045 downwards.
GGTCAATTCGGCCCAGCGCTTCTCCAGCGCGCCTTCGGCGATCGGCTTGATGATCGTGCCCGAGCTTTGCGCATCCCACGTCTGCACCGAGAACGGATGCACACGCAGCTGATCGCGCGTGATGACCGGTGCGTGATGCGCATCGACGAGCCAGTCGTAGACGAAATCGATGCACAGCCGGTAGCCGCGTTTGGTCGACGCGTCGGGGACTTCGTAGGGCGCGCGCGTCACGTAGCCCGAACCGAAGATGCCCTTCGGCTCCTGCGCGACGCGATGCAGGAACACGCGATCGCCGGGCAGGATGCCGCGCGCAAAGCCGCAGCCCCACACGTCGGCCACCGCGTCGCCGGCCGCCACGCGTTTCGCGATGTCGGGCAACTCGGGCCACGGCCATTTTTTGGGGCTCCAGATGAGCAGGAAGGCGGTCATCGCGGGTTCGAACGGGATCAGGGGGAAGGCTGTTGCGCGACGTCGAGCTTTTATGTCGGGCCGTCAAGCTGCGCATACGGAAGCGCGTTGGGCATGCTGGCGGCAGCTTAACCGATCGAGGCTGATTGCGCCGCGCCGCGCCGCGAGGCGCTGTCGCGCAACGTCCACGCAGCGGGCCACGAGCGCCGTCAGCGGATTAACCGTCGCGTACAATCGAGCCGGTCAACTGATGGCCGTTCCCGCTTCACCCGTTCCGCTGCCGATGCCGGCGCGGCGTTCCATCCGGATTTCCCATGTCTCACGTCGTCAGACGCCGGCCCGATGGCCGGCTGATCCTGTTGCTCGGCGCGCTGGCCGCGTGCGGGCCGATTTCCATCGACATGTATCTGCCGAGCCTGCCGACCATCGCGCAGGCCTTCGCGGTCGGCACGGGCGCCGCGCAATCGACGCTCACGAGCTTCATGTTCGGCTTTTCGATCGGCATGCTGCTGTACGGTCCGCTGTCCGATACCTATGGCCGTCGGCCGATCCTGCTTGGCGGCATCATCATGTATGCGCTCGCGAGCATCGCCTGTTCGCTGTCGGTCTCGATCGGCTCGCTGGTTGGTTTCCGCTTCGTGCAGGCGTTGGGCGCGGGCGCGGCGTCGGTGCTGGCTCGCGCGATCGCGCGCGACGCGCACGAGCCGGGCGACGCGGCGCGCGTCCTGTCGATGATCGCGATCGTCACGGCGATCGGTCCACTGCTCGCGCCGCTGATCGGCGGACAGTTGCTGCTGCTGGGCGGCTGGCGCGCCGTGTTCGTCGCGCTGACGCTGTTCGGTTCCGTGTGCGCGGTGACCGCATTCCTGAAGGTGCCGGAGACGTGGCCGCGCGAGATGCGCGCGCAGTCGGCGCTGCTGAAGTCGTTCGGCGCGTATGGCACGCTGCTGCGCGATCCGGTCGCGTGGGGACACATGTTGTGCGGCGGCATGGCGTTCGCGTCGATGTTCGCCTACATCACGGCGACGCCGTTCGTATACATCGAGTATTTCCACGTGTCCGCGCAGCACTATGGATTCCTGTTCGCGCTGAACATCGTCGGCATCATCTTCGGCAATTACCTGAACACGCGGCTCGTCGGCCGGCTCGGGCCGGTGCCGATCATCTCGTTCGCGGCGACCGTGAGCTTCGTCGCGTCGCTGTTCGTGTCCGTCGTGTCGCTGACGGGGTGGGGCGGCTTATGGTCGATCGTGTTCGGGCTGTTCTTCGTCGTCAGCGTGGTGGGCGTGTTGTCCGCCAACTGCACGACCGATCTGATGCATCGCTATCCCGCCAACGCGGGCGCCGCGGCGGCCGTGTTCGGCGCGGTGCAGCTCGCGCTCGGCGCACTGTCGAGCCTCGCGGTCGGACTGTGGCAGGACGGCACGCCGAAGGGCATGGGTATCGTGGTCGGCGTGGCGGGCTGTCTGTGCTTTGTCGGACGCATGCTCGTGATGCGTTGGCACGGGACGAAGTCGCCGGTTGCGGCTGTGTGAGCGTGTTGTCCGGATATCGAGGGTGAGCGCTGCGCGAGCGCTGTGAAAACGGCGTGAAAACTGGATGACGATCGTGCTATTGCGGCTGTGGGCATCGGCCGACGCGTGGGTTCATCGGACGCGTCTCCGGAAAACACCTGGTGTTGCGCGCGCACCACCGTGCGTCGCGGTTTGCATTGCTATGATGAAGTCACTGTTCCTCGGAGCGGCACTCATGGCGATCAAAGACCTGATGAACGGCGAACGGCAATTTGCCGCATTCGCCGAAGCGCAACGGCTGGCCGACAGCGGCGCTTATTACGATTACACCGACATCGAATACGTGTTGCGCTTTGATCACGGTTTGACGGATGTATCGGCTCTGCTCGATAGCCAGTTGATGCATCGCGATCTGAATCGTCGTTGCGCGGATGCACGCGAAAAGCTCGAGATGGCGGACGCGTGATGCGTGTTGCGTCGTGCGCGGGTTCGTGCTGAATGAAGCACGGCGATGAATCGCTCCGAGATTTTCACTTCTGGAGTGGTTGATGACCGATAGCACGCACGCCTTACGTTTGCCCCATACCGACAATCCGGCCGCGCTGGCGAAACCTGGCGGCCACTACAGTCATGTCGCGGTCGCGAATGGCTTCGTCTTCGTGTCCGGGCAATTGCCGATCAACGCGCAAGGCGAAAAGCTCGCCGATGCGTCGTTCGACGCGCAGGCCGAACAGGTTCTGGCCAATGTGAAGGCGGCGCTCGAAAGCGTCGGCAGCAGCGTCGCGCAACTGGTGCAGGTGCGCGTGTATGTCGTCGATGTCGAACATTGGGCGAGCTTCAATCAGATCTATGCGGGCTGGGCCGGCGAGGCAAGGCCGGCGCGCGCGGTCGTGCCGGTGCCGCAGTTGCACTATGGGTTCAAGATTGAGGTTGAGGCGGTGGCGGTGGTTTAGGTCGTGATGGTGGGTACGGGGGCCGTGCCTGTTTGCAGCATAGAGGATTAATTCAGAAGTGCGGCCCATAACACTCGCGCTGTGCCTTGCAGGGTTGCAAAAAAAGCCAATTCCCGAGCATCGGCTTGTGCATTCGAGCGAGGCTCTATCGATATTCATCGATCTCGACCGTGCCGCCCATGGCTTCCATCATGGTGCGAATATCGTCGGGCACGTCAGGCACGCGGTCGCCGCTCTCGTTGTCCCAATAGCAGAAGAAGCGCATCTGCGCGCAAGTGCGCTCGATGAGTTCTCGCAAATCGGCACGGGGTAGCCCGAGGTGGCCCACCAGATAGCGAAGATGAGGCGTCAGATCGTCGCTCATTATTGCCTCCGCGCTCGAAACGATCCATGTGCCTTGCCGCCAAGGAATGCTGCTCATCATGCCGGACGGCATTAACCTGGGCTGCCCTTTGGCTCCCGCGCGAGATGGTGATACGCCAAAATAGTTCGTCCAGAATTCGGGCGGCTCGGTGTCCTGATAGATCGTGAACGCTGCGTGGGCGAGTTTGTGTTCGGGTGCCATCTCTGTTTCTCTCAGGGTGCCCAGCTATGCATGTTGTCGATGATCGCGCCTCTGAACTCGACATTCCCATCGTCGTGCCAAATAACGTTGTCGTCCCCGCGCATTCGATTGTCTTCTTTCATCATATGGATCATCCTGCCGAAGGTCTTGCGGTCATACCCCAGCATCTTCGCCGCGTAGTTTGGGTTGTTCGTGCTCTCGGCGAGTTCAACCACATCGCTGCTCAACGCATCAGGCACATACTCAAACGGCTGCGCGTCGCCGAGCAGCGTTGATGAGCCTCTATCGCCAGCCCTGGCTGCCCGCGCAGCGTTCAACCGGGTTTGCCAGGTGGCCGGATCATACTGGACGGACAAAATGGGTTCGCCGTCCGGGTGACTGCCTGTCCTCGCTATGGGATTCATTAACGGCGTGCTGCTGTACGGTGACGGAAACAGGCCATTACGCGGACCTTTAACGGCAAGCAGTTTGCCCCGGCGAATCTCTTCGAGAAGAGCAACGATCACCCACCAGCCATCGGTATCAGGGTTGCGGTCCCGTACATCATGAAAAAACAGCCAGTGACTGCCAATGAGATTCCTAATCAGTTTCCGGTCCTCCTCCCACTTCCTGCGATTCAGTGCGGCGATAGCAAGAAATTCCCGGGTCTCCGCCCTGGCCCTCTGAAGGTCTGCGGCCTTGCCGAGGCACGCCTTATAGTGCCATTCGTCGCAGATGACATAACAGGCACCCGGTGGCCGCTGGCAGAACAGCTCCACGGAGTGCATTTCAAATACGGACAGGGACATGGGTGTGTCGATGGTCTATCTGAAGTCGCTGCCGGAGTTGACAGCAGTCAGATAATTACTGTGCGACAGGCAGTCCGTACATGGGCGACCGCCCAAAATCTCGACGGCTCTCGACGAAACGGAAAAAAGCGCCCGCACGAACATTGCGGCTTTTCGCGCCCGTAGCGCGGATGTTCGCGGGCAGCGACCGTACCGCTGGTCTATCAGAGCGGAGAACTGCTCCACCTCGGGCCAGAAAAACAAAAACCCCGTAAGTCACTGAACTTACGGGGTTTTTCTTGAAAGCCTGGCGGAGGCGGTGAGATTCGAACTCACGGAAGGATTGCTCCTTCGCCGGTTTTCAAGACCGGTGCCTTAAACCACTCGGCCACACCTCCAAGCCGCAAATTGTAACCTGAAAAGACCTCGTTGCAAGTCCGGCCGACCCGCCATCACTGCGGATCTTTCAGAAACAGCGCCTGCAGGTCGTTCAGGAACGCCTGCCCAAGCGGCGTCGGCGCGATCCGTTCGTGGTCGCGTGTGATCAGTTTGCGCCGTTCCGCTTCCTGCAACGCCGGCTCGATCGTAGTGATCGACAGACCCGTGCGTTCGATGAACCGATGCACCGGGAATCCTTCCACCAGGCGCAGCGCATTCAGCATGAACTCGAACGGCAGATCGTGCGGCCCCACCCCATGCTCCTCCTGCACGCTTGCCCCGGCCTTGGCCTGCTCGATGAAAGTGGTCGGATGCTTATAGCGCGCCTGGCGCACGATGCGATTAGGAAACGACAGCTTCGTATGCGCGCCCGCGCCGATGCCGAGATAGTCGCCGAAGCGCCAGTAGTTCAGATTGTGTTTGCTCTGCCGATGCGGCTGCGCATACGCGGACACCTCGTAGCGCCCGTAGCCGGCCTCGGCGGTGCGTTGATGAATCCAGTCCTGCATGTCTGCGGACGCGTCGTCGTCGGGCAACGCGGGCGGAAACCTGGCGAATAGCGTGTTCGGTTCGAGCGTCAGGTGATACAGCGACAGATGCGGCGGGGCAAACGACAACGCCGTTTCCACGTCGGCCTGACATTCGGCGAGCGTTTGCCTGGGCAGTGCGAACATCAGGTCGAGGTTGAAGTTGTCGAACGTGGTCGCGGCGACTTCGACCGCGTGGCGTGCCTGCGCCGCGTCGTGAATGCGGCCGAGCGCCTTCAGATGCGTTTCGTTGAAACTCTGGATGCCCACCGACAGCCGGTTCACGCCGCTCGCGCGAAACTGCGCGAACTTGTCGGCTTCGAACGTGCCGGGGTTCGCTTCGAGCGTGATTTCCGCGTCGGCATCGAGCGGCAGCAGCGCGCGAATATCCGACAGCATGCGATCGAGCCCCGCCGCCGACAGCAAACTAGGCGTGCCGCCGCCGATGAACACCGTATGCACCTGGCGGCCCCAGATCAGTGGCAAGGCCATTTCCAGGTCGGCGCGCAACGCGTCGAGGTAGTCGTTCTCCGGGAACGTCTCGCCTTTCCACTCGTGCGAATTGAAGTCGCAGTAGGGGCACTTGCGCACGCACCACGGGAAATGCACGTACAGCGCAAGTGGCGGCAGCGACGTCAAACGGATGCTGCCCGGCGACGTGAACGCACTGACGACACCCTTGCCGATGTCCGCTGGCGTCGATCGGATCGGAATCACGCTTCCTCCGACAGACGCGCGAGCAGTTGCCGCAGCGCGATCGCGCGATGGCTGCTCGCGTTCTTGACCGCCGGCTCGAGTTCGGCGGCGCTCGCGTTCAGCGACGGCAGATAGAAGTACGGGTCGTAACCGAAGCCATGCTCGCCGCGCGGCGCGTCCAGGATTTCGCCATGCCAGCGGCCTTCGGCGATCAGCGGTTCGGGATCGTCCGCGTGACGCACGAGTGCGAGCACACAGTAGTAATAGCCGCGGCGGTCGCTCACGTCCCGCAGTTCGTCGACGAGGCGCGCGTTGTTCGCCGCGTCGCTTTTCTCGCCGCCGGCGAGTTGCGCGAAGCGGGCCGAGTAGACGCCCGGCGCGCCGCGCAGCGCGCGCACGCAAAGGCCCGAGTCGTCGGCGAGCGCGGGCAGGCCGGTGAGCCGCGCGGCGTGACGGGCCTTCGTCAGCGCGTTTTCGACGAAGGTGGGATGCGGTTCTTCCGCTTCCGGCACGTTGAGCTCGCCTTGCGCGATCAACTCGATGCCGGCCGCGCCGAGCAGCGCCGCAAATTCGCGCAGCTTGCCCGCGTTGTTCGACGCGAGCACGACCTTTTTCAGTGGCATTGCCGACGTTACGCCGTGAGCATTGTTCCCGCCACTGTCCTGACGAACCTCATTCACTGCTGCACTCCCAGCGCCTCTTTCTGCTTCGCGATCAGCGTGCTGATGCCGTCGCTCGCGAGATCGAGCAGCGCATTCATTTCTTCGCGCGAGAACGGCACGCCTTCCGCGGTGCCCTGAATTTCGACGAAGCCGCCCGCCCCCGTCATTACGACGTTCATGTCGGTGTCGCACTGCGAGTCTTCGTCGTAGTCGAGGTCGAGCACGGGCACGCCGTCGTACACGCCGACCGAAATCGCGGCGACGTAATCCAGGATCGGCGAGCTTTCGATGCGGCCCGTGGCAAGCAATCTGGCGACCGCATCATGCGCGGCGACGAACGCGCCGGTGATGCTCGCGGTGCGTGTGCCGCCATCGGCCTGGATCACGTCGCAGTCGAGATTGAGCGTGCGCGCGCCGAGCTTCTCGAGATCGAACACCGAGCGCAGCGCGCGGCCGATCAGCCGCTGGATTTCCTGGGTGCGGCCGGTTTGTTTGCCGCGCGCGGCTTCACGGTCGCTGCGGGTATGCGTGGCGCGCGGCAGCATGCCGTATTCGGCGGTGAGCCAGCCCTGGCCGCGATCGCGCAGAAACGGCGGTACGCTCTCGCTGACGCTCGCGGTGCAGATCACCTTGGTGTCGCCGAATTCGACCAGCACCGAGCCCTCCGCATGCTTCGTGTAGTGACGCGTGATGCGCACGTCGCGCAACTGGTGGGGCTGGCGGCCGCTGGGGCGTTGGGTGTCGTTGCTCATGTCGGAATGGGTCGGGATGGGTCGGGATGGGCTGGAGGAGGGCGGAGGAAAAACCCTAATTTTACCGCCGATCGGATAGGGCGGTTGCCCATACGGATGGCTGCAACAAAAATGGGATAATGCCGATTCCCCGCCCCGCGTCTCGTACACGCCGGGCGATCCGCTTCTCAGGCCATCGTCTACCGCATGGCCGCAATCGCGAGAAATACGATGATCTACAGCATGACTGGCTATGCGAGCGCCACGCGCGAACTCGTGGCAGCCTCGGGCACGGGTGGCGTCAGCGTGTCGGTCGAATTGCGCACGGTGAACTCGCGCTTTCTCGATCTGAACTTCCGCATGCCGGAAGACGTGCGCGTCGTCGAACCGACGCTGCGCGAGATGCTGATGAACAAGCTGTCGCGCGGCAAGGTCGACATTCGCGTGAATCTGCAGCGCAGCGAGCAGTCGGCGAACGCGGGCGCGATCAACCGCGACGCGCTCGCGCAACTCGCGCAACTGGAACGCACGGTGCTCGGCACGTTTCCTGAAGCCGGCCGTCTGCGCACCGGCGAAATTCTGCGCTGGCCGGGCGTGCTCGCCGAAAGCGGCATCGCGCCCGAGACGCTGCGCGAAGCGGTGCTCGGATGCGGCAAGCAGGCGATCGCGGACCTGATCGACGTGCGCGCGCGCGAAGGCGCGCAACTCGCGACGATGCTGCTCGCCAACGTCACCGAAATGGAGACGATCGTCGTGAAGATCACCCCGCTCGTGCCCGAGCTGATTGCGCGACATCAGCAGAAAATCGTCGAGCGTCTGCAGGAAGCGCTCGGCATCGCCGCGCCGGATGCGGCCGTGACGATCGTGTCGCGCGAAGAGATCAACGAGCGGATTCGCCAGGAAGTGACGATGTACGGCATTCGCATCGACATCGCCGAAGAGCTGTCGCGCCTCACCGCGCACCTGAACGAAACGCGTCACGTGATCGAGAAGGGCGGCAAGGTCGGCAAGCGGCTCGACTTCATGATGCAGGAGCTGAACCGCGAAGCGAACACGCTCGGTTCGAAGGCGGCGGCGAAGGAACTCGCGGATTCGTCGATGACGCTGAAGCTCTTGATCGAACAGATGCGCGAGCAGGTACAGAATCTCGAATAAGGCTGGAGCACCACACATCATGACCGACCACCATCCACGCGAAACCGGCGCGGCGCGCCATTCGTACGCCGGCGCTTATCCCGGCAACCTGTTCATGGTCGTCGCGCCGTCGGGCGCGGGCAAGTCGACGCTCGTGAACGCTTTGCTCGCGAGCGACGACGCGATCCGTCTGTCGATCTCCTACACGACGCGCCCGCCGCGTCCGAAGGAGCAGGACGGGGAGCACTATCACTTCACGAGCGTCGAAGATTTCATGCAGCGTCACGACGCGGGCGAGTTTCTCGAAAGCGCGGAAGTGCACGGCAACTATTACGGCACGTCGCGCGTGTGGATCGAGGAGCAGATGAAAAACGGCCATGACGTGCTGCTCGAAATCGACTGGCAGGGTGCGCAGCAGGTGAAGAAGCAATTCAACAACGCGGTGGAGATTTTCATTCTGCCGCCGTCGCTCGAAGCGCTCGAAGAGCGTCTGAAAAAGCGCGGCCAGGACGAGCCGAACGTAATCACGCGACGCTTGCTCGCGGCGGGCGGCGAGATCGCGCACGCGGCCGAAGCGGAGTACGTCGTGATCAACGAGAATTTCGATCGCGCGCTGGCGGAGTTGCAGTGCCTCGTCGGCGCGACGCGCTCGCGCTTCGCGTCGCAGTACGCGCGTCACACGCAGCTTTTCATGCAGCTCGGCATCCACCTGCCGCACGCGTGAGCGCGGCGTGGTGTCAAGCACATAAGGTAGAATAAGCAACATACTGAGAAGGAACCCAACATGGCCCGCATTACCGTCGAAGACTGCCTCAAACAGATCCCGAACCGTTTCGAACTCGCGCTTGCCGCAACCTATCGCGCGCGTCAGCTCGCTCAAGGCCACACGCCGAAAATCGAAAGCCGCGACAAGCCCACCGTCCTCGCGCTGCGTGAAATCGCATCGGGTCAGGTCGGCGTCGAAATGCTGAAGAAGGTGCCGGTCTAAGGCGCACGGATTTTCGTTTTCGACTTGCCGGTATTCGCCACACCGGATTGCTCAACGTGCAGAACTGCGTCCAACCCTGACCGCTACCGGAGGCGACCATGAGTGCTACCCCGCCCACCGCCACGGAAGCGGAGCACGACACCGACTCGCCGTCCTCTGCACGCAAGTACATCGACGCGGTCCTCGAGCAGTCGTTTCGCCATCTGTTCGGGCCGACCGCCACGCCGGAGCAGCCGCGCCGGCATGACGTCGTCTCCATCGCCAATCTGACGTCTGCGCTGTCCGGCTATCTGCAGCCGGAAGAGATCAAGGACATCAAGGCGGCGTTCCACTTCAGCGACGAAGCCCACCTCGGCCAGTATCGCCAGAGCGGCGAGCCCTACATCACGCATCCGGTCGCCGTCGCGGAAATCTGCGCGGGCTGGAATCTCGACGCCCAGGCGATCATGGCGGCGCTGCTGCACGACGTGATGGAAGACCAGGGCGTGACCAAGGCGGAGCTCGCCGAGCGCTTCGGCGCGAAGGTCGCGGAGCTGGTCGACGGGTTGTCCAAGCTGGACAAGATGGAGTTTCGCAATCGCGAGGAAGCGCAAGCGGAGAACTTCCGCAAGATGCTGCTCGCGATGGCGCGCGACGTGCGCGTGATCCTCGTGAAGCTCGCCGACCGGCTGCACAACATGCGCACGCTCGGCGCGGTGCCGTCGGAGAAACGTCGCCGTGTCGCGCGCGAAACGCTAGACATTTACGCGCCGATCGCTCACAGGCTCGGCCTGAATAATACCTATCGCGAGCTGCAGGACCTGAGTTTCGCGAACTTCAACCCGCACCGTTACGCGACACTCGAAAAAGCCGTGAAGGCGGCGCGCGGCAATCGTCGCGAGGTGGTCGGCAAGATTCTCGAATCGGTGCAGCGCGCGATTGCGGACGCGAAGCTCGACGCCGAAGTCACCGGTCGCGAGAAAACCATCTTCAGCATTTACAAGAAGATGCGCGACAAGCAGCTGTCGTTTTCGCAGGTGCTCGACGTGTATGGTTTTCGCGTGGTCGTCGAGAGCGCGCTCGAGTGTTATACCTGCATCGGCGCGTTGCATGCGCTTTTCAAGCCTGTTCCGGGCAAGTTCAAGGATTACATCGCGATCCCGAAGGTGAACGGCTATCAGTCGCTGCACACCACGCTCGTCGGCCCGTTCGGCGCACCGATCGAGTTTCAGGTGCGCACGCGCAAGATGCACGAGATCGCCGAGGCGGGCGTTGCCGCGCACTGGCTGTACAAGAACGGCAGCGCGGATCTGAACGACGTGCAGATGCGCGCACACCAGTGGCTGAAGTCGCTGCTCGACATTCAGAGCGAAGCGGGCGATTCGAGCGAATTCCTCGAGCACGTGAAGATCGACCTGTTCCCGGATGCGGTCTACGTGTTCACGCCGAAGTCGAAGATCATGGCGCTGCCGCGCGGCGCCACCGCGCTCGACTTCGCGTACTCGATCCACAGCGACCTCGGCAACCAGTGCGTCGCGGTGAAGATCAACAACGAGCTGTTGCCGTTGCGTACCGAGCTGAAGAGCGGCGACATCGTCGAAGTCATCACGGCGCCGTATTCGAAGCCGAACCCCGCATGGCTTGGCTTCGTGCGCAGCGGCAAGGCGCGCTCGGCGATCCGTCATTATCTGAAGACGATGCGTCTGAACGAGTCGGTGCAGCTCGGCGAGCGTCTCGTCGATCAGGCGTTGAAGGGCTATGGCCTTGCGCTATCGGATGTGACGCCGGAGGCGTGGGAAAAGCTCGTGCAGTGGACGGGCAACAAGAACCGTCAGGAAATTTTCGCGGACATCGGTCTCGGCCGGCGGGTCGCCGCGGTGATGGCCAAGCGCATCGAAGTGCTGATGAGCGGGCGCGACGCCGACGACGACGGCTCGCGCTCCGAGTCCGGTTCGACGCCGCACGCGCCGCCGGTCGTCATCACCGGTACCGAGGGCATGTCGGTGCAACTGTCCGCGTGTTGCCGTCCGATTCCGGGCGACGACATCATGGGCTATATCGGCATCGGTCTCGGCATGGCGATTCATACCACCGACTGCCGCGTCGCGCAGCGTATCCACCGGCGCGATCCGGGCCGCTGGATCGACGTCGCGTGGGCACCGCAGCCGGGGCGGCTGTTCGATGTCGCGGTCAAGGTACTGGTCAAGAACACCAAGGGCGTGTTCGCCCGCGTAGCGGCCGACATCACATCGGCGGACGCGAACATCGTCCATATCGCGATGGACGAAGATCTGTCGCAGGAATCCACGATTCTGCGCTTCGTGATCCAGGTCAGCGACCGGGTGCATCTGGCCAATGTGATGCGGCGCGTGCGCACGAATCCCGATGTGATGCGCATCACGCGTGAGCGGCCGAGCGAAGAGGGGCATCACCGCCACGACGGCGGCATGCGCATCGACCGCGAGCGCGCGGACTACTGAACGGCTTCCGGCTGGGCGTCGGCGCAGCTTGGACTGGGGCGCTTCACGCCAGTCAGGCATCTTTCGTCCGGCGGCTCAGGATATAACTCAAGGCAGGTCTCACCTGAACTCCAGGGGGAACGCAGATGAACGTGTCCGACCTCGCTGACGTGGCGCTCGATTACTGGGTGGCGCGCAGCCTGCACGACTTCGTGCGCGAAATCTACTTTACCGATAGTGGCGAGACTGTTGCGATCCGCGGCAACGATCGTGGTCGTCCGTGGGACGGGCGTTTCACGCCTTCCGCATCATGGGAGGCGGCTGCCGTTGTGCTCGAGCGCGCGATGCGGATCGACGTGCGCGAGCAGAGCGATAAAGGCGCGGTATGCGTCGCTGAGTTCAAGGGCGGGCAGCGAGCCTCGGAGGGAATGGGCGACTCGCTGCGCATTGCTTTGCTGCGGGCGTTTGTCGTGAGCCGTTTCGGCGATACCGTCGACGACGTGCTGCGCGAGCGCCAGGCACTGACCGGCATGCGGACCGACACGATCAGCGAGCAAACGGTGGGCGGGGTCGTCGAGGACTTGCCGCACCCGGATGGGCAAATTGGGGATATCCAGTCGCCGCCGCGATGAGTTGCTGCTGGCGCACGGGCACGGCATGGTGCGCCAGAAAAAACAAAGGGCCTTCCGGTTGGAAGGCCCTTCACAGGTGGTGCGGCTGGCAGGATTCGAACCCACGACCCCTTGGTTCGTAGCCAAGTACTCTATCCAACTGAGCTACAGCCGCACGCAAAACGGTGATGCTTACTATAAAACTGATGAAACCTGAGAGCTCCCTGTAAGGGCGCTCTCGAATAAGGTGGCGCGGCTGGCAGGATTCGAACCCACGACCCCTTGGTTCGTAGCCAAGTACTCTATCCAACTGAGCTACAGCCGCACACAGAAACGAGATTATAGCCAACAGATTTGAAAAACGGAAGCCCATCACGGCGATTTGTGTCGCCGGCCCGATCGTGTAACCTTTTATGAGATTGTTGCTAGTTGCTGTTAACGGATGATTATGAACAAGGCCTTTGTCAAAGAGTCGAGCGAAGACAACGATGACGATCTCGACATCGCCCAGCCCGACGTGCCCGCAGGCACCAAAAACTACATGACTCCCGCCGGTCATCGGCGCATGCGTGATGAATTGCTGCATCTGATCGATGTCGAGCGGCCCGAGGTTGTCAAACTCGTGTCGTGGGCGGCGTCGAACGGCGACCGCTCGGAGAATGGCGACTACATCTACGGCAAACGCCGTCTGCGGGAAATCGACCGGCGCATCCGTTTTCTGACCAAGCGGCTCGATCTAGCCGAGGTCGTCGATAGCAGCCGGCAGGAAAACGTCGACCAGGTGTTTTTCGGCGCGAGGGTCGACTATGCGACCGAGGACGGCGAAGAGCATCAGGTGACGATCGTCGGTGTCGACGAGGTCGACCTGGACATCGGGCACGTAAGCTGGATTTCGCCCATTGCGCGTGCGCTGCTAAAGGCTAAAGTCGGCGATACGGTCACGCTGTTCACGCCGGCCGGTCCGCAGTCGATCGACATTCTCGACGTCAAGTATCCGTTGCCTGATAGCGGCCGCTAGGCCTCTGGCGAGGACCTGGGCTCACGTGCACGCACGCGGGCCTGCGCACAAAGCGGCAAAAACCCACGTCGGCACGGACATAAAAAAAGGCGCCGCGAACGGCGCCTTCTCTACTGCCAGTCCTTGCGCAGTGCTTAGAAGCGGTGACGCAGACCTGCGGTCACAGCGACTTGCTTGTTGTTGCCCGAAGCACCGCCCACGCCATTGATGTAGGCGTTAACGATCGAGTCTTCGTTTGCTGCCTGATACACGCCTTGCAGATACACGTCGGTACGCTTGGACAATGCGTACGCGGTTTGCAGGTTGACCTGGTTCCAGTGCACGTGCGAGCTCGACAGGTTGGCGCGGGTGTACGTGTACGCGCCAGCGATGCTGATTGCCGGCGTCAGCGCGTAACGGGCGTTGGCTTCAAAGTTCTGGAACTGAGCGCTGTTGGTCGGGAAGCCGATGCCGCTCGTTATGCCCGATGCGGCCGCGCTGATACCTGCCAAGCCATGCAGGTTCGTCTGCGAGTACACGAGGCCGACCGTTGCCGGGCCGAACGCGTAGTTGGCGCCTGCGCCCCACGTTTGCTGACGCTGAGCGAAGAACGTGTTGTCGCCCGACACCGCGCCACCCGAGTTGAACGCAGCGGCTGCGCTGTTCGCGCCATTGCTGTTCAGTTGCATGTACGCAGCGGCAACGTTCAGGCCGCCCCAGTTATACGACGCGCCCGCACTGTAAGCGCGGTTGTTGGCGAAGCCGGCAGCCTGGTTCGAGAAACCGTACAAGCCGCCAAACTTGAAGCCGCCGTAGTTCGCGCTCTGGAATTTGGCCGAATTGTTGATACGGAACGAGTTGTTCAAGTTGTCGTTGTCGAACGGGTGCGCGAACTGCGTGCCGCCGTACTGCGTGCCGGTCAGTGCCAGCGGGCCGACGTAGTCGACCATGCTGTCGTATTGACGGCCGAGGGTCACGGCACCGAACTGGTCGCTCGACAGACCGACGAAGGCCTGACGGCCGAACAGACGGCTGTTCTGCTTGAGCGTGCCGTCATTGATGCCGAAGCCATTCTCCAACGTGAAGATGGCCTTCAGACCGCCGCCCAGATCTTCAGCGCCACGCAGGCCGAAACGGCTGCCGTTCACCGAGCCGCTCGTCATCGCCACGTTGGCGCCGTGCTGGTTACTACTCGGATTCGGATGCTGGTTGTTCGTATAAGTGATTCCGGCGTCGATCAGGCCATACAGGGTGACGCTACTTTGCGCGTGCGCTGCCGTTACGAAAACGCCCGACAGGGCAGCGACCATGAGTGTCTTCTTCATTGATATAACTCCAAGAGCGAGAGAGATATAAAACCCTGGCTTAGGAGACCTTCACGCGAGCGCTGCGAGAAGCGGAATCCGCGTGAGAAGCGCGTTGACCAGATCCGCGCCGGTTTCCGATTAGGCAGAGTGTAGAGAGACACTTCCGGGAGTTGGCGTTCCGATTCGCGCAATAAAGTATTACGCGAGAAGAAACGATCGTTAATCGCCATTCGAGCCTTATGGATAAAGGCTTTGCGCCGACTGGGCGGATTCGGCGTCTGAATTTTCCTAAAGCGCGTTGCTGATTCGCGACACCGAACGATGCGGAAAAACAACGGGAAGAAATGCGGGAAAACGATTGTTGTTGTTGCGGCAATAGACGATTGTTAATTGTGTGAATAATCGAACTTGCATATGACCGCTATACTGTTATCTCTGCTTTCCGAAGCAGACTTTTTCGTTGACGAAAAAGATCTCCAAACCTTTGTCAGCGCGACCTTCCAGTCGCGCTTTTTTTATGGCGGACGAGTTTCGCGAATGTCTCTAATGAGCGGGCGCAGTACCTTCCACGTCGTCCCAGTCCGCCTGCGCGGGCACGCTCCAGTCTTCCATCACATAACGGCGCGCATCCATTGGCGAGGAGAGCAGGTTCTGCCAGTGGTCTCCGTGCCACATCGGATCGAAGTCGAAAACGGTGCGTGAATCCCCGATCTGTGCGGGCTGGTCTGATATGACCTTTGCGTGCGAATGAGTGAGCCAGGTGAAGAGACGGTGAATTTCCTTGGACAGCATGGCAACCTCCTGAAGCGCATCGCTACAACTGACTTGCATCATGCGAGTGAGGCGGCGCCGCAACAAGTCGGACAAACACTTACGCAAAGATAGACTTTGTTACATTCGTATTGCATATTTTCGCAAATTTTCCCGTTTGCGGACTCGGATTATTTTCGTTCAGGTAAATTTGACGCGCCGACCTATATCCGTGTAGTTTGAAGTCTTATCTTTTTATACGCTAAACGCATATGAAAAGTTTACTTGCGGTCATTCTCTGTTCCCCGTATAACGGCAAAGCCGAATTTGATTGGCTGTTTCTGTCTTGATCAGATATAGGCAATTGAATCGGGGTTGGATCGATTCAAGGGCAACGCCCGCTTTGGATAAATCACCGAGGGAAAACAGGAAATGGAAACTGGTGTCGTCAAATGGTTCAACGATGCTAAGGGTTTTGGCTTCATCACGTCGGATGTGGGTGGCGAGGATCTGTTCGCACACTTTTCGGAGATCCGCAGCGAGGGCTTCAAGTCGTTGAAGGAAAACCAGCGCGTGTCTTTTGAAGTCAAGACCAGCCCGAAGGGCAAGCAGGCGGCCAACATTCAGCCGCTGTAAATGCGCTGGGCTGGGCGCGCCGCCCGCGCAATCGGGAGCGAAAAACCCTCGCCGTCGCGCGAGGGTTTTAATTTTTATCTAGATGTCTCCCCAGGTCGGATCTTCGGTAACTGCGTGGTTCAACAATACGCATTATTGTCGGAAGATAATCCATCGAAACGAATTGACTACGTCAGGATTAATGGTCTGGTTTAAGCGTCTGCGGGATTTCAGCGCAAAATCGACGGTCCATGCCGACGCAGTTTCCAGCTGCGCACGCGGCGCTGTCTGGATGCGCAACGTCCAACTGGTGCATACTTGCCGCAAATTCATGCGCCCGAATCCCTTGTCCCATGTCTGAACTGCTTTCGCCGGAACCGGCACTCGATGCACCCATCGTTTTCGTAGATCTCGAAACGACCGGCGGCTCCACGAGCGAGCACCGCATTACTGAGGTTGGCGTCGTCGAAGTCGGGCTGGCCGGCGTCTCGCGCTGGAGCAGCCTGATCGACCCGCAGCAGCCGATTCCGTCGTTCATCCAACAGCTGACCGGCATCACGAACGACATGGTGCGCGGCGCACCGACGTTCGAGTCGATCGCGCCCGCGTTGTTCGAGCGTTTGAACGGCAAGCTGTTCGTCGCGCACAACGCGAGTTTCGATCGCGGATTTTTACGCAGCGAATTTCGTCGCGCGGGAATCGCGTTCGATCCGGACGTGCTGTGCACGGTGCGGCTGTCGCGCGCGCTGTTTCCCGGCGAAAAGCGCCACGGTCTCGATGCGCTGGTCGAACGCCATGCGCTGGTGCCGTCCGACCGCCACCGCGCGCTCGCCGACGCCGATCTGATCTGGCAGTTCTGGCAGCGTCTGCCGACGCTCGTGCCGCTGGAAGCGCTGCGCGCGCAGATCGAGCGCACGACGCGTCGCTACCGGCTCGCCGGCGACATCACCGAAGATTTGCTCGACACCGCGCCGGCTGGCTGTGGCGTGTATGCGTTTTATGGCGAAGACGATGCGCCGCTGTATGTCGGTCGCAGCGTGCGCGTGCGTCAGCGGCTGCGCTCGCATCTGACTGGCGAGCGGCGTTCGTCGAAGGATATGCGGCTAGCGCAGCTCGTGCGACGCGTCGAATGGCACGCGACTGGCGGCGAACTCGGCGCGATGCTCGCGGAGGCGCAGTGGATCGCAACGCTGCGGCCGGGCCACAACCGCTTGCCGCGCGTGACGAAGAGCGATCCCGCGAACGCGCCGTGGCCGTTCGAGGGGCCCATCGTGTTCGAGGAGCGTGAGGACGCGCAGGGTATCTTCCACGTGGTCGATCGCTGGCGCTACCTCGGGCACGCGCCCTCGCTCGTCGCGGCGGCGCAGCTGCATGCGTCGATGCTGGCTGGGTCGTTCGAACTCTCGACGTACCGTATCCTGCAAAGCCATCTGGCGCGAGGCCTGCGCGTGATGCCGTTGAGCGTGTCGCGCAGCCCTGAGTCGAGCATCGTCGCGTGACGCTTATGCGACGTGCGCGCGCCGTGGCGTTACCGGAATCAGCCGGTGGCGCCGACTCCGCCCGTTTCGCACACGTGACCTAGTGCGTGCGTCAACGCGCTCGAATGCGCAGAGTCATAGCGCGTCAGCGCCTTCCAGTTAGCCAGCGATTGCGCGACCCGCGACGGACAATCGTCCGCCGCGCGCAGCGGCTGCACGCGCGCCAGACTCGCCATCAACGACTGTGTCAGCTTGTCGAGCTGCGGTCGGGTGCTGGTTGCGAGATCGGGTGCGGGACCTTGCGGTGGCTGGGTGCGACGCCAGTTCGCGAAGAGCGCGTTCTGCACGTCTTTGCTCGCATCGATCTGATCCTGGAAGAACGCGCGGGCGAACGCCGGGTCGACGTTTGCCGCCGCGGCGCGCTTTTCCACCTCGGCGAGCAGCGCGTTTTCACGCGGCGTATCGGTGATCGGCTGGTGGTTCGCCCACTTCCAGCGTGCGACCGGTTCCGCGAGTGCAAGGCGCTGCGAAACCAGCGCGATCAGGCTCGTGAGCGCGGTGTCGTCACCGTCGGCGAGGGCGGGGGCGGGCGAGAAGGCGAAGGCGGCGGCGATGACGAGCGCGCATGACGCGCCGAAGCGATGCAAATGGTTCATGAGGTGGACGTGGCCGGGCGGCCGTTGACGGAAAACCAGAAGAATAAATGATGCGCCGCAACCTGCGAGCACCGGGTCGATTCACACGGATCGTCGGGGGAAGTGGGCGAGAGAAGGACGCGCGTACACGCTCGAGCCGCGTGGCCCAGTGCAACTGCTGTGCTCAGGCGAGCTGATCCAACGTCATGACGGAGATGTCGGACGCGTAATGAGGACGCGAGTATTCGCTGCGCGTGAAATCAACGAGCGCGAATGCTGCGCCGCGCCAAGGAACCGTTACTTCGGGTCGCACGACTTGCGTTGTTCGTCAAAGAAAGCGCGAACATGCTCGGGCAGCTCGGCTCCCAAAAACTCGACGGCCACAGGTTCCGGATCCGGGTAAAGAACTTTGTCCGGGGTCGGAATCTTCGGTGGTTTGGCATCCATGATCTTTCTCCTTTGCGAATCGATTATCGGCCTCGTTCCCTGCATCGCACCAGTGTCTGATGCGAGTCATACACACTCTGTTGCTTTAACGGCACAAGCCGACACACCAGCGGAAGGATTGAATAAAATTTATCGTCTGACTATTGCCTGCGTTTCGCGGTCTGCTTGATCCGCTTAATTGCCAGCGCGAAATCAACTCCTTCCCGCTCCTTCTGCCAGTCCCTCTGAGCCTTGCCCAGCGTAGGGTTTAGCACGACCGATCGATATTTTCGCCGCGCTGCATCTAACGTTGTCGCATGACTAAAACGTGACAAACTTGTGCATTGCCGCATCAACAGGTTTTTCGCTTTTCCTGAGCTGAACGTACGCAATTTGCCGATTGCATAACTTGCAGTCTAATTCTTTGTAAACGACCCATTCCCCATCGCGTTGACCGTGCAAAACACTATTTAAAGATTTGGTCGTTAATCAACTGACTGACAGGGGTTGGCAAACAGATTCCCGCATTGCTGTGACAAAAGGACCTCATTTGGTGACAAGTCATGCGCAGCGCACCGGGCCACCTATGATTGAAGCGACTACTGATGGCTCGACGTGCGCTGGCAGACGGACACGCGAGGCGCAGCGCGGATGATGACGTTGTTCATGTTCGGGGAGAGGTCGCGATGGAAAACGCTGTCTACTGGAACGGATGTCAGGTTGGCATCGAATGCGCTGGCAGGATCTTGTGGTTCGCGTCGGCACCCGCGCAAGCGATAGCGGCATACGGCGCGCCACGCCAGCAGCCGAGCGCACAGGCCGATACCGTCGTTGCGCGCAACCTCGCGATGCCACGGTCGTACGACCCGCTCCACGTTCCCGACCAGGCTGGCCATGCGTTGCGCCACGACGTCGCGCCGGACGCGGCGCAACGCTGACCGCAAACGGCTGTATCAGGCCCGAAGCGACTCGTCGGCGCACCCTCGAGACCTTACCGATCAGGTGGGGTGTTAGCGCACACACCGCGTTGCGGCGAACTTATACGATGCAATTGCCGTGCTGCCGTCGGCCTCTCACCCGTTGTCGGGTGAACCGGCAACCACACCCGCATCAGTCTGCAAACAGCCGATACCGAAGGCCGGCTGCGCGAGGAGGGTAGGCCTGTCTCGCAACCTCGTTGCGTCAACACTATTTGCCGCTGGGAGCCGCGCATCGCGTGGCCGCACCTCTTTTACCTGGCGCTGCGTCGTGCTCACTTGCGTGATCGCCGGGCAATTCAATGCGAAAGATCTACGGCCTGACTGGGCTGCGTGCATTCGCGGCGTTGCTCGCCGTCGTTCATCACTTTGCCGACAACGAAGGGGGCTGCCACCGGGCATTGTTCAACTCGTCGATAACTGGGCTTGGGGCGTTGACATCTTTTTCATGCTGCGCGGCTTCATCCTTGCCTATACGTATCTTCCTTCGCGAGCGACCGCGTTCGGCTGGGTCGACTATCGATCGTTTATCGTCAAGCGGTTTGCGCGCGTGTATCCGCTGTATCTGGTGACGTTTCTGGTGTTCGTCGGCCGATGTTTCGTCGCGAAGCGAACTGGAACTTCGTGTCGTGGTCGATCAGCGCCGAATGGTTCGCCGTTCTGTTTCTGTTTTCGCTGTGCGCGAGAGTGCTGAGCCGGCTGTCGCGCGTGACTTTCGGTGTGATCGTGCTGGTGTGCTGGCTGACGTTGTGCGTGTACTGCTTCCTCTATAACGACGGCGATGTCGGGCTGACCACGTTCGGTATGCTACGGATCGTGTTGCAGGCATGGCGCGGGACATCTGGGATGACTTTGCCCGACGAAATGGCGCTCCCAGAGTGCGATGCGAAACTACCCACCGAGGCTGGTGAACCGGCGAATCGGGATAACCGGCAAACGGCGGCGCAGCGGATAGCGGATGAGTTGTTCGAGCGCGATACCGCAAATGGTTGTCGTGACTCGCTCGCTGGCTATTCGCAACGGGTGGTAGAGGAAATGAACGAGCGCTGGCGGTGTTTCAACGCGTATTTGCGCACGAACTGGCCACTGCGCTCCGCGATGCCAATGCGGCGGTTTCGGCAAATCTCGTACGTGGGTCGCATATGCGTGCATTGATGCGTCGGACAGCGAAGCGCAGGACGGGGCGCGATGAGGCGCCTGAAATCTATTTCCACGTCACGCATACCATGCACTAGTACTTGCGTGGCCTCGCGCGAGCACGGAGAGGAACTTCTGGTTTCGGCCCAGTTTGGGTCGTTCAACAAACAAGAGTTGAGTCCTGATCTCATTGTCAACGAGCGAATCCGGCATCCATCAGCGGCTCTTTTAGCGGTCGCGGTTTAAGCGCGTACAGCACCGCATCTACAGCTCGTTCCCAGATGACCAGCGCGTTCCTCCTTGCCCGTCCGCTCAGGCGACGAAGTGTAGTTGAACGAGCCAGTTTCAGCGCTACGCCGGTTGAGCACCTTTCCTTACCGGCTTCACCTGAGTGGAGCGAAAGGCCTAGTCGCGAGTGGCGCGCTGGATTGCGCCATACCTATCAATGCGCGGATCTTTGCGGCAGGCCTTTCGGTGCGCTCAAGAATCGGTATAAGCGGATACCGCACCACTCCGAATACTCCACCAAATAAGTTGTGACTGGCTTGAATTCAACCGGCCTTAACTCACGATGCACCACTGGCAGCGAGCTTGACAAATAGTCTGGCTGCTTCGTTGCCATGGGACAAAGCGCGCAGTGCAAGGGAGAGCGCTAGCTGTGCGTCGTGGGAGGCCGCGCTACGATCCTGATCGAAGAGCTTGACGGCGTGGCGCATATGCTGCGCCGCCTGCATGTGAAGCTCCACGGCCGCCGCATGATGTTTTGCCACGTCCGCGGCACTTGCGGCTGAGCCTGTCGATGGAGGCGTTATTGATGGCGTATTGGCGCTGTGCGCGCCAGCGTCGTGTGCCTGATCGATCGCATGCAACGTGTGGCCATGGGCCATCATCGCCTGATGTGCGGCGTGGGCAAAGTCTTGACCGTCATCGAAATGCCGCGACGCCTCGCGGTGATGTCGCGCGGCCTGCTCGTGGTGCGACGCCGCGGCTTCGAGATGACCTTTCTTGCTGTGCTTCGTGTTCATGCCGGCTCCTGTGCAACTTCAGGACTGGTTCGGATGGCGACCGATTCGAAGACACAGTGGCAGGTCGCAACAAGATCCTAATCTACACGCCCTTGCGCCTTCTGTGGCATTTGCGTCTCGCGGAGAATCGTCGCGCTGTGGCGATCACCGCGCGGTCAGCATCCGGAGGATTTTCTGCACGATGCGCTCATGCTGCTCCAGCGCCTCATCGAGCGTACTTGCTCCATAGCTCGTGTTGTCTCGCGCTTCCAATCCGGCGATGCGCGTCACGAATAGCGAAACCTGCCCGGTTTTCGGTTCGGACACACCGCGGAAGCGGGTCGTGACCGTCACGCCGGATTCGTCCAGCAGCGTGCGGCGGAAGACCAGTTCGTTCTCAGTCATCCAGCGCGACCACTCGCCGCGGTCGAACACCTCGACAGGCCTGCTCTTCGCATCGAGGACATAGAAGCGTTTCCAGCTCGACGGGACGGAGCGTGCTTTCATATTTCAATGCGAAGGCGTGAGCAGGAAGCCGATCGCCTCCCGCCACGAGGTTTCGTCGACGCGGCCCATCCAGTCGTTATGTTCAGCCGCCTTCACCACCATCAGTTGTCTCGGTTCGGCCAGCGAGTTGTAGAGCGCTTCGCCGAAGCGCGGGACTGCTGCGCGCTTGCCGCTATACTTCCCCCTCCACCAACGGACACGTAGCCGGCACGCATGGCCACGTTCGTGCAATTCGTCTTGCAACTGGACCAGGACCTCGAAGCGCTGCTGGTCCGGCATGGGCCGTTGGCCTACGCAATCCTCGGGGCGATCGTCTTCTGCAGTGTCGGCGTACTGCCGCTCGTCATTCTGCCCGCGGACATGCTCCTGTTCCTGTCCGGCGCGCTCGCTGCCGTCGGCGTGCTGCAGCCTGTGTGGCTGGCGCCGTTGCTGGTCGCGGCCGCGGTTGCAGGAAAAGTGTTCAACTATGCGCTGGCACGTGCCGTCGCGTCGGTATGGAACCCGAAGCGCAGCGGCTGGATCGACAAGGTGACTGCGCGAACGCGCGCGCTCTACGTACGTCACGGCGCCGCGCTGCTGCTGTACTCTCCGTTCATCGCAATCGTCCGGGCGGTCGCGCCCGCGCTCGCCGGCGCGACGAAGATGCCGTTTCGCCGCTTTGTGCGCTTCGCGACCGGCGGCGCGGTGATCTGGATATGCTCACTTGCGGGTCCCGGGTATTTTTTCGGCAACGTGCCGTGGGTCCGCTCGCACCTGCCGGCTGCGATGGCGATCGTGATCGGCGCGGGTGTCGTCGCGCTCGTCGTCAGCCTGCTGTGGCGAGGACGGCGCAAGCGCCGCACCGCCGACCCGACGCTACCCGACGAAAAGTCCCCCTGCGACTGACGCGGCGGCCCACAACCCGCCAGGCAGCGCTGCTCGCGAGGAAACGCATGGACCCGGGCCTGCTGAAATGCACATGTGCGGCCGTGCTCGCCACACTGCTCGGGTGGGGACTGTATGTCGGCCGCCCCGTGCTGGTGCCAATTGCGTTCGGCATCATCGCGACGTACGTGGTCTTCGGTCTTGCCAACCTGCTGCGCCGCATTCCCTACCTCGGTGCACGCCTGCGGGACGGCCTGCGCCACGCGATCGCTGCGACGCTGATGCTCTTCACGGTCTACCTGTCGGTCGACCTGCTGCTGTCCGACAGGGACCGGCTGATGGCCGTCGCGCCGAAGTACGAGGCGACGCTGCTCGTACTGTTTACGAAGTTCGCCGCGCTGCTGCACATCGAAACGGAGGCCAACTGGGCTGCGATCCGCCGCGACCTGTTAGCGAGCGTCAACGTGCAGGCGATCATAACCGCCACGCTGTCGTCGGTGTCGTCGCTGCTCGCGGCGATCATCGTCGTGCTGCTTTATGCGACGTTCTTTCTCATCGAGCACGCGAAATATCGCCGCAAGCTCGTGAACTTCGCGGGCGACTCGACGCGGATCGTGTCGGTAATCGACGAGATCAACTCGAAGATCGGCGTCTATCTCGCGATGAAGACCCTGCTCGGCGCGATCCTTGGCATCGCGAGCTGGGCCTGCATGCGGCTCGTCGGACTCGAATTCGCGGGGCTTTGGGCGGTGCTGGCCGGCCTACTGAACTTCATCCCGTATGCGGGCTCGTGGATCTCGGTCGCGGTGCCGACGCTGCTCGCCGCGCTGCAGTTCGGCCAGTGGAACGCGGCGATCGTGCTGTTCATCTCGCTCACGCTCGCGAACTTCGTGGTCGGCCATCTCCTCGAACCCGTGGCTGATGGGCGGCTCACTGAACCTGAGCCCGCGGTGATCCTGATCAGTCTGGCGGTGTGGTCGTCGATCTGGGGCATCGCGGGCGCCTTCCTCGCAGTGCCGATCACCGTCGGCCTGGTCATTGCGTTTTCCACGTTCGAATCGACACGTCGTTTCGCAGTTCTCCTGACGAACGATGACTAACGTTGTTGGCCTGTCGGTGACGTCCGTTAATTTCAGGGATACTTCGTGCGCGTGGCGCGCGCCTCATCACTCTCATAAAGGGATGCGATACTGGCGAACCGAGGACGTATGTCCGCTGGACCTTTAGATGGGGACGCTGGCGCCCGTTATGCGATGGCCAACCGCTTCGGGTCGGGAGCCGGTGTTCCCTTCGCGCTACAGCTGTAGGCCGCCGCCTCGAAGGGGTTGGGCGTCGCGGGCAATCGGTGCCTCGAGGAGACAACCAAACTCGCGGGCAAAGTCGACGGAGACGCGCGCGTGGACGGCACCCTGCTTGTCAAAGAACCGCTGAGTTCCTTCGAGAGTGAACACACCTTCATGCCAGATGTTTGGATGGATGTAGAGGCCCTGCTGTCCATCAAAGCGAAAGCACACGAACTTCTCTGGCGCTATGTCGTCCCCGGGCAGCGCCAAGGGAACGTAGAACGGGCGATGGTCGAGAGGAAAGAACAGTTGTCCACCGTCTGGGTGGTAGTTCGCGTGCCAAAGCAACATGCGCTCCGGTACATCGGTGTTGTCGTCACGGGCTGCTTCAGGCTCCACTGCGTACGCAAGGATGTAGTTGCCGCCCACAGCCTCGTTTCGACCGTACAGAATGTCCCCGCGCCATTCGCTCACAAATGTGCCTTCGGTCGTGCCTGCCTCATCACCGGTTCCAGGGTCAACGGGCCTTGCACCCACTGCCGGCCACTGCACAATCTCGATCGAACACTCGCTCGGGTCTGCTACAAGCCTGCCGAATCCATCAAGCGTTGTGGGGGTCGCATCGACCACGGGCATTGACACGCGCCGAAGGCCAGAAGGAAGGCTGGGATTGAGGTAATCGATTTCTTGGGTCATTGCGGCAGTCTACAGGAGTAGAACGTACCGACTGCCGATGGTCGAACAAAGAGTTTGACCGCCGCTTGTCCACGTGGAAACGGCCACTGGCGCAACGTCGGACCTGACGTCGGAAGTGGGTCGAGTGCAGCCCGTCGCGGCCATCAGGCGGCGCGATGGCAAGAGTATGAAGTCTGATGGTTCAGCACTTTGGCCACCGAAACTTCAATGCTCAAACCAGCTGGCCATAAGAACGTAACTCGGCGGCGAAGTCCAGCGTTTTCCGTGCGTTCGAGTCTAGCCAAGCTTGCCCAAGCCCAGCTATTTCCGTTTCCCAACAGCACGGCAAATTGTGTCCGTCCTGAAGGGAGGAGCCTAAACATTTATTTGCTTTTCGAAACGCACTACTAAGATGAAGTGTTGGGCGGTTTGGCGGCTTTCGGGCTTGCTTTCCTGGTCGCAACATCCTGCGTTCCGCGACAACGACTTTTTCTGAATAGTCGTGACAATTCGGTGACACCGAAGAGGAGGATGTATGTCACACGGAACGCAGACCTGTCCGAGCATCGCGGTCATGTTGCGCGGCCTTTACGCACTACTGCTGATCGCAATAGCGCACCCCGCCGCAGCGCAGATCATCAGCACCTTCGCCGGCCCCGGTCTCGGCGGCGTGGGCGCGCCCGGAATCCAGGCCGAAGCCATCACGGCGGACCGATGGGGAAACATATATACAGCCGAACCGACATATCGCGTTGTTCGACGCATCGATCACAAAAACGGAACGGTGACTATCATTGCCGGCACCGGGCAAGAAGGCTATAGCGGCGACGGCGGCCCTGCGACGCAGGCCATGCTCGACTATCCGACAGGGGTTGCGCTTGACAGGGCAGGGAACGTATTCATTGCCGAACCGTTCGCCCATGTAGTGCGAAAGGTCGATCGGGACACCGGCGTCATTACCACGGTTGCTGGCCCGGGTGCTCCCGACGTGCCCAATCGCGGCGACGGTGGGCCGGCCACGCAAGCAACCATGTATGCAAACGATGTCGCCGTGAATCGGGAAGGCGATCTGTACATTGCCGATTCGGCGGTCGGCCGCATCCGGCGCGTGGACCATCAAACAGGAATTATCTCGACCGTCGTCGACCTGGGCAACACCTACATCGTGACCATGGCCTTCGACCCGCACGGCGGCCTATACTTGGTCGATCCCGCTCCGCCAAATGTCGTCCGATTTGACGCAAGAACTGGAGTTGTCGCCAAGGTAGCCGGCGCGGGGGGCTCCTGCCAGGAGGTTGGGAGCCCGGCGTGCTACAACGGAGATGGCATTCTGGCGACCGACGCGTTTTTGAACTTCCCGACGCACATCGCATTCGACTGTGCGGGCAACCTGACGATCAGCGATACCTTCAACTTCCGCGTGCGCCAGGTGGATAGGCAAACCGGCATCATCACGACGATTGCCGGCAACGGGCAGGACTCTTACGGCGGCGACGGCGGCCTTGCCACTCAAGCTAGCATAGGTGGTGGTCCCAGGGGGCTCGCGTTTGGACCCGAGGGGGATCTGTTCTTTGCTGAAGCTGAGGGGAGCTCGGGGTACATTCGCAAGGTAAGTGGCCTGCCGAAAGCCGGGCGCCGCTGCGAAGAACGTGATGAGGACCGCGACGGCGGCGATGCGGGGCGCCGCAGTGATCGCACCGATCGGAAAGATGGCGGTGCGTTGCTTCCATGGTGGTGGTGACACCGCTTTCGTTACGCCAGTATCGCGCGCGCAGATGATCGCGCGCGCGCCTGCGCCGGATGCTGAAAAGACGAGGGCAGCCTGCTGGCCAGCAGGCTGCTTTGGACCACCCGGCGTCGTTCAGAGATTCACATGACAGTTCCACTCGGTAAGCGGTCATTCGCTCGCCGAGGCCGCCTCATACTTTATGGTGCTGAGGCGAGCGCAAGTTGCGTCTCTGAAAACTGATGTCTACGTTCTAGCCTTGGGCCTCTGTCAGCCGAAGCGGAGCACTATTTTTCGTGCGCGCAATACGCTGGAAAAAGAACGCTAGGACGTTTCTCGCTCTGCCACATGCTCGAGCAAATGCGCAACAAAGCGTGTGAGCTTCGGCAGCGGTCGCCGGTCGCGGCGATAGACGATATGGATAGGGTGTGGCTTGGGCAAGTAGGCTTGCAGCACCTGCACCAACGTCCCGCTTGCCAGATCGTTGGCCACCAAGACCTCCGGCTGCAGCAGCAATCCTGCACCTGCGATGGCGGCGTTGCGTAGGCCGTTTCCATCATTGCATGTGAACACTGGCTCCGTCGAAAAGTGCGGACTATCCCAGCCTCCGAGCTTCCAGCCGTTACGGCTATGCCACATCGTGTGAGACAGGCAGTGATGCGCGCTCAAGTCCAGCGGCGTCTCTGGACGCCCGTGTTGAGCGAGATAGCCCGGCGACGCACAGATGACCATGCGATACATGGTCAACGGTTTTGCAATCAGGTCGGCATCGCCCAATTCACCAATGCGGATCGCCAGATCGAAACCCTCGTCAATAAGGTCGACGTTGCGATTGTTCAATTCCAATTCGACGCGCACAAGCGGATACATCTGCTGGAAAGTCGCCGCCAAAGGAGCGACGACACACGCACCAAAGGTGGTTGGGGCACTCACGCGCAACGTGCCGGATGGCGATGCGCGCAACCGTTCGATCGACGTCTCGGCCATACGCACCTGTTCAAGCGCACGCTTGGCGTCTTCGCAAAAAACGCGACCAGCATCAGTCAGGCTCTGGCAAACACGAAATTATTCGCGTCGGTCGCACCCAAGGTGACTATCAGGTTGACATCACCAGTGATGACAACGTGGGCGCGTTGTTCAAGAAGATCGGACAGATCGACGCCATCATTGCTGCCGCAGGTAATGTAATTCTGGCTCCAATCGAAAAGATGACAGCAGCCGACTTCAACAAAGGCTTGCAGGACAAGCTGCTAAGTCAGGTGCGCGTCGCGCTCGTTGGTCAGCATTACCTGAACGCCGGCGGGTCAATCACGCTGACCTCTGGCATCGCTGTCGATGATCCGATTGCGCAGGGTTCCAATGCCGCAGCGTCGAATGCTGGGATTGAAGGGTTCGTGCGTGCCGCTGCGTGCGATTTTCCACGGGGCATCCGTATCAATGCCGTTAGCCCGACATTGCTGACGGAATCTATGGACCGGTTTGGTCCGTTCTTTCCCGGCTACGAAAGCGTGCCGGCGACACGTGTGGCAATGGCCTATCGACGCAGCGTGGAGGGCGTGCATAGCGGCCGCGTATATCGGGTTGGTCATTGAAGTAAAGGGCTCGCGGCACTTTGTGGTGCGCCTCAACTGCCACGACAACACCAAAAACAAACTGAGAGGGCAGACGCGATTGATGCCCGCCAAACGTCGATCTGTCCGGTTGAGCTGTACTTCATCGCCGGGCGCTGAAAAGTCTCAGGATCAAATCTGACCGTTTCGCCGTTACGTACGTAAACGTCCGAATCTTGACGGCACCCCGATCTCGTGAAACGCAAACGAATCCTTGTTGGCGATGGCGGCTGACCGCCCCTGTCTGCTGCTGTTGCCGCGCAAATTCATCCCTCGAATGGCCGCTATACTTCAAACGGGCCACAAGGGTCGCGCGATGGCGACCGGCAGCAGTGGGTCGGCTACGGGAGTTGGCGGGGATGCTGCGGCGCAACCGCAGCAACGCAGGTCGACCGTCCGGGCCCGGCCCTTTCGGCCGTTCGACACGGTGGGCTGGATTGTCAACAATGCGTTCTGGAACGCATTAGCGAGGCGATCTATCGCTTCCTCTGACGCCTCGATCGCTTTTTCTGGCTTGACCGGATACCGCTTCGCAGCGATGTAGTCTCCGCGTCATAGCCATTTCAAGCAATTGAAAAGCTCCCATGCCAAGAACCGTTCACCGTAGCGAAAAACAGTCATATCGCATTCCGTTGCTACGAGGCGCGGTGACGCTCTGGACTCGAGGTACAAATCCCGATTCACAATCTCGACAAAGGGCTGCTCTATTGTAAGTTCCGTCTTGGGGGACGTGAAATGCCTACGCAGCGCCTACACAGACGCCAGAAAACAAAAAGCCCAGTCGCGAGGACTGGGCTTTTTGCTTGAAACTTGATGGTGCCGGAAAGAGGAATCGAACCCCCGACCTTCGCATTACGAATGCGCTGCTCTACCGTCTGAGCTATTCCGGCATCAGGAGAAACGAAATTATAGGGACTACTTTAGTGCCTTGACAAGCCCCTTGAGGCATTTTTTTCTTTCGAGATCACTTCTTCGCTTCGAGGTGATAGCGGGTCACGCGATCGACCTCGTTCTTCGAGCCGAGGAACACCGCGACGCGCTCGTGCAGGCTCTTCGGCTGGATGTCGAGAATGCGCTTCTCGCCGTTGGTTGCGGCGCCGCCCGCCTGCTCGACGATGAACGCCATCGGATTCGCTTCGTACATCAGGCGCAGCTTGCCCGGCTTGTCCGGCGTGCGCTTGTCGGCCGGGTACATGAAGATGCCGCCGCGACTCAGGATGCGATGCACGTCGGAGACCATCGACGCGATCCAGCGCATGTTGAAGTCGGCCTGACGCGAACCTTCCTTGCCCGCTTTCAGCTCGCCGATGTATTGCTGAACCGGCGGATACCAGTGGCGTTCGTTCGACGCGTTGATCGCGTACTCGCGCGTTTCGACGGGAATGCGCATGTCGCTTTGCGTGAGCACCCACGAGCCGAGCTCGCGATCGAGCGTGAAGCAGTTCACGCCGTTACCAGTGGTCAGCACGAGCACCGTTTGCGGGCCGTACACCGCATAGCCCGCGGCGACCTGCTGCGTGCCCGGCTGCAGGAACGATTGCTCGGTGGCCTGATGGCCGTCCGGGCAGCGCAGCACCGAGAAGATCGTACCGATCGACACGTTCACGTCGATATTCGACGAGCCGTCGAGCGGATCGAACACGAGCAGATATTCGCCCTTCGGATAGTTGGCCGGAATCGGGAAGAATTGTTCCATTTCCTCGGAGGCCATGCCCGCGAGGTTGCCGCCCCATTCGTTCGCCTCGAGCAGAATTTCGTTCGAGAGGATGTCGAGCTTCTTCTGCACTTCGCCCTGGACGTTTTCGCTGCCCGCCGAGCCGAGCGCATCGCCGAGCGCGCCCTTGCTGACGTGGTAGCTGATCGCCTTGCACGCGCGCGCGACGACTTCGATCAGCAGGCGCAGGTCGGCGGGCAGGTTGTTGGTTTCGCGCTGCTGCTCGATCAGGTACTTCGTGAGAGTGGTACGACGTTGCAAAGACATTGCTGTACTCCGGAAGGCTAGAAGAATGATGGGATTTTAACCGCTCGTTTGTGTCGGCTCCGTGCTTTTGGTTGCACGGCCGGCTTCAGGTCTTGCGGCGCGCCTTGGCCGAGACGGTGCCGCTGACGCTGGCCGCGAGGGCCGCGGCCCGGGCGTGTCCGGCCGGCACGCGGGGCAGTTTCGGGCGCTCGGCGCGCGGCATCGGTTCGATTTCCCGTTCGATCTGCTCGCCGGCGGCGGCGGTGGCGACGCGCAGGTCGAAGGCGATTTGCAGATTGAGCCAGAACTGCGCGCTGGCGCCGAAGTAGCGCTCGAGCCGCAGCGCGGTATCGGCGGAGATTGCGCGGCGGCCGCGCACGACGTCGTTGATGCGCGGCGCCGGCACCCGCAGCGCGAGCGCGAGCGCGTTGACGGACATGCCGAGCGGCTCGAGGAACTCGCTGCGCAGAATTTCGCCCGGATGGATCTCGGCAATGGCCGCGCCCGTATCGATGTCGGAGAAATCGATGCTGTTGAGCGCGGAGCGTTTGATGACCATGTCGGTCTCCCAGTAGTCAGTGATAGTCGATGATCTCGACATTCAGCGCGTCCTCGCCGACGAAGGGAAAACAGATGCGCCACTGCGCATTGATGCGGATGCTCCATTGCCCGCTGCGCTGGCCTTGTCTGCGAACGTCGTGATCATCGAATCGTATAACGTACCGCGTTAAATGTAAACCATCAAACCTGTAAGTATACTTTCTGCCCGGCGAGGCCCGATGAACAGTCGGCCAAACGGCTAACGGCGCGACACGAGCGCGTGAACGCAGCTGAAAACAACGCGAAAAAAAAGCCGGCAACGCGTGCCGGCTTTCCGATGTGACTCGGGAACTCAGAGAGGCATCACGCCAACGCCTTCTCGACGATCTCGCGCACGTCGCGCGACTTGACCTGTGCGGCCACTTTCTCGAGCGCCGCGCGCATGCTGTCGCGCAGCGCCGGCGTGAAGCGTCGCCACAGTTCGAGCGAGCGCGCGAGGCGCGCGGCCACCTGCGGATTGAGCGCGTCGAGCGCGATCACCTGCTCGGCCCAGAATGCGTAGCCGGAGCCATCTGCCGCGTGGAACTGCGCGGGGTTCGCCGCGCAGAAGCTGAAAATCAGCGAACGCGCCCGGTTCGGGTTCTTCAGGTTGAAGGCCGGATGCGTCATCAGCTTGCGCACCGTATCGATCACCGGATGTCGTGCGCCGCCGCGCTGGGTGGCCTGCAACGCGAACCATTTGTCGATGACGAGCGGCTCCTTCTCGAAGCGTCGATAGAAGTCGTCGAGCGCGTGCTGCGCCTCGGGGCTGCCGCCTTGCGGCGCGGCCGCGTTGAGCAGTGCCGACAGCGCGGCGGCGCGGTCGGTCATGTTGTTCGCGGTTTCATATTGCGCGGCCGCGAGACGCACGGCGTCCGCCGAGTCGTCGAGTTCGGTCAGATACGACAGCGCCAGATTCTTCAGCGCGCGATGACCGGCGGCCTCGGGCGTCGTTTCATAGGCGCCCGGCGTGCGATGCTGCTCGTAGACCTTCAGCCAGTCGTCACGCAGCGCATTCGCGAGGCGCTTGCGCACGAACTGCCGTGCCGCGTGCACCGCGGCCGGATTCGATTCGGCCATCTGCTCGGCCAGATACGCTTCGGACGGCAGCATCAGTGCGAGCTCGCGGAACGCCGGCGACAGCGTCTCGTCGGTCAAAACGCGCGCGAACGCGGCGACCACCGAGTCGTCGAACTGCAGCGCCGCGCCCGTGGCCGCGCGCGCGGCCAGCGCGAGCAACTCGCGCGTGGCAAGCCGCTGGCCGGCTTCCCAGCGGTTGAACGGATCGCTGTCGTGCGCGAGCAGGAACGCGAGCTGTTCGCCCGTGTAGTCGTATTCGACGATCACCGGCGCCGAGAAATTGCGTAGCAGCGACGGCAGCGGTTCCTGCCCGACGTTGACGAACGTGAAGGTCTGCTCGGTCTGCGTGAATTCGAGCACGCGCGTGGTCGACTCCGACGCCTTCGGCTCGCCGTCGAGCTGCAGCGGCAGATCGCGGCCGTCCTTGCCGATCAGACCGATCGCGAACGGAATCAGCAGCGGCCCCTTCTGCGTTTCGCGCGCGGCCGGCACGGCATCGCCGTAGCCCTGGCGCAGTGTCACGCTGTAGCGCTGCTGCGCGGCGTCGTAGCGCGTGCGCACCGACACGCGCGGCGTGCCGGCCTGGCTATACCAGCGCTCGAACTGCGCGAGGTCGCGGCCGTTCGCGTCGGCGAGCGCGTGACGGAAGTCGTCGCAGGTCACGGCCTGGCCGTCGTGACGCTTGAAGTACAGGTCCATGCCGTTGCGAAAGCCGTCGCGGCCGAACAGCGTCTGATACATCCGCACGACTTCCGAGCCTTTCTCGTAGACGGTCATCGTGTAGAAGTTGTTGATCTCGACGTAGCTTTCCGGGCGCACCGGATGCGCCATCGGGCCCGCGTCCTCGGCGAACTGCATCTGGCGCAGCACCCGCACGTCCTCGATGCGCTTGGTCGCGCGCGCGGCTTCGTCGGTGGCGCCGCCCGCCATGTCGGCCGAGAACTCCTGATCGCGGAACACCGTCAGGCCTTCCTTCAGGCTCAGCTGGAACCAGTCGCGGCAGGTCACGCGATTGCCGGTCCAGTTGTGGAAGTACTCGTGGCCGACCACCGCCTCGATGTTCGAGAAGTCGGTGTCGGTGGCCGTTTCGGGGTTCGCGAGCACGTACTTCGTGTTGAAGATGTTGAGCCCCTTGTTCTCCATCGCGCCCATGTTGAAGTCGCTGACCGCGACGATCATGAAGCGGTCCAGATCGAGCTCGAGCCCGAAGCGCTGTTCGTCCCAGCGGATCGAGTGGATCAGCGAATCCATCGCGTGACGGGTCTTGTCGAGATCGTGCGGCTCGACCCAGACCTGCAGCAGCTTTTCCTTGCCTGAGCCGGTCTTCACGCGTTCTTCGAGCGCGACGAGCTTGCCCGCGACGAGCGCGAACAGATAGCTCGGCTTCCTGAACGGGTCTTCCCAGCGCGCGAAATGGCGGCCGTCGGGCAACTCGCCTTGTTCCAGAAGATTGCCGTTCGACAGCAGCACCGGATAGTCGGCCTTGCTCGCGCGCAGCGTGACCGTGAAGCTCGCCATCACGTCGGGGCGGTCGAGGAAATAGGTGATGCGGCGAAAGCCCTCGGCCTCGCACTGCGTGAAGAAGTTGCCGCTCGACACGTACAGCCCCGACAGCGTGGTGTTTTCCGCGGGATTGCAGATGCTGGTGAGGGTCAGCTCGAAGCTGTCCGGCACGTCGTCGAGCAGCAGGCCGTGCTCGTGGGGGTGCGCGTTCGGGAATGGCTTGCCGTCGATCGCGGCGCTGACGAACTCCAGTTGCTCGCCCATCAGTTCGAGATGCGCGGCGCGCGACGCATCCGGGTTGCGGCGAACACGCATCGTGTTCCTGACGACCGTGCGTTCGGGGACCAGATCGAACTCGAGCGCGACGGTGTCGATCAGGAAGGCGGGCGGCGCGTAATCGGCGCGGCGGATCAGATTGGGCGTTGCGGTATCGGCCATGGCGTTCTGTGGTGGTGTACTCGAGCGGTCGGGCGCGCAAACGGCGCGCAAGCCGGGCTTGGTCGACTCATTGTACAAAGCCTCGGGCAATCGTGCGGAAGGGAAGGGGGCCGAGTCTCGGCGCCGGGTAGCGCTGCCGCTTTCGACGGACAGGGGAAGAACCTTTTACCGGCTGGCGAGGTCAGCGTATTATCGGGCGCCGCGCGTGGCGGAGCGCCGGCATCGTCCGCCGGGCAGCGGATCGCGCGACGGAATAATCTCGAGTGAAGCAGAGTTTCAACTGAAGCAGAATAGATGCAATCAGATGCAATCAGAGGCATCACGAGGCAGACCATGAACATCGATCGATGGACCCGCCGCGTCGCGCTGCTGTTCGTCGCGCTGGCGGCGCTGCTGTCCGGCTGCACGACCTACGTGACCACGCAGGTCACGGCGTTCTCGGACTGGAGCGGAAGCGACGCGACGCGCACCTATGCGTTCACGCGGCACGAGGATCAGAAGAACAATCTCGAACTGAGCGCGTACGAGCGGATCGTCGCGAACGAGCTCGCCTTGCATGCGTTCCGCGAAGTCTCGCACGACGACGCGCGCTATCTGGTCGAGCTCGCCTATGGCATCCGCTCGGACATCGTGACCGTCGCGCAGCCGGTCTACTACAACCCGTGGCCCGGTCCTTACTGGGGCCGGCCGTTCGATACGTGGGGACCGTGGGGGCCTTTCCCGGCGACGTACGTGAACCAGAGCTATCCGGTGTTCACGCATCTGCTCGGCATCCGGATCACCGAGCGCGCGAGCGGCCGGGAGGTCTACAACGTCACGGCGCGCAGTGTCGGCGAGGAGTCGTCGCTGGTGCGGGCAATGCCATATCTGGCGCGTAGCGCGCTGGCTGATTTCCCGCTGGCCAACGGCGCGGTGCACACCGTGAAGATTCCGCTCGGCGGTGGCGGCGCGGACGCCAACGAAGTGTCGCTGCCGGCGGCCATGCCCCCCGCGGGCGCGGCGTCGGCGCCGAAGGCCGCGCAGTAGCTCAGACCCCGACCCCGAACAACGCCATCGCGCCCAGCACGACGAACATCACCGCGGCGATGCCGTGCACGAGCCTGGTCGGCAGGCGATGCGCGAAGCGGTCGCCGAGCAGGATCGCCGGCACGTTCGCGATCATCATGCCGAGCGTCGTGCCGCCCACCACGCCGAAGAAATCGTGAAAGCGCGCGGCGAGGGCGACCGTCGCAATCTGCGTCTTGTCGCCCATCTCCGCGAGGAAGAACGTGACGACCGTCGCGCCGAACACCCCGAAGTGCGTGCGGTTCGTGTTGGCTTCCTCTTCGTCGAGCTTGTCGGGCACGAGAATCCACAGCCCCATGCCGATAAACGACGCCGCCAGCGCCCAGCGCATGATGGTCGGCGTCAGCATCGAGCCGAGCCACGCGCCGAGCGCGCCGGCTCCTGCGTGATTGATCAGCGTCGCCGTGAGCACGCCGATAATGATCGGCACGGGCTTGCGATAGCGCGCGGCCAGCACGAGCGATAGCAGTTGCGTCTTGTCGCCGATCTCGGCGAGCGCGACCGCTCCGGTCGAAATCAGAAAAGCTTGATTCACGTTGAATGGATTCCTCGGGCCGAAGATGAACGAGCGACGACCCACGACACGCCGGGCCCTGTTGCGGCGCGTGTGGATCATCGGTCTCGCCAGGCCAGAGGCTGCGACTGCCATGGCCGTGCAGGCCAAGTCTGTTGACAGGCGCCCCCGCGAACCACACGTGCGACGCACCGGCGAAGCGGTGCGGACGTGCCGCGGGGCGGCTACTCCCCAATGAGGGCCGGAGTATAGCAGGCGCGGGCGCATCGTTGCCACGAATGTTGTTTGCACGGACGACGCGGCGTCGGTGTTTTCGCTCTGCGGTGCATTCGAAGAAAGACGAATGAAAGGTTTTTCGGCGGTTCCGGCGGCGTTGTCGCGCCAGCGCCGACGCACGAGATCGCCTTCCGGTGCGTCGGCGCGGCCGGTCTTGTCAAATCGTCTAACAATGTGTTGCGTGACAGGCGCGGATACAGATGGATACGTCTTTCCTCGCCGATCTGATTCAAAATACCCGGTACTATTCGGCCACAAAAGGAGCCCGAGCCGCTATCCACTACACCGATTGTCAGGGGCGCCTGACAAATCGGGCCCGATCGCCGGTGCTGCATTCCCTGACAGGCAGACTGGTCGGTCCCGGGCTGGAACTTCCCGATCCGCGCGGCGGCGCTCGCCGTGACGGCTGTGTATTCCGTCAGGCGCTTGAGCCCCTTCCCCGTTTCCACGCGCGAACACCAATATGCCCGATCTGCACTGGACCATTCCGGTCGGTCGCTGGTCTAGCTGGCCGGCTACCTCGTCTGCCGCACCCGATATCGGCTTCATCGAGCCGATCGTGCGGCGGCGTCTCAGCACGCTGTCCAAGCTGGCGCTCAAGGTCGCGCACGACTGCGTCGCGCAGGAACCCGCGCGCGTGGTGTTCGCTTCGCGGCACGGGGAGTTGCGGCGTACCACCGACATCCTGCGCAGCATCAGCGCCGGCGAGCCGGTATCGCCGACCGCCTTCAGCCTGTCGGTGTTGAACGCGATGACCGGCGTGTTCGGGATTGCGCGCGGCGACCGCTCGGCCGCGAGCGCGGTATCGGCTGGAGCGCAGACGCTCGGCTATGCGCTGCTCGAAGCGTACGCGCAATACGCGACGCAACCGGATGCGCCGGTGCTGCTCGTATATGCCGACGAACCGGCCGATCTCGCGTACGGCACGATCGAAGACGAAGTGCACGGCGGTGCGATCGCGATATTGCTCGACAAACATGCGTCGGCTGGGCAGGTTGTTTGCTCTTTGACCCGCGCTGACGAGGAGGTAGCCGAGCAACGCGGCGACCCGCGATCCGCGTTGAGCGACGCCCCGAGCTTTCCGACCCAGAGCCAGGCGCTGCTGCACTGCCTCGAAACCGGCCGGCCCGCGCGCTGGCAGCGCGCGGGCGCGCTGTGGCACTGGAGGTGGGATGAGCGCGCGGCTTGATTACGCGTGGCGTTTTTGCGCGACTGGCCTTGCTTTCGTCGCGTTCGGCGTGTGCGGCGTGCTGTTTTCGGTACTCGTGTTTCCGCTCGCGTGGCTGTGGCCGCATCGCGCGTCGCGGCAGCGCGCGGTGACCGTCGTGATTCACCGGTTTTTCCGCGCGCTCGTCGCGGTGCTGCGCGGTCTCGGCGTGATGGAACTCGAAGTGTCCGGCGTCGGGGCGTTGTGCGCGGGCGGGCCGGCGATCGTCGTCGCGAATCACCCGACTTACCTCGACGTGATGGTTCTGCTGTCGTTGACGCCGCGCGCGTGCTGCGTCGTGAAGCACGCGCACTGGCACAACCCGTGTTTCTGGGGCATCGTGCGCGCGGCCGAATACGTGAGCAACGCGGACGCGATCGCGCTCGTCGAGGCCGGCGCGAAGCAGCTCGCGGCCGGCTATACGATGATCATTTTTCCGGAAGGCACGCGCAGCCCGGCGCCGAACCGGCTGCACGCGTTCTCGCGCGGATTCGCGCACATGGCGCTGAAGGCCGGCGCGCCGATCGTGCCGGTATTGATGGATTGCGATCCGCCCGCGTTCACGCGGCAGATGCGCTGGTACGACGTGCCGGCGCGCGCTTTCCGGATGCGCGTGAACGTGCTCGCGCCGCTTGGCGTCGCCGAGCTGGCCGCGCATGACACCACCGCGGCCATCGCGGCGCGCAGCGTGACGAATGCCGTAGAAGCCCACATTACCCAGCACCTGTTCGACTATGGATTCTTTAAAACTGGAAATTAAAAAGCTTCTGATCGAAGCCCTCGATCTCGAAGACCTGAGCCCCGCCGATATCGACGACGACGCCCCGTTGTTCGGTTCCGACGGCATCGGTCTCGATTCGATCGACGCGCTCGAAATCGGCATCGTGCTGCGCAAACAATACCAATTGACCATTGTGGCGAACGACGAACGCACGCGCGAGCACTTTCGCTCGATCAACACGCTTGCCGCGTTGGTCGAGAGTCAGCGCGAAGCGGCGCACGCTGCGAACGAAACCGCAAGGAAGGGAGTTTAATCGTGACCGAGACTGAGATTCTTGAGCGCATCCGCGCGATCTTTCAGGAAAACTTCGCGATCGAGCCGCAGCGTGTGACGCCCGACGCTCACCTGTTCGAAGACCTCGATCTCGACAGCATCGACGCGGTCGATCTCGCGATCAAGCTGCAGGAGATGACCGGCCGCCGCATCAAGCCGGAGAACTTCAAATCCGTGCGCACGGTCGGCGACGTGATCGGCGCGGTCGAATCGCTGCTCGCGGCGCAAGGCTGATGCCGGTCGCGCACCCGCGCAAGCAGATGTCGCAGCCACGTCCCGCCGCAAGCGAATCCGGCGCTCGGCCTCACTGGAGCAGGACCGTCCTGCAGGTGCTGCTGAAACTCGCTTACCCGGCGCTGATCTTGTGCGCATGGCGCTGGGACGCGCCGCGTCTCGTCGGCGGCATGCTGCTGGTGACTTTATGGCTGCAGCGCTGGGCCGGTGGCGGTCCGGTTGCGATGTCGCTGCGGCGGCTTTCCACGCTCGACTGGAGCGTGGTGGCGATGCTGAGCTGCGCATCGGCGACCATCGTCGTCACCGATAGCGAGCTGCTGCTGCGCTTCTATCCGTCGCTCGTCAATCTCGGTTTGCTGATCGCGTTCGGCGCGACGCTCGTGCGCGGGCCGTCGATGATCGAAAAATTCGCGCGCCTCGGCAGTCCCGATCTGCCGCCGGGTGCGGTGCGCTATACGCGGCGCGTGACCCAGGTCTGGTGCGTTTTCTTCGTGCTGAACGGCGCGTTTTCCGTCTACACCGCGCTCTATTGGAGCCGCGCGGCCTGGTCGCTGTACAACGGCGCGATCGCCTATGGACTGATCGGCGCGCTGCTGGCGGGCGAATACGTATGGCGACGTCTGTTCGTGCTGCCGCGCGCCGCGCGAGCGGATTCGGAGGCCGCCTGATGCTCGCGCTGCATGATCTGTTGTCGGCCGATGCCGCGCTTGCGACGTCCGCCGCACCGGTGTGCCGCGATGGCGCCGTGCTGCTCGATCGCGCGGCGTTTCGCGCGCGCGTCGAGGGCTTGATCGAGCTCGTGCGAATGCCCGACGCGCGGCGCTGCGCGCTCTGCATCGACGATCCGTTCGAGTTCGCCTGCGCATTGTTCGCGCTGTTCGCGTGCGGCAAGGAGCCGGTGATTCCGGCCAATGCAACGCCGGGCTATCTCGCCGATCTCGCGCACGCCTACGACTTCCTGCTGACGGATGCGGATCTGCCGCCGTTCGTCGCAGCGACGCATCGCACGGCTCACACCGCCCACCCGATCGACGCCCATGCGCCGATGACGCTCTACACATCCGGCAGCAGCGGCACGCCGAAGCCGATCCGCAAGACGCTCGCGCAATTCAACGCCGAAGTCCACACGCTCGAGCGGCAATGGGGCGCATTGCTCGGCGACGCGACGATGCTCGCGAGCGTGCCGCATCACCACATCTACGGTTTGCTGTTTCGCGTGTTGTGGCCGCTCGCGGCCGGCCGCGCCTTCGATCGCGCGATCGGCGGCGAGCCGCTGCAACTGCAGGCGCGCATCGCGCAATGCGGCGCGACGGCGGTGGTGTCGACTCCCGCGCAGCTGTCGCGTTGGCCCGCGTTGCCGGGCTTCGCCGCGCTTACGCCCGCGCCGCGCGCGTTCTTTTCGTCGGGTGGCCCGCTCGCGGCCGACGCCGCGCAGGCCTATGCGGCGAGCTACGGCGCGGCGCCGCTCGAAATCTACGGCAGCACGGAAACCGGCGGGATCGCGTGGCGGCGTCAGGATCAGGGCGACGCGTGGCAGCCGGTCGCCGGCGCCGAGGTGCGCCGCGACGACGACGGCGCGCTGTGCGTGCGCTCGCCGCATCTCGACCACGACGGCTGGCATCGCACCGGCGATCGCATCGCGTTCGATGCCGACGGGCGCTTCCGCTTGCAAGGGCGCCTCGACCGCGTGCTGAAGCTCGGCGGCAAGCGCGTCTCGCTGCCGGAACTCGAGGCGCGTCTCGCGCTGCATCCGTATGTCGCGCAGGCGGCGCTGGTGCCGCTCATAGGCGCGTCGCGCGAACGCGTCGGCGCGGTGGTCGCGCTGACCGAAGCGGGCGGCGCTGCGTTGTGCGACGAAGGCCGCGTCGCGCTGGCGAAAACGCTGCGCCGGCATCTGGCCGATTACTTCGATGCGGTCGTGCTGCCGCGTCATTGGCGTTTTCGCGTGAGCCTGCCATTCGACGCGCGCGGCAAGCTGCCCGCGAGCGCGGTTGCGGCCGCGTTCGCGCCGCTCGCCGAGGGCATGGAAGTGCTCGCCGAAACGCGCGTCGGCGACACGCTGCACTACGTGCTGCGCGTGCCGCAGTCACTCCAGCATTTCGCCGGCCACTTTCCGGGTCTGCCGATTCTGCCGGGTGTCGTGCAGGTCGACTGGGCAGCGCGGCTCGCGGCGGGGCATTGGCCGCGCGTGCGAGAGGTGGCATCGGGTCGACCGCCTGAAGTTCATGGCGCCGGTGTCGCCCGGTGCGGTGCTCGAGCTCACGCTCGCCTATGATGCCGCGCGCCGGCGCGTGCAGTTCGCGTACCGGCTCGACGGACGCGAATGCGCGTCGGGCTTGCTCGTGCATCGGGAGCACGCGTGATGACGTTCGCGCCCTGCATCGTCATTCCGATCTACAACCACAAGGACGCGATCGGAGCGAGCGTCGCGCATCTCGCGGTGCACGGCCTGCCGATCTTCGTCGTCGACGACGGCAGCGACGCGCCGACCCAGCGGGTACTCGCCGCGCTCGCCCTGCAATACGCGCAGCAGATGACGCTGCTGCGTCTGCCCGCAAACGGCGGCAAGGGCGCGGCAGTAATGGCGGGCCTGCGCGCGGCGCGCGCCGCGGGCTATACGCACGCGCTGCAGATCGACGCCGACGGCCAGCACGATGCGACCGACGTGCCGCGCTTCATCGATGCCGCGCGCGCCGAACCCGGCACGGTGATTCTCGGCCGTCCGGTCTACGACGACAGCGTGCCGAAGGCACGTCTGTACGGCCGCTATCTGACCCACGTGTGGGTGTGGATCGAGACGCTGTCGCTGACGATTCGCGATTCGATGTGCGGCTTTCGTCTGTATCCGCTCGCGCTCGCGTGCGAGCTGATCGACAGCGTGCGACTGCCCACGCGCATGGACTTCGACATCGAGATCCTCGTGCGTCTCTACTGGCGCCGCGCCGCGTTCCGCTCGGTCCCGACACGCGTGACCTACGCGGCCGACGGCGTGTCGCATTTCGACGTGCTGTGGGACAACGTGCGAATCAGCCGCAGCCATACGCGGCTCGTGTTCGGGATGCTGTGGCGTCTGCCGATGCTGCTCGCGCACAAGCTGATGCCGCGCCGCGGCGCGCTGGCCGACGCCGCCGATGAAGCCCGGCCCGAAGCATGGTGGCGCATCGCCGAACGCGGCAGTCGCCTCGGCATGAGCCTGCTCGCGCTGAGCTGCAAGCTGTTCGGCCGCCGCTTCACCGCGCTGTGGCTGCATCCGGTCGTCGCGTATTTTCTGCTGACGGGCCGCGCGGCGCGCGCCGCGTCGGACAACTACTTCGCGCATCTGAGCGCGGTCGCGCCGTCGGCGGATACGCCGCGCCCGGGCTGGCTGTCCGCGTATCGCCATATGCTCGCGTTCGCGCAATCGGGCTTCGACAAGCTCGCCGCATGGACCGGCCGCGTCGACGACACCGACGTCACGTTCGACGATCCTGCGGCGTTCGAAGCACTGATCGCGAGCGGCAAGGGCGCGCTCGTGATCGGCGCGCACCTCGGCAACCTGGAGATGATGCGCGCGCTCGCCATCCGCGGCGAACACGCGAAGGTCACGGCGGTCGTCTACACCGGGCACGCGCGCCGCTTCAATGAGGTGCTGGCGTCGTCGAATCGCGACTTCGCGCGGCATCTGCTCGAAGTCGGCGACTTCGGTCCCGAGACGGCGGTGCTGATGCAGCAGCGCATCGATGCGGGCGAACTGCTGGTGATCGTCGGCGATCGGGTGCCGGCGCGCGAGGCGGGACGCACCACCGACGCGCAATTTCTCGGCGCGAGCGCGCCGTTCGCGCAAGGACCCTACGTGCTCGCGCATGCGCTCGGCTGTCCGGTCTACCTGTTCTTCTGCCTGAAGGAACGCGACGGTTACCGCATGTATTTCGAGCCGTTCGCCGAGCGCATCGAGCTGCCGCGCCGCGAACGCGCGCAGCATCTGGCAGCGTGGGCGCAACGCTACGCGCTGCGCCTCGAACACTACTGCCGCAAGGCCCCTTACCAATGGTTCAATTTCTTCGATTTCTGGGCCAGCCCCGAGCGAGGCGCAAATGGCCGACCATGATCTGAACGATGTACGGCACCTACGCGCTGTTACGAGTGCCGCGGCGCATGTGGATGCCGGTGCCGCTGCCGATCGCCAAGGAGTCAACGCATGAGCGAGCCCGCGAAAACGCAGCACGTGCTCGCCGCGAGCGCGACCGTCGAAGTGCCGTTTCACGACGTCGACGCGATGAACGTGTGCTGGCATGGCAATTATCTGAAGTACTTCGAGTTGGGCCGCGCGGCCCTGTTGCGCG
Organism: Paraburkholderia sp. MM5482-R2; assembly: GCF_050436125.1. Taxonomy (NCBI): domain Bacteria; kingdom Pseudomonadati; phylum Pseudomonadota; class Betaproteobacteria; order Burkholderiales; family Burkholderiaceae; genus Paraburkholderia; species Paraburkholderia sp. MM5482-R2. The sequence goes on along the minus strand of NZ_JBNDLP010000002.1, from coordinate 3,466,390 downwards.
CGTTCGACTACGACTATCGCGAGATGCGATCGTCCGGCTATCTGTGGCCGATCGTCGAGGCGCATCTGAAGTACGTGCGGGCCGCCGTGTACGGACAGAAGATCGAGGTGCGCGCGCAACTGCTCGAATACGAAAACCGCCTGAAAATAGGCTATGAAATCGTCGATTGCGCATCGGGCGCGCGGCTCACGAAGGGCTATACGATCCAGGTCGCCGTCGATGCCGCCACCGAGGAATTGCAGTTCGTGTCGCCGCCGGTCGTATTCGAAAAGCTGGGACGCGTATGGGGACGGTGAACCGGTGCGGGCTGGGAGCGCTCGTGTCGCGGCCGGCGGGGGCGATCGTCGCAATAGGGGCGCTTGCCTTGGCAGCGGCGTCGGCCGATGCGGCCACCGCCAGCAATACGGCTCCAGCCGCCAACGCCGCCAGCAACGCCAACGCCGCCAGCAACGCCAACGCCGCGCTCGTCTCGCAGATCGCCGCGCATCTCGCGCAGCCCAAGGGCGTGCGCGCGCAATTCACGCAGACGCAGACGCTTGCCGCGATGAAGCAGCCGCTCGTCAGCAACGGCACCTTGCTGTTCTTCCGCGAGCGCGGCGTGATCTGGCGGATCGACACGCCGTACAAGGCCACCTACGTGATCACCGACGCAGGCGTCGCGCAGCTCGACGCCAGCGGCCACCGCGTGAGCACGCAAAGCGCGCAGGGCAGCCGCGGCGTCGCGCAAGTGTCGAAGATGATGCGCGCGATGCTCGGCGGCGATCTGTCGGCGCTGTACTCGCAGTTCGACGTGAGCGCCGAAGGCAGCGCCGCGCAATGGCGCATGCGACTCACGCCGAATCAACCGCAGCTCGCGCAATCGATCAAGGGCCTCGACATGAGCGGCGGCGATTATCTGCAAAACCTGCGCATCACGCTCGCGAACGGCGATGTGACGAAGCTCGAGTTCGCGAACAGCGCGGCCGTTGCCGAGCCGACGCCGGACGAGCGCAGCCTGTTCGGAGCGCCGTGATGGACATGCCGCAGCAGCGAACCGCGAAACATGCGTGGGGCGTGCGCGCCGCATGGCTCGTGCTCGCGCTGCTGGCGTCGCTGTATTGCGGCTGGCGCTTCGCCGGAGCGTCGCCGCTCGAAACCAATCTGCTCGCGCTGCTGCCCGCGACCGAAGCGGACCCGGTCGCCGAGAAAGCGGTCGACACGCTCGCGAGCGCGCTCGGCGATCGCACCGTGCTGCTCGTCACGAGCCGCGACGATGCGCACGCGAAAGCGGCCGCGAAGCAACTGGGCGCGTCGCTGCGAAAGAGCGGCGCATTCGCATCGGTGACGGCCGAACTGCCGCCGTTCGACCTGTCGCAGATCTCGGCGCTGTATCTGCCATACCGCTTCGGCCTGCTCGCGCCGGCCGATCGCACCGCGCTCGCGACCGCGCGCGCGACGACGCTGCACGACATGCTCGCGCAGCGCATCTACAGCCCGCTGCAAGGCGGCCTCAGTACGCAACTCGCCGACGATCCATTCGGCTGGCTCGAACGCTGGCTCGGCAATCTGCCGCTCGCGACGTCGAATCTCGAAGTCGAGGACAACCTGCTGGTGTCGCATCGTCACGACGCGCATGGCGACATGACCAGCGTGCTGGTCATCGCGACCCTGCCGGGCTCCGCCTACGAAACGAAGACGCAGCGCGCGGTACACGCCGCGCTCGCCAATGCGGAAAGCGGATTGCGTCAGACGTTCCCCGACGTATCGGTTGCACGCACGGGCGCCGTGTTCTACGCCGAGGCCGCGCGCAGCGCTTCCGAACGCGAGGTGCACGTGATTGGCATCGCGTCGCTCGCCGGCATCGCGCTGCTGATGATGTGGGTGTTCCGCTCGCCGCGTCTGTTGCTGCTCGGCTTCGTATCGACCGCGCTCGGCATCGTCTGCGCGCTCGCGGCGACGCTGCTGATCTTCGGCAAGCTGCATCTGTTGACGCTCGTGTTCGGCGCGAGCCTGATCGGCGAGGCCGTCGATTACTCGATCCAGTATTTCGTCGTCTATCTCGGCGCGGGCCGCGACTGGGATGCGCGGCTCGGCGCGCGGAGGGTACGGCCCGCGCTGGGCGTTGCGCTGGCGACGAGCCTGCTCGGCTACGCGATCCTGATGTGGGTGCCGTTCCCCGCGTTGAAGCAGATCGCGTGCTTCGCGATGGTGGGCATTACGACCGCGTTCGCGTCGGTGCTGTGGCTGCTGCCCGCGCTGCTCACGCGCGCGCCGAAGCACAGCCCTCGGCGCCTGTTCGCGGGCGCGGCGCGGCTGCTCGCGCGCTGGCAGCATGCGCTCGGCGGCAAGCGCGCTTGGCTGGTCGCCGCGCTGCTGCTGATCGCGTCGGTGCCCGGCTGGCTGCGTCTGAGCAGCGACGACGACATCCATCTGCTGATCCAGCGCGATGCGTCGCTGGCCGCGCAGGAAGACACGGTGCGCGAGGCGGTCGGCGTCGATAACAGCGCGCAGTTTTTCGTCGTGCGCGGCGCGACCCAGGAAGCGGTGCTGCAACGCGCCGAAGCGCTCGGTGCGAAGCTCGATGCGCTGAACGGCAGCGCCGATAGCGTCGGCGGCTACCAGTCGGTCGCGCAGTTCGTGCCGTCCGCGCAACGTCAGCGCGAGGATCGCGCGCTGCTCGCGCAGCATGTGTTCGGCGACTTTGCCGCGTTGCGTGCGACGCTGCTGCAAGCAGGCTTCAAGGACGAAGTCGCCGATGCGTGGCTCGCCGGCTTCGCCAAGCCGCCCGCGCCGCTGACCGTCGAGCGCTGGCTCGCGGCGCCGTGGTCGCAGCCGTATCGGCATCTGTGGCTCGGCGCGGTGGGATCGAACGACAAGAATCGGGCTCATCAACCTGGCTACGCGGCCGTCGTGATCCCGCAAGGCGTGACGCCGCGCAACGAGCCCGCGCTGATCGCGCTCGCGCGCGGCCTGCCCGGCGTCGTGTTCGTCGATAAGGCCGCGAGCGTGTCGAGGCTGTTCGGCGCGTATCGCGTGGATAGCGGCTGGTGGCTCGGCGGCGCGCTCGTGCTCGTGTGCGTGCTGCTGATGCTGCGCTATGGGGCGCGCGGGGGTATCGCCACGACCTTGCCCGTGCTGTTCGCGGTCGGCGTCGCGCTGGCGGTGTTCGGCTACGCGGGCGTGCCGCTCAATCTGTTCAACTGGCTCGCGCTGATGCTGGTGCTTGGCGTCGGCGCAAACTATGCGGTGTTCCTGCGCGAAGGCTGCGCGCGCGCAGAGGCCGATCTCGGCGCGGTGTGGACCGGCGTGCTGCTGTCGGCGGCGACCACGTTGTTGTCGTTCGGCATGCTCGGCGTGAGCGCGATGCCCGCGCTCAAAAGCTTCGGCACCACGCTCGCGCTCGGCATCGCGGTGGCGGTGCTGCTCGCGCCTCTCGGCATGCCATCGGCAGCGCGCTCGGGCAAGTCATCGGAACCACGGAGGGCGGCATGAAAGCGCCAACAGTTTATTTGCACGCGCTAGGCATGATCAACGCGCTCGGCGGCGACGTCGACGAGATCGCGCCGGCGCTCGCCGCCGCGCGCTCGCCCGGCATGGGCAATGTGCATACCGGCATCGGCGACGCGTTCGTCGGCAGCGTGCTCGCGCCGCTCGATCTCGCGCCGCGCGCCGACCTTGCGCGCTACGACTGCCGCAACAACCGGCTGCTGCTCGCGGCGCTCGCGCAGATCGCGCCCGCGCTCGAAGCCGCGCGCGAGCGCTACGGCCCGCAGCGCATCGGCGTCGTGCTCGGCACCAGCACGTCGGGCATCGAGGCGGCCGAAACCGCGTTCGTCTATCACGCACGAGCCGGCGCGTTGCCGGCCAATTTCAACTATCGGCAGATGGAAATCGGCACCGCCGCGCCGTTCGCTGCCGCCGCGCTCGGCGTGCACGGGCCGGCGTTTACGATTTCGACCGCGTGTACGTCGAGCGCGAAGGCGTTCGCGTCGGCGCGTCGGCTGCTGCAATTGCAGCTATGCGATGCGGTTGTCGTCGGTGGTGTCGATTCGCTATGCGAATTGACGGTGCAGGGCTTTGCGTCGCTCGAATCGACCAGCAGCGCGCGCACCAATCCGATGAGCCGCAATCGCCGCGGCATCAACGTCGGCGAGGGCGCGGCCGTGTTCCTGATGAGCCGCGACGAAGCGGCGGTGCGGCTCGCGGGCCTCGGCGAATCGAGCGACGCGCATCATATTTCGGCGCCGGACCCGCAGGGCGTCGGGGGCGAACTCGCGCTTCGCGAAGCGCTCGCGGACGCGGGCATCGCGGCCTCGGCGGTCGGCTATGTGAATCTGCACGCGACCGCCACGCAGAAGAACGACGAAATGGAAGCGCGTCTGATGGCGCGCGTGTTCCCCGGCGGCGCGTCGCCGCGAGCGGCACCAAGCCGTTGACCGGCCACCTGCTCGGCGCGGCCGGCGCGACCGAACTCGGCTTCGCGTGGCTCACGCTCGCGCGCGAAAACGCGCCGCTGCCGCCGCATCTATGGGACGGCGAGGCCGATCCCGCGCTGCCCGCGCTCGATCTCGTCGCGGGCGCGCGCCATCTGCCGCGCGGCACGGGCACGCAGTACGCAATGAGCAATTCGTTCGCGTTCGGCGGCAGCAATGTCAGCCTGATTCTCGCCAGGTAAAGCGCATGACGACTCCGCCACTCACTGTCGAGCAACTCGTGCGTCAGCCGATCGAAGCGATCATCCCGCATCGCGGCAGCATGCTGCTGCTCGATGCGATCGACACGTTCGCCGACACCACGCTGAGCGCCATCGCCAACGTCGACCCGCACGCATGGTATGCCGACGCCGCCGGCGCGATGCCCGCGTGGATCGGCATCGAGCTGATGGCGCAGGCGATCGCCGCGCACATCGCGCTCGTCGCGATGCGCGGCGGCGGCCACGCGCGTCCCGGCGTGCTGCTCGGCTCGCGCAGCTATCAGGCGTTGCAGCCGGTGTTCCAAAGCGGCGCGCGTTTGCGCGTTCACGTGAGCGAGCTGCTGCGCAGCGACGCAGGCCACAGTGCCTACGAATGCACGATCGACGACGGCGACGCGCGCTGTGCCGAAGCGGTGATCAAGGTGTTTCAACCGCCCGATTTCCAGTCATTCATCGAAGGGAGTATGAGTTCATGAGCCGGCGAGTTCTCGTTACCGGCGCAAGCCGCGGCATCGGCCGCGCGATTGCGTACAAGTTGGCCGCCGACGGTTTCGCCGTGACCGTGCATTGCCGCACCGGACGCAGCGAAGCCGACGCGGTCGCGACGGGCATCGCCGCGCAGGGCGGCACGGCGCGCGTGCTGCAATTCGACGTGCGCGAGCGCGCCGCGTGCCGCGAGGCGCTCGAAGCCGACGTCGCCGCGCACGGTCCTTACTACGGCATCGTGTGCAGCGCGGGTGTCACGCGCGACGCGGCGTTTCCGGCGCTCACCGGAGAAGACTGGGACGTCGTGATCGAAACCGGCCTCGATGCCTTCTACAACGTCGTGCATCCGCTGACGATGCCGATGGTGCGCGCGCGCCAAGGCGGCCGTATCGTCACGATCGCGTCGGTGTCGGGCGTGATGGGCAATCGCGGCCAGGTCAATTACAGCGCCGCGAAAGCGGGACTGATCGGCGCGACCAAGGCGCTCGCGGTCGAACTCGCGTCGCGCAACATCACCGTCAATTGCGTCGCGCCGGGGTTGATCGAAACCGGCATGCTCGAACAGGTGACGCTCGATCACGCGCTGAAGACCGTGCCGATGAACCGTGTCGGCCAGCCGGCCGAGGTCGCGTCGGTGGTGAGCTTTCTGATGTCGGATGGCGCGTCGTATGTGACGCGCCAGGTGATCGGCGTGAACGGCGGGATGGTCTGATGAAGCGCGTCGTCATCACCGGCATGGGCGGCGTGACCGCGTTCGGCGATAGCTGGGACGCGGTTCAAGCGCGCCTGAAGCGCGGCGAGAACGCGGTGCGGCGCATGTCCGAGTGGGATTACTTCGAGTCGCTGCATACGCGGCTCGCGTGTCCGCTGCCCGGGTTCACGATCCCCGCGCATTACCCGCGCAAGAGAGTGCGTTCGATGGGCCCGGTGTCGCTGTACTCGGTGCGCGCGAGCGAACTCGCGCTCGCCGACGCGGGTCTCGCCGACGACACGAGCATCGCGGATGGCCGCATGGGCGTCGCGTACGGTTCGTCGTCGGGCTCGGTGCAGCCGATCCGCGCGTTCGGCACGATGCTCGAAACCGGCTTGATGAGCGACGTCACGTCGAACAGCTACGTGCAGATGATGCCGCACACGACGGCCGTCAACGTGAGCCTGTTCTGGGACCTCAAAGGCCGCATCATCCCGACCTCGTGCGCGTGCGCGTCGGGCAGCCAGGCGATCGGCTATGCGTACGAGGCGATCCAGTCCGGCAAACAGACGCTGATGCTCGCGGGCGGCGCGGAAGAGCTGTCGGGTCCCGCGGTCGCCGTGTTCGACACGCTGTACGCGACCAGCACGCGCAACGACGAGCCGCATCTGACGCCGCGTCCGTTCGATGCCGCGCGCGACGGCCTCGTGGTCGGCGAGGGCGCGGCGACGCTCGTCCTCGAAGAATACGAGCATGCGCTGGCGCGCGGCGCGCGGATTCACGCGGAAGTGGTCGGCTTCGGCTGCAATTCGGACGGCGCGCACATGACGCAACCCACCGCCGACACGATGGCGCTCGCGATGCAACTCGCGCTGCGCGACGCGCAATTGCCGCCCGAAGCGATTGCCTACGTGAACGCGCACGGTACGTCGACCGACCGCGGCGACATCGCCGAAAGCCATGCGACCGCGCAGACCTTCGGCGCTCGCATGCCGATCAGCTCGCTGAAAAGCTATGTGGGCCATACGCTAGGCGCGTGCGGCGCGATCGAGGCGTGGTGGACGATCGAGATGATGAAGCGCAACTGGTACGTGCCCACCCTGAATCTCGACCACCTCGATCCGGCTTGCGCGCCGCTGGATTACATCGTCGGCGGCGCGCGCGAGATCGACGCCGAGTACGTGATGAGCAACAACTTCGCGTTCGGCGGCATCAACACGTCGCTGATTTTCCGGCGCGTTCGATGAGCACAGGCCTGCAACGCGTGGTCGTGACCGGCATGGGCATCGTGTCGTGTCTCGGCAATACGCTCGACCAGGTCTGCGCGGCGTTGCGCGCGGGGCACTCGCGAATCGAGCGTATCGATGCGTGGCGCGAGCGCGGATTTGCATCGCAAGTCGCGGGCGTGGCGTCGGTCGCGCACGAGGCGCCGTTCGAGCGCAAGCTCGAACGCTTCATGGGCGACACCGCGCGCTTTGCGTGCCACGCGGCGCGACGCGCGATCGACGATGCAAGGCTCGACCTCGCTTCATTGCAGTCGCCGCGCGCGGGTGTCGTGATCGGCTCGGGCGTCGGCACGATGGCGAGCTACGACGCGGCGCTCGCGATCGCGCACACGCGCGGCGTCGACAAGGTGCCGCCGTTCACGGTGCCGCATACGATGAGCAGCACCGCGTCGGCGAACGTCGCGCAGATGTTCGGGCTCGAAGGCGTCAGCTATTCGCCGTCATCGGCATGCACGACGTCGGCGCTCGCGATCGGGCAGGCGATGCAGCTGATCCAGAACGGCCGCCAGCAGATCGTGCTCGCGGGCGGCAGCGAAGCGCTGCACGACAACACGACGCTGATGTTCGACGCGATGGGCGCGCTGTCGCGCCGCTTCAACGACACGCCCCACAGTGCATCGCGGCCGTACGACACGCAGCGCGACGGTTTCGTGATCGCGTCGGGCGGCGGCGTGCTCGTGCTCGAAGCGCTCGACCATGCGCTCGCGCGCGGCGCGCGCATCTACGCGGAGCTGAGCGGCTTCGGCGATTGCACCGATCGCGCGGGCATGGTCGCGCCGCGTGCAGCCGGCATCGCGCGCGCGATGCGTGGCGCGCTCGAGCAGGCGGGCCGGCGTCCCGACTACGTGAACACGCATGCGCCGTCCACACCGCTCGGCGATCTCGAAGAGCTGCACGCGTTGCGCGACGTGTTCGGTGCATCGGCGCAAGGGTTGCCCGCGTTTTCGTCGACCAAGGGCATGACCGGGCATTCGCTCGGCGCGTGCGGCGCGCACGAAGCGATCTATACGCTGTTGATGATGCGCGACGGCTTCATCGCGGCGACCGCGCTGGTCGATACGCCGGAGCCGCAAGTGCGGGACATGCCGCTCGTGCGCTTGCCGCGCGACGCGCGCATCGACACGGCGATGTCCGTTTCTTTCGGGTTCGGCGGGAGTTGCGCGAGCCTGATGTTCGAAGCGTGGCGAGGCTCGCATACGGCGCGGCAACGCACGCAAACCGTTGGAGGGGTGATTTGAACAGCGATTCTTCAAAGCGGACCGTGGTCGACGTCGCGATCATCGGCGCGGGTCCCGCCGGCGCGGTGGCCGCCGCGCTGCTGCGTAAGGCGGGCCGCTCGGTGCTGGTGCTGGAGCGTCAGCACTTTCCGCGCTTCTCGATCGGCGAGAGCCTGTTGCCGCAAAGCATGGCGTACCTCGAGGAGGCCGGCATGCTGCAGGCCGTCGTCGAGGCGGGCTTCCAGTACAAGAACGGCGCGCACTTCGTATATCGCGACCAGAGCTCGTCGTTCGATTTTCGTGACAAGCATTCGCCGGGCTGGGGCACCACGTACCAGGTCGAGCGCGCGCTGTTCGACGACGTGCTGATTCGCTGCGCGGCCGCGCAGGGTGCCGAGGTGCGGTTCGGCCACACCGTGAGCGCGGTGCGCACGGGCGCGGCACCGGTGCTCGACGTCGTCGATGAAAGTGCCGGCGCGTATCGGGTCGAAGCGCGTTTCGTGCTCGATGCGAGCGGCTTCGGGCGCGTGCTGCCGCGCCTGCTGAAGCTGGAGGCGCCGACGCGCATGCCGACGCGCGCCGCATTGTTCACGCACGTGCGCGACGGCCTCGCGCTCGACGACATCGATCGCAACAAGATCTGCATCGCGACGCATCCCGAGCGTCGCGACGTGTGGTTCTGGATGATTCCGCTCGCGGGCGGCCGTTGTTCGGTGGGATGTGTCGCCGAGGCGAATTTTCTCGAGGTGCCCGAAACGCAGTGCGAGGCGACGCTGCGCGCGCTGATCCGGCAGGAGCCGACGCTGAACCGGCTGATCGGGCAGGCGCCGTTCCTGATGCCGGTGCGGCAGATCGGCGGCTACGCGGCGAGTGTCGCGAGTCTGCACGGGCCGGGCTATGCGCTGCTCGGCAATGCGGGCGAGTTTCTCGATCCGGTGTTTTCCTCGGGCGTGACGATCGCGCTGCGCTCCGCGCATATGGCGGCGCGCGCGCTGAACCGGCAGCTCGACGGCGCGACGGTCAACTGGTCAGCCGACTACGACGTGCCGTTGCGCAAGGGCATCGATACGTTCCGCGCATTCGTCGAGCGCTGGTACACGGGCGAGCTGCAGGACATCATCTACTACCCGGAACAGGTGACGCCGATCCGCCGCATGATCAGCGCGGTGCTCGCCGGTTACGCGTGGGACGAGTCGAATCCGTATGTCGCGGATCCGGTGCGGCGCCTCAACGCGTTGCACGAGGTGTGCAAGGCGGGCTGAGGCGGGCCGGCGCTTTGGGCGTGTCCCAGGGATCGAGGGCAGTTGAGGTTTTGGGCTGTCGCCCATATACGGACGACCCCGAGCACGGTATCTATCTGGATGCTGCCAATCCGGGCAGCAACTTCAAATAGATCGTCGACACGCCTATGTCCTTGTCCGTATTTGAAATGCACTCCGTGGAGCTGCGCTGTCAAAGGCCCCTTGGTGCCTGTTATGTCATCTGCGATGAGCGGCACTACAAGGCGTGCCTCGGAAGGGCCGCAGACCTTCAGAAGGCCAAGGCGGAGACCCAGGAATTTCTCAGTATTGTCAGATTGAATCAGCGAAAGTGGGAGGAGGACCTAACGCTGGTCAGGCGTCTCATTGATCGTCAGTTGCTGGCGTTTGATGGTGTGCGAAACTGGAACCCCAACACCGATGGCTGGTGGATCATTAATGCGCTTCTCGACGATCTGCGCAGAGGTGCTCGTCTTGCCATTAAAGGCCCTCGGGCTGACCTGTTTCCATCCCCCCACAGCACGCCGTTGAGCAATCTCGGGGCGAGGGCCGTCGGTCTCCCGAACGGGGAACCCATGCTGTCCGGCCGGGCTGATCCAGCCACCCGGCAAACCGGGCTGATCGCTCCACGCGCAGCCACGGCAGCCAGCAACAGCGACGGCGATCTGGCCCACGATGCGGGCGCCTCAACGCTGCTCGGCGATGCCCAGCCGTTTGCATACTACGCTAACGACTTGTCGGGGGATTCGACGAAACTGGCTGGAATCCCGTTTGAGGGTATGCCCAACGCGTGGGTTGAGAACGTGCCGGGGAAAAAGAAGCAATGGCGGATGTACGGTTCACAAGGCACCCCGACCGTTGATATTGACTTCGACAACCATCATGGCCAGCCAAATCCGCACGCCCACAACTGGGACGACCAGGGCCGCGATCACGGCTGGCCGGTCTCCATACCTCCATAGGACAAGCCACCATGACCATCACAGATGCACTGGAACAGTTCGGCGGTTTTCATGACTGGTACCTGGATGCGATTGCGACCAGCAAGGAAGGTGGCGCCAATACACCAAACGTACTAACACTTGGGTTGTACGATGAGAGCCGGCGCGCGACCGTTACCTTTCTTGGAGTGACGCGAGCAAGCATCATTGATGGTGGATTGTTGAACATCGTCAATTCGATTGAGGTGTTGAAACCCGGTGATGAGGCATACGCCGCGGCAATCGAGGTACTCAAGAAATCCGCGCATTTTGGAAAGCGCCGTGCCGACCATATCGCATACGTTTTCTCAACAGTTGGCGCTGAGATTGCCGTCGAATTTGAGACGCTCGAAATTGACACTGAATAGCCAATTTGTGAGCACTCGCGGACCAAGACGCGCACTAGCGTTTCGTCTGCAACTGGGGCGTCTCAACCGAAGCTGGTGTCATGTCAAGCCGCGATCTTCGCGCGTCCCGGCACGCGCTGGCGCGCGTCGTCGCGGCGATGCACGCACTTGCCGGCCGCATACGTTTCATACACGGCGCGATCGTCACCGAGCAGCGCGAACGCGAACAGCAGCTCCTCGAGCGATTCGCGCCGCGCGGTGCGGCGCGCGAGCAGCGGCGTCGCCTGCGGATCGAGCACGACGAAGTCCGCTTCCGAGCCGTCCCTCAGCGTGCCGATCTTGTCGCCGAGATCGAGCGCTTCGGCCGCGCCGGCGGTCGCGAGATAGAACATGCGCGTCGCCGTCAGATGATGGCCGCCGAGGCGCGCAACCTTGTGCGCTTCGTTCATCGTCTGCAGCATCGAGAACGACGTGCCGCCGCCGACGTCGGTCGCGAGCGCGATCGGCATGCCGGCCGAGTCGGCCTTGTCGAAGTCGAACAGGCCGCTGCCGAGGAACAGGTTCGAGGTCGGACAGTGCGAGGCGAGCGCGCCGGTTTGCGCCATGCGCTTGCGGTCCTCGTCGTCGAGGTAGATGCAATGGCCGTACACCGCGCGACGGCGCAAGAGCCCATAGTGATCGTAGATGTCGAGATAGCTGCGGTGGCCGGGGAACAGCTCGGCGACCCATTTCACCTCGTCGGTGTTCTCGGCCACGTGGCTCTGAACGAACACGTCCGGATGCAGCCGCGCGAGCGCGCCGCATGCTTCGAGCTGCGCCTCGGTCGAGGTCGGCGCGAAGCGCGGCGTCAGCGCGTACATCTGGCGGCCGCGATCGTGCCAGCGGCCGATCAGCTCGGCGCTGTCGTCGTAGCCCGATTGCGCGGTGTCGCGCAGGAACGCGGGGCAGTGGCGGTCCATCAGCACCTTGCCAGCGACCATGCGCAGATTGCGCGCTTCGCTCTCGGCGAAGAGGGCGTCGGCGGATTCCTTGTGGACCGTGCAGTACACGAGCGCGGTCGTCGTGCCGCAGGCGAGCAGTTCGTCGAGAAAAAAGCTCGCCGTGTCGCGGGCGTGCGCGATGTCGGCGAAGCGGCGCTCGGTTGGGAACGTGTACGTGTCGAGCCACGGCAGCAGACCCGGCGCCGGCGACGCGATCATGTCGGTCTGCGGATAGTGGATGTGGGTATCGATGAAGCCCGGCAGGATCAGCTTGTCGCGCCGCTCCACGACCTGCGTGCCGGGCGCGAGCCGCGACGCGAGCGCCGCATACGCGTCCGCCGCGACGACGCGGCCGTCTTCCACGATCAGGAGACCGTCCTCGTGAAACACCACGGCGTTCGGCGCGTGCGCCGGATCGCCGTTGAAGGTCAGCAGAGGGGCGCGGAATGCCGCTTGCGCCGCTTGCGCGGTATGAGCCGATTCAGTCATGGAAAAGCTGTCTCCGAATGTTGAAAGCTGGGCGGCGCAGGCAGCGGCAGCGGCTTCCCGGTTCGGGTCGTTGCCGTTTGCCCGAACGAAGCGAAGCCGCCGGCCGCCGGCGTCGGTCGAGGCCTGTCAGTTGAAATCCGTCGGCGCGCGGCTCAGTGCCGCCACTCAGTGCCGCCAATACGCGTCGAGCTTACCGATCAGCATGGCGCGTTCCTCGGGCGTCACGAACGACGCCTCGAAGCCGTTGCGGATGATCGTGTAGACCTCGGCGTCGTCGAGCTTCAGCGCGTCGATCGTCGCCAGATAGTTCGCGTTCACGTAGCCGCCGAAATAGGCCGGATCGTCGGAATTGACGGTCACCGCGACGCCGCGATCGAGCAGGTCTTTCAGCGTGTGCCTGGTCAGGTCGTCGAACACGCACAGCTTCAGGTTCGACAGCGGGCACACGGTCAGCGCGACGCGCGTATCGGCGAGACGCGTGACGAGCGCGGGGTCCTCGATGCTGCGCACGCCGTGATCGACGCGGTCGACCTTCAGCACGTCGAGCGCCTCGTAGATGTAGGACGGCGGGCCTTCCTCGCCCGCATGCGCGACGAGCTTCAGACCGAGCGCGCGCGCCTTCGCGAACACGCGCTCGAACTTCGACGGCGGATGACCGCGTTCCGACGAATCGAGCCCCACGCCGATCAGCCGATGCTCGTACTGCTCGAACAGCGGCAGCGCTTCGTCGAAGGTGGCGAGCGCATCGTCCTCGGACAGATGGCGCAGGAAACACAGGATCAGCTTGCTCGACATGCCGCGCTTCTCCGCGTCGGCGAGCGCGCGTTCGATGCCGGCCACGACGGTCGCGATCCGCACGCCGCGCTCGGTATGCGTCTGCGGGTCGAAGAAGATTTCGCTATGCACGACGTTGTCGGCGAGACAGCGCTCGACGTAGGCCATCGTCATGTCGTAAAAGTCCTGCTCGTGCAGCAGCACGCTCGCGCCCGCGTAGTAGATGTCGAGGAACGATTGCAGGTCGGTGAACGCATAGGCGGCGCGCAAGGCTTCCACCGAGTCGTAGGCGAGCTTCACGCCGTTGCGTTGCGCGAGCGCGAAAATCAGCTCGGGTTCGAGCGAGCCTTCGATGTGGATATGCAGCTCGGCCTTCGGTGCGCGCGCGGTTTTGTCGGCGAGCGTAACGGAGGAAACAGGGGTAGCGGTTGTCGGGTTCATCGTGGTTTGGAATTGTGTGTTGGGTAACGAGTGGCGCCGGCCGCGTATCAAACCGCCTGCGTCGGGTGGCGCGCACCCGCGTTCGCCTCGACGGCCTGCAACACCTGCGCGGCCGCCGAGATCGCGATGACCTCGGGCGACTTGTCGACGATGCCGTCGACGCCGAGCGGACATTTCATCCGCGCGATCCGCGCCGGATCGATGCCGCGAGCCGCGAGCCGATGCTCGAACTGCTTGCGCTTGGTATGCGAGCCGATCATGCCGAAGAACGCGAAGTCGCCGCGCCGCAGGATGCGTTCGGCCAGTTCGAGATCGCGCGCGTGGTTGTGCGTCATCACCACGAAGTACGTGTTCGGCGCGGCCTGATCGATCGCCTCGTCGGGTGCGTCGTTCGCGTCGATCCTCACGTTCGGCGCGTGCAGCGCATCGAGCGACGGAAACTGCGCGTCGCGCTCGTCGACCCAGCGCACCGTGCAAGGCAGTGTCGCCAGCACGCGCACGAGCGCCGCGCCGACGTGACCGGCGCCGAACAGCACGACGGCGAATTCGCCCGGCGCGATGGTTTCGGTCAGGAGCGCGCTGCTGTCGTCGAAACCGGCGCCGTCCCACAGCAGACAGTCGGCGCCGTCGATGCCGGGCTCGGGTTCGGACAGCATCACCGCATCCGGCGCGGGGCCGAATGATACGCTGCGCACCGTCGATTGCCCCGCCGCGAGGCGCTTGGCGAGCGACGTGAGCCAGCCGAGATCGCCGACGTCGAGCCGCTCGAACGCGAGGATCACGGCGCCGCCGCAGCACTGGCCGAGGCTCGGCCCCAGCGCGAAGCGTTCGAGCCGCCGCATGTGGGGCGCGCGCATGCCGTCGCGCAGCACCTGGCGCGCGGTCTCGATCGCCTTCCATTCGAGGTGGCCGCCGCCAATCGTATGCCTGGCCGCCTCGCGCGTGACGAGCATCTTCGTGCCGGCTTCGCGCGGCGCCGAACCTTCGACGCGCGCGACCGTCACCAGCACGGCGGCGTCGCCATGCGCGAGCAGATGTTGCAGGTCAGTGAGCCAGGCTTGCATCCGGCGATTCTCCGTGGGGGGCCGCGTGGGGCGTTTCCGCGGCGGGTTGCGTGTTTGTGTCGGTGCCATCGGGGTGCGCGGCGGCTTCGGTCGGATCTGCGGTCTGCGACGCGTTCATCGCATTCAAAGCGTCCAGCGCATCGAGTATCGCCTCGGGCGTCGCCGGCGCGCGCAACGGCGGAGCATGTCGCGCGCCCGGCACTGCGGCCGCGATCGCGTCGCGAATCGCGAGAAACACCGAAAACGGCAGCAGCAACGGCGGCTCGCCGACCGCCTTCGAGCGGAACACGGTCGGCTCGGCGTTGCTGTTGTCGTAGAGCCGAACGTGGAACGCGGCGGGCGTGTCGCTGACCGCGGGAATCTTGTACGTCGACGGCGCGTGCGTCATCAGGCGGCCGTCGCGGCTCCACCATAGCTCTTCAGTGGTGAGCCAGCCCATGCCCTGAATGAAGCCGCCTTCGATCTGGCCGAGATCGATCGCCGGATTGATCGACTGGCCCGCGTCGTGCAGCAAGTCCGCGCGCAGGAGCTTCCACTCGCCGGTCAGCGTATCGACGACGACCTCCGACACCGCCGCACCATACGCGAAGTAATAGAACGGATGACCGGTCAGCGACTTCGCATCCCAATGCACTTTCGGCGTCGCGTAGAAGCCGTCCGACCACAACTGCACGCGCGCGAGATACGCGGCGTTGACGATCTGTTCGAACGGCAGCGCGCCGCCGTTCACCGACACGCTGCCGCGCGCGAACTGCACGTCGTTGGCGTCGCCACCGAGCTGGCGCGCCGCGAGTTCCGCGAGCCGCGCGCGGATCGTCCGCGCGGCGGCTTCGGCGGCCATGCCGTTCAGGTCGCTGCCGGTCGAGGCCGCGGTGGCCGACGTGTTGGCGATCTTCGAGGTATCCGTCGCGGTCACCCGGACGCGCGCGAACGGCAAGCCGAACTGATTCGCGACCACCTGCGCAACTTTCGTGTTGAGCCCCTGGCCCATCTCGGTGCCGCCGTGATTGACGAGCACGGAGCCGTCCTTGTACACGTGCACGAGCGCGCCGGCCTGATTCAGGAACGGCACGTTGAACGAGATGCCGAACTTGACCGGCGAAAACGCGAGGCCGCGTTTGAGCACGGGACTCTTCGCATTGAATTCGGCGAGTGCCGCGCGACGCGCGCGGTAGTCACTCGAATCTAGCAGCGCGTCGGTCAGCGGCGCGATGATGTTGTCTTCGACGCGTTGTCCGTACGGCGTCGTATCGCGTTCGCCGACGCCGTAGTAATTCGCGAGCCGCACGTCGAGCGGATCGAGCCGCAGCTCGCGCGCGATGCCGTCGAGCAGCACCTCCATCACGAGCGCGCCTTGCGGTCCGCCGAAGCCGCGAAACGCGGTGTTCGACTGCGTATTGGTCTTGCAGCACAGCGCGACGATATCGACGTCGGACAGGTAGTACGCGTTGTCGACGTGGCACACCGCGCGCGTCGCGACCGCGCCGGACAGATCCGCGGAATAGCCGGCGCGCAATGCGATTTCGACGCGCACGCCGCTGAGACGCCCGCTGTCGTCGAAGCCCGCATCGTACTCGTAGACTGCATCGTGGCGCTTGCCGGTGATCAGAAAGTCGTCGTCGCGATCGGCGCGCAGCTTGACCGGGCGACGCAGGCGTTGCGCCGCAAGCGCGGCCACGCACGCGAACAGCGCCGATTGCGATTCCTTGCCGCCGAAGCCGCCGCCCATGCGCCGGCATTCGCAGACGACGTTATGCGCGGGCCAGTCGAGCATGTGCGCGACGACCTGCTGCATCTCGCTCGGATGCTGCGTCGAGCTGTAGACGAGCATGCCGTCCATTTCCTTCGGCACCGCATAGGCGATCTGGCCTTCGAGATAGAACTGCTCCTGGCCGCCGACCTCGAACCTCCCGGCCAGTCGATGCGGCGCGGCGGCGATCTTCGCGTCGGGGTCGCCGCGGCGCAGATGCAGTGGCGGCAGCACGAACTGCTTCGTGGCTTTCGCATCGGCGACGGTGAGGATCGCGTCGAGCGGCTCGTAGCGGATCACGTCGTCGCTTTTCGCGAGCGCGGCGGCGCGACGTGCGAGTTCGTGGCTCTCGGCGATCACCGCGAAGACCGGCTGGCCCAGATAGAGCACTTCGCCGTCGGCGAGGATCGGATCGTCGTGCAGCACCGGGCCGCAATTGTTTTCGCCGGGGATATCGTCGGCGCTCAGCACCGCGATCACGCCGGGCGCGTTTCTCACCGCGTCGAGATCCATCGACACGATGCGCGCATGCGCATGGCGCGACAGGCCGAGCGCCGCGTGCAGCGTGCCGTGCAGCTCGGCGATGTCGTCCGTGTAGGTCGCTTCGCCGCTCACGTGCAGCGCGGCGGATTCGTGCGGCAGCGGTACGCCGATCGACGCGTCCTCGCGTTGATCGGCACGCGCGCCCGCGGGTTCGATAAAGGCATCGGTCCGGTTCATCACGGCGACTCCTTCACGACGATTGCGTTGGCCTCGAACGCGAACGCGTTCACGTCGCAGAGCGCGAGCGGCGCGTCGTCACGCGTTTCGAGGTAGAAGCGCCACAGCAGATTGCGCGCGACCCTCAGCCGATACGCGCTCGACGCGCGCATGTCGGTGAGCGGCTGATAGTCGGCGGTGAGCGCGTCCATCGCGCGACGGGCCGTCGGTTCGTTCCACGCCGCGCCGTTGAGCGCGGCTTCGGCATGCGCGGCCCGCTTCGGCGTCGCCGCCATGCCGCCGAACGCGACCCGCGCCGCGCGGATCGTGCCATCTTCCGCGACGTGCAGCGCAAACGCCGCGCACACCGCCGAGATGTCCTGGTCGTAACGCTTCGCCACCTTGTAGGTGCGAAACCGCAGCGCGCCGGCCGGGCGAGGCACGCGCAGCGCGCTGACGAATTCGCCTTCCGCGAGCGCGGTCTTCTGATAGCCGAGGTAGAACGCGTCGAGCGGCACGGTGCGGGTCGTGCGATCGCAGCGCAACTCGACGTCGGCGCCGAGCGCGAGCAGTGCCGGCATCGAGTCGCCGATCGGCGAGCCGTTCGCGACGTTGCCGCCGAGCGTGCCCGCATTGCGGATCGGCAGCGATGCGAAGCGCGTCCATAGTTCGGCGAGTTCGGGGTAGTCGGCGGTGAGCGCCGCGTACGCGTCCTCGAGCGTGACCGCCGCACCGATGGTCAGCGTTTGCGCGTCGCGCGCGATCGTCTTCAGTTCCGCGACGTTGCCGGTGTACAGCAGATCGCCGAGATCGCGGAACTGCTTGGTGACCCACAAGCCGACGTCGGTGCTGCCCGCGACGATGCGCGCGTCCGGATGCTGCGCGCGCAGCGTCGCAAACGCGTCGAGCGTGAGCGGGGCGTGGAAGGTGGGCGAGCCGAAGGCGGCGCCGCGGGTGCCGGGCGCGCTGTATTCGAACGTGTCTTCGCGTTGCAGTGTGCGCAGCGTGGCCGCGATCGCGTCGCGGTCGAGCGCGACGCGCGGATGCTGCGCGTAGTCGAACATCTTCTGCGCGGCGTCGATGATCGGCCGGTAGCCCGTGCAGCGGCACAGATTGCCGGACAGCGCGGCGTCGATTTCATGGCGGGTCGGCAGGCCGGCGCTGACGGGCTGGTTCTCGTAGAGCGCCCACATCGACATGACGAAGCCGGGTGTGCAGAAGCCGCATTGCGAACCGTGGCAGTCGACCAACGCCTGCTGCACCGGATGCAGCGCGCCGTTCGCGGCGCGCAGGTCTTCGACGGTGAAGAGG
Organism: Paraburkholderia sp. MM5482-R2; assembly: GCF_050436125.1. Classification (NCBI taxonomy): domain Bacteria; kingdom Pseudomonadati; phylum Pseudomonadota; class Betaproteobacteria; order Burkholderiales; family Burkholderiaceae; genus Paraburkholderia; species Paraburkholderia sp. MM5482-R2. Next base: position 3,447,944 of record NZ_JBNDLP010000002.1, on the reverse strand, counting down.
GCGCGGCCGTAGAGTGTCGGCAGGAACTGGATGCAGGCGTTGACCGCCTTCAACGTGAGGTCGCCGCGCGCATCGAGTTCGCCGATCACGACCGTGCATGCGCCGCAGTCGCCTTCCGCGCAGCCTTCCTTGGTGCCGGTGCAGCGCAAGTCCTCGCGCAGGTGCTGCAGCACGGTGCGCGTCGCCGGCACGCCCGCGACCTCGCGGACGGACCCCTGATGGTAGAAGCGGATGGTTTGCGTTGTCATGGCGAATCGGAAGACAGTGCGGACCGGGCGCGCGTTACGCATGGGGTCGCAAAAAGCCGGCCTCGCGCACGTAGATCGCCATCCATACCCGAAGATAGCACTACCCCGGCCCGAAAATATTTCCCGTGTCGCATGAAGCTCATGCGGCGGCGGTCATGATCCGGGTACGATTCGCGCCGAGGCGAGAAGTTGCGTGCGTGGAGCGGGGACCGACAGGAACGGCGCGCGATCGCGGAACGTCGCGCAGAAAAAACGCCGGACTTCGGTGCCCGGCATGGACAACACGAAGTCCGGCGTCATTGGCGATGCGAATCGGTAAGCGCCCTGGCGGCGAGTTCGGCGCTTCAGACGGCGTTCGAAGCTCGCTCGGCCAAGTTGCCCGCCGTCAGGAGACCCGATGGCGATTGCGCACCAGGCTCAGCACCAGCGCGACGAACGCGACGATAAACGCGACGCCCGACCACATCGGCAGCGTCAGCCCGAGAAGCGGTGGATAGGCGGTTTCGCACAGGCCCGCAACCTTGAACACGCTCGGCAGCCAGTGCGCGGGGGGCAGGCTGTCGACCACCGGTTGCAGTGCGTCGAAGCCGCAGCTGAAGCCAGGATTCGCCTGGATGTACACATGGCGCGCCGCGGTCGCGATGCCGGCGAGCGCCGACAGCGCCGCCATCACTTCGAGCAGGCGCACGCCGCGCCAGTGCCTGAAGCTCGCGCCGAGGAACGCGAAGATCGCGATCAGCAGGAAGAAATAGCGCTGGATGATGCACAGCGGACACGGGTCTTCGCGCAGGCCGAACTGCAGATACAACGCACCGCCCACGAGGGCGAGGCAGATCAGGCCGAGCAGAACCAGCAGGGTGCGCTCGCGGCGCAGCATTGCGGAGTCGTTATTCATGGATCTTCGATTGGTCTGGAGACGAAAGGGCGGGTGCCCGCGATTCTAGCGCGAACCTTGGCCGCGCCACTTATTGCCTGAACATTGGCGCGGCGGCGACCGCGCCGGGCGGCCAACCCCGGCGCGCTTTACCGGATCGCTTTCAGCACTGCCTCGGCCGCGCGGCCGATCGCGAGCAGCGCGTCGTCGGCGTGCGGTGCGCCCGCCAGCATCAGGCCGACCGGCGCGTCGCCGCGCAGATGGCACGGCAGCGACAGCGCGCAGCTATCGAGGAAGTTGAACGCGCTCGGATTGCGCAGGATCAGCGCATTGGTGCGGCCGAACGCGTCGTCGTCGTTGAGCAGGTCGGCGAGGCGCGGCGGCACGACCGGCACGGTCGGCGCGACGAGCGCGTCGAAACGCTGCCACAGCGTGCGCGCGGCTTCGTCGAGCATCGCGTTGCGCTCGGCGACGAGGTCCAGATAATCGACCGCGCTGGCCGGCTGCCCCTTCATGATGCGCACGAGCACGCGCGGATCGTACTGTTCGCGATGCTTGTCGAGCAGCGGACGATGCCACGCATACGCCTCGATCGACGAAAAGCCGAAGCGGTTGATCTCCGGCAGCCGGTCGAGCGGCGCGAAGCGCACCTCGCTGACGATCGCGCCGGCCGCCTCCAGATGCTTGAGCGCGGTATCGATCGCGCGCGCGACTTCGGGCTCGACGCCGTCGGTCACGAAATTGGTCAGCACGCCGAGGCGCACGCCTTCGAGCGGCCGCGCGGCCGGGATGCGCGGCTCGAGCCCGGCGAGCATCCGGTCGACCAGCGCGCAGCATGCGACCGACACGCCGATCGGCCCGAACGAATCGAGCGTCGACGACAGCGGCACGCCGCCCTGCTTCGGGATGCGCGCGGCGGTCGGCTTGAAGCCGGTCAGCCCGCACAAGGCGGCCGGGATGCGGATCGAGCCGCCGGTGTCGGTGCCGAGCGCGACCGCGGCCATGCCGTCGGCGACCGACGCGGCCGCGCCCGACGACGAGCCGCCCGAAATCCGCTCGTCGCCCTTCACGCCGCGCCGGTACGGCGACAGCGGATGGCCGTAGTGCGGATTCAGGCCGAGTCCGGAAAACGCGAACTCGCTCATGTTGGTCCGCCCCACGATCACGGCGCCGGCCCGCTTCAGACGTGCGACCGCGACCGCGTCGGCCTTCGCGGCGGGCGCGTCGGCGAGCACGACGGAGCCCGCGCGGGTCGGCTGGCCTTCGATGTCGAACAGGTCCTTGACCGACACGGGAATCCCGGCGAGCGGCGAGAGCACGGTGCCGGCCGCGCGCAGGCGGTCGTGCGCGTCGGCGGCGGCGCGCGCGGCGTCGGTGTCGACGTGCATGAAGACGGCGGCGCCCTGGCCAGCCGGATCGGCGATTCGGTCCAGCGCGGTTTCGACGAGCGCGCGGCTCGTCGTGCGGCCGGCGGCGAGATCGGCGGCAAGCTGGGCAAGCGGCGGGAAAGGGGCGAATTCAGTGGCCATGATGTCGGTAGAAATCCGGTTGAGCGCAGCGCGGGCGCATGAGCGAGGCAGTGCGGAGCCAAAGGGAAAGGTCCGTCCGCATTGTAGAGCAAGGTTTTGCGGCCGAGCGGCCTGCTACTGGCGGCGCGGCGCGGCGCGCGACTTCGCCAAAAAGATGGCGGGTTCGTTTGCTACACTGCGCTTTCTGAGATTACTGTTTGTAAGGAAGGCGCTCATGCACCATGGCATCGGCTTCATCCAGGATCTGGCCGTCGTGATGGCGCTGGCCGGCGTCGTCACCGTGCTGTTCCATCGCCTGAAGCAGCCGGTGGTGCTCGGCTATATCGCGGCCGGCGTGATCATCGGACCGTACACGCCGCCGTTCCAATTGATCCACGACGAACAGACGATCCAGACGCTCGGCGAGCTGGGCGTCGTGTTCCTGATGTTTTCGCTGGGCCTCGAATTCAGCCTGCGCAAGCTGTTCGAGGTCGGCGCGACGGCGATCGTCGCCGCGCTGTCCGAAATCGTGCTGATGCTGTGGATCGGCTACGAGATCGGCAGCGCGTTCGGCTGGACTCCGATGGACTCGCTGTTCCTCGGCGCGATCCTCGCGATCTCGTCGACGACGATCATCGTGAAGGCGCTGTCCGATCTCGGACTCAAACGCGAAAGCTTCGCGCAGCTCGTGTTCGGCATTCTGATCGTCGAGGACATTCTCGGTATCGCGATGCTCGTGCTGCTGACCGGCATCGCGCAGACCGGGCAGCTGTCGGCCGGGCTCGCGGCCGTCACGCTCGGCAAGCTGCTGCTGTTCATGACGGTGTCGCTGCTGGTCGGCGTGCTGCTCGTGCCGCGCGCGCTGAACTACGTCGCGCGCACGGGCAGCGACGAGATGATGCTCGTGTCCGTGCTCGGCTTCTGCTTCGGCTTCTGTCTGCTGGTCGTCAAGCTCGATTACAGCATCGCGCTCGGCGCGTTCCTGATCGGCGCGATCATGGCCGAGTCGCGTCATCTGCATCGGATCGAGCATCTGATCGCGCCGCTGCGCGACGCGTTTTCCGCGATCTTCTTCGTGACGATCGGACTGATGCTGAACCCGGCCGTGATGCTCGACTACGCGTGGCCGATCGCCGTCATCACGCTCGCGGTGATCGTCGGCAAGATCGTGTCGTGCGGGCTCGGCACGTTTCTGTCGGGGCAGGACGCGCGCACCTCGATGCGCGTCGGCATGACCGTGTCGCAGATCGGCGAGTTCTCGTTCATCATCGCGACGCTCGGTCTGACGTTGAAGGTGACGAGCGGGTTTCTGTATCCGATCGCGGTCGCCGTGTCGGCATTGACGACGCTGACGACGCCATATCTGATCCGCGTCGCCGATCCGCTCACGCGCCGCATCGGGCAGGCGATGCCCGCCACGTTGTCCAACGTGTTCGGCATGTACGGGCAATGGCTGCGCAGTTTGGTCACGGCGCGCGGCGAGCCGACGCTCATCAGCATGACGCGGCGGATCGTATTGCAGATCGCGGTGAATCTCGCGCTCGTCGTGGCCATTTTCCTCGCCGTGTCGTATAGCGCGCCGCATAGCGGCCGGCTGCTCGCGCACTGGCTCGACGACGAGCCGCTGCAACGCGTCGTGCAGTGGAGCGTCGCGCTCGTCGTTTCGCTGCCGTTTCTCGTGGCCGTGTATCGCAAGACCAAGTCGCTCGCGCTGCTGCTTGCCGAAGTCGGCGTGCAGCCGACCACCGCGGGACGCTTCACGAGCGCGCTGCGTCACGCGATCGCCGATCTCGTGCCGATCGTGTCGATGATCGGCGTGTTTGTGCTGGTGGCGGCGCTGTCGGGCAGCATCCTGCCGCCGACTGGCCTGCTCGTCGCCGTGCTCGTGTGCGCCGCGCTGCTGCTCGCGCTCGTGTGGCGCTGGTGCGTGAAGATTCATGCGTCGATGCAGATCGCGTTGCGGGAAACCTTCGAAGAGCGGCCGGATCCTTGACTCATCGGGGTCGGTGTAACGCTTCGCAACAATGTGAGCAATTGTGTGCGGGTTTGCGGGGCCTGCAGCACTGACGGATAATCAGGGCATATTCATTCGTTCGCGTGTAAGGCGCCCGTCCGACAGTCATGAGCGAAAACAAACCCGAAAACGCCGGCACGACCGGCAGTCCGCAGCCGGCCTCCCCCGCGCCGAGCAGCGCGCCGGCCGAACCGGCCGCCTCGCTTCCTCCGTCGCGTGAAGATGCCACCCAGTCGGCCGCCAAAGACACGAGCCCGACGGCCGAGGAGGCGACCGCGAGGTCGTCGACCGACGATCCGCTCAGCGCATCGTCGGTCACGCCCGAAGATCCGCGCACGGCGCGGCTGCGCGACGCGGCCGAGGCGCGCAGCGCCGCCGCCGAATCGACCGCGCGGCAGGAAGCCAAGGTGCACGAGCGCGAAGCGCAGCGCGCTGGTACGTACGCCGGCGGCGCGACCATGGTGAAACCCGAGCCGCTCGCGAAACCGACGGTGGCCGCCGGCGAGCCGCGCGCGGCTGGCGGCAGCGCCGCGGACCTCGCCACCGAAGACGAAATCGCCAGCGAGGCAGCCGCCGCACCCGCGGCGCGTGCGCCCGGCTCGCCGCCGCCCGGTTTCGGCGCGGCACCCGATTTCAGCGCCACGAACCCGCCGCCACCCAACGCGCTGCCGCCGTCGCCACCGCGTTATCTGAAGCAGAGCGACTCCGCGTGGAGCGTGTTCGGCCGCATCATCGCGGCGCGCGCGCGGCAGCTGTTCGATCGCGCGGGGCAGCGGATCACGCAGCGCACGCTGCGCATCGGCGTGTCGGCGCGCATCTTCCATCCGGAACCGGGCGCGAAGGGCTTGCGCGGCAAGACGCTGCAGTATCTGGAGGAGTCGGTCGCGCACTGGGTGATGTCGCGCGACGTGCTGGTGTTCATGATCCCGACCGTTGGTCATCAGGGCATGCTGCACCCGAGCAACATCCGCCTGCGCGACTATGCGAAGCATCTCGATGGCCTGCTGCTGCAAGGCGGCGCCGACGTGTCGCCGCAGACGTATGCGGAATCGGCGACCAGCCACGAATGGCCCGGTGACCGCGTGCGCGACATGTACGAGCTCGAACTGCTGCACGAGTTCGTCGAATCGGGCAAGCCGGTGCTCGGCGTGTGCCGCGGCTGTCAGCTGATCAATGTCGCGTTCGGCGGCACGCTATATCAGGACATCGCGACCGAAGTGCCCACCGCGAACGTCCACGTCAACGAAAACTACGATCAGCACCGGCACGGCGTGCATTTTCCGGATGGCTCGACGCTGGTGAACATGTTCCCCGGACGGCGCGACGCGATCGTCAACTCGATCCACCATCAGGCGGTAAAGACGCTGGGCCGCGATCTGAATATCGAGGCGGTGTCGGCGTCGGACGGCATCATCGAGGCCGTGCGCTACCGGCGCGCGCCGTTCGTGATGGGCGTGCAGTGGCACCCGGAGTTTCATCGCGCGGGCGGCCCGGAGCTGCTCGATTGCACGCCGTTGCTCGATACGTTCCTGCGGGTCGCGCGGGAGACGCGGTTTTAAGCAAGGCGGGTTTGCGTTGGCGCGGCGTGCGCGGTCGAGGTTGAGTCCGCGGCGTGGTTGCGCATCGGTCCCGCGCTTTCGCTGTTTTCCGCAGCCCGACGGAGCCATTCCATCCATCTGACGCACTGTCACGTTATGTGGCAGTGCGTTTTCTTCTCTCGAAATAATCAGGAGTGCGAGCTGGGTGGCGTCTTTATTTTGCGACTGTGATTTTGGATGGAGTGGTTCGCTGCGCCAACCGTCTATCTCGATTTCGAGCGTGTCCATACAGTGCCCACGAGCTTCGCGTCGCGATAAATCCGCGCGATAATCCAACGTCATTCTCGATCGGCGTGGAGCAGGCATATGAAGTACTCCTTGGTTATCCGGCGCGCTATGTTGCTCGCCGGTGTCTATGCGTTGTGGCATACGGGTGTTGCGGTGGCTCAGCAGGACAGCGTGAGCGCGCCGCTGGCGGGCACGCGGCCGGCTCCAGGGGAGTTGGCGCCGCGAGAGGCTGGCCCCCAGTCCGTCGCTGAGCCCGAGGTGTCCGCGAATACCCCCGCCGCCGCGCGCGGCGACGTCGCCGATTTGATCCAGTTGATCCAGGACGCGAACCTCAGCGAACTGCGCACGACCTACAACGGCAGCTATGGTGCGAGCCTGTTCTTCCATCCGCCGCGGATGACGTACTACGTCGCGTTGTTTCAGAACAAGCATTTCTGGCGCGTGATCAGGAGCGATTCGGCAGAGCGCGCGGAAGCGATCTACGCCGGTTTCGCGCAGCAGACGCAGCAACTCGCGGACGTCGAGATTCATCGCACGCGGTTGCAGGCGCAGAATGCGTATCTGCAGGGCAGCATCGCGATATCGCAGCAGCAGGCGCAACGGCTGCAGACCGATCTCGACGTCGCCCGCACGCAGCAGGCGAAGGTCGACGACCGGCAGCGGCAGACGCGCGACGAGGCGCTCGCGCTGCGCGCGGAGCGCGACAACGCGCAGGCGCAATTGCGTCAGCTTCAGAGCGCGGTCACGCGCTTGCAGCAGCAGACGGAAGCGGGTTTGCCTGCGTCGAAGTAACGGCGGCGCTCATTGCGCGAATTGTTCCGGGATTTCGGTGACGCGACGCTGCGATATGTGGTTCATCCACTCGGTGCTATTTACCGGCAGATTGTTCGACACGGTGGAGCGCGGCAGCGGCGCGACGTCGCGCAAAGACATCATGGCGAACGTCGTTACATCAGCGTATCCGTCTTCGCCGAACCGGGTACGAACGCGCGCTTCATGCGATGGGTCATTCGCGGCAGGGCGATTTACCGGAAGCGGATGCGTTTGCACGCGAAGCGCACGACGCGGAGGCGACGAGCGAATCGCGTCACGCGGGGTGGGCGCATGTCGCGTGGCGGTGCCCTGAGGCAAAGCCACGATGCGCGCGGGTGCGGCGGCGGCCACGTCGACAGGTAATGGCGGAAGGACAGGAGCCGGTGTGACGGCCTCCGCAATCACCGGTGCCTCGGGACTCGCAACCAGATGCTGCGCACGACGCTTTTCTACCGGCGCCGGCGCATCGCGACGGGGCATCAGAGCTTGCGCCGATTTCAGCATGTCGGAGGCCATATGCCGCGGCGCCAGAGGCTGATCGACGATCCACCACGCCAGCACCGCGACGCAGCCGATTACGACGGCACTCGCCGCGACCGTTCGCCGATGCCGCACAGTGCGCCGCTGCGCGATTCGCGGCGAGCGGGCCTTGAGCGCGATTCGCATTGGACCCTGAGGCACCTTCCGTTGCATAGCGGGATGCGCCGCCGTCGCGGTATTCGACGGTTCCCCGGCAGGCTGCGTGGCGTTCGCGACGGGCGTCTCTGCCGGCCGCTTCATGTCAGTTAGCACGCCGGTCAGCACGCCGTCGATCGACACCCACTGCCCATACGACAGCAACTGCTGTTCTCTGACGCACACGGTGCGCAGCAGCGCGGCATACAGCGAATCGAGCCCGGTTCGCCAGGACAGCAACGCCCAGTCGCGGCCGAACGGTTCGGGCAGGTGGTCGAGCGTACGGAGAGGGGGAAGCGCGAATGCGCCTTCAATCAGGATGAGCGGCGTGCTGGTCATCGGTTTCTTCCGGTGTCTCGGACAGGCTCACCGGTGGGGCAGTGACAAAATCTGTAGGGGGCCGATGAAGCCATCGGCAACAGAAAATCATGCCTCGAAACTACGTCGTCCACCGTTCAGATGACTCCGAAAAACAGGGACGCGGCCGGCGCGCGCCGTCCCCGCGACGCCACGCGCTTCACGCACGCTCAACCACGGCGTTCAAGCCTTCAACCGGTACACGTAGCGCAACGCGGTGATATCCACGCCGCCCATCTGATCGGGCTCCGCGCCGACCAACTGCCAGCCGTGTCGCTCGTAAAAGCCGATCGCCGCCGTATTGCCCTCGAGCACGTACAGATACAGCTGTGCCTCGCCTTGCGCGCGCGTCCAGTCTACGGCTGCGTGCATCAATGTTTTGCCGACGCCGATGCCCTGATAACCGGGCAGCGCATGCAGGTTGTCGAGCAGCACGCCCCACGCGGACTCGGGCTGGCGCTCGACACACACGAAGCCGGCCGGCTCGCCGGCCAACTCGGCGATCAGCACGATGCGGCGCTCGCCGCCCGGCGCGCCGAGACGTGCTTCCCAATAGGCGGCGCGTTCGCGCGTGACTTCGCCGTCGAGGAACGCGTCGGGCAACAGACCGCGATAGGTCGCCTGCCAACTGGCGCTGTGGATCGACGCAATCAGCGCGGCGTCCTCGAGCGTGGCGGGGCGCAGGGAAAGAGCAGGGGTGGTTCGCATCGGCGTAATCGACTGAATGGCCTCGCGCGGACAGTCTGCGGCCGCCCGCGGGTGTCGCGCGTAAGCAAACTGTATGCGTTTCGCGTCGACCCTATCAGCAGTAACATTACGTGGCATCAGCCCGGCATCGAGCTCAGCGTTTACCCTCATATCGAATGAGCGCCGTGAGCAGCAAAATGCGGCGCCCCCGGGCGCACTTGCTTATACCTGTGCGTCCGCCTGCGGCATCCGCTTGCCAAACGCAGTGGATCGTTCCAACTGCCCGCTCGTCACCGTCCGCGTCGATCCGTCCGACAGGGCGACGGGCTTATCCGAGAGTGTCATGTCTACAGCGACCCACGCCGCTTCCACCACCCAAGAATCCAAGGTCAAGACAGTGTTCCGCGTTGTCAGCGGCAACTTTCTTGAAATGTACGACTTCATGGTCTATGGCTACTACGCTTCCGCGATCGCCAAGACCTACTTTCCTGGCGGCAGCGATTTCGCATCGCTGATGCTGTCGCTGTCCGTGTTCGGCGCGGGCTTCCTGATGCGTCCGCTCGGCGCGATCGTGCTCGGCGCCTACATCGACCATCACGGCCGTCGCAAAGGCCTGATCCTCACACTGAGCCTGATGGCGCTCGGCACGCTGACGGTCGCGACGATACCGGGCTACGCGACCATCGGGCTCGTGGCGCCCGTGCTGGTGCTGCTCGGCCGGCTGCTGCAAGGCTTCTCCGCCGGCGCTGAGCTCGGCGGCGTGTCGGTGTATCTGTCGGAGATCGCGACGAAGGGCAACAAGGGCTTCTATTGCTCGTGGCAGTCGGGCAGCCAGCAGGTCGCGGTGGTATTCGCCGCGCTGATCGGCGTGGGGCTCAACAAGATTCTGCCCGCCGACCAGATGTTCGCGTGGGGCTGGCGCGTGCCGTTCCTGATCGGCTGTCTGATCGTGCCGTTCCTGTTCATCATCCGCCGCTCGCTGCAGGAAACCGAGGAGTTCACGGCGCGCAAGCATCGTCCGAGCGTGGGCGAGATCCTGAAGTCGATGCTCGCGAACTACCCGATCGTGCTGGGCGGCATGGGCATGGTCGTCATGACGACCGTGTCGTTCTACATGATCACCGCTTACACGCCGACCTTCGGCAGGGAAGTGCTGAAGCTGTCGGCGATCGACGCGCTCGTCGTCACCGTCTGCGTCGGTATCTCGAATCTGATCTGGCTGCCGTTGTCCGGCGCGTTGTCGGACCGCGTCGGCCGCCGTCCGGTGCTGCTCGCGTTCACGATCCTGACGATCCTCACCGCGTATCCGGCGCTGCAATGGCTCGTCGCCGAACCGTCGTTCGCGCGTCTGCTCGCCGTGCAGCTGTGGTTGTCGTTCCTGTACGGCTGCTACAACGGCGCGATGGTCGTCGCGCTGACCGAAGTGATGCCGGTCGAAGTGCGAACCGCTGGCTTCTCGCTCGCGTACAGTCTCGCGACGACGATCGGCGGCTTCACGCCGGCCATCGCCACGCTGCTGATCCACGTGACCAGCAACAAGGCGGCGCCGGGCCTGGTCCTCGGCGTGGCGGCAATCTGCGGTCTGCTCGCGACGCTGTTCCTGTATCGCACGCCGGAGTCACGCAATCAGTATCGGGCGGCCTGACGGTTCACTTCGTGTTCTGAAAACAAAAGACCCCGCGCTAGCGGGGTCTTTTGTTTGCGGCGCGTGGTCTGTGGCTACCCGTGCCGCAATTCGCTAGCGACCACCTCGACGACTTCATCCCACGCGCCCGGCCGCGGCTGACGCACGAGCGTCGCGCCGGGATACCACGGGCTGGGCGTGTCGCCGTCGAACCAGCGCCAGTCGGCGGCGCACGGCAGCATCAGCCACAGCGGCTTGCGCAGCGCGCCCGCGAGGTGCGCGATCGACGTGTCGATCGACACCACCGCGTCGAGCCGCTCGACGATCGCCGCGGTATCCGCGAAGTCGCCGATGCGGTGGTCGAAGCGATGGATCGCGGCCGCGCGCGGATGCGCGTCGAGCGCCGCGCGGTCGTCCTCGGACAGATCGGGCTGCAACACGATCCAGTCGATGCCATCCAGTGCAAACAGCGGCTCCAGCGCGGCGAGCGGCATCGTGCGGGTTTCGTTGCGCTGGATGCGCCCCGACCATGCGAGCCCGATCTTGCGCTTCGCCTGACCGCCGAGCGAGCCGCGCCATTTGCGGCCATAGGCCGGCGGCACGCTCAGATAGGGCGTGCGCGCGTCAATCGTGTCGTAGCGCGTGCCGAGCGCTAGCGGCAGGCTCAAGAGCGGAATCTGCAGATCGGCGGCGGGGCGCGGCTGGCCCTGCGCGATCAGCGAGACACGCCATGCCTGCGCGACGGGCGCGAAGAGCGGCACCAACTGCGGCTGCACTTCCAGCACGACGCGCGCGGCGCGAAGCGCTGCGAGCGGTACGAAGCGCACGAACTGCAGCGTGTCGCCGAAACCCTGTTCGGCATGGATCAGCAGCGTGTATTTTTCGATCGACTCGCCGTGCCAGCGCGGCAACGTCTGGATCACCGGTTGCGCGACGGTTTGCAAGCGCCATTCGTATTCGGGCAGCCCGCGCTCGAAGTCGCGCATCGCGAGCCACGCGAGCGCACGGTTCATATGCGCGGACGCGAGATCCGGGCGCAGCCGCAACGCCTGATCGAGCGCGCGCACCGCGGCCGCGTGCGCGCCGAGCGCCTGGTGCGCGGTGCCGAGCGCAAGCCACGCGAGCGCGAATTGCGGATCGAGCCCGACCGCGCGCTCCAGATACGGCAGCGCCTGTTCGGCACGGCCGAGCGCCGCGAGCGCGTTGCCCATGCCATAGATCGCCGGCGGCAGGTTCGGCTGCAGACGCAGCGCCGCTTCAAATGACGCGACTGCCCGCGCATGGCGGCCGGTCGCATCGAACGTATTCGCGAGATTGAAGTGCGCGGCGACGAAGCGCGGCTCGGCGGCGAGCGCGGCCTCGAAGCAGGGCACCGCCTCGTTCGGTCGATCGAGCGCGTTCAGCGACATGCCCATGTTGTTCAGCGCGCCCGCGTGACCGGGGCGCAGCTCGAGCGCGCGCCGGAACGACGCGATCGCGTCCGCGTGACGGCCGAGCGCGTGCAGCGCGTTGCCGAGATTGTTGTGCGACGACGCGTCGTTCGGCTGCAGGCGCAGCGAACGTTCGAACGCATCGGCGGCGTCTTCGTGACGGCCTTGCGACGCGTACGCGTTGCCGAGGTTGTAGTGCGCCATCGGGAAGCTCGGCGCGAGCGTCAGCGCGTTGCGGAACTGCTCGATCGCGGCGTCGATCTGGCCGAGCGCCCTCAGCGCATTGCCGAGGTTCAGCTGCAGCGCCGCGTCTTCGGGGCGCAGATCGACCGCGCGCCGCACCAGCGCCGCGGCTTCGGCGTGCTGGCCCTGCTGGTGGCGCAGCACGCCGAGCAGATGCAGCGCGTCGACGTGGCTGGGGTCGTGGTCGAGCGTGGCGCGGTAGCCGCGTTCGGCGTCGTCGAGGCGGCCGTCACGATGCGCCGCGAACGCGCGGTCAAATACAGGTTGCATGACGGGGAGGGCATTTGGATCAATCAGACTGAGGGCGCATTTTCCCATACTTGCGCAAGCGGCCCGGATTTGCGCGGAGCGTGAGTTCATGGGCAACGACGGATGGACCCCCCGCGCGACCCGTCTTGCCGACGCGCGATTGATGCAGCGCACCCGTGTGCGCAAGAGCGGCGGCGTACACTAGGGTCTGTTTACATATGGAACGCACGTGCGTTGCCTCCGGAGTTCCGCATGGACGCTGCCGCCTACGACGCGTCGCCGGTGCTGATCGTCGGGGCCGGTCCCACCGGACTTGCCGCAGCGATGAGTCTCGCGCGCGCCCACGTCCCCGTGCGCCTGATCGACAAGGCGCCGCAGCCGAACCCTTACTCGCGCGCGATCGGCATTCAGGCACGTACGCTCGAACTGCTCGAGCAGCATCGGCTGGTCGAACCGTTTCTCGAGCTCGGCCATCGCGCGCGCGTGGCGAATCTGTTTTCGAACGGCATGCGGCTTGCGCAGCTCGATTTCGACCCGTTGCACACGCGCTATCCCTATCTGCTGTTTCTCGACCAGTCGGTGACCGAGCGGCTCCTGACCGAGCATCTGGCGACGCTCGGCGTGAAGGTCGAGCGCGGCGTCGAGCTCGTGGCGTTCATGCAAGGCTCCGCGAGCGTTCAGGCGACCTTGCGCCGCGCGGACGGCCGCACGGAAGCCATGCGCCCGTCGTATCTGATCGCGGCCGATGGCGCGCACAGTTCGATTCGCCATCGCCTCGACCTGAACTTCGAGGGCAAGACCTTCGACCAGACCTTTCTGCTCGCCGACCTGCACGCCGAAACCGACTGGCCCGACGACGAGTTCCATATCTTCGCGTCGGGCGACGGTCTCGTCGCGCTGTTTCCGATGGGCCACGGCCGCCATCGTCTGATCGCCGATCATGCGGTCGAGCCGTCCGGCAGCGCCGCGCCGCCGGCCCCCGCGGTGCTCGGCGAGCCGCCGCTGGAGCGGGCGCCGGCGCCGTCGCTCGAACAATGCAAGGCGCTGATCGCGCGACGCGTGCGCGAGCGCGTCGACGTGTCGGATCTGGCGTGGTCGGCGTACTTCCACGTGAACAGCCGGATGGTCGATCGGCTGCGCGTGGGCCGCATCTTCCTCGCCGGCGATGCCGCGCACGTACACAGCCCCGCGGCCGCACAAGGCATGAACACCGGCATCCAGGAAGCGCTCAATCTCGGCTGGAAGCTCGCGCGCGTGATCGGCGGCGCGGCGCCGGATCGCCTGCTCGACACGTATCACGCCGAGCGACATCCGATCGAGCGCGAGGTGCTGCGGCAGACCGGTTTCATCACGCAGATGGCCGAGGCCGATCACGGACCAATGAAGCTGCTGCGCGAGCGCGTGATGCCGGTGCTGGCCGCGTTCGGTCCGCTGCGCGATGCCGCACGCGCGACGATCAGCGAGCTGTCGATCCAGTACCGGCGCAGTCCGCTGACGCTCGAACGCGTGCTCGACGGCGGCCCGCGCGCGGGCGAGCGCGCACCCGATGCGCTCGTGCACGTCGTCGACGGTCCGCTGGGACGCGCGCCGGGCGTCGGCTGCATTTTCGATCTGCACGATCCGGCGTTCTTCTCGCTGTTTCTGCTGTTGCCGCCGCTGCCCGTCGATGGCACGCCGCTCGATCCCGCCGCCAAACATGCACCGCCGCCGGACCCCGAAGTAGAAAAGCTCGCCGCCGAGGTCGAGCGGCTGCTGCCGAACGCGGTGCGAATCTGGCGCGTCACCGATACGAGCGGCGACGGCGGCCCGGCGTTGTCCGAATCGTATGGGCGCACGCGGCCGTCGTTTTATCTGGTGCGGCCCGACGGCTACATCAGCGCGCGCGGACGCACCGGCTCGGACCTGCACGGTCTCGTACGGCACTGCGAAGCGTGGTTTACGGTTGGGGGAGAGATATCGGAACAGGCGACGTTGTGATTGGCGCCGCCCGTTGCGTGGCATGGGCACGCACGCGGCAGCGGATCGCGCCACCGCGCCTGGTTGATTGGGGAAACCGCCCGAGCCTAAGCCGCCGGCGCCTGGGCCGGCGCCGGCGTCAACTTCTCGCGATACCTGACGATCGCCTCGCGCGTGAAGTCCGATAGCGCGATGTCATACGTGTCCGGCGCTTCGTCGAGCGTCGCGAGCAGCGCGCGCCGCATGCGCGGCTCCCAGAAGCGGCGGATGTGTTCGGCGACGCCGGTCAGCGCTTCCTCGTGGTCGGGCATCGACTCGAAGAAGTCGCCGATCCGGTTCGCCATGTCGATCAGATTCCGATTGTCCATGGCTCGCCTCACTTGCCCGCGGTGACGGCCGCAGCCGCATTGGCCAGCTCGCGCTGCTTCAGCAGTTCGAGCTGTTCGCTATTGAAGCGCGAATAGTCCTTCTGCCATTGCGACGGCTGCTCGACCGGCATGACCTGCACCGCGGTCACCTTGTATTCGGGGCAGTTGGTCGCCCAGTCGGAGCTGTCGGTCGTGATCACGTTCGCGCCCGATTCGGGGAAGTGGAACGTCGTATAGACGACGCCCGGCTGCATCCGCTCCGTCACCTTCGCGCGCAACACGGTCTGCCCCGCGCGCGATTCGATGCCGACCCAGGCGCCGGTTTTGATGCCGCGTTCCTCGGCATCGTGCGGATGCAGTTCGAGCCGGTCTTCGTCATGCCAGCGCGAGTTCTCGGTGCGGCGCGTCTGCGCGCCGACGTTGTACTGCGACAGAATGCGCCCGGTCGTCAGCAGCAACGGATACTTGCGCGTGACCTTCTCCGGCGATGCGATGAACTTCGTGATCACGAACCTGCCCTTGCCGCGCACGAAGGTGTCGACGTGCATCGTCGGCGTGCCGTCGGGCGCGTCCTCGTTGCATGGCCACTGGATGCTGCCCATTTCGTCGATCTTCTGGTACGACACGCCGTGGAAGGTCGGTGTGAGCCGCGCGATTTCGTCCATGATCTCGGACGGATGCGTGTAGTCCATCTCGTAGCCGAGCGCGCGCGACAGCAGCAGCGTGACTTCCCAGTCCGCGTAGCCGGCGAGCGGCGGCATCACCTTGCGCACGCGCGAGATGCGGCGCTCGGCATTGGTGAACGTGCCGTCCTTTTCGAGGAACGACGAGCCGGGCAGCAGCACGTGTGCATACTTGGCGGTCTCGTTCAGGAAGATGTCCTGCACGACGATGCATTCCATCGACGACAGCGCCGCCGCCACATGATGCGTGTTCGGGTCCGACTGCACGATGTCCTCGCCCTGGCAGTACAGACCTTTGAAACTGCCGTGCAGCGCGGCGTCGAACATGTTCGGAATGCGCAGGCCAGGTTCCGGTTGCAGTGTGACGGCCCAGGCGTTTTCGAACTGCGTGCGCACGAGCGGATCGCCGATGTGACGATAGCCGGGCAGCTCGTGCGGGAACGAGCCCATGTCGCACGAACCCTGCACGTTGTTCTGGCCGCGCAGCGGATTCACGCCGACACCTTCGCGGCCGATGTTGCCGGTCGCCATCGCCAGGTTCGCGATGCCGATCACCATCGTCGAGCCTTGCGCGTGTTCGGTGACGCCGAGGCCGTAGTAGATCGCGGCGTTGCCGGCGCTCGCGTAGATGCGCGCGGCTTCGCGTACCTGTTGCGCGGGCACGCCGGTCGCCGCTTCGGTCGCTTCCGGCGAGTTCTCCGGCAGCGCGACGAAATCGCGCCACTGTTCGAACGCGCGGGTTTCACAGCGCTCGGCCACAAACGCTGCGTCGAGCAGGCCTTCGGTGACGATCACGTGCGCGAGCGCGTTGACGATCGCGACGTTGGTGCCGGGCCGCAATTGCAGATGGTGCGACGCCTTCACGTGCGGCGTATCGACGATATCGATCCGGCGCGGATCGACGACGATCAGCTTCGCGCCCTCGCGCACGCGTCGCTTCAGACGCGAGGCGAACACCGGGTGGCCATCGGTCGGATTCGCGCCGATCACCATGATGACGTCGGCCTTATCGACCGATGCGAACGTCTGCGTGCCAGCCGATTCGCCGAGCGTCGTCTTCAGACCATAGCCGGTCGGCGAGTGGCACACGCGCGCGCAGGTGTCGACGTTGTTGTTGCCGAACGCGGCGCGCACGAGCTTCTGCACGAGGTAGGTTTCCTCGTTCGTACAGCGCGACGACGTGATGCCGCCGATCGAATCGCGCCCATGCTTCGCCTGGATGCGACGGAATTCGGATGCCGCGTATGAGATCGCTTCGTCCCAGCTGACTTCGCGCCACGGGTCGGTGATCTTCGCGCGGATCATCGGCTTTTTGATGCGGTCCTTGTGCGTCGCGTAGCCCCACGCGAAGCGGCCCTTCACGCATGCATGGCCTTCGTTGGCCTGGCCGTTCTTGTGCGGCACCATCCGCACGACCTGGTTGCCCTTCATCTCTGCCTTGAACGAGCAGCCGACGCCGCAATAGGCACAGGTGGTGACGACCGAGTGCTCGGGCTGGCCGAGCATCACGACGGACTTTTCCTGCAAGGTCGCGGTCGGGCACGCGGCCACGCAGGCGCCGCACGACACGCACTCCGATTCCATGAACGGCTGGTTCTCGCTGGCCGCGACGCGAGATTCGAAGCCGCGTCCGGTGATCGTCAGCGCGTACGTGCCCTGGGTTTCCTCGCACGCGCGCACGCAGCGATTGCAGACGATGCACTTCGCCGGGTCGTACGTGAAGTACGGATTCGATTCGTCCTTCTGGTCCTTCAGATGATTCGCGCCGTCGAAGCCGTAGCGCACTTCGCGCAGGCCGGTCACGCCCGCCATGTCCTGCAGTTCGCAGTCGCCGTTGGCGGGGCAGGTCAGGCAATCGAGCGGATGGTCGGAGATGTACAGCTCCATCACGTTGCGACGCAGCGACTGCAGACGGTCGGTCTGCGTGCGCACCTTCATGCCGGCTTCGACCGGCGTCGTGCACGAGGCCGGATAGCCGCGCCGTCCTTCGATTTCGACGAGACACAGGCGGCATGAGCCGAACGGTTCGAGCGAATCGGTCGCACACAGCTTCGGCACGTTGACGCCAGCTTCAGCCGCCGCGCGCATCACCGACGTGCCCGCCGGTACGGTCACCGCCTGGCCGTCGATTTCGAGCGTCACGTCGACGTCCGAGTGGCGGGCGGGGGTGCCGTAGTCGGTGTCGTCGGCGAACGCGTTGGCGGCGCGTGCCTGGGCTTGCGACTTGCACGCGCAGTTGCCTGAGCCGCAGCCGCCCCCCAGGGGGACTTCCTTCGGGGCGCCGGCAGGGGAGTTGAACTGGTCGGACATGGTGAACTCCTGGAGTCAGGCCGCGGCCGCTTTGGTGGCGTGGTCGGCAGTGGGATCGGCGGCGAGACCGAAGTCTTCAGGGAAATGATCGAGCGCGGACAGCACCGGATACGGCGTCATGCCGCCCATCGCGCACAGCGAGCCGGCTACCATCGTGTCGCACAGATCGCGCAGCAATTGCACCTGACGCGTCGACGTGTCGCCGCTGCGAATCCGCGCGATCACCTCGACGCCGCGCGTCGAGCCGATCCGGCACGGTGTGCATTTGCCGCACGATTCGAGCGCGCAGAAGTGCATCGCGTATTGCGCGAGCTCGGCGAGGTTCGAGGTGTCGTCATGCACGACGAGACCGCCGTGGCCGATCACCGCGCCGACTGCCGCATACGCCTCGTAGTCCATCGGAATGTCCCACTGGCTTGGCGGCAGATAGGTGCCGAGCGGACCGCCGACCTGCACCGCGCGCGCCGGCCGGCCGCTCGCGGTGCCGCCGCCGAAGTCGTCGAGCAGTTGGCGCAAGGTCACGCCGAACGCGAGTTCGACGAGGCCGCCTCGCTTGATGTTGCCGGCCAGTTGGAACGGCAGCGTGCCACGCGAGCGGCCCATGCCGAAGTCTTTATAGAACGCGGCGCCGCGCGCGAAGATGATCGGCACGGTGGCGAGCGTGATCGCGTTGTTGATCACGGTGGGCTGGCCATAGAGACCCACGAGTGCGGGCACCGGCGGCTTTGCGCGGACGATGCCGCGCTTGCCTTCGAGCGATTCCAGCATCGCGGTTTCCTCGCCGCACACATACGAGCCCGCGCCTTTCGCGACGAACAGCTCGAAACGCTGCCCGCTCGAGAGCACGCTGTCGCCGAGCCAGCCGGCTGTGCGCGCACGGGCGATGGCAGCTTCGAGCGTCGCGATCGAGTGCGGGTATTCGCTGCGCACATAGATGTAGCCGACGGTCGCGCCGGTCACGACGCCGGCGATGATCATGCCTTCGATGAGCACGTACGGATCGCTTTCCATCACGAGACGATCGGAGAAGGTGCCGGAATCGCCTTCGTCGGCATTGCAGACGACGTACTTCTGCGCGCGGCTTTCGCGCCGCGCACCGTTCGCCACTTGATGCCGGCCGGGAAGGCCGCGCCGCCGCGGCCGCGCAGACCGGATTCGATCAGCGCTTCGCAGGCGGCATCGCCGTCGGTTTGCAGGGCGTTGCGTAGGCCTTCGAGGCCGCCGTGCGTGACGTAATCGTCGATGGACAGCGGGTCGGTGATGCCGATCCGCGCGAAGGTCAGGCGCTGCTGCTTCTTCAGATACGGAATCTCGTCGACCACGCCGACGCGCCGCGCATGCTCGCCGCCGTCGACGAAGCCCGCGGCGAACAACGCGGCGACGTCTTCCACGTCGACATTCGCATAGCCGATGCGGCCTTCGGGCGTCGCAACTTCGACGAGCGGTTCGAGCCACAGCAACCCGCGCGAACCGTTGCGGATCAGTTCGATCGCAATGCCGCGGCGCGCGGCTTCGCTGGCGATGGCTTCGGCCAGCGCATCGGCGCCGAGCGCGAGCGCCGACGAATCTCGCGGAACATAGATGCGCGTCATGCCGGCACCTCCACGCATTTGCGGGCAGCGGCGAACAGCGCGTCGAATTTTTGCGGCGACACGCGCGCGTGCAGCGTGCCGTTGAGCATCATCGCCGGCGACAGCGCGCATTGGCCGAGGCAGTACACCGATTCGAGTTCCACCGTTGCGCCGTCATGGTGACCGGCGTCGAAGCGGCAACCGGTGTGCGCCTCGATGTGCTGGGCCAGCGCCTCGGTGCCCATGCTGCGGCACGCTTCGGCGCGGCACAGCTGCACCGTGACGGGCGCGGCCGGCGAGGTGCGAAAGTGATGGTAGTAAGTGATGACGCCGTGCACTTCCGCTCGCGACAGGTTCAGCGCGCGGGCGAGCGGTCCGACCGCCGCGGGTGGCACAAAGCCGAGTTCGTCCTGGATCGCGTGCAGGATCGTGATGAGTGTGCGGCCCGGCTGCGCGTGACGTTGCACGAGCTGATCCGGCGCCGTGGCGAGAGAATCGTCCAAAGGGGGCTCCTCCAAAGCGATATATGCACTTGTTATTCATAATACGCGCACGTATGCTTCGCTTATTCGACATGGTATAGCCGAAAGATAGGCGGGCCGACCGGCGCGCGCAATAGGAAACGGTCAAGCATATATGGTCAGGATCGAATGTCAGGTCGAGCTGGTGGTGAAGGGCGCGGACGGCCGCGAGGCCAGCCTGTCTGACGTGGTGCCGCTGCTCGCGCTCGTCGATGAATCTGGCAGCATTGCGCAGGCCGCGGCGCTTAAGGGTTTGTCCTATCGGCACGCATGGGGCTTGCTGCGCAGCATCGAGGAGCGGTTTGGTGGTCCTCTGATCGCGAAAGAGCGTGGGCGCGGCTCGGTGTTGTCCGAGCTCGGTCACGCGGTGCTGCGCGGGCAGCGGCTCTGCGGCGAGCGGCTCGACGGCAATTTGCAGGCGCTCGCGAGCGAAGTGGCGAGCGATCTGAACCGCTGGCTTGCGCCCCCCGCCGATGACGTGCGCATCCACGCGTCGCACGGTTACGCGGTGGCCGCGCTTGTTACGGCGCTGGTCGCCAACGATCTGCCGGTCGAGATCAAGTACCGCGACAGCGCCGAGGCGGTCAGTGCGCTCGCGCGCGGCGAGTGCGATCTGGCGGGCTTTCATCTGCCGCTCGGCGAGTTCCGCGCGGTGTGCGCCGATACCTACCGGCGCTGGCTCGATCCGCAACGCCATGTGCTCGTGCATCTGACCCGACGCAAGCAGGGTCTGTTCATCGGCAAGGGCAATCCGAAGCGGATCGGCGGGCTCGGCGATCTGGCGCGCGACGACATCCGTTTCGTCAACCGCCAGCCGGGCTCGGGTACGCGGATGCTGCTCGATCTCGCGCTGCGACAGGTCGGTGTGGACCCGGACCGCGTCAACGGCTATGCGTCGACCGAGCTGACGCACTCGGCGATCGCGGCGTTCGTCGCGAGCGGCATGGCGGACATAGGCTTCGGCGTCGAGCCGGCCGCGCATCATTTCGGGCTCGACTTCATTCCGATCGTCGACGAGGACTATTACTTCGCGTGCGATCGCGCGCACCTCTCTCGCGCGCCGCTCGCGACGGTGATCAACCTGTTGCGCGGCAGCGCGTTTCATCAACGCGTCGAGCAGCTCGCCGGCTACGATCCGTGCGACTGCGGCAGGCTCGTCGATCTGGACGAGGGGCTCGGCGGCGCGCTCGCGTAACGGCGGAGTAAGAGCCTGTAACCAGAAAAGCGGTGGCGCTCGGCGTGCGCGGCTGCGCAGCGCGCCGGTTTCGGCTACTCTCTTGGCTTCGTATCCGCCTCTACCGCGCGCCAAGCCGCGCTGAACCGACATGAAAGCTCTTCTCCATGCATGTGCCGCCGCTGCCGCGGCTGGTGTGCTCTGTGCCACCGTCTCCGTCGCTTACGCGCAAAATTCGCCTGGCGTGCCGGGTGGCATCCTGACCGACGAATTCCGCATTAACGAGCATCCGCAGATGCCATTCGCCGCGTCCGCCCCGTCGGACAAGTATCAGCACGGCCGACGTTCGCAAGCGCGCAAGCGCGGCGACATGGGAGACCCGAATGGCTGCAATCTGCAGTGCCCGAAAGACGAATAAGAATTGGCTCGGGCTTCGCTCGAGCTTCGAGGTTTGACGTAACGCCGGCCCTTGGGTCGGCGTTGTGCTTTGTGGCGGGGGCGATGGCGGCCCAGTTGCCGGCCGGAGTGGCTTCTTATGGCCTGGCGATGTGCCAGATTTCCTTGAAACCGTCCCCCTTTGCATCGCCCACCTGCTTGTCGGCCGCATAGTGATACAGCGGATGGTCCTTGTACGTCCATTGTTGCTTACCGTCTGCGCTCGGGATCAGCGTCCAGTCGCCAGACGGCTTGTCGGTCGGCGCCGCCGTGGCCGCCGGCCAGTTGCTCATGCAGCCGCCGGTGCAGGCGCTGACGCCGGGCGTGGTGTCCTTGTCGAACGTGTAGAGCGTCATGCCGTCAGCGGTGACGAAGCGGCCGTCGGATAGTTTGGGCGGATCGGCGAAGGCACCGGCGTGTAGCACGGCGAGTGCGAGCGGGGCCAGCAGAGCGATGGTCTTGCGCATGACGCAGGCTCCTGTTTTGGCGACGTGGTTGACGAGTGACGACTCGCTTCGAGCTACGAGTATAGGCAGCGGCCGCGGATTTACCGGGGCGTGTTGTGCGTCCCCGCTGAGTGAAGGGGAGACGTGTGGCCGGCCCGCAAAGCGTCGCGGACGGTGCCGAAAATAAAAAACCCCGGCAGCGTTACGCTACCGGGGTTTTTTGGGGCCGTTCATCGCGAACGTTCCAGGTATTTGGTGGAGGCGGCGGGAATCGAACCCGCGTCCAGAAGTCCTCTACGACCAGTTCTACATGTTTAGTTCTGTCTTTTGATTTAACCGCAGCGACGCGGACGAACACGCTGCGCTACGGCGATTCACTAAATTTTCGACCCGGACGTCGTGACGCCGCCAAGGCTTAACTGACGTATATGACCTCTGTCGGTATTGCTACCGGTCTTGCGACACTAGCCCGTCAGTGAACTAGGCAGAGGACGGCGGCCCTTAGGCTGCCAGTGCGAACGTATCGTCGTTTGCAGTTACGTTTTTCCCATTGATTAACGAGGTGACGGGTCCTCGACATGCCCTAGCCGCTTCGCAACCCCTGTCGAAACCAGGTCGCCCCCGCGGTTCGTTGCTCACATATGTGAGCCAACGGAGATTTTACAATAGATCGAGGGGCCGCGTCGTGCGTCTTTGGTGCCTGCTGAATGTGGTTAACAAGAGTGCGGGACGGGACCTTCAGCCGATCTGTCTGACTTTGTCAGCCCATGTCGCGCAGCAGGGTTTGCAACTCGGCCGTCGATTCTACGACGTGTTGCGCGTGCCACCGTGTCGGCGGAATGTCGTTGCCGCAATAGCCGTACGCCGCGGCGACGGTCTTCATGCCGGCGGCAAAACCGGCCTGCACGTCGCGCAGATCGTCGCCGATATAGACGACGCGCTCCGGCGCGATGTCCAGCTCACGCGCCGCGTGCAGCAACGGCGCGGGGTGCGGCTTCGAATGCGGGGTCGTGTCGCCGCTCACCACGCAGCCGGCGCGCTCCTCGAGCCCGAGTTGCGCGACGAGCGGCTCGGTGAGCCGCGCGACCTTGTTCGTGACGATGCCCCAGCGCACGCCGCGCGCGTCGAGTTCGTCGAGCACTTCCGCGATACCCGGAAAGAGCGTCGTCTCGATGCACAGATCTGCTTCGTAGTTCGCGAGAAACTCCTCGCGCATCGATGCGAATTCGTGATGATCGGGCCCGATGCCGAACGCCCCGCAGATCAGTCCGCGCGCTCCGGCTGAAGCCAGCGGGCGCAGCTTCTCGAGCGGCACCATCTCGAGCCCCCGGTCGTGGCGCATCTTGTTGACGGCGGCCGCGAGGTCGGGCGCCGTGTCGGCAAGCGTGCCGTCGAGGTCGAAAAGCACGGCGAGGCAAAAGCCGAGCGTGTCGTCGTTGTGTTCGCGTTGCGGCAGGGGAGTCGGGTCGCTCATTGTTCGTTTCGGATACGGCGGATCGGGGCGGTTCGGGCAATTCAGGCGTCGCGGCGACAGGCGAGCATATAGTTGACGCTCGTGTCGGACGACAGCGCGAAAAGCTTGCTGAGCGGGTTGTACACGATGCCCTTGATGTCCGCCGTGCGCAGCTCGGCGGCGCGCACGAAGCCGGCGAGCTCCGACGGGCGGATGAAGCGCGCGTAGTCGTGCGTGCCCATCGGCAGCATTCGCGCGATATATTCGGCGCCGATCACCGCGAACAGATACGACTTGACATTGCGGTTCAGCGTGGAGAAAAACACCCAGCCGCCCGGCTTCACGAGATTCTTGCAGGCCTCGACGATCGCGGCCGGCCTGGGCACGTGCTCGAGCATTTCCATGCAGGTGATCACGTCATAGGTGCCCGGTTCGCGTGCGGCCAGCGCCTCAGCCGCGATTTCTTCGTAATCGACGGTTACACCGCTTTCAAGACTGTGAAGATCGGCGACACCGAGTGCCTGCGTCGACAGATCGATGCCCTTCACATGAGCGCCCAAACCTGCCATCGATTCCGACAGGATGCCGCCGCCGCAGCCGATATCGAGCACCTTTTTGCCGGCGAGATGGGCGTGGGCGTCGATCCAGCCTAGACGAATCGGATTCAGTTCGTGCAGCGGCTTGAATTCGGCGTTCGGGTCCCACCAACGATGCGCGAGGTCGCTGAATTTCTGTAGTTCGTGAGGATCGGCGTTGGTCATGGTGAAGGCTGCCTCGATGAAAGCGGTGAGCGGACGCTCGAGGATAAACCCTAAGTATATAGGGCGAGAGAAAGAGCGGCAAAAGCGCGTCGGGTAGCGGGCGCTGATGCAAGCTGCGAGCCGCTGGTAGCTGAGCGGGACCCTCCTGCGTCGCGCATCACGCCAGGCCGCGGTACCCGCGCATAAAAAAAGCCCCGCCGAAGCGGGGCTTTCGATACTGCGGTAATTTTCCAGCTTACTGCTTCGGCGTACCGACAACTTCGACTTCCACGCGGCGGTCCGGTGCGAGGCAGGCGATGAGTTGCTTGCGGTTCTTCTGGTTGCAACCGGTGGTAACCGGGTTGCGCGGACCCTTGCCTTCCGTGTAGATACGGTTGGCTTCGACGCCCTTGCTGACCAGGAAGGCCTTCACAGCTTGAGCACGACGCAGCGACAGACGGTCGTTGTAGGCGACGGAACCGATACGGTCGGTGTGGCCCGTAGCGACGACGACTTCGAGGTTGATGCCCTGGATCTTCGATGCCAGTTCGCTCAGACGTTCCTTGCCGGCCGGCTTCAGGATTGCCTTGTCGAAGTCGAACAGCGCATCAGCTTGATACGTAATCTTTTCGCTGGAGATAGCCGGAGGCGGAGGGACCGGTGCCGGCGGGGTCGGAGCCTGAGCAACCAGAGCGCCGTCGCACTTGGCGTTAGCCGTTGCGGGCGTCCAGAATGCATCGCGCCAGCAAAGCTCGTTCGTGCCGTTCATCCACACGTATTCGCCAGTACCATTCACCCAGTTGTCGTTGGTAGCTTGTCGCGACGCCGGCACCGACTGCGCCATGGCGGATGCAGCCATAACTGCGGTAGCTGCAATGAACGCGAGCTTTGAAAGTTTATTCATATTTCTCCTCTCGAAATTGAGATTACCGCAGGTTTACTGCGAGCCTGTTGACGAAGACCAGTCATACATTGCTCGAAGTATAACATTGGTGCGGAACAAAAACCGTTTGTGTAGACTTCGAGCAGTGTCTGACTCTTTGTGCGTTGGCATTTTGCCATATCGTTCCCTTCCGACGAAAAAAAAATCCGCCCCCGATCAAATCCCCCTCCAATTGTGGTGCATGCGCAACAAATGTTTTCGTCTGAGCGGTCCGCCGGCTCTGGCTGAGCGGCGGATTGGTCCCACGCAGGAATCGAGCCTGACGAGACTGAAATTGTGCGATCGGCGAGGTGTTGGCGGGTGCCCCTCTAATATGTATACGTACCTTCGTCGGGCGTGGATTCGTGGCATGTTAGAATCGCGTGATGCGTTGCGCCTGCAATGCTTACGCGAAGAAGCGGCGAAACCCCGCCTTCGCACGTAAAAGATACGGATAATGGATCAATTCGCCAAAGAGACTCTGCCAATCTCCCTTGAGGAGGAAATGCGCCGTTCGTATCTCGATTACGCGATGAGCGTGATCGTAGGGCGAGCGCTTCCCGATGTCCGCGATGGCCTGAAGCCGGTGCACCGGCGCGTGCTGTTCGCGATGCACGAGCTGAACAACGACTGGAACCGCGCCTACAAGAAGTCGGCGCGTATCGTCGGCGACGTCATCGGTAAATACCATCCGCACGGCGACACCGCTGTCTACGACACGATCGTACGGATGGCGCAGGACTTCTCGCTGCGCTACATGCTCGTCGACGGCCAGGGGAACTTCGGTTCCGTCGACGGCGACAACGCCGCGGCGATGCGTTACACCGAAATCCGCATGGCGAAGATCGGCCACGAACTGCTGGCCGACATCGACAAGGAAACGGTCGACTTCGCGCCGAACTACGACGGCAGCGAGAACGAGCCGGCCATCCTGCCCGCGCGCATCCCTAATCTGCTGATCAATGGCTCGTCCGGCATCGCGGTCGGCATGGCGACCAATATCCCGCCGCACAACCTCAATGAAGTCGTCGACGCGTGTCAGCATCTGCTGAAGAACCCGGAAGCGACGATCGACGAGCTGATCGAGATCGTCCCCGCGCCCGACTTCCCGACCGCCGGCATCATCTACGGCGTGGCCGGCGTGCGCGACGGCTATCGCACCGGCCGCGGCCGCGTCGTGATGCGCGCGCTGACGCACTTCGAGGAAATCGACCGTGGCCAGCGCATGGCGATCATTGTCGACGAGCTGCCCTATCAGGTGAACAAGCGCTCGCTGCTCGAGCGCATCGCCGAGCTCGTCAACGAGAAGAAGCTCGAAGGCATTTCCGATATCCGCGACGAATCCGACAAGAGCGGCATGCGCGTCGCGATCGAGCTGAAGCGCGGCGAAGTGCCCGAGGTCGTGCTGAACAATCTGTACAAGGCGACCCAGCTTCAGGACACGTTCGGTATGAACATGGTCGCGCTCGTCGACGGCCAGCCGAAGCTCCTGAATCTGAAGGAAATGCTGACGTGCTTCCTGTCGCATCGCCGGGAAGTGCTGACGCGGCGCACCGTCTACGAACTGCGCAAGGCGCGCGAACGTGGTCACGTGCTCGAAGGTCTCGCGGTTGCGCTCGCGAACATCGACGAATTCATCGCGCTCATCAAGGCCGCGCCGACACCGCCGATCGCCAAGCAGGAGCTGATGTCGCGCGCGTGGGATTCGTCGCTCGTGCGCGAAATGCTGTCACGCGCCGAGTCGGAAAACGCGTCGGCGGGCGGTCGCGAAGCTTATCGTCCGGAGGGACTGAACCCGTCGTTCGGCATGCAGACCGACGGCCTTTACCGTCTGTCCGATACGCAGGCGCAGGAAATCCTGCAGATGCGCCTGCAGCGACTGACCGGCCTCGAGCAAGACAAGATCATCGGCGAATACCGCGACGTGATGGCGCAGATCGCTGACCTGCTGGACATTCTGGCTCGCCCGGAACGCATTTCGGCGATCATCGTCGACGAACTCGCGTCCATCAAGGCCGAATTCGGCGATGCGCGTCGCTCGAAGATCGAGTTGAACGCGACCGAGCTGAACACCGAAGACTTGATCACGCCGCAGGAAATGGTCGTGACGATGTCGCACGCGGGCTACGTGAAATCGCAACCGTTGTCCGAATATCGAGCCCAGAAGCGCGGTGGTCGTGGCAAGCAGGCCACTTCCATGAAGGAAGACGACTGGATCGACACGCTGTTCATTGCCAATACGCACGACCACATCCTGTGCTTCTCGAACCGCGGCCGTGTGTACTGGGTCAAGGTCTACGAAGTGCCGCAGGGTTCGCGCAATTCGCGCGGCCGGCCGATCGTCAATATGTTCCCGCTGCAAGAAGGCGAAAAGATCACGGTCGTGCTGCCGGTCAAGGAGTTCTCGGCCGACAAGTTCGTGTTCATGGCGACCGCGTTGGGAACGGTAAAAAAGACGCCGCTGGAAGCATTTAGCCGGCCGTTGCGCAAGGGTATTATTGCGGTCGGTCTCGATGAGGGCGATTACCTGATCGGCGCCGCGATCACCGACGGCCAGCACGACGTGATGCTGTTCTCGGATTCGGGCAAGGCAGTGCGCTTCGACGAAAACGACGTGCGTCCGATGGGCCGCGAGGCGCGTGGCGTGCGCGGCATGCAACTCGAGGACGGCCAGAACGTGATCGCGTTGCTGGTGGCCGACGACGAGCAGCAGTCGGTGCTCACCGCAACCGAGAACGGCTACGGCAAGCGCACCCCAATCACCGAGTACACGCGTCACGGCCGCGGCACGAAGGGCATGATCGCAATCCAGACGTCGGAGCGTAACGGCAAGGTCGTTGCCGCGACGCTGGTGGACCCGGAAGCGCAGATCATGCTGATTACCACGACGGGCGTGCTGATTCGCACGCGCGTGTCGGAAATTCGCGAAATGGGACGCGCAACGCAAGGTGTTACACTCATCAGCCTTGACGAAGGGACCAAGCTGTCCGGTCTGCAACAGGTAGCGGAGGCCGAGGGCGAGTCGGAAAGCGATTCCGACGGCTCCGCTGAAGGTGATAACGGCGGTGAGGGCGGCGGCGCGGCTTGATCCGTGCCAGCCGGCTTTCAGTCTCAGTTAATACGTTGAAGCTACGCTGCGGGTCACCGCGTATCGGGCCGGTACGCTTTCCCGTGTGGCGTGCAGTTCAAGTTAATTTCTCTTAGGGAGTAGTGATGCAAAAACGATTCAAACAACTGATGTTGCTGGCTGCCATCGTGCCGACCTTCGCCATGGCTCAAGCGCTGCAGAACCAGGCGCCTGCGGCTCCGGCTGCCGCAGCAGCACCGGTTGATCCGGCCAAGCAAGCTGCCATCAAGGAGCTGCTCGACGCCATCGATGCGCAGAAGCTGGTTGGCGCAATCGGCAACAGCGCGCAGATGCAGGCCAAGCAGCTCGTTCCGGCAATCCTGTCGGACGCGCTGACCGAGAACAAGACGATGACGGACAAGCAGAAGCAGGCCGCCGTGCCGACGCTGCAAAAGAACGCGGTACCGAAGCTGGTGGACAGCGCGGGCCAGGTGTTCGCGACCGACTCTTTCCGTCAGGACGCGATGCAATCTCAGTACGACGCGTACGCGAAGTACTACAGCACGTCGGAAATCAAGGATCTGACCACGTTCTACAAGAGCCCGACCGGTCGCAAGTTCATCCAGGTGCAAGACCAGGTTGGTCGCGACGTCGTGAACGGTCTGATGCAGAAGTACATGCCGGAATCGATCAAGGCAACGCGTGACCAGGCCGACAAGGAAGTCGCATCGGTCAAGCCGGCTGCCAAGTAAATTCCGCGCGCAGGCTGCGCTGATCAGCCGGCCTGTCGTCGCGCCCGCAGGGCCACCCGGCGTGGCGGGTTGGCGGCGACAATGCGATAATGGTCGTTTGCGCACTGGCGCAGACGGCCATTTTCTTTTTCGGCGAGCCATTTCGCAGTTCTTTTCGCCGATTCCCGCGCGACTTCGTTATTTCGCGCCCGCTTCCAGGACCTCACATGCGCGTCTTTAATTTCTCCGCCGGCCCGGCGGCCATGCCCGAAGAAGTGCTGCGCCAGGCAGCCGACGAGATGCTGAATTGGCAAGGCAGTGGTATGAGCGTGATGGAAATGAGCCATCGCGGCAAGGAATTCATGTTGATCCACGAGGAAGCGCTGACCGATCTGCGCGAGTTGCTGCAGGTGCCGGCAAGCCACCGCATCCTGTTTCTGCAGGGCGGCGGACTCGGCGAAAACGCGATCGTGCCGATGAACCTGCTCGGCTCGAAACCGCGCGCGGATTTCGTCATCACCGGCTCGTGGTCGGAGAAATCGTTCAAGGAAGCGCAGAAATACGGCAGCGTGCATCTCGCCGCGACCGGCAAGACAGCCGAGGGCTTCACCCGCGCGCCGGCGCGCTCGGAATGGCAACTGTCGGACGATCCGGCTTACGTGCACTTGTGCACCAACGAGACCATTCACGGCGTCGAAACCTTCGAGATTCCCGACCTCGGCGATACTCCGCTCGTCGCGGACGCGTCGTCGCATATCCTGTCGCGCCCGATGGACATCGCCAAATACGGCGTGCTATTCGGCGGTGCGCAGAAGAACATCGGCATGGCCGGCGTGACGGTCGTGATCGTGCGTGAGGACATGCTCGATCGCGCGATGCCGATCTGCCCGTCGGCGTTCGAATGGAAGACCGTCGCCGAGAACAATTCGATGTACAACACTCCGCCCACCTACGCGATCTATATCGCCGGGCTCGTGTTCAAGTGGTTGAAGAAGCAGGGCGGCCTCCTGGCGATGGAGGCACGCAACCTCGAAAAATCGAAGCTGCTGTACGACACGATCGACTCGAGCAGCTTCTATCTGAACAAGGTCGAGCGTGGCTCGCGCTCCCGGATGAACGTACCGTTCTTCCTCGCCGACGAGTCGCGCAACGAAGATTTCCTGTCCGGCGCGAAGGCGCGGGGATTGGTGCAGCTAAAGGGCCACAAGTCCGTCGGCGGCATGCGGGCGTCGATTTATAACGCCGTCCCGCTCGAAGGCGTCAAAGCGCTTGTCGAATACATGAAGGAATTCGAACAGCGCAGTGCCTGAGCCACACTGACCGGCAGGCGTGCGCATCTTTTCCAGCATTTACCCGGCAAAGCCGTTTTACGCATGGACGACGAACTCAATACACGACTCAAACCTCTGCGCGATCGCATCGACGCGCTCGACGCGCAGTTGATCGCGCTCCTGAACCAGCGCGCGTCGGTCGCGCTCGAAGTCGGGGAGGTCAAGAAGCATTTCAACGCACCGGTGTTCCGACCCGAGCGCGAGATGCAGGTGATCGCGCGCCTGCAGGAGATGAGCGCGGGGCCGCTTGCGGACGAACACATCAGCGCGATCTGGCGCGAGATCATGGCCGCAAGCCGCGCACTCGAAAAGACCATCAAGGCCGCGTACCTCGGGCCCGTCGGCACCTATAGCGAACAGGCGATGCATGAGTACTTCGGTCAGTCGATCGAAGGGCTGCCGTGCCCGTCGATCGATGAAGTGTTCCGCTCGGTCGAGGCGGGCGCCGCCGACTACGGCGTCGTGCCGGTCGAGAATTCGACCGAAGGCGCGGTGTCGCGCACGCTGGATCTGCTGCTGCAAACGCAGCTGACCATCGGCGGCGAACTCGCATTGCCGATTCATCACAACCTGCTCACGCAAAACGGGCTCGCCGGCGTCACGCGCGTGTGCGCGCACGCCCAGGCGCTCGCGCAGTGCCAGCGCTGGCTGTCGACCAACGCGCCGCATCTCGAGCGCCAGGCGGTGTCGAGCAACGCGGAAGCTGCACGGATGGCAGCCGAAGATCCGACCGTCGCGGCCATCGCCGGCGACCGCGCCGCGATCCACTACGGCCTGCAGGTCACCAACGCGCTGATCCAGGACGATCCGCACAACCGCACACGCTTCGTGATGATCGGCAAGCAGCCGACCGGTCCGAGCGGCTACGACCAGACCTCGCTGATTGTGTCGGTCGTGAACGAACCGGGTGCGATGGTCAAGCTGCTCGAGCCGCTGGCGCGCCACGGCGTGTCGATGACGCGTTTCGAATCGCGCCCGGCGCGCGTCGGCACGTGGGAGTACTACTTCTATATCGATGTCGAAGGCCATCGCGACGACCCGGCCGTGGCCGCCGCGCTCGCCGGGCTCGGCGAGAAGGCCGCGTTCCTGAAAATACTCGGCTCGTATCCGCGCGCCCGGTAAGGGCTGGCAGCGCAGTCCGGGCGGCGCCAAGTGCACTGCCCGAACGCATATTTCACTATCCATCGTCGTTCGGAGATTTTCATGACAGCGTCTTTCGGCCCTTCCTATGTGCGTGCGATCGCGCCGTACATCGCCGGCAAGCCGATTTCGGAAGTGGCCCGCGAGTTTGGTCTCGACGAGGCGAGCATCGTGAAGCTGGCATCGAACGAGAATCCGCTCGGCATGCCGGAATCCGCGCTGCGCGCGATGGCGCAGGCGATCGCCGACCTCGGCCGCTATCCGGACTCGAACGGTTTCGAACTGAAGGCGGCGCTCGCCGCGCGCTACGGCGTGCCGGCCGAGTGGATCACGCTCGGCAACGGCAGCAATGACATCCTCGAACTCGCCGCGCACGCGTTCGTCGAGAAGGGCCAGGCGGTAGTGTTCTCGGAGTATTCGTTCGCGGTCTATGCGCTCGCAACGCAAGGCGTCGGCGCGCGCGCGATCGTCGTGCCGGCCGTGCACTATGGTCACGACCTCGACGCGATGCTTGCCGCGATCGACGACGACACGCGTCTCGTGTTCGTCGCCAATCCGAACAATCCGACCGGTACGTTCGTCGACGGTCCGACGCTCGAGGCGTTTCTCGGCAAAGTGCCGCGCCATGTGGTCGTCGTGCTCGACGAGGCGTACACCGAGTATCTGTCGGCGGACAAGCGCTATAACTCGATCGACTGGGTGCGCCGCTATCCGAACCTGCTGGTGTCGCGTACTTTCTCGAAGGCGTTCGGCCTGGCGGGCCTGCGTATCGGCTTCGCGATCGCGCAGCCCGGCTTGACCGATCTGCTGAATCGACTGCGTCAGCCGTTTAACGTCAATACGCTCGCGCAGGCCGCGGCGATTGCGGCACTGAACGACAGCGCATTTCTGGAAAAGAGCGCGGCGCTGAACGCGCAGGGCTATAAGCTTCTGACCGAGGCGTTCGACAAGCTCGGTCTCGAATACGTGCCATCCGAAGGTAACTTCGTGCTCGTGCGCGTCGGCGGTGACGACGAAGCCGGCGCCCGGGTGAATCTCGCGCTGCTGAAACAGGCTGTGATCGTGCGACCGGTCGGCAACTACGGTTTGCCGCAATGGCTACGCATCACGATCGGCCTGCCGGAGGAAAACGGAGCGTTCCTCGCGGCGCTCGAAAAGACGCTTGCCGAGCCTGCCGCTGCGTAAGCATTGCTCCTTGATCCCGCGCGCGTCGGCCGGCAGGAGCGGCGCGCTTATTGTCCGTATTGTGTGAGCGACGTGGCCGCGTTTTCTTTTAACAAGCTGGTGATTTTCGGTGTCGGCCTGATCGGCGGATCGCTCGCGCGCGCGTTGCGTGAACGCGGCGAGGCCGGCGGGGCACGCACGGTGGTTGGGGTGGGACGGACGTCCGCGTCGAGCGAGCGCGCCTTGGCGCTCGGGGTGATCGACGGCGCCGCGGCGCTCACCGACGACGCCGCGCTGCGCGACGCGCTAGCGGGCGCGGACTTCGTGCTGCTCGCGGCGCCGGTCGCGCAGACACAGCCGCTGCTCGAACGCATCGCGCTGCATCTCGACGCCAACACGATCGTCACCGATGCGGGCAGCACCAAGTCCGACGTGGTCGCCGCCGCGCGCGCGGCGCTCGGTGCACGGATCGGCCAGTTCGTGCCGGGCCATCCGATCGCCGGCCGCGAGTCGAGCGGCGTCGACGCCGCGTTGCCCGATCTGTACGTGAACCGCAACGTCGTGCTGTGCCCGCTGCCGGAGAACGCGCCGGAAGCGGTCGAGCGCGTCGCGGCGATGTGGCGCGCCACCGGCGCCTTGGTGCGGGACATGACGCCACAGCAGCACGACCGCGTGTTCGCGTCGGTCAGTCATCTACCGCACGTGCTGTCGTTCGCGCTCGTCGAACAGATCCTCAGTTCGCCCGACGCCGCTTTGAAGTTTTCGTTCGCGGCGGGCGGATTCCGCGACTTCACGCGCATCGCCGCGTCGAGTCCGGAGATGTGGCGCGACGTCTGCGTCGCTAATCGCGCGGCGCTGCTCGACGAACTCGACGCGTATACCGCGGTGCTCGCGCGCCTGCGCACGGCGATCGAGGCCGGCGACGGCGCCGCGCTCGAAGCGGTGTTCGCGCGCTCGCGCGTCGCGCGCAGTCAGTGGCAGGAGCAGCGCGCGGCTGGCGTGGCCGCCAGCGACGCGTCCAAATAACCGGAAACTGGACACATCATGGAATTCCTCGATCTCGGACCTTTTTCCCGTGCGTCCGGCACGATTCGTCTGCCCGGCTCGAAGAGCATCTCGAACCGCGTGCTGCTGCTCGCCGCGCTCGCCGAAGGCGAGACGACGATCACGAACCTGCTCGATTCCGATGACACCCGCGTGATGCTCGCTGCGCTCGAAAAGCTTGGCGTACGTCTGAAGCGCGACGGTGACACCTGCGTCGTGACCGGCACGCGCGGCGCGTTCACCGCGCGAACGGCCGACCTGTTCCTCGGCAACGCGGGTACGGCGGTGCGTCCGCTGACCGCGGCCCTCTCCGTGAACGGCGGCGACTACCGGATCCACGGCGTGCCGCGCATGCACGAGCGGCCGATCGGCGATCTCGTCGACGGCCTGCGCCAGATCGGCGCGAAGATCGACTACGAACAGAACGAAGGCTATCCGCCGCTACGCATCCGTCCCGCCCAGATCACGGCCGACGCGCCGATCCGCGTGCGCGGCGATGTGTCGAGCCAGTTTCTGACCTCGCTGCTGATGACGCTGCCGCTCTTGCGCACCGCGAGCGGCGTCACCACCGTGCAGGTCGACGGCGAGCTGATCTCGAAGCCGTACATCGAGATCACGATCAAGCTGATGGCGCGCTTCGGCATCGACGTCGAGCGTCACGGCTGGCACCAGTTCGTGGTGCCGGCCGGGCAGCGTTATCAGTCGCCAGGCGCGATCATGGTGGAAGGGGATGCGTCGTCGGCGTCGTATTTCCTCGCCGCGGGAGCGCTCGGCGGCGGCCCGCTGAGAGTGGAAGGTGTGGGCCGCGCGAGCATCCAGGGCGACGTCGGCTTTGCCGATGCGCTGATCAGGATGGGCGCGAACCTGCAGATGGGCGAGGACTGGATCGAAGTGCGCGGCGTCGGCAACGACCATGGCAAGCTCGATCCGATCGACATGGACTTCAACCTGATCCCCGACGCGGCGATGACGATCGCGGTCGCCGCGCTGTTCGCGGACGGCACGACCACGCTGCGCAACATCGCAAGCTGGCGCGTCAAGGAAACCGACCGCATCGCCGCGATGGCGACCGAGCTGCGCAAGGTCGGCGCGAAGGTGCAGGAGGGCGAGGATTTCCTCGTCGTCACGCCGCCCGAAAAGCTCATCCCGAATGCCGCGATCGACACCTACGACGACCACCGTATGGCGATGTGCTTCTCGCTCGTGAGCTTGGGCGGTGTGCCGATCCGCATCAACGACCCGAGGTGCGTCGGCAAGACGTTCCCGGATTATTTCGAGCGCTTCACGGCGCTCGCGCAAGCCTGATGCAATCCAGATTCGCGTGCGAATCGCCCGATGTGCGACATTTTTAGATGAAACCGATCCGTCCCTTTCACCAGACGCCCGTCATTACAATCGACGGCCCCAGCGCCTCCGGCAAAGGCACTGTGGCCACGATGGTGGCCGCCAACCTCGGCTTTCACCTGCTCGACAGCGGCGCGCTCTACCGGCTCGCGGCACTCGCGAGCCTGCGCTACGGCATCGCGGCGGACGACGTCGACGCACTTGTCAAACTGATCGACGACCTCCATATCACGTTTCGCGAGGGGCTCGCGCAGCTCGACGGCGTCGATGTATCGACCGAAATTCGTGCGGAGGAAGTGGGCAGCCGCGCCTCGGCGATCGCCGTTCACGGGCCGGTGCGAACCGCGCTGGTGGCGCGTCAGCGGGCGTTTCGCAAGGAGCCGGGGCTCGTCGCCGACGGGCGCGACATGGGCACCGTGATCTTTCAGGATGCCGTGCTGAAGGTGTTCATGACGGCGAGCGTCGAGGCCCGCGCGACGCGCCGGCATAAGCAATTGATCCAAAAAGGATTTTCTGCTAATATAGATGACTTGCTCCGGGATTTGCGTGAGCGCGACGAGCGTGACAGTCAGCGCGCGGCCGCGCCGCTCAAGCCCGCGGCGGATGCAAAACTGCTTGATACCTCCGCATTGTCGGTCGACCAGGCGGTCGAGCAGGTGGTGCAATGGTATGAAGCGCTGGTCCCGCATGCGTAACTGAAACGGTCATGCGGTAGTGGCCAGACAGCGGCAGTCCTGTTGTTGGTAGGTGCTTCGCGATGGTCGCGAAGCGTTGTTTTTTTAACCCTTTAACCCCGCGTGGCGTTCGCGTATTTGCCGCAGTTGCTGACCAGTCCGGTGAGCCAGGCGTTGCGAAGACCATGCAAACTCTGATTTTTATGTCCGACCTGCAAACCTCTACCCCGAATACCGAATCTTTTGCGGCTCTGTTCGAAGAGTCGCTGACCAAGCAGGACATGCGCGCTGGCGAAGTGATCTCCGCGGAAGTCGTGCGTGTCGACCACAACTTCGTGGTCGTGAATGCTGGTCTGAAGTCCGAAGCCTACATCCCGCTCGAAGAGTTCCTGAACGACGCGGGCGAGGTAGAAGTGCAGGCGGGCGACTTCGTTTCCGTCGCGATCGACGCGCTGGAAAACGGCTATGGCGACACCATCCTGTCGCGTGACAAGGCGAAGCGTCTGGCTTCGTGGCTGTCGCTGGAAAAGGCGCTGGACAACAACGAACTCGTAACCGGCACGATCACGGGCAAGGTCAAGGGTGGTATGACCGTGATGGTCAACGGCATCCGCGCGTTCCTGCCGGGTTCGCTGGTTGATACGCGTCCGGTCAAGGACACCACCCCGTACGAAGGCAAGACGCTCGAATTCCGCGTCATCAAGCTCGACCGCAAGCGTAACAACGTCGTGCTGTCGCGCCGCGCTGTCATCGAGGCAACGCAAGGCGAAGAGCGCGCGAAGCTGCTCGAAACGCTGAAGGAAGGCGCGATCGTCGAAGGCGTGGTCAAGAACATCACCGACTACGGCGCGTTCGTGGACCTCGGCGGTATCGACGGCCTGCTGCACATCACGGACATCGCATGGCGTCGTGTGCGTCACCCGAGCGAAGTTCTGTCGGTTGGCCAGGAAGTCACCGCGAAGATCCTCAAGTTCGACCAGGAAAAGAACCGCGTTTCGCTCGGTATCAAGCAACTGGGCGACGATCCGTGGGAAGGCATCTCGCGCCGTTACCCGTCGGGCACGCGTCTGTTCGGTAAGGTCACCAACATCACCGACTACGGCGCATTCGTCGAAGTGGAATCGGGCATCGAAGGCCTCGTCCACGTGTCGGAAATGGACTGGACCAACAAGAACGTTGCTCCGTCGAAGGTTGTCCAATTGGGCGACGAAGTCGAAGTCATGGTTCTCGAAATCGACGAAGACCGCCGTCGTATCAGCCTCGGCATGAAGCAGTGCAAGCCGAACCCGTGGGACGACTTCAGCCGCAACTTCAAGAAGGGCGACAAGATCAGCGGCGCCATCAAGTCGATCACCGACTTCGGCGTGTTCATTGGTCTGCCGGGCGGCATCGACGGTCTGGTTCACCTGTCGGATCTGTCGTGGAGCGAAACCGGCGAGGAAGCCGTTCGCAAGTACAAGAAGGGCGACGAAGTGGAAGCGATCGTTCTCGGCATCGACGTCGAGAAGGAACGTATTTCGCTGGGTATCAAGCAGCTCGAAGGCGACCCGTTCAGCAACTACGTTGCAATGAACGACAAGGGTTCGGTCGTCGACGGTACTGTCAAGTCGGTGGACGCGAAGGGTGCTGTGGTCCAGCTGTCGGGTGAAGTCGAAGGCTACCTGCGTGCTTCGGAAATCGCCCAGGACCGCGTGGAAGACGCTCGCAACGTGCTGAAGGAAGGCGACAAGGTCAACGCGATGATCATCAACATCGATCGCAAGTCGCGTGGCATCAACCTGTCGATCAAGGCGAAGGATTCGGCTGAGCAGCAGGAAGCCATCCGCGGTCTCGCTGCTTCGGATTCGAGCGCAGCCGCTACCGGCACGACGAACCTCGGCGCGCTGCTGAAGGCCAAGCTCGACGGCCAGAACCAGTAAGCCTGAGAGGTCTGCTGCAGTATGACCAAATCGGAATTGGTCGCCCAGCTGGCTACGCGATTTCCGCAACTTGTTCTCAAGGATGCGGATTTCGCGGTGAAGACGATGCTCGATGCGATGTCGGAGGCACTTGCCAAAGGTCATCGCATCGAAATTCGAGGCTTCGGCAGTTTCGGGCTCAACCGCCGTCCCTCCCGCGTTGGACGCAATCCGAAGTCGGGCGAGAAGGTGCTGGTACCTGAGAAGTACGTACCGCACTTCAAGCCAGGCAAGGAATTGCGCGAGCGGGTGGATCGTCGCGCGGGCGAGCCGCTGAAGGCCGAAGAGCCGGATGACGACCTTTAATGACTCCGCTGTGCGTCTTGCAGCGTGGCATAGCTAGCGTCAGCGGCCAAAGCCAGTCGGCAAAAGACCAGGAAAAGCGCCTTCGGGCGCTTTTTTTTCGTCCATCGTTTGAGAAGAGGGCGCTTCCCGGTGCGGCCTTTGCATTTCGCGAATCACCCGTCAGTGCGCCATCCCGCCACTTGCTGTCCGGCCCCGAGGTCATCCATTACAATACGGGTCACTTCGGCGCGGGCAACACCTTGGCGCGACGCGTCATCGAGCCGGCGTCACCCCGCAACTGCCGTCAAGAGATCTATTCATGAAATTTATCGTCTGGCTGATCCGTGTGCTGGTGTTCGTGCTGCTGCTGGTGCTGGCGCTCTCCAACACGCAACCCGCTACGCTGAATTTCCTCGCCGGCTACGTCTGGTCGGCGCCTCTGATTCTGATCGGTCTCGCGTTTTTCGTGATCGGCTTGCTCGCGGGGCTCGTGTCGGCGGTGCCGGCCGTCGTACGTCTGCGCATGGAGAATGGCCGGCTCAGGCGCGAGTTGCGCGTGGCGCGCGAAACTCCAGCCGTCGTCGAGCAGCCGCCGATGCCGCCGCTGATCTGAACTCCGTTGCGCCGCGCGCTCTGCGCGCGGCTTTTCGTTTTCGCTTTCCCGCACATTTGCATTAATCGCATGGATCTAGACTTCTGGTGGCTGCTGGTCATACCCGTCGCATTCGCGTTCGGCTGGATGGCGGCGCGCTACGACCTCAAGACGCTGCTGTCCGAAAGCGCGAACCTGCCGCGGTCCTATTTTCGCGGCCTGAACTTCCTGCTCAACGAGCAGCCCGACCAGGCGATCGACGCATTCATCGAGGTCGTCAAGCTCGATCCTGAAACGGTCGAATTGCATTTCGCGCTCGGCAATCTGTTCCGCCGGCGCGGCGAAACGGATCGAGCGATCCGCGTGCATCAAAATCTGCTGAGCCGCGCGGACCTGCCTGTCAGTGAGCGCGATCACGCGCTGTACGAACTCGGCCAGGACTTCCTGAAAGCGGGTCTGCTCGACCGTGCCGAGGAAACCTTCCGCTCGCTGCAGGCGGGCGATTACGCACTCGGTGCTCAACGCGCGCTGTTGACGATCTACGAGATCGAGAAGGACTGGGTCAAGTCGATCGATACCGCGCGTCACCTCGAAACGATGGGCGCACCGTCGCTCGACAAGGAAATCGCGCAGTTCCATTGCGAACTTGCTCAGGAAGCGCTGCAGCAGAAGAAACCGGACGAAGCGCGTCATCAGCTCGGTCTCGCGCTGAAGGCGAACCCGACCAACGTGCGGGCGACGATCCTGTTCGGCGACGTCGACGCGGCCGGCGGCGCGTCCGAAGCGGCGATCGGTCAATGGCGCGGCGTCGAGGAGCAGAACCCCGCGTATCTGCCGCTCGTCGCCGAGAAAATCATGAAGGCGTATGAAGCGCTCGGCCGCGCGCAGGAGGGCGCCGATCTGCTGACCACGTGGGTCGACCATCATCCGAGCAACGATCTGCTCGACGTCGCGTATCAGCACGTCGCGTTGCTGCGCGGCGCCGATGCCGCGCATGCGCTCGCGCGCACGCAGATGCAGAAGTCGCCGAATCTGGCCGGCATGACGCGTCTGCTCGAAGCGCAGCAGGCCGTCGCCGAAGAGCCGCGGCGCAGCGAGCTCGAACTGATGCACACACTGATCCGCCAGCGCACCAAGAATCTGCCACGCTATACGTGCCAGAATTGTGGTTTCCGGGCGCGGCTTTTCTACTGGCAGTGCCCCGGATGCAGCGGTTGGGAAACCTATGCACCGCGCCGCGTCGAGCCGATTACCGCGCCGAGTTGACGCCGCACGCGCGGCTTTGGCCGCGTCGGCGTTCATTGCGACGCAACCGCTCCGCGAATTTCGCAACGAGTTTATCGCCGGCCTCATGAGCGGCATTCATTACCGGAACCTTCCACCGGAAAGCGTATGAAAATCACCATTATCGGCACCGGCTATGTGGGCCTTGTCACCGGCGCGTGTCTCGCCGAAATCGGCAATGACGTCTTCTGTCTCGACGTCGATCAGCGCAAGATCGACATCCTCAACAAAGGCGGCGTGCCGATTCACGAACCGGGCTTGCAGGAGATGATCGCCCGCACGCGCGCGGCTGGCCGCATCACGTTCTCGACCGATGTCGCCGCGAGCGTCGCGCACGGCGACGTGCAGTTCATCGCGGTCGGCACGCCGCCCGACGAAGACGGCTCCGCCGATCTGCAATATGTGCTCGAGGCCGCGCGCAACATCGGCCGCACGATGAATGGTTTCAAGGTGATCGTCGACAAATCGACGGTGCCGGTCGGCACCGCGCAGCGCGTGCGCGCGGTGATCAATGAAGAGCTCGCGAAACGCGGGCTCGCCGGCAGCGCGCAGCATCGCTTCTCGGTCGTGTCGAATCCCGAGTTCCTGAAGGAAGGTGCGGCCGTCGACGACTTCATGCGCCCCGACCGTATCGTGATCGGTATCGACGAAGACGAACCGGGCGTGCGGGCGCGCGAAATGATGAAGCGTCTGTACGCGCCGTTCAACCGCAATCACGAACGCACGCTGTACATGGACGTTCGCTCAGCCGAGTTCACCAAGTACGCGGCCAACGCGATGCTCGCGACGCGCATCTCGTTCATGAACGAGATGTCGAATCTCGCGGACAAGGTCGGCGCCGACATCGAAGCGGTGCGCCGCGGCATCGGTTCCGATCCGCGCATCGGCTATCACTTCCTGTATGCGGGCTGCGGCTATGGCGGCTCGTGCTTCCCGAAGGACGTGCAGGCGTTGATTCGCACCGCGAGCGAGAGCGGCCACAACCTGCGGATTCTCGAGGCGGTCGAGGAAGTGAACTACCAGCAGAAGGACGTGCTCGTGAACAAGATCACCGCGAAGCTCGGCGAGGATTTGAGCGGCCGCGCGTTCGCGGTGTGGGGTCTCGCGTTCAAGCCGAATACCGACGACATGCGCGAGGCGCCGAGCCGTCGCGTGATCGGCGAGTTGCTTGCGCGCGGCGCGAGCGTGCGTGCGTACGATCCGGTCGCCGTGACCGAGGCGCGTCGCGTATTCGCGATGGATCTGCACGCTGCGCCGGAGCAGCTGGCGCGTCTCACGTTCACGAGCACTCAGGACGAAACGCTGATCGGCGCCGACGCGCTCGTGATCGTGACCGAATGGAAGGAGTTCAAGAGTCCTGATTTCGTGCATCTGAAATCGGTGCTGAAGACACCGCTGATTTTCGA
Organism: Paraburkholderia sp. MM5482-R2; assembly: GCF_050436125.1. Lineage (NCBI taxonomy): Bacteria > Pseudomonadati > Pseudomonadota > Betaproteobacteria > Burkholderiales > Burkholderiaceae > Paraburkholderia > Paraburkholderia sp. MM5482-R2. Next base: position 3,406,797 of record NZ_JBNDLP010000002.1, on the reverse strand, counting down.
CGGCCGCAACCTGTACGAACCGGACGCGATGACCGAGCTCGGTATCGACTACCACGCCATTGGACGCCCCTATGCCCAACCCTCTGAACTTCCGGTCGATGCCTGAGGCCATGCCCGCGGCGCCCGCGTCCACGACGGCGCAGAAGCTCACGGTCGTGCCGCGCGCGCAGCTCAACGCGGCGCGCGTGCTGGTGGTCGGCGACGTGATGCTCGACCGATACTGGTTCGGCGACGTCAACCGCATTTCCCCGGAAGCGCCCGTGCCGGTCGTGCACGTGCAGCGCCAGGAAGATCGGCTGGGCGGCGCGGCGAACGTCGCGCGCAACGCGGTCGCGCTCAGCGCGCAGGCGGGTCTTTTGTGCGTGGTCGGTCATGACGAGCCCGGCGAGCGCATCGTGCAGCTGCTCGGCGAAAGCGGCGTCACGCCGCATCTGGAACGCGATCCGGCCTTGCTGACGACGATCAAGCTGCGCGTGCTGTCGCGTCAGCAACAGTTGCTGCGCGTCGATTTCGAAAACTCGCCGGCACACGAGGTGCTGCTCGCGGGCCTCGCGCGTTTCGACGAGCTGCTGCCATCGTACGACGTGATCCTGATGTCCGACTACGCGAAGGGCGGCCTCACGCACGTCACGCAAATGATCGCGAAGGCGCACGCGGCCGGCAAACCGGTGCTCGTCGATCCGAAGGGCGACGACTGGGAGCGCTATCGCGGCGCGACGCTGATCACGCCGAATCGCGCGGAATTGCGCGAGGTCGTCGGACAGTGGAAGTCCGAGGAAGATCTGATCGCGCGCGTCACGAAGCTGCGCGCCGAGCTCCAGTTCGAGGCGCTGCTGCTGACGCGCTCGGAGGAGGGCATGACGCTGTTCTCCGACGATGGCATCCTGCACGCGTCGGCCGTTGCGCGCGAAGTGTATGATGTTTCGGGCGCGGGGGACACCGTGATCGCGACACTCGCCGCGATGCTCGGCGCGGGTCTTTCGCTCGTCGACGCGGTCGGACTCGCGAATCGCGCGGCCGGCATCGTGGTCGGCAAACTGGGCACCGCCACCGTCGACTACGACGAACTCTTTTCCTGATGCAGCCCGCGGGGCGCCGTCGTCCGACGGACCAGCGGACCCCGCGCGGCGTTGACTGAACGAAGCTCACTACCGCAGGATCACCATGACCGTCATCGTCACCGGCGCGGCCGGTTTTATCGGCAGCAATCTCGTGAAGGCGCTCAACGAGCGCGGCGAACAGCGCATCATCGCCGTCGATAACCTCACGCGTGCGGACAAGTTCAGGAATCTGGTCGACTGCGAAATCGACGACTATCTCGACAAAACCGAATTCGTCGAGCGCTTCAGGCGCGGCGACTTCGGCAAGGTGCGCGCGATATTCCACGAAGGCGCCTGCTCGGACACGATGGAAACCGACGGCCGCTACATGATGGACAACAACTACCGCTATAGCCGCGACGTGCTGGACATCTGCCTCGCGCAGAACGTCCAGTTCCTGTACGCGTCGTCGGCGGCGACGTATGGCGGCTCGAGCCGCTTCGTCGAGGAGCGCGAGGTCGAGCAGCCGCTGAACGTGTACGGCTATTCGAAGTTCCTGTTCGATCAGGTGATTCGCCGCGTGCTGCCCACCGCGAAGAGCCAGATCGTGGGCTTCCGTTATTTCAACGTCTACGGTCCGCGCGAAACGCACAAGGCGCGCATGGCGTCGGTCGCGTTTCACAACTTCAACCAGTTCCGCGCCGAGGGCAAGGTCAAGCTGTTCGGCGAGTACAACGGCTATGCGGCCGGCGAGCAGACGCGCGATTTCATCTCGGTCGAAGACGTCGTCAAGGTCAACCTGTTCTTCTTCGATCATCCGGAGAAGTCAGGCATTTTCAATCTCGGCACCGGCCGCGCGCAGCCGTTCAACGATATCGCGAGCACCGTGGTCAACACGCTGCGCGCGCTGAACAACGAGCCGGCGCTGTCGCTCGCGGATCAGGTGCAACGCGGGCTGATCGAATACATTCCGTTCCCCGACGCGCTGCGCGGCAAGTACCAGTGCTTCACGCAGGCCGATCAGTCGAAACTGCGCACGGCCGGCTACGACGAGCCGTTTCTGAGCGTGCAGGAAGGTGTCGATCGTTACGTGCGTTGGCTGTTCGGCCAGGTGTGATTCGTACGTCATCCTCTTTAAACTGGAATCTCCTGGCTGGTGATGGTCGCCGGCCAGTGGCAACAGGGAGATTCCAATATGTTTCGAAAAGTACTGGTTACCGCGGCGATGCTCGCCGCTTTCGGCCACGCATATGCGGCGGTCGACGTCAACACGGCTAACGAAGACGCGCTGCGCGGCATCAAGGGCATCGGTCCGGCAAAAGCCAAAGCGATTGTCGAGGAACGTAATGCGCACGGCCCGTTCAAGGACGCGGCGGATTTCGGCAAGCGCGTCAAGGGCATGGGCGGGCACACCATCGAGCGCCTGCAGGCGGAGGGTCTCGCTGTCGGACCGGCTGGCGCGGCTGCTAGCACGCAGGTTGCGGCAGCTGCGGCGGGCAAGGAGCCGGCCGCTACGGCCGCGTCCGCCGCCACGCAGAAGGGCGCCGCCGCAGTGGCGGTGAAGAAGTAAGCGGCCGCGAGCCTTGCGCGTGCCATGCTGACGAGCGGCTTGCGGCGCGCAGGGTTCGCGAACGTTCCATTGCATCGATTGGTACACACGTGTTCCCGCGGCTCGCAGCCGCGGGCTTTTGCGTGGCAACACCATGCATCCATGCGGGCAGAAGGGCTGCAGGGCAGCGCCGGAGATCGTGGTTTAGAATCGATGGATTGAAGACACTCTTTCACGCATCGATCGCTAGACCCCATATGGCATACCAAACGATTGAAGACACGGTCGGCAATACGCCGCTCGTACAACTCGTCCGGCTTCCCGACGACGAGATCCGTAGCCGCAACAATGTGATTCTCGCGAAGCTCGAGGGCAACAATCCTGCGGGGTCGGTGAAAGACCGGCCGGCGTTGTCCATGATCAAGAAGGCCGAAGCGCGCGGACGCATCAAGCCGGGCGACACGCTGATCGAATCGACGAGCGGCAACACCGGCATCGCGCTCGCGATGGCCGCCGCAGTCCGCGGCTACAAGATGGTGCTGATCATGCCGGAAGATCTGTCGGTCGAGCGCCGCCAGAGCATGGCCGCTTACGGCGCGGAAATCATCCTGACGCCTGTCAAAGGCGGCATGGAGTACGCGCGCGATCTCGCCGAGCAGATGCAGCGCGAAGGCAAGGGCATCATCCTCGATCAGTTCGCGAACCCGGACAATCCGGCCTCGCACATCGAAGGCACGGGCCCGGAAATCTGGCGCGACACGGAAGGGCGCATCACGCACTTCGTGTCGTCGATGGGCACGACCGGCACGATCATGGGCGTGTCGACGTATCTGAAAACGCAGAACCAGCAGATCGAAATCATCGGCGCGCAGCCGGAAGAGGGCTCGCGTATTCCGGGTATTCGCAAATGGCCGGAAGCGTATCTGCCGAAAATCTTCGACCGCAGCCGCGTCGACCGCGTGGAGAACGTCAGCCAATCCGCGGCCGAGGCGATGGCGCGCCGCCTGGCGTCGGTCGAAGGCATCTTCGCGGGCATTTCGTCGGGTGGCGCGTGCGAAGTCGCGCTGCGCATCGCGCGTCAGGTCGAGAACGCGACGATCGTGTTCATCGTCTGCGATCGCGGCGACCGTTACCTGTCCACGGGGGTATTTCCAGCGTAAGCGGGTCGCCGGCGCCTTCGCGGGCACACGAGCTAATGAAAAGCGCCGGTCGAGCCGGCGCTTTTTTTGCGTTTTTCAACGCGAGGCGCCCGCGGCGACTCGCGGCGTGACTCACTGCGAATCAGAGTTCGACTGATCCGCCTGGCCTTGCGACGCGCTGCCGTTGTTGGCCGCTTTTGCGGCATTCGCCGCGTCGATCGCTTGCATCTGCGCCTTGACCTTCTGACCCAGCTGATACACCGCGAGCGCATAGAAGAAGCTGCGGTTGTAGCGCGTGAGCACGTAGAAATTCTTCAGGCCGAGCACGAACTCGGTGCCGCGTCCCGGTGTCGGCAGATCGACCACCGTGACCGGGGTGCCCGCTTCGGAAGCAATGTCGACATTCGGCTCGTTCAGCACGAGGCCGGCACGCAGCAACTGGTCGAGCGGCCAGTGCGGCTCCGGCTGCCCATTGGCCGCGGCCTGCGCGACACCGAGGCTGCCCGCGTCCGAGCCGATTCGCCATACCACCGGCCGGCCGCTTTCCCAGCCGTTCTGGCGCAGATAATTCGCGACGCTGCCGATCGCATCCGCATCGCTCGTGCGCAGATCGATGCGCTTGTTGCCTTCGTAGTCGACCGCGTATTGGACGATGCTGCTCGGCAGGAACTGCGGAATGCCGATCGCGCCGGTGTACGAGCCGAGCACTGTGTTCGGGTCGATCTGCGCGTCGCGCGTCCACACCAGGTAGTCTTCGAGATTCTTGCGGAAGGTCGCCTGGCGGTCCGCGCGATTCGCGGTGTTCGGATAATCGAAGCTCAGCGTGGTCAGCGCATCGAGCACGCGGAAATTACCCATGTAGCGACCGTAGATCGTCTCGACGCCGATGATGCCGACGATCATCTCCGGCGGCACGCCGAACTCCTGATACGCGCGCTGCAGCGTGGCCCGGTTCTCGCGCCAGAACTGCACGCCGGCATTGACGCGCACCGGGTCGAGGAAGCGCGCCTGATACGAGCGCCAGTTCTTGACCGACGGCGTCGGTGACGGGGTGACCAGCTTCACCGCGGTCGCCGAGTAGCTGACGCCGGTGAACAGCGCGTGCAGCGACGCTTCGTCGAAATCGTAGCGCGCGACCATCTCGTTGATGAACGCATCGACGTTCGCGTTGTGCGCATAGCGCTGCGGAATGATCTCTTCCTCGAACGTCTGTCCTTGCGGTACCGGCTGCTGCGGCTGGCTCTGCGCGAGTTGCACCGGTGCTTTCCTCTTGGCGTTTTGCGCGCTCGCGGGACTTGCTGCGATGAACATGCACGATGCGACGATCAGTGAGGCGGCGTGGGTGCCGAGGCGAAGACGGTTGCGTGGGGATCCTGCGGACAGAGCAAGCTTGACGGTCATGGTGAGCAGTGAGCGCGATGCGTGAAAGGCTGGAAGCAGTCGGAAAGCTGCAGGAACGAAACGGCGAATAACGGGTCGGGGAAGTATATCCGACGACTTCCGCAAAACCGTGCTGAATCGGCGACAGCGGCGTCGTGTGGTAACTTGACGAATGGAGGCGCGCGGGGGCGCGCGCCGCTCGACGGAGACACGCCGCGCGCGCAGTTCATGCGTCGCGCCGTAGAAGAGACGCACAACACGAACTATGGCAACAGGCTTCTATTCCCACCCCGACTGTCTGCTGCACGACATGGGGCAGTGGCACCCCGAGTGTCCCGCGCGCCTGCAGGCGATCGAGGATCAACTGATCGCAAGCCGCATCGACGCGCTGATCGAGCGCGAATCGCCGCCGCTCGTCGACGAGGCCGCGCTGCTGCGAGTGCACACGCAGGCGCATGTCGACTACATCCGCGGTCGCTCGCCCGTCGAGGGCGTCGCCGAGATCGATCCCGACACGACGATGAATCCGCACACGTGGCAGGCCGCGCTGCGCGCGGCGGGCGCGGCGGTCGCCGCCACCGACGCGGTGATCGAAGGCCGCTACGACAACGCGTTCTGCAGCGTGCGGCCGCCGGGCCATCACGCGGAACCGGCGCGTGCGATGGGCTTCTGCTTTTTCAACAACATTGCGATCGCCGCGCGCCACGCGCTCGACGTGCATGGTCTCGCGCGCGTCGCCATCATCGACTTCGACGTGCATCACGGCAACGGCACCGAGGCCGCGTTCTCGGGCGACCCGCGCGTGCTGATGTGCAGCATCTTCCAGCATCCGTTCTATCCGTTCACGGGCGCCGACAACCAGGCGTCCAACATGTGCAACGTGCCGATGCCGGCGCGTTCGAACGGCATGGCCGTGCGCGAAGCGGTCGATATGCTGTGGTTGCCGCGCCTGCACGAATTCAGGCCGGAGATGCTGTTCATCTCGGCCGGCTTCGACGCGCATCGCGAGGACGACCTCGGCAACATGGGCCTCGTCGAAGACGATTACGCGTGGATCACTGACCAGATGCGCGAGATCGCGCGGCGTTATGCGGGTGGGCGCATCGTCAGTTGTCTCGAGGGCGGCTACAACCTGTCGGCGCTCGGGCGCAGCGTGGTCGCGCACGTGCGGTCGCTGGCGGAGATCTGAGGTTGCCCGACTGCACGCGGCGACAGTGGCTCGAAAGCCAGCGAGCGAAAATCGACATTCACGTACCGAGGAGCGAGCCATGAACGCCAGTCCCGCCAGCACCGGCGACGCGTCGCCGGTCACGATCGAACACGACGCGTATCGCGTAGCGGGCGTCGTGCGCGTGACGATGAACCGGCCCGACGCGTTCAACGCGCTGTCCGAAGCGTTGCTCGACGGACTGCAGCAGACGCTGACCGGGATCGCGAAGACCGATGCCCGCGTGGTCGTGATCGCCGGCGCTGGCCGCGCGTTCTGCGCGGGGCACGACCTGAAGGAAATGCGCGCGGCGCCATCGCTTGCTTATTACCAGCAGCTGTTCGCGCGCTGCACGAAGCTGATGCTGACGATCCAGCGCATGCCGCAGCCGGTGATCGCGCGCGTGCATGGCATCGCGACCGCCGCCGGCTGCCAGCTGGTCGCAATGTGCGATCTCGCGGTCGCCGCCGATACCGCGCGCTTCGCCGTATCGGGCGTGAACCTCGGATTGTTCTGCGCGACACCGTCGGTGCCGCTGTCGCGCAACCTGTCGCGCAAGGCCGCGCTCGAAATGCTGCTGACCGGCGATTTCATCGACGCCGCCGAAGCGCGCAAGCAGGGGCTCGTGAACCGCGTCGCCCCAGCCGATGCGCTCGACGACGAAGTCGCGCGGCTCGCCGCGAGCATCTGCGCGAAGCCGGTCGAAGCTGTCAGCGCGGGCAAGGACCTGTTCTACCGGCAGCTCGAAATGGGTATCGAAGCCGCGTACCAGCTCGCGGGGCAGACGATGGCCTGCAACATGATGGACGACTCGGCGCTCGAAGGCGTGCAGGCTTTCATCGACAAACGCGCGCCGGAGTGGAAGCGCTAGTCGACGGCCAGCAAGCGCCGCGTCTTGTCAACTCGGTCCCACCGCCCGCCTTTCGATCCACTCGACCAACGCCTCGATCACCCGATCGCGATCGAGGTCGTTCATCGTCTCGTGGTAGCTACCCTCGTGCAGCGTGAGCGTCTTGTCCGGCGAGCCCACGTGCTCGCCGAACGCACGGCTGCCGTCGGGCTCGGTCAGTTTGTCGTCGGTGCCATGAAACACGAGCAGCGGCATGCGCAGCCTCGCGCGTCCGCGTTCGATGCGCGCCATCGCGAGCAGCAGCTCGGCGCCCGTGCGCGCCGGAATCGCGTCGTGATGCACGAGCGGATCGTTGAGGTTGGCTTTGACCACCGCCTGAAGGCGCGAGAGCAGCGCAGGGTCGATCTTCATCGCCGGGAAGGTTGGGTAGACGCGGCTGATCACCTGGCTTAGCGCGAGCATCCACTTCGGCACGTCGCGGCCCGGCGCGAGCGCGGGGCTCGACAGGATCAGGCCGGCGAGGCGCCGCCCGCTCGCGTCGAGGCGCTCTATCGCATACAGCGCCGCCACCGCGCCACCCATGCTGTGACCCATCAGGAATAACGGCGCACAGCTTTGCGCGGCGGCGTCGAGCAGCGCCTGCGCATCGAGCAGGTAGTCGTCGAAGCGTTTCACATAGGCGCGCTTGCCGGGCGCGTGGCCGTGGCCGCGCAGATCGATCGCGACAAGCTCGATGCCCGCCGCGTTGAGCCGGCCCGCAACGGCGGCGTAACGGCCGGCGTGTTCGGCGAGGCCGTGCAGCAGCGCGACCGTCGCGCGTATGGGACCGTTCGGCCGCCAGCGATACAGCGGCAATTCGATGCCATCGCCGGTCGTCACCGACCCGCGCTGCGGCACATCTTTATTGAGACTGCCGGCGCTCGCGCGCACGGTGTGGCTCGGAGAAGTCTGCATGGCGGCGGCCTGTGCTGAGGAAGGGTGGCTCGATCATAGTCGTCGCGGCGCGAAGCGCGTGAGCTTCGTGCATAAGGTGCGGCTCTAATGCCCGCAGGTTATGAAAAGATCGAAATTGATTATTAAAGGGCATGTCGTCGCTGCGGTAGAATGACGACCTCAAATCCCAATAAAAGAAACGGCGGCCGCTTGTCGGGAGCACGATGCTCGCCGGCAGCCTCCGCCGTTTTCGTTTGTCCATGATCGAAATACGCAATGTTTCCCAGCGGTTTGCCGGGCCCCGGGGGTGGGTCGAGGCGCTGCACAACGTCAATCTGACGATTCCGGCGGGCGAGGTGTTCGGCATCATCGGCCGCAGCGGCGCGGGCAAGAGCACGCTCGTGCGCACGATCAACCTGCTGACGCGCCCATCCGAGGGCAACATCCTCGTCAACGGCCGCGATCTGACGACGCTGCCCGCCGCGCAACTGCGCGACGCGCGTCGCGAGATCGGCATGATCTTCCAGCACTTCAATCTGTTGTCGTCGCGCACCGTGTACGAGAACGTCGCGCTGCCGCTCGAACTGGCCGGCATGAAGCGCGACGAGATCGAGGCGAACGTGCTGCCGCTGCTCGAGCTCGTCGGTCTGTCGGCGCAGAAGGACCGCTATCCGGCGCAGATCAGCGGCGGGCAGAAGCAGCGCGTGGGCATCGCGCGTGCGCTCGCGAGCAAGCCGAAGGTACTGCTGTCGGACGAGGCGACCTCCGCGCTCGACCCCGAAACCACCCGCGCGATCCTCGATCTGCTCAAGCGCATCAACCGCGAACTGAACCTGACGATCGTGCTGATCACTCACCAGATGGACGTGATCAAGCAGGTCTGCGATCGCGTCGCGGTGCTCGACGCGGGCCGCGTCGTCGAAAAGGGCAAGGTGATCGACGTGTTCCTGCAGCCGCACCACGAAGTCACGCGCGCGCTGATCGGCGACGTGATCGCGCAGGAGCTGCCGCCCGCCCTGAAGGCGCGCGTCGCGCAGCGGTTGAAGACCGGCAGCGGCCATCTGCTGCGCCTCGCGTTCACCGGTTCGGGCGTTGATCAGCCGATCCTGTCGGAGACGATTCGCCGCTACGAGCTCGACTTCAACATCCTGCACGGCCAGATCGACGAAATCCAGGGGCAGGCGTTCGGCTCGCTCGCGGTACTCGCGGGCGGCGATCCGGCCAAGGTCGCGCAGGCGATCACGTTTCTGCGCGAGCAGGGTGTCGTCGTGGAGGAGCTCTCGCATGTTGAGTGAAATGTTCGATATGTTCGTCCAGTCGTTCTGGGAGACGCTCATCATGGTGGGTATCTCCGGACTGATTGGCGCTGTGGTCGGCTTGCCGCTCGGCGTGCTGCTGTATTTGACCAACCGCCAGGGCGTGCTCGAAAACGTCGCGTTGAATCGCGTGATGGGCGTGATCGTCAACGCGGTGCGCTCGACGCCGTTCATCATCCTGCTGGTCGCGGTGATTCCGTTTACGCGACTGGTCGTCGGTTCGTCAATCGGCACCGCGGCCGCGATCGTGCCGCTGACGATCGCCGCGGCGCCGTTCATCGCGCGTCTGGTCGAAACGGCGCTGCGCGAGGTCGATCGCGGGCTCATCGAGGCGGCCCAGGCGATGGGCGCGACCACCAGCCAGATCGTCTTCAAGGTGCTGTTGCCGGAATCGCTGCCGGGGGTGGTCGCCGGGTTGACGATCACGTTCGTGTCGCTGGTCGGCTATTCGGCGATGGCCGGCGCGATCGGCGGCGGCGGTCTTGGCGACCTCGGCATCCGCTACGGCTATCAGCGCTTCCTGCCAGAAGTGATGCTCGCGGTCGTGCTGATACTGATCGTGTTCGTGCAACTGGTGCAGTCGTTTGGGGATTGGCTCGTGCGTCGTCTGAGCCACAAATAAACAAGGGCGTTCGGAAGCCCGCTAATAAAGATTCGGAAAAGGTCGATCATGCAACGTCGCTTCATTCTCAAGCTGGCCGCCGCATTCGGCGCGGCAACGCTCTTCGCCACCACCGCGGCGCATGCCGAAGACACGATCAAGGTTGGTGTCACCGGCGGCCCGCACGCGCAGATCATGGACGTCGTGAAGATGGTCGCGGCGAAGAACGGCCTGAACATCAGGATCGTCGAATTCTCCGACTACGTGCAGCCGAACGCGGCGCTCGCGGGCGGCGATCTGGACGCGAACAGCTACCAGCACGACCCGTACCTGCAGGCGCAGGTGAAGGATCGCGGCTACAAGCTGATCCGTATCGCCGATACGGTCACGTACCCGATGGGTATCTACTCGAAGAAGGTGAAGTCGCTCGCCGAACTGCAGCCGGGCGCGAAGATCGCCGTGCCGAACGACCCGACCAACGGCGGCCGCGCGCTGCTGTTGCTGCAGAAGCAGGGCTTGCTGAAGCTGCGCGCCGAGGCGGGCCTGAAGGCGACGCCGCTCGACATCGTCGACAATCCGAAGAAACTAAAGATCGTCGAGCTTGACGCGGCGCAGATTCCGCGTTCGCTGGGCGATGTCGATGCCGCCGCGATCAACACCAACTTCGCGATGGAAGCGGGCCTCAAGCCAACGCAGGACGCTATCGCGATCGAGGACCGGAAAGGTCCCTACGTGAACGTGATCGCGATTCGCGAAGCGGACAAGAACAAGCCGTGGGTCGCGAAGCTCGTCGCGGCGTACCACTCGCCGGAAGTGAAGCAGTTCGTCGACAGCAAATTCGGCGGCTCGGTAATCACCTCCTGGTGATGCAACGCCCGCGGACCTCGCAGAACACGACGGCAATGCGAAATTAGAGGTCTGAGTCGGAACCCGGGGTTGTCTCCCGGGTTTTTTGGAGATTAAAATAGAACGATCGTTCGATATTGCCGTTACGCCGCTGAGGAGCGATATCCTCCCGCAAAGCGCCCGCGACACGGCTGTCATGAGGGCAGTCGCTATAATGTTCATCGGGTTGACGTATTCGTAACTTTGGAGCGTGTGCATGAAAATTCTGGTGCCAGTGAAAAGAGTGGTCGACTACAACGTGAAGGTCCGCGTGAAATCGGACGGTACGGGCGTCGATATCGCGAACGTGAAAATGTCGATGAACCCGTTCGACGAAATCGCGGTTGAAGAAGCGGTGCGTCTGAAGGAAGCGGGCGTCGCGACCGAAGTGATCGCCGTGTCGGCCGGTGTTGCGCAGGCGCAGGAAACGCTGCGCACCGCGCTCGCCATCGGCGCGGATCGCGCGATCCTGATCGAATCGAACGAAGACCTGCAGCCGCTCGCCGTCGCGAAGCTGCTCAAGGCGCTCGTCGACAGGGAGCAGCCGCAACTGGTGATCCTGGGCAAGCAGGCCATCGACGACGACTCCAACCAGACCGGCCAGATGCTCGCCGCGCTCGCGAATCTGCCGCAGGCGACGTTCGCGTCGAAGCTTGTCGTGGCGGACGGCAAGGCGACGGTGTCGCGTGAAGTGGACGGCGGCGCAGAAACACTGTCGCTGACGCTGCCGGCCGTGGTCACGACCGATCTGCGCCTGAACGAGCCGCGTTACGTAACGCTGCCGAACATCATGAAGGCGAAGAAAAAGCCGCTGGAAACGCTCAAGCCCGAAGACCTCGGCGTCGATGTCACGCCGCGTCTGAAGACGCTGAAAGTCGCCGAGCCGCCGAAGCGTTCCGCCGGTGTGAAGGTGCCGGACGTGAAGACGCTGGTCGAGAAGCTGAAGACCGAAGCGAAGGTGCTGTGAGGAGACCCGAGAAATGACGAACCTGGTAATTGCAGAACACGACAATGCGTCGATCAAGGCCGCGACGCTGAACACGATCGCAGCGGCACAGAAGATCGGCGGTGATATTCACGTGCTGGTCGCGGGACATAACGCGCAGGGCGCGGCCGATGCGGCCGCGAAGATCGCTGGTGTCAGCAAGGTGCTGCTCGCCGATGCGCCGCAACTGGCCGAAGGCCTCGCGGAAAACGTCGAAGCGACGGTGCTGACGCTTGTGCAAGATGCGGCGAAGCACTACACGCACATCCTCGCGCCGGCTACCGCCTACGGCAAGAACATCGCGCCGCGTATCGCCGCGAAGCTCGACGTCGCGCAGATCAGCGACATCACGGCAGTGGATAGCGCCGACACGTTCGAGCGTCCTATCTACGCGGGCAACGCGATCGCGATCGTGCAATCGGCTGATCCGATCAAGGTCATCACCGTGCGCTCGACCGGTTTTGATGCCGTCGCGGCCGAAGGCGGCAGCGCAGCGGTCGAGAAGATCGAAGCGGCAGCCGACGCAGGCCTCGCGCAGTTCGTGAGCCGCGAAGTGACGAAGCTCGATCGTCCGGAACTGACGAGCGCGAAGATCATCGTGTCGGGTGGCCGTGGTCTGGGCAATGGCGAGAACTACATGAAGGTGCTGGAACCGCTGGCCGACAAGCTCGGCGCGGCACTGGGCGCATCGCGTGCGGCGGTCGACGCGGGGTTCGTGCCGAACGATTATCAGGTCGGTCAGACCGGCAAGATCGTCGCGCCGCAACTGTACGTCGCGGTCGGCATCTCGGGGGCGATCCAGCACCTCGCCGGCATGAAGGACTCGAAAGTCATCGTCGCGATCAACAAGGACGAAGAAGCGCCGATTTTCAGCGTGGCCGATTACGGCTTGGTTGGCGATCTGTTCACCCTCGTGCCGGAACTCGTGCGCGAACTCGGCTAAGCGCCGCGGCGCCTGAAAGAGGCCGCCGAAAGCAAGCGAAGGGCGCAGGACCGACCAAGTCCCGCGCCCTTTTTTCATAGCAAGGGAGGAGAACCGAAATGAGCTATACGGCGCCCATCAAGGACATGCTGTTCGTGATGAAAGAACTGGCCGGACTCGAAGACATCGCGAAGCTGCCCGGCTTCGAGGACGCGAACCTCGACACCGCGCGGGCCGTGCTCGACGAGTCGGCGAAACTATGCGGCGAAGTGCTCGCGCCGCTGAACGTCGACGGCGATCGCAATCCGAGCAGCTGGAAGGATGGCGTGGTCACTGCGACGCCGGGTTTCAGGGAAGCCTTCCGCCAGTTTGCCGAAGGCGGTTGGCAGGGCGTGCAACATCCGCTCGACTACGAAGGCCAGGGCCTGCCGAAGCTGATCGCGACGCCTTGCATCGAAATGCTCAATGCGTCGAACCTCTCTTTTGCACTGTGTCCGTTGCTGACCGACGGCGCCATCGAAGCGCTGCTAACCGCTGGCAGCGAAGCGCAAAAACAGACCTATGTGCCCAAGCTGATTTCCGGCGAATGGACCGGTACGATGAACCTGACCGAACCGCAGGCCGGCTCCGATCTCGCGCTCGTACGCACGCGCGCCGAGCCGCAGGCCGACGGTTCGTTCAAGCTGTTCGGCACGAAGATTTTCATCACGTGGGGCGAGCACGACATGGCGAAGAACATCGTGCATCTGGTGCTCGCACGTACGCCGAACGCGCCCGATGGCGTGAAAGGCATTTCGCTGTTTCTTGTGCCGAAGTTTCTCGTCAACGAAGACGGTTCGCTCGGTGAGCGCAACGACGTTCACTGCGTATCGATCGAACACAAGCTCGGCATCAAGGCGAGCCCGACCGCGGTGCTGCAGTTCGGCGATCACGGCGGCGCGCTCGGTCAGCTGATCGGCGAAGAGAATCGTGGCCTCGAATACATGTTCATCATGATGAACGCCGCCCGTTTCGCGGTCGGCATGCAAGGTGTCGCGATCTCGGATCGCGCATATCAGAAGGCGGTCGCGTATGCGAAAGAGCGCGTGCAGAGCCGTCCCGTGGACGGCTCCGCGAAGCAGTCGGTCGCGATCATCCAGCACCCGGACGTGCGCCGCATGCTGTCGACGATGCGCAGCCTCACCGAGGCGTCGCGCGCGCTCGCCTACGTCGCGGCCTCGCACTGCGATCTCGCGCATCGTCATCCGGACGATGCGACGCGCGCGAAGCATCAGGCGATCTACGAATACCTCGTGCCGATCGTGAAGGGCTGGAGCACGGAGCTGTCGATCGACGTGACGAGCCTCGGCGTGCAGGTGCATGGCGGCATGGGCTTCATCGAGGAAACCGGCGCTGCCCAGTACTACCGCGACGCGCGCATTCTACCGATTTACGAAGGCACGACCGCGATCCAGGCCAACGACCTGATCGGTCGCAAGACGCTGCGCGACGGCGGCAAGGTCGCGAAGGAACTGCTCGCTGGCGTCGCCGAAACGGTTGAAGCGCTTGGCGCGCAGCAGGGTGCGGCGTTCGCATCGATGCGCACACAGCTCGCGCAGGGCCAGCGCGCGCTTGGCGCGGTCGTCGATTTCGTCGTCGCCAATGCGAAGGGCGATCCGAATGCGGTGTTCGCGGGCAGCGTGCCCTATCTGAAGCTCGCGGGCATCGTGCTGGGCGGCTGGCAGATGGCGCGTGCGCAGCTTGCCGCGGCGACGAAGCGCGACGAGGACCGAGCGTTTCATGACGCGAAGATCGCGACCGCGCGGTTCTACGCCGAGCACGTGTTGCCGCAGGCGGCGGCGCTCGAAGTGGCGATCGTCAGCGCGAAGGGGGGCGAGGGCGTGCTGGCTTTGTCGGAAGACCAGTTCTGAGCATGCCTCGATGCCGGCCGCGATCGCGGCAGCACATTGAAATGCAAACGGCGCCCCGCGAGGCGCCGTTTGTTTGTCCGGCTGCTGTTTGTTGCGGCCTGCGCCGCGGCCAGGGCCGCGTCAGCGCACGCACTCAAACTCACGCATACGCCGGCCGATGCTCGCCCGCGGTCTCGCCGAGATAGCGATGCACCGACAGATCGTCCGCGCGAATCGCGGGCTGCTTGCCCGACATCAAGTCGGCGAGCAGTTGGCCCGAGCCGCACGACATCGTCCAGCCAAGCGTGCCGTGGCCGGTGTTCAGGAACAGGTTCGGCACCGGCGTGCGGCCGACGATCGGCGTGCCGTCCGGCGTCATCGGCCGCAGACCGCTCCAGAACGTCGCCTTCGACGTGTCGCCGCCGCCCGGGAACAGGTCATTCACAGAAAGCTCGAGCGTCTCGCGGCGCGCCTGGCGCAGCGATTTGTCGAAGCCGACGATCTCGGCCATCCCGCCGACGCGAATTCGGTCGTCGAAGCGCGTGATCGCGATCTTGTAGGTCTCATCGAGCACGGTCGACACCGGCGCGGCAGCCGCGTCGACGATCGGCGCGGTGATCGAATAGCCCTTCAGCGGATAGACCGGAATCTTCACTATGCCATCGAGGAAGCGCGTCGAATACGAGCCGAGCGCGACCACGAACGAATCCGCGCGCACGAGTTCGCTGCCGCACTGCACGCCGGCGATGCGGCCGCCCGCCATCGCGAGCGCGTCGATCGACGTGTTGTAGCGGAACTTGACGCCCAGTTCCTCGGCGAGCGCCGCGAGGCGCGTCGTGAACATCTGGCAGTCGCCGGTTTCGTCGCCGGGCAGGCGCAGGCCGCCGGTGAGCTTGTGCGACACCGCGGCGAGGGCTGGTTCGGCCTTGGCGAGTTCGTCGGCCGTCAGCAGTTCGTATGGCACGTTGGCTTCCTGCAGCACGGCGATGTCTTTCGCGGCGCCGTCGAACTGCTGTTGCGTGCGAAATACCTGCAGCGTGCCGCCGGTGCGGCCTTCGTACTCGATGCCGGTGTCGGCGCGCAACGCCTGCAGGCAGTCGCGGCTGTATTCTGCCAGCCGCACCATACGGCCCTTGTTCACCGCATAGCGCGGCGCCGTGCAGTTCTGCAGCATCTGCCACATCCATTGCAGTTGGAACGCGGTGCCGTCGACGCGAATCGCTAGCGGCGCGTGCTTCTGGAACATCCACTTGACGGCCTTCAGCGGCACGCCCGGGGCGGCCCACGGCGAAGCGTAGCCCGGCGAGATCTGGCCCGCGTTGGCGAAACTGGTTTCGAGCGCCGGGCCGGCCTCGCGATCGATAACGGTCACTTCGTGACCGGCGCGCGCGAGGTAATACGCACTCGTCACGCCGACGACGCCACTGCCCAAAACGACGACTCGCATAGCTGCTCCAGATATCCAAAAATTGAGTGAAGGCAAGGCGCTCGTCGGAGCTTCGATCTGATTCGATTCGACGAGCTGCAATGTGAGGTGAAATGCCGTTTGCCCAGTGTTAACCGCTATACTATTAACTGTGAGACAGGTTTTGTTATTGTATTTTCATCATTTTTAGAAAAAACACCATGCGTACCCAGCGCCAGCCCGTGCGGGCTCTCGACAAGCTCGATCACAAGATCCTGCGGCTCCTGCAGCAGGACGGCCGTATGGCGATGAAGGACCTGGCGGAGCAGGTCGGTCTGTCGGTGACGCCGTGCATCGAGCGCGTCAAGCGGATGGAGCGCGACGGCGTGATCACCGGCTACTACGCCCGCGTGAACCCGGCCGAGCTGGGCGCGGCGCTGCTCGTGTTCGTCGAGATCACGCTCGATCACAAGAGTGGCAACATGTTCGATCTGTTCCGGCGCGAGGTGCAGAAGATCCCCGAGGTGCTCGAGTGCCACCTCGTGTCGGGCGATTTCGACTATCTGATCAAGGCGCGCATCGGCGAAATGGCCGATTACCGCAAGTTGCTCGGCGATATCCTGCTGCAGCTGCCGGGCGCGGTGCAGTCGAAGAGCTATGTGGTGATGGAGGAAATCAAGGAGACGCTGACGATCGCGGTGGGCGAGTAGGTGCCGGTTCACTGACGGGGTTGGACAAGCATCAAGCGACCAACGAAGTGCTCGACAAACGGCGTAAATACTGTATATTTATACAGGTATTTTGCGCCGCTTTCCTTTGGCGCTTCCCGTTTGTGTTTGCTTTGCGTGGCCCGCCGTGGATGACCCCGACACCCCTGACATTCCCGAATTTCCGATCGCGCCGCCGGCGCCTCGCAAGGGGCGCGGCGCGGTCACGAACCTGCAAGGCCGCTACGAAGTCGACCAGCGCGAAGCCGTCCACGACGGCTGGCAGACGGCCGACGAAGACGGGGAGCCGAAGGTCCTGCGCACGCAGGTGTTCGAGGAGCGCGCAAAAACCATCCTCACACGCAATGCGTCGCCGGACATTCCGTTCAATGTGTCGCTGAATCCTTACCGGGGCTGCGAACACGGCTGCATCTATTGCTTCGCGCGGCCCACGCACAGCTACCTGGGCTTGTCGCCCGGGCTCGATTTCGAAAGCCGCATCTACGCGAAGATCAACGCGCCCGAACTGCTCGAGCGGGAACTGTCGAAGAAGTCCTATGTACCCGAGCCGATCGCGCTCGGCGTCGCCACCGATGCATGGCAGCCGGCCGAACGTGACTTGCGTCTTACGCGTCGTGTGATCGAGGTGCTCAGCGAGCGCAACCACCCGTTCGCGGCGATCACCAAATCATCGCTGATCGAGCGCGACATCGACCTGCTTGCGCCGATGGCCGGGCGCGGGCAATTCATGGCGGCGATCACCATCACCACGCTGGACGCAGACATCGCGCGCACGCTCGAACCGCGCGCGGCCACGCCGTCGCGCCGGCTGCGCACGATCCGTACGCTCAGCGAGGCGGGCATTCCGGTCGGCGTCAGCATCGCGCCGGTGATCCCGTTCGTCACCGAACCGGATATGGAGCGCGTGCTCGAAGCATGCGCCGAAGCGGGCGCCAGCAATGCGAGCTATATCGTGCTGCGGCTGCCGTGGGAGGTCGCGCCGCTGTTCAAGGATTGGCTGGGCGCACATTTCCCGGATCGGGCCGAGCGCGTGATGAGCCGTGTGCGCGACATGCGAGGCGGCAAGGATTACGATTCTTCGTTCTCGACCCGCATGAAGGGAGAGGGCTTATGGGCGGATCTGCTCAGGCAGCGCTTTCACAAGGCCGTGCGCCGGTTAGGGTTGAACGGGCGCGACCGCGGCATTCTCGACATGTCGCATTTCCGCCGGATCGAGCCGCCGCGCGCCGAACAGGTGAGCGCACCGGCGCGCGACAATCCGCAACTGAGGCTTTTCTAGCGCGCAGGAACGTCTGCGGGTCCCGCCACGGGGGCATTACTGCGAAATCGCTTTGGCCGCTTCGACCTGACTTTCGAAGTAGGTCTGGAACGCGAGCGCGAGACCGGTCATCAGCAGAAACGCACCGATCAGCAGCGAAAAGATCACGACGAAAATGACCGTCCAGCCGGAGCGGCTTTTGCGTTGCGTGTGGGTGTTGAATTGCGCATCCCATTTCTGATCAGGACGCAGCCCGTAGACGAGCGCCGCCAGAAACGCGGCAAACAGCGAAACCGCGCCGATCGGCGCGAGCACCCAGCCCAGGATCGACGCGCGCTCGGTCGCGACCAGCAGCATCACGCCGGGAATGCCGATCAGCGTGCCGAGTAGATGCGCCCAGCCGTAGATGTCTCGGGTGCCATACAGATAGAAGCGGTGGGCGCCGAGGCTGCCGAACAGGAACGCCAACGCGGCGGTGAGCGTCTTGGATCTGAAGCGCGGGGAAGTCGAGGCAGCGGTGGGCATGAACGCGTGGGCAGAGTGACGGGCGGTCGAAAGGAGCGGCGCGCCGCGGGGGGCGCGGACCGACGCGCATTCTACGCCTGCGGCGCGCGGGTGGTCACGTGGAGGACGATCGCCCAGGCTGAAAGCGGGGCGGCGAGATGCGCCGGACCTGGCTCAGGGTGAGTTCAGCCGGGCATGCGTGCATCCGCGCGTTACGGCGCTGAATACGTGATGCGATAGATTGCGCCGGCGGTATCGTCGCTGATCAGTAGCGAACCGTCTGGCAGCGGCAACACGTCGGCGGGGCGGCCCCAGACCGATTCGCCGGGTTGCAGCCAGCCTTCGGCAAAGACCTGCTGGCGTGCGTGGCTGCCGTCAGGGTCGGTGATCACGCGCACGACGCGGTAGCCGACCTTCTTGCTGCGGTTCCACGAGCCGTGCTCGGCGATGAAGATATTGTTGCGGTAGTCGGCTGGAAACATCGGGCCGTCGTAGAAGCGCATGCCAAGCGCCGCCACGTGCGCGCCAAGCTTGACCACTGGCGGCGTGAATTCGCTGCACGGATGATCCTTACCGAACTCGGGGTCGGGCGTGTCGCCGCCGTGACAGTACGGAAAGCCGAAGTTCATGCCGACATGCGGCGCGCGGTTGAGCTTGTCGCTCGGAATATCGTCGCCGAGCAGGTCGCGACCGTTGTCGGTGAACCACAGTTCGTGGGTGACCGGATGCCACGCGAAGCCGACCGAATTGCGGATGCCGCGCGCGACGACCTCGTAGTGGCTGCCGTCCGGGTTCATGCGGCCAATCATCGCAAAGCGGTCCGGATCTCTCTGGCAAATGTTGCACGGCGCGCCTTGCGGCACGTACAGCTTGCCATCCGGGCCGAACGCGATGAATTTCCAGCCGTGATGCGTGTCCGTCGGCAGCTTGTCGGTGACAACGACCGGTTTCGGCGGATCGTTCAGGTGCGAGTCGATCGCATCGAAGCGCACGATTTTCGACACGGCCGACACATACAGCGCGCCGTCGCGCCACGCGACGCCAGCGGGCATCTGCAGCCCGGACGCGATCACGTGGTGACCCGTCACGCGGCCGTTCCGCAGCTCGAGCGCATACACATGGCCATCGTCGCTGCCCACGTAGAGAATGCCCTTGGGCGACAACGTCATCGCGCGCGCGCTCGGCACCTCGTCCGACAACACTTCGATGTGAAAGCCCGGCGGCAGCTTGATTTTCTCGATGGGCAGCGCGGCGATTGCCGTCAACGCCTGCGCGGCGATAACCGCGGCCGCTACCGCACGTAGAATCCGGCTGCACGAGGTGCGCGAAAGTCCAGCAAAGCGTACGAAAAAGGCACAAAAGGCGAACGGAAACGGGAGTTTCGGCTGGCGTTGCACAGGCGCTCCTTCAGGTAATTCGGGCGTTTGAACGGGTTCTCGCACCTCTTGTAGAAGGTGGGTGCAGCCCGGTTCCGCAGTTTATCCCGGTAAGTGTTTGTTATGGCGTCGGTTTCCCGCTATAATCGCGTGTTTCAGTCGTTCCGAACCCCGGTTTTCAAGGATTCTAGTATGGTCATCATCCGCTTGGCTCGCGGCGGCTCCAAGAAGCGCCCGTTCTACAACATCGTCGCCACCGACTCGCGCAGCCGTCGTGACGGCCGCTTCATCGAGCGCGTCGGTTTCTACAACCCGGTCGCTACGAAGGGCGAGTCCCTGCGTATCGCTCAGGATCGCCTGACGTACTGGCAAGGTGTTGGCGCGCAACTGTCGCCGACCGTCGAACGTCTCGTGAAGGAAGCGCAAAAGGCGCAGCCGGCTGCTTGATATGGCGGCCCGCAGGCGTATCGTCGTCGGTTCGGCCGGCGGCTCGCGCAACTCGCGTGAGCAGTCCGATGCGCAATTTGTTTTACTGAAGCAGACGCCAAAGCAGGCTGCGAAGTTGTTGTCGAGGTTATTCGATGTCTGAGCGTGATTCCGGCAGTTCTGGTAGCGTCAAGGCAGCTTCGCGCGCAAAGGCGTCTGGTCAGGCGTCGTTCGGTGCATTCGTCCGCAAGCCGGTCGAACGAACCGACGGCAAGGCGAAAGAGGCGCAAGCCAATGCCGCGAACGCCGATTTCGAAGCGGCAGAAATGCGCATCGAAACGGCGGCAAGCTGGCCGGCCGATGCGGTCGAAGTCGGCGCAATCGTCGACGCCTATGGTCTCAAAGGCTGGGTCAAGGTAGCCGCGCATGCGGATGCCGGGCAAGGCGGCGACGTCTTGCTGAGCGCGAAACGCTGGTGGCTGGTGAAAGGCCAGGAGCGCAAATCGGCGCCGTCCTTGCAGGCCAAAACACATAGCGACAGCGTGGTCGCCCGTCTGGGTGGCGTCGCTGACCGCGATACGGCGTTGGCTTTGCGCGGTTCCCGCGTATACATCGGCCGTAGCGAATTTCCGGCGCTCGAAGCCGACGAATTCTACTGGGTCGATCTGATCGGCCTGGACGTGGTGAATCTCGCCGGGCTCAACCTCGGCAAAGTCGCCAGCATGATCGACAACGGCGCGCAGTCGGTGCTGCGCATCGAATATCCGGCGACCGACAAAAACGGCAAGCCGGTCGCAGGCGAGCGTTTGATCCCGTTCGTCGGCGTCTTTGTCAAAACGGTGGACCAGGCGGCAAAGCATATCGTCGTCGACTGGGAAGCTGACTATTGAAATCTATCGTTGAGCGGGGAGAGCGATGCAGTTCGATGTCGTGACGCTCTTTCCAGAAATGTTCCGCGCGCTGACTGACTGGGGTATCACCAGCCGGGCCGCGAAGCAGCAGCGCTATGGGTTGCGTACGTGGAATCCGCGCGATTTCACGACCGACAACTACCGCACGATCGACGATCGCCCATACGGCGGCGGCCCCGGCATGGTTATGCTGGCCCGGCCGCTCGAAGACGCGATCAGTGCCGCGAAAGCGGCGCAGTCGGAGCAGGGCATCGGCGCGGCGCGCGTCGTGATGATGTCGCCGCAAGGCGCCACACTGAATCACGAGCGCGTGATGAAGTTCGCGGCCGAACCCGGTCTGATCGTGTTGTGCGGGCGTTACGAAGCGATCGACCAGCGTCTGCTGGACCGTGTAGTCGACGAAGAAGTAAGCCTTGGCGACTTCGTGCTGTCGGGCGGCGAGTTGCCCGCGATGGCGTTGATGGATGCGGTCGTGCGTCAGTTGCCTGGCGTGCTGAACGACTCACAGTCGGCGGTGCAGGATAGCTTCGTCGATGTGCTGCTCGATTGTCCGCACTACACGCGTCCCGAGGAATACGAGGGCGTGCGGGTGCCTGATGTGCTGCTCGGCGGCCATCATGCGGAAATCGAAGCGTGGCGGCGGCGCGAAGCATTGCGCAACACGTTGAACAAGCGGCCCGATCTGATCGTGAAGGCCAGAAAGAACAGAATGCTGAGCCGTGCCGACGAGGCGTGGCTCGCGAGTCTCGCGAAGGAAGAGCCGAAGGCCTGAGGCCCCGGTCTTTCGAGCGGACACAAGGCGGTGCCGTGCATGCGTGTGCGGTACCAGATGTGAACCCATCCTCTATCGGGGCCGTAGCCGAACGCAGTAAGCGCGTGAGGCAGGTACGAACGCCGACAAGATGGATCTAGGAGTCAGTGATGAATCTGATTGCAAAACTCGAGCAGGAAGAAATCGCGCGCGTTCTCGGCGAAAAGACCATTCCGGATTTTGGTCCGGGCGATACGGTCATCGTAAGCGTGAACGTGGTTGAAGGCACGCGTAAGCGTGTGCAGGCTTACGAAGGCGTCGTGATCGCCAAGCGTAACCGTGGTCTGAATTCGTCGTTCATCGTCCGTAAGATTTCGTCGGGCGAAGGCGTCGAGCGTACGTTCCAGACGTATTCGCCGCTGCTGGCTAGCATCGTCGTCAAGCGTCGCGGCGATGTGCGTCGTGCGAAGCTGTACTATCTGCGCGAGCGTTCGGGCAAGTCGGCTCGAATCAAGGAAAAGCTGGTCTCGAAAGACCGCGCTGCTTCCCAAGCGTAAATGCTGTAAGAAAAAGCACCCCTCGCGGGTGCTTTTTTGTTGGCCAGGTCAAAATAGCGGCATGTCCACGCTCATCAGAGAGACCCGTTGATCCGCCCCGTCTTTGAGCCCGAAACTCTGCCTGTCATCGCGACAGGCGCCGATCTGCCACCGGTCGCGCGCGAGCGTCTGACGCCCGATGCACTGCGGGCGCGCTTTGATCGGCAGCTTGCCTGGACACCCGAGAAAATTGCCGATGCGCCGTGGCGCAATACCGACCTCGATCCGCGCGTGGCCGCGGTGCTGGTGCCGCTCGTCGTGCGCGCGCATGGTCTTACCGTGTTGCTCACGCAGCGCGCGGACCATCTGAACGATCACGCCGGTCAGGTGAGTTTTCCCGGCGGCCGCCAGGAACCGTTCGACGCTGATGCGACTGCTACGGCTCTGCGCGAAGCGCGCGAAGAGGTGGGCCTCGACGCGTCGCGCGTCGAAGTTCTCGGCGCGTTGCCCGACTATCTCACTGGCACCGGCTTTCGCGTGTCGCCGGTCGTCGCTCTTGTGCACCCGCCGTTCTCGCTGGAGATCGATACGCTCGAAGTGGCCGAGGTCTTCGAAGTGCCGCTCGCGTTCCTGATGGACCCGTCCAACCACGAAGAGCGCCTGTTCCGCTACGAGGGCGGAGAGCGCCGCTTCTTCGCGATGCCGTATCCGCGCGGCGAATTGACGGCGGCTCCGGAGGCCGCCGAGCAGCGCGGCGCGCAACACGCGCAGACGGTCACGCCAGCAGCCGTGCAAGGCGGCCATCATTTCATCTGGGGCGCGACGGCGGCGATGCTGCGCAACCTGTATCGGTTCCTCGCCGCATAAATTACGTGACTCGCATCGCCGCGTCGACGATGCACAGTTGCGCGAACGACGCACTTGTCGGCGCTTTGTCAGCGTCCGCGTTCAGACTCATCCGACCCTGTGCTATCGTTATAAAACAATCGTAAAAAACTTAAAAAGCACGGCGCATCGCATGACTTTTTTCTCCGTATTGCTGGCTCTGATCATTGAACAGGTACGCGCGCTGTCGCCGAACAATCCGTTGTCCGCGTTGCTTCAATACCATGCGGAGTCGGCGGCGCACGGATTCGATGCTGGCAAGCAACGTCACGGTCTGCTCGCGTGGCTCGTCGTGGTGGTGCCCTGGACGCTCGCGGTCGCGCTCGTCTACTACGTGCTGTATCACATTCACTTCATGCTCGCGTTCCTGTGGAACGTCGTGGTGCTGTACTTCACGCTCGGCTTCCGGCAGTTCAGCCATTACTTCACCGACATCCATCTCGCGTTGAACAACGACGACGTGCCACGCGCGCGCGAAATTCTCAACGAATGGACGGGGCTCGAGACCGTCGACATGCCGGTCAGCGAGATCGTGCGTCACACGCTGATCCACGCGGTGGTCGCGTCGCATCGTCATGTGTTCGGCGTGTTCTTCTGGTTCCTGATTCCGGCCGGTCCCGCTGGCGCGGTGCTGTACCGTTGCGCGGAATATCTCGCGCGCGCATGGGCGCGGCCGGCCGACGACCGCACCGTCGCGTTTTCGAGCTTCGCGCAGCGCGCGTTCTTCGTGATCGACTGGGTGCCGGCGCGGCTGACGTCGCTGGGCTTTGCGATCGTCGGCAATTTCGAGGATGCGATTTACGCGTGGCGCAATCATGCGCGGCAGTGGCCCGATACGAACGACGGCGTGTTGCTCGCCGCGGGCAGCGGGGCGCTCGGCGCGCGCCTGGCCGGGCCACTCGCGGAGCCGTCGAGCCTCGACGCGCTCGCCACCGGCGACGGCGGTCCGATGCAGGTCGGCGACGACTGCACGCCGCGCACGCTGCAATCGGCAGTGGGGCTGGTGTGGCGTGCAGTCGTACTGTGGATGATCCTGCTGTTGATGCTGACCATCGCGGTGTGGCTCGCCTGAAGCGGCGAGGCCACGCGCGCAGCACAAGAAGAAGCCGGGCAATGCCCGGCTTCTTCAATTCCCGACTCCGCTTCACCCCTTCAACGGATCGCGCACGGTCCCGCATTGCCAGCACACGGTGAACTGCGCCTCGAGCACCTCGCCGCACTGCTGACATTGCCATGGAGGCGCGCCCGGTGCCGGTCCTCGCGAGGCCGCTTCGATCAGCCGCCGCGCGATCGCCTCATCGCGTTCATCGACGAGCCACAACTCCGGCGCGCACTGGTCGGCCGGAATCTCGCCGAGCGCACCGTTCAGATAGCGGTTGTGCAGCTCGCAAGCGATGCCCGCGGTCTCCAGCACGTTGACCCAATGCTGTCCGATGATCAGGTTCGGCGCGCGCATCAGTTTCATGTCAGCGGACAATCTGGCTCGCCTCGTGCACGAGCTGCGCATAAAGCGCATGCCGTTCGCGGCG
Organism: Paraburkholderia sp. MM5482-R2; assembly: GCF_050436125.1. Lineage (NCBI taxonomy): Bacteria > Pseudomonadati > Pseudomonadota > Betaproteobacteria > Burkholderiales > Burkholderiaceae > Paraburkholderia > Paraburkholderia sp. MM5482-R2. The sequence goes on along the minus strand of NZ_JBNDLP010000002.1, from coordinate 3,381,792 downwards.
GATACGCCCGTCGGCGACGGCTTCGAGGATCGCGCAGCCAGGCTCGTGCAAATGATGGCAGTTATAGAAACGGCAGTTTGGCAGCAGCGGCCGGAACTCGGGGAACGCGCGTTCGAGCCGGCCTTCGGTCAGGTGATGCAGGCCGAATTCCTGAAAGCCCGGCGAGTCGATCAGCGCGCCGGCCGCGCCGTTGACGCCATTCACGCCGGTCGTGCCCTCCGACCGTTGCAGCGGATAAAGACGCGTGAACGTCGTGGTATGGCGCCCGCTGTTCAGCGCGGTCGAGATCTCGCGCGTCGCGACTTCGGCATCGGGAATCAGCAGGTTCACGAGTGTCGATTTGCCCATGCCGGACTGGCCGAGCAGCAGCGTCGCGTGACCATGCAGATGTTCGGTCAGCGTGGCGCGTGCCGCCTCGGGCTGCATCCGGATCGACGCTTCGAGCACCGGATAGCCGAGAGCGCGATACGGCTCGAGCCGCTTGCGCGCGCCGTCCAGAGCATCGGTGACGTCGATCTTGTTCAGCACGATCAGCGGCTTCAATTCGTTCGCCTCGGCGGCGACGAGCGCGCGGCCGAGCAGATCCTCGCTGAAATGCGGCTCGGTGGCGAGCACGATCAGCAACTGGTCGAGGTTCGCGGCGAACAGCTTCGACTTGTACTGATCCGAGCGATACAGCAGATTGCGCCGCTCGCCGATCTCGACGATCACGCCTTGATCCGCCGAGGTCGGCTCATAGATCACGCGATCGCCGACCGCGACCTCGCTGCGCTTGCCGCGTGGGAAACATTGCAGCAACGCGCCGCCGTCTTCAGGAGCGACCAGATAGTGGCGGCCGTGCGCGGCCACCACGAGGCCGCCCGTGCGCACGCCGTACATGCCGGATGCGGTGGCCGACGCGCCGCGCGACGCCTTCTTCGGAGCGCGGCCGCTCATGCGTGCTGCAGCAGTCGGTCGATCCGCTGCGAGGCCGGCGGATGCGAATAGTAGAACGCGGTGTAGATCGGATCGGGCGTCAGCGTCGACGCGTTGTCCTCGTACAGCTTGACGAGGGCGTTGACGAGATCGTGCGCGTCGGTTTGCGTCGCCGCGAACGCGTCGGCTTCGAACTCGTGCTTGCGCGAGCTGAGACTGCCAAGCGGCGTGACGAAGAACATGAACACGGGCAGCGCGAGGAAGAACAGCACGAGCGCGAGTCCGCTATTGCCGCCTACGAGCGACGGCCGCACGCCGAGCCCTTCGTAGAACCACACGCATTGCGTCAGCCAGCCGAGCAGCGCGAGCATCGCGAGGCTGATCGCGAACGTCACCAGCATGCGCTTCATCACGTGACGACGCTTGAAGTGGCCGAGCTCGTGCGCGAGCACCGCTTCGATCTCGCGGCCCGACAGGCGCGCGAGCAGCGTGTCGAAAAACACGATGCGCTTGCTCGCGCCGAAGCCGGTGAAGTACGCGTTGCCGTGTGCCGAACGGCGGCTGCCGTCCATCACGAACAGGCCCTTCGCGGCAAAGCCGCAGCGCTTCATCAGCGCCTCGATGCGGGTCACGAGCGCTTCATCCTTCAGCGGCTCGAACTTGTTGAAGAGCGGCGCGATGAAGGTCGGGAAAATCAGCAGGCCGAACATCTGGAACGCGACCCACACGACCCATGCCCACAGCCACCACAGGTTGCCCGCGCGGTTCATCAGCCACAGCACGACGAACAACAACGGCAGGCCGAACGCGATGCCGAGCAGCGCGCCCTTCAGACGGTCGAAAAAGAACAGGCTTTTGCTCATGCGATTGAAGCCGAAGCGTTGCTCGACGACGAACTGCCGGTAGTAATCGAACGGCAGGTCGATCGCGCTCGTGATCGCGATCACAGCGGCTACCAGCGCGATCTGACCGACGTAGCCGCGGCCGAGCCAGTCGGAGATCGCGAGATCGAGCAATTGCACGCCGCCGAGCAGCGTGAGCCAGATCAGCACGGCCGCGCCGACGACGATCTCGACCATCGCGAGCCGCGTGCGCTCGACCGTGTAGTCGGCCGCGCGCTGATGCGCGGTGAGCGCGATGGTGTTCGCGAACTGGCTCGGCACCTGTTCGCGATGCGCGACGACGAAGCGGATCTGCCGCGACGCGAGCCAGAGTTTGGTGCCGACCATCGCGACGACGGCGACGACGAACAGGGCGGTGAAGTACAGGGTAGGCATCCGGGGATTCCGTGGTATCTATGCGAGAATTATATGTTTCTTCCCGCCTCGCGGCGGAGATACGGTTTAAAGCGACGGTTCAACGCACGAGCTCCGGCGTAGCAGTTCAGGGCGGCGCTTTGGCGCGGCCGGCCCGGCTCGAACCGCGCGAATCGATTTCAAACGAACACATGCCGCGCCGCGCGGGTTTCCAGCGAAGCCCGCCGCGCGGCCCTCAGGGTTGCCTTCATGACTGACATCCTCGCATCCACCGAACAGCCGCCGCTCGTGCGCTGCGACATGAATCTCGTCTGGCTGGACATGGAAATGACCGGGCTCGAGCCCGACACCGACCGCATCATCGAGATCGCGGTGGTGGTGACGAATTCGACGCTCGACAGGATGGTCGAAGGTCCGGTGCTCGCGATTCATCAGAGCGATGAAACGCTCGCGAAGATGGACGCGTGGAACCAGAACACGCATGGCCGCTCGGGGCTGATCGATCGCGTGAAGGCGTCGACGGTCAGCGAGGCCGACGCGACCGCACAGATCCGCGAGTTCCTCGGCCAGTACGTGCCGCCGGGCAAGTCGCCGATGTGCGGCAACTCGATCTGCCAGGACCGCCGCTTCATGGCGCGCTGGATGCCGGATCTGGAGAGCTTCTTCCACTACCGCAACCTCGACGTGAGTACGCTGAAGGAGCTGTGCCGGCGCTGGCAGCCGGTCATCTACAAGGGCTTCCAGAAGCGCGCGATGCACACGGCGCTGGCCGATATCCACGAGTCGATCGACGAGCTGAAGTACTACCGCGAGCATTTCCTCGTGCCGTCGGCGCCGGACGCCGCCGCGAGCGCTCAGTAAAGCGCGGGCCTGCACGGGCAGGCCCCGAACCTCGAACCTCAGTCTTGCCGCGGCGCGCGTTGCGCGCTTTTCGGCCGGAACGCCTTGACCACGTCGACGTTCGTTTCTACGTAAGGGCCGCCGATCAGGTCGATGCAGTACGGCACCGCCGCGAAAATCCCTGGCACCTTGACCATGCCGTCATCGCGCAGGCCTTCCAGCGTTTCCCTGATGGATTTCGGCTGGCCGGGCAAGTTGATGATCAGCGCGGCGTGTCGTTCGGTTTCGCGGATCACCGCGACCTGGCGCGACAGGATCGCGGTCGGCACGAAATTCAGGCTGATCTGCCGCATCTGCTCGCCGAAGCCGGGCATCTCCCTGGTCGCGACAGCGAGCGTCGCCTCGGGCGTCACGTCGCGGCGCGACGGTCCGGTGCCCCCGGTCGTCAGCACCAGATCGCAGCCCACTTCGTCGACCAGCTCGATCAGCGTCGCCGAGATGGTCGGCGCGTCGTCGGCGATCAGCCGCGTGACCACCTGCCATGGCGAGCTCAAGGCCGCGCCGAGCCACTCCTGCAACGCCGGAATGCCCTTGTCCTCGTACACGCCCGTCGACGCGCGGTCGCTGATCGACACGAGGCCGATCACGATTTCGTCGGGGTGCTGACGTTGCTTACGTTGATCAGGCGTCGCGGTCGTCATCGTCGTCTTCCGCGGCGAGGTTGGGGTCGTGCGCGTCTTGCGCTTCGTCGTCGGTGCCGGCCGCGCTCTTGATCCACTGGAACAACTCGCGGAAGTAGCGCGGCGGCTTGCTCTGCTCCGCTTCCTTGCGCGCGTTGCGGATCAGCGTGCGGCCCTGCTGCGGGTCGGCGCTCGGGTGCCGGCGGATGAACTCGGTCAGCGCGGCGTCGTCGGCCAGCAGCTTTTCGCGGGTGCGCTCGATCCAATGGAGCTTCGCCGTCTCCGACTTGTTGATGCCCTTGTAGGTGTCGAGCGCGGTGCGCAGCGCGGCGGTTTCGGTGTCGAGCAGCGAGCGCATCACGCGGCCGACGTACTGGATCTGGCGGCGCTTGCCTTCGTGGTCGGTGATGCGGCGCGCTTCGCGCACGGCTTCGTCGAGCTTTTCGGGCATCGGCATGCGCTTGAGCGCGTCTTTCGGCAGCGCGACGAGTTCCAAGCCCAGATCCTGCAACGCCTGCATTTCGCGTTTGACCTGGGACTTGCTCGGACGATCGTAGCCGTTTTCGTCGACTTCCGTGACGACGGATTCGATCGGTTGAATGCGGGTTTTGCGTGTCATGCCGGTATTGTAACTTGCCGCGCCGGCCCGACCCGCGGCGGCGCGTACCTTGCTATGATCGCGGGATGCATCTATCCCGCACCCGCGCGCCTGCCCCGAATACGGTGTGCATACCCAGGGCCGCGCGGCCCCAACAGGACGGCAACCACAATGGCAGCAGACATGGACGTCAAGCAGCGCTTTTTTCCGCATACCCAGGATGAGCTGAAGGAAATCGCCTCGGACATCCTTCGTCACGCGAAGGCGCTCGGCGGCACCGACGCCGCGACCGAAATCTCCGAAGGCGACGGCCTGTCCGTCTCGGTACGGCGCGGCGAAGTCGAGACGATCGAGCACAACCGCGACAAGATGGTCGGCGTGACGGTGTTCATCGGCAACAAACGCGGTAACGCGAGCACCTCGGACTTCTCGCCGCAGGCATTGAAGGACACGGTCGCGGCCGCCTACAACATCGCGCGCTTCACCGCCGAAGACAATTGCGCGGGCCTCGCCGAAGCGGAGCTGCTCGAAACCGCGCCGCGCGACCTCGATCTGTACCACCCGTGGAATCTGTCCGCCGACGAAGCGGTCGAAATCGCGCGCCGCGCCGAAGACGCCGCGTTCGCGACCGATCCGCAGATCAAGAACTCGGAAGGCGCGAGCGTGTCGGCACAGCACTCGCAGTTCGTGCTGGCGACCTCGCGCGGCTTCCTCTCCGGCTATCCGTATTCGCGCCACTACGTCGCGTGCGCGCCGATCGCCGGCAGCGGCCGCAACATGCAGCGCGACGACTGGTACACGTCGACGCGCAGCGCCGACGAACTCGCCGATCCCGAAGCGGTCGGTCGTTACGCGGCGCAGCGCGCGCTCGCGCGCATCGGCGCGCGCGGCCTCGACACGCGCAAGGTGCCGGTGCTGTTCGAGGCGCCGCTCGCGGCGGGCCTGCTCGGCGCATTCGTGCAGGCGACGAGCGGCGGCGCGCTGTATCGCAAGACTTCGTTTCTGGTCGACAGCCTCGGCAAGCCGGTGTTCGCGCCGCACGTGCAGGTGGTCGAAGACCCGCACGTCGCGCGCGCGATGGGCAGCGCGCCGTTCGACGAGGAAGGCGTGCGCACGCGCCAGCGCTCGGTCGTGAAGGACGGCGTCGTCGAGGGCTATTTCCTGTCCACCTACTCGGCGCGCAAGCTCGGCATGAAGACCACCGGCAACGCGGGCGGCTCGCACAACCTGTCGCTGCTCAGTTCGAACACGCGCCCCGAGGACGACTTCGAGGCGATGCTGAAGAAGCTCGGCACGGGTCTGCTGCTGACCGAGCTGATGGGGCAGGGCGTCAATTACGTGACCGGCGACTACTCGCGCGGCGCGTCGGGTTTCTGGGTCGAGAACGGCAAGATCCAGTATCCGGTCGAGGAAATCACGGTCGCGAGCACGCTGCAGGAGATGTTCCGCCATATCGTCGCGATCGGCGCGGATACGATCACGCGCGGCACCAAGCAGACCGGCTCGGTGCTGATCGAGCGGATGACGATCGCGGGGCAGTAAGCCGCACGGCGCGTTCCAACGCAGCCCCGTATCAAACGAAAACGCCACGCAACTGAACGTTGCGTGGCGTTTTTTATCGCTTGCGCGGCGCGCGCCCTCAGACGTCCTTGCGCTGATAAGTGACGAATGCGTAATCGAAGTCGTTGGGCGCATTCGAGTGATGCGCTTCGCGCGCGATTTCTTCCCACACTTGCGGGTCGATCGCGGGGAGGGTCGCGTCGCCGTCGAAGTCGGCGGCGATTTCGGTGACGATCAGCTTGTCCGCATGGCGCAGCCCTTCGTCGTAGAGCTCTGCGCCGCCGATCAGAAACGCCTGCGGCGCCTGGTCCTGCGCGGCGAGCGCGAGCGCTTCGTCGAGATTGGTCGCGGTGTCGCAGCCCTGGAAGCGTCGCGAGGCATCGCGCGTGACGACGATGTTGCGGCGTCCCGGCAGTGGCCGGCCGATCGATTCATGCGTTTTGCGGCCCATGATGATGGGCGCGCCCATCGTCGTGCGCTTGAAGAATTTGAGGTCTTCGGGCAGTCGCCAGGGCAACTGGTTGTCGCGGCCGATCACGCCGTTGCTGGCGCGAGCGACGATCAGGGTGAGCGTCGTCATCGAATGGAAAGAGGAGGGTAACCGGGCGATTCTACCCGAGCCGTCGATCCACACCGACGCGTACCCGCCGCTCACGCCCGCGCCGGCCCGTCCGCGGGGAGCGCTCCCTTGTCGTCGGCGCTGCCCGGTTCGCGCAAGCCGTGCACGCCCATCAGCCGATACAGCGTCACGCGGGAGATGTTCAGATCCACCGCCGCCTCGTTCAACCGGTGCCGATGGCGCAGCAGCGCGGCCTCGATCGCGCGCTTCTCGGCAGCCTCGCGCGCCTGCGTGAGCGTCATGCTTTCCTGCTCGGTGTAGCCCGCGAGGTCGAGGTCGTCGGCCGAGATCAGCTTGTTCTCGGCCATCACGATCGCGCGGCGCACGCGGTTGATCAGCTCGCGCACGTTGCCGGGCCAGTTGTAGTTGTAGAGCGCCTCGATCGCCGACGGCGTGAAGCCGCGAATCTTGCGCGCGTTGTCGGTCTTGAACTTGTGCAGCATGTGGTACGCGAGAATCTCGATGTCCCGCCCCCGCGCGCGCAGCGGCGGCTCATCGACGCGCAGCACGCACAGGCGATGAAACAGATCCGCACGGAACTGGCCCTCGCGCATCGCGCCGTCGAGATCGACGTGGGTCGCCGAGATGATGCGCACGTCGACCGGAATCGATTCGCGTCCGCCGAGCCGCTCGATCTTGCCTTCCTGCAGAAAGCGCAGCAGGCTCGCCTGGCTTTCGAGCGGCAGATCGCCGATCTCGTCGAGAAACAGCGTGCCGCCGTCTGCCGCCTCGACGCGGCCGATCTTGCGCTGATTCGCGCCGGTAAAGGCGCCGCGCTCGTAGCCGAACAGTTCGGATTGAAGAAGATGAGGCGGGATCGCGCCGCAGTTGATCGGTGTGAAAGGCGCCTTGCGGCGCGGCGAGCGCTCGTGGATCGCGAGCGCGGTCAGCTCCTTGCCAGTGCCCGATTCGCCCGCGATGAACACGCTCGCGTCGGTGTTCGCGACCTTGCGGATCGTGCGAAAAAGCTGTTGCATCGCCTCGCAGGTGCCGACCATTTCCTCGTCGCCCGCTTCGCTGACGGGCGGCGGAAGTTCCGGGTCGCACAGCGCGACCATGCCGAACGCGTGGCCGGCCAGATAGTCGATCGTGGCGTGCGCGACGGGCAGCTTCACGAAGTCGAAGCAGTAGTGGCGCACGAGGCGTCGCACGAGCGGATCGTCGAGCCGCTCGTTGGTCGCCAGCGCGATCCAGCCGATCTGCTGCTGACGCAGGCTCGCCTCGAGCCCGCCGATGTCGCGCGGCGCGAAGCTCGCCAGATCGACGATCCCCGCGCATGCGATGTCAGGTTTCACGAGCCGCCCGAGTTCGTGCGCCGAGCGCGCCGCCGCGACCTGCCAGCCGCGGCTTTTCAGATGCGCGATCAGCGTTTCGTCGGGCGTGCGCGCGACGTACAGCAACTGTCGCTCGACGCCGCGCACCGCGGCGCTCGCCGGGGCGCCGGCTTCGTTGCTTGCCGGTGGGGGAACGCCCGGCGCCGCCGCGGACTCGGCGGACGGCATTGCGGCGCGCTGCTTCGGCACCGCGAGCGACAGATGCGATCCCGCTGCCGCGACGGAAGCCACACTGGTCAGATGAGGTGATTCACGCACGTTCGACCTCGTATCGTTGGCACGTCAGAAGGTGTACGGAAAGCGCATGCCGACCACGAAGTTCGGCGCGTCGGGTGTGAGTCCGATCGATACCGAGCCGTTGATGGTCAGATGCTTGTTCACGACGTGGTTCAGGCCAAAATTCATCGCCGCGGCCGTGGTTTCGCTGCCCGGCACCTTCTGATAGCTGCTGCCCGGCGACTTGGTCTGCGACGCGGGTTCGAGCGCCATCGTGAACGACACGCTGGCCGAATCCTTGTCGGAGAACGCGAGCGCGACGCCTCCGCCGAACTGCACGATGTCGCCGAGCTTGACCGTCGCCGGTTCGGTTTGTCCCTGCACCGACGAGATGTCCGCGAACGAACGCGCAAGGTTGTAGGTATAGGAAACGCTGCCGAACAGCACGACCGGGTCGTAGGTCTTCAGCACCGACAGACCCGCCGTGATGTTCCAGAAGCCGGTGCCGGTCGGCAGTCTGGTCGGCGCGACGAGGTTGGTGTTGTCCGCGTCGACCTGCACGACTTTTTCGCCGAACGGCGAGCTGCCGGTCGGCGCCTTCACGCGCAGACTGCCGACCACGTCCGGCAAGGCATTGGTTTCCCTAACGAACTGGTAGTAGATGCCGAAGTTCACGTCGCCGATGTCGTGACTCGACACCGTCGCGTCCGACAGCGTGCTCGCCGCGCCGCCCGCGCCGCCGACGATGAAGGTGCTGCGCCGATACACGTACGGCACGTCGACGTCGACATTGATGCGGTCGGACACGCCGTAGCGCGTGTCGAGGTCCGCCATCACCTGGTGCGACTTGGTCTGGCCGAGGTTGATGTTGCCGAGGAAAATCGCGTCGAGCGCGAGGAAGCCCGACAACTGCAACTGGCGACGGTCGTAGTAGGTGTCGCTGATGCCGAAGTCCATCGTCAGCTTGTGGTCGAAGAGCGGCGCATGCTCGCGTTGCACGACCGCCTGCTCGGCCTGCGTGCGCACCGGTTCGTTCGCGCGCTGGGTCCGGCCGACCGCGCCGCTGCCGTCCGTGGCGGCGGGCAGGCCGCCGGCGCTGGCGTTGCCTGCATTGCTGCCGTCCGGCGTCGGCGGATTGACCGGCACGCCGGTCGCGGTGCCGGTGGTGCCCGCCGGCGCGGGCGCGCCGGGCGCGATCTGCGCGAGCGGCGGCAGCGGCACCGGCAGGCCGTCGGCGCCGGGCTGCTCGGCCACCGTGTCGCTGCCCGCGGGGGCGCCGGCGCCCGGCACGCCGCGTCCGCGCTGCGCCATCTCGAGTTCGGTGACCTGCCGTTCGAGCGAATGGATCTGCCGCTGCTGCTCGTCGACGACGCGCATCAGCGTGTTAAGACGGTCCTCCACGGATTGACCGGCGAGCGCCTGCGCGCTCGCCGACTGAGAAAGAGCCCACAGCATGACGGCGGCCGGAATGGCCGCGAGAGCCATGCGCGGTGCCCTGGTCGATGACACTTTTTTCATTTTTGCTCCCCCGGTGGTCCGGCCGCGCGGTGCTGACTGCGCGGCCGTTTCTTTACTGCTTGTGCTGCAACTGGCGGTGGCGGCCCGCCTCGTCATCTCCTGTTTTGCAGTGCCTGTAGCACGCCCAACTGACGAAGCATCGAAGCCGACATCTGCTGGGTTTGCAGATGCAGTTGCAGGGCGTTGGCGACTTGCTGGTTATTGCCTGCAATCTGCAGCAACTGGGCGATCTGCCCGTTGCTCGGCGCGATGGTCTGGGTGGCGAGCCCAGCGGGTGTCTGCAGCGCCACGTTCACGCCGTTGCTGGCGAACGAAATGCCGGCTTTCACGGAGCCGGTCGAATTGCTGGCCGATGCCGACGGCGCGTTGGCGGAGCCCGTCAGCGTCACGGCGCTGTTGTTGAAGTCGATTAGCGCGGTGTTGGTGCCGCTGTTTCGATCGCCCGCGACCTGGGTGACCTGCGACACGCCATTGACGCCGACGCTCTGGCCGCCGCGCGCCTGGGCATTCGGGTTGGCGCCCGAATCGCCTGGATGGCCGTGCGCGCCGCCGCTCACGCTGGCGAACGTGCTGACGGAGCTCGTGAGCTGGCCGCCGCCGTTCTGCACCGCGCTCAGCGATCCCTGGGCGAGCGCGCTCGCGCCGTTGGGCAACTGCCATTGCGAAATGACGTTCAGCACGAAGCCGGAGATCATCGTCGCGCCGGCGTATTTGCCGGTCTGGGTCGCGAGCACGTCGTCGCCGACGAGTTGCACCCGCAGGGGCGCGGCGCCTGGCTCTGGCGGTATCGAAAGTTCGGGAGCCGGTGGCGAGGCGGCGCCCTCCGAAGCGTGGGCAAGGCCGCCTGCGCCGCAGGCGATGGTGCAGAGCACGAACCCAAGCTGTGTGAAGTGTGACTTCATGGCGGGATCAGAACATGTCTGCCTTGTTCAAGCCGTACTCGAAAAAGGGAGTCGCGGCGGTGCCGGCTGCCAGCGCAGCGGCGCGCAGCTTCAGCGCGAGCGACTCGTTGTCCTGCAACAGTGGTGAATCCTCCCTGAAGGGTTTGCCGAGGACCGCGAACACGAGACCGTTCCAGGTCTTCGCGAAGTCCTCTTCGAGCACGATGCGATTGCCGAGCGCCGGGTCCGCGATGAACACGCGGCCGTCCTGCGCATGCTTGACGATCACGAAATGCTCGTAGCCGTCGATGTTCATCAGGACCATCACGGGGATCTGAAGATGGTGGAGCGCTTCGACGTTGACGCGAAAGCCGCGGCCGCGCAGTCCGATGGTCTCGACGAAGTGCTTCATGTCGAGCATCGAGAAGCCGTTCTTGACGACGACTTCGGGGGTTGAAAAGACCATCATCCGGCGAATCAGTTCGGTTTCCGGAATATCGATGCCGTAGCCGTACTTGAGGAGGGTGGCGAGCGCCGCCGCGCCGCAGCTGTAATCGAATTGCTGATTGACGATGTGGTTGTAGCGCAGGTCCTTCATCGAACGGACCGTCTTCGTCAACGGCACGCCGACGAACGTGGACGTGTCGATGCTCGACTGTGCGGCGGCGTGATCCGCGCACAGCATGCACCCTGCCAGCGCTACGGCGAACGGTAGCGCCGGGAACCCCTTGAACCCGGTCATGCTGGTCTCCTGCCCGATCCGCGCCGGCAGCTTCGATGGCTGCCGGCGCGCCCCTCCGACTGCTTTGTGCTTCTTCTGCCTGCCCGCGCTCGCCGCGTCGTCGGCTTACTTGCCGCTGTTCAGCGCCGCGATGGCGAGGCCGTTGTGCTGCAAGTTGCCCGCGCCGCCGGCGATGTTCACGCCGATGTTTCCGGAGGCGCCTTTCAGCGTATCGGCACCCAGACTCGCGGTGCCCTGGAATTGCCCGTGGACGGTCATCGTCGCGGATTGCGAGTTGTCGTCCGTCGCATCCATCGCGGTGGTCAGCGCCTTGCCCGGCGAGGTCGTCGTCACGGCGCCGGCAAGCGCGTTGTCCTGCGCGTTGCCGATACCGGAAGCGATGTTCACGCCGACGTTGCCCGTCACACCCGACAGCGACCCGTTGCCGACCGACGCGTTCAGATTGAAGTTGTGGATCGTCGCGCTGCCGCCCGAGGACTGCACGTTGAAGGCCTGCGCGTTGCCGAACACGTTGCCGACGTCGACCGAGGCGAGCGACACGTCGTTGCTCTGCGCGTTGTCGATGCCTTCCGCGATGTTGATGCCGAGGTTGCCCGACACGTTGCTGGCTGCGTTGGTGCCGGTGGTTGCATTCAGCGTGGCGGCAGCTTCGTTGTTGATGTGCTGCGTGATCGAGCCGCGCGTCGTCACGTCGGTCGTCGACATGCCTGCGTCGATGCCCCAGGCGGCGCCATACGAGTCGCTCGACGAGGAGCGGCTGCGCGAGTAGCCCGACGATTGCTCGCCGACCATCGCATAGCCGGAGCCTTCGCTCGCCCTGAAGCCCCATGAACGGCTTTGCCCGGACGCTTCGCTCGCTTCGAAGCCGCCGGCGACGCCCGACGAGTTCGCGTAGCTCGATTCGCGATAACCGGCCTGCAGGCCACCGCGGGCGCTGAACGAGCCGCTGCCGTGCGAGAACGTGTTGTGGTCCTGATAGCTGTAGCTGCCGCCGATCGAGCCGCCGGCCGACAGATGGCCGCCCGAGTTCTGACTTGTGTGCGAGAAGCTGCCCGCAATGCCGGCTGCCTGCTGGCTGGTTTCATAGCCGCCGCTCGTCACGCTCGCGCTCTGGCTGCCGTACGCATAGCCGCCGGAGGCTTCGAAGCCCTGCGAGCCCGAGCTCGACGACGTATGGTTTTGCGTCGTGAACGCGAATGCCGAGCCGCCGCCCCTGACCGACGTTCTGCTGTTGTTCAGGGTCGTGGTCACGTTGCCGCTGGTGTAGGTCTGCGCCTGCGGATCGAGCGTCGCATTCACGTTGACGGTCTGATTGTTGTTGATCACAGCGTTAGCCGTGCTGGAGACATGCACGCAGCCAAACAGTCCGACCAGACCTTCGACGCCGACCATCTCACCGACGACCGTCGTATTGAACAGGTAGGCCTTCTGCGGCGCGGCAAGCACGCTGCCGGACGCGGCAACGAGAACGGCCGTGGCAATAAGAGTGCGCTTCATGATTCGCTCCGATACTTAAGTGTGGTCAGTTAAAAAAAGTGCCCGCCGGGGGACGGAGCACAAAACTGTTTGCCGTGGCATTACCGGCGCCGGCTGCCTGGTTGACCTGCACGATTCCGTTCGCGTTGCGCAAGGCATCGCTGGAAATGCTTGCCTCGCGCACGCCGTGAATCGCGTTCGACTGCCCCGGACTGCCGTTTTTCGGGGCCGTCGCGGATAGCTCCCCATCCGAGACGGTCTCGACTCCGAGCGCCGCAGTCCCGATCTGGGTACTGTTGCGCTGCAGATTCCCTGCTCCGGCCGACTGGTTCACCAGCACCGCGCCGGATGTGTTCGAAAACGCATTGGCTTCGATCGACGCCTGCGCGCGCGGCACGTTCGCGGCCACCGACGCGCTTTGCACGCTCGCATTCGCGTTGCCGACCGCGGCGCCGTTCGTCACCGTGATCTGGTTGGCCTGCGCGTTGTCGAGGCCAGCCGTTTCGTTGACCGTGAGCGCGCCCGTCGCGCCCATGCCCGCGCCGGTGCCGATCGTCGCGATGGCGCCGACGATGGGCACCGCTTGCGCCTGCGCGTGAGCCGCGCCGGCGACGAACGCAGCGACGCCCATGCACAGGCACGCGCAGACGCGCAGGGCCGGGCGTGCCGCAGCGATTTGCCGCGAGCGCAGCGAGGGGCGCAGGCGTGTGCTCATTTCAGACCTCCGAGCGCGCCGCCGAGGACGTTCGATAGCGGCGCGAGCGCGCCCGTCACCGACGAGCTGATCGTGCCGCCGACGCCCGTCGCCGGTCCGCCAATGCCGCCCGAGTTCAGCGGGATCGTGTTGCCGGTCGCCTTGCCGGAGAGGATCTGCGTGACGGCCTGCATGCCGGTGCCGCCGAGTACGCCGCCGGCGGCGACGCCGTTCGAGCCGTGCGCGTTCGTCAGATCGGTGTCGCCGACGAGCGTCGCGATCGTCGGATCGAACGAGTTGGCTGGGAACGTGGTGGCGCGCACGGCGACCGGGTCCTGGTCGCGCGGCACGGGGACGAACGCGTCGCGCGGCGTGACGCTGCGCTCGACGACGAGGTCGCCCGGATTGGCAACCTGCTCGGCATAGGCATGGCTCGTGAAGCAGACGGTGACGAGGACGCTGGCGAGAAGGGCGGTGCCGGCCGAGGCGGCGCGCGGCAAGACGGGAACGTTGCTGAACGACGCCGCCGGCAGCCCGAGGGCGTGCGGCGTCTGTTGGTTCGTACTCATGTCCCGGTCCCTTCTCTCTTGTTGCCTGTGTCCCGCCGTCGTGGGGCGCGTCACTGCTCGCGCGGCCACCGGTCCTGCATTGCTTGGTTATTTGCCGTCTGTTCGTGGCTTTGTCCTGCTTACTTGCGCTGGTATGTCGCGACGTTGCCCTGGGCGGCGCGCGCGGCATCGACGGGCACCGGCAGCGGCGAGGGTGGCGCGATCTCGTCCCACAACGTCACCTGGTTGCCGCCGCTTTGCATCAACCGGGGCGTCGCGGCGACCATCAACATGCCGAGCGCGCCGCCGCGTTGCCGCGACAGCATCTGGTCGTCGAGCGAAATATCGTTCATGGATGCAGCATCGGCAGCCGGGGTCGACGGGTTGGCGGCAACCTGGCTGTCGTCCTCCGCGGCAACCGGCGTGGTGGCTTGCAGGCTGGCGGAGGCGGGGTCGGCGGCATCGCTGGAATCCGTCAGCGTGGCGAATCGCGCCGGGGCGGCTTGCGCTGTCGGCGTGCCGGCACTCGCCGGCAGGGCGCTGAACGCGAGAGCTGCGCAGATCGCGAAATATGGTGCGCGGCGGCTTATCAGATCGATGCGGAATGCGAGTCGCATGATGTGTCTCCCTGGTGCACGCCAATTAGCGAAACGTGTGCCATCGCTCGCAATCCATTGATACGTCTGGCGCCAACCAGCGCAAACACGACTAATGCGTTCCAAATCGGGAAAAAACGTTGCAACCCTGAAACGGATCAGCAGAAAATACCTATAATTCGTTAATCCGCGAGGTACGAAATACTGTCGCGAGAACGCCACGAAAAGCGCTTCCACTAATGTTTGATTTGTCGGCTGAATAAATCGCGATCGGCCGCTAAGCCTTGATGGGCAACGGATCAATCGATTAAATTCGCATAATTGTTTTCGAAGCGGCGCGCGTATAGTAAGCTCTCGAAAACAGCTTCAGATTTAAAAAAGGCCCATATCGGGCCGTCTCGAACACACACGCCGCTTTCTTGGGGATCAGCTGTCCGCACGGAATGGAATGGCCGTTCGGGTTTTGCGATTCGCGAATCCTGGACGAGTCAGCGTGTCTGAACCGCAATTTCAGGTGCATGCGTCGTCCTTAACGTTCGTTGGCGAGAGGATCTGAATAATGGAACCCGCAACGCGGCAACTGATTTACGTTTCGCGTGACCCGAGCGCGGAACTGAATACGCGTTTTATGCAGCGTGGCTGGCATGTCGAAGTCGTGGGATCGGCGCGCGACGCGCGCCGGGCAGTGCGCACCGGCACGGCTGCTGGCGGCCTGCTCGATCTGTCCAGTGATTTCCAGCCGCACGAAATCGCCGCTTTTGAATCCTGTTTGACCATGCCGAACGTCGGCTGGGTCGCTGCCACTACGCCTGGCCAACTCCAGGACGCCGCGTTGCGCCGGCTCGTGCGCGACTACTGTTTCGATTACGTGACTGTGCCGTCTTCTGGCGACCGTATTGTCGACTCGGTCGGTCATGCGTACGGCATGATCTCGCTGAGCGAAACGGCGTCGCACGACGGCTCGCAAGGCGCCGAGGGCGAGATGGTCGGCTCGTGCGACGCGATGCTCGCGCTGTTCCGCTCGATCCGCAAGGTCGCGATGACCGACGCGCCGGTGTTCATCTCCGGCGAATCGGGTACCGGCAAGGAGCTGACGGCAGTCGCCATTCATGAACGCTCGGCGCGGCGCAACGCGCCGTTCGTGCCGATCAATTGCGGTGCGATCCCGCCGCATCTTCTGCAATCGGAGCTGTTCGGCTATGAGCGCGGTGCGTTCACCGGCGCGAACCAGCGCAAGATCGGCCGGGTCGAGGCGGCCAACGGCGGCACGCTGTTTCTCGACGAAATCGGTGATCTGCCGCTCGAAAGCCAGGCGAGCCTGTTGCGCTTCCTGCAGGAGCGCAAGGTCGAGCGGCTCGGCGGCCATAGCGCGATCGACGTCGACGTGCGCATCATTTCGGCCACGCACGTGGACATGACCGCGGCGATGATCGAAGGGCGCTTCCGTTCCGACCTCTATCACCGCCTCTGCGTGCTGCAGATCGACGAGCCGCCGCTGCGCGCGCGCGGCAAGGACATCGAACTGCTCGCGCGGCACATGCTCGAACGTTTCAAGAAGGATGCGAGCCGCCGCCTGCGTGGCTTCGCGCCCGACGCGATCGCCGCGCTGCATAACTACGGCTGGCCCGGCAACGTGCGCGAACTGATCAATCGGGTGCGGCGCGCGATCGTGATGTCGGAGGGACGCGCGATCACCGCGCGCGACCTCGAACTTGCCGAATACGTCGAGATCGTGCCGGTGTCGCTCGCGCAGGCGCGCGAAGCGGCCGAGCGTCAGGCGATCGAGCTTGCGTTGCTGCGGCATCGCGGGCGGCTCGGAGACGCGGCGCAGGAACTTGGCATCTCGCGCGTAACGCTGTACCGGCTGCTGTGCTCGCACGGCATGCGTCATATGGAAGGTGAGCCGATGGCGCCGCCGCACGGCGATTTGCCGGCGTCCGTGCAACATCTGTAGGCGGCGGGCGAGCGGCGAGACGGGCGACGTGGCATGTGAAGGTCTGGCGCGTCGCCGGGGGTCTCGGGCTGTGCCGGTTCGGACGGATTGACTGTGCCTTCCGGGCGCAGCGACGCCAGCCGGCAAGCGTCGCGTCGAAGCACTTTTGCATGCACGTGTTTGCCGCCCGTATATCGCGTCCCGCGGTGTTTTCCTTTCCGTCTGATATTTCCCTCGATATTCCCCATGCGGCGCGCCATGCCCCGGCGGCGTGCGGTCGCGCTTGCTAGAATCGGGTTTTGCTCAATTCCGTGTGCGCGCCTGATCGGGTTCGCGCCGCGCCGAAGGAAACTGCATGAAACAATACCTGGACCTCGTCCGTACGATTCTCGACACCGGCACGTGGCAGGAAAACCGCACCGGCATCCGCACCATCAGCATGCCCGGCGCGATGCTGCGCTTCGATCTGCAACAAGGCTTTCCAGCGGTCACGACGAAGAAGCTCGCGTTCAAGTCGGCGATCGGCGAGCTGGTCGGGTTTCTGCGTGCTTCGCGCAGCGCCGCGGATTTCCGCGAGCTCGGCTGCAAGGTGTGGGACGGGAACGCGAATCAGAACGCGCAGTGGCTCGCCAATCCGTATCGCGAGGGCCCGGATGATCTCGGTGATGTCTACGGCGTGCAATGGCGCAAGTGGCCGGCCTACAAGGTGCTCGACGCCAGCGCAAGTGCGCAACTCGCTGACGCGCAGGCGCGCGGTTTTCGCGTGATCACGCAGTTCGACGAAGAAGGCCGCTCGAAGGTGCTGCTTTACAAGGCGATCGACCAGCTGCGCCAGTGTCTCGACACGATCATGCAGAACCCCGCCGATCGACGCATTCTGTTCCATGCCTGGAACCCAGCCGTGCTCGACCAGATCGCTCTACCGGCTTGCCATCTGCTGTACCAGTTTCTGCCGAACGTTACGCGCCGCGAAATTTCGCTGTGCCTGTATATCCGCAGCAACGACGTCGGGCTTGGCACGCCCTTCAATCTGACCGAGGGCGCGGCGCTGCTGCATCTGGTCGGACGGCTGACGGGCTATACGCCGCGCTGGTTCAGCTATTTCATCGGCGATGCGCACATCTACGAGAATCAGCTCGATATGCTGCACCAGCAGCTCGAGCGCGAGCCGTACGAGAGTCCGCGGCTCGCGATTTCCGATCGCGTGCCCGACTACGCGAAGACCGGCGTGTACGAGCCGGAATGGCTCGAGACGATCGAGCCTGCGGATTTCTCTCTGGTCGGCTATCGGCATCACGAGCCGCTGACGGCGCCGATGGCGATCTGATGTCGGTGGGAGCGGGGCGGTAGCGCTCGCCCTTGTCGTCGTCGAATAACAGAAGCCCCGCGATGGTTTGCATCGCGGGGCTTTATTGTTGCCGGGACGGCAGGCGTCCTGCTTAGCTCTTGTGATGCTCGTCGCGATTGCCGCCGCCCTGGTGCTGCTCGGCATGTTGCGGTTGCGGCTGGGGTTGCGGACGTGGCTGCTGCACCTGCTGGGGCCGCGGTTCGGGGCGTGGCTGCTGCATCTGCGGATGCGGCTCGGGCCGGGCTTGCGGCATCGGCTGCGGACGCGGTTCGAAATGCGGCTGCTGCGCCTGCTGGAACTGCGGTTCGGGCCGAGGGGCTTGCGGCATCGGCTGCGGACGCGGTTCGACACGCCGCTGTTGCGCCTGCTGCATTTGTGGTTCGGGACGCGGTTGCTGCGGCGGGACGGCGCGCGGCGCCTGTTGCGTCACAGGCGGATGCCAGTTTGGCACACGCGCCTGTTGCTGCGCGGCCGGGTTGTCCGGCGGATGGGGCACAGCGGCCTGTTGCGCGAAGCTCGGCTGTTGCGGGCCGCCCGGCTGCGCCATGCGCGGTGCCTGCTGCGCCATCGGGGTATGCGGCTGCGTCCATGCCGGCTGAGACCTGCCGACCGCGCCCCATTCCTGCGGCGCGCCGCGCTGCCGTGCGTACGCCGCCGCGTTGGCCGGATTCCCACCGGCTGCTTGCGGTGGCCGCGGCACACCATTCGACGGATGGCCCATATTGCCCGCGAGCCCGCTCTCGCCAGACTGCGGCGGACGCGGCTTGCCGACCGTCTGCGGCGGCATGGCCGGACGCGCTTGCGGCGCTTCGCCATGCGGCCCCACGACGCCGGCTTCGCCGGGCCGCTGGCCAGCCTGCTCGACGCCATGCGGGCCGTTACCGCCCATTGCGCTGGGGGCGCCAGGCGCGCCAGGCGCACCCGCGGCCATCCCCGGCGGACGTCCCGGCACATGCGATTGCACGACCCGCACGTTCGCCATCGGCAGCGCGCTCGGTGCGCCGGTCATATGCGCCGGCACCGCGGTGCGCACGACCGGCTGGCCGCCGCCGGGCACCCGACCGCCGCTTTGCGCGAAGCGCTGCGCGAGTTCGTCGTGATAAGCGGCCGGCATGACGGGATTGCGAGTCGCGACGACCGGCCGGCCGACGACGCTCGCCGGTGGCCGGTAGTTCGCGCGCCGCAGATCCGACCCGAAGCTTTCGCGCACCGGCGCGATCCCCGGTGCGCCCGGGTTGATCCGCGCGTTGCGCCACAGCGCCGGATCGACCTTCTGCGAAAAGCGTCGGACTGGCTGACCGTGCACGAACGCTGTCGCCGGCACGGCTGTCACACCGCCCGGCACGCGATAGTTCACGTATGTGTTGTGGATGTTCACGTTGCGGCGGTAGTCGTTGACGATCGTCGTGCGGTTCACGCGGTCGTAGTACCCAGCGCTCCAGCGGTCGTGACCGCCCCAATGCGGATGCCACCGCTCGCCCGGCCCGAGCGGAAACCACGCGACGCCCGCCGCGACGACGCCGCCGACCGCCAGGTTCACACCCCAGTCGACACCGCCGTCGTCGTCGCCGACGAATGCGACCAGCGCCGGCGCATAGACCGGCGCCGCGTCCGCTTCGAGCGGACCTGGCACCCAGGCCCACGTGCCGTCGACCTCGGCCCAGCGGCCGTAGTGGTACGGCGCGAAGCCCCAAGGTTGGTCGTCGACCCAGGTCCAGCCCCACGGCGCCTGCCAGACCCAGTGGCCGTCGTGATACGGCGCCCAGCCGGCCGGCGTCGCATTCGGCACCCACACTTCGCCGTACTGCGGCGTCTCGCGCCATGTGCCGTTGGCATCGAGGTCCTCGTAGCCGGGGATGTCGCGCGACACGTAGCGCGCCGACAGCGAGCGGTCTTCGGTGGCGTCGCGGCTGGCGGCCCACTGGTCGAGTTCGTCGAGAGCAGGGGCGCGGTTGTCGGCCAGCTGCTGCAGGCTGGTGCCGGCAAAGCGGATCTGCTGACCCGCCGCGACCGGCACCTGGCCGCCGTCGCCGTACGCGATCGCGCTGCCGCTGCGCACGGTGACGGTCGTGCTGCTGCCGTCCGGCGCGACGTCGACGCGGTAGTCGCCGGGACCATTTACGCCGAGCGCAAGGTTCGGCGTGTCGATTTCATACGACGAGCCCGGCGCGAGCTCGCGCACGCGCGTCGATAGCGTGCCTTGCGCGACTTTCAGTTGCGCGGTCGTGTCGTCGAGATTGAGCACGTCGAGGCTCGTGTTCTGGCCGAGGCGCACCGCGGTCGAGCCGATGTGCAGCTCGGAGCGTGCGTTCTGGTCGTTCCATAGCTGGTCGCCGGTCGTCAGCGGCCGGTTGATCTGCGCGTACGACCAGTCGGTCGCGCCGGCGGGCTCGGTAGTCACGGCGCCGGCCGTGTAGTTCAGCCGCGCGACGCGCCCCGGCGGATCGCCGCCCGACGGAGCGCCGCCCGACGGATCGCCGCCCGCCCCGACGGCCGCCGCGGCGGCCGCCGCGGCTTGTGGCGTGGGTGTCGCTTGCTGCGCCAGGGCGCTCTGCGCCGCGAGCGCGACGGCGGCCGCGATCAGCGTATAGCCGCTCATCCGGCGTCGGATCCCGGCATGCTGCACGGGCTGCTTGGCGTGTGTCATGACTGATCTCCGACGGACGTGGCAATGGGCCGGGTCCGTTCACTCACTGTACCCGCCGCCTATGTTTCAAGACTCGCTCATTTGTAAGGTGGATTCGCTGGCGTGTAACAAAAGGTCTCGCCACGTCGGGCCGCCGGCAGGTGAACGGTCTATCCGGCCAGAAACGCATCGAACTGTTGATGGCCGGCCGGCGTGACGCGCAGCACGCGCGGCCGCTCGGTCCGCTCGACCCAGCCATGCGCCGACCACGCATCGAGCAACGCCGCGCCGAGCGCGCCGCCCAGATGCGGCCGGCGCATGCTCCAGTCGAGGCAGGTGCAAGCGAAGCGCCGCCGTCGGGTCTTCTGCGCGGCCATATCGATGCCCCAGTCGGCGAAGCGGGCGACGCCCTGCGCGGTCGCTTCGAGCGATGCGCCGTCTTGCGTCAGCAGTCCGCGCTCGAGCATGCGCTCGAACATGCGCACCGACAGCTCGCCTGCCATGTGGTCGTAACAGGTGCGCGCATAGCGCATTTCTAGCGGCACAGTGCGTGCCGGACGCGGCACGGAGCGCTGTGGCGCGCTGACCTGCGCGACGTTGGCGAGTGCTTCGATCGATGCGGCGATGTCCGCCGACGCGATACGGAAATAGCGATGCCGGCCGCGCACTTCGAGCGCGAGCAGCCCGCCGTCGGTGAGCCGTCCGAGATGGGCGCTCGCCGCCGATGGCGACAGCCCCGCGATCATCGTCAGTTCGCCGGCTGGGCGGGCGCTGCCGTCCATTAGCGCCCACAGCATCGCGGCGCGGCCGGGATCGGCGAGTAGCGCGCCGATGCGGCTCAGGCCGGGGAAGTGGTTCTGGTCGTCTAAGAGGGGGGCGGTCATGGCGCGTCTCCTGAATGGGCGGCACAGGGCAGCGCGGTCCAATCGCAAAGCCCGCCGCCACGATTCCTACTCTACGCGCATCGGGTATTCGATGTTTCAGCTTCGCGTGAACAATCGATGCGACGGACGTGTCCGGCTCGGTCCGCGTTTGCGCGTCGTCGCGAGCCGCCAGGCTAGAATCGAAGCCTGTCCTTGCAGGAAATCGATGTGATGAAAACTCTTCTCGCCGTCGCCGCGGCGGTTCTGCTGTCCAGCGCCTGCGCGGGGGGCGGAGCCGGCTCGGGGTCGGCCGGCAGCGGCAGCATCAACATGTACGGCACCGTCGACACAGGGATCAGCGTCCACAACTAGGCCCATCCTCGGCCCATCGGCGCGCTTCGCGCCGCGTCCCCAATCGACGCCGCGCCGCGCGCAATATTGCGCTCGTATAATCGCCTCCTTTCAATGCATCCGATTGACCGGAGTCAAGATGAGCACTGTTCCCACCGCACCGCTGGACCGTTCGGAAACCACCTTCCGCTTTCTCGCCGAGCCGACCTCGGTCAACTTCGGCGGCAAGGTGCATGGCGGCGCGCTGATGAAGTGGATCGACGAAACCGCCTACGCATGCGCCGCGGTATGGTCTGGGCGCTATTGCGTGACGGTCAGCGTCGGCAATATCCGTTTCCGTCGGCCGATCCTCGTCGGCAATCTGGTCGAGCTGCGCGCGCGCGTCGTCGCGACGGGCCGCACCAGCATGCACATCCACGTGTCGGTGCACGCGGGCGACCCGAAGGGCGGCGAACTGCTGCAGACCACCGACTGTCTCGTCGTCATGGTCGCCGTCAACGAGAACGGCCATCCGGTGCCGGTGCCCGCCTTCCTGCCAGAGACCGACGAACAGAAACGCCTCGCCAGGTACGCGATGGACGTGAAGGAAGCGCTCGACGCGATCGTCGAGCTGAAGCCGGAAGAAGTCGCGCAGGGAAAGATCTAAGCGCGCATCATCATGCGGTGCGTCCGACCATATCCTTCGGTCGCACCCACTCGTCGAACTGCTGCTCGGTGACATAGCCGAGCGCCAGCGCCGACGCCTTCAGCGTCGTGCCTTCCTTGTGCGCCTTCTTCGCGATCTGCGCGGCCTTGTCGTAGCCGATGTGCGGATTGAGCGCCGTCACCAGCATCAGCGATTCGTTGAGCAAGGTATCGATGCGCTCGTGATTCGGCTCGATGCCGGCCGCGCAGTTGTCGTTGAAGCTGTGCGCGCCGTCGGCGAGCAGGCGCACCGACTGCAGCACGTTGTGCGCGATCATCGGACGGAACACATTGAGCTCGAAGTTGCCGCTCGCGCCGCCGATGTTCACGGCGACGTCGTTGCCGAACACCTGCGCGCACAGCATCGTCAACGCTTCGGACTGGGTCGGATTGACCTTGCCCGGCATGATCGAGCTGCCCGGCTCGTTTTCGGGGATCGACAGCTCGCCGAGACCGCAGCGTGGGCCGCTCGCGAGCCAGCGGATGTCGTTGGCGATCTTGTTCAGGCTCGCGGCCACCGTTTTGAGCGCGCCGTGCGCGAATACCAGCGCGTCGGCGGCTGCCATCACCTCGAACTTGTTCGGCGCCGACACGAACGGTAGACCGGTCAGCTTGCCGATCGCGGCGGCGACGCCGTCTGCGAACTTCGGGTGCGCGTTCAGTCCCGTGCCGACCGCGGTGCCGCCCTGCGCAAGCTCGTACAGATGCGGCAACGCCGACTCGACGTGCCGGATGCCGTGCTCGAGCTGCGCGACATAGCCCGAGAATTCCTGGCCGAGCGTGAGCGGCGTCGCGTCCTGCAGGTGCGTGCGGCCGATCTTGACGACGTCGGTGAACGCTTTCGCCTTGCCGTCGAGCGTGTCGCGCAACGTCTTCAGCGCGGGCAGCAGATGCTTGACGATGGCATCCGCGGCAGCCACGTGCATCGCGGTCGGAAACACGTCGTTCGACGACTGCCCGCGATTCACGTCATCGTTCGGATGCACCTTGCGCGCTTCGCCGCGCTCGCCGCCGAGCAGCTCGCTCGCGCGGTTCGCGATCACCTCGTTCAGGTTCATGTTGGTCTGCGTGCCCGAGCCGGTCTGCCAGACCGCCAGCGGAAATTCGTCCGGATGCTTGCCGTCGATGATCTCGTCGGCCGCCTGCATGATCGCGTGGGCCTTCTGCTCGTCGAGCACACCGAGGCCGAGGTTGACCTCGGCGGCCGCGCGCTTGATCACCGCGAGCGCGGTGATCAGCTCGGGCGACTGCTTTTCCGTCGAAATCTTGAAGTTCTGCAGCGAGCGCTGCGTCTGCGCACCCCACAGGCGGGCGTTCGGCACCGCGATTTCGCCGAACGTGTCGCGCTCCATCCGTACGTCTTCAGTCATGGTTGACTCCGCTTCTCAAAGTTCCGAGTTGACAGGCAATAACGAGAATAGACCCGTTAGCGCATTCCGGTAAAAACCGGCCTGCGGATCGAAAATGTAGGTGCGTGTCTGGCCGTTCTCGACGTCGGTCCAGACGAGCGGCGACAGGGGCGCGCCGATCGAGCGCAGATAGGCGAGCTGGGCCGCGTCGGCGAGCGTCACGTGGTAGCTGTGATCGGGCTGGATGGCACGCTCGAAGATGTTGGCGACCTGATTCGCGAGTTCGGGGCTGTGGATCACGAGTGCGAGCTCGGTGTTCAGATTGGCCGAGCGCGGGTCGAGGTTCATCGAGCCGATGACGAGAATCTGGCGGTCGATCACATAAGTCTTCGCATGCAAACTCGCGCGCGAACGCGAGCCGACCAGCCCCACGTTCGGCGTGTCCTGGTATGACCTGAATTCGTACAGTTCGACGCCTGCCTTTAGCAGCGGCACCCGGAACGGGCTGTAGCCGGCCTGCACGGCGACCGCGTCGGTAGCCGCGAGCGAGTTGGTCAGCACTGCGATGCGGATGCCGCGGCGCGTGAGCTCCCCGGCCGCCTGCACGCCCGACGCGTGCGGCACGAAGTAGGGCGACACGATCAGGAAGTCGTGCTGCGCGTCGCGCATCAGTTCGCGCAGCCGCGCGAGCGGCGGGCTCACGTAGTCCGGCGACGGATGCGCGATCTTCTCCGGCAGGTCCGCCCTGAATTCCGCACCCGCCCACGTGAGGCCGAGCTGCTCGCTCGTAATCTGCGCGGCGAGCGGCGTCGCGTTCAGCGGTTTCGCGTTGTACGGATCGGCATGGGTGCGCCAGTGGTGGCGCAGGTCGTCGCGCGTCCGGTCGAGTTCTTTCTGGTCGAATTTCTGCTTGTTCAGCGCACGCAGCGGATAGGCGAGGTCGCTGTTCCAGTAGTCGTCGAAACTCGCTGAGACGTCGGCGACGATCGGGCCCGCCGCGAGCACGTCCATGTCGCGGAACTGCAGCGTTTCGCTGGCGCTGAAGTACTCGTCGCCAAGATTGCGCCCGCCGACGATCGCGAGCTGGTTGTCCGCGATCATCGCCTTGTTGTGCATGCGGCGCGTGAAGTGGCCGATCTGCGTGAATACGTTCGTGGTGCGCTCGAACATGCCCTGCTGGGCGCTGCCGAACGGATTGAAGACGCGAATCTCGATGTTGTCGTGCGAGTTCAGCCCCGCCATGATGCGGTCGATGTCCTTGAAGTTCAGATCGTCGACCAGCATGCGCACGCGCACGCCGTGATCGGCCGCATACAGCGCGGCGCCGAGCAGCAGCTTGCCGGTGGTGTCCTCGTTGGCAATGTAGTACTGCATGTCGAGGGTTTTGGTCGCCGCGCGCGCGAGCGCGATGCGCATCTGCAGCGCGTCGGTGCCGTTCGCCAGCACGCGAAAGCCCGACTGCTCCGGATGCTTCGCCTCGAACGGCGCGAGCGCTTCGCGCAGCGGCGTATCCGCGGTGGCGGGGAGTGCGTGCGTGAGCTGGCGGTTGAACGCGGTGGCGGGCGGCTTCGTCGCGCAGGCGGTCACCAATGCCGCCGCGCAACAGAGCAGGAAAAATTGCCTCGTCGTGCTGACTATCGAGTGGCGGCGCGCGGCCCGCCGAGGTTGTTCGAATTGGCCCTGCACGCTGTTTTCCCCTTGTTTTGCAAGCTTTTCGCGTGGCGACAGCGAAGGCCTGCGCACGCTGTCGAGAAAACCATTCTAAGGGAATTGGGGCGCGTGTTCGTCGTTCGTCCGCAAACGCAGCAGCGTGCCGCGCGTCGGTCGGGAGCGCGCCGCGGTTCGGTGATCCATCACCCGATGCGAACCGCGGCGCGCGGACGCTCTATCAGACGCGCCCGGCGTGCAGCGCGCGCTCGCCGTCGGGATGGGTCGAGCCTTTCGCCGGGCGACCCGCCCACACTCCCGCGAGCAGCGAGCCCGACAGGTTGTGCCAGACCGAGAACAGCGCACCCGGCAGCGCGGCGAGCGGCGTGAAGTAGAGCTTGCCGAGCGTCGCGGCGAGACCGGAGTTCTGCATGCCCACTTCGATCGCGAGCGTACGGCAGACGGCTTCGTCGAAACCGAGCAGACGGCCGCCCCAGTAGCCGCCGAGCAGGCCGATGCCGTTGTGCAGGATGACGCCGACCATCACGACGAGGCCCACCGACGCGATGCTCTTCTGCGTGCCGCCCACCACCGCGCCGATGATCAGCACGATCGCGACCATCGACACGAGCGGCAGGATCGGTTCGATCTTGCGCACGAGCTTGCCGAACAGATGATTGACGACGAGACCGACGACGATCGGCAGCGCGACTATCTGCAGGATGCTCATCAGCATGCCGTGCACGTCGACGACGATCGACGCGTCGACGTAAAGGCGCGTGAGCAGCGGGGTCGCGAACACGCCGACGAGCGTCGACAGCGCGCTGATCGTCACCGACAGCGCGACGTCGCCGCGCGCGAGATAAATCATCACGTTCGACGCGGTGCCGCTCGCGACGCTGCCGACCAGCACCATGCCGGCGGTCAGGTCGGGCGGCATGCGCAGCGCCTTGGCGATGACCCACGCGGCGAGCGGCATCACGAGGTAGTGCAGCACGATGCCGGCGATCACCGGCGCGGGCCGCGAAAACACGCGCAGGAAATCGCCGGCCGACAGCGTGACGCCCATCGCCAGCATGATGATCGTGAGGAGCGTGGTGACGTGCGGCGCAACGCCGGAAAACGAGGCCGGCGAGAAGTACGCGGCGACCGAGACGAGCACGGCCCAGAGCGGGAACAGGCGGGTGACGCGGGCAAGCATGGCGGGTGGTCCTTGGTTATGTTGTATCGCGGGAAAGTGGGGCTGCGGCGCGGCCGGGTGTCGGCTGACGGCTGGCGTTGCGGCGTTTGCCGCGCCAAAGCGGGTGAAGCGGCTACGGCAAGCGCCATGTCGAAAGCGCGGCAAAAACGGGCGGCCAATTGAAGCCGCACGCGAAGCGGGCAATGGTGAGCGCGCGAGCGGCGCCAGTCCGGCGCCTGCCTTCGTGAGGCGCGCCGTCGTGCGGTTCGTGACGCGTGAGCGCGGGTTAGCGCTCGCGTGCCGCGGCAGCCATTTTACCTTTTACAGGGAGTGCTTCAGGAGTGGAGCGTACGGCTACTTCGCTCGAACCGAGCGCGCGGGCGGCGTGGCCGATGCCGCCGTCGGCGCCTGCCGCCGGCTCAGCCTGTGAAAACGCAGCGTCATCAGCAGCGCGACGCTCGCGAGACCTGCGGCGAGTCCCCACCACAAGCCGCGCGCGCCGAGGCCGGCGTGAAACGCGAGCAGATAGCCGGTCGGAAAACCGATCACCCAGTAGCCGAACGCGGCGGCGATCATCGGCACGTGCGTGTCCTTCAGGCCGCGCAGACAACCGGAGCCCACCGCCTGCATCCCGTCGACGATCTGGAAAATCGCCGCCACGCCGAGCAGCGAACTGGCGAGCGCGATGGTCGGGGCGTTGGCCGGGTCGTCCAGATGCAGATACAGACCGACGATCCAGTGCGGCGCGGTGATCAGCACGAGGCCCGACATCGACATGAAGCCGACGCCGAGTGCGAGCGCGACGAAGCCCGCGTGGCGCGCGGCGAGCGGCTGACCGGCGCCGGCCCAGTAGCCGACCCGCACGTTGGCCGCCTGGCCGATCGACAGCGGCACCATGAACGCGACCGACGCGACGTTCAGCGCGATCTGATGCGCGGCCAGTTGCGATTCGCCGAGCAGGCCGACCATCAGGCCAGTGGCGAGGAACAGCGTCGACTCGACGCCGTAGGTGATCGCGACCGGCCAGCCGATGCCGAACAATTCGCCCATCAACGGCAGCTTCGGCCGCGTCGCGACGACGAAATGGCGGAAGCGCGGCCGCAGATGCAGCAGCGCCATCAGCACGAGCGCGGTCAGCCACACGGTGATCGTGGTCGCGGCCGCCGAGCCGAGAAAACCCAGCCGCGGCAGCCCGTACGCGCCGTGGATGAGCCCGTAGTTCAGGAAGCCGTTCACGCCGACGCTCGCGATCGACACCCACAACAGGCGCCGTGCCGCGCCGATCGCCGGCAGAAACGAGCGCATCAGGCCGACGCCGATCAGGCTCGCGGGTGCGCCCCAGCGCAACACCGCCGCGTATCGGCCGACGTTGTGCGCGAGCAGGCCCGGCTCGCCGACCGCGAGCAGGATCCTCGACGCGAACGACAGCAGGATGAACGCCGGCACCGACAGCAGCACCGACAGCACGAAACCGGTCCAGTAAATATGCGGCACCCGGCCGTCGTCCTGCGCGCCGCGCGCGTGCGCGACGCTGACGCTGACCGAGGTCAGCACGCCCTGCAGCAGCGTGACGACGACGAAAAAGAGGTTCGCGCCGAGGCCGCCGGCGGCGAGCGCATCGGGGCCGAGCGAGCCGAGCAGGATCGTGTCGGTGACGCTCATCGCCATTTGCGACAGTTGCGCGATCGCGAGCGGCGCGGCGAGCCGCGCGGTGTCGGCCGCGTGGCGGGATAGGGTCGGCGGCCGGCTGGCCACGCGAGCGAAGCTGGGTTGAGTCATCGAATGCCTGACGGCGAAAAGTGGCAGCGGTGGCAACAGCGGTGGCAACAGCGAAAGGCGGGCGCAAGCGGCGCCGCATTGCATCTCGCCGCGCGCGCCGACGGGCGTTGGAGCGGCCGGGCAGCGGGCGGGAAAAAACCGCGACACGGCGCCGAGCCGGTCAGCCGACTCCTCGCCCGTGGCGCGGTCCGTCGTGTACCTGTCGAAACCGACAGCTTATTGCCTCCCCCGGCCGCTGTCGATGGACGACGCACAATTCTGGTGCGTGCCGTCCTGCGATTTTCCGGACTGCCGTCAGCCTTCGTGGACCGCGATCCGCGTATCGCCGAGCAGCACGACCTGGCCCGCGCGGATCTTGCAGGTCTTACGCGTCTCGACCCGGCCATCGACCATCACGGCGCCGTCGGCAACCATCATTTTCGCGGAGCCGCCACTATCCGCGAGGCCCGTGATCTTCAGCAGATTGTGGAGTTCGACGTATTCGCCGGTCAGCGTGAAATTGAGGTTGGGCATGGCGTTTGCACCTTTGGGCACGGGGTCGCGTTGGGGTTCGCATCATAAGGCAAGCGCACCCGGAGCGGCGGCGCGGCCATCCAGCGAGCCCTTCGCGCAAGCAAATGAAAGTAGATGTTATTCAGTTGTCGGAAAGTGAAACGTTCCGTAACGCTGGTCGCACCGAATGGATTTCACTCCTAGAGTGCAGTTCAGCAGCAAAGCCCGCTGGCTTCCGGGATCGCTCCCCGGCCGCCCATCCAGCGACGCACAGACCGGACGAGGCGCGCGCGACGTTCCGTCATCACGACGCCAGAGAGTCCGCCCGTGTCACAACAACTCCATCCAGAGAGGATAGCCATGACCCAGATTCGTTCGCTCCTGATCGGTACCGCCCTCACTGCCTTTGCCGCGACGGCGGCCATTGCGCAGACCGCGCAGCCGGCAGCAGGCATCGGCGCTCAGGCGCAGATCCAGAGCCAGGGCGCCGCCGGCATGGCGCCGCCGTCCGCGGCTGGCGCCCAGCGCATGCAGGTGGCGCCTTCGACGCAAGGCATGCAGCAAGTCCCGGGCGCACCCGCCGCGCAAGGGGTCGAGGCGCCGCCGCCGGCCCGTTTGACGGCTTCGGGCTCCACCGACCCGCTCGTGCAGAAGCGCGACGCCGATGCGAAGGCCAACGCCGAGTATCGCGCGGCCAGGAAGTCCTCGAAAGCGGAATTGAAGGCGGAGCAGAAGGCCGCGAAGGACCAGTACAAGGAGCAGGTGCGCGGCGCGAAGCTGAACCAGAAGGCGGACAAACAGACCGCCAATAACGAAATGAAGATGAACATGGAAGGGCAGGGTGCCGCGCAGGGCGATGGCGCGGACGTCAAGCACTAAGCCCTGCTGGATGCCGCGGCGTAAACCGGCGGATAGGCGCCCGAAAAAAGGGGCGCTTGTCGCATGAGGTTGTATGGATATACAGTCTGCGTCGCATCCTGAAGATCCATCCAACCCGCGAAACCGATCAGTGTCTACCGTCGCCGAATCCGCTCCGTCGTTCGATACCGCCGCCTGGCTAGCGAAGCTCAACGACGCCCAACGCGAAGCCGTCGAATACGGGACCGACACGCCAGACGCGCTGCCCGGCGCACTGCTCGTGATCGCGGGCGCCGGCTCCGGCAAGACCAACACGCTCGCGCACCGCGTCGCCAATCTGGTGGTGAAGGGCGCCGATCCGCAGCGCATCCTGCTGTTGACCTTCTCGCGCCGCGCGGCGCTCGAAATGATCCGCCGCGTGACCCGCATCGCGGGCGCTGCGGCCACTACCGTCGGCCCACGCGCCGCGCTCGCGCAAGGGCTCACGTGGGCGGGTACCTTCCATAGTGTCGGCGCGCGGCTGTTGCGCGAATACGCGGATCTGATCGGCCTCGCGCCCGCGTTCACGATCAACGACCGCGAAGACTCCGCCGACCTGATGAACCTCGTGCGCCACGAGCTTGGACTGTCCGCGAAGGAGCGGCGCTTTCCGGCGAAGGGCACCTGCTTCGCGATCTACTCGCGTGTCGTCAACACCGGCGCATCGCTCGGCCAGGTATTGGACCGCGCGTTTCCGTGGTGTCGCGAGTGGGAGGGCGATCTGCGCCGGCTGTTCGCCGCATACGTCGACGCCAAACAGAAGCAGAGCGTGCTCGACTACGACGATCTGCTGCTCTACTGGTCGCACATGGCCGCCGAGCCCAGCATCGCGGCCGATCTGTCGGCGCGTTTCGATCATGTTCTGGTCGACGAATACCAGGACACCAACCGCCTGCAGGCGTCGATCCTGCTCGCGATGAAGCCGGACGGCCGAGGCCTGACCGTGGTCGGCGACGACGCGCAGTCGATCTATTCGTTTCGCGGCGCGACGGTGCGCAATATCCTCGACTTTCCCACGCAGTTCGAGCCGCCCGCCAGGCAGGTCACGCTCGAGCGCAACTATCGCTCGACCGAGCCGATTCTCGCCGCGTCGAACGCGGTGATCGAACTCGCGAGCGAGCGCTACACCAAGAATCTGTGGACCGACAAGGCGTCGGCGCAGCGCCCGCGCCTCGTCACGGTCGCCGACGATGCCGCGCAAGCTCGCTACGTCGTCGAGCAGGTGCTCGAAGCGCGCGAGCAGGGCGTGAAGCTGAAGTCGCAGGCGGTATTGTTTCGCGCCGCGCATCACAGCGCCGCGCTCGAGATCGAGCTCACGCGCCGCAACATTCCATTCGTCAAGTTCGGCGGGCTCAAATTTCTCGACTCGGTGCATGTGAAGGACGTGCTCGCGGTGCTGCGCTGGGCCGGGAATCCGCGCGATCGCGTCGCCGGCTTTCGCGTCGTGCAGCTGCTGCCGGGCGTCGGCCCGGCCACCGCGGCGAAGGTGCTCGACGACATCGTCGTGCGCGCGGACGGCGGCGATCCGGTCGCGACCGCGGGCGGTGTGCTGGCCGCGTTTGCGGCGCCCGCGCGCACGCAGGAAGACTGGCATCCGTTCGTCAAGCTGATGTCGAGCGTGTACGGCCGGCAAACGCCGTGGCCCGCCGAGTTCGAGATGGTGCGGCGCTGGTACGAGCCGCATCTGGAGCGTAATCACGAGGACGCCGCGATCCGTCACGCGGACCTGCTGCAGATGGAAAGCATCGCGGGTACGTATCCGTCGCGTGAACGCTTCCTGACCGAATTGACGCTCGATCCGCCCGACGCGACCAGCGACGAATCCGGCGTGCCGCTGATCGACGAGGACTACCTGATCCTGTCGACGATCCATTCGGCGAAGGGTCAGGAGTGGCGCAACGTGTTCGTGCTGAACGGCGTCGACGGCTGTATTCCGTCCGATCTCGGCACCGGCAGCGACGAGGAAATCGACGAGGAGCGGCGCCTGCTTTACGTGGCGATGACGCGCGCGAAGGAAGACCTGCACATCGTCGTGCCGCAGCGCTTTTACGTGCACAACCAGACGCATCTGGGCGACCGCCATGTGTGGGCGTCGCGCACGCGCTTCATCGCCACGCCGATGCTGCCGCTGTTCGACGCCTATGCGTGGCCGCGCATTGCGGTGGCGAGCGCGCCGAGCGCGGCAGGGCTCGCCGCGGCCGCGCAGGCGAAGATCGAGATCGCGGCGAAGCTCAGGAAGATGTGGGATTGAGCGGCTAGCACCGCGCGTTGGGATCGACGCGCGGGCAGGGGGCGCATTTATCCGACGAAGGGACGTGCGCCGCGCGGGTCAGTGGAAGCTCAGCGCGACTGCCGCTGCTGTTGCTGCGCGACCGGAGGCGCCGGCACGAAGAAATTGCGCAGCCATGCCGCGAGCCGCGAGAACACGTCGTACGGCTCCTCGACGAAAATCTCCGGCTTCAAGAGCCGCAGATACTCCATGATCTGCTGCGCTTCCTGCTTCTGGAACGTGCCGTGCGAAATGCCTAGCCGCAACAGCCCACGCAGTTCGCCGAGCTTCTCGCGCGCGGTGCTGCCCACGCTCATCTCGCACGCGACCTTCGCCTCGTAGACGCGCTGACGCAGCGATTCGACGAGCCGCCATGCCGGCGTCTGCATCACTTCCTCGAGCGCCTGAATGTCCTGCACCGTGCTCTTGATCTGCGAGGCGAGGGGGTCGACCAGCGTCGCGTCGCCTTCCGCCTCCTTGACGATTGCGGCGGCCCAGTCGCGGCATTGCTTGGTGAGCTCCTCGGGCGTCCATTCCGAGCGCGCCGCGAAACCGAAGCCGAACTCGCCCGCCTGCCGCATCAGGATCGACACGACGTCCGGGAATTCCTTGTCGAGCGTGCGTTTGGCCCACGCGTACTGGCCGCCTTGCAGCATCCGCTGTACCGCGTGCTCGGTGAGCGGCACCATGTTGTCGAGCAGCTTGGCGCGTAAGAAATCCTCGAACGAAGGCGTCGCGAACTGCGGATCGAGCTTCAGCGAGACCCGTAAAAAGGCCTCGAAGTCCTTGCGCAGCGACGCGACGGTCTCGTCCTTGAGCTTCAGGGTGATTTGACCCATGTGTTATCCCGTTTAATGCGGCCGCGCGCGGCGCGCCGTCGCAAGATCGCCCGGCCGCGCGCGGACCGAGGCGATGCGACGCCGGTCGCCGACGCGCTTGATTCCAGCCTGTTGCCGCGTAACCAGCGGGACGACTCCCGATGAGCGGACCTCGACTGCATATCGGCGGGGTGGCGGGAAACTTGAGAGCGGCCCGGCGACGCGCGGGCGCTTTGGAGGGAAGCTTCGGGCAATGGCCCGCTTGGGAGTCGCTTGAACGGGAGTGCGCGGCCCGCGACGCGGCGAGGTGTCGACGGGACCGCTGATGAGTCGATGAGCGTAGAGACAGGGCGCGCTTACTTCAGCACCACGCACTGCCAGACGAAGAACACGCCTAGACCGACTGCGATCGTCAGCAGCGGCCGGCGCGTCAGCGCGCTAACGACGATCGCGGCGAGCGCGCCGACCAGCTGCGGATTGCGCCAGTTCAGCTCGGCGTTGTTGCCGTGCGGCGACACGGCCATCGGGACGATGATCGCGGTCAGCACGGTGACCGGCACGAAGCTAAGCGCGGTGCGCAGAAGCGGCGGGAACACGAGCCGGTCGCCGAGCACGAACACGGCCGCGCGGATCAACCATGTAATCGCCGCCATGCCGACGATCAGAACGACGTAGTTCATCGCGCGGTCTCCACGGGACGGCGCGCGCCACGCAGGTTCAGACGCGACATCGACAGCAGTACACCGACCGCGACTCCCGCGAACACTGCGCCGAGCAGGCCGAGCTTATACGGCCACGCCTGCCAGAAAAACGCCAGCGCGCCGGCGGTGACGGCCGCCGCGATATAGCGCAGCGCGACCAGTTGCGGCACGACGATCGCAATGAACGTCGCAACCATCGCAAAGTCGAGACCGAGCGACTGCAGGCCGGGGAAGGCCGAGCCGAACAGCAGGCCGGCGACGGTCCATAGCTGCCAGTTCAGATACATCGCGACGCCGGCGCCGAAGAAGTAGTACGGGCCGACCGTGCCCGGCTCGCGATGCCGGTAGTGCTCCCACGCGACCGCGAAGACTTCGTCGGTGAGCAGCGCGCCGAGCGCCCAACGCCAGCGCTTCGGCAGATGCGCGACGTGCGGTGCGAGCGTCGCGCTATACAGCACGTGACGCAGATTGACGACGAGCGTGGTCGCCCAGATCACGGCGAAGCTCGCATGCCCGGCGATCAGGCCGAGCGCGATGAACTGCGCGGAGCCCGCGAAAACGACGAGCGACATCAACTGGCCGTGCCACAGATGCAGCGGGCTGGAGGTCACGAGCGTGCCGAAAATGACGCCGAACGGCGCGGCGCCGACCATCATCGGGATGATGTCGCGCGCGCCGGCGGCGAATTCTTTGAGATGGCCGCCCCGGGTGGGCTGGCCTTGGGTGGAATCGGTCAATCTAAGCCTCCTTGATGTCGGAAGCATAGCGGCTGACCGGCGTTCGGACTTGTACGTTCTTGCGGCGGGTTGCGGATGGGGTGCTACGGTGTAGCGGGGGGATGGCTGATGACGGGCTGACGGATTGCGGCGGCACGCTCACGGCGCGCGGTGCAGGCGCCGGCGGTGCCACATCGCGTTACGAACCGCGCTGCGTTCCTTGCCATTGGCCCGGCGGCACGCCGAACATGCGCCGGAAATGCCGCGTGAAATGGCTCTGATCGGTGAAGCCGCTCGCGGCGGCGACGTCGGTCACCGGGACGCCGGCGCGCAACGGCGCGAGCGCGCGCTGCAGGCGCACCTGATTGCGCCACGCGTGGGGCGGCAGGCCGGTCGATTGGGTGAATAGCCGCGCCGCGTGGAACGGCGACAGACCCGCTGCCTTCGCGACCTCGGCGAGCGTCACCGGTTCGACGAGGTCGCCGGTCAGACGCTCCTGCATCAGTGCGACGCGAGTGTCGTCGGTGGCGACGCGAGCGGCGGCGGGGCGCGTCCGCGCATAGCGGACCAGCAACGTGGACAGCGCGTCGAGCATCGCGGTTTCGGCGGCGAGCGCGTCGTCGCCGGCTTCGAGCAGACGGTGGGCGTGCGCGAGCCGCGTCGCGAGATCGGAATCGCGGATCACGCCGGGCGCGAACCACGGTAAGGCCTGCGGCTTGCCGGCGACTTCGTCGGCCAGCGCGCAGAGGAACCCGACCGGCGCGTACATCACGCGATAGCGCCAGCCCGCCTCGACCGCCTTCGACCCCGTGTGCAACTCGCCCGGGTTGATGACCGGCACGCTGCCCGCTTCGGCGACATGGTGCTCGCCGTTATACCGATAGCATTCCGCACCCGCGACGATCACCGGGATCGTGTAGGCGTCGTGCCAATGCGGCGCGAACTCGTGATCGTGATATTCGGCGGTGAGCAGATCCGCGCCGGGCAGTAGCGGCGTGCGCCAGTAGCGGGCGGAATCGCGGAAACGAGGGGTGGCGGTCATGAGGAAAGTCTGGCTGGACCGGTCAGTTTAACGCGTCGTTGTCGGGGACGGCGGCGGGTGTGCAGCGCCGCGCCGCGTGCCGCGGGTGCCGTCAATTGCCGGTACTTGTCCTGACTTGCCTTACTTGACCGGAATCGTCGTGCCAGTGGGCATCGGCACGGCGCTCACGCTGTTTTTCGCGCTGCCGCTGACGACGCGGTCGCTGTAGGTCAGATAGACCAGGGCGTTGCGCTTCGTGTCGACCACGCGCACCACGTGCAGCGACTTGAAGATCAGCGACATGCTGACCGAGAACACGTCGTCCTTCTGCTTGACGGGGCCGGTGAAATGCAACTCCCCGAGCTGGCGGCACGCGATCGACGCCTCGGTCGGATCTTCGGCGATGCCGAGCGTGCCTTTGACGCCGCCCGTCCGCGCCCGCGACACGTAGCAGGTGACGCCTTGCACGATGGGATCGTCATAGGCCTCCACGACCACGCGGTCGGAGCCGGTAACGTGAAAATTCGTATTGACGCTGGCGATTTCTTCGCCGCGCGCCGAAGAAAGCAGCAGGGCGCCGGCGGCCGCGAGCGCGATGCGTAGCGAGGTGGATTTCATGAGCGTGCCGGTTGAGTGTCTGGAGTGGGCCGGCGCCAGAGCGGGGCGAAACGTGCGCCGTGAAGGCGCCATCGTATAACGGCGCGCGGCGCGCGTGAGGCTGTCCGTCGTGGCACAAAAACAAAAAGGCCCGCATGGATGCGGGCCTTTCAAAATTTTTGGCTCCTCGACCTGGGCTCGAACCAGGGACCTACGGATTAACAGTCCGGCGCTCTACCGACTGAGCTATCGAGGAACAGCAGTACAACTTGATCTACATAAAAAAAACCCGTCTGATTAACGGGCTTTTGCAATTCTTGGCTCCTCGACCTGGGCTCGAACCAGGGACCTACGGATTAACAGTCCGGCGCTCTACCGACTGAGCTATCGAGGAACAGAACAACAACAGCAGAGAAACGAAATTTTAGAGGCAGCTGAAAAGTCTGTCAATACCTCGGCGTTCATCCTGATACTGAATTTGAACGGCCAAGGCAGGTGACAGGCGGCCGCGCTCAGCGCGCGAGCAGCGCGAGCTTTTCCTTCACATCCTTGAATTCCTCGGCTTCCGGCAGCGGTGCCTTGGTCTTCGTGATGCTCGGCCACGCTTTCGCCAGGTCGGCGTTCAGCGCGATGAAGTCCTGCTGGTCTCCCGGCACGTCTTCTTCGGCATAGATGGCGTTCACCGGGCACTCGGCCACGCACACGGCGCAGTCGATGCATTCATCGGGGTCGATCGCGAGGAAGTTGGGACCTTCGCGAAAGCAGTCCACCGGGCACACATCGACGCAGTCGGTATAGCGGCACTTGATGCAGCTTTCGGTCACAACGTGAGTCATTCAGGCAGCTCCTGCATGCGGAATCGGGGAGGGCGCGGACGCCAAAAGCACTATTGTAACGTAACGTCAACAGGCGCATAAAGCATCGGGCCGTGCGTCTTATATGTTTTTGTGATTAGTTTATGGGGTGCCGCGAGCGGCCGCGCAATGGCGGCGAAGGCCCGGTGGCACGCTGGATGCGGACGCATTCGGGTAACATGCATCAGGTTGGCGCGCCGCTCGGCTCAGCGCGTCCGTTGCAAGGGTGCAGTGAGCCCTTTTCGTTTTTTCAGCGGTCCAGTTCGTACCATCATGATTATTACTTCGCTGCTCGATACCGATCTGTACAAGTTCACGATGATGCAGGTGGTGTTGCATCACTTCCCCGCCGCCAACGTGGAGTACCGCTTCCGCTGCCGCACGCCGAACGTCGATCTGGTGCCGTACGTCGACGAGATTCGCGACGAAGTGCGCAAGCTCTGCGAACTGCGTTTCACCGACGACGAACTCGACTACCTGCGCCGCATGCGCTTCATCAAGGGCGACTTCATCGAGTTCCTCGCGTTGTTCCATCTGAACGAGAAGTACATTTCGATCACGCCGTCGCCGAAGGGCAATGGCGAAATCGACATCGACATCAAGGGGCCGTGGCTGCATACGATCCTCTTCGAAATTCCGGTGCTCGCGATCGTCAACGAAGTCTATTTCCGCAACACCCAGCAAACGCCCGACTATCACGTAGGCCGTGGCCGTCTGCTCGACAAGATTCAACTGCTCGGCGCTCGTCCGGAGTTCGCCGACTGCAAGATCGCCGATTACGGCACGCGCCGCCGCTTCTCGAAGCAGTGGCACGAGGAAGTGATCCTCACGCTGAAGGACGGTCTCGGCGAGCAGTTCGCCGGCACGAGCAACGTCTTCTACGCGATGAAGCACAGCCTGACACCGCTCGGCACGATGGCGCACGAGTACCTGCAGGCTTGCCAGGCGCTCGGTCCGCGGCTGCGCGACTCGCAGATCTTCGGCTTCGAGATGTGGGCGAAGGAATATCGCGGCGACCTCGGGATCGCGCTCTCCGACGTGTACGGCATGCAGGCGTTCCTGCGCGACTTCGACATGTACTTCTGCAAGCTGTTCGACGGTGCTCGCCACGATTCCGGCGACCCATTCGACTGGGGCGAGCGCCTGCTCAAACACTACGAGGCGAATCGTTGCGACCCGCGCACCAAGGTCCTCGTGTTCTCCGACGCGCTCGACATCCCGAAGGTGCTGCAGCTATACGAGCGCTTCCGCGGCCGCTGCAAGCTCGCGTTCGGCGTGGGCACCAATCTGACCAACGACCTCGGCTACAACCCGCTGCAGATCGTGATCAAGATGGTTCGTTGCAACGGTCAGCCGGTCGCGAAATTGTCGGACTCGCCGGGCAAGAACATGTGCGAGGACAAGGCGTATCTCGCGTATCTGCGCCAGGTGTTCGGCATCGCGCAGCCGGAAGAAGAGGCGGCCAGGTAGCGCGCTTTGCGGACTGCTTTTCGGTTCATCGCCTGACCATGATCTGCTCGCGTTCGGGGGCACGGCGAACAGTGTCGCCGCGCGATCGACTGGCGGCAATATGCCGTTCGGCCAGGGTGTTCGCGCGGAGCGCGGCCGGTATAATCCTCGCCATATCGCACGGCCGTCGACACGAGGATTTCGCCCATGGACACATCGATTGCCCGCCGCAACATCCTGGCGCGCATCCGCGCCGCGCAAGGGCGCGAGCCCGAACCGAGCGCCGCCGAGCGCGAAGCCGCGGCGGACTATCTCGCGCGTCATCCGGCCGGCCCGCGTCCGGACATGCCCACCGATCTGCGCGCGCGCTTCATCGAGGAAGCGCAGAAAATGGCGAGTACTGTCGACACCGTTCAAACCTTCGCCGATGTACCCGCCGCCGCGCATCGCTATCTGACGCAACACGGTTTGCCGTTGCAGGCCATTGCGTGGCAAACGCTGCGCGATCTGCCGTGGGCCGCAGCCGGCCTCGCCGTCGAATTTCGCAAACCGCAAGACAATGACGTGGTCGGTCTCACCGGCTGTTTCTGCGCGACCGCGGAGACCGGCACGCTCGTGTTGCTGTCCGGTCCCGAGACGTATGCGTCGGCGGGGCTGCTGCCGGAGACGCACATCGCGATCGTGCCGGGCTCGCGGATCGTCGCGGGTCATGAAGAGGCGTTCGACCTGATCCGCAAGGAACGCGGCGAGCTGCCGCGCGCGGTCAATTTCGTGTCGGGACCATCGCGCACCGGCGACATCGAGCAGACCATCGTGCTGGGCGCGCACGGCCCCTACCGGGTGCATGCGATCGTCGTGCAGGATGCTTGAACGCGTCGCGCGGCGGCGTGCCAGCGCATACGCGACACACGCGTTATCTGTCGTGCGTGCGGTTGCAAGCCGTCGCGCGGCCTGTATCGGCATGAATTCGCAGGCCGGCCGCACGGGCCGGTGGCTCGCCGTTGCGTCGATGCTTGCGCTGTGCTCGCCGTCCGTGCAGGCTGAGACGCTCCTCGACGGCGCGCGCTTGTCGGCGTTGTGGGGCTTGCCCTTCGCGGGTGTGCTGCTGTCGATCGCGATCGTTCCGCTGATCGCGCCAGCCCTCTGGCATCACCACTTCGGCAAGATCGCCGCGGCGTGGGCGCTCGCGTTCATCGTGCCGTTTGCCGTGAGCTTCGGCGCGAGCGCGGCGCTCGGCGCGCTCGCGCATGCCATGCTCGACGAGTACATTCCGTTCATCATCCTGCTGAGCGCGCTCTATACCGTCGCGGGCGGCATCTGCGTGCGTGGCAACCTGCATGGCACACCGCGGCTGAACACCGCGATTCTCGCGCTCGGCACCTTGCTCGCGAGCGTGATGGGTACGACCGGCGCGGCGATGCTGCTGATCCGCCCGTTGCTGCGCGCAAACGACAATCGCCGCCACGTGACCCACGTGGTCGTGTTCTTCATCTTCCTCGTCGCGAACGTCGGTGGCTCGCTGTCGCCGCTCGGCGACCCGCCGCTGTTCCTCGGTTTTCTCGAAGGCGTGAGCTTTTTCTGGACCACTACGCATCTCGCGTCCCCGATGCTGTTCGTGAGCGGCATGCTACTTGCCGTTTTCTATGCACTCGACTCGTACTACTTTCACCAGCGCGAGGAAGTGCGTTCGGCTTTCCTCGATCCGACGCCCGACGGCGCGCCGCTCGGCATCGACGGCAAGATCAATTTCGTGCTGCTCGCCGCGGTGATCGCGTTCGTGCTGATGAGCGGACTGTGGCGCCCGCAAATCACATTCGACGTGCTCGGCACGCACGTCGCGTTGCAAAACATCGTGCGCGACGCCGCGCTGATCGTGGTCACGCTGCTATCGCTCGCGTGGACACCGCGCGCGGCCCGCGCGGGCAACGACTTCAACTGGGCGCCGATCGAGGAAGTCGCCAAACTGTTCGCCGGCATCTTCGTGACGATCGTGCCGGTCATCATGATCCTGCGCGCGGGAGAAGCCGGCGCGTTCGCGGGCATCGTCCAACTGGTCAATGATCCGTCAGGCGAGCCGCGCGACATCATGTACTTCTGGGCGACCGGCCTGCTATCTTCGTTTCTCGACAACGCGCCGACCTACCTCGTGTTCTTCAACCTGGCCGGCGGCGATGCGCAGACCTTGATGACCACCGGCGCGACCACGCTCGCGGCGATTTCGGCCGGCGCCGTGTTCATGGGCGCGAACACCTACATCGGCAACGCGCCGAACTTCATGGTGAAGGCGATCGCGCAATCGCGCGGCGTGCGCATGCCGAGCTTTTTTGCGTATCTGGGCTGGTCCGGCGCGGTGCTGCTGCCGTTGTTCGCGCTGACCGGCTGGCTCTTTTTTGAACGCTGACTCTGCAACGCCGAGACAATCCCTCGACGTGCGATACGGAGACTTGCATTGCAGAAAATCCTCGTTGCCCGTTCGATCTTTCCCGACGTGATCGACCGGCTCAAGCAGTACTTCGACGTCGACTGGAACGAGGGCGACGTGTTGCCCGCGGACGAACTGAAGCGCCGTCTCGCGGACAAGGACGGCGCGCTGACGGCCGGCGAGATGATCGACGCGGGCGTGCTCGCCGCGGCGCCGCGTCTGCGCGTCGTGTCGAACATGGCGGTCGGCTACAACAACTTCGACATGGCCGCGTTCAACGCGGCGAACGTACTCGGCACCAACACGCCGGACGTGCTGAACGAATCGACCGCCGATTTCGGCTGGGCGCTGATGATGGCCGCCGCGCGCCGCATCGCCGAATCGGAGCACTGGCTGCGCGCCGGACATTGGCAGAAGTGGAGCTACGACGGCTTCCTCGGCAGCGACCTATACGGTTCGACGCTCGGCGTGATCGGCATGGGCCGCATCGGCCAGGCGCTCGCGCGGCGCGCGCAGGGCTTCAACATGCGGGTCATCTATCACAATCGCTCGCGCGTCGCGCCGCAAATCGAGGCCGAGCTGAACGCGGAGTACGTGTCGAAAGAGGATCTGCTGCGGCGCGCCGACCACGTCGTGCTGGTGCTGCCGTACAACAAAGGCAACCACCACACGATCGGCGCGGCCGAACTGGCGCTGATGAAGCCGAGCGCGACGCTCACCAACATCGCGCGCGGCGGCATCGTCGACGATGCGGCGTTGGCCGATGCGCTGCGTGACAGGCGCATCGCGGCGGCCGGTCTGGACGTGTTCGAAGGCGAGCCGCAACTGCACCCGGCGCTGCTGAACGTGCCGAACGTCGTGCTGACGCCGCACATCGCGAGCGCGACCGAAACCACGCGCCGCGCCATGGCGAATCTCGCCGCGGACAACCTGATCGCCGGCCTCGGCGCAGGACCGCGCGCCGGTCAGCCGCCGAATCCGATCAACCCCGACGTGATCGGCAAGGCGCGTTCATGACAATGATTCTGGTGGCGGCCGTCGCGGTGCTGGCGGTTGCCCTCGTGATCGCACTGGCCTTGCTGCTACGCGGTCACGACCGCACGGAGCAGCGCGAACAGTTCGAGATGCTGAACGAACGCGTCGATGCCGTCGTCGACGCGCAGGCGCATACCGCCGAGCGGCTCGAGCGGCAACTGCGCAACGACATCGCCGAGACCGCGCGCGTGTCGCGCACCGAGCAAAGCGGCGGCTTCGCGCATTTTCAGCAGACGCTCGCCGCGCAGTTCAGCAGCATGACGACGGTGCAGGGCGGCAAGATCGACGGCTTCGCGCAACAGCTCGACGCCGTGCGTCACAGCCTGCAGGCACAGGCGCAACAGGCGCGCGACGAGCAGGGCCGCTCGCTGAAGCAGTTCGGCGACACGCTGAGCCTGCAACTCGGGCAACTAACCGAGGCGAACGACCGGCGCTTCGCCGAAGTGCGCGCGACGATCGAGCAGCGTCTGAAGGACATCGAGGCGAACAACGCGACGCGGCTCGAGGAAATGCGCCGCACCGTGGACGAAAAACTGCACGCAACGCTTGAGCAGCGTCTCGGCGAGTCGTTCAAGCTCGTGTCCGACCGGCTCGAACAGGTGCATCGCGGTCTCGGTGAAATGCAGACGCTGGCGGCCGGCGTCGGCGATCTGAAGCGCGTGCTGACCAACGTGAAGACGCGCGGCACGTGGGGCGAAGTGCAGCTCGAAGCCTTGCTCGAACAATTGCTGACCGCCGATCAATACGCGAAGAACGTCGCGACGGTGCCGAAAAGCGCCGATCGCGTGGAGTTCGCGATTCGTCTGCCGGGGCGGCAGGAGCCCGGCGGCGCGAATACGCCGGTATGGCTGCCGATCGACGCCAAATTCCCGCGCGAGGACTACGAGCGACTGATCGAAGCGCAGGAGCGCGCCGATCCGGTCGCGGTCGAGGAAGCATCGCGCGCGCTCGAAGTGCGAATTCGCGCGGAGGCGCGCACGATCGCGGAGAAGTACGTGGCGCCGCCGCATACGACCGACTTCGCGCTGCTGTTCCTGCCGACCGAAGGCCTGTACGCGGAAGTGCTGCGCCGACCGGGGCTCACGGATCTGCTGCAGCGGGACTATCGCGTGACGATTGCGGGGCCGACCACGCTGACCGCGTTGCTCAATAGTCTGCAGATGGGTTTCCGCACGCTCGCGATCGAAAAGCGTTCGAGCGAGGTGTGGCAGGTACTCGGCGCGGTGAAGACGGAGTTCGGAAAATTCGGCGACGTGCTCGCGAAGACCAAGGCGCAGCTCGAAACCGTCACACGTTCGATCGAGGCCGCGGAAACGCGCACGCGCATGATGAACCGCAAGCTGCGCGACGTCGAGGCGTTACCGGGCGACGAGGCGAGCGGGTTGCTCGGCGATGCGCTGTCGAATGTGGAGCCTGATGAGCAATGAGGGGCGAGGCGCTGGAATTCACGCCCTTGCAGCCAGACGCGCCAGCGCATCGCCTGTCACGCGCACGACGCGCCAGTCCGGCAACACCGCCGCCCCCATCTTCTGATAGAAGCTGATCGCCGGCTGATTCCAGTCGAGCACGGTCCACTCGAAGCGCGCGCATTGCCGCTCCACCGCCAGCGCCGCGACGTGTCGCAGAAGCGCGGTGCCGAGCCCGCTGCCCCGCTGCGCGGGCTGCACGTAGACGTCTTCGAGATAGAGCCCGCGGCGGCCCGCGAAGCTCGAAAAATTGTGGAAGAACAGTGCATAGCCCACGATGCTCCCCGCGTCTTCGGCAACCAGCGCTTCGATCGACGGCCGCGCGCCGAACAGCGCGTCGCGCAGGCTATGTTCCGTCGCGACGAAGATGTGCGTGAGGTTCTCGAACTGCGCGAGTTCGTAGGTGAGCGCGAAGATCGCGCCGGTATCCGCGGGCTTGGCGGCGCGGATCGTCGCGGGCATTACGCTTCTTCCGGTGCGTCGGCCAGATGGATTTCGATACCACCGAAGCGCGACGCGACCCAGTTGTAGGCGTGGCACGCGATCCACAACAGCACGAAGCCGAGGATCGCGTTCAGCAGCAGCGCGCTGAACACCGTGCTCAGCTCGACCGAGCCATAGCGCACGAACGCGACCACCACGCCGAGCAGCACGATCGGCACCGAGAACGTCAGATACACGAGGATCAGCGCTTTGGCCGTCTGTCCCGGTGCGATGAACGAGATCTGTTTTTTCATGTAAGTCAAACCCGTGTGTCGTAGTAGTGATAGTGCGTGGAGTGTCGATGAAGTGCTGCTGTGGTGCCGATGTCGTGCGATCGATGCGCCGCCTGGAACGTCAGATGAGACCGTCGAACAGCATGATCGACACGCGATCGCCGACGTCGATGTCGCCCTCGTCGTGGCCGAGCACGATGAAGCAGTTCGCTTCGCTCATCGAGCTCAGCACGCCTGAGCTTTGCGACCCGGTCGGGCTCACGTGCCAGTATCCGTGCGCGTCCTGTTCGGCGATGCCGCGCTGGAATTCGGTGCGGCCCGCGCGCTTGCCCACCGCCACGCGGCTCGTCGCGTGAATCACCGGCAGCGGCCGCGGCGTCGCGCCGGCCATCAGCAGCAGCGCTTCGCGCACGATCTGATAGAACGTCACCATCACGGCGACCGGGTTGCCGGGCAGGCCGAAGAATAGCGCAGGTTTGCCG
Organism: Paraburkholderia sp. MM5482-R2; assembly: GCF_050436125.1. NCBI lineage: Bacteria > Pseudomonadati > Pseudomonadota > Betaproteobacteria > Burkholderiales > Burkholderiaceae > Paraburkholderia > Paraburkholderia sp. MM5482-R2. The sequence goes on along the minus strand of NZ_JBNDLP010000002.1, from coordinate 3,337,624 downwards.
AGCCCGGGCTGTGCGCCGGACCACAGGCGGCCGAACGCGAGCGGCCGGCCGGGGCGCATCGCGAGACTCCAGAAGGCGACGTCGCCGAAGGTCTGTAGCAGCTGCTTCGTGAAGTCCGCTTCGCCCACCGACACGCCGCCCGAAGTCAGCACCACGTCGGCGTTGGCCGCGGCACTGCGCAGCGCGGCTTCGAGCGCGGCCGGCTCGTCACGCACGACGCCGAGATCGAGCGCGTCGATGTTCAGGTGCCGCAGCATCGCAAACAGCGTGTAGCGGTTGCTGTCGTAGACCGAGCCCGCGTCGAGCGGCTCGCCGAGCGAGCGCAGTTCGTCGCCGGTCGAAAAGAACGCGACGCGCAAACGCCGCCGCACGCTGACTTCGCCAATGCCGAGCGACGCGAGCAGGCCGAGGTCCGACGCGCGCACGATGCGGCCGGCATGCAGCGCGACGTGGCCGCGCGCGAGGTCTTCGCCGGCGCGGCGGCGGTTCGCGCCCGCCGCCGCCGCGCTGGCGGCGAAGCGGATCGAGGTGGAATCCGCACCGTCGCGCTCCACCTGTTCCTGCGGCACGACGGTGTCGCAACCGGCAGGCATGCAGGCGCCCGTCATCACGCGCACGCACTGGTTCGCCGCGACGCGGCCCGCGAACGGATGACCGGCGAGCGCCTTGCCGGCGACCGTCAGCTCGACGCTGTCCGCGCCGCCTCGCATAGCGGCCGCGAGCGCCGCGTGATTGAACGCGTAGCCGTCCATCGCGGAGTTGTCGTGCGCGGGCACGTCGATCGGCGACACGATGTCGGCGGCTAGCACGCGGTCGAGTGCATCGCGCAACGCCAGGCGCTCGACGGCCGCGACCGGCGTCGCCCACTGCCGGACGATCGCCTGAGCGGCCGGGACGGGTAGCGCATGAGGATCGTACTGCGCGACGCAGCGGGAAAAGTCGTTGAGCGTGGTCATGAATGGCTGGGCGTCGCGACCGGTGATGGGCGCGGCTGTTGCCGTGCGGCCGGAGCGGATGTCAGCCGGGGCCCCGATTGCGTTCGAGGTCGGCGAGTTCTTGTAACGAGTTGGCATTGTAGAACGCGCGCTCGTCGGCAAAGACGACTTCGACCGTCTTGTGGCGCGCGTACCACGCGCGGACCTTGCGCTCGCCGGAGGCCAGAAACGCGGCCAGGTCGTCCGCGACGGCGGTGCGCATCAGCGCGAATACCGGGTGCAGGGAGGTTTCTCCACCGGCGTCGACGGTAGCGACCGTTGCGATGTCGGCGTGGTTCGCGTCGAGCGCATCCGCGAGGCGCGCGGCGAGGTTGGCCGGTAGCCACGGCGAATCGCAGGGCGCGCTCAGCAGGTACGCCGTGCCGGCGGCGCGCAGTCCGGCGAGCATGCCGGCGAGCGGGCCGGGAAAGTCGGGGAGGGTGTCGGCGACGAGCGTTGCGCGATATGGCGCGCCGAGCGCCGCATAGGTGTCGGGATGGCGGTTCGCGCTGATCATCAGCGGGCCGGTCTGCGGCGCGAGGCGCCGCAGCACGTGAGCGGCGAGCGGTTCGCCGTGCAGCGGCTGCAACCCCTTGTCGACGCCGCCCATGCGCGTGCCGCGCCCGCCCGCGAGCACGAGGCCAGTGATCTGTTCGCGGGGGATGGACATGCGTCGGCCGCTCAGCCGCCGATGTAGGACATTTCCACGCGACGCTTGGCCGGCTCGCCCTGATCGGCCGGCTGGCTGCCGCGCAGCTGCGAGTAGCGGTCGCCGCGGCCCTGCCAGATTTCGGCGATGGCGGTGGCGATCCCGGCATCGCTCGCACCGCCGCGCAACAGCGCGCGCAGGTCATGTCCGGTCGATGCGAACAGGCACAGGTATAGCTTGCCCTCGGTCGACAAACGCGCGCGCGTGCAATTGCCGCAGAACGCGCGGGTGACGCTCGAAATGACGCCGATCTCGCCGCCGCCGTCGACATAACCCCAGCGTTGGGCAGTTTCGGCGGCGCTGTGCGCTTCGAGCGGCACCAGCGGGAAATGCTCGGCAATGCGCGTGACGACCTCGGCGGAAGGCAGCACTTCGGTCATGTTCCAGCCGTTCGAGGTGCCGACGTCCATGTACTCGATGAAGCGCAGCACCGCGCCCGTGCCTTTGAAATGACGCGCCATGGGGACGATTTCGCCGTCGTTGGTACCGCGTTTGACGACCATGTTTACTTTGACCGGCGCGAGCCCGGCCGCTTGCGCGGCGGCGATGCCATCGAGCACGTCGGCGACCGCGAAGTCGGCGTCGTTCATGCGGCGGAACAGCGCGTCGTCGAGCGCGTCGAGGCTGACGGTCACGCGCGTGAGGCCGGCGTCCTTCAGGCTGCGCGCCTTGCGCGCAAGCAGCGAGCCGTTGGTGGTCAGCGTGAGATCGAGCGGACGGCCCGCAGGCGTGGTCAACCGGGCGAGCCGGTCGACCAGGAATTCGAGGTTTTTGCGCAGTAGCGGCTCGCCGCCGGTCAGGCGAATTTTCTCGACGCCATGCGCGACGAACAACTGCGCGAGCCGCTCGATCTCCTCGAAACTCAACAACGCGCTGTGAGGCAGGAAAGCGTAGTCCTTGTCGAACACGGCGCGCGGCATGCAATACACGCAGCGGAAGTTGCAGCGGTCCGTCACCGAGATGCGCAGATCGTGCAGCGGACGCGCGAGCGCATCGTGCAGCACGCCGCTAGGTGTCTGCACTGGGCCGGTGATGACCGGCGCCGCGCTGAGATCGGCAACAGGGATGATGCGTCGTGACATGAAATGGTTCGTCAGGTGCTTTAACGGACGGGGATGATTTGATTCTATCGGAAATGCCGGTGGCGGCAGATGCGCGACGGACGTTGTCGGGGTATACGGGGAGCGGCGCGGCTCGCGGCGACAAATGATCGCCTAAAGAAAAAGCCCGCCGGAAAGGGCGGGCTTTTTCACGAACAACGACGCGGCTTACTGCGGATGCTTGATCGTTTCGACCTGTTGCATCGGCGCGTGGTCGTCTGGCGGCAGCGCCTTGCGCTCACGGATCACGCGCGGCGGCTTGACCGTCTGCGCCGCCGCTTCCTGCGCGGCACGCAGCTTGTCGGCGTCGGTGTTCACCCAGATCAGGCCAGCCTGCTCGAGGATCGGCTGCAAGGCGTCGGCCGATGCGGCGGCGGGGGCTGCGCTGCGGACGAGGGCCGGCTGCGGGGCCGCGGCGACGGGCGCCGGTTCGACCACGGCCGGTTCCGTTGCGACGACCGGTTGCGGCTCGACGATTTCGGCCTGCGGTGCCGGCACGGCTGCGGGTGCCTCGACGATCGTGGCCGGAGCCGCGGTGTCGAGCGCAGCCGGGACGGCTCGCGGTTCGGTCGGGACGGTCGGCTGCACTTCCAGGGCCGGTTCGACTGCCGGGGATTCGGCATGCGCGGCGGATTCGACCGAAGCGGCCGGCGTAACCGGTTCGCTCGCGGCCGACGCGGCTTGCTCTGCCTGCGCTGGCGCTTCGATAGCCGGCTCCGCCGCCACGGGCTCGATCGACGCCGCCGGGGCCTCTTCCACCGGCACGACCTTTTCGGTCTTCGCGGCATTTTCCGCGGCGAGAGCCGGCGTTTCGGCTGCCGCATGCAGTTCGGCCACGACGGCGCTTTCCGTTGCGACAGCGGCGACCACCACTTCGACCGGGGTCACTTCCTTCGCTTCGCTGGCTGCAGGCGTGTGCTCGACCGGCTGCTGGGTGCGCACCGGCGCTTCGTCGCTGGCGGCAACGTTGTCGCCTTCTGCTTCCGCGACATCCGCCGCGAGATTGCCATTCACGTCCTCTTCACGCTCGCGACGACCACCACGACGGCCGCGGCGACGACGACGACGCTCTTCGCCGTCACGTGCGATTGTTTCCTGATCGACCGGCACGCCGTTTTCACCCGCTGCGGCGCGGTTGCGCGCCAGTTCGTCGGCAGCTTGCGTGTCGGTTTGCGTCAGCGCCGAGGCGGCTTCCGCCTGCGGCTTGCGACGCTCGCCACGCTCGACGCGTTCAGCGCGCTCGCCACGCTCGCGACGCTCACCGCGTGCTGTGCCTTCGACGGCTTCCGCGCGCTCGGCGCCGCGGGTGTCGCGTTCGCGAGCCTCGCGCGGCTCACGCGCTTCACGCGGCTCGCGAGCCTCACGCGGTTCACGGCCTTCACGCGGTTCGCGTTGCTCACGCGGCGCGCGCGGTTCGCGGCCCTCGCGTGCCTCGCGGCCTTCGCGTTCCTCGCGACGCGGCGACGGCTGCTGACCTTGCGCCTGACGGCCGCCGGTCACGCCTTCGCCACGCGCTGCCGTGTCGCGACCGCCTGCGCCGCCACGGCGATTGCGGTTGCGATCGCCGCCGCGCTCGCCGGTGCGCTCACCGCGCTCGGTGCGCTCGCCGCGTTGCGGACGGGCCTGCTTGTCGGTGGTGGCCGGCGCGGCGGGCGCCGGAGCAGCCGGCTGCATGCCGAACAGATTCTTCAGCCAGCCGATGAAGCCGCCACTGGCCGGCGTCACCGCGACCGGAGCGGGGATAGCCGCCGGGCGGGCCGGCGCGCTCGGAGCCGGCTTCTCGGGCGTGATGCCCTTGACCGCCGCTTCCTGCTTTGGCTTTACTTCCTCAGCGCGCTTGCTGTAGCCGGTTTCCGATTCGAGTTCGCGGGCCGCTTCTTCGGCCATCTTCCACGATGCGCGCGGCTCGTCGAGGCGCGCGTCGTCGTGACGCAGACGCTCGAGCTTGTAGTGCGGCGTGTCGAGGTGCTTGTTCGGGATCAGCACGACGTTGACCTTGAAACGCGACTCGATCTTGTTGATTTCGGCGCGCTTCTCGTTCAACAGGAAGGCGGTCACTTCGACCGGCACCTGGCAGTGGATCGCCGCGGTGTTTTCCTTCATCGCTTCTTCCTGAATGATCCGCAGCACTTGCAGCGCGGACGATTCGGTATCGCGAATGTGGCCCGTGCCGTTACAACGCGGACACGTGACGTGGCTGCCTTCCGACAGCGCCGGACGCAGACGCTGACGCGACAGCTCCATGAGGCCGAAGCGCGAGATCTTGCCCATCTGGACGCGGGCGCGGTCGTGCTTGAGCGCGTCTTTCAGGCGCTGTTCGACTTCGCGCTGGCTCTTGGCCGATTCCATGTCGATGAAGTCGATCACGATCAGGCCGCCCAGGTCGCGCAGACGCAGCTGGCGAGCGACTTCGTCGGCGGCTTCGAGGTTCGTGCGCGCGGCCGTTTCCTCGATGTCCGCGCCTTTGGTGGCGCGCGCCGAGTTCACGTCGATCGCGACGAGCGCTTCGGTGTGATCGATGACGATCGCGCCGCCCGACGGCAGCGGCACGGTGCGCGAGTACGCGGTTTCGATCTGGTGCTCGATCTGGAAGCGCGAGAAGAGCGGCACGTCGTCGTGGTAGCGCTTTACCTTGCCGACGTTGTCCGGCATCACGATGTCCATGAAGGCGCGGGCCTGGTCATGGATTTCGGTCGTGTCGATCAGGATTTCGCCGATATCGGGCTGGAAGTAGTCGCGAATCGCGCGGATCACGAGGCTCGATTCGAGATAGATCAGCATCGGCTGGCCGGCCGTGCCACTTTGCGACGCGGCTTCGATTGCGCGCCACAGCTGCATCAGGTAGTTCAGGTCCCACTGCAGCTCTTCGGCGCTGCGGCCGATGCCGGCCGTGCGCGCGATGATGCTCATGCCTTCCGGCAGCTGCAGCTGCGCCATGGTTTCGCGCAGTTCCTGACGGTCGTCGCCTTCGATCCGGCGCGACACACCGCCGCCGCGCGGGTTGTTCGGCATCAGCACCAGATAGCGGCCGGCGAGCGAGATGAACGTGGTCAGGGCTGCGCCCTTGTTGCCGCGTTCTTCCTTTTCGACCTGGACGATCAGTTCCTGACCTTCCTTCAGTGCGTCCTGGATGCGTGCGGAACGCATGTCGACGCCATCGCGGAAGTACTGGCGGGCGACTTCCTTGAACGGCAGGAAGCCGTGACGGTCTTCGCCGTAGTTGACGAAGCAGGCCTCGAGCGACGGCTCGATGCGCGTGATGATGCCCTTGTAAATATTGCCTTTGCGCTGTTCGCGACCGGCGGTTTCGATATCGATGTCGATGAGTTTTTGCCCATCGACGATGGCGACGCGCAGCTCTTCCTGCTGCGTCGCGTTGAACAACATTCGTTTCATTGAACGGCTCCAGAGCGGCCTCGCCGGCCCAGCTGCGCGGTTGTCAGTCGCGAGAGCGGGGGGAGTAGGCGTGCCGCGTCTTATTGTGTTTTCACAAACACGCTGGAGCGGGAAAGATGGCGGGAGAATTGCCTGAGAGGGCCCAGCCCGATAAAAACGGGCACGGTGCCGCAGGGCACATGCGAACACGGCTTCAAATCATGGCCTGACACGCCGCGTTTAGCCAGCAGACCTTCATAAGTCTTCGCCCTCTGAAGCCGGCGCGCCAAATGGGCGCGCGAGCGAAGGGCCGAAGTCCGCGGTCATGCCGCAACGGGAAGTTCGCGCAGGCGGCGCGTCTTTTCCTGCTGGGGGTGTCTCGCCTTCTTTTGACGTCGCCATGTCTTGTACTTTCTACAAGACGCCTTGGGCGCACGCCGTATTTTCGCGACTTGCAGCTTCGTCCAGCTGGGCGTCATACCACCCGGATCACGAAGCTGAAAGCTAAATTCTTTTTTACCAAAATTCCGTTACCGTCGAAGCCGACCTTGACCGAACGCGCCTGCGGGCGCCGTCCCTGCCGGGTGCTGACTTCGTGCGTGCAACTTGTTGCATCTCATTTTCAGGGCGAGCAACCAGACCCCGGCGCAAGTAAAATAACGGTTTATCGCTTGCGCTCGCGCAATCCGCCGCATTCCGGACACTGCGCCGGCCGTCGCGGACTGCTGGGCAAATTATATTCAGAATGAAAGAGTTAGGCAAAACATCCCAGAGATCGGTTGCAGGCGCGGTCGAAGACTCGGTTTCAAGCGACCAGGCTTCGCTGATCGAAATCGACGACCGCTCGGCTGGTCAGCGCATCGACAATTTCCTGCTGCGCGTCTGCAAGGGCGTGCCGAAAAGCCATATTTATCGCATCCTGCGCAGCGGTGAAGTGCGCGTGAACAAGGGCCGGATCGACGCGCAGTACCGGCTCGAACTGGGCGATCGGGTGCGTGTGCCGCCGATCCGCGTCGCGCAGCCGAATCAGGCCGCAGCCCGCGTGCCCGTGCCCGCGCCGCGCTTTCACATCCTGTTCGAAGACGAGCATCTGCTCGTGATCGACAAGCCGGCCGGCGTTGCGGTCCACGGGGGCAGCGGTGTCGCGTTCGGTGTGATCGAGCAGATGCGCGAGGCGCGGCCGCAGGCGAAATTCCTGGAACTCGTGCATCGACTGGATCGAGAGACCTCGGGCATCCTGATGCTCGCGAAGAAGCGCGCGGCGCTCGTCAATCTGCACGAGCAGATTCGCGATAACCGGATGGACAAGCGCTACTACGCGTGCGTGCACGGCGAATGGGCGAGCGACTGGGGTCGCCGCCGCGCGGTAAAGGAGCCACTTCACAAGTACCTGACCGCCGACGGCGAGCGCCGCGTGCGCGTGCAGGCCGATGGCCTCGCTTCGCACACGATCTTCAATCTGGTCGAGCGCTGGCCTGAATATGCGCTGCTGGAGGCGGAACTGAAGACGGGGCGTACGCACCAGATTCGCGTGCATCTGCAGCATCTGGCACTACCGATCGTCGGTGACGCCAAATATGGCGATTTCGCGCTGAACAAGGCGCTTGCGCGCGCCAACGCGAAGCCCGGCATCAAGCGGATGTTTCTGCACGCTTACCGGCTCAAGCTCACGCATCCGGCGACGGGCGCGCCGCTGCAGCTGGAGGCACCGCTGCCTGCCGACTGCCGCGGCTTTATAGAACAACTCAACGAACTACGCACTGGGTTCAACCCGGAGACGACCTTGCATGGCTAGAGAGCAATTCGATCTGATCGTGTTTGACTGGGATGGCACGCTGATGGATTCCACCGCGCATATCACGCGCAGCATCCAGGCGGCGTGCCGCGATCTCCGCCTGCCGGTTCCCGCGGACGAAGCCGCGAGCTACGTCATCGGCCTCGGCCTGCGCGACGCGCTGCAGATTGCCGCGCCGACGCTCGATCCGGCCGACTACCCGCGGCTTTCTGAGCGTTACCGCTTTCATTTTCTTGTAAAAGACCAGACTACCGAGCTGTTCCCCGGCGTGCGCGAGATGCTCCAGGAGTTGCGCGAGGTCGGCTATCTGCTCGCGGTCGCGACCGGCAAGAGCCGCGTCGGGCTCAATCGCGCGCTTGACCAGGCGCGCCTGACGAGCCTGTTCGACGGCACGCGCTGCGCTGACGAAACCTTCTCGAAACCGCATCCGGCCATGCTGCACGAGCTCACCCGCGAATTGGGGCAGGATACGGCGCGCACGGTCATGATCGGCGATACGACACACGATCTGCAGATGGCGCTCAACGCCGGCGTGGCGGGCATTGGCGTGACTTATGGCGCGCATCCGGCGAATTCGCTGAATGCGATGTCACCGAAGTTCGTGGCGTCGAGCATCAGCGATCTGTCCGGTTGGCTGCGGGAGAACGCATGAGCGCCGACGGCGTGGATACTGCTACTGCCGCGGCTGCGCAGGCAGTGCGCATTTGCGCGGCCGACGAGCTGGTCGACGGTGGCGACGGCATCCGGCGCGACGCGCGGCTCGGCGGGCAGGATGCCGTGGTGTTTTTCGTCCGCTATGATGGCTGCGCCTACGGCTATTTGAACCGTTGCGCTCATGTGCCGATGGAGCTCGACTGGCAGGAAGGGCAGTTCTTCGAATCGTCCGGCTTATACTTGATGTGCGCGACACATGGCGCGATTTACGCGCCGGATACTGGCAAATGCGTCGGTGGTCCGTGTCGCGGGGGCAGATTGCGTCGCGTGCAGGTCGAGGAACGCGATACGCTCGAGGGCCGTGCGGTATTCTGGCTGCCTGACGGCGATTTGCTGCCGGTTACGCGCTGATTTCCTCTTCCAATTTTCCACTGTCCGCATGTCCGACAACTTGACCCCCGAAAAAGACCCTGCCTCGGGAGGCGGCTCCCGTGCACCCGCCGACCAGTCCGGCTGGGAAAGGGCCGCGCTCGAGCGCATCGCGCTGGCCGCGATCAACGAGCAACGCGCCTCGCGACGTTGGCGGATTTTCTTCCGCTTCCTGTTCCTCGCAGTGCTCGCATTGGCGGTATGGGGTGCGCTGAACTTCTCGGGCGAGCGGGTCGCCACGACTGGGCGTCATACGGCAATGGTTTCGCTTGACGGCGAGATCGCGACGGATGCGAGTGCGAACGCCCAAGATATCAACACTGCACTCGATTCCGCGTTTGAGGATTCCGATACAGCCGGCGTGATTCTTTATTGCAACAGCCCGGGCGGCAGTCCAGTGCAAGCGGGCATTATCAACAGCGAAGTTCGGCGATTGCGTGGCAAATATCCGTCTATTCCGCTGTATGTCGTGGTCGGCGACATGTGCGCGTCCGGCGGCTACTACGCGGCCGCGGCGGCGGAGAAGATCTATGTCGACAAGGCGAGTATCGTCGGTTCGATCGGCGTGCTGATGGACGGCTTTGGTTTCACCGGCCTGATGGACAAGTTGGGGATTCAGCGCCGACTGCACACATCGGGTGAGAACAAAGGCTTTTTTGATCCGTTTTCGCCCGAAACGCCGAAGATGGACGAACATGCGCAGGTTATGCTCGATCAGATCCACGCGCAGTTCATCGACGCGGTGCGTCAAGGGCGCGGCAAGCGTCTGCATGAGACATCGGACATGTTCTCGGGTCTATTCTGGACGGGGCAGAAGAGCGTCGAACTTGGACTCGCGGACGGTTTCGGCGATGCAGATTACGTCGCGCGTGAGATCTTCAAGGCGCCGGATATCGTCGATTACACGGTGAAAGAGAGCATTACGGATCGCGTTGCCCGCAAGTTCGGCGCGGCCATCGGCGCCGGCGCGGTTCGGGCGATGGCGCTCGGCGCGAAAATGAATCTGCGTTGAATCCACAGTTTTAAAAAGACGCCCGCGCGGTCGGTTTTGGCCGATCGCGCGGACTTTGCGTTTTGAGTTTCAGGCCCTGGTCGCCCTCAGTTGCCTGGCCGGTGTCTACGTTCAGGCCGCCAGAATCAGAAAAATCGCCGGCCGCTTATGCAGGTCGATCTCCGCCTTCTTTTTCCAGTCGGCGACGCTCCGGCTTGCGATCACTTCGCTCGGCAGCGTCAGATCGACCGCCACGCAGACCAGCGTCGACGGCGCGCAGGTTGCGAGCAAGGTATCGAGCAGTGCGCGATTCCGGTACGGCGTTTCGATGAAGATCTGCGTTTGCTTGCTCTTGCGCGACTGCTGCTCGAGATCGCGCAGACGTTTGGCGCGCTCGGTGAAGTCGACGGGCAGGTACCCGTGAAACGCGAAGCTTTGGCCGTTCAGCCCCGATGCCATCAGCGCGAGCAGAATCGAACTCGGCCCGACCAGCGGCACAACCTTTACGCCGCGCTCGTGCGCGCGTCGCACCAGCAGCGCGCCCGGGTCCGCGACTGCCGGGCAGCCAGCCTCGGAGACGAGGCCCGCATCGGTGCCCGACAGCAGCGGCGCGAGCAGCTTGTCGATTTCGCCGGCCGGCGTATTGACGTTCAGTTCGCGAATCTCGATTTCTTGAATCGGCCGATCGGGGCCGACTTTCTTCAGGAACGCGCGCGTGGTTTTGGCGTTTTCGCCAATGTAATAGTGCAGCAACGCCGCGCGGGCGCGTACGGGCGCGGGCAGTACCAGATCGAGCGCGCTTGCGTCGCCTTCGCCGAGCGTGTTGGGAATGAGATAGAGCGTACCGGTCATCGGGCCCCCAAAAGCGGGTAGTTGGCCGCGAGCAGCATGTGCGACAGCGCGATAAGCGGCAGGCCGACGAGCGCGGTCGGGTCGTCGGAACGGATGGCCTCCAGCAGCGCGATGCCAAGCCCTTCGGATTTGGCGCTGCCGGCCACGTCGTACGGCGTTTCAGCGTGCAGGTAGGCGTCGAGCGTCGCGTCCGGCAGATCGCGAAAGCGCACGCGGGTGATCACGTCGATCGTTTGCGCGCTGTCCGTCGCGCTGTCGAACAGACACAGCGCGCTGTGGAACAACACGTCGCGGCCGCGCATCGCCTGCAATTGCGCGAGCGCCCTGTCGTGCGTGCCGGGTTTGCCGATCTGCAGGCCGTCGTAGGTGGCGACCTGATCGGAGCCGATCACGAGCGCGTGTGCGTCGGCGGCGAGGCCTTGGGCGACCGCACGCGCTTTGGCTTCGGCGAGGCGCAGCGCAGTGGCTTCGGGCGTTTCGGCGGCGAGCGGGGTTTCGTCGATCGCAGGCACGACGACGTCGAACGGCACGCGCAGGCGTTCGAGCAACTCGCGGCGATACCGCGAACTCGACGCCAGAATCAGGCGTGGCGGGCGTTTGGAGGATTCAGGCATAGTTTGCGGGCAACGGGAGCGGCGGGTCGTACGGGGTCGCGCGAGGCTCCCGTACGTACGGGCTTAAGTGTTTGACTCGAAAAGACAAAACGGATATGATTTTGGGCTTTTCACGGTATGCTTGCACTTGAAGGGTCTCGGCGCGTTCAGCGGCTTTCGGCAGTCGGAAGGTTGAAGAAAGCCCGGCAGGGTGAACGCAACGGCCGCGGGCCCCACTGGCTGCCCCGCACACCGGATTATCTTCGCGGCGGATCTGATCATCCTTCGCGAATCACCCCGGCAACATGTTTGCCGACGCAGGAGCGCACATGACTCAACATCCTGGCAAACCTGCAGGTCTGTCCGACCCGCATGAACTCGATCTGTTCGAATTTGCGCGGAGCGGGCGTCAGGCCGCGGGTGTCGTGCGCGTCTCGCAACTGCCGCGCATGTTAAACGAAGTCCCGGCGGAAGCGCCAGATCGCGACACCGCGTTCACATGGCAGGCCGAAGGGACGATGCAGCCGGAATTGCAGGACGATGGCACCGAAGGTTCCCAGCCTTATCTGCGGCTGGCGATTCACGGTGCCGCGTGGCTCGAATGCCAGCGGTGCTTGACGCCGTATTCGCAGGCGTTCAACGTCGATGCAACTTACCGGATCGTCAATACGGAGGCGGAAGCCGAAGAGTTTCCGCTGGACGAGGATGAAGTCGAGGTGGTCGTCGGCTCGCGCCAGTTCGATCTCATCGACTTGATCGAAGAAGAGTTGCTGCTTTCCTTGCCGCTCGTGCCCAAACACGAGGTCTGTCCCGAAGTGCACGAGAGCCTTGTCTCGGGCACGGACGGTAGCGAAGGCGAGGGCGACGAGGCCGCGCAGGAAGAAGCTGGCGATGCCAGCAAGCCGGACCAGTCCAGCGAGCGGCGCAATCCGTTCGCGGCGCTCGAAAGTCTGAAACGCGACGAACCGGGCGGCAAGAAGCGCTAAACAGTTGCAGGGGGCGCGATGCGGGCGCATTGGCCATTCGGCCAGTGGTTAAGTCCGTGTCGGGCTGTGTTAGAATTCGGAAAATTTTTTGGAGTTTTAGTCATGGCAGTTCAACAAAACAAGAAGTCGCCGTCGAAGCGCGGCATGCACCGTTCGCACGATTTCCTGACGGCAGCGCCGATGGCCGTCGAGCCGAGCACGGGCGAAGTGCATCTACGTCACCACATTAGCCCGAACGGCTACTATCGCGGCAAGAAAGTCGTCAAGACGAAGAACGACTAATCGTTGACTGCGATGCGCCCTGTGGCGTTTCGCGTAGCGATCGGCTCGCTTGACATTTTCCCGGTTCGGCAAAAAGGCGGCATTCAACTGCCGCTTTTTTGTGTCTGAAATTCGTCGCACTCCATGACAGTAAAGCTCACGATAGATTGCATGGGAGGCGACCACGGCCCGTCCGTGACCGTTCCCGCTGCCGTCAACTTCGTTCGTTCGCATCCCGACGCGCAGTTGCTGCTCGTCGGCATTGAAAGTGCGATTCGTGCGCAGCTGAAGAAGCTCAAGGCTCAGGATCTGCCGGCGCTGACCGTCGTACCTGCTACCGAGGTCGTCGCGATGGACGACCCGGTCGAGGTCGCGCTGCGCAAGAAAAAAGATTCGTCGATGCGCGTGGCGCTGAACCGCGTCAAGGAAGGCGAGGCGCAAGCCTGCATTTCCGCCGGCAATACCGGCGCGTTGATGGCGGTCTCGCGCTATGTGCTGAAAACGCTGTCGGGCATCGAACGCCCGGCCATCGCGTTTGCCCTGCCTAATCCCACCGGCTATACGATGATGCTCGACCTGGGCGCCAACGTCGACTGCGAGCCGCAGCATCTGCTGCAGTTCGCCGAGATGGGGCACGCGCTCGTGTCCGCGCTCGAAGGAAAAGAGCGGCCCACCATCGGCCTGCTCAACATCGGCGAAGAAGTCATCAAGGGCAACGACATCATCAAGCGCGCCGGCGAACTGCTGCGTTCGAGTACACTCAACTTTCATGGCAATGTCGAAGGCGACGACATCTACAAGGGCACCGTCGACGTGATCGTCTGCGATGGCTTTGTCGGCAATGTCGCGCTGAAGACGTCGGAAGGTCTCGCGCAGATGCTGTCCAACATCATCAAGGAAGAGTTCGGCCGTTCGTGGCTGACCAAGGTGATGGCGGTGCTCGCGCTGCCGGTATTGATGCGCTTCAAGAAACGCGTCGATCATCGGCAATATAACGGCGCCGCGCTGCTCGGCTTGCGCGGTCTCGTGATCAAAAGCCACGGTTCAGCCGATGCCTACGCGTTTGAGTGGGCTATCAAACGCGGGTATGATGCCGTCAAAAACGGCGTGCTGGAGCGCCTTGCGCGAGCGATGGAAGAGAATGCGAGTTCTCTCGAACAGGCGGCGCGCGACGCAAGCGGTGCGGGTCACGCAAGCCCGATCGCAGGCCAGCCGGCCGAGCCCTACGCTGCGCAATCCTCGAAGGCATAATGGCTCAATCCACAATCTACTCCCGCGTGCTGGGCACCGGCAGCTGTCTGCCGCCCAACCGCGTCACCAATCAGGATCTGGCTGAGCGTCTCGCCAGGCAAGGCGTTGAAACGAGCGACGAATGGATCGTCGCGCGCACGGGCATCCATGCGCGTCACTTCGCCGAGCCGGATGTCACGACCAGCGACCTCGCGTTGATCGCCTCGCAGCGAGCGATCGAAGCGGCGGACATCGATCCGCAGTCCATCGACCTGATCGTCGTCGCCACCTCCACGCCGGACTTCGTGTTCCCGAGCACCGCCTGCCTGCTGCAGAACAAGCTCAGGATCAAGAATCACGGTGCCGCGTTCGACATACAGGCGGTCTGCTCCGGCTTCGCCTATGCGGTGGCGACGGTGGACGCCCTGATTCGCAGCGGCCAGCATCGCACGGCGCTCGTGGTCGGCGCGGAAACTTTCTCGCGCATTCTCGATTTCAACGACCGCACCACCTGCGTGCTGTTCGGCGACGGCGCCGGCGCAGTGATCCTGCAAGCGTCCGACGCACCGGGCGTGCTTTCGAGCGCGCTGCACGCGGACGGCAGCCATTCGAACATTCTGTGCACGCCGGGCAACGTGAATGGCGGCGTGGTCGCCGGCAGCGCCTTCCTGCACATGGACGGTCAGGCGGTGTTCAAGCTTGCCGTCAACGTGCTCGAGAAGGTCGCGATCGAAGCATTGGAAAAAGCCGATCTGAAGCCCGAGCAGATCGACTGGCTGATTCCGCATCAGGCCAACATCCGCATCATGCAAAGCACCTGCCGCAAGCTCGGCCTGCCGCAGGAGCGCATGGTCGTCACGGTGGGCGAGCACGGCAATACGTCGGCGGCGTCCATTCCGCTTGCACTCGACGTCGCGGTGCGCGACGGCCGCATCAAGCGTGGCCATAACGTGCTGATCGAAGGCGTCGGCGGCGGCTTCACGTGGGGCGCGTCGGTCATCCGCTACTGAGCGGGACGACGCATTCCGGGGCGTCGCTGGCGGCGCCCGTGCGGCCGGAATAACACCGCGCGCCATCTGGCAGCCGCGGCCGGCCGCCACATCCGATTAAACAGATTTTGGGGACGATATGAAATTCGCGTTCGTTTTTCCTGGGCAGGGTTCGCAGGCGGTCGGCATGCTCAACGCATTCGCCGATTACGCGATCGTGCGTGAGACGGTTCAGGAAGCCTCCGACGCACTCAACCAGGACCTCGGCAAGCTGATCGCCGAAGGCCCCGCCGAAGATCTCAATCTCACCACCAATACCCAGCCGGTCATGCTGACCGCGGCCTACGCTATCTATCGCGCGTGGCAGCAGGCGGGCGGCCCGGCGCCGGCGCTTGTCGCCGGCCATAGCCTTGGCGAATACACGGCGCTCGTCGCGGCCGGCGCGCTTGCGTTCCGCGACGCGGTGCCGCTCGTGCGTTTCCGTGCGCAGGCGATGCAAACCGCGGTACCGGTGGGCGAAGGCGGCATGGCCGCGATTCTCGGCCTCGACGACGACACGGTGCGCGCGGTCTGCGCGGAAGCGTCGGCGGCGGGCGTCGTCGAAGCGGTCAATTTCAATGCGCCGGCGCAAGTCGTGATCGCGGGCCACAAAGCCGCGGTCGAGAAAGCCTGCGAAGTCGCGAAGGCGAAGGGCGCGAAGCGCGCGCTACCGCTGCCGGTGTCGGCGCCGTTCCACTCGTCGCTGCTCAAGCCGGCGTCGGATCAATTGCGCGAATACCTCGCGAGCATCGACGTGCAGGTGCCGTCGATTCCCGTCATCAACAACGTCGACGTCGCCGTGGTCAACGAGCCGGCCAAAATCAAGGACGCGCTCGTGCGCCAGGCGGCTGGTGCGGTGCGCTGGGTCGAATGCGTACAGGCAATGGCAGCGCAGGGCGTCACGCACGTGATCGAATGCGGCCCGGGCAAGGTCCTTGCGGGTTTGACGAGGCGCATCGACGGCAATCTCGTCGGCGCGTCGGTGTTCGATCCGGCGTCGCTCGAAGAAACGCTGAAGCTCGTGACGGCAGACTGAGCGAGCATTCGCGAACGCAATGCCGCGCTGGCGCGGCATCCCTCGACAGACGAATCAACAAGAATCAATGAGCCCTATTTGAAGGGCATCCGGACTGACAGATGGAAAAAGACTCTCGACAAGCAGATCGCAATCGTGACGGGCGCATCGCGCGGCATCGGCCGTGCGATCGCGATGGAACTCGCGCGTCAGGGCGCGACGGTGATCGGCACCGCGACGAGCGAAAGCGGCGCGACGGCGATCACCGAAGCGTTCAAGGCGGCGGGCGTGAACGGCCGCGGCGCGGTGCTCGACGTCAACGACGCGGCCGCGGCCGAAGCGCTGATCGACGGCACCGTCAAGGAATTCGGCGCGCTGAACGTGCTGGTGAACAACGCCGGCATCACGCAGGATCAACTGGCGATGCGCATGAAGGACGACGACTGGGACGCCGTGGTCGACACCAACCTGAAGTCGGTGTTCCGTCTGTCGCGTGCGGTGCTGCGTCCGATGATGAAAGCGAAGGGCGGTCGGATTATCAATATTACGTCGGTGGTCGGCTCGGCCGGCAACCCGGGGCAGATCAACTACGCGGCCGCGAAGGCCGGCGTCGCGGGCATGACGCGCGCACTCGCGCGCGAGATCGGCAGCCGCGGCATCACGGTCAATTGCGTGGCACCTGGTTTCATCGATACCGACATGACGAAGGCGCTGCCCGAAGAGCAGCAGACCGCGCTGAAAACGCAGATTCCGCTCGGCCGTCTAGGCAGCCCGGAAGACATCGCGCACGCGGTCGCGTTCCTCGCGTCGCCGCAAGCGGGCTACATCACCGGCACGACGCTGCACGTGAACGGCGGCATGTATATGCAGTAACCAATTTCGGTTACTATCCGCGCCTTGATGCGTTTGCGGAAATCACGAGGCGCATGCGTTGACAGGAACCCGATGCGCCGCTTTTTTGCCGGGTCAAACCTGATAAAATGCGCGCACCTGTATTTTTGAACTTCTTTTCCCTTGGAGGGGTAATGGACAATATCGAACAGCGCGTCAAGAAGATCGTCGCGGAACAACTGGGCGTTGCGGAAGCGGAAATCAAGAACGAAGCGTCGTTCGTGAACGATCTCGGCGCCGACTCGCTCGACACCGTTGAACTCGTGATGGCCCTCGAAGACGAATTCGGCATGGAAATTCCAGATGAAGAAGCCGAGAAGATCACCACCGTTCAGCAAGCGATCGACTACGCTCGCGCAAACGTCAAGGCCTAAGGTCATTCGCGCCTGCGTTTCTGCACGGGCCGCGCATGACGCCCTGCCGTGCCGCTTGCCGGCGCCAGCAGGGTCGACGCTATCGGGCGTGTCCATTGGCACACCATACGTCGCGCCGCTTGCCACGCAGGAGCCAGCGATGTTGACAGCGCAACTTTCCGCGCGATTGCCGACTTAAACAGCCACAGGGCACACAGGGCGATTCCTGTGGCCGCTGTGGCTTTTGCTTTTTGTCATCTATGAAAAAGGGGTTACCGTGAGCCGCCGTCGTGTTGTTGTTACAGGCCTGGGGCTGATTTCGCCTGTTGGCAATAATGTTGCCGATGGCTGGGCCAATCTGGTCGCCGGCAAGTCTGGGATTGCCAATATCACGAAGTTCGATGCGTCGAACTTCTCGACTCGTTTCGCCGGCGAGGTGAAGGGCTTCAATATCGAGGACTACATCCCCGGTAAGGAAGCGCGCCACATGGATACGTTCATCCATTACGGCGTGGCTGCGGGCATCCAGGCGATGCGGGACAGCGGCCTCGAAGTCACCGACGAGAATTCGGAGCGCATTGGCGTGGTGGTCGGTTCGGGCATCGGCGGTCTGCCGATGATCGAAATCACCCAAACCGAATTGCTCAATCGCGGCCCGCGTCGCATTTCGCCATTCTTCGTGCCGGCTTCGATCATCAACATGATCTCCGGCCACCTGTCGATCAAGTTCGGCATCAAGGGTCCGAATCTGTCGATCGTTACCGCGTGTACGACCGGTCTGCACTGCATCGGCGAGGCTTCGCGCCTGATCGAATATGGCGACGCCGACGTGATGATCGCGGGCGGCGCGGAATCGACCGTGTCGCCGCTCGGTATCGGCGGCTTTGCGGCGGCGCGCGCGCTGTCGCAACGCAATGACGATCCGGCTACCGCGAGCCGTCCGTGGGACATGGACCGCGACGGCTTCGTGCTGGGCGAAGGCGCCGGCGTAATGGTGCTCGAAGAATACGAGCACGCGAAGGCGCGTGGCGCGAAGATCTACGCGGAAATCGGCGGCTACGGCATGAGCGGCGATGCGTATCACATGACCGCGCCGCTCGAAGACGGTGACGGCGCACGCCGCTGCATGCTCGCAGCGCTGAAGAACGCGGGCATCAACGGCGATCAGGTGAGCTACCTGAACGCGCACGGCACGTCCACGCCACTCGGCGATCTGGCGGAAACGACCGGCATCAAGCGGGCGTTCGGCGACCACGCGAAGAACATGGTCGTCAACTCGACCAAGTCGATGACGGGTCACCTGCTGGGCGGCGCTGGCGGTCTGGAGTCGGTGTTCACGGTGCTCGCCGTGCATCACCAGGTGTCGCCTCCGACCATCAATATTTTCAACCAGGACCCGGCCTGTGATCTCGATTACTGCGCGAACACCGCGCGGGAAATGAAGATCGACGTCGCGCTGAAGAACTCGTTCGGGTTCGGCGGCACGAACGGCACGCTGGTGTTCAAGCGCGCCGGATCGCCTGATCTCGGGTGACGCGTCGGTTCACGACGCCGGCTTCGCCGGCGCTTTCCCCCGCACCGGCAACGTTGGGTAGGGCAGCGCAGCGGATCACGCTGCGTCGCTCCATCGCAATGCGTGCCGCGGTGGGAGCGTTCGTGCTGATTGCGACGTTAGCCGTTTATACCTGTCTCGCGCCGCGAGTGGGCGCTTGGCAGGCCGCTCCGTTGACGCTCGCCGTCGCAGCACTGCTCATGCTCTGCGCGGCGAGGCATGACGCGGCGCAGGCCATCGCGCTGCATGTCGCGATGGGCGAGATTTCCGCCTGGAACCACGCGGGTGAGTTGCTCGCGCGGGGCCGCATGGTCGGTTGCGCGCAGTGGAGCGGCCGTTTGCTGGTGCTTGAGCTCGATCCCGAGGGTGGTCGAAGGCGCGGCCTCATACGCGCACCGACGGGTCGCAGGCGCTCCCTGCTGCTCGCCGCGGACGCGCTGCCGTCCACTGTTTTCCGCGAACTTTCCGTGCTGGGCCGGCGTGCGGCCGGCGCCTGACTGTAACGACTGTAACCGCTGTTACCGTAGTAACGTGCCCTCACGAGGGGGACGCTACAATGGTCCCCCGCCATGCGCCCTATAGTTAAGTTAACGGATTTATCAGGTGAGCGAAAAAGAAATTGATCAGGTGCTGGTCGAGCGCGTCCAGAAGGGCGACAAGGCCGCGTTCGAGCTTCTGGTCTCCAAATACCACCGCAAGATTCTCCGGCTGATCTCGCGTCTCGTGCGGGACCCCGCCGAAGTCGAAGACGTCGCGCAAGACGCTTTTATCAAGGCGTATCGCGCGTTGCCGCAGTTTCGCGGCGAGTCGGCGTTTTATACGTGGTTGTACCGGATTGCGGTCAATACCGCGAAGAACTACCTTGCCACCCAGGGCCGGCGCGCGCCGACCTCAACCGAAGCGGATGCTGAAGAAGCTGAAACTTTCTCCGATGCCGACCAACTAAGGGATATCAACACGCCTGAGTCGATGTTGATGAGCAAGCAGATCGCTGAGACGGTCAATGCTGCGATGGCGGTTTTACCGGAAGAATTGCGCACCGCCATTACTCTCCGAGAAATTGAGGGTTTGAGTTACGAGGAAATCGCCGAGATGATGGGTTGCCCGATTGGCACAGTCAGATCACGAATTTTCCGCGCTCGCGAAGCCATTGCGGCAAAATTGCGACCGTTGCTTGACACACCCGAAGGCAAGCGTTGGTAGACGTTTCCGAACGTCCAGCTGGCTTGGCGGGGCAGCGGTGCAATATCTGGATTAGTGGTGTCACTACGGGGTATTTGGAAGATGGGGAGCATCATGGGGTCGGTCTCGATGCAATCGCAAGCAGGCTCGCACGGCGAGCGTCTGTCCGCTTTCGTCGACGGTGAGTTGTTCGGCGAAGAGCATCTGAATCTGGACAAGTTTCTTGCGGAGCTGGGCGGCGATGATCGCGCTGCCTGGTCGAGCTACCACCTGATCGGCGACGCGCTACGTTCCGACGATCTGGCAGTCAGCCCCGCACGGAGCAGTGCCTTTCTGAGCGGGTTTGCCGTGCGTCTTGAAAGCGAGCCGCATGTGCTGGCGCCCGCCGCCGCGTCTGCATCGGTCGCGCGCCGCCTGCTCGGGCTGCGCCGCAGAGTCGTGCCGGCTCTTGCCGTCGCTGCCGCGGCCGCTACGCTGACCTGGATCGTCGTGCCGCAGCTGCAGGGCGTGCCGGGTGGTCCGGGTGCCCAGCTCGCTTCGCTCCAATCGCACGGCGACGCGGTGCAGCGTGTCGCCATGGCCTCGGTGCCCGCGCAAGACTCCAACATCATTCGCGACGCGAGCCTCGATCAGTACCTCGAAGCTCATCAGCAATTCGCGCAACAACCGGCGATGGCAGGCTCGATGCCGGTGATTCGCGCTGCCTCAGTCTCCACGCAGGGCCAATAGTTTGATGCAGACTCCGCGGTTCAATAAAACGACTATCTGGGGGCGGTTGCCAGCATTTCTGTTCTGCGCAGCCGTGTTGTTGTCCGCTGCACCGCGGGTCTTCGCACAAGACGATCCTGCCGTCGCCCGTCGCGCGGCCGCGGAACTGCTCGATCGCATCCATCAGGCCGCCCAGCAGCAGAACTACGAGGGCGCGTTCGTCTATCAGCGCGGCAGTTTCGTGCAGACGTCGCGCATCGCACATTACTCCACGCGTACGGACGGCGAGTTCGAGCAGCTCGAAAGCCTCGACGGCAAGCCGCGCAAAATGCTGCGTCACAACGACGACATGTACACGTTCTTGCCGGAGCGGCGTATCGTGGTCTTCGAAAAACGGCAGAACAAGGACTCATTCCCTGCGCTGCTGTCGGTGAACGGCGAGCAGGTGCTGTCCGTCTACGAGCCGAAGATGCTTGGCGACGACCGCGTCGCGGGCGTCGACAGCCTCGTGATGGAGCTCGAACCGAAAGACGCGTACCGGTTCGCGTACAAGCTGTGGGCCGACAAAAAGACCGGTCTGCTGTTGCGCGCGCAGACGCTCGACCCGAGCGGTCAGGTGCTCGAGCAGTTGTCGTTTTCGCAAGTCCGCATCGGCGTGCCGGTCGAAAAGACGGGCATCGTCAACGGCATCCGCAATCTCACGGGCTGGACGGTAGTGCGTCCGCCACTCGAGCCGGTCGACATGGCCGCGCAGGGTTGGCAAATCACGCCGTCGGTACCGGGCTTCCATATGATCCGCCAGTTGCGTCGTCCGATGGCGTCGCGCGAGGCGGGGCAGCCTCCGATCCCGGTCGACCAGGCCGTGTTTTCCGACGGCCTCGCAGCGATTTCGGTGTTCGTCGAGCCCGTCGAGAAAAATACGCGTAAGGAAGGCACGGGCGATAGCGGCGCGACGCACGTACTGGTCAAGCGTCAGGGCGACTTCTGGATTACCCTGCTCGGTGAAGTGCCCCAAACCACATTGCAGCAGTTCGCGTCTGCCATAGAATACAAAGCTCCGAAGTAACCCTTCCGAATCCTGAAATCCCTCGGCTTGCTACGATATGACGACTTTCTCGGTGCGCAAATTCCTCGCGGCCGTAGTGGTGGCGGCGTGTTTGCCGCTTGTGCCGCATATGGCATCGGCGGCTCCCGCTGCCAACCTGCCCGACTTCACCGACCTCGTCGACAAGGTTGGCCCGGCGGTCGTCAACATTCGCACGACAACGCGCGTGTCGAACGGTAGTTCCCGCGGCGGCCTGCCGCCGGGTATGGACGACGGCGACATGTCGGAGTTCTTCCGGCGCTTCTTCGGGATTCCGTTGCCGCAGTCACCGCAATCGCCGCACGGGGGTGATAACGGGGGCGGCGGCGGCGGTAGTGGCGGCAGCCCGGATTCACCGGACAACTCGGACGCCGAACAGAACAGCGGGGTAGGCTCGGGCTTCATCCTGTCGGCGGACGGCTACGTGATGACCAACGCGCACGTCATCGACGACGCGGACACGATCTACGTGACGCTGACCGACAAGCGCGAATTCAAGGCGAAGCTGATCGGCGTCGACGACCGTACCGACGTCGCGGTCGTGAAGATCAACGCGTCGAACCTGCCGACCATCACGATCGGCGACTCGAACAAGGTGCGCGTCGGCGAATGGGTCGTCGCGATCGGTTCGCCGTTCGGTCTCGAAAACACGGTGACTGCCGGTATCGTCAGCGCGAAGGGACGCGATACCGGCGACTACCTGCCGTTCATCCAGACTGATGTGGCCGTCAATCCGGGCAATTCGGGCGGTCCGCTGATCAACATGCAGGGCGAGGTGATCGGCATCAATTCGCAGATCTATAGCCGCACCGGCGGGTTCATGGGCATTTCGTTCGCGATTCCGATCGACGAGGCGATGCGCGTGGCCGATCAGCTGAAGAGTTCGGGCAAGGTGGTGCGCGGCCGCATCGCGGTGGCGATTGGTGAAGTGACGAAGGACGTCGCCGAGTCGCTCGGTTTGCCGAAGGCGCAGGGCGCGCTTGTGAGCAGCGTGGAGCCGGGCGGACCCGCCGATAAGGCCGGCGTGCAGCCGGGCGACATCATCCTGAAGTTCAACGGTCATTCGGTCGACACGGCGACGGACCTGCCGCGCATGGTCGGCGATACGAAGCCGGGCACGAAGACGTCGATCACGATCTGGCGCAAGGGTCAAACGCGCGAACTGCCGGTCACGATCGCAGAAATGCAGCCGGACAAGGTCGCGAAGGCGGATCAGAAGAAGCCGCAAGCGCCGCAGCAGCGCGCGACCAACGCGCTCGGCATCGCGGTCAGCAACATTCCCGCCGATCAGCAGAAAGCGCTGAAGATTCAGAACGGCGTGCAGATCGACGCGGTCGACGGTCCGGCCGCGCGTGTCGGGCTCCAAAAGGGCGACATAATCCTGCGGATTGGCGATACGGATGTGACGAGCACGAAACAGTTCGACGAGCTGACCTCACACCTCGATTCGCAGAAGATGGTCGCGTTGCTGGTTCGTCGCGGCGACAACACGCAGTTCGTGCCGATTCGTCCGCGCAGCGCGCAGAAATGACGAAGACGGCATCGCTCACGCTCTATGGGCGCGCGTGGTGCCATCTGTGCGAGGACATGCGCGCTGCGCTCGAGCCAATGCTGGCCGAGTTCGGAGCGCAGCTGGCGGTGATCGACGTCGACAGCTATCCGTTGCTCGAAGCGCGTTACAACGAGTTGGTGCCGGTGCTGGTTTGCGATGGCGTCGAACTGTGCCACTATCATCTCGACGAAGCGCCCGTGCGGGCAGCATTGGCTGCACATGCGTCGCGTGTCGCGGCGGCATCCTGATACGCCCCCGCGGGGCATCTGGTTTCGCGCGATCCATGCGCATTTTTGCCGCGGCTCACTGCGATGCGCGCGGTAATTTTCTCGCATCCTCTACGCCGTCTTGAGGCCCGCGCTTCGCAAGATGCGCCGGCCGATGGGCTTTTCGGCTAAAATAGATAGGATTTTCACCTACTTACAAGGCGTGCTCCGCTATTGTCCGGGGCGCGCCTTTTCGCTTGATCGGCACTGAATGGATCATATTCGTAACTTCTCGATCATCGCGCACATCGACCATGGCAAGTCGACGCTCGCCGATCGCATCATCCAGATTTGTGGCGGTTTGTCCGACCGCGAGATGGAAGCTCAGGTGCTCGACTCGATGGATCTCGAGCGCGAGCGCGGCATTACCATCAAGGCGCAAACCGCCGCGTTGTCGTATCGCGCGCGCGATGGGCAGCTCTACAACCTGAACATGATCGACACCCCGGGGCACGTCGACTTCTCGTACGAAGTCAGCCGCTCGCTGTCCGCGTGCGAAGGCGCGCTGCTCGTCGTCGACGCGAGCCAGGGTGTGGAGGCGCAAACCGTCGCCAATTGCTACACGGCCATCGAACTCGGCGTCGAAGTGGTGCCGGTGTTGAACAAGATCGATCTGCCGGCGGCGAACCCCGAAAACGCGATCGCCGAGATCGAGGACGTGATCGGCATCGACGCGACCGACGCGACGCATTGCAGCGCGAAAACGGGCCTCGGCGTCGAAGACGTGCTCGAAGCGCTGATCGCGAAAGTGCCGCCGCCGAAGGGCGACCCGCAAGCGCCGCTGCAGGCTCTCATCATCGACTCGTGGTTCGACAACTACGTCGGCGTCGTGATGCTGGTGCGCATCGTCAACGGCACGCTGCGTCCGAAGGACAAGATCCGGCTGATGGTAACCGGCGCGCAGTATCCGGTTGAACATATCGGCGTGTTCACGCCGAAGTCGAAGGATCTCGAATCACTGTCGGCGGGGCAGGTGGGCTTCATCATCGCCGGCATCAAGGAACTCGCGGCGGCGAAGGTCGGCGACACGGTTACGCTCGTGAACCAGCCGGCGGCCGTGCCGCTGCCGGGTTTCAAGGAAGTGAAGCCGCAGGTGTTCGCGGGTCTGTATCCGGTCGAAGCGAATCAGTACGACGCGCTGCGCGATTCGCTCGAAAAGCTGAAGCTGAACGACGCGTCGCTGCAGTACGAACCGGAAGTGTCGCAGGCGCTCGGTTTCGGTTTCCGCTGCGGCTTCCTCGGTTTGTTGCACATGGAAATCGTGCAGGAACGTCTCGAACGTGAGTTCGACATGGACCTGATCACGACGGCGCCGACCGTGGTCTACGAAGTCCTGCAGCGCGACGGCACGACCCTGATGGTCGAGAATCCGGCCAAGATGCCGGAGCCGTCGAAGATCGAGGAAGTGCGCGAGCCGATCGTCACCGTGAACCTGTACATGCCGCAAGACTACGTCGGCGCGGTGATCACGTTGTGTACGCAGAAGCGCGGCAACCAGATCAACATGCAGTATCACGGTCGTCAGGTTCAGCTTACGTACGAAATTCCGATGGGTGAAGTCGTGCTCGATTTCTTCGACCGTCTGAAGTCGATTTCGCGCGGTTATGCGTCGATGGATTACGAGTTCAAGGAATACCGCGCGTCGGACGTCGTGAAGGTCGACATGCTGATCAACGGCGACAAGGTCGATGCGCTGTCGGTTATCGTGCACCGTTCGCAAAGCCAGTACCGCGGCCGCGAAGTGGCGGCGAAAATGCGCGAGCTGATTCCGCGTCAGATGTACGACGTAGCGGTTCAAGCCACGATCGGTTCGAACATTATTGCGCGCGAAAACATTAAAGCGTTGCGTAAGAACGTGCTGGCAAAATGCTACGGCGGTGATATCACGCGTAAGAAGAAGCTGCTTGAAAAGCAGAAGGCAGGCAAGAAGCGAATGAAGCAGGTGGGCTCGGTTGAAATCCCGCAAGAGGCTTTCCTCGCTATTCTGCGTGTCGAAGACAAATAAGTTGAATAACGGAACCCTATGAATTTTGCGCTGATTCTTTTTGTGCTCGTCGTTTTGACGGGTGTCGCATGGGTCGCGGACAAACTGGTTTTCCTGCCGAAACGGCGCCGCGAGGCGGAAGCCGCAGTCGCCGAATTCGATCGTCAGCAGGCACGCATCGGCGAGCGTTTCGCCGATGAAAACGCCGCGCAAACGCGCGCGCGTCTGCGCGACGACAAGCTGCGTCAGCCGTGGTGGCTCGAATATACGGCGAGCTTTTTTCCGGTGATTCTGGTGGTGTTCGCCGTGCGCTCGTTCGTGATCGAGCCGTTCAAGAT
Source organism: Paraburkholderia sp. MM5482-R2 (assembly GCF_050436125.1). Taxonomy (NCBI): domain Bacteria; kingdom Pseudomonadati; phylum Pseudomonadota; class Betaproteobacteria; order Burkholderiales; family Burkholderiaceae; genus Paraburkholderia; species Paraburkholderia sp. MM5482-R2. The sequence goes on along the minus strand of NZ_JBNDLP010000002.1, from coordinate 3,311,722 downwards.
CCCATCGGGCTCCATGGTGCCGACGCTGCTGGTGGGCGACTTCATCCTCGTGAATAAATTCGAATATGGTCTACGTTTGCCGATTACCAACACGAGGATCACGCAGGGCAGTCCGGTCCATCGCGGCGACGTGGTGGTGTTCCGTTATCCTAAAGACGAATCGGTCGACTACATCAAGCGCGTCATTGGTCTGCCCGGCGACGTGATCGAGTATCAGGACAAGAAACTCACGATCAACGGCAAGCCGGTGCCTGAAACGCCGTTGCCCGATTATCTCGACGAAGAGCGTCTCGGTTATGCGAAGCAGTTCCAGGAAGATATCGACGGCCGCAAGAACGCGATTCTGAATAATCCGGCGGTGCCGCCGTTCATCGTCGGTGCGGAAGATTATCCGTATCGCGACAACTGCCAGTACAACGCGCGTGGCGTGATCTGCAAAGTGCCGCCGGGCAATATGTTCATGATGGGCGATAACCGCGACAACAGTGCGGATAGCCGGTACTGGGGTTTTGCGCCTGAACGCAATATCGTCGGCCGCGCATTTTTCATCTGGATGAACTTCAGCGATCTGCGGCGCATCGGCCCTTTCCAGTGAGTCGCGTGCATCGATCGCTTCATGAGCGCTTCTCAGACGCCGCGCGAATGACCGGCACCCGGTTATCTCGGTCGCGGCGTGTTGTCATGCTACTTTAAGAACTCGCGGTAACGTCGTTTCACCACGCTTTTTCCGCTGGCGCCCCGTGTTTCCGCCGGGTCAGGCGCCCGCGTTATACTCTGCCCATGCCCCTATCTCCGTTGGAAAGCCGTTTGCGCTACGAATTTCGCAATGCGGAATTGCTGCGCCAGGCTCTAACACACCGCAGTCATAGCTCCACGCATAACGAACGGCTCGAATTTCTCGGCGACTCCGTTCTGAATTGCGCGGTGGCTGCGCTTTTGTTCCAACGTTTCGGCAAACTCGACGAAGGCGACCTGTCTCGCGTGCGCGCCAATCTGGTCAAACAGCAGTCCCTCTACGAGATTGCTCAGGCAATCAATATTTCGGAGGGCCTGCGCCTCGGCGAGGGCGAGTTGCGCAGCGGCGGCTTCCGCCGCCCGTCGATCCTCGCGGATACGCTCGAGGCGGTGCTCGGTGCGATATTTCTGGACGGCGGATTCGAGGCTGCGCAGACGGTCATCAAGCGCCTTTACGTGCCGATTCTCGACCATATCGACCCGCGCACGCTTGGCAAGGACGCGAAGACGCTGCTGCAGGAGTATCTGCAGGGCCACAAGATTGCGTTGCCTACTTATACGGTCGTCGCCACGCATGGTGCGGCGCACAATCAGCAGTTCGAAGTGGAATGTACGGTGCCGAAGCTGGACGTCAAGGTGTCTGGCTCCGGCGCGAGCCGTCGCGCGGCGGAGCAGGCGGCCGCAAAGAAGGCGCTCGACGAAGTGATGGCCGCGGCGCCTGCCGTGGTCGCGAAGCCGAAGCGCTCGAAGGGCGCGCGTGCCGCGAAAAATGCCGAGCAGGAAATCGTGCCGGGCGTGACCGGCGTACAGGCCGCACTGGATTTGCGCACACCGGATCGCAAGAGCGCGCGCGGTGAAGGGCGCGCGCCTCTCGCGCCGGAAGCGCACGCCGACAAACCTTCCGTGGAAAAATCAGCCGCTGAAAGACCGGCGACCGAGCGTGCCGCGCCGGGTCCCGCCGGTGCGCCGTTGGCTGTAATTCGTGCCGCGCATGTGGAGTACAGCGGACAGGACAAGCCGGAGCGCGCCGAAAAGTCCGAAAAGACGGAGAGGGCCGACAAGGTTTCGATCCACGCGGGCGAGAAACCTGTCGACAAGCCGGCTGAAAAACCCGCAGCGGACAAAACCCCCGACCTCAAAGCCGACACGCCGTCACACGCTCGCGGCACAGACCGTCAGCGCAGCCGCGAAGCCGCGCCGGGGACTGCTGCGTCGAGCGTGAGCGCCGCGCCCGCGTCGGTTGTCTCGGTGCCCCCGGCACCTGCCGAACACGAACCCGGCGTCGCCGACGCGGTGCAAACGCGCGTCGCCGATGCGGGCCATTGATTGCCATCGGCGTGCGCGTCGCGCGCGCCGAACTGAACCTGCCGTAGTCCGAATATGAACGCTCCCACTCCCACTGGTTTTCGCTGCGGCATGGTCGCGATCGTCGGCCGCCCGAATGTCGGCAAGTCCACGCTGATGAACGCGCTGGTCGGCCAGAAAGTCAGCATCACGTCGCGCAAGGCGCAGACCACGCGCCATCGCATTACCGGCATCAATACGCTCGAAGACGCCCAGTACATCTTCGTCGACACGCCCGGTTTTCAGACCAAACACAGCGGTGCCCTGAACCGCTCGCTGAACCGCGCCGTTACGTCGACGCTGACCTCGGTCGACGCGATCCTGTTCGTCATCGAAGCAGGCCGCTTCGGCCCTGACGACCAGAAGGTACTCGACCTGATCCCCGCGAAGGTCCCGACGCTGCTGATCGCGAACAAGCTCGATCGCGTGTCGGATAAAGACTCGCTGTTCCCGTTCATGCAGCAGATGAGCACGCTGCGCGAGTTCAACGAGATCGTGCCGCTGTCGGCGAAAAATTCCGACGACATCAAACGTCTGATGGCCACCGTCAAGCCGTTCCTGCCGGAAGGCGAGCCGATCTACGGCGAGGACGACCTGACCGATCGCAGCGAGCGCTTCCTTGCCGCCGAAATCCTGCGCGAGAAAGTCTTCCGCTGGACCGGCGACGAGCTGCCGTACACGAGCACCGTGCTGATCGAGAAGTTCGAAACCGAAGGGCGGCTGCGCCGTATCTTCGCGACGATCCTCGTCGATCGCGACATGCACAAGGCGATGATCATCGGCCAGAAGGGCGCGAAGCTGAAGCAGATCAGCACCGAGGCTCGCCTCGACATGGCAAAGCTGTTCGACGGGCCGGTGTACCTCGAAACCTTCGTCAAGGTGAAGAGCGGCTGGGCCGACAATGAAGCCGGGCTTCGTGCGTATGGGTACGAATGACGCGTGGATGACGCTCAATTCAGACGAGGCTTCGGATCAGCCGGAGCACGAACCGTCTCAGCCCGCGCGTAGCGCGAGGAAATCGTCGGCCGACGCAAAAAGCCCAAAAAGCGCGAAAAGCGCACCCGCCGACGATGGCGAGCCACGCAAAACGCCGGCACGCCGCGCGCCGCGCACCTCCACATCCGAATATCGGATCACCGAGCAGCCCGCGTTCGTGCTGCATAGCTATCCGTATCGCGAGACCAGCCTGATCATCGACGTGCTGTCGCGCGATCACGGCCGTCTCGCGCTGGTCGCAAAGGGCGCGAAGCGCCCGCACTCCGCGCTGCGCGGCGTGCTGCAAACGTTCCAGCCGCTGTCGCTCGCGTGGTCGGGCAAGTCCGAAATGCGCACGCTGACCGGCGCCGAATGGGTCGGCGGCATGCTGCCGCTGACCGGCGACGCGTTGCTGTGCGGTTTCTACGTCAACGAACTGCTGGTGCGCTTCTGCGCGCGCGAGGACCCGCATCCTCAGTTGTTCCATCACTACGTCGTCACGCTGACGCGGCTCGCGCACGATGAGCCGGCGGTGCAGGTGCTGCGCTCGTTCGAACGCGTGCTGCTACGCGAGACCGGTTACGCGATGGCGCTCGACCGCACGGTCGCACGCAAAGCGGTGCTCGCCGACGGCCGCTACGTGTTCGATCCCGAGCGCGGGGTACGCGAGGCATCGGACGAATGGCCCGCGCAGTGGCCGGTAGTGTCGGGACAAACCTTGCTCGATATGGAAAAGGACGATTACCATCGAGCGCAGACCGTCGCGCAAAGCAAAACGCTGATGCGCTTCCTGCTCAACACCTATCTCGGCGGCGCGCCGCTTGCCACCCGCCAGATCCTGATCGACCTGCAGAACCTATGAGCTTCTTCCTGACTTCGCCGACCGCGATCGACCTCGGCGTGAACATCGACCACGTCGCCACGCTGCGCAACGCGCGTGGCACGTCCTATCCCGATCCGATCCGCGCCGCGCTGATGGCCGAAGAAGCCGGCGCCGACGCGATCACGCTGCATCTACGCGAAGACCGCCGGCATATCGTCGACGCCGACGTACACAAGCTGCGTCCGCTGCTGAAAACGCGCATGAATCTCGAATGCGCGGTCACGCCGGAAATGCTCGACATCGCGTGCGAAGTGCAACCGCACGACGTCTGCCTCGTGCCGGAAAAGCGCGAGGAGCTGACGACCGAAGGCGGTCTCGACGTCGCCGGACAGTTCGAGGCGGTGCGCGCCGCATGCAAGCAACTGGCGGACGCGAACTCGCGCGTGTCGCTCTTCATCGACCCCGAGGAGACGCAGATTCGCGCCGCGCACGAAGCCGGCGCGCCGGTGATCGAGCTGCACACAGGCCGTTACGCGGAAGCTCATGATCCCGCGGAACAGCAGCGCGAATACGAGCGCATCGTGCGAGCAGTCGAATTCGGCGCGACGCTCGGCCTCAAAGTGAACGCGGGCCACGGCCTGCACTACACGAACGTGCAGCAGATCGCGGCGATCGACGGCATCGTCGAACTCAACATCGGCCATGCGATCGTCGCGCATGCGATCTTCGCGGGCTGGGACAACGCGGTGCGCGAGATGAAGGCGATCATGGTCGCCGCACGTCTCGGCGCGCGCGCGTAACGCAACCTGGCGACGGACGCACGCATGGCAATCTACGGAATCGGCACCGACATCGTTCAGGTCAGCCGCGTAGCAGCGGTGATGACTCGCACCAATGGCCGTTTCGCGGAGAAGGTGCTCGGTCCCGACGAACTACGCGTGTACCACGCGCGCCACGCCCGTTCGGCGGCGCGCGGTCTCGCGTTTCTCGCGACGCGCTTCTCGGCGAAAGAGGCGTTCTCGAAGGCGATCGGCCTCGGCATGCACTGGCCGATGAGCTGGCGCGCGCTGCAAACGCTGAACCGGCCGAGCGGCGAGCCGATGGTGGTCGCCTCTGGCGAGCTGGCCGACTGGCTCGACGCGCGCGGCATCACGGCGCGCGTGACGATCAGCGACGAGCGCGACTACGCGGTGTCCTTCGTGATCGCGGAGACGCAGCGGCCGGGCGATACGGAAGGCTCGTTGGCGGCGTCGGCGTCGCGGGCTTCGTCCGCCCGTTCCGCCACAGAATGAAAAGGTTGAGAGCGGCCGCTGGCGGTCGCGTTTGTGTTGTCTCACAGTTTTCCCGCGGAATTCGATGAAAACCACACCCGGACCGGTGATGCTCGACGTGGTCGGCAAAACGCTGAACCGCGATGACAAAAGGCGTCTCGCTCACCCGATGACCGGCGGCGTGATCCTGTTCGCGCGCCACTACGAGAGCCGCGCGCAACTGGTCGGGCTGACCGCTGCCATCCGCGCGATTCGCCCGGATCTGCTGATCGCCGTCGATCACGAAGGCGGCCGCGTGCAGCGCTTTCGCACCGACGGCTTCACGGTGCTGCCGTCGATGGGTAAGCTCGGCGCGCTGTGGGACCAGGACGTGCTGCACGCGACCAAGGTGACGACCGCGGTCGGCTATATCCTCGCCGCGGAACTGCGCGCGTGCGGTATCGACATGAGCTTCACGCCGGTGCTCGACCTCGACTATGGACACTCGCAGGTGATCGGCGATCGCGCGTTCCATCGCGATGCGCGCGTGGTCGCGCTGCTCGCGAAGAGTTTGAACCACGGCCTCGCGCTCGCCGGCATGAGCAATTGCGGCAAGCATTTTCCAGGGCACGGATTCGCGCAGGCAGATTCGCACGTCGCGATGCCCGTCGACGAACGCCCGATCGAAGAAATCCTCGGCAACGACGTCGCCCCGTACGACTGGCTCGGTCTGTCGCTTGGCGCGGTGCTGCCCGCGCACGTCGTCTATCCTCGGGTCGATGCGAAGCCGGCCGGCTTCTCGCGCATCTGGTTGCAGGACATCCTGCGCGGCAAGCTTGGCTTCGAAGGCGCGATCTTCAGCGACGATCTGTCGATGGAAGCCGCGCGCCAGGGCGGCACGCTGACCGAAGGTGCGCAAGCGGCCCTGGAGGCCGGCTGCGACATGGTGCTGATCTGCAATCGGCCGGACGAAGCGGAGAAGGTGCTCGACGCGCTGCGCGTCACGCCGGCGAGGGAATCGCAGCGGCGGCTGAAGCGCATGCGGCCGCGCGGTAAAGCGCTCACGTGGAGCAAGCTGATGGCCGAGCCACGGTACGCCGAAGCGCAGAGGCTGCTGCGCAGTACGTTTGCATAAACGGAAATGGCGCCTTGAAGCAATTCAAGGCGCCATTTTTGATCAGCTTCGAACGGGGCGAGCCGCCGTCAAGCTTTGCTTGACAACCGCAGCACGCGCGATCCGATCGCTCAGTTCAAGCGCATGCGCTGCAACTTGTTGTACAGCGTCTTCGGGCTGATTCCGAGTAACGACGCCGCTCGATGCCGCGTGCCGCCGACCGCGTCGAGCGTCGCGCGGATCAGCATTTCTTCGACGTCCGCGAGGGGCGTACCGACGGTCACCTGCACGCGACTGCCGTTCAGATCGCGGCCGTTCGCCGTGCTGGCTTCGTCGGCGCGCAACGACTCGATCACGTCGCCCGATGCCTGATAAGCGCGCCGCACGCGCTCCTGCAGTTCGCGCACGTTGCCCGGCCAGTCGTACGCGAGGCATTCACGCAGGAAATTCGGCGCCGCCTGCTTCGCGACCTCGGCCGTACCGCGCGCGGTCGCTTCCACATTCAGTTCGTCGACGGCTGCCTGCGCAATCAGCAGCGGATCTTCACCACGCTCGCGCAGCGGTGGCAGCATGACCGCGGCGGCTTCGAGGCGCAGCGAGAGGTCCTGATGCAGCGAGCCGTCCGCGACCGCCGCGCGCGGCGACTTGCGCGTCGACGCGATGAGCCGGAAGTCGGTCACGATCTGGCTGGTACCGCCCACGCGCATGAAGGTCTGCGAATCGAGCGCGCGCAACAGCGCTTCCTGCTGCGTGCGCGGCAGCTCGGTGATTTCGTTGATGAACAACGTGCCGCCGCTCGCCTGTTCGAAGAGGCCCGGCTCGCGCTGCTCGGCGCCGCCGAACGCTCCGCGTTCGTGACCGAGCAGCATGCTGTCGAGCGAGCGATTGAGCCCGCCCGCGGTCGCGCCGCGGCAATCGAACGTGACGAACGGGCCCTTGCGGCGGCGGCTCATGTCGTGCAGCGTGCGCGCGGCGATCTGCTTGCCGGTGCCAGCCTCGCCGGAGATCAGCACCGCGGCTTCTGTCGGCGCGAGACGCTCGATCGTGTCGTACACGTGCTGAATGGCGCCGCTGCGACCGAGCATCGAGCCGAAGCGCCCAAGCTGACGCAGCGCCGCGCGCAGCGCCTGGACCTCCTCGGTCAGCTCATAAGGCCGCGGAATGCGCGCGAGCAGGCTGCGCAGGCGCGGAATGTTGACCGGCTTCAGCAGATAGTCCCAGATACCGTGCCGCAAGCCCTCGATCGCACTCTCGACGGTCGCATTGCCGGTCATCACGATCACCGGAAGCGCGCCGCCCGGCGGATGCGCGGGCAGATGCTGCAACAGATCGAGGCCGCTGCCGTCCGGCAGATTCAGGTCGACGAGCACGACGTCGGGGATGAAGCGCGTCAATGCGCCGCGGGCCTCGGCGAGCGTGGTCGCGGTGTCGACTGAAAAGCCGTCGGCGGCGAGGATTGCCGACAGGCCGGACAGGCTATTGGGATCGTCTTCAACAATCAGGGCGTGTGGCATGGCGAGCGCAATTTTATGAATGGGTCGAATGCCCGGCGCGCCGCCAACGCTGATGGCGCGCACTCCGGGCTCTGAGGGCTCGATGACAGGGCTAAACCAACGGTCCTTCGGCGGTGAAAAAACGACAGCCGCCGGCACTGCGCCTTGAGTCGCGCGGGCCGGCGCCTGTAGTTCCTTCACTGGTCCTGTCAGAAATCCCGGTTGCTATCGAAAAACCGGCGCACTTCGAGTTCCGCCTGTTCACGGGTTTTGCCATAGCGTTCCTGAATCAGACCAGCGAGCTTGTCGGCCCGGCCTTCGGCCTTGGTCAACTCGTCGTCCGTCAGTTCGCCCCATGCGGTCTTCGCCTTACCGATCATCTGTCTCCATTTACCTTCAGCGATGTCGTTGTTCATGGTGCCTCTCCCAGCAGTGGAAAATGAGCGATACTCGCGTAACTCTCTCCACCTAGCAGAGATCGTGCCAAAGAGCGTGGATGAAATCGATCAAGGGCTTGCCGCGCGCCCAACGCGAAATCCGGATGTCGCGATGGTAATTTTGAGAAATTTGCCGGTAAAGTTTTCCTAAACCATACACGGCGCGACAGAAAAGAAAAAGCGCCCAAAAATTGAGCGCTTTTTGTGCAGGCCGGCAGGGCGCCGGCGCTGGCGGGGTGAGGCAGGCGGGCGCTTAGGCGCGGCTGCGGTACTCGTGCGTACGCGTGTCGATTTCGATCTTGTCGCCGATGTTGCAGAAGAGCGGCACTTGCAGTTCGAAGCCGGTGTTCAGCTTGGCGTTCTTCAGCACCTTGCCCGACGACGTATCGCCCTTGACGGCCGGTTCCGTGTAGATGATTTCGCGAACCAGCGTGGTCGGCAGTTCGACCGAGATCGCCTTCTCGTTGTAGAACACGACTTCGCAAGCCATGCCGTCTTCGAGGTAGTGCATCGCGTCGCCCATCATTTCGGCTTCGACTTCGTACTGGTTGTAGTCGGCGTCCATGAACACGTACATCGGGTCGGCGAAGTACGAGTACGTCACTTCCTTGCGCTCGAGCACGACGACGTCGAACTTGTCGTCCGCCTTGTACACGGATTCCATGCCTGCGCCGGTCAGCAGGTTTTTGAACTTCATCTTGACGACGGCGGAGTTACGGCCCGATTTGTTGTATTCGGCCTTTTGCACGACCATTGCGTCTGCGCCGATCATCACGACGTTGCCGGTGCGGAGTTCCTGTGCGGTCTTCATAAAACTGTCCTGTACGAGATAAATAGCTTAACTGTTGCTCAACGGCATACGGCGCAAGCGGCTTCGGCGTTTCGCCCACCGCCTGCTGCGCGCCGCGTGAAGCGGCCGCGCAGCCCGGATGCGTGAAACGGGATCGGCTCGCGGCGAAAACCCGGGGGCGTGATGCCTCGGCGTTCCACCTGTCCGTTACCTGATTTTTACCCTGTTCGGGCGTGTACACGAGGGGCGCCGATCTGCAACACGCCCAAACATACGTCCCTTTTTTGACATTCGCGTGCCCGACTGGAAGATTGGGGACGCGTGCTCTGTTTTTCGAGGGGACCGGTCAGACGGGCTGACCATGGGGTAGTTGGTCTAATCGGGCCGCGCTTGCGTCGTCGGCCGTTGGATAACCGCTTATTTTAACTGAGTTTTTGCGAACGAGGTCAGATTTCCGGCGAGATCGCCGACTTGCGCGAGTTCGACCGCCCAGCCGGCGGCGCGCCGTTTCAGGGCCGGATAGTGGCGCTGGAATTCCGCCCAGTCCGGCTGACCAGCGCCGTTCCACGCGTGCCAGAAGCGCTCGAGCGCGGCGCGCGCGTCAGCTGGGAGCGTGCGGGTGTAGTGCGCAAGTGCGGCGTCGAGCTTTGGCAGATGGGCGTCGTCGGCCTGCGGGTAGATGTGCCAGACGAACGGCTTGGCGGCCCACTGCGCGCGCACGAACGAGTCCTCGCCGCGGACGAAATTGACGTCGCTCGCCCAGAGCAGTGCGTCGTAGCCAGGCTGTTCGGTGAACGCGAGCGCGTGCGCGCTGAGGTTGCCGAGCGTCGCATGGGTGCCCGCTGCAAACGAAGGTAGGCCGAAAAAACGCGCCAGCGCGCCGGAAATGCGTCCTTCGGGCACCAGCAGCACGATCGGGCTTGCGTTGTCGCGCCATTGTTCGAGCAGGCTGTCGACGGCCGGGTTTTCGTAGGCGAACAGCGACACGACCGTCGCGTCGGCGGGCGGCGGCGCGTGGCCCGTGACGTTGCGCCACCAGTCGGTGCGCGCGGCGGGCGATGCTTCGAACGCGGCGCGCGCCGCGTCGAGATCTCGCTCCTTCAGGACGCCACCGGTGCCGGGGCCGAGTCCGGGGAAAAAGAAGGTCTTGCTGAGTGCGTAGCGCGGATGCGGCGACGGCCGCAGATGAAAATCGGCGATCCAGTCCTCGGCGCTCAGATATTCGAGGTTGAACCAGAGCGGCACGCTCGCTCGCTCTGCCATCGCCGCGATATAGACGGGCGGCAGTTCGCAGGCGAACGCCTCGATCACGACGTCGGCGATTTCGAGCGTATCGCCAGCATGGGACGGCTCGTGCCAATGCTCGACGACGATGCCGTCGAGCGTCTGCCGCGCACGCTCCAGCTCGAGCGACGGGCACAGCCTCCTGAACGCATGCAGATCGTCGACGAACACGCGCACCTGCCAGCCGTGCTCGCGCGCGAGTTGGCGCGCAAGGCGCCAGCACACGCCGATGTCGCCGAAGTTGTCGATCACCGCGCAGAAGATATCGCAGGCGATCGGGTTGGCAGGGGCGGCGGGTGATCCGGAATCGGGCGCGACGGAGGACATGGCGGCTCGGCTGGCTCGGTGACTCCGGCGAACCGGAGCGGGTTCGAACGAACGCGGAATGTTCTAAACTGGCGATTCTAAAGCCTCGCTCGCGATCGCGCGCGCCCTTTGTCCGCCATGCGGGCCGCATCGGCGACGCGCGACATGACGCCCGGCGAACGATGCCGGGCACCCGGCGGCGCAATCGGCGCAATCAGTGCAATCGGTGCAACCGGTGCAACCGGTGCAAGCGGTGCAAGCGGCGAGGCAGCGCGAGACAGTCCCACCCCAATCGATCCCGCATGACCGAACCCGAAGCCAGCGACGCCCCCGACACCTTCGAGCCGAAAACAGTGCTCGCCCAACTGCCGCATCTGCCCGGCGTCTACCGCTATTACGACACGAGTGGCGCGGTGCTCTACGTCGGCAAGGCGCGCGATCTGAAGAAGCGCGTATCGAGCTACTTCACGAAGACACAGCTGTCGCCGCGTATCGCGATGATGGTCACGCGCATCGCGCGCATCGAGACCACGGTCACGCGTTCCGAGGCCGAGGCGCTGCTGCTCGAAAACAATCTGATCAAGGCGCTCACGCCGCGTTACAACATCCTGTTTCGCGACGACAAGTCGTATCCCTATCTGAAGCTGACCGGCCACAAGTTTCCGCGCATGGCCTATTACCGCGGCTCGGTCGATCGCAAGAACCAGTACTTCGGCCCGTTCCCGAGCGCGTGGGCGGTGCGCGAGAGCATCCAGATCCTGCAGCGCGTGTTCCAGCTGCGCACCTGCGAAGACTCGGTGTTCAACAACCGCACGCGGCCGTGTCTGCTGCATCAGATCGGCCGTTGCACGGCGCCGTGCGTCGCGAACATCAGCGAGGAGGATTACGCGCGCGACGTCGCCAACGCGTCGCGCTTTCTGCTCGGCCGTCAGGGCGAGGTGATGAAGGAGCTCGAGCAGAAGATGCATGCGTTCGCGACCGAGCTGAAGTTCGAGCAGGCCGCGGCGGTGCGCAACCAGATGAGTTCGCTGTCGACGGTGCTGCATCAGCAGGCAATCGAAGTCGGCAGCGACAGCGACGTCGACATTCTCGCGGTAGTCGCGCTGGGCGGCCGCGTGTGCGTGAATCTCGCGATGGTGCGCGGCGGACGACATCTCGGCGACAAGGCGTACTTTCCCACGCACGTGGAGAGCGCGTTGACGGCGGAGGAAGGCGGGCTCGAAGAAGACGGCGATCAGGACGATGCATCGGCGGATGCGCGAGCGGTCGCGCCATCGGCCGCGGCGGCGAGCGCCTCGGCCGATGCGCTCGCGATCGCTCAGGACATGCCGTCGGAAGACGAGGACGCCGATGGTAGTGAAGAAGACGCGATCGACGAGGCTGCCGAAGCGACCCCGGACGCCGTCAGCGACGAAGGCGCGGACGAAGGCACCGACGGGAACGCAGAGTCCGGCCCCGCGGCGAAGCGCCGCAACGGCCGCGCGCCAGGCGGCATCGAATCCGAAGTGCTCGAAGCGTTCATTGCGCAGCATTACCTCGGCAATCGCGTGCCGCCGGTGCTGGTGGTCAGCCACGCGCCGGCGCGCGAACTCGTCGACGTGCTGATCGAGCAGGCGGGCCACAAGGTGACCGTACTGCGTCAACCGCAAGGACAGCGGCGCGCGTGGCTCGCGATGGCCGAGCAGAACGCGCGGCTCGCGCTCGCGCGCCTGCTCTCCGAGCAGGGCTCGCAGCAGGCGCGCACGCGCGCGTTGACCGACACGCTCGGCATGGAGTGCGACGACCTCGCGCATCTGCGCATCGAATGCTTCGACATCAGTCACACGATGGGCGAGGCGACGCAGGCGTCCTGCGTCGTCTATCACCACCACAAGATGCAGTCGTCCGAGTATCGCCGCTACAACATCGCCGGCATCACGCCCGGTGACGATTACGCGGCGATGCGCCAGGTGCTCACGCGCCGCTACGAAAAGATGGTCGCGCAGGCCGCCGCGAATGCGAGCGACGAAGCCGCCGAATCGCAAAGTGACGCGGCCGCCGATCCCGCGCTCGCCGCCGATGCCGCCGAGCCGGCCGCGGCCGGCGGCGTGCTGCCGACCATCGTGCTGATCGACGGCGGCAAGGGGCAGGTGGAGATCGCGCGGCAGGTGTTCACGGAGTTGGGGCTCGATACTGGCATGCTCGTCGGCGTCGCGAAGGGCGAGGGGCGCAAGGTCGGTCTCGAGACGCTGATTTTCGCGGACGGCCGCACGCCGCTCGAACTCGGCAAGGAAAGCGCCGCGCTGATGCTGGTCGCGCAGATCCGCGACGAAGCGCATCGTTTCGCGATCACCGGCATGCGCGCCAAACGCGGCAAGACGCGCCAGACCTCGCGGCTCGAAGAACTCGAAGGCGTAGGGGCGAAGCGGCGTCAGCGCCTGCTGGCGCGCTTTGGCGGCTTGCGCGGCGTGGTGGCCGCGAGCGTCGAGGATCTCGCGAGCGTCGAAGGCATTTCGCAGGCGCTCGCCGAGCAGATCTACCGGCAACTGCATTGAATTGGCGGGCCGCGCCGGGCTGTGATCGGAACGACGGTTCGTCGGACCCGCGGCGTCGCGCTGCGGATGCGCTGGCTGCGACCCACGCGCCGGGGGCGGCTCGCTTGCCGCCCCCGAGCGGCCATGCCAGGGCGCGCTTGCTTGTGGCAGGCCCTGTGACACGGCACAATTGCAACTCACTCGTCAGACGCTGCGCCTGCCCCATGCCGTTTAATTTCCCGATATTCCTGACCTGGCTGCGGATCGTGCTGATTCCGCTCGTCGTCGGTGTGTTCTATTTGCCCGACATGATGATGAGCCTCGCGCACCGCAATCTCGCGGCCGCGACGATCTTCATCCTGGCGGCGCTCACCGACTGGTTCGACGGCTTTCTGGCCCGCAAATGGAATCAGACCTCGGCATTCGGCGCGTTTCTCGATCCGGTCGCCGACAAGCTGATGGTGACCGCGGCGCTGCTCGTGCTCGTGCAACTCACGCGGATCGATTCCGCGATCGCGCTCGTGATCGTCGGACGTGAAATCGCGATCTCGGCCCTGCGCGAATGGATGGCGCAGATCGGCGCGTCGAAGAGCGTCGCGGTGAACTCGCTCGGCAAGTTCAAGACCGCTTGCCAGATGGTCGCGATTCCGATGCTGCTGTTCTATGGCCCGCTGCCGCTCGGTGGCGGCGTGACGGTCGACACGCGCGTGTGGGGCCTGTGGCTGATCTATCTGGCTGCGTTCCTGACGATCTGGTCGATGCTGTACTACATGAAGCTCGCGTGGCCGCAGATTCGCGAGCGCGGCGGCATTGCGTGACGGTGTGAATAGAAGAGCACGGGGGCGCAAAAGTGTGTTCGAACCCCGCACTACTACGAGAGAAATATTTTCTTTAACACAGACGGGCAAAGGGGTTGACACGTTTCAGTCGATTATCCATAATCTCGTTTCTCCGATGCACGCAACGCGAAACACCGGAGACGCAGTAAAGCAGTAGCAGTAAATGCAGCACAACGCGGGAATAGCTCAGTTGGTAGAGCGCAACCTTGCCAAGGTTGAGGTCGCGAGTTCGAGCCTCGTTTCCCGCTCCAGTATTCGAAGCATCGCGTTGTTTGGCGAAGTAAAAAAGGCAGCGCGGTGAAGCAGTTCAATGCGGGAGTAGCTCAGTTGGTAGAGCGCAACCTTGCCAAGGTTGAGGTCGCGAGTTCGAGCCTCGTCTCCCGCTCCATACATCAGGGGAAGCAGCGCTTCCCTTTTTGTTTGGAAGGCCGCTCGTTCTGAACTTCCAGAGCTTCGGTTCTTCTGGTTATCACCAGATAAATCTGCGAACCCGTGTCTAGGTTCCAGTCCGCTTGTGGCGCGATAGCAAAGCGGTTATGCAGCGGCCTGCAAAGCCGTTTAGGCCGGTTCGACTCCGGCTCGCGCCTCCAGTCTTTGATGTAAAGCGAAAGCCCCGACTTGTCGGGGCTTTTCTTTTTCTGTTCCTCTCTTCGCCAGCCTTGTCGATCGTCGTCATCAAGGTGAGCGGAGCGGTCGATCCGACTGCGTGCCGCAGACGTTCCTCCGAATCGATCAGAAATTGAGCGCGGATTTGATTGACTGCACGGCAGCGGGGTTCAGGAAGCAGTAGTGCTCTTGCGGCGTACCGCCTCCGAGCGGTGCTATCTGCATCGTTGTGCCGCTCCTGATCATGTAACCCGCGTAGATGCCGCCGTTGTTCTGGTAATACACGCGATAGTCGGTCGTGCTACCCCCGAGCACGCTGTTGGCCACCCATGCGCGAACGCCTTGCAACGTGACGATCTGGCCATCGGAAAGCTGATAGGTCCTGTCGTCCGTCGTGCTGGAGTTGGGAAAGAAACTTTCCAGCGTCGATATCGTTGCCGAGCAGGGCGCTATTCGTGAAGAGTTCGGACGGCGTCGCGGATATCAGACCGCTCAGCGAAACGACGGTGTAGCTGGTGCCAAGCAAGGTGCGGATCACGGTACTACCGTCCGCCGCCAGATAGTCTTCCTGCACGTTGGGTCCCACGTAGCTGACCCGCGCCTGCGCGGGAACTGCGCCGACATACACAGCGCCATTGACGATCTCGCGTCCATTGGTCAACGTGGGGACCTTGAGCACCGACGAGAGCGAAGCCGTCCCGGCAATCAGCGACTGAGTGCCCGTGGAGGGGCTTTGAGCGATGCTGGAGTCGATGGTGAAAAACGTGCTACTCGAGCCGACCGATAGCGCCCCGCCGAATTCGCGCTGAGCGAAAGGCTGCCATCGACATAATGCAGTCCACCGTTAGACGTGAGTGCAAAGCTCTCATAGTTCTTCTGCGCGTCGCTCAAACTCGAGGTGCTGGCCGTCGTTCGTCCAGCAATTCGGGAAGTGCTCACCGGCTCTTTGCATTTTAAAGTGCATCATCGAGTATTCGCCCGGATATTCGCGGCTGCTTATTCGTTGCACATAAAACCTATATTCGACCTATGAAAAAAATAGAACCGCCGCGCTGCTATTGAGCCTCGCTTGGCCGTTGTCGGCGCTTGCGCAATCGGCGCCGGCGCCCGACGTCAAACCCGGGGACACCTGGACATATACGTCGACGAGCGAGAGAGGGCCATAGGGCTGGAACCAGACGCACGAGCAGGTGACGGTGCTGCGGGCGACGCCATCGCACATCTATTTCGAATCGAAGATCTCGGGTCCGACGCAGGCGCCACGCGAAGTGATCGCCGGAGCGGACCGGAGCCGCGAGCGCAGCGTGAACGGCACCGATACAGTCGTGAACCGGCCGTTCGCGTTTCCGTTGTCGCCGGGTAAGAGCTGGACGGTCGAATACGCCGGGCAGCATCCGAACCGGGTATTCGCTTCGCAGAAGTGGAACTCGCAGTATCGGGTGGTCGGAACGGAAACCGTCGAAGTGCCCGCCGGCAAATTCCAGGCGATCAAGATCGAAGCCGAAGGCGACTGGGTCGCGCAACTCGAGCCGCGGCAGACGGTCACGCAAGCCAGCCAGGTCGAGCAGGGCGACACCGCGATGATCACGCATGCGCAGAAACTCGGTCCTGTTCAGGCGACGGGACGCGCGTATAAAGCGTTTTGGTATGTGCCGGAAGTCGGCCGTTGGGTGAAATCGGTGGAAGAGTATTACGGCAGCAATGGCGTGAGAAACGAGCGCTATACGACCGAACTCGAGTCGTTAAAAAGAGCGGGCAATAATCGGGTTCAGGCGTTTGATGCGTTCCCGCATTCATTGGGGCAGCGCATTCCGCTCAACGGCGTGTCCGGCGCGCGCACGGGAAGGGCAACGCACGCCGGCGCGCCTCATCCAGGCCGGGCGATAGAATCGCACCATCGTCATCGCCCGTTTTCATTGAAGCCGCATGTATTTCCAACTCACCGGCACTCAGGTCCGCCTGCTCGGCTCGATGCATCTGTTTCCCGCGACGAGCCGTCGAACGCCGCCATGGGTTGCCGAAGCCTATGACTGGGCCGACGCGCTCGTATTCGAGTCCGACCCAGCAACGATCCTGCCGTTTCTCAAAGCCGACGCACACCCCGACGCCGCGCAACTGCGGCCCCTGATGTGCGACCAAGCCTGGACGCAACTGCAGGCGCTGTGGCCGACCGATGGCCTGCTCGCGCCGCTTGAAACACTGCGTCCGTGGGCCGCGCTGATCGTCGCGCCGACGCTGCTGCAGCAGGTCGTCGAGGGTGTCGAGCCGCGCATGTTGCGCTCGGCGCTCGCGCAGGCGAAGCCGTATCGCTATCTCGAGTCCGCGCGGGACGTCGCAGTCGCGCTCGAATCGATTCCGCTCGAAGCCATTGCCGCGGCGCTCGACATGCTGATGGCCGACCGCGGCGAACCGCAGCGCACGCTCGAACGGATGCACGCGGCGTGGCTGGAGGGCGATCTGCACGCGATACAGCAAATCGCCGTCGAAGCGCCGATGTTCAATCTGGCCGGCATCCGTCAGGCGATTCTCGACGTGCGCAATCGCGCGTGGGCCGCGCGGCTGAGCGAGTTGCTGGACGTTCGCGAGCGCACGCTGGTGGTCGTCGGCGCGCTGCATCTATGCGGCCTCGGCAATCCCCCGACTGTCTCGCGCGACCCGTGCAAGCGGTGCTCTGAACGCGTGCGCGGCTTTCGCGACTGAAGACAGCCGTGTCGACCGCCCGGATGCCAGGCCTGCGCATGCTCGATGACGAGGCGCGCGGCATAATTGCAGATCGTTGCCCGCGCTGTCGCGCATTGACCCTGAAAGCTACCGATGACTGAACCGCAACACACCGCCGCCGCGCGGCTCGCCCAGCTCGAATGGCGCTGGAAGCCGTTCGGGAACCTCACGAGCGTCGAAGTCTATGAGATGCTGGCCGCCCGCAGCGCGGTGTTCGTCGTCGAACAGAACTGCGTGTATGGCGATATCGATGGGCTCGACGTCGAAGCCTGGCATCTGCTTGCGTATGGCACCGGCCGCGGTGCGGCGCTGCCGCCGTTGGCCGGCTATCTGCGCGTGTTGTTGCCCGATGCGGCGGATGCCGATGTGCGCATCGGCAGGGTGTTGACGACCGCGCCGTTTCGCGGCATCGGTCTCGGCAATGCGATGCTCGAACGCTCGCTCGCGCAAATCCGTGCGCAGTGGCCCGATACGCCGATCCGTCTGCACGCGCAGGCGCATCTGCAAGGTTTTTACGGTGCGTTCGGCTTCATGCCGATCTCGGAGATTCACGACGAAGACGGCATCCCGCATGTGTGGATGCGCGCGCTGTGAACGCGAACGGGTCAGCGGGGCACGTTCGTGGTCGTCGACGCCGCATGCGTGAGCCCGCGCGCCGCTTTTGCATGCCGCTCGGCGCGCAGGCGTCCGCGAGACGACAGCCGCATCCAGTGACGCAGCGCGATCAGCGCGCCGACCACGCTCATCATCGAACCCGGAATCCATAGCAGGAGCCCGCCGATCTGCTGATCGCGCATCGGGCTCAGCCACGTGAACGCGCGGCCGCAGATCGAGTAGATCGGATACAACTCGTGCGTCGTAAAAAAGATGAATGCGCCGAGAACGATCTGCGGCGGAATCGCCGCGATCACGACGAGCACGCGCTTGCCCGGAGACAGACGCGCGGGCGGCGCCGGACGCGGATCGAGTACGAGCCACCAGAACAGCAGGCCGTCGATCGCCATGCTCCAGTTCATGACGCGATAGAGCCGCCAGTCGAGCATCGCGACGAAATGGATCGGCGACAGCAGCCAGAAATAGATCAGCCCGACGAATAGCGTGACCGCGACGACCGGGTGCATGACGACGTCGAGCGCCGTGCGCACGAGCGGTGTTTGCAGCGCGGGCCGCACGAAGCGCTGTCGCCAGCGCAACGGAATTCCCGCGCGCAACGCCGCGCCCGGATACGACAGCGCAATGAAGAACGGCCCGAGATGATGCAGCACCAGATGCTGCAAGCGATGCATGAAGAATTCATGCTCGAAGAAATAATCGAGCCGCGTATGCAGCACGACATACAGCGCGACCAGCCCGAACCAGAATGACAGACGCCGCGCGAACGACAGCCGCGCCTTGCGTGCGCCGCGCACGAACAGGATCGCGGGGATCAGCAACGCGATCACGACGGTCGGCGAAAACTCCCAGGGATCGAGCCAGTAGAGCAGGTTCATGGCGATGGCGCGTGCGGTGGCGGCGGCCCGTCGTGCCGCTTACCTGGTCTGGCCCGGCGACTTGACCGCGAACGGCGCGCTCACTGTTTCGCCGTCGGAGAACTTCAGCGTCAGACGCACGGTGTCGCCCGGCGCGACCTTGTGCTTCGCGTCCTCGAGCATCACGTGATAGCCGCCCGGCGCGATCGCGACCTGGCCATGCGCGGGCACCGACAGCTTGTCGACCATCACCATCTTCTGCGTCGAACCGTTCGATACGGTTTGATGCAGCATCGCATCGCCGTAGTCGTCGCTCGATACATCGACGAGGTCGATCGGCTTGTCGCTCGCGTTGACGAGCGTCGCATAGCCGGCCGCGGGCAGGTTGTTCGGCAGCCAGCGCACCCACGCGTCCTTGATGCTGATCGCGTGAGCATCGGCCGCTTGCGCGGCCGACGCGGCGCCGAGTGACAGCGCGAGCGCGCAGGCGAGGGAAGCGATTGGTTTGAGCTTGATCGTCATGATGGAATGGAGTGGGATCAAAGAAGAATCAGGATTGGTCATCGATGATGCGGCGCAGGTCCTGCGCGATCGCATCGGGCGTGTCGTGATCGGTGGCGAGCAGGCGCGCGCGGCCCCGGCTGTCGAACACATAGACGGCGGAGCTGTGCGTGACCTCGTAGTTGCCGTTCGAGTCGCGCTTTTCCATCTGATAAGCGACACGATAGCGCTTGGCCAGCGACTCGATCTGCCAGTCGGTGCCGCTCAGCCCTTCGGCGTGCTGTGCGTCGAACGCGCCGACATAGTCGTGCAAGGCCCGCGGCGTGTCGCGCGCGGGATCGACGGTGATGAACAAAATGCGCACTTTCTGCGCATCGGGACCGAGCTTGCCGAGCACCTGCATCAGACGGCCCATCGTTTCGGGACAGACGTCCGGGCAATGCGTGTAGCCGAAGTAGACCAGCGACGTGCGGCCCCTGAACGACGCGGCGTTGACGGGACGGCCGGTGTCGTCGGTCAAGGTGAAGTCCAGATCCGGCAGGTGGCCGGTCACGTTGGTCAACTGCCACGGCTCGGCGCGCTGTGTGCAACCGGTCAGCGCGGCGAGCGCGACCAGCGTGCCCAGCGCAGTTGCCGCCGCAAACCGGCGTGCCAACCCGTGCATCAAGCGGTGCGTGAGTCGCTTGGGTCGTGAGCGGGACAGGTTCGGCCGCGGGCGCTGGGGTGGCAGGATCGGGAACAAAGCAGGGTTCAATGACTCGATTGAAGAGCAGGCAACACGAATCGATGGAGCAGGGGGCCGCACCGTCGCCCGATCATGCCACGCAAGATTCGCGCGCGGCACGCGATTGAGCGAGAGCGTGCAATGATGTCCATCACGCCGACGGTCCGCGTGGCAGCGACTGTAGCGCAAAATTGGCGCCAGCGTCGCGCGGCGCGCCGGGCGCACGATTTGCGGGTCAATTGACGCAGCTTGCTGAAAGCCGGTTGAAGCCCGATCGTTGCGCTTTTGAACGCAATCGACAGAAGCGGATGGATAGAGCGCCCATCGGGCTTGAGTCCCAGCTTACTTTCTCGAAAAATTGACGGATGCGCGGTAAGATGCGCACACTTTTCCGGCCATAGATGGCTGAAAGGCGAACCTAGGCGATGCAAGCACTTCCGGCTGTTCTGTCTCCGAGCGAGACGGCATTTTTCTTCGACTTCGATGGCACGCTCGTCGAACTCGCCCCCACACCGGACGGCGTGCTGGTGCAGCCGCGCGTGATCGACCTGCTGCGCGAACTGCGCAGTCTGACGAATGGCGCGGTCGCGGTGGTGTCGGGGCGCGGCATCGACAGCATCGACAGTTTTCTCGGCATGCCGGACCTGCCGGTCGCGGGTCTGCACGGCGCCGAGCGGCGCGATGCGAATGGCGACACGCAGCGCATCGGCTTTCACGACGAGCGCCTGTTGCGCATGGAGCAGGTGCTCGCGCAGGTCGTCAACGAACATCCGGGCATGCTGCTCGAGATCAAGGGCGCGGCGCTCGCGCTGCACTACCGCAACGCGCCGGACCGCGAGCCGGTCGCGCGCGAGGCGACCGAGCGGCTCGTCGCCGATTACCCCGCTTCTTACGTGCTGCAGCCCGGCAAGATGGTCTACGAGATCAAGCCGAAGGACGTCGACAAGGGCCGCGCGACGCGCGCGTTCCTCGACGAGCTGCCGTTCACCGGCCGCACGCCGATATTCGCCGGCGACGATCTGACCGACGAGAAGGGCTTCGCGGTCGTCAACGAGCGCGGCGGTCTGTCGATCAAGGTCGGCGCGGGCGAAACGATGGCGCACACGCGCGTCGAATCGGTGTCGTCACTGCTCGACTGGCTCGAAACCATCGTCGCGGCGGCGCGCGGCGCATGACGCCGGCGGCCCCGTTCAACGAAAACAACATACTGCATCGGGAATCGCGCTTCATGAGCCGACTGATCATTGTTTCGAACCGGGTGGCGCCTATTTCGGAGGGCGGTCCGGCGGCGGGCGGTCTGGCGGTCGGCGTGTACGACGCGCTGAAGGAGACCGGCGGCATGTGGTTCGGCTGGAGCGGCGACGTGCTGAGCTCCGGCCAGCCGCAGATCAAGCTCGAGGAGCGCGGTCCGGTGACCTTCGCGACCGTCCCGCTGATGCGCCGCGATTACGACCAGTACTACCGTGGTTTCTCGAACGCGACGCTGTGGCCCGCGTTCCACTATCGATCCGACCTGCTGCATTACGACCGGCACGACTTCGAAGGCTACTGCCGCGTCAACGCGTGGCTCGCGCAGCAACTCGTGCCGCTCCTGCGCGAGGACGACGTGATCTGGGTGCACGACTATCACCTGATTCCGTTCGCTCAGGCGCTGCGCTCGGCAGGCGTGAAGAACCGCATCGGTTTTTTTCTGCACATTCCGTTTCCGGCCGCGCAGGTGCTGCTGACGGTGCCGCCGCATCGCGAGCTCGTCGAGGCGCTGTGTTCGTTCGACCTGCTCGGCTTCCAGACCGGTCCCGATCTGCGCGCGTTCTGCGACTACGTGATCAACGAGGCGGGCGGCTCGATCGACGCGTCGGCGAAAGGACCGCTGAGTGTGCATGCGTTCGGCCGCACGTTGCGCGCCTCTGCGTATCCGATCGGCGTCTATCCGGACGAGATCGCCGAGCTCGCGAAGGCGGGCGAACGCGGCAAGCCGGTGCGCACGATGAAGGCGACGCTGCATTCGCGCAAGCTGATCATGAGTGTCGACCGGCTCGATTATTCGAAGGGGCTGGTCGAGCGATTCCGCGCGTTCGAGCGCCTGCTCGAGCATACGGCCGCGCAGCGCAACAAGGTGTCGTTCCTGCAGATCGCCCCGCCGACGCGCGCCGACCTGCACGCGTATCAAGACATCCGGCTACAGCTCGAAGGCGAGTCGGGACGGATCAACGGACGTTTCGCCGAGCTGGACTGGACGCCGATCCTATACATCCACAAGCAGTACGAGCGCTCGGTGCTGGCGGCGCTGTTCCGTACCGCGCACGTCGGCTATGTGACGCCGTTGCGCGACGGCATGAACCTCGTTGCGAAGGAATACGTGTCGGCGCAGGATCCGGAGAATCCCGGCGTGCTGGTGCTGTCGCGCTTCGCGGGCGCGGCGCAGGAGCTCGACGGCGCGCTGATCGTCAATCCGGTCGATATCGACGGCATGGCCGAAGCGCTCGCGCGGGCGCTCGACATGCCGCTCGCCGAGCGCCAGGGGCGCTATCGCGACATGATGGCGCAGCTGCGCGAGAACAACGTGTCGGTGTGGCGCGATAACTTCATGCGCGATCTGCAGAGCGTCGAGGGCGCGAAGCGCGCCAGAAGCGGGAAAGCGCACGCGGCCACGGGTGCGGCGGGCGCCGCGCGCAAGAGGGCGGCGCGCGAGAGCGTGACCGGCTAAGCCAAGCCGGGCCGCGAGCCAGACAGCAAAAAGCCGCTCCAGGGAGCGGCTTTTTTTCAAGCGATGCGCAGCGCGTGGACCAGGCGTGCGTCAGGCTACGTGCTGTTCGTCGACCTTCTTGCCGCCGATATGCAGCGTCTGGCCCTTGCCATACTGCTTCGAGAGCAGGTCGCGATAGAGGCCCGGACGCTGGCGCAGTTCTTCCGGCGTGCCGTCGTCGATGACCTTGCCGGCGCTCATCACGATGATCCGGTCGAAGTTGTTCAGCGTCGACAGACGGTGCGCGATCGCGATCACGGTGCGGCCGACCATCAGGCGGTCGAGCGCCTTCTGGATCGCTTCCTCGGACGCGCTGTCGAGCGCGGACGTGGCTTCGTCGAGCAGCAGGATCGGCGCGTTTTTCAGAATCGCGCGCGCGATTGCGATGCGCTGGCGCTGACCGCCCGACAGCTTCACGCCGCGGTCGCCCACGATCGTGTCGTAGCCTTCCGGCATCGCTTCGATAAAGTCCACGCAACGCGCCTCGCGCGCGGCGGCGAGCACTTCCTCGCGGCTCGCGTCCGGGCGGCCGTACGCGATGTTCTCGTACACCGTGCGATGGAACAGCGAGATGTCCTGGGGCACCAGCGCGATCGCGTGGCGCAGGCTGTCCTGGGTAATCGACGCGATGTCCTGGCCGTCGATCTTGATCGCGCCACCCTGGGTCTCGTAGAAGCGCTGCAACAGCGCGAGCACGGTCGATTTGCCGGCGCCCGACTTGCCGATCAGCCCGACGCGCTGACCCGGTTCGATATCGAGGTCGAAGTGATCGAGAATCGGCCGGCGGCGCGGATAGGCGAACGTGACGCCGTCGAACGTGACGCGGCCGCCCTGCGGCACAAGTTCGGTCGCGTCGTCGCGATCGGGCATGCCGTGCGGTTCGAGCAGCGTGCGCACGGCCTCTGCGAGTCGCGCGACGTGCTGCGTGACGTCGACGAGCGCGACGGCGAGATCGCGCGTGCCGTGCAGGATCGTGAAGCCGAGCGAGCTGACGAGCACGATGTCGCCCGAGGTCGCGCGGCCCTGGTCCCACAGCCATAGCGCCCAGCCTAGCAGGCCGGCCGACAGCAGCGCGGTGACCACGGCGTGCAGCAGACGCAGCTTTTCCAGGTACAGCAGGCTTTGCTGGCGCGCGTCCATTTCCGACTTGACCGTCGAAGCAAAGCGGTGCTGTTCGCGGAACGTCATGCCGAACGCGCGCACGAGCCCCATATTGCTGATCACGTCGACAAGCTCGCCGTCGACCGATGCCGCCTTGGTCGCGAAATTATGGTGACGCGCGGAACCGCGGCCCGCGAGCTTGTACAGCACGACCGACAGGATCGCCGAGCACAGCATCAGGCCGGCGGCCATCAGCGGGTTCACCGCGATGATCATCACGATCGCGCCGAGCACCGCGATGCACGGCGGCAGCACGTTCCACGCGGTGGTGTTTTCGGCGGTGTAGACGGCGTTCGAGGTCGCGGTGATCCGGCTTGCCAGCATGCCGGGCTGCTTTTCGGCGTAGTAGGTCGGCGAGTGGCCGCTCAGGTACTGAAACAGGTCGCGCCGCAAATCGCCCGTCACGGCGACGAACGTGTGCGCGGCGAACCAGCCGCCGATCCGCCACAACAGGTTGTCGGCAGCGATCAGGCCGACGAGGATCGCGAACGCGCCCCACAGCGGTCCCGGATGATGCCTGCCGCCGCCGAGCACGTCGATCAGATGTTTGATCGCGTACTGCGAAGCGAGTGCACAGCCCACGGCCGCAAACACGCTGCACAACACGATCGCATGCGCGAGCGGATGGCGGCGGATAAAGCGGAAGAGAAACGCAAGTGGCCGGTGCGCATAGCTCGCGAGCTTGGCGTTCTGGGCGTTACGCTGGGCGATGGTCAAGTGTTCCAATTGAGCTGAGATCGATGTGTTGCGGGTTGTGCATGCAATGCGCGGACCATACGGACAAGCATGGCTCTGCGTGAAGCCGATGCTTCGCATTGTAAACATGCAAAGGCGATTGCGCCCTGTGTATCCGGGCTTTGACGCGATTGATTTCGCGATGGACCTCCGCGATCTGCGTCGTCCCGACACACCAGCCGACGGGCCATTCAGGCAGATTGCGGAAAATTTCGAGATATGATTACAGATTGCATTCGACCGCGCTGCGGCAATTTTGCAATTCCTACCGGCAACGCTGATGGGCGAGAGCTAACAGACACGGTACCGCCGCGCCTCCCGAAACCTCGTGCATACTGTAGAACTGTCTTTGAAAACAAGGGTTTGCAAAGTGTTTCGCGTTTGTAACAACGTAAAGACTTTGAAATGCTGTGGTGCTGCAACAATCCAGGCATCGATAATGCGTGCTCGTTAGCCCGGCAATTTTTCTGACAGTTTGTCAACGTCGGTGCAACGGGCGCGTTTACTCGCACATGCCCAGTCGCTGATCCACTTGTCCGGGCTCGTTACCAAGCGATCCATCGCAGGATTTCTCAAAAGAATCAGGCCCGCGCCGGCATTTCCGGCCAGACTGCCCTGGCGAGCAAGCGAGTCGCTTTTTCCAAATGCAGTACTTTTGCCTGATTTTTTACTAGGAGTTCGTCAATATGCGAATCGCTCAAATCGCTCCGCTGCACGAGGCGGTTCCTCCCAAGCTGTACGGTGGTACGGAACGCGTGGTGTCCTATCTGACCGAGGCGCTGGTCGAGCAGGGCCACGACGTCACGCTGTTTGCAAGCGGTGATTCGCAAACCTCGGCGAAGCTCGAAGCTTTCTGGCCGCAGGCGCTGCGCCTCGACCCGACGATCCGCGACGTGATGGCGCCGCACATGCTGCTGCTCGAAGAAGTGCGCCGCCGCGCGGACGAATTCGACGTGCTGCATTTCCACATCGACTACTACCCGTTCTCGCTGTTCGCGCGTCAGCCTGTGCCGTTCGTCACGACGCTGCACGGCCGTCTCGATCTGCCTGAACTGCAGCCGATCTTCAACACGTTCAATGACGTGCCGGTCGTGTCGATCTCGGACAACCAGCGCATTCCGCTGCCGCAGGCGCACTGGCTGCAAACCGTCTATCACGGTTTGCCGGAAGACGTGCTCAAGCCGATTCCCAACGTCGAGCCCGGCTACCTCGCATTCCTGGGCCGCGTCTCGCCGGAGAAGGGGCTTGACAGGGCGATTCGCATCGCCGGGCAGGCAGGCATGAAGCTCAAGGTCGCCGCCAAGATCGACAAGGCCGACCGTGCCTACTACGAAGAAGTGATCAAGCCGCTGATGTCGTTGTCGCACGTCGAGTACATCGGCGAAATCGGCGAAGCTGAAAAGCGCGAGTTTCTCGGCAATGCGCACGCACTGGTGTTCCCGATCGACTGGCCGGAGCCCTTCGGTCTCGTGATGATCGAGGCGATGGCTTGCGGCACGCCGGTGATCGCGTTCAATCGCGGTTCGGTGCCGGAAGTGATCGAAAACGGCGTGTCGGGTTTCGTCGTCGAGGACGAAATCAGCGCGGTCGCCGCCGTCAAACGTCTGCACACGCTGCCCCGCGCTGGCGTGCGCAAGGCGTTCGAGGCGCGCTTCTCGTCGAAGGTGATGGCGCAGAACTACGTCGCCACCTATGAAGAGCTGCTGCGCCGCAAACATCGCACGGTGCTGCGCGAAGTCAACGCGGGCTGATTGGCGATTGTTTCGCCGCAGTTGTTTCGCGGTAGATAAAACGCTGTCGGCAGCAACTCGTTGCACGCTTCCTTCGTTGCTCTGAACGCCCCACCGGCACGTCGCCGGCGGGGCGTTGTTGCATGCGCGCTGCGTTTTTCGTCGGTGCACAACTGAAAATACGGGTTTCCGCGCGGCGCGAACGAGCCAGTCTCGGTAATATCCCTATAATTGCCGTGCCGCAAATTGGGCTGCGGTGCCGCCGACGACAGGAGGATGCCTTGGCGAGAACGAAAGAGACGCGCGCGAACGCCGCGCCCGGCGCCGGAACGATTTTTACGTTGCGCGCCATCGGTCTCGTGCTCGCCGCCCGCTGGTTTTTCTCGATGTCCGAGATGAAGCTGACCACCGCGCTGACCGCGATGGCGTCTTCACCGTGGGCATGTATCAACCTCGTTTTTCTGTTCCTGCTGATCTTCCTGCCGGGCGCGCGCGCCGTCGCGGAGCGTCCGTTCCATCCGTTGCCGCAATGGCTGCGTCAGGCGCTGCGCCTGTTCGCGTTCCTCGGGTTTCTGTTTGCGGTGTGGTCGGTCGGCGCGTTCGTCGCGAGCGCAGGCTGGCGTCGCGCGATGCAGGCGGTCGCGGCCAGCAACGGTTGGCTCGTCGCGGCGCCGGTGCTGTATGCGGTCGTCTTGTGGATCTGCCGGCCGCTGCCGTTGTGGCGCACCAATGTGGCGGCGCGGCGCTTTGCGATCGGCCGCTATGCGGTGTCGCTCGATCCGCTGACCCGCACCGTCGTCGTGTGGGCCGAGCGGCGCAAGGTGGGGCAATACGATGCGCGCGAATTGTCGGTGCGCTGGGCGAGCGGTTCCAATGGGCGCGCGACGCCGGCGCCCGCGGTCGCGTTCGGCGCGCCGGGCAAGGCCGGCGCGTCAGCGGCGCCGATAGGGTCGGTCGCGGCGCCCTCGCTTGCGCGCAGCGCGTTCGGCGTACGTCCGAAGGTCGAGTTGCTGTGGGATTCGCCGGCCGCCGCGGGTCATAACCGGCAGACCGTTTTCCGCGCCGCGCTGACGACCGAAGGCGATCGCGTCGCCGCTCGCGCGCTCGACACGACGCTGCGCCAGGTCTGACGCTGCATGTTTTGTGCTATCGGTCACATCGCGTGGCCGATGCACGCATCCCGAAGCGAAGCTTCGTCGATAATGCAATCAAGGCGCCCGGCCTGCAGGCGGGCGAGTGGGACACTCATCGATCATATTGCGTCTTTCGCAGGAGTCGCCATGCTGGTTCGCTGGTTGCTTGCCGCCCTTCATCTGCTCGCTTATGGTTTTGCGCTCGCGTCGATTCTCAGACGCACGTGGTCGCTGCGTCGCGCGTCGGTGCCCGCCGCGTTGCGTTCGGTGTTCCGCGCCGATTCACGCTGGGGCATCGCCGCGCTGGTGCTGATCGTGACCGGCCTGATGCGCATGTTCGGTAGCTATGAGAAGGGCGCCGACTACTACCTGCACCAGCCGCTCTTTCACGTGAAGATGACGTTGCTGGTGCTGATCCTGATCCTCGAAGTGCCCACGATGCTCGGCCTGATGCGCTGGCGCGCGTCGATCCGCAGCGGCGCGGCGCCGAATCTGAAGAAGGCGCGATCTTACGCGCATTTCAGCGTGATCCAGACCGTGCTGCTGGTTCTGATGGTGTTTGCCGCGACCGGAATGGCGCGCGGCATCGGGTTGCCCGCCGGCGCGGTGTAGCGCGGCGGGCCTTCTATTGCCAGGGGCTGGTGGCGCCAGGCGTGGCATCGTTTGCCGCGAAGCCTGGTGCATGCCTGCGTCGCGCTAGCCGACCAACAAGCCAGAATCGTCGACCCGGTCGGCTTTGACCTTTGCCGACTCGCGCACGAGCTCCGGCTCGCCGAGACCCTTGATCAGCTCCAGCGCCTGACGCTCGAACAAGCGACGGTACAAGCCGTTGTCGCGTTTGATCAGCGCGTCGTGGCTGCCTTCCTCGATCACCTTGCCCTTGTCGAGCACGAGGAGCCGGTCGAGCGCGCGCACCGTCGACAGCCGATGCGCGACCACCAGCGTCGTGCGCCCCTGCATCAGCCGCTCCATCGCGCGCTGGATCAGCACTTCGCTTTCGCTGTCGAGGCTCGACGTGGCTTCGTCGAGAATCAGGATCGGCGCGTCGGCGAGAAAAGCCCGCGCGATCGCGACGCGTTGACGCTCGCCGCCCGATAGCTTGATGCCGCGTTCGCCGACCAGCGTGTCGTAGCCGTTCGGCAGCGCGGCGATGAAGTCGTGCGCGCTCGCGAGCCGCGCGGCCCGCTCGATGTCGGCGCGGGTCGCGCCGGGCCGTCCATACGCGATGTTCTCGGCAAGCGAGCGGTGAAACAGTACCGGCTCCTGCTGGACGATCGCGATCTGGCTTCGCAGCGACGCTTGCTGGACCTGCGCGATGTCCTGGCCGTCGATCGTGATCCGCCCGCCCGAAATGTCGTGAAGGCGCTGGATCAGCTTGATGAAGGTCGTCTTGCCCGAGCCGGAATGACCGACCAGCCCGACGCGCTCGCCCGCCGCGATGCGGATGGAAAAGTCGTCGTAGAGCGGCCGGCTGTGCGCGCCATAGTGAAACGACACCTGCTCGAAGCGGATCTCGCCGTCGCGGATCGCGATGGCGCCGGCGCCGGGACGATCCTCGACGCCGAGCGACTGACTCTCGAGCGACACCAGTTCCTCCATGTCGTTGACCGAGCGCTGCAGGTTACGGATGTGCATGCCGATGTCACGCAGATAGCCTTGCAGCATGAAGAACATCGTCAGCGCGAACGTGATGTCGCCGACGCTCGCTTCGCCGCGTGCCCACAGCAGTAGCGCCACGCCGAGAATCGCCGCCTGGATCGCGGCCAGCATGCCGCCCTGGAGGCCGCCGTTGAGCGTGCCGCGCACCCACGTGCGGCGTGTGCGTTGCCGCCATTTGCCGATCACGTGCGCGAGGCGCGCTTCCTCGCGCGCTTCCGCGCCGAATGCCTTGACGACGCCGTTGCAGCTGACCGCATCGGCGAGCGCGCCGCCCATGCGTGTGTCCCACGCGTTCGCGAGACGCGCGGACGGCGCGACGAAGCCCAGCGACACCGTCACGGTCACGCCGATGTACAGCAGCGAGCCGATGCCGACGACGTTGCCCATCATGGGCCAGCGCGAGCCGAGCAGCAGGGTCGCGCCGATCAGCATCACCAGCGATGGCAGCAGCGCGATCAGCAGCGTGTCATTCAGCAGGTCGAGCGCCCACATGCCGCGCGTGATCTTGCGCACGGTCGAGCCGGCGAAGCTGTTCGCGTGCCAGTCGGTCGAAAAGCGCTGCACGCGATGAAACGCGCGCGCGGCGATCTCGCTCATCATCTTCAGCGTGAAGCGGATGATGTTGAAGTACACGCCCTGGCGCAGCAGCGTCGCGGTGAGGCCGAGCGCGGCGAGCGCGCCGAAGGCCGCAAGCGCGTGATGCCAGACGGGCGCCGACGACGCCGGACCGGCCGCGATCGCGTCGACGAGACGTCCGGCGAAGACCGGCGTCAGGATGTCCGCGCCCGCCGTGAACAGCGCGAGCGCCGCGATCACGACGATGCGCCCCGGCTGTTGCGCCCAGTGACGGAAGGTGAAGCCGAGGACATCCTTGAAGGCTTGTCCGCGAAAGTCGAGTTTTCTGTTAGCCATTTGCTTTGGGCCCGGCGAAGCACGAGCGCGCCGAGATTCCAGTCAGAAGCGAAAAAGGGGTAGACAGCCAGCGGATGCCGGAATCCGCGCGGGAACGCGCGAAAAAATATGACGGCAAACAACGGCAACGGAACAACGGACTGTCTGGAATGAACGCGGTGCGCCTGCCGAGGCGGCGGCGCATCAGCGACAACGCTGCGGCTTCAAGGTCGCATCGGTCGCGGCGGACGGGCCGGCGGTCGTGGAACCATGCGGGGGAGCGCGCGATGCACTGCAAACATGGGGCGCCTCCCTGAGATGGTTCAAGATGGAGAAACCGGACGGAGCCGGACCGGGCGAATGCCCGTTTGCCGAATATAGCAATAGTGCGGGGCGCTCGCCAACCTACGGAACGACGTGGTTCTATAGCCAACGATATCTCGTATGGCGCATGCGACGTATTTGCCGGCAAATAGAAAAAGGGCTTACGCATTGCTGCGTAAGCCCTTTTGTCTTCGGTGATCGACACACCAAGAATCTGGTGGGTAGTACTGGGATCGAACCAGTGACCCCTGCCGTGTGAAGGCAGTGCTCTACCGCTGAGCTAACCACCCGAAGAGATCGAAATTATGTCAGGGAATTTAGGGTTCGTCTAGTCTTTTTTAAGCAGTTTGCTCATCAGTTGCCGGCGCGGGTTCAAGACGCCATACGCTTGCGCCTTTGAGCGCTTTGTCGAGATCGTCGAGTACGGCTTCGTGCGCGGTGCTTTCGTCGTCGCTCGCAGCGATCACGACCAGTTCGAGCGAGTCGAGTGCGACACGCGGCGCGTGCGTATCGCCGCCGGCCTGCGCTTCGCCGAGCATGTCGATGACGAGGCTTTCCTGACCGCGCGTCATCGCCAGATAGACCTCGGCGAGCAGTTCCGAGTCGAGCAGCGCGCCGTGCAGCGTACGGTGCGCATTGCTGATGCCGAAGCGGTCGCACAGCGCATCGAGCGAATTGCGCTTGCCGGGGAACATCCGCTTGGCTTGCGCGAGCGTGTCGATGATCTCGCCGCAGTGCATGCTCACTGGCGGCAGACCGAGCAGCGCGAACTCGGCGTCGAGAAAGCCGATGTCGAATGGCGCGTTGTGGATGATCAGGTCCGCGTCCTGGATGAAATCGCGGAACTGGTCGATGATCTCCGCGAACTTCGGCTTATCGCTCAAAAATTCCGTGGTAAGGCCGTGCACCGCGAGCGCGCCCGGATCGCTGTCGCGCCCGGGGTTGATATAGAAGTGCAGGTTGTTGCCGGTCAGCCGGCGGTTCACGAGCTCGACGCAACCGAGTTCGAGAATCCGGTCGCCGCCGCGGGCGTTCAGGCCGGTAGTTTCGGTATCGAGGATCAGTTGACGCATGTCGGATTAGCCTGCTTCGAAAAAATTGCGGAAAAAAAGCGGGGAGGGCGGCGCGCGGTGTTGCCGATGCGCGCACGCTCTTTACATCTCGGCGAGCGATGCCACGCCGCGATTGGCCAACTGATCGGCGCGCTCGTTTTCCGGGTGGCCATTGTGGCCGCGCACCCAGCGCCATTCAATCTCGTGTTGCGCGACGAGCGCATCGAGCCGCTTCCACAGATCGGCGTTCTTGACCGGCTGTTTCGCCGCGGTGACCCAGCCTTTCTTCTTCCAGCCGTGAATCCACTCGCTGATGCCTTTCTGTACGTACTGCGAGTCGGTGTGCACGATCGCCTTGCACGGGCGCTTCAACGCCTCGAGCGCGGAAATCACGCCCATCAGCTCCATGCGATTGTTGGTCGTGTTGGCCTCGCCGCCGAACAGTTCTTTTTCCTGGCTGCCGAAGCGCAGCAACGCGCCCCAGCCGCCAGGGCCGGGATTGCCCTTGCAGGCGCCGTCGGTATAGATGTCGATGTGATCTGGAGTCATTCGGTGTGGTTTCGTGTGTTCGGGGTGGCGGCGGGCGCGAGGCCTGCCGCGAGCACGGGCTTTTTCACTTTGAGCGGCCCGACGAGATGCATGCCGCGCACGCGCTTGATCGCCTTGATCATGTAGGTGGCGCCGAAAATCGGCCACCAGCGGTCGCCGGCGGCTTCCATGAAGCCGTAACGCGCGAGCCATTGATCGCTCGCAAGCGGCGGACGATAGCAGCCGAAGCGCCCGCGTTCAAGGTCGAAGCCGAGCAGCTTGATCCAGTCCTTCAGGCGCGTGAACGCGATCAGATCGACGGCGGAGGGCACGAACGGGCGGCCTGTCATCTTGCCGATCGACTGCCGTACTCCCCACAGCGACAACGAGTTGAAGCCGAGGATGATCAGTTGGCCTTCAGGCACCAGCACGCGTTCGGCTTCGCGCAGCAGCCGGTGCGGGTCGCTGGTGAATTCGAGCGTATGCGGCATCACGAGCAGGTCGACGCTTTGCGCCTCGAACGGCAGATCGAGCAGGTCGCACCAGACCGCGCTGCGCCCGGCCGGCGCGTGCAGACCAGGGGCGCCTCGCGCGGCGTTCGCGGGGTTGTCGTCGCCAGCATTGCCCGCGCTGCTGATGCCGCTCACGCTGCCACGACGTGCCCAGCGCGGATATGTGTACGGCGCGCTCGCGCCGCTCGCCGCGTCGAGCACGAGGCCGCGGCACGGCATGCGGTTCTCGCGCAGCGCGTCGAGCTGCGGCAGGCCGAGTTGCAGCGCATGATAGCCGAACACGTCCGACACCACGCGATCGAGCTGGGTTTGCTCCCAGTCGAGCACGTAGCGGCCTGGCGGCGAATCGGTCCAGGCGGGCCAGTCTATAATCGCTCGGTCAGTCATATTAAAAATGCGTCGCCTATGAATGCGCTCGAGTACGTACCGGTCCCGGCGTTTGAAGACAATTACATCTGGGTCATTGCCGACGGACACCACGCGGTCGTCGTCGATCCGGGCGAAGCCGCCCCTGTGCGCGCCTGTCTGGCCCAACGAGGCTGGCGGCTGAGCGCTATTTTACTCACGCACCATCATCAAGACCACGTCGGCGGGGTGGCCGATCTGCTGAACGGCCAGGACGTGCCGGTCTACGGCCCCGCCGGCGAAGCGATCGCGCACCTGACACATCGTCTCAAAAGTGGCGATCACGTGACGATCGCTGCACCCGCACTTGAATTCAGCGTGCTCGACGTGCCCGGACACACGAGCGGACACATCGCCTATTTCCAGGCGGCCGATACGCGCGGCACGCCGCACGTGTTTTGCGGCGACACACTGTTCGCGTGCGGTTGCGGGCGCCTTTTCGAAGGCACGCCGCAGCAGATGCTGAATTCGCTCGATGCGCTCGCCGCGCTGCCCGGCGCAACCGCAGTGCATTGCGCACACGAATACACGCTGTCGAACATTCGCTTCGCGCTCGCTTGCGAGCCGCACAATGCCGAACTGCAGGCGTGGCGCGACAAGGCGAACGAGTTGCGCGCCCGCCACCAGCCGACGCTGCCGACCACGATCGCGCACGAGCTCGCGGTCAATCCGTTCCTGCGCGCAGGCGAGCCGGCGATCCAGTCGAACCTCGAAGCACGATTGCACGAAACGGTGTCTGACCGGCTGAAGGCCTTCACATTGATGCGCGAATGGAAGAACCGCTTCCGTTGATCCGGAGCGCATTCGGCGGTTCTTCACGCGATGAATCGGAAAAATTCGCCAAGCCCCAGATTTGGTTGATTTTTTTCTTGATTTTCCAATTGACGGAAACGTTGACGTTTCGTACTATCGGCTGCAAATTCCAGCCCTTGTGGAAACCGAGACGTTCATGCGATTTATCTTAAGTGCGTTATTGGTCCTGACACTCGCCGCGTGCGCGAGTCAGGGACCGACGACGAATACCGCCACTAACCCCGCCAGCCAGCAGGCCGTAGCCGACGCCCTTCGCAAGAACGCCACCGCTAAAGAAACCATCAACGTCGACCAGAGCTCCGTCAATCAGTTGACGAGCCAGGACGCCGATCTGTGGGGCCGCATTCGCCGTGGCTTCCAGATGCCGGACCTGCAGAGCGACCTCGTCGACATGCAGCTGAACTGGTATCTGCAGCGTCCCGATTACGTGCAGCGCATGACCGAGCGCTCGCAGAAATACCTGTATCACATCGTCGAGGAACTTGAGTCGCGCCATATGCCGACCGAGCTCGCGCTCTTGCCGTTCATCGAGTCTGCATATAGCCCGCAGGCTTTGTCGGTCGCCAAGGCTGCGGGTATGTGGCAGTTCATGCCGGGCACGGGCCGGACCTACAACCTGAAGCAGAACATGTGGCAGGACGAGCGCCGCGACGTGCTTGCGTCGACCAGTGCCGCGCTCGACTACCTGTCGAACCTGCACGACATGTTCGGCGACTGGCAACTCGCGCTCGCTGCGTATAACTGGGGCGAGGGCAACGTGCAGCGCGCGATCGCGCGCAACGAGGCGGCGGGTCTGCCGACCGACTACATGAGCCTGCGTCTGCCGAACGAAACGCGCAACTACGTGCCGAAGCTGCAAGCGGTCAAGAACCTCGTGATGAACCCGCAGATGTACGGGCTCACCCTGCCGTCTATTCCGAACCACCCATACTTCGTGACGGTCACGACCTCGCACGACATCGACGTCGACGTCGCCGCGCGGCTCGCCAACATGTCGACGGACGAGTTCCGTTCGCTGAACCCATCGTTCAGGAAGCCGGTGATTCTCGGCGCGACGCAGCCGCAGATTCTGTTGCCTTTCGACAACGCGTCCGCGTTCGAGCGCAATCTGAAAACGTACTCGGGCTCGCTGTCGTCCTGGACCACCTACACGGTCGACGCGCGCGCGACGCCCGCGGCGATCGCACAGAAGATCGGCGTCGACCCCGACACGCTGATGGAAGTGAACAAGATTCCGGTCGGTATGCGCCTGAAGCCGGGCTCGACGATCGTCGTGCCGCGCGGCTCGGACGACGACGAGGACATCAGCGCCGACGTCGCCGAAAGCGCGGTGCTCGCGATGGAACCCGACGTACCCGACACGCGCAAGATGCTGATCCGCGTGCGTCGCAATCAGTCGATGGCGGCCATCGCGGTGCGCTACGGCGTGTCGGTCGGTCAGCTGAAGGCGTGGAACAGGACGCATCGCGATCAGGTTTCGCGCGGCCAGGTGATCGTGCTGCACGTGCCGGTCGGCAAGCCGGTACCCAGCGAGCCGGGTCCGGAAAAGATCGCCGCCGATGTGCAAGGCGGCAGTGTGCAGAAGATTGGCGTCCACGTCGCAGACACACACGGTGAATCGCGCTACGATAAGAAGAAAGGGCGCGGCCA
Organism: Paraburkholderia sp. MM5482-R2; assembly: GCF_050436125.1. NCBI lineage: Bacteria > Pseudomonadati > Pseudomonadota > Betaproteobacteria > Burkholderiales > Burkholderiaceae > Paraburkholderia > Paraburkholderia sp. MM5482-R2. The sequence continues at coordinate 3,276,459 of NZ_JBNDLP010000002.1, read as the reverse complement.
CTCCGCCATCGTCAAGGTCTCCGAGCCGGGCGGCAAGGGTACCAAGCCGGCGGCGCCCGTTGCCAGGAAGGGCAAGGTCGAGAAGGTTTCGGCCTCGGAGCCCGGCAAGGCGTCGAAGGCCGCGGCTGAGAGCCGCCCGAAGACCGTGGCCAACGCGAAGAAGAAGGGTAAATAGACCAATAGCGGCTCTCACGGTAGTGACCACATGCGTTGCGGGGGCAGCGCATGGATTGCGCTCCGATCACGTACCGTGTTCATCCAACGCCGTCACCTCAGGGTGACGGCGTTTTTCATTGCGCGGACGATTCCTGCGCGTTTGCGGTATTTACTTTATTGTTCGTGCTTCGGCCGCGTTGGCCACGGGGTGCCGGTCCGTCGTGATCCGTCCGAACCTCGGGAAAGGTTCTTGAGGTCATTTCCAGGTTTACTTCCTGATTTATGTCGTCGACCCAACTGCGCGTCTTTCTGCTTTTTTCCGCCGGCTACTTCGTCTCTTACGTGTTTCGCGGCGTCAATCTTGGTTTCGCGCCGTTCATCACGCGCGATCTCGGTCTGTCAGCCGCCGATCTGGGTGTGCTGACGAGTCTGTATTTCCTCGGTTTCGCGGGCGCGCAGATCCCCGCTGGCGTGCTGCTCGATCACTTCGGCGCGCGTCGCGTGACGTCCGTCACGCTGCTTTTTGCCGCGCTCGGCATCTGGGTATTCGGCGCCGCGCACAGTCTCGGCATGATGATGGTCGGGCGGCTGCTGATCGGCGTTGGCGTGTCGGTGTGTCTCGGCGCCGCGTTCAAGGCGCTCGCGCAGCATTTTCCGGTGGCGCGTTTGCCATTGATGAACGGGCTTGTAATGGCGATCGGCGGTTTCGGCGGCGTGATGGTCGGTTCGCCGCTCACGTGGGTGCTCGGTTTTTCCAGCTGGCGCCCGGTTTGCGTCGGACTCGGTGTGCTGACGGTAGCGGGTTGCGCTCGCGCAATGGACGCTCGCTCCGGACGCGCGCGAAACGCATCGCCAGGCGAGCATCGTCGCGCAGTTCAAGGGTACGTGGCACATCCTGCGCAGCGCGGCATTCTGGAAAATCGCGTCGTTCTCGGTCGTTACGCAAGGCGTCTTCTACGCGATGCAGTCGTTGTGGGTCGGAGCATGGCTGCGCGACGTACAAGGCTTCGAGCCGCACCAGGCGGCGGCGCTCGTGTCGATTCTCGGCTTCGCGATGATGGCCGGCTGCGTCGGTTTCGGCGCGGCGGCGCGTACTCTCGAGCGGCGCGGCCTCTCGCTGTACGCGTTCTGCGGCATCGGCATGGCGCTATATGTGCTGACGCAGATGCTCATCATGTTTAACGCGCCGTTGCCGGCGAGCCTGTTGTGGGCCGCCTACGGCATCTTCGGCGGCACCGGGATTCTGAGCTACGCGGTGATGGCGCGGCATTTCCCGCCGCAGATGATCGGCCGCGTCAACACGACGCTGACGCTAATTATTTTTCTGCTGATCTTCGGTTTCCAGATCGGCGTTGGCGCGGTGCTGTCGCACTGGCCGGCGAGCGGCGGGCATTACCCGGCGCTCGCGCATCTGAGCGCGTGGAAAATCCTCGTCGCGCTGCAAGTGCTGAGTGCGATCTGGTACGTGTTGCCGGGTCGGCAGCTTGCCCGTTCGGGCGAGATGTGCGCGGAACAGGAGGCCTGAACGGCCGCGCCAGGCCTTGCGTCGGACCCGGAGGAGCCGCCGCGGCGGTTCGGTCCCGTCAATATTGGTGTCTCGACAGAACCGCATGGACAGGCGTGGCAAGTACCTGGCGACGCGGCCCGGCAAGGCTTTGAAGATCCGCCCAGGCACGTCGCCTCAACGCCTCGTCCTATCTCCCATTTGGAGGGAACAGTGCATTCAGGCTATAATTTCAAGGTTTGAGCTTATCCACCCGCACCCTAGCGCCTACCTCCCCCATACCGTTCATCCGCCGCGCGCCATTGTCGTAGCAAGAAGGGCTCCACACCCAGCCGAGTCGTCCACACAATGGACCCATCGCGCCCCTTGCAGCGTCACCGGCAGCTCGCGAGCGAGTCTGCGCGCGCATCCACGATGTGTTTCGCTGCGGCTTGCAATTGGATAGACAGGTGGCAACAGGGTGTTCCCCCAAGGAGTCTCCCGTGTTGCCGTCATTTTCTCCCGCTCTACTCGCGCTCGCCGACGGCACGGTCTTTCGTGGTTATTCGATCGGCGCCCCCGGGCATACCATCGGTGAAGTCGTGTTCAACACTGCCATCACCGGCTATCAGGAAATCCTGACTGACCCGAGCTACGCGCGCCAGATCGTGACCCTCACGTACCCGCATATCGGCAACGTCGGCGTGAACGCCGAAGACGTCGAAGCGACGAAAGTCCATGCCGCCGGCCTGATCATCCGTGATCTGCCGGTTCTCGCTTCGAACTTCCGCATGGAGGGCACGCTCCCGCAATATCTGCAGGACGAAGGCGTGGTCGCCATCGCCGGCATCGACACTCGCAAGCTGACCCGCCTCCTGCGCGACAAGGGCGCGCAAAACGGCGCGATCCTCGCTGGTTCCGAGGACGAAGCGAAGGCCATCGAACTCGCGCGCTCGTTCCCGGGTCTCGCCGGCATGGACCTCGCGAAGGTCGTGTCGACCCAGGAAACCTACGAGTGGACCAAAACCGAATGGCGTCTGGGCACGGGCTACGGCGAGCAGAAAGCGCCGACGTACCGCGTGGTCGCATTCGACTACGGCGTCAAGCAGAACATCCTGCGCATGCTGGCCGAGCGCGGCTGCCATGTCACCGTGCTACCGGCGCAAGCGAGCGCCGCTGACGCGCTCGAGCTCAACCCCGACGGCGTGTTCCTGTCGAACGGCCCGGGCGACCCTGAGCCGTGCGACTACGCGATCGCGGCGACCAGGGAGTTCATCGAGCGCGGCATTCCGACCTTCGGCATCTGCCTGGGCCACCAGATCATGGGCCTCGCGGTCGGCGCGAAGACGATGAAGATGAAGACCGGCCATCACGGCGCGAACCATCCGGTCAAGGATCTCGAAGACGGCCGCGTGGTGATCACGTCGCAGAACCATGGTTTCGCGGTCGATGCCGACACGCTGCCCGCCAACGCGCGCGTGACCCACGTGTCGCTGTTCGACGGCACGCTGCAGGGCTTCGCGCTGACCGACAAGCCGGCGTTCTGCTTCCAGGGCCACCCGGAAGCATCGCCCGGTCCGAACGACATCGCGTACCTGTTCGACCGCTTCACCGCGTTGATGGACGCGCACAAGAACGGCAAGAGCGCAGCGGCTTGAAGTAGTACAGGCCGGCCGCAGGGGCCAGCCGGAAACGGCTCGCGGCGGCCGCCGCAGCCCGCGGCGCTACGCGGCGGGCATGCCGCGAAACAGCGCGCGCAACGTGAAAACGGCGCGCGCCGACGGAAAGAATTCAGGAATACATTAGCGAGAGCGTTATGCCCAAGCGGACAGACATCAAGAGCATCCTCATCATCGGCGCGGGTCCGATCATCATCGGTCAGGCGTGCGAGTTCGATTATTCGGGCGCGCAGGCATGCAAGGCGCTGCGTGAGGAAGGCTACAAGGTCATTCTCGTCAACAGCAATCCGGCGACGATCATGACCGACCCGAACACGGCCGACGTGACCTATATCGAGCCGATCACGTGGGAAGTGGTCGAGCGCATCATCGCGAAGGAGCGCCCGGACGCGATCCTGCCGACGATGGGCGGCCAGACCGCGCTGAACTGCGCGCTCGACCTGCACGCGCACGGCGTGCTGGCGAAGTACGAGGTCGAGCTGATCGGCGCATCGCCGGAAGCGATCGACAAAGCGGAAGACCGCCAGAAGTTCAAGGACGCGATGACCAAGATCGGCCTCGGTTCGGCCAAGTCGGGCACCGCGCATTCGATGGAAGAAGCGCTGCAGGTGCAGGCGAAGATCGCCGCGGAAACTGGCAGCGGCGGCTATCCGGTCGTGATCCGTCCGTCGTTCACGCTGGGCGGCTCGGGCGGCGGCATCGCGTACAACCGCGACGAGTTCGAAGAGATCTGCAAGCGTGGGCTCGACCTGTCGCCGACGCGCGAACTGCTGATCGAAGAGTCGCTGCTCGGCTGGAAAGAGTACGAGATGGAAGTGGTCCGCGACAAGGCGGATAACTGCATCATCGTCTGCTCGATCGAAAACCTCGACCCGATGGGCATCCACACCGGCGACTCGATCACGGTCGCACCGGCGCAGACGCTGACCGACAAGGAATACCAGATCCTCCGTAACGCGTCGCTCGCGGTGCTGCGCGAGATCGGCGTCGACACGGGCGGCTCGAACGTGCAGTTCTCGATCAATCCGGAAGACGGCCGGATGATCGTGATCGAAATGAACCCGCGCGTGTCGCGTTCGTCGGCGCTGGCGTCGAAGGCAACCGGCTTCCCGATCGCGAAGGTGGCGGCGAAGCTGGCGGTCGGCTACACGCTGGATGAACTCAGGAACGAAATCACCGGCGGCCAGACCCCGGCCTCGTTCGAACCGACGATCGACTACGTCGTCACGAAGATCCCGCGTTTCGCGTTCGAGAAATTCCGTGAAGCCGATTCGCGCCTGACCACGCAGATGAAGTCGGTCGGCGAAGTGATGGCGATTGGCCGCACGTTCCAGGAGTCGTTCCAGAAGGCGCTGCGCGGCCTCGAAGTCGGCGTCGACGGTCTCGATGAAAAGACCGCCAATCGCGATGAGATCATCCGCGAGATCGGCGAAGCTGGTCCGGATCGCATCTGGTATGTTGGCGACGCGTTCCGTGTGGGCATGAGCGCGCAAGAGATCTTCGAGGAAACCGCGATCGACCCGTGGTTCCTCGCGCAGATCGAACAGATCGTGCTGAAGGAAAAGGCGCTGGCAGGCCGCGCGCTGGCGAGCCTGACGAAGGAGGAGCTGAAGTATCTGAAACAGAGCGGCTTCTCGGATCGTCGTCTGGCCAAGCTGCTCGGCGCGAAGCCGGCGGACGTGCGCGCGCGTCGTATCGAGTTGAACGTGCGTCCGGTGTATAAGCGCGTCGACACCTGCGCGGCCGAGTTCGCAACCAGGACCGCGTACATGTACTCGACGTACGAGGAAGAGTGCGAAGCGAATCCGACCAGCAACAGGAAGATCATGGTGCTGGGCGGCGGCCCGAACCGGATCGGCCAGGGTATCGAGTTCGACTACTGCTGCGTGCATGCCGCGCTCGCGATGCGCGAGGACGGCTATGAAACGATCATGGTCAACTGCAACCCCGAAACCGTGTCGACCGACTACGACACCTCCGACCGTCTGTACTTCGAATCGCTGACGCTCGAAGACGTGCTCGAAATCGTCGACAAGGAAAAGCCCGTCGGCGTGATCGTGCAGTACGGCGGCCAGACGCCGCTGAAGCTCGCGCTCGACCTCGAGGCGAACGGTGTGCCGATCATCGGTACGTCGCCGGACATGATCGACGCGGCCGAAGACCGCGAGCGCTTCCAGAAGCTGCTGCAGGACCTCGGTCTGCGCCAGCCGCCGAACCGCACCGCGCGCGCCGAAGACGAAGCACTGAAGCTCGCCGACGAAATCGGCTATCCGCTCGTCGTGCGTCCGTCGTACGTGCTGGGCGGCCGCGCGATGGAAATCGTCCACGAGCCGCGAGATCTCGAGCGCTATATGCGTGAGGCGGTGAAGGTGTCGAACGACTCGCCGGTGCTGCTCGACCGCTTCCTGAACGACGCGATCGAATGCGACGTGGATTGCATTTCCGATGGCGATGCCGTGTTCATCGGCGGCGTGATGGAGCACATCGAACAGGCGGGCGTGCACTCGGGCGACTCGGCCTGCTCGCTGCCGCCGTATTCGCTATCGAGGGCGACCATCGCCGAACTGAAGCGCCAGACCGCTGCGATGGCGAAGGCGCTGAACGTGGTCGGCCTGATGAACGTGCAGTTCGCGATCCAGCAGGTACCGCAGGCTGACGGCTCGAAGGACGACATCATCTACGTGCTCGAAGTGAACCCGCGCGCGTCGCGCACGGTGCCGTACGTGTCGAAGGCGACCAGCCTGCCGCTCGCGAAGATCGCAGCGCGCGCGATGGTCGGCCAGAAGCTCGCCGCGCAAGGCGTGACGAAGGAAGTCGAGCCGCCGTACTTCAGCGTGAAGGAAGCGGTGTTCCCGTTCGTCAAGTTCCCGGCGGTCGACCCGGTGCTCGGACCTGAAATGCGTTCGACCGGCGAAGTGATGGGCGTCGGCCAGACGTTCGGCGAGGCTCTGTTCAAGTCACAGCTCGCGGCGGGTTCGCGTCTGCCCGAATCGGGCACGGTGCTGCTGACCGTGATGGACGCCGACAAACCGAAGGCAGTCGAAGTCGCGCGCATGCTGCACGAGCTCGGCTACCCGATCGTCGCGACCAAGGGCACGGCTGCCGCGATCGAAGCGGCCGGCGTGCCAGTCAAGGTCGTCAACAAGGTGAAGGACGGCCGTCCGCACATCGTCGACATGATCAAGAACGGCGAGATCGCGCTCGTTTTCACGACCGTCGACGAAACGCGCGCGGCGATCGCCGATTCGCGTTCGATCCGCATGAGCGCGCAGGCGAACAAGGTCACCTACTACACGACGATGTCGGGCGCACGCGCGGCGGTGGAGGGTCTTCGTTATCTGAAGAACCTGGAAGTCTATGATTTACAAGGACTCCATGCTCGCCTAAACTAAGGCTTCGACTAGCTGTCCAAGATGTAAGTGCCGCGGTTAAGCGGCGTTCCGCAGGTGCTGCGGCCCGGGTTTGTCCACGGGCGGCGGCTTTCGCGGAATGCACTTAACCGCGGTGATTTTTTTTATGGCCGTTTTTTGCCTCCAGAGTTGTTTATGAGCACTATTCCATTGACGAAGCGCGGCGCAGACATGCTGCGCGATGAATTGCAGCGCCTGAAATCGGTTGAACGTCCGGCCGTGATCAACTCGATCGCGGAAGCGCGCGCCCAGGGCGATCTGTCGGAAAACGCGGAATACGACGCTGCGAAGGAAAAGCAGGGCTTCATCGAAGGCCGTATCGCCGAAATCGAGTCAAAGCTCGCGGGCGCGCAGGTGATCGATCCGTCGCAAGTGGAAGCGGACGGCCGCGTGGTGTTCGGCGCGACGCTCGAGCTCGAAGACCTCGAGTCGGGCGCGTCGGTCAAATACCAGATCGTCGGCGACGACGAAGCGGACATCGACCACGGCCTGATCTCGATCAGCTCGCCGATCGCGCGTGCGCTGATCGGCAAGTCGGAAGGCGACGTCGCGTCGGTGCAAGCGCCGGGCGGCGTGCGCGAATACGAAATCATCGCGGTCAGCTACATCTGAGGGTGGCGCCGGTGTCTTTGATGCCGCATCGTTTTTTCCGCCTGTTGACGGTGGTGTGGGTCGGTAGTCTGTTGACTATCGGCTATGCGGTTGCGCCCGTGCTGTTCACGACGCTCGACCGGATGACGGCGGGCGCCGTCGCCGCGCAGCTGTTTCGTATTCAGGGTGTGATTGGCGTCGTGTGCGGCATTTTGCTGCTCGGTCTCGCCAATTTGCTCGTGCGGCGCGGGAGTGGCGCATATCGCCGCTTGCGCTGGCTGCTCGCCGGTATGCTCGTATGCGTGCTGGTTGGCTATTTCGCGTTGCAGCCGTTCATGAACGCGATGCGCGTGGCGGCGCTCGAGGCGGGCAGCGACATCGGGCATTCCGTTTATGCGACGCGCTTCGGCATCCTGCATGGCGTGTCCAGTCTGTTCTACCTGATCGAGAGCCTGCTAGGGGTTGCGCTCGTTTGGCTGCTGCCGGCGCCTGTTGGTGCCGCGGCCGAGGAAGAGGGCGCGCGCGGCGTCACGGGCAAGGTGGCGGGCTGAAGCTCGCGGGTGGCTGATGGTGTGACGGTGCGCGTGCCATGGCCGCCGGGTCGATGCCGATGCCCGCGATGAACCTCACGTTGCGACGAATCGTCGCGATTCCGGTGTCCAACTACGGTTCATTCGCGCTGCTTCGGGCCTCGCGCTCAAGGCCGCCAATGCGCAGTGCGGAGTCGGTCCGCACCTTGGGCGCGTGTTCTCTTACTTCGACTGATGCGAACGCTTTGCGCTGGTTTGACGCTTCTTCGCGCGCTTGATGTTGCCGCCCTGCGTCACGCGTTCATTGCCGCGCACCAGCACCGCTTTCGCTCGCGGCTTGCGCATCGGCACGTCGGTCGGCTTGGCGACCTTGACGATGCGGGGTGCGCGTCCCTTGGCCGGCCGGGTTTCTTCGGCTGCCGCTTCGCGGGCGCTCGGCAACGCGCCGCGCTTCGCTTTTGCCGCCGGCTGTGCCGATTCTGGCTTCCAGATCACGAGCAGCTTGCCGATATGCTGGATCGGTGCAGCGTTCAGCGCGTCGCAGATTTCTTCGTAGATAGCGATGCGCTCCTCGCGCTCCTCGCCGAACACGCGAATTTTGATCAGTTGATGCGCGGCGAGGTGCACCTTGATTTCGGCGAGCACAGCGTCGGTCAAGCCTTCGGCGCCGACGAGCACGACCGGTTTGAGCGCATGTGCCTGGGAGCGCAACTCGGCGCGTTGGTCGGAAGAGACTTTGAGGGCTGGCATGGAAAGTGGAAGACTCGACTAAAATGGCGGCTCCTGCGTTTTCGTCCGATCGCCGAGCGATTCGGGCGACTCGATTCAGCAGGGCGCGCGTCAGAACAACAGAATCGCGGATCGCCGCCAGTCTGGCGGGGGCCGCGCGAATTAACCGCGTATTATCCCCTAAAGCGCGACCCGACGCAGCAATAGTTAAATCTTTAATGGCAAAAAACAAGTTCAATACCGCGTGGCTGCACGACCACATCAACGATCCGTACGTCAAAATGGCGCAGCGGGAAGGTTATCGCGCCCGCGCGGCCTACAAACTCAAGGAAATCGACGAGCAGGACAAGCTGATCCGTCCCGGGCAGGTGATCGTCGATCTCGGTTCCTCGCCGGGCAGCTGGAGCCAGTACGTGCGCAACAAGCTCGCGGGCGGCTCGCAGCGCAACGCGGAGCGCGAAGGTGGCATCGACGGCACGATCATCGCTTTGGACATTCTGCCGATGGAGCCGGTGGCCGACGTGCACTTCATCCAGGGCGATTTCCGCGAAGACTCGGTGCTGGTCCAGCTCGAAGAATTGGTCGGTGCGCGCCAGGTAGACCTTGTAATTTCGGATATGGCGCCCAACCTGTCGGGCGTGGCGATCGCGGATGCGGCGCGGATCGAGCATTTATGCGATCTCGCGCTCGAATTCGCGCAAAATCACCTGAAGCCGGATGGTGCCCTTTTAGTCAAATGCTTTCATGGCAGCGGATATAGTCAGATTGTCGAAAAGTTCAAACGCCAATTCAAGGTGGTGGCGGCCCGCAAGCCGAAGGCGTCGCGGGATAAATCGTCAGAAACATTTATTTTGGGTAAGCATCTGAAGCGTCCCGCATAGGGATGCGGCGAGCCGGTTCCATCTCTGCCAATAATTAGCCCGATGCGTCCGGAGACGGGCGTCAAGCCGGCCCGCTACCCTATTTCCGTGGTGGTGAAACCTTATGGCAGGGGTCTGCGGACTGGATTAGAATGCTTTCGTGGTGCCGCAAGGCAAATGTAGGCGCCCGTCTAAGTGAAGGAGTGGTGCTTTGAACAACAATATGTTTTCGAAAGCAGCAGTGTGGCTGGTGATCGCACTGGTGCTGTTTACGGTGTTCAAGCAGTTCGACAAGCCCCGTGTCCAGGAAGGCGTTTCCTATTCGCAGTTCATGGACGACGCGAAGAACGGCAAAGTCAAGAACGTCATTGTCCAGGGGCGGAACCTCACGGTCACTCCAGCAGACGGCCAGAAGTACCAGATCGTGTCGCCCGGCGACATCTGGATGGTCGGCGATCTGATGAAGTATGGCGTACAGGTGAGCGGCAAGGCTGACGACGAACCCAATGCACTGATGTCCGTGCTGTATTACCTCGGACCGACGATCCTGATCATCGGTTTCTGGTTTTACATGATGCGACAGATGCAGGGAGGCGGCAAAGGCGGGGCCTTCTCGTTTGGCAAGTCGCGCGCGCGGCTGATCGACGAGAACAACAACGCAATCAATTTCACCGACGTCGCCGGTTGCGACGAAGCCAAGGAAGAAGTGTCGGAACTCGTCGACTTCCTGCGCGATCCGCAGAAATTCCAGAAGCTCGGTGGTCGTATTCCGCGCGGCGTGCTGCTCGTTGGCCCGCCGGGAACCGGTAAGACGCTGCTCGCGCGCGCCATCGCCGGCGAGGCGAAGGTGCCGTTCTTCAGCATTTCAGGTTCAGATTTCGTGGAAATGTTCGTCGGCGTCGGCGCGGCCCGCGTGCGCGACATGTTCGAGCAGGCCAAGAAGCACGCGCCGTGTATCGTGTTCATCGACGAAATCGACGCGGTCGGCCGTCATCGAGGCGCCGGCATGGGCGGCGGTAACGACGAGCGCGAACAGACGCTGAACCAGATGCTCGTCGAAATGGACGGCTTCGAGGCGAACTCGGGCGTCATCGTCATCGCCGCGACGAACCGTTCGGATGTGCTCGACAAGGCGCTGTTGCGTCCGGGCCGTTTCGACCGTCAGGTGTACGTGGGTCTGCCCGATATTCGCGGCCGCGAGCACATCATGAAGGTGCACCTGCGCAAGGTGCCGATCTCGAACGACGTCGATGCGGCAGTGATCGCGCGCGGCACGCCGGGTTTCTCGGGCGCAGATCTCGCAAACCTCGTCAACGAAGCGGCACTGTTCGCGGCGCGCCGCGGCAAGCGCATCGTCGAAATGACGGACTTCGAGGACGCGAAGGACAAGATCTTCATGGGTCCAGAGCGCAAGTCGGCTGTGATCCGCGAAGAATCGAAGCGTGCTACCGCGTATCACGAATCAGGTCATGCGGTGATCGCGAAGCTGTTGCCGAAGGCCGATCCGGTGCACAAGGTCACGATCATTCCGCGCGGCCGTGCGCTGGGCGTCACATGGCAGTTGCCGGAGCATGACAACGAAACGTACTCGAAGGAATATCTGCTCGACCGTCTTGCCATCCTGTTCGGTGGCCGCGTCGCGGAAGAGCTGTTCCTGAACCTGATCAGCACCGGTGCGTCGGACGACTTCAACAAGGCGACGCAGACGGCTCGCGCAATGGTTGCCCGCTTCGGCATGACGGATGCGCTCGGACCGATGGTCTATGTCGATGACGAGAACGACGCTTCGCCGTTCGGCCGAGGCTTCACGCGGACCATTTCGGAAGCGACGCAACAGAAGGTCGACGCGGAAATCCGTCATGTGCTGGACGAGCAGTACAATCTCGCACGGCGCCTGCTCGAAGAGAACCGCGACAAGGTCGAAGCGATGACCGCCGCACTGATGGAGTGGGAGACGATCGACGCCGATCAGATCAACGACATCATGGCAGGCCGTCCGCCGCGTTCGCCGAAGAGCTCGCCGCCGTCGGCAAGCGACGCCTCGTCGGGCGGCAGCCCGGGCACCGAAGTCAAGCCGGGCAGCGCAACCGCGCCGGCCTGATCGGCAGCCAGTAGAAAGTGCGGGCCGGTGTGCTACACACCGGCCCGTTTTGCATTTATCCGTTCCAAGTGAAGCATTGCTACGTGTCGAAAGTCGATTCTTCTTCCGTACCCCTTCCAGAGCCGCTGCAGTGTGGCCGCTTCAAGCTGACGTTCGAACGCCCGTTGGTCATGGGCATCCTGAACGTCACTCCCGATTCCTTTTCCGATGGCGGCAAGTTCGCGACGCGCGGCGATGCGCTGCGCCAGGCCGAGCGCATGATGCTCGAGGGCGCGGACATCATCGATATCGGCGGGGAATCGACGCGTCCTGGCGCGCCGCCGGTGCCGCTCGACGAAGAGCTGGAGCGCGTGTTGCCGCTCGTCGAGCAACTGCGTGGCGCGAACGTGCCATTGTCGGTTGATACGTACAAGCCGGAAGTGATGCGTCATGCGTTGAACGCGGGCGCCGACCTGATCAACGACATCTGGGGCTTCCGCATGCCCGGCGCGATCGACGCGGTGCGCGACAGCGACTGCGGCCTTTGTGTCATGCATATGCTAGGTGAGCCGCAGACCATGCAGCTGGGCGAGCCGCACTATGACGACGTCGTCGGCGAAGTGCGCCACTTCCTCGAGGAGCGTGTCGCGACGTTGCAGCAGGCGGGGATTGCGCGCGAGCGTATCAGCGTCGATCCGGGTTTCGGCTTCGGCAAGGTCGTCGTCGAGCATAACTACGCGCTGCTCGCGCATCTGCGCGACACGGCTCCGCGCGCCGCTTCGCCGTATCCGATTCTTGCGGGCATGTCGCGCAAGTCGATGGTTGGCGCGGTGACGGGGCGGCCGGCGCCGGAGCGCGTGGCCGGCAGCATCGCCGCGGCGGTGTGCGCGGCCGAACGGGGCGCCGCGATTCTGCGCGTACACGACGTCGCGCAAACAGTCGATGCATTGAAAGTATGGGCAACCCTGCGCGACGCGGACAAGCAGAGCCGCGCGCACGGTTGAACCCGCAGCCACGGACAGGGAGAACAAACATGGCACGTCGTTACTTCGGAACGGACGGCATTCGAGGCAAGGTCGGCGAAGGCCCGATTACGCCGGAATTCGTGTTGCGGCTCGGCTATGCGGCCGGCAAGGTGCTCGCGGGCGCCGATCAATGGGCGAAAACAGGCACCCGTCCGACCGTGCTGATCGGCAAGGACACGCGGGTGTCGGGCTACATGCTCGAAGCCGCGCTCGAATCGGGCTTTTCGGCCGCCGGCGTCGACGTGATGCTGGCCGGCCCGATGCCGACACCCGGCATCGCCTATCTGACGCGCGCACTGCGGCTTGCCGCGGGTGTCGTGATCAGCGCATCGCACAACCCGTACTACGACAACGGCATCAAGTTCTTCTCGGCCGACGGCAACAAGCTGCCGGACGACGTCGAGGCGCAGATCGAGGAGCAGCTCGAACTGCCGCTCGCGTGCGCGGCCTCCGAGCAACTGGGCAAAGCGCGCCGTCTCGATGACGCAGGTGGCCGCTACATCGAGTTCTGCAAGAGCACGTTCCCGGCCGCGTACGACCTGCGCGGCATGAAGCTCGTCGTCGATTGCGCGCATGGCGCCGCGTACGACGTCGCGCCGCACGTGTTCCATGAGCTCGGCGCGGAAGTGATCCCGATCGGCGTCTCGCCGAACGGCTTCAATATCAACGACGGCGTCGGCGCGACCGCGCCGGATGCGCTGGTTCGCGCGGTGCGCGCGAACCACGCGGACCTCGGTATCGCGCTCGATGGCGACGCCGACCGTCTGCAGGTCGTCGACGAGTCTGGCCGCCTTTTCAACGGCGACGAGCTGTTGTACGTGCTGGTCAAGGACCGTATCGCGACCGCCGGCCACGTGGAAGGAGCGGTCGGCACGCTGATGACCAACATGGCCGTGGAGGTCGCGCTGCAGAATGCCGGCGTCAAGTTCGTGCGCGCCGCGGTCGGCGACCGCTATGTGCTCGAACAGCTTCGTGAGCACGGCTGGCAGCTCGGCGCCGAAGGTTCGGGCCACATTCTGTCACTTGATCGCCATTCGACCGGCGACGGCATCGTGTCCGCTCTGCTCGTGCTGGCGGCGATGCAGCGCAGCGGCAAATCGCTCACGGATCTGCTCGACGGTGTCACCCTGTTTCCGCAGAAGCTGATCAACGTGCGCATGAAGCCCGGCTCGGACTGGAAGGGCAGCGAGACGATCCGCAGTGCGATCAAGGTGGCCGAAGGCGCGCTCGACGGCCGCGGCCGCGTGCTGATCCGCGCGTCGGGCACCGAGCCGGTACTGCGCGTGATGGTGGAGGCGCAGAACGTCGCGGACGCGCTCGAGCATTCTGAAGCGATTGCCGAAGCCGTGCGGGTAGCGACGGCCTGATCGATTCCCGAGTCGACGGCGGGCGGTGGCGACCGCTTGCCGCCTGGCTGAGCGTCGCAAGCAGAAGATTCAGCGGGCTCCATAAACTGGGCGGCCGGGCTTTCACACCCAACGAAGGCTCATTCCTTACCCCATCGAATCCACTCCGCAGCCGCAAAAAGGACGGCACATCCCGCACAAAAACGTCCTCCGCGCGCAGCGCAAACGTTCGCGCCCCATCTTTTTTGTCTACCTCGAAAAATGCGATGCAACGGGCATCGGCACAGCGGTAATTCGGCGGCTTCGGCACCTTTCACGGGGTAATATTACTGTCACATCTGATTCATTATCAGTCACGTTTTTGTCATAAAGAGACCCTAAGCTTCGCGGTGTTCGAGTTTCACGCTCACACCACACGCTCACACCCACTTGGAGGTCTCATGAAATTGATGCAAACCGTGTTCGCTGGCGTCGCTGGCGCGCTCTTCGCAATCGCAGCGCAAGCCGCAGACATCACCGGCGCGGGCAGCACGTTCGCGGCACCGATTTACACGAAGTGGGCCGACGCTTATCAGAAGACTGGCGGCGGCAAGGTTAACTACCAAGGCATCGGTTCGTCGGGCGGCATCAAGCAGATCGAGGCGAAGACCGTCGATTTCGCAGGGTCGGACGCTCCGCTGAAGGACGACGAACTCGCGAAGGCAGGCCTCTTCCAGTTCCCGACGGTGGTCGGCGGCGTGGTGCCGGCAGTCAACGTGCCGGGCGTCAAGCCGGGCGAACTGGTGCTGTCGGGTGAAGTGCTCGGTGACATCTACCTGGGCAAGATCAAGAAGTGGAACGACCCGGCAATCGTCGCGCTGAACCCGAAGGTCAAGCTGCCGGATCTGGACATCGCCGTGGTGCGCCGCGCCGACGGTTCGGGCACCAGCTTCATCTGGACGAACTACCTGTCGAAGGTCAACCCGGAATGGAAGACGAAGGTCGGTGAAGGTGCGACGGTCAACTGGCCGACCGGCACGGGCGGCAAGGGCAACGACGGCGTCGCGGCTTTCGTGCAGCGTCTGCCGGGCGCGATCGGTTACGTCGAATGGGCGTACGCCAAGCAGAACCACATGAACTACGTCGCGATGAAGAACGAATCCGGCGCGGTGGTTCAGCCGGAGACCGACACGTTCAAGGCAGCGGCGGCTGGCGCCGACTGGTCGAAGTCGTTCTATCAGATCCTGACGAACGAGCCGGGCAAGAACGCATGGCCGATCGTCGGCGCGACGTTCGTGCTGCTGCACACGACGCAGGACAAGGCACCGCAAGGCTCGGAAACGCTGAAGTTCTTCGACTGGGCGTTCAAGAACGGCGGCCAGGCTGCGAACGATCTGGACTACATCTCGCTGCCGCAGTCGGTCGTCTCGGAAATCCGCACGCAGTGGAAGCAGAAGGTCAAGGATTCGGCAGGCAAGACGCTCGCCGAGTAACAGGCGTAAGCTGGCGCGGTCGATCTGGGCCGCGCCCTGTAGCACCCCGGCCGTCCTCGTGCGAGGACGGCCTGTGACTTTCACGCGGCATGCGCCGCATGCATCACCGACCGCCCGACATGTGTCGTCCGGCAACTGGAAACAGGTCCCTCAGGCTCTCATGTCCGATATTCATTTAGCGTCCGGCACGAGCCGGGCCACTCCGCCTGGCCGCGCGTCGCAGCAAAAAGCGCCTGGCCGCTCGGGCGATGTGATCTTCGGCGGCCTCGCACGCCTTTCCGCCATCGTCACGCTGCTGCTGCTCGGCGGCATCATCGTGTCGCTGATCGTCGCCTCGATGCCGTCGATTCGCGAGTTCGGTCTCGCGTTCCTGTGGACAGCGGTGTGGGATCCACCCAGCAACCAATTCGGCGCGCTCGTGCCGATCTACGGCACTCTCGCGACGTCGATCATCGCTCTGCTCATCGCGGTGCCCGTCAGCTTCGGTATCGCGCTGTTTCTGACCGAACTGTCGCCCGCGTGGCTGCGCCGGCCGCTCGGCATCGCGATCGAGCTGCTCGCCGCGATTCCGTCGATCGTGTACGGCATGTGGGGTCTGCTCGTGTTCGCGCCGATCTTCGCGGTGTGGTTCCAGAAGCCGCTAGGCGCGGTGCTCGGCGGCATTCCGATCGTCGGCGCGCTGTTCGCCGGTCCGCCGATCGGCATCGGCATTCTGTGCGCGGGGGTGATCCTTGCGATCATGATCATCCCGTACATCGCAGCGGTGATGCGCGACGTGTTCGAAGTAACGCCGGTGCTGCTGAAGGAATCGGCGTACGGTATCGGCTGCACGACGTGGGAAGTGATGTGGAAGATCGTGCTGCCGTTCACCAAGAGCGGTGTGATCGGCGGCATCATGCTCGGCCTCGGCCGCGCGCTGGGTGAGACGATGGCGGTCACGTTCGTCATCGGCAACACCAACCTGCTCGACAATATTTCGCTGTTTTCGCCGGGCAACAGCATTACGTCCGCGCTCGCCAACGAGTTCGCGGAAGCGGAGCCGGGCCTGCATACGTCGGCGCTGATGGAGCTCGGCCTGATCCTGTTCGTGATTACATTCATCGTGCTGGCGATTTCGAAAATCATGCTGCTGCGTCTCGAGAAAGGGGAGGGCGCGAAATGAGCGGGCCGTCCCTGAACATGCCGGGTCTGAAGGACGCCGCGACGCTCGAAACGATGCGCGTGCGTCTGCAAGGGCGCCGTCGCATGACCAACGCGCTTGCGCTGACGCTGTCGCTCGCGGCGATGGCGTTCGGCCTGCTGTGGCTCGTGTGGATTCTCTATACGACGCTGCGTCTCGGTATCGGTGGTCTGTCGGTCGAGCTGTTCACGCAGTCGACGCCGCCGCCGAACACCGATGGCGGCGGTCTCGCCAACGCGATCGTCGGCAGCCTGTTGCTGGTCGGGCTCGCGACCTTCGTCGGCACGCCGATCGGCATCATGGCGGGCGTCTATCTCGCCGAATACGGCCAGAAAGGCTGGCTCGCGAACCTCACGCGCTTCATCAACGACATCCTGCTGTCGGCGCCGTCGATCGTCATCGGTCTGTTCGTCTACGCGCTCGTCGTCGTGAAGATGGGCCACTTTAGCGGCTGGGCCGGCGTGCTCTCGCTGGCGCTGCTGCAGATTCCGATCGTGATTCGCACGACCGAAAACATGCTGAAGCTCGTGCCGAATGCGATGCGTGAAGCCGCGTTCGCGCTCGGCACGCCGAAGTGGAAGATGGTGCTGTCGATCACGCTGAAGGCGTCGATCGCGGGCATCGTCACCGGTGTGCTGCTCGGTGTCGCGCGAATTGCCGGCGAAACCGCACCGCTGCTCTTCACCGCTTTGTCGAACCAGTTCTTCTCGGTCGATATGGGTCAGCCGGTCGCGAACCTGCCGGTCACGATCTACAAGTTTGCGATGAGCCCGTTCGCGCAGTGGCAATCGCTCGCGTGGGCCGGCGTCTTTCTGATCACGCTCGCGGTGCTGGGACTGAACGTCCTCGCGCGCACGATCTTCTCGAACAAGTAAGGGCGGAGTGAATCCGATGAACATGGCAGAAACCCAACTCAATCCGATCGGGCACGCAGCCGCGCCCGCGGGCTCCGACCCCGAACACAGCGCTCAAGCGCAAACCCCGTCGCGTCCGAAGATCGAGGTCAAGGACCTCAACTTCTTCTACGGCAAGTATCACGCGCTGAAGAACATCAATCTGCAGATTCCCGAAGGCAAGGTGACCGCGTTCATCGGCCCGTCGGGCTGCGGCAAGTCCACGCTGCTGCGTACCTTCAACAAGATGTACGCGCTCTATCCGGAGCAGCGCGCGGAAGGCGAGATCGTGATGGACGGCGAAAACCTGCTGACCATGCGCCAGGAC
This sequence comes from Paraburkholderia sp. MM5482-R2, assembly GCF_050436125.1. Classification (NCBI taxonomy): domain Bacteria; kingdom Pseudomonadati; phylum Pseudomonadota; class Betaproteobacteria; order Burkholderiales; family Burkholderiaceae; genus Paraburkholderia; species Paraburkholderia sp. MM5482-R2. The sequence goes on along the minus strand of NZ_JBNDLP010000002.1, from coordinate 3,258,697 downwards.
ATTTCGCTGCTGCGCGCGCGCATCGGCATGGTGTTCCAGAAGCCGACGCCGTTCCCGATGTCGATCTACGACAACATCGCTTTCGGCGTGAAGATGTTCGAGAAGCTGTCGCGCTCGGAAATGGACGACCGCGTCGAATGGGCGCTGACCAAGGCGGCGCTGTGGAACGAAGTGAAGGACAAGCTCGGCCAGAGCGGCTACGGTTTGTCGGGCGGCCAGCAGCAGCGTCTGTGCATCGCGCGCGGTATTGCAATTCGCCCCGAAGTGCTGCTGCTCGACGAGCCCTGCTCGGCGCTCGACCCGATTTCGACGGGCCGTATCGAAGAGCTGATCGCTGAACTCAAGAGCGACTACACGGTGGTGATCGTCACGCACAACATGCAGCAGGCGGCCCGCTGTTCGGACTACACTGCCTATATGTACCTCGGCGAACTGATCGAATTCGGCGACACCGAAAAGATCTTCATCAAGCCGGTCCGCAAGGAAACCGAGGACTACATCACTGGCCGCTTCGGCTAATCCGCCGGGCAATACAACGGAGTACGACATGTCCGATAAACATCTGTCCAGCCAGTTCGACGCAGACCTGAACCTCGTTTCGTCGAAGGTGCTAGAAATGGGCGGCCTCGTCGAATCGCAGATCGTCAACGCGATGCAGGCGCTCAACGAATTCGACCTCGACATCGCCGAGCAGGTGATCGTCGCCGAAGACCGTCTGAACAAGATGGAAGTCGAGATCGACGAAGAGTGCAGCAACATCATCGCGCGCCGTCAGCCGGCCGCGCGCGATCTGCGCCTGCTGATCGCGATCTCGAAGACCATCACGAACCTCGAGCGCGCCGGCGACGAAGCCGAAAAGATCGCGAAGCGCACCAAGCGTCTGATGGAAGACGGCGCATCGCGCACCATCAACATCGCCGAGATCAAGCTGTCGGGCGAAATGGCCGTGTCGATCCTGCGCCGTGCGCTGGACGCGTTCGCGCGTCTGGACACGGTCGCCGCCGCGCAGATCGTGCGCGACGACAAGGCGATCGACGAGGAATTCCGCGCGTTCGTGCGCAAGCTGATTTCGTATATGACCGAAGATCCGCGTTCGATCTCGGTGGGCCTCGACTTCCTGTTCATCGCCAAGGCAATCGAGCGGATCGGCGACCACGCGAAGAACATCGCGGAATTCATCATCTACATCGTCAAGGGTACCGACGTGCGGCACCAGTCGCGCGACGCGCTCGAACGCGAAGCGCTCAGCTAATCCAGAGATAAGGAACAGAGGTGCCGATGCCCAGCAGCATTCTCGTCATTGAAGATGAGCCCGCCATTTCCGAACTGATTTCGGTCAATCTTCAACACGCCGGGCACTGCCCGATTCGCGCGTACAACGCGGAGCAGGCGCACAACCTGATCAGCGACGTACTGCCCGATCTCGTGCTGCTCGACTGGATGTTGCCGGGTAAATCGGGTATTTCGTTCGCGCGCGATCTGCGCAACAACGAGCGTACGAAGCATATCCCGATCATCATGCTGACCGCGCGAGGCGACGAGCAGGACAAGGTGCTCGGCCTCGAGATCGGCGCCGACGACTACGTGACGAAGCCGTTCTCGCCGAAGGAACTGATGGCGCGCATCAAGGCGGTGCTGCGCCGCCGCGCGCCGCAGCTGACCGAAGACGTGGTCGCAATCAACGGCCTGAAGCTCGATCCGGCCACGCACCGCGTCGCCGCGCATGCGGAAGGCAGCGAGATCAAGCTCGATCTCGGCCCGACCGAATTCCGTCTGCTGCACTTCTTCATGACTCACCCGGAGCGCGTGCACAGCCGCACGCAACTGCTCGATCAGGTGTGGGGCGATCACGTGTTCGTCGAAGAGCGGACCGTCGACGTGCATATCAAGCGTCTGCGCGCGGCACTCAAGCCGGCCGGGTGCGATGCTATGATTGAAACGGTACGCGGCAGCGGTTACCGGCTGGCGAAGAGCGCCTGATAGCCGTCGGCGGCGCGCTGCATCGCATGGCGCTGTGCCGCCGTACCTCCCTCCTGCGCTGTATTTTCTCTTCGATCGCTAGACCATGAACATCATCTGGGCGCGCTCCATCGTGTCGGTCGTGCTGCTTGCTGTTCTGTGCGCGGTGGTCGGCGCACTGCTGAACGTCAAGGCAGGGCTCGCTCTCGCCATCGTCCTGCTGCTCGTACAGAGTGTCTTCAGTACCTTCCACAAGCAGCGTCTGTGGCGTCTGCTCGACGCGCCGGTGTACGGCGAAGTGCCGAGCGCCCCCGGCATCTGGGGCGAAATCTATTACCGTCTGCACAAGCTCGCGAAGCGCTGGCATGCCCAGGTGCGCCAGGTCGAGCAGCAGCATTCGCGTTTCATCCAGGCGATCCAGGCGTCGCCTAACGGTGTCGCGATGCTCGACGATCATGATCAGATCGAGTGGTGCAACGCGATTTCCGAAAGCCACTTTGGGCTCGATGCGAAGCGCGATCTGCGTCAGCACATCACGCATCTGGTGCGTCATCCGGATTTCGTGCGCTATCTGAATTCGCATCGGTACGAGGAAATGCTGATCATGCGCGGCATGGGCGACAAGCGCCAGAACGTGCTGTCGGTGCAGGTGTTTCCTTACGGCGACAATCGCAAGCTCGTGCTGTCGCAGGACATCACCGAGCTCGAGCGCACCGACGCGATGCGGCGTGACTTCGTCGCCAACGTGTCGCACGAATTGAAAACGCCGCTCACGGTGTTGTCCGGCTTTCTCGAGACGATGCGCGAGCTGCCGTTGGGCGAAGCCGAGCGCGCGCGTTATCTCGAACTGATGGAGCAGCAGGCGTCGCGCATGCGTCATATCGTCAGCGATCTGCTCGTGCTCGCGACGCTCGAAGGCGACAACAAGCCGCCGAGCGATCAGATGATCGACATGCGCGCGGTGTTGCGGCATCTGCATGACGACGCGCAGAGCCTGTCCAGTGATCATCACAAGATCGTCTTCGATGCCGACGAAGCGCTGACCGTCACCGGCGTCGAAACCGAGATTTTCAGCGCATTCGGCAATCTGGTGACGAACGCGATCCGCTACACGCCGGACGGCGGCTCGATCAAGGTCAACTGGCGTGCGCAGGGTGGCCATGCGGTGTTCTCGGTCACCGATAGCGGCTTCGGCATTCCGGCCGCCGATATCCCGCGGCTCACCGAGCGCTTCTATCGCGTCGATCGCAGCCGTTCGCGCGACACGGGCGGCACCGGGCTCGGTCTCGCGATCGTCAAGCACGTACTGCAACGGCACGATGCGCAACTCGACGTGAAGAGCGAAGAAGGGCGCGGCAGCACGTTCACGGTGCGCTTTCCGGTGTATCGGACGGCGCGCGTTCAAACCGCACAGGTTTGAACGCGGCAGTCGTACGACTGGTCGACGCATAAAAAAACCGCCTGAAAAAGGCGGTTTTTTATGCGCGCGGATCGTCGGGTGCCCGCCATCGCGGCGAGCACCCGAAACGCGGGCGACTACGAACAGAACTTGCCGAGCAGACTCATCTGAGCATTGCGCGACGCCTTGCCCGGCCGGCGCCGGCGATAGTGACCGTCGCTCTGCATCAACCAGGCCGACTGGTTGTCGCCGAGAAACGCCGACAGCCCTTCCGCGATCACGCGCCGCTTCAGTCGCCGGTTGTTGACCGGGAATGCGACTTCGACGCGCCGGAACAGATTGCGATCCATCCAGTCGGCGCTCGACAGATAGACCTGTTCCTTGCCGCCGTCGTAGAAGTAGTAGATGCGATGGTGTTCGAGAAAGCGCCCGACGATCGAGCGCACCGTGATGTTCTCGGAGAGCCCTTGCACGCCCGGCTGCAGCGAGCACACGCCGCGCACGATCAGATCGATCTTCACGCCGGCCTGCGATGCTTCGTACAGCTCGGCGATCACCGTCGGCTCGAGCAGCGCGTTCATCTTCGCGACGATGCGCGCCTTCTTGCCCGCGCGCGCATGCTCGGCTTCCTTGCGGATCGCGTCGACGAGCTTCGGATGCAGCGTGAACGGCGACTGCCACAGCTCGTGCAGCTTCAGCTCGCCGCCGATGCCGGTGAGCTGCTGGAACACATGGTGCACGTCCTCGCAGATCTTCTGATCGGCGGTCATCAGACCGAAATCGGTATAGAGGCGCGCGGTGCGCGGGTGATAGTTGCCCGTGCCGAGGTGCACGTAGCGCTTCAGGCTCGCCTTGCCGCCCGCCGACACGCGTCGCACGATCAGCATCATCTTCGCGTGGCACTTGTGGCCGACTACGCCGTAGACCACGTGCGCGCCGACCGCTTCGAGCTGCGAGGCCCAGTTGATGTTGGTTTCCTCGTCGAAGCGCGCGAGCAGCTCGACGACCACCGTGACTTCCTTGCCGTTGCGCGCGGCCTGCATCAGCGCATCCATCAGCGGCGAGTCGGTGCCGGTCCGATAGATGGTCTGCTTGATCGCGACCACGTTCGGGTCCTTGGCCGCCTGCAACAGCAGCTCGAGCACCGGCTGGAAGCTCTCGTACGGATGATGCAGCAGCACGTCGCCCTGATCGATCACGTCGAACATGCTCGCGCTGTTGGCGATCTGCCTCGGCGTCGACGGAATGTGCGGCACGAACTTCAGATCGGGCCGGTCGACCATCTCGGGCAGCTGCATCAGCCGCACCAGATTGACGGGGCCGTTCACGTAGTAGCAGTCCTTGTTCGACAGACCGCTTTCGTCGAGCAGGCGCCGCACCACATGCGTGGGCGTTTCCGCCGACACTTCGAGCCGCACCGCATTGCCCAGATGCCGCGCCGGCAGTTCGCCCTGCAACGCGACGCGCAGATTGGTGATTTCGTCTTCGTCGACGAACAGCTCGCTGTTGCGCGTGATGCGAAACTGATTGCAACTGCGCACGAAGAGATTCGGAAACAGCTCGCCGACAAAGTGTTGGAGCAGCGAGCTCAGCAGCACGAAGCCATGCGGATAACCCGACAGCTCCTGCGGCATGCGCACGAGTCGCGGCAGCGCGCGCGGCGCCTGCACGATGCCCATCATCGCCTGACGGCCGAACGCGTCCTTGCCCTCGAGCTCGACGACGAAGTTCAGGCTCTTGTTCAGCACGCGCGGAAACGGATGCGCGGGGTCGAGACCGATCGGCGTGAGCACCGGCAGCAGTTCGTTGAAGAAGTAGTTGCGCGCCCATTCGGTCTGCGCGTCGCTCCAGGCTTCGTTGCCGTGGAAATAGATGCCTTCCTGTTCGAGCGCGGTGAGCACCGTGTCGTGCAGCATCGTGTACTGGCGATGCACGAGCTTCTGCGCACGTTCGACCACGAGGTCGTACATGTGAAGCAGCGACATGCCGTCGGGCGACAATGCGCCGGGGTTGTCGCCCATCTGTTCCTGAAGCCCGGCCATGCGGACTTCGAAGAATTCGTCGAGGTTGCTACTGGTGATGCAGATAAAGCGGAGACGTTCGAGCAAGGGGACGGCGGGATCGGCGGCTTGCGCCAACACACGCTCGTTGAAACCCAGAATGCCCAGCTCGCGATTCAATAGGGGATAGCGGACGGACATCGGCGGCGAGATTGGAATGTCTGAAATGGAGACGGAAAGACGCTCGGAAATTCTCACGGTTTGATGACGTCCTGATGACATCGGCGATGTTTTTAACATTTTATGCCGCAATCGTCGTCTGTCGTCAATATGACGCGCTACCTATGCGACGATACCGAACTCCCTGCGCCGCGAGGTGACACCGTGAAGGCTGCTACGCTTAGAATGGCGTCTTTGAACAGTGCGGCTGGCCGCGACGCGCACCATGCGCCGAAGGCGCCGGGCCGGCGCGTGGCGCTGCCGGAGTCCGCCGCCACGCCCTCGGCCGCAGCCGCGGCGCTCGCGCGCATGGAGTACGCTTACCCGATGGTCAATATTCCTCATCTCCTCGCCGCCGTCGATCTCGGTTCGAACAGCTTCCGGCTCATCGTGGGCCGGGTCGAGGAAACCGACGCGGGCAGCCAGATCTATCAGGTCGACGCCTTGCGCGAGCCGGTGCGGCTCGCGGCCGGACTATCGAGCGACAAGATGCTCGATCGCGCATCGCAGGTGCGTGGCTGGGATGCGCTGAAGCGCTTCGGCGAGCGGTTACGCGATTTTCATCCGGACCACGTGCGCGCGGTCGCGACCAATACGCTGCGCATCGCGAAGAATGCGGGCGAATTTCTCGGCGAGGCGGAGGCCGCGCTCGGTTTTCCGATCGAAGTGATCGCCGGGCGCGAGGAAGCACGCCTGATTTATGCGGGCGCCGCGCACTCGGTGCCGGCGAGCGCGGGCAAGCGGCTCGTCGTCGATATCGGCGGTGGCTCGACGGAATTCATCATCGGCTCGCACTACACGCCGATCATGATGGAGAGCTTGTATATCGGCTGCGTGAGCCATAGCCGCGCGTTTTTCCCGGCCGGCAACGTCGACGAGTACACGATGCGCCAGGCCGAGCTCGCCGCGCGCCGCGAAATCCAGATCATTTCCGCCGAATACAAGAAGACCGGCTGGGAGCAGGCGATCGGCTCGTCGGGCACCGCGCGCGCGCTCGCCGAACTGGTCGAGGCGAACAATTTCAACGATGCGGGCGTCACCCACGGCATTTCGCGCGGCGGCCTCGAGCGGCTCAAGCGCGCGCTGATCAAGGCCGAAAACGTCAACCGGCTGAAACTGATTGCGCTGAAGAGCGACCGCGTGCCGGTGCTCGCGGGCGGGCTGTCGATCATGATCGCGGTGTTCGACGAACTGGGCGTCGACTATGTCGACACCACCGACGGCGCGCTGCGCCTCGGCGTCATGTACGACCTGCTCGGCCGTTCGCAGCACGAGGACATGCGTACGGTGACGGTCGAGGGCTTCATGCGCCGCTATGGCATCGATCGCCCGCAGGCGGGGCGCATCCGCGATCTGTCGACGAGCTTCTACGACCAGTTCGTCGAACCGGACGAGGAACGCCGCGCGGAAAACCGCATGTTCATCGGCTGGGCGGCGTCGCTACACGAAATCGGCCTGTCGATCTCGCATAGCGCGTATCACAAACACTCGGCTTATATCGCGAGCAATGCCGACATGCCGGGCTTTTCGCGTACCGACCAGGCGCGCCTCGCCGCGCTCGTGCTCGGCCACGCGGGCAAGCTCGGCAAGCTGTCGCAAACGCGCGACGTCGAATGGCCGCTGCTGTTCTGTCTGCGGCTCGCGGCGTTGCTGTGCCGTCGACGCGCGGACGTCGGCCTGCCGGGCATCACGGTTGCTCAGGCGAACGGCGGTTACGAGGTGCGTTTGCCGAACGAGTGGGTCGCCAACAATCCGTTGACGGATTACAGCCTGATCCAGGAGGCGGCGGAGTGGGAGAAAGTCGGGATTCCGTACCGTGTCGTTTATACGGACGATTGACGCGATGCGGATCGACGCACGCGTCGATTCGCGGCGTGTGCACGAACAAAAAAAGCCCTGCAAATGCAGGGCTTTTTCGTATCTCGGCGCAGCTTATCGCGGCAACGCATCGCCGAGGAAGTGCCGCGCATAGCGCGCGTTGATATCGGACAGACGGAACAGCGTCAGGAAATCCGCGGTATTGAAGTCGGGGTCCCACGCCGGTGCGCCGCAAATCTTCGCGCCGAGACGCAAGTAGCCCTTCACGAGCGGGGGCGGCGCGACGGCGGCACCCGTCTGCAGTTCGTCGACCGGCAGCGGCGTATGCGGGAACGCGCGATATTCGGGCGCGGTCAGCGCGTTGTCGCGCAGCGAGCAATACAGGTTCGCCGCATAGTGGCCGCCGTCGGCCATCGCGACGCTCGCGCAGCCGAGCATCGTCTCGTAGCCGTTGTGCTTCATGTACGCGGCGAGCCCAGCCCATAGCGACATGATCACCGAGCCGCTGCGATAGTCCGGATGCACGCACGAGCGGCCGACCTCGACCATCTTCGCGCGCAGATGCGTGAGACGCGACACGTCGAACTCGCTTTCCGCATATAGACGGCCGATGCGCGCGGCCTGATGCGGCGGCAGGGCGCGATACGTGCCGACTACTTTCAACGTGTCGAGATCGCGTACCAGCAAATGGTCGCAGTACGAATCGAAGGCATCGACGTCGAGGCCCGCGGGGCCGCTGAGGCGTGCGCCCATTTCGTCGGCGAAGACGCGATAGCGTAGACGCTGCGCTTCACGCAGCTCTTCGTCGGTACGCGCCCACGACACTTGCAGGCGATGCTGCGCGGTGACCGTTTCCTCGGCGCGCGGCAGACGGCGCGGTTCGAAAAGCGAGGCGAAGGGCAGGGTGGGCGTCGGCAGTTCTCGCATTGGCTGTCCTGGTCGAAAAGAGTGAGGATTTCTTTTTTCGCCAATGTAGTAACGCGCGGTGACGCTCGCATGGCAAAGCCGTGACGATTGGATGACTGCCCGTAAGCCCTCGCGTGGGTGCCTGTAATGTCGGAGGTGTCGCGCGACACGCGCGCTCAGATCAGATCGGGGCTGATGGCGGCGCGCAACACCGCCTCATCTTCGCCGTTGCGCTCGCGGCTCTCGATCCACCAGATGCCGGCTTTTTTCAGTGGCCAGCTCGCGCGGCTGTCGCCGAGCAGTTGCGCGGCGACGTGGCCGAGCGTCGGTTGATGGCCGACGATCACGACGGTTTGCGCGATGCCGCCGGGCCAGCCGGCCGCTTCCAGGACGTCGTTCGCGCTCGCGTTCGGCGCGAGTTCGCGCACGACGCGGTACTGGTCGCTCAACGTCTCGGCGGTCTGGATGGTGCGCACGGCGGGGCTCGCGAGTATGACCGCGTCGTTGGGCAAACGGGCGCGCAGCCATTTCGCGGCGTTCTGCGCCTGCTTGCGGCCGCGCGTGGTGAGCGCGCGGGAGAGATCGCTCGCGGCGACATCTTCTGCTTCGGCGTGACGCCAGAGGATCAGGTCCATGGGAGTCTCCTTTTTGAGCGGCTTGGGATGGCGTTGCGGCGGGCTTGCGCGTCTTCGCAGCGAGGTACCTGCCTCAAGCACTGTCGCATGCGCAGGTGATGATTTGCAAGGCGAGTGCCTGACGGGTCGGCTGTCGGCGTCCACCTGAACGCGAGCCAAAAAAGCAAAAACCCGCGAAGCCGGAGGCTTCGCGGGTTTCGAGCTGCTTTTCGTGGTCGGAGCGATAGGATTCGAACCTACGACCCTCTGATCCCAAATCAGATGCGCTACCAGGCTGCGCTACGCTCCGACGAATCCGAGAGTATAGGGGGTGCGGGCAGGAGCGTCAATCCCTTGGCGGCCCTAACCGCATGGGCAACGACGTTCACCGTAGCGGGCTCGCGCCGGCCTCGCGGTGGGCTATATACGCCCCATCAACAGCAGAACGATCACGATGATCAGCACGACGCCGACGAGTCCAGTCGGCCGATAGCCCCAGCCGCTGCTATACGGCCAGCTTGGCAACGCGCCGATCAGCAGCAGGATGAGCACGATTAGCAGGATGGTTCCGACGGTCATGGCGTTCTCCTTTTTGAGGGGGCCGCGAAATCGCTGGCCGCATCTTCACGCTGGTTTGGCGCGCGCGCCGCGACAACAGACGCGCGTGTCGCGCGTCTGTTGCTGGATCGGAACCAGCAAGGCATGTGCCCATCACCCGTTAAGCTCGATGCAGTGAGGCCTTGGACGAAAGCGCAGAAGGAGAGAGCGACGCAGGAAGCGTCGTCGTTCGATGTAGGTATGCCCAAAGAACCGGAAAGGCGTTGCGCACGTCCAGCGGACCTCGATGCGCGCAGGCGCCGCAACGCCGGTCAACGCGTCATCGAGCGGACGCGCGACTGAGGTACCGTGACATGCCGGTGCCGAGGCCAGAGGCCATTCGGTCAGAGTTGAAGATCACCCGCATCAATGCCTTGGACGCCTCCAATGCGGCATATGTAGATGCTGATGCGTCCAGTGATGCAGCATGCCCTCGCCATCGTGTTCACGCCGGTAGGCCCGCGATTCGAAAATCGACAACGCCACCAGCACGATCAGGCCTATTGCGAGCCCGATCAGGCCCGCGATCGATTCACCGTCCATGGCAGTCTCCCGGTAGGTTCAGCCATGAACCCATAGTAGCGCAGGTCCGGTGAAATCTCACGAACTGGAACGGGCGACGCACGAGGTGTGTGATGGCGTCGCCGAACGCGCTTTGCGGTTAGACTCTCGGCGCGATGGCGGACCTCCGCCATCGCTTTGTCCCGGAGACGATTGGAAAATGACCCGCGTTCTGACTCTTGCCTTGCTGTTGTGCGCCGGCGTCGCCGGCTGTGCGGACAATCCGTCCGCGCATCGCGGCAGCCCACCACATGATCCCGCCGACTACCACGGCGTGCCCACCGACGATCGGCCGCCCGCGATGGTGCCCGCGCCCGTCGCGCAGTGAGCGCTCGTTGAAGTGAAAGCGAGCGGGAAAGGGCGGGGAAAGCGAAGCACCGGCACGAGCACGCCGGCACTTCTGACCCGTGCCGACGGTTCGCGCGGAGAGCACGGGCTGAGAGCATTCCAGGACGCGCTCGTTATGCGATATGTATGCGCTTGTTTCAAGCCGTAACGGTCTGTCGTCCGCCGAATAGCCAACGGTGCCCAGCGCACCGCGCTAGGCAGCCGCCATCCCTCGCGACACGCCCGGCAGGTAACGCGTGAGCGTTGCGCCACGCGTGGCCATGAAGATCAGCAGCGCGATCCACAGCCCGTGATTGCCGTGCCACGCGAGCAATGCCGACGACGCCGCCACGAACACCGCAAGCGACACCGCCATCGACATCATCAGCTCGCGCGTTCGCGTCGCGCCGATGAACACGCCGTCAAGCAGGAAGCCCCACACCGAAATGACCGGCGACAGCGCCGCCCACGGCAGATAGGTTTCGGCCGCGGCACGCACGGCGGCCTGATCGGTCAGCCGCTCGATGATCCACGCGCCCGCGCCCCAGTAGACGCACGAGAAGCCGATCGCGCCGAGCGCCGACCACAGCGCGGTGACCTTGACCGCCTGCGCGAACGCGTGACGATCGCGCGCACCGATCGCCGCGCCGACCAGCGCCTCGGCCGCGTGCGCGAAACCGTCGAGCCCGTACGCCATGAAGGTCTGGAAATTGAGTAGCAATGCGTTCGCGGCGAGCGTCGCGTCGCCTTGCCGCGCGCCGAGATGCGCGAACCAGCCGAACGACGACAGCAGGCACAGCGTGCGCACGAAGATGTCGCGATTGAGCACGACGAGCCGCTTCAGCGCGGCGGCGTCGAACAAGGCGGCGCGATTCAGCGCGGGCAGGCCGCGCGGCCTGCCGTGCCATAGCAGGGCGAGCCCGAGCACGAAGCCGAGCGCGTCGGCGGTCGCGGTAGCCGCGCCGATGCCGGCCACACCCCAATGAAACGCGTACACGTACAGCAGCACCGCGGCGATGTTCACGCTGTTGATGAAGACCTGCGACAGCAATGCGAGCCGCACCTGCTGCGTGCCGAGCAGCCAGCCGAGTATCACGTAGTTGCCGAGCGCGAGCGGCGCGGCCCAGATGCGCGCGTGGCAATAAACCTGCGCGTGCCGCTGCACGGCGTCGCTGCCGCCGATCGCCCCCAGCGCATAGTCGATCAGCGGTTGCTGCACGAGCAGCACCAGTGCGCCGATCGCGGCCGCCATCAGCAGTGCGCGCACGACGGTGTTGCGCAACTCGTCGCTGCGGCCCGCGCCGTGCGCCTGCGCGACGAGGCCGGTCGTGCCCATGCGCAGGAAGCCGAAGCCCCAGAACACGAAGTTGAAGAAGAGCCCGCCGAGCGCGACGCCGCCGAGATAAGAGGCGCTGTCCAGATGACCAGCGACGGCGGTGTCGACCGCGCCGAGAATCGGTTGCGTCAGATTCGCGAGGACGATCGGCAACGCGAGCGCAAGCACCCGGCGATGCCAGCGCACCGGCAGCGTCGGCGCGCTGGCTGGGTGTGCGGCGGTTTCGGATCGCGCGGCGGGGGGCATACCGGCATCGGGCATACCGGCATCGGGCGTACTCGCGTCGTTCAAGAGCGCTCCTGCACGCACACCCAAGGCGAGACGACGACGGCCCACAGCTCGGGGTCGCGCGCGGCGAAATCGGCGGCCGTCTCCGACTGAACGCGCACGACGAGGCCGGAGGACAACCATTGGGCGACCCGAGTGGTGTCGTCGTTGGCGATTGCCTCGGCGACGCTCACGAGATCGAGGTCGCGCGCGACGTGCAGCAGTATGCCGCGCGCAAAGAAACGTTCGAGTTCGCTCCAGCCGATCTTGGCGGTTTCGCCGAGCAGCTTCGCATAAAGGGGGCTTTGGGAGGCGTCGTTGGAAGTCATCGTGGACAGGGTCGGACGGGGCCGTCACTATAAACTATTGGCAAGGACCGGCGGGCCGCGTGGCGGCCTTGCGCAACGCGCCGGGCGGTTTTTTATGCAGCGCTGACTGAATCGGATTCTGAACCTGGATGCCGGCGGATTCAACGACGGCGGCACACGAGGCGTGCCGCCCATCAGCACCGGCTATTAATCGTCCGAATATTCAAAACTGAAACGAGTTTGAATGCGGTTTCAATATTGTCGGCGGAATTGTCAATGTTAAATATTTCACTATTCGCGAATTTATTGCGAAGCAGTATCGACGCTTATTCGGAAGAGTTGCCGCGACTAATCGATGCGTTACGTGCGTTTGCGCACCAAGTTAATATTCGCAAGCCAAAGCGGCGTTATTGCCGGATGAGTTAGTGTTATTCGGCCAGACGTCTTTCCTCTGCTGGTTTGGCGGGACTTTCCGCCGATAGCCCGGGAGCATTAGCCGGTGCGATACTCCGACATTCCTGGTTTGAATGATTTGGCGTGTGGAGTATCCCAGCTGCGGCGCATTAAGCCGGTCTGATTCCGACATTTCCGATTCACGGATTGCGGAATCCGTACGCCGTGTAACATTGGCTGCAAAATTAATCCATTGCGCTTGGAAATGCGGATTGTTAGATTTCGTTCTGGCGCATGGTGAACCGGTCCTTTGCCGATATGCGCCGAACCCCCGTTAGCCCGGCCTCGTGCCGGGCTTTTTTTTAATGGATTTACGCGGATGTTTAACCTGCCGCAGCGATCTTCACCGCGAATTCACATGTGCGGCCGATGATGGCGGATTATTTTTTCGGCGCGAGACTCATGACCGGGGTGATCATTTTTGTCGGCGTGTGGCTAATCGCGCTCGCGTTGCTGGTGCGCTTCGCCGCGCGCATCGATCCGCGCTCCGGGCGCTGGCGACGCCGCTAAGCGGTGACGCTCGGCGGCCGTGCGTGCGCCACGGCGCGCTGCCTTTTACTGCTTGCAGCGGATGACCATCGAACGGTTTTTCACATTCGCGCCGAAAATCCCACCGATCGTGCCGCCCGACGTCGCGCCGTTGTCGACGTCTTTCGAAACCACGTCGTACCCGTAGTTGCCGCAGGTTTCGCCCGCGCGCTTGTAGCACTCGGCCCAGCTCGTGCTGGCGTCGCTGCCGCTGCAGTTGATCGCGAAGCCGGTGTCGCCGCTCGGCAGATAGGTCATCGTGGTCGTGGTCGAGCAGCCGCCGAGGCCGCCGAGCGTCAGGAGGCCAAGACTGATCGTCGCAGCCGCCGCGACGCGCGCCAATGGGCTTTTCATTTCAGATTCCTTGCAAATAACGGAAGGGCGTGGCGCGCAGCCACGCCGCTTCGAATTGAGCGTTTATAGCACGGCGGGTTCCCGCGCCCGCCGCCTAGCGCGGTGGCAGTTGTTTCGACGGATCGATCGAACGGCCCTGGTAGCGCAGTTCGAAATGCAGCATCACGCGATCGGTATCGGTGTCGCCCATTTCGGCGATTTTCTGGCCGCGCTTGACCGATTCGCCTTCCTTCACCAACAGCGCGCGGTTATGCGCGTAAGCGGTCAGATAGTCGGCGTTGTGCTTGAGGATCAGCAGATTGCCGTAGCCGCGCAGACCGTTGCCCGCATAGACGACGGTGCCAGGCGCCGCCGCGACGATGGGCGTGCCGGCCGCCGCGGCAATATCGATACCCTTCGAGTTGCCGCCGTCGAAACGGCGGAACACCGTGCCGTCGGCCGGCCATACCAGCGAGATCGGCGCGGTCGCCGGCGCAGTGTCCGCGGGCGCAGGACGCGGCGCGGGCGCCGCGCTCGCGCTGCCACTGCTGCTATCGCCACCGCCGCTGCGGATCGCGCCGCTCGTCGACGCCGCGCCGCCTGGCGGCGCGACGCGCAGCACCTGGCCGACCTCGATGCGGTCGGGATTGGTCAGGTTGTTCCAGCGTGCGATGTTCTGCACCGATTGCCGGTTGCCGCGCGCGATTTTCGACAGCGTGTCGCCCCGTTCGACCCGGTAGTAGCCCGGCCCCACCGGCGCCGACCCGCACGCGGTGAGCAGCGCGAGCAATGCCGCGCAGCCGAGTCGTTTGATTCTTGTCGTTTCCAGCATTGGACCTCGCAAAACACTGCCGCGCGCTGATCCCGATCACGCGGCACAGACAGACAAAGCGTTCGATTCTAACGGTTTTGTGTTGCGCCCCCCGGCGAGGGGAGCGAAGTGGCGGGCGGCCGCTTCGAGCGGCTCGCCGCCGGCGCCGGCGTATCAGCTGGTCTTCTCGACGGTAATGCGCAGTGCCGCCGTTTCGGTTTGTCCCGGCTCGAGCCAGCGCAAACCTCGGCCGTTGTGGATCGCATCGGGCAACCCGAGCCACGGCTCCACGCAGTAAAAGTCCGACTGCGGCGTTTCAGTCCACGTCGTCACCGCGTACCAGGGCGCCGAGCCGGGCCGCTGCAGATCGATCGTGATCACGCGATCGATGCCCGGCGCCTCGACCCTCACCGGTCGATCGGGCGTGCCGGTCAGGCAATGGAAGCGGTCGTAGATCCGGTCTTCGTCGAGCGTGTAGCTCGCTTCGCCCGGCTCGGCGGGGCTGATCGAGCCGTCCTCGAGCTGACGGCACCGCTCGGTGCGCGGCAGTTCGAGCGTCGTTTGCGCGCGCTGCATGTGCGGCAGCGTGAAGTAGAAGTGATGGCCGGCGTAGTAGGGCAGGCGCGCGTCGCCGGTATTGGTGGTGGTCAGCGTCACGTCGAGCGTGTGCGGATCGATGAGCTCGTAGGCGGCCTCGAAGCGGAAGCCGAACGGATAGGAGCCGCGGGTCGCTTCACTGTCGGTCAGAACCATCCGCAGGCCGGCGCCATGCACGTCGGCGTGAGGCTCGAACGGCAGGTCGCGCGCGAAGCCGTGCATCGGCAGCTCGCGCACGGTGCCCCGCGCGTCACGCCAATAGCCGATCTTGCCGTCGACGCGATGACGGCCGAGAAATGGAAACAGCAGCGGATTGCCGCCGCGAATCCGCGCGGGCACGCTCCAGTCAGCGTGCTCGGGCCAGTGAATCACCTCTTCGCCGTCGATCGTCCACGACAGCAGACGGCCGCCGGCTTGCGGCGAAAAACGGAGCACCGAGGCGTCCTGGGCGATCTCGAGAATGTCCTGTTCCGGGGAGAGGGGCATGGTCAATAGCTAGCCAGATAGAGGTTGAGGGTCGCGCAAAGCGGCCGCGTGGGTCGGCCGTTGCATCTGCATGGAAGCGGCGTTTTGCGCCATTCGCGGCGACTGCGTCTCGCGCGGCGAAACCGCGATTTTGCGCTGCTTTGCGCTACGGGGAAACCCTTCCCGGGAAATTGCGGGTGTCGGAAAAGGGCGAATCCTATTGATAATCCGTCGGAGCGTCCGGTCCATCCGACTCCCGGGCGAACCGGCTCAGGAGGCATCATGGATCTCGCAACGGCAATGGCGGTGGCCTTATTCGGTATATTCACCGCCAGCACGTACTACTTCTTCCACTCTCTCAAACGCTGATCCGCTGGTTTCATTCCCTGCTTTCGCAGCACGCGCGCGACGAATCCGCCGCCCGCTTTCTTGCTCTCGCGTAACAACGGTGTCGAGTTGTGACGCGGCGCGTCAATATCTCTCCGAATGTGGCCTAACCGCTTGGCGCTGGGTGTGTAGCCAGGCATAATCGGTGCGCCTTTGACGCGCCGGTCCCCCTTTTGTGCGGCGCGCAGTTCCCGACACTTTGCTTACAAGGACCGCCGCGTGAACCTGTCGTTTCTCATTTTTCTGAGCGTGCTGCAAGGCGTTACCGAACTGTTTCCGGTGAGCAGCCTTGGCCACACGCTGCTCGTGCCAGCCCTGTTCGACATGCATATCGACAAGCATGCGCCGCAACTGCTGCCGTTCCTCGTCGCCCTGCATCTCGGCACCGCGTTCGCGCTGCTGTGGTACTTCCGCGCGCGCTGGTACGCGCTGGTGCGCGGTTTCTTCGCGTCGCTCGGCGGCCGCCGCAACGACGACGGTCACATGATGTGGGCGCTGATCATCGGTACGATTCCGGCGGGCCTCGTCGGTCTCGTGCTGGAAAAGCGCCTCGAGGCGCTTTTTCATGATCTGCGGATCGTCGCGATTGCGTTGATCGTGAATGGCGTGCTGCTGTGGTTCGGCGATCGTCTGCAACGCGCGCGCGCGCATCAACCGCCGGAAAAGCTGACGTTGCGCCAGGCGTTCTTCGTCGGCCTCGCGCAGATCGGCGCGCTGATTCCGGGCTTCTCGCGCAGTGGCCTGACGATGATCGCCGGCAATGCGGCCGGCCTCACCACCGAGAAAGCCGCCGAGTTTTCGTTCTTGCTCGGCACGCCGATCATTTTCGCGGCTGGCGTACTCGAACTGCCGAAGCTGCTTCACGCGCCGAGCCAGCTTGCCGACGCGGTGCTCGGCGGCGTGCTGACCGCGATCGCAGCGTACCTGAGCGTGCGTTTCCTGATGCGCTATTTCGAAGGCCGCGGACGTCTCGCGTCGTTCGGCGCGTACTGCGCGATCGCGGGGATCCTGTTCCTCGGCTGGTTCATGCTGCATCCGCAGCCGGTCTGAGCGCGCCGGGCGATCGGTTATAATCCGGGCCCGTTTGGCTGCAGGTCAGTTAGAATTTTAGTTTGTCGGAAATCGGGCGGCTCGCCGCGAGTGCCGGTTTCATGCAGATATCGATCCATACGGCAGTAGCTCAGCTGGATAGAGCATCGGCCTTCTAAGCCGAGGGTCGGGGGTTCGAGCCCCTCCTGCCGTACCAGAATCATCGAAGGGTTACAGGTTTCGCGCCTGTAACCCTTTTTGTTTTTGTGCCGTGTTGCGGGTCCGGTGGCTGTCAGGCTGTCGCGTGTTCGTACGGCTCGCTTCGGGTGTTTCCCGACTCAGGAAATCGCGCGCGGCGCCGTTAATCCAACAGAACCGTGTGACGCACCGCGATGGAGGAATCAGCGTGAACCGACTTAGCCTCAACACCAAACTCTGGCTCGCGCTGCTGATTACGTGGCTCGGCCTGCTCGGCCTCGGCGGCTGGGCCGCATGGCAGTCGCGCGCGACGATGCTGGCCGAGCGCAAGTCGGCGGTGCAGAACGTCGTGGAAAGCGCGTACGGCATCGTCGCCGACTACGCGCAGCGCGCCGACCAGCACGAGCTGACGCCCGAACAGGCGCGGCAGCAGGCGCTGGCGCGGCTCTCCGCGATGCGCTACCCCGGCAGCGGCTACATGATCGTGTCGACTGCCACGCCGGTCGTGATCATGCATCCGGTGCTCGCCGATCTGCGCAACAAGGACGTGTCGCACTACGCGGACAGCGACGGCAAGCTGCTGTTCGTCGAAATGGTCAAGGTCGCGCAGGCGCACGGGCAGGGCTTCGTCGATTACATGGGCCGCCTCGCCGGCAACAACGAGCGCGTGCCGAAGATCAGCTTCGTCAAGCGCTTTGCCGCGTGGGACTGGTATCTGATTTCGGGTGTCTACGTCAACGACATCGACGCGGCGTTCCGCGCCGACCTGCTGCGCTATCTGCTGACGATCCTCGTGATCGGCAGCTTCAGCACCGTCGCGCTCGTGCTGATCATCCGCAACGTGAAGCGCAGTCTCGGCGGCGAGCCCGCCTATGCGGCGAGCGTCGCGGAGACGATCGCCGACGGCGATCTGTCGTGCCCGGTCACACTGGCCGGCGACGATCAGGAAAGCATGCTGTACGCGATGCAGCGCATGCAAAGCCGCCTCGCCGACGCGATCCGGCGCATTCGCGGCGGCACCGAAACGATCACGGTCGCGGCCGAAGAGATCGCCGCGGGCAATCTCGATCTGTCGGCGCGAACGGAACAGCAGGCGTCGTCGCTCGGCGAAACGGCCGCGAGCATGGAGCAGCTGACGGCGACCGTCAAGCAGAACGCCGACAACGCGCTGCAGGCCAATCGCATGGCGCGCTCGGCGTCGCAGCTCGCGGGCGAGGGCGGCGAGGCCGTGCAGCACGTCGTCGCGAACATGCAGAGCATCGCGGCGAGCTCGGCGCGGGTGGTCGATATCATCGGCGTGATCGAAAGCATCGCGTTTCAGACCAACATCCTCGCGCTGAACGCGGCCGTCGAAGCCGCGCGCGCCGGCGAGGAGGGCCGCGGCTTCGCGGTCGTCGCGGGCGAGGTGCGCAACCTCGCGCGCCGCAGCGCCGACGCGGCCAAGGAGATCAAGACGTTGATCGAGGATTCGGTCGCGCGCGTCGGCAGCGGCAAGACGCTCGTCGAGAAGGCGGGCGGCACGATGGAGTCGCTCGTCGATGCGGTGAAGCGCGTGACCGACATCATCAGCGAGATTTCCGCCGCGTCCGACGAGCAGAGCCGCGGCATCGAGCAGGTCAATCTCGCGATTGCGCAGATGGACGAGACCACGCAGCAGAACGCGGCGATGGTCGAACAGGCGGCGGCCGCCGCGCAGTCGATGCAGGAGCAGGCGCAGATGCTGCGCGACGTCGTCAACACGTTCCGCCTGCAGGGGACGGCCGCCGCGCGTTGATGGCCGCGTCGATGGCGCGCTGCCTGCCGAAGTGTGCATGCTATGCTTTTGAGGTCAGGATCAAAAGCCGCCGTGCGCCCGTGCGCGCCGTGCACACTTCGAGGAGAGTCCTACATGTCGACGCGAACCCGTGTGCTGTTCCACCTCAGTGCCGCGAGCCTCCTGCTCGGTGCGGCGATCGGCGCGCAAGCGGCGAACCTCGGCTTTCTGAGCGACACGCCGATCACCTATATGAGACAGCGTGACAACGCCTCGATCAAGCATGCGGTCATGAGCGCGCTCAATGACAGGAAGGACGGCGAGAGCTTCACGTGGGTCAACGACGGCACCGGCAATAGCGTGAAGATCGACGCGACCATCTCGATGGACAACACCTCGACCGAAGGCGGACGCACCTGCCGCTCCCTCGGGGTCGTACTCAATGCGAAAGGGCAATCGATGAACCTGCGTCCGAACTTCTGCAAGGAAGGTGGCGCCTGGCAGCTGCAGAAGCGTTGAGCATGCGTGAGCGCGGCGCGAGAGGTGCATGCAGTGAGGCTGCGCGATGAGCCCGCGAATCGTCTCGTGCGGGATCGTGCTGCTCGATCCCGATGGACGCGTGCTGCTCGCGCACGCCACCGAAACGACGCACTGGGACATCCCGAAAGGGCAAGGCGAGGACGGCGAGGCGCCGCACGTGACGGCGCTGCGCGAGATGGTCGAGGAAACCGGCATCGCGCTCGAGGCCGATCGGCTGAAGGATCTCGGCCTGTTCGTCTACCGGCGCGACAAGGACCTGCATCTGTTCGCGGCGCGCGCGGGTGCCGGCGAGCTCGATCTGAGCACGTGCACCTGCACGTCGCTGTTTCCGCGCCGCTCGGACGGCATGCTGATCCCCGAAATGGACGACTACCGCTGGGCGTCGATCGAAGAGGTGCCGCGCTATGCGAGCCGTAGTCTGACGCGGCTCTTCGAGACGACGCTGTCGCTCACGGAGTTGCACCGGTCGCTATAGACGGCGCACGCCGCCTTCAATCGAGCGCGTGGTCGTTCGGATGCGCGAACAACGCGCGGTTCTGCTCCGACAGCGGGAAATTGACGTTGATGCCATGCGGCGGAATCGGCTGCGTGAACCACTGCCGATACAGACGCTCGGCGTCGCCGGACGTCTGCGAGCGCACGATCACGCGATTCACGAGCGCGCGGAACGGCTCGTCGCCCTTGCGGAACATGCACGCATAAACCTCGTAGCCAAGCGGTGTGCCCGTCACGATGAAATCGTCGGGATGCGGGTCGGTCGCCTTGAAACCGTAGACGATCGGCTCGTCCATCACGAACGCCACCGCGTGACCGTCCTTCATCGCGTTGAAGGCGTCCTGATGGTCGCGCACGCTCATGACGCGCATGTTCAGCTGCTTGTCGGTGTTGAGGCTGCGCAGCAGGCGCTCGTCGGACGTGCCCGCGGTCGTCACGACCGGCTTGCCGGCCAGATCGGGGAAATCGGTGATGCCGCTGTTCCTGCGCGTGATCATGCGCACCGCGTACTGGAAAAAGCTGTCTGAAAACGCGGCGACGTTTTCGCGCTCGACCGTGTGTGTGGTCGAGCCGCATTCGAGATCGATCTGGTTGTTCAGCAGCATCGGCATGCGGTTCGACGACGTGACCGTGACTTCGTGAACCCGCAGTTGCGCCATGCCGAGCGTTTTCCTGATTTCATCGACGATCTGCATCGCGATCGCCTGCGAGTAGCCGACCGTGCGCTTGCCGTCGAAGTACGAGAACGGGATCGACGCCTCTCGCACGCCGAGCACGACGACGCCGTCGTCGTGGATCTTTCTCAGCGTGCCGGTCAGTTCATCCGCGCGGGCGGGGCCGGCGAACGCGAGCGCGCCGCAGGCGGCCAGCGCAAGCAGCACGCTGTGCATGCCGCGCAGCAGACGCGGGAAGCGTGAGCCGCACGCGCTCCGTGCGACGCGAACCCTACCTTCAGACCCTTCCCCGTGGCGGTCTGCAACCTTCATCGGACCTCCCGGAACGGCGCGCTCAGGCGAGCGCGCAGTGAGTGTCGATCGAAACATCCGGCAACCCGGATGGTCCCGCAACGCCGGGCCCTCGCTGGCGCGGGCTCAGGCCGGCTTGCCCCAACTGTCGCGCAGACTGACGATGCGGTTGAATACGGGCTTACCCGGCTTCGAATCGACGCGGTCGGCGACGAAGTAGCCGTGGCGCTCGAACTGGTAGCGCTGCTCCGGCAGCGCATGGCGCGCGCCGGTTTCGAGGTAGGCCTGGACCACGCGTTTCGAGTCCGGATTCAGCGCTTCGAGGAAGTCGCGGCCGCCGGCGTCCGGTTGCGGTTCCTTGAACAGCCGGTCGTAGATGCGCACTTCGGCCGGGCACGCGGCCGCCGCGCTGACCCATTGGATGTTGCCCTTGACCTTGTAATTGTTCGCGCCTTCGGTGCCCGATTTGCTGTCCGGGAAGTAGTTGCAGTGCACCGCGACGATATTGCCGTTCTCGTCCTTGTCCGCGTGCGTGCATTCGATCACGTAGCCGTAACGCAGCCGCACCTTGTTGCCCGGGAACAGGCGGAAGTAGCCCTTCGGCGGCGTCTCCGCGAAGTCCTCGCGCTCGATCCACAGCTCGCGCGAAATCGGAAACTCGCGCATGCCCTGTTCCGGATGATGCGGATGCACCGGTGCGTGGCACGGCTCGGTGAGGCGTTCGGGGAAGTTGTCGATGATCAGCTTGACCGGATCGAGCACGGCGGCGATGCGCGGCGCCTTCTCGTCGAGATCGTCGCGCAGCGCGCCTTCGAACACGCTCATGTCGATCCACGAGTCGACCTTGGTCACGCCGATGCGCTCGCAGAACAGCTGGATCGACTCGGGCGTGAAGCCACGTCGGCGCAGGCCGACGATGGTCGGCATGCGTGGGTCGTCCCAGCCTTCCACATGGCCTTCGTTGACGAGTTGCAGCAGCTTGCGCTTGCTGGTGATCGCATAGGTCAGGTTCAGGCGCGAAAACTCGATTTGCTGCGGCAGCGGACGCCCGAAGACACCGGCCTCGGCGAGTTCGTTCAGGATCCAGTCGTACAGCGGCCGATGGTCTTCGAATTCGAGCGTGCACAGCGAATGCGTGATGTTTTCGAGCGCGTCCGAGATGCAGTGCGTGTAGTCGTACATCGGGTACACGCACCAGGTGTCGCCGGTACGGTAGTGATGCGCGAAACGGATGCGGTAGATGACCGGGTCGCGCATGTTGAAGTTCGGCGACGACATGTCGATCTTCGCGCGCAGCACGTGCTCGCCTTCCTTGAACTCGCCCGCCTTCATGCGGCGGAACAGGTCGAGGTTTTCCGCGACCGAACGCTCGCGGAAGCGCGACGGCGTGCCGACTTCGGTGGCCGAGCCGCGGTTCGCGCGGATTTCCTCGGCCGACTGGCTATCCACGTATGCCTTGCCGCGCTGGATCAGCAGCTCCGCGAACTCGTACAGCTTGTCGTAGTAGTCGCTCGCGAAGTACAGATGCTCGGTGCGGTCCTTTTCCCATTCGAAGCCGAGCCAGCGCACCGAGTCGATGATCGACTCGACGTACTCGACGCTTTCCTTCTCCGGATTGGTGTCGTCGAAGCGCAGATGGCACACGCCGCCGTAGCTGCGCGCGACGCCGAAGTTCAGGCAGATGCTCTTGGCGTGACCGATGTGCAGATAGCCGTTCGGCTCCGGCGGGAAGCGCGTTTCGACGCGCTGGCTCCATTTGCCGGTGCGGTTGTCGTCGTCGATGATGTTGCGGATGAAATTGGATGTCGCGGGCGCGTCGTTGCGTTCGGTATTCATGCGAGAAGATGAGAGTCCGTGGGGGCGCGCAATGCGCCCGTGTAGCCGTCAATTCTACCTGACGAGCCCGTTCGCGGCAGGTGGTTGCGGCGCGCAGCCAACGGCGCAGTGGGTTTGGCGCGGCTGCCGGAGTCAGGGAAGCCGGCGCGCGGGGCTGTAACAGGAGGTAAAACGGGTTGGCGACGCGCGACGCGCCGACTTAGGATGCGCTGCTGCGCGCGGCCCGCGCGCCTGTGCTGGGCCTTCGCGCGGGGCGGGCTTGCCCGAGCCGTCCACGCTGTCCTTCATCTTCCTGCACGAGGCTCTGCTGCTCGTGCGCCATGCTCGCCTCGTTGCCGGAGTTTTATCGGATGTCTGTCCCGACGCACGGCGCGTTTCGCGCGCCCTTTGCCCGCGCTTTGGCTAGCGCCCGATTTTCTTGCCGTAACCGTCGTGTGCTCGCTTCGGCCTGGTTTGCCGCGCTTGCCGTGAACGTGGCCGCGCCGCTGTCCGCCGCCGCGAAAACACCGGCGCCGAAGCCGGCGCTCGATGCGTCGGCCGTCGCCGCGCCGGATAGCTACAGCGCTGACACCGCGCAGCAGATCTTCGCCGCAGGCGGCAACGCGGTCGATGCCGCGGTCGCGATGGCCTTCACGCTCGCCGTCACGCGGCCCGATGCGGGCAACCTCGGCGGCGGCGGTTTCATGACGCTGCTGGTCGACGGCAAGCCGTATTTTCTCGACTATCGCGAGCGCGCGCCGCAGCAGGCGACCCGCGACATGTACCTCGACGACAAGGGCAACGTGGCGCCGGGCATCAGCACGGTCGGGCATCGCGCGGCGGCCGTGCCGGGCACGGTCGATGGCATGTGGGAAGCGCAGCGGCGCTTCGGCAAGCTCAAATGGAAGCAGGTGCTCGCGCCCGCGATCCATTACGCGACCGACGGCTTCCAGGTCGACCCGCGGCTGCAGCAGCGACGCGACGCGGCCGCGAAGAGCTTCGCCGGCAAAACCAATTTCGACGCCTACTTCGCGAACCTGAAGGCGGGCGCGATGCTGCGCCAACCGGAACTCGCGCAGACGCTGGGGCGGATCGCGAGCGACGGCGGCCGCGAGTTTTACGAGGGCCGCACCGCTCAAATGATCGCCGCGCAGATGTACGGCCACGGCCTGATCACGAGCCAGGATCTGAGCCAGTACAAGGCTCTGTGGCGCGAGCCGCTCGCGGCCGACTGGCACGGCTACCGCGTGATCACCGCGCCGCCGCCGAGCTCGGGCGGCCTCGGGCTGATCCAGATGCTGAAGATGCGGGCCGATCTGCAGCCGGCGTTCGACGGCCTTGCGTTGAATTCAGCGCCGTACATCCATCTGATCGCGCAGATCGAGGATCGCGTGTTCGCGGACCGGCAGCGCCATATCGGCGACCCGGACGCATCGCCGGTGCCGGTCGCGAAGCTGATCGACGACGCCTACCTCGCGCAGCGCGCGGCCGAAGTCAAAGCCGACGAAGCGCCGGCCGGCGCGACGGTGAAACCCGGTGTCGACGGCGGCGCGGCGACGGAGAAGGCGCAAACCACGCATTTCTCGGTGGTCGACAAATGGGGCAACGCGGTGTCGAACACCTACACGCTGAACGGCGATTTCGGCTCGGGCGTCGTGGTGGACGGCGGCGGGTTCCTGCTGAACGATGCGATGGACGATTTCGTGATCAAGCCAGCCGTCGCTGGCGCGACGGGCGCGGCGTCGACACCCGGCGCCGCCGATGCCGAGCCGGATGCGATCGCGCCGGGCCGCCGCCCGATTTCGTCGATGACGCCCACGCTGCTGCTGAAGGACGGCAAGATCGCGCTAGCGATCGGCACGCCCGGCGGCTCTCGCATCCTGACGACGATCTTCCAGGTGATGACGAATCTGTACGACTTCGACATGTCACCGACGGACGCGCTCGCCGCGATGCGTTTCCATCATCAACTGCTGCCGCCAAAGACGATCTACTTCGAGCCGTACCGTCCTGCGCCGGATGAGCTCGCCACGCAATTGAAGGCGCTCGGCTTTACGGTCGAGCAGCAGTCGTTCAACGGCGACGTGCAGATGATCCGCGTGGACGGCACGACACCCGAGCCCGCGAGCGATCCCCGTGGTGGCGGCGTGGCACGCGTGATACGGTAGACGGCCCGCCGCGCTATCCCGCGAGCGGGCGATAAGCCGAACACGGGGAAGCACGATGAGCGAACACCAACCAACCACACTCGTACTGCCGGGCTATCTGGACTCCGGCCCAGGCCACTGGCAAACGCGCTGGGAAGCGCTCGATCCCGCGGTCGTCCGCGTGCAGATGCCGGACTGGGACCACCCTTCGCGCGACGCCTGGTGCCGCACGCTGGCCGCCGCGCTTGACGCCGTGGACGCGCCGGTCGTGTTCGCCGCTCACAGCCTCGGCTGTCTGACCACGGCGTTCTGGGCCTCGCAGTACGCAAGCGCGGCGCAGCTCGCGAAGGTGGCCGGCGCGCTGCTGGTCGCCGTGCCCGATCCGGACGAAGCGCACTTCCCGAGGGACGCGGGCGGCTTTGCGCCGGTGCCGCTCACCCGCCTGCCGTTTGCGACGATCGTGGTGGCGAGCAGCGACGATCCTTATGGCGGCGTGCCGTTTTCACAAACCTGCGCGAACGCGTGGGGCAGCCGCTGGATCGGGATCGGCGCGCGCGGCCACATCAACGCCGACAGCGGTCTCGACGATTGGGACGAGGGGCGCGGCTGGCTGGCTTCGCTAACGGCGATGCGCTGAGTCTCGCCGCCTTCTCGATCAGATCACCGCTTTGCGCTTCAACTCGGCAATCGTCTGCGCGTCGTATCCGAGCACGTCGCTCAGCACCCGCTCGGTATGCTCGCCGAGCAGCGGCGGATGGCTCAGCGCCTGCGGCGGCGTGCCGGTCATGGTGATCGGGTTGCGCACCAGCTTGACCGTGCCGCCCGACGGATGCGGCAGATCGACCTGCAGACCGCGCGCGACCACCTGCTCGTTGTCGAACACTTCGTCGAGGTTGTTGATCGGCCCGCACGGCACGCCGGCCGCTTCGAGCGCCGCGATCCATTGCTGCTTGCCCTGCAGGCGGACCATGTCCGCGAGCATCGGCACGAGCAGTTCGCGGTTGCGCACGCGCGCGGGGTTGGTTGCGAAACGCTCGTCGTCGGCGAGTTCCGGGCGGCCGCCCACTTCGACGAACTTGCGGAACTGTCCGTCGTTGCCGACCGCGACGATGATCCAGCCATCGCTGGTCTGGAAGGTCTGGTAGGGCACGATGTTCGGATGCGCATTGCCCCAGCGCGCCGGCGGCTGGCCGCTCGCGAGGTAGTTCGAGTTCATGTTGGCGAGCATCGCGACCTGCACGTCGAGCAGCGCCATGTCGATGTATTGGCCAACGCCGGTGCGGTCGCGGTGCGTGAGCGCGGTCAGCACCGCGATCGTCGAGTACATGCCGGTCATCAGGTCGGCGATCGCGACGCCGGCCTTCTGCGGGCCGCCGCCCGGCTGAGCGTCACGCTCGCCGGTGATGCTCATGAAGCCGCCGATCCCCTGCACGATGAAGTCGTAACCGGCGCGTTGCGCATACGGGCCGGTCTGCCCGAAGCCCGTGACCGAGCAGTAGATCAGGTCGGGCTTGACCTCTTTGAGCGAGTCATAGTCGAGGCCGTACTTCTTCAACTGGCCGACCTTGTAGTTCTCGAGCACGACGTCGCTTTGCGCGGCCAGTTCGCGCACGATCCGCTGACCCTCGGGCGACGCGATGTCGAGCGTGACCGAGCGCTTGTTGCGGTTCGCCGCGAGATAGTAGGCGGCCTCGCGCGTGTCCGCGCCGTCCGGCGTTTTCAGATAGGGAGGCCCCCAGTGGCGCGTGTCGTCGCCGACCTCGGGGCGTTCGATCTTGATGACGTCGGCGCCGAAATCGGCGAGCGTCTGCGTGCACCACGGACCCGCGAGCACGCGGGTGAGATCCAGCACGCGGATGTGACTGAGAGCGCCCATGTTCCTGAATGTCTCCTGATGGTTGCAGGCCGCGCGGCGAGCTGCCATGCGTTATTTCGCGCGTAGTTTCGCGGAAGTCATCTTAAGCGATTCGCGCTCGCGGGCGCAGTCAGCCGAACGTCATGGCGCGGATCGGACGATCGGACACGCGAGCGCCAACCAGGCGGCGCGCAGCGCCGCGCGCGCTTGCCGATCCCGTATAATCAGTCGTTTAAAGAAACCGACAGTTGGCGCATCCCACCGACCGCCAGTCTCCGTCAGGAACCGTCAGGACCGTCCCCCGCCCGCTATGAAAGCCGCTGAAATCCGCGAGAAATTCCTCAAGTTCTTCGAATCGAAGGGCCATACGATCGTCCGTTCGTCGAGCCTCGTGCCCGGCAACGACCCGACACTGCTCTTCACCAATTCGGGGATGGTGCAGTTCAAAGATGTGTTCCTCGGCGCGGAATCGCGTCCGTATTCGCGGGCCACGACAGCGCAGCGCAGCGTGCGCGCCGGCGGCAAGCACAACGACCTCGAGAACGTCGGCTACACCGCGCGTCACCACACGTTCTTCGAGATGCTCGGCAACTTCTCGTTCGGCGACTACTTCAAGCGCGACGCGATCCACTACGCGTGGGAGCTGCTGACCGGCGTCTACCAGCTGCCCAAAGACAAGCTCTGGGTCACCGTCTACCAGGAAGACGACGAAGCGCACGACATCTGGGCGAAGGAAGTGGGCGTGCCGGTCGAGCGCATCGTCCGCATCGGCGACAACAAGGGCGCGCGCTACGCATCGGACAACTTCTGGCAGATGGCCGACACCGGCCCGTGCGGCCCGTGCTCGGAAATCTTCTACGACCACGGCCCGGACGTGTGGGGCGGGCCGCCGGGATCGCCCGAGGAAGACGGCGACCGCTACATCGAAATCTGGAACCTCGTGTTCATGCAGTTCAACCGCGACGCGCAGGGCAACATGACGCCGCTGCCGAAGCAATGCGTGGACACCGGCATGGGCCTCGAGCGCATCGCCGCGGTGCTGCAGCACGTGCACAGCAACTACGAGATCGACCTGTTCCAGGCGCTTATTCAAGCCGCTGGCCGCGAAACCGGCGTGACCGATCTGGGCAACAACTCGCTGAAGGTGATCGCCGATCACATCCGCGCGTGCTCGTTCCTGATCGTCGACGGCGTGATTCCGGGCAACGAGGGCCGCGGCTACGTGCTGCGCCGTATCGTGCGCCGCGCGATCCGCCACGGCTACAAGCTCGGCAAGAAGGGTTCGTTCTTCCATCGCCTCGTCGCCGACCTGGTCGCGCAGATGGGCGACGCTTACCCTGAACTGAAGCAGGCCGAGCAGCGCGTGACCGACGTGCTGCGTCAGGAAGAAGAGCGGTTCTTCGAGACGATCGAACACGGCATGTCGATTCTCGAAGCCGCTTTGGCCGATCTCGACGCCGCAGGTGGCAAAACCAGCGGCAAGACGCTCGACGGCGAACTCGCGTTCAAGCTGCACGACACCTACGGCTTCCCGCTCGACCTGACCGCGGACGTCTGCCGCGAGCGCGAAGTGACGGTCGACGAATCCGCGTTCGACGACGCGATGGCGCGTCAGCGCGAGCAGGCTCGCGCGGCGGGCAAGTTCAAGATGGCGCAGGGCCTCGAATACTCGGGTGCGAAGACCACCTTCCACGGCTACGAAGAAATCGTCTTCGACGACGCGAAGGTCGTCGCGCTGTACGTGGACGGCGCGTCGGTGCAGCAGGCGCAGGCCGGCCAGCAGGCGGTCGTCGTGCTCGATCACACGCCGTTCTACGCGGAGTCGGGCGGCCAGGTCGGCGACCAGGGCGTGCTCGCCAACGCCAGCACGCGCTTTGCGGTCGTCGATACGCTGAAGGTTCAGGCCGACGTGGTCGGCCACCACGGCACGCTCGAGCAGGGCACGCTGAAGCTCGGCGACATCGTCAAGGCCGAAATCGACGCGGTGCGCCGCGCCCGCACGGCGCGCAACCACTCGGCCACGCACCTGATGCACAAGGCGTTGCGCGAAGTGCTCGGTTCGCACGTGCAGCAGAAGGGCTCGCTCGTCGACGCCGACAAGACCCGCTTCGACTTCGCCCACAACGCGCCGATGACGGACGAGCAGATCCGCCGCGTCGAGGAAATCGTCAACGCCGAAGTGCTGGCGAACGCGCCCGGCATCGTGCGTGTGATGTCGTACGACGAGGCGGTGAAGGGCGGCGCAATGGCGCTGTTCGGCGAAAAGTACGGCGACGAAGTGCGCGTGCTCGACCTCGGCTTCTCGCGTGAGCTGTGCGGCGGTACGCACGTGAATCGCTCGGGCGACATCGGTTTCTTCAAGATCGTGATGGAAGGCGGCGTCGCGGCCGGTATCCGTCGCGTCGAGGCGATCACCGGCGACAACGCGGTGCGCTACGTGCAGGAGCTCGAAGCGCGCGTCAACGCGGCCGCGGCCGCGCTGAAGGCACAACCGGCGGAACTCACGCAGCGCATCGGCCAGGTGCAAGACCAGGTGAAGGCGCTCGAGAAGGAACTGGGCGCGCTGAAGTCGAAGATGGCGTCGAGCCAGGGCGACGAACTCGCGGGCCAGGCGATCGAAGTCGGCGGCGTGCATGTGCTCGCGGCGACGCTCGAAGGCGCGGACGTGAAGACGCTGCGCGAAACGGTCGACAAGCTCAAGGACAAGCTGAAGAGCGCGGCGATCGTGCTCGCTTCGGTGGAAGGCGGCAAGGTCAGCCTGATCGCGGGTGTGACCGCCGACGCCAGCAAGAAGGTCAAGGCGGGCGAACTGGTCAACTTCGTGGCCCAGCAGGTGGGCGGCAAGGGCGGCGGCCGTCCGGACATGGCGCAGGCCGGCGGTACCGAGCCGGCCAACCTGCCGGCGGCGCTCGCGGGCGTCAAGAGCTGGGTCGAAGGGCAGCTTTGATTCTGATGGTCGGTTGAGTCCGGCTCGACGCGAAGTCGAGCCGGGTTCGACGAAGGGGCCACGCGGTGCGCCAGCAGGATTGGTGCGTTGCGTGGCCCCTTCGCTTTTGCTGAAGCCGACCGGGTTGCGTCGAACCTGGTCGGCGGGGCGGATTCAACGATCAGACCACATTCGCATCCGCGGACGCCACCGCATCCACCTCGGCCGTCCCTTCCTGCGACGCCACCAGCGTGCGTCGCAGCGCATTGAGCGCCGACGAAAAATGCCCGCGTCGCCACACCAGCAGCGTGTCGATCTTGCCGATATCGGGCAATTCGTGCACCGCGATATTGCTCGTGTCGGTCTGCAGATCGAGCACCGAGCGTGGCGCGACCGCCACGCCCGCGCCGGCCGCCACGCACGCGACGATCGCGTGATACGAGCCGAGCTCCAGCACCCGTTGCGGCCGCGTGCCGTGCTCCAGATACCACTTCTCGATATACGCGCGATACGCGCAGCCCCGCTCGAACGCGATCAGCGTCGATAGCGCGATGTCGCGCACTTCGCGGATCGGCCGATGACCGCGCGGCGTCAGCATCACGAGTTCCTCGCGGAAGATCGGCACGGTCTCGAACAGATCGCCGAGCGTGGCCGGATCTAGCGGCGTCGCGACCAGCGCCGCATCGACCTCGAACTCGCGCACCCGCTCGATCAGCCTGCCGGTCGTGCCGGTCTCCAATTCCAGTTCGACGGCCGGCCATTGCTGGTGATATTGCGCGAGCAGGCCCGGCAGACGCGTCGCCGCGACGCTTTCCATCGTGCCGAGACGCAGACGCCCGCTCGGACGATCCTCGCGCACCGCGTGCCGCGCCTCGTCGGCGAGCGCGAGCAGCCGTTCCGCGTAGGGCAGCAGCGTCTCGCCGGCCGGCGTCAGCACGAGGCGGCGGCCGTCGCGGATGAACAGCTCGGTGCCGAGCTGCTCCTCGAGCTGCTTGATGCGCGTGGTCACGTTCGATTGCACGCGATTGAGCTTCGCCGCGGCGCGCGTCACGCCGTTTTCGCGCACGACCGCGCGAAAGATGGTCAGAGCGGCCAGATCCATGATTCTCTCCTGGCGATGAATAACATTCTAATTATTCATTTTTCGTGATTCAAAGGTCAAGCTAGTATGAATTCACACCATCGCCGATTGACCGTCCGATCATGAACGATCTCGCTTCCCACGCGCACCCGCGCTTCCACGAGCCGCACGCCGCCCGGCGCGCGGCGCTCGCCTGCATGGTCACGCTGGCCGTCGCGCTCGGTATCGGGCGCTTCGCATTCACGCCGCTGCTGCCGCTGATGCTGCACGGCGCCGCGCTCGGCCAGCCGCAGATCGATATCCAGCATGGCGGCTGGCTCGCGTCGTTCAATTACGCCGGCTATTTCGCCGGCGCGATGACCTGCGCGGCGCTGCGGGTCGAGCCCGCGCGGATGGTGCGCGTCGGACTCGCCGCGACCGTGCTGCTGACGCTCGCGATGGGCGTCACCGGGCAGTTCTGGGTGTGGGCGCTGGTGCGCTTCGTCGCCGGCGCGGTCAGCGCATGGACCTTCGTGTTCGCGTCGCAGTGGGGCTTGCGGCGGCTCGCCGAACTCGGCGCGCAGGCGTGGAGCGGCGTCATCTATACGGGGCCGGGCTTGGGCATCGTCGGCACCGGCTTGCTGGTCAGCGTCGCGGGCGGCTATGGCGCGGTGGTCGGATGGATCGGCTTTGCGGTGATCGGCGCGGTGCTGTCGGTGCTGGTGTGGCCGGTGTTTGGCGAAGCGCGGCGTGCGGGAACAGCGAAGCCTGCCGCTGTAAGCTCCGCAACCGCAAAGCCCGCCACCGGATCGCGCGCCGGCGCAAACCAGCCGCCTCGTACGGCCGGCATTCAGACGAGCCATGCCGTCCACCGCGCCGACGCGTTCTGGCTGGTCCTGCTCTACGGTATCCCGGGCTTCGGCTACATCATCACCGCGACCTTTTTGCCGGTCATCGCGCGCCACGCGTTGCCGGGCTCGGCGTGGCCGGACCTGTTCTGGCCGATGTTCGGTGCGGCGCTGATCGTCGGCGCGTTGCTCGCCGCGCGTTTGCCCGTGCATTGGGACAACCGCGCGCTGCTCGCGGGCTCGTATGTGCTGCAGGCGCTCGGCATCGCGCTGGGCATCGTGTGGCCGACGGCGGGCGGGTTCTCGCTCGGCAGCATCCTGATCGGCCTGCCGTTCACCGCGATCACGCTATTCGCGATGCGCGAGGCGCGGCGTCTGCGCGGCGACGACGCGGCCGGGCTGATGGGTTATGCGACGGCGGCCTATGGCATCGGTCAGATCGCGGGTCCGTTGGTGGCCGCGCCGATTGCCGCGCACATGGGGTCGTTTTCGCTGGCGCTGTGGCTCGCCGCGGGCGCGCTGCTGGCGGGGGCGGCGGGCCTGATCGCAGTGACGCGCGTGCCGCGCGGCCCGCGCCGTGGCCGCATGCCGGATTGCGGTTGCAGCTAAGACGCGAAAACAAATCTCGCACGAGCGCACTAAAATGACCGCTTTCCGTCATTCCCTCGCGCCTGTCGCCGGGCGCGTCGCTCGACCATGCAACATTTCGCGTCCGACAACTACGCCGGCATCTGTCCCGAAGCGCTCGACGCGCTGATCGCCGCCAACAACAGCGGCCACGAGCCGGCCTACGGCGACGACTCCTGGACCAATCAGGTCTGCGACCGTCTGCGCGACCTGTTTCAGACCGATTGCGAAGTGTTCTTCGTGTTCAACGGCACGGCGGCCAATTCGCTCGCGCTCGCGTCGCTGTGCCAGTCGTACCACTCGGTGATTTGCCACGAACTCGCGCACATCGAGACCGACGAATGCGGCGGTCCCGAGTTCTTTTCGGGCGGCTCGAAACTGCTGACGGCGCCGGGCATCGCCGGCAAGCTCACGCCCGATGCGATC
This sequence comes from Paraburkholderia sp. MM5482-R2, assembly GCF_050436125.1. Taxonomy (NCBI): domain Bacteria; kingdom Pseudomonadati; phylum Pseudomonadota; class Betaproteobacteria; order Burkholderiales; family Burkholderiaceae; genus Paraburkholderia; species Paraburkholderia sp. MM5482-R2. The sequence goes on along the minus strand of NZ_JBNDLP010000002.1, from coordinate 3,226,128 downwards.
GAGTCCATCATCACGCGGCGCGCCGATATCCACTATCCGAAGCCCAAGATCGTCACGCTGACGCAGTCGACCGAGGTCGGCACCGTCTACAGCGTCGAGGAAGTGCGCGCCATCGCGGCGATCGCGAAGCGTCGTCATCTGAAGGTGCACATGGACGGCGCGCGCTTCGCGAACGCGGTCGCCGCGCTCGACGTGCATCCGTCGGAAATCACATGGCGCGCGGGCGTCGATGTGCTGTGTTTCGGCGGCACCAAGAACGGCTTGCCGGTCGGCGAGGCGGTGGTGTTCTTCGACCGCGCGCTCGCCGACGATTTCGCCTATCGGTTGAAGCAGGCGGGACAGCTCGCATCGAAGATGCGCTTCATCTCCGCGCCGTGGCTCGGCCTGCTCGACAACGACGTATGGCTGCGCAATGCGCGTCACGCGAACGCGATGGCGCGTCTGCTGGAGACGCGGTTGCAGGAAATCCCCGGCGTGAGCATCATGTTTGCGAGCGAATCGAACGCGGTGTTCGCGCAGTTGCCGCCGCATGCCGCGAAGGCGATGCGCGCGCGCGGCTGGAAGTTCTACGAGTTCATCGGCGCGGGCGGTTGCTGGCTGATGTGCGCGTGGGACACGCAGCCCGACACGGTCGAGCGTTTCGCCGCCGACGTGCGTGAGCTGTGCGTCGCGTGATGGAAGACGCGTGAGGTTGCTGGAACCCGAGTTACCACCGGCGCCTCGATGCACCACTCGGCACACGCGCAAAGCCACCCAACTACGCCCCGCCAGAAAACACGAAACAAAGAGACGTCCCCCGCCATGACCGAGTACCGATTCTGTCCCCGCTGCGCGAAACCCCTGACCGAACGCGCCGACCCCGATCACGAGGGCGGCCGCGTCCGTCAGAGCTGTCCCGATACCGAGTGCGGCTACGTCCATTGGAATAACCCGCTGCCGGTCGTCGCGGCGATCGTCGAGTACGAGGGCAAGATCCTGCTCGCGCGCAATGCGGCGTGGCCCGAGGGCATGTTCGCGCTGATCACCGGCTTCCTCGAAAACGGCGAGACGCCGGAGCAGGGCATCGCGCGCGAAGTGATGGAGGAGACGTCGCTGCACGCCGGGTCGGTCGAGCTGATCGGCGTGTACGAATTCATCCGCAAGAACGAGCTGATCATCGCGTATCACGTGAAGGCGCATGGGACGATCGCGCTGTCGCCCGAACTGCTCGAATACCGGCTCGTCGAGCCCGCGAAGCTCCGGCCGTGGCGCGCGGGCACCGGCCAGGCGCTCGGCGAATGGATGCGGCGACGCGGGTTGCCGTTCGAATTCGTCGAGCGGCCGGGGCAGTGAGGCGTTCGGCCCGTCGAGCCGCAACATTAGCCAGCACACAGACGACGCAGCAATCACAGCCAACATGGAGACAGCCCACAACGCACGCGACACCACACGACTCGGCACATCCATCGACGCATCACCGAACCGATCATCCACGTCAATCGGCGGTCAATGAGCGCACGCTCAGGGAGAAAACGGCATGGCCTACATCTACTACCTGACCCATATTCATCTGGGCTACGACGCACTGTCGCAACTGTCGTCTGAGTGCGCGCGCATCGGCATCGAGCGGCCTCTGGTGATCAGCGACAAGGGCGTCGTCGCGGCCGGCATCGCGCGGCAGGCACTCGACGCGCTGAAGCTCGGCGACGTGCCGCTGTTCGACGACACGCCGTCGAACCCGACCGAGGAAATGGTGCTCGCGGCCGCCCAGGTGTATCGCGACGAGCGCTGCGACGGGCTGATCGCGGTGGGCGGCGGTTCGTCGATCGATCTCGCGAAGGGCGTCGCGATCGCGGCCACGCATCCGGGGCCGCTCACGCAGTACGCGACGATCGAAGGCGGCAGCGCGAAGATCACCGACGCCGTCGCGCCCCTGATCGCGATTCCGACCACGGCCGGCACGGGCAGCGAAGTCGCGCGCGGCGCGATCGTGATTCTGAACGACGGCCGCAAGCTCGGCTTTCACTCGTGGAATCTGCTGCCGAAATCGGCGCTGTGCGATCCCGGTCTCACGCTCGGCCTGCCGCCGGGGCTGACCGCCGCGACCGGCATGGACGCGATCGCGCATTGCATCGAGACCTTCCTCGCGCCGGCCTTCAATCCGCCCGCCGACGGTATCGCGCTCGACGGCCTCGAACGCGCGTGGCACAACATCGAGCGCGCGTGCGCGGACGGCCGCGATCGCGAGGCGCGCCTGAACATGATGAGCGCGTCGATGCAGGGCGGGATGGCGTTCCAGAAGGGCCTCGGCTGTGTGCACTCGCTGTCGCATCCGCTCGGCGGCCTGAAGGTGAACGGCCGCACGTCGCTGCATCACGGCACGCTGAACGCGGTCGTGCTGCCCGCGGTGCTGCGCTTCAACGAGCGCGCGCCGAGCGTGGTGGCCGAGCGTCGCTATGCGCGCATGCGTCGCGTGATGGGGGTGCCCGAGCATGCGGATCTCGCGCAGGCGCTGTTCGACATGACGGCGCGGCTTGGACTGCCGACCGGCCTCGGGCAAATGGGCGTCGACGAAAGCATGTTCGACAAGGTCGTGCAGGGCGCGCTGGTCGACCATTGTCATCGCACGAATCCGCGCGAGGCGAGCGCCGACGACTATCACCGCATGCTGACCGAGTCGCTGTGATCCTCGCATCCACCCACCGCCACGTCCGATGAACAAACCCGCCCCCGCCGGCCGCGCCGCGTATCCGCACTTCCTGCCGATCACCACGCGCTGGATGGACAACGACGTCTACGGCCACGTGAACAACGTCGTCTACTACAGCTATTTCGACACCGTCGTGAACGAGTATCTGGTCCGCGCGCGCGTACTCGATTTCGAACACGGCACGACGATCGGGCTGGTCGTCGAGACGCAGTGCAACTACTTCGCGCCGCTCGTGTTTCCCGATCGCATCGAGGCGGGCTTGCGCGTGGCGCGGCTCGGCACGTCGAGCGTGCGCTACGAGGTGGGGCTATTTCGTGACGGCGACGCCGAGCCCGCCGCGCAAGGGCACTTCGTGCACGTCTACGTGGATCGCGCGACGCGTCGTCCCGTGAACCTGCCCGCCGAGCTGCGCGCGGCGCTCGAACCGTTGTGCGTCGTCGGGCCGGCGGACTAGACGCGTGCAGTCGTTCATCATCACTCTGCTCAACGGCCTGAGCTACGGGCTGTTGCTGTTCATGCTGTCGGCCGGGCTGACGCTGATCTTCAGCATGCTCGGCGTGCTCAACTTCGCGCACGCGAGCTTCTATATGCTCGGCGCGTACGTCGGCTTTTCGGTGGCGGCGCGCGCCGGCTTCTGGAGCGCGCTGGTGGTTGCGCCGCTCCTCGTCGGGCTGCTCGGCGCGGCGCTCGAACGCTGGCTGCTGCGGCGCGTGCGCGGGCACGGGCATCTGCCCGAACTGCTGCTGACGTTCGGCGCCGCCTATCTGCTCGGCGAACTCGTCAAGCTCGGCTGGGGGCTCGGTCCGTTGTCGGCGAGGATTCCGGCGGTGCTCGACGGTCCGCTGTTCTCGCTGTACGGCGCGGTCTTCACGCGCTACCGCGCGTTCATGATGGCGGTGTCGCTCGCGATGCTCGCGGCGCTCGTCGCGATGCTGCGCGTGTCGAAGACGGGCTTGATCGTGCGCGCCGCGCTCACGCATGCGCAGGCCGTCGAAGCGCTCGGGCACGACGTGCCGCGCGTGTTCACCGGCGTGTTCGCGGCCGGCACCGCGCTCGCCGCACTGGCCGGCGTGATCGGCGCGCCGCTGTTCGTCATCGAGCCGGCGATGGCGGAGTCGCTCGGCTCGATCGTGTTCGTCGTGGTCGTGATCGGCGGGCTCGGGTCGCTGAGCGGGGCGCTCGTCGCGTCGCTGCTGGTGGGGTGCCTGCAAACGCTGGCGGTCGCGAGCGATCTGTCGTTGGGCGACGTGGTGTCGCTCGCCGGCGCGGTGCTGCCGCCCGAATGGGACGCGCTGACGCTCGCGCAACTGGCGCCGCTGCTGCCTTACCTGCTGCTCGTCGCGGTGCTGGCGACGAGGCCGCGCGGGCTGTTCGGACGGCGTGACGATCATGCGTAAGCGGAGCGGGTCGTCAAACCCGCTGGAAAGCGAGGTGCCGCCTCGCGGGGGCGGCCGTGCGCTCGCGCCGTGGCTCGCGCTCGTCGCCTTTCTGGCCGTACCGCCTTTCATCTGGCCGCACAGCTGGCTGCTCGGCTATCTCGCGCAAAGCGCGACGATGATCGTGTTCGCGCTGTCGTACAACCTGCTGCTCGGCGGGACCGGGCTGCTGTCGTTCGGGCACGCCGCTTATGCGGGGCTCGGCGCGTTGATCGCCGCGCGGGTGTTCAACGCGGGCGGCATGCCGCTCGTGCTGCTGCCGTTGGTCGGCGGCATCGGCGGCGCGCTGTGCGGCGTGCTGTTCGGCTTCATCGCGACGCGCCGAGCCGGCACCGCATTCGCGATGATCACGCTCGGTCTCGGCGAGCTCGTCGTCGCGGCCGCGTGGACGCTGCCGGGCTGGTTCGGCGGCGAGGCGGGCGTCGCGATCGATCGCGCGAGCGGGCCACTCTTCGGCGGCTGGAGCTTCGGTCCGGCGCGCGAGGCCTATGCGCTGATCGCGCTGTGGAGCGTCGTCGCCAGTGTCGCGATGTTCGCGCTGTCGCGCACACCGTTCATGCGGCTCGCGAACGCTGTGCGCGACAACCCGGCGCGCGCGGCGGCGATCGGCTGCTATCCGCGGCGGGTTCGCTATGGCGTGGTCGTGCTGTCGGCGTTTTTCGCGGGCGTCGCGGGCACGCTCGGGCTGATCAATATCGAGCTCGTATCGACTGAGAGCGTCGGCATGATGCGCTCGGGCGCGGTGCTGATCGCGACCGTGATCGGCGGCACGGCGGCGTTCTTCGGGCCGGTCGCGGGGGCGATCGTGCTGACGTTTTTCAGCGTGGTGGTCGCCAGTGTCACGCGGGCGTGGCTGTTCTATCTCGGGCTGTTCTTCGTCGTCGTCGTGCTGGCCGCGCCGGATGGGCTCGCCGGCTTTGCCTCGCGGCAGACGGCGCGGATTGCCGCCAACGGCTGGCGATGTTGCCGCGCCGCGTATTGGTGGAGCGCAGCGGCGGGGTTGCTGTGGCTCGCGGCCATCGTGTTCGCGGTGCAGTGGGCCTATGCGGCGCAGTTCGGCGCGGACGAAGGTGCGGCTTCAGGTGGGTTGTTCGGCGCATGGTTCGGCGCCGGTGCAGGTGCGGGCGCTGGTGCGGGTACCGATGTCACCGTCGCGCTGCCGCTGTCGCCGCTTCCTCTTGCGCTGGCGCTCGTTGCGCTCGCCGCTCTGGCTGCGCTGACCACGCGCCATGCGCTGCGCGCGCATGCGCGCGTCACGGCCCACGCACGCGCGGCACGATTCCCCGGAGCCGCACGATGATCCCCGCACTCGCGCTCCACGGCATCGAAAAGCGTTTCGGCTCGACGCAAATTCTGCGCGGCGTCGATCTCGCGATCGAGCCAGGCGAGCGGCACGCGCTGATCGGCCCGAACGGCGCGGGCAAGTCCACGCTGTTCAACCTGATCGGGGGCGGCGCGCGGCCGAGCGCGGGGCGTATCCACCTGTTCGGCGCGGACATCACGCGGCTCGCGCCGGCCGCGATCGCGCGCCGTGGGCTCGCGCGCAGCTTTCAGAGCACCAGCGTGTTCGCGCGGCTATCAGTGTTCGACAACCTGCGCTGCGCGGCGCAGCTTGCCGAGCGCGATCGCACGCGCTGGTGGCAGCGTCTGACCGGCACGCCCGCGGTCGATGCGCGCGCGGCCGACGTGCTCGACGCGGTCGGCCTCGGCGCGCGCCGCGACGTCGCGGCCGGCACGCTCAGCTACGCGGAGCAGCGCGCGCTCGACCTCGGCATCGCGCTCGCGGGCGGCGCGCACACGCTGCTGCTCGACGAACCGACGGCGGGCATGAACCGCGCGGAAGCGGCACGCGCGATCGAGCTGATCCGCGACACCACCGCCGGCCGCACGCTGCTGATGGTCGAGCACGACATGGATGCGGTGTTCGCGATCGCCGATCGCATTTCGGTGCTGGTGCAAGGGCGCATCATCGCAAGTGGATCGCCGGCCGCGATTCGCGCCGACGCGGCGGTACGGGCCGCGTATCTGGGTGAACGCTTCGACGTCGGCTCAGGCGCGCGGGCGGGTGATGAACCGGACCACGGAGCAGGCCGATGAGCGCGCTGCTCGACATTTGCGACCTGAATGCGTGGTACGGCGCGAGCCAGGCGTTGCACGGCGTCACGCTGAGCATCGAGCCCGGCGAAGTGGTCGCGCTGGTCGGCCGCAACGGCTCGGGCCGCTCGACGCTCGCGCGCGCGATCATGGGCCTCGTGCGCTGCGAGGGCGAACTGCGTTTCGCGGGGCGTTCGCTCGCCGGTCGGCGCACGTTCGAGATCGCGCGGCTCGGGCTCGGCTATGTGGCCGAGCATCGCGACGTGTTCGCCGCGCTGAGCGTGCATGAAAACCTGCTGCTCGGCATTGCGCCGGCTGCCGCATCGCGTGCGCGCGGCCGCGCGCCGCGCTTCACGCTCGACGACGCGTACGCGCTTTTTCCCGTGCTCGCCGGGCGCAAGCGCACGCGCGCCGGCGCGCTGTCGGGCGGCGAGCAACAGATGCTCGCGCTCGCGCGGGCGCTGCTCGGAGATCCCGATCTGCTGTTGATCGACGAGCCCGGCGAAGGGCTCGCGAGTCTCGTGATGCAGCAGGTCGCCGCCTGTCTGCACGCGCTGCGCGAGCGTGGCGTCGCGATGTTGCTGATCGAGCAGCGGCTCGTGATCGCGCGGGACATCGCGTGCCGCGTCGCGGTGATGGGGCACGGCGAGATCGTGTTCGACGGCGCGCTGGCGTCGTTTATGTCGCGCGACGACGTGATGCGCGAATGGCTCGGGGTTGGCTGACGCGCGACTACGAACAAATTAGTCAAGCATCCTTGTTGATGATCCATTCGTGCGCCGGATCGTTATGGAAATGCCAGACCCGCTGGCTGCCCGCCATCACGTTCAGATAATACGAGTCGTAGCCGTACGGCACGATGACCGGGTGATAGCCGCGCGGCACCATCACGACGTCGTGATCCTCGACGGCCATCGATTCGTCGATATCGCGTGAGTCGGTGTACACGCGTTGGAATGCGAAGCCTTGCGGCGGATCGAGCCGGTGGTAATAGGTTTCTTCGAGCGAGCTTTCGAGCGGGATATTGTCGGTGTCGTGCTTGTGCGGCGGGTAGCTCGACGCGTGACCGCCCGGCGTTCTCACTTCGACCACCAGCAGCGATTCCGCCGGCTCGGTGTGCGGAAGAATGTCGCACACGTAACGCGTATTCAGCGACTTACCGCGCGTCGAGTGCTTCATCGACGCCGGCTCGATCAGCCGCGCCGGATACTCGCCCTTGGCCGGCGCGCTCGCGACACCGATCTCCGCGTCGCGGCATGCGCGCACCGTCGCGCGCACATTCGGCGGCAAATACACCGCGTACGGCGCCGCGTCTTCGAACACGCTGTCGCGTGAACCGAGCGAGCTCCACGTCGTGCCCGGCGTTTCGATATCGACCGCGCCGCTCAGCACGACGATGCAAGCTTCACGCGCCGGCTCGAACACGTAGACGAGTTCGTTCGCGCCGAGCCGGTACGCGGCGAATCCCACATAGCGCCAGCAGGCCGACTGCGGCGTCACGCGCGCGATCGTCTGGCCTTCGCGCTCTGCCTTCACTAATAAGCTCATGCTGCCTCCTTGCCGAGCGGCGCATCGACGAGCGCCCGCAAAGTTCCATATCCCTTCTGCGCATAGTCGAACGGCGGCGCGACCACCGGGTCCTGCTCCGCCTCGACGACGAGCCAGCCGCAATAACCGTGCCGCTTCAACCGGTCGATCAGCGCCGGAAAATCGACCGCGCCGTCGCCGGGCACCGTGAACGCACCGGCGATCACCGCATCGAGAAAACTCCAGTTGCGATTGCGGGCGAGCTTCATCACGGCGGGGCGCACGTCCTTGCAGTGCACGTGGCAAACGCGCGCGATGTGTTGGTCGAGCACGGCCAACGGATCGCCGCCCGCCAACGTGATGTGCCCGGCGTCGAACAACAGGCCGACCGCGTCGCCTGTGCGCGCCATCAGCTGATCGACGTCGGCAGGCGTTTCGACGTACGCGCCCATATGATGATGATAGGCGAGCCGCACGCCGCGACTCAGCGTATAACGCGCGAATTCATCGACGCGTGCCGCGTAGCCGGCCCATTGCGCGTCGCTGAAAAAGCGCGGCCGTTGATACAGCGGGCGCGGCGCGCCCTGGATCGAATCGGCGACTTCGCCATACACCATCACGGTCGCGCCGTTCTGCGCGAGCAACTCCAGATGCGGGCCGACCGCGTCGATTTCTTCGGCGACGCTGCGCCTGGCCAGTTGTCCCGAGTACCAGCCGGACACGAGCGCGAGGTCGTATTGCGCGAGCAGCGTTTTCAGCGCTTGCGGCTCGCGAGGAAACTTGTTGCCGAGTTCGAAGCCCTGATAGCCGATCTGGCGACCCTCGGTCAGCGCGACTTCGAGCGGCGTCTCGCCGCCGAGCGACGGCAGGTCGTCGTTCATCCACGACAGCGGGTTGATGCCGATGCGTACGTCGAAAGCAGTCATGCCGGAGTCCTCATGGTTCTCAGTCGTGATCGGCGCCCTGTGACGGCGCAGGCGTCGCGGGCGGCGCCGCGCGCGCGGCGAGCTGCGCGTCGTACTTCGCGCGGGCCTCGCGCACCTCGGTGCGCGTCGATACTTCGGGCACCGCGACTTCCCACCACCAGCCACCGTCTTCGGTGGTGCGAGCCGGGTCGGTGTCGATGCTGATCACGTACGTGCCTCGCGCCGCGCGCGCGCGTTGCAGTGCCGCTTCGAGCTCGGCGAGATTGCGCGCATGCTCGGCTTGCGCGCCGAGCGCGCGCGCATGCGCGGCGAAGTCGATGCGCGGCGCGCCTTCCGGTGCGTGCACGCAATCGTCGAGCAGATTGTTGAACGGTGCGCCACCGCAAGCCTGTTGCAGTCGATTGATGCAGCCGAAGCCGCGATTGTCGAGCACGACGACGATCAGCTTCGCGCCGAGCATCACCGAGCTCGCGATCTCGCTGTTCATCATCAGATAGCTGCCGTCGCCGAGAATCACGATCACCTCGCGCTCGGGCCGCGCGAGCTTGACGCCGAGGCCGCCCGCGATCTCGTAGCCCATGCACGAATAGCCGTATTCGACGTGATACGCGCCGGGCCGGCCCGCGCGCCATAGCTTGTGCAGATCGGCGGGCAGCGTGCCGGCCGCGCAGACGACGATGTCGTCGGTCGGCGAGTGCGCGCTCGAACGCTGCACCGCGCCGATCACGTCGCCCTCGTAGGGCAGTACCGCGTCGCGTTGCGGCGCATGGGTGAGCGTGTGCACGGTGTCGCGCCAGCTCGCCGCGAGCTTGTGTGCGCGCGCAGTCCAACTGCGCTCGGCGTGCCAGCCATGCAGCGGCCCCGTTAGCGCATCGAGCGCGAGTTTCACATCGGCTTCGACGACGAAGCCGCGATGCTTGAGCGCGTCGAATCCGTTCGCGTTGATCGCGATCACGTCGGCTTGCGTGAACAGCGTGTTCGAGCCGGTCGTGAAGTCCTGCAGCCGCGTGCCGAGCGCGAGCACGCAGTCGGCGTCATGCGCAAGCGCGTTGGCAGCCGCTGAGCCGGTTACCCCGAGCGCGCCTGCATTCAGCGGATCGTTCCACGCGAGCGAGCTTTTGCCGGCCTGCGTTTCCGCGACCGGCACGCCATGCGCGCTCGCGAAACGGTGCAGCGCATCGGCCGCGCGGCTGTACAGCACGCCGCCGCCCGCGACGATCAACGGACGCTTCGCGTGCCGCAAGCGCGCGCACGCGGCGTCGATATCGTCGCTACGCGGCGCGGGTGCATGAAAGCGCACGACACGCGGCGTGAAAAAGTCCTCCGGGAAGTCCCACGCCTGCGCCTGCACGTCCTGCGGCAGCGCCAGCGTGACGGGGCCGCACAACGCGGCATCGGTGAGCACGCGGATCGCGCGCGGCAGCGCGCTCAGCAATTGCGCAGGATGCACGATGCGGTCGAAGTAGCGCGACAGCGGCTTGAACGCGTCATTCGCGGACACGCCGCCATCGTTGAAATCCTCGACCTGCTGCAAGACCGGATCGGGCGCGCGCGACACGAAGATGTCGCCGGGCAACAGCAGCACCGGCAAACGGTTCACGTGCGCGAGCGCGGCCGCGGTCAGCAGATTGGTGGCACCTGGGCCGATCGACGTCGTCACGGCCATCATGCGGCGGCGAAAGTGCGCCTTCGCGTAGGCGATCGCACTGTGCGCCATCGCCTGCTCGTTGTGCGCGCGCAAGGTCGGCAGCGCGTCGCGATGCTGATACAGCGCCTCGCCGATGCCCGCGACGTTGCCGTGACCGAAAATCGCGAACACGCCGCCGAACAGCGGTTCGACGTTGGTGCCGTCTTCGCTGGCGACGCGTTGCGCGGCCAGATAGCGCACGAGCGCCTGCGCCATCGTCAGGCGAATCGTGCCGCCGCTGCGCGCAGGCGCGTGCGCTTGCGTCGCGCCGCTGGCGGATGGGGTGTCGTCATGCATGATGCGCTCGTTCATGCGGCCTGCTCCTGATGAGCGTGATGAGGTGTGCCATGCGCCGCCGGTTCGCCGCGCGCACCGCGCCATGCGGCGATCAGCGTTTCGAACGTGAGGCGCACGCGCGCGATCAGTTCGTCGTCGCCAATTTCACCGGCGAGCCACGCATGGCTCGGTTCGTGAAAGATCGTGCGGCCGACCGTGAAGCCGCGGCACGTCGCCGCTTGCGCGGCCGCGCGAAAGCCCTCGCTCAATTGCTCGACCGCCGCCGATAAACCGAGCAGCACGACGCCACGGCAATACGGATCGCGCCCGGCGATCAGCGCGTCGATGGCCTGCCATTGCGCGGCGTCCATCGGTTCGAGCTTCCACCACTCGGGGTAGATGCCGAGGTTGTAGATGCGCTTTAACGCGCGATACACGATATCCGGTCCCTGCGGCAGCGACGCATGCTTCGGAGGAATCACTTCGAGCAGCAGTTCGTGGCCGCTTGCCTGGGTCGCGTCATACAGCGCGCGCAGTTGCGCCTCCTGTTCGAGCCGCTGCTCGATCGGCTCGTCGGGATGAAACTGCACGAGGCATTTCACGACGTGTTCCTGTGGCCACGCGATCAACGTGGTGCCGATCGAACGACCATGATCGAACACGAGCGGCACGGAGCCGGGCAGTTCGACCGGGCGGCCGATCCACCAGCCGCGACCGGTCGCGGCATTCAGCGCGTCCTGACCATAGCGGTCGTCGATCAGTACGCCGATGCGTCCCTGCAAGTTCAATGCACGTTCGGTTTGCGCGACCGCTTCGACGAACAAGCCCTTCAACCGGGCAATGCGCACTTCGTCGGCACCGGTCTGCTGCGCGAGTTCGAAGAACGGGTTGCGATGATCGAAAGCGAAGCCGAGCACCTCGTGCCACGCTTTGCGCGCCGGCGACACGCGATGCAGTCTTGCGAGCTTCGCATCGCGATCGGGGCGGCGCATGCGTTGCGGATCGGCCTGCGCTTCGCGCAGGAAGTAGTCGAGTTCGGCCGGTGTCGGCATCGCCGGGGCGCAGCCGTGCCGGGACACGACCAGCGCGCCGCTCGCATTCGCGGCGTGCGCGCAGGCGTCGAGCGGCTGATCGCGCAGCCAGCCGGACAGGAAGCCGGAAGCGAACGCGTCGCCAGCGCCGAGCACGTTCAGCACTTCGACTTCGACGCCGCCATGAATCGGCGCATCGTCGAGCGACGCAGGCACCTCGCCGTCGATGATCTGACAGCCGAGCGGCCCGCGTTTCAGCACGAGCGTGGCCGGCGTCACCGCGCGCACCATCGCGAGCGCGGCGGCGAGGTCGGCATTGCCGCCGGCGATGCGAAACTCTTCCTCGGTGCCGATCACCAGATCGAACAGCGGCAGAATCCGCTGCAAATGCGCGCTGACGCCTTCGCTCGCGACGAAACGCGTCTCGCCGTCGGCCTTGCCCGTGAGTCCCCACAGCACCGGGCGGTAGTCGATGTCGAGCACGGTGCGCACGTTGTTGCGGCGCGCGTAGTCGAGCGCGCGACGGCTCGTGCGATTGACCTGCTCGGTCGAGAAATGCGTGCCGGTGATCAGCAGCGCTTTCGACGACGCGATGAACGCCTCGTCGAAGTCGGCCTCGTCGACCGCCATGTCGGCGCAGTTCTCGCGGTAGAAGATCAGCGGAAAGGTGTCACGGTCCTTCAGGCCGAGCAGCACGAGCGCGGTCAGCCGATCGTGATCGATGCGCACGCGACTCACGTCGCAGCCTTCCTTCGTGAGCGTCTCCGTCAGGAAGCGCCCCGTGTGATCGTTGCCGACGCGCGCCAGCATGGCCGCGGCAAGCCCGAGCCGCGCGCAGCCGAACGCGATGTTCGCCGACGAGCCGCCGAGATACTTCGCGAAGCTCGACACGTCTTCGAGCCGTGCGCCGACCTGCTGCGCGTACAGATCGACGGCCAGCCGGCCGAGGCACACGATGTCGCGGGCGCGCCCCGGCGCGAACCGGCTGTCCGCTGCGTTACCGCTGGAGGTGCTGGAGTGAGCCATGAATAGTCCTGAGTAACAGTGCGCGGTAGGTGCGCGTCGGCCAGCCGGGCGAAACGCGCCGAGGCTGGACGTGCCGCGCGAATCGGTCAGATCGTCGCGCCTTCGAGTTCGCCGATCATCTTCTGCATCTCGGCGCCGCCGGCCATCATGTCGAGCACTTCGTTCTTGCTGATCGTCTGTTTGGTGAACGTGCCGAGCGAGCGGCCGCGATTGAGCAGCGTGAACGAATCGCCGATCGGATACGCGTGGTGCACGTTGTGCGTGATGAAGATCACCGAGATGCCTTTGGCGCGCGCCTTGTGGATCAGCTTCAGCACGTTGAAGCTCTGCTTGACGCCGAGCGCGGCGGTCGGTTCGTCGAGAATCAGCACGCGCGCGCCGAAGTGGATCGCACGCGCAATCGCCAGACATTGACGCTCGCCGCCCGACATCGTGCCGATCGGCTGATGCGGGTCGCGCACGTTGATGCCCATTTCGGCGAGCTTGTCGCGCGCGGTGGTTGCGCAGGTTTCGAGGTCCATCACGTTCAGAAGGCCGAACAGCTTTTTCTGCGGCTCGCGGCCCATGAAAAAATTGCGCGCGACCGATAGCAGCGGCACCAGCGCGAGATCCTGGTAGACGGTTGCGATACCGAGATCGAGCGCGTCTTTCGGCGACGTGAAATGCACCGGTTTGCCGTCCACCCGGTAGGTGCCTTTGCTCGGCTGATACACGCCCGCGAGCGTCTTGATCAGCGTCGACTTGCCGGCGCCGTTGTCGCCGAGCAGGCAATGCACTTCGCCGCGTATGAGGCGCAGCGTGATGTCGTTTAGCGCGATGATGTTGCCGAAATAACGGCTGACGTTTTCCAGCGACAAAATGATGTCGTCGGTGTTTTGTTCGGGGGTGCTCATCAGGAACCTCCGTCTAGCGCGATGCCGCGACGCGGCCGCGCACGTAGTGGTTGAACAGCACGGCGAACAGCAGCATCACGCCGAGGAACACGCGGAACCAGTCGGAATCGACGTTGGTGTACGTGATGCCGATCTGCACGACGCCGAAGATCAGCGCACCGAAGCATGCGCCGATCACCGAGCCGTAGCCGCCTGTCAGCAGCGTGCCGCCGATCACCGCCGCGATGATCGCCTCGAACTCCGCCTGCAAACCGCGGTCGGCCGCGGCCGAACCGATGTCGCACACCTGAAGTACCGCATACAGGGCCGAGCAGAACGCGGTCAGCACGAACAGCGAAATCTTCACGCGACGCACCGGTACGCCGACGTTCTTGGCCGCGTTGGCATCGCCGCCGACCGCGAAAATCCAGTTGCCGAAGCGCGTCTTGGCGAGCGTGAACGCACAGACCACGGCGAGCACGAGCCACCACAGCAGCACCTTGGGAATGCCCGGCACGAGCGGCGTGCCGTTGTCGAGCAGCTTCACGAGGCCGAGGTGGCCGAGCCACACGAACAGACCTTTGAACGCGACGCCCTGGAAGAACGTGTGCGCGAACCAGTCCTGACGCGCGACGTCGCCGACGCCGGAGATGATGGTGCGATCGGCGAACATCACCGATAGCGCGAGCGTGAGACCGCGCAGTATGAACAGGAACGCGAGCGTGACGATGAACGACGGCAGGCGCGTGCGTATCACCAGATAGCCGTTGAGCGCGCCGAGTAGCATCGAGCCGACGAACGCGAACAGGATCGCCAGCCAGATCGGCCAGTGGAAGTACATGGTCGGCAGCGCGACCATCATGCCGGCAAAGCCGATCATCGAACCGATCGACAGATCGAACTCGCCGGCGATCATCAGCAGGCACGCGCCGACCGAGATCAGACCGAGATAGGCGGCGACCTGCGACCAGTTCATCACGCCGTCGAGGTTGAACATCCCCGAGTTGCCGGCCGCCACGCCGAACACGATGAAGACCATCACGGTGCCGGCGAGCGCCGCGAATTCCGGTCGGCCGAGCAGATGGCGGAACCAGGATTCCTCGCGCACGCGTTCGTCGACGGCAGCGGATTGCGAGGCGGTCGTCGCAGCAGACTTCGCCGGGTCCTGCGGATCAGGCGGCGGTTGCTTGCGGTGATGGGGATGAAACAGGTCGGCGACACCCATTGAAGCTCTCCTTGATACGCCCGCGACCGGCGGGTCGGCGCAATGCCGTGGGCGTTTGCGAATCCGCTGAGCGGGCGGGCGCCGGCAAGACGCCATGCGTCCCGCCGGTCACTGCCTTTTAACCTTGCCGCCGGCGCGGCGGCTTAGGCGCGCGATTGCGATGCGTTGCCGTGCGTTCAGCGGTACTGACCCGCGTACTTCAGCACCTTGTCGACGTTGGCCTTCGTGATGAAGCCCGGGCCCGAGCCGATATTGCGCGGCCCGTAGGACGGCGTGAGCCCATAAGTGGCAAGACGCTCCTTGAACTTCGGATTCGCCTGCAGGATCTCGCGGATTTTGGCCGGATCGGTGGTGTGGTCCTTCTTCACGATCGCGAGTACGGCAACCGGGATATAGCCCTGCAAGTACGGTTGCTGGTCGATCGCGAACTGGATCGTGCCGTCCTGGATGCCCTTCGCGATGTCGCTGTCGAAGTCGAACGTCGCGAACCAGATCTTGCCGGCGAGGCCCATCTGCTGCAGCGCCTTCAGCGTCGGATCGGCCGACAGCGGACCGAGCGTCAGCACCGCCTGGGTATCCGGATGATTGCGCAGGAACGCGCTGACCTTCGACTGCACGCCGGTCGGGTCCTGGCCCGTGTCGAGCGTCGAGGTTTTGAAGTTGGCGCCGATCGCTTCGGCGAAACCGCGGCAGCGTTCGAACGAAGCCGGGTTCGTCGCGTAGTGGTTCACGCACAGGAACGACTTGATGCCGGCGGCCTTGGCCTTTTCTCCGGCGGCTTTGCCGGCCGCGAACTCGGGCTGGCCGACGTGCATGATCGCGCCGAGCTTCGCGCTTTGCTCCTCGGTGCCCGAATTGATCGTGACGAGCGGAATGTGCTTCTCCGTGACCTTCGCGATCGAGCTCTTCAGCACGTCGAAGTCGGCGATCGACACGATCACGCCGTCGTAGTTGCGCGCGGCCGCCTGTTCGATGAGACGCGCCATGTCGGCGATGTCGCCGTTCGGCGGGTTGCGGTAGTCGGTCTGAACGTTGAAGTCCTCGTCGGCCTGCTTGATCGCGTTCTTGATCGTGTTCCACCATGAGTCCGAATCCGGCGCGTGGCTGATCAGCACGAAGTGCGCGTCCGCCGCGCGGGCTGCCGAGGTCGCGCCGAATCCCGTCGCCAACGTCAACGCCGTCACCAGAATCCTGAGCGTTGCCCTGCCTCTGCAAAGTCTCATTGTCTCCACCTTTCTCGGTCTGTCGTTCGTTATTGAGGGAGCGACTGGCGGGCGGCTTTCCATTCCGATGACCCACACAACGAGGCCGAAGCGCCATCGCTCACGACCAAGAGTAGGTCATCTTCCGAAGCCTTGCAAAGAAAATTTCATGACAAATAAAAATGGAAAATACGTTCCATTTGACGGGGCGGCCGCCTATACTCGGCAACGTCGGATGCACGTTGCGGCGGGCCGCGGGCGCGTCTGCCGCATTGCAGGAAACCCCGAGAGGCTGTCATGGCGGAACAGATCACCGAAGAAGCGGTGCCGAGCGTCGACGAATTGATGCAGCGCATCGCGGATACCTACGAGTCGCTGCCGCGGCAGTTGAAAAGCGTCGCGACGTACATCGAGCAGCATCGCGCGAGCGTGATGATGGATCGCACGAGCGATATCGCCGCGAGCTGCGGCGTGCATCCGTCGGCGGTCGTGCGCTTTGCGCAGCGCTTCGGCTTTTCCGGGTTTTCGGATCTGCAGGCGGTGTTTCGTCAGGCGTATACGGGGCAGGGCGTGTCGTCGTCGAGCTATCAGCAGCGCATCCGCAAGCTGATCGACGAGAAGCCCGGCACCTTGTCGGGCGGCGCGGTCGCGCGCGAGTTCATCGCCGCGTCGCGCGGCGGCCTCGAAGAACTCGAAGCGGGCCTCGACGACAAGCAGTTCGATGCCGCCGTGAAGATGCTGCAGCAGGCCGACAACATCTACGTGATCGGGGTGCGGCGCTCGTTTCCGGTCGCGAGCTACATCGTCTATGCGTTGCAGCACACGCACAAGCGCGTGCATCTGGTGTCTGGCTTCGGCGGCATGTATCGCGAGCAGATCCGCAGTGTCAGGAAGGGCGACGTGGTGATTGCGATCAGCTTCGCGCCGTACGGCAAGGAGACGCAGTACTGTCTGCGCGTCGCGCATCATCTTCAGGCGAAGACGCTCGTCATTACGGATAGCCAACTATCGCCGCTCGCACGCTACGCCAGCACGCAGCTGTACGTGAAAGAGGGCAGCGCGTTCGCGTTCCGCTCGCTGACCAGCACGATCTGCCTGTGCCAGGCGCTCTTCATCGCGCTCGCGTACAAGCTCGAACTGAACGTTGAAGAATCCAACGACACTGGAGGCTACGATGACTGACGCGGTAAGCACGATCGACGTCGCCGTATTCGGCGCGGGGCGCATCGGCAAGATCCATGCGGCGAATCTCGCGCGGCAGCCCGGCGTGCGGCTCAAATACGTGGTCGACGTGAATCGCGAGGCGGCCGCCGCGCTCGCCGCGCAGCATGGCGCGCAGGTTGCGGATAGCGACGGCGCGATCGGCGATGCATCGATCGGCGCGACCGTGATCTGTTCGAGCACCGACACGCATGCGGACCTGATCGTCAAATCGGCCGCGCAGAACAAGCACGTGTTCTGCGAGAAGCCGGTCGATCTCTCGTTGGAGCGCGCGCGGATGTGCGCAGAAGCGGTGGAGCGCGCCGGTGTCGTGTGCATGATCGGTTTTCAGCGGCGCTTCGATCCGACGTTTTCCGCGTTGAAAGCGCGTCTCGACGCGGGCGAGATCGGCACGCCGGAAATGCTCGTCGTCACGAGCCGCGATCCGGGCGCGCCGGCGGTCGAGTACATCCGGCACTCGGGCGGCATCTTCAAGGACATGCTGATTCACGACTTCGACATCTGTCGCTGGATTCTCGACGACGAAGCCGACACGCTGCACGCCACCGGCAGTTGCCTCACCGACCCCGCGATCGCCGACGCGGGCGACATCGATTCGACCGCGGTGACGATCCGCACGAAGCGCGGGCGGCTGTGCCAGATCAATACCGCGCGGCGCGCTGCCTACGGCTACGACCAGCGCTTCGAAGTGCTCGGCAGCACCGGCATGCTGCAGGCGGGCAACGTGCGGCCCACCGAAGTCACCGCGTACTCGAAGACGGAAGTATCGACCGACGTGCCCGAGGCGTTTTTTCTCGAACGCTATCGCGCGGCATACGCGCTCGAAATCGCGCATTTCTTCGACGCGGTCACGCATGGCAAGCCGGTGCGCACGACCGTTGCGGATGGCCTGAAAGCGCTCGAACTCGCGGAAGCCGCGACGCGGTCGTGGCGCGAGGGCCGTGCGATCAAACTCGGCGAGGCAGCGTGATGAAGCCCGCCACGGAGCGCTTGCGGATCGGCGTGGTCGGCCTTGGGCGGCTTGGCAAGCGGCATGCGGAGAATCTCGCGTATCGCGTGCCGGGCGCGACGCTCACGGCCGCGTGCAGTCCGCTCGAAGATGAACTGGCATGGGCGCGTGATGCACTACCCGAACCGCGTCTCTACGCCGATTACGCGGACCTGCTCGTTGATCCGCACGTCGACGCGGTATGGCTCGTCACGCCGTCGTCGCTGCACGCGCAGCAGATCGTCGACGCATTGCGCGCCGGCAAGCATGTGTTCTGCGAAAAGCCGCTGTCGCTCGATGTCACCGAATGCGAGCGCGTGCTGGCCGAAGCGGCGCGCTATCCGCACCTGCAGGCGACGATCGGCTTCATGCGCCGCTTCGATCCGAGCTACCGCGACGCGTTCGATAAAATCGCCGCCGGCCAGATCGGCCGGCCGTTCCTCGTGCGCTCGCAAACCACCGATAAAAACGACGACGACGGTTTCTTCGTGCGCTTCGCGGCGACCTCGGGCGGCATCTTTCTCGACTGCACGGTGCACGACATCGACGTCGCCCGCTGGCTGCTCGGCAAGCCGCGCGCGACGCGCGTGTTCGCGGCGGGCACGGTCGCGCTGCACGAGGGTCTGCGCGAATTCGGCGACGTCGACAACGGTGTCGCGATCTGCGAATTCGAGGGCGGCAAGCTCGCGACGTTCTACGCGTCGCGCACGCAGGCGCACGGCAACGATACGCACAGCGAAGTGATCGGCACGGCGGGCGCGCTGACGATCGGCCGCAATCCGCGCGCGAACCGCGTCGAGATCTACGACGCAACCGGCATTCGCAACGAGTGCACGCCGAACTTTTTCGACCGGTTCGAGGACGCGTTTCTGCACGAGGCACGCGCGTTCGTTGCATCGGTGCAAAAAGGGCCGGGGAAGGGCGATGCGGCACAGCGTGGCGCGACGCTCGCCGATGCGCTCGAAGCGACGCGTATCGGCGTGGCGCTGCGCGAGTCGCTGCAAAGCGGCGAGGCGGTGACGCTGTAACGGCGCGCGGCACGGCACGCGTGGAAATGGGCGTCGTGGCGATGCCCGGCGCCGCCGCTCCGCCTGCTGTAGAATTTGACCCTCTGTCCGGCGTCGTCAACGACGCCCCGTCCCGAAGGTCATCGTCGATGCAAATTCAGATTCACAAGGAAGTCGATGCGCGCGGGCTCATGTGCCCGCTGCCCATCCTGCGCGCCAAAAAGGCGCTCGCCGACATGGAAAGCGGCCAGATTCTCAAGGTGCTCGCCACCGATCCCGGCTCGCAGCGCGATTTCGCCGCGTTCGCGAAGCAGACCGGCAACGAGATCGTCGAAAGCTCGGCGCATGACAAGGTGTTTACGTTTCTGATGCGGCGTCGATGAGCTGCATTCGGTAAAACTGTCGGTCCGATGTAAAAAAGAAGGCGCTGTCCCCATTATTCGGGGTACAGCGCCTTCTTCGTTTCAGCCGGACTTTCGACGTCAGCCTTCGAGAACCGGTGAGCGGGTACGCAGATATTCTTCGAAATCGGCGGCTACTTCCGGGTGACGCAGGGCAAACTCGACGGTCGCCTTCAGGTAGCCCAGCTTGCTGCCGCAGTCGAAACGTGTGCCGTGATACTTGTACGCGAGCACCTGTTCGTCGGCGAGCAGCGACTGGATCGCGTCCGTCAGTTGCAATTCACCGCCCGCGCCCGGCTTGATGGAGCGCAGGTGATCGAAGATGCGCGGCTTCAGCACATAACGGCCCACCACGCCGAGGTTCGACGGCGCCACGCCCGGCTCCGGCTTTTCGACGATGCCCGACATCTTGATGATCGAGTCTTCCCATTCCTTGCCGTCGACGATGCCGTACGATTTCGTATCTTGCGGCGGGATCTCTTCGACGCCGATCACCGAGCTGTGGTAGTGATCGAACACCTCGATCATCTGCGTCATCACGGGCGGCGTGCCGTACAACAGGTCGTCCGCGAGAATCACGGCGAAAGGGTTGTCGCCGACCAGCTTCTCGGCGCACAGCACGGCGTGGCCGAGGCCCAGCGC
The DNA here is from genome assembly GCF_050436125.1 of Paraburkholderia sp. MM5482-R2. NCBI lineage: Bacteria > Pseudomonadati > Pseudomonadota > Betaproteobacteria > Burkholderiales > Burkholderiaceae > Paraburkholderia > Paraburkholderia sp. MM5482-R2. The sequence continues at coordinate 3,205,878 of NZ_JBNDLP010000002.1, read as the reverse complement.
CTCGGCCTGGCGCACGTAGAAGCAGTCGACGTGGCTCGGCTTGATGCTGCGCACGAGTTCGAGCAGCTTGTCCTTGCCGCGCGCCTCGAGTTCGGCCTCGATCTCATAGGACTTGTCGAAATGGTCTTCGATCGCGCGCTTGCTGCGGCCCGTGACGAAGATCATTTCGGTGATGCCGGCCGCCATCGCCTCTTCGACCGCGTACTGAATCAGCGGCTTGTCGACGATCGGCAGCATCTCCTTCGGGCTAGCCTTCGTGGCGGGGAGGAAGCGGGTGCCAAGACCGGCTACCGGAAAGACCGCCTTCGTAACTTTTAGCATGTGAATACCCTGAGTCCTCTGGTTAAATCCTTGCCCGCCGTTGAGGGGGGCGGGCGCGTCGGTCAGGCCGGCAAGCGGGCCAGTTGGGCTTTCAGCTTGCCGACGGTGGCTTCGAAATCGGCCAGCCGCTTCTGCTCCTGTTCCACGACCGCCGCCGGCGCCTTCGCAACGAAGGCCTGATTCTGTAGCTTACCGTTGCACTTGACGATTTCGGCGCTCAACCGCGTGATCTCTTTCGACAGGCGTTCGCGTTCGACCGCTGCGTCGATTTCGACCTTCAACACGAGCTTGTCCGTTCCTACGATAGCAATCGGCGCGCCATCCGCCTGGGCGTCGAGCGCGGCCTCGTCGGCGATGATCTGCACCTCCGACAGACGCGCAAGTGCCTGAGCGTAAGGCGCGAAAGTACGAAGACGCTCCGCATTGCCGGTGGCGAGCAACGGCACCTTCACCGCCGGCGACAGGTTCATTTCACCGCGCAGATTACGGCATGCATCGATCACCGCTTTGAGGTCGGTCGCCCACCGCTCGGCGTCTTCATCGAGCTTCGACGGCTCCGCGACGGGGTACTGCTGCACCATGATGGACGCCTCGCCCTCGGCCTTGCCTTCCGGGTAGCGTCCCGCGAGCGGCGCCACTTTCTGCCACAGCGCTTCGGTGATGAACGGGATCACCGGATGCGCGAGGCGCAGCACCGTTTCGAGCACACGCAAAAGCGTCCGCCGCGTGGCACGCTGCTGGTTCGGCTGCCCCGTCTGGATCTGCACTTTGGCGAGTTCGACGTACCAGTCACAATATTCGTCCCATACGAACTTGTATATGGCGTTGGCCACATTGTCAAAACGATAGTCGGAAAAACCCTTGACGACTTCCGCTTCCACGCGCTGCAGTTGCGACACGATCCAGCGGTCGGCCTGCGAGAAATGCAGATTGCCTTCTGGCCCGCATTCGCCACATTGCGCCGGCTGGCCGAAACCGCAGTCGTGGCCTTCGCAGTTCATCAGCACGAAGCGCGTGGCGTTCCACAGCTTGTTGCAGAAATTGCGATAGCCTTCGCAGCGCGCGAGGTCAAAATTGACGTTGCGGCCGAGCGTGGCCATCGACGCCATCGTGAAGCGGAGCGCGTCAGTGCCGAACGCCGCAATGCCGTCCGGAAACTCCTTGCGGGTCTTCTTCTCGATCGACGCGGCCAGCTTCGGATTCATCAAGCCGGTGGTGCGCTTCGCGACGAGCGCGTCGAGGTCGATGCCATCGACGATGTCGATCGGGTCGAGCGTGTTGCCCTTGCTCTTCGACATCTTCTGGCCTTCGGCGTCGCGCACGAGACCGTGCATATAGACCGTTTCGAACGGCACCTTGCCCGTGAAGTGCGTGGTCATCATGACCATGCGCGCGACCCAGAAGAAGATGATGTCGAAGCCGGTGACGAGCACCGACGACGGCATGAAGTGCTTCAGCTCTTCGGTTTCGTTTGGCCAGCCGAGCGACGAGAACGGCACCAGAGCGGACGAGAACCACGTGTCGAGCACGTCTTCGTCGCGCTTCAACGCCCCCGTGTAGCCGGCCGCGACGGCCTTCGCGCGCGCGTCCTCTTCGGTCTTGGCGACGAACACTTCGCCGTTCTCGCCGTACCACGCCGGAATCTGATGACCCCACCACAGCTGACGCGAGATGCACCAGTCCTGGATGTTTTCGAGCCACTGGTAGTACGTGGTGGTCCAGTTTTCCGGCACGAATTTGATCTGGCCGTTGCGCACGACGTCGAGCGCGGTTTCGGTGATCGACTTGCCCGGATTGAACGTGCCTTCGGGCGCCGGCTTGCTCATCGCGACGAACCACTGGTCGGTCAGCATCGGCTCGATCACGACGCCGGTGCGGTCGCCGCGCGGCACCATCAGCTTGTGCGGCTTGACCGATTCGAGCGCACCGAGCGCCTCGAGATCGGCGACCACCAGCTTGCGGGCTTCGAAACGGTCGAGGCCGCGGTATTTTTCGGGCGCGTTGTCGTTGATCTTCGCGTCGAGCGTGAGGATTTCGATTTGCGGCAGCTTGTGGCGCAGGCCGACCTGATAATCGTTGAAATCATGCGCGGGCGTGACCTTGACGACGCCTGTGCCGAATTCGCGGTCGACGTAATCGTCGGCGATGATCGGCACTTCGCGGTTCGACAGCGGCAGCGTGATGGTCTTGCCGATCAGGTGGGCGTAGCGCTCGTCTTCCGGGTGCACCATCACGGCGGTGTCGCCGAGCATGGTTTCCGGACGGGTGGTCGCGACGGTCAGATGGCCCGAGCCGTCGGTCAACGGATAGTGGATGTGCCACAGGTGGCCGTTTTCTTCTTCGCTGACCACTTCGAGGTCGGATACGGCGGTGAGCAGCACCGGGTCCCAGTTCACGAGGCGCTTGCCGCGATAGATCAGGCCCTGTTCATACAGACGCACGAACACGTCGCGCACGGTGGCCGACGTCTTGTCGTCCATCGTGAAGTATTCGCGCGACCAGTCGATCGATGCACCGAGACGACGCACCTGATTCGTGATCGTGGAGCCGGATTGCTGCTTCCACTCCCACACGCGCTCGACGAACTTCTCGCGGCCGAGGTCGTGGCGCGACACGCCCTGCGCGTCGAGCTGGCGTTCGACGACGATCTGCGTGGCGATGCCTGCGTGGTCGGTGCCCGGCACCCACAGCGTGTTCTCGCCGAGCATGCGGTGATAGCGGGTCAGGCCGTCCATGATGGTCTGGTTGAACGCGTGGCCCATGTGCAGCGTGCCCGTGACGTTCGGCGGCGGCAGCTGGATCGAGAAATCCTTGCGGTTCGCGTCGAAGGAGGGCGCGGCGTAGGTGCGCTTTTCCCATTCAGGGCCCCAGTGGGCTTCGATGGTGTGGGGTTCGAAGCTTTTTGCAAGCGTCGAGGTCGGGTCGCTCGGGGTGTCGCTCATGTTTCTGTTAAAGGCAGGATTTTGGAGGCGGGGAAGGGTTGATTATAGCTGGACGAGGTTTTTTGCCGGCCGGCGGCCGGTGTGGACAGGGGTTATGCTTTTTTCGTTGTTCTGGCTTTGTTGGCCTTTCCTTGTTGTCTTATCGGTTTATTAGCGTTGCCCCTGTGCGGGGCGGGGCTTTTTTCGTTGTTCTGGCTTTGTTGGCCTTTCCTTGCTGACTTATCGGTCTATTAGCGTTGCCCCTGTGCGGGGCGGCACCTACTTTCTTTGCTGCTGCAAAGAAAGTAGGCAAAGAAGACAGCTAAAACCGCCAGCTCTTAAGCGGGTCCCTCGGTCCGCATAAGGTAGTGGTGCATCTGGAATCCGTGCTCCCGCACATTCGGCGCCAGTGACAAGGCGGTCATTCTTCCGGCGGCGCTGCGCGCGCCGAAACCCCTTCAAAAACCACCGGTTGTTTCGGCGCATCGCCGAGGCGCAGCCGACGGCCCCCGCTGCGCGGGCCAAGCCATTGGTTTCCCTGGCAGACCCGTCCGCGACGCACGTAGTGCGGAGTGGGAGGGATGATGGCTTTGTCACGAACGGGGAATGTGCGGGGGCCCGGATTCCAGATGCACCACTACTCCTTCCAAGCCAGGGGACCCGCTTAAAAGTTTGCGGTTTGAGCTGTCTTCTTTGCCTACTTTCTTTGCAGCAGCAAAGAAAGTAGGTGCCGCCCCGCACAGGGGCAACGCTAATAGACCGACAAGACAACAAGGAAAGGCCAACAAAGCCAGAACAACGAAAAAACCCAACCCATATCCAGAAGAACAAAAAAAACCAAAAAAAGCGCCGCCCCCGCCGGGGCATATAATGTCCCCCGAACTGCGCCTAAGCAAAAAAATGCCCGACCTCCTCTCGAATCTAAACCCCGAACAACACGCCGCCGTAACGCTCCCGAATGAGCCCGCCCTGATCCTGGCGGGCGCCGGCAGCGGCAAAACCCGCGTCCTGATCACCCGCATCGCGTGGCTGATTCAGCAAGGCCTCGCGTCCCCCGCGACCGTCCTCGCGGTGACCTTCACGAACAAAGCCGCCCGCGAAATGATGGCGCGCCTCTCGGCGCTATTGCCGATCGACACGCGCGGCATGTGGATCGGCACGTTCCACGGCCTGTGCAACCGTATGCTGCGCGCGCATCACCGCGACGCCGGGCTGCCCGCCACGTTCCAGATTCTCGATACCGCGGACCAGCTGTCGGCGATCAAGCGCCTGATGAAGGGCCTCAACATCGACGACGAAAAGTACCCCGCGAAAAATCTCCAGTACTTCATCAACAACGCGAAAGAGCAGGGCCTGCGCCCCAAAGACGTCGACGCCACCGACAACTTCAACCGCAAGTTCGTCGAACTCTACGAAGCCTACGATCAGCAATGCCAGCGCGAAGGCGTCGTCGACTTCCCCGAGCTGCTGCTGCGCTGCTACGAACTGCTCGCGCACAATCCGCCGCTGCGCGCGCACTACCAGGCGCGCTTCAGGCACATCCTCGTCGACGAGTTTCAGGACACCAACAAGCTGCAATACGCGTGGCTGAAGCTGCTCGCGGGCCAGCACAACGCAATCTTCGCGGTCGGCGACGACGACCAGTCGATCTACGCGTTCCGCGGCGCGAACGTCGGCAACATGCGCGACTTCGAGCACGAGTTCAACGTGCGCAATCTGATCAAGCTCGAGCAGAACTATCGTTCGCACGGCCATATTCTCGATGCCGCCAACCAGCTGATCGCGAACAACTCGCGACGCCTCGGCAAGAATCTGCGTACCGACGCGGGTCACGGCGAACCGGTGCGCGTCTACGAATCGGCGACCGATTCGCAGGAGGCCGGCTGGATCGTCGAAGAGATTCGCGCGCTGATCAACACCGGCCTGTCGCGCAGCGAAATCGCGGTGCTCTACCGCAGCAACGCGCAGTCGCGCACGATCGAGCACACGCTCGTCAACGCGGGCATCGCGTATCGCGTGTATGGCGGCCTGCGCTTTTTCGAACGTCAGGAAGTCAAGCACGCGCTCGCATACCTGCGCCTGATCGACAACCCGAACGACGACACCGCGTTCGGCCGCGTCGTCAATTTCCCGACTCGCGGCATCGGCGCGCGTTCGATCGAACAGCTCGCCGACGCGGCGCGTCTGTACAACTGCTCGATGGCCGCGGCGATTCCGTACGTCGCCGGCAAGGCCGGCTCGAGCCTCGCCGCGTTCGCGAACCTCGTCGGCAAGATGCGCGCCGACACGCAGCAGATGAGCCTGCCGGAGACCGTCGAGTACGTGGTCCGCGCGAGCGGTCTCGCCGACTTCTATCAGAACGAGCGCGAAGGCCAGGAGCGGCTCGAGAACCTGCAGGAACTCGTCAACGCGGCCGCCGCGTTCGTCAGCGAGGAAGGCTACGGGCTCGATACGCCCGCGCGCTCGATTCCGCTGCGCCCAGGAGCCAGCGCCGCGCCCGAACTCGCGGTCGCGACCGACGATCCGACCACGGTGGTCCTCGACGCACCGGGCGTCGCCGATCCGGCGCAAAACCCCGACACGATGACGCCGCTCGCGGGCTTTCTGTCGCACGCATCGCTCGAAGCGGGCGACAACCAGGCGCAGGCCGGCCAGGAAGCGGTGCAACTGATGACGGTGCACGCGGCAAAGGGGCTCGAATTCACCGCGGTGTTCATCACCGGCCTCGAAGAGGGGCTGTTCCCGCACGAGAACAGCGCGATGGAGGCCGACGGCCTCGAAGAGGAGCGGCGTCTGATGTACGTCGCGATCACGCGCGCGAAGGAGCGGCTGTACCTGTCTTTCGCGCAGAGCCGGATGCTGCACGGCCAGACCCGCTACAACATCCGCTCGCGTTTCTTCGACGAATTGCCGCAGGAAACGCTGAAGTGGCTGACGCCGAAGGTCGAGGCGGGCTCGCGCTGGGGCGGCCGCTCGGACAACGCCGGCTACGGGCGCGACTGGTTCGCGCGGCCGGGGTACGGCGGCGGTTCGGCGTCGACGGCGGCGGTGACCTCCGCGCCGGCGCCCGCGTTCGCGAACGAGCAGCGCGCGGCCGACACGGGCTTCCGCGTCGGCCAGCAGGTGTTCCATACCAAGTTCGGCGAAGGCACGATCACCGCACTCGAAGGCAACGGCACCGACGCGAAAGCGCAGGTCCGCTTCAAGCGGCACGGCGAAAAGTGGCTGGCGCTGGCGGTGGCTAAATTGCAGGCGGTCGAATGAGCACGCCCTTGAATCTCAGCCACGATGCGCGGCGGCCGCTCGGCGTTCTGGCCGCGTTACCGCAGGAACTCGGCGACCTGATCGAAGCGATGCGCGCCGGGTCCGGCGTGCGCACGGTCACGCACGGCCAGCGTGACTACCACGTCGGCACCGTGCACGGCACGCCGTGCGTCGTCACGCTCGCGCGCGTCGGCAAGGTCGCGGCGGCCGCGACGGTCAGTGCGCTGATCCACGCGTTCGATGTCGAGGCGATCGTGTTCACCGGTGTCGCGGGCGGTGTCGGCGGCGACGTGCATGTCGGCGATATCGTCGTTGCGAGCGCGCTGATGCAGCACGATGTCGACGCGTCGCCGCTTTTTCCGCGCTTCGAGGTGCCGCTGCTCGGCATGTCGCGCTTCACCACCGATGCGGCGCTCGCCGACCGTCTAACCGCCGCATGCGAGCAGTTCGTCGCCGAGGAAGGCGCGGCCTGCGCGGCGCGCTTCGGCACGCGCGCGCCGCGCGTGCATCGCGGCTTGATCGTCAGCGGCGATCAGTTCGTCGCGAGCGCGGCGGCCGTCGCGGCGTTGCGCGACGCGCTGCCCGACGCGCTCGCGGTCGAGATGGAAGGCGCGGCGATCGCGCAGGTCTGCTACGAGTACGGCGTGCCGTGCGCGGTCGTGCGCACGATCTCCGATACCGCCGACGACCACGCGCCCGGATCGTTCATGTCGTTCCTGACCGGGATCGCGGGCACATATTCGAACGCGATTCTCGCGCGCTTTCTCGGCACGCGAGACACCGCGGGCTGAGCGCCCGCTTGTTCGTCCGCCTGTTCGTCCGCTGATCGGCCCGCTTATTTCTTCCTGCCGTCGCCGAGCGCGTCGCGCACCTGCTGCAGCGCGGCCGGATCTTCGATCGTCGGCAAATCGCCCGGCTCGCGCCCTTCGGCGAGCGCCGCGATAGCGCGGCGCAATAGCTTGCCGGAGCGCGTCTTCGGCAGCATCGATACCATCACCACGCGCGCGGGCCGCGCAATCGAGCCGAGATGGCGGTCGACCGTCATCGCCAGCTCGGCTTCGAGCCGCGCGCGCTCGCTCGGGTCGCCTTCTCCCTGCGCGCTGCGCAGCACGACGAAGGCCATCGCTGCCTGACCCTTGACCGGATCGGTCACACCGACCACCGCGACTTCCGCGACAGCCGCATGGCTCGACAGCGCCTCCTCGATCTCGCGCGTGCCGAGGCGATGGCCCGCGACGTTGATGACGTCGTCGGTGCGGCCGAGGATCGTCACGTAGCCGTCCTCGTCCTGCACGCCCCAGTCGAACGTCGAATACACCTGCTGGTTCGGCACGCTCGACCAGTAGGTGCCGACGAAGCGCTTGTCGTCGCCCCATACCGTCGACATGCAGCCCGGCGGCAGCGGATAGTCGAGCGTCAGCACGCCTTTCTCGCCGGGCGCGCAGGGCTCGCCGGTCAGCTCGTCGCGCACGGTCAGGCTATAGCCGATCGAGGGCACGCCCGGCGACCCGAGCTTGGTCGGCAGCGCCTCGATGCCGCGCGGAATCGCGAGCATCGGCCAGCCGGTTTCCGTCTGCCAGTAGTTGTCGATCACCGGCTTGTTCAACGCGTTGGAGATCCATTCGGCGGTCGGTTCGTCGAGTGGTTCGCCGGCGAGAAACAGCGTGCGCAGGCTCGACAGATCGGCTGCCTTCATCAGCGCCGGGTCCTGCTTCTTCAGCACGCGTATCGCGGTCGGCGCGGTGAACATCAGGTTGATCTTGTGCTGTTCGACGAGCCGCCACCAGATGCCGCCGTCCGGACGAATCGGCGTGCCTTCGTACATCACGGTGGTCAGCCCCGCGATCAGCGGCGCGTACACGATGTAGCTGTGGCCGACCACCCAGCCGACGTCGGACGCGGTGAACATGGTGTCGCCGGGTTTGCCCTCGAAGATGTATTCCATCGATGCCGCGAGCGCGACCGCATAGCCGCCGACATCGCGCTGCACGCCCTTCGGTTTGCCGGTCGTGCCCGACGTGTACAGCACGTACGACGCCTCGTTCGATTCGAGCCATTCGCACGGGACGTGGGCGTCGAAGAACTGTTCGCGCAGCGGCTCATAGGCGACGAGGTAGGGTGCGTTCAGTCGCGCGGGCGCGAGCTGCCGGTCGATCAGCAGCACATGCGGTGTCTTGTGCATGGCGCGCGCGAGCGCTTCGTCGACGAGCGGCGTGTAGTCGACCACCTTGCCGCCGCGCGCGCCGGCGTCGGCAGTGACGATCAGCACGGGCTTCGCGTCGTCGATACGCGCGGCGAGGTTCGGTGCCGCGAAGCCGCCGAACACGACCGAGTGGATCGCGCCGAGCCGTGCGCAGGCGAGCATCGCGAACAGCGCCTCGGGGATCATCGGCAGATAGATCAGCACGACGTCGCCGCGCTTCACGCCGAGCGAGCGCATGACGGCGGCCATCCGGTTGATTTCGGCGTACAGATCGGCATACGTGTAGTGCCGCTCGATGCCGGTTTCGGTCGATACGTAGACGAGCGCGTTCTGCTGCGCGCGTTCGGCCAGATGCCGATCGACCGCGTTATGGCAGAGGTTCGTGCGACCGCCGACGAACCAGCGCGCGAACGGCGGCTTCGAGCGGTCGAGCACGGTGCCGAATGGCGTGTGCCAGTGAATGCGCCGGGCTTCTTCGCGCCAGAAGGCTTCGGGGTGGTCGATCGAGCGGCGGTGGAAATCGCGGTAGCGGGTCATCGGCGGCGATCCTCGTGCGGCGGGAGTGGACGGGGTTGGATGAAACGGAATCGCAAATTGCGCGCCCGGTGCGGCGCTGGTTATGCGCACAAGCATAGCCACGGGCGGGAGGGGGGGCAAGCGGGTTCGCCGTAAGGGCGAAGGGCAACAGAAGAAAGTCGTTGTTCGTCATTTTCATCCGTCGCCCATTTGTTGTTTCTGCACCGCCAGGTAGGGTAGAGGCGATCAACGTGACAGGTCGTTTTCCCCCAGGATGGTGAGGCTTGCATGTTCAATCGATACGCTTATGAGCGTGGTAGAGCGGGCGTTCCAGCCTGCGCGACCTGAAGGAGGGGGCTACGCCGTCGCCAGATTGCTACATTCCATTAACGGTCAGGTACTGACATGCGCAAGTCCAGCATCGCCCGTTTTCTCGCTGGCGTAGTTCTGCTTGCCCTTGTCGTTGCGGTTGCTGCGTTTAACGTGATTAACCTGGACGAAGCGTATGGAAGCGGCGAGCCCTATTATTCGCGCACGACGAACATGGACAAGTGGAGCGATCCTTTGCCGGTGCTGGCTGTTGTCGACGGTGTTGCGGTTATCGTCATTGCGGTGGGTTTTTTGCTGTGGAGGCGGATGCGGGGCTAAGGCGAGGGTGGTGTTCTTTGCGGTGTTGGCCTTTCCTTGCTGACTTATCGGTCTATTGGCGTTGCCCCTGTGCGGGGCGGGGCTTTTTTCGTTGTTCTGGCTTTGTTGGCCTTTCCTTGTTGTCTTGTCGGTCTATTAGCGTTGCCCCTGTGCGGGGCGGCACCTACTTTCTTTGCTGCTGCAAAGAAAGTAGGCAAAGAAGACAGCTCAAACCGCCAACTCCTAAGCGGGTTCCTCGGTCTGCATGAGGTAGTGGTGCATCTGGAATCCGTGCTCCCGCACATTCCGCGCTAGTGACAAGGCGGTCATTCTTCCGGCGGCGCTACGCGCGCCGAAACCCCGTTCAAAAACCACTGGTTGTTTCGGCGCAACGCCGAGGCACAGCCGAGGGCCCCCGCTGCGCGGGCAAAGCCGTTGGTTTCCCTGGCAGACCCGTCCGCGACGCACGTAGTGCGGAGTGGGAGGGATGACGGCTTTGTCACGAACGGCGGAATGTGCGGGGGCACGGATTCCAGATGCACCACTACCCCTTCCAAGCCAGGGGACCCGCTTAAGAGTTTGCGGTTTTAGCTGTCTTCTTTGCCTACTTTCTTTGCAGCAGCAAAGAAAGTAGGTGCCGCCCCGCACAGGGGCAACGCTAATAGACCGACAAGACAACAAGGAAAGGCCAACAAAGCCAGAACAACGAGAAAAGCCCCGCCCCGCACAGGGGGCAACGCTAATAAACCGACAAGCCAGCAAGGAAAGGCCAACACCGCACGATAAGGAAAAAGCCCCAACCCCGCGGCACGCGCTCACCCTTTAACCCGCTTCCCCTCAACATCCGGCAACAAAACAGTCAGCACCCCAATCAACGGCAAAAACGAACAAACCTTATAAACAAACACAATACTGGTAGCGTCAGCGAGTTCCCCAAGCACCGCGGCGCCCACGCCGCCAAGCCCAAAGGCAAATCCAAAGAACAACCCAGCCACCATCCCAACCTTCCCGGGGATCAACTCCTGCGCATAAACAAGAATCGCCGAGAACGCCGAGGCGAGCACCACCCCAATAACAACCGTCAGCACACTAGTCCAGAACAGATTCGCATACGGCAACAGCAGCGTAAAAGGCGCGACGCCAAGAATCGACACCCAGATCACGTACTTGCGCCCGATCTTGTCGCCGATCGGCCCGCCGATCACCGTACCCGCTGCGACCGCCGCGAGGAACACGAACAGATGGATCTGCGCGGCCTGCACCGACAGATGGAACCTGTCGATCAGATAGAACGTGAAATAGCTATTGATGCTGGCGAGATAGAAGTACTTGGAGAACACCAGCAACACCAGCACGCTCATCGCCAGGATGATCTTGTTACGCGGCAGCGTCACATGCGCGCCCTGGCCGCGCGCCTTCCTGACCGACGGATGACGCTTGTACCAGCGGCCGATCTGCGTGAGCACGACGATTGCGACGAGCGCCGCCGCCGAGAACCACGCGATGCTGCGTTGCCCGTGCGGAATCACGATCAGCGCGGCGAGCAGCGGCCCGAGCGATGAACCCGCATTGCCGCCGACCTGGAACAACGACTGCGCGAGACCGTGACGGCCACCCGAGGCCATCCGCGCGACTCGCGACGACTCCGGATGGAATACCGACGACCCGCAGCCGACCAGCGCCGCGGCGACCAGCAGCACGCCGAAGTTCGGCGCGACCGACATCAGCAGCAGCCCGGTCAGCGTGAAGCCCATGCCGACCGGCAGCGAGTACGGCTTCGGATGTTTGTCGGTATAGCTGCCGACGAGCGGCTGCAGCAGCGACGCGGTGATCTGGTAGGTCAGCGTGATCAGACCGATCTGCCCGAACGACAACGAGAAGTTGTCCTTGAACATCGGGTAGATGGCGAGGATCAGCGACTGGATCATGTCGTTGAGCAGGTGCGAAAAGCTGATCGCACCGAGCACGGAATACACCGTGCGCTGGACCTTGGCGGCCGCCGGCGCAGCGGCGGCCGGGGACGCGCTCGCCCCCGTGGCGGATGCGCCGGCAAGGGCGCTTTTATCGAGGCTCGTTTCCATACGCTAGAAAAAAAGATCGGGAAAACGGTGGAATGAAAGATCGGCACCGAAAACCGGTGCGGGCAGCACGCCTCGTAGGCGCGTTCCGCGAAGCACTGCGGCGTTTCGTCGCGGCAACCGGCGTTTTGAATATCTAGCCGAAGTTTAATGTGGCCGGAGCGAATTGTAAGGACAAGTTTTGTCGCGAATCGGACAGGGGGGCGGATGACTTTTCATTCGGCGGTGAAAGGACGAATCGTCAGCTCTTTGCCTGAAGAAACTTTTTTTGGCGAGTTTTTGGCCACGGTATAAAGCGCTCGCGATTGCGCGGCTCACGAAGCAGCGCGTCGAACATGGAACCGGGAACGGCAAGCGGCGCACGACCCGCCCCGGCCTGCACAAGCGAAATTCAAGATCGCGGGGCGCGCTGCCGTAGACCCGGAGAGATAAGTGGTGATGCCGGAACCGACTGTCCGGCGCGTCGACATGTGGGGACGGGGATTATGAAAGCAGTGGCACGCAGCGCAGCGGCAACGAAGTTCAACGGCCTGTCGGTCAAGGCGACGCTGCGGATCGCGTTTGCGATTCTGCTCGCCGGCACGCTGCTGATCGGCGTGTTTTCGCTGCTGCAGATCGGCCGGCTGAACGCGTCCGCGCAATCGATCTACGACCAGGGCCACGTCGCGAGCCGCGCCGCCGAGGAAGCGCGCGGCCACATGCTGCGCGCGAGCCGCGCGCAAAAGATGCTGCTGACCGCGACCACCGCGAAGGAGCGCGACGAACTCGGGGCCGACATCGAGCGCGGCCTCGCGGGTCTCAACGAGCAGCTGGGCACGCTCCAGCAGTACGTCGATAAGTCGGACGCGAAGGCGGTCGGCGCGCAGAAGGCGTTCACCGCGGCGGTCGCGGCATGGAGCGGTCACCTGCGCGACTTCGTCACGCTCGTGAAAGCGCAGCCGCTCGATCTGTCGCAGATGAACTGGCAGGTCGGCACGCAGGACGTGTCGCTGCTCGTCGAAACCGGCAAGCTCGAAAAGCTCGTCGACGAACTCGTCGCGCAGCGCGGCACCGCCGCGAAGGCGACGATCGACGCGTCCGGTTTCATCTATCACTCGTCGTTCGTGATGATCGCGGTGATGACGTTCGCACTGATCGTGCTCGCGGTCGGCATCGCCGCGTGGGTCGTGCGGCGCCTCACCGCGCAGCTCGGCGGCGAGCCCGCGTACGCGAAGGAGATCGCGCGCCGCATCGCCGCGGGCGATCTGTCGAATCGCATCGCGCTCGGCGGCAAGGACCGTGCGAGCATGCTGTTCGCGCTGTCCGACATGCAAAGCGGACTCGCGACGACGGTTGCCGACATCGCGTCGAGCGCCGATGCGATCGCGACCGCGTCCGCGCAGATTTCGATGGGCAACCTCGATCTGTCGCAGCGTACCGAGCAGCAGGCGCTTGCGCTCGAGCGCACCGCGAGCAGCATGGAGCAACTGACCTCGACGGTGCGTCAGAACGCCGACAACGCAAAGCAGGCGAGCACGCTCGCGAACAACGCGTCGGCGATCGCCGAGCAGGGCGGCGCGGTCGTGAGCCGCGTGGTGGCGACGATGAACGACATCAACGACAGCGCGCGCAGCATCGGCGACATCATCGGCGTGATCGAGGGGATCGCGTTTCAGACCAACATCCTCGCGCTGAACGCGGCCGTCGAGGCGGCGCGCGCGGGCGAGGAAGGGCGCGGCTTTTCGGTCGTCGCGGCGGAAGTGCGCAATCTCGCGCAGCGCAGCGCGGCGGCCGCGAAGGAGATCAAGGGCTTGATCCAGACTTCGGTCGAGCGCGTCGGCAACGGCTCGACGCTCGCCGCGGACGCCGGTCAGACGATGGACGAAGTCGTCAAGGCCGTGAAGCGCGTGACCGACATCATGGGCGAGATTTCGGCGGCGTCGTCCGAGCAGAGCGTCGGTATCGAGGCGATCAGTCTCGCGGTCACGCAGATGGACTCGGGCACGCAGCAGAACGCCGCGCTGGTGGAGGAGGCCACCGCCGCGGCCCGCTCGCTCGACGATCAGGCGCGCGGGCTGAAGGCGATGGTGGGGCAGTTCAGGCTATAAAAGGCGGCGCGGGCGTCAGCTCGCGTTGGCCGACGAGGAGCCGGAGCCCGTCCCCGGCCGCACCACCACCGTGCAGGTCGTGCCCGCCGCCAGCATCACGTCGGGCGGCACCGAGTCGATCCGCACGCGCACCGGCACGCGCTGCGCGAGGCGCACCCAGTTGAAGGTCGGATTCACGTCCGCGAGCAGCTCGTGGCTTTGCGGATTGTCGCGGTCGTAGATGCCGCGCGAGATGCTCTCCACGTGGCCTTGCAGCGTGCCGCCGCTCATCAGCCGCACTTCGGCCTGATCGCCGACGCGCACGTGCGGCAGCTTGGTTTCCTCGAAGTAGCCATACACCCAGAACGAGTGACTGTCGACGATCGCGAGCTTCGCGGCGCCGGCCGTCGGATAGTCGCCGCGGAACACGGACAGGTTCATCGAAGCTGTGGAGATTTTGGGCGGTCGCCCATGTACGGACTGCCTGTCGCACGGTAATCATCTGACTGCTGTCAATCCTGGCAGCGACTTCAGATAGACCATCGACACACCTATGTCCCTGTCCGTATTTGAAATGCACTCCGTGGAGCTGTTCTGCCAGCGGCCACCGGGTACCTGGTACGTCATCTGCGACGAATGGCACTATAAAGCGTGCCTCGGCAAGGCCGCAGACCTTCAGAGAGCCAGGGCGGAGACCCGCGAATTTCTTGCTATCGCCACACTGAATCGCGGAAAGTGGGAGGAGGACCGGAAGCTGGTCAAGAATCTCATCGACAGTCACTGGCTGTTTTTTCATGATGTACGGGACCGGAATCCTGACTCCGATGGCTGGCGGGTCATCGTTGCTCTGCTCGAAGAGGTGCGCCGGGGCAAACTGCTTGCCGTTAAAGGTCCGCGTAATGGCCTGTTTCCGTCACCGTACAGCAGCACGCCGTTAATGAATCCCGTAGCGAGGACAGGTAGTCACCCGGACGGCGAACCCATTTTGTCCGTCCAGTATGATCCGCCCACCTGGCAAACCCGGCTGGACGCTGCGCGCGCAGCCCGGGCGACACCGCCGCGCATCGAGATACCACAGGCACTGACCAAGGCGCAGCGGTGGCAGACGCGCAAGGCGCTGATTGCGGCGGGCAATGCAGCCATGTCAGGGCGCGTGCGGACAGCCGCTGAGCGGCTCGCCCGCAACAATGTCGCGGTGGAGAAGGCCAGACTCTCCGATCATGTCTACGAGCCGTCCAGGCCGGTGCCCGAAGGGTGGGCGAACCGCAGCGGGGATATGGAATTTCTGGATCGGTATGGCTTAAAGCCGAAAGACCTGAAAATCAAGGGTTCCAATTTTGGAGCGCAGGTGTATGAACCGGATGCGGCGGTCTTCGGCAACGATATGAAGCCCACCCTTGCCTTCAAGGGAACCGAAATGACGAGCCTGCCCGACTGGTCGAACAATGTTAACCAGAGCGTGAATATCGAATCGGAATATTACGCACGGGCAGTAAGGAGTGGCACCAAGCTAACTGAGATTACCGAACCTATCGACATAACAGGTCACTCCCTGGGCGGCGGCCTGTGTTCGGCTGCATCCGTCGCCAGCGGCAAGGACTGCTGGAGCTTCAATGCCGCCGGTCTGCACCCGAAGACGGTCGAACACTACGGCGGCCAGGTCACGCCATCGAACATCAATGCGTACCATGTGAACGGCGACATTCTGACCGTGGCACAGACGTGGACGCCGCTGCCCGCTGCAGCCGGTACTGCCTATCCGCTGCCCGGCAGCGGCTCGCCCGTGTCGCGGCACTTCATCAGGCAGGCAATAGACGGCATCGAGCAGCAGAAGGCGGAGGACATCTCCGTACTCGAAACATTGTCATAACGGGGCTGAAAGCGATGAAAATACTCAGCCGCATCCTTATCGTGCCGGTGCTATTACTGGCGCTATCCCCTGTGGTTCATGCAATGAAAAAATTTCCCGCCACTGATTTTTTTAGCGGCCCGCAACTCGAACTGGCGCAGGCCATCGAGCGAGGCGACATGGAGCAGGTCCGTCGACTGGCACCGGAGACAGACCTGAACACGCCCGGGCGCAAGAACATGACGATGCTGTTTTTTGCGTTTCAGGAGGCATTGCAGCGCGACCCGCATCGGCTTGCGGTTATGTCGGAGGTGGTGAAGGCCGGAGCCGATCCCTTGCAGGAAGTGCCGAATTTTGGCGATCCGCTCGGGGTCGGGCTCAACAGCTCGCACCCGGAATTCCTGCGTGCGATGCTGGACGGCGGTGTTGATCCAAATTTGATATCAGAAGGCACCCCGATAATTTTTGATGTTGCAAGCGATCGTAAATTGGGCTCGCTCAAGTTGCTGGTGGAGCGTGGCGCGGATGTGAACCGGCGCGATTCATTGCGCAACACATCTCTCTACGAAGCGCTAACTGGCTACGACACCGGGGCAGTCAATTACCTTCTCGATCACGGAGCCAACCCCAACACTTACAACATCAATGGAATCTCATTCCCAAGACAATTGGAATCGCAGATAGAACATATAGGCTCCACCTCTGAATCAGGTGTCAAACTGGTCGAAATCCGAGACCGCATCATCAGGATGGGCGTGAAATGGCCTCCGGAGACTCCGGAACAGATAAAAGCACGTTGGGGAGCCAATCCTCCGCGACGGCTCGATGACAGCAAGCTTCCGCTGCCTTGAAGCCGAGACCGAAAGTGCTACATCCGGGTAGCCCTCAGACTGCTGACCAACCCCACGTTTTTCGGAGCGTGGGGTTTTGTTTTTCAGGCAAGAAGCGATGAAAACACTCAGCCGAATTCTTATCGTGCCGGTGCTGTTACTGGCGCTATCCCCTGTGGTTCATGCAATGAAAAAATTTCCCGCCACTGATTTTTTTTAGCGACCCGCAACTCGAACTGGCGCAGGCCATCGAGCGAGGTGATATGGAGCAGGTCCGGCGACTGGCCCCGAAGACAGACCTGAAGACGCCTGGGCGCAAGAACATGACGATGCTGTTTTTTGCCTTTCAGGAGGCGTTGCAGCGCGACCCGCACCGGCTTGCGGTTGCGTCGGAGGTGGTGAGGGCCGGGGCCGATTCCTTGCAGGAAGTACCGGATTATGGCAGCCCCCTCGGGGTCATGCTCAACAGCTCCCATCCGGAATTCCTGCGCGCGATGCTGGACGGTGGGGTTGACCCCAACACCATGATCGAGGGCCGCAGACCCATCATTTTCTTTGTTGCAAGAGAGTCGACATCTGGTTCGCTCAGGCTGCTGGTGGAACGTGGCGCGGATGTGAACCGGCGCGATTCGTTACGTAATTCAGTGCTGTATCAAGCGCTGGCAAATCGCGCGCTAGATCAAATTGACTACTTGCTGGACCATGGGGCAAACCCCAACACCTACAACATTAATGGCGAGTCATTCCCACTAGGGATATGGGATGACATTAATACCTTCGCGCCCAATTCCCCGACCTACAAAAAGCTAATCGAGATTCGGGACCGCATCATCAAGATGGGCGTGAAATGGCCTCCGGAGACTCCGGAACAGATAAAAGCACGTTGGGGAGCCAATCCTCCGCGACGGCTCGATGACAGCAAGCATCCGCTGCCTTGACACAGAGACCGAAAGGGCAACCTTCGACTGGAAGTCCGCAATGAACCAGTTTGTCATCCTGTTTGGCGAGCGCTTCACGCTGGCGAGGGGGTAGGATTTTTTAAACCGACTCGCACACGAAAAGGCGCATAGGCTCCGGGCACGCAGCAGAACGCCGCGCTGGTGGAGGAGGCCACCGCCGCGGCCCGCTCGCTCGACGATCAGGCGCGCGGGCTGAAGGCGATGGTGGGGCAGTTCAGGCTATAAAAGGCGGCGCGGGCGTCAGCTCGCGTTGGCCGACGAGGAGCCGGAGCCCGTCCCCGGCCGCACCACCACCGTGCAGGTCGTGCCCGCCGCCAGCATCACGTCGGGCGGCACCGAGTCGATCCGCACGCGCACCGGCACGCGCTGCGCGAGGCGCACCCAGTTGAAGGTCGGATTCACGTCCGCGAGCAGCTCGTGGCTTTGCGGATTGTCGCGGTCGTAGATGCCGCGCGAGATGCTCTCCACGTGGCCTTGCAGCGTGCCGCCGCTCATCAGCCGCACTTCGGCCTGATCGCCGACGCGCACGTGCGGCAGCTTGGTTTCCTCGAAGTAGCCATACACCCAGAACGAGTGACTATCGACGATCGCGAGCTTCGCCGCGCCCGCGCTCGCATAGTCGCCGCGGAACACGGACAGGTTCGTCACGTAGCCGTCGACCGGCGACACCACGCGCGTGCGCTCGAGGTTCAGCTTCGCGGCGTCGAGCGCGGCGAGTGCCTGCTGATAGGCGGCATCGGCGGCGGACGCGGTATGCGTCGCGTTTTCGCGGCTTTCCTTCGACACCACCTGCGAATCCATGTCGGCACGCCGTTGCGCGTCGTCGCGCTTCATCTGCAACTCGGCTTTGCGCGCGGCAACGGCGGCCTGCGCCTGCTCGACCGCGATCTGGTAATGCGACGGGTCGATCTGCATCAGCAGGTCGCCCTTCTTCACCAACTGGTTGTCCTTGACCGGCAGATCGACGATCGCGCCCGACACGTCCGGCGCGACGTTGACGATCTCGGCGCGCACGCGGCCGTCGCGGGTCCACGGTTCGTCCATGTAATGGACCCACAGCACGCGGCCAATCACGATCGCGACGATGAAAATGACGGCTGTCGCGATGAAGCCCACAAGATTTCGGATGGTCATGTTTCGACTCTGATCAACGATAAACGGCGAGGCCGAGAAGGCCGCACACGGACACGAGCAAGCTGGCCCGGAACAGGGAGGGGTGCCACACCACGCGATAGAGGCCCGTATAGGCGATCACGCGATCGACGAGCCAGGTCAGCGCGGCGCCCGCGATGAACAGCAGCACAATGGCCGGCACATAGGCATCGAGCACGGCGATATCACGCGGCATGAGGAACTCCTTTTTCTTCTGATGCGTCCGCGCGCGCGCCGATCGCCAAGGCAAGCGGCGACTGCGGATCGAGCAGCGCGGTACGGATGAAATGCAGTTGACTGAGGATGCGCAGCAGCTGATGGCGTTCTTCACGCGATGGCGTGAAGCCGGCCATCAGCTGCTGCACTTGCGCGATCGCATCGGCGGTCGCCGCGAGCGCGCGCGCGAAGTGCTGCTGCCGCGGCCGCTCGAACAGCGCCGCGAGCGCATCGCGCAGCGCGCGCAGCGCGACGCGCCACGGTGCCGCTTTGTGGTAGCGCGGCTCGTTGGGCAGCGTCGCGATTTCGCGGCGCAGGTCGATCACCGCGTTGCCGACCTCCAACACCGAAAACAGCCAGCGCAGCGTGTCGCGCTTCGTTTCGGGCTCGTTCTGCGACAGCGCGTCGATCTGGAACATCAGATCGCGCGCGCCGCTTTCGAAGCGCGAGCGCACGCGTGCCAGACCCGCGCGGCCGGCCAGCACCACCTGGCGGCGCAGGTCGACGAGCAGACGGTTGCGCAGCCACGGCGTCGACGGCGGCAGCAGCACCGCGAACGCGATCGACGACACCAGCATCGACAGCACCAGCGCGAGCGCGTCGTTCATGAACGCACTCGGGTCGTAGTGAATCACGTTGTCGGGGCCGGCGAGGAAGCAGAAGAAGATGCAGTAGCCGACGCCGTAGCCCGCGAGCGTCGCACGCGTGGTCATCAACACGCCGAGCAGCAGGAACGGCGTGAGCGCGACGCACAGCATCACGAAGCCGTCGATGTGCGGATACACGCCGAACACCGCGATCATGCCCATCAGCGTCGCGAGCACCGTGCCGCCGGCCATCTTGAACGCGGTGCGCTTCGGATCCGGCGACGCCGACGCGAGCGCGCACACGGTCGCTGCGACCAGCGTCAACGTCGAGCCGCTCGGCCACGCGGTGGCGATCCAGAACGCCCCGAGCACCATCATCACGATGGCCGCGCGCAGGCCCGCGACGCCGGCCGCGATCGCGTTGGTTTTCGGCTCGTAGCGCTCGATCCAGCGTTCGCGCGCGTGCCTGTCGACGGCGAGCGACGCGTAGGTCGCCGCGTACGCATGCAGGTCGTCGATGAAGCGGTACAGTAGCTCGGCGCCCGTGTCGAAATCGAGCAACGGCGCGTCGGGGTGCGTTTCGAGCTCGTCGCGCGTCGCGCGCACGCGTTTGGGCAACTCGCTCCTGTAGGTGTCGAGCTGGGCCGCGGCGTGCGCGGCGTCGGCCGCGCTCAGCACCGGCTCGCCCGACTTCGCGAGCAACGGCGCGATCTCCTTGAAGTACGGTTCGAGCGCGGCGATCGCGATCGCCGCGCCGTGCGTGCCGCTGTCGCGCAGACGGTTCATCAGCTGATGCAGCGCGTGAAAGCGCGTCGACGCGGTCATGAACTCGCTGTTCAGACGCGCGAGGCGCCCGCCGCGCATCCGCGAATCGGGGCCTTCGAACACGGCGATGCTGCGCGCGGCCTCGAAGCCGACGATGTCGGCGACGAAGCGCGCATTGGTCGCCTCGATCTGCGCGCGGTCGTTGCGCCCGGCAAGCGACGCCGACACGTACTCGACGAACGCGGAGAAGCGCGCACGCACGGTGCTGCGCATCTGCAGGCCGGCGAACTGCGGAAACACGAGGCCGCTGACCGCACCCGCGCAGATGATGCCGATCACCACTTCCGCGACCCGCGTGAGCGCGCTCAGGAACGCGCCGTCCGGATGCTGCGAAGCGGGGATGCCGATCAGCGCGGCCGTGTAGCCCGCCAGCACGAAGCCGTACGAACGGAAGTTGCGATTGCGCGCGGCGCCGGCGGTGCAGATGCCGACCCAGATCGCGGTCGTGCCGAGGAACAGCTCCGGCTGCTGCGCGAACAGTCCGATCAGCGCGAGCATCACGACGAGACCGACCAGCGTGCCGCAGATCCGATAGAAGCTCTTCGCGAACACTGCGCCGCTTTGCGGCTGCATCACGATGAACACGGTGGTCATCGCGGTGCGCGGCTGCGGCAGATCGAGCTTCATCGCGATGCCGAGCGCGAGGAAGCACGCGGCGAGCGACTTGAACAGATAGATCCATACGAGGCCGTCGGTGCGCGCCCAGTGGGCGGCGGCTTCGTAGAGCGCGGCGAACGAGGCGGGGCGCGCGCTCGACGGGGAGGGCGAGGAGGACATGGCCTTCCTTACTCGGACGCGGGCGCGTTCGGGGCGCGCGAGGCGGTGGTGGCGGCGGTGATGGCTGCGTTGGTCCTGGCGTTGGCGTTGGCATCCGCATCCGCATCCGCTGTTGCCGTGTCGCTACTCGCCGCGCCGCTCTTGCTTTCGCCGCTGCCCTTGCCATGCGCCGGCAACGTTTCGTTATCCCGCGGACCGTTGGCCGGATCGTCGAGACCGCCGCCGAGCGCCGTCATCAACGACGCATGCGCGCCGAGCCGCTCGGCCTGCACTTTGGCGACACCTTCCTGCGCGCGCAGCAACTGGTTTTGCGCGACCAGCACGTTCAGATAGTCGGTCAAGCCGCGCCGGTAGCCTTCGCGCGACAGCTCGTAGTTCCTGCGCGCGGCGGCGACCGAGCGGTCGGCGTCGTCGGCCTGGGTGGTCAGCGAACGGATGCGGATCACCTGGTCGGAGATGTCCTTCAGCGCGCCCACGATCGACTGGTTGTAGCGCTCGATGGCCTCGTCGTAGCCCGCCGACGCCGCGCCGAGCTGCGAGCGCAGCCGGCCGCCGTCGAAGATCGGCAGCGTCAGCGCGGGACCCACGCTCCAGCTATGCGACGGACTCTTCAGAAACTGGAACAGCGGCCCCATCGCCGCATAGCCGCCGATCGACGCGAGCAGGTTGATGTCCGGATAGAACCCGGCCTTGGCGACGTCGATGCCGCGCGCCTGCGCGGCGACCGTCCAGCGTGCCGCGACCACGTCCGGCCGGTGGCCGATCAGATCCGCGGGCAGCGCGGCCGGCAGGCCGGCGGGCGCGGCGAGCGACAGCGCCGGGCGCTGGATCGCGTCGCCGGCGCCCGGACCCTTGCCCGCGAGCGCGGCCAACTGATTGCGGCCGAGCGCGATCTTCTCCTCGATCGCGTCGATCTGGCGCTCGTACTCGGGCATCGGCGTCTCGGCCTGGCTCACTTCGAGCTGCGTGCCGATGCCGCCCTTCAGGCGCCGGTTCGCGAGGTCGACGATCTGCTGCTGTTGCTGCAGCGTGGCCTTCGCGATGTCGAGCAACGCGTAGTTCAGCGACATCTCGATATAGGTGCGCACGACGTTCGCCTGCAGTTCGAGCTGCGCGGCGCGCGCGTCGGCGGCGCTGGCGTGCGCGAGGTCGAGCGCGCGCTCGGCGGCGTTCTTGTCCTTGCCCCAGAAGTCGAGGTGATAGGCGAGGCCGAGCGTGCCGGTGTTGTTCCACGACTGCTCGCCGGCGAGCGGGCCCGGGCCGTAGAACACGTTGTCGGCCCACTGCTGGCGCTGGATCGACAGGCTGCCGTTGACTTGCGGCGCGAGCGCCGCGCGCGCGACGCCGGCCATCGACGCCGCCTCACGCACGCGCGCCTGGGCGACCGCGAGACTGGGATTGCCGGCTTGCGCGTCCGCGATCCACCGGTCCAGCTGCGGATCGTCATAGGCACGCCACCAGTCGGCGGCGGGCCACTGCGCGTCGGCGTTGGCGGCGCGGATTGCGTTGCCCGCATCGAGCGACGCAGGATTGATCGTGTGCGTTTGCGGCGCGACGCCTCCGGTACTTGCGCATCCGGCGATTGTTAATAGGATCGTAAGAACCGCGGCCGCGGCGATCCCTTTGAGTACCGGAGACTGCACGATTTCCTCCAAATTTGACTATAGAAGCTTGTGCGCAATTATATTTTTTTGATCGATTGCGGAATAACCGGTAAAGATGCAAGGCATTTTTACCAGACATGAGACAATCGCCATTGCTGATCGTGTAACAATCGATGCCGATTTCTGAGGATAGGTATGGACACGCTTCAAAACATGCGCGTTTTCGTCCGCGTCGTCGAAGCGGGCAGCTTCACGGGCGCCGCACAGCATCTGAATACGACGACGGCCTACGCGTCGCGCGCGGTTTCCGATCTGGAAGCGCATCTGCGCACACGGCTTTTGAACCGGACCACGCGCCGCATCGCGCTGACCGAAGCTGGCGAGCGCTATCTGCAGCGCTGCGAGCAGATTCTCGCGTACGTGGATCAGGCGGAGGCCGAGGCGAGCGACGCGCACGCGCGTCCGTCCGGCAAGCTGAAGGTTCACGCGATGACGAGCTTCGGCCAGCACTACGTGGTGCCGGCCGTAGGCCGTTACCAGCAGCGCTACCCGGACGTGCATATCGAACTGACGCTCGCGCAGCGCATGCCCGATCTGCTCGACGAAGGCTTCGACGTGTCGCTGACGCTCGCGACCGGCCTGCCGGATTCGGGGCTCGTGTCGCAGCGCCTTGGCAGCGCGTTCAGCATTGCGTGCGCGTCGCCGGCGTACCTCGAACGGCGCGGCGTGCCGCAAACGCCTGCGGACCTCGCGCAGCACGTCTGCCTGCAGATGGTGACGCCGGTGAATCCGCCGGACAAATGGACCTTCGACGGCCCGAACGGCGAGGAAGTGGTCTCGCTCGGCGCGGCGACGTTTCAGGTGAACGTGGCCGAGGCGATGGTCGTGGCCGTCGCCCAGGGCATGGGCGTAGCGCTGATTCCGATCTACTCGGCGATCAGCCGTTTGCGCAGCGGCGAACTGGTGTGGCTGATGCCCGGGTACACGTCGCAGCAGATGAATCTGTATGCGCTGTATCCGTCGCGGCAGTATCTCGATGCGAAGATCCGCACGTGGGTCGAATTCCTGCGCGACGAGTTGCCTTCGACGCTGGCGGCGGATCAGGAGGAGTTGCGGCAGTTCGCGCGGACCTGACCGATCTGCTTGTCATGCATTGACGTTCGAGCGGCACGCGGAGTGCGGCACGCGGAGTGACAGCCTGTTACACACGCGCCGCGCCGCAACATTTCTTTACTTCTGCCGCGCAGTCGATTTGTTAACGTGTCGTTCACGCGTCGCCGCTCTGGGCGGACGCGCTGGATTCGCCGCCGTTCGGCGCCTCGTAACCACTGAAGGACGACACATCCATGGATACGCACCTGATGATCGGCTTGGCCGTCATGTTTGGACTGATCGGCGTCGCCGCCTCGCGCGATCTGCTGCGCCGCATGCGCGAACAGCAGCCGCAGCTCGTGCCGGTCGAGGTCGAGTCACAGGATGCGCCGCGGCGCGAGCGGTGAGCGGTGAGCGGTGAGCGGCGGCGGGTTGATCTGATGCAAGAGGCCCGCACCCGCTAGATCTCGACGACCTTGTCCCACGCAAACAGCGGATTTTCCCACTGGCGCGTGCGCCGGTCGAAATAGCCGCGCGGATTGCACACGACGCGGGTGCCGTCCACCACGTAGTCGAACGACGTATGCGTGTGGCCATGAATCCACAACGCGACAGGCGCGCGCACGAGCTCGGGCAGATGGTTGACGAAGCCCGCCGACACGCGGTCTTCGGCAAAACGCCCGGCCAGGCTCAGCCGATGCGGCGCGTGATGAGTGACCACGATCGTTTGGCCGGCGAACGGTTTGGCAAGCTCGCTTTCGAGCCACGCGCGCGCATGCTGGTGCAGCGCGAGCGAATCGGCGGGCGTGAAGTCGCGCGCGGCGTCGCGCGGGTCGTGCGGCCAGTTCATCTGGATCAGCCCGCGATAGTCGAGCATGACCCGGCGCGCGGCGACGATCGATTCCTCGATTGCATCCGGTGTCGCGCCGTACAGCGCGAAGTCGGTCCACAACGTCGTGCCGAGCACGCGCCAGCGGCCCTGGCTGTCGACCAGCGCGGCGTTGTTCAGCACATGCACGTTGTCGACCTGCGCGGCCGCGTCGAGCATCGCGCTCTCCAGCGCGCCGAATTCACCGTCGTAGTACTCGTGATTGCCCGGCACGTAGACGACCGGCACCGCGTCGTCGAACGCCTGCGCGGCCCAGCGCGGGCCGGCCGCATGATTGTGGATGTCGCCCGCCAGCACCACGAGATCCGCCTGCGCATGCGGGATCAGTTCAGGCTCGTCGTTTTCCAGATGCAGATCGGACAGCACGCGAATCTTCACGGACGCGACTCCTGCAAAACGCCTGCGCGCCGGATCGCGCAGGCTTCAGATATTAGCGTAGCACCTTGCCCGGATTCATCAGGTTCAACGGATCGAGCGCCTGCTTGATCGCGCGCATCATCCGCACCTCGACGTCCTGCTTGTAGCGGGCGGCTTCGTCGATCTTCAACTGGCCGAGTCCGTGTTCCGCGCTGATGCTGCCGCGATGCGCATCGACGCTGTCGTAGACGATCCGGTTGATCGGGCTCTGGTACTGCCGCAGAAACGCCTTCGCATCGACGCCCTCGGGCGCCTGCACGTTGTAGTGCAGATTGCCGTCGCCGAGATGGCCGAACGTGACCATGCGCGCGCCCGGCGCGGCTTGCGCGATTGCCGCATCGGTCGTTTCGATGAAGTGGCCGATGCGTGAAATCGGCACCGCGATGTCGTGCTTGATGTTCAGGCCCTCCTCGGCCTGGGCGAGCGGAATGTGCTCGCGCAGATTCCAGAACGCGCGAGACTGCGCGAGGTTTTCCGCCACCACGGCGTCTTCCACGAGACCTTGTTCGAGCGCGGTTTCCATCAGCCCCTCGAACAGCGTGCGCGCGTGCACTTCGCTTTCGCTGTCCGACAGTTCGAGCAGCACGACCTGCGCATGCGGTTCGGCGAACGGATAACGCATCTGGTCGAAATGCCGGCCGACGAGGCGCAGGCAGAAATCCGACATCAGTTCGAAGCCGGTCAGGAGCGGCCCGGCGACGCGTTGCGTGAGCGCGAGAAAATCGAGCGCCGCATGCGGCGATGCGAGCGCGGCGAGCGCGGTGACGCGCGCGGCCGGCTGCGGATGCAGCTTGAGCACCGCCGCGGTGATCAGGCCGAGCGTGCCTTCCGCGCCGATGAACAGGTCCCGCAGATCGTAGCCGGTGTTGTCCTTGCGCAGCCCGCGCAAGCCGTCCCACAGTTCGCCTTGCGGCGTCACCACTTCGAGGCCGAGGCATAGCTCGCGCGAGTTGCCATAGCGCAGCACGCCGGTGCCGCCCGCATTGGTCGACAGATTGCCGCCGATCGTGCAGCTGCCTTCGGCGGCGAGGCTCAGCGCAAACAGACGCCCGGCCGCTTCGGCGTGCTTCTGCACGTCGGCGAGGATCACGCCGGCTTCGACCGTGATCGTGTTGTTGTGCGGATCGATGTCGCGCACGCGATTCAGGCGGCGCAGGCTGATGACCGCCTGCGCGCCGCTCGCGTCGGGTGTCGCGCCGCCCGCGAGGCCGGTGTTGCCGCCCTGCGGCACCAGCGCGACGCAATGTTCGACCGCGTGCCTGACGAGCGCGGCGGCTTCCGCGGACGTGGCCGGGCACAGCACCGCGCAGGCCGCGCCGGTGTAGCGGCGGCGCCAGTCGGTCAGAAAGGGAGCCGTGTCGTGCGGATCGGTCAGTACGTAAGTCGCGCCGATGGCGTCGCGGCAGGCGGCGAGAAAAGCGGTGTGGGTCATGTGGATCGGTTGACGGTGTTGGGGCCTGGGCGTCAGGCGGGCGGGGTCGGTTCGCTGGCGGCTTGCTGTGCAGCCTGCTTTGCAGCCTGTTTCGCAGCTCGTTTCGCCGCGCGCTTGAACGGTCCGACATACGCGAGTGCGCAGGTGAAGAAGATCATGGCGAGCGCCGCTTGAAGCCAGCCGAGCCGCGCGCTCAAGCCATGATCGCTCCAGCCACGCACGACGCCTTCGGCGAAATACAGCAGGATCAGCATCGACGCCCATTGCATCGTGTAAAGCCGACGTCGCCACACGCCCGGCAACGCGCAGAGTAGCGGCAACGCTTTCAGCACGAGCAGCGAGCCGCCAGAGCGCAACGGCGCGAGCCACCATTCCCATGCGACGGCAAGCACGATCATCGAGACCAGTGTGAAAGCGGCGACGAGCGCGGCGGCAGCTTTGGGTTGCACGGGCACGACGGTCGTAGATGCCGACGCGTTGGCCGCGAGGCTTGCGGGCGCCGCGTTCGCGTGGCCCCCGGAGTTCGTGGCCGCGAGTTCAGCGCCACCCGCGTCACGACGGGCGTCGTCGCGTTCGGTGGGTTGCGGATCCGGTTCGTTCACGGCTTTACGCTCACGGCCTTTCGGACATCGACGCCGCCGTGCGCCCAACGCGCGCACCAAGCGCAATCGCCAGCGTCCGTTCGTCGGCGGAGATGCCATGGCCGGTCGTGCCCGCGCGCGCGTAATGCGACGCGCCGTACGGCGTGCCGCCGCGTCTGCGTGGTGGACAGCGCGCTCTCCGTGTATGGAATGCCGACGATCAGCATGCCGTGATGGAGCAGCGGCAGCATCATCGACAGCAGCGTGGATTCCTGGCCGCCGTGCAGGCTGCCGGTCGACGTGAACACGCAGGCCGGCTTGCCCGACAGTGCACCGGATAGCCACTGCGGCGTGGTGCCGTCGAGAAAGTATTTGAGCGCGGCAGCCATGTTGCCGAAGCGGGTCGGCGAACCGAGCGCGAGGCCCGCGCATTCTTCGAGGTCGCGCAGCTCGACGTACGGTGGTCCTTCGGCGGGAATGTCCGGCTCGCTCGCCTCGCAAACCGTGGAAACCGCCGGCACGGTGCGCACGCGCGCCTGCATGCCGGGGACGCTGTCGACGCCGTGCGCGATCGCCAGCGCGAGCTCGCGGGTGGCGCCGTGACGGCTGTAATAAAGCACGAGAATGTCTTTCATAGGCCTCATCATTGAACGGGTATTATAGGGGTTCGGTCAGTTGCACAGGCCGCTCATAGCCGTTCGGCCAGCAGCTTCGGCCAAACGCCGCGCGGAGTTCCCGCAGTCCCGGTTTGACGGTTCAGCAAGCAAGGAGGCAGGTTTGTTGGTTAGGGTGCGTTTCGATCTCGACACGCTCAAACGGCTCGCGCAATTCGCGGCGCAACGCATCGGCGAGGACCGGATTCCGCAGGTCGCGGGCAGCCTGACGTTCACGACGATGCTCGCGCTCGTGCCGCTCGCCACCGTCGCGTTTGCGCTGTTCACCGCGTTTCCGATCTTCAGCTCGTTCCAGGCGTCGCTGCAGTTTTTTCTTGCCGACCACCTGATGCCCGCGCAACTGAACGATCAGATCTTCAAGTATCTGAACCAGTTCGCATCGAAGGCCAAAGGGCTGACCACGATCGGCATGATCATCCTGTTCGTCACCGCGGTGATGACGATGATGACCGTCGAGTCCGCCTTCAATGTGATCTGGCGCGTGCGCAAGGCGCGGCCCGTCGCGCAGCGCATTCTCGTGTACTGGGCGATCATCACGCTCGGTCCGATCCTGATCGGCGTGAGCCTGTCCATCTCGTCGTATGTGTTCACGCAATCGATGTCGTTTAGCGCCGCGCAGCGCATCACACCGCTGATCGAATGGGCGCTCGCGAGCGCCTCGCTGCCGTTCACGATGCTCGCGTTCACGATCCTTTACGTTTATCTGCCGAACTGCCGTGTCGAATGGCGCGACGCGGTGGTCGGCGGCGTGATCGCCGCGGTCGCGTTCGAGCTCGCCAAGCGCGGCTTCGGCTACTACGTGCGCCGTATTCCGACCTATACGGCGGTGTACGGCGCGTTCGCCGCGGTGCCGCTGTTCCTGTTGTGGATGTACCTGTGCTGGTTCATCACGCTGACCGGCGCGATGATCGCATCGGCGTTGCCGGCGATTCGCATCGGTCAGTTTCACCGCCCTGTGTTCGATGGCAGCAATCTGTTCGATTCGCTCGAATTGCTCGCGCGGCTGTGCGAGGCGCGTGAGGGCGGCAGACGCGGCTACACGATGCCCGAGCTTGCCCGGATGCTTCGCCGCGACAAGGATACGACGCTGATGCTGTTGCAGCGTCTCGAGGAAATCGAGTGGATCGCGCGGCTGGAGGAGGACCATACCGGCCCGCACTTCGTGCTCCTCGCGAACCCGGCGCAGGTGACCGTGCAGCGGCTGTACGACCTGTTCGTGATCGACCGCGCGGAGCTTACGTATCAGCTCGAACTCGACTCCACACGCGTGGACGGCGGCATGCTGCTCGCCGCGCTCGACAACGACCAGCTGAAGGTGACGCTCGCCGCGTTGCTCGCCTCGCGCGCGGCGGCACGGGCGGCGCGACCCGACGATGGCGAGCGCGCGGCGGCTTCGATGCCGCACCAGGCAGCGTGATAGGGCGGCCATACTTCGAGCCGCCCCGATAAAACTACAACGAAATCTTCCCCACGCAGATGTCCTTGAACATCACCCAGTCGCCCATCAGGCTGTAAAACGGATGACGGAAGGTGGCAGGCCGGTTCTTTTCGAAGAAGAAATGGCCGACCCACGCGAAGCCGTAGCCGCACACCACGGCCGCCGGCAACCATAGCCAGTCGCCGGTGGCGAGCGCCATCGCGAGGCAACCAATGACGCCGAGCGAGCCGACGAAATGCAGCCGCCGCGACACGAGATTGCGATGCTCGCTCAGGTAGTACGGATAAAACTCCGCGAAGTTCGCGAAGTGATCGGTATGTGCTGTATGAGCCATGACGGCCTCCGGAGGCTGAAAAAGACAGCTTCAATCATTCTCCGGCGATCGCCTGCCTGGCGCAACCTGGCCATTCGGCAGATGGCGCGGCGGGTTCGGCGTGGGTATCGTGGTCGTTCGGCAGTGATTCGGTGGCGATTCGCAACGGCATTCCCGACGGCCGCCCGCGGAGCACCGAGGCGCGCGGCGAGCGGCCATCGCGCGCCCCATCAGCGCGCTTCATGCGGCGGCCGCGAAGCGAAGCCATAGAGCGCATCGAGCGTCGCGTCGGGTTGCTCGGTCATCAACGCGTGGCCCGCATCGAGCGTGACGGTGTCGACCGGCGTGCCCGCCTGCGCGAGCGCATCGGCAAGCGCTTTCGCCGCGCGCGGCGGCGTCATCGCATCGCGCCGGCCAACGATCAGGCGCGTGGCGCAACGCACCTGCGCCGCGCGAGCGTGGCCGTCCGCATAGGTATGGCAGGCGGTGAAGTCGGTGTGGAACAGATGCGGCTCGCCCCCGGCGGACACGTGCTCCATCAGCCGCTGGTTCATGCCGTGCAGCCAGAAACCGGGGCCGGGGCACGAGGGCTTCGCGGCGAGCGTCGAATGCGACCACTGGTTGACCATGGCGATTGCCTCGGGCTCGCGATTGAGCGCGGCGTCGAGCAGCGCGTCGGAGACCGTCATCGGCAGCGCGGTGGCGAGCAGCGCAAGATGCGTTGCGCGCTGCGGATAGCGGCCGGCGAAGTCGAGCGCGATCAGCGAGCCCATGCTGTGACCGGCGACGAACGCACGCGTGACGCCCACGGCGTCGAGCAGCGCAGCGAGCCAGTCGGCCAGCGCGGCGATGCTGGCGAGCGCGGGGCCGGCGCTGCGTCGGTGGCCCGGCAGATCGACCGCGAGCACGCCGAAGCCGTGATGCGCGAAGTAGCGGCTTTGCAGCGCCCACACGCTGTGATCGTGCTCGGCACCGTGGATGAACACGGCGGTTGGCAGGCTCGCGTCGAAGGGTTTGCCGCCGGTGTAGGCGTAGGCCGGTTTGCCTTGAACGGTGACGATCATGCGGACTCCGGGCGGGCGGGGGTGCTCGTGGCGGCGGGCGCGGCAGTGGCGGTCTGTTGCGAGGCGCTGCTCGGCGTTGCGGTACGACCGCCGCTCGCCGCTTGCGCGGTTTTTTGCGCGGCCTTCAGCGCGCGCTTGAGATCGTCGATCAGGTCATCCGGATCTTCGAGCCCGATCGACAGGCGGATCGTGCCTTCGGTGATACCGGCCGCGGCGAGCGCGGCGGCATCCATGCGGAAGTGCGTCGTCGATGCCGGGTGAATCACCAGCGAGCGCGCGTCGCCGACGTTCGCGAGGTGCGAGAAGAGCGTGAGCGCTTCGATGAAGGCGCGCCCGGCCGCGCGGTCGCCGCGCAGGTTGAAGCTGAACACGGCGCCCGCGCCGCGCGGTAGCATCCGCCTGGCGAGCGCGTGGTCGGGATGCGTCGGCAACTCGGGATAGGCGACCGATTCGACCGCCGCATGACCGGCGAGAAACTCGACCACGCGCCGTGTGTTGACGACGTGACGCTCCATGCGCAACGGCAGTGTCTCGATGCCTTGCAGCAGCTGCCACGCGGCCTGCGGATGCAGGCACGCGCCGAAGTCGCGCAAGCCTTCCCGACGCGCGCGCAGCAGGAACGGCGCGACGGTGCTTTCCTCGGCGAATACCATGCCGTGGAAACCGTCGTACGGCTCGGTAAATTCGGGAAAGCGGCCGGAAGCCTCGAAGTCGAACGTGCCGCCGTCGACCAGCACCCCGCCGATCGTCGTGCCGTGGCCGCCGAGAAACTTGGTCGCCGAGTGGTAGACGAAGTCGGCGCCGTGCTCGAAGGGGCGCAGCAGGTAGGGCGTCGTGAAGGTCGAGTCGACCAGCAACGGCAGGCGGTGCGCGTGCGCGATCTGTGCGAGTGCGGCGATGTCGAGCACGTCGAGGCCCGGATTGCCGAGCGTTTCGCCGAATAGCAGGCGCGTGTTGGGGCGCAGCGCGGCGCGCCACGCGTCGAGGTCGCCGGGCTTGACGAAGGTCGTCTCGATACCGAAGCGTCGCAGCGTGTAATGCAGCAGATTGTGCGAGCCGCCGTACAGCGCGCTCGACGCGACAATGTGCGAACCCGCGCCCATCAGCGTCGCGATCGCCAGATGCAGCGCGGCCTGGCCGCTCGCGGTGCCGATCGCGCCGGCGCCGTTTTCGAGCGCGGCGACGCGCTCCTCGAACACGGCGACGGTCGGATTCGAGATGCGCGAGTAGACGTGGCCGGCGCGCTCCATGTTGAACAGCGCGGCGGCATGATCCGAGTCGCGGAACGAAAACGACGTGGTCTGGTAGATCGGCGTCGCACGCGCGCCGGTGGCAGGGTCCGGGGCTGCGCCGGCGTGCAGCGCAAGCGTATCGAAACGGTTGGCGGACATCGTGGGCGGCGGGCCGTGAGCGGCCTCGCGAAAGATCGGGGTGGGCGGCCATCCTACCATTGGCGCGCGCCGCTTCAAGCGCGGTTTTCCCGCGGGTTCCTGCGGCTCGTGCCGGGAGCGGGGCATGCTCGCAATCTGGAAGTCAGACGAATTCGAGTCTCCGAAGCCCGCCGCGCCTTGGCTGGCGGGCCGCTTTCCTTTTTTGGGCCTTTCCGATAGGATCGAAAAAACATTTCATGCACTGCAAGATTGGCGGTATCAGGAGATAGATCATGCGAGTCAGCGACATTCTTAAAGTCAAGGGCAATACCCTTTTTACGGTCACGCCGGATACCACGCTGCATGACGCCGTCAATACCATGGCCGAGCACGACATCGGCTCGCTCGTCGTGATGGAGTACGGCGACCTCGTCGGCATGCTGACGTTTCGCGAAATCATTCTGACCTTGAGCGAGAACGGCGGCAGCGTCGGCACCTCGACGATCCGCAAGGTGATGGACGACCATCCGCTCACCTGCACGCCCGAAACCGACGTCAACGAAGTGCGCCGCATGATGCTCGAGCATCACGTGCGCTATCTGCCCGTCATGGAAAGCCGCACGCTGATGGGCGTCATCTCGTTTTACGACGTCGCGAAGGCGGTGGTCGAGGAGCAGGGGTTCGAGAACCGCATGCTGAAGGCCTATATCCGCGACTGGCCGGAAGAGCAGGAAGGACAGGACCAGCAGCCGGCGCGTTGATGCGCGTGGCTCGAAGGTCGCGCTCCGGCCGTCGCCGCGAGCGCGAATCCGCCGACAGGGCGCGCGCGCAAGCGGGCGCTTTTTTTGTGTCTGGAGCTGGTGCGGACGGATTGCGGCAGCCGCGTGCGCGAGTCGCGGCGATCCGCTTGCCGGCCGTGCCGCCCGCGTCATCGCCATTTTTCCGCGCCGTTCTCCTGACTTCATGAACGATCGTCCGTTGCCCGCTGCCCGCCGCGCCGCTCGCGCGCACGAAGCGCACGAATCCCAGTTCCGCCTGCTCGGCCAGCGCCGCTTCGCGCCGTTCTTCTGGACACAGTTTCTCGGCGCGATGAACGACAACGTGTTCAAGATCGGCTTCACGTCGCTCGTCACGTATCAGGCGGCGCGGTTTTCGGGCGTCGACCCGAAAACCGCGGCGTTCCTGATCTCCGCGATTTTCATTCTGCCTTTCGTGCTGTTTTCGGCCACTTCCGGCCAGATCGCGGACAAGTACGACAAAGCGTTGCTCACGCGCCTCGTCAAGACCTTCGAGATCGCGGTGATGCTGGTCGGCGGCGCGGGGTTCTGGCTGCATGGCGCGCCGTTGCTGTACCTGTGCACGTTCCTGATGGGCGTGCATTCGACGGTATTCGGGCCGGTCAAGTACTCGTATCTGCCGCAGCATCTGTCGCAGGCGGAGCTGGTCGGCGGCAATGGCATGGTCGAGATGGGCACCTTCGTCGCGATCCTGATCGGCACGATCGTCGGCGGCGCGGGCGCGGGGTTCGCCGAGCATGGCGCGGTGGTGCTCGCTTGCGCGTGTATCGCGATCGCGCTGATCGGGCGCGCCGTGTCGGGCTTCGTGCCGGCTACGCCCGCGCCGCAGCCCGGGTTGCGCATCAACTGGAACCCGGTCAGCGAAACGTGGCGCAATCTGAAGCTCGCGCGCGAAAACCGCACGGTGTTTCTTGGTCTGCTCGGCATTTCGTGGCTGTGGTTCGTCGGCGCGACGTTCCTCGCGTCGTTCTTCAACTTCGCGAAGGACGTGCTGTCCGCCGATCCCGACGTCGTGACCGTGCTGCTCGCCACGTTTTCGATCGGCATCGGCATCGGCTCGCTGTTGTGCGAACGGCTCTCGAAGCGGCGGATCGAAGTCGGCCTCGTGCCGCTCGGCTCGATCGGCATGAGCGTGTTCGCGATCGATCTTTTTTTCGCGAGCCACGCGCTGCCGCCGGCGGGGCATCTGCTCAGCGTTGGCGAATTTCTCGCGCGGCTAGCGCATTGGCGCGTGCTCGCCGATCTGTTCCTGCTCGCGATGTTCGGCGGCTTTTACAGCGTGCCGCTGTATGCGCTGATCCAGAGTCGTAGTCAGCCGAGCCATCGCGCGCGCATCATCGCCGCGAACAACATCCTCAATTCGCTGTTCATGATCGTGTCGGCGCTGATGGCGGTGGGCCTGACCGCCGCGGGCTTCAGTATTCCGGCGATCTTCCTCGTCACCGCGCTTCTGAATGTGGTCGTCGCGGGCTACATCTATTCGCTCGTGCCGGAGTTCCTGCTGCGCTTCATCGCGTGGCTGCTCGTGCATACGTTCTACCGGATCCGGCTCGTGCACGCGGAGCGGATTCCGGAGCAGGGCGCGGCGGTGCTCGTGTGCAACCACGTCAGTTTCGTCGATGCGATCGTCATCATGGCCGAAAGCCCGCGGCCGATCCGCTTCGTGATGGACCACCAGATCTTCCGCTCGCCGTTCGTCGGCTGGCTGTTCCGGCACGCGAAGGCGATTCCGATCGCGTCCGCGCATCAGGACGCGGCGCTGCTCGCGCGTGCGTACGACCTGTGCGCGCAGGCGCTCGCGGACGGCGAACTCGTCTGCATCTTTCCCGAAGGGAAGCTGACGCGTACCGGCGAGCTGAATCCGTTTCGCCACGGCGTCGCCGAGATCGTCAGGCGGACGCCGGCGCCCGTCATTCCGATGGCGCTGCGCGGGCTGTGGGGCAGCGTGTTTTCGCGCGCGGTGGACGCAACCTGGCCGCGGCCGATCAGCAAAGGTGTGATGAGCCGGCTGAGCCTCGCCGTCGGCGAGCCGATCGACCCGGCGCTCGCGACGCCGGAGACGCTGCAGCGGATCGTGACCGAGCTGCGCGGCGCCCGCAAGTAGCCGTGGGCCGGTGCGCGGACGCCGAGATGGCGGGCTCGCCCACCATCACCCGCTTTCGGCCGAGTGCGCCCTGGCCGATCGGCCATCGCCGTCGCCAGGCCCGGCTTCGAGACGAGCGGACTGGCATAATAGCGTTCTCCCCGTATTTCTTTGGACGACGCTCATGTCCGGCAACACGCTCGGTACGCTTTTCACTGTCACGACCTTCGGCGAATCGCACGGCCCCGCTATCGGCTGCGTGATCGACGGCTGCCCGCCGGGCATGGCGCTCAACGAAGCCGACATCCAGTTCGAACTCGATCGCCGCAAGCCGGGCACGTCGCGCCACGTGACGCAGCGCCAGGAAGAAGACAAGGTCGAGATCCTCTCGGGCGTGTTCGAAGGTCAAACCACCGGCGCGCCAATTGCGCTGCTGATCCGCAATACCGACCAGCGCAGCAAGGACTACGGCAACATCGCGGAAACGTTCCGCCCCGGCCACGCCGACTACACGTACTGGCAAAAGTACGGCATTCGCGATTACCGCGGTGGCGGCCGCTCGTCGGCACGGCTGACGGCGCCGGCGGTCGCGGCGGGCGCGGTCGCGAAGAAGTGGCTGCGCGAGAAGTTCGGCACCGAAATTCGCGGCTATATGGCCGCGCTCGGCGAGATCGACGTGCCGTTCGTCGATTGGGCGCAGGTGCGCGAAAACCCGTTTTTCGTGCCGAATGCGGAGATCGTTCCGCAACTCGAGGCGTATATGGACGCGCTGCGCAAGGACGGTGATTCGATCGGCGCGCGCATCAACGTGGTTGCCTCCGGTGCGCCGGTCGGCCTCGGCGAGCCGCTGTTCGACCGCCTCGACGCCGACATCGCGCACGCGATGATGGGCATCAACGCGGTGAAGGGCGTCGAGATCGGCGCCGGCTTCGCGAGCGTCGCGCAACGCGGCTCGGTGCATGGCGACGAGCTGACGCCGGAAGGTTTCGTCGGCAATCACGCGGGCGGTGTGCTCGGCGGTATTTCGACGGGGCAGGACATCACGGTGTCGATCGCGATCAAGCCGACGTCGAGCATTCGCACGCCGCGCCGTTCGATCGACAAGGCGGGGAACCCCGCGATCGTCGAGACCTTCGGGCGGCACGACCCCTGCGTCGGCATTCGTGCGACGCCGATCGCCGAGTCGATGCTTGCGCTCGTGCTGATCGATCACGCGCTGCGCCATCGCGCGCAATGCGGCGATGTGGCCGTGAGCACGCCGAAGATCGCGGCGAGCGCGCCGTAATCCTGACGCGGTCCCGCGATTGGCGGCGAACGAGCCGCCATAAAAAAGAATAGGGAAGGGGACCAACGAAACGCGCAAGAATGCGCGCAGACGAAAGCGCGAGCGCGCTATCGGAATTTGCCTGCGCGACGCTGCCGGTTATCGGGCAGCGCCGCACAGGCAGACGGCACATCAATCACATATTCGGATAGTTCGGACCGCCACCGCCTTCCGGCGTGACCCACACGATATTCTGCGTCGGGTCCTTGATATCGCAGGTCTTGCAGTGCACGCAGTTCTGCGCATTGATGACGAGCCGCTCGCTGCCATCGTCGTTCTTCACGAACTCGTACACTGCAGCGGGGCAATAACGCGCCTCCGGTCCCGCGTAGGTCTGCCAGTTCACGTTGACCGGCACGGTCGGATCCTTCAGCGTCAGGTGCGCCGGCTGATTTTCCTCGTGATTCGTGTTCGAGATGAACACCGAGGACAGCCGGTCGAACGTCAGCTTGCCGTCCGGCTTCGGATACGTGATCGGCTTGCACTGCGAAGCCGGCTTCAGCATTTCATGATCGGAATGCTGATGATGCAGCGTCCACGGCACGTTGCCGCCGAGCAGCTTCTGCTCGAGACCGACCATCAGCGTGCCAAGGTAGAGACCCTTGCTCATCCACTGCTTGAAGTTACGCGCGCGATACAGCTCGGTGTAGAGCCACGACGTCTTGAACGCTTCCGGGTAGGCGCTCAGTTCGTCCGACTGACGGCCGGCCTGGACGGCGTCGAACGCGGCATCGGCGGCGAGCATGCCGGTCTTGATCGCGGCGTGCGAACCCTTGATGCGCGACGCGTTCAGGAAGCCCGCGTCGTCGCCGACCAGCGCACCGCCCGGGAACACCAGCTTCGGCAACGACATCAGGCCGCCCGCGGTGATCGCGCGCGCGCCGTAGGACACGCGCTTGCCGCCTTCGAGAATCGCGCGGATCGCCGGATGCGTCTTGTAGCGCTGGAATTCCTCGAACGGCGACAGATACGGATTCGAATAGCCGAGGCCGACCACGAAGCCGACCACGACCTGGTTGTTGTCCATGTGGTAGAGGAACGAGCCGCCGTACGTGTCGTTTTCGAGCGGCCAGCCGGCCGTGTGCATCACCAGACCCGGCTTGTGCCTGGCGGGATCGATCTCCCACAGCTCCTTGATACCGATGCCGTACACCTGCGGATCGACGCCGTCGCGCAGCTTGAACTTCTCGTTCAGCTGGCGGCCGAGGTGGCCGCGCGCGCCTTCGCAGAACAGCGTGTACTTCGCGTGCAGCTCCATGCCGAGCTGGAAGTTGTCGGTCGGTTCGCCGTCCTTGCCGATGCCGAGGTTGCCGGTCGCGACGCCCTTGACCGAGCCGTCGTCGTTGTAGAGCACTTCGGCCGCCGGAAAGCCCGGGAATATCTCGACGCCGAGCGCCTCGGCCTGCTGACCCAGCCAGCGCGTCACGTTCGCGAGGCTGATCACGTAGTTGCCGTGATTCTTGAAATTGTCCGGCAGCGCCCAGGTCGGCACGCTCTTCGAACCGGTTTCCGTCAGGAACAGGAAGCGGTCTTCGGTCACGTCGACCGTCAGCGGCGCGCCTTTTTCCTTCCAGTCCGGGATCAGCTCGGTCAGCGCGCGCGGGTCCATCACCGCGCCCGACAGAATATGGGCCCCGATCTCAGAGCCTTTTTCGAGTACGCACACGCCAATGTCAGCGCCTCGTTCGGCGGCGCGCTGCTTCAGGCGAATGGCCGCCGACAGGCCCGCAGGGCCGCCGCCGACGATGACGACGTCATACTCCATCGACTCGCGCGGGCCGTACTGCTCAATGAGACTTGCGGGGGTCATTGATGCTCCTCTTACCGTTAGAATGCTTTTTTCGGGTTCGTATTGTGGGCGATCGATTCCCGCGCCGCAACCCGAAATCCGCAGATTAGCACGACCGTACTATTTCATGATACGGTATAGACCCTTAGTCGGGTCCTACCGAACCCGTCAACCGCAGTTGTCACCACAACCGAACAAGGAAAGACAATGGGCCGTTCGATCAATCTGGAAGGCAAGGTCGCGCTGATTACGGGCGCCTCGAGCGGGCTGGGCAAGCGCTTCGCGCAGGTGCTGTCGCAGGCGGGCGCGAAGGTCGTGCTGGCGAGCCGACGTACCGAGCGGCTCAAGGAGCTGCGCGCGGAAATCGAGGCGTCCGGCGGCGCCGCGCACGTCGTGTCGCTCGACGTGACCGACTATCAGAGCATCAAGTCGGCGGTCGCGCATGCGGAGACCGAGGCCGGCACCATCGATATCCTCGTCAACAACTCGGGCGTGTCGACCACGCAGAAGCTGTCCGAGGTCACGCCGGCGGACTTCGAATACGTGTTCGACACGAATACGCGCGGCGCGTTTTTCGTGGCGCAGGAAGTCGCCAAGCGCATGATCATGCGCGGCAACAACGCGCAGAAGCCGTCGTACCGGATCATCAACATCGCGTCGATGGCGGGCTTGCGCGTGCTGCCGCAAATCGGCCTGTATTCGATGAGCAAGGCCGCGGTCGTCCACATGACGAAGGCGATGGCGCTCGAGTGGGGCAAGCACGGTATCAATGTGAACGCGATCTGCCCCGGGTATATCGACACCGAGATCAACCATCACCACTGGTCGACCGATCAGGGGCAGAAACTCGTGGCGATGCTGCCGCGTCATCGGGTCGGCAAGCCGGAGGACCTCGATGGGCTGCTCCTGCTGCTCGCGGCGGATGAATCGCAGTTCATCAACGGCTCGGTGATCGTCGCCGACGACGGCTTCGGACTCGCGTGAGCGGGTCGTCCAAAATTTCAAAAGTCAGGCAGAAAAAGGAAGAACGGAAGTACGGAATGAGCGATTTTCACGCAGTTTTCGAAATGACGATGCCGATCCGCTGGGGCGACATGGACGCCTTCGGTCACGTCAACAACACGGTTTATTTCCGCTACATGGAGCAGGTGCGGATTTCCTGGTTCGAGCACATGGACTTTGTCGGCCAGCGCGCGCACGGGCAGGGGCCGGTGATCGTCAATGCGTCGATGGAGTTTCTGAAGCAGCTGCACTATCCGGGCGACGTGATCGGCCGGATGTCGGTGGCGACACCGGGGCGCAGCAGCTTCGATACGGCTTTCGAGCTCCTGCGCGCCGATGAGCCGGATACGCTCTATGCGCGAGGCGCCGCGCGATGCGTGTGGATCGACTACGCGGCGGGCAAGTCGGTGCCGGTGCCTGACGTACTGCGCGCGGCCATCGAGAGCGCGGCGCTCGTCAAGGCGGCCTGAGCGCGCGGCTTGACAGCGCTGTCGCGCGCTTCAAACGCCCTCTCTCAATCCCCGAGCAGCCGCTGCAACAGCTCCGTCGCATTGCCCGTATCGTATTTGCGCATGAGCCGCGCGCGGTAGACGTCGACCGTGCGCGGGCTGATGTCGAGCACGCGGCCGATCTGCTTGCTGGTCTTGCCCGTCACCAGTTGCGCGGCGATTTCGCGCTCGCGTGGCGTCAGTTCCACCGCGACCCGCCGGGTTGCGCTCAAATCCTCGAAAGTCCAGACACCCGCCGCGTGCGGGTCGGTGCGCTGCTGCGCTCGGCCCGTCACGTGACACCAGAACAGCTCGCCGTTCGCGCGCTTCATGATCCGGTCGTCCGCGTAGCTGCCTTGCGCGGTCATGATCGGCGGAATGCGCGCGCCGATCCGCTCGAACTCATCCGCCGATGGATACAACACCTGGAACGACTGACCGATCAGCGCGTTGCGCGCGTAGCCGAATATCGACGCTAGCTCGTCGTTGCAGTCTTCGATGGTCCGCTCGCGGGACAGCACGAGTCCGATCGGCGCGAGGTGAAACGCAGTGCGGTAATCCAGGGCGGGCATGGGCGGGCGGCAAGTACTTATGTATTTTTGCGTATTGTGCCGCATGGCGGGCTCAGCGTACTCTTTCGGGCGGATGACAACGCGGCTCAAGCCGCGGATGACTAGAATGACGTAGCGGTATCGTGAGGCGACGTGAAGTTCACCCGTTGCGATATCAGCCGCAATGATCCGGCGGCCTGCGTACACGTTTCGGGTTTCCATAAAGGAAGGGACATACAGATGAACAAGGTCTATCCAGGCGCCGCCGAGGCGCTGAAGGACATCGTCAAGGACGGGCAGACGTTCGCCGTCGGCGGCTTCGGGCTGTGCGGCATTCCTGAGGCGCTGATCGCTGCGCTGCGCGATTCGAAGGTGCAGGGCATCACCTGCATCAGCAACAACGCGGGCGTCGACGGTTTCGGCCTCGGCCTGCTGCTCGAGACGCGTCAGATCAAGAAAATGATCTCGTCGTACGTTGGCGAAAACAAGGAGTTCGAGCGCCAGTACCTGGCCGGCGAACTCGAGCTCGAATTCACGCCGCAAGGCACGCTCGCCGAGAAGCTGCGCGCGGGCGGCTCGGGCATCCCGGCGTTTTTCACGAACACCGGCTACGGCACGCAGATCGCCGAGGGCAAGGAAACCCGCCAGTTCGGCGAGAACCACTACGTGCTCGAACATTCGCTGACCGCCGATGTCGCGCTCGTCAAGGCATGGAAGGCCGACAAGGCCGGCAACCTGATCTATCGCCGCACCGCGCGCAACTTCAATCCGATGTGCGCGATGGCGGGCCGCATCACCGTCGCGGAAGTCGAAGAGATCGTCGAAGTGGGCGAGCTCGATCCGGACGCGATCCATACGCCTGGCATCTTCGTGCAGCGCATCGTGCTGAATGCGCATCCGGAAAAACGCATCGAACAACGCGTCGTCCGCGCGAAAGGAGACTGATCATGGCATGGACTCGTGACGAAATGGCCGCGCGCGCGGCGAAGGAACTGCAGGACGGCTTTTACGTGAACCTCGGCATCGGCTTGCCGACGCTGGTCGCGAACCACGTGCCGGCGGGCGTCGAAGTGTGGCTGCAGTCGGAGAACGGTCTGCTCGGTATCGGCCCGTCGCCGACCGAAGACGAAGTCGACGCCGACCTGATCAACGCCGGCAAGCAAACGGTGACGACGCTGCCCGGTTCGTCGATTTTCTCTTCGGCGGATTCGTTCGCGATGATTCGCGGCGGCCACATCAATCTCGCGATTCTCGGTGCGATGCAGATCAGCAGGAAGGGCGATCTCGCGAACTGGATGATCCCGGGCAAGATGATCAAGGGCATGGGCGGCGCGATGGACCTGGTCGCGGGCGTCAAGCGCGTGGTCGTGCTGATGGAGCACGTCGCGAAGGGCGATCAGCACAAGATCCTCGAAGAATGCACGCTGCCGCTGACGGGCGTGGGTGTGGTCGACGAGATCATCACCGATCTCGGCGTGATCGAAGTGACCGAAAACGGCTTGAAAGTGACCGAACTCGCGCCGGGTGTGAGCGTCGACGAAATCAAGGCGAAAACCGGCGCGCCGCTCGATGTGAGCGCGGTGAGCTGACGCCGCTTGAAACGCCGCTGCGCGCGTCGGCGCGACCGCGCGGCGGCAACGGTGTGTTCCGGACGGGCGAGACGTGAGTCTCGCCCGTTCTGTTTTTGGCGCGCGGCGGCGGATGCGCCGGACGGTTGGATCGACCTTCCTAAGCCTTCTGGCCGATGCTTGCCGGGCGACGAAGCGGTTTACAATCGTTCGCAGCCCAATCCGCAGCGTTTTTGCAAGGACACCAGATGACCGCAACGACTTCCGCT
The DNA here is from genome assembly GCF_050436125.1 of Paraburkholderia sp. MM5482-R2. Taxonomy (NCBI): domain Bacteria; kingdom Pseudomonadati; phylum Pseudomonadota; class Betaproteobacteria; order Burkholderiales; family Burkholderiaceae; genus Paraburkholderia; species Paraburkholderia sp. MM5482-R2. The sequence goes on along the minus strand of NZ_JBNDLP010000002.1, from coordinate 3,163,942 downwards.
TTCACCACCGGGCGGCCCGCGCCGCGTCAACGTTACGTGCGGTGCGCGAGCGCTGCCGGCCTGCATCGCGTCGCCTATACCGAGTGGGGCGACCCGGACAATCCGCGCGTGTTGCTGTGCGTGCACGGACTCACGCGATCGGGGCGCGATTTCGACCGCCTCGCCGCCAACTTCGCGGACACCTATCGCGTGGTGTGCCCGGACGTGGTTGGCCGGGGCTTGTCGTCGTGGCTCGCGAACCCCAACTTATACGCGGTGCCGCAGTACGTCGCCGACATGGTCACACTGATCGCGCGGCTCGACGTCGACACCGTCGACTGGTTCGGCACCTCAATGGGCGGCCTGATCGGCATGGGGCTCGCCGGCCTGCCGGACACGCCGATCCGCAAGCTGCTGCTGAACGACGTCGGGCCGCATCTGGAGCCGGTCGCGGTCAAGCGCATCGGCGATTACCTTGGCAAGCCCGCACGCTTCGAAACGCTGCAGCAGGGCGTTGACTATGCCGCGCAGCTCGCGCAGAGCTTCGGACCGCTGACTCCGGACGAATGGCGCGAAATCAATACGCCGTTGCTGCGCGAAGAGGACGGCGCATGGGTGCTGCGCTATGACCCGCGCATCGCGCAGCCGTTCGCGGCGGTCACCGAGGAAGCGGCGAAGCTCGGCGAGGCGGCGCTGTGGCATTCGCTCGCGTCGTTCCAGGGGCCGGTGCTGGTGGTGCGCGGCGAGCAGTCGGATTTGCTGTCGCGTGAAACGGTCGCGAAGATGGTGTCGACCGCGCGTGCCGCATCGAGCGTGGAGATCGCCGGCGTCGGGCATGCGCCGGCGTTCCTGGCGGCGGACCAGATCGCGCTCGCGAGGGAGTTCTTCATCGGTTAGGCCGCGAACGCGTCATAATATTGAGTTCCGCATGACGATTTCATCGGCAGTGTCGTGTGGGACGTAGTTCGATTAACCCCTCAGCTCAGGACTTTTCATGGCAGTCATTCGTTATCACGTCGGCAAGCGTCTCTCGGAAATGGCCGTGCACAACGGCACGGTGTACCTCGCGGGTCAGATCGCCGAAGACGACGATCAGGACATCGCCGGCCAGACGCGCGAAGTGCTCGGCCACATCGACCGTCTGCTCGCCGAAGCGAACAGCGACAAGTCGCTGTTGCTGTCGGTGCAGATCTATATCTCGGACATGGCGCATTTCGCCGGCATGAACGCCGTGTGGGACGAGTGGGTCGCGCAGGGCGACACGCCGCCGCGCGCGACCGTCGAGGCAAAGCTTGCGAATCCGAAGTGCCTCGTCGAAATCGTCGTGATCGCGGCGCAGCGCAACTGAGTCGCGGCCGTCCGGCAGCACCGTGGTTGATTTTCCGTTGAATCGTCTGGCCCGGCGGGCCGTCGCACCATGAACACCGATACCGTTCCGAGCGCGCCTCATCCCCATCGTTCCTTCGACGAAGCGATGGCGTTCGTGCGCGAACATGCGGGCGAGGTGCGGCTGTCGTCGGGCGAATTGCTCGCGGATCACGCGGCGGGCACCGCGTCGATCATGCGCAAGCTCAACGTCGATCCGCCGGCGGTGCTGGCCGCTGCGCTGTTTGCGCTGACACCGCATCTGCGCGATCCGGAGCGCGTGATCGCCGACGACTTCGGCGAAGAAGTCGCCCAACTGGTCGGCGACGTACGCAAGCTGCTGCGGCTCGGCACGGTCAGTTTGCGCGCGGCGCAAAACGCGATGCCCGAGGCCGGGCGTGACGCGCAGGCTGCGCGCCGCGTGCAGGTCGAGGCGCTGCGCAAAATGCTGCTCGCGTTCGCGCAGGACATTCGCGTCGTGCTGATCCGCCTCGCGTCGCGGCTGCAAACGCTGCGTTATTACGCGGCCGCGAAGCTCACGCCGTCGCCCGACGTCGCACGCGAAACGCTCGATATCTACGCGCCGCTCGCGAACCGCCTCGGCATCTGGCAATTGAAGTGGGAGCTCGAGGACCTCGCGTTCCGTTTCGAGGAGCCGGACACCTACAAGCGCATCGCGAAACTGCTCGACGAGAAGCGCGTCGAGCGCGAGAGCTATGTCGCGCAGGCGATCGAACGCCTGCAGCAGGAGCTGGCCGCCGCGCATATCCGCGCGGAAGTGAGCGGTCGGCCGAAGCATATCTACAGCATCTGGCGCAAGATGCGCGGCAAGGAGCTGGACTTCGCCGAGTTGTACGACGTGCGCGCGTTTCGCGTGATCGTGCCGGACATCAAGGACTGCTACACCGTGCTCGGCATCGTGCACAACCTGTGGCAGCCGGTGCCGAAGGAGTTCGACGATTACATCTCCCGGCCGAAGCCGAACGGCTACAAGTCGCTGCACACCGTCGTGATCGGCGACGACGGCCGCGCGTTCGAAGTGCAGATCCGCACGCAGGAAATGCATCGCTTCGCCGAATACGGCGTGGCCGCGCACTGGCGCTACAAGGAAGCGGGCGCGCGCGGCTATGGCGGCACGTTCACCGCGAGCGAGAAATACGACGAGAAGATCGCCTGGCTGCGACAGTTGCTCGCGTGGAAGGACGAGGTCTCCGAGGGCGAGCATGGCGAAGCGGGCTCGGCACAGCCGTGGGAGCAGTTGCGCCAGGCCACGCTCGACGACGATCACATCTACGTGCTGACGCCGCAGGCGCGCGTGATTCCGTTGCCGCACGGCGCGACGCCGATCGACTTCGCGTTTCACCTGCACAGCGAGCTTGGGCATCGTTGCCGCGGCGCGCGCGTCGACGGCGCGATGGTGCCGCTCAACACGCCGCTGCAGAACGGCCAGACGGTCGAGATCGTGGCGGTGAAGGAGGGCGGTCCGTCGCGCGACTGGCTTAATCCGCAACTTGGCTATCTGCAAAGCCCGCGCGCGCGGCAGAAGGTGCGCGCATGGTTCAACGCGGTGGAGTTACAGGAGCACATCGCGAACGGTCGCGCGATGGTTGAAAAAACCCTGCAGCGCGAAGGCAAGACCTCGGTCAATCTCGATCAACTGGCCGCGCGGCTCGGTTTCAAGACCACCGACGACCTGTTCTCCGTGGTCGGCAAGGAGGAGTTCAGTCTGAGGCTCGTCGAGCAGGCGTTGCACGATGCGCCGCCGCCCGAGCCCGAGGTCGATGCGCCGGAGAAGTTCGAGAAACGCAGCAGCGGCGCGAGCGTCGCGCGCGGCGCATCCACGGGGGTGCTGGTGGTCGGCGTCGATGCGTTGCTCACCCAGCTCGCGCGCTGCTGCCGGCCGGCGCCGCCCGACGACATCTGCGGATTCGTTACGCGAGGCAAGGGCATGTCGGTTCATCGCAGCGACTGCGCGACGTTCCGCCGGATGGCGGAGCGCGCGCCGGAGCGCGTGCTTCAGACGGCGTGGTCGGCGGACGTGATGAGCGGCCGCGGCCATTCCGTCTACCCGGTCGACCTCAGCATCGAGGCGACGGACCGGCAAGGTCTGCTGCGCGATATCTCCGAAGTATTCGCGCGGGAAAAGATGAACGTGATCGGCGTAAAGACGCAATCGCGCCGCAATGCCGCGTTCATGCAATTTACCGTCGAGGTGTCGAGCTCCGCGCAGATTCAGCGCGCGTGCACGCTGCTGGGCGAGATCACGGGTGTCGTGCGCGCGACGCGCAAGAACTGAGGCGCGGGCGGTTGGAAAAAGCCCTGCTAGTGGCGCGACGGACTAAAGTCGCTGCATAAAAGTACTTGCCAAGCCGCGCTATACTCCATATACTCTCGTCTCTTCAGGCTCGTAGCTCAGCTGGTTAGAGCACCACCTTGACATGGTGGGGGTCGTTGGTTCGAGTCCAATCGAGCCTACCAACGAAAATGAAATTCCGGCCTCGCTGGGGTTTCGCAAACTGCAGTAAGCGCTTTGAGCGCAAAAAGGCGAATACGGTTATGACACCGCGAACGTTGACCGAAACCACTTCGGAACGACGCTAGTCGAGGACCACTTTCGCCAGTGAAGTTTGCATAAAATGTGAATGCGGCCCCTCGAAAGCGGGGCCGCATTTTTTTTATCTTTTTGACCCTGGTTGTATGTGCCGCCGCCGGTCGGCACCACGGAGAACGCAATGGTTTCGATACGTTTGCCTGACGGTTCTGTTCGACAGTACGAGCATCCGGTGACCGTCGCCGAAGTGGCCGCCTCGATCGGCCCCGGTCTCGCGAAAGCCGCGCTCGGCGGCAAGATCGACGGGGAGCTGGTCGATACGTCCATGCTGATCGATCACGACGTGGCGCTCGCCATCGTCACGGAGAAGGACGCAGACGGTCTCGATATCATCCGCCACTCGACGGCACACCTGCTCGCGTACGCGGTGAAGGATCTGTACCCGGAAGCGCAGGTCACGATCGGCCCGGTCATCGACAACGGTTTCTATTACGACTTCTCCTATAACCGTCCTTTCACGCCGGAAGATCTCGAAAAGATCGAAAAGCGCATGCAGGAACTCTCGAAGAGGGATGAGCCGGTGTCGCGTCGCGTGGTGTCCCGCGACGAAGCGGTCGAGTACTTCAAGAGCATCGGTGAAAAGTACAAGGCCGAGATCATCGAATCGATCCCCGCTAGCGACGAAATCAAACTGTACTCGCATGGCGGCTTCACGGACCTGTGCCGCGGCCCCCACGTGCCGTCCACCGGCAAGCTGAAGGTCTTCAAGCTGATGAAAGTCGCGGGCGCGTACTGGCGTGGCGACTCGAAGAACGAGCAGCTGCAGCGCATTTACGGCACGGCCTGGACGAAGAAGGAAGACCAGGAAGCGTATCTCCACATGCTCGAAGAAGCCGAGAAGCGCGACCATCGCAAGCTTGGTAAGCAGCTCGACCTGTTCCACATGCAGGACGAGTCGCCGGGCATGGTGTTCTGGCATCCGCGCGGCTGGACGCTGTGGCAGCAAGTCGAGCAGTACATGCGCCGTCGCGTGAACGACGCCGGCTACCTGGAAATCAAGACGCCATTGATCATGGACCGCTCGCTGTGGGAAGCTTCGGGCCACTGGCAGAACTATCGTGAAAACATGTTCACGACGGAATCGGAAAAGCGTGACTACGCGATCAAGCCGATGAACTGCCCCGGTCACGTGCAGGTGTTCAATCACGGTCTGCGCTCGTATCGCGATCTGCCGCTGCGTTACGCGGAGTTCGGTTCGTGCCATCGCAACGAATCGTCGGGCGCGCTGCATGGACTGATGCGTGTGCGCGGCTTCGTGCAGGACGACGCGCATATTTTCTGTACCGAAGATCAGTTCATCAGCGAATCGATCGCGTTCAACACGCTGGCAATGAGCGTCTACCGCGACTTCGGCTTTGATAGCGTCGAGATCAAGCTGTCACTGCGCCCGGATGCGCGCGCCGGCACCGACGAAACTTGGGATCGCGCGGAGCAGGGACTGCGCGATGCGCTGACGGCCTGCGGCGTCACGTGGGAAGAGTTGCCCGGCGAGGGTGCATTCTACGGCCCGAAGGTCGAGTATCACATCAAGGACGCGCTCGGCCGCTCGTGGCAGTGCGGTACGCTGCAGCTCGACATGGTGTTGCCGGAGCGGCTGGGTGCCGAATACGTTGCCGAAGACAACAGTCGCCGTCGCCCGATCATGCTGCACCGGGCGATCGTCGGATCGATGGAGCGTTTCCTCGGGATTCTGATCGAGCACCATGCTGGTGCAATGCCCGCTTGGCTCGCGCCGATGCAGGTCGTAGTGATGAATATTGCGGAAAGTCAGGCCGAATACGCGCAGGCGCTAGCCCAATCGTTGCAAAAACAAGGGGTTAGAGTCGAGGCCGATTTGCGCAACGAGAAGATTAGCTATAAAATACGCGAGCACACGCTGGAAAAGGTCCCCTACCTGTTGGTGGTCGGCGACAAGGAGCGTGAAGCGCAAACGGTAGCCGTGCGTGCCCGTGGTGGTGTCGATATGGGTGTAATGCCTGTTGACGCCTTCATTGAGCGTCTGCGCCAGGACGTGCAGTCGTTCAACTGAGCCACTTGGTACCCGGCTCGTTTTTTTTAATTTTTAGAGGAAACGTAACATCGCTACTGATAAGTCTGCGCACCGCATCAACGGTGAAATTACAGCACCCGAGGTGCGACTGGTCGGCGTCGAGAACGAACCGCTCGGCATCGTGAAACTCGCTGATGCGTTCCGCATGTCGGAACAGCAGGACGTAGATCTGGTCGAAATCGCTCCGCAAGCGGTTCCGCCGGTTTGCCGCTTGATGGACTACGGCAAGTTCAAGTACCAGGAAGCGAAGAAGCAACACGAGGCCAAGCTCAAGCAGAAGGTCATCCAGGTCAAGGAAGTCAAATTCCGCCCAGGTACCGACGACGGTGATTACAACGTCAAGCTGCGCAACCTCGTCCGCTTCCTCGAAGACGGCGACAAGACGAAAATCACGTTGCGTTTCCGGGGCCGCGAAATGGCTCACCAGGAAATCGGCATGCGCATGCTCGAACGCCTGCGCACCGACCTCGACGAAGTCGGTCAGGTCGAGCAGATGCCGAAAATGGAAGGGCGCCAGATGATCATGGTGCTCGCTCCGAAGAAAAAGAAGTAAGCGCGAAGCAGTTGGCCGGAGCGACGGCGTGCCATGTGGCGCGCGCTCCGGCGGCGCAAGGTTGTTTGATGCTGTGCTGGGTGTCCGGCTTGGTGTCGGAAGGTTTCGGAACGTCGCGCATGCAAGTGCGCAGTGGTTCCCGAAAAGCGGCCGCTGGCGGTATCGGCGGTCTGCATACCAAGTGGAATGGGTTTCGAAGGGCGGGAAATGGCCATCTGGCCGACCGCACACCCATGTCCATCTAATAATGGAGTTGTCATGCCGAAGATGAAGACCAAGAAGAGCGCTGCAAAGCGCTTCGTGGTGCGTCCGGGCGGTACCGTCAAGCGCGGTCAGGCCTTCAAGCGTCACATTCTTACCAAGAAGACCACCAAGAACAAACGCCATCTGCGCGGCTCCACGGCAGTTCATGATTCCGATCTGAACTCCGTTCGCGCAATGCTGCCGTTCGCTTAACCCTTAACCGACACTCATAGGAGCGAAACATGCCTCGAGTAAAACGTGGGGTTACCGCACGGGCCCGTCACAAGAAGATCATCAAGCTGGCCAAGGGTTACCGCGGCCGTCGCAATAACGTCTATCGCATCGCCAAGCAGGCGGTCATGCGCGCAGGCCAATACGCCTACCGCGACCGCCGCAACAAGAAGCGTGTGTTCCGCGCACTGTGGATCACGCGTATCAACGCGGCGGTGCGTCAGCACGACATGACGTACAGCGTGTTCATCAACGGCCTGAAGAAGGCGTCGATCGAACTGGACCGTAAGGTGCTGGCCGACATGGCTGTGTTCGACAAGGCTGCTTTTGCTGCGATCGTTCAGCAGGTGAAAGCCGCCGTTGCAGCCTGATTGCGCTTCTGGCAATTAAAACTGCGTGGTTCGTTGCAGCGAACATCCGGTAGTCTCGGTGACGCTGCAACAAAAACGGGGCTTCCTCACCGAGCCCCGTTTTTGTTGGTAGAACCAGTTTTGTTTCGATAGAACACTGACGTTGAAATGATGGGATCAATGGATCTGGACCAGATTGTCGCCGACGCGCAAAAAGCCTTCGCAGAAGCCCCCGACGTCACCACCCTCGAGAACGAGAAAGCGCGCTTTCTCGGTAAGGCGGGTGCGCTGACTGAGCTGTTGAAGGGCCTTGGCAAGCTCGATCCCGAAACGCGCAAGACCGAAGGCGCACGGATCAACCTCGTCAAGCAACAGGTCGAGGCCGCGCTGACGGCACGTCGTCAGGCGCTCGCCGACGCACTTCTGAACCAGCGTCTCGCTGCTGAAGCGATCGACGTCACGCTGCCGGGCCGCGGCGCCAATGCAGGTAGCCTGCACCCGGTGATGCGCACCTGGGAGCGCGTCGAACAGATTTTCCGTACGATCGGATTCGACGTGGCCGACGGCCCCGAGATCGAGACCGACTGGTACAACTTCACCTCGCTGAACAGCCCGGAAAACCATCCGGCGCGTTCGATGCAGGACACCTTCTACGTCGACGGCAAGGATGCCGACGGCCGCCCGCTGTTGCTGCGCACGCATACGAGCCCGATGCAGGTGCGCTACGCGCGCACCAACACGCCGCCGATCAAGGTGATCGTGCCGGGCCGCACGTATCGCGTGGATAGCGACGCGACGCATTCGCCGATGTTCAACCAGGTCGAAGGCCTGTGGATTGACGAGAACATCAGCTTCGCGGACCTGAAGGGCGTCTATACCGACTTCCTGAAGAAATTCTTCGAGCGCGACGACATTCTCGTGCGCTTTCGTCCGTCGTATTTCCCGTTCACCGAACCGTCGGCCGAGATCGACATGCAGTTCGAAACGGGCAAGAACGCGGGCAAGTGGCTCGAAATTTCAGGCTCCGGCCAGGTGCATCCGACTGTGATCCGCAACATGGGTCTCGACCCGGAGCGCTACATCGGCTTCGCTTTCGGCAGTGGCCTCGAGCGTCTCACGATGCTGCGTTACGGCGTGCAGGACCTGCGCCTGTTTTTCGAAAACGACCTGCGTTTCCTGCGTCAATTCGCGTGACCCGGCGCGCGCGAGCGCGACGAAGCATAAATCGCGGCAGCGCACCTGGTGCGCGCCGCGAGCGTCCCCGGCAGAGCTCGCTGAACCGGCGCAAGACCACCGGGCTTTACGAAGCATCTGCCGGACGTGGACCTAACCTGATCACAACGTACACAGAACCATGCAATTTCCGGAATCCTGGCTCAGAACTTTTGTCGATCCGCAACTGACCACCGACGAGCTGTCGCACGCGTTGACGATGGCGGGTCTCGAAGTCGAAGACCTGCGGACGGCCGCGCCGCCGACCTCGAAGATCGTCGTCGGCCAGGTGCTGGAAGTCGTCAAGCACCCGGATGCGGACAAGCTCAACGTGTGTCAGGTCGACGCTGGCACCGGCGCGACGCTCAACATCGTGTGCGGCGCGCCGAATGTTGCGCCCGGCATCAAGGTGCCGGTCGCGCTGGTCGGCGCGCAACTGCCGCCGGCCGAAGAGGGCGGCGCACCGTTCGCGATCAAGCTGTCGAAGCTGCGCGGCGTGGAAAGCCAGGGCATGCTGTGCTCGGCGCGCGAGCTGAAGCTCTCCGAAGATCACAGCGGTCTGATGATCCTGCCGGAAGACACGCCGATCGGCCAGGACATCCGCGACACGCTCAATCTCGACGACACCGTTTTTGAAATCAAGCTGACGCCGAACAAGGCCGACTGTCTGTCGGTATTCGGCGTCGCGCGAGAAACGTCGGCGATTACCGGAGCGCCGCTGCGTCCGCTCGAAATCAAGCCGGCTCCGGTCGCGCTCAACGAAACGCTGCCCGTGAAAATCTCCGCGCCCGATCTGTGCGGCCGTTTCTCGGGCCGCGTGATCCGCGGCGTCAATGCGCGCGCGAAGTCGCCGCAATGGATGGTCGAGCGTCTCGAGCGCTCCGGCCAGCGCAGCATTTCCGCGCTCGTCGACATCTCGAACTATGTGATGCTCGAGCTGGGGCGTCCGTCGCACGTGTTCGATCTCGACAAGATCCACGGCGGCATGGACGTACGCTGGGGCCGCAAGGGCGAAACGCTGAAGCTGCTGAACGGGAACACGGTCGAGCTCGACGAAACGGTCGGCGTGATCGCCGACGAGCAGCATATCGAAAGCCTCGCGGGCATCATGGGCGGCGACAGCACCGCGGTCACGCTCGACACCACCCACATCTATCTCGAGGCCGCGTTCTGGTGGCCCGACAGCATTCGTGGTCGCTCGCGCAAGTACAACTTTTCGACCGATGCAGGCCATCGCTTCGAGCGCGGCGTCGACTACGCGACGACCGTCGATCATATCGAGCGCATCACGCAGCTGATCCTCGACATCTGCGGCGGCGAAGCGGGTCCGGTCGACGATCAGATCGTCAACGTCCCGAAGCGCGCGCCCGTGAAGATGCGCGTTTCGCGCGCGAACCGCATCATCGGCGTCGCGATCGGTGTCGATGAAATCGCGCAGATCTTCACGCGCCTCGGCCTCTCGTTCGAGCGTGACGGCGATACGTTCTCGGTGATGCCGCCGTCGTACCGCTTCGATATCGAAATCGAAGAGGACCTGATCGAAGAGGTCGCGCGTATCCACGGCTTCGAAAAGATTCCGGCGCGCCCGCCGGTCGCGACCAGCGAAATGCGCGCGACCAACGAGACGCAACGCTCCATCCACGCGATCCGTCATGCGCTCGCAGCGCGCGACTACGCGGAAACGGTGAACTTCAGCTTCGTCGACGCGGAGTGGGAGCAGGACTTCGCAGGCAACAGCAACCCCGTGCGTCTGATCAACCCGATCGCGAGCCAGCTGTCGGTGATGCGCACGACGTTGTTCGGCAGCCTGATTCATGTGTTGCGCACGAATCTGAACCGTCGCGCGGCGGACCGCGTGCGCGTGTTTGAAGCAGGTCGCGTATTCCTGCACGATCCGTCGATCAAGGCCGGCGAGCTGACCGTCGAAGGTTTCGCGCAGCCGAAGATGATCGGCGCGCTCGCCTATGGGCCCGCGCTCGACGAGCAGTGGGGCGCACCGACGCGTGCCGTCGACTTCTTCGACGTGAAGGGCGACCTCGAAGCGCTGGTCGCACCGGCGCTCGCGCGGTTCGTACAGGCCGAGCATCCTGCGCTGCATCCGGGACGCAGCGCGCGGATCGAATTGAATGGTCGCGCGGTGGGCTGGATTGGCGAATTGCATCCGCGCTGGATGCAAAAATATGATTTGTCGCATGCGCCGATTCTGTTTGAAATCGAAGCGGAAGCATTAATGCAACGGGTATTGCCGATTCCGTCGGAAGTTTCAAAATTCCCGCCGGTACGACGTGATATCGCGGTGGTCGTCGATCAGAAAATCGAGGTTCAGGCGCTGCTCGACGAGCTTCAGAAGGCCCAGTCCGAACCGGCCTGCAAGGCTGTCCAGAAGGTTGCACTTTTCGACGAATTTCGTCCAAAATCAAACACTTCCGGTGGTCTGGCCGCGCACGAGAAAAGCCTTGCGTTCCGGGTGACCTTGCAAGATACTGGCGGAACCCTTCAGGATGAAACGGTCGATCTGGCTATTCAAACTCTGGTGGAACGTCTAGCTCGAGTATATGGCGCACGGTTGCGCGGATAACCCGCATTTAACAATTGCACGGCTGTTTCCGCATCCATTGTTTTACGCTTGGCGCGCCATTTGATAGATATGAATGAAATGAACTCGAGTGATTTCGAAGCCCTTCTTACGGCGCAACGCAGCGCCATGATTCGAGATATTCCGACATCATCCGCCGTCGTTTCCAATGAAACGCCGACACTCACCAAGGCGGAACTTGCCGAGTTGCTGTTCGACAATGTCGGGCTCAACAAGCGGGAAGCGAAGGACATGGTCGAGGCGTTCTTCGAGGTGATCCGCGATGCGCTCGAGAGCGGCGACAGCGTGAAGCTGTCGGGCTTCGGCAACTTCCAGTTGCGCGACAAGCCGCAGCGTCCCGGCAGAAATCCGAAGACGGGCGAGGCGATTCCGATTGCGGCACGTCGCGTGGTGACGTTTCATGCAAGTCAAAAACTGAAGGCGCTCGTCGAAAACGGCGCCGAAGCGAGCTTCTCGCGCGCTGATTGACTGGCGCGCTTTCGGGCAACCCATCACGGCTAACTGACGATGACAGCGACGATCGAAAAAGTCGTCTTGCCTCCGATTCCGGCGAAGCGGTACTTCACGATTGGTGAGGTCAGCGAACTTTGTGGGGTAAAGCCTCACGTGCTGCGTTACTGGGAGCAGGAGTTCACCCAGTTGAGGCCGGTCAAGCGGCGCGGCAATCGTCGGTATTATCAGCATCACGAGGTGCTGCTGATCCGGCGGATTCGAGAGTTGCTGTACGAGCAGGGTTTTACGATCAACGGGGCGCGCAACCGGCTCGATTCGCATGGCGGCGGTGGGCCGGATGCGGTGGTCGAAGAGGGTGAGGCTACCGCCGGAGTCGCGGGTCAGGTGCAGGCATCGGCGGCAACGGTTGCGGTCGATGTCGAGAAGTTACGCAAGGAACTGCAGAACGTAATCGATCTGCTGGGCCACTAGTTCATGGACTTGTTCGCTTTGTTCGTGTCGAGCGGTTCTAATCGAATGAAGTGTCTGTTATAATTTTCTTCTGTTCGGGGCGTAGCGCAGCCTGGTAGCGTACCTGCATGGGGTGCAGGTGGTCGGAGGTTCAAATCCTCTCGCCCCGACCAAAAAGATCAAAAGGACTTACGGTGAAAGCCGTAAGTCCTTTTTTCTTGCCCGTCGCGCGGGGCAGCGTTTCCCGCTGTCAACGCTTCGCCCACGCTCATCTGCATCCCGAAGCCTCGATTGCTTTGCTTATGCGCTCGGTTTCGGCTGTCTTGCACATCGCGACCGCCGTGGGCAGCATCGACCCGCCGCCCCATTCTCGAGAAGCCGATTTTTTGCAGTTGGCGTCACGGCGCGTTTTCCACGCGGTGAGCCTCTTCTCGATCGCCGCTTGGCAACTCGCCGACACCGCGGCCTTGCCCTTGACGACCTGCTCCAGCTTCTGCTCCGCGACGATCTGATCGCGCCACGCGCACAGATTCATGCTCATCTGATTCGCGTCGCAATGCGACAGGGCCGCGTCGACCTCACTGGCGGGCAGTCCACTGCGGGTTGCGATAACGTCGGCTGGATTGGATGCGGTTGCCCTTGTTGCGAGTTGAGCGTCGACATCTGCCAAGGTCACCGGTCGCCGCATTTCGTCATTGGTGCATCGGCCAAAGTACGCAGGCGTGCCTATCCCGAAGGTGCAATTGTTCGCTACGTCGTTGTCGTAGCGAAGGACAGCGCCCTCGTGCATCCGCAATGCAGTCCATCCGGCATCGGTCAACTTTTTTGATTCGTTTGGCAGGCTCAGTTCCTCAAGAATTGGCGAGTGCAATCTGGCAGACTTGTCACCGGCACGCGTTCGCATTCGCAAGCGCACACGAATCACCGCCCTTGAGCCCCCAACGCCACAAACCGCTCCAGATGATGATCCTCATCCCCAAGCTGATGATCGATCATCACGAGCCGCTTCGCGTAATGCGCGAGCGGCAGTTCCCACGTCATACCGATCCCGCCGTGCAACTGGATGCATTCCTCCGCGACTCGCGTGCCGATCCGGCCGATGCTGTACTTCGCCGCCGACACCGCGCGCTCGCGCGCGTTTCGTTCACCGTCGAGCGCCGCCGCCGCGTTGATCACCGCCGAGCGCGCCTGCTCGATTTCGAGCAGCAAATCGGCCATGCGATGCTGCAACGCCTGGAAGCTGCCGATCGGCACGCCGAACTGCTTGCGCGTGCGCAGATAGTCGAGCGTGTAGTCTTTCGCGACGTCCATTGCGCCGACCGCTTCCGCGCACAGCGCGAGCACGCCGCAACTCAGCGCATATTCGAGCGTCGCAAAGCCGTGATCCACTGAGCCGAGCACGGTGTCGTCGCGGAGCGTGACGTCGTCGAACGTCACTTCGGCCGCGCGTCCTCCGTCGATCTTGCGGTAGCCGCGCACGCTCACACCCGTCGCGTCCCTCGGCACCAGAAACAGCGTGATGCCGGCTTCGGCATCGTCCTCGCCGCTCGTGCGTGCCGAGACGAGGAACACCTGAGCATGCTCGCCATGCTGAACGACGGCCTTTGCGCCGTGCAACGTCCACACGCCGCTGTTGCCATTTACGCTGCGGCGCGCGCGCGTCGTCGCGACCCGGGCAAGCTCGTAATGACTGTCCGGTTCGCCATGCGCGAGCGCAACGATCCGCGAGCCGTCGATCAACGAACCCAGCGCCGCATTCTGCAGGTCGCTGCCGCTGCGTGCGATCGCCCGGCCGACGACCAGCGTATCGAAAAACGGTTCGACGACGAGCCCGCGGCCGATGCTCTCGAACACCACGGAAATATCGAACCCGCCGCCGCCAAAACCGCCGCTCGCTTCGTCGAACAGTGCGCCGATCACGCCAAGCTCCGCGAAGCGTGCCCACAATTCGGTGCTGAAGCCTTGCGTCGAGCGTGCGATTTCATCGCGCGTCGCGAAGCCGTACTGCTCGCTGATAAACCGATTCAGCGTATCCGCCAGCATGCGGCGCTCTTCGGTGTGCTGGAAATTCATGACGTGCGCCTCTTACAGTCCGAGGATCATTTTGGAAATGATGTTCTTCTGGATTTCGTTCGAGCCGCCGAAGATCGACAGCTTGCGATTATTGAAGTACTGCGACGCGGCACTCGCGGCTTCGTCGGGGCCGACCGGCACGCCGTCGAAGCCTTCGTGCAGCGCTTCCTCGACGAATGGCTGCGCATAAGCGCCCATCGCACGCCGCGTCAGCGACGAGATCTCCTGACGGATCTCGGTGCCGCGAATCTTCAGCATCGAACTCTCGGCACCGGGCACGCCGCCCGCCACGGCCGCGATCACCCGAAGATTGGTCGTCGTCATGTTCTCGAGATCGATCTCGACGCGCGCCATGCGTGCCGCGAACGCCGGATCCTCGGCGAGCGGCCGGCCGTTGCGCAGCTGTGTCGCGGCGATCTTGCGCAGACGGTTGAAGGCGGCGACGGAAAAGCCGACGCCGGCGATATTGGTGCGCTCGTACGTAAGCAGATATTTCGCGTAGGTCCAGCCCTTGTTTTCTTCGCCGACGAGATTTCCGACCGGCACGCGCACGTCGGTGAAGAACACTTCATTGACCTCGTGCTCGCCGTCGAGCGTGATGATCGGCCGGACTTCGACGCCCGGCGTGTTCATGTCGATCAGCAGAAAGCTGATGCCTTCCTGTTTGCGCACGTCGGTCGCGGTGCGCACGAGGCAGAAGATCATGTTCGCGTAATGACCGAGTGTGGTCCACGTCTTCTGGCCATTGACGAGGTAGTGCTCGCTCTGCGCGTCCTTGCCGCGCACTGCCGTCGTCTTGACCGAAGCGAGATCGGAGCCCGCGCCCGGCTCCGAATAGCCCTGGCACCACCAGTCGGAACCGTCGAGAATGCGCGGCAGCCAGTGACGCTTCTGCGCCTCGCTGCCGTACTTGATCAGCACCGGCCCGAGCATGTTGACGCCGAACGGCACGACGCGTGGCGCGCCGGCGAGTGCGCATTCGTTTTCGAAGATGAATTTCTGCACTGCGCTCCAACCCGGGCCGCCGTACTCTTTCGGCCAGTGATTCGCGAGCCAGCCTTGCGCGTTCAGAATCGCGTGCCACTCGGCCATGTCGCCGCGCGTCAGACGCCGCCCGCCGTGCACCTTGCCGGCGAGACGTCGCGGGAGCTTGTCGCGCAGAAACGCCAGCACGCTGGCGCGAAACGCTTCTTCCTCGGAGGTGAAGTTCAGATCCATCGCAGTCGTTCCGTCAGTGTTCGTGGTGGTTCAGGCCGTCGTGTTCAGGCTCGCGAAATCCGCGCCGCGCTCGACCAGATCGACGAGCAGCGGCGACGGCCGCCAGAACAGCGGGTCTTCCTTCGCGAACTCGCGGATGTCGGCGAGAATCGTCGGCAGGCCGACGCTATCCGCGTATTTCATCGGACCGCCGCGGTAGCGCGGAAAGCCGTAGCCGTGCAGCAGGGTCACGTCGACGTCGAGCGGGCGCAGCGCGATACCTTCGTGGACGACGTTCGCGCCTTCGTTGATCATCGCGGCCAGATAGCGGCGCATGATCTGCTCGTCGGTGAAGCTGCGCGGCGTGATGCCCGCGCGCGCACGCTCGGCGTCGATGATCGCCTCGACTTCGGGATCGGGCATGCCGCCGCGCGATCCTTCGGGGTACAGATAGAATCCGCGGCCGGTCTTCTGGCCGAACCAGCCGCGCTCGCACAGGCGGTCGGCGATCTGCACGTAGCGCGCGTTCGGGTCGCGCGTGGCCGCGCGGCGTTTGCGCGCCGCCCAGCCGATGTCGCCGCCCGCGAGATCGACCACCTGAAACGGGCCCATCGGCAAGCCGAACGCCCGCACCGCCGCGTCGATCTGATACGGCGATGCACCGTCTTCCATCAGCGCGTCCGCTGCGGCGCGGTACACGGCAAGCAGGCGATTGCCGATGAAGCCGTCGCACACGCCGGCGCGCACCGGCGTCTTGCGCAGCTTCTTCGCGAACTCGAACGCGGTCGCGACGACGTCGGCGCTGACCTGCTTCGGCACCACGACTTCGAGCAGCTTCATGATGTTGGCGGGCGAGAAGAAGTGCAGTCCGATTACGTCGGCGGGGCGCGAGATGCTGGCTGCGATCGCGTCGATGTCCAGATACGACGTGTTGGTCGCGAGCACCGCACCGGACTTGCAGACGCGATCGAGCTCGGCGAATACGGCCTTTTTGACGTCGAGATCTTCGAACACGGCTTCGATCACGAGGTCGGCGTGAGCAAGCGCATCGTACGACGTGCTGCCGCTCCAGCGCGCCATGGTCGCGGCTTTCTTCTCAGCGGTGAGGCGGCCCCTGGCGATCAGCCCGTCGTAGACCTTGTCGATGTGCGCGCGGCCACGCGCGAGCGCCGCTTCGTCGCGTTCGATCAGCGTGACGGGCAGCCCCGCGTCGAGCACTGCGACCGCGATGCCGGCGCCCATCGTGCCGCCGCCGATCACGCCGATCGCCTCCAGCGCGCGCGGTTTCGCGTCGCGCGTTTCGGGCGCCTTCAGCACTTCGCGCTCGGCGAAGAATGCGTGAACCAGGCCGGCGCGCTGCGGGCTGTCGAGGCATTGCAGGAACAGCTTGCGTTCGAGCTTCAAGCCCTCCTCGAAGGGCTGTTCGATCGCGGCTTCGACGGCATCGACGATTTTCAGCGGCGAGAACAGGCCGCGCGCTTTCTTCGCGGTTTCGTCACGCGCTTTCGCGACGGCGGCGCGGCTCGCGGCGCGATCGATCAATGCGGCGGCGTCGCGCGTGCGGCGTACCGGCGCGTGCGCGGCGAGCAGCTCGTGCGCGTAGGCGAGCCCTTCGGCGAGGATGTCGCCGCTGTCGCCGAGACGGTCGACGAGGCCGAGCGCGAGCGCCTCCTTCGCGCTCGCGTGACGGCCGCTCAGCATCAGGTCGAGCGCCGCCGGCGCGCCGATCAGACGCGGCGTGCGTTGCGTGCCGCCCGCGCCAGGCAGCAGACCCAGCTGCACTTCGGGCAGGCCGAGCTTCGCGCCGTCGACGGCGATCCGGTAATGCGCGGCGAGCGCCACTTCGAGCCCGCCGCCGAGCGCCGGGCCATGCAGCGCGGCAATCACGGGTTTCGTGCATGCCTCGATGCGGTTGCACACGTCCGGCAGCGAAGGCGGCACCGGCGGCTTGCCGAACTCGCGAATATCGGCACCGGCGATGAAATTGCGCCCCGCGCCGACGATCAGCACGGCTTCGACCGCGCGGTCGGCGTCGGCGGCTTCGATCGCGGCCAGCAGGCCGCGCCGCACGTCGGCGGATAGCGCGTTGACCGGCGCGTGGTCGATCGTGACGAGCAGGACCTTGCCGTGCAATTCGCGCGTGACGACGTCGGCTGAGGAGGAAAGGGTCATCGTAGGTGTCTCCGTTTGAGGATGGCGAGGCGCGCCGGATCGTCCCATTCTGGAGTGGTCAACGTTCATTGACAATGACACCGTTGATTGACAGACTGTCAAAATTATTTTGACAAAGACTGGGCGATGGACGTCAACTCGCTGACCCTGCTCGTCGACATCCTCGACGCCGGCAATCTGAGCGAAGCGGCACGCCGGCTCAAGATGAGCCGCGCGAACGTCAGCTATCACCTGAATCAGCTCGAGCGTTCGATCGGCCTGCAATTGGTGCGACGCACCACGCGTCGCGTCGAGCCGACCGAGATCGGTCTGCGGCTCTACGAGCACGGCCGCACGATCCGCAACGCGCTGCTGGCCGCGCGCGAGTCGGTGACGACACTGGGCCAGAGCCTGCAGGGGCGCGTGCGGCTCAGCGTGCCGAGCGGCTATGGCCAGCTCGTGATGTCCGACTGGCTGATCGCGTTCAAGCGGCTGTATCCGGGAATCGTGCTCGATGTGATGTTCGAGAACCGCGTCGAGGATCTGATGCGCGACGAGATCGACATCGCGGTGCGCGTGATGTCGGAGCCGCCGCAAAACCTCGTCGCGCGGGACATGGGGCCAGTCCGGTACGTGGCCTGCGCATCCCCCGAATTCGCGCGGACACACGGCCTGCCCGCGACGCTCGACGACCTGCGCACCGCGCCGCTGATTACCGCGGCCGTGATCGGCAAGCAGTTGCGGCTCGCCGCGTATCTGCGCGACGAGCGTCATGAAGTCCTGCTCGAACCGACGATTATTTCGGAAAACTTTCTATTTTTGCGCCAGGCGGTGCTGGCCGGTCTCGGTGTCGGACTCGTGCCCGACTACGTGGTGCAGGACGATCTGAAGCTCGGCGCCGTGCTGACCGCGCTCGATGCCTGGCGGCTCAGCATCTTCGGCACGCACATGTACATGCTGTACATGCCGAATCGGCATCACACGCGCGCGGCGGCGACGTTCATCGACTTCGTGCTGGAGCAGGCGCAGGGCTCGGGCAGGGGCGGCGCGAACTGAAGCTGCGAACTCAGGCGCCGAGTCTGCGCGCGATGGCCGTCGTGACCATCGGCACGCCGACGCGCAGCAGCTTGCGCACGCCTTCGTCGCTACCGACTTTGCCCACCGCGTTGTCGATCATCGCCTGCATCACGCTCGCCGGATAAAACTCGCGAAACAGCGTGTTGGCGCCGGTTTGCTCGAACACGTGGTGCAGGAGCGACCCAACGGGGGGGCCGATGCGCTTGAACAGGCCCATCTTGACCACCCGGTTGTTCCACAGATGCAGCGTGTACGCATTGGAACAGAGCGCCGCGCACTCGTCGAAATAGCGCGGCAGGAACACCTTGTAGTAATCGTTGAAATGCACCGGATAGAACAGACTTTCGGGAAGACCCGCCTTCACGCCGTAGACGGCGGTCAACAGACGCCGGCCCGTGTCGCCCCACTTCAGTGCCGTGCCCTTCATTGCTTCGACACGTTCGATTAATTCGTGCAAGCGCGGCTGATCCGGGTCGAGCCGCAGCATCGCCGTGCAGATGCTCGATGAGGTCTCTCGCCCGATCAGGTCGCCCTTGGCGTTGAGATCGAAATCGCGTAGCAGCAGCATGTCGGTATCGACCCAGATCTCATCGGTCTTCGTGAACATCACGAAGCGGAAATAGTCGGTGAAATGCTGCATCGACGGCACGCCGTGAATCGGGAAGTCGTTCAGCGAGTCGCGCGGCAGTATCGTGGTCGCGTCCTTCGCGATCACGCCGGGCGGCAGAGTGTCGATCGGCTCGTAGCTATAGAGTGCGACCTCGCTGCCGTACAGCGTGAACGAATTCAGACAGGCGATCTCGTAGGGAGAAAGTTCCGGGCCATGCCAGAACGATGCAAACCTTGCCTTGCGCATATGTCATCCAGGGTAGCGATCATGCGGCGCAACATGCGCGCCGAACCTGTGTAACGATCCTAGACGGGCACGGCACAGGTCAGATGTAAAGGGCCTGAATCGCACAGGAGTTGTCGCAAAACGCTGAGTTCAGCGCAACGAGTGGGCGATTATGAGCGGGACTATGTCGTATCTGGCGAATTCAGTTGCGCACGGCAATGCATCAACCGGGTGCGCAAGGTCGTGGGCTAAACTGCGGAACACCGGCCATGCGCGCAGAGGCAGCAAGCGACGGACCATGCATCACGCCATGCAGCGACAACGACGATATCCAGGAGACCCGATGAACCTCGACGGCGAGACTTACGATTCGCTCACGGCCAGATTCGCGTGGCGTATTCCACCGCGCTACAACATCGGCGTCGACACATGCGACAAGTGGGCCGATGGCTCGGGGCGTCTCGCGCTGATCTACGAAGACGCCGACGGCCGCGCGACCCGCTATACGTTCGACGAACTGAAAGCCCTGTCCGACCGCTTCGCCAATGCGCTGCTCGCGGCGGGCGCGCGGCGCGGCGAGCGCATCGGCATCTTTCTGTCGCAATCGATCGAAACGGCCATCGCGCATCTCGCGGCCTACAAGGCCGGCATGGTCGCGGTGCCGCTGTTCGCGCTGTTCGGCGTGGACGCGATCGAGCATCGGCTCGGCGACAGCGGCGCGCTCGCGCTGATCACCGATCACGCCGGCGTGCAAAAGATCGCCGAAATTCGCGGCGCGCTGCCCGGGTTGCGACACGTGTTCAGTGTCGATATCGAGCAGGATGACGAAGCATCGGACGCGCCCGTGCGGTCGTTCTGGCAGGCGTTGAATGGCGCTTGCGCCGAGTTCACGCCGGCCGACACCGCCGCGGACGATCCGGCGATCATCATCTATACGTCGGGCACGACCGGAAAACCGAAGGGCGCGTTGCACGGGCATCGCGTATTGCTCGGGCATCTGCCCGGCGTGGAGATGTCGCAGCAGGGCTTTCCCGCGCGCGCGACGCTGATGTGGACGCCCGCGGACTGGGCGTGGATCGGCGGGCTGTTCGACGTGCTGCTGCCATCGTGGCATCACGGCGTCGCGGTGCTGGCGCGCCGTTTTGCGAAATTCGACGGTCACGCCGCGTTCGATCTGCTCGCGCGTCACGCGGTCTCCCATGCGTTTCTACCGCCGACCGCGCTGAAGATGATGCGCGGCGTCGAGCGGCCCGCTCATCTGCGTCTCGCGTTGCAATCGGTCGCGAGCGGCGGCGAATCGCTGGGCGAGGAACTGATCGGCTGGGGGCGCGACGCACTCGGCGTGACGATCAACGAGTTCTACGGGCAGACCGAGTGCAACGTCGTGGTGTCGTCGTGCGCGGCGCTGTTCGAGCCGCGCTTCGGCGCGATCGGGCGCGCGGTGCCGGGGCACCATGTCGCGATCGTCGATGCCGCCGGCAACGAGTTGCCGCCCGGCGCGATCGGCGATATCGCGGTGGCCGCGCCAGATCCGGTGATGTTTCTCGGCTACTGGCGGAATGTTGCGGCCACCAACGACAAATTCCGCGGCAGGTTTCTGCTGACCGGCGATCTCGGCACGTGCGACGCGGACGGCTTCATTCGCTTCGTCGGTCGTGGCGACGACGTGATCACGAGCGCCGGTTACCGGATTGGGCCGGCGTCGATCGAGGATTCGCTGCTGCGTCACCCGGCCGTCGCGATGGCGGCCGTGGTCGGCGCCCCCGATCGCGAGCGCACCGAAATCGTGATGGCGTTCGTCGTGCTGAAAGCGGGTTTCGTCGGCGACGATGCACTCGTGCGCGAGATCCAGCAGCACGTGAAGACGCGTCTGGCCGCGCACGAATATCCGCGCGAGATTCGCTTCGTCGAAAGCCTGCCGATGACGGCCACCGGCAAGGTGATCCGCAAGACGCTGCGCGAGGCGGTGACACACGGTCCGGACGCGATCTCACCGGCGAAAAACTGAGTCTGCTACGATGACCAACCCACGATGGGAATCACAGCGGAGAGATTGGATGCGCCCCGAGAGTGCAATGCGTTTCGACCAGGAGTTCGCGCCGCGCATTGCCGAGGCGATCGCCGCGTGTATCGCCAAGACCGTGCACACCGACGTGTTGCCGCATGGCGAACAGGGTCAGCCCACCCGCGTGCGGATTCACGCCACGCCGCTCGATGAGCTCGGCCATTACCCGCATCCGTTGAATCTGTATCTGACCTGGGACAGCGACGAAATAGAAAGGCTGATGGGCGAGCAGGGCGCGACGCGTTTCGCCAGATATCTGGCCGCGCTGCCGCGCAAGCTCAATGCGTGGACCCAGGCGCGCGAACTCGATTTCTCCACGCACACACAGGGTGAGCCGGTTACGTTGATCGGCGGGCTCGATTTCGAATCGTAGACGCGCGCGCGCGATTGCGGGCTTGCGTTCGAGAGCTGGATGAAAAACGGCCGCTGTGCTCGAAGAGCCAGCGGCCGTTGCTTTTGCAGCGTTGGGTTACAGCGACGCTCAGCCGCCCAGCGCCGGATCGCTCATGCTGTTGTTTGCCGTCTCGACATGACCGGCGATGCGGCGCGCGAACGTCGGATCCGTATCGACGGTGATCGCGAGATCGTACCAGCCGTATGCGTTGCGCAGATCGAGGTACAGATTGTCGGTGTCGCCGCCGCGTACCGAACGCTTGATCACATGGCTCGCGTCGTACGCGTTGACGATCGTGAACTGGCAACGCGCGCTGCCGACGTTCTCGAGCCGCAGTTGCAGATTGCCGTTCGCGACATCGTAGCCTTCGGCGACGGCCGGCCGTGCGGTGTCCGAACCTTTCCACCAGTTCCGTGCGACCACCTTGCCCGCGAAGCGGCGCAGGAAGCCGTTCGGCCCGTGCACGCTGAAGTCGTAGCTGCCGTCGGCGTTGAGCAGCAGCGCGTCCTGCAGATGCTTGCCCGCTTCGACGGTATAGCTGCGCGGCGCGTCGGCGCTATTGGCCGCGTACACGAGGAACACCGCGCCCGCGCGGCCCGTGTTGACGAAGCGCATCGTCAGCTTGCCGTTCGAGCCTTCGTCGACGCGCACGAACAGTTCGTACGGCAACGCGCGCGCCGGGCGCACGCCCGCTTCCTGCTTCGGCACCGTCTGCACCGTCGGCGGTTGCGGCACGTAGTCCGGGTGACGGTTCTGGTCGGCCGGCACGTAGCCGCTCGTGCCCGGCAGCGATGGCACCGACGCGTTCGGATTCGCGAAGTTGAACGCGGAGGTCAGATCGCCGCACACCGCGCGACGCCACGGCGTGATGTTCGATTCGCCGAGATCGTGCTGCTGGCCGAAGCGCTTTTCGATGAAGCGGATCACCGACGTATGGTCGAATACTTCCGAGCACACGTAGCCGCCTTTGGACCACGGCGAGACCACCAGCATCGGCACGCGCGGTCCGAGCCCGTACGGCCCGGCGACGTTCTTCGCGTCGCCCGCATAGATTTCGTGCGTGATGTCGACGCTCGACAAACCGTTCGCGCTCGACGCGGCCGCGAACGGTGCGGCGATGTGATCGAAGAAGCCGTCGTTTTCGTCGTAGTTGATCAGCAGCACGGTCTTGCTCCACACGTCCGGGTTCGACGTGAGGATCTGCAGCACCTGATCGATGTACCACGCGCCGTAGTTGGTCGGCCAGTTCGGATGCTCGCTGTACGCTTCGGGCGCGACGATCCACGACACCTGCGGCAGCGTGCCGTTCTGCACGTCGCGCTTCAGAATGTCGAAGTAGCCGTCGCCGTTGACCGCGTTGGTGCCGGTCC
Organism: Paraburkholderia sp. MM5482-R2; assembly: GCF_050436125.1. NCBI lineage: Bacteria > Pseudomonadati > Pseudomonadota > Betaproteobacteria > Burkholderiales > Burkholderiaceae > Paraburkholderia > Paraburkholderia sp. MM5482-R2. The sequence continues at coordinate 3,140,687 of NZ_JBNDLP010000002.1, read as the reverse complement.
GCGCGTTGTCGTACAGCGGGTTGCCCGGCTGCGCGTTGCGGTACTGATTGAAATACAGCAGCGAGTTGTCACCGTAGTTGCCGATGTACGCGTTCTGCGTCCAGCCCCACGAGCCGTTCGCGTCGAGCCCGGTGCCGATGTCCTGATAGATCTTCCACGAGATGCCCGCGTTCTGCAGCACTTCGGGGTAGGTCGACCAGCCGTAGCCGAGTTCCGAATTGTCGATTACCGGACCGCCGCCGCTGCTGTCGTTGCCGACCCAGCCACTCCACATGTAGTAGCGGTTCGGATCGGTCGGGCCCATCAGCGAGCAGTGGTAGGCGTCGCAGATCGTGAATGCGTCGGCGAGCTGATAGTGGAACGGGATGTCGTCGCGCGTCAGGTAGGCCATCGTGGTCGCGCCTTTCGACGGTACCCACTGATCGTTGCGGCCGCCGTTCCATGCGGCGTGCGTGGAGCTCCAGTCGTGCGCGAGATCCTGCAGGAATTGCAGGCCGAGGTTCGGCGCGCTCGGACGGAACGGCAGCACGTAGCTGGCACCGCTGGCATCGGCGGTTTGCGGCTGATACCACACCGGCTGGCCGTTCGCGAGGTTGATCGCGCGCGTGTCGCCGAAGCCGCGCACGCCTTTGAGCGTGCCGAAGTAGTGGTCGAACGAACGGTTCTCCTGCATCAGCACGACGATGTGCTCGACGTCGCGGAGCGTGCCGGTCCGGTTGTTGGCCGGAATCGCGAGCGCATTGCGGATGCCCGGCGGCAGCATGCTCAACGCGGTGAAGGAACCGGCGGCTTGCGCGGCCGAGCGCAGAAAATCACGACGATTGTTTGAGGTCATGGTTGGGGCGGTGGTGGCTTTGATCTTCGGTGGAGGAAAAAGGCACGGGGACGACAAATTGCGGTACTGAAACGGCGATGCTGCGTCGGACGCGCGAAGGCGGGCTAGCCGCCGCGCGCGGTGCGATTCTCAATCGACGGTATGGATGACGGGGCTGACCAGCGGCGGCGAGGTGGCGGACAGCGCCGTGCCGGCTTCGGATGCGGGTGCCGCCGGTGTCTGGATCGTCAGCGTCGGCGGCGCGGAGTCGGCCGGCGGCGGGGCGATCGATGGGTCGCCGGGGTTAGCGGCGGAATGGTCGGTTGAACTGATCGTATTCGTGCCGGCGGGCGGGGCGTCGTCGCTGCACGCTCCCGCTAGCGCGCACAGCGCGATCACCGCGATGGCGCTCGTCAAACGTTTGCGATGGGGCGCATGAACCGGCTTCGACACGAAGGGCATGGCACTGTCTCCGGGCGGGGAAGGGATGCCTCGCAATCGATGTGCCGAGGTCAGCGATGCAGCAGCATAATCGCCGATCCGTGTAATTTTTATGAAGTATCGGTAACAGACGGGCGCCGCTTATCGTTGTGCGCGCACGAACGCCGCGATGGCGTCGTTGAGCGCGGCGGGCGCGTCGCGATGCGGCGAGTGTCCGCATGCGTCGAGCTTCACGAGTTGGGCGTGCGGCACGCGCGCGGCGATCGTGTCGATCTGCGCCATCGTGCCGTAGTTGTCGTCGTGGCCCTGGATCGCGAGTAGCGGTCGACGGATCGGCGCGAGCGCCTCGACGATCGACCACCGCCTGAACGCAGGGTCGAGCCAGACATCGTTCCAGCCGTAGAACGCGGAATCGACGTCCGCGTGATAGCGGGCGAGCTTCGCGCGAAGATCGGTGATTTCGTAAAGCTGCTTCGTTTGGGCGATGCTTTGCACCGAGATGTCTTCGACGAATACGTGCGGCGCGATCACGACCGCGCCCGCGAGCGCATCGGGGTACAGCGCCGCATACAGCAGCGCGATCGAGCCGCCGTCGCTATGACCGATCACCCACATGCGTTGGCGTTGCCGCAGGTCGACATCGAGCGCGTCGAGCAGGGTGGGGAAGATGTCGCGCGCCTGGGCGGTCATGAAATCGACCGGCCATTTGTCGTCAGGCGCACGCGCTGTCGAGAGTCCGTAGCCTGGCCGCGAATAGACGAGCCCGCGCATGCCGAGTCGCGCGCACAACGTCTGCGGCCAGTCGCGCCACATTGCGATCGAGCCGAGACCTTCGTGCAGGAATACCGCCATCGGCGAATCGTCCTGCTGAGCATTCGCCTGCTCGTTGACCCAGCGGTACTCGATGCGCAGCGGTCCATGCGACGCGCTCGCCGGCAGTTCGGCAAGGCGGCTGGCGGCACTCGCGGAGGAAGTGGCAGGGGCGGTACCTCGGTTCTGCATCAATGAATCACCTATGACTGTTCGCGTAGCTTGAAGCGTTGAATCTTGCCGGTGGCGGTCTTCGGCAGATCGTCGGTGAACACGATATCGCGCGGGTACTTGTGCGGCGCGAGCCGTTCCTTGACGAAGGTCTTCAGTTCCTCAGCGAGCAGGTCGGACGGCATGAAGTCGCGCTTGAGCACGACGAACGCGCGCGTTTTCACGAGCCCGCCATGATCGACGCCGACCACCGCCGCTTCGAGCACCGCCGGATGCGCGACGAGCACCATCTCGACCTCGACCGGCGACACATATTGGCCGCTCACTTTCAGCATGTCGTCGCTGCGGCCCGCGTAGACATAGCAGCCGTTCGTGAGACGTCGATATTTGTCGCCGCTTCTGATCCATTCGCCGAGAAACGTCGCGCGCGTTTTCTCGCGATTGCTCCAGTACATCAGCGCCGCGCTCGGCCCCTTGATGAACAGATCGCCGACTTCGCCATCGGGCACCGGCCGCCCGGCTTCGTCGCGCAACTCGACTTCGTAGCCCGGCACGGGGCGCCCGGTCGTGCCGTATTCGACTTCGCCCGCGCGATTCGACAGGAAGATGTGCAGCATTTCCGTCGAGCCGATGCCATCGAGAATCTCGGCGCCGAAGTGCGCGGTGAAGCGTTCGCCGACGTCGCGTGGCAACGCCTCGCCGGCCGACGCACACACGCGGATCGCGACGTCGGCGCGCGCGGGCAGGTTGGGCGACACCAGCATGTTCGCGTACAAGGTCGGCACGCCGTAGAACACGCTCGGGCGATGCCGGACGAGGCGCGCGAAAATCGCCTCGGCGGTCGGGCGCTCGGCCATCAGGATCGCGGTCGCGCCGACCGACAGCGGAAACGTCAGCGCGTTGCCGAGCCCATATGCAAAGAACAGTTTCGCCGCCGAAAACACCACGTCGCTCTCGACGATGCCGAGCACCGGCTTCGCATACAGCTCGGCGGTCCAGTACAGATTCGCGTGCGTATGGACGGTGCCTTTCGGCTTGCCGGTCGAGCCCGACGAATAGAGCCAGAACGCGATGTCGTCCGCGTTGCTTGCACAGCCTTTGACGGCGGGTAGCGCGGTGTCGACCAGCGTTTCGAAGCGGGGCGCCGCAAGCGGCACTTCGGTGGAGGCGTGAGGCTGCGAGACGATCGGTTGGCAGCCGTCGTCGTCGATGCTGCTCAGCGCCTCCGTCACGTTAGGTAGCAACGGTTCCGATACGATCACCGCTCGCGCGTGGCTGTGCGTCAGCATGTACGTATAGTCGGCGGCGCTCAGCAAGGTGTTCGCGACGACCGGCACGATGCCGGCGTAAAGCGCGCCGAGAAATGCGACCGGCAGCGATACGGTGTCGAGCATCACGAGCAGCACGCGTTCCTCGGGATGTACGCCGAGCGCACGCAGTGCGCTGGCGCAGCGCCGCGCGCGCTGTTCGAGTTCGCCGTAGGTCATCGCGCCGTAGTCGTCGATATAGGCGACTTTGCTCGCGCGCGCTTCGTTCAACTGGAACAGATGCCTCGCGAAGTTGAACAGCGGGGGCGGCGGCGCAACCGGCTCGCGTGCGCTCGTTTCCAGCAGGGCTTCCATATGTCTCCTCCATCCGTGGACACGGTCCGGCTCTTGTGTGATCGTGACCTGCTCGCGGCTCACGCGCGCGTGAATTCGATCGCCCCTTGCGGCAGCAGATACAGCACCAGCGCCCGGCCGTTCGCGACGCTCGGACGATGCGCCGAGCCGGGGCTGTACACGCACCAGCCGGCCGGATGGCCGTCGAACGTCGCGCCGTCGGTGAGGGGCATGATCAGATCGATCTCGCCGTGCGGATGGACGTGGTGCGGACCGGCAATGTCCTGCATGTCGACGACGTCGACGGAAAAGCCGTGCGTGTCGGGCAGCGCCTTGAAGATGCGGCCGTAGCGGATGCCGCCGGCCTCGCGGTTGCACAGCCAGCCTTCGACGACGCCGCTGCGGCATGCGTTCGCGAGTTCGTGAAAGGTGGGGCTGCCGGGGGGCCAGGTGTCGGTCAGCCAGTCGGCGAGCGCGGCGTCCAGCGGCCGCCCGGCGAGTTGCCCAGTGACGCCTGCGATCAGGCGCTGGAATTCCTGTGGGGACATGCGAGCCTCCAGAAGCGCGCTCACGCAGGCCGGCCGCCGGGTCGCCGGCCGCCGGATCGCCGGCCGCCGGAACTTGGGTGCATGCGTATTGCGGCGCCGTCTCCGTGACGCGGCCGGAATGCCAAGGCGGCGCGCGACTGTGTTTGTGATTGGATCAGCTTTTGGCGAAAATTAAACCGTTCACCTGGTGCGTGTCAAGCACTATAGTACATGTATCGTAGTCACGAGGTCGCAAAACATGAATCAAAAGTACCCTCCCGCACCATTGGACGAAACCGGCGACGACGCGGCCCGCGCCGAACGCACCGAGCGCGCGGGTGAACGCACGGCCGAACGCGGCGGCGAGCGCGAAGAACGCGATCCGTTCCTGACCGCGATGGGCGAGCGTGTGCGTCTGCTGCGCGCGCGCCGCGGCATGACGCGCAAGACGCTGGCGGCCGAAACCGGTTTGTCGGAGCGGCATCTGGCGAACCTCGAATCGGGCGTCGGCAACGCGTCGGTGCTGGTGCTGCGGCAGCTCGCGGCCACGCTGAACTGCCCGCTCGCCGAGGTGATCGGCGACGAAACCACCGCGTCCGCCGAATGGCTGCTGATCCGCGAGCTGCTACAGGGGCGCGACCAGGCGGCACTGCAGCGCGCGCGCATCGCGCTCGCCGAGATGTTCGCGCAGGCGCCGCGCGACCCGCACCGCAAGGACCGCATCGCGCTGATCGGCCTGCGCGGCGCGGGTAAGTCGACGCTCGGGCGCATGCTCGCGCAGGAGCGCAAGGTGCCGTTCATCGAGCTCACGCGCGTGATCGAACAGCTCGCGGGCTGTCCGCCGTCGGAGATTCATTCGCTGTACGGCGCGAGCGCGTATCGACGCTACGAGCAACGCGCGCTCGAGGCGGTGATCCACGAGCATCCGCACGCGGTGATCGCGTCGCCGGGCGGGCTCGTGTCGGAATCGGGCACGTTCAACGTGCTGCTGTCGCACTGCTTCACCGTGTGGTTGCAGGCGACGCCCGAGGAGCATATGCGCCGCGTCGTCGCGCAAGGCGATCTGCGGCCGATGTCCGGCAACCGCGAGGCGATGGACGACCTGAAGCGCATCCTCGCCGGGCGCGCCGAGCTGTACGGACGCGCGGACATGTCGTTCGACACCAGCGAAAAGACGCTCGCCGATGCGTACCTGCAGTTGCGCGACCGTCTCGCCGCGCGGCTCGCGGCGGAAGCCCCCGACGAGGCGCGCGTGAACTGACCGATCGCGGGCACCAGGGTTTCCCCGTAAAAATGCACTAAAGTGCTTTACGCTGGTATGACGATGCACTATTGTTCAAAAAACAGATTGCATCGTCCAGTCAGGAGACGCCCCATGTCCACAGCACCCACCGCCGTTGCCCAGGCCGCGCCGGTCGACTATCGCACCGAGCCGTCGCAGTACAAGCATTGGAAGCTCAGCTTCAACGGTCCGGTCGCGACGCTCGGCCTCGACGTCGCCGAGGACGGCGGCATTCGCGACGGCTACAAGCTGAAGCTCAATTCGTATGATCTCGGCGTCGACATCGAGCTGCACGACGCGATTCAGCGCATTCGCTTCGAGCATCCGGAAGTCCGCACGGTGGTGGTGACGAGCCTGAAGGACCGGGTGTTCTGCTCGGGCGCGAATATCTTCATGCTGGGGCTGTCATCGCACGCGTGGAAGGTCAACTTCTGCAAATTCACGAACGAAACGCGCAACGGGCTCGAAGATTCGTCGCGCCATTCGGGACTGAAGTTTCTCGCCGCGGTGAACGGCGCGTGCGCGGGCGGCGGTTATGAACTCGCGCTGGCCTGCGATGAAATCTATCTGATCGACGATCGTTCCTCTTCGGTGTCGCTGCCGGAAGTGCCGCTGCTCGGCGTGCTGCCCGGCACCGGCGGACTCACGCGCGTGACCGACAAGCGCAAGGTGCGCCACGATCGCGCGGATATCTTCTGCACGGTGGTCGAGGGCGTGCGCGGCGAACGCGCGAAGGCCTGGCGTCTCGTCGACGAAGTCGTGAAGCCGAACCAGTTCGAGCAGGCCATTCAGGCGCGCGCGCTCGAACTCGGCGCGCACAGCGATCGTCCGGCCGGAGCGCCGGGCGTCGCGCTCACGCGCATCGAACGCACGGATCGCGAAGCTGGCCTCAGCTATCAGACGGTCGAGGTCACGATCGATCGCGCGAAACGTGTGGCGACCTTCACCGCGCGCGCGCCACAGACCGCGCAACCGACCGGCATCGCCGCGATCGTCGCGGCGGGCGCCAACTGGTGGCCGCTGCAATTCGCGCGCGAACTCGACGACGCGATCCTCTCGATGCGCACCAACGCGCTCGACATCGGCACCTGGGTGTTCAAGACCGAAGGCGACGCGCGCCACCTGCTCGCGGTCGATGCGACGCTGCTGCAGCACCGGGATCACTGGTTCGTGCGCGAAACGATCGGCATGCTGCGCCGCACGCTCGCGCGCCTCGACGTGTCGTCGCGCTCCATCTTCACGCTGATCGAGCCGGGTTCATGCTTCGCCGGCACGTTCGCGGAACTCGCGTTCGCCGCCGATCGCACCTACATGGCCGCGCTGCCCGACAACGAGGACGAGGAGCCGGCGATCACGCTGTCGGAAGTCAACTTCGGCCTGTATCCGATGGTGACGCATCAGTCGCGGCTCGCGCGGCGCTTCTACGAGGAAGCCGAGCCGCTCGACGCGGCGCGCGCGCTGATCGGCCAGCCGGTCAAGGCGCTCGACGCGGAGCGCCTCGGTCTCGTCACCGCGTCGCCGGACGACATCGATTGGGCCGACGAAATCCGCATTGCGCTCGAAGAACGCGCGGCGATGTCGCCCGATGCCTTGACCGGCCTCGAAGCGAATCTGCGCTTCAATGGGCCGGAGACGATGGAGACGCGCATTTTCGGCCGTCTCACCGCCTGGCAGAACTGGATCTTCAACCGGCCGAACGCAGTGGGCGAGAAGGGTGCGCTCAAGGTGTACGGCAAGGGCAGCAAGGCGCAATTCGATGTGTCGCGCGTGTGAAATGCGCCGCGCTCACTCCGACTAAACGACGCCGCCTGCCGATACGCGCCTCTCGCGACTGCAGCTTCCGAACAGGGAATTGACCCAGGGAACCGACCATGTCCTCGATCAACTACAGCGAAAAGATTCCGAACAACGTCAACCTCGCCGACGACCGCGCGCTGCAACGCGCGCTCGAACAATGGCAGCCGAACTTTCTGTCATGGTGGGGCGACATGGGCCCGGAAGGCTCGCACGGTTACGACGTGTATCTGCGCACCGCGGTCAGCGTCGATGCGGGCGGCTGGGCGCACTTCGACTACGTGAAGATGCCCGAGTACCGCTGGGGCATTTTCCTCACGCCGGGCGAGCAGGATCGCAAGATCCAATTCGGCGAGCACAAGGGCGAAGCCGCGTGGCAGGACGTGCCCGGCGAGCATCGCGCGAACCTGCGCCGCATCATCGTCACGCAGGGCGATACGGAACCGGCCTCGGTCGAGCAGCAGCGTCACCTCGGTTTGACCGCGCCGTCGCTGTACGATCTTCGCAACCTGTTCCAGGTCAACGTCGAGGAAGGCCGCCACTTGTGGGCGATGGTGTACCTGCTGCATCGCTACTTCGGCCGCGACGGTCGTGAGGAAGCCGAAGCCTTGCTCGGCCGTCGCTCGGGCGACGAGGACAACCCGCGCATTCTCGGCGCGTTCAACGAGAAAACGCCGGACTGGCTCGCGTTCTACATGTTCACGTACTTCACCGACCGCGACGGCAAGTTCCAGTTGTCGGCGCTCGCGGAGTCGGGTTTCGATCCGCTCGCGCGCACGACGAAGTTCATGCTGACCGAGGAAGCGCATCATATGTTCGTCGGCGAATCGGGCGTGTCGCGCGTGATCCAGCGCACCGCTCAGGTGATGAACGAACTCGGCACCGGCGACGTCGCGAAGATCCGCGCGGCCGGCGTGATCGATCTGCCGACCATCCAGCGCTATCTGAACTTCCATTACTCGGTCACGATCGACCTGTTCGGCGCCGATCATTCGTCGAACGCGGCGACGTTCTATAGCTCGGGCCTGAAGGGCCGCTACGAGGAAGGCAAGCGCGACGACGATCATCGCCTGAACGAGCATGCTTACAAGCTGCTCGACGTGCAGGACGGCAAGCTCGTCGAGCGCGAAGTGCCGATGCTCAACGCGATGAACGAAGTGCTGCGCGACGATTACATCAAGGACTCGGTTGCGGGCGTTGGGCGCTGGAACAAGGTGCTCGAGAAGGCCGGCATCGACTTTCGCATGACGGTGCCGCACAAGGCGTTCAACAGGCAGATCGGCACGTTCGCGGGCACGCGGGTGTCGCCGGACGGCCGCGTGCTCAGCGAAGCCGAATGGGCCGCCAACGAAGCGAACTGGCTCGCCACGCCGGAAGACCGCGCGTTCGTCGCTTCGCTGATGGGCCGCGTCGCCGAGCCGGGCAAGTTCGCGAACTGGATCGCGCCGCCCGCGATGGGCGTGAACCGTCAGCCGGTCGATTTCGAATACGTGCGCTTCAACTGAAGCAGGCGAGGAAGTCATGAACGGGCCAGTATCGGTCGAAGTTCTGCGGCAGCATCTGATCGATCCGGAGATCTGCATTCGCTGCAATACCTGCGAAGAGACCTGTCCGGTCGATGCGATCACGCACGACGCCAACAACTACGTCGTGAAGGCCGACGTCTGCAACGGCTGCATGGCCTGCGTGCCGCCGTGCCCGACCGGCGCGATCGACAACTGGCGCACCGTGCTGAAGGCCGACGCCTATTCGATCGACGAGCAGTTTACGTGGGACGTGTTGCCGGAGCAGAACACGATGGCGGTGCCGGCTGAAGAACCGGTGGCCGCGTCCACCGCGGACGACAGCGCCGCCGAAGCGGACGGCATCGAAGTGGATACCGTGCGCGGCGCGCTCGTGCCGCCGTGGTCGGCCGCGAAGCCGTACGTGAATCTCTACACGCATAAGGCGCCGACCACCGCGACGGTGGTCGGCAACTACCGGCTCACCGACAGCGCGACGTCGAGCGACATCCATCACATCGTGCTCGATTTCGGCTCGATGCCGTTTCCGGTGCTCGAAGGCCAGTCGATCGGCATTCTGCCGCCGGGAGCTGCTGCCGACGGCCGCGTGCATCACGCGCGCCAGTACTCGATCGCGAGTCCGCGCGATGGCGAGCGGCCGGGCTATAACAACGTGTCGCTGACGGTGAAACGGGTGTCGCAGCAGCACGGCGACGCGATCGACGGCGTGTGCTCGAACTATCTGTGCGATCTGAAGAAGGGCGACGTGGTCAACGTGATCGGTCCGTTCGGCAGCACCTTCCTGATGCCGAATCATCCGAACTCGCATCTGCTGATGATCTGCACGGGCACCGGTTCCGCGCCGATGCGCGCGATGACCGAGTATCGCCGCCGCAAGCGCCTCAAAGGCGCGACCGGCAAGCTGATGCTGTTCTTCGGCGCGCGTACCAAGGAGGAGCTGCCGTACTTTGGACCGCTGACGAATCTGCCGAAGGATTTCATCGACACCACGCTCGCGTTTTCGCGCACCCCGGGACAGGCGAAGCGCTACGTGCAGGACGCAATGCGCGAACGTTCGGCCGACGTCGCGAACCTGCTGAAGGACGACAACACCTATATCTACGTGTGCGGCCTCAAGGGCATGGAGGACGGTGTGCTGCAGGCGCTCAAGGATATCGGCGAGCAGCATCAGATCGATTGGGAAGCGTTGTGGGCGAAGCTGAAGCGGGAAGGGCGGCTGCATCTGGAGACGTACTGAGCGGCGCGCCGACACGCCGACCCGCACCGAAAGCTGCGCGAAAAGGCTCCGCAAAGGCTCGTGAAAGCATGAGCGCTTGCGGGGTTTTTTTGCCTGCGCCATATGCTCGACGGCAGAGCGCAGCGGCTGACTTGTGCGGATCGACGCACCGCGCGCGAAGCGCTTTGAAAATCGCGGACGGTTTGCTACAGTCGGCCCACACAGCCGGCCGCACGCCGGCACTCCCCGCCAAACGCGGCAGTCCGCCACCTGCGCAGGCACTCAGACGGAGCCGTCCGATGAAGCCGATTCGTTCACTTGCGATGATTGCGCTGTTGCAGGCAGCACTCGCGCATCCGGCTAGCGCCGATGATCTCGCGCGGATCAAGGCATCGGGCGTGTTCCGGATCGGCACCGAAGGTACGTACGCCCCGTTCACCTACCACGACGACGCGGGCAAGCTGACCGGCTTCGACGTCGAGATTGGGAGCGCGATCGCGCAGCGTCTCGGCGTCAAGCCGCAATTCATCGAAGGCAAATGGGAAGGACTGATCGCCGGTCTCGACGTCAATCGCTACGACGCGGTGATCAACGAGGTCGCGATCACCGACGAGCGCAAGCTCAAATACGATTACTCGGAGCCGTACATCACGTCGCACGCGGTGCTGATCGTCGCATCGGAGAACACGACGATCAAATCTTTCGACGACCTGAAGGGCCGCAAATCGGCCAATACGCTGGCCAGCAACGTCGGCAGGATCGCGGCCGCGCACGGCGCGCAGGTGATTCCGGCGCAGGGCTTCGACGAATCGATCGAGCTGCTCGTCGCGGGCCGCGTCGACGCGACCGTCAACGATTCATTGTCGTTTCTCGACTACAGGAAGCGCGAGCCCGAGGCGAGGATCAAGGTCGTCGCGGTCGATACGTCGCCCGATAGCAGCGACAAGTCGGCCGTACTGATCCGCAAGGGCAATCCGAAGCTGCGCCTGGCGATCGACGACGCGCTCGCCGGCATGAGAAAAGACGGTACGTATCAGCGGATTTCGCTGAAGTACTTCGGCCGGGACGTGTTTCATTGACCGTCGGCCGAGGTTGACGCGGATAAATCCCCATTAAAAAGGAAGGGGCGTCGAAACGCCCCTTCTTGGTTGTCGTCAGCCCGTCGAACATGCGGCGTGCCGCACGTTCAACGCGGCAGACGCTGCCTCACACCGTCGCGTCGCTCAGCGCGGCGTCGAAGAAGCGCTCCTGGGCATCCGTGTTCACGCGTGCATACGCGCGGTTCACGCCGCTGATCACCGCGCGGATCGACGCGGTGATCAGGTTCGCATCGACACCGACGCCGAACGCGCTGCCGGCCACATCGGTGCCGGCCATTTCGGCGATCGCGATCGCGCGCGCATCGGCGCCCTGCGTGAGCGCGCGTTCCTCGTAGTGCTGGATGCGCACGGGCACGTCGAAGGCGTGCATCAGCGCGTCGAGCGGGCCGTTGCCGGAGCCGCCCAGCACGCGCGGCGTGCCGTTGATTTCGACGTTGAGCTTGATGTGCTCGCGGCCGTCATGCTCGGACAGGCTGTGGCTGATATAGCGGACCGGCTCGGCCGTGCGCACGTATTCCTGCTGGAACAGTTCCCAGATCTGCGCGGGCGTGACTTCCTGGCCGCTCTGGTCGGTGAAACGCTGCACGGCCGAGCTGAAATCGACCTGCAGACGGCGCGGCAACACGACGCCGTAGCTCTGCTCGAGCAGGTACGCGATACCGCCCTTGCCCGACTGGCTGTTCACGCGAATCACGGAGTCGTAGGTTCGGCCGAGGTCGCTCGGATCGATCGGCATGTACGGCACTTCCCAGATCGCGTCCGGCTTCTGCGCGGCGAAGCCCTTCTTGATCGCGTCCTGGTGCGAGCCCGAGAACGCGGTGAAGACGAGATCGCCGACATACGGATGACGCGGATGCACCGGCAACTGCGTGCATTCCTCGGCCGTGCGCGCGACTTCGTTGATGTTCGAGAAATCGAGCTCGGGGTCGACGCCCTGCGTGTACAGGTTCAACGCGAGCGTGACGAGGTCGACGTTGCCGGTGCGCTCGCCGTTGCCGAACAGGCAACCTTCGACGCGATCCGCACCCGCCATCACCGCGAGCTCCGCGGCCGCGACGGCCGTGCCGCGGTCGTTATGCGGGTGGACGGAGACGATCAGCGAGTCGCGACGCGCGAGATTGCGGTGCATCCATTCGATCTGGTCGGCGTAGACGTTCGGCGTGGCCATTTCGACGGTGGCCGGCAGATTGACGATCGCCTTGTGCTCGGGCGTTGGTTGCCAGATGTCGAACACCGCGTCGCAGACTTCCTTCGCGAATTCGAGTTCGGTGCCGCTGAACACTTCCGGGCTGTATTGCAGCGTGAAGTGCGTGTCCGGTTGCGCGTCGGCGAGGCGTTTCATCGTGCGCGCGGCCTTCTGCGCGAGTTCGATCACGCCGCTCTTTTCGAGGCCGAACACGATCTTGCGGAATTCCGGCGCGGTCGCGTTGTACAGATGGACGATCGCGCGCGGGGCGCCGCGCAACGATTCGAAAGTACGCTCGATCAGATCGTCGCGCGCCTGCGTGAGCACTTCGATCGTCACGTCGTCGGGAATATGGCCGCCCTCGATCAGCTCGCGCACGAAGTTGAAATCGGTCTGCGACGCCGACGGAAACGCGACTTCGATTTCCTTGAAGCCGATCTGCACCAGCGTCTTGAACATGCGCATCTTGCGCTCGGCGTTCATCGGCTCGAACAGCGCCTGGTTGCCGTCGCGCAGGTCGGTGCTCATCCAGATCGGCGCGCGCGTGATGGTGCGCGACGGCCACTGGCGATCCGTCAAATTGATCGGCTTGAACGAACGGTACTTGGTAGCAGGGTTTTTCAACATTTTCATCATCCGGGGGAGAGACCGTGGAATGGGTGTCGACCGGACGACGAAAACGCGATACAGGGCCGCCGGTCGGAAACCGGGGCTGGGTCAGTTACTGGGGATTCAAGCGATGCTTCGGTGTATCAGAGAGAAGCGGACGCGCGCAGCAGCAGACCTAGCCCGGTAGAGCGGGCTAGTAGTAGCGATAGGGTGGTCTGGGCGCGGTACATAGTGCGCAATGGGAACATATTATTGAGAAAGCGTCAAGGGCCGAGGTGGAGTGGGGCCGAGGTGGAGTGGGCCGCGGCCTGCTCGGCTGCAGAAGGGGGCGAGCGGCCGCTCGCATGGAAGGTGCTGTGGGACGCTCGCGCGGCACTCGATTCAGGGGTGAGCTCACGAGGCGTCGTCAATTCACAGAGCAGGAGGTGAACATGAAAAGTGTAGCGAAGATATCCGGCCTCGCGAGGATCTGCGCGTGCGCGGCGTTGGCATGTGGGTTCGTCGGGCAGGCCGGCGCGCAGGGGCTCAGCGCGCAGAACGACATGAACGCGCCGCAGAACAGTACAGGTCTGATGCCGCAGGCGGCGCGCGGCAGCGAGTATCCGACGCATGGCAACCAGCAGGCGGGCGAGCTGAATCTGAATCCGACCGATCCGCGTGCGCAACTGGTCAACGGCTTGCCGAACAACGCGAGCGCGGGCGGCTATGGCGCGCCGCTGGCGGGCCTGCGTACTTACGTGCAACCGCCCCAGCCGGCGAATTGAGACTGGCGAAGCAGGATCGGCAGACGAAGACTACGACGCTGAAGGCGGCAAGCCGAAGCCGTTGCGTGCCGCGCAGTCTTCGTCGACGCCCCGCGTTGATCACGCGCCGGACCAAAGTCGCAACGTATCGCTGTTCACCATCACCGATACGCCTATAGTGAGCAGGATCAGCGGCAGCAGCGCCGAGCCGTAGCGCCGGATCGGCGCGCCGAGCAACGGGTGGTCGACCAGCCATGCCGCGCCCGCGCACCAGAGCCCGATCATCACGACGAACACGAGCGAAACCAGCGCGTTCTCGGCGGGCGTACGACTCGCGTACAGCGGCACGTAGACGGCGAGGTTGTCCGAGCCGTTGGCGATGGCGACGCTCGCGACGGTCCAGCTCGATGAGCCGCGAACGGATGGCGGGGCGCTTGCGTGGCTGTCCTCGCCATCTTCGCTGGCGTTGCGCCGCGCGTGGCCGGGACCGAAGCGCTGCCAGGCCTTGTGCAGGCCCACGACGATCGGCAGCAAGCCGAGCAGGCCCACATAACCGGCCGGCAGGCGCGTGAGCAAGGACGCGAGCACGAGCGCCGCGGCGACGAGGATCAAAGAGCCCGCGTACTGTCCCGCGACCACGCGGCGCCGCTCCACGCCCGTTTCGGTCAGAAAGCCGAGCAGCACGAACAGGTTGTCGATATTGGTCGCGGCGTAGGCGACGATCGCGAGCAGGACGAGGCTGAGCATGAAGAAGCCGAGATCGTTACCGGGGGTAGAGTCGTTTTGAATTCGCCGCGCAATGTGGGCAACCGGGCTGCCGGCTGCGCCATCGAGGGCGCGACCGGTCAACACAATGCCGATGCGCTGGGTCAAGGTCAAGCGGCAGGCGGCCGCGAAGCCGGGCGACGGGGTCGTAAGCTACAATGACCGAGGCTTGGAACAACGGAACATCAATGAAGATTCGCCTTCTCTCTATCGCCTGTGTCGCGAGCGCCGCGGCGCTGCTGGCGGCCTGCACGATCGGTACCCGCAACTCGGGCGCATGCGAACAATTGATGCGCAGCAAGCTGGCCGAGGCGCCGTCGGGGATGTCGTCGGATACGCTGCGGGTCACGCATCGCGGGGCCGCGATTCGCGGCTCGCGCGTCGTGGTGGAGGGGACGATCGAGCATCGGGTAAGCGCGTCCGAGGTGGCGGTCTCCACGCCGCTCGCGGCATCGGCATCGCAAGCGGCGACGGACGTCAACGTGGCCGCGAAGCAGGCCGAGCCGAAGAGGGTCAGCACGCCGGCCGCCGCCGAGTGCACGTTCCACGGCGAAGAGCTGGACGTATTCCGCTGGCTCGCGCCGGCAAAGCTGGCCGCGCCGGCCGCCCAACCCGCCAGCGCGGCGGGCTGAGTTCCCGTCCGCGTCTCGCGCCATCGCTGCGCATCCAACCCAATCAACCTCAGAACGCGTAATACGGCCCCTGGCCGGCCGACGTATTGCGCGCCGCAATCGCCGTGTAAATGCGTTTGCCGTAAAAGAACGGCAAGCCCCAGCCGAAGCCCTGACTCGAATTGCCGGCGAGATTGTCGAACGCGTTGTTCGACGATGAGAACAGCGTGCTCGAATTGGCTATGTCGAATGACACCGTGCTCGACACGCCATCGATGCCGGTGATCGACGCGCTCGCCGACTGCGTCGAAGTCGGGCAGTACCACAAGCCGCACAACGGGAACTGCGTCGAGTGGAAGAACAGGCCGTTCGAGCCGCTGTCGAGATAGCTCACCGCATAGGTCTGACCGCCCGAGTTCGTCGTCACGTAGCCGGTCGCGGCGTTCGCCTTCAGGACGTTCGGGCTCGTCAGCGTGTTGTTCGACTGGGTGCCGATGCCGAAGATCAACGAGCCCGACACGCTGGCCGCGCCCGCATCGGCGACGGCCGGCAGCTCGATCACGACGCCGTTGTTGTCGAGCGGGAAGCTGCTGACCGGGTTGGTCACCTGCTGTGCGAGCGGCTGCGCGGTTGCGGTGCAGCCGCTCGTCGTGCAGCTGTAGTACCAGCGCGGCAATGCGGAGTTCGAGCAGCCGTTGCCGCAGTCGACCGGGAACAGGCCCACGCCGAGGATCCCGTTCGAGTGCAGGCTCGACACCGTCAGCAGCGACGCGCCGGAATTCGCGCAGTCGGTGGGTGCGGCGGGCAGCGCACTGTCGGCGATTACCTGGATCGGAATCGATGACGCCTGTTGGCCAGCCATGCGTACGTCCGCGTTGCGGATCGAGCCCCACGCATAACCGCTGCCGAACACCGCGCATTCGGCGCTCACGCCGCCGCCCGCGGCGATGCTCGGCAGCGACAGGGTTGTCGGTAGCGCCGATGCGAGGATGCGCAGGCCGTTCGAGCCGGTGTCGACCTGGATGTCGTCGATTGTCGCGCAGTTGCTGGTGCCGGCCTGGCAGACGGTGACGCTCGTCGTCAGCATGTTGCGCGTACTGCCGGGCGATACGCCGACCGTGACCAGCTGCACGTTGGGCGTGGTCGATTGCGGCACGTTCGCGCTCTGCGTCGTGTTCGACGCGCTCGTGGAACTGGTCGACGAGCTCGGCGCGGTCGCGGACGGCGTCGAGCCCGAGCCGGACGAGCTGGACGAGGAACTGCCGCCTCCGCCGCCGCAGCCGACGAGGGCCGCGCAGACGATCAGAAGCAGGGCATGGAAAC
The DNA here is from genome assembly GCF_050436125.1 of Paraburkholderia sp. MM5482-R2. NCBI lineage: Bacteria > Pseudomonadati > Pseudomonadota > Betaproteobacteria > Burkholderiales > Burkholderiaceae > Paraburkholderia > Paraburkholderia sp. MM5482-R2. Next base: position 3,124,171 of record NZ_JBNDLP010000002.1, on the reverse strand, counting down.
GCAAGGCGGATTTCATGGCGTGGCGATCCGTCGGGTGGAACTTAGGCGTGAAGGGGGCGCGAGCGACGCGTGCGGGGCGCACGCGTTACTGGATGTCGTCGGAGGTGACGCCGGCGGGCAAAGCCGTCGGCAGCCACGCGCGGCCGACGTAGCCGCGCATCGGTCCGCCGGACTCGACGATCACGTCGGCGCGCGTGACCCGCGACGAATGCAGATTGCCGCTGCCGGCCGCCGCCGCGGCGCCTGTCTTGTACGAGTCGCCGTATTTGCCGAGTAGCGCGTGCAGATCCGGCATCGTCGGGCCTTGCCACGCGTAGGCGACGATCAGGCCGGTGCTGGTCGCGTATTCGTTGATGGTCGTATTGCCAGCGTCGGTCCACGTGCGCTCGCGCAGTGCGCCATTGAGCAGCGTGCGCGGCGCGCTCGCGCCCGACACCGCCTGGCTCGGCATCGTGCCGCCCAATTCGGCATGCGCGCCGAAGCTCGCGCAGCACGCGACGATGGCGATCGCCGAGGCGATCGCGGATGGATTGAGACAGGACTGGGACATGAGGCCTTCCTCGTTTGGCGCCGGATTTTTTATTGAGATAACTCGATTAATCTGGCGCTGGTTTTTTTCTGGCCTTTGCACATCGCGGCGGACAGGACCGCGCGCCATGTTTAAAAACAAGCCGCATGCAGACCGGAAGCCCTTATTCGGCGGGCCTCCGGCAAAGACTTGGGAATACTCCCAAGGTCAACTCGAAAGTGTTATTTAGTGTTAAATTTACTTCATAAGAAGGCAAATAGCATGATTGGGCGCGGACTTTTTTCCCGTGGTCGCTTCGTAGCCGTGGCATGCGGCGATTCGCGGGCAAACCCCAGTTTTTGCACAGGCCTCGCCGGGACCGGTAAAATGTTGGGTTGATCCACGGAAACTTGCCGTGGCGTAGCGGAAGGATTCCCCGAATATGACTGATTTTCGTCTCACCAAGCGGTTTGCAGTAATGCTCATGGCAGGCGGGCTGGTCGCCGGCTGCGGCACCTCGTCGCCGACCAAAATCGACTATAGGAGCGACTCCCGTTCGAAGCAGGTATCGCTTGCCGTACCGCCGAACATGATCGACGAGACGGCCGATCAGCGTTCGCTGCCGCCGCAGGGCGGCGAAACCTCGCTGTCCACGCTGAAACAGGTGCAGGCACAGGCGCCGGCCGGCGACGCGGTCGCGGTCGTGCCGCCCGTCCAGGGCATCCACATCCAGCGCGACGGCACCGAGAGCTGGCTCGTGATCGACAACAAAACGCCCGATCAGGCCTGGCCGCAAATCCGCCGCTTCTGGCAGGAGCAGGGCTTCCTGCTCGTCGTCGACCAGCGCGACAAGGGCGTGATGGAAACCGACTGGAACGAAACCCACGCGCAGATCAACGACGGCTTTATCCGCAACACGCTGTCGAAGGCGATGGGCAACAGCTACGTGAGTTCGGAGCGCAACAAGTTCCGCACGCGTCTCGAAGCGGCGCCGAACGGCGGCACCTATGTGTTCGTCAGCCAGAAAGGCATGCGTGAGGCGATCACCGGTACGAACAACGAGTCGACCCAGTGGCAACCCAAGCCGAACGACCCGGCGCTCGAGCAGGAATACCTGAAGCGCCTGATGGTCTCGCTGGCGCGGGCCGATTCGGGTAGCAACGCGGGTGGCACACAGAACGCCGAGCTGTCGCCCGCGGGCACGCAGATCGCGCCGAACGCGGCGACGGCGGGTGCGAAGTCGGCGACGGCCGCCGTTGTCGCGCAGAACGTCGCGCTCGCGGCGCAACCGCCTATGCCGGACGCGGATTCGGCCAACAACACGTCGGCGCAGCTCTCATCGACCGAACTCACGCTCGGCGAGCCGTATGACCGCGCGTGGCTGCGCGTGGGCCTCGCACTCGATCGCAGCAATTTCACGGTCGACGATCGCGACATGAGCCGCGGCCTCTATTTCGTGCGCTACGTCGATCCGAAGGATATGTCGTCGGCCGAGCAGGGCTTCTGGAGCCAGGTCTTCCACGGCAAGAAGGAGAAGGTCGCCAGGCAGTATCGCGTGAACGTGCGCGCGGTGACGCCGAACCAGACCCGCGTGGCCGTGGTCGACGACAAGGGGCAACTCGACGAAAGCTCGCAGGCCAAGCAGATCATGAGCCTGATGGCCGACCAGCTGCACTGATACGGGAGCCTCGCGGCCGACGCCGCCGGTTCGACGAAACCGCCCGGAGAAATCCGGGCGGTTTTTTTTGACTATGCATTTGACGCGCGAAGGGCCCGCGCGTGAGCCGATGTAACGTGACCGGATCGGCAAGCCGCGACCCGGCGCGGTTGCCGATTGACTCCGTGCGCTCAGGTATCCGCGCGCCGCGTCCCCATCCACGGCAAGCGCTTGACTACGCCGGTCGCCAACGCGGTGCCGACCAGAATCACAGCGCACCCTTCGAGCATGCCGGGCGACACCGTCTCGCCGAGAAACAACGCGCCCCACAGAATGCCGAAGATCGGAATCACGAAGGTCACGGTGATCGCGCGCGTCGGCCCGGCGACCGCGATCAGATGGAAGAACAGCATGTACGCGATGCCGGTACAGGCGACGCCGAGCGCGATCACCGCGCCCCACGCGCGCAGCGAGATCGGCGCGGCGGGCCAGTAGATGACCGCGAGCGGCAGCAGCACGATCGTCGCGCCGATCATCGTGCCGGTCGCGACGGTCAGCGCGTCGACGCCAGTCAGGTGACGCTTCGTGTAGTTGGCGGCGATGCCGTAGAGCAGCGTGGCGCCGAGCGCGGCGCCGGCCGCGAGCGCGACGCTCAGCGGCGAGGCGGCCGAGCCGGCCGGCGCCGCGATCTGATCCCACACGAGCATCAGCACGCCGAGAAAGCCGACCACGAGACCGAGCGTGCGCAGTGCGCTGAGCCGGTCGCGCAGCCACAGGAAGCCGACCAGCGCGCCCCACAGCGGCGCGCACGCATTGATCACCGACGTGACGCCCGCCGACAGTGTCAGCTCGGCATACGCGAACAGGCAGAACGGTGCCGCCGAATTGACGATACCGACCACGAGCAGCGGCACTGCGTGCGTGCGCAACACGGTGGCGGACTGTTGCAGCGGCCGTCGCGCGATCAGCACGATCGCGAGAAAGAGCGCGCCGATGCCGACGCGCAGCGCCATCAGCGGCGCGACGCCGAAGTCGGTCACGCCGACGCGGATGAACAGGAACGATGCGCCCCATAGGGCAGCGAGGATCAGCAGTTGCAGCAGGTTTCTGGTTTTCATTGGAATGGCGCCGCGCGCAGTTGAGTCGGGACGCCAGCTCATCGTAACAGTGCGATCGCGCGAATCGTTTCAGTACAGGATGAAACGGCAAGATCCGGGAGACAGCCGCGTCCGATGAGGTCGATGGTAAGCGCTGCGAGGGCGCGCGCCAAACGAGCAATTCTCGCCGATATGTGAGAAAAATTGCGATCAGGCGGAACGGCGGTGGGATGGGATCGGACACGGCGCCCGCGATGCGTGGGCGGCCGTCCGAAAAGATGTGAATTGCATTGCGCCGTTACTGGCGCGACCTCAATGCGGAATCATCCATTGCAGGACGTTCTGCTGCGCCCAGACGAGCACGCCAAGCAGCACCGTCAGCAGAATCGAATGTTTGAAGGTCTTGGCGAACACGACGCCTTCCTTGCCCTTCAACTCGGTGGTCGCGACGCCGGTCGCGATGTTCTGCGGCGAGATCATCTTGCCCATCACGCCGCCCGACGAGTTGGTCGCCGCCATCAGCACCGGATTCAGATTGAGCTGGTTGGCCGCGACCACCTGCAGATTGCCGAACAGCGCATTGCCCGACGTATCGCTGCCCGACAGGAACACCGCCACCCAGCCGAGGAACGCCGACACGAGCGGAAACAGCGGCCCGACCGACGCAACGCCGAGACCGAGCGTGTAGGTGAGTCCCGAGTAGTTCATCAGGTAAGCGAGGCCGACGATCGTTGCCACGGTCAGGATCGCGATGCGCGTTTGCACCCACGTATCGGAGATCGCCTTGCCGAACTCGGCGGGCGAGAGCCGTACGACGAACGCCGTGATGAGCGCGGCGACGAGGATCGCGGTACCGGTCGCGAGCGGCTGGAAGTCCCAGACCGCGCCGTACGGCGTGTTGTAGAGCGTGATGAACACGGCCTTGTCGAGACCGGGCCACGACAACTTGATGTCGCCGATCGTGAAGATCCTCGCGATCGTCCAGATGATCACGACGACCGACACGATGATCCACGGATACCAGCCCTGTGCGCCGCCGATCTTGCCGCGCACCTCGCTGATGCGATCGACGTTGATCGCGAATTTCGGATCGACGGCGGGCTTCCAGACGCGCAGGAACGCAACGGTGAGGATCAGCGAAACCAGCGACGACAGCACGTCGGTCAGGCTGTAGTTGATGAAGTTCGAGACGACGAACTGGGTCAGCGCGAAGCTCAGGCCCGAGACCAGCAGCACCGGCCAGATCCGCAGCATGTGGCGAAAGCCCGCGTACACGGCGATCACATAGAAGGGCAGCAGGACCGCGAAGAAAGGCAATTGCCGCCCGACCATCTTGCCGAGCACATCGGACGGCAGATGCGTGACCGCGCCGAGCACCGTGATCGGCACGCCGAGCGCGCCGAACGCGACCGGCGCGGTGTTGAAGATCAGCGTGAAGGTCAGCGCTTCGAGCGTCGGAAAGCCGAGCATGATCAGCAGCGAGCTCGTGATCGCGACCGGCGTGCCGAAACCCGAAATGCCCTCGAGCAGCGCGCCGAACGAAAAGCCGACCACGACGAGCACGATGCGCCGGTCGTTCGGCAGGTTGTCGATCATCCACAGGCGAAAGGCCTCGAAGCGTCCCGAGCGCTGCGCGATGTTGTACAGCAGGATCGCGGTGAACACGATCCACATCACTGGCCAGATCGCGAACACGACGCCAGCCGCGACCGAGTTGAACGCGAGCCCGACCGGAAACTGCCAGACGAAAATCGCCACGATCAAACCGATGATCAGTCCCGCGAGCGACGCTTGCCACGCGGGCCTGCGCGCCCAGCCGAGCAGCGCGAGCACGGCGATGATCGGCAGCGCGGCGACGATGAACGACGGAAAAAGCGAATTGCCAACCGGAGTGAGTAGTTGATGAAACATCACGTCTCCTTCGTTGTTGTGTAATTCGACGCGGGGATTGCGCATGACGGCACGTCGCTCTGATTCGGCGGACGCTCGCAACTGGCCTCGACAAAGCGGCGTCGCCCGATTTAAGCGGGTGCTGCATGAAACCTTCCAAGGATAGAGCGCCTTACCGGCGCGTCAAGCCGGGAAAGTACGGGCGGGGTATGCGCGGTGGAGGGCGATACGCGCGGAAAAACGACTCATGAAGAAGCGCGCGCGCCGGCAGTTGAAGTGCCGGCGCGTGCACGCTCCGCGACGAAAGAGGACAGGTCAATGCGAGTGGCCGCCCCAATGGCCACCCCAATGGCCGCCCCAATAACCGCCAATGCCGATCGCAATCGACGGTCCGTAGTAGGCGGGGTAGCCGTAATAAGCGGGATAAGGCGGCGGCGGATAGTAGGCGGGATAAACCGGCGGCGCCGCGTACACAGGCGCGGGAACCGTATAACCGGGCGGCATGTCTTGCGGTGCGACCTGCATTTGCGCCTGGGCTTGAGGCGGCTGCTGTTGATCGGTCGCCGGCGCGGTTTGGTCGGCTGTGGTCGCGGGCGCGGTCGAATAGTACGACGGATAATAGCCGGCGGGATAGTAGCCGGCGGGGTAATAGCAGCCTGCAAAAAAGAGACTCGAGGCGAGCACGCAAATCGCGGTGGCGGGCCGCGCGAACCTCGCGGAAAAACTGGACGAATCGCGTGGCGTCGAGAGGCGCACCACGCAAAGATGGGTGACGACGCGGGACTTCATGGCGCGCTCCTCGATGAACCGATGCCGCCTTGCGCGACGTCGTTATGAGGAGCTTACGCTCTTGCCGCGGCAGCGCTGTGGCAAAACCGCAACCGCATATTTCAGCCTATTTCCACGCGCGCTGTCGGGACGAGGGCGCACTGCATCCGCCGCCCTCGGCAGTCCGGACCGTGGTCCGAAAAAAATCGTTTGCTGTCCTGTATGAATCGTTAGACGCGTCATCGGACGCAACGCTCACTTGCCGACCTGGTTACCGATGACACCGCCTACCGCCGCGCCGCCCAACGTCGACAAGCCGTTGCCGCCGATTGCCGCGCCAGCGGCGCCGCCGACACCCGCGCCGATCGCGGTATCGCGTGTGCGTGGGGACATGTCGCCGCATGCCGCGAGACCCGCGACAAGTGAAAGGGCGGCTGCGACCGTACCAAGACGAGTACCGAGATGACGGATCGATTTCATGATGCTGACTCCGCTCGTTGTTGGAAACAGATGTTTCCTTCTCCCAGCACGCAACGTGCCTGCTCGATGCGGTGGAATAAAAAAGCCCGCCATGCCGGCGGGCTTCGATACTGCAGTGCTGGTTCGCGCGAATCGCGCAACCCGCTTATTGCCGCTGATAAATCTCCGCGCCTTGCTTCATGAACTCGATCGACTTTACTTCCATGCCTTTCTTCAGCGCTTCGTCGTCGGTGACGCCTTGTTGCGCCGCGAACTCGCGTACGTCCTGGGTGATCTTCATCGAGCAGAAGTGCGGGCCGCACATCGAGCAGAAATGCGCGACCTTGGCCGAATCCTTCGGCAGCGTTTCGTCGTGGAATTCGCGCGCCTTGTCCGGGTCGAGACCGAGATTGAACTGGTCTTCCCAGCGGAATTCGAAGCGCGCCTTCGACAGCGCGTTGTCGCGCACCTGCGCGCCCGGATGACCCTTCGCGAGATCGGCGGCATGCGCGGCGAGCTTGTACGTGATGATGCCGGTCTTCACGTCGTCCTTGTTCGGCAGACCGAGGTGTTCCTTCGGCGTCACGTAGCACAGCATCGCGGTGCCGAACCAGCCGATCATCGCGGCGCCAATGCCCGACGTGATGTGGTCGTAGCCCGGCGCGATGTCGGTGGTCAGCGGCCCGAGCGTGTAGAACGGCGCCTCGTCGCACCAGTCGAGCTGCAGGTCCATGTTTTCCTTGATCAGCTGCATCGGCACATGGCCCGGACCTTCGATCATCACCTGCACGTCGTGCTTCCACGCGATCTGCGTGAGTTCGCCGAGCGTCTTCAGCTCGCCCAGTTGCGCTTCGTCGTTCGCGTCGTAGATCGAGCCGGGACGCAGGCCGTCGCCGAGCGAGAAGGCCACGTCGTAGGCCTTCATGATTTCGCAGATCTCTTCGAAATGCTCGTACAGGAAGCTTTCCTTGTGATGCGCGAGACACCACTTCGCCATGATCGAGCCGCCGCGCGACACGATGCCGGTCATCCGGTTCGCCGTGAGCGGCACATATTGCAGACGCACGCCCGCGTGGATCGTGAAGTAGTCGACGCCTTGCTCGGCCTGCTCGATCAGCGTGTCGCGGAAGATTTCCCAGGTGAGGTCTTCAGCCTTGCCGTTGACCTTTTCGAGCGCCTGATAGATCGGCACCGTGCCGATCGGCACCGGGCTGTTGCGGATGATCCATTCGCGCGTTTCATGAATGTGCTTGCCGGTCGACAGATCCATCACCGTGTCGCCGCCCCAGCGGATCGCCCACGTCATCTTGTCGACTTCCTCGCCGATCGACGATGTCACCGCCGAGTTGCCGATGTTCGCATTGACCTTCACGAGGAAGTTGCGGCCGATGATCATCGGCTCGCTTTCCGGGTGATTGATGTTGTTCGGGATGATCGCGCGGCCGCGCGCGATTTCCTCGCGCACGAATTCCGCGGTGATTTCGGTGAGGCCGTTCGGACCGAACGCGCTCGCGCCGAATGCCTGGCCGGGGTGCTGACGGCCCATCATCGCGGCGAGCTTCGCGCCGTTCGGGCCGCTCGTCTTCAGGGTCTCGAGGTACTCGGCACGGCGCTGGTTTTCGCGAATCGCGATGTATTCCATTTCCGGCGTGATGAGGCCTTGCTTCGCGTAGTGCATCTGCGTCACGTTCCTGCCGGCGATCGCGCGGCGCGGCGTACGATGCAGTCCCGGAAAACGCAGCTGCGCGGTGGCCGGATCGGCGGCGCGCTCGCGGCTGAAGCTGCTCGACAGACCGGTCAGCGGCTCGGTGTCTCCGCGCTCCTCGATCCACGCCTCGCGCAGTGCGGGCAGACCCGCGCGGATGTCGATCTCCGCGTCCGGGTCGGAGTAGGGGCCCGACGTGTCGTACACGTAGATCGGCGGATTCTTTTCGCCGCCGAAGCTGTCGGGCGTGTCGGCCTGCGAGATTTCGCGCATCGGCACGCGGATGTCCGGGCGCGAGCCGGTCACGTAGACCTTGCGCGAATTCGGCAACGGCGCGACGGCGGCCTCGTCCACATGGGCTTCGGCGGAAATAAACTTCGGATTGGCGTTCATGTAAGTCTCCGTACAAAGTGGGGCGGCTAAGCAGGAGACCGAGATGGAAGTAGTCGGAAATCGCGGAGAGGTGAGGCCCTTGAGGCTGGAGCGAAATCCGTACGCTTCCCTGCGCTGGCATTATCCAGATCAGGTTCAAAGGGTATTTCTCACCCACGCAACACGGACCTCCAGCTCCGCGCTACGCAGGACCCCCGCGTTAGCAGCGCACACGATACACCGCCCGCCCGCGGTTTGGCAACCTGTCTGAATGACTCAAAAAAACTGGTCCGGATGAAACCAGACATCTCCTATGCTTGATTCGAGACCGCATCAGACAAGGCAACTTACAGCGAGGGAACGGCCGCCTTACAGTGAAAAATCGTCGGCGGCTTCAGGCTGATACAGGATTTTGTCGAGCTTGAGCACTTTCTGATCGCCGCTGGGTGGCGTGAAGCGGACGCTCTCGCCGCGGCGCGCGCCGAGCAGCGCGAGGCCAGCCGGCGAGAACACGTTCAGGCGCCCTTGCGCGAAATCGGCGTTGGGCGGATAGACGACGGTCCACGTCATCTGTTCGCCGCTCGCTGCGTCGATCAGCGTCGCTTGCGAGTTCATCGTGACGACGTCGGCGGGGATGTCGTGCGAGTCGACGATTACCGCGCGTTCGAGCACATCGTCGAGCATGTGCTGCAACTTGGCGTCGGTGGCCGCGTATTTCTCGAGGCGGGTTACGTCGAGTTCGGTCAGGTAGCAGGTTTTGATCTTCTTCATCATCAGGACTCCGGATAAGGCGGTCATGGATGGCCGCATGCAACGACCCATGGGGTGGTCGGCGGATGAGTGGACGAATGGGAGAGCCCGGTGCCCGGCGACGCGGCCCTGGGTATTGGCGGGCTGCGTCAGCGAGGGCGCCGGGCGGCGTGAAGCGGGACCGTTCGGGACGTCTCGCCGGGGCCGTGCGACGCGACGTCCGCGCGCGCGCGCTCGCCTGCGCGGCATGGGCGCAAGCGGGCGAGAGCACGGAAAGTCGGACGACGCAGAGAAGTCACGGGCAAAACGACCAGGTGTTGGGGAAGCGCGATCGAGGGGTGCCGGGCGACTAAGCGTGAGGCCGCGCGGCAGCAGCGAGACGAAAGTTTGATGTTAGCACGCTGTCTCACGCAGCTCCGTTTGCGACGTCGCGCCCGTCGACTGACCGTTTTTGTGCGGTGCGAGAAGAAAGCGGTGTGGTCCGCATTGCGTTCAAGCCAGTCAGAGGATTGCCGTTAAACAAAGTGCAGCGAAGGCCGCACTCCGGCGAAGCGATTCGCGGGATGGCGCGTGAATGGCGCGAGGCGACTCGCGCCGATTGACAAAGAGGTGCACATGAAAGCGGAAAGCAGGCGGTGGCGAACGTTCGGTCGCACAGTCGCGGTGGTGGCATTGCTCGCCGCGCCGCTGGCGGCGCCGGCGGCATCGACGGTGACGGGCGGCGTGATCCGGTTCGTGGGGATGATCGTTGCACCGCCGATGCAGATCAGCGTGGATACGGCGCCCCCTGGCGTCGCCGTCGGTAGCGCGAGCGTGGCGGGTCAGCGCTTCTCGCGCACGGTGACGTTCAGCGCGCCGCCGGGCGTCGTCAGCGGGGCCGATGTCGCGCTCGAAGTGAACGGCGGCACGCAGTCGCGCGATCTGGTGGCGGCGCGGTTCGTCGATGGCACCGGGCGCGTCGCGACGGCCCGCGACGGCCACTACGCGGTCGATCGCGCGGGCGGCGTGCTGTCGCTGAACGCGAAGCGCACCGATACGGACACGCGCGTGACGGTGGTGGTCAGTTACGACTGAGTCGCGGGCGAGCTTTGGCTGGCTCATCTCATGCCGGAAAAAAATTAAAAGAGGCTTGTCATAACCGGCCGCGCGGTTCGACAAACGTGCAGATTACGATCGGAGCACGTCATGTCGACCGCGCACAATCGCTCGATACTTCAGCGCTTTACGACTTTTTCGACGCCCGCCGTCGGCCTCGCGCTTTTTCTGCTGAGCGGTTCTGGCATCAGTGCGGCCGACGCGGCCGGGCCCCTATGCGCCACGCACAGCCCCGCGCACCGCGTCGCGCTCGTCGAGCTGTACAGCAGCGAGGGCTGCGATAGCTGCCCGCCCGCCGACCGCTGGCTCAGTCAATGGAAAAGCGACGGCGCCGCGCACGGCATCGTGCCGCTCGCGCTGCACGTCGACTACTGGAACAGCCTCGGCTGGACCGACCGCTTTTCCCAGCATCGCTTCACGGAACGTCAGCAAACGCTGACGCGTCTCGCGGGCGCGCACACGCTCTATACGCCGGAAGTGTTCGTTGCGGGCCGCGAGTTGCGCGACTGGTCGCAACGCGGCAGTTTCGAGCGCCGCATCGCCGAGCTCGTCGCCGAACCCGCCCAGGCGAGCGTCGCACTTGCGCTGAGCCCGCGTGCGCCCGGCGCGTTCGATGTCGATGCGCAGTTCAGCACGACGGCAGCCGCCGCCACGGGTGCGTTGAGCGCCTATCTCGCGATCTACGAGAACGCGCTGACGACGCAGGTCGGCGCGGGCGAAAACCGCGGCGCGACGCTGCATCACGAGCGCGTCGTGCGTGCCTGGTTCGGGCCCGTGCCGCTCGTCTCCGGTCACGCGCGGATTCATCAGGACATCGATGTACACGCTGCGAGCGTCGATGCGCAAGCCGATCCGAGCGCCAACGCCGCCGGCCGCTTCGGCGTGGTCGCGTTCGTCGAAAGCGACGCGAGCGGCGACGTGCTACAAGCGACCGACCTTCCCGCGTGCCGTTGATCGACCTCGCGCGCGCCGCATTCACTACCGCTGCTCGAGGAGAGCCCCATGTCCACACCCCACGCCTTGCGCCCCAGCGCACCCGCCGCGCCCGCCGCGCCGAAGCGCGGCGTCATTCATCCGCTGTGGCTGCGCATCACGCATTGGCTGAACGCGCTCGCCGCGATCGTGATGATGCTGTCGGGCTGGCGCATCTACGACGCGTCGCCGATCTTCCCGGCGTTCAGCTTCCCGACCGCGATCACGCTGGGCGGCTGGCTCGGCGGCGCGCTGCAATGGCACTTCGCGGCGATGTGGCTGCTGGTGTTCAACGGCCTCGTGTATGTCGCGCTGAATCTCGCGAGCGGGCGCTTCGTGCGCAAGTACCTGCCGCTGACGCCGCGCGCGGTACTGCGCGATTTCGTCGCCGCGTTGCGCGGGAAGCTGTCGCATGGCGATCTGCGCGTCTACAACGCGGTGCAGAAATTCGCCTACCTGTTCGCGATCGCCGATCTGATCGTGCTCGTGCTATCGGGGCTCGCGATCTGGAAGTCGGTGCAGTTTCCGCTGCTGCGCGAACTGATGGGCGGCTACGACAACGCGCGCATCGTGCACTTCAGCGCGATGTCGCTGCTGGCCGCGTTTCTCGCCGTGCATCTGGCGATGGTCGCGCTCGTGCCGCGCTCGTTGCTCGCGATGTTGCGCGGACGTTGAGCCCGCGGCTACCCATGCGCATGCTCACGCTCATGAAATCGCAACGCGAATTCCAAACGGATACCGAATCATGAACAAGCCGATAGAGAAACCAGCGGACCCATCCACACATCGTGTGAGCCACAAGCTCGACCGCGCATCGATCCTGCTCGATGCGAAGCGCGAACTGGCGATGCCGTCGCGACGCCTGTTCGGCAAGCAGCTCTTGACGCTCGGCGGCCTGTCGATGCTGACCGGCTGCTCGTTGACCGACGACGCTTCCGTGAACCGTTTCCTGACAGCCGTGTCGCGGCTGAACGATCGCGCGCAGGCCGCGCTGTTCGATCCGAAGCAGTTCGCGCCGACCTACACCGAAGCGCAGATCACGCGGCCGTTTCCCTTCAACGCGTACTACGGCATCGACGACGTGCCGCACGTCGACGGCTCAGATTATCAATTGAAGCTGAGCGGCCTCGTGACCGGCCAGCGCGTGTGGACGCTGCCCGAGCTGTACGCGCTGCCTCACGCGGAGCAGATCACGCGACATATCTGCGTCGAAGGCTGGAGCGCGATCGGCCGCTGGGGCGGCACGCCATTCGGCGATTTTCTGCGGCGCGTCGGCGCGGACACGACGGCGAAGTACGTCGGCTTCAAATGCGCGGACGACTACTACGAAAGCATCGACATGCCGACCGCTTTGCATCCGCAAACGCTGCTGACGTTTTCCTACGACGGCGAACGGCTGCCCGCGAAATACGGCTACCCGATGAAGCTGCGCATGCCGACCAAGCTCGGCTACAAGAATCCGAAGCACATCGTCGAACTATTCGTCACCAACACGTATCCCGGCGGCTATTGGGTCGACCAGGGCTACAACTGGTTCGGAGGCTCCTGACGCATGCGGGCGCACGCGCGCTTGCGGCAGCGGCTTCGGAAGCACGCCGGCTCTCGCCGGCTTCGATTCATCCACCACCAAGGAGTCATCCCATGAAGAAGATTGCAGTTACCACGATCGCGTTGTTGATGCTGGCAAGCGGCGGCGCGGCCTTCGCGCAGGCGAGCGGCGCGATGTCGAACGATGAGATGTCGAAGAATGCGATGTCGAAAGATTCGATGTCCAAAGACAGCATGTCGAAGGACGGCATGAAAAAGGACACGATGAAGCACGGCTCGATGAAAAAGGGCGGCGACGCGATGAAACACGAGGCGTCGGGCGCGATGGGCAACTGAGTCGGCGCCGAGGGCGCTTAGCGATCCTGCCGATGCACGGCCGCGCATCGAACGGATCCGACACCGCAAGCCGGGGATGCGTCCCCGGCTTTTCTGTTGCGGGAAACCCAAAAGTTACGATTCTCTCGCGTGGCGTTCTCGGCGCTTACTGCATAATGCGGTGCGCGCCGGGGCTTTGCCAAGCTTGCGGCCGCGCAGCGCGGCCGCGTTGCATCGTGTCGTTTTGACCGACGCGGCCGCCACCGCCGTTTCTGGCGCTTCCGGCGCCGCCCATCGTCTTCCCGTTCCACCGACATGTCCGCCAGCCTCGCCCGTCCGACCGCATCGCCGATGCGGTGCCCGCCATCCCGCCCGAAAGGTATCGACGCAGGCTCGGCGCCTCGCGGGCATCGAGCGCATCGCGCGGGTCGAGTGGCGACGGCGGACTGAAGCATGTCGCTGCAACGTTCAGCTTTTTCTCCGCGCGGCTGGCCGCTGCGTCTGCCGCAGTCGCGCAACGGGCGGATCGCGCTCGCGCTTGCCGTCGTTTATCTGGTGTGGGGCTCGACGTACCTCGGCGTGCACGTCGCACTCGGCTCGTTCCCGCCGCTGCTGATGTCGGGCTTGCGCAACCTGTTCGCCGGCATCGGTCTGTTCGTGTTCGCCGCGCGCCGCAAGCCGATCTGGCCGAGCTTCGCCGAAATCCGCAACGCGGGCCTCGTCGGCACCATGCTGGTGGGTCTGTCGAGCGGCATGCTAGCCTACGGCATGCGCACGGTCGGCACCGGCACCGCGGCCGTGATGGTCGCGACCGTGCCGCTGTTCGCGACCGTGATCGCGGCCGTCGCCGGACGCAAGATCGGCCGCGGCGAATGGTTCGCGGTCGGGCTGGGGCTCGCCGGCATCGTGATTCTGAGTCACGGCGACAGCACGCCGGGCTCGACGGGCGGCAGTCTCGCGATTCTGTGCGGCGCGCTGTTCTGGGCCGGCGGCGCGCATCTGGCCGGACAGCTGAAGCTGCCGTCGGACCTGTTTCTGTCGACCTCGCTGCAGATCGGCCTCGGCGGCGCGATGTCGACGCTGGTCGCATGGGCGTCGGGCGAGCGGATGCTCGAGCTGCATTTTCTGCCTCTCGTCGCGTTCCTGTATCTGATGTTGATTGGGACGATGGCGGCGTACGTCGCCTACGGTTATCTGATTCGCCACACGAGCCCGATCATCGCGAGCAGCTGCATGTACGTGAATCCGGTCGTCGCGGTCGCGCTGGGCGCGCTGCTGCTCGGCGAGCCGGTCACCCGCTCGACCGTAATCGCGACGATCGTGATTCTGATCAGCGTCGGCCTGTCTTTCTGGTTCGATTACCGGAAGAAGCGCAGCGCCTGATAGCGGCGCGGTTCTCGTCGAACCGCGCGCCCGCTGTCAAAGCCTTGCCGCCAGCTCCGCGCCCTCGCGGATCGCCGTGCCGTTTCATCGCGTTCTGAAAACGCGTCGCGTCGAGTGCCAGCCAGCACGCAATCATTCACGAAAAAAAAGCCCGCAGCGGCATCCCGCGACGGGCTTTGCAAATCCTGCTGCCATGTGCCGGCTTATTTCGCCTTATCCGCCTCGTTCGTGATGGCGTGGCCGCCCTTCGAAATATCTTCGCCAGCGCCCGCCATCGTGTTGCAGCCGGTGACAAGCATGGCAGTTCCTGCGAGCACTAGCAAAGCGATCAGTCGAGTCATGAAACTTCTCCTTGTCGAGAATGCATCGGTTGATGTCGTCCGACCGGGGCCATGCCAGTCGATCAGGTCTCGATCCGGTTTCGAACCGGCCTGTTTGCATGGTAAAAAAAGGGCGGGGGCGGCGCTGTCGGCCGTGCGGCGATTTTGTCGTAGGCGTGCTCCGGTGTTTGCGTCGGCGCACTCCTACAACGGCTTGGAGGCGCTGCGGCGAGCCTCTGTCAGACGGCGCTTTGCGACGAAGTGGGCGGCGTGGCCCGCGACGTCAGCGGCTGGTCGACCGAAGGCGTCGCGGCGCTCGCGCTCGGCATCACGACGTCGATGTCGGTGCCGTTTTGCGCGCCACGGCGGATGTCGAAGCGCCCGCCATGCGCGGCCACGCGCTGACGCATGCCGAGCAGGCCGTGCGTATGTGTGCGCTTCAGGTCGGCCGGCATGATGCCGACGCCGTTGTCCGCGATATGCAGCGCGACCTCGCCGTCGCCGACCCGCAATGCGATTCCGACCTTCGAGGCCCGCGCGTACTTGGCGGCGTTCGTCAGCGATTCCTGCGCGACCCGAAACAGCGCGATTTCGGTCTGCTCGTCGAGCTGGATATCGTCGGCGGGCAGGTGCAGCTCGAGCGTCCAGTTGTTGCGCTGCGCGGCTTCGTCGGCGAGCGTGCGCAGCGCGGTAACGAGCCCGAAATTGGCCAGCACGGTCGGCCGCATGTCCTCGATGATGCGCCGCTTCAACGCGATGCCCTGGTCGAGATTGGCGAGCGCGCGCTGCAGCTTGTCGGCGATGTCCGGCTCGCTGTCCTTCAGCTTGCGGCGCGCCCATGCGACGTCCATCCGGCATGCGGTCAGAATCGCGCCGAGCTCGTCGTGCAACTCGCGCGCGAGCTGGGTCTTTTCGTTTTCGCTGACCGCCTGCAGATGCCAGCCGAGCGCTTCGAGCTGCCGCGTGCGCTCGTTGACGAGCTGGTCGAGTTCCTCCTGCTGCGTGATCAACTGACGCTGCGCGCGCGCCTGTCGGTCGATCTGGATGCCGAGATTGCGAAACAGCAGGATGAACAGCACGATGTTCAGCGCCGACAGACCCGCCGCGCACAGCGTCGACAGCCGCTGGTCGGCGCGGCTCGCGGCCAGCGCGTGCTGAGCGCGGCGCTCCTCGTTGTCGCGCAGCAGCGCGAGCGTACTGTCGATCAACGACGCGTCCGCCGGGTTGACGTCGCTCGCGCTCCCGCATGCGCCGAGATCGAGCGGATGCGGCGCGGCGTGCTGCATCGCGGCGGCGCCCGCGCCGATGCGCGCGTCGATCAGCGCGAGAATCTGCGTGAAGCTCGCGAGTTCCGCGCTGTCCGCGCCGCCGCCGCGATAGAAGCGGTCCAACTGCTGCGTGGTGTCGCGGATGCGCGCGGCGCTCGCGCAGAACGCGTGGGCGGATGCGTCGTCCTTCGTCAGAAGAAACTGGTTTTGTTGCGCGGTGAGGCGCGACAGCTCGCTCGCGAGTGTGCTCAGTCGCACGGTGACGTCGCGCGCTTCAAGCGCGGTCTCATACTCGGCGGTGATGCGCTGACGCGCGGTCTCCAGAATCACGAGGCCTCCCACCGTGATCACGATCGCCACCGTCATCGCGATCGCCCAGCTGCGATTGCGCATCCAGTCGGCGAGCCGCGCCGTGGCGCGCGCGCCAGCTTGTTCCGGCGGGTTCTGCAGATTCGACACTTTCGGCTCCGGAAAGAGGGCATCGACACCGGCATCGACTCCGGCATCGCGCGAAGCCGCGCGCGTAATGTCGTCGTAACCCAATGTAAGCGGATTCTCACACGAAAAACGGCGAGCGTCGGAATGCGCGCGGCGCCGCGCATCGATAGCATGGACCCGATCGTTCATGCAATGTTTCGGGAGGAAGCCATCATGTTGAAGTGGGCACTGTTCTTCGCGATCGTCGCGGTGATCGCCGGTCTTCTCGGCTTCACCGGCATCGCGGCCGGCGCAGCGGCGATCGCGAAGTTCCTGTTCTTCGTCTTTGTCGTGCTGTGCGTGGTGTTCCTCGTGCTGGGCTTCGTCGTGACGAAGAAAATGATCGATTAGCGCGGCCATCGCGGTGGCGGCAAGCCGCGCCCTCACAGCAGGCGAGCGATTTGCTGGTAGTCGATTGGAAGGCCAACAAAAGGGAGAAATGCCATGCTTCACTATGCCATCGTCTTCTTCGTGATAGCGATCATCGCAGCCGTATTCGGCTTTACCGGCATCGCGGCCGGCGCGGCCGAAATCGCGAAGATCCTGTTCTACATCTTCCTCGTCGTGTTCGTGGTCACGTTGCTGCTCGGCGTGTTTCGAACCTAGCCGCGCGAGCCAGATGAACGCAACATGAGGTAGGCAGCGAAGTACGCAATGTAGGAACAGGTAGTCAACAAGGCGCGTGAACGCGCGGCGTTTGAATCCCCGATTGAGGCGCCCGGTTCGAAGCGCGCTGTCATTCCACCCTGGGCGCATCAGGCGCGATTCGTGCTGATGCGCGATTCACCCAATACCGGATAAAGGAGAAGTTCGATGACGAAGCAATCTGGCGACACGTTCGTGATGGACATCACGAAGATCCGCGAGGACGCGCGCAAGCATATGTCGGATGGTCCCGTCACGCAGAGCTATGGCGCGAATCGCGAGACGGTGCTCAAGCTGCTCAACGACGCGCTCGCCACCGAGATCGTCTGCACGCTGCGCTACAAGCGCCATTACTTCATGGCGAAGGGCATCAATTCCGAAGCGGTCGCGAGGGAATTTGCCGAGCACGCAACCGAGGAGCAGGAGCACGCCGATCGCATCGCCGAGCGCATCGTGCAGCTTGGCGGCGAACCCGATTTCGCGCCGGACGGCATCAAGGCACGCGCGCATTCGGAATACAAGGAAGGCACCGATCTGACCGACATGATTCGCGAGAACCTGATCGCGGAGCGCATCGCGATCGACACGTACCGCGAGATCGTACGGTATCTCGGCGAGAAGGACGTGACCACGCGCCGGCTGTTCGAGGAGATTCTCGCGGTCGAAGAAGAACATGCCGACGATATGGCGGATCTGCTCGCGGGGCGCGAG
Source organism: Paraburkholderia sp. MM5482-R2 (assembly GCF_050436125.1). Taxonomy (NCBI): domain Bacteria; kingdom Pseudomonadati; phylum Pseudomonadota; class Betaproteobacteria; order Burkholderiales; family Burkholderiaceae; genus Paraburkholderia; species Paraburkholderia sp. MM5482-R2. The sequence continues at coordinate 3,106,231 of NZ_JBNDLP010000002.1, read as the reverse complement.
TAGCGCAGCAGGCGACACGGAAGCGTCGAAGGACCGGGTCGCGGGCGAACTCGGGAATGCCGGCAGCTGCGGTGCGAAGCCGCCCTCGCATTGCGCGTTCGGCCGTGGCCCCGGATCATTACCATGTCCGCATCGGAGCGACTCCCTTTGCACGGAACCCAACCGATGATTCGAGTGCTGATAGCTGACGATCATGCGATCGTTCGAGGTGGATTCAGACAGTTCGTCGCCGACGAGCCGGACATGTGCGTCGCCGCGGAGGCCGCCACCGGCGAGGAAGCGATCGGCCTCGTGCGCGAGCAGGCATTCGACGTCGTGCTGCTCGACATCGCGATGCCGGACAAGAACGGCATCGATACGTTGCGTGTGATCAAGCAGGTGCGTCCCGAGCAGGGCGTGCTGATTCTATCGGGCTATCCCGAGAGCCAGTACGCGATCAATCTGCTGCGCGCGGGCGCAAGCGGCTATCTGAACAAGGACTGCGAGCCGGAAGAAATCGTGCGCGCGATCCGCTCGGTCGCGCGCGGGCATCGCTATCTGTCGGAGGCGGTCGCCGATACGCTTGCCGACAATCTCGACAAGCCTGCCGCGGGGCGTCCGCATGAAGCGCTGTCGGAGCGCGAATTCCAGATCTTCTGCAAGCTCGCGGCCGGCCAATTGCCGACCGAGATTGCCGAAGAGCTGCATCTGTCGGTCAAAACGGTGAGCACGTATCGCGCGCGGGTGCTCGAGAAGATGCGTCTCGCGAACAACGCGGACCTCACGTATTACGCGATCAAGAATGGCCTGATCGACTGACGGACGATCGAGATATCCCGATGAACAGCGAACCGAACCCCGCTACCGAGTCAGCCAGCCGCGCGCCGTTGCGCGTGCTGCTGATCGAGGATTCGCCGCTGATCCGCCGCAGCCTCGTGGAGGCGATCGATGCGTCGGGCCTGCTGCGCGTGGCCGCTTATGCCGATTCCGCCGATCAGGCGATCTCGCTGCTCGGCGACGAAGCGTTCGACGCGGTGATCGTCGATTTGCAGCTGAAGCTGGGCTCGGGCGTGCCGGTGCTCGCATATCTGCAACGCGAGGGGCTGATCGATTCGATGTTCGCGGCGGTGCTGACCAATCACGCGTTGCCCGCGTACCGCGAGCGCTGCGAGCAGTATGGCGTGCGGCACTTTTACGACAAATCGTTCGAGTTCGATCGCGTGCTCGATGCGCTGCATGAGTATGCGTTGGGGCGGGGTGGCGGGGTGTAACGACTCGACCGTAGTTGGCGTTTCTAGTCCTGTTTCCACACTCCGCGCGTCATCGCTTCTTCGAGCATCCCAAGGGTAAGCGAACGTCCGCCGAGCAATTCTCGCGCGCTGGCACTGAACGGGGACTTCAACGCGGCCACGACGATGTCGCGCTTGCGCATGTTGGCGGATGGAACGTGGTAAGCGACGTCGAAATCGCGCAGGTCCACATGGAAGCGGTCAGCCCATGCCCGCATCACCTCGACGATTTTCGCCGGCTCCCAATCCAGATCGTGATACAGATCCATGTCACGGGTCAGCTTGTCGTCGAGAGGCAGCCCGGCGGGAGTGCGCATTTCGCGGATGAACCGAGCGAGATCGAGCCACGTGTCGTTCATTACAGACGATCCTCCGGCTGATATCAATGCCCAGCCCGCGCCGGCAACCGCAAATGATTCCACGCGCCGAGCCCGGCAAACGCGATCCCCGCGATAGTCACGCCGACCCACCCGAACACCGGCCACACGATCGCGCCGACACCCGAGCCCAGCGCCCCGCCGATGAAATACGCGACCATGTACACGGTATTCACGCGGCTGCGCGCATCGGGCTTCAAGGCGTAGATGCGCGACTGATTCGAAATCTGCGCGGCCTGCACGCCGATGTCGAGAATGATCACGCCAACCACGAGTCCCGCGATGCTCTTCGCCGACGCACCGAAGATCACGAACGCGATCACGACCAGCACGAGCGACACGGTGATGATCGCGCGCGGTCCACGCCGGTCGGCGAACTTGCCGGCGAGCGGCGCGGCCAGCGCGCCGGCCGCGCCGACGATACCGAACAGCCCTGCCGCCTGCGGCCCGAGATGAAACGGCGCGCCCGCGAGCAGCAGCGCGAGCACCGACCAGAAAATGCTGAACGCGCCGAACAACGCCGCACCGGTCAGCGATGCCTCGCGCAGCGCGCGATGCTCGGTGACCAGGTGCCACATCGACACGAGCAGCTTGCCGTACGGCAACGTCGAGGTGGGCTGACTCTTCGGCAAACGCAAAATGATGACGACCGCGAGTGCGAGCAGCGCGACGACGGATGCGCCAAACACCGCGCGCCAGCCGAAGTATTCGGCGACGATGCCCGCCGCGGTCCGGGCGAGCAGGATGCCGAGCAGCAGGCCGCTCATCACGGTGCCGACCGCGTGGCCGCGCTCGGACGGCGGCGCGAGTTCGGCCGCGAACGGCACCGCCTGTTGCGCGATCGTCGCGAGCACGCCGATCGCGAGACTCGTGACGATCAGCACCGCGAGCGTCGGTGCCGACGCCGCAATGACGAGCGCGACGCACAGGCCGGCGATCTGCAGCAGGATCAGCAGACGCCGGTCGAAGCGATCGCCGAGCGGCGCGAGCAACAGCATGCCGGCGGCGTAGCCGAGCTGCGTGACGGCCGGCACCGCGCCGACCCATGACGCGCTGCCCGGAAACGACTGGCGGAAGTTATCGAGCAGCGGCTGGTTGAAATAGATGTTTGCGACCGAGACACCGGCGATCGTCGCGAGCAGCAGCAACACGCCGCGCAACGACCGGGCGGAGGAAGCGGAAGTGGAAGCGTCGGAAGTGGACATGACAGGGGCGGATCGACGGACCGGCCCATGCGCGGTCCTCAAGCGTGCCGATCATACCGGAGCGGCGGGGTTCGTGCTGACGGCCGCGCGAGGCTCGCCCGCGCATCCGGTATCAGGCGGTTGCGAAGTGTGTCCGGCGGTTCAGTCGATCAACGCGCCGGCGTCGTAGAACGGATACGGGCCGTCGGCCGCGTCGACATACGCATGATGCGTGACGATGCCCGTCGCGGGATCGTAGTAATGGAGCGCATACGCGGGCGGCTCCATCACGAACGCCGACGGTCCGTCCTCGCGAAAATCGAGCGCCACCTGGTGCGCGGGCGCTGGAATCGCGCTCGCGATCGTGCCGCCGAAGCGCACGAACATCGACCGATGCACGTGCCCGCAGAGCACGCGCTCGACGTTGGGATGCTGAGCGATCAACGCCGCGAGCTTGTGCGACGCCGCCCGGTCGAGCCGGATCTCGTCCATATGCCCGATGCCGCACGCGAACGGCGGGTGATGCAGCGCGACCACGACCGGCTTGCCGCGCGCCGCATCGAGCTGCCGCTCGAGCCACGCGAGCCGCGTGTCGCACAGCATGCCGGCGCTCGAACCGGGCACTAGCGAATCGAGCGCGATCACGCGCAGCGGGCCGACGTCGAGCGCGTACTGCACGAACTCGCCGCCGCTCAGCAATTCCTCGCGCTCGGCAAACGCCGCGCGCAGCGCGTTGCGTTCGTCGTGATTGCCGACCATCAGGAAGTAGGGGATCGCGAGCGGCGCGAGCAGTGTTTTCAGGTGTGCGTACTGCTGCGGGTCGCCCTGATCGACGAGGTCGCCGGTGATCAACACCGCGTCGGGGCGCCGGATGAGCGCGTTGAGCGCGTCGACGCAGCGCGCGAGGTAGGGGGCGGTATCGACGCGGCGATACGCGAGTGCGCCGGGTTGCTTGATATGCAGGTCGCTAATTTGAGCCAGCAGCATGACAGAGGTCCTTCGGGTTGCTTCGTGTCGGGCGCCAGGATGCGGCGCTGTTTTTACCTACGATAGCGCAATCAGTGCGTCCGGCTCGATCGAGATGCCGACCGGCGTGCCGCGCGCAAGCTCGATGCGGCCCGCGACGTCGACGAAGAGCGGCTCGGGCGCGGCACCGCCAATCGTCAGACGCGTGCGTTCGCCGAGGAACGCGGTGCTTTCGATCTGGCCGCGCAGCTGCGCGAGCGCGGGGTCGGTGAGCTGGGCATCCTCGGGGCGAAAGAAGATTTCGTGCGCGCCGCGTGCGTTCGACGCATGCGCGGGCAACGGCACGGCGCCGCCGCTCGTCGCAAGCATGCCGTCGCGCGGCTCGCCCGCGACACGGTTGATCGTGCCGACGAACTGCGCGACCGTGCGATTGGCCGGACGATAGTAGATGTCGCGCGGCGAACCGATCTGCTCGATGCGTCCCGCACTCATCACGACGATGCGATCGCCGAGCTCCATCGCTTCGGCCTGATCGTGCGTCACGTAGACGGTCGTGATGCCGAGTTCGCGCAACAGCGCGTTCATCTCGCTGCGCAATGCGTCGCGCAGACGCGCGTCGAGCGCGGTCAGCGGTTCGTCGAGCAGCAGCACGCGCGGCTGCACCGCGAGTGCGCGCGCGAGCGCCACACGTTGACGCTGGCCGCCCGACAGTTGATCGATCGGTTTGTCGGCGTGCGCGTTGAGCCGCATCATGCCGAGCAGTTCGTCGACGCGTTGTCGCGCGACTGCGGCCGGCACGCGTTTGATCTTCAGACCGTAGCCGATGTTGCCGCGCACGGTCAGGTTCGGAAACAGCGCGTAGCTCTGGAACACCATGCCGACCGCGCGTTTTTCGATCGGCAGCGTGGTCACGTCGTCGTCGCCGAATGCGATGCGGCCGCCCGCGTCAGGTGTTTCGAGGCCCGCGATCAGGCGCAGCGTCGTCGTCTTGCCGCAGCCCGACGGTCCGAGCAGCACGAGGGTTTCGCCCGCGCCGATCGTCAGGTCGAGCGGTTCGAGCACGCGCGTGCCGCGAAACGTTTTGGCGCACTGCGTGAGCGTGATGGGAACCGAGGTCAGTTTCATGGCGTGTCGATGGGCTTCGCGGAAGAGGCAGCGCCGCGCTTCTTCGACGCGCTGCGCTGGCCGGTCGCATCGACGCCGAGCCATTGCATCGCGACGAGCAGCGGCATCGTCATGATGAAGAACAGGATCGTGTACGCGCTGCCGATCTCGATGCGCATCGACGCGTAGGTGTCGGCGAGGCCGACCGGCAGCGTCTTCGTATCGGGCGTGTGCAGCATCCACGTGAGGTTGAATTCGCCGATCGACAGCGTGAGCACCGCGAGCGCGCCCGCGACGATGCCAGGCCGCGCGTTCGGCAGCACGATCGTGACGAAGCGCGTGAAGAAGCTCGCGCCGAGGCTCGCCGCGCCTTCTTCGAGCGTGCGCAGATCGCTGCTCGCGCAGACCGCCGCGACTGCGCGCACCATGAACGGCAGCGTGAACACCACATGCCCGACGACGATGAATGCCGCGCTCATCCGAAACGCCGTGAAGCCGCCGTAGATCACCAGCAGCGCGAGTGCCGATGCGAGGCCGGGCAGCGCGATCGGCAGCACCAGAAACTCTTCGACGATGCGTGCGAAGCGCGTCTTGCTGCGCGCGAGCACGTAGCCCGCGGGCACGCCGGTCAGCAGCGTGACGACGAGCGTCGCCGCGGCCACTTCGAGCGACAGCCACACCGAGTCGTGATACTGGGTCCACACTTCGACGAGCCAGCGCAGCGTGAGTCCGCTCGACACGCCCTTGAAGTAGTTGACCGTCAGCCCGGCGACGATCGACATGACGACCGGCACGATCAGGAACGCGCACAGCAGCAGTGTGACGAACCATTGACCCGCGGCGAGCCATGTTCGTGTGGAAGGCCACGCGCGTCGCGCGCGCGGTCCCGCTGCCGGTTGCGAAGACGGCGAAGGGGCGGTGATTGAGTTCATAGGTAGGTAGTCGTTGCGTTCGCGAACGCGCGGCTCCGGCGACGCGCCGTTCACGCGCTCGCCGCCACGCCCGAACCGCTCGCGCTGCGCGCGATCGCCAGCACTGCCCACGTGACGATGCCCAGCACGATCGACAGGCCCGCGGCCGTCACCATGTTCGCGTTCAGCGTGAACTCGGTATAGATGGTCATCGGCAGCACGTCGATGTCGGTGGCGAGCGTGAACGCCGTGCCGAACGCGCCCATCGCGGTCGCGAAGCACACGGCGCCCGCCGCGATCAGTCCGGGCGACAGCGCCGGCAACACGATGTCGCGCATGATGCGCCACGGCGATGCGCCGAGCGAGCGCGCGGCCTCTTCGAGCGATGCATCGAGCTTGGTCGCCGAAGCCATCACGGTGACGATCACGCGCGGAATCGAGAAGTACAGATAGCCGAGAAACAGGCCGCTCATCGAATACGCGAACACCCAGCGATCGCCCGCGAGTTTCAGCGACAGCGCGCCGATCAACCCTTGACGTCCCGCGAGCATGATGACCATGAAGCCCACGACGACGCCCGGAAACGCGAGCGGAAACGTCAGCAGCGCGAGCAGCGGGCGCTTGCCGGCGAACTCTCGACGCGCGAGCAGCAGCCCCGCGATCACCGAGAGCACCAGCGTGGCCGCCGTGACCGCCGCCGCCAGCACGACGGTCGCGCCAAGGCTCGACATGTAACGCGCATTCGTCAGCATTGCGCGATACGTCGCGAACGCATGGCCGCCGCCGGAGAGCTGCGCGAGCGCGACCATCGGCAGCAGCCAGAACGCGATGAAGACCGCGAGCGCGGGCGCGAGCAAGGCGATGCGCCAGCGCAGCGGGAACGTGACGTCGTTCAATGCATCACCTGCAGATAGCGCTCGCCGAAGCTCGACTGCTTGTCGGCCATCTTCGCGAAGTCGACCGGCTTCGCGCGCGCGTATTCGCTCGCGGGCAGGAACTGCGCAGCCGTCTCGGCGCTCATCGCGCTCGCGCGCACCGGCCGCAGATACGCCTGCGCCCACAGCTTCTGGCCTTCGTCGGACAGTACGAAATCGAGCACCTTCTTGCCGTTCGCTTCGTGCGGCGCGCCTTTCACGAGGCTCATCACGTACGGCACCGAGATCGTGCCTTCCTGCGGAATCACGAACTCGACGTTCGCGTGATCCTTGTACTTCGCGCGATACGCGTCGAAGTCGTAGTCGAGCAGGATCGGAATTTCGCCGGACAGCACGCGCGCGTACGCGGTCTGCTTCGGCACGATCGGCGCGTTCGCCTTGAGCTTTCTGAACCAGTCGAGACCCGGCTCGAAGTTGTCGAGCGTGCCGCCGAGCGCCTGGTTTACCGCGACCGCGCCCGCATAGCCGACGAACGCGCTCGACGGATCGAGATAACCGATCATGCCTTTGTATTCGGGCTTCAGCAGATCGGCCCACGAGCGCGGCACCGGCTTGCCTTCGAGCGCGTCCTTGTTGACGAAGAAGCCGAGCGTGCCCGAGTGGATCGTGAACCAGTAGCCTTGCGGGTCTTTCAGGGCGGCGGGAATGTCGTCCCAGTGCGCGGGCTTGTACGGCTGGATCACGCCCTTGTCCTTGGCCTGGAACGCCGACGATACGCCGAGATACACGACGTCGGCGACCGGGCTTTTCTGCTCGGCCATCAGCTGCGCGATCGATTGTCCTGAGTTCTTGTTGTCGAACGGCACGCGAATGCCGGTCTTTTGCTGGATCGCCTTGATCTGGCTCGCCCAGTCGGCCCATTCGGGCGGGCAGTTGTAGCAGATCGCGGTTTCGTCGGCGCGCGCGGCTTGCGGCGCGAGCGCGACGAGCGCCGCGCCGGCGACGAGCAGGCTCGCCGGCAGTGCGGTCGCGGCGGAGCGCGCGAGTTTTTGCCACAGCGGTATGAGCGAGGATGCGAAGCGTGAGGTTGAGCGGGGCACTGCGGGTCTCCCTGTGTCGGATGGGTTGCGCGGGTTGGGAATGACAGCCAGGGCGCGCGTATGCGCGTGCCTTCATTGGGCTTCTTATGCGAGCGGTTTTTCGGTGGCGGCCGCAGCGCTCGGGACGTAGGTCGGCGACGCTCCGTCGAGGTTCGCGTGCGAGCCGAGTGCCGCGATCGTCGCGCCTTCGCGCAGGCTGTGCGGCAGCGTCAACGCGCGCGAGGTTGCGCAGAACGCGCGCTCGTCGCGCGCGCCGCCGATGCGTGCGAGCAAGCGCTGCCACGCCGCACAGCCGATTTCGCGATTCGGCGCGCAGATGCTCGCGAGCGCCGGCGACAGCAGTTCGCCCATTGCGAGGCCGTCGAAGCCGAGAATCGACATGTCCTGCGGAATCCTCAGACGCGCGCGGCGCAGGCCGCGCATCACGACCATCGCGAGCAGATCGTTGCTGCAGAAGAGGGCGGTCGGACGGTTTGCGCCGTGCGTCAGGTGCGCGAGCACGGACGGCGCGAGTTCGTCGGCGTTGAAATCGACTTCGAGCGCGGGCGCGGCCGTGAGGCCGGCCTGCTGCATCGCCTGCGTGTAGCCGAGATGCCGCTGACGCGCGCGATCCGAGGCCGCGAACGAGCCGGCCAGCATCAGAATGCGGCGATGGCCGTGCGCGATGAGCCGGCGCACGCCGTCGTAGGCGGCGAGGCGATTGTCGACCGACACCGACGGTCGGCGCACCGTGTCGTTGTGCATCAGCACGTATAGCAGGCCGTCGCGGTCGAGTTCGTCGAGCAGCGGATGGGTGTCGGCATCGGCGACGGTCAGGATCAGTCCTTCGACGCGATGCTCGCGCAGCGTTTCGATTGCGTGACGTTCACGGTCCACGTCGTACTGCGTGGTCATCAGCATCAGCCGATAGCCTTGCGCTGACGCGAGATCGTCGATGCCTTGCAGGCATTCGGCGAACACCGGGTTCGCGAGCGTCGGCAGAACGACGCCGACGAGGCGCGTGCGCTCGCCGCGCAATTGCCGGCCGAGCGGGCTCGGGCGGAAGTTCAGCGCGTCGATCGACTGACGTACCTTGTCGAGCGTGACGGGGTTCACGGTGTGCGGCGCGTTGATCGCGCGCGATACCGTGGCGATGGAAAAGCCCGCGTGGGCGGCGACATCCTTGATCGTCGGCGTCATCGGTTTTCGGCCCGCTGTAATCGTTTTCGTGAGCGGATTATCGGCAACGTTTGTGACTTGGGGATGAATGCGGGTGTCGGGCGCTTTTTTGGGGCTGCCGCGAGGCGATGGTAGAATTCGCGACCACGCGCGATTGCCACCTCTGCCGGGGTGATGAAATTGGTAAACATAGCGGACTTAAAATCCGCCGCCTTCGGGCTTGCCGGTTCAAGTCCGGTCCCCGGCACCAAATACTCGCCAACGGATTTCAACGGTTCACCACGAAGCCCCGACAGCTAGCGCTGAGCGGGGCTTTTGTTTGCTGTAGTCTCCAAGGGTTCACCAGCGATTACAACCCAGGGGGTCGTTTCGGGGGTTGCCACGATTCAAGCGCCCGTCGGATTTCAAGCGCCCGTCGGATGGAAAACGACCCCGGCAGCGGCGCGACAACCGGAGACGCAGACATGGCGCTGACCGATGCCACGATCCGTAACACGAAGCCGGGTGAAAAACAGCAGAAGCTGTACGACGGTGGCGGCCTGCTGCTGCTTGTCACGCCAACGGGCAGCAAGCGATGGATTTTCAAGTACCGTTTTGCCGGAAAGGAAAAGAGCCCCGCACTTGGCGTCTATCCAGACGTGCCGCTTGCCGATGCCCGCAAGCGTCGGGACGACGCCCGCGAAAAACTGGCAGCAAACATCGATCCGGGGGAAGCCAAAAAGGCCGGGAAACGCGCCGCCCGCCTTGCTGCTGCCAATTCATTCGAAGCCGTTGCGCTCGCCTGGATGGAAGAGCGCGGTCAGTCCGTTGAAAGCGGGCAGTGTGAAAAAACGCTTGCGCGTTTCAGGAATGACGCGTTTTCCTAGCTTGGCAAGCGACCCATCGCGGAAATTGACGCACCCGAGATTCTGGCAGTCCTTAAACGCGTGGATAGCCGGGGCGCCCGCTTTACGGCTCACCGTCTGTGCAGCGAAACAAGCCCCGTGTTCCGTTTCGCGATCAAGGAGGGCTATTGCAAAACCGATCCGGCACGCGATCTGGTTGGCGCAATACCGCCTGCACAGACAACGCATTTCGCCTCGATCACCGAGCCCGCCAAGGTCTCGGAGATGTTGCGGGCCTTCGATGCCTTTTCCGGCACGTTCCCGGTTTTGTGCGCGCTCAGGCTCGCGCCCATGCTGTTTGTGCGTCCCGGCGAACTGAGACAGGCTGAATGGGCGCAGATCGATCTGGACAAGGGGGAATGGCGCTACCGCGTCACGAAAACCAACACGGATCATCTTGTGCCACTGGCGGCACAGGCCGTCGCGATCCTGCGCGAACTGCGGGCGCTGACGGGTAGCGGCCGCTACGTGTTCCCAGGCGCGCGCGACGCGCACGCCGTACCGTATAACCTTGGTTCGGCGTACAACCGCACAAAATTCATTCGCGAGCGCCGCGAGATGATGCAGGAGTGGGCCGATTACCGTGACCGGATCAAGGCCGGGGCCGAAGTCATTCCGATCAAAGGCGGGACGGTCGCCTGACTACCTCAGCGGGACAATCTTTTGGAACAGCACCTCCCGATGATGGAAGCGTGGGCGGCGCATGTCTTTGCTCACTGAGACCTACGTGACGTTAAACAGAAAGTCCCGCCGAAGCGGGACCACTTGTACTCATCGGCTTCGCGAACTACCGGTTAATAGTCGTCGCGGTTATCCTCAAACACCGGAAAATTAAGGTCGAGGGTAATCAGGTAGCGCTCGTCGTTTGGTCGGCCGTCTGTCCGAAAGCATCGGATATTGAGGGAAACCTGATATTTGTTGCCGGCCTGCCATCGTGTCGTGGGTGCGTCGCACGCCCGAATTGTATTGCGTGTCGCCTGAGTGTCTTCGATGGGGCGATTGGCCGAAGAGTGAAAAGGTTTCCACCCGCCCCGCCTGAATTGGTTCTGTAGGTCCGTAAGGATCGCCATTGATTCATCAAGCGGTAATGTTTCGACTTGCGGCGAGAGTACAAGCGATTCGACCTTGCCTTTCTGGTCGTACTGAACCATGAAAAACTTCGCGGCCGGCGTTACGAAATCATAGTGTGGATCAACAAATCGGAGTTTTGCAGGGCGTATCAGCACCCCAGCCCAGCTTGTATTGGGTTCAATCGGCGGTAACGTCGAGTGCGATTGCTTACGCACCTGTTCATAGGGTTCCCCTAGCGTCAGCACGACCTCATCAACAGGCTTTGCCATTGCGAGCAGTCCCCATAAGGCAGCGCAGCCAACTACGGTGCAAACGAGATATCTAAACCACCTGATTTTTCGACTCAGCATGTTTACCTTGCATGCGCGATGAGATAAAGGGAATTTTCTACGTCATATTTCTTAAGCGGATCGTGTAGCAGTTGGTCGAAACGCTGTGCGGCTCGCAAAACAAATGTCATGCGCTGCTGTGGATCGGCAAGATTTGCGAGAGGCTCCTTGCTGAATCTTTCGTTCTTGGCGTTGGCCCCCGTCACCGTACACTGATTCGCAAAGGCAAGCTGGATTTCCCGCGCCGATCCAGTCGGAATATGCAATGCCCATGCGAACTGGTTGGCGCGCATCAGCAACGCGAATGTTGGATCGTTGTACATGGCCGGTTGCAAGATGTTGATTTGCTCGTGTATTGCCAAGTCTTTGACACCATCTGCAATGCGGTCACTATCAATTGCGGAGAAGGCGCTCAAAATCTGAGGCCTTTCCTCCGCGAACGGAACACTGTTCTCAATCGGCCACAGGACGGAACTGCGCAAGAGTTTGCGTTCGGGTAAGCATCGCTTTAATCGCGCAAGCCCAAACTTCTTGTAGAACATATGCAGCGGCCAAACGTCGAGAAACAGCGACGTGTTGCCCTTTGCCAGCATCTGATAGACCTTGGCACCGCTTTCGGCGGTCGCAGCACTCACCGCCGACTGTGCCCCGTAGGCCGTCATCCATGCAGCCGGGCCAACACTCGCTACCTTGCGCAAATTGGCAACGCTGTCCGAAGCCGATTTGCCGATCATCTCGGCGGCATTGAGCAGCCCGCATCCTACCTGCTTCGACGCGAACGCCGCGAGTCCGGCCCACTGGAAACGTCGGTCATCCCACCAGAGTTGTGCATACGCCGCATTGATGCTGCGGTTACCCCCCGCGTCACAATGGTTGTCGCCTGGATAAAATTGGAATCTGGGGGCGATAAAGAGAGAACAAGTTGGCGCGTTACGGAAAGACATTCAAGGACAGGGCAGTGGCGCGGTTGCTGCCGCCGGAGAGCGCATCAGTGGAAGAGGTTGCGCGAGAGATCGGTGTGGGCGCGCAGACGCTGGAGCGCTGGCGCAGTGATGCGCTGTCCATGCCCGCTCGCGAGCGGGCCTGGACAGCGGCCGCGCGTTTCGAAGCGGTGTTGAGCACGGCAGCGATGGACGAGACGGCCCGCAATGCGTGGTGCCGCGAGCATGGCGTGTATCCGCAGGAACTGGCGCAGTGGCGGCAAGCGGCCACGCAGGCGCTGGCCGAGCCCGAAGAGGCCCGTGCGAGTCCACAGCAGACGAAGCAGGACCAGCGTCGCATCAAGGAACTGGAACGCGAACTGCGGCGCAAGGAGAAAGCACTGGCCGAGGCAGCCGCATTGCTGGTTCTTTCAAAAAAACTCGGGGCGATCTTCAACACGGACAAGGGCGAGGACGAATGATCGGCCTCGAAGATCGCCAGTTCCTGGCCCGGGAAATCGATTCGGCAAGACTGGCTGGCGCACGGTTGCGCCTGGCCTGCGAGGTGGCCGGAATCGACGTGCGTACCCTGCAGCGCTGGAGGGCCAATCAAGGGCTCGTCACTGGCGACGCCAGGCCCGGCGCGATGCGCCTGCTGCCCGCGCACACCTTGAGCCCGCAGGAGCGGGAAAACGTGCTGCGCGTAGCCAGCGAGCCGCGCTTTGCCGACATGCCACCGGCGCGCATCGTGCCGATGCTGGCTGACGAAGGCGTGTATATCGCCAGCGAATCGACCTTTGCACGCGTGCTGCGCGAGCATGGGCAGATGAGGCGCCGTGGCCGTGCCAGAACTCCTTCGAGCGGCCGGCCGCCGACCACGCACGTTGCAACCGCGCCGCGCCAGGTGTGGTGCTGGGACATGACCTATTTGCCGGCAACGGTCACAGGGCGATGGTTCCACCTGTACCTGATTCTGGACCTGTACAGCCGCAAGATTGTCGGCTGGGAGGTGCACGACAGCGACGCGGCCGAACACGCTGCTCATCTCGTACGTCGTACGGCGCTCTCCGAAGGCATTGCCGCCCGTGAGGCCCGGCCGGTGCTGCACGGCGATAACGGGGCGACGCTGAAGGCCACGACCGTGCTGGCGATGCTGCACTGGCTGGGCATCAAGCCGTCGTACTCGCGTCCCCGGGTCAGCGACGACAACGCCTATGCCGAGGCGCTGTTCCGAACCGCGAAGTACCGGCCGGAGTTTCCGGTCACAGGCTTCGAGGACCTGAACGCTGCTCGCACCTGGGCTGCCGGCTTCGTGCAGTGGTACAACTTCGAGCATCGTCATAGTGGCATCCGCTACGTGACGCCTGCGCAGCGTCACGCCGGTGACGATCGTGCGCTTCTCGCCGCTCGGCATGCACTGTACGAGAGGGCCCGCGAGCGCAATCCGGCCCGCTGGTCGCGCCACACGCGCAACTGGACACCGGTTGGTGCCGTGACGCTTAACCCCGAACGCGACTCAGTCGTCGAGATGGCGTCGATCAGCGCAAATAAACAGCCTCTGGCTGCATGAGTGAGGCGACAACTTGCTTGACGCGCGCCGGTTACGCGCAATCGGATCGTCAACGGATACGATGGCCTCGGCCTTCTTCTGATAGAAGCGCCAGCAGTCGATACAGTCCTGCTTGTCCTCTTCCGCTCGCTTTTTTGCGGCGGCCTCTTCCTCTTTTCAGTTCGGATAACAGACCGGACACCTTGGGTTATCGCACTTTTGCATCTTCGTTATTCGCGTTGGTGTTGTACTGACGCCGCGCAAGGCCGATGCCATATTTCGGCGCGCAGTTCTGGGTGAGGGCATGCCGACTCTCTCGGCTCTCCGCTTCGTGAGCGAATCATAAAATGGCCTCACCTTCGACGGGTGAGCGCTGTGGATCACCCTGCGCCAAGCTAGCGCAAACAGGAGGGGGCATTCAATAGGACAGGGTCGATATTTTGTTTAACGATTGTCAAAACAATGGTGATGGTGACCATCGGGTTTAGTGAGTTGTGAGCGGCGGCGCGATAACAAGGAGCCAGCGGTCGCTGTCGCCGTTGTCGGGGGGAGTGACAACCGCTTTCATATGTACAGGATGACCAACCATCAGGTCGCCAAAGCCCTGTACGACGAAGTAAAGAACGGCAACCTGCTGTTTGTGCCCGAGCGGGACGACATGCGCAAGTGTGTGGAGGCGATACGCAAGCAGCGGGAAAAAGGTTCGGGTCCAGCGCCTGCCCGCACACAACAACCGGCCGAGGCGGACATCGCAAGCTCGCTCCATGGCAACAGTCCGCGCGTGCCGCAGAATCTCGGCAATGCAAAGCCGTTGGAGTACGCACCGGACGCGCCGAGCGGCGATGTGCAGCAGATCGCGGCGCGCGGAGTCAGCGCGGCCGAGGAAACTGAGTGCGACGCGATATATCATGCGGAAATGACAGCCTGTTCTGCTGCTGGCGCAATATTCCAAGACCCGCGCACTTATGCGCTGTGCGCGCAACGGGCATTCGCGAATTACCAGACCTGTAGAGGTTATTGATGAGTCAACGACAAACCGCGTTTATCAGTTTTTTCGACGAACACACGGGACAGGTGAAATTCTGCGTTGTGCCGCGACAGTTCGTTCAAACCGCGATTGATCGCGTCATGGCAATCAGCGTGCCGCCGGATGCCGCTGAACACTCCGACGCTCCATTTACAGACGAGGACGCGCGGAAGCTGGGGGGCTTGGCGGTCCTGAGCCTTGCCGCTTCGAATCCTGACTTGAGGTCTCGCTTGCAGATCACGACTGAAGCCCCGATGGTCTGGACACCAGCGAAGCCGTCTGGCGAATAGTGCATTCTTGTAGTCGCTCGACGTCAAGCATGCAGGGTGATTGATGCGATGAAGCGAGCGAATCAATTGCGCGGTGACGACAACGCCATCTTGCACGACGATGGAGGCGTTGAATCAGGCGGTGAAATCATCGACAACATGCACGCCTACGCGCCTTAAGTCGTCCGGAAAGAATCAAACTTGTCGCCAGGCCGGACCATGCGTAACATCACCCCCGCCAACCTCACTCCGCCTTCATGTTCCCCCTCAAATACCTCACCGGCTACCCCGCACCGTTGCAAGACAAGGTGAGAAAGCTGATCGCCGCCGATCAGCTCGGCTCCTACGTCGCGCAGAAGTACCCGAGCACGCACGAGGTGCAAACCGACCGCGCGCTCTACGAGTACTGCGCGGAACTCAAACGCGAACACCTGCGCAACGCCGAGCAGATCGACAAGGTCACTTACGACAGCAAACTCGACGTGATGCGTCACGCGCTCGGCCTGCACACGAGCGTTTCGCGGGTGCAGGGCAGCAAGCTGAAAGCGAAGAAGGAAATCCGCATCGCGTCGTTATTCAAGGCCGCGGCGCCGGAGTTTCTGAAGATGATCGTCGTGCACGAACTCGCTCATCTGAAAGAAAGCGACCACAACAAAGCGTTCTATCGTCTGTGCGAGTTCATGCAGCCGGGTTACCAACAGATCGAATTCGATCTACGTCTGTATCTGACACATCGCGATCTGGCGAAGAAGACCGTGTGAGGTACGCCGCGCGGCGGGCGCGGCAGACGTGACAAACGGAGCTGACTTCAAGCCGCCATTTCCGCGGCATCCTCCACCATCGACGCCGTCAACAACACCGGAATCGACTTCGACGTCGGCGTACCCGCGCCATCTGCGACCGAGGAGAGCGGCACCAGCGGATTCGTCTCCGGATAATAAGCGCCGAGGCAGCCGCGCGGAATGTCGTACTCGACGAGCAGAAAACCGTCCACGCGTCGCTCGATGCCATCGGCCCACACGCTCGTGATATCGACGCGCTGACCAGCCGCGAACCCGAGCATCGCGAGATCGTCCTTGTTGGCGAACAGCACGCGCCGCTGTCCGTACACGCCGCGATAGCGATCGTCGAGACCGTAAATCGTCGTGTTGTACTGATCATGTGAGCGGGTGGTCATCAGCGTCATCAGGCGTTCGCCATGTTGCTTCTTCGCCTGATGAATCGGCGTGTCGAGCGCGATCGCGTGGACGATGAACTGTGCCTTGCCGCTCGGCGTTTTCCAGATGCGATCGCGCGATGCGACGCCGAGATGGAAGCCGCCCGGCTTCTTCAGACGCTCGTTGTAGTCGTCGAAACCGTCGATCACCTTCGCGATGCCGTCGCGAATCAGCGCGTAGTCGGCCGCATGGGCGAGCCAGTCCACCTTGCCGCTGCCCAAAGTTGCATGCGCCATGCGCGCGACGATCGCCACTTCGGAAAGCAGATTGTCCGACGCCGGTTTGTTCATCCCATACGAGATGTGCACCATGCTCATCGAATCCTCGACGCTGACGCCTTGCGCCACGCCGTTCTGAACATCGATCTCGGTGCGTCCGAGCGTCGGCAGGATCAGCGCGTCGCGGCCATGCACGAGGTGGCTGCGATTGAGCTTCGTCGTCACGTGCACGGTCAGATCGCATGCGCGCATCGCGTCCCACGTGCGCGGCGTGTCCGGAGTCGCGATCGAGAAATTGCCGCCCAGCCCGATGAACACCTTCACCTTGCCGTCGAGCATCGCCTGAATCGTGTTGACGACGTCGAGTCCGTGCTCGCGCGGCGGCGCGAAGTCGTAGGCTGCGCCGAGCTTGTCGAGAAACGCTTCAGTAGGCTTTTCTTCGATACCGACCGTGCGGTCGCCCTGCACGTTCGAGTGGCCGCGCACCGGGCACAGCCCCGCGCCGCGCCGGCCGATATTGCCGCGCATCATCATCAGATTCGACAGCAGCTGTACCGTCGCGACCGAGTTCTTGTGCTGCGTGAGACCCATGCCCCAGGTCGAAATCACCGCGCGGCCCTTCACGTAGATATCGGCGAGCTTCAGCACCTCATCGAGCGGCACGCCTGCCTCGGCGACGATCGTGTCCCAGCGCTCGGCGCGCAGATCGTCGGCGAAGGCAGCGAAGCCGACTGTGTGCTGGGCGATGAAGCCGAAGTCGAGCACGCGCTCGAGGCCCGACACGAGCGCTTCGTCATCCAGTTCGAGCACGCGTTTGGCGACGCCCTTGATCAGCGCGAAATCGCCGCCGACCTTCGGACGGATGAATACCGAGCTGATTTTCGTGCTGCCCATCGTCAGCATTTCGACCGGATGCTGCGGGCTCGCGAAGCGTTCGAGGCCGCGCTCCCTCAGCGGATTGATCGACACGATCGTGGCGCCGCGCTTCGCGCATTCGCGCAGCTCGCCGAGCATGCGCGGATGGTTGGTGGCCGGATTCTGGCCGAAGATCAGCAGCGTATCCGCGTGTTCGAAGTCATCGAGCGTGACCGTGCCCTTGCCGATGCCGACCGTGTGCGGCAGGCCACGGCTCGTCGCCTCGTGGCACATGTTCGAGCAATCGGGAAAATTGTTGGTGCCGTACATGCGCACGAACAGCTGGTACAGGAACGCGGCTTCGTTGCTCGCGCGGCCCGAGGTATAGAACGCGGCGCGGTCAGGATCGTCGAGACGCTTCAGATGGCTCGCGATCAGCGCGAATGCGTCGTCCCAGCCGATCGGCACATAACGGTCGCGCGCGGCGTCGTAGACGAGCGGATCGGTCAGGCGGCCGTGCTGCTCGAGTTCGAAGTCGGATTGCCTCATCAGCTCCGTGACGCTGTGCCGCTCGAAGAACGCGGGCGTCACGCGCTTGCCGGTGGCCTCGGCGGCCACGGCCTTCACGCCGTTTTCGCAGAACTCGAATGTCGACGCGTGCTCGCGATCCGGCCACGCGCAGCCGGGGCAGTCGAAGCCGTCAGGCTGGTTCTGCTTGAGCAGCGTGCGGTAGTTGCCGCCCGCGACCTTCTCCTTGAGCAAGTTGATGGCGACATACTTCAGCGCGCCCCAGCCAGCGGCGGGGTGCTTGTACGGCTCGATGCGGGCTTCGGCTTGTGTTTCGTTCTTCTTCATGACGTGGCGGTGGAAAGATTCGACAGGGTTTGCAGACCAATGCCGGAGAGCGTACTGTGTTCCATAAACTACGTCGGGTACAGAAAATTGGAAAGAACAGGAGTACAGTTGCGCGACGATGCCTGAAGCCGCCCGAATCCACCCGAATCGCATGAAGCTCTACGAAAAACTCGCCGACGAAATCACCGAAGCCGTGCGCCGCGGCGTGTTCGCGGCCGGCGAGCGGGTTGCGTCGGTGCGTCAGGCGAGCCAGCAGCACGGCGTCAGCATCAAGACGGTGCTGCACGCGTATGCGCTGCTGGAGAGCCGCGGCATCGTCGAGAGCCGGCCGCAGTCGGGCTATTTCGTGCGCGACGCGGCCGCGCGGGCGCTCGCGCCGGCGCCCGCCGCGGCCCGCGCGGGCCGCAAGTCCGCGCCGCCGCCGGTGCCCGCGACGGTCGACGTGAGCCGGCTCGTGCTGTCGACGCTACGCAGCATCCGCGCGCACGACGCCGTGCCGTTCGGCTCGCCGTATCCCGATCCGTCGC
The DNA here is from genome assembly GCF_050436125.1 of Paraburkholderia sp. MM5482-R2. NCBI lineage: Bacteria > Pseudomonadati > Pseudomonadota > Betaproteobacteria > Burkholderiales > Burkholderiaceae > Paraburkholderia > Paraburkholderia sp. MM5482-R2. The sequence goes on along the minus strand of NZ_JBNDLP010000002.1, from coordinate 3,087,567 downwards.
TGTTCCCGTGGCGGCGCATCAACCAGTACGCCAACGCGATCGGGCGGCGGCACGCGAGCTGGAATCTGATCGACGATCTGCCGCCGGGCAACCCCGAGCTGATCCGACAGATCGCGCGGCGCTATGCGGAAAACGGTCTGCCGGTCGATCCGGGCGAAATCGTGATCACGCTCGGCGCGACCGAGGCGATCAACCTGAGCCTGCAGGCGGTCGCCAAGCCGGGCGATACCGTCGCGGTCGAGTCGCCGACCTACTACGCGATGCTGCACGCCATCGAGCGCCTCGGCATGCGCGCGATCGAGGTGGCGACGCATCCGGTCGACGGCATCGACATCGACGCGCTCGCGAAGGCGATCGCGCGGCAGAAGATCGCCGCGTGCATGGTGATGCCGAATTTCCAGAATCCGCTCGGTTTCTGCATGTCCGACGAGCGCAAGCGGCAACTGGTCGAACTGCTGGCCGCGCACGAGATTCCGGCGATCGAGAACGATGTCTACCAGGAGCTGTATTTCGGTGACACGCGGCCGTCGACGCTGAAGACCTTCGACACCCAGGGGCTCGTGCTGCACTGCGCGTCGTTTTCGAAAAGCCTGACGGCGTCGTACCGGATCGGCTGGGCGCTGCCGGGGCGCTATCGCGCGCAGGTCGAGAAGCTCAAGTTCCTGAATACGCTGACGACGCCGTCGGTGCCCCAGATCGCGGTCGCCGATTATTTGCGTCAGGACGGCTACGACCGCCATCTGCGGCACCTGCGCCGCGTGTACCGGCAGCAGGCGAGCATCATGAGCGCGCTGGTGCTGCGCTTTTTCCCGGTCGGCACGCGCGTGTCGACGCCGCAGGGCGGCTACGTGCTGTGGGTCGAGTTGCCCGTTGCGATCGATTCGATGCGGCTTTATCAGGCGGCGCTCGAACGCGGGATCACGGTCGGGCCGGGGATGATGTTTTCGACGCGCAACGATTTTCGGCACTTCATCCGGCTCAACTACAGCTATCCGTGGACCGCGCAGGCCGAAGCGGCGTTGAAGACGCTCGGTGAGCTGGCTACGGCGATGGCGTGACAGGCGCTACGGCGATGCACAACGACACATCACGACAGGTAGACCGACATGGATGACGACGACATCGACCCGCAACTCGCCGCGATACTCGCGCAGCTATGGCGCGCGCATCGCGAGACACCCTGGCGCGCGTGGTCGCTCGCGAAGCTGTCGAAGCAGGCCGGCGTGCCGATGAGCAGCTTGCGGCGGCAATTGACGGCGCTCTCGGGAAGCGGTCTCGTCGATACGATGTGCCACGACGATGGCACCGGAGCCGCGTCGCTGAGCGAAATCGGCGCGCAGCTTTGCGCGGAGCTGTTCGGCACGAGCGAGGGCGGCGAGCCGTCGGCCGCCGGCTAAGCGTCCCGGCGCAACTGCCACCGGCGTGCAATTGATCCGGCGCACGGGTTGATTGTTGTCGTAGTCAGCGCGCTCCGCCGTCTCATTGCCCGACGCTCGCCTGCACCTGCGGTTCTGATTGCGATGGCGCCATGTCCGCCGCCTCGAGCGTGGCGACGCCGCAGAACCAGTCGGCATCGCGCGGCTGATACTTCCACCGCTTGCTGGACTGCCCGATCACGCTCGCACACTGCTCGTTCACCATAAGGTCGGGCTGGCGGCCGTGCATTGCAGTGTCGACGGATCGGAGTGCGCATCCGCATCCACGGACGCCGCGTGCCGCGCGCCGCTCGGCAGGCTCGCCAGCAGTCGCTGCAATTCGTCGATACGCGTCGCGTACCACGTCCGCAGACACGCGGCGTCGCGGCAGTTCGCTTCGCGCCAGGCCCACTTGCTGTCGCTGTCGTCGATGAACGCGCGGCGCTGGGCGACTCGCCGACGTGCCTTCCAGTAGAGTTGGCCCAACGTGTCGTCGAGCGTCGACAGGGCGGCGTCGCCGCAAATCATGCGCTCGGCCGGCGAGCGGCCGCGCTGGCAATCGAAGCTCGCAGCGTTGGCGTACGGATGCGCGAGCAGCAGTCCGGCGATCAGGAGGGGGCGGAAGAGGGTCATCAGGGTCCGGGCGGTGCATCGGTTGATCATGCCGCCGATGATCGACCGGTCGCGCGCCTCGCGGACGTCCGAACAACGCGGGAATTCGGGCGGGTCGTTACCGGATGTTGCCGCGCGGGCTGCCGGCCCAGGTCGGCGCTCGCGCACCTTCGCGTGTCATGAAGTAGGCGCAACGTCTATATGATGGAAGTGGGGGCACTTGGGCCGGCGTGATCAAAGGCGGCCAACGAAAGAGGGAGAACGAATGCAACGACGACTCGTGATCGGTCTTTGCATGGCAGCGGGCCTTCTGATTTTACCCGGCGCGGCCAGCGCGCAGTCACAGGCCTATACGAACAGCGGGTCCAACGTGCGCGCGGGCCCTGCGGCCGACTACCCGATCGTCGCGCAACTGCCGGCCCAGCGTCGAGCCGCTGCGGCGCCTGCGGGCCACGAACAGACGGCGCCCGCACTGCCGTCGCCCGTCGTACCGGCATCAACCGATGCTGGCACGCCACACCGGAGCCGTCCGCACGCGATGCATGGCAGATTTTCACGCTGGACTTAGCGTAAACCCCGGTGTGCCGCGTACACTAACTTGCCGATGTTGGGTTGGGGGGCGCAACTATGATTTGCGAAGCAACATCACGTGGCACAACGACAGCCGCGCCGGAGGGCGGCCGCTATCGGCCGGAACGGGCCGAGGAGGTACTCGCGTCCGAGCGCGGCGTGTTGCGGCTGATCACCCGCAACACGCCGCTGCCCGAACTGCTCGACGAAGTCTGCCGTCGCGCCGAGGCGCTGCTCGGCGACGGCGCGTGCTGCTCGATCCTGCTGCTCGACCCGGACGGCGTGCATGTGCGCGTCGGCGGCGCGCCGTCGCTGCCGCCCGCGTACAGCGCCGCGATCGAGGGCGCGGCGATCGGTCCGGGCGTCGGCTCGTGCGGCACGGCGATGTTCGAGCGGCGTCTGGTGATCGTCGACGACATCGAATCCGATCCGCTGTGGGAAAACTTCCGCGATTTCGCGTTGCCGCACGGCTTGCGCGCATGCTGGTCCGTGCCCTTCGAAAACGACGCGGGCATCGTGCTCGGCGCGTTCGCCGTCTACTACCGCGCCACCCGCTGCCCGACCCCCGAGGAAGAGGCGATGCTGCGCGACATCGGCGGCAGCGTCGGCCTCGCAGTCCATCAGGACGCGATGGCGCAGCGCCTCGCGCATAGCGAGGAGCGTCACCGGCTGGTCGTCGATCATCTCAGCGAGGGCATCGTCGTGCAGTCGCGCACCGGCATCGTGCTCGCCTGCAATCCGAGTGCGCAGCGCATGCTGCACGTGACACCGGAGGTCGTCGGCAGCAGCATGCGGACCGTGATGACACGCGCGTTCGGCGAGGACGGCTCGGTCATCGGCGAAGTCAACCGTCCGGTCTCGCAGGTCTTTGCGACCGGCAAGCCGATGCTCGGCGTGACGGTCGGCCTCGAACTGATCGGCGGCGAGGTCGTGTGGATCACGCAGAACGTCGTGCCGATCCTGCGGCCCGGCGACAGCGAGCCGGACTCCGTGCTGATTTCGTTTTCCGACATCGGGCCGGTGCGCGAGGCGCAGCGCCAGCTGAAGTACCTCGCCACGCGCGATTCGCTGACCGGCCTCTACAACCGCGCCTACCTGACCGAGCGGATGCGCGACCTGTTCGCGCCGTGCGCCGCCGGCGACCATGACGGCGAGCTCACCAGCGTCGCCGTGCTGTTCGTCGATCTCGACAGCTTCAAGAAGGTCAACGACACCGCCGGTCACGAAGCCGGCGACGCCTTGCTGTGCAGCGTTGCCGAACGGCTGTCGGCCTGCGTCGGGTGCGGCGACACGCTGGCGCGCGTCGGCGGCGACGAGTTCGTGATCGTCGCCAGTGCGTACGGCAATACCGGCGAGCTGATCGGCCTCGCGCACCGCATTCTGGACATGATCGCGGTGCCATTCGCGGTGGCGGGCAACGAGTACTACCTGGGCGCGTCGATCGGCATCAGCCTGTTTCCCGAAGACGGCCAGGACGTCGCAACGCTGATGCGCAACGCCGATTCGGCGATGTATCACGCGAAGCAGCGCGGCCGCAACAACTTCCAGTTCTTCACCGCCGAGCTGAACCAGCATCTGCAGCGGCGTTTCACGATCGAACAGTCGCTGCGGCGCGCGCTCGCGGCCAACGAGCTGAGCCTCGTGTACCAGCCGATCGTCGATAGCCAGAGCGGCCGCACGATCGGTGCGGAAGCACTGCTGCGCTGGTACAACAGCGAGCTGGGCAACGTGTCGCCGGGCGAATTCATTCCGGTCGCCGAGGATGCCGGGCTGATCGTCGAGATCGGCGACTGGGTGCTCGAGCACGCCTGCCAGCAGGTCGCGCAGTGGCGGCGCTCGCTCGCGCCGCATCTGGTCGTCGCGGTCAATCTGTCGCCGCGGCAGTTCAACGACGGGCTGCTCGAGCGCATCGAACGTTGTCTTGCGCAGTCCGGGCTCGAACCGGCCGCGCTCGAACTCGAGATCACCGAGCGGTTGCTGATGAGCGACAGCGATACCGTGCTGCCGATGCTGAGCGCGCTGAACGCAATGGGCGTGCGCGTCTCGGTCGACGATTTCGGCACCGGTTATTCGTCGCTGTCGTACCTGAAGCGCTTTCCGCTGCATAACCTGAAGATCGACCGCTCGTTCGTCGCGGGGCTGCCCGATCATCGCGATTCGGTCGCGATCACGCAGGCGGTCGTCGCGATGGCGCACTCGCTCGGCATGAACGTCACCGCCGAGGGCGTCGAGACCGTCGAGCAGGCGGCGTTCCTGCGCGCGATCGATTGCGACAAGCAGCAGGGCTACCTGTACAGCCGGCCGGTCGGCGCGAGCGCGTATGCGCGCACGCTGTACGACGCGCAGCTGATCGGCATGGCGAAGGCGTCCTGACGCGATTGTTCAGATTGCCGAACAAGTGACTTCGCGTTGCCGCTATTTATCGGCGGCGACGCACTCCCTAAAATTCCCCCATCGAAACAGTATTGGTGCGCGGTGCCGAAGCGGCGCCCCGCGTTTGGGGGTCGTCATGTCAGAGTTGATCAGAAACCAGCTTTACCGGCCAGCGGTCGTACTGCCGATGGTCGCGCTGATGCAGGTGATGGTGTCGCAGGACTTCAATCTCGGCCAGGTCGGCTGGGTGTTCGCGGCGCGCGGCGCGCAGGCCGCACTGCAACGTTCGCGCGAGTTGATTTGCGCGGTTCATTGCCACGCCTGAGATTTCCCGCGCAGCATACGCAGTAATCCCAACTGATTGGCGCCGCCTCGCGCGCGGCGCGTGGGAAGACGGGCCGTCGCCAAAGCGCCCGCACAACCAGACATGACATGGCAGCGCGTGGCACTAAGCGTAAGATGCTACGACCTGCACCCAGCCGGGGAGAGTTGCCATGCCACAGCACTTCGACGCAGTCGTGATCGGTACCGGACAAGGCGGTTCGCCGCTCGCCGTGCGCCTCGCTCAAAGCGGGCGCCGCACCGCGGTGATCGAACGCGCGGAGTTTGGCGGCACTTGCGTGAACGTCGGCTGCACGCCGACCAAATCCTATGTGGCGAGCGCCCGCGCGGCGCACGTGGCGCGCCATGCGGCGGAGCTCGGCGTGCAGGTGGGCTCGGTCGGCGTCGATCTGGCGGCCGTGAAGGCGCGCAAGGACCGGATCATCGGAGAGTCGCGCAGCGGCGTCGAAAAATGGCTGCGCGGCACGGAAAACATCACGGTGTTCAACGGCCACGCGCGCTTCACCGGCGCGCGCACGCTCGCTATCTGCGGGCGCGACGGGGAATTGCTGAACGAGCTCAGCGCGTTCGAAATCTTCATCAACACCGGCACGCGCGCCGTCGTGCCGCCGCTCGAAGGCATCCAGCGGATTCCGTACTACACGAACTCGACGCTGCTCGAACTGACCGCGTTGCCGGATCATCTGGTGATCGTCGGCGGCAGTTATATCGCGCTCGAATTCGCGCAGGTGTTTCGCCGCTTCGGGAGCCGCGTCAGTGTGCTGGTGCGCGGCGAGCGCGTGTTGAACCGCGAGGATGCCGATTTCGCGGAGTCGGTGCAGAAGGTGCTCGCGCGCGAGGGCGTCGAGTTTCATTTCGGCGTGCAGCCGACGCGCGTCGAGCCGCATGCGCATCACGCGAACGACGTGTGCATCGGCTTCGAGCAGAACATCCCGGCCATGGAGGCGTCGCACCTGCTGTTGGCCACCGGCCGCCGGCCGAATACCGACGACCTCGGCCTCGACGTCGCCGGCATCGAGACCGACCGGCACGGCACGATCATCGTCGACGGCCAGTTGCGCACCAGCGTGCCGGGCGTTTGGGCGATCGGCGACGTGAACGGTCGCGGCGCGTTCACGCACACGTCCTACGACGACTACCAGATCGTCGCGGCGAACCTGCTCGACGGCGGCGCGCGCAGCGTCGACACGCGGATCATGACGTATGCGGTGTTCGTCGACCCGCCGCTCGCGCGCGTCGGCATGTCGGAGCAGGAGGTGCGCAACAGCGGCCGCGAAGCGCTGATCGCGACGATGCCGATGTCGCGCGTGGGCCGTGCGCGCGAGCGTGGCGAGACCGACGGCTTCATGAAGGCGCTCGTCGATGCGAACAGCAAACAGATACTCGGCGCGGCAATTCACGGCATCGAGGGCGACGAGGCGATCCATACGTTCGTCGACATCATGACGGCAGGCGCGCCGTATCCGACTTTGCAATACGCCATGCACGTGCATCCGACCATCAGCGAACTGGTGCCGACGCTGCTCGATGGGCTCAAGCCGATGCAATGAACTGCCTTGACGCTGGCGCGACACGCTGATGACAGGCTCGCTCAAACCCGCACGTAACAGCGGCAATCTGTTCGACCTCGTCGCGCAGTTGGGGACGACGCCCGAGGAGCAGGTCGACGCGCTCGTCGAGCGGGGCGGCGTGACGATCGAGCGGATCGTCTCGACCGGGCAGGCGAGTCCGCCCGGCTTCTGGTACGACAGCCCGCGCGCCGAATGGGTCGTGCTGCTCACCGGCGCGGCGGTGCTCGAATTCGACGGCGACCCAGAGCCGCATCGGATGAAGCCCGGCGATCACGTGCTGATCGAGGCGCATTGCCGCCACCGCGTCGCATGGACGAGCGACACCGAGCCGAGCGTGTGGCTCGCCGTCCATTACCCGTGAGCCGCGGCGGATCGAGCCATCCGCGCGTCCGGCTCTCGCGCATCGACAAATCCTCACACCATCACCGATAATCGGCAGCGGCGCGGCCCGCGCGCAAGGCGAAGGCGGGCTGTGCGCCCCACCGCATTGATCTTCGGGACTCGCATGGGCAAGGGACGCGTCGAAGCCTTCAGCGATGGCGTAATCGCCATCATCATCACGATCATGGTGCTCGAGCTGAAGGTGCCCGATGGCCACGATCTCGCGGCGCTGCGCCCGGTCGTACCGGTGTTCTGCGCATACGTGCTGAGCTTCGTCTACGTCGGCATTTACTGGAACAATCACCATCACATGTTCCATGCGGTGCAGAAGGTCAACGGCAAGGTGTTGTGGGCGAACCTGCATCTGCTGTTCTGGCTATCCCTCTTGCCGGCCGTGACGCACTGGGTCGGCGAAAACCATCTGGCCGCGTGGCCGACCGCGATGTACGGCATCGTGCTGTTCATGGCGGCGATCGCGTATTTCATCCTGACGCGGACGCTGATTTCGCAGCATGGACACGACTCGACGCTGGCCAAAGCGCTCGGCAACGACTTCAAGGGCAAGGTCTCCGTCGTCATTTACCTGACCGGCATCGGGCTCGCGTTCGTCGTGCCGTGGGCGTCGGCCGTGCTGTACGCGCTCGCCGCCGCGTGGTGGTTCGTACCGGACCGTCGCATCGAACACGTGCTGGAGGCCTGAGCATGCTGCTCGCGCTGAAGCTCGTGCTGGTGCCGGCCTTTCTCGCCGCGCTGACGGCGGCCGCGCGCGTCTGGGGGCCGTCGGTCGCGGGATGGCTCGCGGGACTGCCGGTCGTCGCCGGACCGATCATGCTGCTGCTCGCAGTCGAGCGCGGGCCGGCGTTCGCGGCGCAGGCGTCGGCGGCGTCGGTTGCGGCGATCGCCGCATCCGAGGCATTCAATCTTGCTTACGGATGGAGCTGCCGACGCTTCGACTGGCCGCTCGCACTGGTCGCGGGCATGGCCGGCTGGCTCGGCGCGGGACTGCTGATTGTGCGGATGCCCGGCTCGCTTGGGTGGGCGCTGGCGGCGGCGTGCGTGGCCGTCGCGGTGTCGCAGAGCTGCTTGCCGCGCGCGACGGGCCATGTGCCGGCGGCGCGCGTCGGGCGCGCGGATCTGGCCGTGCGGATGCTCGCGGGCGCATTGCTGACGCTCGCGGTGACGGCTGCCTCGGCATCGATGGGCGCGGCGTGGAGTGGCGTGGTGTCGGTGTTCCCGCTGCTCGGCATCGTGCTCGCGGTGTCGGCGCAGCGTGCGCATGGCGCGGACTTCGTGGCGCTCTTGATGCGCGGCATGGTGGTCGGGCGCGGCTCGTTCGCGGCGTTCTTCGCGGTGACGGCGATGCTGCTGCCGCAGTACGGTGTGGCGACGGGGTTTGCGTGCGCGACGGTGGTGTCGGTCGTCGTGCAGGGGTTGACGCGGCGCATGCTGGCTGGGCAGCGCCGTGCCCAGGCGGCGGCGCGAGAGTTGGCGCAGCCGCAGACCGAGTGAGACTGCGCATGGCTTCACATCGCTCACCTTCGACCGCTACCCGCATCGGGCTCATCTCGGATACGCACAACCTCGTGCGTCCCGAAGCGTTGCGCTATCTCGACGGCTGCGACGCGATCATTCACGCGGGCGATATCTGCAACCCGGAGGTGCTCGACGCGCTCGCGCGGATCGCGCCGCTGACCGCGGTGCGCGGCAACAACGATACCGGTGACTGGGCCGCGTCTCTACCGACGCATGCGCGGCTGACGATCCAGCAGGTGACGATTCTGGTCGTGCACGACATCGCCGAGCTGGGCTGCGTGCCGCAGCACGATGGCATTCGCGTCGTGGTGAGCGGCCACTCGCACAAGCCGTCGATCGCCGAGCGCGACGGCGTGCTGTACGTCAATCCTGGCAGCGCGGGACCGCGGCGCTTCAAGCTGCCGGTGTGCGCGGGCACGCTGACCGTCGAAGGCGCGCAGGTTGGCGCGACGTTCGATTCGCTGCTGACGTAAAAAAGCGGGCCGGCGAATGTCGCCGGCCCGCTTCAGAAACTACGCCTGACGTGATGACTGCGCAGGTCAGGCACGCGCGGTCGCAGCCGCCGCGAACCGTTCATCCATCTCCTCGGCCTCGCGCTCACCGCGCAGCACCGCGTGCGCTTCAGCGCGCGTCGCGACGCACGGACCCGAGCCGAGCAGCGGCTTGCGCGCGGTTTCGCGCAGCGCGAGCACCGACACGATGCCGATCAGCGATGCGCCCATCAAGTAGTACGCGGGCATCATCAGATTGCCGGTCCGGTCGACGAGCCATGCGGTCACGAGCGGCGTCGTGCCGCCGAACAGCGACACCGAGATATTGAAGCCGATCGCGAGCGCGCCGTAGCGGATCCGGGTCGGGAACAGCGCCGGCAGCGCCGACGGCATCACCCCGGTGAAGCACGACAGCAGCACGCCGAGAATCATCAGACCGCCGAACACCGGCAGCACCGTGCCCATCCGAATCAGCAGCAGCGCGGGAATCGACAGCGCGAACAGACCGACGCAGCCGAGCAGCATCACGGGCTTGCGGCCGATCGCATCGGACAGACGGCCGGCGGCGAGCGTCATCGGCATCATCAGGATCATCACGAGCAGCACGAGGAATAGACCGTGCGTTTCGTTGAAGTGCAGCGTGGCGGACAGATAGCTCGGCAGATACGAGAGCGCCATATAGTCGGTCACGTTGAAAATCAGCACGAGGCCGACACACAGCAGCAGCGGCTTCCACTGCTGCACGAGCAGCTGGCGCAACGACTGGCTGGGCAGCGCGCGGTCCTCGGCTTCGCGCTCTTCGGCCTGTTTCTTGAACGCGGGCGTTTCCTCGAGCTTCATGCGGATGTAGAGACCCACCAGGCCGAGCGGTCCGGCGATCAGGAACGGTACGCGCCAGCCCCAGGACAGCAGCGCGTCATTCGACAGCGTCGCCGTCAGCAGCGCGACCGTGCCCGCGCCGAGCACGTAGCCGATCAGCGTGCCGAACTCGAGAAAGCTGCCCATGAAGCCGCGGTGCTTGTCGGTCGAGAATTCGGCGATGAAGGTCGCGGCGCCGCCGTATTCGCCGCCGGTCGAGAAGCCCTGCACGAGGCGCGCAAGCAGCAACAGCGCCGGCGCGAGAATGCCGATCGTCGCGTAGTTGGGGATCAGGCCGATCGCGAAGGTGCCCGCGGCCATCATGATCATCGTCATTGCCAGCACGCGCTGACGGCCGATGCGGTCACCGAGCGGCCCGAATACCATGCCGCCGATCGGCCGCACGAGAAACGCCGCGGCAAACGTGCCGAAGGTCGCAATGAGTTGCGCCGAAGGGCTCGACGAGGGGAAGAACACCTTGCCGAGCGTGACCGCGATGTAGCTGTACACGCCGAAATCGAACCATTCCATCGCGTTGCCGAGCGCCATGGCGCCGACGGCCCGTTTCAGGAGGGAGTGATCGACGACGGTGATGTCGTCGAGGGAAAGACGCTGTTCCGGTTTGTGATGTCGCCAGAAGCCGTTGCTGGAAGCGGTCAAGGTTGAAACTCCAATGACTGCGACGAAACTCGTGATGCGTTCCGCCACGGTTTTGCTGGGAAGTGTAATTTCGTGAGCAAGGCGAGACTATTCGCGGCACCGGTTATCCGGCGGCGCAACGGATGGCGAAAAGAAGCAAACGCCCGTGCCTCGCGGTAAGTTCGCGAAAAAACACTCGACTAGATTGTGCTGACTGTTGCACCTGCGTGGCCGTGGAAGGGGGGCAGATGCATGAGGGACGCGGGGCTGGCGGGAAACTGACCCATGCGCCACTGAAGGCTTGAAACGAAAAAGGCCGGTCTTGAATTTTCCGCTTTAGGCGGGGAAACGACCGACGAGCCTTCTTGTTTAAAAACAGTTCAATTCAGGATGGCGCGTGCGCGGAAAAACACACGATGAACCAACTTGAAAGAACACGAATGAAGGTGAATTGCGGCTGAAACGAGGGCACATGTTAGCACGATGCCAGAGGATCATGCAAATCGGCAGTGCGAGGCAGGGCCGCCAATGGGACTCGATCCGTTGCGGGACGGGAGATCTGGCGGGGTCGGAACGGCCCTGAAAAACGGACCGCTTAGAACATTGGCGAGCGCTTTTTGAGGCGAAGACGACGCGAGCGGCGGGCGCGATGCGCGGCCGATGTTGGTGCGAAAAAAATCCGCGCTTGCGGCGCGGACTTTCAGGCGTGTGTTTGCTCGGTTTGGGCGACGCGTTGTGTCGTGTCGTCCTCGACGAGGCAAGCTCAGGCCGACGGCGGCACGTAGCCCGACGCGGTATCCGCGCCTTCGCCGAAGAAGAACTTTTCGGTCTGCTTCATCAGATACTGCCGCGCGCGCGGATCGGCCATGTTCAGGCGGTTTTCGTTGATCAACATGGTCTGCTGCTTCAACCAGCTCTGCCAGGCTTCCTTCGAGATACTTTCGTAGATCCGCTTGCCGAGTTCGCCCGGCAGCGGCGGGAAATCGAGGCCTTCGGCTTCCTTGCCGAGCTTCGCGCATTGAACCATACGAGTCATGCTGTGCTTCTCCTGTAATCGATGTGGGGCGGGCAGACGCCGGTTCGGATCAGATGGGGGCGATCACGAAGTACTCAAAGCTGTTTCATCAGCACGAGCGATTTGCGCTGCCAGTTATAGAGTCGGCGGCGGTCTTCGGGCAAGTCGTCGACCGTAACCTTGACGAAGCCGCGCTTCAGGAACCAGTGTTCGGTGCGCGTGGTGAGCACGAAAATGCGCGTGAGGCCGCGTGCCCGCGCGCGCTGTTCGATGCGCTTGAGCAGGCGCTCGCCGTCGCCGGTGCCTTGAGCTTCGGGCGCGACGGTCAGGCACGCCATTTCGCCGATGCGCTCCTGCGGATACGGATACAGCGCCGCGCAGCCGAACAGCACGCCGTCGTGCTCGATTACCGAGAAATGGTCGATATCGCGTTCGATCTGGTGACGGCCGCGCCGTACCAGCGTGCCGTCTGTTTCGAGCGGCTCGATCAGGGCGAGAATGCCGCCGACGTCGTCCGGCGTTGCTTCGCGCAGGCTTTCGAGGTTCTCGTACGAAATCATCGTGCCGACGCCATCGTGCAGGAACAGTTCGAGCAGCAGGCTGCCGTCGAGCGCGTACGGGATGATGTGCGCACGCGGCACGCCGCCGCGGCAGCCGCGGATCGAATGCTTCAGGTAGAACGCGGCGTCGCCAGTCACTTCGCCGCTTTCGTGCAGCTTGTAGGCGTCGTCGAGCGACAGTTCGCGGATCAGCTCGGTGCCGCTTTCGCCGGTTTCCATCAGGCCCGGCGTTTCGGTCAGGAACACGATCTTGTCGGCGCGCAGCGCGATCGCCGCGGCCGAGGCCACGTCTTCCATCGACAGATTGAATGCCTCACCGGTGGGCGAGAAGCCGAGCGGCGACAGCAGCACGAGCTTGCGGCTCGCAAGCGAGTGTCGGATCGAATCCGCGTCGATCTTGCGCACGAGGCCCGTGTGCTGGAAGTCGACGCCGTCCAGAATGCCGACGGGGCGCGCCGTCACGAAGTTGCCCGATACGACGCTGATGTGCGCGTGCGCCATTGGCGTGTTCGGCAGACCCTGGCTGATCGCGGCTTCGATGTCGAGACGCACTTCGCCGGCCGCCTCCTTCGCGGACTCGAGCGCGCGCGCGTCGGTGATGCGCATGCCGTGTGAAAACTCCGATTCGACGCCGTGCAGGCTCATCTGCTCCTCGACCTGCGGGCGCGAGCCATGCACGAGCACGATCTGGATGCCCATTGCCTGCAGCAGCGCGATGTCGGACACGAGCGCATTCAGCAGCCCCTGATGCACCACTTCGCCGCCGAAACCCACGACGAATGTCTTGTTTCGGAACGCGTGGATATACGGGGCGACGGAACGCATCCAGTCGACGAATTGCGCGTGCTGGGCGAGGGTTTCCGGCGAGTCGGCGGGGGCCGGGACGCTCGCGGGCGCGGGGACGAGGTCGGTTTGGGAATTCATGCCGGGGATTATAATGCGCCCCCATGTCGAATGTACCCAAAAGTCCCGCTGGGGCGAACGAGAAACCGGCGTCGGCCGGCGAGCCGGCCAACCCCGGCGACACGATGCGCCGGCCAGCGCAGGATGCGAAACCCGATCAGGCGCGTGACGCGCGTCGGGGGGCGGGCGCGTCTGCGCGAAAGGTGCCGCCTGAAGGGAGCCGCAATACGCCTTCGGCCGCGCCTCGCGGTGAGCATGGCAAGCAGGCTCGCGACGAGGGAGGTGATGCGCGGCAAAGCGAGCAGCGCAATGAAATCCGCGACGCGCGCTCGGACACGCCTCGTGTTGAACAGCGTCGTGCGTCTCGCAACGAACAGGGAGATCGCGGGCCACGTAGCGAGCAACAACGCGGATCGACCCGAGGCGAGCAACGTCACGGATCGCGCGACAAACAATCGGGCGAGCCGCGCAAGGAACAACCTCGCGCGCCGCGCGAAGCGCGGCCGTCGCGGGTCGTCGAGCCGAATCCGATTCCACCGGTCACGTTTCCCGAAGCGCTTCCTGTCTCCGGTCGTCGCGACGAGATCGCGCGGGCGATCGCGGAGAATCAGGTCGTGATCGTGTCGGGCGAAACCGGCTCGGGCAAGACCACGCAGTTGCCGAAAATCTGCCTCGCGCTTGGCCGTGGTTTCGGTGCCGGCGGCAATGGTCTGATCGGCCATACGCAGCCGCGCCGGATCGCTGCGTCGGCGACCGGGCGCCGTATCGCCGAGGAACTCGGCACGCCGTTCGGCGAAGTGGTCGGCTATAAGGTGCGCTTCAACGACAACCTCGCGCCGGGCGCATCGGTCAAGCTGATGACCGACGGCATTCTGCTTGCGGAAACGCAGACCGATCCGCTGCTGAATGCCTACGACACGCTGATCATCGACGAAGCACACGAGCGCAGCCTCAACATCGATTTTCTGCTCGGCTACCTGAAGGAGATTCTTCCCAGGCGTCCCGACCTGAAGCTGATCGTCACCTCGGCGACGATCGACGCCGACCGTTTTGCGCGTCATTTCGGCAGCGACGACAAACCCGCGCCGGTGATCGAAGTGAGCGGCCGGATGTATCCGGTCGAGGTACGTTACCGTCCGGTCGTCGAGGACAGCCCGGCGGTCAAGGCGGCGCAAGGGACCTCGGGTGCAACCTCGTCTGGCCGCGAGCGCCCGAAGACGCAGCGCGAGACTGATCGTGATCTGATGGAGGCGATCGTCGACGCTGTCGACGAACTGTGCCGCGAAGGCCCCGGCGACGTACTGGTGTTCCTGCCCGGCGAGCGCGAGATTCGCGACGCCGCCGAGGCGCTGCGCAAACATCATCCGCCCCACACGGAGATCCTGCCGCTGTTCGCGCGGCTCTCGGCCGCCGAGCAGGAGCGCGTGTTCCGCGCGTCGAACGCGCGCCGCATCGTGCTCGCGACCAACGTCGCCGAAACTTCGCTGACGGTACCCGGCATCCGCTACGTGGTCGACACCGGCCTTGCGCGCGTGAAGCGCTACTCGTATCGCAACAAGGTCGAGCAGTTGCAGGTCGAGTCGATTTCGCAGGCCGCCGCGAACCAGCGCGCAGGGCGTTGCGGCCGGGTCGCCGATGGCATCTGCATTCGTCTGTATGAGGACAGCGACTTCCAGGGCCGCGCGCGCTTCACCGATCCGGAAATTCTGCGCTCGTCGCTTGCTTCGGTGATTCTGCGCATGAAGTCGCTGCATCTGACGGCGATCGAAACCTTCCCGTTTATCGAACCGCCGCCGGGCCGTGCGATTTCCGATGGCTACCAGTTGCTCAACGAGCTCGGCGCCGTCGACGACGACACCCACCTGACGCCGCTCGGCCGCGAACTCGCGCGACTGCCGCTCGATCCGCGCGTTGGCCGCATGATCCTCGCCGCGCGCGACCAGCAGGCGCTGAAGGAAGTGCTGATCATCGCGAGTGCGCTGTCCGTGCAGGACCCGCGCGATCGCCCGATCGAAGCGCAGGAGCAGGCGGACCAGGCGCATCGCCGGTTCGCCGACGAGCGCTCCGAATTCCTGCAGTGGCTGAAGATCTGGAACTGGTTCGACGAAGCGATCGCGCACAAGAAATCGAACCGGCAGCTGCAGGACGAGTGCCGCAAGAACTTCCTGTCGCAACTGCGGCTGCGCGAATGGCGCGACGTCCACTCGCAGCTGCTGACGGTGGTGCGCGAGCACGGCTGGCTGCTGAACGAAGCGGAGGCAACATTCGAGCAGATCCATCTGGCGCTGCTGACCGGTCTGCTCGGCAACATCGGCCTGAAAGCCGACGACGAGCCGTACTACCTCGGCGCGCGCGGCATCAAGTTCTACTTGTGGCCCGGCTCGGCGCTCGTGAAAAAAGCAGGCAAGTGGGTGATGGCCGCCGAGCTCGTTGAAACGAGCCGTCTGTACGCGCGCTGTATCGCGAAAATCGAGCCGGAGTGGGTCGAGAAGGTCGGCGCGCATCTGCTCAAGAAGTCGTTGTCCGAGCCGCATTGGGAAAAGCGCGCGGCGCAGGTGTCCGCGTTCGAGCGCGCGATGCTGTACGGCCTGCCGATCTATCACCGGCGGCGCGTCGCATTCGGCAAGCAGGACCCGGCGCGGGCGCGCGAGCTGTTCATTCGCGGTGCGCTCGTCGAAGGCGAGTTCGACACGAAGCTTGCGTTCTTCGCGCACAACCGCAAGTTGCTCGCCGACATCGAGCAGCTCGAGCACAAGTCGCGCCGCCAGGACGTGCTGGTCGACGACGAGTTGATCTACGCGTTCTACGATCAGGCGCTGCCGGACGGCATCCATACCGGCGCCGCGTTCGAGCGCTGGTATCGCGACGAGGTCGAAAAGAGCGGCCAGGCGGAGGACAAGCTGCGGCTGTTGTATTTGTCCCGAGACGATCTGATGCGGCACGAGGCGGCGGGTGTCACGACGGATCTGTTCCCTAAGCGGCTGACGATGGCGGGCATCGAGATGGCGCTGACCTACCACTTCGAGCCGGGCACGCCGCGCGACGGCGTGACGCTCGCAGTGCCGCTGTACGCGCTGAACCAGGTCGACGCGCGCCGCTGTGAGTGGCTCGTGCCCGGGATGCTGAAAGAAAAGGCGCAGTTGCTGCTGAAGTCGCTGCCGCAAAAGCTGCGTCGGCATTGCGTGCCGCTCCCCGAGTACGCGGCGGGCTTCGCCGAACGGCACGGCGCACAGCGCTTCGGAGGAGGAGGCTTGCTCGAGGCGCTGATCGCCGACCTGCGCGAGCAGACCCAGGTCACGATGAAGCAGTCCGACTTCAAGCTCGAGACGCTGCCCGCGCATCTGTTCATGAACTTCAAGGTCATCGACGAACATGGCCGGCAGCTCGCGATGGGGCGCAATTTGTCGCAACTGCGCGCCGAGCTCGGCGCTCAGGCGCAGCAGCATTTCCAGAAGCTCGTTTCGGGCGCGGCGGGCGCCGCCTTGGCCGACGCGGGCGGCGGCGGTGTTGCGGCACCTGCACGCTCTCCAGATTTGGCTCAGAGTGGCGCGTCGCGCGGCAAGGGCGCGGCCGCGCCGCAACCCGCGACACCCGAAGGCGCACCAGCCACCGCGCTCTATGAAAACCTGACCACGTGGAATTTCGGCAAGTTGCCCGAGTTGCTCGAAATTCGCCGTGGTGGTCAGACGCTGTTTGGCTACCCGGCGCTCGTGGACCGTGGCACCCATTGCGACGTCGAGGTGTTCGATTCGCCGGAAGAAGCCGCGCGGATTCATCGGGCGGGCTTGCGTCGGCTCTTCGCGCTGCAGTTGAAGGAGCCGATCAAGTATCTGGAGAAGAATCTGCCCGGCCTGCGCGAAATGGCCATGCAGTTCATGCCGCGCGGCACGCAGGAGGAACTGCGCGATCAGCTGATCGACACCGCACTCGACCGCGCGTGTCTGCAGGATCCGCTGCCCGACGACGATGCGAGCTTCCATGTCCGCCGCGACGAAGGGCGTAGCCGCCTCACGTTGCTCGCGCAGGAAATTTCGCGGCTGGTCGGTCAGATTCTTGGCGAATACGCGAGCCTGACGAAGAAGCTCCTGCAGGCGAAGCCATTCGTGGCCGCGTACACCGATCTGCAGAATCAGCTCGATGCGCTGATCGGCAAGCGTTTTGTCGTCGATACGCCGTATGCCCAACTCGCACATTTCCCGCGTTATCTGAAGGGGATGGCGCTGCGTATCGACAAGCTGCGCGCAGACGCCATACGCGACGCGCGCCAGTTCGCCGAATTCCAGCCGCTGCTGCAGCACTATCAGCGCGCGGTGTCGCAGCGCGGCGGCGTCGTGGATCCGCGGCTTGCGGAATTCCGCTGGCTCCTCGAAGAATTGCGCATCTCGCTGTTTGCGCAGGAGTTGCGCACCCCGATGCCGGTTTCGGTGAAGCGCCTGCACAAGGTGTGGGAGTCGATGCAGCGCTAAAGCCAGGGCGCTCGCTCGCGGACGCTGGACACTGGGTGTGCACCGCGGCCGATGAGCGGGCCCGCGCACCGGTGCGCGCGGGGTACACCGAGCGTCCTCTGAGCGCCGTCGCGGCCGGACTCGGTCCGATACGTTCACTCGAGCTGATTTCACCAATGCATCCCCGCGCCGATCGATGCGCCGAACTGTCGGCGAGAGTCGGTGCTGCCTTGGACCTTGTAGATCCATTTGCCGGTGTCCGACAACTGCGACACGCTGATTGCGAGCGCAGATTGACCGCCGTACGTGCCACCCGCCATGGCGACCATGCCGTGTCCCGGCAGCACCGCTTGCGGCAAAGCTGCCATCGCGAGCGCCGATGCCGTGCCCCCGTAGCTGTCCCGACGGGCGGAGCGGATCTGGTCGTCGGTATAGCGATTCGACGCGCTGATCGCGCCGCTCACGCTTTGCTGCAACTGATTGACGTTGACCGCGTCGGTGCCTCGCACGCCGGCCGCGACGTTGGCGATCTGGCGTTCCTGGCCCGCCGCGCCAACCGATACCGTGTTCGCTCGGTCGGCGACGGAGCCCTGGCCTAACGCCACCGAGTTGTCGGCGCTCGCGCTGGCTGCGGCACCGACCGCCGTCGCGTTGTTGCCGCTGGCGATGGCGTTCGCTCCGATGCTTGCCGCGTTGGCGCCGCTTGCTTGTGCATTCGCTCCGACGGCAATCGCGTTCGTGCCGGCCGCCTCTGCGTTCGCACCCTCGGCGACCGTGTTGACGCCGCTCGCCCGCGCGTTCGCCCCGGCCGCAATCGCGTGCGCGCCGGACGCCTGCGCGCTCTCAGTCGCGCTATCGCCTGCCGCGCTGAACAACGCGTCGGCCGGGCCGATCGTCGCGTTATTGATCGCGCCTTCAAGCGCCGCGTTCAGCTGACCGAGGTTGACCGCGTCGGACGCCTGTACGCCGTCCGCGACGTTGTGGATGACGGTGCCCTCCGTGGTATCGCCGCCGAGCGTAACGCTGTTCCGGTTGATGCTGCCGTCGGCGTTCGTGTCGTACATGACCGCGCCGTCGAGCTTCGCTGCGGTCGCGCTGCTCTGGTCGCTCACCGCTTTCAGCTGGGCGACGTTGACCGCATCGGTGTCGGCGGTGCCAGCCGCGACGTTGGTGATCTGGCGTTCGTTGCCCGTTGAACCGACCGACACGGTACCCGCGCGATCGGCGATCGAGCCCTGGCCGAGCGCGACGGAGTTTGCAACTAGCGCGCTCGAGTTAGATCCGAGCGAAAGTGCGTTGTCGGCGGCTGCGCTGGCACCGGAGCCGAGCGCGAGGGCGCCGGCGCCGTTCGCCGTGGCGTTGGAGCCGAGCGCCGTCGCACCGGAGCCGTAGGCCGACGCTGAGGCGCCCAGCGAGGTCGCGTCGGCCGTGCCGGCGACGGCGCCCGCGCCGATCGCGGTCGAGTCGGTTGCGCTGGCGCTGGCGCTGGTGCCGAATGCGGTTGCGTTGCTGCCCATAGCGCTGGCGTTGCTGCCCGCGGCAAGCGCGTGCGTGCCGTCTGCGAGCGCCTCGTTGGAGCCGTCGACCGGGTCAGCAGCGCTGAAGTAATGCAGCGCGCTGCTTTGAGCGAGTACATCGACCTTGTTGTCGACCGCGCTCAACTGGCTCACGTTGACCGCGTCGGCGGGCGCGGCGCCCGCGGCGACGTTGGTCAGGCGACGCTCGTTGTTCGCCGAGCCGAGCGAGACTTCGCCCGTCGCGCTGGAGGCCGCGATCGGGGTGGCGCCCGTTCCCACGGGCACAAACGCGCTTTGCGACAGGTCCGTCGTGGTGCTGGCGTTGGCGCCTAGCGCGACGCTATTGTCGGCGCTCGCGTTTGCGTTGCTGCCGAGCGCGATCGCGCCGGCTCCCGCGGCCGTTGCGCCGAAGCCGATTGCGCTGGCGTAGGCGCCGCGTGCCTGCGCGGCAACGCCGAGGGCGATGGCGCCGACGCCGCTGACGACGGCATTACTGCCAAGCGCGACGCTCGAGTCCGCGAGCGCCGAGGCCCATGCTCCGGCGGCGAGCGAGTTGGCGCCTCCGGCCTGCGCGACATAGCCGAGCGCGGTCGATCCGACGCTGGTTGCCGTGGATAGGGAGCCAAACGCGGAGGCGGCCGAGTCCGCCGCTATTGAACCGGAGCCCGCTGCGACCGAGTCGACGCCAAGCGCCGACGCGTTCAGACCGAGCGCGGTCGCGCGTTCCGCTTGCGCATTCGCATAAGGCCCGAAGGCGCTCGCGCCTTCGCCTTGTGCGGAAGAGGAGAGGCCCATGGCGACGGCGCTATCGCCGTGCGCCGTGGCGTTCGCCCCTAACGCGATCGTGCCGTCGTTTTGCGCGTTCGCCTGCGAGCCGACCGCCAGCGATGAGTCGCCGCTTGCGGTGGCCTGTGCGCCTATCGCGACCGCGATGTCGCCGGGCGCGCTGGCCGTGCCTACCTCGACGGAATCGACGCCGGCGCCTGTCGCTTCCGTGACGTAAAGGGCCGCCGCCGCTATTGCAACACCCGCGGTACTTCGAACCGCCCGTGCGATGCTTTTCTGGCGCGCGGAAGCACGGTGTGTTTGCAGGCAGGCAGTTCGCGGCGCTGCGACTTTTATTTGAGACGTGGTATGGCGAATTATCGAAATATTCTTGTTCATCAATTAAAAATCCTCCGCATTATTGTAGTTAGTGGCACGTAGTTAGTGGCACGCAGCGCGTATTCCGACTTTGACGTGAAGTTATTGCCTGGTGGGTTTGAAAATATTGAAAATACAAAAACGCCGGTCATTGGTAAGGCTTGCGTTATTTGGCCGAGCGCGCGTCAGCCCGGCGATGTACGCTCGGGATTCATGGGGGAGGCGCTACCGGGGCGGCGCGTATGGAGAATTCTCCGATGTCCGCGTGCAATTCAGATATCAGCAAACTCCGAAATTCAATCGGGCTAAAAAATATATTAATACGGCTAGGTTTTTATTGATAAGGAAAGAGGAGTATTCTTATTGTTCCCGCTAATCATTTGCGCGATTTTAACGTGTGGCTGATGCATGATTGACCCTGACAGGGAGAGCACATTGATTCCTCACTCGAAAACCCGCGGCGCGAGCATCAAACCGGACGTGGCAGACGAAACCTCCCGCACGCGGCCGCGCTTCATCGCACCCGTCATTTTTCGGTCGTCGCCAGTGACTTACGTCAACCGCCCGGACCGGCAAACGTTCTACAATGACCGTTGTTCTCCGAAGCGAGTTTTCATGCGTCAATTTTTTCTTCCCGGCTTGAGTGCCACGTTCGCCGCGACCGCGGTGCTGGTCGCCGCCGCAGGCTTTTTTTCTCCAGCGGCGCACGCCAATAACGTGATCGTGCTCAATTCCGGCGAGGCCACGCTGAGCCTGATCGACGAGAACAGCCATCAGGTCATCGGCACCGTGCCCACGGGCAAGGAACCGCATCACCTGATGGCCACGCCGGACAATTCCTCGCTGATCGTCGCCAATTCGGTGTCGAACAGCCTGATGTTCGTCGATCCGAAAACGGGGCAGTTACAGCGCTGGGTCGAGAACATCGAAGATCCCTATCAGATCGGTTTTTCGCCTGATCGCAAGTGGCTCGTCACTACGGGACTGCGGCTCGATCGACTCGACATCTATCACTACGACAACCAGAAAAACCAGATGACGCTGGCTTCACGGCTGCCGCTCGCGGTGATGCCGAGCCACATGGCGTTCTCGAATGACAGCAAGACGGTGTTCGTCTCGCTGCAGATCTCGGGCGAGCTCGCCGCCATCGACCTGCCCACGCAAACCGTCAAATGGAAGATGAAGGTCGGCAAGGTGCCCGCGGGTCTGTGGATGACGCCGGGGGAAAAGTACCTGCTCGTCGGCATGACCGGCGAGGACTGCGTCGCCGTGGTGGACTGGCGCAACCAGAAGGTCGTCAAGACAATTCACACGGGCAAGGGCGCTCACAATTTCCGCTCGCTCGCCGACGGCAAGCATGTCGCGGTGTCGAACCGCGTCGCTAGCACGATCAGCATCATCGACGAAGACACGCTCACCAACGTCGGCGACATCACCGGCCTGATGCCGGGACCGGACGATATGGAACTTTCCGCCGACAAACGCTATCTGTGGGTGACCTTCCGCTTCGCGAAGCATGTTGGCATCATCGATCTCAACACGCGCAAGCTGATCCAGACCATTGCGGTGGGCCGCTCGCCGCACGGCATCTATTTCTTCGACCGCGCGCCGGTGACGGCGCCGAACGGCGCTTGAGGGGCCTGAGGGCGCCCGACAGTGCCTGAGGGCAACAGGGCAGAGCCAGGACGCCACGAGCCACCAAGGATGAAGTAACAGGCCAGCATCATGTTCCATCTGATTTTCTCCTCACTCGACAGCTTCGTTTCAGCCGCGCAGACGTGGCTGTACGTCGACGTGGTGCAGCCGCTGCTGTTCCGGTTCGATCTGATGGACTACGACGAGGACACCTACGACAGCCTGTACTGGGTCATCGTCGGTGTGCTCGAGGTGCTCGCGATGTACGCGATCCTGCGTCCGCTCGAGGCGCTGCGCCCGGTCGAGCAATGGGAGAACCGCAAGGCCGTGCGCGTCGACGTGCTGTACACGTGGATCGCCAAGCTCGGCATTCTGAACCTGTTCTTTTTCTTCGCGCTGCAACCGTTCTTCGACAACGTGCAAGGCTGGCTGCGGCTGCACGGCATCGCGAACCTGAACTTCGACAACCTGTGGCCCGGCGTGACCACGCAGCCGCTCGTCACGTTCGTCATGTATCTGCTCGTACTCGATTTCGCCGGCTACTGGTATCACCGCTGGCAGCACCGCGTCGGCGTGTGGTGGGAGCTGCATGCGGTACACCATAGTCAGCGGCAGATGTCGCTGTGGTCCGACGATCGCAACCATCTGCTCGACGATCTGCTGCAGGCGTCGTTCTTCGCGATGATCGCGCTCGCGATCGGTGTGCCGCCGTCGCAGTTCGTCGTGCTGGTTGCGATCACGAATCTCGCGCAAAGCGTGCAGCACGCGAACATCCGCCTGTATTACGGCTGGCTCGGCGAGCGGCTGCTCGTCAGCCCGGCGTTCCACCGCCGTCACCACGCGATCGGGTACGGTCATGAAGGGCTCAATTACGGTTGCAATTTCGGCGTGCTGTTCCCGTGGTGGGACATGTTGTTCCGCAGCGTGTCGTGGAGCCGCGATATGGAGCCGACCGGTATCAGCGATCAGCTCGAAGGCCGCCGCTATGGCGATGGATTCTGGGCGCAGCACTGGTTCGCCTTCGTGCGCATCGCGCATCGCCTCGTATCGAAGCGCCGCGCACCCGGCAACGACACCGCTGCCGTTTGAGTCGGTTCAGAGTCCGTTCTGAGTCCATTGCGGATCCATTCGAGCGCGCACTCCGCCGCGCTGCTCGCTTCCGCCGGCGGCGCGTTCCTTGGTTTATGCTGTGCACGTTCGAGCGCACCCTCCAGTGCCCCAGCATGCCTGGCCCGGGCGCGGCGCGATTCTCCCGTCCATCGATCGTTTCGTTCGCAGGCACTGGCTCGCATGAATGATCTGTTGCGCTCGTTTGGGCGCGCACTCGCAAGCGCGTTGCATCCGCGCATGCTCTGGCTGACCTTCAAACCGTTTATCGTCGCGACGGTCGGCTGGGGCGTACTCCTGTGGTTCTTCTGGCAGACGCTGACCGGCGCGACCCGCACCTGGCTCGACGACTGGTCTTTCACCGCCACGCTTTATCATCTGTTCGACGTGCTCGGTTTTTCGACGCTGCACGCGGTCATCGCGCCGTTCATCGTGATTGCGATGGCGATCCCGCTGATCGTCGTCACGGTGCTGCTGCTGATCGCCATGCTGTCGATGCCGGCCGTGATCCGCTTTCTCGCGGCCCGCCAGTTCGCCGGGCTGGAGATGCGCCACGGCGGAACGTGGTACGGTAGCCTCGGTCAGGCGCTCTGGACCACGCTGCTGTGTCTGGCGCTGCTGATCGTCACGTTGCCGCTGTGGCTCGTGCCGCCGTTCTTCGCGTTGATTCCGCCGCTGCTGTGGGGATGGCTCACGTATCGCGTGATGACCTACGACGCGCTCTCGTTGCATGCGACGCGCGACGAGCGGCGCGAACTGGTGCGGCGCCACCGGCTGCCGTTGCTGCTGATCGGTATCGTGAGCGGCCTGCTAGGTTCGCTGCCGACGCTGTTGTGGGCGTCGTCGGTATGGCTGATTGTGCTGTTCCCGGTGATCACGACGGTGACGATCTGGATTTACGCGTTCATCCTCGTGTTCTCGGCGCTATGGTTCGGCAACTACTGCCTGCGCGCGCTGCAGCGCATGCGGGCGGAAGCGCCTGGTGGCGCGCGCGAGGTCGCGCCGGTTCCCTATTGATCAAACGAAAGAGGCGGCAATGGCATTTGGCGTCATCATCATCGGCGATGAAATCCTCTCGGGCAGACGCGTCGACAAGCATCTGCCGAAGGTCATCGAGTTGCTCCGCGGGCGCGGGCTGTCGCTCGGCTGGGCGGAGTACATCGGCGACGATCCGGAGCGCATCACGGCGACGCTGCGGCGCACTTTCGCGTCGGGCGACATCGTGTTCTCGACGGGCGGTATCGGCGCGACACCGGACGACCACACGCGCCAGTGCGCGGCGGCCGCGCTCGGCGTGCCGCTCGAGCTGCATCCGGAAGCCGCGAAGCTGATTCAGGAGCGTATCCGCGACATGTATCCGGCGAACTCGCCGGCGCCGCTCGATCTGAACTCGCCCGAGAACCGGCATCGCCTGAATATGGGCACGTACCCGCAGGGCGCCGACATCATTCCGAACGGCTACAACAAGATTCCGGGCTTTTCGATCCGCCAACACCATTTCGTGCCGGGTTTCCCGGTGATGGCCTGGCCGATGATCGAGTGGGTGCTCGACACGCGGTACGCGCATCTGCATCACACGACGCCGCACGCTGAAAAATCGCTGCTGGTGTTCGAGTTGCCGGAGTCGCGCGTGACGCCGCTGATGGAGAAAATCGAGCGCGATTTTCCGGGCGTGCGGGTGTTCAGCCTGCCGAGCGTCGGGGATGCGGAGCGCGGCGGCGTGTATGCGCGGCATCACATCGATCTGGGTGTGAAGGGTGAACCGGAAGCCGTCGCCGCGGCGTTCGTGAAGCTGCGAGAGGGGGTGCATCTGCTCGGTGGCGATATCGTCGAGCCTGAAGCGGCGGCAGCGGCTTCGGCAGCGGCCACGGGTAAGCCGTGAAGCTGAGCGGGCCCTCAATACGATTCAGGTAAGTAGTCAGGACACGACTGCGCTGACGAAGTTTTATACGGCGTTCTATCACGCGCTGTGGGCGCCGAGCGTATTCAGCGATTCCAACGGCCAATATATCGGCTTCGACCAGCAGGTCCATACGGTTAGCGCGGGCCACGCGGCGCAGTACACCAGCTTTTCGGGCTGGGACATCTATCGCTCGCTGATTGCGCTCAAAGCCACGCTGTTTCCTCAGGAAACCAGCGATATGGCGCAGTCGCTAGTCAACGATGCGGATCAGTGCGGCGCGATTCCGCATTGGGTCAACGACAACGTCGAGGATGGCGTGATGCCCGGCGACGCCGGCTCGCTGATCGTGGCGGGCGCCTATGCATTCGGCGCGCGAGCGTTCGATACCTCGGGCGCGCTGAAGCACATGATCAAGATGGCCAACGTTCCCGGAACGGCGTGCAATGGCGTGACCACGAACGGCGGCCGCGCCAGTTATCTGCAGTTCGGCTACATCACGAATGGCGAATGGGGGCAGGCATCGTCGACGCTCGAATACGCGAGCAGCGATTTCGCCATTTCGCAGTTTGCCGGCCAACTGGGCAATTCAACGATCCAGAAGATGCTGCTGAGCCGCTCGGCCTATTGGCAGAACCTGCTCAACACGTCGCTGCCGCCGCCTCTGATCGCCGCGCGCAACTCGGACGGAAGCTGGATTGCGCAGACGCAGAGCAGCACCGACAACTACGTCGAAGGCAATGCCGGGCAGTACACGTGGATGGTGCCGTTCAACCCGGTCGGACTGTTTGCGCAACTGGGCGGCAACGCGGCGGCGGTGTCGCGCCTGAACGCGTTCTTTACGGTGTTGAACGCGGGGATGAGCCTGCCCAATTTCTATATGGGCGACGAACCGACCTTCGAAGTGCCATGGCTATATAACTGGGCGAGCGATGGCGGTGGGGCAGACCATCGCGATGCCGCCGGGCAAGCTCGTGACGAGCGTCGCGCTGCCGAAACAGGTCAGCGCGGGCAAGTTGCACGTGTTCGGGATTTCGGCCGCGCGCTGAACACAATGGAGCGCCGCGCGCGCGGCGCTCGACAAAACAAGCGGTCCGCGCCTGAGGGTCAGGTTGGCGCGAACCGCGACATCGCAGTGTCACCACCCGCGCCGACGATGCAATCAATGCGTGGTCGGCGCGAACCGTTTCAATCGGCGTGCTTCAGCGCCGCGCCACGGGCTTCCGCAGATGCGGGCAGTGCGCCACGCGCCATCAGGCTCCGATCCACGGCAAGCCGCGAAAACACCATCCCGACACCGTCTTCCGATGCCCCTGGCCGTCCTTGTCGCCTTCGAAGCCTTCCAGCAGGTCATACGCCTTCGTGAAGCCGGCCTGGGTCGCGGCGATCGCGGCGAGCTTCGAGCGCGCGGCGCTGCGGCACAGGAACAGCACCGGCGTGTCGGGCGAGGCGACCTGCGCGAGTTGCTGCACGAACTCCTGATTGGGCACCGCGCCCGGATAGCGCGTCCATTCGACATGCGCGTATTGGCCATCACCGATTACTGGCCGGCCGACCCAGTCGAGCTCGGCGCGGGTACGCACGTCGACGAGACGCGTGCGCGGATCGAGTTCCAGCAGTTCGAACGCCTCGGCCGGCGATACCGCGCCCGCGTAGGGCAGTTGGTTCTCGGTGCGGCGGGCGTCCGCCTTCGCGTAAAGCTGTTCGAGCGTGCTCATGAGCGTCAATCTCCTTCGGACCAAATGATCATTCTAGCGCGCTGCAGGCAGCGCACAGACCTGTGTAGACTGGACGACGCCGGGCAGTCGCGGGCGCCGTCCCAACCTCGATGCGCAAATTTGGTGCATTTCCTGCTGAATGCACCACAATGGTATGGACCGTCGTTTCCAAAGCGGTGAATGCGCGAAATTGGTGCGTTGCAATGCCCGCACGTTTGTTTGCGAGTCTGCTCGCGCCTCGTGCGTGGCCGGCAAACGTAAGCGGCGTAATGGTGTGCGCCGGATTTGCCCATGCGAGGCCCAGAGGTGGCACACTATCTGCTTTATTGGTGCCGATCGATTTATCCCGGCAGAATTTTCCGCCCGCGACGCCATATAAGTGGACGTTCCGGGATGGGTCAGCTAGATTGGGCGGCGGCTGAATCCGCCGAAATTGTTAATCAGGAGATAGGTTATGAGTAAATCCGTGGCCGACGTCATTCAACTCGTCAAGGACGAAGACGTCAAGTTTGTCGACTTCCGTTTCACCGACACGCGCGGCAAGGAACAACACGTTTCGGTGCCGGTGTCGGCATTCGATGAAGACAAGTTCGAAAGCGGCCATGCGTTTGACGGATCGTCGATTGCCGGCTGGAAGGGCATCGAAGCATCGGACATGTTGCTGGTCCCGGACGCGAACACGGCCTTCATCGACCCGTTCTACGAAGAATCGACCCTCGTGCTGACCTGTGACGTCGTCGAACCGGCTGACGGCAAGGGCTACGAGCGCGACCCGCGCTCGCTCGCGAAGCGCGCCGAAGCGTACCTGAAGAGCTCGGGGCTCGGCGACACCGCGTACTTCGGTCCGGAACCGGAATTCTTCATTTTCGACTCGGTCCAGTGGAACACGGATCAGTCGGGCTGCTTCGTGAAGATTGGTTCGGAAGAAGCACCGTGGTCGTCGGCGAAGGAATTCGAAGGCGGCAACACCGGCCACCGTCCGGGCACCAAGGGCGGCTACTTCCCGGTCGCGCCGGTCGATTCGTTCCAGGACATCCGTTCGGAAATGTGTCTGCTGCTCGAACAGATCGGCATTCCGGTCGAAGTGCATCACCACGAAGTGGGGGGCATGGGCCAGAATGAAATCGGCACGAAGTTCTCGACGCTGGTGCAGCGCGCCGACTGGACGCAGCAACTGAAGTACATCATCCAAAACGTCGCGCACACGTACGGCAAGACGGCAACGTTCATGCCGAAGCCGGTCGTCGGCGATAACGGTTCGGGCATGCACGTTCACCAGTCGATCTGGAAGGACGGCACGAACCTGTTCGCAGGCAACGGCTACGCAGGTCTGTCGGAATTCGCGCTCTTCTACATCGGCGGCATCATCAAGCACGCTCGCGCGCTGAACGCGATCACGAACCCGGGTACGAACTCGTACAAGCGTCTCGTGCCGCACTTCGAAGCGCCGGTCAAGCTCGCTTACTCGGCTCGCAACCGTTCGGCATCGATCCGAATTCCGCACGTGTCGAACCCGAAGGGCCGCCGTATCGAAACGCGCTTCCCGGATCCGCTGGCGAATCCGTACCTGTGCTTCTCCGCGCTGATGATGGCGGGTCTGGACGGCGTGCAGAACAAGATTCACCCGGGCGAAGCCGCCGACAAGAACCTGTACGACCTGCCGCCGGAAGAGGATGCAAAGATCCCGACCGTGTGCGCGGGCCTCGACCAGGCTCTCGACTCGCTCGACGCGGACCGCGAGTTCCTGACGCGCGGCGGCGTGTTCACGGATGCGATGCTCGACGCGTACATCGAACTGAAGACGACGGAACTGCAGCGTTATCGTCAGGCGGTGCACCCGATCGAATTCGAAATGTATTACTCGCTGTAAGCGGCCATGGCGCTTCGCCCTTCACCCGGCGAAGCGCTTTGCCCGACGCTCGCGATCGGTCACAAAGGGACGGCGGCGCCGTCCCTTTTTCGTTAGGCCGTACGCACGGCCGGCCGCGCGGGGGCAACACGGCATTCGGTGAAGCACAATAAAGCAGCACTCCTGATTTATCACCATCTCCTACCGGCCAGACTGCAAGATGGTTCTCAAGAATCTGATCAAGGCAAGGAAAGGACACGAACAGACGCTGTCGGACGACATGCAGCTCGTGAGTTCCGGCTTGCTGCCAGGCTTCGAGGCGCTGCCGACCGTCTTGCTGGTGCTCGAGAAGCGCACGCTGCGCGTCGCGTTCGCGAATCCGTCGGCGGAGTCGATGCTGGAGATGTCTCGCAAGCAACTCACGCAGATGGCGTGGCCAGACATCTTCTCGAACGCGGACGAACTGGTCGCGACGATCACCGCGATCGCCGCGCACCGCTTTCACGCGACGCATCTGGACGCCGTGCTCGAGCGTCCCGGCCACGAGCCGCTGCACGTGCATGCGATCGTCGGTTTTCTGGAAAGCGCGCAGGACTACGTGTTGCTCGAACTGTTCGAGAACGAGCGGCATCTGCGCACCGACCGCGAAGAGCGCATCAACGACCTGACCGCCGTCAACAAGCATCTGATCCGCAATCTCGCGCACGAAATCAAGAATCCGCTGGGCGGCATTCGCGGCGCCGCGCAACTGCTCGAGTTCGAACTCGGCGAACGTGAGCGCGACGAGTTGCGCGAGTACACCCAGGTCATCATCAAGGAGTCGGACCGTCTGCAGACGCTGGTCGACCGCTTGCTCGAACCGCACCGGCATCCGCATATCGTCGGCGACGTGAATGTTCACGAGGTGTGCGAGCGCGTGCGTCAGGTGATTCTCGCGGAGTTTCCGCGCGGCCTGACGATCGAGCGCGACTACGACGTCAGCGTGCCGGATCTGCGCGGCGACAAGGAGCAACTGATCCAGGCGCTGCTGAACATCGTGCGCAATGCGGCCGAGGCGTTGCGCGAGCGGATCTCGCAGGGCGATGCGCGCATCGAATTGCGCACGCGCATCGCGCGCAAGGTCACGATTTCAAAACGCCTGTGCAAGCTGGCATTGGACTTGCATATCATCGACAACGGCCCAGGCATTCCCGAAGAGATTCGCGACCGCATTTTCTATCCGCTCGTGTCGGGGCGCGAGGACGGCAGCGGTCTCGGTCTCACGCTAGCGCAGACCTTCGTGCAGCAGCACGAAGGTCTGATCGAGGTGGACAGCCGGCCGGGCCATACCGAGTTTCAGATTCTGCTGCCGCTCGACCTCTAGATAACACAAGCACCTCAAGACTTCTGACCGACCTATATGAAGCCGATCTGGATAGTAGACGACGATCAATCAATTCGCTGGGTGCTCGAGAAAGCGCTGGCGCGCGAGAACTTCGCGACGCGCAGCTTCGCGAACGTGCGCGAAGCGTCGGCCGCGCTCGATCACGACAGCCCGCAGGTGCTGGTCTCCGATATCCGCATGCCTGGCGGCTCCGGGCTGGAGCTGCTGCAAACCGTACGCGACAAGGTGCCGGGCTTGCCGGTCATCATCATGACTGCGTTCTCGGATCTCGATAGCGCGGTCGCCGCATTCCAGGGCGGCGCGTTCGAGTATCTGGCGAAGCCGTTCGACGTCGACAAGGCCGTCGAGCTGATTCGCCGCGCGGTCGACGAAAGCATGCGCGGCGAGCAGACGTGGGACGACCGCGTCGCCGATGCGCCCGAGATGCTCGGCCAGGCGCCCGCGATGCAGGACATGTTTCGCGCGATCGGCCGCCTGTCGCATTCGGCGGCCACCGTGCTCATTACCGGCGAATCAGGCACCGGGAAGGAACTGGTCGCGCGTGCGCTGCACCGACATAGCCCACGCGCGAACGGCCCCTTCATCGCGTTGAACACGGCCGCGATTCCGAAGGATTTGCTGGAGTCCGAACTGTTCGGTCATGAGCGCGGGGCGTTCACCGGCGCGCAGGCGATGCGCCAGGGACGCTTCGAGCAGGCCGAGAACGGCACGCTGTTTCTCGACGAAATCGGCGACATGCCGTTCGATCTGCAGACGCGTCTGTTGCGCGTGCTGTCGGACGGGCAGTTCTATCGCGTGGGCGGCCACAATCCGTTGCGCGCGAATGTGCGGGTGATCGCGGCGACGCACCAGAATCTCGAATCGCGCGTGCGGCAGGGACTGTTTCGCGAGGACCTGTATCACCGTCTGAACGTGATCCGTCTGCGCTTGCCCGCGTTGCGCGAGCGCAACGAGGATATCCCGCTGCTGACGCGGCATTTCCTGCAAAAGAGTGCGCGCGATCTCGGCGTCGAACCGAAGCGCGTGTCCGAGGAGGCGCTCGCGTATCTCGCGTCGCTGCCGTTTCCGGGCAACGTGCGGCAACTCGAGAACCTCGCGAACTGGCTCACGGTGATGGCGCCCGCGCAGACGATCGAAACCAAGGATCTGCCGCCCGATCTCGGTCCCGCGCACGGCGCCGGGAGCGAGCTTGGTGCGGGCGCCGCTGCCGGCGCGACGACGGATGGCACCGTGGCGACCAATGCGGGAATCGCGGGCGGCGTGCCGCTCGCTGGCACGAACGGCGGCGCGCTCGTGCATCCGGGTGGGGCGGCCGGTGCGTCGGTCGCCACCGCGCTGAGCGCATGGGAAGGCGGCTTGCGCACCGAAGTCGCGCGCATGCTGCGCGAAAACGCGGCCGACGTGATGGACGAACTCGCGCGCCGCTTCGAAGCGGCCGTGATCCGCGAAGCGCTCGACTTCACGCGCGGCCGCAAGGTCGAGGCGGCCGAGCGGCTCGGCATCGGGCGCAATACGATTACGCGCAAGATTCAGGAGCTCAATCTGGAGCCTTGACTGGAGCCTTGACACGCTCGTTCTGAGCGATGCTGCATGGCAGGCGGGGGCGGCTCAGGCCGCCTTCGTCGTTGTTGCATCGCGCCCCCGCGGCAAACCGTCAACCACCGCGCACGAGGCATAATCAACGCTGTTCCGATCCAACAGCCGACGATGCCAGCTTCTTCAGCTTCTCCCGCCCCGTTCGAGTGGCCGCTTTCCCCCGATCCTTTCCTGTCGCTCGAAGAGCTGTACGACGCTGACGCACTCGCATGGGTCGACGCGCAGAATGCGCGCACCCGCGTGGCGTGGTGCAGCGGCGAGTCGTTCGACACGCTCAGACGGCGGCTCGCCGATGCCTATCTGCCGCGCGAGCGTCCGGTGATTCCGGATCGCTGGAAGGACTGGGCCTACGATTTGTGGCAGGACGAGCGCAATCCGCGCGGTATCTGGCGACGCACTTCGTGGGCCGCATGGCGCAACGGCGCGCCGGTGTGGCAGAACCTGCTCGACTTCGACGCGCTCGGCGCGGCCGACGGCACGCCGTGGGTCTGCGTCGATCTCGACATCCTTTATCCGGACGGCGACCGCGCGCTGATCACGATGTCGCCGGGCGGTTCGGATGCGCTCGTCGTGCGCGAGTTCGATCTCGACGCGCGGCGTTTCGTCGACGATGGCTTCGCGATTGCGAAGGCGGGCAAGCACACGGTGTCGTGGATCGATCGCGATACGCTGTACGTCGGCTGGGACAATGGGCGCAAGACGCTGACGCGCTCCGGTTATCCGCGCGACGTGCGGCGCTGGACCCGCGGTACCGCGCTCGCCGATGCGCCCGTCGTGTTTCGCGGCGAGTTTGGCGACATCGGCGTGGAGGCGCATTACGATCCGGTCGATCGCCGGCATACGGTGACGAGCAGCGTCGACTTTTTCGATTCACACACGTATTACCTCGACGACGCTAGCGACGCCTGGCATCGTTACGAAGTGCCGTCGCACGTCGCGGTGGGGGCGTGGCAGGGCTGGCTGTTGCTCGAGCCGCGGCTCGATTGGGAGTGCGAGTGGGACGGCAATCTCGCGCGCTATCCGGGCGGCGCGCTGCTCGCGATTCGCGAGGACGCGTTTTTGCGCGGCGAGCGCGACGTGACGCCGCTCTTCACGCCGACGCCGCTGACCTCGGCCTGCGAGTGGTCGCATACGCGCCATCATCTGATCGTGTCGTATCTCGACGACGTGCGCGGCAAGACGCTGATCTGGACGCCGTCGCAGCGCGAGGACGGCACCTGGCAGTGGCGTGAGCGCGTGTTCGCGTCGCGCGGCGATGCGCAGGTCGACGTGTCGCCGGTCGAGTCGACATTGAACGACGAAGTGTTCGTCGACACCGACGATTATCTGCAACCGCCCGCCTACTGGCTCTCCGATCTCGCGCTCGAGGAGCCCGGCGAATGGGAGTTGCTCGACCGTTGGCCGACGCAGTTCGACGCGACGCGCGTTGCGGTGACGCGCGGACATGCGGTATCGGCCGATGGCACGCGCGTACCCTACACGGTGATTGGGCCGAAGGAAGCGCAATCATCGCCGGGCGATGAAAGCCCAACGGGCCCCTGTCTGCTGAGCGGCTACGGCGGCTTCGCGATTCCGCTGCTGCCGAGCTATCTGACGGGGCAGGGCATCGGCTGGCTCGAACGCGGCGGCGTGTACGTGGTCGCGCATATTCGCGGCGGCGGCGAGTTCGGCACGCGCTGGCACACGGCGGCGCAAGGCGAGTATCGCCAGCGCGCGTTCGATGATTTCATCGCGGTCGCCGAGGCGCTGATCGCGACCGGCGTGACGAGCGCCGCACAGCTCGGCATTCAGGGCGGCAGCAACGGCGGTTTGCTCGTGGCCGCCTGCATGGTGCAGTGGCCGCAGCTATTCGGCGCGGTCGTCTGCGAGGTGCCGTTGCTCGATATGAGCCGCTATCACTTGCTGCATGCGGGCGCCTCGTGGATCGACGAGTACGGCGACCCCGACGAACCCGATGAAGCGCGTGCGCTCGCCGCGTATTCGCCGTATCACAACCTCGCGGCGGGTGTCGCGTATCCGCCGGTGCTATTCACGACGTCGACCGCCGACGATCGCGTGCATCCCGGCCACGCGCGCAAAATGGCCGCGCGCATGCAGGCGCTGGGCGCGCAGCACGTGTGGTATCGGGAGAATACGGAAGGCGGCCACGGCGGCTCCGATGAGCTGGAGCAGGCCGAGCATGATGCGATGGTGTTCGGGTTCCTGTGGGGTGTGCTGGGCGGCGCTTGAAGCAATAGGGACGCGAGGCAGCGCTGCCTCGTTTCGTCGCTGTATTCCGGATCAGCCCAGCTGCGCGAACACTGGCGCGTGATCCGACGGCTGCTCCCACTTGCGCGGCACCTTGTCGATGTCGCACGCCGAGCAGATGTCGGCCAATGCCTTCGACAGCAGGATGTGATCGATGCGCAGTCCCGCGTTGCGACGGAACGCCATCATCCGGTAGTCCCACCACGAATAGATTTTTTCCTGCTGCTCGAACTGGCGGAACGCGTCGAGCAGGCCGAGGCCGATCAGTCGCACGAACGCCGCGCGTTCCTCGGGCGACACCAGATTCTGACCTTCCCATGCCTTCGGATCGTGCACGTCGCGATCGTCGGGCGCGATGTTGTAGTCGCCGAGCAAGGCGAGCTTCGGATGCAGCGTCATCTCGGTTGCGAGCCAGTCGTGCAGCGCGTCGAGCCAGCGCAGCTTGTACGCGAACTTGTCGGTGCCGGGCGCCTGGCCGTTGGGGAAATACGCGGAGATGATGCGCACGCCATCGATGGTCGCCGCGATCACGCGCTGCTGCGGGTCCTCGAAACCGGGGATGTTGCGCACGATGCTGCTTTCGTCGACGTTCAAACCTTCGCGCACCAGAATGCCGACACCGTTATAGGTTTTCTGACCCGCGTACCAGCTTCGATAGCCGACCGCCTCGAGTTCGGCGCGCGGAAATTTTTCGTCGGGAAGCTTCAGTTCCTGCAGGCACAGCACGTCGGTGCCGCTGCTCGCGAGCCAGTCGATGACGTGTTGCTGGCGGACTTTGAGGGAGTTGACGTTCCAGGTGGCGATTTTCATCAGTTGCACAAATTGTTGATTTTCAATAAATATTTGACTTGATGTGGTCGTGATATACGTATCGATATACCATTTCGCGAGTGGTGTTCCGCGAGTGGTGTTCCGTTACTCAGGAGTCACACGCCATGCCAGTCCGGCGTCGCAGCCTATATGATACGGCCTGTCACGCCGGGGGGCGCGGGTTCGTGTCCCGTCCACTCCGCCAGACAAAGCCCGTTCATGGGAACTTGAACGGGTTTTTTGCTTTTGGACCATCACCAGACCATCATCTCGGGCCGGTCGAGCGTGGGCTTTCGCCGCTGTCCCGGTTGTTGAACTCCCGCCCATGAAACAGGCGCTATTCGGTAGGAACGGGAACCCGGATGCACGCAACCCGCCGTGCATCACCTTGCTGGGAAACCGCTTGCGGTTGCGCATCGCCGCATGCGTCGATCGCGGCGGGGCAGCGCGTGCGGAACGCGCATCCCGACGGCGGTTGCAAGGGCGACGGAATCTCGCCTTGAAGCAGCAGATGCCGTCGCGCGCGCTCGACGGTCGGGTCGGGAACCGGTACGGCCGACAGCAATGCACGGGTATAGGGATGCGCAGGTGCCGCGTACAGCGCGCGTTTTTCGCCGAACTCTATCACGCGCCCCATATACATCACCATCACGCGATGGCTGATTGCTTTCACCACGGCCAGATCGTGTGCGACGAACAGCAGCGACAACGCCAGTTCGCGTTGCAAGTCGCGCAATAGATTAACGATTTGCGCTTGAATCGACACGTCGAGCGCGGACACCGGTTCATCGCAGATCACGAGTTGCGGCTCGCTGATCAATGCCCGTGCAATTCCGACGCGCTGACATTGCCCGCCCGAAAACTCATGCGGATAGCGCCGCAGATGCTGCGCATTCAGGCCGACGCGTTCGAGGATGGCCAGCACGCGAGCGCGCACATCGGCGCGCGCGACATCGGGCCGATGCGTGATCAACGGCTCCGCGACGATCTGCTCGATCGTCATGCGCGGATCGAGCGACGCCAGCGGGTCCTGAAAGATCATCTGCACGTCGCGCCGCAAGATGCCGAGATCGCGCTTCGCGCCTTGCACGGTTTCGACGCCATGAAGCTTGACGCTGCCGCCCGACGCAGGCGCAAGACCGACGATCGCGCGCGCGAGCGTGGACTTGCCGCAACCGGATTCACCCACCAGCCCGACGGTTTCGCCGCGCCGTACATCGAACGACACGCCGTCGACAGCGCGCAGCGTGGCCTTGCCGGACCACGGTAATTTGCCGCGCGGCACGCTGAAATGCACCTTCAGTTCGTTCACCGACAGCAGCGGTTCGGTACTGTTGCAAGCGGAATGCTGGTTCATCGAACGGCCTCCAGAATGGCTGAAACCGGACGGTGGCACGCGCGCAATGCACCCGCCAGATCGCTACGCGCATCGAGCGACGGCACTATGGTGCGGCAAGTATCGTCTGCAATCGAACAACGCGGTGCGAACGCGCAACCCGCGCCGATTTGCCCCGGCAAAGGCGGATTGCCCGGAATGGTTTGCAACGGGCGGTCGTCGTCGTCGGTGATGCGCGGCAGCGCGTTCAGCAGGCCGATCGTGTACGGATGGGTCGGCGCGGCGAACAGCGCACGCGCGTCTGCCTGCTCGACCGTGCGCCCTGCATACATCACCATCACGGTGTCGCACAATCCGGCGACCACGCCCATGTGGTGCGTGATGAGGACGATTGCCGTGCCGCGCTCGCGATTCAGTTCGCGCAGCAATTCGATGATTTGCGCCTGAACGGTGACGTCGAGCGCGGTAGTCGGTTCGTCGGCAATCAAAATTTCCGGTTCGGACAGCAACGCCATCGCAATCATCACGCGCTGCCGCATACCACCGGAAAACTCATGCGGATACATGCCGATGCGGCGTGCGGCATCGGGAATCCGCACCGTGTCGAGCAGCTCGACGGCACGCCGACGCGCTTCGCGACGCGACAGCTTCTTGTGCAATTGCAGCGATTCCGTCATCTGCCGTTCAATGGTCAAAAACGGATTGAGCGCCGTCATCGGGTCCTGAAACACCATGCCGATCCGGTTGCCGCGAATCCTGTTCAGCGCTGCGTTGTTCATCGTCAGCAGATCGCCGCCGTCTTTGCCACGATACAGTGCGGTGCCCGACACGCTGCCGTTCGACGACAGCAAACCGAGCAGCGCCATCACGGTCTGACTCTTGCCCGACCCCGATTCGCCGACGATGCCCAGCGTGCTGCCCGCGTCGAGCGAAAACGACACGCGTTGGACCGCATCGACCGGCGGTCCTTCGCGGCGCGTGAAGCGCACACTCAGGTCCTTCACTTCGAGTAGCGCCATGTCAATGATCCTTGGGGTCGAGAGCGTCGCGCAAACCGTCGCCGACGAAGTTCACGCAATACAGCGTCACGCACAGCATGACGGCAGGGCAGAGCAGCAGCCACGGCATCGATTCGAGTTTTTGGGCACCGTCTTCGATCAGCACGCCCCAACTCGTCATCGGCTCCTGGACGCCGAGTCCGAGAAACGACAGCACCGATTCCGTCAGCACGATCGTCGGCACTGTGACCGTGGCATACACGACCACCACGCCGATCAGGTTCGGCACGATATGCCGCGCGATGATGGCGCGGGTGCTGACGCCAGTCGCACGCGCCGCGTCGACGAATTCGCGCGAACGCAGCGACAGCGTCTGACCGCGCACCACGCGCGCCATATCGAGCCACGAAAACGCGCTGATGGTCAGCACGACCAGATAGAATGCGCGGCCGAACAGCGTCATCATCATGATCGCGATCAGCATGTACGGAATCGCGTACATCACGTCGACGACGCGCATCATAACGGCGTCGACGCGTCCGCCCATGAAGCCGGCTGTCGCGCCCCACGCGACGCCGATCAGTCCGGACACCAGCGTGCCGAGCAACCCGACTTCGAGCGATACGCGCCCGCCCACCAGCGTGCGCGCGAGCAGGTCGCGACCGAGTTCGTCGGTACCGAACAGATGCATGCCGAGCCACGACGGCGGCAGACTGATCGATCCCCAGTCGCTGTCGACCGGATTGTTGGGCAGAAACAGCGGCCCCGCAAAGCATGCGACGACGATCAGCAGCAGGATCACGAGACTTGCAAATGCCGCGCGATTACGCAAAAAGCGCATGCCGGCAATCGCGAACGGTCCGCGCGAAGCCTTCGTGACGATGCCGCCGGACAGACAGCCGCCTGCGGCCGCCGCATCGGCCGGCGGCGCGACGAACGCACGCGCGGCCAGGTTGAATCGACGAATCTTCATGTCAGTACCGGATGCGCGGATCGAGCCATGCGTAAGCAAGATCGACCAGCAGATTGAACAGGACCGCGAATGCCGTAATCAATGCGACCAGACCGAGCACCAGAGTGTAGTCGCGATTGATCGCGCCGTTCACGACCAGTTGCCCGAGACCGGGCAGCGCGAATACGGATTCGGTGACGACCGCAGCGGTGATCGACGAAATGCACAGCGAGCCGAGTAGCGATACGACCGGCATCAGCGCCGGTTTCAGCGCATGACGCAAGACGATGGTGTGGCCGGCCAGACCTTTCGCGCGCGCGGTCCGGATGAAATTGCCGGACAGCACTTCGATCATGCTGCCGCGCATCACGCGCGCAATCGTCGATACGTTGATGATCACGAGCAGTACGATCGGCAATACGCGGTAGTGCCAGTCGCCATCACCCCAACCGCCAGCGGGCAGCAGACCATGCTCGCCGCGTTTGATCAGGATCGCGAAGACCCACACCAGCACGGGGCCGAGGATGAATGGCGGCACCACACTGCCGAGATTGCCGAGCAACATCACGCCGTGGTCGATCACGCCATTGCGGCGCACCGCCGCAACCGTGCCGAGCGCCACACCGATCACCAGCGCGATCGGCACCGAAATGCCGCCGACGCCGAGGCTGACCGGTAGGGCTTTCCACACCAGTTCGCTGACCGACCAGTCCGTGTAACGGAACGACGCGCCGAGATCGCCGTGCAGCAGCGAGTCGATGTACAGCAAATACTGCTTCCACAGCGGCTGATCGATGTGGTATTTCGCGTCGAGATTGGCAAGCACGGCCGCCGACAGATGCTTCTCCGAATCGAACGGGCCGCCGGGCGTCAGGTGCAGCAGCAGGTAGCACGCGGTGATCACGGCGAGGATCGTCGGGATCGCCCATAACGCGCGGCGCAATGTATAAGCCAGCATGGCAAGGCTCCTTGCGCTCAGTGCTTGATGATGTACATGTCCTGCGACTGCCGCTGATCGACGTAGTTGGTCGGCGAATAGCCGCCCACATACGATTTCACGAGCCGCACCGCCGAGTACTGGAACATCGGAATCAGCGGATAGTCGTTCATCGCGATGTCGTGCGCCTGCGTTAGCATCGCGGTGCGCTTCGCTTCGTCCATCTGCTGGTTCGCCTGATCGATCAACGCATCGACCTTCGGATTGCAGTAGTGCTGGTCGTTCTGCACGCTGTTGCAGCGGATCAGGTCGAAGAACGACATCGCGTCGTTGTAGTCGACGAACCAGCCGTCGCGCGACGCCTGCACCTTGCCGTCGTGGCGCATTTTCAGCAGCACGCGGTTCTCGACGTTTTCGAGCTTCACGTTGACGCCGAGCTTGGTGCGCCATTCCGACGTCGTGAATAGCGCGACCTTCTTGTGCAGGTCGTTGGTGTTGTATGTCAGCGTGAACGTCAACGGCTTTGCAGCGGAATAGCCCGCCTGTTTCAGCAGGTCTCGCGCGGTTTCGATGCGTTTCGCCAT
Source organism: Paraburkholderia sp. MM5482-R2 (assembly GCF_050436125.1). Taxonomy (NCBI): domain Bacteria; kingdom Pseudomonadati; phylum Pseudomonadota; class Betaproteobacteria; order Burkholderiales; family Burkholderiaceae; genus Paraburkholderia; species Paraburkholderia sp. MM5482-R2. Next base: position 3,048,146 of record NZ_JBNDLP010000002.1, on the reverse strand, counting down.
CGGCCACGCGGCCCAGTCGGGCTGGAATTGCGCCGCGCCTTGCGTGCCTTTTGCAATCAGGCCGTACAGCGGCAACTCGCCGCTTGCGGTCAGTTTGGACGTCAGCAGGTTGCGGTCGATCACCATGGACAGCGCCTCGCGCACGCGCTTGTCCCTGAAGGCCGGGTCGGCGTTGTTCAGCGAGTAGTAGTAGGTGGCGATAAACATCCCGGTCTTCAGTTCGGAGCCGAACTGCTTGCTGACCTGGTTATAGATGCCGGACGGAATCGAATACGTGTAATCGAACTGGCCGGCCTGATACATCCGCATTGCCGTTTCGTCGCTTTCGATCGGCAGATAGGTGACTTTCGTGATCGCGACCTTGCTCGCATCCCAGTACCTGTCGTTCTTCACCATCACGAGACGGTTGCCCGGTTGCCAGTCGCTCAACGCATACGCACCGTCGCTGACCATGTGGCCGGGACGGGTCCATTCGTCGCCGTACTTCGCGACCGTCGCGCGGTTCACCGGCGCCATCGTCGACATTGCGGTCAGTTGCGGAAAGAACGCGGTCGGGTCTTCGGTCCTGACCTCTACCGTGTACGGATCGACCGCGCGCACGCCGAGACTGGAGAGCGGCGCCTTGCCCGCCAGAATCGCCTTCGCGTTCTTCACGAACTCGACCAGGATCGTGTATTTCGAGCCGGTCTTCGGATCGACCACGCGTTGCCATGAATAGACGAAATCGGCGGCCGTGACCGGCTCGCCGTTACTCCAGCGCGCGTTGTGGCGCAGCTTGAAGATCCATGTATCGGGCGCGCTGCGGCTCCACGATTGCGCGACGCCCGGCACGACCGCACCGTCGGCGGCGATTCGCGTCAAGCCTTCGAACAGGTCGAGGCCGATGGTATTAGCGGCCCAGGATTCGATATGCGCGGGGTCGATCGATTCTGCCTCGACGGGTGTTTGCCGCGTCAGTTCCTGGGTGGCTGCGAGCGTGACGCCGGGCGGGATCGTCACGGCGTGGGCGGGAGAGAGAAGGGCGAGTGCCAACGCGGCCAACGCCGCCCGAGTGGCGTGAATCGGTTTCATTGCGTATTTCAAGTGGCATCCGAATAGCAAAAAAGCTGGCGGTGCACGAGGCACCGCCGCCAATCCTCTTCAACAACGAAGAAGAGGCAAGAGGAGACCTACGGTCCTGCGATAAAGCCCGCTGCGACGATCAGAAGCGGTAGGTCGCACCGATCTGGAAGAAGCGGCCCAGATTCGTGTACAGCGACTGGTCGTAGCCGGTGATGTCCGGCGTTGATTGCCACTCCACGTCGAACGGCGGCTCCCTGTCGAAGATGTTCTGGATGCCGCCATAGATCGTCCAGTTCTTGAAGCCGCGATACGTCATCATCAGGTTGAACTGGCTATACGACGCCACCGAACCCGTGCCACCGTCGCCGAACTCGGCTGCCACTGCGTTGGTGTACGGACCCGTGTACTGCCAGCTCAGCGTCGTGGTCATCTTGCGGTAATCCCACGTCAGGCTCGTGTTGCCCTTCCAGCGGGGATTCGACGCACCGAACGGTTGCAGCAGCGCGAGGTTGTTACCCGCGAAGTCCTGCGTTGCAGCGCCCGGGCTGTTCAGCTTGAAGTGCCACACGTACGCCCAGTCGCCCGACAGCGTGAACGTGCCGTACTTCGTGCCGACCGACTTGCGGAAGTTCATGTCGAAGCCGTCGGTATCCAGCGAGCCGAGGTTGACGAACTGTTGCGCGATGTAGCGGATCGTGCCGTCAGGATTGCGCACGACCTTCGACGGGTCGTTGGCATCCAGCACGGCATTCGGATCGTCGGTACCGATCACGCCGTCGATATGAATCTTGTAGAACGCTGCACCGATATCGGTCGACGCATCCGGCGACAGTTCGAAGCCGATGTTGTAGTTCTTGGTGTGCTCCGGTTGGAGGTTCGGATTGCCGTTGATCTGTTCCGTCGTGAAGTGCTTGGTCGGCACGCCGCTCGGGTCGTTCGGATCGACGAGGTTCTGGTGAGCCAGGTAGGTTGCCTGCGAGTTTTCGACCAGCGTCGGCGCGCGGAAACCACGGCTGTACGACGCGTACGTCGTCAGCATCTGGACCGGTTGGAAGCGCAGTGCGAAGTTCGGCGAGAACGCGCCGCCGAAGTCGCTATAGTGGTCGTAGCGGCCCGCTTGCGTGAACGTCAGGTTGTGGATGATCGGAATATCGATCTGGTAATACACGGCCGCGATGTTGCGTTCGCCGTCGACGGACTGAACGTTCGCCGGCACGACGATCCCTTGCGACGAGTACGTGCGCGGGTTGATCAGCGAGCTTTCGTGACGGAATTCCGTACCGAAACCAATGCCGACCGGGCCAGCCGGAAGGTTGAACAGATTGCCGGTCGAGGTCTTCGCCGTCACGCTGTCGAGCTTCGAGATCGCCTGCTGGTTGTCGTCCTGGAACAGGCCGTTCAGACCGTTCGGTGTCGATGCCGGGTTCGCGAAGTTGTAGCCGCCGTTCGGGCCGAGGATGTTTTCAAGCGCGGCCGTGTTGATCATGTTCGAGTACGTCGTGTCGACCGTGCTCTGCGAATGACCATAGTCCACCGACCAGTCCCAGTCGCCGACCTTCGGCGTGGTGAACGAACCTTTCACGCCCGTCGAGGCCTTCCAGAACGTCGATACCGTGTCTGCGCGCTGCGCAACGCCCGGGAAGGTCAGGTTGATCGGCGTATCGACACCGTACGGGTTGTACGGATTCAGCGCCGACACCGTGCGGTCGAGTTGCGACACCGAGCCGGTCAGCGGATTGAACACGTTCGACGTGCTGCTGATGGCCGGGCTGCCGAAATACTGGACCGTCTCGTTGCGGCTCGCCCACAGGTCGGCGTAAGCCTGTATGTCGTCGTTGATCTTGAAGGTGCCGCGCACCTTCGCGTTCATACGCGTCGTCTGTGGAATCAGCGAGTACGTGTTCGCGTTCTTGTACACGCACGATGCGCCCGCCGCGTTAGTGCTGCCCGGAGGGCATGGGCTCAACGCGGCGGTCGAGCCGTCCGGCAGTTGCCAGAATGACTGCTGATTCGGACCCAGAGGACCAGCCGACCCACCTGGGAACTGGCTGAAGTCTTCGTTTTTGGTCATGTCGCGCTGGTCGAGCGTCGAACCGGAATCGCGATAGTAGCTGGCGGCTGCCGTCACGTTGAAACGATCCGAGTTCAGGTCGCCGAAGCCGCCGAGCACGCTGAAGTTGCCCTGACCGTCACCCGGATGCTGTGCCTTGCCGAGCTGCCCGTCGATCTGAAGACCCTGGAAGTTCTTCTTCGTGATGATGTTGACCACGCCGGCAATCGCGTCGGAACCGTATGCGGACACGGCGCCCGTCTTCACGATTTCGATGTGATCGACGATGTTCAGCGGGATCGTGTTGACGTCGAAGAACGTGTCGGTGAAGTTCACCGCCTGTGCGTAGTTCGCGACGCGTTGGCCGTCGACCAGCACCAGCGTGTACTTCTCGGACAGACCGCGCAATGCGATCCCCGAGCCGCCCGGCGCCGTGCCGTTCATCGTGGTGGAACCCCAACTGGACGCGGAGTTGGCAGACATGCCGCGCAGGAAGTCGGCCACGGTCGTGTAGCCGCTTTGCTGGATTTCCCTTGCCGTAACGGTCTGGACTTCGACGTTGCCGGTCTTGTCCGATGTGCGGATCAGCGAACCGGTGACTTCTACTTTTTCGAGCTTGCTGACGGCGGGGGGAGTCGCCGCTGGCGTGCTTGCGGCCGTCGGAACGGCCGCTGTATCAGGTTGGCTTTGTGCGTGTGCCAGCGGGACGAACGCCGCTGTCAACACCAGCTCGGCTCCGATGATTCTTTTGATGGCTGAGGCCAATCGCTTCTGTTTCACTTGCGCTCCTTCTTGTTGTTGAGGCCACTTCCGTTGAACGATCACGCAAACGCAGGCGCGAGTTGCGCATGCGCTGCAGTGCGTTGACGTCAGCGAGTTCTTCGCTGTCCGGCGCATCCCCGCGCCGTCCCGCACATCCCGTCCAGGGTGCGTCGCCGATCGTGTCGGACGCGCGCCTTGGTCTTGAAGCGAGCGCAGCAAGAGCATGAGATATGCCATGTGTGAGGTAGCGGACCGTCGGAAAGGCCTTGAGCGGCCTCCGCAAATGCATCGAAGCGATTGATTTGCTTAGGAATTAAGACTTACGAAAAATTTTGTTACGCGGGTAATGCATGGAAATAAATCTCTCCTCGTGCGTGTAACAGAACACAAGAAAATTTCAATTAAAAAAGAATACAGCCTGGTGGTTCGTTGTCGTTACGATTGGTGCGGAATTCGCACCGCGCGAATGCGTTAATTCCGAATTGGTGCATTAATAAAAGTGGATAAAACGCAATTAGATTCACTAATTCTGGGCAATTAATATGCCTTAAAAACGCTAAGTAATAAATGTAAGAAAATGATCGGTAAGATGGCTTCGCGTTGCGCGGAGCCTTTTTGGGTCGGGGATTGGTCTGCAATTGGTGTTCATGATGTAAGCAAACGAAAGGTGTAAAGAAAGCTATATGTAATAAAGTTGGCTATGTCGTATTGAGCATTGCACCAAAGCGTTTCAATTGCGATTTTTCGCACCATTTCGGCAATAGCGAATTAAAGACCTTTCCAGGATAAGTCTTCGAAAGCGGATTTACGCCATTACCGAAATCAATTTGTTTTGCTATACGCGTGCGCGAGCGCGACGCAAGCCTTCGGGATGCGAGTTTTTGTTACGCTACGTAAGGCTATGAAATAAAAGGCAAAGCGTTCCATGTAAGGGATTGGCGACGTCTTTACGGAGCAATCAGGCGCTCGATCTGGTACGGGCTTTGCATGGGTGACAGGCCTTTTTAGCTGGCGACCCATAAGGCAGCCGGCATCTCGATACCCACCGTTATTCAACGGCCGCTTGAGCCTGTACTAACCGGAGTCCGCAGTGCTGAATACCCTCATTAACTACTCGATCCAGTCGATGGGTCTGATCCCTCTCCTCGCGTTCATCTTCCTGCTCGGCATCGCGATCATCATCGAACGATTCATGTTCTTCTCGCGTGCCGTGCGTGCCGGCAAGACCCTCGAACATGACCTGAAACTCGTCGATGCAGCCAATCCCGACGATGCCGCCAAAGTGGCCGAGCACTACAAGCAGACCGTGCAAGGCGAACTCGTGAAGTCGGCGATGAAAGTGAAGGGCAAGAGCGAAGCCGTGGTCGAACGCGAGATCGAGGAAACGATCATGTTCCAGTTGCCGCGTCTCGACCGTAACCTGTGGATTCTCGATACGGCCGTGACGCTCGGCCCGTTGCTGGGTCTGCTTGGCACGATCATCGGCATGGTCGAATCGTTCAACGTGCTCGGCACCAGCGGCACCGCGAACCCGAACGGTGTGACGGGCGGCATCGGTCACGCGCTGACGGCCACCGCGTGCGGGCTGACCATCGCGATCATCTGCGTGATCTTCCTGAACTACTTCAACAAGCGTATCCGGATGACGGTCAACCAGTTCGACCTCATCAAGTCGCTGCTCGTATCGCGCTTCGCAGTCTGACGCCCGCACTCAAGGAGACGGACCATGCGAAACCATCGCAGCCATTACCTCGGCGGTGAAGAGAAAGCGCGCATCGAGATCATCCCCATGATCGACATCATGATGTTCCTGCTGGTGTTCTTCATGCTCGCGACGCTGAAGATGATCCAGGGCACAGGCATCAAGCTCGACCTGCCGCAATCGAGCACCGCCGAGCAGTTGCAGCAGACCGTCAAGCTATCGATCGGCGTGACGAAGACGGATGAAATCTATCTGGATTCGAAGCCCGTGACGCCCGACGAACTGACCGCGCGTCTGCAAGGTCTGGTTCACGACTCGAAGAAAGTAGATGTCGCGATTGCCGGCGACGAAGGCACGAGCTACAAGAATATCGTCAAGGTAATGGACCTGGTGCGCGCGGCGGGCATCAGTTCGGTTGCATTGGCCACGAACCCGACGACATGAGTTCACCGGCCATCGACATGAAAGATCCGCAAAACCGCCTGCACGGTGCACTCTGGGCATCGACGACGCCGGCGCATCACGGTCGCATGCCCATGAAGCTGGCGATCGGCGTTGCGGTGCTGGTCGAGGCGCTGGTGATTCTGGGCGTGTCGCACATGAAGTTCCAGCCGCCGCCGCCTCCGCCGCCGAAGGAGATGCGCGTGCAGATTGCGCCGCCGCCTCCGCCACCGCCGCCGCCCGAGGTGAAGAAGCTGGAGCCGCCGCCGGCGCCGCCCAAAGCGCAGCCGAAGCACGAAATACCGAAGCCGACCCCGACGCCGCCGCCGCCGCGACCGACGCCGCAGCCGGTGATCCAGCCCACGGCGAATCCGGCTCCGAACGCTCCGGCGATCGCCTCGCCGACGCCTGCTCCGGCACCCGCTCCGGCACCGGCCGCACCGCCGGCGCCGCCCGCGCTGCATGGCGTGGTGGACGGCCGCGGTCATTGTCAGTCGGTGCAGCCGGTGATTCCGCGCAAGGCATTGACGGACGGTATTTCGGCGGACGTGATCGCGCATCTGACGATCGGTACGGACGGCAAGGTCAGCGACGTGAAGATCATGCGCGTCACGCCGCCGACGTCGGTGTTCAACGAAGCCGTGATTGCCGCAGGCAAGGCGTACAAGTGCGAGAAGAATGCCGAGCCGTATGTCGGCGAGGTTCAGTTCTCGTTCAAGACCACACCGTCCGACGACGAGTAACCACGACGAGTAACGACGACGAATAAGCTCAGCTTCGACGCGAACTTCCGGCCTTCGCAATTTACCCATCCGGCCTTCAACCCGGAACCGCGCGAGCGGTGGCTACCCGCCGCCGCCCGCGCGGTTTCGAAGCATCGCGCATCGGCTACGAGCCGATTGCGTCCAGACACGCATGATGACAACCGACAGGTTTCGAGGCCCGCGCGCGCGCGTCGTTACGGCGTTCGCGGCGCGGGTTGCGATGACGCTCGTCGCGGGTCTGCTGGTCGTGCCGTTGACGACCGCGCCCGTGTTGGCGAGGGCGTCGATCGCGCAGTACGACGCGCCAAAGTATCCATCCGGGTTCACGCATTTCGATTACGCGGACCCGAATGCGCCGACCGATGGCACACTGGTTTTCCAGAACTACGACGAAAGGCAAAGCTACGATTCGCTGAATCCGTTCCTGACGCGTGGTGCGCCGGCGCCGGACATCCTGCATCTGATGTTCGATACGCTGATGCAGCGCAGCTGGGACGAACTCGCGTCGGAATACGCATTGATCGCCGACGACGTCGAGGTGGCGCCGGATGGCAAATCAGCGGTGTTTCATATCGACCCGCGAGCGCGCTTTTCGAACGGCGATCCGATCACCGCCGAGGACGTCAAGTATTCGTTCGATACGCTGACCAGCCCGCAGGCATCGCCGCTGTTCAACTCGCAGTTCGCGGTGATCAGCCGCGCCACGGTGCTCGACCCGTCGCGGGTGCGCTTCGACTTCAGGCACGTGGAACGCGACGCGCCGTTGATCGCAGGCGACCTGCCGGTTTTCTCGCGCAAGTGGGCAATGCAAGCCAACGGCACGCGCATCGCGTTCGATCAGTTGACCAACGTGCCGCCGGTGTCGAGCGGCCCGTATCTGATCGAGCAGCGCAAGAACGACACGCAGATCGTCTACCGTCGCAATCCGGCTTACTGGGCGGCCGATTTGCCATCGCGGCGCGGCATGTACCATTTCGCGCGCGTCGCGTTCAAGCTCTATCACGATCATTACACGCAGCTCGAATCGCTGAAAGCGCTCGATACCGACGTGATGGTCGAATACAGTTCGATGCAATGGGCGCGCCGTTATATCGGCAAGAACTTCGATAACGGCGCGTTACAGCGCAAACTCTTTCCGGATCACGGCGCGCAGATGCAGGGGCTGATGTTCAACACGCGCAGGCCGATGTTTTCGGATGTGCGGGTGCGGCATGCCCTTGCACTCGCGTTCGACTACGACTGGCTGAACCGGATGACCTTCTACGGCCAGTACCGGCGCACCAACAGCTACTTCGACGATAGCCCGTTCGCCGCGCAAGGCGCGCCGACCGATGCCGAACTCGCGCTGCTCGAGCCGTATCGCGCGAGTTTGCCCGCGGCCGTGTTCGGTCCAATGGTCAGGCAGGCCGACACGATTGCGCCGCACACGTTGCGCGAGAACCTGCGCGAAGCGCGCGGCCTGCTCGCCGAAGCGGGTTGGACGGTGCGCGACGGCCAGTTGCGCGACGCGCACGGCAACCCGATGTCGATCGAAATCATCGACGATCAGCCTGGCATGGATCGCGTACTGCTGGCGTATATGCGCAACCTGCAACTGCTCGGCATCGATGCGCATATGCGCGAGATCGATAGTGCGTTGTATCAGAAGCGGATCGACAACTTCGAGTTCGATATGACGACGTTCATCTATCTGCGCGTGACGATTCCCGGTTCAGAACTGGAGCGTCGTTTCAGCAGCGCATCGGCAGCGCAGGTCGGCTCGGAAAACTATCCGGGCGTGAGGTCGCCGGCGGTCGATGCGCTGGTGCGCGCGGTGATGCGCGCGAGCACGCTGAACGCACTCGAAACCGCGACCCATGCGCTCGACCGCGTGCTGATCAACGGCTATTACCTGGTGCCCGAATATTTCGCGCCGGATACGCGCATAGCGTACAAAAGCGCCCTCGGCTACCCGTCGGTGACGCCGGTCAGTTTCCAGGGCGAGGACTGGATCGTCAGCTACTGGTATCGCAAGCCGCCGTCCGCTGCGGCCAACACCGCCGAGGCGAAGTGAGGGGCTTATGTTTATCTACATCGTCAAACGTCTGCTGCTGATGATCCCGACGCTGATCGGCGTCGTTACGCTGACTTTCTTCGTGACGCAGTTCGTGCCGGGCGGCCCGGTCGAACAGATGATGACGCAGTTGCGTCACGGCCAGCAGCGCGGCGGCGAAGGCGGAGGCGGCGGCAACGCGTATCACGGCAGCCAGGGCGTCGATCCGCAGCAGATCGAGCAGATCAAGAAGCAGTTCGGCTTCGACAAACCGCCGCTGACGCGCTATCTGAAGATGCTGAGGGACTACGCGCGTTTCGATCTCGGCCAGTCCTACTATCACCATCAGAGTGTATGGGCGGTGATCCGCTCGAAACTGCCCGTGTCGATCACGCTCGGGTTATGGACGGTCGTGCTGACCTACATCGTGTCGGTGCCGCTCGGGATCGCGAAAGCGGTGCGCAACGGCTCGCGCTTCGACACCGCCACCAGCGTGATGGTGCTGACCGGCTACGCGATTCCGGGCTTCGTGTTCGGCGTGCTGCTGCTGATGCTGTTTGGCGGCGGCACGTTCTGGCAGATCTTCCCGATGCGCGGCCTCACGTCCGATAACTTCGACGAACTCAGCGCGTTCGGCAAGGTGCTCGATTATCTATGGCACATCGTGTTGCCGGTGACGGCGTCGGTGGTGGGCAACTTCGCGATCGTCACGATCCTGACCAAGAATACGTTTCTCGAAGAGATTGGTCGTCAATATGTGCTGACCGCGCGGGCGAAAGGCGCGCCCAAGCGTGACGTGCTGTGGAAGCACGTATTGCGCAACGCCGCGATTCCGCTGCTGACCGGGTTGCCCGCCGCGTTTATCGGCGCCTTCCTGAACGGCAACCTGCTGATCGAAACGCTGTTTTCGCTCGACGGCATGGGCCAACTGTCTTATGACTCGGTGATCCGCCGCGACTATCCGGTCGTGCTGGGTTCGCTGTTCCTGTTCACGCTGATTGGTCTCGTGACCAAACTCATTGCTGACGTCTGCTATGTCCTCGTCGACCCCCGCATCCAGTTCAACAGCCTGGACCGATAAGCTGCCGCCCGGCGCGTTGCCGGTGTCCGTGTCGCCTGGGCGACGCGTATGGCAGCGTTTCCGCCAGCAGAAGCTCGGTTACTGGAGCCTGATCGTGTTCGCGACGCTGTTCGTGCTGAGCCTGCTCGGCGAAGTGCTCGCGAATGACCGGCCGCTGATGGTCCGTTACGACGGCCATGACTATTTTCCGATCGTGAAGGACTATCCGGAAACGATGTTCGGCGGCGATTTTCCGACCCGCGCGAACTATCTCGATCCGTTTATCCGCAAGCAGTTGACGGAGAAAGGCAACTTCGCGATCTACCCGCCGAATCACTACCACTACGACACGATCGATTACTTCGCGACGCGGCCGTTTCCGGCGTCGCCGTCCGCGACCAACTGGCTCGGCACCGATCAATACGGCCGCGACGTGCTGTCGCGATTGCTGTACGGCTTCAGGCTGTCGGTGTTGATGGCGCTTGCGCTGACGGTGTCGGGTATCGTGCTGGGCGTGCTGGCGGGTGCGTTGCAAGGTTTTTACGGCGGCCGCACCGACCTGATCGGGCAGCGCCTGATCGAAGTATGGAGTTCGATGCCGGACCTGTATCTGCTGATCATCTTCGCGTCGATCTTCGAGCCGAGTTTGTGGCTGCTGTTTATCCTGCTGTCGATGTTCGGCTGGCTGGTGCTGTCCGACTATGTGCGCGCCGAATTCCTGCGCAACCGTTCGCTCGATTATGTTCGCGCCGCGCGCACGATGGGTTTGAGCAACTGGCAGATCATCTGGCGTCATCTGCTGCCGAACAGCATGACGCCGGTGATCACCTTCCTGCCGTTCCGGATGAGCGCCGCGATTCTGTCGCTGACGAGTCTGGACTTTCTGGGGCTGGGTGTCGCACCGCCCACGCCGAGCCTGGGCGAACTGCTTCAGGAAGGCAAGAACAACCTCGACGCATGGTGGATTTCGGTATCTGCGTTTGCCGCGCTGGTGATCACGTTGTTGCTGCTGACGTTCATGGGCGACGCGTTGCGCAATGCGCTCGACGCCCGTTCACGCGGGTCGGCGTTCGGCGGGAGGAAGTGATGGGCGACGCAACGTTGCACAAGCCTTTGCTGGAAATCGACACGTTCTCGATCCGTTTCGGCGACAAGGTCGCGGTTCGCGAACTGAATCTGACGATCGGGCGCGGCGAGCGGGTTGCGCTGGTCGGCGAATCCGGTTCGGGCAAGAGCGTCACGGCGCTGTCGATCCTGCGCCTCGTCGAACCTGCGCAGACCAGCGGCCAGATCCGTCTCGACGGCGTCGATCTATTACAGAAAACCGAGCAGCAGATGCGCGGGATTCGCGGCGCCGACGTCGCGATGGTGTTTCAGGAGCCGATGACCGCGCTCAATCCGCTGTTCACGATCGGTCAGCAGATCGCCGAAAGCCTGCGTCTGCACGAGGGTTTGTGGTCGAACGCGGCGCGCGCCCGCGGCATCGAACTGCTGCGCCGTACCGGCATTCCCGAGCCGGAACGGCGGATCGACAGCTACCCGCATCAACTATCCGGCGGACAACGCCAGCGCGCGATGATCGCGATGGCGCTCGCGTGCCATCCGCGCCTGCTGCTCGCCGACGAACCCACTACCGCGCTCGACGTCACCGTGCGTCAGCAGATCGTCGATCTGCTGATCGAGTTGCAGGAACAGGAAGCCGCCGATCGCGGCATGGCGGTGCTGCTGATCACGCACGACCTGAATCTCGTGCGCCGCTTCGCCCAACGCGTGGCGGTAATGGAAAAGGGTGTGCTGGTCGAAACCAATACGACCCGGGCGCTGTTCGCAGCGCCGCAGCATCCTTACACGCAGCGATTGCTCGACAGCGAACCGCATCGCGAGATCGGGCCGATCGAACCGCACGCGCGTCGGGTGCTCGAGGTGCAAGGCCTCGCGGTCGATTACAGGACGGCCGCGAAAGGCTGGCGCTCGCTGTTCAGCGGTTCGACCTTTCGCGCAGTGCACGACGTCGATCTGACGCTGCGTCGCGGTGAGACGCTCGGCGTGGTCGGCGAATCGGGCTCCGGAAAATCGACGCTGGCGGCGACGCTGCTCGGTCTGCAACGGCCCGCCGCCGGTCATATTCATATCGACGGCGCGCCGTTGTCGGCTTTGCGTGGCGCGAACTCGCGCCGCGCGTTGTACTCGCGGATGCAGGTGGTGTTTCAGGACCCGTTCGGGTCGCTATCGCCGCGTATGACGGTCGAGCAGATCGTCGGGGAATGGATCGAGGTGCACCGGCCGGAAATCGACGCGCGCACGCGCCGCGCGCGGGTGGGGACGATGCTCGAAGAAGTGGGCATGCCGCAAGAATCGATGCTGCGCTATCCGCACGAGTTTTCCGGCGGGCAGCGGCAGCGCATAGCGATCGCGCGTGCGTTGGCGGTCGAACCGGAAGTGCTGATTCTCGACGAGCCGACCAGCGCGCTCGATGTGTCGATCCAGCAACAGGTGCTTAAGTTGTTGGCGGGCTTGCAGAAGAAGTACCGGTTAAGCTATCTGTTGATCACCCATGATCTGGCGGTGATGCGTGCGATGGCGCATCGCGTGATCGTGATGAAGAACGGCCGCGTGGTCGAGGCGGGAGACACGCTCGATGTGCTGCATGCGCCGTCACATCCTTATACGCAGTCGTTGCTCGCCGCGTCGATGATCGCGCCGGAGCACGACGAACCCGAGGTGCTGCAATGAGTGAATCGCGCTGGACGCAGGCCGCCCGTGCGTTGAAGAGCAATGCGGCGTTCTGGTCCTTACGGATTTGCGATGAGCAGATCGACGACCACGAAGTGCGCAACGACGTCGCGCAGCCGCTGCGCACGCAGCGCGAACGCGGCGCCATGCTGACCGCGTGGGCCGGCGCGGGCGCGGGCTATGCGGCAACCACGGATCTGTCCATCGCGGGCTTGCAGGCTGCGCTCGATATCGCGACGCAACGTGCGCTGGCGAGCGCCGGCGCATCGCTGATCGACCATCGCGCGGTGTCGCGCGAAGCGCTCAGCGGCGCGTATGTCTCGCCCAATGCCGACCAGCCGCTGCCGACGCGCGGCGAATGGCTCGCGCGTCTCGCGCACGAATGCGCCGCCGCGAAAATCGACGACCGGATCGTCGAGCGCACGGCATCCGTGCAGATCACGCGCACCGAACAGGTTTATCTGACCAGCGACGGCGCGCGAATCGACCAGCGCTTTTGCCTCGTGATGCCGGAAATGAGCGTCGCGGCGCACGCGAACGGCGACACGCAGGTGCGCACGCTCGGCGGCAACTACGGCACGCTCGCGCAAGGCGGCGTCGAAGTGCTGGACCGCTACGCGTTCGACGGCGCAGGCGTGCGGCTCGCCACCGACGCGCTGACCTTGCTGGCCGCGCCGAACTGTCCGTCTGGTCCTCGCGACCTGCTGCTGATGCCCGATCAGATGATGTTGCAGATTCACGAATCGATCGGGCATCCGCTCGAACTCGACCGGATTCTCGGCGACGAACGCAACTTCGCCGGATGGAGTTTCGTGAAGCCGGAGATGTTCGGCACTTACCGTTACGGCTCGGAACTGCTCAACGTGACATTCGATCCGTCGTTGCGCGAACAAGCCGCGTCGTACGCATTCGACGACGACGGCACTGAAGCGCGCAAACAGTATCTGATTCGCGATGGCGTGCTCGAACGTCCGCTCGGTGGCGCGCTGTCGCAACAGCGCGCAAAGATGGCGGGCGTCGCGAATTCGCGTGCGTCGAGCTGGAATCGCGCGCCGATCGACCGGATGGCGAACCTGAATATCGAACCGGGAACCAGCACGCTCGGCGAAATGATTTCCGGCATCGAACACGGCATCCTGATGCGCACCAATACGTCGTGGTCGATCGACGATCACCGCAACAAGTTTCAATTCGGCTGCGAGTTCGGCCAGTTGATCGAAAACGGCAAGCTCACGCAAATCGTCAGGCAACCGAATTATCGCGGCATATCCGCGAATTTCTGGCGCAGCCTGAGCGCGGTCGGCAATGCCGGCACGCGCGAAGTGTTCGGCACGTCGATGTGCGGCAAAGGCGAACCGGTGCAACTGGTGCGCGTCGGCCATGCGTCGCCGCCGTGCGTGTTCACGCATGTCGATGTATTCGGAGGCGCGCGATGACTACAACCCATGCAGTCAATGCATCGAGCGGCTTCGATTTCGCCTCGAACGCGCAGTCGCCGGATTGGCACGCGCATTTCGCGCTGCTCGCCGATGCGATCGACACCTTGCTCAGCGGCGACGAAGTGGCGTTGACGCGGCTGTCGGCGGAGCAATCCGACTTTATCCGCTTCAACGGTGGCAAGGTTCGGCAGATCGGCCAGGTGTCGCAAGGCAAACTGACCGTCCGCCTGATCGACGGCGCCAGGCAGGCGTATTCGAGCTTCACGGTATGCGGCGATCCAGCGACGGACCTGCGCGATATCGCCGATGCGCTGAATACGTTGCGCGACGGCTTGCGCGATGCGCCCGACGACCCGCATCTGTTGTACGACGCCACCCAATGGACCCAATCGACGCGCCGCAGCGGCAAGCTGCCCGCGCCCGACGCACTGTTGCGGATCGCCACCGAAAGCGCGCGCGGACTCGATTTCGTCGGCTTCTATGCAGGTGGCTCGATGGTGCGCGGCTTCTCGTCGTCGCGCGGCAGTCGCGGCTGGTACGAAGTCAGCAATTTCAGCTTTAGCTGGTCGTTGTACGACCCGAGCGGTCGTGCGATCAAAAGCACGTACACCGGCGACCACTGGGACGACAGCGTGTTCGCCGCGAAGGTCGAACAGGCCGCCGCACGTTTGCCGGTGCTTGGACGCACGCCGCGCGCGTTGTCGCCGGGGCGGTATCGCACGTATTTGGCGCCGGCGGCGATGCTGGAACTGGTCGGCACGGCGTCGTGGGGCGGGTTTTCCGCGCGCGCGAACGCCACCGCGCGCAGCCCGTTTTACCGGCTGCACAGCGGCGAAGTCGCGCTCGATCCGCGCGTGTCGATGACCGAAGACCTGAGCCTGAATATCACGCCGCGCTTCAACGAAGACGGTTATCAGCGCGACAGCGTGCCGTTGATTCACGACGGCCGCAACGCCGGACAACTGACCAACGCCCGTAGCGCGCGCGAATACGGATTGACGCCGAACGGCGCGCTCGCCAGCGAAACGCCCGAGTCGCTGGCGATGGCTGGCGGCGATCTCGACGCCGCGGATATCCTTGCCGCACTCGATACCGGGCTGTATGTCGGCAATCTCTGGTACGTGAATTTTTCTGACCGGATGAATTGCCGGTTGACCGGCATGACGCGTTTCGCGACGTTCTGGGTCGAACGCGGCCAGATCGTCGCGCCGGTCGACGCGATGCGTTTCGACGACAGCCTGTACCGTTTGCTGTCGAGCGAGCTCGAACGTCTCGACGCCGAGCCGGAACTGCTGCTGAACGATGGAACGGAGGGCGAGCGGCAGACCGGCGGCTGGAAACTACCCGGCTTGCTGGCACGCTCGTTCGAACTGACGCTGTGAGTGAGTTTCCGATGACAGACTGAACGCCATAACAATGACAGAACCAAAGACAATATTTGAGAGCACGACCCGGTTCGGGGCCGAACCGGTCGAGATGAGCATTCGGCCGCTGGATCCGGACGACGCCGCGCAATTCCACGCGCTGCGTTCATGCCCCGGTGTGATGCGCCAGAACCCGATGCGTCCGTATCCGACCTTGCAGCAGACTCAAGGCTGGCTCGCGAAGCTCGCGGCGCCGTCGATGGCGATTGCAGCGCTGGTGGGCGATACGCTGGTCGGCTCGGCCGATCTGCATCCGGGCACGCTGCGTCGCGCGCATAGCGGCTGGCTGGGTATCAGCGTGCACGACGACTGGCAGGGCAAGGGCGTCGGCACGCGGCTGATGGCCGAACTGATCGATGCCGCCGACAACTGGTACGGGCTGCGCCGTCTCGAGCTGAACGTGTTCGCCGACAACCATCGCGCGATTGCGCTGTATCGCAAGTTCGGTTTTTCGCACGAAGCGACCTTTCGCGGCGCCGTGCTGCGCGACGGCATGCTGATCGACTCGATGTTCATGGGCCGCTTACGCGCGCCGATGGGTCATCTGCAAGCGGAAATCGAGGCGGCCGTATGAACGTCTCGTTGAAACCCGACATGGCGCATGTGATTATCCGCGCCCGCGAAGTGTCCGATCTCGACGCGATCACTTCGTTGATGAACTGCCCCGGCGCGCGGCATGGCACGTTGCAGACGCCGTATCGCTCGAACGCGACGGTCGGGAGCTGGCTCGAAAAAATGCCCGCGAACACGCTCGGGCTGTGCGCGGAGGCGGGCGCTCGCGTGGTCGGGATGATCGACGTGTTGCCGCGCATGCACCGGATGGCGCATTGCGCGGGAATCGGTCTCTGCGTGCATGACGATTACGTCGGGCGCGGCATCGGCACGGCGCTGCTCGCGGCGGCCGTCGAGTGCGCGGATACGCTGCTCGGCCTGCGTCGGCTGGAGTTGACCGTGTTCGTCGACAACCACCGCGCGATCGCTCTGTACCAGCGCTTCGGTTTCGTCGAGGAAGGACGCTCGCCAGCGTTCGCGATGCGCGACGGCAAGCTGGTCGATGCATTCCATATGGCCCGTTTCGCCGATGCGCCGGTGTTCGCTTCGCCGGTCGCGCTCGCACCGAACCCACACGCGTGAGCATGCCTTGGCCGCCTTTTTTATCGACCGACCGGTCTTTGCGTGGATTCTGGCGCTTGCGGTAATCATCGCGGGCGCGCTCGCGTTGACGCAACTGCCGGTCGCGCAATATCCACGACTCGCGCCGCCGCGTATCGTGATCGACGCCGTCTATCCGGGTGCATCGACGGAAGCCGTGGATGCGAACGTTGGCAGCGTCATCGAAGAAAGTCTCGACGGTGCCGACGGGATGCTTTACTACGAAACCGCCAGCGACGGCCTCGGCAACCTTGAAATCGCGGCGACCTTCGCGCCCGGCACCAACCCCGATATCGCGATGATGGACGTGCAGAACCGGCTCAAGCAGGTCGAGCCGCGTTTGCCGCAACAGGTGGTGCAGCAGGGTATCAGCGTTTTCAAGGCCGCCAACACGTTCCTGATGCTGGTCGCGCTGACATCCACCGATGGCACGCGCGATTCCGCGCAACTGAGCGACATCCTCAGCCGCGACATCATGCGCGAACTGAAGCGCGCGCCGGGCGTCGGTTCCGCGCAACTGTGGGACGCCGACGAAGCGTTGCGCGTCTGGCTCGATCCGATGAAGCTGCGCGAATTCGGCCTCGCCGCGTCCGACGTCAACGCCGCGATTGCCGCGCAAAACGCGAGCGTCGCGGCAGGCACACTCGGCGACGCGCCGCTGGTGGACGGCCAGCAGCTGAGCGCGTCGGTGAACGTCAAAGGGCAGTTGCTGTCGCCGGAGGAATTCGGCCAGATCGTGCTGAAAGCGCACCCCGACGGCTCGGCAGTGCGGCTTGCCGACGTCGCGCGGGTCGAGATCGGCCGCGACAACTATACGTTCTGGTCGCGCCTGAACGGCAAGCCGTCGGCGACGGTCGGGATTCAACTCGGGCCGCGCGGCAACGCGCTCGAAACATCGGACGCGATTCGGGCGCGGCTCGCGGAACTGGCGAGCCGTTTGCCGCCGGGCGTCGCGGTTCAGGTGCCGTTCGATAGCGCGCGCTTCGTCAACGTTGCGATTCGCGAAGTGCTGATCACGCTGGCCGAGGCGATCTTGCTGGTGTTTCTCGTGATGTGGCTGTTCCTGCGCGATCTGCGCTACGCGCTGGTGCCGACAGTGGTGATTCCGGTCACGCTGATGGGTGCGTTTGTCACGATGTACGCATTCGGCTTGTCGATCAACGTGTTCACGATGTTCGGCCTCGTGCTGGCGATCGGCATTCTGGTCGACGACGCGATCGTGGTGGTCGAGAGCGTGCATCGCGTGATGGACGAAGAGGGCATGGCGGCGCGCGACGCGACATTGAAAGCGATGAAACAGATCGGCGGTGCGATCGTCGGCGTGACGGCGGTGCTGACCGCCGTGTTCGTGCCGATGGCGTTCTTTCCTGGCGGCGTCGGTGGGATTTACCGGCAATTCGCGGTCGCGATGATTGCGTCGATGCTGGTGTCGTCTTTCATGGCGCTGTCGTTGACGCCCGCGTTGTGCGCGAACCTGCTGGGCGCGCCTGCGCAATCGGTCCGTCAGCGTGACGCGCGACGCGGTTTGCGTGGCGTTGCCGCGCGCCTCTCGACGCGTTTCGAACAGGGCTTTGATCGCGCGTCGCGCGCCTACCGGGCCATGACGGCCGCCGCGATGCGCAGGGTCGGGCCGCTGCTCGCGGTGTATGCCGTATTGCTGCTGCTGTGCGGCGCGTTGTACTGGCGGATGCCGGGCGGCTTCCTGCCCGTCGAAGACCAGGGCCAGCTGCAGGTGATGATGCAGTTGCCGGCCGGCGCGACGCAGGCGCGCACGCTCGCCGTCGTCGAAAAGACCGAGTCGATTTTGCGCATGCAAACGGCGGTGGCGAACGTGACAAGCGTGATCGGCTGGAGTTTCGAGGGCAGCGGACAGAACGTGGCGATGTCATTCGTCACGCTGAAAGACTGGGGCCGGCGCGGCGTTGATGCGATGACGCTGCGCGACACGTTGAACCGGTCGTTCAGCCGGATTCTCGACGGCAACGTGCAGGCGCAATTGCCGCCGTCGGTGCCGGGCGTCGGGCATTCGGACGGCTTCACGTTCCGGCTCGAAGATCGCGGCGGCTTGGGCCGCGACGCGTTGAAGGCCGCCCGCGACCAGCTTGCCGAGCGCGCGAAGGCCGATCCGTCGCTGGCGTCGATTCATTTCGAGGATCTGCCCGACGCGCCGCGTATCGAACTCGACGTGGACCGCGCGAAGGCGTACGCGCTCGGCGTATCGTTCGACCGGATTGCGGACGTGCTCGGCAGCACCTTTGGCTCGTACTACGTCGCCGATTTTCCGGCGGGTGGCCGGATGCGCCGCGTCCTGGTGGCGGGCGATGCGTCGACGCGGATGACGGAAACCGATCTGCTGGCGTTGTCGGTGCCGAACCAGTCGGGCGCGATGGTGCCGCTGTCGTCGGTTGCGACGCGCCGCTGGACCATCGGGCCAGTCGCATTGACGCGCTACAACGGCTATCCGTCGCTCGATCTGAACGGCCGTGCGGCGAGCGGTGTCAGTTCGGGGGCGGCGATGGAGGCGATGGAGCGGCTCGCGGCGAGCTTGCCTGCGGGCATCGCGTTCGACTGGGTCGATGCGGCGCGCGAAGAACGCGCGGCGGCGCGGCTGACGCCGTTGCTGCTCGGACTGTCGCTGCTGGCGGTGTTCATGGCGCTGGCCGCACTATACGAAAGCTGGACGATTCCGCTCGCGGTGTTGATGGTCGTACCGCTTGGCATAGTCGGCGCCATTGCGGCGATGCTGATGCGCGGCATGCCGAACGACGTCTACTTCAAGGTTGGGATGATCACAGTGATAGGCTTGTCCGCGAAAAACGCGATCCTGATCGTGCAATTCGCGCGCGACCTGAGCCTACGCGGCGTGCCGCTGACGCGCGCGGTGATACGCGCGGCGGGCGCGCGATTTCGCCCGATCGTGATGACGTCGTCGGCGTTCCTGCTGGGCGTCGTGCCGCTGGTGCTGGCGAGCGGCGGCGGTGCGGAAAGCCGCCGGTCGATCGGTACGGGCGTGTTCGGCGGCGTCGTGACGGCGACCTTGCTCGGGCTGGTGTTTGCGCCGGTCGCGTTTCAGGCGGTGGCGGTGGTCGCGCAGCAAGGGCCGCGCGGCGCGCTGCGGCGCTTGCATGGCTATCGGCGTCAGTCGCGCGAGTTGATTCGCGATGTCAGCACATGATCGGCTCACGCGCCGTCGATCTTCAGATACGCACGCGCGAGGCCTTCGTTTTCGAAGCCGAGCCGCTCGAGGAGTCGCGCGCTGCGCAGATTGTCGGGCCGGTAATTCGCCATTACGCGATGCAGTTGCAGCGTGCTAAAGACGTGGTCGATTGCGTTGCTCAACCCTTCGCGCGCGAAGCCGCGACCTTCGAAGCGCCGCGATACCGGGAACCTGAGATGACGCGCCTGGAAGGATGCGAGACCAAAGATAGAAGTGTCATGGCGGTCTCACTGATGTGGCAACTATCGGCAGGGCGGCTATAGCCGATGTTACTTCAGGCCCACAGCTTCCTCCAGGCATAGCCAGTTGGAAAGCTCGCCAATTGGGGCTTTCATCTGGAAGGATATCGCGTGAACAGGTATCCCCGCTTACGCAAATTGATGATCGATTGGAAGCACGAAGGGACGACTCATGGCGCAATACGCATGAGCATGGGCGACCGTGCTCCCGGCAGAAAAATTTAAATGCCGTGTCGATTCCTCGTGCATGGGTGCCGATGCCTGAGCAACTTGAGCAAAGAGGTTTTCACGGGCAGCGCAGCAAGAATTGCATCGGGTGGATACGTCATATCAAGTCCGCTCAACGATGAAGATAGCTTCTTGCGTTGTTGCGTTCGCGCGGGCGAGGCTCGATGAATGAAGTCCCGGCCAGTTGCTCCGATTCGCGGTAGTCCCGCATCTTATCGCGTGCGCGAGCGGGGAGTGTGCAACTTGCCGTTGCGATGTTTCGTAGCGCGTGCGACGCATCGCGCCGCGCGAATGTGCCGCTTGCTCGACCGCACTCGATATGTATTTCGCGCCAACATTTGACGTTGTGTCAGCGATCCGATATACTCTTTTTCTCTGACGCGGGGTGGAGCAGTCTGGCAGCTCGTCGGGCTCATAACCCGAAGGTCGTAGGTTCAAATCCTACCCCCGCAACCAAAGCATTGTTGAAAGCCCGCATCGCGCAAGCCATGCGGGCTTTTTGACTTTCGGCGCTACGTTTTGCTTGTGGCGCTCGCTGCGTACGCTGTGCGCGCGTGAATAGATGCAACACGATTCGCGCGGGATCGAGGCCTCGAGCACATCGTCACTCTCCTCCAATCGCCCACTGCACCGCCGCCTCGTCATGCAACGCGGCGGTATCGAAGCCGGGCAGCACTGAATCTTCCGGCTCGTGTTCGTCGCGAGGATCATGAGATTGGCGCCGCTGCGTTCGAGTTGGCGCGCGGCGTTGGCCATCCGTTCGCCGAGCGCGAGTCAGTATCCGAATCTTCGTTGACCGATGGGACGCAAGAATCATCCATCGCCCATATCCGATGTCTAAACCAACGGTTAGCTTGGTCGTCCCAACGACCAGGAGTAGGTTTCAGACGTCATATGAACAGGATTCAGACAGCGTGCGCGTGGTGCTGAGCGCCCCGCAACTGTCGGCCGTGCTGGCTCGCCACTCGATTAACCCCACCGAAATGCTTTCCAACCGTCTGTGGGGCGGTTTGCAGGGTGTCGGCGGGGTGCTTGAAATGGCTGGAGCGGCAGCGCTGTGCGTGTTGCCCGAACCGACGATGGCAAGCAAGGCCGGGTGTGTAGTGTTCGGGGCGCATGGTTCGGACACGGCCGAGGCGGGCCTGCGTCAGGTCTGGACAGGGCGCGATACCGCCACCTTGACTCAGCAGGGCACGGCGAAGCTGGCAGAGGCGATGCGGGTCAGCCCTGACATGGCAGACCAGATCGGCCTGTCTATCGATATGGCCGTGCCGTTCGGCTTTGCTGGCTCGATCAAGGCTGCACGCGCGGCCAGCGTTAGGACGGGCCGGATCCATCTGCAAATGCACGAGGCGAAAGCGCTCAATCCAGGGCTCGGAGGGCACACGCTCCAGAAGCACGTTGGCAAGGACGAAGCATGGCTCAGGGAGCGGCTGAAACGCGAGTCCGGGCGAGACATCGTGTCGTCATTTACAAATCTCGAGCAGGCCGAACGTGCCATTTCTGAAGCAGTGGATGCCAATGCTGCAAGAATCAGGACGTGGGCGCAGTCTTCGACTCGAAGCGCGACGATCATGGTAACCAAAGTCGTCTCAGGCGACATTGGATATGGAGTGACGCGGGAAACAGGCACACTCACGCGCATGAACCAGGTGTTCGTCGTCCTGAAATACGAAACCTATAACGGCATGCCATATTACGTCCTTACCGCCTACCTTGAATGAGAAATCAATGAGTTACTCCGAGCGCTATCCAGCAATGGAGCATATTTTTAATGTGTATTTCGGCCAGGACTTCGACCTGTTCGGGGAGAACGTGCAAGAAATTGTCGCGTGTTACAGGAAAGACAGCCCTTACGATTATGAAAATTTGATTCGCGAAATTGACTCGTTCAGGAGCGAACATCCGAGTGACCTGGACGCCACTTTCAAACAGGTGTTCAGGAGGGGGTTTCGTCCCGAAGGCGGGGGCTACACAACCGCCTCTTTTCTCGACGAGATCCAGCGAGTTCTGAGCGAATAATCGGCTTGTAGCCAGTTGCGCACAGTTCCGTGCGGTCCGACGTCTATGCACGGGACGTCGATCTATCGCTTTCGACTCGCGCCTTCTCTCACCGCCAAAGGGAGGCGAATCCGCTTTCCTTCCGGCGCAAAACCAGAGCCCCGCGCCCATTTTCACTCCGCCCCGATCGCCCACTCCACCGCCGCCTGCGCATGCAACGCAGTGGTATCGAACACCGGTAGCACCGAATCTTCCGGCTTGATCAGCAGCGTGATCTCGGTGCAGCCGAGTATCACCGCCTGCGCGCCACGCGCGGCCAGATGCTCGATCACGCGTTGATAAACCTTGCGCGACGCGTCGGCCACGTTACCGTGGCATAGCTCGTCGTAAATGATGCGGTGCACGTCCGCGCGTTCGTCCTCATCAGGCACGAGCGTGTCGAGTCCATAGCGCTCGCGCAGCCGGCCCATATAGAACGTCTGCTCCATCGTGTAGCGCGTGCCGAGCAGGCCCACCCGCTCGACGCCCGCCGCGCGCAGCGCCGCGCCGGTCGGATCGGCGATGTGCAGGAACGGTACCGTGATCGCCTGCTCGATCGATTCGCACACGCGATGCATCGTGTTCGTCGCAAGAATCACGAGATCGGCGCCGCCGCGTTCGAGCTGGCGCGCGGCGTCGGCCATCTGTTCGCCGAGCGCGTGCCAGTCGCCGGCGCGCTGGTTTGCCTCGATCGACGCGAAATCGACGGTCAGCAGCAGACTGCGCGCGTTGTGATGGCCGCCGAGCCGCGCCTTCGCGTGGCGGTTCAGCAGCCGGTAATACTCGGTGGACGACTCCCAGCTCATTCCGCCGATCACGCCGATCGTTTTCATCTGTACGCTCCGTCAATGCATGGCCGAAACGGCGAGTATAGGCGCGTCGCATTGCGCGCAGCCGGTACGGATTTCGGCCTGCGCGCCGGTACGCATCGGTGCCCGCATTTTTCTGGCGCCGATAGAATCGTAGCGAATCCGAACGCGATCAACCGGAGCGAACATGGATCTGATCATCCGCCACGCGACGCTGCCGCGCAGTGCCGCCCAGCTGTCCCCGCATCACCAGACCCCAGTCGACATCGGCATCGACGCGGGCCGTATCGTCGCCGTCGAGCCGAACCTGGCCGCGAGCGCGCGCGACGAAATCGACGCGGCCGGTTCGCTCGTCACGCCGCCGTTCGTCGACCCGCATTTCCATATGGACGCGACGCTGTCGTACGGTTTGCCGCGCGTGAACGCGTCGGGCACGCTGCTCGAAGGCATCGCGCTATGGGGCGAGCTGAAGCCCGAGCTCACGCAGCAAGCGTTGATCGAACGCGCGATGCAGTATTGCGATTGGGCGGTCGCGCGCGGCCTGCTCGCGATCCGCAGCCACGTCGACGTGTGCGATCCGCGTCTGCTCGCGGTCGAGGCATTGCTCGAAGTGAAGCGCCGCGTCGCGCCGTATCTCGATCTGCAATTGGTTGCCTTCCCGCAAGACGGTCTGCTGCGCAGCGCCGGCGCGTTCGATAATCTGAAGCGCGCGATCGACATGGGCGTCGACGTGGTCGGCGGCATTCCGCATTTCGAGCGGACGATGGCCGACGGCGCGCAGTCGGTGCGCATGCTGTGCGAGTACGCGGCCGAAAAGGGCCTGCGCGTCGACATGCATTGCGACGAATCGGACGATCCGCTATCGCGCCACATCGAAACGCTCGCGGCCGAAACGCACCGGCTCGGCCTGCACGGACGTGTCGCCGGTTCGCACCTGACGTCGATGCATTCGATGGACAACTACTACGTGAGCAAGCTGTTGCCGTTGATTCGCGAGTCGGGCGTCGCGGCGATCGCGAATCCGCTGATCAACATCACGCTGCAAGGCCGCAGCGACACGTACCCGAAACGGCGCGGCATGACGCGGGTGCCGGAGATGCTGGCCGCGGGCATCACGGTCGCGTTCGGCCACGACTGCGTGATGGACCCGTGGTACAGCCTCGGTTCGGCCGACATGCTCGAAGTCGCGCAGATGGGTCTGCATGTTGCGCAGATGACCAGCGTCGACGGCATGCACGCCTGTTTCGACGCGGTGACCGTGAACGCGGCGCGCATTCTCGGTCTGGAAGACTATGGCATCGCGCCCGGATGCGCGGCCAATCTCGTCGTGCTCGATGCGCGCGACGAGCTCGAGGCGATCCGTCTGCGCGCCGCGCGGCTCGTGGTGGTGAGCCGGGGCAGGGTGGTCGGCCGCGCGCCGGCCGCGAGCGTGTCGTTATCGCTCGAAGGGCGGCCTGAGCAGGTCGATTTCAAGCTGCATCGCGCGTAGCGACGTATCTCGCGCATCAATGACAAACCGGCGGCCTGCGCGAGCAGACCGCCGGTTTTTCTATCGGCATCGTTCATTGAGCGCCATCGCATCCAGGCCGAACGAACGATCTTCGCGACGTTTCAATCGCTCAGTGCGCGGCACCCGGCGCCATGCCGTTATGCCGTAGCAGCGCATCGATATTCGGCTCGCGGCCACGGAACGCCTTGAACGATTCCATCGCCGGACGGCTGCCGCCCACTTCGAGAATCTCGCGACGATAACGCATCCCGGTCGACTGATCCAGCACGCTGCCCGCGGCTTGCGCGGCTTCCTCGAACGCCGCGTACGCGTCGGCCGACAGCACTTCGGCCCACTTGTAGCTGTAGTAGCCGGCCGCATAACCACCCGCGAAAATATGGCTGAACGTATTCGGCCAACGCGAGAACGGCGCTTGCGGCACGACGTGGAAGCGTTCGTTGATTTCGCGCGCGAGTTCGTTGGCGCTCTTCGCGCCGTTCGCGTCGAAGCCGGTATGCAGTTGCATGTCGAACATCGAGAACACGATCTGCCGCAGCGTACCGAGGCCGCTCTGGAAGTTCTTCGCGGCGAGCATCTTGTCGAACAGCTCGCGCGGCAGCGGCTTCGCGGTATCGACGTGCGAGGTCATGTCGGACAGCACGTCCCACTCCCAGCAGAAGTTCTCCATGAACTGCGAAGGCAGCTCGACCGCATCCCATTCGACGCCGTTGATGCCCGACACGCCGAGCTCATCGACGCGCGTGAGCATGTGATGCAAGCCGTGGCCGAACTCATGGAACAGCGTGATCACTTCGTCGTGCGTGAAGCAGGCGGGCTTGCCGCCGACCGGCGCCGAGAAATTACAGGTCAGATACGCGACCGGCGTTTGCACCGCGCCATGCGCGAGCTTGTGACGGCCGCGCGCGTCGTCCATCCAGGCGCCGCCGCGCTTGCCTTCGCGTGCATACAGGTCGAGATAGAACTGCGCGACGAGGCCGCCGTCCTGATTCTCGACGCGGAAGAAGCGCACGTCCGGATGCCAGACGGCCGCTTCGTCGCGGCGGATGCGCACGCCGAACAGCGTCTCGGTGACCTTGAACAGGCCCTTGAACACCGCATCTTCCGGAAAGTACTGCTTCACTTCGTTTTCCGAGAACGAATAGCGCTTCTGGCGCAGGCGCTCGGCGGCGAACGTCATGTCCCACGGCTGCAGATCGGTCATGCCGAGTTCGCTCGCGGCAAATTCGCGCAGCTCTTTCCAGTCCTGCTCGGCATGCGGACGCGCGCGCGTCGCGAGGTCTTCGAGGAAGGCCATTACCTGCGCCGGCGATTCGGCCATCTTCGGCGCGAGCGACACTTCGGCGAAGTTGCCGTAGCCGAGCATCTGCGCTTCTTCGGCGCGCAGCTTCAATTCGTCGGCGAGCACCTGGGTGTTGTCCCACTCGGTCTTGCCGTTGCCGTATTGCGCGCCAAGCTCGGACGCGCGCGTCACGTATGCGCGATACATCGCTTCGCGCATCGGACGGCTTTCCGAGTACTGCATGACCGGGAAATAAGACGGGAAGTGCAGCGTGAACTTGTAGCCGGTCTTGCCGTCTCGCTCGGCGGCTTCCTTCGCGGCTTCGATCACGTCTTCGGGCAGTCCCGCCAGTTGCGCTGCGTTGCCCGCATCGACGATGTACGCATACGCGTTGGTCGCATCGAGCACGTGATCCGAAAACGCCTTCGACAGCGCCGCCTGGCGCTCCTGCAATTCGGCGAAACGCGGCTTCTGGTCTTCCGGCAACTCGGCGCCCGACAGACGGAAATCACGCAGCGCGTTGCTGAGGATCTTCTTGCGTTCGCCGTTCAGCGATGCGAATTCGTCGCTGGCGTTCAGTGCCTTGTACTTCTCGTAGAGCGCGAGATTCTGGCCGACGCTCGACCAGAACTCGGTCACGCGCGGCAGGTTCTCGCCGTACACGGCGCGTAGCTCGGGCGTATCGGCGACGGCATTGAGATGACCGATCACGCTCCACGCGCGCGACAGCGGCTCGGTGGCGCGCTCGACCGGTTCGACGACGTCGGCCCACGACGCGGGCGTGGCCGGCAGCGCGGCACGCTCGACGGCGGCCGCCGCGTCGGCGAGCAGCACGTCGAGGGCGGGCGTCACGTGTTCGGGTCGGATGGAGCCAAAGCGCGGCAGATCGGAAAAATCGAGGAGCGGGTTGTCTTGATGCGTGGCGGTAGTGGACATAAGGCTTCCTGTCTGACGCGGGTGAAGGGGGCGGTGCGGCGCTCGCGCGTGCCGTCTCGTGCTGGGTCGCTCGACGCCCGGCGCATGGCTGCACCGGCTACGGACATTATTGGGGCGGGGGGCGCCGATTCCAATCCATCGGCTGACAAATTAACAGATGTTGCGGCGCGTTGGGCGCGCGTTGGGGCAGGGCGTGGCGTGGGCCGCGGGTTCCGGCGACGCGGTAAGGAGACGGTGGTTCTGCGAGAGAGAAGGGCGGGTGATGACCCGGTGGACGAGACGGATGAGTCGCCTCACTCCGCCTCGCGCTCACCGCCCGGCGGTTACGCCTTGGCCGCGTCCGCCTCGCGCTCGGCCGCTTCGATCGTGTTGACGAGCAGCATCGTGATCGTCATCGGGCCGACGCCGCCCGGCACCGGCGTGATATGGCCGGCCACTTCCTTGACACCCGCGAAGTCGACGTCGCCGCACAGCTTGCCGGCGTCGTCGCGATTCATGCCGACGTCGATCACGGTCGCGCCCGGCTTCACCATGTCCGCGGTCAGGATGTTGCGCAGACCGGTCGCGGCGACCACGACGTCGGCGTTGCGCGTGTGCGCGGCCAGATCGCGCGTCTTGCTGTGGCAGATCGTGACGGTCGCGCCCGCTTCGAGCAGCAGCAGCGCCATCGGCTTGCCGACGATGTTCGAGCGGCCGATCACGACCGCGTTCGCGCCCTTCAGATCGATGCCGTAGGCCGCGAACATCTTCATCACGCCGTACGGCGTGCACGGACGGAACAGCGGCTGACCCGTCATCAGCGCACCCGCATTGGCGACGTGGAAACCGTCGACGTCCTTCGCGGGCGCGATCGCCTCGATCACCTTGTGGCTGTCGATGTGCTTCGGCAGCGGCAGCTGCACGAGAATGCCGTGGATGGCCGGATCGCGATTCAGCTCGTCGATGCGCGCGAGCAGGTCGGCTTCGGGCAGATCGGCCGGATAGCGGTCGAACGACGAGCCGAGGCCGTTGTCGTGGCAGGCCTTCACCTTGTTGCGCACATACACTTCGCTGGCCGGATTGTCGCCGACCAGAATCACGGCGAGGCCCGGCTGATGGCCGCGGGCGGTCAGGGCGGCGGCGCGCGCCGCGACGTCGGCGCGCAGGGTCTTGGAGAGGGCGAGGCCGTCGATCAGTTTGGCTGTCATGGTCGGTCGAACGTTGGGTCGAGATTGGGATCGGGAATCAGGTCGGGACAGACGGTTTGGCAGGCGGGGCGAAGCGCTCGCGCGGCGGGGCGCGCGACGGCGTGCTTCGGCTGGCTGACGGAGCCACGGAGCCCCGTCGCCCTGCGACAGGCGCGTTGCCGGTTCGGGCAAGGCGCCGCTGCGAAGTCCGACATTATACCGGCGCGGGGGCGCGCCTTCGCGGTGGATTCGGGGCGCGCGGCGCGCGTGGGAGCGTCCGGGATGTGAGGCGGCGGTCCTGTGGCGGCCAGGAAGCGCACCGCGAGCGGCGGGGCAGGCAGGCCGCTCGCACGCCACCCGCACGTCGGACTCGGCGTCGGTCAGGCCGTCGCGAACCGGCGACGCAACCGCCACGGATGGCGGCCACGTACCAACGGCCCCTCCGAACGAAAGGCCGCCCGTGCCTCTGTTACTGCGCCGTTTGCGGCTTGTTCGACAGCGCGAGTCGCAGCAGATCGGCGACCGTGTTGACGTTCAGCTTTTCCATGATGTTCGCGCGATGCGCTTCGACCGTCTTGATGCTGATGCCGAGGTCGTCGGCGATCTGCTTGTTCAGGCGGCCCGCGATGATCCGCTCGAGCACCTGATGCTCGCGCGCGGTCAACTTGCCGAGGCGCTCGGCCGCGGCGCGCTGCTGCTGGACGCTGGTGCTTTCGCTGCGTGCCTTGTCGAGCATGCGCTCGACGAGCTTGCGCAGTTCGGCTTCGTCGAACGGCTTTTCGATGAAGTCCATCGCGCCTTTTTTCATCGTCGACACCGCCATCGGCACGTCGCCGTGGCCCGTCACGAAAATGATCGGCAGCGACGCGTTGTCGGCGATCAGGCGTTCCTGCAACTCGAGCCCGCTCATGCCGGACATCCGCACGTCGAGGATCAGACACGCGATCTGGCCCGGATGCTGATGCGGCTGCCATGCGTCGATGAACTGCTCGGCGCTCGAGAAGCACTGAACGCGGTAGCCGTTCGCCTCCAGCAGCCAGCGCAGCGAATCTCGCACGGCCTCGTCGTCGTCGACGACAAACACGGTTTCCTGTGTGGTGACTGGGCTGTTCATAGCTCTCCCGTAACGGTTTGTGGTATCGGCGCCTCGGACCCGCCGTTGCTCGGGCCGTCAGGCTCCCCAATGGGCAGACTGCAATGGAACGTGGCGCCCGTGATGTGGCCGTCGGATTCGACGTTGTTGACCACCCACAGACGGCCGCGGTGCGATTCGATAATCGAACGGCAAATGTTCAGCCCCATGCCCATGCCATCGGACTTGGTGCTGTAAAACGGTTCGAACAGACGCTCGGCGGTCGCTTCGTCGACGCCGGGCCCCTGGTCGACGACGCTGATGCAGACGAAGCCGCTCTCCAGTCGCACGACCACGCGGATGACCGGGTCGACCGCGTTCGGGCGCGCTTCGGCCATCGCTTCGACGCCGTTCTTCAGCAGGTTCACGAGCACCTGCTCGATCAGCACCGGATCGACGTAGATCACCGGCAGCCGCGAGCGCAGATCGGTAACGATGCGAATGCGCCGCTTCCTTGCCTCGATTTCGGCGAGACCCACCGCGTCCGCGACGATATCCGCGACCCGCGTGGCCTGCCGCTTCGGCTCGCTGCGCTTCACGAACTCGCGGATACGCTTGATGATCATGCCGGCGCGCACCGCCTGCTGCGCGGTCTTTTCGAGTACCGGCAGCAGATTGTCGGGCGTCGTTCGACCGGATTTAACCAGTGCGACGGTTCCGGAGCAATAGTTATTGATGGCGGCGAGCGGCTGGTTCAGTTCGTGCGCGAGCGACGAGGCCATTTCACCCATCGTCATCAGGCGGCTCGTGAACTGCAGCTTCTCGTCCTGCTGGCGCGCGAGTTCCTGCGCGCGCTTGCGGGTCGTGATGTCGGTCGCGATCTGCATCTGCGCGAGGTGGCCGTCGACCCACTGGATGTACTGGCGTCGCACCTCGAACCACTTCTGGATGCCGGGGATGTAGATTTCCTGCGCGTCGGCGGCGCTTTCGGTCAACGCGGCGGCGGGCAGGCCGACGAAGGTGTCGACCATGTCGATCGAATCGGACGACGCCTGCGAGGCGTCGAAGCCGCCGCCCGCGAGTTCGAGGTGGCCGTCCGGGCGGATGCCGAACAGATGCCGGTAATAGCGGTTCGCGAACAGCAGCTCGGCTTCGTCGGCGGCGAGCACGGACACCGCCGCGTCGAGGCTTTCGAGCACGGTCGTGAAGCGTTCGTGGGCGGCGGCGAGCTCTTCGCGCGCGCGCTTCGGCTCGGTGATGTCGGTCATCGACGACATCCAGCCGGTCTGGCGGCCCGAGCTGTCGATCAGCGGCGACACGTAGAGCCGCGCGTGGAACGTCGAGCTGTCCTTGCGCCGCACGCGCAGCTCGAAGCCGGACGAGGGCGCCTTGCCGCGCAGCGTCATGTCGAGCTGACGCTGCATCTCGGGGTACGCGTCGCGCGGCCAGTAGGCGAACGGCGCGCTCTTGCCGACGAGGTCGCTTTCGTCCCAGCCGGTCATGCGGCAGAACGCCGGGTTCACGTGCGTGATGCGGCCGTGCATGTCGAGCACGCGCATGCCGATCAGCACCGAGTTTTCCATCGCGCGGCGGAAAAACGCTTCCGCGTAGAGCGCCTGCTGCGCCTCGAAGCGCTGGCGCGTGTGCTTCCACAGACTCCACAGGCTCCACAGTACGAAGCAGGAGAGGCCGGCCACCAGCCACACCAGCGTGTTGTTCGTGAAGTTGGTGATCTGCGGGAACGCGTACACGCGCACCGAAATGCCCTGGCCCGGCGGGTCGAGCGGCAGGTCGTAGAACATGTCGCGCGGCAGGCGCGGGCGGGTCGACGTGGTGGTCAACTCGCGGTTGTTCGCGTCGATGATCGAGATCTTGTATTTGGCCGACAGCTCGGGCGGGATGTCGCGCTTCAGAATGCCTTCCACCGAGAACACCGCGGCGATGGTGCCGAGGAAATCGCGGTCGCGGAAGATCGGCGTTTGCAGCGTGATGAAGCCGTTGCCGAGGTCGTCGTAGATGAGCGGTGAGTACACCTGGCGGCGCGTGTTGCGCGCCTCGGCGAAGCCGGCCTTGACAGCTTCGTCCATCTGCGCGTCGTTCGGACGCGCGAGCCGCTGGCCGAGCACCGGCGGCGCGGCGTTGGGCCAGCGCGGCTGCTGCTGGCCCGTGTACCAGTTCATGTAGAGGATCTCAGGATGCCCCTGCATGATGTCCGTGGTGCTCACCTGGAACGAATGCTCGTCGGCATGGCCGGCGGCGAGGTCGCGCGCGAGTGCCTGGATCTGCTCTTGCGCGCCCGTCATCGACAGGCGGATCTGCTGCTGCGCCCACGCGACGTTGCGGTACAGCGTGTCTTCCTGCTGTTGCTGCTCGCGCCGGTTCAGACTCCACAGAATCAGGCTCATGACGACCAGGAACACCAGGATCGACAGGAGCGGCGTCAGCAAATAGGAATTGGACCACCAGGGTCCGTGGTGCCAGCGCGAGGACGGCGACGAATCCGCCGGCGAACCCGCGGTGCGCGCCGAGCGAGAGAAGAGCCGTTCGGTCAACATGCGTGGCATTGTAGCTCAGCGCGTCCCCGACAAATGGCGCAAAAAAGCACGGAAAGTGCAGTTAATCGGCGCAAACTAGCCGGCGGATCAGTCGATCGGCAGTCAAACCAGGTTGCGTCGCAGCAATTTTCCGCATTATGAGAATTGATCTCGTAATTTGAAAATTTGGTTGCGCTGACGTCGGGACCCTTATTACAATCGGCCGGAGCTGCCGCGGCCATTCCTGCGTCCGCGTCGTCTGTTCAAAGTGCGTTCCCCATACCCA
This sequence comes from Paraburkholderia sp. MM5482-R2, assembly GCF_050436125.1. Lineage (NCBI taxonomy): Bacteria > Pseudomonadati > Pseudomonadota > Betaproteobacteria > Burkholderiales > Burkholderiaceae > Paraburkholderia > Paraburkholderia sp. MM5482-R2. The sequence goes on along the minus strand of NZ_JBNDLP010000002.1, from coordinate 3,016,209 downwards.
GGAGACGAGCATGTCCGCTGTACCCGACGAAGTCATGAAATATGTCGCCGCCGATAAAGACGACGATCCCCAGGAAACCGGCGAATGGCTGGAAGCGCTGGATGGCGTGATTTCTGCAGTAGGCCCTGACCGTGCCCACTACCTGATCGAAAAACAGATCGAATTCGCACGCGTGCACGGCGAACATCTGCCGTTCTCCGCTAACACTCCTTACATCAACACGATTCCGGTTGCGCGCCAGGCCAAGAACCCCGGCGACCAGGACATCGAACACCGTATCCGCTCGTACACCCGCTGGAACGCGATGGCGATGGTGCTGCGCGCCGGCAAGGAAACCAACGTCGGCGGCCACATCGCGTCGTTCGCATCGGCCGCCACGCTGTACGACGTCGGCTACAACCACTTCTGGCACGCACCGTCGGCCGAGCACGGCGGTGACCTCGTGTTCGTGCAGGGCCACTCGTCGCCGGGTGTCTACTCGCGCGCGTTCCTGCTCGGTCGCCTGACCGACAAGCAGCTCGACAACTTCCGCCAGGAAGTCGGCGGCGAGGGCATCTCGTCGTATCCGCATCCGTGGCTGATGCCGGACTTCTGGCAATTCCCGACCGTGTCGATGGGCCTGGGTCCGATCATGGCGATCTACCAGGCGCGCTTCATGAAGTACCTGCAGGCGCGCGGCATCGCGAAGACCGACGGCCGCAAGGTCTGGGCCTTCCTCGGCGACGGCGAAACGGACGAGCCGGAATCGCTCGGCGCGATCGGCATGGCCGGCCGCGAGCGTCTGGACAACCTCGTGTTCGTGATCAACTGCAACCTGCAGCGTCTCGACGGTCCGGTGCGCGGCAACGGCAAGATCATCCAGGAACTCGAAAGCGAATTCCGCGGCGCCGGCTGGAACGTGATCAAGGTCATCTGGGGCAGCCGCTGGGACGCGCTGTTCGCGCGCGACAAGTCGGGCGCGCTGATGCGCCGCATGATGGAAGTCGTCGACGGCGAGTACCAGACGTACAAGTCGGAGTCGGGCGCGTTCGTGCGCGAACACTTCTTCAACACGCCGGAGCTGAAGGCGCTGGTCGCCGACTGGTCCGACGACGACATCTGGAATCTGAACCGCGGCGGCCATGATCCGCACAAGATCTACGCGGCGTTCACGGAAGCGACGAATTCGAAGGGCCAGCCGACCGTCATCCTCGCGAAGACGATCAAGGGCTACGGCATGGGCGAAGCCGGCCAGGCGATGAACATCACCCACCAGCAGAAGAAGATGCAGGTGGAGCAGCTGAAGAAGTTCCGCGACCAGTTCCGTCTGCCGATCACGGACGAGCAGATCGTCGACGTGCCGTACCTGACGTTCGAGGAAGGCTCGAAGGAACTCGAATACATGCGCCAGAAGCGCATGGACCTGGGCGGCTATCTGCCGGCGCGTCGTCAGAAGGCTGAGTCGCTGCCGGTGCCGGAACTGTCGGCATTCGAGCCGCTGTTGAAGGGCACGGGCGAAGGCCGCGAGATCTCCACGACGATGGCGTTCGTGCGGATCCTGAACATCCTGCTGAAGGACAAGACGCTCGGCAAGCGCGTCGTGCCGATCGTGCCGGATGAATCGCGTACGTTCGGCATGGAAGGTCTGTTCCGTCAGATCGGTATCTGGAATCAGGACGGCCAGAAGTACGTGCCGGAAGATTCCGACCAGTTGATGTTCTACCGTGAGTCGGAGACCGGTCAGATCCTGCAGGAGGGCATCAACGAAGCCGGCGGCATGGCCGACTGGATCGCGGCCGCGACGTCGTACTCGACGCACGGCGAGATCATGATCCCGTTCTACATCTTCTACTCGATGTTCGGTTTCCAGCGCATCGGCGACCTCGCATGGGCCGCTGGCGACATGCGCTCGCGCGGCTTCCTGCTGGGCGGCACGGCGGGCCGCACGACGCTGAACGGCGAAGGCCTGCAACACGAAGACGGCCACTCGCTGATGTGGGCGGCTTCGGTGCCGAACTGCATCAGCTACGACCCGACGTTCGGCTACGAACTCGCGGTCATCGTGCAGGACGGTCTGCGCCGCATGGTCGCCGACCAGGAAGACGTCTACTACTACGTCACCGTGATGAACGAGAACTACGAGCACCCGGCGATCCCGCAGGGCGAGACCGTGGCGGCCGACATCATCAAGGGCATGTACTCGTTCAGCAAGACCGCAGCCGATAAAAAGGCGCCGCACGTGCAGCTGATGGGCGCGGGCACGATCTTCAACGAAGTGATCGCCGCGGCCGACCTGCTGAAAAACGACTGGGGCGTCAACGCCGACCTGTGGAGCGTGCCGAGCTTCACCGAGCTCGCGCGCGAAGGTCACGAAGTGCAGCGCTGGAACCTGTTGCACCCGACCGAAGAGAAGAAGCTGTCGCACGTCGAGAAGCTGTTGAAGGATGCGCCGGGTCCGGTCATCGCATCGACCGACTACGTGCGCGCGCTGACCGAGCAGATCCGCGCGTTCGTGCCGCAGAAGTTCGTCGTGCTGGGCACCGACGGCTACGGCCGTTCGGACACGCGCGAGAAGCTGCGTCACTTCTTCGAAGTCGATCGCTACTGGGTCACGGTCGCCGCTCTGAACGCGCTGGCGGACGAAGGCACGATCGAACGCAAGGTGGTCGCCGAGGCGCTCAAGAAGTACAACCTTGATCCCGCCAAACCCAACCCGATGACCGTCTAAGGCATCACCCGTGTGCCACGATGCACGCGCTTGCTCCTCGTCGCGAGGGGCCGGCGGCGTGCGCGGCCCAGGAGACACTAACAATGAGTCAAGCGATCGAAGTCAAGGTGCCGGACATCGGCGATTACAAGGACATCCCTGTGATCGAGGTGCTGGTGAAGGCGGGTGACACCGTCGAAAAAGAGCAATCGCTCGTTACGCTGGAATCCGACAAGGCGACGATGGATGTGCCGAGCTCGGCCGACGGCGTCGTCAAGGAAGTGAAGGTCAAGGTCGGCGATGCGGTGTCCGAAGGCACGCTGATCATCGTGCTGGAAGGCGCCAACGCCGCTGCCGCTGCCGCGGCGCCCGCACCGGCTCCTGCTCCTGCGCCGGCGGCAGCTACCGCTGCGGCGCCCGCACCCGCGGCGGCAGGCGGTGGCGTGCAGGAAATCAAGGTGCCGGATATCGGCGACTACAAAGACGTTCCCGTGATCGAGATCGCGGTGAAGGTCGGCGATCGTGTCGAGAAGGAACAGTCGCTCGTCACGCTCGAATCCGACAAGGCGACGATGGATGTGCCGAGCTCGGCCGCCGGCGTCGTCAAGGAAGTGAAGGTGAAGGTTGGCGATACCGTGTCGGAAGGCTCGGTCATCGTCGTGATCGAAGCGGAAGGCGGCGCTGCCCCGGCACCCGCGCCGGCACCGGCCGCGAAGGCGCCGACTGAAAAGCCGTTCGACGCGCCGGCCACGCCGACCCCGGCACCGGCCGCGCCGTCCGCGCTCGCGCAGGCGCCGCTGATCCCGGCTGGAGAAGGCGGCTCGCGTCATCCGAGCCATGCGTCGCCGTCGGTGCGCAAGTTCGCGCGCGAACTCGGGGTGGACGTCGGCCAGGTGAAGGGCACCGGTCCGAAGGGCCGCATTACGCAGGCCGACGTGACCGCGTTCGTGAAGGGCGTGATGACGGGCCAGCGCGCGGCGCCGGCTGGTGCGGCCGCGCCGGCCGCCGGCGGTGGCGAGCTGAATCTGCTGCCGTGGCCGAAGGTCGACTTCACGAAGTTCGGTCCGATCGATCCGAAGCCGTTGTCGCGTATCAAGAAGATCTCGGGCGCGAACCTGCATCGCAACTGGGTCATGATCCCGCACGTCACGAACAACGACGAAGCGGACATCACCGAGCTCGAAGCGCTGCGCGTCAAGCTGAACAAGGAACACGAGAAGGCGGGCGTCAAGTTCACGATGCTCGCGTTCGTGATCAAGGCCTGCGTGGCGGCCCTGAAGAAATTCCCGACCTTCAACGCGAGCCTCGACGGCGACAACCTGGTGTTCAAGCAGTACTACCACATCGGTTTTGCCGCCGACACGCCGAACGGCCTCATGGTGCCGGTGATTCGCGACGCGGACAAGAAGGGCCTCGTCGACATCGCGAAGGAAATGGCCGACCTGTCGAAGGCCGCGCGCGAGGGCAAGCTGAAGCCGGACCAGATGCAGGGCGGCTGCTTCTCGATCTCGTCGCTGGGCGGTATCGGCGGCACGCACTTCACGCCGATCATCAATGCGCCTGAAGTCGCGATTCTCGGCCTGTCGCGCAGCGCGATGAAGCCGGTGTGGGACGGCAAGCAGTTCGAGCCGCGCCTGACCATGCCGCTGTCGCTGTCGTACGACCATCGCGTGATCGACGGAGCGGAAGCCGCGCGCTTCAACGCATACCTCGGTTCGATTCTTGCCGATTTCCGGCGTGTGATTCTTTGACCGGCTGGTGAGGTCCGCCGGCGCGGGCGCGGATGGTTTCGACCGATCCGCGTCGCGCCGTCCGCGCGTTCGCGTGCGCTGTGCGCGTCGAAGGCGCCGCTCATCATCGATCAATAAGAGAAGGGGACACCATGAGTCTCGTCGAAGTAAAAGTGCCGGACATCGGTGACTTCAAGGACGTCGACGTCATCGAAGTCAACATCAAGCCGGGCGACACCATCGAAAAAGAGCAGTCGCTGCTGACGCTCGAATCCGACAAGGCGTCGATGGAAGTGCCGAGCGATACCGCCGGCACCGTCAAGGAAGTGCGTATCAAGCCGGGCGACAAGGTCTCGCAGGGCACGGTCATCGCGCTCGTCGAGGCAACGGCGGGCGGCGCGGCTGCGGCCGCTGCGGAGCCGAAAGCGCCCGAGAAGGCGGCTCCCGCGCCGGCGCCCGCCGCTGCGGCGCCGAAGGCCGCCGCACCGGCTGCGCAAGCCGGCAGCTATTCGGGCAGCGCCGACATCGAGTGCGACATGCTCGTGCTCGGTTCGGGCCCCGGCGGTTATTCGGCCGCGTTCCGCTCCGCCGACCTCGGCATGAAGACCGTGCTGGTCGAGCGTTATCCGACGCTCGGCGGCGTGTGTCTGAACGTCGGCTGCATCCCGTCGAAGGCGCTGCTGCACACCGCGCTCGTCATCGACGAAGCGGCTGATCTTGCCGCGCACGGCATCACGTTCGGCAAGCCGCAGATCGATCTCGACAAGCTGCGCGATTTCAAGTCCGGCGTGGTCAGGAAGCTGACAGGCGGTCTCGCCGGCATGGCGAAGGCGCGCAAGGTCGAAGTGGTGGTCGGTACGGGTGCGTTCGTCGATCCGAACCACATGGAAGTGCAGACCGAGGGCGGCAAGAAGGTCGTCAGGTTCAACCAGGCGATCATCGCAGCGGGCTCGGAAGCGGTGAAGCTGCCGTTCATTCCGGAAGATCCGCGGGTCGTCGATTCGACCGGCGCGCTCGAACTGCGCCAGATTCCGCAGCGCATGCTCGTGATCGGCGGCGGCATCATCGGTCTCGAAATGGCGACCGTGTACTCGACGCTCGGCGCGAACATCGATGTGGTCGAAATGCTCGACGTCCTGATGGCCGGCGCGGACCGCGATCTGGTCAAGGTCTGGGAGAAGTACAACAGCAAGCGTTTCGCGAACGTGATGCTGAAGACCAAGACCATCGCCGCCGAAGCGAAGGACGACGGCATCTACGTGTCGTTCGAGGGCGAGCAGGCGCCGGCCGGGAGCCGCAACGCTACGACCTCGTGCTGGTGGCCGTCGGCCGCTCGCCGAACGGCAAGCGGATCGGCGCGGAAAAGGCCGGCGTCGCGGCGACGGATCGCGGCTTCATCGAAGTCGACAGGCAACAGCGCACGAATGTGCCGCACATCTTCGCGATCGGCGACATCGTCGGTCAGCCGATGCTCGCGCACAAGGCCGTGCACGAAGGCCACGTGGCGGCGGAAGCCGCGCATGGCGAGAAGGCGTACTTCGACGCGCTGCAGATTCCGTCGGTGGCCTACACCGATCCGGAAGTGGCTTGGGCTGGCAAGACGGAAGACCAGCTGAAAGCCGAAGGCGTCAAGTTCGGCAAGGCGGTGTTTCCGTGGGCGGCATCGGGTCGCGCGATCGCCAACGGTCGCGACGAGGGCTTCACGAAGCTGCTGTTCGATGAGGAAACGCATCGCGTGATCGGCGGCGGTATCGTCGGTCTGAACGCGGGCGACCTGATCAGCGAAGTCTGTCTCGCGATCGAGATGGGCGCGGACGCAACGGATATCGGCAAGACGATCCATCCGCATCCGACGCTCGGCGAATCGATCGGCATGGCGGCCGAGTTGTATGAAGGCGTCTGTACCGATCTGCCGCCCGTCAAGAAGAAGTAACGCGGTGCGCCGCGCCTGCATGACGACATGCGGGCGCGGCAAAGCCGGTCGAGCCGTACGGCAAACAAAAACGGCGCGCTCCATGGCGGAGCGCGCCGTTTCTGTTTTCGTGGCGGCCAGTGGCGGGCAAAAAAATCCCGGCTTGACGGCCGGGCAAACGATACGTCATTGCAACGTATCGGAGCGTTCGGCTCATCAAACCGTATAAGCGGCAACGGCACGACGCTGTTGCTTGCGATAACGCCGGCGCAGCGCATAGGCTGGGCCGGCGTGAAAGACGACACGAGGCATAAAGCCTGGCGTGTTGACGCGTGAAGCTTAGACGGCCTTCTTGGCGGCGGCGCGCGATGCTTGCGCAGCGGCTTGCGAAGCTGCCTTCGAAGCGGCCGTTGCAGCTGCGTTGAAGTTGCTTTCGGCGATTTCGACAGCCTGGCGGGTTGCCTTGTGGACCGTTTCGTACGTGGTGTTGGCGGCGGTGATAGCCGACTTCATCACGGCGACAGCGGTTTCCGAACCGGCCGGTGCGTTCTTGGCGACGTTTTCGACGAGCGCCTGAACCTTGCGGTTTTGCTCTTCGAATTGCGCTTCCGCGACGCGGGTGAATTCACCCTGCGTTGCCGAAACGATTTCGTACACATGGCGGCCATACGACAGCGCCTTTTCAGCCACCGGCTGCGCGAGGCTTGCTTGCAGTGCCAGCAGTTCCTGCGCGTCCTTCACGGACAGCGCGCGTTGGGCATTTTCCTGGCTTTCGGCGAGCGTCGACTTCACAACTTGCAGGTTCAGTTCGACCAGCTTTTCGACACCTTCAAATGCTTTGGTCGTCAGGCCGAACAGGGTTTCGAAGTTGGCTTTCTGGGCTGCGGCGAATTGCTCAGGGGTCAGCAGAGTCATGGTTTACGCTCCTGGATTGCGGCCGGTCTGTGCGGACCGCATTGGGTGGGTGGCGAGACGCAGATTCATCGTCTCCCCGGACCGCGATGTTTTGTGCATCGCAGCAATGGTTCCCATTTTAGGATGCCCACAAGGAATGTCAAGCGTTTTTTGTGCGTTGCACAATGTTAAGAAAATGCCGACAAAACAATAGGTTATACAGTAGGCATGTCATTAATATGACGTGGAACGATTGCTCGTTGCCCCGTGCTGGTGCGACATAAACCAACCGTTCAGCAGGCCGTCGGGAGATTATTTTTCCGTGTGGCAGCGATTCGCCCCTGAAAGACCGATCATCATCAATTCGATGTAAACCACAAGATGACAAGGAACGTTAAAGAACGATGGCAGTCGAACGCGCGTTAGCGACTTTCGTCGGACACTTAAAAAAGTCCGTCGCACGCTCGCAACGCCTTCATGGCGCGGCGCGGTAGTTTCCGCCTGTGCTCTGACAGTATTTCCCCGAATCAAGGTTGTCTCAAAATTGCCGTTATCCTGCAATGATCTGCTCGATTGGGCCGGGCGGCGATGGCGAGGCTTGCTGGCGACGATCGTTTTTTTCGATCGAGGCGCGGCACTTATTCGTGTTTTCGCGATCGGAGCTGACAAGCCGGTTTAAGGAGCGCGTATAAGTGCTTCAAATTGCTAATTTTTCGTTGCTTTACTACACTTGCGGAAACCTCTCGCCGCTCCCTATCGAACACCCATGAAAACCGACATGTTTTCGTCGCTAAAAGTGCTCCACGGCGCGGCGCGCAGCACCGCTCTGTCGGTGGCCGTCTCGCTGGCCGTCGCAGCGGCGTTCGCTACGCCTGTCAGCACTTTTGCAGCTACGTCTGCTGCATCCGCAAAAATTTCCAAACACGCTAAAACTGCCAGGAAGCCGGCGCAGGCGGCCGCCACCGGAAAGGTGCCGAGCCATGCGGCGAAAGCCGGCAAGGGTGAGGCCGTGAAAGCCGCTGCGGCGGATGAAGATGCCCCGCACGCCGTCGTCAAACGCAAGCGCGTCACGTTCACGGCGAACGGCCGACACCGTTCGGTGATGCGACGCGTCGCGTACGAGCCGCGCCAGCCGAGCGTCGGCCAGGCATTTGGTCTGCACGAGACGCCGGACGCGCTGATGCTGCGCTCGAGCGTCGCCTATGTGATCGACCAGAACAGCGGCGAGACGCTGTTCGACAAGAACTCGCGCGCGGTGGTACCGATCGCATCGATCAGCAAGCTGATGACGGCGATGGTGGTGCTCGATTCGAAAGAGCCGATGACCGATCAGATCGAAGTCACCGACGAAGACCGCGACTACGAGAAGAACACCGGTTCGCGTCTGTCGGTGGGCTCGGTGCTGTCGCGCGAGGACATGCTGCACATTGCGCTGATGGCGTCGGAAAACCGCGCGGCGGCGGCGCTGTCGCGCTACTACCCGGGCGGCCGTCCGGCGTTCCTCGCGGCGATGAACGCGAAGGCCAGGCAGCTCGGCATGAACGACACGCACTTCGAGAACCCGACCGGTCTGACGAGCATGAACGTGTCGAGCGCGCGCGATCTCGTGAAGATGGTCAACGCGGCGTATCAGTACCCGTTGATCCGCAAGTTCTCGACCGATCACAGCTATGAGGTGTACACCGGCAAGCGCACGCTCGCGTACAACAGCACGAACGCGCTGGTGCGCAACCCGACGTGGGACATCGGTCTGCAGAAGACCGGCTTCATCAACGAAGCGGGCGAGTGTCTCGTGATGCAGGCGACCATCCACGGCCGGCCGATGATCCTGGTGCTGCTCGATTCGTCGGGCAAGTACTCGCGTTTCGCGGACGCGACGCGTCTGCGTACGTGGCTCGACAACGGCGGCGACCAGCCGCGTATCACGAGCGCCGATGCCGGCGGTCCGGGTACCTGATGCAGCAACGCATACTCAGCCGGTGGTAGTCAGTCCGGCTGCAGCTGACGTGCAAAGAAAAAGCCTCGCGGATGCGAGGCTTTTTTCATGGCGCCGGCGGGAGGGCAAAGGGTGCAACGGCGGTTGGGCGGCCGCCCCCTTCACTAATGCTGGCCATGCGAGCCATGTGAGCCGTGCCCGCCGTGCGCATGGTCCTGCTGTGGCTGCGGCCGGTAGCCGAGCGATTCCGAAATCATCAACGCGGTCTGGCTCAACTGCCCGAGCCATGAATCCTGCAAACGATCGGCCGGCGCCGACAGCGACAGCCCCGCGACCAGCTTGCCGGTATCGTCGTAGATGCCGGCGGCGATGCAGCGCACGCCCAACTCCAGTTCCTCGTTGTCGCGCGCGCAGGCCTGCTGGCGCACATGCGACAGCTCGCGCTCGAGTTTCGCGAGATCGGTGATGCTGTTCTGCGTGTGGCCCGACAGACCGGTGCGTGTTGCGTAGGCACGCACGCGGGTGGCTTCGTCGGCCGCGAGGAACAGCTTGCCGACCGAGGTCAGATGAAGCGGCGCGCGCCCGCCGATCGCCCGCACCACCTGCATGCCCGAGCGCTCCGAATACGCGCGTTCGATATAGACGATTTCGTCGCCCTGACGCACCGACAGGTTCACGGTCTGCCCGGTCTCGCGGTGCAGCTCGCGCATCGGCGTGAGCGCCGCGTCGCGCACCGACAGGCGCGCCTTGACGAGATTGCCCAGTTCGAGCAGGCGCATGCCAAGACGGTAGGTGCCGGGGTCTGAACGGTCGACCAGCCGGCACATCACCATATCGTTCAGGATGCGGTGCGCGGTGGATGGATGCAGCTCCGTGCGGATGGCCAGTTCTTTCAGGCTGACCGGGTCGCTATGCGCCGCCAGTGCGTCGAGCAGGCGCATCATGCGTTCGATCACCTGGATCGAAGTTTTGGGATCCGGGTTCGTATCGCTCATATGAGAATCGGTGGATGCGTCAAACAGCGAAAACTGATTGTATCTCGTATTGTGAAAAAAGCGAACGCTTCGAGGCGCGCTTCGAATCCGGCGCGGCGTGCTTCCTATGCCTTCCGGCCGTTGGTATTGCACCGGCAAACAGCGGATAATCAGGGACGTTTCCCCGCAAGGAGGGCTCATGCGAGTCGGATTGTTCGTCACTTGCCTCGTTGACCTGATGCGTCCCGAGATCGGTTTCTCCGTCATCAAGCTGATCGAAGGCGCCGGTTTCGAGGTCGTAGTGCCGCCCGCGCAAACCTGTTGCGGGCAACCTGCGTATAACTCGGGAGACCGCCGCCTCGCGCGCGACCTTGCCGAGAAAACGCTGCGCGAGTTCGAACAGTTCGACTATGTGGTGGTGCCGTCGGGCTCGTGCGGCGGCATGATCCGCGCGCACTACGGCGACCTGTTCCGCGACGATCCCGAACTGATGAACCGTTTCGGCCGCCTGCGCGGCAAGGTGTTCGAGCTGACGGATTTCCTCGTTAACGTCGCGAAGGTGCAGTTGCAACCGGGCGAGTTCGCGGGACAGGTGACTTATCACGACTCGTGTTCGGGCTTGCGCGAACTGGGCGTCAAGGAACAGCCGCGCGAACTGCTCGCGCAGGTCGGCGTCGCGGTCACCGAGATGAAAGGCTGCGAGCATTGCTGCGGCTTCGGCGGCACTTTCGCGGTCAAATACGGCGATATCTCGACCGCGATCGTCGACGAAAAGTGCGCGAACATCGCCGCGAGCGGCGCCGGTGCGGTGGTGCTCGGCGACCTCGGCTGCATGTTGAATATCGAAGGGCGGCTGCGCCGCAACGGTGACTCGACGACGCGCGTGCTGCATATCGCACAGGTGCTGGCCGGCGACGTGTAATCCCCGCGCGGCGAACACCGCCATTGTTCGCGTCACGTTTATCTTGTCTGTCACGCATTGCGTCGGGCGCGAATGCGCCGCGCCTTTCAATGCGATTTCATCAGGGCCGCCATGCAAGTCCAATCGATGCAGTTCAAGGCTCGCGCCGGTCAGAAACTCGCCGACCAGCGCCTGCAGCAGAACCTGACCAAGCTGTCCACGAAGTTCGTGTCGGCGCGCGCGAGCGCGATGACCGCGATCGATTTCCCCGCGACGCGGGCCGCGCTCAAGGAGCGCCGTGATCGCGCGCTCGAGAATCTCGACGTGTGGCTCGAAACCTTCGAGCGCGAGGCGACCCGGCGCGGCGTGACTGTGCTGTTCGCGGAGACCACGCAGGAGGCCGCGCGGCTCGTCGGCGACATTGCGCGCAAGCACGGCGTGAAGAAGGTGATCAAGACCAAGTCGATGGTCACCGAGGAAATGCGTCTGAACGAAGTGCTCGGGCAGATGGGCGTGCAGTCGATCGAAACCGACCTCGGCGAATACATCCTGCAGATCAACGACAACGAGCCGCCAAGCCACATCATCGCGCCGGTCGTTCACAAGGATAAGGACGAGATCGCCGATCTGTTCGCGAAGACGCACGGCCGGCCGCGGCTCACCGAGATTCCCGACATGACGCGTGAGGCGCGCGAGATGCTGCGGCCGCATTTTCTGAGCGCGGACATGGGCGTGACGGGCGGCAATTTCATCATCGCGGAAACGGGCTCGGTCGCGCTCGTGACCAACGAGGGCAACGAAGGTATGTGCACGGTGATGCCGCGCGTGCATGTCGCTGTCACCGGCATCGAGAAGGTGCTGCCGACGCTCGAGGATCTCGCGACGGCTATGCGCCTGCTGCCGCGTTCGGCAACCGGCCAGGCCACCTCGAACTATTTTTCGATGCTGACCGGGCCGCGCGGCGCGGGCGATCAGGATGGGCCCGAGCATATGTACGTGGTGCTCGTCGACGGTGGCCGCACAGGGCTGATCGGCGGCGACTTCCAGGAGATGCTTCGCTGCATCCGCTGCGGCGCGTGCATGAACCATTGCCCGGTGTATCAGAAGGTCGGCGGGCACGCATATGGCTGGGTCTATCCGGGGCCGATGGGGTCGGTGCTGACGCCGAGCTATGTCGGCATCGACAAGGCGCTCGACCTGCCGCAAGCGGCGACGTTATGCGGCGAATGCAATAGCGTGTGTCCGGTCGGTATCCCGCTGTCCGATCTGTTGCGCAAGCTGCGCGAAAAGCAGATGGAGCGACACCTGCGGCCGTGGAAGGAGCGCGCCGGGTTGGCGCTGTGGGGCTGGTTCGCGCTGCATCCCGATGCCTATGCGCTCTTTACCAAACTCGCCGTGCGCGTGCTGGAGCGCATGGGTGGGCGCAATCGGTCGATCGCCAAACTGCCGCTCGGCGGCGCGGGCTGGACCGATACGCGCGACATGCCGGCGCCGGTGGGTCGTACGTTCCGCGAGTTGTATGCCGCGCAGCGCAGCCATATTGGCTGAGCGGGCGGCATTGGGATTGGTTTGACGGCTGCGCGCTCGCGCAGCCGTCGAAATGGGCGAAGAAGCCGGCGGGATGCTTCAGCGCCGCTCCGTCTTCAATGTTCGGTCATCTGCCCCGGCTGACGCGCGGGCGCATTTCTCCCCGAATCGTTGCCTCGTCCACCGCCGTTGCCGGCTTGCGGGTGGCCCGGCGGCGGGCCGCCCGCGCCGGGGTGCGGGCCGCCATTGGCACCACCAGGGCCGTGCGGACCGCCCGCTGCGCCCTGCGGCGGCGGGCCGCCGTGCGGTTGTCCAGGACCGCCGCCATTGTTGCCATGACCGTTGCCGTGATCGCCGTGGTGCCAGTCGTTGTCGTTCGGATGACCGCGATCCGGATAGCCGCGATAGCCAGAGCCCGGCGCCGGGCCGTAGTAGCGTCCCGGACCGTAATCGCCGTAGCCGAGGTACACATTGGTTTGCGGCACGACCGCGGCACCCGGCGCGTATGCGGAATCGTCATAACCATTGTAGCCGCTATAGGCGCCGTAGCCGTTGCCGTACATCGGCGTGCCGTCCGGATAGATCGCGCAGCCGCCGAGCAGCGCGGCGGCCACCAGGCCAGCGAGAGGTGCAATGCGTTTCATTTTGTGGGACCGATGCCAGTGCAAAGAAATGTAAGGGTAAGAATAAGACCGTGATTGTCGCCGTCCGTCGCGGCGGCTTTGTATGCATTTGTAAGCTTCACTTTTGTGTGCCAGCGATGCGCCACTCGTTCCCGAAAGAGGTGTCAATTGACTGTTTCGTATCAAGCAACGATCTATCTCGCGCGGGCCGCTTTTTCCCGATTGTGAATTCCTATAGCATTTCGTTAGGGCATAGTGCGTCATAAGCTCATGCGCCCCTAATTGAAAAACACATCATGAAAAAGACAATACCGGTGTACTGGCCCCTAGCCATCGTTGTACCGCTCGCGGTGCTCGCCTTTCTGCACGTCAACGGCCAAACCGCTTCGCGCGCTTCGCAGATGCCGCTCGACGCCAACCATCTGACCGCCGAACTCGCACGCGCGGTGTCGTACGGCATGATCGACACGGCGTCGGCATTGCCGGCCAAGCCGATGCGTGCAGCCACGGCGACGCCGCTCGCCGAGGCATCGTAAGCGGGCGCGGCGGACCGCGACGCTCCGAAGCCGCTGATCTTGCTGGCTGCGCCCCGCTCGGCGCGAATCTGTCGAGATTTGTATAATCGCGGCGCAGTCCGCTGACTGTCTGACGACCTCACGCGCGGCGCCTCGGGCGTCGAAAATCCCTGATGAAAACTGTGTCCATCTGTTTCGTTTGCCTCGGGAATATCTGCCGTTCACCGACGGCGGAGGGCGTGATGCGTCATCTGGTCGACGAGGCGAAGCTTGCGGACTGCATCCTGATCGATTCGGCCGGCACCGGCGATTGGCACATCGGCGCGGCGCCCGACGAACGCGCGCAACACGCGGCCCGCCAGCGCGGCTATGCGCTCGACGCGCTGCGCGGCCGCCAGATCACGGTCGCGGACTTCGAGCGCTTCGATCTGCTGATTGCCATGGACGACCGAAACGTCGCCGCGTTGCGTCAACTGTGCCCGCCCGCACAGCGCGACAAGATCCGTCTGCTGATGGAGTTCGTGCCTGAGTCGGATGGCCGCTGGAGCGGCGCGCGAGAGGTTGTCGATCCGTATTTCGGCGGCGCGGAAGGCTTCGAGTTGGTGCTCGATCAATGCGAAGCAGCCTGCCGCGGGCTGATCGCCGCGCTGCGCCCGCAGTTGCTCGCGTAGGCATCGGGCGAAGAACGCAGACGCACCACACGGGTGGGGGCGCGGCGTCGACGTATGGCGATCAATTAAGCGAATGACACAAAATTTACCGCCCATACTTGACTAAATCGCTCATGTATTTATACTTGACCGAACTTGTCGAGAATTGCGGTTCCCACATCATATGAGACTCACCACGAAAGGCCGTTTCGCCGTCACGGCGATGATCGACCTGGCGCTGCGCCAGGAGCAGGGCCCGGTGACGCTTGCGGGTATCAGCCAGCGCCAACACATCTCCCTGTCGTATCTCGAGCAGCTGTTTGGCAAGCTGCGCCGTCATGAAATCGTCGAGTCCGTGCGCGGACCGGGCGGTGGCTACAATCTCGCGCGCCGTGCCGAAGAGGTGACGGTGGCCGACATCATCATCGCGGTCGACGAACCGCTCGACGCCACCCAGTGCGGCGGTAAGGGCACGTGCGAAGGCACCAAGCAGCACGACGGCCACTGCATGACGCATGAGCTGTGGTCGACGCTGAACCAGAAAATGGTCGAATACCTCGATTCGGTTTCGCTGAAGGATCTGGTCGATCAGCAGCGTTCGCGCGAAGGCACGCCGGCCGTGCTGCGCGACAGGCGCAACGACGCTCCGGCGGTCGAACCCGTCCGCGTGGCGCCCAAGGGTCCCAATTCCGTTTTCAACATGGCCGGTTCGTGAAGCGCGGCACGCAATAGAAAACCCTCGCCGCAGCCCCATATCGAGCCCAGAAGCCAGAGCACATGACGTCCCCGGAGCAATTGATGAACAACGACTCTCTCCATCTGCCCATCTACATGGACTACAGCGCCACGACGCCGATCGATCCGCGTGTGGTGGAAAAGATGATCCCGTATCTGCGCGAGCAGTTCGGCAATCCCGCATCGCGTAGTCACGCTTATGGCTGGACCGCCGAGCGCGCAGTCGAGGAAGCGCGCGAGCAGGTCGCCGCGCTCGTGAACGCCGATCCACGCGAAATCATCTGGACCTCGGGTGCGACGGAGTCGGACAACCTCGCTCTGAAAGGTGCCGCGCACTTCTACAAGAGCAAGGGCAAGCACATCATCACGGTGAAGACCGAGCACAAGGCGGTGCTGGACACCACCCGCGAGCTCGAGCGCGAAGGCTTCGAAGTCACCTATCTGGATGTCAAGGACGACGGTCTGATCGACCTCGACGCGTTCAAGGTGGCGCTGCGCCCGGACACGATTCTGGTGTCGGTGATGTCGGTCAACAACGAGATCGGCGTCATCCAGGACATCGAGGCGATTGGCGAGATCACGCGCGAGAAGGGCATCATTTTCCACGTCGACGCGGCGCAGGCCACCGGCAAGATCCAGATCGATCTGCAGAAGCTGAAGGTCGACCTGATGTCGTTCTCGGCGCACAAGACCTACGGCCCGAAAGGCATCGGCGCGCTTTACGTGCGTCGCAAGCCGCGTATCCGTATCGAGGCGCAGATGCACGGCGGCGGTCACGAGCGCGGCATGCGTTCGGGCACGCTCGCCACGCACCAGATCGTCGGCATGGGAGAAGCGTTCCGTATCGCGCGTGAAGAGATGGCGACCGAAAACGAGCGCATCCGCATGCTGCGTGACCGGCTGCTGAAAGGCCTGTCGCCAATCGAGGAAGTGTATGTGAACGGCGACATGGAAAAGCGTGTGCCGCACAACCTGAACATCAGCTTCAATTTCGTCGAAGGCGAATCGCTGATCATGGCGGTGAAGGACGTCGCGGTGTCATCGGGCTCGGCGTGCACATCGGCGTCGCTGGAGCCGTCGTACGTGCTACGCGCGCTTGGCCGCAACGACGAACTCGCGCACAGCTCGATCCGCTTCACGGTGGGACGCTTCACGACCGAGCAGGAAATCGACTACGTGATCAACCTGCTGAAGTCGAAGATTTCCAAGCTGCGCGATCTGTCGCCGCTGTGGGAAATGCACAAGGACGGGATCGATCTGTCGACCATCCAGTGGGCCGCGCACTGACGCGCCGGCTGGACGAAGCGGACATCGAACGTTCATCGCATTGCAGGTTGAAACGAATCAAGGAGTGTAATCATGGCTTATAGCGACAAGGTCCTCGACCACTACGAAAACCCGCGCAACGTCGGTTCCTTCGCGAAGGACGACGACACGGTCGGCACCGGCATGGTCGGTGCGCCGGCCTGCGGCGACGTGATGAAGCTGCAGATCCGCGTCGGCGCGGACGGCATCATCGAAGACGCGAAGTTCAAGACCTACGGCTGCGGCTCGGCCATCGCATCGAGCTCGCTCGTCACCGAATGGGTGAAGGGCAAGACGCTCGACCAGGCGATGTCGATCAAGAACACGCAGATCGCCGAAGAACTGGCACTGCCGCCGGTGAAGATCCACTGCTCGATCCTCGCGGAAGACGCGATCAAGGCAGCGGTCGCCGACTACAAGCAGCGCCACGGCGAAGCAGCGCTTGCCGAAGACGGCAAGGCCGCCTGAGCAACAGGGTAAGAACGGAGTAACCGGTGAGCGCGGCGCGGACACGCGCGCCGCGCGCTCTGGCAACTGAGAAACGTTATGGCAATTACGTTGACCGAAAAGGCAGCACAGCACGTCCAGAAGTATCTGACCCGCCGCGGTAAGGGCATCGGGTTGCGCGTCGGCGTGCGCACCACCGGTTGCTCGGGCCTCGCCTACAAGCTCGAGTACGTGGACGAAGTCGCGCCTGAAGATCAGGTGTTCGAGACGGGCGGCGTGAAGGTCGTCGTCGACCCGAAGAGTCTCGCGTATATCGACGGCACCGAGCTCGACTTCGCACGCGAAGGGCTGAACGAAGGCTTCAGGTTCAACAACCCGAACGTGAAAGACGAATGCGGCTGCGGCGAGTCGTTCCGCGTCTAGGTTCGATACTTTCCGCGTGCGGCGGATCAAAGGCGGCGCGGGCCGCCTTTTTAGTTTGATCCGCGGGCGACTGAAGCGGTCGCGCCTGACAAGGCCCGACGTCTCCATACCAGTTTTCATCAACGGACTTTAATCCGATGGCCTCGCTGAACGACAGCCACTTCGATCTGTTTGGTCTGCCGGCGCAATTCGCGCTCGACGCGAGCACGCTCGATCACGCGTACCGCACCGTGCAGGCGCAGGTGCATCCGGATCGCTTCGCGGCGGCCGGCGATGCGCAAAAGCGCATCGCGATGCAGTGGGCGACGCGCGCGAACGAGGCCTATCAGACGCTGCGCGATCCGCTCAAGCGCGCGACCTATCTGCTGTCGTTGCGCGGCATCAACCTCGGCGCGGAGAACAACACGGCGATGGAGCCCGCGTTCCTGATGCAGCAGATGGAGTGGCGCGAGAACATCGAGGACGCGGCCGCGGCGAAGAACGTCGACGCGCTCGACGCGCTGCTCATCGAGTTGCGCGACGAGGAGCGTCGGCGCTTCGACAAGCTCGGCGCATCGCTCGATCACGGCGCGAATCAGGCGGCGGGCGAGGCGGTGCGGCAGCTGATGTTCATCGAGCGCGTCGCGTCGGAAATCGATGCCCAGATCGAGCGGCTCGAAGGCTAGCGCGCTTTCGCGCGACGCGCGCAAAAACGCGGCGCGGGCAAGCAGCAACAGCAGGCAGCGACGTAGTAAGCGACAAACAAAAAACCAGAGCGGCCGCGAGCCGCGGCATCACCCCAGCAACGCGAACATTCAGGACGGGGCACAACGTCCCCGAGAAGATCCAGATGGCCTTACTGCAAATCTCCGAACCCGGCATGGCGCCGGCGCCTCACCAGCGGCGTCTGGCGGTCGGTATCGATCTCGGCACCACCAACTCCCTCGTAGCCGCCGTGCGCAACGGCCTGCCCGATGTGCTGCCCGACGAAGACGGGCACGTGCTGCTGCCGTCGGTGGTGCGTTACCTGGAGCAGGGCGGCCGTCGCATCGGCCGCCGGGCGAAGGCCGAAGCCGCGACCGACCCGCGCAACACGATCGTGTCGGTCAAGCGCTTCATGGGCCGCGGCAAGGCCGAGGTGGAGGGCGCCGAAAACGCGCCGTACGACTTCGTCGATGCTCCCGGCATGGTGCAGATCCGCACCGTCGACGGCGTGAAGAGCCCGGTCGAGGTATCGGCTGAAATTCTCGCGACGCTGCGCCAGCGCGCCGAAGACACGCTCGGCGACGAGCTGGTCGGCGCGGTAATCACGGTGCCCGCTTACTTCGACGAAGCGCAGCGCCAGGCGACCAAGGACGCCGCGCGTCTCGCGGGGCTGAACGTGCTGCGTCTGCTCAACGAACCGACCGCTGCCGCGATCGCCTACGGTCTCGACAACGGAGCCGAAGGTTTGTACGCGGTCTACGACCTCGGCGGCGGCACCTTCGACCTGTCGATCCTGAAGCTCACCAAGGGCGTTTTCGAAGTGCTCGCGGCGGGCGGCGATTCCGCGCTCGGCGGCGACGACTTCGACCATGCGCTATATCGCCATGTGCTCGAACAGGCCGGCATCGCGTCGCAGACGCTCGCGCCGCACGACGTGCGCCTGCTGCTCGATAGCGTGCGCGAGGCCAAGGAGGCGCTGTCGAGCGCGTCGCACACTACCCTCGAACTCACGCTTGCCAACGGCACCGCGCTCGATCTGACGATCGACGAAGCCACTTTCGAGACCATCACGGCCGCGCTGGTGCAACGCACGCTGGGCCCGACGAAAAAGGCGCTGCGCGACGCGAAGGTCACCACGAAGGAAATCAAGGGCGTCGTGCTGGTCGGCGGCGCGACGCGCATGCCGGTGATCCGCCGCGCGGTCGAGGCGTTCTTCGGCCAGCCGCCGCTCGTCAATCTCGATCCGGATCAGGTCGTCGCACTCGGCGCCGCGATCCAGGCCGATCTGCTGGCCGGCAACCGCGGGGCGGAAGGCGACGAATGGCTACTGCTCGACGTGATTCCGCTGTCGCTCGGCGTCGAGACGATGGGTGGCCTCACCGAAAAGATCATTCCGCGCAACTCGACGATTCCAGTCGCGCGCGCGCAGGATTTCACGACCTTCAAGGACGGCCAGACCGCGATGGCGATTCACGTCGTCCAAGGCGAGCGCGAGCTCGTCAGCGATTGCCGTTCGCTCGCGCGCTTCGAGCTGCGCGGCATTCCGCCGATGGCGGCCGGCGCCGCGCGCATTCGCGTGACCTATCAGGTCGACGCCGACGGCCTGCTGTCGGTGTTTGCGCGCGAGCTGGCGTCGGGCGTGGAGGCATCGGTCGTCGTGAAGCCTTCGTATGGCCTCGCCGACGACGACATCGCGCGCATGCTCGAAGACAGCTTTTCGACCGCTGAAATCGACATGCGCGCGCGCGCATTGCGCGAGGCGCAGGTCGAAGCGCAGCGTCTCGTCGAAGCGACCGACGCGGCGCTCGCCGCCGACGCCGAGCTGCTCGACGACAGCGAACGCGCCGAACTCGACGCGCTGCTCGCCGCGCTGCGCAACGTCGCGCCAGGCGAAGACGTCGGCGCGATCGAAGCCGCGACGAAGGCGCTCGCCGAAGGCACCGACGAATTCGCCGCGCGCCGCATGAACAAGGGAATTCGCCGCGCGCTGTCGGGCCGCAAGCTCGACGAGATCTGAACGGGCGAGCGTAGCGACAGCAACGTGCACGCGACGCGCGCTCAGGCCACGCACGAACTGCTCCCCCCACGAACCACCGATCGCGCCCGCGCGGACTTAAAAAGTCCGCGCGGCGCCAGTAAAATGGCACGGAGCCTGCACCCGGCATTGCTGGCAGCCGCCGTGCCTCAGACCCAAACGGAAACTGTATGCCTCAAATCGTTGTGCTGCCTCACGTCGAACTGTGCCCGGAAGGCGCGGTGATCGACGCCGTTCCCGGCAAGAGCATCTGCGACAACCTGCTCGATAACGGTATCGAAATCGAGCATGCGTGCGAGAAGTCGTGCGCGTGCACGACCTGCCACGTAATCGTTCGTGAGGGTTTCGCCGCCTTGACGCCATCCGAGGAAGACGAGGACGATCTGTTGGACAAGGCATGGGGGCTGGAACCGGCTTCGCGCCTGTCGTGTCAGGCGGTCATGCCGGACGAGCAGGATCTGGTCGTCGAAATTCCGCGTTACTCGATCAATCACGCGAAGGAAAATCACTAACAGGAGGGTGCCGCCATGAAGTGGACCGATACGCAAGACATCGCGATGGCTCTGACGGACAAGCATCAGGACGTCGATCCACAGCAGGTGCGTTTCACCGACCTGCACCGCTGGGTGACCGAGCTCGAAGGCTTCGACGACGATCCGAACCGTTCGAGCGAAAAGATTCTCGAAGCGATTCAGGCGGCATGGATCGAAGACGCGGATTATTGAACGCGTGTTCGAACGGGTGTATTGAACTCCAAAGAAAAGGCGATTCCGATGGAATCGCCTTTTTTCATGGCGCGTCGACGAACGTTGGGCGCCGAGCTCAGCTCAGTCGGCGACGAGGCCGCCGTTCTGAACGCGCACGCGCTCGCCGTCGCGCAACGGCGGCGCCTCGCTATAGGTGAAGTAGCGCGTCTTGCCGTCTTCCATGTGCACGCGCACCGAATACGACGTCGTGCTGCGCAGATGTTTTTCGACCGAGTTGCCGGCGAACCCGCCGCCCAGCGCGCCGAGCAGCGTCATCGCGGTACGCCCGCCGCCGGCGCCGAATTGATTACCGACGACGCCCCCGGCCACCGCACCGCCGACCGCGCCAATGCCGGTGCCATGTCCTTCATGCCGAACCGCCGAGATCGCGACGACGGTGCCGCAAGTCGAGCAATAAGCGGCATGCGGCGCCGGCTGCTGCGCATACTGCGGCGCGGCCTGTGCCTGCTGTTGCTGCGCGTATTGCTGCTGGGTCGGAGCGGCGGCAGGGGCGGCCGGCACCGCTTGCTGAGCCTGATCCTGCCGCTGTTGCGCAGATGGCTTGACCGGCGCGGCCGAATCGACGACGCCCGGCGCTTGCGTGCTGACCTGCGCGGCCTGCGTCCGATCGTTCTGTGCGCCGTTGCCCGACGCCTTCGGGAACACGCCGGTGATCGCCGCGGTAGCGACGAGACTCGCGACGAGCACCGCGCCGGCGGCCACCGCGATCAAGGGATGAAGACGACGTGGCTGCGTGGGTTGATGAGTAGGGGTGTCCATGTAGGGCCTCCGTTTCTGACAGAGCCGACTTCTTGTGAGACTGATTGTCGGGCAATTCGATCCGGGCAGCGTTTCTATTTGTAACCGCTCAGATGGCGCCCTCGGGCGTGGGTAGGCGCCCTTTACGCGGTGCGCTTTGGTGTCAACAAACTTCTAAGACCATCGAGTCCGCGGCGACTTGCGCGCGAACGAGCAGCTTTTACCGCTGGTTACAAACGATGAGAAGCAGAAAACGGTCCCGCAAAGTGAAAACGCGCGCATAAGAAAACGCCCGGCATCAACCGGGCGCTCTTCAAACCATCGCATTGCTCGCGAAGCACAACGCGCGCTCGCGCCCAGCGTCGCTCAGTCTTCGCGCCGCAGATGCGGGAACAGGATCACGTCGCGGATGCTCGGGCTATCGGTCAGCATCATGACCAGACGGTCGATGCCGATACCGCAGCCGCCCGCCGGCGGCATGCCGTACTCGAGCGCGCGGATGTAGTCGGCGTCGTAGAACATCGCTTCCTCGTCGCCGGCGTCTTTCTGGTCGACCTGCTTCTTGAAGCGCGCGGCCTGATCTTCCGGATCGTTGAGCTCCGAGAAGCCGTTGGCGATTTCGCGGCCGGTGATGAACAGCTCGAAACGCTCGGTGATGCCTGCCACCTTGTCCGACGCACGCGCGAGCGGCGACACCTCGATCGGGTAGTCGATGATGTAGGTCGGCTCCCACAGTTGCGACTCGGCGGTCTCTTCGAACAGCGCCAGTTGCAGCGAGCCGATGCCCGCGTTGAGGAACTGCGGCTGCGACGCATCGACGCCGAACTTCTTCAGCTCGGCGCGCAGGAACGTGCCGTCGGCGAGCTGCTCGTTCGTGTATTGCGGCGCGTATTTCTGGATCGCCTGCGTGATCGTGAGCCGATGGAACGGCTTCGACAGATCGAGCTCGCGGCCCTGATAAGTGATGGTGGCCGTGCCGAGCGCATCGATCGCGGCCTGGCGAATCAGCTGCTCGGTGAAGTCCATCAGCCACTTGTAATCGGTGTAGGCCGCGTAGAACTCGATCATCGTGAATTCCGGGTTGTGGCGCACGGATACGCCCTCGTTGCGGAAATTACGATTGATCTCGAACACGCGCTCGAAGCCGCCCACCACCAGCCGCTTCAGGTACAGCTCCGGCGCGATGCGCAGGAACATCTGCATGTCGAGCGCATTGTGGTGCGTCGAGAACGGCTTGGCCGCCGCGCCGCCCGGAATCGGGTGCAGCATCGGTGTTTCGACTTCCATGAAGTTCGCGTCGGCCATGTACTTGCGGATCGACGAAATCGCCTTCGTGCGCGCGACGAACGTGCGGCGCGTTTCCGGCGTGACGATCAGATCGACATAGCGCTGGCGGTACTTCATTTCCTGGTCGGCGAGACCGTGGAACTTGTCCGGCAGCGGACGCAGCGACTTCGACAGCAGACGCAGCTCCGTGCAGCGCACCGACAACTCGCCCTTGTTGGTGCGGAACAGCACGCCGCGCGCGGCGACGATGTCGCCCATGTCCCACTTCTTGAATGCGTCGTAGGTCTCCTGACCGACGTCGGCCGGTGTGATGAAGAACTGGATCTGACCCGAGCCGTCGCGCACGGTCGCGAAACTTGCCTTGCCCATCACGCGTTTCAGCATCATGCGGCCGGCGATCGCGACTTCGAGCGGATGCGCTTCGAGCGCTTCCTTGTCGGCGTGCTCGTACTGCGCCTGCAGATCTTCGGCGTGGTGCGTGGGACGGAAATCGTTCGGATAGGCGACGCCTCGCTCACGCAGTTCGCGCAGCTTTTCGCGGCGCTCGGCGATGATCTTGTTGTCGTCCGCTTCGGGCACGACAGTCGGCTGGGTCGGTTCAGTCATGATGATTTGGTATTCGGTGGCCCGCCGCGGAGTGCTCCGCTGGCGGGAAGCCAGTCAGTGTAAAAACCTCAGGCGGTACTGGAAAAACGGCGAATAAATAGCGTGGAAGCAACGCAAAAGCAGCAACGAAGAAGGTGCGGTCCCGATCGGTGAACGGGGCCGCGCCGTGCGCGCCTAGACGCCCTGTTTCAGGCTCGCGCTGATGAACGGATCGAGGTCACCGTCCAGCACGCTCTTCGTATTGCTGATTTCGACGTTGGTGCGCAGATCCTTGATGCGGCTGTTGTCGAGCACGTACGAGCGGATCTGATGGCCCCAACCCACATCGGTCTTGCCGGCTTCCAGCTTGTCCTGCTCGGCCTGACGCTTGCGGATTTCCGCTTCATACAGGCGCGATTTCAGCATCGCCATGGCTTCGGCGCGGTTGCGGTGCTGCGAACGGTCGTTCTGGCACTGCACGACGATGCCCGACGGCATGTGCGTGATACGCACCGCCGAGTCGGTCTTGTTGATGTGCTGACCGCCCGCGCCCGAAGCGCGGTACGTGTCGATGCGCAGGTCGGCCGGGTTGATGTCGACTTCGATCGAGTCGTCGAT
The DNA here is from genome assembly GCF_050436125.1 of Paraburkholderia sp. MM5482-R2. Taxonomy (NCBI): domain Bacteria; kingdom Pseudomonadati; phylum Pseudomonadota; class Betaproteobacteria; order Burkholderiales; family Burkholderiaceae; genus Paraburkholderia; species Paraburkholderia sp. MM5482-R2. The sequence goes on along the minus strand of NZ_JBNDLP010000002.1, from coordinate 2,992,237 downwards.
TTCCGGGTACACGAACACCGACGAGAACGACGTGTGACGACCGCCCGACGAGTCGAACGGCGACTTCCGCACGAGCCGGTGCACGCCGGTTTCGGTACGCAGGAAGCCGTACGCGTATTCGCCTTCGATCTTGATCGTCGCGTTCTTGATGCCGGCGACGTCGCCTTCGGTCTGCTCGAGCACTTCGGTCTTGAAGCCCTTGCGCTCGCAATAACGCAGATACTGGCGCAGCAGCATCGACGCCCAGTCGCACGCCTCGGTGCCGCCGGCACCGGCCTGGATGTCGAGAAAGGCGTTGTTGGGATCGGCCGGGTTCGCGAACATCCGGCGGAATTCCATGTCGGCGACGCGTGCCTCGATGGCCTGGGCGTCACCCTCGCAGGCGAGCAGCGTGTCGTCGTCGGCTTCTTCGCGTGCCATCTCGAACAGGTCTTGCGCGTCGCGCACGTCGTTCGCGATCGACGTGAGCTTGCCGACCGTGTCGTCGAGCAGCTTCTTTTCCTTACCGAGCGCCTGGGCGTGCTTCGAGTCGTTCCAGACGTCCGGGTCTTCGAGTTCCCGGTTGACTTCGATTAGACGCAGTGCTTTGTCGTCGTAGTCAAAGATACCCCCGTAGGTCGTCCGCGCGCTTGCGCAGGTCGGCCAGAGAGGCTTCGATCGCGTTGAGACGTTCCGCTTCCATGTCGATCTTCTATTCTGCGTAAAAAGCAGAAATTATAGCCGATCGGCACGCCGCGCCGGAGCCTCGCGGGCGATCTGGCGCGTGTTCGCGATTGATTTTGCGGAAGATTTCAGCTCACCGCGTGCTCGACGATCAGTTGCACGCGCGACACGCCGTTCCATGTATCGCTCGCGAGCCGATAGGCGACGGTGGTGCGCGCAGGCAGCGTGTCGGTGTGATTGAACCAGATCGCGTTGAAGCGCTGGCGGCCGCGCAGCAGTTGCAGCTTCAGGTGCTTGTCCTTCACCAACGCCTGCGAGGCGACCTCGAATTCGCCGGAGAACACCGGCGCCGGAAAACCCTGGCCCCAGACGGCCGCGTCGAGCATTTCGACGAATTGCGGCGTGAAGTACGCGTCTTCGAGCTCGCCGTCGGTTTCGATCGTGCGCGCGAGCGCCTGCGCGGACAGCCATTCGCGGCCGACCGCCTCGAACGCGGCGGTGAAGCGCGGCACGTCGGCGGCGGCGATCGTCAGGCCCGCGGCCATCGCGTGGCCGCCGAATTTGACGATCAGGTCCGGCTCGCGCTTCGAGATCAGATCGAGCGCGTCGCGCAGGTGGAAGCCCGCGATCGAGCGGCCCGAGCCCTTGACGAGCATGCCGGTATCGTCGGCCGGCGCGAACGTGAACGACGGGCGGTGGAACTTCTCTTTAAGCCGTCCCGCGACGATGCCGATCACGCCCTGATGCCAACCCGGATTGAACAACGTGATCGTGGTCGCGCCGTCGGGATCGACCGTCGACAGGTCGTCCAGCGCCTGCTGCTGCATGCCCGCCTCGATTTCACGGCGCTCGCGGTTCATCGTGTCGAGCTGCTGCGCGAGTTCCCAGGCGCGGCCGACGTCGTCGGTGGTCAGGCATTCGATGCCGAGCGACATGTCCGACAGCCGTCCCGCCGCGTTCAGGCGCGGTCCCAGCGCGAAGCCGAGGTCGAAGCCGGAGGCGTTGCGCGCATCGCGCGCGGCGGCCCGAAACAGCGCGGCGATGCCAGGCTGCATGCGGCCGCGGCGGATGCGCTGCAGACCTTGCGCGACCAGCACGCGGTTGTTGCCGTCGAGTTTGACGACATCGGCGACGGTGCCGAGTGCGACCAGATCGAGCAGGCCGTCGAGGCGCGGCTCGGGCAGCGCGTCGCCGAACGCCCCACGGCGGCGCAGTTCGGCGCGCAGCGCGAGCAGCACGTAGAACATCACGCCGACGCCGGCGAGGCACTTGCTCGGGAACGTGCAGCCCGGCTGGTTCGGATTGACGATTGCGCGCGCGGCGGGCAGTTCGTCGCCGGGCAGGTGGTGGTCGGTGACGAGCACGTCGATGCCAAGGGCGTTGGCCGCCGCGACGCCGTCGACGCTCGCGATGCCGTTGTCGACGGTGATCAGCAGATCGGGCTTGCCGGCCGCACTGCGTGTCGCGAGCTCGACGATGTCCGGCGTGAGCCCGTAGCCGTGCTCCATGCGGTTCGGCACCAGATAGTCGATGCGCGCGCCGAACATGCGCAGCCCGCGCACCGCGACCGCGCAGGCGGTCGCGCCGTCGCAGTCGTAGTCGGCGACGACCAGCATGCGGCGCTGCTGCTGGAGCGCGTCGGCGAGCAGCGCGGCGGCCGCGTCGCAGCCCTTCAGTTCGGCGGGCGGCACGAGCCGCGCGAGGCCGGTTTCGACGTCCTCGGGCAGGCACACGCCGCGCGCTGCGTACAGGCGCGCGAGCACCGGATGCAGGCCGCAGCGGGTCAGCACTTCGGCGTCGACGGGGGAGCAGGGGCGCGTAACGATTCGGGTCATGCGGAAGGGCCGTGGATCATTCGATGAAAAGCGAGGCCAGCACGCGCCGCCGCCAGAATTTGCGCAGATCGCCGCGCGTGACCGTCAGCGTCACCGAGCCGGTGTCGCCGCACAGCGTGAGGCCGAGCTCGGCGAGTTCGCCCGACTGGAGTGCCGCGAGCGCGGGCGCGAACCAGTCGGTCTGCAGCGCGGCGAATGCCTGGTTCCAGCGCGCCCAGTCCTGTTCGATGTAGGGCGCGGAGAAGGGGTCGAGTTCGACGAGCGTTGCGCCGCTGCCGTTGGCGGTACCGCGCAGCGCCGCGGCCAGTTCGCGATACGACGTCGGCGGCGCGCCTGTCGCGACCCCGGCGCTGAGCGCGAGACCGCGCGTTGCAGCGGCATCGGACAGCACCTGCGCGAACGGACTGCGCACGCTCCGCGCGGCGCCTTGCGCGTGAAACCAGATCGAGTTGACGGCCGGCAGCCCGCGCGCCTCCCGCGCTTCGTTGACCGGATGCTCGAACCACGCCATCTGCACTTCGTTCTGCAGCTTCATCCACGCGCGAGAGCGTTCGCCGGAATGCGCTTCGTGCGGCAACCAGATCTCGATGTTGCGGCCGCTCGCGCGCAACGGCGACGCGCCCGCGAGCGAACCGAAAGCGTCGCTCGACAGATACCAGCGGATTGGCTTGGGCGCCTCGATGCGCACGCCGAGTTCCTCGATCAGCGGACGTGCGAGCGCGAGCAGCGTGCTCGCTTCAGCGTCCGACAGATTGAGCGACGCCGGGTCGATCAGCACCAGATGGTCGTGCGCGATGTGCACGTGTACCGGCTGCACGCAGGCCCACGTCGCGTTGCCGGGTTCGCCGCCGTCGGCGCGCAGCATGTAGGGCGCGAGCGGGGCTTCGTCGGCGGCGGCCGAGGCGCCGTCGGGCAGCGCGCCGAATTGTCGCGCGACCCAGCGCTCGTGCGGCAGCGTGCGCTGAAAATCCTCGCCGATCACGCGTTCGATCAGCGTCGCGCGCGCGATCAGCCTGTCGAGAGCGGGGCACTGGATGTCGTGAAGCGCGGTGGAGGCGTCGGCCGCGGCAGGCAGCGCGAAGGGCAGCAGAAGATGGAGGCGGTCGGCAGGCATGATGCTGCGCATTGTAGGGCAAACGGTGCGAGTATTTCGACGAAGCGCGGCCGGTTCGTCGATGGCGCGGCCAAGGCACGTCCTTTGCGCGAGCCGGCGGCATTGTGTGGCAAACTTCGCGCTTGATCGCTGGACCCGGCAGGGTGGCGCACCGCGGCGCCGCGCCTCTATGCGCCGGCAGAGCCGCACAGCGGCCGGGCGCGCGAGGAACGATCCGCGCCGCCGCGAGCCCAACGATCACGACGTTCGGGCCGCACGGCGGACGCTCGATGTCCGCCGGTCCCGACATACAGTCGAAGAACGCACAAAAGGATTCGCTTGAAATTTCCCTACGAATGGCAGATTGGCTGGCGCTACACACGCGCCGGCAAACGCACGACCGGTAACGGCTTCATTTCGTTCATCGCGCTGGTGTCGATGTCGGGCATCGCGCTTGGCGTCGCGGCGCTGATCGTCGTGTTGTCGGTGATGAACGGCTTTCAGAAAGAGGTGCGCGACCGCATGCTGTCGGTGCTCGCGCACGTCGAGATCTTTTCGCCGACCGGTTCGATGCCCGACTGGCAACTGACCGCGAAGGAGGCGCGCCAGAACAAGGAGGTGATCGGCGCGGCGCCCTACGTCGAGGCCCAGGCGCTGCTGACGCGCCAGGACGCGGTGAGCGGCGTCGCGTTGCGTGGCATCGAGCCGACGCTCGAGCCTGAAGTGTCCGACATCGGCAAGGAAATGAAAGGCGGGAAGCTGGCCGACCTCGTGCCCGGCGGCTTCGGCATCGTGCTCGGCGCGGATCTGGCGGCCAATCTCGGCGTGCAGTTGAACGACAAGATCACGCTCGTCGCGCCCGAAGGCACGATCACGCCGGCCGGCATGCTGCCGCGCCTGAAGCAGTTCACGGTGGTCGGCATCTTCGAGTCGGGCCATTACGAATACGACAGCACGCTCGCGCTGATCAACATCAAGGACGCACAGGCGCTGTTCCGGCTGCCCGCACCGACCGGCGTGCGGCTGCGCCTCACCGACATGCAGCGCGCGCCGGAAGTCGCGCATCAGCTCGCGCGCACGCTGTCGGGCGATCTGTACATCCGCGACTGGACCCAGCAGAACAAGACCTGGTTCTCGGCGGTGCAGATCGAGAAGCGCATGATGTTCATCATCCTGACGCTGATCATTGCGGTGGCCGCGTTCAATCTGGTGTCGTCGCTGGTGATGACGGTGACCAACAAGCAGGCCGATATCGCGATCCTGCGCACGCTCGGCGCGCAGCCCGGCTCGATCATGAAGATCTTCGTCGTGCAGGGCGTGACGATCGGCTTCATCGGCACGGCGACCGGCGTCGTGCTCGGCTGTCTGATCGCGTGGAGCATTCCGTGGCTCGTGCCGATGATCGAGCATCTGCTCGGCGTGCAATTCCTGCCGCCGTCGGTGTACTTCATCAGCGAGCTGCCGTCGGAGCTGGTTCCGGCGGACGTCGCGCGCATCGGCATCATCGCGTTCGTGCTGTCGGCGCTCGCGACGCTCTATCCGAGCTGGCGCGGCGCGAAGGTCCGTCCGGCGGAGGCGCTGCGCTATGAATGACCGCCTCGTCCATCCCTCAACCGATTCATCCATGACCGCTCAGGACTCCGCGTCGCATCCGTTCGTGCTCGAAGCCACCGGCATTTCCAAAGCGTTCGTGCAGGGCGGGCTGAACGTGCAGGTGCTCAACAATGCGCAACTCGCCGTGCGGCGGGGCGAGAAGCTCGCGATCGTCGGCGCGTCGGGCTCCGGCAAGAGCACGCTGCTGCACGTGCTCGGCGGTCTCGACGATCCGAGCACGGGCCACGTGTCGGTGCTCGGCAAGCCGTTCACGGAACTCTCCGAGCGCGAGCGCAACGTCCTGCGCAATCGCGCGCTCGGTTTCGTGTATCAGTTTCACCATCTGCTGCCGGAGTTTTCCGCCCTCGATAACGTCGCGATGCCGCTGCGGATTCGTCGCGAGACGACTGAAGTCGCGCGCCGCGAGGCCATGGCGGTGCTGGAGCGCGTCGGCATGGGGCATCGCGCGAAGCATCGGCCGGGCGAGCTGTCGGGCGGCGAGCGTCAGCGTGTCGCGATCGCGCGTGCGCTCGTCACGAAGCCCGCCTGCGTGCTCGCCGACGAGCCGACCGGTAACCTTGACGGCGGCACCGCCGACACGGTTTTCAACCTGATGCTCGAACTGTCGCGCACGCTCGAGACGAGCTTCGTGATCGTCACGCACGACCCGGAGCTGGCGGGCCGCTGTGATCGCATCATGCGGTTGCGCGACGGCGTGCTGCACGAAGAGCCGCCGGTGCCGGTCTGAGTGCGGGCCGGCACGGTCCGTCCTCTTGCCAGCGAGATAACCCATGTGGATCGATACGCACTGCCATCTCGACGCTTCGGAGTTCGACGCCGACCGTGATGCGGTTGCGGCGTCCGCACGCCATGCGGGGGTGTCGCGCATCGTGATTCCGGCGATCGGGCGACAGAACTTCGCGGCGGTGCGCGAGCTCGCGCATCGCGTCGACGGCGGCGCGTACGCGCTCGGCATTCATCCGCTCCTCACGCTGCACGCCGTCGATGCCGACCTCGACCTGTTGCGCATGGAGATCGAGGCGAGTCTCGACGATCCGCGCTTCGTCGGCATCGGCGAGATCGGGCTCGACTATTTCGTCGACGGCCTCGACGATGCGCGCCAGCAGTTTTTCTACAACGGCCAGTTGCAGCTCGCGCGCGAATTCGATTTGCCGGTCATCTGCCATGTGCGCAAATCGCAGGATCAGGTGATCAAAGGGCTGCGCAGGCATCAGATTCATCGCGGCATCGCGCACGCGTTCAATGGCAGTTTCCAGCAGGCGCAGGCGTACATCGATCAGGGCATGCATCTTGGGTTCGGCGGCAACCTCACGTTCGAGCGCGCCCGGCAGATCCGGCGACTCGCCGAACAGCTGCCGTTCGATGCGCTGGTCGTCGAGACCGACGCGCCGGATATCGCGCCGTCGTGGATGTACAGGCAGCGCAATTCACCCGAGCAGATTCCGGCGATCGGCGCGAGCCTCGCGCGACTGCGCGGTGTCACTTCCGACGCAGCCGCCCTTGGCACAACGGCTAACGCGCTCGCCGCGCTGCCGCGACTCGCGCTTTCCTCTGCATAATCGATTCCGTTGATCGAAAGGGTTCGCGTCGGGCGATCCCCACGCCCGGCGGGCTCGCTGCTGCCCGTTCGCTGGCGCGGTGACGAGGCCCGGCGCCAGCGGGTACGGAGGGCGGATGAGGGCGGTCTGGTGTGGATTTGCGTTGGGGGTGGTCTGGCTGCAGCGACAGGCGGTGTTGCCGGATACAGGCGCATGGTGCGCGTTGATACTGCTCGGCTGCACGGCGGCCGGCGTTGCGGTGTGGGGTTTGCGTGGCGGCGGAGCGGCTGCGGCGGCGGGTGTGACAGGTGCGGCAGGTGCGGCCGGTGCGGCGCTTCAGCGCGAATACGAGCGGGGCTTCTCGCACCAGCTCGCTAGCCGCGTATGGCGCGACGCTCGCATGCGGCGGGTGGCCGGTTGGGGCGCGGTGTGGTGCGCGGCGATCTGCGTCGGCTTCGGCTACGCGGCCGTGCGCGCGCAAACGCGGCTCGCGGTGAGCCTGCCGCACGAGTGGGAGGGTCGCGATATCGAGGTGGTCGGCACGATCAAGGGATTGCCGACGCGTGACGACAAAGGCGCGCGCTTCCTGTTCGACGTCGATACGAACGGTGCGCGGCTCGCCGCTTTCCCGCGCGTGATCCAGCTAGCCTGGATCGCGCGCGACGCCGCGGCGCCGCGGCTCGAACCGGGCGAACGCTGGCGTCTGACCGTGCGCCTGAAGCGCCCGCACGGCAACGCGAATTTCGGCGTGCGCGATGCAGAGGCGAGTCTGCTCGCGCGCAACGTCCGCGCGACCGGCTACGTGAGCGTGCCGGACCATGCGCGGCGCCTGACCGGTCACGCGCGCGGGCTCGCCGTGCTGGTCGACCGCTGGCGCGCCGGGTTGCGTGCGCGTATCGACACGGTGCTTGCCGATGCGCCGCATCGCGGCATCGTCGTCGCGCTCGCGATCGGCGCGCAGGACGAAGTGAGCCCCGCCGACTGGCAATTGATGCGCGCCACCGGCACGAGTCATCTGGTGGCGATTTCGGGCTTGCATCTCGGCTTGGTCGCGGGGCTGACCGGCTGGCTCGCGGCGGCAATCTGGCGACGTTCGGGGTGGCTCGGCCGCAACTGGCCGCTGCGCTTGCCCGCGCAGCTCGTCGGCGTGACGGCCGGTGCGATGTTCGCCGCACTGCATGCCGCGCTCGCGGGCTTCAACGTGCCAGCGCAACGCGCGCTGTGGATGGCCGCGCTCGTCGCGCTGGCGTTCGTCGGCGGCCGGCAGCTAGCGCGCTCCACGGTGCTCGCGTGGGCGCTCGGGCTCGTGCTGCTGGTCGATCCGTGGGCGGTCGTGTCGGCCGGATTCTGGCTGTCGTTTTGTGCAGTCGGCGCGATCCTGTTCGCGATGTCGGGGCGGCCGCGCGTGCGGGTTCCACTGGCGTCCCGTCATCATGAAGACGAGGAGGGCAGCGCGGCGCGTCCCGTATCGATCCGGCGTCTGCGCGCGCTCGCCGAACGGTTGCGCAGCGCCGCTCACGCGCAGGTCGCGGTGACGGTCGCGCTGGCGCCGCTGACCGCCTACTGGTTCGCGCAAATTCCGCTCGCCGGTCCGCTCGCGAACGCGTTCGCGATTCCCTGGGTGAGCCTGCTCGTCACGCCGACGGTGCTCGCGGGCGTCGCATTGCCCGCGCCGCTCGACGCGTTCGCGTGGCGCGCCGCGCACACGCTGCTCGATGGTCTCGCGGCCGGCCTGCAACTGGCGTCGGGACCGCGCTGGACGCTGTGGTGGCTGCCGCAGCCGCATGCGTGGGCGCTGGCCGCGGCGGCGCTCGGTGTGCTGTGGTGTCTCGCGCCGCGCGGCTGGCCCCTGCGCTGGGCGGCGCCGCTGTCGTGGCTGCCGCTGCTGATGCCCAGCGCAAGCGGCGCACTCGCCGAGCCATCAGGCGCGTTCCGTCTGACTGCGCTCGATGTCGGGCAGGGCTCGTCGGTGCTCGTGCAGACCGCGCATCACGCCTTGCTGTTCGATGCGGGTCCCGGTCCGGAATCGAGCCACGCTGGCGAGCGCGTGGTGGTGCCGTTCCTGCGGGCGCAAGGCGTGACGACGCTCGATACGCTGATGATCAGTCACGCCGATTCGGATCATGCGGGCGGCGCCCCTGCCGTTTTCGATGCGATCGAGGTGCGTCAGCTGGTGGCTGCTCTGGCGCCGGACAATCCGCTGTGGCCGAAGGCAAAACAGCATGGCACGCAGACGCTGCCGTGCGTGGCGGGGCAGCGCTGGCAGTGGGATGGTGTTGAGTTCGCCGTGCTGTGGCCTGACGTCGGGGCACTCACGGGCAAGGCGAACGAGCATTGCTGCGTGTTGAGGGTCAGCTCGTTGCCGCCCACCAACGCAAGCCAGGCGGCGGCGTTCGTCGGTGCGAACGCGCCGCGTTTCACGGCCCTGCTGACCGCCGACATCGAAGCGCCGACCGAACGCGCGCTGCTCGCGCGCGATCCCGCTATGCTGCGCGCGCAAGTGTTGATGGTGCCGCATCATGGCAGCAAAACGTCGTCGACCGAGCCGTTCCTCGACTCTATCGATCCGTCCATCGCGTTATTTCAGGTAGGCTACGAGAATCGCTTCCATCATCCGAATGCGGGCGTGTTCGCGCGCTACGCGGCGCGTCATATCGAACTCGGGCGCAGCGATCGCGATGGCGCCGTGAGGGTCGACGTCGATCCGGGCGCGCGCGGTGAGGAGGGCGCCGCGCTCACGCTCGAGCGCTATCGGGACACGCAGCGCCGCTACTGGATGGAGCCCTGAGCGCGTCGCGGCCCGATGAGCGCAACAGCGCAGACAACAGGCGCAAGCAGCGGTATAAGCAGCGGCACAGGCAAAGCACCGCCCACGCGTAAAAAACACAACGGAGATCGCCGCAGTTGAAAAACATCATCCATTTCACGCATGCGAACGGCTTTCCGGCCTCGACTTACCGGACGATCTTCGCCGAGCTCTCCGACGACTACGACGTGCGCTCGATCGAGCGGATCGGCCATGATCCGCGCTTTCCGGTCACGCAGGACTGGCCCCATCTGGTCGAGCAACTGCTTGACGACATCGCCCGCAAGTACGAGCAGCCGGTGTGGCTCGTCGGGCATTCGCTCGGCGGTTATCTGTCGCTGATGGCGGCGCTGAAAAAGCCGCAGTGGGTGAGGGGCGTCGTGATGCTCGACTCGCCGGTGATCGCCGGCTGGCGCAGCAGCATGCTGCGCGTGTCGCAATGGACCGGGCTCGACGAGCGGCTGTCGCCCGCCGCCGCGACGCGCAAGCGGCGCACGCAATGGACGAGCCGTGACGAAGCATGGCGGCACTTCCATTCGAAGCCCGCGTTCGCGCGCTGGGACGAGCGCATGCTGTCCGACTACATCGACTTCGGCATTCCGCAGAGTTCGCCCGACGGCACCCGGGTGCTCGCGTTCGATCGTCGCATCGAATACCAGATCTACCGGACGCTGCCGCATACGCTCGGCGCGCGGCTCGCGCGCGGCGCGCCGGTGCCGGTCGGGTTCATCGCCGGGACACGCTCGAAGGAAATCCGCCAGGCCGGGCTCGACGCGACGCGACGCGCGACCGGCGGCCATGTCGAGTGGATCGAGGGCAGCCATCTGTATCCGATGGAAAAGCCGATCGAAACCGCGCGCGCGGTGCAACGCATGCTGCGTGAGCTGGAGCGAACCGCCTGACGTGCTGCGCGCACGAAGCGGGCCCCAAACCGCTGCGCCGGCTGCCACGCGAGGCGGCCTCGGCACGCGTGGGTCGGCCGTTTTTTGCTGGGTCGGGACCATCCTTTACGGTATAATCCGTTTTTCCCGCGAGCATCCAGCGATGACCAAATATGTTTTCGTCACCGGCGGCGTAGTATCTTCCCTCGGCAAGGGTATTGCCGCCGCTTCCCTCGCCGCGATCCTCGAATCGCGCGGTCTTAAAGTCACCCTCCTCAAACTCGATCCCTACATCAACGTCGACCCCGGCACGATGAGCCCGTTTCAGCACGGCGAAGTGTTCGTGACGGAAGACGGAGCGGAAACCGACCTCGACCTCGGCCACTACGAGCGCTTCATCAGCACGAAGATGCGCAAGGCCAACAACTTCACCACGGGCCAGATTTACGAGTCGGTAATCCGCAAGGAACGCCGCGGCGATTATCTCGGCAAGACCGTGCAGGTCATCCCGCACATCACGAACGAAATCCAGGCATTCGTCGAGCGCGGCGCAGCGTCTGCGACGTGCGGCGAGCCGGATGTCGCGATCGTCGAAGTGGGTGGCACGGTGGGTGACATCGAATCGCTGCCGTTCCTCGAAGCCGCGCGCCAGATGAGCCTGCGCCTCGGCCGCAACAGCGCGTGCTTCGTGCACCTGACACTGGTGCCCTGGGTTGCCACGGCCGGCGAACTCAAAACCAAGCCCACCCAGCACAGCGTGCAGAAGCTGCGCGAAATCGGCATTTCGCCGCACGTGCTGCTGTGCCGTGCCGACCGCCGCATTCCGGACGACGAGCGCGCGAAGATCTCGCTGTTCTCGAACGTGCCCGAAGACGCGGTGATTTCCGTGTGGGACGCGGACAGCATCTACAAGATTCCGCAGATGCTGCACGACCAGGGTCTCGACGCGATCATCTGCGAAGAGCTGAAGCTCACGCCGAAGGCGGCGGACCTGTCCATGTGGTCGGACCTCGTCGAGAAGCTGCAGAACCCGAAGCACGAAGTGACGATCGGCATGGTCGGCAAGTACGTCGATCTGACCGAGTCGTACAAGTCGCTGATCGAAGCGCTGCGTCATGCGTCGATGCATACGTCGACGCGCGTGAACATCGAGTACATCGACTCCGAAGAGATCGAAACGCAAGGCGTCGGGAGCCTCAAGCATCTCGACGCGGTGCTCGTGCCGGGCGGCTTCGGCCGTCGCGGCACCGAAGGCAAGATCGCCGCGATCCGTTATGCGCGCGAAGCGAACGTGCCGTATCTCGGCATCTGCCTCGGCATGCAGCTCGCCGTGATCGAATTCGCCCGCGACGTCGTCGGCCTGAAGGACGCGAACAGCACCGAATTCGATCAGGAAACGAAGAACCGCGTGGTCGCGCTGATCACCGAGTGGTACGACCGCGAAGGCCGCGTCGAGAAGCGTACCGAAGAGTCGGATCTCGGCGGCACGATGCGCCTCGGCTCGCAGCGCTGTCCGATCAAGCCCGGCACGCTCGCCGAAGAGATCTACGGCACCGATGTGAACGAACGCCACCGTCACCGTTATGAGGTGAATAACCGTTTCGTGCCCCAGCTCGAAGGCGGTGGCCTCATCATTAGCGCCCGTACCCCGAGCGAGGATTTGCCGGAAATGATGGAGCTGCCGCGCAGCATGCACCCGTGGTTCGTCGGCGTCCAGTTCCACCCTGAATTCACGTCTACGCCGCGTGACGGTCATCCGCTGTTCAAGTCGTTCGTCGAAGCGGCGCTCGCGCATCAGCAGTCGAGGGTCGAGGAGAAAGCATGAAACTGGGCGATTTCGACGTCGGGCTCGACAAGCCGTTTTTCCTGATCGCCGGTACCTGTGTCGTCGAATCCGAACAGATGACGATCGACACGGCCGGCCGCCTGAAGGAAATCTGCGCGAAGCTGAACATTCCGTTCATCTACAAATCGTCGTACGACAAGGCCAATCGCAGCAGCGGCAAGTCGTTTCGCGGTCTGGGCATGGACGAAGGTCTGCGCATCCTGTCGGAAGTGAAGCGCCAGCTCGGTCTGCCGGTGCTGACCGACGTGCACGCCGAACACGAGATCGAGCAGGTGGCGTCGGTCGTCGACGTGCTGCAAACGCCCGCGTTCCTGTGCCGTCAGACCGACTTCATCCACGCGTGCGCGCGCTCGGGCAAGCCGGTCAACATCAAGAAGGGCCAATTTCTCGCGCCGCACGACATGAAGAACGTGATCGACAAGGCGCGCGACGCCGCGCGTGAAGCGGGTCTGTCCGAAGACCGCTTCATGGCGTGCGAGCGCGGCGTGTCGTTCGGCTATAACAACCTCGTGTCGGACATGCGTTCGCTCGCGATCATGCGCGAGACCAACGCGCCGGTCGTGTTCGACGCGACGCATTCGGTGCAGTTGCCGGGCGGTCAGGGCACGAGCTCGGGCGGCCAGCGCGAATTCGTGCCGGTGCTCGCGCGCGCCGCGGTCGCGGTCGGCGTCGCCGGTCTGTTCATGGAAACGCACCCGAATCCGGCGCAAGCGAAGTCTGACGGGCCGAACGCGGTGCCGCTCAATCGCATGGCCGACCTGCTCGAGACGCTCGTCACGCTCGACCGGGCCGTCAAGCGCGGGCCGTTCCTCGAAAGCGATTTCAACTGATTCAGGTGTGCGCCGCGTGTCACGATTGCCCTCGATAATCGACCCGCGGCGTTTTCGCATAATGGTCGTCGAACGTATCGGCGCGCGAGCTGTCTGTCGGGGAGACCGGCAGGTGCGCAATGCAAGGCCACAGTAAAGAATTCAACGTCATCCTTTGAGGAAACCATGAGTGCTATCGTAGACATCATCGGTCGAGAGATTCTCGATTCGCGAGGCAACCCCACCGTCGAATGCGACGTGCTGCTCGAGTCGGGCACGATGGGGCGCGCGGCCGTGCCGTCGGGCGCGTCGACCGGCTCGCGCGAAGCGATCGAACTGCGCGACGGCGAAGCCGGCCGCTACGGCGGCAAGGGTGTACTGAAGGCCGTCGAGCACATCAACACGGAAATCTCCGAAGCGATCATGGGTCTCGACGCTTCCGAGCAGGCGTTCCTCGACAAGACGCTGCTCGAGCTCGACGGCACCGACAACAAGTCGCGCCTCGGCGCGAACGCGATGCTGGCCGTGTCGATGGCCGTCGCGAAGGCCGCGGCTGAGGAGGCCGGTCTGCCGCTGTACCGCTACTTCGGCGGCTCGGGCGCCATGCAACTGCCGGTGCCGATGATGAACATCGTCAACGGCGGCGCGCATGCGAACAACAGCCTGGACATCCAGGAATTCATGATCGTGCCGGTCAGCCAGCCGAGCTTCCGCGAAGCACTGCGCTGCGGCGCCGAAGTGTTCCACGCGCTGAAGAAGATCCTGTCGGACCGCGGCATGAGCACGGCAGTCGGCGACGAAGGCGGCTTCGCACCGAACTTCGGCAGCAACGAGGAATGCCTGTCCACTATTTTGCAAGCCATCGAGAAAGCAGGCTACCGCGCCGGTGAAGACGTGCTGCTCGCGCTCGACTGCGCGGCCAGCGAGTTCTACCACGACGGCAAGTACCAGCTCGCGGGCGAAGGCCTGCAGCTGTCGTCGACGGAATTCGCGGACTACCTCGCGAACCTCGCCGACAAGTTCCCGATCGTGTCGATCGAAGACGGCATGCACGAGGGCGACTGGGAAGGCTGGAAGACGCTGACCGACAAGCTCGGCAACAAGGTCCAGCTGGTCGGCGACGACCTGTTCGTGACGAACACGCGCATCCTGAAGGAAGGCATCGAGAAGGGCATCGCGAACTCGATCCTGATCAAGATCAACCAGATCGGCACGCTGACGGAAACCTTCGCGGCGATCGAAATGGCCAAGCGCGCGGGCTACACGGCGGTGATTTCGCACCGTTCGGGCGAAACTGAAGACTCGACGATCGCGGACATCGCCGTCGGTCTGAACGCCGGCCAGATCAAGACAGGTTCGCTGTCGCGTTCCGACCGCATCTCGAAGTACAACCAGCTGCTGCGTATCGAGGAAGATCTCGGCGATATCGCGAGCTACCCGGGCAAGTCGGCCTTCTACAATCTGCGCTAAGCGGTCTTCGCCAGATTGTTCACGCCGATCGATGAGCCGGTTATCCTTCGTTTCTGATTGACCTCGCCGCCCTGCGTATAGCGCAGGGCGGCGCGTATTTATTGTGCTTACTTCATGCGGCTTGTCACTGCTGTCCTGATCGTTCTGCTGGCGTTGATCCAGTACCCGCTCTGGTGGGGGCACGGCGGCTGGCTGCGCGTGCATGAGTTGCAGGGACAACTCGCGCAGCAACTGCAGAAGAATGCCGACGCGAAGCTGCGCAACGAGCGCATCCAGGGCGAAGTGCAGGACCTGCAGAATGGCACGGCCGCGGTCGAAGAGCGGGCGCGCTACGAAATGGGCATGGTCAAGGACGGCGAAGTGTTCGTGCAGTTCGTGTCGCCGAACCAGCCGTTGCCGTTAGCGAATACGCCGTCGGCGAACACCTCGACGCGCGGTGAGGTGTCGGCCGCGCCGCTGCATGTGGTGCCGAATCCGGAGTCGCGCGCGAAGCCGGATCGCAAGCATGGCGGGAAGGCAGCGGCTGCGAAGGAGAAGAAGCCGGTGCACTGAGGTTCGATATTTCGCATCGGCCTCGCAGGAAGGCGCAAAAAAGCGCGGTTCATCCTGAACCGCGCTTTTTTGTTTTTATGCTGCCGTGTTCGCCCTACCAGCCCCAATACGGCCCGAACCCGACGCCGATCCCGGTTCCCCAGCCACGTCCCCAGCCGCCGCTCGAGAAGCCCGCGGAAAACCTCACGGGCGGCGAACGCGAGTAGTAGCGCGACCAGGCTTGCGCGGCGGCGTCCGCGGCCATCGTCTGATTCTGTTCGAACATGACCTGTTGCTCGATCGCGTCATAGCGCGCGCGTTCCTCCGGTGTCAGCGTCTGCGTATGACTGATGGCTTCGGCCTGATCGGGCGGCAGACGGCTCAGAATCGGCGCTGGGCCACGCGGATCGATCGAGCAGCCGGCCAGCACCGCGCTGCCCGTGAGGACGGCAAGGATCAACGAAAGCGTGTGCTTCATGGTCGAATCTCCATCGGTCCGAGGCTCGAGCAAGCTTCTTCCAACGCGCAGTACCGCATCCTTCCAAAGTATCAACGCCGCGCTCAAAAGCAACGCGCCGCCCGAGCCGTGACGAGGCATGGGGCGGCGCGGTCAGGACTTGCGTTGAAGAGCCCGATCAGTTCACGGGCACGTACTCCGCTTCGGCGAAAGCGCGGTCTAGTGCCGTTGCGCGGCCGCCGGCGTCACACCCTGTGAGAGTCCGCCGGCCACGAAAAGTTGCGCGACGTCGACCGGGTCGAACTCGTAGCGCTGATTACAAAACTCGCAGTGAATCTCGACGTGGCCGCGTTCCTCGATCACGCTGTCGACTTCATCGCGGCCAAGCATCTTCAGCATCGCGCCGACTTTTTCGCGCGAACACGTGCATTCGAAGCGCGCGGTAACCGGCTCGAAATGCTGGACGTTTTCCTGCCAGAACA
The DNA here is from genome assembly GCF_050436125.1 of Paraburkholderia sp. MM5482-R2. Taxonomy (NCBI): domain Bacteria; kingdom Pseudomonadati; phylum Pseudomonadota; class Betaproteobacteria; order Burkholderiales; family Burkholderiaceae; genus Paraburkholderia; species Paraburkholderia sp. MM5482-R2. Next base: position 2,976,212 of record NZ_JBNDLP010000002.1, on the reverse strand, counting down.
GGCGTCGGAACACCGTCTCAGGTTCTTCCTTCAGCAGCTCGTCGTGCGACAGCGTGCCGCCGAGCGTGCACACGCGTTCCCACGTATCCGCGTCGAGCTCGCCCGGATGCGGGACGATGCCGCCGTCGCCCGGCAGTTTCTGCAGCAGCATGCCGACCGCGCGCTCGGTGTTCGCCGCGAGCCACATGCGCGTGTCGAGCTGCTCGGAGTGATGCATATAGTGCTCGAGCACCTCGGCGATCGACTTCAGCGCTCCGTCCACGCCCGACAGCGGCACGATACTCTGGTACGGCTGCTGGCCGGGCTGCTTGGCGGTCGGGTCGAGCGTGATCACGCAGCGGCCGTAGCCGCTCGCGTTCACCAGATCGATGAGCGAGGTCGTGTCGTCGATCGTATGGGCGGCTTCGCCGGACAGCTTCGCGGTGGCGCGCATCGTCAGGTTCGAGCTGCACTGCACGACCAGCATCTTGACCGGGCCATCGCCGAAAATCTGCATGACGAGCGTGCCGTCGAACTTCAGGTTCGCCGACAGCAGCGCGCACGCGGCCATCATTTCGCCCAGAATCGTTCGCACGGGCGCCGGATAATCGCGGCGCGTCAGGACGTCCTGCCAGGTATTGCGCAGGGAAACGATCTCGCCGCGCACCGGCGCCGCGCTGAACATGAATTTTTGCAACTGGTCGCTCACAACTTTTCCTCGCTGGAATGACGCGGCATGACGCCGCGCCTTTGCGCACCGCGCGCCGGCCGTCTAGCCGATGCGTACGAGCTGCGCCTTGAAATACTCGCGGCGCCCAGCATAGCTTGCCGCGCCGCGCTGCATGTTGGCGATATCCGCTTCCGTCAGTTCGCGTACCGCCTTCGCGGGCGCGCCGAGGATCAGCGTATTGTCGGGAAACACCTTGCCCTCGGTGACGATGGCGCCCGCTCCGACCAGACAGTTGCGGCCGATCACCGCGCCATTCAAGACCACCGCCTGAATTCCGATCAACGCGCCTTCCTTGATCGTGCAGCCGTGCAGCATCGCCTGATGGCCGATCGTCACGTTCGACTCGACCGTCAGCGGATAGCCGGGGTCGGTGTGCAGCACCGCGCTTTCCTGCACGTTGCTGCCGGCGCCGATCGTGATCGGCTCGTTGTCGCCGCGCAGTGTCGCGCCGAACCACACGCTCGCGTTCTCCTCGAGCGTTACGTTGCCGATGATGTTCGCCGAATCCGCGACGAACACGCTTTCATGAATGATCGGGGCGGCTTCGCCCAGCTTGTAAATCGTCACAATGTCTCCTTGTTGGTCAGAGCCGGGCCTTCGGTGACTCCGATCCTGCGCACGATGATGGTCTGATCGGTTGCCACGCATGGGCGGGGCGGCGCGCAGCCGGCGCGGTGCGAGGTTGGCGGTCTTGCGTCGCCAACTGACGGGCGTGCCCGAAAGCGCGCCGGTTGGTCGAATCGGGTATTGTAAACGGTTGTGTGCATGAGCCGCTTGGCCGCTCGCGCGCGGCTCAGCCGCCGTCTGTCCGCCGTCTTTACCGCCTCCAACGCCGATCCGTTTGTCATGACGTCCGCCGCTTCGCCCGTTTCTGTCGCTTCTCGCGCATCGAATTCTCACGACGAGCCGCCGTGTGCGCGCCGCGCCGCGCTCGCGGCGTTGCGCGAGCGGGATCCGGCCGCGAAGGCCGGGGCGGCCCGCGAGTTGTACGCTGCGGTACTCGACGGTCGCGCGCTCTGTGACTCCGGCCTCGATCTCGCCGAGCCCGCTGGCCTGCCGGGCCGCCCCGAACGGCCCGAACTGGTCGAACCGCGCCAACTCGGTCGACGCAGCATGCAGTCGCCGCAGGGCCGCGCGGTGCTGCTCCACGCGCTCGCGCACATCGAGTTCAATGCGATCAATCTGGCGCTCGACGCCATCTGGCGTTTCCCCGGCATGCCCGCCGGGTTCTATACCGACTGGCTCAAAGTCGCCGCCGAAGAGGCGTATCACTACTCGCTGCTCGCCGCGCGTCTCGCCGAATATGGCCACGCGTACGGCGACTTCCCGGCGCACGGCGGCCTATGGGATATGTGCGAGCGCACCCGTGGTGACGTGCTCGCGCGCATGGCGCTCGTGCCGCGTACGCTCGAAGCGCGCGGCCTCGACGCGTCGCCGCCGATCCGCGCGCGTCTGCAGCAGGCCGGCGATCACGCGTCGGCGGCGATTCTCGACGTGATCCTGCGCGATGAAATCGGCCACGTGCTGATCGGCAACCGCTGGTTCCGTCACCTGTGCGACGCGGACGGCCTCGATCCGCACCACACCTATCTGCGTCTCGCCGACCAGTATCACGCGCCGAAACTGCGTGGCCCGTTCAATTTCGAAGCGCGCCGCGACGCTGGTTTCGACGACGCCGAACTCGCCGCGCTCGCGAGTCAGGATGCGCAGCAAGCCATGCAGGCAACGGACGATCGAGCATCGCGTCAATAAACCGTTACCACTTCTTGCGCCGCTGTTCCTATAATCGAACGACCATTCTTTTTTACGGGTGCGCCGTTCATGAATACATCCCGCTCTGAGTTCGTTGCCGCGCGCGGCGTCCGGCTGCACGTGCGGCGCTGGGGCCATCCCGATGCGCGGATACTGTTCATGCTGCACGGCTGGATGGACGTCGGCGCGTCGTTCCAGTTCGTCGTCGATGCGCTCGGTGGCGACTGGCAGGTGATCGCGCCCGACATGCGCGGCTTCGGTCTGTCCGACTGGCCGGTCGCCGAGCGCGGCGGCGGCAGCTACTGGGTGCAGGACTATCTCGGCGATCTCGACGCGCTGATCGACCGCTACGCGCCCGACGGCCAGGTGAACCTCGTCGGTCACAGCATGGGCGCGAACGTCGTGTGCCTGTATGCGGGCGTGCGGCCGCAGCGGGTGCGGCGTGTGGTCGATCTGGAAGGCTTCGGGCTTGCGCGATCGCATCCGGCGCAGGCGCCGAAGCGCCTGCTCAATTGGCTCGACGAATTGCGCGATCCACCCCAGCTCAAGCGCTACGCGTCGCTCGACGAGGTCGCCGCCCGCCTGATCAAAACCAATCCGCGCCTCGTTCCGCGGCGTGCGCAATTTCTCGCGCAGCACTGGTCGAAGCCGGATGGCGAAGGGCGCTTCATGCTGCTCGCCGATCCAGCGCACAAGGTCCGCGGCCCGACGCTGTATCGCCTCGACGAGGTGATGGCGGTGTGGCGTAAGGTCAGCGCGAAGGTGCTGCACGTCGAGGCCGCCGGCTCGCCGACGCTCGCGCAGATCGCCGGCGACATTCCGCTCGATGAATTCAAGGCGCGTTTCCAGGCGTTTCCCGATTGGCGCGAGAAGATCATCGACGGCGCGGGGCACATGGTGCATCACGACCAGCCGGAGCAGATCGCCGCGTTGATCGAGGGGTTCTGCGCCTGACACCGCGCCTGAAGCTACGTTTGAAACGGCGCTCGTGGGTCGCCCGGAGGTCGCGGGATCGGCGCTGACTGGTCTTGACCTCGCGGCACGCCGGCAACCGGCACTGGCGTCGCGAGATACCCCTGCGGCCCCTTACTGCATTGCAGTAAAATGACCGCAGAACCCTTCCAGGACCACGATGAACGCCGATCTTCACTGCCACTCCACCGTTTCCGACGGCCAGTTCGCGCCGGCCGACGTCGCGCGCCGCGCGCACGCTAACGGCGTGACGCTGTGGGCGCTCACCGATCACGACGAAGTGGGCGGCCAGCACGAGGCGCGCACCGCGGCCGAGGCTCTCGGCATGGATTACCTGAGCGGCGTCGAGATTTCGGTCACGTGGGCGGGGCGCACCGTGCACATCGTCGGACTCGGCATCGATCCGGGCAGCCAGATCCTGATCGACGGTCTCGCCCGCACGCGCGACGGCCGCGCTGCGCGCGCCGAAGCAATCGGCGAGCAACTGGCCACGCTCGGCATTCCAGACGCGTACGAGGGCGCGCTGCATTACGTATCGAATCCCGACATGATGTCGCGCACGCATTTCGCGCGCTTCCTGGTCGAGCACGGCCACTGCGCAAACACCCAGGAAGTGTTCGACCGCTATCTCGGCGACGGCAAGCCGGCTTACGTCGCGCACCGCTGGGCCAGGCTCGCCGACGCACTCGGCTGGATCCAGGCCGCGGGCGGCGTCGCGATCGTCGCGCATCCCGGTCGTTACGCATATTCGCAACTCGAATTCGACGCGTTCTTTGGCGAATTCATCGACCTCGGCGGCGAGGCGATCGAGGTCGTGACCGGCAGCCACACGCCCGACCAGTACCGCGAATATGCGGACGTCGCGCGTCGCTATGGCTTCGAGGCCTCGCGCGGTTCCGACTTCCATGCGCCTGGCGAAGGCCGCGTCGAACTCGGTGCACTGCCGCCGCTACCCGCCGATCTGAAGCCCGTTTGGGAACGCTGGCTGTGACCGCGCGCCGTGCCGGAGCGGCACGGCGCGCGCGGGCCGGCTGGATGCGGCACGCGCTCTGCTCGCCGCAGCCCATCCGCCGCAGTTCGTCTGCCGCCATCGTGAGTCTCCATGTCCCAATACTTTCGGCTTCACCCCGACAATCCGCAACCGCGTCTCGTCAAGCAGGCCGTGCAGATCATCAACGGCGGCGGCGTGGTCGCCTTGCCGACCGATTCGACCTACGCGCTCGCCTGCCGTCTCGACGACAAGGATGCGGTCGAACGGCTGCGGCGCATCCGCGGACTCGACGAAAAGCAACTACTGTCGCTGCTCGTGCGTGATCTGTCGGAGCTCGCCAATTTTGCTATGGTGGACAACTGGCAGTACAGGCTCCTTAAGTCGGTGACCCCGGGTCCGTACGTGTTCGTGCTGCAGGCCACCAAGGAAGTGCCGCGGCGCGTGTCGCATCCGTCGCGCAAGACGATCGGCCTGCGCGTGCCGGATCACGCGATCACGCTCGCGATTCTCGAGGAGCTTGGCCAGCCGCTGCTCGGCTCGACACTGATCATGCCCGGCGAAACCGAGCCGCTGAACGACCCCGAGGAAATCCGCGCGCGGCTCGAAAAGCAGCTCGATCTGGTGATCGACGGCGGCGCGTGCGTGTGCGAGCCGTCCACCGTGATCGATCTGACCGGCTCGGAGCCGGTGCTGGTGCGGGCAGGGCGCGGCTCGCTCGCGCCGTTCGGTCTCGAGGAAACGGCGTGAGCGTCGTGAGCGAAAGCGGACAGACACGCGCGAGCGCATTGTTACAATAGCGAGCTATGGATTCTTCCCTGATACAGACGATTGCGGTGTACGCGCTGCCGGTGATCTTCGCGATTACGCTGCACGAGGCTGCGCACGGCTACGTCGCGCGCTGGCTCGGCGACAACACCGCGTACGTGCTCGGCCGCGTGTCGCTGAACCCGATGCGGCACATCGATCCGCTCGGCACGATTGCCATTCCGCTGCTGCTGTACTTCGCGACGAGCGGCGCGTTCGTGTTCGGCTATGCGAAGCCGGTGCCGGTCGCGTTCGGCAATCTGCGCAACCCGCGCTGGGGCAGCCTATGGGTCGCGGCGGCCGGGCCCATGTGCAATTTCATCCAGGCGCTGTTCTGGGGCGTGTTCGGCGTTGCGCTCGCGGGGCTCAATGTCAACGAACCGTTTTTCACGCGCATGGCGGGCGCGGGCGTCGGCGTCAATCTCGTGCTCGGCGTGCTGAACCTGTTTCCGCTGCCGCCGCTCGATGGCGGCCGCGTGGTGATGGCCCTGTTGCCGCCGAAGCAATCGATCGCGTTGTCGCGGCTCGAGCCGTACGGCTTTTTCATCGTGATGGCGCTGGTGATGACGGGTACGCTCACGCGTTTCTGGTTGAGGCCACTCGTGACGCTCGGGTATAGCGCGATCACCGCAATTCTGACTCCACTTGTTTCGCTTTTCTAAATAACCATGTTCCCAGACCGTATCTTCTCCGGCATGCGGCCCACCGGGTCGTTGCACCTCGGCCACTATCACGGCGTGCTGAAAAACTGGGTGCGGCTGCAGTCCGAATACCCGTGCTTCTTCTGCGTGGTCGACTGGCACGCACTGACGACGCACTACGAAACGCCCGAAGTGATCGAAAAGAACGTGTGGGACGTGCTGATCGACTGGCTCGCTTCCGGCATCGATCCGGCGCAGGCGACGCTGTTCATCCAGAGCAAGGTGCCCGAGCATGCCGAGCTGGCGCTGCTGCTCGGCATGAGCACGCCGCTCGGCTGGCTCGAACGCGTGCCGACCTACAAGGAGCAGATGGAAAAGCTGAAGGACAAGGACCTGTCCACCTACGGCTTCCTCGGCTATCCGGTGCTGATGGCGGCGGACATTCTGCTGTATCGCGGCTCGCTCGTGCCGGTCGGTGAAGACCAGGTGCCGCACGTCGAGATGACGCGCGAAATCGCCCGTCGTTTCAACTACCTGTACGGCCGTGAGCCGGGCTTCGAGGAGAAGGCGAACGAAGCCGCGAAGAAGCTCGGCGGCAAGCGCTCGAAGCTGTATCACGAGTTGCGCAACGCGTATCAGCAGGAAGGCGACGACGAAGCGCTCGAACGCGCGCGGGCGATGCTGCAGGAATCGCAAAGCCTGTCGATGAGCGATCGCGAGCGCCTGTTCGGCTATCTCGAAGGTTCGCGCAAGATCATCCTCGTCGAGCCGCAGGCGATGCTGACGGAGGCGTCGCGCATGCCGGGTCTCGACGGCCAGAAGATGTCGAAGTCGTACGGCAACACGATCGGCCTGCGCGAAGACGCGGAAACCATCACGAAGAAGGTCCGCACGATGCCGACCGACCCCGCGCGCGTGCGCCGCACCGATCCGGGCGACCCCGACAAGTGTCCGGTGTGGCAGTTGCATCAGGTCTATACCGACGAAGCGACCCACGAGTGGGTGCAGAAGGGCTGCCGCTCGGCAGGCATCGGTTGCCTCGATTGCAAGCAGCCGGTCGTCGAAGGGATTCTGCGCGAGCAGCAGCCGATGCTCGAGCGCGCGCAGAAGTACATGGACGACCCGTCGCTGTTGCGCGCGATCGTCGCCGATGGCTGCGACAAGGCACGCCGGTTCGCGACCGAAACGATGCGCGACGTCCGTGAGGCGATGGGGCTGTCGTACAGCTGATGCGCACCCGACGCGCCGCGGTGCAGCGATGAGCACGCCCGTTACCAGTGGCTTGCATGGCCTCGGTGAACCGTCGCGCTGGGTGCGTCACTGGGCGCACCTGATCGCGCCGGGCGGCGCGGTGCTCGACGTCGCGTCGGGGGCCGGGCGGCATGCGCGCTTTTTTGCGTCGCTCGGCCATCCGGTCACCGCGATCGATCGCGACGCGGTTGCTCTCGACCTGCTGCGCGACGCGCCGCTCGTCACACTTCTCGTGGCCGATCTCGAAGGCGCGACGTGGCCACTACCGGCCGATGCGGCGTTCGCCGCCGTCGTGGTCACCAACTACCTGCACCGGCCGCTTTTTCCGCAGTTGCTGCGCGCGCTCGCGCCCGGCGGCGTACTGGTTTACGAGACCTTCGCGCAAGGAAACGAAAGCGTCGGCAAACCCTCCAATCCGGCGTTTTTGCTCGCGCCTGGCGAGCTCCTCGACACCGTGCGGGGCCACCTGCGGGTGATCGCATTTCAGGACGGATTTCTCGCCGAGCCGCGTCCGGCCTACGTTCAGCGCATCTGCGCGGTTCGGGAAACGGCCCGGGCGCATGATCCCGCACGGGCAACAGCGCCACCTTGTTACGAGTTGGCTGGCTAATCCGCTACAATCGCGGTTTACCTGATCATATTCATGGCGTTTCATGACTAACGGCAACCACAGCGGTCACCAGGACGGCGTTCAGATCCGCGGCAGCATTCCTGCCATCATCACTCCGATGCTCGAAGACGGCAGCCTCGATCTGCCGGCGTTTCGCAAACTGATCGACTGGCACGTCGAGGAAGGCACGAATGCGCTCGTCGTGGTCGGCACGAGCGGCGAGTCGGCCACGCTGTCGGTCGAAGAACACGTGCTCATGGTCAAGACCGCAGTCGAGCACACCGCTGGACGCATTCCTGTCATCGCGGGCGCGGGTGCCAATTCCACCGCTGAGGCGATCGAACTCACGCAACACGCGAAGGACGTCGGCGCGGATGCCACGCTGCAGGTCGTGCCGTACTACAACAAGCCGACCCAGGAAGGCATCTACCGCCATTTCGCGAAGATCGCCGAAACCGTCGATCTGCCAGTGATTCTGTACAACGTGCCGGGCCGCACCGTCGCCGACATGAGCAACGAGACCATCCTGCGCTGCGCACAGGTGCCGGGCATCGTCGGCGTGAAGGAGGCCACGGGCAACATCGACCGCGCCGCGCATCTGATCAAGTCGGCGCCGGCGCATTTCGGCATCTATAGCGGCGACGACCCCACCGCGATCGCGCTGATGCTGCTCGGCGGTCACGGCAATATTTCGGTCACCGCGAACGTCGCGCCGCGCGCAATGAGCGAACTGTGCAAGGCCGCGCTCGCCGCGGACGTGAAGACCGCGCGCGACATTCATCTGAAACTCCTGTCACTGCACAAGTACCTGTTTGCCGAAGCGAATCCGATTCCGGCGAAGTGGGCGCTGCAGCAACTGGGGCGTGTGCAGGGCGGCATCCGCCTGCCGCTCACGCCGCTCGACGCGCAATACCACGAAGTGGTGCGCGGCGCGCTGCGCGAAGCGGGCCTGCTCGGCTGAACGGGCGACCGTCCCGCCGCCCACGCAAGACCGCCACCGGCATTTCATTAACCGACGTCGCTTCAGCCCACGTTCCCGGCAGATCGAACGAGGCATCGCGTTCCAGCATCACGAAGGACCTCATGAAACGTTCCGCACTTTCCCTCCACGCAACCGGCATGGCGGCGCTGGCGCTTGCCCTGTCGACGCTCGCCGGCTGTGACACGCTGAACGACTGGTTCGCTTCCGACCGCGTCAACTACAAGGCGACCTCGAGCGCGCCGCCGCTCGCCGTGCCGAGCGATCTGAGCACGTCGCCGAACGACCAGCGCTATGTGGCACCGCCGGCCAATCTGGCGCTTGGTGGCACGCCGACGCGCGCTGTCACGGCGGCCGGCAACGCGACCGAAGGTCAGCCGAACGCGCAGGATCCGCTCGGCATGCATATCGAGCGCGACGGCGACCGTCGCTGGCTGGTGGTAGACGGCCGTTCCCCGGAACAGCTCTGGCCGCAGCTGCAGGAGTTCTGGCAGGAAAACGGCTTCGTGCTGAAGACCGATGCGCCGGCCACCGGCATCATGACGACCGACTGGGCGGAAAACCGCGCGAACATTCCGGACGACTGGTTCCGCCGCACGATCGGCAAGGTCATCGACTTCGCCTATTCGTCGGGCACCCGCGACAGTTTCCGCACGCTGGTATCGCGCGGTCCGGACAGCGCGACCGATATCTCGATCACGCACAGCGCGATGGAAGAGGTGATGACCGGGCAGGACAAGACGTCTTCGCGCTGGGAAGAGCGTCCGCGTGATCCGGCGCTCGAGGCGCTGTTTCTCGCCAAGCTGATGCAGAAGTTCGGCCTGACTGAAGCACAATCGAAGCAGTTGCTGACCGACGCGCGCACCGCCGCCGCGCCGACCACGATCGAGCAGAACGCGGGTGCGTCGACGCTCGATCTGCAGGAGTCGTTCGACCGTGCCTGGCTGCGTGTGGGCCTCGCGCTCGATCGCACCAACTTTACGGTCGACAACCGCGATCGCGAGAAGGGCATCTACTACGTGCGCTACGCGGATTCGATGCAGGAACTGAAGAAGGAAGGCCTGTTCGGCAAACTGTTCTACAGCGGCAATTCGACGCGCAAGCCGGGCCAGGAATTCCTCGTCAACGTGCGCGCGAAGGGCGACGCAGTGACGCAGGTCGCGGTCGTCGACGCGAATGGGCAGATCGACACGTCGTCGGACGCGCAGCGCATCGTGTCGCTGCTGCACGCGCAACTGAACTAAGGCGGGTCGTGCGCTTCGCAAGTCTCGGCAGCGGCAGTGAAGGCAATGCGCTGCTGGTGGAGGCGCGCAGCGGTGCGGTCACCACGCGTGTCCTGCTCGATTGCGGTTTTTCCGCGCGCGAAGTCGAGCGGCGTCTGACGCGGCTCGGCGCGAGTGCCGAGCACCTCGACGCGATCCTGATTACGCATGAACATAGCGATCACATCGGCAGCGCATTGACGCTGGCGCGCAAGTGGTCGATTCCGCTGTACATGAGCTGGGGCACCGCGCGCGCGGTGGGCGCCGACGAAGCCGATGTTGACCTGCAGGTGCTGTGGGGCGACGAGGCGGTATCGATCGGAGAGCTCAGCGTTCTCCCTTATACCGTTCCGCACGACGCCCGCGAACCGCTCCAATACGTGTTCTCGAACGGCGCGAGCCGGCTTGGCGTGCTCACCGACGTGGGCACGTCCACGCCGCATATCAGCGCGGTGCTGAGTGGCTGCGACGCGCTCGTGCTCGAATGCAATCATGACGTGCAGATGCTCGCGGGCAGTCGTTATCCGCCGTCGCTGAAGGCGCGTATCGGCGGCAATCACGGGCATCTGAACAATCACGCGGCGGCTGAAATCCTGGCGTCGCTCGACCGCTCGCGCTTGCGGCATCTGGTCGCGGCGCATCTGAGCCAGCAGAACAATCTGCCGGAACTTGCGCAGGCGGCGCTGGCGGGCGTGCTTGACGCGGCTCCCACGGAGGTGGTGGTTGCGTCGCAGAGCGAAGGTTTCGCGTGGTTGACGGTGTGACTGTGGCGCCCGGTTGGCGTCCAGTCGCGCTGCACGCCATGCACTGGGTGGTCAGGTAATGAAAAGGCCCATAACGAGCAATCGTTATGGGCTTCTAATTTGAGCGTCGAGTGCGGCGTGGGGCACGCCGCACGACCGGGCAGGGCAAACTTAATTGCGGTTGCCGCCAAAAATGCCGAGCAGCGCAAGCAGATTGACGAACACGTTGTACAGATCCAGGTAGATCGCCAGCGTCGCCGTGATGTAATTCGTCTCGCCGCCGTTCACGACGCGCTGCACGTCGAACATGATGTAGGCGGAAAAGATCACGATTGCCATGACTGAAACCGTCAGCATCAGCGCCGGCAGTTGCAGGAACACGTTCGCGACCGAAGCCAGCAGGATCACGATCACGCCCATGAAGAGCCACTTGCCGAGGCCTGAGAAGTCACGTTTGCTGACCGTGGCGATGGTCGCCATGGCCGCGAAGATCACACCGGTGCCACCAAAAGCGAGCATGATCAGCGACGGGCCGTTCGAGAAGCCGAGCACGAACGCGAGAATGCGCGACAGCATCAGCCCCATGAAGAACGTGAAGCCGAGCAGTACGAAGACGCCGACGGCGCTGTCCTTGGTGCGCTGGATCGCGAACATGAAGCCGAAGGCGATCGCGAAGAATGCCAGCATGCTCATGGCGGGGCTGGTGGCGGCGAACAGTGAGAAGCCGGTGGCAAGACCCACCCACGCGCCGAGCACGGTCGGAATCATGGACAGCGCGAGCAGCCAGTAGGTATTCCGTAGCACGCGGTTGCGTGTTTCGACCGTGCTGACCGCGCCGTTGCGGCCAAACATATACGGATGTTCGTTCATGATCTCTCCTTACCTCGGAAGCGTGTTTCGTGATGGTGATACGGCAATTTGCGAAGCGCCGGCGGGCGCACCGTTCATCCGTAAGATTAGCGCGGCAGCACGGAGTTTCAATACCTCCAGTCGCCCACATCGCCTACGCTACCAGTATTTCGCGCCCTTTGCTTTGATCCTTTCAGTGCTGTAAGGGTTCAATCGCAATGATGCACGGGAACATGCTACAATAGCGGATTCATTTGAATCTGTAACTTCTTAATTTTTTGGAGTTTTTATGGCGATCGAGCGCACCCTGTCGATTATCAAACCGGACGCAGTGGCCAAGAACGTGATCGGCCAGATCTATACCCGTTTTGAAAACGCTGGTCTGAAGATCGTGGCATCGCGCATGGTTCATCTGTCGCGTGCTGACGCCGAGAAGTTCTACGCCGTGCACGCAGCACGTCCGTTCTTCAAGGACCTCGTTGAATTCATGATCTCGGGTCCGGTGGTCGTGCAGGCGCTGGAAGGCGAAAACGCGATCCTGAAACACCGGGATCTGATGGGTGCGACTGACCCGAAGAAGGCAGAAAAGGGCTCGATCCGTGCCGACTTCGCGGACAGCATCGACGCCAACGCGGTGCACGGCTCGGACGCACCGGAAACGGCCGCGATTGAAATCGCATTCTTCTTCCCCCAAGTCAACGTCTACTCGCGTTGAGCGCCTCGCGCTGAGGTCAGGCGGTGGCCTCGGTCGTACGCCGTGTCCGCCTGGCGCGTTTCGTGCAGCCGAGTTGTTTTATCGCATGAATCGCGCGCGTTGCACGGCAAAGTAGTAAGGTAAAAGCAGCAGGAATGGGCGCGAACGGGCACGGCGTTCATGCAGCTTGTTGCATGAACGTAGTCTCGCAATGAAATGGCAGGATTCGATATGACGAGCAGTCCCTCCGTCAACCTTCTCGACCTCGACGCCCAAGGGCTCGTCGCCTATTGCGACAGCCTGGGCGAGAAACCGTTTCGCGCCAAGCAATTGCAGCGCTGGATTCATCAATACAACGCTGCCGACTTCGACGGCATGACCGATCTCGCGAAGTCCTTGCGCGAAAAGCTCAAAGGGCGCGCCGCGATCACGATGCCGGGCGTCGTCAGCGACCACGTTTCGTCGGACGGCACACGCAAGTGGCTGATCGACGTCGGAAACGGCAACGCCGTTGAAACCGTCTACATCCCCGAAGAAACGCGCGGCACGCTGTGTGTGTCGTCACAGGCTGGGTGTGCGGTCAACTGCCGGTTCTGCTCGACCGGCAAGCAGGGGTTCTCCCGCAATCTCACCACCGGCGAAATCATCGGCCAGTTGCGCATGGCTGAGTTTGCGCTGCGCGCGTCGCGTGGTGATGCTGGCGGCCGCGCGATGGGCGGCGACGGCAAGGGCGAGCGCGTCGTCACGAACGTCGTGATGATGGGGATGGGCGAGCCGCTGCTCAATTACGACGCGGTCGTGCCGGCCATGCGCCTGATGCTCGACGACAATGCGTACGGCCTGTCGCGCCGGCGCGTCACGTTGTCCACTTCGGGTGTCGTACCGATGATGGACCGGCTCGGCGCGGATCTGCCCGTGGCGCTCGCGGTGTCGCTGCATGCCTCGAACGACGCGCTGCGCGACGTGCTGGTGCCGCTCAACAAAAAGTATCCGCTGCGCGAGCTGATGGCGGCGTGCGAGCGCTATCTGAAAGTCGCGCCGCGAGATTTCATTACGTTCGAATACTGCATGCTCGATGGCGTGAACGACAGCGAGGCGCACGCGCGCGAGTTGCTCGCCGTCACGCGTAACGTGCCGTGCAAGTTCAATCTGATTCCGTTCAATCCGTTCCCCGAATCGGGCCTTATCCGTTCGAAGCCGGAACAGATCAAGCGGTTTGCGCAGGTGTTGATGGACGCTGGCGTGGTCACCACTGTGCGCAAGACCCGCGGCGACGATATCGATGCTGCCTGCGGTCAGCTGGCCGGCGCGGTCAAAGACCGCACGCGTCTTGCTGAGCGCACCGGGAAGGCGGCGAAGGTGATTGAGGTTCGCGCCGTGTAATCGCGAGGGGCGGCAGGGCGTCGGCGTTCGGCGGAAAATACCGCGAGCGCAAAAATGCTCCCATGCCACCGGCGATTAAAAGAAAGTTTGCAGAATCGATCGGGAGCGGTACACAAAGCCGCACATTTTGTTATAAACGGTCTGCGATTTGGACGTGACGCTCGAGCCCGTCCGGTCGCACGATTAAAAGAATCGACGCGAAAGGATTTGGGATGAGTGAGCCGCAGCACCCGCAGCCGCACGAGACAGACACGAGCGATGGCCATCCGGCACCCGTTGCAAGGGCGGTGGTCCAGCCTGTCGTGCAGCCGGCCCTTGATTCGTTGGCAGCGGTTGGCGCGCGCTTGACCCAGTTGCGCGAGTCGAAAGGCTGGACTATCGAGGACGTGTCGGCGCGGCTGAAGGTGTCGGTCGTCAAGCTGAGCGCGCTCGAGGCGGGCGACGTCAACCATCTGCCGGACACGACGTTCGCACTCGGCGTCGTGCGCAGCTACGCGAAAATGCTGGGCGCCGATCCGGCGCCTTTTACGGCGGCGCTGCGTCGCGAGAAGGGCGTGCCGGCGCCGAATCTGTCGATGCCGGCGTCATCGGGCAAGGATCTGCCGCGCGGTAAGGTTTCGCTGTCGCTCGGCGACAGCGGGCATAAGAGCCGTTCGTGGCTGTGGGGCATTGCGGCGATCGTCGTCGCGGTCATCGCACTCGGGATGTGGCGCACTAACGGCGGTGATTCGTCCGCGTGGCTCGCGCGCCTGAAGGCAAGCGCGAATAGTTCGACTATCAGCGACACGGCGGCTTCGGGCGCGGTCGCTCAGGGTCCGGCGACGGCGGCGGAAGGGGCATCGGCGCCCGACGCGGCGGCCACGGCTGACAACGCGGCGAGCGCGGATAATGCGGTGTCTGCGTCGGCAACGCCGATGCCGGCTCCGCTTGCCACTGGCACCGCGCCGGGCTCGGCCCCGGCAGCGAATACAGCGGCAACGCCGGCACCGACGGCCGGCTCGCAGGCTCGGGCACAGGCCGCCATGGAGAGCGCAATTGCACCGGCGGTCGTGGCGAACGCGTCGGCACCGGCGGTCACGCCAGCGCTCGGCGAGGCGGTCGTCGCGCTGCGCGTGACGCAGGACAGCTGGTTCAGCGTGCGTGACAAGAACGGCAAGGAACTGTTCTCCGGCCTCGTGCATGCCGGCGATCCGAAGCAAGTGACGGGTGTCGGTCCGTTCAAGGTCACGGTCGGCAACAAGGCGGGTCTCGAGTCGGTGACGCTCGACGGCCAGCCGGTCGATCCGTCGAAATATGCGACAGCCAAGGGCAACGTGGCGCGCTTTGCGCTGCCTTGACAGATACGGTACGCGCCGCGGTCAACCGGTCCGCGGCGCTTTTTCAATTCAGGCGCTGCGTTTTTGCATAGCGCGTGCGGCGTAAATGGGTTTTTCGATGAAAACCGAAGCTCAATCCCAATCCTGTAGCAAGATCGTTTCAGACGAGCCGGTGTTCGGCGGCCCCGCGATGCGGCGCAAGTCGCATGCGGTCAACGTCCGCTGGGGTGGTCAGCTCGTGACCATCGGCGGCGATGCGCCGGTGCGCGTGCAGTCGATGACCAACACCGACACCGCCGACGTGATCGGTACCGCTATCCAGATCAAGGAACTGGCGCAAGCCGGGTCCGAACTGGTGCGTATCACCGTGAATACGCCGGAAGCGGCGGCGGCCGTGCCGGCGATCCGCGAGCAACTCGACCGCATGGGCGTGATGGTGCCGCTCGTCGGCGACTTCCATTACAACGGCCACCTGCTGCTGCGCGACTATCCGGGCTGCGCGGAATCGCTGTCGAAGTACCGGATCAATCCGGGCAACGTTGGGCACGGCGCGAAGCGCGACACGCAGTTCGCGCAGATGATCGAGACGGCGGTCAAATACGACAAGCCGGTGCGCATCGGCGTGAACTGGGGCAGCCTCGACCAGGACCTGCTTGCGAAGATGATGGACGAAAACGGCTCGCGCGCCACTCCGTGGGAAGCGCAAAGCGTGATGTACGAAGCGCTGATCCAGTCGGCGATCGGCTCGGCGGAACGTGCGGTCGAACTCGGCCTCGGGCGCGACCAGATCATCCTGTCGTGCAAGGTTAGCGGCGTGCAGGATCTGATTGCCGTGTACCGCGAACTCGCGCGCCGTTGCGATTTCGCGCTGCATCTTGGCCTGACCGAAGCGGGCATGGGCTCGAAGGGCATCGTCGCGTCGACCGCGGCGCTGTCGGTTCTGCTGCAGCAGGGCATCGGCGATACGATCCGTATTTCGCTGACGCCGGAACCGGGCGCGTCGCGCACAGGCGAAGTGATCGTCGGTCAGGAGATTCTGCAGACCATGGGCCTGCGCTCGTTCACGCCGATGGTGATCGCGTGCCCCGGCTGCGGGCGCACCACGAGCACGCTGTTCCAGGAACTCGCGTCGCAGATCCAGACCTACCTGCGTCAGCAGATGCCGGTGTGGCGCGACCAGTATCCCGGCGTCGAGCAGATGCACGTCGCGGTGATGGGCTGCATCGTCAATGGTCCGGGCGAATCGAAGCAGGCGAATATCGGCATCAGCCTGCCGGGCTCGGGCGAGAATCCGGCCGCGCCGGTGTTCATCGACGGCGAAAAGGTGAAGACGCTGCGCGGCGAGAACATCGCGCAAGAATTCCAGCAAATCGTGAGCGACTACGTCGAGCGCCGCTATGGCCGCGCCGACGCGCTCAACTAAAAACCGGCTATCGAAACACAGATGACTGAACAGAAGAAAAAGCTCGAGAAGCTGTCTGGCGTGAAGGGCATGAACGACATCCTTCCGCAGGAAGCCGGGCTCTGGGAATTTTTCGAAACCACCGTCAAGTCGATGCTGCGTTCGTACGGATACCAGAATATCCGCACGCCGATCGTCGAGCATACGCAGCTGTTCACACGCGGTATCGGCGAAGTGACCGACATCGTCGAAAAAGAGATGTACAGCTTCACCGACGCATTGAACGGCGAAAACCTGACGATGCGCCCGGAAAACACGGCGGCCGTGGTGCGCGCGTCGATCGAACACAACATGCTGTACGATGGCCCGAAGCGTCTGTGGTATATCGGTCCGATGTTCCGTCACGAGCGTCCGCAGCGCGGCCGTTATCGCCAGTTCCACCAGGTCGGTGTCGAGGCGCTCGGTTTCGCGGGTCCGGATGCGGACGCGGAAATCATCATGATGTGCCAGCGTCTGTGGGACGACCTCGGCCTGACTGGCATCAAGCTCGAAATCAACTCGTTGGGCCTCGCTGAAGAGCGCGCCGCGCATCGTGTCGAACTGATCGCGTATCTCGAAAAGCACATGGACGTGCTCGACGAAGAGGCGAAGCGCCGTCTCTATACGAACCCGCTGCGCGTGCTCGATACGAAGAATCCTGCGCTGCAGGAAGTCGCGCGGAACGCGCCGAAGCTGATCGATTTTCTTGGGGAAGAATCGCGCGCGCACTTCGAAGCTCTGCAGCGTCTGCTGAAGGCGAACAACCTTCCGTTCACGATCAATCCGCGTCTCGTGCGCGGTCTCGATTACTACAATCTGACCGTGTTCGAGTGGGTGACCGACAAACTCGGCGCGCAAGGCACGGTCGCGGCGGGCGGCCGCTACGATCCGCTGATCGAACAGCTCGGCGGCAAGCCGACGGCTGCGTGCGGCTGGGCGATGGGCGTCGAGCGGATTCTCGAGCTGCTGAAGGAAGAACAGCTCGTGCCGGAAGACGAAGGTTGCGACGTGTACGTGGTCCATCAGGGCGACACCGCGCGCGAGGAGGCGTTCATCATCGCCGAGCGTCTGCGCGATACCGGTCTCGACGTGATCCTGCATTGCAGCGCGGACGGTCAGTCGGCAAGCTTCAAGTCGCAGATGAAGCGCGCCGACGCGAGCGGTGCCGCGTTCGCGGTCGTGCTTGGCGAAGATGAGATCGCCAACGGCACGGTCGGCGTGAAACCGCTGCGCGATACGCAAGCCCACGGCGGTAAGAACGAGCAACAGAACGTGCCCGCCGAAGACTTGACCGAATATCTAATCAATGCGATGGTTGCATCCGCCGAAGACGGCGACGACTGATCGCGATGTCGTTGGGCCGGCTGGCTCGACACGCACATGTAGCAAGAATGAGGAAATCGCCGGGCAATGAGTTACCACGACGAACAAGAATCGATTGAAAGTCTGAAGGCATGGTGGACGCAGTGGGGCAATGCGACCACGTGGATCGTGCTGGTGGTGTTGCTGGCAGGCGCGAGCTGGAACGGTTGGAATTTCTGGCAGCGTCGTCAGGCCGCGGAAGCCGCGGTGCTGTATGACCAGGTTCAGCAAGCCGCGGCATCGGGCGATAAGGCGCAGATTGCGCGCGTCGCCGCCGACATGGAAGACAAGTTCGGCCGTACTGCCTACGCGCAGATGACCGCGCTCGGCGCCGCCAAGGCGCTGTACGCCGCTGGCGACGAAGCCGGCGCGAAAGCGCAGCTGCAATGGACGATCGATCACGCGAAGGACGACGAGTTCAAGCAGATCGCGAAGCTGCGCATGGCATCGCTGCTGCTCGACGACAAGGCATACGACCAGGGCCTCGCGCTCCTGGCCGAGCCACAATCCGATGCCTTCAAGGGCGTCGTGGCGGACCGCCGCGGCGACCTGCTCGCCGCCCAGGGCAAGCGCGACGACGCGCGCGCGGCCTACAAGCTCGCGCTCGACTCGCTGTCGAACAGCGACAGTTCGGCGCGCCAGCTGATCCAGTTCAAGCTGGATGCGCTTGGCGGCTGAGCGTCCCGCGCGGCGCGCCGCGAGCCACGACCGCAAGGCGGTCTCCTTTAATCCAATTTCCTGAATGCTTCGTCCACCGATGAATCTGCTGAAACGTTACGCCGTGCCCGTTATCTGTGCGATGACCGTTCTCACGCTGGCGGCTTGCTCATCCACGAAAGACGAGCGCCGTGTGCCGACGCCGCTCACCGAGTTCAAACCCGTGCTCGACGTGCAGCAGTCCTGGTCGGCGAGCGTCGGCAAGGCGGGCCGCTACCTGTTCTCGCCGGTTGCGCTCGGCAATGCCGTGTATGCTGCCGGCACGAATGGCACGGTCGCCAAGATCGACGCGCAAACGGGCAAGGACGTGTGGCGCGTCAAGTTGCACGATGATCTGTCGGCGGGCGTCGGCAGCGATGGCACGCTCACCGCGGTCGGCGGCTTGAAGGGCGACGTGTACGTGCTAGGCGCGGACGGCAAGCAGCTGTGGACCGCGAAGGCGCCGGGCGAGATCATTACGCCGCCGCTCGTCGGCAACGGCCTCGTGATCGTGCGCACGATCGACGGCCAGATCGTCGCGTTCAACGCGCAAACCGGCGAGCAGAAGTGGAACTTCCGCAACCGCGCGGTGCCGCTGAACCTGCGCGTGTCGTCGGGCATGACGTTCGCAGGTGACGCGGCCGTGCTGGCCGGCTTCCCGGGCGGCTCGTTCGCCGCGATCAACTTGCAGACGGGCGACGCCTACTGGCAGACACCGGTGTCGTATCCGAAGGGCGTGACCGAGGTCGAGCGTATCAACGACGTGACCGGCCCGCCCACGCTGGTGGGTTCGGAGACCTGCGCGGTGACGTTCCAGGGCCAGATTGGCTGTTTCGACGCCAACTCGGGCCGCGCGCTGTGGGGCAAGCCGTTCTCGAGCACGACCGGCCTCGCGCAGGATGAGCGCAGCGTGGTCGCCGCCGACGACTGGTCGGTCGTGTCCGCATTCGACGTGAACAACGGCTCGGTGCTGTGGAAGAACGACACGCTGAAGAACCGCGACCTGAGCGTGCCGACGCTGCTCGGCCGCGCGGCCGTGTTCGGCGACTACAAGGGCTTCGTGCATTTCCTGTCGACCGTCGACGGCACGCTCGTCGCACGAGTGAAGACCGACGGCAGCGCGATTACCGCGGCGCCGGTGCTGGCTGGCGACACGCTGGTCGTACAGACGCGCGACGGCGGCCTGTTCGGCTATCGTCCGCGCTGATCGCGATAGATGATGTCAGGCGCGCAGGCCGGCTTTGCCGGCCGCGCGCTTTTTAATTGAAGTCTGCGCCGACTTTGGCGTGCGGCTCCTGCGTCGGGTTGCCACGCTGCCCGTCGCGTGATCGGGCAGGCTCAACAGAAAAAATCGCCGGACGGGCTGGTCCGGCAAGTCGGATCGAGGCTGTGGCCGCCGGCATGCAAGGCGGCGCGTGCGCTTCGTCGACGGCCTTGCAAATTAAAGACGCCCTCGAACACGAGCGCGTCAGCCGTCGAGCAGCCCGGTCTGAAGCAGGCGCCCCCGGCGGCGTCTGTGCAGCCCACGCCCGTCCGCCTGGATGCGCATATCGATCGCGCATCCGGAGCAGGCTGAATTCGTGATAATTTCGTCAGAACGCCACCCCGTGGCGCCCGCCTGGCGTCGCTACGCGCGCGATCGGTTGCGATCCCGCGTTTCACCGTGAACAACATCAGATGAAACCCGTTATTGCCCTCGTTGGGCGCCCCAATGTGGGGAAATCCACGCTGTTCAACCGCCTTACGCGTTCGCGTGATGCGCTGGTTGCCGACCTGCCCGGTCTCACGCGCGATCGCCATTACGGCGAAGGACGCGCCGGCGAGCGGCCGTATCTGGTCGTCGACACCGGCGGCTTCGAGCCGGTCGCGAAAGACGGCATCCTGCACGAGATGGCGCGCCAGACCCGCCAGGCGGTCGAAGAGTCGGACGTCGTCGTGTTCATCGTCGATGGGCGCAACGGTCTCGCGCCGCAGGACAAGTCGATCGCCGACTATCTGCGCAAGGTCGGCCGGCCGATCTTCCTCGTCGTGAACAAGGCCGAGGGCATGAAGTACGCCAACGTCGCGGCCGACTTCTACGAACTCGGTCTCGGCGATCCGCGCGCGATTTCGGCCGCGCACGGCGACGGCGTCACCGACATGATCAACGAGGCGCTCGAAGTCGCGTATGCCGGTCAGCCGGAAGAGAGCGAGGAAGACAAGGAAGCGCGCGGCGTGAAGATCGCCATCGTCGGCCGGCCGAACGTTGGTAAGTCGACGCTGATCAATGCGCTGGTCGGCGAAGAGCGCGTGATCGCGTTCGACATGCCCGGCACTACGCGCGACTCGATCTACGTCGATTTCGAGCGCAACGGCAAGCCGTATACGCTGATCGACACGGCCGGCCTGCGCCGCCGCGGCAAGGTGTTCGAGGCGATCGAAAAGTTCTCGGTCGTGAAGACGCTGCAGTCGATCTCCGATGCGAACGTCGTGATCCTGCTGCTCGACGCGCGTCAGGACATCTCGGATCAGGATGCGCACATCGCTGGCTTCGTCGTCGAGCAGGGCCGCGCGCTGGTGGTTGGCGTGAACAAATGGGACGGTCTCGATCCGCATGTGCGCGAGCGCACCAAAGCCGACCTCGAACGCAAACTAAAATTTCTGGACTTCGCCAAATTCCATTTCATTTCCGCCGCGGAAAAAACCGGAATCGGGCCGCTGATGCGTTCGGTCGACGACGCGTACACGGCCGCGATGTCGAAGCTACCGACGCCGAAGCTGACGCGCGCGCTGATCGAGGCGGTCGAATTCCAGCAGCCGCGCCGTCGCGGTCCAGTGCGTCCGAAGCTGCGTTACGCACACCAGGGCGGACAGAATCCGCCGATTATCGTGATTCACGGCAATGCGCTCGACGCGATCACCGACACGTATAAGCGGTACCTCGAAAATCGCTTCCGGGAAACTTTCAAGCTGACGGGGACTCCATTGCGAATAGAGTTCAGATCGTCGACGAACCCTTACGCGGACAAAGGCTGAAGCAAGCTGAAGCTGGTCTTAAACCTGGGCTGAAACCCGCGTGTATGCTGGGTTTGGCCGGGGGTCCCGGGCCCGCGCGTCGAAATGAAAATCAGCTATAGTGTAGCGGTTGGCGGCGGATCTCTTTTTCTTCGCCGTCAATTCAGTCAACCTGCAAAAAAATACGGAGTTTGCTATGAGCAACAAAGGGCAATTGTTACAAGACCCGTTTTTGAACGCACTGCGTAAAGAGCATGTGCCGGTGTCGATCTACCTGGTCAACGGCATCAAGCTTCAAGGGAACATCGAATCGTTCGACCAGTACGTCGTGTTGCTCCGGAATACGGTCACCCAGATGGTCTACAAGCACGCCATTTCGACGGTCGTGCCTGCCCGTCCGGTGAATTTCCACCCGGATTCCGAACAGTCCTAACCCTCGCCGCGGCCGGCACACTGTCGCCCGTTGGCGATCACTCCCGGCCGCGTCATTTTGATACCCTCCAATTTGATCAATGCAGCGCTCGTTGGCATCGACTTCGGCAAGATCGATTTCGAAGCCAGTCTCGAAGAACTCAGCCTGCTCGCGCAAAGCGCGGGCGCGAACCCCCTGGTCACCCTCACCGGACGCCGTTCCAGTCCCGACGCGAAGATGTTCGTCGGCAGCGGCAAGGCCGAAGAATTGCGCCTTGCGTGCGAAGCAAACGACATCGAACTCGTGATCTTCAACCATGCTCTGGCGCCTGCGCAGCAGCGCAATCTGGAGCGGGCGCTTAATCTGCGCGTGGTCGATCGCACCAGTCTGATCCTCGACATTTTCGCGCAGCGCGCGCGCAGCCACGAAGGCAAGCTGCAGGTCGAACTCGCGCAGCTGCAATATCTATCGACCCGGCTGATTCGCGCGTGGACCCACCTCGAACGTCAGAAGGGCGGTATCGGATTGCGCGGTCCAGGCGAGACGCAGCTCGAAACCGACCGCCGGCTCATCGGCGAGCGCATCAAGGCGCTCAAGATCCGCCTCGACAAGCTGCGCCGCCAGCATGGCACGCAACGCCGGGCGCGGCATCGCAACCAGACGATGTCGGTGTCGCTCGTCGGCTACACGAACGCCGGCAAATCGACGCTCTTCAACGCGCTGACCAAGGCGCAGGCGTATGCCGCCGACCAGTTGTTCGCCACGCTCGATACCACCTCGCGGCGCGTGTATCTGGGCGACGAAGCGGGGCAGGTGGTGGTGTCCGATACCGTCGGTTTCATCCGCGAGCTGCCGCACCAGCTCGTCGCCGCGTTCCGCGCGACGCTCGAGGAAACCATTCACGCGGACCTGCTGCTGCATGTCGTCGATGCATCGAGCGCGGTGCGGCTCGACCAGATCGATCAGGTCAACGAGGTGTTGCACGCGATCGGCGCGGACACGATCCGTCAGGTGCTCGTGTTCAACAAGATCGACGCGGTGCCAGAGCTGGCAGCCCGTGGCGACGCGGTCGAGCGGGACGAGTATGGTAATATTTCGCGCGTCTTTTTGAGCGCGCGCACCGGGCAGGGGCTGGATGCATTGCGCGCTGCCATCGCCGAAATCGCTACAGCCGAACCGCTTGCCGACATGCCGTTCGATGCGTCGCAAGATGACCGCGCGGCGCAACTGCGCGACGACCACAAGGTTCCAGAACTCGGGCACTGACCCGTTCCAATTGCACTGACCCGCTGTCTACTCTGGTGAACGAACACAGGTGAACGATTACAACGAGCGGAGTATCTGGCTGCGTATGCGCGCCTTGCTTTCACTGAACGATCCGCGTTGGGGCCGGGGCGACGGCAACGGCGACCGGCAACGGCCGAACGATCCGAAGCGACCGGCACGCGACGGTGAAGGTCCGCCCGATCTCGACGAAATGTGGCGTGATTTCAATCGCCGTCTGTCCCGGATTTTCGGGCGCAGGGGCGGCGGTGTCGGCGGTGGCCGTCCTGACAACGGCCGTGGCGCGCGCATCGGCGTCGGCATCGTGATCGGCGTGCTGATCGCGATCTATCTCGGCAGCGGTGTGTTCGTCGTGCAGGATGGCCAGGCGGCCGTCGTGCTGCAGTTCGGCAAGTATCGCTATACCGCGGCGCCGGGCGTGCACTGGCGTCTGCCGTTTCCGTTCGAGTCCCACGAGTTCGTCAATGTCGGGCAGATCCGCCAGGTCGAGATCGGCCGTAGCAATGTGGTGCGTCTCGCGAACGTGAAGGACGCGTCAATGCTCACGCACGACGGCGACATCGTCGACGTGCGCTTCGCCGTGCAGTACCAGGTGCGCAAGCCCAACGACTTTCTGTTTCGCAGCGTCGATCCCGATCAGAGCGTGATGCATGCCGCGCAGGCGGCGGTGCGCGGCATCGTCGGCGCGCAGAGCACTAGCGATATCCTCGATCAGGATCACGAAACTTTGCGCCAGCAGCTGATCGCGGCAATCCAGCAATCGCTCGATCAGTACCAGTCCGGTCTGGCAGTCACGGGCGTGACGATTCAGAGCGTGCAGGTGCCCGAGCAGGTGCAACCCGCGTTCGCCGACGCTGCGAAGGTGCACGACGAAAACGAACGCGCGAAACGCGATGCGCAGGCTTATGCGGCCGATCTTCTGCCGCGCGCGCAGGCCGACGTCGATCGTCAGGTCCAGGAAGCCAAAACCTATAGCCAGACCACGGTCGCGCAGGCGCAGGCCGAGGCCGAGCGCTTCAACCAGGTCTACGCCCAATACGCGAAGGCGCCGGCCGTCGTGCGCTTCCGCCTGTACATGGAAACCATGCAGCAGATTTACGCGAACGCGACCAAGGTGTTCGTCGACGCGAAGAACGGCAACAACGTGCTGTATCTTCCGCTCGACAGGCTCGTCGAGCAGAACCGCGAACGCCAGGCCGCGGCGGCGGGCGCCGCCGCTTCGGGTCCCGCTGTCGCGGGCGCGCCGCAAGCGGCGAGTGCGGCCGCGCCGTCGGCCGCGTCGGCCGCTGAGACCGGTGCCGCGGCAGGCTCCGCCGCCGCTGGCGCATCCGCACCCGCCGCTTCCGCGCCTGCGCCAGCGAGCCGGCCGAGCGCCGCGTCGCTGCGCTCGCGCGAAGCGTTCCGCAATCGCATGCGCGAAGACGACGTTCAATAAGGAGCGCACAAGAATATGAACCGAATCATTGCGCTCGTCGTCGCGCTCGTCATCGTGCTGTTCGCGGCAACGTCGATGGTGTTCGTCGTCGATCAACGGCATATGGCTGTGTTGTCCGCGCGCGGCGACGCGACGCCCACGCTGCTCGGCCCGGGGCTGCACGTGAAGCTGCCGCCGCCGCTGCAAACGGTCGCGTTCGTCGACAATCGCATCCAGTCGCTCGACGCACCCGACGAAGATCATTACGTCACGTCCGACAAAACCGATCTGCTGGTCAACCCGGTGATCAAGTTCCGCGTGACCGATCCGCTGAAGCTGATCGCCGAAACGAAGGGTGATCCGCAGAGTCTGCCCGACCGGCTCGCGCTGCTGTCGCGCGGCGCGCTCGGCGACGCGTTCGGCAAGTTCACGTTGTCCGACGCGCTCGCCAAACAACCGGCGATCGCCGAACAGGCCCGCGGTGCGATGGACAAGGGCGCGGCATCGCTCGGCGTATCGGTCGTGGATGTGCAACTCACGCGCGTCGATTTCCCGGCAGCGGTGGCCGACTCGGTATTCAAGCGCATGATCGCCGCGCGCCAGCAGGTCGCGGCGGACGAGCGAGCGAAGGGCGCCGCCGAAGCGAACCAGATCCGCGCGGACGCGCTCGCGAAGCAGCAGGCGGTGCTCGCCGACGGCCTCGCGCAGGCGCAGGGCATTCGCGGCGAAGGCGATGCAAAGGCCGCGGAGATCGCTGCCGAAGCGTTCGGCAAGGATCCGCAGTTCTACCAGTTTTATCAAAGCATGCAGGCGTACCGGAAGACCTTCAAGCCGGGCGACCTGATCGTGGTCGACTCCAGTAGCGAGTTCTTCCGCTTCATGCGTAGCCCGACCGGCGGCGTCGCCCCGGACGCTTCCGCGCCTGCTGCGCGCAAACGCTGATTACCGAAGGCCGCGGCATCCGCATCGCGGCCGCTTCACTCGCATGGACATAGCTGGTTCGTTATTGCTCGCGATCGCGCTGATGCTGATTATCGAGGGGATGTTTCCGTTCGTTTTTCCAACCGCCTGGCGCGACACGTTCCGTAAAATAGCGGAACGACCGCCGCATCAGATTCGTGTCGGAGGGCTCATCGTGATGTTGCTCGGGCTGGTTCTACTGTTCATCGCGACCTGAAGCCGGCTTGCTTGTCTGATGAACGCCGCGTGTTGCGGCGTGTTTTGCCGGCCCGAGCAAAACGCGTACTGACCTGCCACGCCGCCGCGCGTCGCGCGCGTGCCGCAAAGCGCCGCCCGAGCGTCTGTGTCAGCCGCCAGAATCAAGCCGCTCTACGTCATTCACACTCATCATCGGCGCTGCAAGACGCCGTGTTCAACGCCGTAGGACTGTATCGATGTCGACCTGGTTGCTTCCTGAGAATATCGCCGACGTGCTGCCGTCGGAGGCCCGCAAGATCGAAGAATTGCGGCGTCATCTGCTGGACCGTTTCCGCTCGTACGGCTACGAGATGGTGATGCCGCCGCTGCTCGAATACCTCGAGTCGCTGCTGACGGGCGGTGGGCACGATCTGAATCTGCGCACCTTCAAGCTCGTCGATCAGCTGTCGGGCCGCACGCTCGGTCTGCGCGCCGACATCACGCCGCAGGTCGCGCGCATCGACGCGCATCTGCTGAACCGCCAGGGCGTCACGCGTCTTTGCTATGCGGGCAACGTCGCGCATACGCGCCCGCGCGGCCTGCATGCGACGCGTGAGCAGATCCAGATCGGTGCGGAAATCTACGGCCACGCGGGGCTCGAAGCGGACCTCGAAATCCAGCAGCTGATGCTCGACGCGCTGCGTCTCGCCGGCCTCGCGAAGGTGCGTCTGGACCTGTGTCACGCGGGTGTGCTGGCCGCGCTGATCGAAGCCGAGCCGGCCGCCGAGGAACTCGGCCAGGCGCTCTACGACGCGCTGGCCGGCAAGGACGTGCCGCGCCTGGTCGAGATGACCGCGCAATTCTCGCCGGTGATTCGCGATGCGCTGCGCGCGCTGCCGACGCTGTACGGCGACGCGTCGGTGCTCGAAGAGGCCCGCGCGCGTCTGCCGAATTCACCGGCGATCGCCCGCGCGCTCGACGACCTCGCGTTCCTCGCGAGCCAGGTCGACGGCGCCGAAGTGATGATCGACCTCGCCGATCTGCGCGGCTACGCGTACCACAGCGGCGTGATGTTCTCCGCTTACGTGGACGGCGTGCCGAACGCGGTCGCGCGCGGCGGCCGTTACGACCACGTCGGTCAGGCCTATGGCCGCGCTCGCGCGGCAACCGGCTTTTCGCTGGATCTGCGCGAAGTCGCGCGGATCTCGCCGGTCGAAGCGCGCAGCAGCGCGATCCTCGCGCCGTGGCGGCACGACGAAGCGTTGCGCGTGGCGGTCGCGGCATTGCGCGATGGCGGTGAAGTGGTAATCCAGGCGCTGCCTGGCCACAAGCACGATCTCGATGAATTCGCGTTCGACCGAGTGCTGGTCGAGCGCAATGGCGCATGGGTGGTCGAACCGCGCGCTTGAGCCGCGCGTTCCGATCTACGCTGCCGGGGACCCGTCCCCCGACGTTCGCCCGAGGGCGGCGCAACCACCGCCCGAATCGCGCGCGGTCGAGCGAGACTCTGCGCGGCCGCGCATCCCTCCCAATACTCAACATAACGTGCATACCGTTGAGCGGAAACGGAAAAATTCCGGAAGCTTCCGCGAACCCAGGTAAAATACGTTTTTAACCAGCTTACGAAACAACATGTCTGCCAGCGCAGTGAATGTGAACCCCGGGCGCAACGTCGTCG
Source organism: Paraburkholderia sp. MM5482-R2 (assembly GCF_050436125.1). Classification (NCBI taxonomy): domain Bacteria; kingdom Pseudomonadati; phylum Pseudomonadota; class Betaproteobacteria; order Burkholderiales; family Burkholderiaceae; genus Paraburkholderia; species Paraburkholderia sp. MM5482-R2. Next base: position 2,948,838 of record NZ_JBNDLP010000002.1, on the reverse strand, counting down.
TCGTGGGTACCCAATGGGGTGATGAGGGCAAGGGCAAGATCGTCGACTGGCTGACGGACCACGCTCAGGGCGTCGTTCGCTTCCAGGGCGGTCACAATGCCGGTCACACGCTTATCATCGGCGGCAAGAAAACCATCTTGCGTCTGATTCCGTCGGGCATCATGCATCCCGGCGTCGCGTGCTACATCGGCAATGGCGTCGTGTTGTCGCCGGAAGCGCTGTTCAAGGAAATCGGCGAACTCGAAGCCGCCGGCATCGACGTCCAGAAGCGCCTCTTCATTTCCGAAGCCACCACGCTGATCCTGCCGTACCACATCGCGATCGACCAGGGCCGCGAAGCGCGCCGCGGCGCGAGCAAGATCGGCACGACCGGCCGCGGCATCGGCCCGGCCTACGAAGACAAGGTCGCGCGCCGCGGCCTGCGCGTGCAGGACCTGTTCGACGCGCCAGCCTTCGCCGAGCGTCTGCGCGAAAACCTCGACTATCACAACTTCGTGCTCACGCAGTACCTCGGCGCTGCCGCGGTCGACTTCCAGCAAACGCTCGACACGATGCTGAGCTACGCCGACCGACTGAAGCCGATGGTCACCGACGTGTCGCGCCGTCTCTACGACGTCAACGCGAACGGCGGCAATCTGCTGTTCGAAGGCGCGCAGGGCACGCTGCTCGACATCGACCATGGCACCTATCCGTTCGTCACCTCGAGCAACTGCGTCGCGGGTGCCGCGACGGCGGGCGCGGGCGTCGGTCCGCAGAAGCTCAACTACATCGTCGGCATCACGAAGGCGTACTGCACGCGTGTCGGTTCGGGCCCGTTCCCGAGCGAACTGTACGATGCGGACAATGCCTCGCGCCAGGACCCGATCGGCCTCGAACTCGCCACCGTCGGCAAGGAATTCGGCTCGGTCACCGGCCGTCCGCGCCGCACCGGCTGGCTCGACGTCTCCGCGCTGCGTCGCTCGATCCAGATCAACGGCGTGACGGGGCTGTGCATGACCAAGCTCGACGTGCTCGACGGTCTCGACGAAGTGAAGCTGTGCGTCGGCTACACGATCGACGGCCACAACGTCGATCTGCTGCCGCGCGGCGCGACGGAAGTCGCGCGCTGCGTACCGGTCTACGAAACCTTTGCGGGATGGAAGGAAAGCACGGTCGGCATCAAGGAGTGGGACAAGCTGCCCGCCAACGCGCGTGCGTACCTGACGCGCGTGCAGGAAGTCGCGGGCATTCCAATCGACATGGTCTCCACCGGTCCGGACCGCGACGAAACGATTCTGCTGCGTCATCCGTTCAAGGTCTAAGCGATGCAAGGTGTACCCATGATCGCGATGAAAGATCCGCGCAACGACGACAAGAACCTGTGGGTCGGCTGGGACGAATATCACCGGCTGATCGAGGTGCTCGCACTTGCCGTGCACGAATCGGGCTGGAAGTTCGACAAGATCCTGTGCCTCGCGCGCGGCGGTCTGCGCGTCGGCGACCAGCTGTCGCGCATCTACGATCTGCCGTTGGCGATTCTGGCAACGAGCTCTTATCGCGAGGCAGCGGGCACGCAGCAGGGCGAACTCGACATCGCGCAATACATCACGATGACGCGCGGCGAACTGCACGGTAACGTGCTGCTCGTCGACGACCTCGTCGATTCGGGCGTCACGCTCGCGCGCGTGCAGCAGCATCTGAAGGAACGCTATCCGGCCATCACCGCGGTGCGCTCGGCCGTGCTGTGGTACAAGGGCTGCTCGAAGGTGAAGCCCGATTACCACGTGGAGTATCTGCCGACCAACCCGTGGATTCATCAGCCGTTCGAGGAGTGGGACACGGTGCGTCCGCATAACCTCGGCGCGTGGATCAAGCGCGGCATCGCCAAGGCCGATGAGGCGTCGGGCAATTGACGCGAAGCCGCGCGCCTCACGCTTTGTCGCATCGGATCTCGTGCGTCATCGCGGTGTCACAAAACGGAGCCCAGTCGGGCTCCGTTTTTTTATGCGTCACGCGCGGCGCCAGGACGTCCGCGCCGCGACAGGCGCGTCCATATCGCAGTGCTACACTGCGCGGACATCCACGTGGCGTATCCACAACAAGCCGGGCGGTACCGGATTGGCAGTTTAAAATAGCGGTCGTTTTTTCCGCCCGGGAACGGATTTCCTCGCGTCCATGACAGATAACAATCACGTACACAAACAGCCACTGCCTTCCCTTGCGATTGCCGCGATCGGAGTGGTGTTCGGCGACATCGGTACGAGCCCGTTGTACGCGCTGAAGGAAGCCTTCAGTCCGTCGCACGGCATCCCGTTGACCGATCAGTCGATCCTTGGGGTTATTTCGCTGCTGTTCTGGGCAATCGTGATCGTGGTCGGCGTCAAGTACGTGCTGTTCGTGATGCGCGCCGACAACAACGGCGAGGGCGGCGTCCTCGCGCTGATGGCGCTGGCGATGCGCTCGGTCGATCAGAAATCGAAAATGGCCGGCCTTCTGATGATGCTCGGCATCTTCGGCGCCTGCATGTTTTACGGCGACGCGGTGATCACGCCGGCAATCTCGGTGATCTCGGCGGTCGAAGGTCTCGAAATCGCCGCGCCGCATCTGGCGCATCTGGTGATTCCGCTGACCGTCGTGATCCTGATCGTGCTGTTCTGGATCCAGCGGCACGGCACGGCCACGGTCGGCCGTCTGTTCGGGCCGATCATGACGCTTTGGTTCCTCGTGCTCGCCGTGCTCGGCCTGTGGCACATCATGCAGTCGCCGAATGTGATCCAGGCGCTCAATCCCTACTACGCGTACTCGTTCATGGCCGCGCACGTGCTGCAGGCCTACGTGGTGCTCGGCTCGGTCGTGCTGGTGCTGACCGGCGCGGAGGCGCTGTACGCGGACATGGGCCACTTCGGCGCGCAGCCGATCCGCATGGCGTGGTACGTGCTCGTGATGCCTTCGCTCGTGCTGAACTACTTCGGCCAGGGCGCGCTGCTGATGCACGACCCAAAGGCGATCGAAAATCCGTTCTTCCTGCTCGCGCCGGACTGGGCGTTGTTGCCGCTCGTCGTGCTGTCGACGGTCGCGACGGTGATCGCGTCGCAGGCGGTGATTTCGGGCGCGTACTCGCTGACGAGCCAGGCGATCCAGCTCGGCTACGTGCCGCGCATGAAGGTCCTGCACACGTCCGAACTCGCGATCGGGCAGATCTATGTGCCGGTCGTGAACTGGATGCTGCTGTTCATCATCCTGTGCATCGTGATCGCGTTCAAGAGCTCGGACAATCTGGCGGCCGCGTACGGTATCGCGGTGACGGCAACGATGGTGATCACGACGATCCTTGCCTGCGTCGTGATGGTGAAGGTGTGGAACTGGAACAAACTGCTGGTTGGGCTCATCATCGGCGTGTTCATGGTGGTCGACCTGGGCTTTTTCGGCGCGAACCTGCTGAAGGTCGAAGAGGGCGGCTGGTTGCCGCTGTGCATCGGCGGCCTGCTGTTCTTCCTGCTGATGACGTGGTTCAAGGGCAGGATGATCGTGAAGGAACGCACGGCCGCCGACGGTATTCCGCTGATGCCGTTCCTGCAAGGCCTGCTCGCGCATCCGCCGCATCGCGTGTCGGGCACCGCGATCTATCTGACCGGCAGCGATTCGCTGGTGCCGGTGAGCCTGCTGCACAATCTGAAACACAACAAGGTGCTGCACGAGCGCACGATCTTTCTGACCTTCGTCACGCGCGACATTCCGTACGTGAAGGACGCCGATCGCGTGACCGTGAAGGACATGAACGGTGGCCTGTGGCTGGTGAAGGCAGCCTACGGCTTTAACGAAACGCCCGACGTGAAGGCGGTGCTGCTCGACGTCGGCCGCACGCACGACATGAGCTTCGAATTGATGGACACGTCATTCTTCCTCGCACGCGAAACGGTGGTGCCGACGCAATTGCCGGGCATGTCGGTATGGCGCGAGCGTGTGTTCGCGTGGATGCATCAGAACGCCGCGAAGCCGACCGACTTCTTCAGCATCCCGGCTAACCGGGTCGTGGAACTGGGAACGAAGATCGAGATTTGACGGCTCGCGCGTGACGTGCGGGTGCGCAAACAAAAAGCCCACGCAATGCGTGGGCTTTTTGTTCATGCGCGCGTGCAAGCGGTTGAGCGCGCGACGCAGTCATGTCACGGACCGGAGCGCGTGCGACGACGTGCTCCGGTCCGTGACGCTCACTTCTGCTTGAGCTTCGCAAACGCAGCCGCCATCGCGCCGCCCGGCTCCGGTTCGCGCGAGCGTTGCGGCGCACCGCGTCCCGCTCCGCCGCGATTGAAGCTGCCGCCCGAGCCACCGCGATCCTGCTGCGCACCGCCGCCGCTGCGCGCGGCCGCTGCACCGGGTTCGTCGTCGAGACGCATCGTCAGTGCGATACGCTGGCGCTTCACGTCGACTTCGAGCACCTTGACCTTGACGATCTGACCGGCTTTCACGACCTCATGCGGGTCCTTCACGAACTTCGTCGACATCGCCGACACGTGCACGAGGCCATCCTGATGCACACCGATGTCGATGAACGCGCCGAACGCCGCGACGTTCGTCACGACGCCTTCGAGCACCATGCCCGGGATCAGATCGCTGACCTTCTCGACACCTTCGCGGAACGTCGCGGTCTTGAACTCGGGACGCGGATCGCGGCCCGGCTTCTCGAGTTCGACCAGGATGTCGCGCACGGTTGGAAGACCGAAACGCTCGTCGACGAATTCGGTGGGTGACAGTCCGCGTAACGCGTCGCGATTGCCGAGCACTTCGCCGACCTGCTTACTGATCTTCGCGAGGATGCGCTGGACGACCGGATACGCTTCCGGGTGCACCGACGAACGGTCGAGCGGATTCTCGCCGTTATTGATGCGCAGGAAGCCGGCAGCTTGCTCGAAGGTCTTGTCGCCGAGACGCGGCACCTTGCGTAGATGCTCGCGCGACGGGAACGGCCCGTTCGCATCGCGATAGTCGACGATGTTGCGCGCGAGCGTTGCGTTTAAACCCGACACCCGCGCGAGCAGCGCGACCGACGCGGTGTTCGCATCGACGCCGACCGCATTCACGCAGTCTTCGACGACCGCGTCGAGCGAGCGCGCGAGTTCGCGCTGGTTCACGTCGTGCTGATACTGGCCGACGCCGATCGCCTTCGGCTCGATCTTCACGAGCTCGGCGAGCGGGTCCTGCAGACGTCGCGCAATCGACACGGCGCCGCGCAGCGACACGTCCATGGCGGGGAATTCCTTCGCGGCAAGCTCGGACGCCGAGTACACCGACGCGCCGGCTTCGGACACGACGATCTTCTGCAGCTTCAGCTCCGGGTGACGCGCGATCAGCTCGCTCGCGAGCTTGTCCGTCTCACGCGACGCGGTGCCGTTGCCGATGCTGATCAGCTCGGCCTGCGTTTGCGCGGCGATTCGCGCGAGCTTCGCGAGCGAGCCGTCCCAGTCGCGGCGCGGCTCGTGCGGGTAGATCGTGTCGGTCGCGAGCACCTTGCCGGTGCGGTCGACCACCGCCACCTTCACGCCGGTGCGCAAGCCCGGATCCAGACCGATCACGGCCTTCGGACCAGCCGGCGCCGCGAGCAGCAGGTCCTTCAGATTGCGCGCGAACACGCGGATCGCTTCGTGTTCGGCTTCGTCGCGCAGATTGGTCAGCAGCTCGTTTTCGAGGTGCGGCTGCACCTTCACGCGCCAGCACCAGCGGCACACGTCGGAGAGCCACTTGTCGGCGGGGCGGTTCTGATTGGCGATGCCGAAGTGCCGCGCGATCAGCGCTTCGCCCGGGTGCGGCACCTGCGCGTCGAGTTCTTCGCCGAGGCCGAGCTTGATCATCAGCACGCCGGCATTGCGGCCGCGGAACAGTGCGAGCGCGCGATGCGACGGCACCGTGCGGATCGTTTCGGCGTAGTCGTAGTAGTCGCGGAATTTCTCTTCTTCCGCGGTTTCCTTGCCTTCCACGACCTTCGACGACACCACGCCCTGGTTGAACAGATAGTCGCGCAGCTTGCCGAGCAGTTCGGCGGTCTCGCCGAACTGTTCGGAAAGGATGTCGCGCGCGCCGTCGAGCGCGGCCTTCACATCGGCGACGCCTTTGTCCGCGTCCACGTACGCCGCGGCTTCGGCTTGCGGATCGAGCAGCGGATTGCCGAGCAGCGCGTCGGCGAGCGGCTGCAAGCCGGCTTCGCGCGCGATCTGCGCGCGCGTGCGGCGCTTCGGTTTGTATGGCAGATAGAGGTCTTCGAGCACCTGTTTGCTGTCGGCGCCTTCGATCGCGCCGCGCAGCTCGTCGGTGAGCTTGCCCTGTTCGTCGATGCTCGCGATGATCGCCGCGCGCCGGTCTTCCAGCTCGCGCAAATAGACTAGGCGTTCCTCGAGATTGCGCAGTTGCGTGTCGTCGAGATTGTCGGTCACTTCCTTGCGATAACGGGCAATGAACGGAACGGTCGCGCCTTCGTCGAGAAGTTCCACTGCGGCCGCGACCTGGCGCGGCTGGACGGACAGTTCGGTGGCGATGCGCTGGACGATCTTGAGTGCTACGGTTTCCGTCATAAGGTCTTGGTGTTCCTGCGGACTCAGTGATGGGCCGCGCGCGGGCGGCAAATCGGGACAGGCCGGGCGTGCGCCGCGACCAGGTTGCTAGAGCGGGGCATTTTGCCATAAATGCCAAAGGGCTCAACCGTGGGGTGTTAGAATTTCGGGCATGTTCCGTTGACCCTCTACGACGTTGCCAATCTCCTTGTCCCTCAACCGCCTGGTCTCTTCGCTGGCGTCAGGTTCACTGCCGGGTTCACTGCCGGGTTCGTCTCAATTGCCGCTGGTTTCTTTGCGCTCGTTCGGTCGGTCGGCTTTAACGGCTGCCGCGTCGTGCGTGATCGCCGCAGCGCTCGTCGTGCCGGTGTCGGCCGTGGCGCAAAGTGCGACGCCGGCGCAAGGTACGGGACCCGTCGCGGCCTCGGGCCCGCAAGCCGCCGCAACCGCCGACGGCCCTCAAAGCGCAAGTGACGTAGCCGTGCTGGACAAGTCGTTCGACGAGCGGCAACAGGTGCTCAATCAGCGCACCGACGACAACAACTATCAATTCGCTGTCGCGCAACACAACTGCTACAGCCGCTTCTTCGTCAATCACTGTCTGAACCGCGCACGCGACGCGATGCGCAGCGTGCAGGCGGACATCCGCAAGGAACAGCTCGCGCTCGACGCCGAGCAGCGTGCGCAGCGCGCCCGTGAACGCGACGAACGCACCGCGTTGCGGCGCGCGCAAAACGAGGCGGAAGCGCCGCAACGTGCCGCCGAAGACGCGCGCAACGAGCAGGCGTATCAGGAAAAGCAGCGTCAGCACGCGCTCGATCAGGCGCAGCACAACGCCGAGGCGCCGCAGCGCGAAGCCAATGCGCAGGCCTACGCGGAGAAGCAACGTCAGCACGCGCTCGATCAGGCGCAGCGCAACGCCGCGGCACCGCAGCACGAAGCCAATGCGCAGGCCTACGAGGAGAAGCAGCGCCAGCACGCGCTCGATCAGGCGCAGCATGGTGTCACGCCTGCGCAGGCGGCGGCCAATCAGAAGGCCTACGACCAGAAGCAGAGCGACTACCAGCGCAAGCTCGAGGAAGCGCGTCGGCAGGGTGCGCAAAAGGCCGCGGAGCGCCAGCAGAAACAGGAGACTTTCGAGCGGAAGCAGGCCGAGGCCGCGCAGCACAAGCTCGATGTCGAAGCACGTCAAAAGCAGGCCACCGAGAAGGCCGAGCAGAAGCGTCAGGACGAGTTGAAGCAGCAACAGCTCGAAGAGCAGCAAAAGCAGCAACAAGAGCAACAGTAAGCGTGCTGTAGTGGCTGTATCGTAGAGTAAGCCGTGGCGGTCGTGGCCAGGGCCGCCGTAGTCGCCATAATGCGTTTTGAGGCGGACAGCAACCTCAGGCATCGGACCGCGCGCACGCGGTTCGTGCCGCCGACCAGAGGAGGCGAGCATGCGCGATCGTCATCACGTCATCGACGCAAACACACTTCGCGACCGCATTCTGCAACTGGAATCGGAGCATAGTGGACTCGACCGGTTGATCGACCGGATGTCGGATGAACCCGGCATCGACGACTTCGAGTTGCAGCGCCTGAAAAAGCGCAAACTTAAAGTCAAGGACACCATCATCTTGCTGCAATTGCAGCTCGAACCGGACGCGCGCGCCTGAGTTCGCGGCCTGGCAGGCGCCGGGCGCGCAGCGCGCGAGCCGGACTTAGCAGGAACGCTTGCCTTGAATTCATCGCATGACACTTCATCCCGGGCCGCGCCGGACAACGCATCTGCTTCGGGCACGCCCGCGCCGCGCGCGGCAGCACCGGTGCCAGGTGTGTCGCTGAATCGGCGCCGCGCGAGCGAGCTCGACGACATCTTCGCCGACAACGGTCTGCTCGCACGGCAGATCGACGGTTATCGGCCGCGTGCGTCGCAGATCGAGATGGCGCGCGCGGTTGCCGCGGCGATGGAGGCGTCGGGCCGCGCGATGCCCGACCCCGCGATGTTCGAGACGCAGAAGCGCCCGGCGCGGCGCCTGCAGCAGACCGGCGCTGAAGCCGTCTCTGAGTCGACCGGGAGCAACGCACAAGCCGACGGCGTCGACGGTGGTGAGAATACGCTGATCGTAGAGGCGGGTACCGGCACCGGCAAGACCTATGCGTACCTCGTGCCAGCCATGCTGTGGGGCGGCAAGGTGATCGTCTCGACCGGCACCAAGCATCTGCAGGATCAGCTGTTCCAGCGCGACATTCCGACCGTGCGCGACGCGCTCGCGGTGCCGGTGTCGGTCGCGATGCTGAAGGGCCGCGCGAACTACCTGTGCCATTACTACCTGCAACGCACCGCGGACAACGGCCGTCTGCCATCGCGCCAGGAGACCTCGTATCTGCAGGACATCGTGCGCTTCGCGAAGATCACGCGCACCGGCGACAAGGCCGAACTCGCGAGCGTGCCGGAAACGGCGCAGGTGTGGTCGATGGTCACGTCGACGCGCGACAACTGTCTCGGCCAGGAGTGTTCCCACTACAAGGACTGCTTCGTGATGCAGGCGCGCCGCGAAGCGCAGCAGGCCGATATCGTGGTGGTCAACCACCATCTGTTTTTCGCCGACATCATGCTGCGCGATACCGGCATGGCGGAGCTGCTGCCGACTGCGAATACAGTCATCTTCGACGAAGCGCACCAGTTGCCCGAAACCGCGACGCTGTTTTTCGGCGAGACGCTATCGACCGCGCAGTTTCTCGAACTCGCACGCGATTCGGTCGCCGAGGGCCTCGGTCACGCACGCGATGCGGTCGATTGGGTCAAGCTCGGCGCGGCGCTCGAGCGCGCCGCGCGCGACGTGCGGCTCGCGTTCAAGGAAGACTCGGTGCGTCTGTCGATCGGCCAGCTGCCCGACGATCACCCGCTGTTCGCCGCGCTCGAGACGCTCGAGGCCGAGCTCGACGCGTTGGCCTCGGCGTTGGCGGGCCAGGCCGAGCGAGCCGAATCGCTCGGCGCGTGTTTGCGTCGCGCGCGCGAGTTGCAGGACGTGCTGAGCGGCTGGACCACGCCACCCACGAGTGCAGAACGCGACGCGGTTGCGACCCGCGAGGGTGACGCCAGCGCGGAGCGCGCCGATCCGAATGAAAAGGTGCGCTGGATCGAGGTGTTCTCGCACACGGTGCAACTGCACGAAACGCCGTTGTCGGTCGCGCCGATTTTCGCGAAGCAGCGCGCCGGCGTGCCGCGCGCGTGGATCTTCACATCGGCGACGCTGTCGGTGCGCGGCGACTTCACGCACTATGCGGCGCAGATGGGCTTGAACTCGAAGCGCTCGATGACATTGCCGAGCCCATTCGACTATCCATCGCAAGGACTTCTGTACGTACCGCGCAATCTGCCACAGCCGTCATCGCCGATGTTCACCGACGCCGTGTTCGATGCCGCATTGCCCGCGATCGAAGCCTCGGGCGGCGGCGTCTTCATGCTGTGCACGACGCTGCGCGCGGTGTATCGTATCTCGGCGAAGCTGCGCGACGCGATCGAGTCGCGCGGCTGGGACTATCCGCTGCTCGTGCAGGGCGATGCGAGCCGCACCGAACTGCTCGACCGCTTTCGCGCCTACGGCAATGCGATCCTGGTCGGCAGTCAGAGCTTCTGGGAAGGGGTGGACGTGCGCGGCGACGCGCTGTCGCTGGTCGTGATCGACAAGCTGCCGTTTGCGCCGCCGGACGATCCCGTGCTGGCCGCGCGGCTCGACGCACTGACGAAGAAGGGCTTGAGCCCGTTCGCCGTGCATCAGCTGCCGCAGGCCGTCATCACGCTGAAGCAGGGCGCCGGCCGGCTGATTCGCGCGGAGACCGATCGTGGCGTGCTGATGATCTGCGATACACGTCTCGTCGATAAACCTTATGGCCGCCGCATCTGGCAGAGTCTGCCGCCGTTCAAGCGCACCCGCGAGATCGACGTGGTGCGTGAGTTCTTTGAGGAGAGCGCTGGGCCAGCGGCGCCGGTTCGATAGGGGGATGTGTTCCACACATGCGACGAGCTCCGCAGCGGAAAGCGGCCCTGAATGACAAAACGCCACGGATGTGAATCCGTGGCGTTTTTCTTTGCCCGTTTGCGGCCCGCGCCGTTTCCGGCCAGCCTCCAAACGTTTCGTGCGCAGGCGCTGTAGCGGGAGCGCCGCTACAGCGCCGAACCGTTGCGGCTTACTGGCTTGCGCCTGCTGCCGGCGATGCTGCTTCAGCCGGCGATGCTGCCTCGGCCGGCGATGCTGCTTCGGCCGGCGATGCTGCTTCGGCCGGCGATGCCGCAACTGCCGGCGATGCTGCTTCAGCAGGCGATGCTGCCGCCGGTGCGGACGCAGCTTCCGACGGTGCAGCAGCCTGATCGTTGCTCTTGTTGCATGCAGCGAGTGCCACAACTGCCAACAGGGATGCTACGAGGAGGGATTTCTTCATGATCACGTCCTTTTATGGTTTAAAGGTAAGCAACAGCGCAAAATAAAACCGGTAATGTGCTCCAACACCGACCTGGGCCGCTGGTGGAGATGCTCTTTTGACGAGCTGGAATCTTCCCTACGGCTTGGGCGGAAATTATATGCACTTTCGTACTGACAGTCGATAAATGCGGGTCAATACGTTGTCTTTCTCATACAAAATTTCACCGTACGGTATAACAGGCGGGCAGAGTTACGCAATCTCGCCTACCTGTATCCAGCCCGCACAATACCACTCGTGTAGCAGTGCTGTCACCGATGAATCGTGTGATAGTGTTACAAAGCGTATCGCACTCATGCACCGCAGATTTGCGAGTTCAAACAGCCATTTTTTCACGCCGGTCCACGATATTTCTTCTCCATTTACGAAGAAAAAACGTCGTTCATACAACAGGTTAGTCTTGCGATCGAGCCGTAGACCGGATCTCGACGCCGCGCCGATGAAACGGGCTTCGTTGAGCGGCCGTTGCGGCGGATCGAAGACGACACTCGGCTTGGGTTCGCTGAGGTACGTGCCAAGGAACGACGCAATGTCCTGCTCATTCCATCGCACTTTAGCAAGCATCGCGCCCACCCGTTCGACGAGCGCCGCGGGCAACTCGGCCGGCTGTTCGACGGCGGCCTGCCGTGGGTCGCGATAAAGGGCGCCCGCCTTGCCCGTGGCCTCTCCGCGCTCGGCCAGGTGGTACAGGAACTGCGCGGTCAGCTCGCTTTCGGAGGGCGCGCGAAAACCGATCGAGCAGGTCATGCATTCGCCCTCGGCGATGCCGTCGTGCGCGATGTGCGGCGGCAGGTACAGCATGTCGCCGGGCTCGAGTACCCACTCCTGTTCGTGCTCGAAGTGCTGTACAAACCTTCAACGGCAAGCCGGGCTGCAGCGTCAGATCTTTCTGCGCGCTAATGCGCCAGCGGCGCTTGCCTTTTACTTGCAAAAGAAACACATCGTAGGAATCGAAGTGCGGGCCGACGCCGCCGCTATCGGTCGCATACGAAATCATCAGGTCGTCGAGACGCGCGTCCGGCACGAAACGGAAACGGTCGAGCAACGCGCGCGCGCGGTCGTCCTGCAGATCCACGCCCTGCACGAGCAGTGTCCATGCGCGCTGTTTGACGGACGGCAGTTCGTCGGGCGCGAACGGGCCGTGCTCCAGCTGCCATTTGTTGCGGAAGTGCGTGATCAGGCGCGCTTCGACGTCGTCCCGATCGGCCAGCTCGAACAGCTCGTCGCGCGACAGCGGCGCTTCGATGTCCGGAATCGCCTGACGGATCAGCAGCGGCTTTTTCTGCCAGTAGCGGCGCATGAATTGCGACGGGCTCAGATGGCCGAGAAGTGCGGTCGGAACGTCGGGCGAGGGCGGAAGAATGGGCCGCGTGGCCGGCTTTGCAGCAGACGGCGAATTGCGTGCCGAACCTGCATCGGCCGGGAGGTGGGTGGGCCGCCTGGGCATCGTATAATGTGAGTTGTATTCTGGAGAATCGAATGAAAATCGCAAAGAACACCGTCGTGTCGGTCGCCTACAAGCTGTCGGATGCGCAGGGCAATCTGATCGAGGAAAGCGAAGAGCCGATGGTCTATCTTCACGGCGGCTATGATGGCACGTTCCCCAAGATCGAGGAAGAGCTCGACGGCCACGAGGCTGGCTTCGAGACCCAGATCCAGCTTGAGCCGCAAGACGCGTTCGGCGAATACGATCCTGACCTTGTGAAGATCGAGCCGCGCGATCGCTTCCCGGAACCGCTCGAAGTCGGCATGCAGTTCGAAGGCACCCCCGAAGATGGCGACGAGGAAATCGATGCGCTGGTGTACGTGGTGACCGACGTCGCGGAAGACAAGGTCGTGCTCGACGGCAATCATCCGCTCGCCGGCATGGCGCTGCGTTTCGCGTTGACCGTCAAAGACGTGCGTCCGGCAACTGAAGACGAAATCCAGCACGAGCACGCGCATGGCGCGGACGGCCTCGAAGTTCTCGACGACGATGAAGACGAGGACGAAGAAGACAGCTCAAAACCGACCCTGCACTGAGCTTGCGGGCATGCGCGGTGTCGTCGCGGGGGCAGACGGCACCGATGCGGGCAACGCAGGCGAGGCTGGCAGTATCGACCCCGGCGGCATCGAGATAGCGGGCCCATAGTCGCCGCCGCCCTGGTCGGACGGGATGCGCGGCTGCTGCTCCTGCGACTCTCCAGGTGTCTGCAATACGGGCGGCAATTCCGACGCCGGCCCGAAACCTTCCACATTCGGCATCTCCGGCGCAACCGGCATCGACGCGCCGGATTCGTCGCGCGGCGATGCGGGCGGCAAGACCGGCGGCGTGGTGGGCAGCGGCATCTGCTTCGGCACGTCGCGCACGCTGACTCTGAACGGCGGCTTCCTGCCGAAATCCGCTTCTATCTGAATCCATTGGTTGAGACGATCATGCGGCGCGAGCGCAATGCGCGTGAGGTTCGTCACGACCATCCCCTTGTCGTTGCGTAGCGGCTGATCGATGACGAAACCGCCGGCCGGCCGGTCCTCGTCTGCATGAATGACGACCACGGGTCCGGGGAAAATCTGCGCGAGCTTGAGCAGACTGCGCTTGAATTCCAGAAAGCCGTCGCGGCGCGAGCTATGTGCGAAGTGCAGCCAGGCGAACCGTTCGGGTCGCTCGTAGCGCTCCGGGTCGAAGTCGCCTTGAATGAACACGACGATCGCGCGCGCGTCGCGGCGCTTCGCGTATTCGGCCGCGTGCTCGAGCCAGAATGCGTTGGCGATCACGCGATCTTCGAACTCGCCGTTGCGGCCGCCCGCGCTCAGGTAGCGGTTGTTCGGACCCGGCGCGTTCAGGCCGATGAAGACGACGTCGCCGGCGTTGGTGTTCGCTTTGTCGTTCGTTTTTTCGTTGACTACCCAGCGCACGTTTTCACGGAACGGGCGGAAGCGCGACACCTCGCTCTCGCGCGTCAACGCGATCGGGTTCTGCCCCATCGACGTTGGATCGGCGAACAGCGTTTGCCGCAACTGGTCGAGCCGCTCGACCGGATCGAAGCCGCCGGCTTCCGCCGTGCCGCAATCGACCCAGTCATGCTGGCCGGGGATAAAGAAGAGGGCAGTGCGCGAGCTGTCGAGCAGCGCGTGGCGGCGCTCGAACAGCGCGTCGCGGCAAACTTCCTTCGGCCCCTTCAGATTGCCGTCGTAGACGATGAAGCGCACGTCGCGCTCGCGGCCGATCGCCTCGAGCAGCCGTTGCGTGGCGGCTTCGTCGGCGGGGCTGTGCATCGTGCCGGAAATCACCGCGAACGCGAAGCGCGAGGCCTCAGCGTGCGCCGGCACGGTCCATGCGCACACTGCCACGAGCACGACGATGCCGCCCGCTGGTGCGAGCACGTGGCGCAGCGCCGCGCGAAGCCCGCGCGGGCGCGGCGGGTGTCCCGGCGTGTCAGTGGTCCGCATCCGGCGCGACGGCCAGTTCATGCAGTTCGTACAGCAGATCGAGCGCTTCGCGCGGCCGCAGATCGTTCGGATCGATGCCGCGCAGACGCTCGACGAGTGTCTGCATCGCGGGCGACGCAGGCGTTGCGTCGCTCGCCGCCTCGTGGTCGTCGTCCGCGTCTTCGGCGAGCATGGCAGGCTGCGTCGCGAACAGATCGAGTTGCGGCGCGGGCTGCGCGGCCGATTGCTGCTCCAGATGCGCGAGATGCTTGCGTGCCGCGCGGATCACCGCGTTCGGCACGCCGGCGAGCTGCGCGACCTGCAGACCGTAGCTCTGATTGGCGGGCCCTTCGTTGACCGCGTGCAGGAACACGATGCCGTGCCCGTGCTCGACTGCCGACAGATGCACGTTGGCCGCGTGCGGAAACTCCGCGGGTAGTTGCGTCAGCTCGAAATAGTGCGTCGCGAACAGCGTGTAGCAGCCGTTGTGGGCGAGCAGGTGGCGCGCGATCGCCCACGCGAGCGCGAGGCCGTCGAACGTCGACGTGCCGCGGCCGATCTCGTCCATCAGCACGAGGCTTTGCGGTGTCGCGTCGTTGAGGATCGCGGCGGCTTCGGTCATCTCCACCATGAAGGTCGAGCGGCCACCGGCGAGGTCGTCGGCCGCGCCGATGCGCGTGAAGATGCGGTCGATCGGTCCGAAGGCCGCGCGCCGCGCTGGTACATAGCTGCCCACGTAAGCGAGCAGCGCGATCAGCGCGGTCTGGCGCATGAAAGTCGACTTACCGCCCATGTTGGGACCGGTGATCAACAGCAGCTTGCGCTCGGTCGCGAGTGAGCAATCGTTGGCGATGAACTGCTCGACTTGCGCCTCGACCACCGGATGACGACCCTGCTCGATGTCGATCCCCGCGTTCGCCGAGAACGTCGGCGCAACCCAGTCGAGCGCGCGAGCGCGTTCGCCGAGCGCGGCCAGCAGATCGAGTTCGGCGAGCGCGAGCGCAACGCGCTGACAGTCGGGAATGAACGGCAGCAACGATTGCAGCAACGCGTCGTACAGTGCGCGTTCGCGCGCGAGCGCGCGTTCCTGCGCGGACAGCGCTTTGTCCTCGAAGGTTTTCAGCTCGGGCGTGATGTAGCGCTCGGCATTCTTCAGCGTTTGCCGACGGCGATAGTCGTCCGGCACCTTGTCGGTCTGGCCGCGCGTGACTTCGATATAGAAGCCGTGCACCTTGTTGTACTCGACGCGCAGATTGCTGATGCCGGTGCGCGCGCGTTCGCGTGTTTCGAGATCGATCAGGAACTGTCCGCAGTTCTCCGAAATATCGCGCAGTTCGTCGAGCTCGGCGTCATAACCACGCGCGATGACGCCGCCGTCGCGCACCATCGCGGCCGGCTCTTGCGCGACCGCGAGCTTCAGCAAATCGGCGCACGCGTGCGGCGGTTCGAGCGCCGCGTCGATGCGCGCGAGCGAATCCGCGTTCGAGGCCACCGCTGCGAGCTGCGCGCGCAATGCAGGTAGCGCGATGAAGGTATCGCGCAGGCTCGACAGATCGCGCGGCCGCGCCGACAGCAGCGCGAGACGTCCGGTGATCCGTTCGATGTCCGAAATCTGCCGCAATGCGCTGCGCAATGTATCGAGATCGGCGCCCGGCGGCGCGTCGAGCAACGCGCCGATCGCCTGCTGACGTGCCTGCGCCACCGCCGAATCGCGCGGCGGATGATGCAGCCAGTGCCGCAGCAGGCGGCTGCCCATCGTCGTGCAGCAGGTGTCGAGCAGCGAGCACAGCGTCGGCGATTCGGTGCCGCGCAGTGTCTCCGTGAGTTCGAGGTTGCGGCGCGTGGCCGGATCGAGGCCGATGTATTCGGATTCGTATTCGACCTTCAGGCTGCGCACATGGCGCAGTTGCTGGCCCTGCGTGGACGCCGCATACAGCAGCAACGCGCCGGCCGCGCCGCACGCGCAACCGAGCGAATGCGCGCCGAAGCCGTCGAGGCTCGCGACTTCGAGCTGGTCGCACAGGCGCTTCGTGCCCGAGGTGATATCGAAGTGCCAGGCCGGTACACGCTTGAGCGCGCTGGCGTTGACAGGCGGTGTCCAGCTGGTCGAATCGGCGGTGGCGTCGGCGACCAGAATTTCCGCGGGACGGATGCGCTCCAGCGCGGCGGCGACCTGATCGGGCGCGACTTCGGCGAGGCGCAGCGCGCCGCTCGCGAGATTGAGCCATGCGAGACCGACGCTCGTGGCGACACCGCGGCGATTGTGCGCGACGCCCAGCGCGAGCAGATAGACGTCGCTCTTGTCGGACAGCAGCGCGGCGTCGGTCAGCGTGCCAGGCGTAACCACGCGCATGACCTTGCGCTCGACCGGGCCTTTCGAGGTGGCCGGGTCGCCGATCTGTTCGCAGATCGCGACCGATTCGCCGAGCTTCACGAGCCTGGCCAGATACTGTTCGACAGCGTGATGCGGCACGCCGGCCATCTTGATCGGATTGCCCGCCGACGCGCCGCGCTGCGTGAGCGTCAGGTCGAGCAGGCGCGCGGCTTTTTCCGCGTCGTCGAAAAAGAGTTCGTAGAAGTCGCCCATCCGGTAGAACACCAGCGTGCCCGGATGCTCCGCCTTGATGCGCAGGTACTGCTGCATCATCGGCGTGTGTTGTGCGACGTCGTTGGCCGCTGCGGTTTGAATACCCATCCTTCGTGTCTTCTTGCGGTAGATGCTCAGGGCGTGAGTTTAACCCGCCGGCGCGGCGAGCGGACCCTGGCCGAACGGACGATGCCCAACACAAGAGCTGAATGTCAGCATGACCGATTCGATCAAAGCGGGGGGTGCGCGCCGTCGCGGCGGGTTACGGCCGTCGAGCCGAGCCTCGCGCTGTCATTGCTGGAGCACCGTGATGCATTCATTCCTCGATCATCGCCCGCATGTCCACCCTGCGTTCGTTCGCCGCGCTGCGGCGTTTCGCGAGCCACATCAGCAGCGTGACGAAGGTGCCGAACACGACGATGATCCACTGCGCGGGCATCTTCGCCGTGAGCAGCAGCGCGTACACGCCGAGCATCAGCAGCACCGCGAGGTTCTGGTTGAAATTCTGCACGGCGATCGAGTGACCGGCCGACAGCAGCGTCGCGCCGCGATGCTGCAGGATCGCATTCATCGGCACGATGAAAAAGCCCGACAACGCACCGAGCACGATCATCAGCGGATAGGCCAGCAGAATGTAGTAGGGCGCGACGTGCGTGCCGAAGCGCAGGCCCGCGCCCGCCGGGAACAGGTCCTTGTTGTAGAAGGCCATCGCGATCGCCACCGCGCCCGTCAGCACGCCGACCGGCAACACCTTCAGCGAGTGGCGCAATGGAATCAGCGCGGCCGCGCCCGCCGCGCCGATCGCGATGCCGAAGCCGGTCACGCCTTGCATCACCGCCGCCTTCGACAACGACAGCCCGAGGTTCACGTTCGCCCATTTGAGCACCAGCAGCTGCATCGTCACGGCGGCGCCCCACATCAGCGTGGTCACCCACAGCGCGATCTGCGCGAGCTTGTCGGCCCACAGCACCCGGAAGCAGTGATGGAAATCGCCGACCAGCTTATTCGGCTCGGTCAGCCGGTTCGGATAGCGCGCGCCAGTGTCCGGAATGAAGATGTTGATCGCGGCGGCGATCGCGTAGGTGAGCATGACCGCGCCCATCGCGAGATCGGCGGCCGAGCGGATCAGCGGCATATGCGCACGCGTGACGAAATGCTCGAAGACGGTGCTGATCAGCGCACCGCCGAGCATCGTGCCGGCGATCGTCGACAGCACCGTCGCCGATTCGAGCCACGCGTTCGCCTGCACGAGCTTTTCGGCGGGCAGCAGCTCGGTGAGGATGCCGTACTTGGCGGGCGAATACGCGGCTGCGCCGAAGCCGACCACGCCGTAGGCGATCATCGGATGAACGCCCAGAATCATCATCAGGCAGCCGCTCGCTTTCAGCGCGTTGGAGATGAACATCACGTGACGCTTCTGCATCGAATCGGCGAACGCGCCGACGAACGGCGCGAGCAGCACGTACGAGATCGTGAAAAAAATCTGCAGCAGCGGCGTAACCCACGCGGCCGAGCGCATCACGGAAAGCAGGGCGATGGCGGCGATCAACAGCGCATTGTCGGCCAGCGACGAAATGAACTGTGCCGCGATGATCGTATGGAAGCCTTTTTTCATGGGGCAGATTGGAGGCTGCGCCCGGGGCGAAAGTCGGGCAGGGTCAAAGCGGCATGGAGCAGGGAACGGTCCCGGCCGAGTACCGCCCCGAATGACTTCCCGCTTTTTAGCACGACGCTCCGGACACTGGAGCGCCGCCAACAGAAAAGCGGCCGAAGCCGCTTTTCTCTGCAACCGTTATGCGTTGCCGCGGACCGGCCGCGGCGGCGCGCCTTACGCCGACTGCTGACGCGTGCGGCTGTAGCGCGACAGGATTGGAACCATCTGCGCGTAGACCTTCGGGTTGCCCGCGACGACTTCGCCGACGTGCAGGAACTCCGAATCACCGGTGTAGTTGCCGACCAGGCCGCCGGCTTCGGTGATCAGCAGGCTGCCCGCCGCGACGTCCCATGCGTTCAGGCCCTGCTCGAAGAAGCCGTCCATGTGGCCGGCCGCGACGTTGGCCAGATCGAGCGCGGCGGCGCCCGGACGGCGCAGGCCGGCGCAGGCTTCGGTCATCTCGGCGAACTGACGGCCGTACGATTCGAGGCTGTCCTGCGCGCGGAACGGAAAGCCGGTGCCGATCAGGCAGTCGGCCAGGCGGTCACGCTTGGCGACGCGGATGCGGCGATCGTTGAGAAACGCGCCACGGCCGCGCGATGCGGTGAACAGATCGTTGCGGGTCGGATCGTAGACGACGGCCTGCGTGACGACGCCCTTGTGCGCGAGCGCGATCGACACGCAGTAGTAAGGGAAGCCGTGGATGAAGTTGGTGGTGCCGTCGAGCGGATCGATGATCCACTGGTATTCGGAATCGTGGTCCGACTTGCCCGACTCTTCGGCGAGGATGGCGTGATCGGGATAGGCGGTCTTCAGCGTTTCGATGATCGCCGCTTCGGACGCTTTGTCGACTTCCGTGACGAAATCGTTGTGCTGCTTTTTGCTGACCTGAATCAGGTCGAGATCGAGCGATGCGCGGTTGATGATCTGAGCTGCGCGGCGCGCGGCCTTCACAGCGATATTGAGCATGGGATGCATAAACTGATCCTTGTGCCGGGGCAGCACGGCTGCCGGCCGGTAAATAAGCGCGAAACTGCGCTGACGGGCGCCGCAACGACGCAAAAACAGCACGGAACAGCAGACCGGCTATCAAACCGGAGAGCATTCCGTCGACGGAGACGAATTGAATAAGAACGGTGCGACCGGTTCGACGCAAGCTTCAGCCAACGTCGGCGCCGGACGCGAAAAGCGGTATTTTACCTGAGTCCGGGCGCCCTCGCGCAGGTGCTCGCTCACGTGCGGCTGATGTACCGCACAGGCGCCCGCCGGTGCCGGTCCGATGCTGCGCCCTCGTCCGCGCGCGTGGCTCGCGCGTGCGCCTGATTCGGCATAAGTGCCCGTTGGCGCTACCATACGCGTCTTGAGTCCTAGCCAGCCGAGTTTCATCGTGGATCACACCCACCATTCCTCCGACCCCGCCGTGGCCGATTTGCGCGGCGGCTTCACGTCGACGCGTTTCGTGCTGGTCGAGCCCAGCCATCCGGGCAATGTCGGCGCCGCGGCGCGCGCGCTGAAAACCATGGGCTTTTCGCGGCTCGTGCTCGTGTCGCCGCGCGTGCCGAACGTGCAGAACGACCCCGAAGCGATCGCGATGGCGAGCGGCGCCGATGACGTACTCGCCTCCGTGCACGTGGTGCCGTCGCTCCCCGATGCACTGACTGGCGTGCACTGGTCGATTGCGCTGACCGCGCGGCTGCGCGAATACGGTCCGCCGCAATGGACGCCGCGTGCGGCTGCTGCCGCCGCGCACGCAGAGGCGATGCACGGTGAGATCGCGCTGGTGTTCGGCAACGAGCGCACGGGCTTGTCGAACGAGGACGTCGAGCGATGCAGCGCGATCGCGCATATTCCGGCCAATCCGGCCTATAGCTCGCTCAATCTCGCGCAGGCGGTGCAGGTGCTCGCCTACGAGCTACGCACCGCGTACCTCGGCGCCGACGAAGCGAGCGACGGCGCATCCACCGCGGGAGCACACGCGGCGCCGGCCGAATCCGCCGCTCAACGCGCGCAGATGGCGGCCAGCGACGAGATCGAGAGCATGTTCGCGCATCTGGAAAGCGCACTGGTCGCGCTCGAGTTTCTCGATCCGGCCAATCCGAAGAAGCTGATGTCACGGCTGCGGCGGCTCTTCGCGCGCTCGGGCCTCGAGCGCGAGGAGGTCAACATCGTGCGCGGCATCGCCAAGCACATCCTGCTCAAGACCAGGCGGACCGGCTGACGGTCCGTTGACCAGCCCGTGACGGCGCACCTGATGCGCCGCCTTCGTCTGACGACAACCTTGCAGGTGACGGGGACTTCCGGCAGGTTTCGCGCAATCGCCCTACAATCCACGAAACGTTAGAAGCAAAGCTGCCGCCGTGCTAAGCGGCAGCGATGCCGTTAGCTATGGCGCGAAACGCAGAGTCCCGCATGCGCAAACCGCGCGGATTCGCTCACGCAGACGGTTTTCCCCCAACAATACAGTCCCTGCCATGTTCACGAGACTTCGCGAAGATGTTGCCACCATCCGCGAGCGCGATCCCGCCGCCCGCAGCGCATGGGAAGTGCTCACGTGTTATCCGGGGCTGCACGCGCTCGTGCTGCATCGGATCGCTCACGCGTGCTGGCGCGCGAAGCGCCGCTGGCTCGCGCGTTTCGTGTCCCAGATGGCGCGCTTCATGACCGGCATCGAGATTCATCCGGGCGCGAGCGTCGGGCGGCGCGTGTTCATCGATCACGGCATGGGCGTCGTGATCGGCGAGACCGCGCAGATCGGCGACGACTGCACGATCTACCAGGGTGTGACGCTCGGTGGCACGTCGCTCACGCGCGGCGCGAAGCGGCATCCGACGCTCGAGCGTGGTGTGATCGTCGGTGCGGGCGCGAAGGTGCTCGGCGGCTTCACCGTCGGCGCGGACGCGAAGATCGGATCGAACGCGGTCGTGACGAAGCCGGTGCCCGCGCGTGGCACGGCGCTCGGCAATCCGGCGCGGATCATCGTGCCGGCCGCGGCGGCTGCGAACGGTGCGAACGGTGCGAACCCGAATGCGAACAACGCCGCGCGTGACGCGAAGCGCGGCAGCGAAATCAGCGCGTTTTGCGCATACGGCATCACGCCCAACGCGGACGATCCGGTTTCGCTCGCGATTCACGGTCTGATCGACCATGCGGCTACTCAGGCGCGACGTATCGATGAAATCGTCGATGCGCTCGAGCGGCTCGGCACGAGCCTCGAAGGTCTGCAAGGCGCGGATGCGGCGTTGCTCGATTTGCGGCGGCTATCGGCGGCGATCGCGGGGAAGGTGGAGGGGCTGGCGGGGGAGCGCTAGGTATCGGCGCCTCGGCAGCGCGAAGCGCACGCCGTACCCACGAGGTCAATCCAGCGGCAACGCTCGAATCCCGTCGGCATCGATCTTCAGATAGCCGCCCCGGCGCTCGCCGTGATCGAGATCCCAGTCGGGCAGAACCCAGCGCGTGCCGCCCGGCTCGCGATGCCGCGCGGGCAGATGGGTATGCCCATGAATGATCGTCGCGGTCTTCGATTTCCTGAACAGCGCGGCGACACCTTGCGGGGTCACGTCATACTTGATCGGCATCGGCCGCGTGCGGCCATGCTCGCTCTTCGAGCGCATGTTCTCGGCGAGCTTGCGACGCCAACGAAACGGCCACGCGAGAAACAGAATCTGCGCGAGTCGATTGCGCGCGAAACACCTGAACAACTGATAGCCGCGATCCGCGGTGCACAGACCATCGCCATGGGCGAGCGCAATGCGCGTGCCGAACGCGGTAATCACGAACGGATCGGGCAGCCAGATCGCGCCGGCCGCTTTCATGAAGCGCTTGCCCAGCAGAAAGTCGCGGTTGCCGTGCATGATGTAAAGCGCGATGCCGCGCTCGGACAGCGTGTGCAGCAGCGCCGCAATATGGGCGACGAACGGCTCGCTCAGCATGTCGTCGCCGACCCAGTACTCGAACAGGTCGCCGAGGATGAACACCGAGTCGGCCGCTTCCGCGCTCACGCCGATGAAATGCTCGAACGCGGCGACCGTGCGCGGAATCGCCTCGCTCAGATGCAGATCGGAGAGGAAGAAAAAAGGGCGCGCGGCGTGCGGGCGTTGGCCCTCGCCTGGCACGCCCGCGGCGACGCTTCGCAGCGGCGTCTCTTGCAGCATTGAAGGTGCTTGATTTCAGTTCAAAGGAGTCGACGCCCGCATGAGGCGCGACTCACTCACGGTTTAGCCGACGACGACAGCTTTTTCGATCACGACATCATCGACCGGCACGTCCTGATGGAAGCCCTTCGAACCGGTCTTGACCTTCTTGATCTTCTCGACCACGTCCATGCCTTCGACGACCTTGCCGAACACCGCATAGCCCCAGCCTTGCGGCGTCGGCGACGAGTGGTTCAGGAAGTCGTTGTCGTTCACGTTGATGAAGAATTGCGCGGTCGCCGAATGAGGGTCGTTGGTACGCGCCATCGCGATCGAGCCGTTCTCGTTCTTCAGACCGTTGTTCGCCTCGTTGGTGATCGGCTCGGCCGTCGGCTTCTGCTTCATACCGGGTTCGAAGCCGCCGCCCTGGATCATGAAGCCGTCGATCACGCGGTGAAACACCGTGTTGTCGTAGTGGCCGGCCTTCACGTAGTTCAGGAAGTTCTCGACCGACTTCGGCGCCTTTTCGGCATTCAGCTCGAGTTTGATGAGGCCGTGGTTCGTATGCAGTTCAACCATGATGGAATCCTTTGATGAACAGGTGGATAAAAGGCGCGGCGCGTCGTCATGTGCTGACGACCGGCCGCGCCGGGGCGTTGGTTGGGGCCGGACTTCGGCCGCGCGGGTTCGCTTGCCCGTTCGTTTTTACTTGCTCACCACCGTCGCCGACTGGATCACGACCGGCTTCTGCGGCACATCGCTCATCGGGCCGCGCGTGGTGGTGGGCGTGGCTTCGATGCGTTTCACGACGTCCATGCCGCTCGTGACCTTGCCGAATACCGCGTAGCCGTTGCCGTCCGGCTTCGGGTAGTCGAGATTGGCATTGTCCACCGTGTTGATGAAGAACTGCGCGGTGGCCGAATTCGGGTCGCTGGTGCGCGCCATCGCGATCGTGCCAGCGGTGTTCTTCAGACCGGTGCGGCTCTCGAGCGGAATCGGCGCGCGCGTCGGCTTCTCGACGAAGCTCTGCGTATAGCCGCCGCCCTGGATCATGAAGCCCGGAATCACGCGATGGAAGATCGTGCCGCTATATTGGCCGGCTTTCACGTAGTCGAGGAAATTGGCGACCGTCTTTGGCGCTTTCTCGGGATACAGCTCGACGCGGATGTCACCCTCCGACGTCTTCAGCAGCACGGAAGGATGAGCGGCCTGCGAACCGGACTGCGCAAAGGCGGGTGCGTTTGCGATCAGGGCGGCGCTGCCGAGCGCCAACATCAACCATTTCATGAAAGTCCTCGGGGTTGGAGAAAACTTGCGGCAGGCAACGAGCCCGGCGCTCAGCGCGACGGCGCCATGTACGGCGGCATGGCGAGCGAGCCATTCGGGCCGCCGAACTGGAAGCTCGGGCTGTCCGTGATGTTCGACGTGGGGTGCGCAGCGGGCACGGTCGTCTGCTCGGCGGCAGGCTGTGACGCCGCGGCAGCGGGCGTTGCCGGCGACACGACCTTCTGGATATCCGCGAGACGCTGCGCGGTCCTCGGGCTCGCCTTGCCGAGGCTCTCCGCGCGACGGTACGCGGCATCGGCGAGGCGCAGATAGAGGTCACCGAGGTTCTCGAACGCGAGGCCGTAGTTCGGATTGACCTGGGTGGCCATCTCGAGCGCCGCGCGCGCTTCGGTCAGACGGCCTTGTCTCGCGAAGAGTGTGGCGAGGTTGTTGTACGGCTCGGGCAACTCGGGATACAGCTGCGTGAGTTCGGTGAACGCCGTGATCGCTTCGTCGTCGCGATTCAGATGCACGAGCACGTTTGCGCGTTTGAACTTCGCTTGTGCGTCGCGCGGATTCGCGGCGACGCGCGCATCGAGTTGGGTCAGCGCGGCTTGCCAGTTTTTCTGCGCGATCGACGCGTCGATTTCCGGCGTATTGTCACGCACGGCGGGGCCTTGCGGCATCACCGCGGTCTTCTGCGCATAAGCGCTCGCGACCGGCACCGCGGCAAGTGCGGCAACGACGGTGACGCGCCACGCGAGGGCACGCGCCGCTTCGAAAGTAACGCCACCGACAACGTTGCCAAACGCAGTCGCGGCGAGGGTCGCAGCGCTGTGCGCGCGGCCGCTTGAGTGTTTCATAGGCTCAGGTCTGGATGTTATACTCCGAGCCATTCTAACAAAAGGTCTGCGCGTTCCGTCGAACCGCCGACTGTCTTTTCGCCACTCGTGGCCGTCTCCGCCCGGTTCGCAGCCTGATCGCCGCACGAGGTGCGCCGGTTTCAGCTGTATGCGATGCACCCGTTATCCTGTTCGTTTCGCGGGTCGCGGCGCGCATGAAGCACAATGCGGACTTCTTTCGGCCCACGCACCGCTCTCTATGGAATCTCTGCGCATTTACAACACGCTCGCGCGTGACAAACAGACTTTCGTGCCGCTGCGCGAAGGTGTCGTGCGGATGTACGTCTGCGGGATGACCGTGTACGACTATTGTCACGTCGGTCATGCGCGCGTGATGGTCGTGTTCGACATCGTGCAGCGCTGGTTGCGTGCGCTTGGCTACAACGTGACTTACGTGCGCAACATTACCGATATCGACGACAAGATCATCAAGCGCGCAGTCGAGAACGGTGAAACCATCAAATCGCTGACCGATCGCTTCATCGCCGCGCTGCATGAAGACGCGGACGCGCTCGGCATCGAGCGTCCGGACATCGAGCCGCGCGCGACCGACTTCATTCCGCAGATGCTCGGCATGATCGAGACGCTCGAGAAAAACGGCTACGCCTACCAGGCGAGCGACGGCGACGTCAACTACGCGGTACGCAAATTCGCAGGCTACGGCAAGCTGTCGGGCAAGTCGCTCGAAGACCTGCGCGCTGGCGAACGCGTGGCGGCCAACGACGCGAAACAGGACCCGCTCGACTTCGTGCTGTGGAAGCAGGCGAAGCCCGAGGAACCGGCCGACAGCGGCTGGGATTCGAAGTACGGGCGCGGTCGTCCCGGCTGGCACATCGAGTGCTCGGCGATGGGCTGCACGCTGCTCGGTGAACAGTTCGACATTCACGGTGGCGGCCAGGATCTGCAGTTTCCGCACCACGAAAACGAGATCGCGCAAAGTGAGGCCGCGACCGGACAAACATTCGTCAATTACTGGATGCACAACGGCTACGTACAGATCGACAATGAGAAGATGTCGAAGTCGTTGAACAATTTTTTTACGATTCGCGAAGTGCTCGCGCAGTACGATGCAGAGGTGGTGCGTTTCTTCATCGCGCGCGCGCATTACCGCTCGCCGTTGAACTACAGCGACGTACATATCGACGACGCGCGCAATGCACTCGCGCGTTTGTACACAGCGTTGAAAGACGTGACGCCCGATAGCGCCGTGCTCGACTGGAACGAAGCGTACGCGCAGCGTTTCCAGGCGGCAATGAACGACGACTTCAACACGCCGGTGGCCGTGTCGGTGCTGTTCGAGCTGGCCACCGAAGTGAACCGCACGCGCGACCCCGCGCTGGCCCGTCAATTGCGCGCGCTTGGCGCGGTGCTCGGGCTGCTCGGACGCGAACCGCGTGCATACCTGCAGCAGGCAGCGGGTGCTGCAGCCGAAGGCGCGCTCGAGCCCGTCGCGATCGAAGCGAAGATCGCCGCGCGCATCGCCGCCAAGCAGGCAAAGGACTATGCGGCAGCAGACCGGATCCGGGCCGAATTGCTCGATGCCGGCGTTGCCCTTGAAGACAAACCCGGCGGGTTGACCGAGTGGCGGCGCGTGTGAGCGCACCTCGTACTTCCCTCTGAACGACTCGCCAGGCAGGAGGCAGGATGGCAACGGCCACGAAGACGCCGGCTAAACGCGCGGCGTCTCAAACCAGTGCGGCAGCCGCGGCATCGGCTGCCGCAGCATCGGCTGCCGCAGCTCAGTCGACTCGTGCGGGCGGCGGCGCGGTAGACAAAGCGCCCTCGAAAGCGGGCGGGGCGGCGGCGAAAGCCGACTCGGCCGCGGCAAAGAAGAACGCGGCCAAACGCTCGCTCAATGGCGCGGGCACTGAAGCTGCGCACGCGCCTGCGAAACGCGCGAAAACGGCGTCGCGGGCGAAGGGCAACGGTGCGTTGCCGGCCAAACTCGCGGCCGAGCTCGCCGGCGACGTGCAGGAACTCGCGCGCGACAAGAACGCGGGCGAAGTCGTGCGCAAGACGCGCGTATCGGCCACCTCGGCGAGCACGGAAAGCGCGGGCGGCGAAGCGGCCGGTGTCGCATCGCTCGCGAACGAAGTCGCGGTGCCGGTGCAGATCGGCGGTCTCGCGCCTGAAGTCACGCGTCCCGCGTATTGGGACAAGGCGTGCGCGGATCTCGTCAAGCGCGATCGCATTTTGAAGAAGCTGATTCCGAAGTTCGGCCCCGTGCATTTGCTGAGTCGTGGCGATCCTTTCGTCACGCTTGCGCGCTCGGTGGTCGGCCAGCAGATCTCGGTCGCGTCGGCGCAGGCCGTGTGGGCGAGGGTCGAAGTCGCGTGTCCGAAGCTCGTGCCGCAGCAGTTCATCAAGCTCGGTCTCGAGAAGCTGACCGCGTGCGGTTTGTCGAAACGCAAGGCCGAGTACGTGCTCGATCTCGCGAGGCATTTCGTGTCGGGCGCGTTGCACGTCGGCAAGTGGACGTCGATGGACGACGAGGCGGTGATCGCCGAACTCACGCAGATTCGCGGCATCGGCCGCTGGACCGCGGAGATGTTCCTGATTTTCAACCTGTCGCGTCCCGACGTGCTACCACTCGACGACCTCGGCCTAATCCGCGCGATCAGCGTCAACTATTTCAGCGGCGAACCCGTCACGCGCAGCGAAGCGCGCGAGGTTGCCGCGAATTGGGAGCCGTGGCGCACGGTGGCGACCTGGTACATGTGGCGTAGTCTCGATCCGTTACCGGTCGACTACTAAAGAAGAACAGGAAACGAAGCCGTTTCAGAGACTATCGCGTATATGATATCGATAGTTGAGAAATGGTTTTGACATCGGCGCACGCGGTTAGAATACGCGCTGCCCGGTAAGTCCAAGGATTACAACCAATGAAGACCACGTTTCTGGATTTCGAACAGCCGATCGCTGAACTCGAAGCGAAGATCGAAGAATTGCGCTTCGTGCAGGACGACTCGGCCGTCGATATTTCGGAAGAGATCGAGCGGCTGTCCAAGAAGAGCCAGCAGCTCACCAAAGATCTGTATGCGAACCTCTCACCGTGGCAGGTTTCGCAAATCGCCCGTCATCCGCAGCGTCCGTACACGTTCGATTACGTAAGCGAGCTGTTCACCGACTTCCATGAACTGCATGGCGACCGCAACTTCGCGGACGATCTGTCGATCGTCGGCGGTCTCGCGCGATTCAACGGCCAGGCGTGCATGGTGATCGGTCATCAGAAGGGCCGCGACACCAAGGAGCGCGCGCTGCGCAACTTCGGCATGCCGCGTCCGGAAGGCTATCGCAAGGCCGAGCGGCTGATGCGCCTCGCCGAGAAGTTCGGCCTGCCGATCTTCACGTTCATCGACACGCCGGGCGCGTACCCGGGCATCGGCGCGGAAGAGCGGGGCCAGTCCGAAGCGATCGGCCGCAATCTGTACGTGATGGCCGAGCTGAAGACGCCGCTGATCGCGACGATCATCGGCGAGGGCGGCTCGGGCGGCGCACTCGCTATCGCGGTGGGCGACAGCGTGCTGATGTTGCAGTTCTCGACCTACTCGGTGATCTCGCCGGAAGGCTGCGCATCGATCCTGTGGAAAAGCGCCGCCAAGGCACCGGAAGCAGCGGAGGCGCTCGGCCTGACCGCGCATCGTCTGAAGGCGCTCGGTCTGATCGACAAGATCGTCAACGAGCCGCTCGGCGGCGCGCATCGCGATCCGAAGGGCATGGCGGCGATGCTGCGCCGTGCGCTCGCCGATTCGCTGCGCCAGTTCCAGGGTATGAGCACCAACGACCTGCGCGAACGCCGTTTCCAACGGCTGATGGCGTACGGCAAATTCAAGGAAACGACGCCGGGCGCATAAGCCCGCGCGTTGGCCTGTCTCTTTCGTCCACCGGCGCATTCCGCGCTAACGACGTGACCACCACCGCCGACTCATCCGCCGAGCGCCTCGTGACCGAGGCGCTCGGCGCCGCGCTGTCCGGGCTCGATTCGAACGCGCGCATTGCGGTGGCATTCAGCGGCGGCGTCGATTCGAGCGTGCTCCTCGATGCGGCGGTGCGCGTCGCGGGTGCGTCGCGCTGTATCGCGCTGCACGTGCATCATGGTTTGAGTCCACATGCCGATACGTGGCTCGCGCACTGCGAGGCTTTCGCGCGCGAACGTGGCGTCGAATTCGACGCGCGACGCGTGGATGTTTCGCGCGCGCCGGGCCTGAGCATCGAGTCCGCGGCACGCGACGCGCGTTATCGCGCGCTCGAAGCGATGTGCGCAACGCACGGCATTGGCACGCTA
The DNA here is from genome assembly GCF_050436125.1 of Paraburkholderia sp. MM5482-R2. NCBI lineage: Bacteria > Pseudomonadati > Pseudomonadota > Betaproteobacteria > Burkholderiales > Burkholderiaceae > Paraburkholderia > Paraburkholderia sp. MM5482-R2. Next base: position 2,919,618 of record NZ_JBNDLP010000002.1, on the reverse strand, counting down.
TGGCTCGCGCAGCATGCGGACGATCAGGCCGAGACCGTGCTGCTGCAACTGCTGCGCGGCGCGGGGCTCGCGGGTCTCGCGGCGATGGCGCCCGGCTCGCTGCCGACAGGTGCGTCGACGACACGCGTGCGGCCGCTTTTGCATCTGCTGCGCGCGCAGCTCGAACACTATGCGAGCGCGCGCAAGCTGCGCTGGATCGACGACGAATCGAACGCGGACACGCGTTATGCGCGCAACGCCTTGCGTCATCAGGTGATGCCGGTGCTCGCGGTGCACTTCCCGGGCTATCGCGATGCGCTCGCGCGCACGGCCGCGCATTCGGCATCGGCGCAGCGATTGCTCGACACGCTCGCGCGCGCCGATATGGAAAGCGCGTCGCGCGATGAAGGACGCGCCCTCGCGCACGACGTGCTGCTCGCTCTCGACGACGATCGCGCGCTGAATCTGCTGCGCTACTGGATGCGTACGCTCGGCTTCGTCGCGGCATCGAGCGCGCGTGTCGCGGATGCACTGCGGCAGTTGCGCGAAGTGGCAGCGGGGCAGGACGGACATCGGCTGCGCATCGATCATGCGGGGCATGCGTTGCGCAGCTATCGCGGCCTCGTCTACTGGGAAGCCGGCGATAGCAGCGAACCCGCCGACGAAACCGCGCTCGTCGAGCGCGAGATCAGTGAACTCGCGTGGCAAGGGCAAGAGATCTGGCATTTGCCGCAATGGCGCGGCACGTTCGTGTTCGCGATGGTGGATGCAGCCGCTGCTTCCGACGTAGCCGACGCAACGCACGCAGCGCCACGTAACGAAGCATGCGACATGGTTCCCGTCAGCGTCCTGCAACGAGCCTCTCTAAGCGTGCGGGCGCGCCGCGGCGGAGAACGCATGCGCATCGGTGTGCCGAACACGCCCAGCCGCACGCTGAAGAACCTGTTTCAGGAGCGCGGCATTCCCGCATGGAAGCGCGACGTGCCATTGCTTTACGTTGGCGATGAACTGCTGTTCGTGCCGCTGATCGGCGTGAATCGCGGGACCGTGCGCGACGCATCTCCGGAGCGCGAAGCGTGCGTGAAAATCGTCTGGCGCGAGGATCTGCTGATCGCCTGAGCGCCGGTCGGACAGTCGCGCAAGCCGTGCGTGCAGATGTCGAAAGCGTGAAACAGGGCGCAAATCAACGATAAAACAGGCCATTGCAGGCCTGATTCGACGCATTTGAGCGCTCGTTGCGTCTTGTCTTTTTGCGCCTAATCAGGTACTTTAGCTTGTTTGCCCGACCCGATTTCGCCGTCGCTTTTGTCGCTATCGGTCGTTAGTGCCGGCAGGCGTGCGTGATCCGTCGTCGCCGTTCAATTCCGATCAGCCATTTGCGATTTCATCCCGGGCAAATCCGCGCGTGCTGCACGCGTGCTGCATCTACGCCGCCACACACTTTGCCGCCGTTCACGAGACGTTGCGCCCCTGTGCTTTCTGTGCGGTCGTCTCCAGCGCGCCAGCGCGGTTTCTCTTCCAGTTCAGAACGACAATGGCACTCATCGTACATAAATACGGCGGCACCTCGATGGGCTCGGTCGAGCGCATCAAGAACGTCGCCAGGCGCGTCGCGAAATGGCACAAGGCCGGCCATCAGATGGTCGTCGTGCCGTCGGCAATGTCCGGCGAAACCAATCGCCTGCTTGGCCTCGCGAAAGAAATCACGACTCAACCGAGCCCGCGTGAACTCGACATGATCGCCGCCACCGGCGAGCAGGTCAGCTCGGGTCTGCTCGCGATCGCGCTGCAGGAAGCCGGCGTCGAAGCGGTCAGCTACGCAGGCTGGCAGGTGCCGGTCAAGACCGATAGCGCGTTTACGAAAGCGCGCATCAGCGACATCGACGGCGAGCGCGTCATGCAAGACCTCGCAGCCGGCAAGGTGGTCGTGATCACCGGCTTCCAGGGCATTGACCCGGACGGCCACATCACGACGCTCGGCCGCGGCGGCTCGGACACGTCGGCAGTCGCGGTCGCGGCCGCGCTGAAGGCCGACGAGTGCCTGATCTACACGGACGTCGACGGTGTGTACACGACGGACCCGCGCGTCGTTGAAGAAGCGCGCCGGCTCGACCGCGTGACGTTCGAAGAAATGCTGGAAATGGCCAGCCTGGGTTCGAAGGTGCTGCAGATCCGCTCGGTGGAATTCGCCGGCAAATATCAGGTGAAAACGCGCGTGCTGTCGAGCCTGACCGATCCGCTGATGCCACTCGACGAAGAAATGAAGTCGGGCACCCTGATTACTTTTGAAGAAGACGAGACCATGGAAAAAGCAGTCATCTCGGGTATCGCGTTCCAGCGCGACGAAGCTCGTATCGCCGTGATGGGCGTGCCCGACAAGCCGGGCATCGCGTATCAGATTCTCGGCCCGGTGGCGGACGCGAATATCGATGTCGACATGATCATCCAGAACCAGAGCGTCGAGGGCAAGACGGCATTCACGTTCACGGTTGGCCGCGGCGACTATGCGCGTGCAATGGAAATCCTCACCGGCACGGTAAAGGCGCACGTCCAGGCCGAGCAGGTGCTGGGCGACCCGAAGGTGTCGAAGGTGTCGGTGGTCGGCGTCGGGATGCGCTCGCACGTCGGCATCGCCAGCAAGATGTTCCGCACGCTGTCGGAAGAGGGCATCAACATTCAGATGATCTCGACCTCGGAAATCAAGATTTCGGTGTTGATCGACGAAAAGTACATGGAGCTCGCGGTACGCGCGCTGCATAAGGCCTTCGAACTCGATCAGGCATAAGTGGCGGGAAAAACGGGGCGCTCTAGAGCGTCCTGTTTGTTTTGTGGCGTTCATGTGAATGAATTGCGTGATGAGACGCCACGTTGGCACAAATAATGTTCGTCAGACATTGACCTTATCGGCCCGGCCCGCTATGATCTTGGCTTCGTCGCACTGACTCCCTGTGCGACAGAAAGTTTGGGAGACGTGGCCGAGAGGTCGAAGGCACTCCCCTGCTAAGGGAGCATCTGGGCCAAAACCTGGATCGAGGGTTCGAATCCCTCCGTCTCCGCCAATCTGGTCTGTAAGTGCTTGATTTTAAAGCGCTTCATAAGGCGGAACATGCGGTACCCACGTTTCTACCCATGCGGGGAAATGTGGCGCAGTAAAGAAAAAAGGCCCTGTCCGTTTCGGTGGACAGGGCCTTTTTCTTTGCGCGTCGAATATGGGCGCACTCTTGTGAAAGCCCCGCCGCGAATTGATCACGGCGAGCGAAGCGCAACTGCGTGAGGGTGGCTGGCTGCAGGGAGGAAGCGTCGGGCGGAACTGCGAACTGATGAACAAGAAGCGGATCGAAAGCGTCGTCGACTAGCGCGAGCGCACAAAGCAGCGCAAAGCTCTCGAGATCGTGAGTCGTGGACCTAGATTCCGGCGGTTGCGTAGTGAAGGAGGCCGTTTAATCCTCTGGGACTTGTATCTACTGATCGGACCAGAGGGACGCGTTTTATCGAGCCACAAAACCGGTCTGTCCATGTTGGACGGTACTATTGACGCAGCGCTGCGGATCCGCGGGTCTTTGGGGCAAGAAATGATGGCTCATGGTTTCCTCTCCACTGGTCGTACTCTCATTCTAGAGCGCGTTGAGTCTGACAAGGAAATCGTTGAGCGACATCTCGGTCACGTCCGCGACGAGGAGCTCCGGGACGCATGCGATCGGACTCAATTCATCGAGCAGCGACAACGAATGAGTCCAAGGCCGGGCCGACTATCCCCCTCGCCTTGCGAGTAGCAAGGACAAACATGACGATATGTCGTCGGCCATGCGCGCTAGGGAAAGCACATTGCCGGCGGGCGTCGCGATGACTGCCGACGAGTTGCAACCAAGGCATGCGCCTATCGAGTTGGCTGCTGAGATACCGAGTACTTGGGGACGCGTTTCATTGCATGTCAGTGTCGGGTAATCATTTCTGTTTTGCCATTGAGTTTGAGAATTAATGTGGATTGCTGATTAATTTGTACCGCTTAAGCTTCGAGCAGGAGAGGACTCACATAATATTTCTATGCCATTGAAAATAAAGGAGAGTCCCAGCATAAGTGGTCACCGATGTACTCGTCAGCGTACTCAAAGGCGTTCCTCTAGAACCATTTCTCTACGTTGTCGCGAAGACGCTACTCGGTCGTAGGTGGGGAGAAGGTCGCGGTGGGATGTCTTCAGTAGGGGTATTCAAGCCGTTGGCAAAGCCGAGCACCGCGCCATTCGTACATTCGGTTCAATCTCATCACGATACGCACCGCGATACGCTCATCCGGCGGGAGCATCATGTTGATCTTGGCCTCTTTGACTGGTCGGCGATCGAAACATAAAAAATCGGCGGCCAACCACCTACCTAGCCGGAAATGGAGTTCCAAACGTTATCGCTGCAGCACAGAAACCATCAGGCTGCCTCGCGATATTTGCAGTCCCCTATGCCGCGGCTATGGGCGGCCGGGGCGCCGTCAATAAAAAAGACTTCATGCACGGTATCTCGACCGGCGAGTGCGAAAAGGATTTTTCTCTCGAGAACCGAGGCCGTGCCCCAATAGTTCGTCTGCGCCGCAGTCGGACTGGCCTTCGCGTGATGATGCCTCTTCGCCGCCGGCCGGTGATGTCCGCATGCACGACCGGCTGGGACCCTAGATCTCTAGGCCCGCCACCGATCCGACACACGTTTGCATCGGTCATCCCAGTGTTTACCCATAGAGACAACGGCCCTATAGTTTCGTACTCTGTATACAGAGTACAGAGAGCTGAACCTGAGGCCGAAATACTTAGTTCGAACAAAGCCCCTGTTAAAACACTGGAGAAATCACCATGAGCGTTAAATCTGACAAGCTGGACGGGCAGAAGAGCGGCGGTGGCGCACCGACCGTGAAGAAGTTGATTCCGTTTGGTGGTTACTACACGAGTAAAGTGCCCGGCCACGATCCGGAACTCACCGAAACGGGCCCGGGCACGCCGATGGGCGAATTCATGCGCGCGTTCTGGCATCCCGTCTGTATGTCGATAGAACTCACCGATACCCCGCGCTTTTTGAAGATCCTCGGGGAAGAACTGGTCGCGTTCCGCGACGGCAGCGGCCGCGTCGGCGTGCTGCACGCGCACTGCGTGCATCGGGGCGCATCGCTCGAATATGGCGCGATCCAAGAACGTGGGATCAAGTGCTGCTATCACGGCATGGTTTTCGACGTCGACGGCACGTGCCTTCACGTGCCCTATCCAAAGGGAGAAGAGAAAGAAGCCGAGCGCTATGCGTGCTCAATCCAGCAGGGTGCGTACAAGGCGGTGGAACGCCACGGGCTCGTATTCGCATACATGGGACCGCCCGATGCGGAGCCGCCGTTTCCCGAGTGGGAGGGCGATTTCACCGTGTTGCCGGGCGACGAACTCGTGCCGTACAGCAATTTCCAGCATTGCAACTGGCTGCAGGTCCAGGACAACGCCGCAGACAACTTCCATCCGACCGCGCTGCATGCAGCGAAGAATGTCGTGAACGGCAATTTTCAGCAGACGACCTTCGACGAAGTCGGCGCGGCTTCCATGGAAGTTGCGCCGGACATGCACTTCGTGCCGGTGCAGCAGGGCCGCAGCTTGGCTTGCGCGGGCGCGCGCCGCGTCGACAAGGACCGTCTGTTCGTGCGCGTTCAGCATCAGGTGCTCCCGAACCTGAGCCTGCATGCCTACACGTCGGAAGACGGCTCGGCGAAGAAGCTCTTCAGCCGTTTCCATATCATCCGCTGGACCGTGCCTGTCGATGACGAGAACAGCAAGATGATCGGCTGGCGCGTGATGGGCCCGGGTATCGACACGCGCGGCGTCGGCCGGAAAGATCTTGTCGGCTACGAGAGCATCGACTTTCTCGACGGCCAGGTGGCGATGCGGCGTCCCGAGCGCTTCGGGCAATACAAGCTCGAAGATCTGCCGCCCATCCCGCCGAATCATCGGGAGCGGTCGAACTATAAGAGCGCGCAATACGCACCGGGTGACTACGAGGCGATCATCAGTCAGCGCCCGATTGCTGTACATGCACTCGAAAACCCAACGAAGTTCGACGCGGGTCCCTATCAGTTCCGCAAGATGCTGCGCGACGCAGTGCGTGGAACAAACCCTGCCGCGTCGGCACGGGAGTTCGCCGAGTGGTTTCGGCAGCAGGGCGGTGCGCCGAACAGTTACTGCTCAGGCAACGTATTCGACATTCAGGAAGGGGAGACGGTCGAACAGGAAGTCGCGCAACGACGCGCAGTGACAAAGCGCATCGTCGCGATTCTCACGGAAAGCGAGAGCCTCAAGGGCAAGGAGCGCAGCGAGTTCGTGAAGGCGCGGTTCGACGAGTTGGAGCGTTCGATCAAGGGCTAACGACGACTACGGGTACATGATGCGCGGACATTGCGTGTCATGGCCCTGAATTATGCAGGAGCATGAAATGGAAACCGAAGAAGCCGTGGCCGCGCACGGCAGCCGCACGCTCGAATTGCAGGTGCGTCAGATACGGTTCGAAGGCAAGGGCATCAACTCGTATGAGTTCGTCGATGCCGAGGGCAGCGACCTGCCCGCTTTTGATGCAGGCGCACACATCGACGTTGATCTCGGCGATGGGCTGATTCGTCAATACTCGCTTTGCAACGATCCTGCCGAGCGGCATCGTTACGTGATTGCGGTACTGAAAGACGAGAACGGGCGTGGCGGGTCCAAAACGCTGCATCAGAAACTACGCGTGCAAGACACTGTGCGCGTGAGCCGGCCGCGCAACAACTTTGCACTTGTCCGAGATGCGGAGAAGGTGATTCTGCTTGCTGGCGGGATCGGCGTCACACCTCTGAAGTCGATGGCGCATGAACTGGAAAAACTTGGTATCGACTACGAATTGCACTACTGCGCGCGCGATGCGTCGTGTGCGGCATTTAGCGGCGAGTTCAAGACACTGCGCGAAGCGGGTCATCTGTACTATCACTTCGACGGCGGCGATCCCGCTGCCGGCCTCGACATTGAGCGGCTGCTGAGCAAGCCGTCGCACGGCGCGCACATTTACTACTGCGGTCCTGGCGGCTTCATGAAGGCGTGTGCGGCCGCAACCGCGCACTGGCCCGCAGGCACGGTGCACTTCGAGCATTTCAAGGCGCCAGAGCGGCCAGCCGTACCGGCGACGGGCGAAGAAATCTCGGAATGCTTCGATGTGCGCATTGCCAGTACTGGGCAGACAATCCGTGTCCGGCCGGGTCAACCGATTACGGACGCATTGCAGGAAGCGGGCGTCGCTATCGAAACATCCTGCTGTGCCGGCTTGTGCGCAACCTGCAAGGTCCGCTACCTCGAGGGCGAAGTGGATCACAACGACTTCATTCTAGGCGACGACGAGAAGACCGAATACCTGACGCCTTGCGTATCGCGGGCAGTCAGCAAACTGCTGGTGCTCGATCTCTAACGAGCAATGTCGCGCACCGTCACGGGTCGTGGACGCTAACTCAATCAACCGGAACATCAATGAAGATCTTCTACGACAAAGACGCCGATCTCTCGCTTCTGAAGAACAGGCGTGTCGCCATCATTGGCTATGGCTCGCAAGGCCACGCCCATGCCTTGAATCTAAAAGACAGCGGTATTGACGTGACCGTCGGCTTGCGCAAGGGGCCGTCGTGGATCAAGGCGGAAAAGGCGGGTCTGGCTGTGCGGCATGTTGCCGACGCCGTGAAAGATGCGGACATCGTCATGATGCTGCTGCCGGACGAGCACATCGCCGAAGTGTATCGAGCGGAAGTCGAACCTCACGCACGGCAGGGCGCGACACTCGGTTTCGCGCACGGTTTTAACATTCACTACGGTCAGGTTGTGCCGCGCCCAGATCTCGATGTTGTAATGATCGCGCCCAAGGCGCCAGGGCACACAGTTCGCAGCACTTATGCGCAAGGCGGTGGCGTGCCGCATCTGATCGCCGTCGCGCAGGACGCATCGGGCACGGCGCGCAGTGTGGCGCTCGCCTATGCGGCCGCCAACGGTGGAGGACGTGCCGGAATCATCGAAACGAGCTTCAGAGAAGAGACCGAGACAGATCTGTTCGGCGAGCAGGCGGTCTTGTGCGGCGGCACCGTGGACCTGATCAAGGCTGGCTTCGAGACACTGGTCGAGGCGGGTTACGCGCCGGAGATGGCGTATTTCGAATGCCTGCATGAAGTGAAGCTGATCGTCGATCTGATCTACGAAGGTGGCATCGTCAACATGAACTACGGCATTTCCAACAATGCCGAGTTCGGTGAATACATGGCGGGGCCACGCATTGTGACGAACGAAACGCGCAAAGCGATGAAGCGGATTCTGGGCGATATCCAGACGGGCGAATACGCGAAGAGCTTCATTCTCGAGAACCGCGCCGGAGCGCCCACATTGCAGGCCAAAAGGCGTCTGACGGCAGAGCATCCGATCGAGAAAGTCGGCGCCAAATTGCGCGCGATGATGCCGTGGATTACGAAAGGCGCGCTTGTCGATAAGTCGCGCAACTAAGGGCCACGCGTTGCTTTGCGATAGGCCGGATTGCTGAGCAATCCGGCCATCTCCTCAGGAATGCACTGTTGAGATCACGTCCTGAAGCCCTGTCCGAAGATGTTCAAAAGCACGGGCGGTATGAAACTCTGACAACTCCATCGCAATTTTCACATTGCCTTCGGCAATCGCTCTGGCGATCGACGCATGTTCCTCCCAGATGGACGCACGCTGCCCGGCTACCTGCAACATGGCGCCCATCACGCGGCGCAAATGCACCCAGTGAACACGCGCCGTCTCCGCGATGAGCGGGTTGCCCGATGCCGCATACACGGCAAAATGGAATGCGATGTCGGCGTCAATCATCGCGTGCACGTCGCCGTCGTGTGACGAATGCCGTCCACGTTCGATTAACGCCGGATTTAGCACGGCGCGGCGCTGGGCGGCAAGGCGCGCGGCAAGCGAGTCGATGCTGCCGCGAATTTGATAGATGTGAGCGAGAGAATCTTCTCCGAGCGGTGCAACGAGCACGCCTCGGCCCGGCGCATCCTTAATCAGGCCATCTTTCTTCAACAGGCGCAATGCCTGCAACACGGGCGAGCGTGAAACGGCGAGCTGATCGGCGATTTCTTCCTGCGTGATACGCACGCCCGGCGCGAGCGATCCATCGCAAATAGCATTGACGAGTGCGCCGTAGACCTCGTCGACGAAATCGGTGCGAGCCTGAATCTTCAGCAGTTTCGCAACCATGATGACGCCCTTTGTTTGTATACGGAGTTCAGCATACAGTCATGGGCGCGTGCGCGTCAACCGGCCTCCACGTCAGGGACGACGGTATTACCTGTGCGTGTGAGCAACCATTCGCGAAACAGGCGTACTTTCTCGATGTTCTTCTCGCTGGTGCGGAACGACAGAAAATGTGTGTCCCGCGCAAGCGGCCTGAACTCGGCTGCGCCGAGTTCGATCAGGTCTCCGCGCGATAGTTCGCGCTCAGCAAGCCGCACCGATTCGAGCGCGACGCCCATACCGTCGACGGCTGCGGACAGCGCGAGCGCGGCTCGATCGAAAGAAGGCCGTGGACGCGCGGGCAGCGCAAGGCCATTCAGCGCAAACCAGTCGGCCCAGGTGACTCGGCTTAATTGTGAATCGATCAACGTCAACTCACCGATCAACTGCCTAACGGGCACGCCGGCTTTAAGCAGCGATGGCGAACAAAGCGGCACGATGCGCTCCGGGCCTAACCCAAGCGTCGCGATGCCAGGACGTTCTCTCGCAAAGCCGTAGGAGATCGCGATATCGACCTCGTGCAGCTGCGTCATGTCGACCGGGTCTGGACCTGACGTGAGCCGGATCGTGATGTCCGGATGAGTCTGCATGAACTCGGGCAGGCGCGGTCCGAGCCATTTGGCCGCAAAGCTCGGTGCGGCATGAACGGCGAGTATCTGTGCATTGGGCGACAACGAGACTTCGTTGCACGCCGCTTCGATCACGTCGAACACGCGCCCAAGGCTTTCTTGCAAGCGGGAGCCTTCCGACGTGGTTTCGATACGTCGGTTGCGCCGATGAAACAGCTTGCGGCCGAAATACTCCTCCAGCTCTTTCACCTGATGGCTGATTGCCGACTGCGTGAGATGCAGTTCCTCCGCCGCAAGCGTGAAGCTCTGCAGTCGCGCCGCCGCTTCGAACGCTCTGAGCAACACGAAGTTCGGGATCCGTCTCATCGTTCCACCAAAGGATGAATGTGGTTCATCTTTCTATGAACAGTCATCGTTTGTCAATGACATCGGCGAACGCGAAGATCACTCATCAATAAGCCAATCAGCCGCGAAGAAGGTTCGTCGCCAACTTCGCCACCAATAATCCTCAACTCATCAAGGAGCATGCAATGTCAGACGCTATCATCGAAGGGCGCCAGGAGCCGATCGTGAAGCCCGGCAAGGTATCGATCTATCAGCCCGATCAGAAAGGGCTTATTTTTCCGGAACAGCCCGCGTTCGATTCGCCGTCGGCGCATCGCCAGCATTTGAAGGAGCGTCTTGTCGGCGCTTGCCGTGCATTCGCGCTGCAAGGCTTCGACTATGGTTTCGCGGGCCACCTCACGGTACGGGATCCGGAGAATCCTTCGCTGTACTGGACCAATCCCATGGCCGTTCATTTCGCGCAGGTGAAAGTGTCGAACTTGATCTGCGCGGACCACGAGGGCAATGTCGTGGAGGGCAAGTATGCAATCAATCGTGCGGGCTTCGTTCTGCATGCGGCCGTGCACGAGTTGCACCAGGACATCGTCGCGATGTGTCATGCGCACACGGTGTACGGCACCGCATTCGCGTCGCTCGGCAAAAAACTCGAACCGATTTCACAGGACGCCGCCGCGTTCTACGAAGACCATGTCGTGATCGGTGATGAAGCCGGCAAGGTCGCTGTCGAAGTGAAGGGCGGCAATCGCGTCGCGAACGCCTTTGCAGGGGTCAAGGCGGCGATCCACCAGAACCATGGACTGCTGACCGCGAGCCGTCACAGCATCGAGTCCGCCGCGTTCTGGTTCATCGCGCTCGAACGTTGCTGCCAGCAGCAACTGATGATCGAGGCGACCGGCGCGGCTCCCAAACTCGTGATACCGGAACGTGCGCGCTATAGCCGCGAACATGTCGGCAGTGACTACATCGGCTGGTTGCATTTTCAGACGATCTGGAGCGACTTGGTGGCAAGTCAGCCGGACATGTTTGACTGACGAGGCCGCGAGCGCCTGGCGTATTGCGAGGGCGTTTGACCTAAGCACGATCGACGCGGCCATGGGACACCATGTGGCAATGGCCGCTTAGAGGACGGCAGCGAGAAGAGCGCACAGCGCCAATGCTGGACTTCCACCAGCAACACCAATGTTGCATGGGACCAGAGCAAGACGCTAACGCGTCAGCTTTGGTCGTCACAGGAGACAAAACATGAGTTACTCGAGTCCCGCCGCAGTGTTTGGCAGTGAGGAAGCGTCCACCTACACGAAAGTGATGTGGCGTTTGCTGCCGTTTCTCTTTCTATGCTACTTGTGTGCATACCTCGACCGGATCAACGTTGCCTTTGCCAAGCTGCAAATGCTGAAAGATCTCGGTCTGAGCGATGCTGTCTACGGTCTGGGCGCCAGCGTCTTCTTTGTCGGCTATCTGCTGTTCGAAGTGCCTAGCAATCTGATACTTCTACGGGTCGGCGCGCGACGCTGGATCGCGCGTATCATGGTTACGTGGGGGTTGGTATCGGCAGGCATGATGTTCGTGTCGACGCCCACCAGTTTCTACGTCATGCGTTTTCTGCTTGGCGTCGCCGAAGCGGGTTTCATTCCCGCGATTCTTCTGTATCTGACCTACTGGTTCCCGGCTTCGCGCCGCAGCAAGGTCACGGCGCTATTCCTCACTGGTATCCCGATGTCCGGCGTGGTGGGTGGGCCGCTGTCTGGGCTGATCATGACGCACCTGAGCGGCGCGCATGGCCTTGCTGGCTGGCAATGGCTCTTTCTTCTCGAAGGCGTGCCGACAGCGATCTTCGGTGTGCTCGCATTCTTCTTTCTCGACGACAAGGTCGCCGACGCTAAGTGGCTCAGCGATTCACAGAAGACGATGATCGAGAGCAATCTGCGCGCAGAGAAGCCCGAACACAGCCTCCATTCGGTCAGGGACGGCCTGCTCAACCCGAAGATTCTGCTGCTAAGTGCGATCTATTTCTTTTTCACGATGGGGTTGTATGGCGTGAGTTTCTGGCTGCCGACGCTGATCAAGGCATCAGGTGTGGCCGATACGATGAATATCGGTCTATTGACTGCCGTTCCCTATGCTGCGGCCGTCGTCGCAATGGTGCTGGTGAGCCAGAGCGCGGATGCGCGCGGCGAACGCCGCTGGCATCTCGCGCTGCCGGGCGTGATCGGTGCCGCGGGCCTCTTCTTCAGTGTTGAGTTCGCTCACTCAACGCAGATCGCGATGATAGCGCTGACGATTGGCACGATGGGTGTGATGACGACGATCTCCCAGTTTTGGGTCCTTCCTCCCGCCATTTGCAGTGGCGCTGCAGCCGCGGCCGGGCTCGCGCTTGCCAATTCTGTCGGAAGCATTTCCGGCGTGGTCAGTCCATCCGTGATCGGATTCCTGCAGACGATCACCGGATCGACGGCCAGTGGTGTGCTGGGTCTGGCGGTGAGTCTGCTGATCGGAAGCGCCATGGTGTTCGCGGTGCCGGCGAAGCTGGTGAACAGCCAGCGGCGGAGCTGAGGAATAGCGAGTGCCAGAGCACAGCCTATGGAATCAGCGGCGGCTTGCAGCCGCCGTCTTAGGCCTGCCGAGCGGCCAGCATCTCATCGATGCGCGCGACGAGATTGTGCCGCGCAAGTTGCGTATGTTGCTCGCTCAATGCCGCGGCCTTATCGGCGTCTTCATTCGCGATCGCATCGAAGATGGCAGCGTGCTCGTCCCAGATCGTTTTACGTTGCGCTGAGGCCTGAAGCACCGCACCCATTACGCGACGCAAATGAACCCAATGCAGATGTGCGGTCTCTGCAATCAGCGGGTTGCCGGACGCAGAGTAGATGGCCGAATGAAATGCGACGTCTGCTTCGATCAGTGCTTTCACGTCGCCGCTTTTCGACGCGCGCCGGCCATTCGTGATCAGGCTCTTGTCGAGCTTGACGCACCTGGTCGCCGCAAGGCGGGCGGCCAACGCATCGATAGCGCCACGAATCTCGTAGAGATTGGCAATCCACGTGGCATCGAGCGGCGCGACCAGCAGACCGCGCCCCGGTGCGTCGAGCACGAGTCCGTCTTTTTTCAACAGGCGCAGCGCCTGAAGAACAGGGGAGCGCGACACTTCCAGTTCGGCAGCGATTTCCTCCTGCGTGAGGCGGCTCCCTGGCGCCAGAGAGCCGTCGCTGATGGCGTCGAGCAGTACTTTGTACACCTCGTCTACATAGTCGGTGCGCGCCTTGAGTTTAACCAGTGACATGAATGCCTTTCACGTATACCGAATACAGTGAGATTACCGCTAGGCGCCAGGTGAAGCAAGTCGAACCGCGCCATCGGTGTTTACCTAGGACGACGTGTTCGTTATGCGAACCTACAATGGATACGGAGTTCTGAACACGATATCCCGCCTCGTCCGTTACGGAGAGCTACGCGCAATGAAGATTCCGAGGTTTCTATTGGCCTTATCCCAACCGGCCAAAACTAGCCCTGCGACGCTGATCGGCGAGACCGGATTTTCTTTCCCGATCCTCGCATGCGACCTGTAATTTCGGCTGGTTTCTCTTGACATGCACGAGTCCATGCACGCCCTTAGCAAAGCAAGCGCCAGAGTTTTTTGGGGCAATGCGGCGTATCCAGTGTGAACACGCGGCCAGGAAGCACCATCGATTCAATCAATGCCTGTGCAGCCGCGATTTCGTTGAACTTCTTCGACACTTCAACGCGGCCGAGCACAATCAGATCATTCTGATCGAAGGCTGACACCATTTGCCTCGCTGCGAGATCAGCGCACGTAAGGCGCTTCAGTTGCCGTCGATTGCGATGAACTACCGGGCGGCCGGCGGCGCGGCTACTGCGATGAGCCTAGGCAGGAGTCACGATCTCCAGTTCGTTGTCTTCTATTTCCAACAAGAACCCGTCCGAATGTCATCCAGCGTGGTGCCTTGCGCCATTTTGTATCGACCAGTTGAATCGGCTGCTCCAGCCGCTCGTCGGTAAACGCCTCGATCTTCCTAAGCGAACTCGCGCCTCATGGGGGCGCCAGTACTACAGCGCACAGCAGCGGTTCGAGTTCATATCGCTTTACCGGCGCCTCGCGACGGTCACCCAGCTCCGAAAATATGCCACCAAAAATCATCGTTCTCTTGCGTGATGATGGAATGCCGAGTTAACAGCCGTGGCATCCCAGCCACCGCCTAATGCCCGCAAGAATGCGAGTGCGCTCGGCTTAAGTTGATTGCGCAATGTACGTCGTTCGAGCCGCGCCCAAAATCATCCCCGGTCACGTCGCGCCACACGCGTCTGCCAGCGCGGGTACCGACGAGAGCTGTCGGGAATACCCTGATTGTGCGAAACTTAACTCCGATAAGATGATGGCGTAAGCGTTGCATGGCTCCATAAACGACTTGGCCTCCGGCGCGGCGAATACGGTGAGCGAATGGCGCGTCATCGGCACGGCCCTGGTCGAGCGGTTTTGTTAGGCGCCTGGCCGACTTGTACTGCGACGACGGCTATTCGAGCGGACTTGTCACGCAAGTGTGCGTGCAAGCGGTGGTGGTGCTCGTCCTGGCCATGGCGTTGCCGCTAGAAAACGTTCTTCGTCAAGAGGGGGTGTTCGTCTCTACCTCTGCGCTTCTACTGCTAGCGGCCTCCGATTGTGCCCTCGGCCACGGTATGTCGCGAGCCAACATCCGGCGCTTGCGACCAAAGACGATCATCTAACTGAACCGTTCTGACTTTCGATAGCTATTGCCATGTCTGAAAAGCCCCAACCGCGTGCACGCGATGCGTATCTGCACTTCCTGAAGATCCCAACTCGATGGATGGACAACGACGTGTATGGGCACGTGAACAACGTCGTCTACTACAGCTATTTCGACACTGTCGTCAACGAGTATCTGGTCGGTGCCGGTGTGCTCGACTTCGAGCGCGGCCGGACGATCGGTCTCGTCGTCGAGACGAAATGCAACTATTTTTCGCCGATCGCGTTTCCGCAACAGGTCGATGCGGGGCTGCGCGTCGCGCGGCTTGGGGCGTCGAGCGTGCGCTACGAGATTGGCCTGTTCGCGACCCGTGACGCGTCGCCCGCCGCGCAGGGGCATTTCGTGCACGTGTACGTCGATCGCGACACGCGACGGCCGGTGCCGTTGCTTGAGCCGATGCGCTCCGCACTTGCTGCACTCGTTGTCTGACATCGCTGTTGGCGCAGACGCAAATGGGGCACAGGCCGCGTGTTTATCTCGACGTAGCGATTGTGGGAGGCGAGCCGAGCGAGGGGACTATCCCGACCTGCGACAAACCTGTCTGATTGGCTTCAAAGGTCGCGGACGAGTTCCATTCGGTCATTCGCTACAGCTTCAAAAGGAAAAGGAAACAGCATGACAGCACAATATCAGGACCGTGGCGGCGTGGTCGTCATTACGCTAGACAATCCTCCCGTCAATGGGCTCAGTCACCGCACGCGAAAGGGAATCTTGGAGGCGATGGTTCGTGCGCTCGATGACGATGGCGTCACCGCTGTCGTCATCGCAGGCACGGGTAACGCATTCTCGGGCGGCGCGGATATCCGTGAGTTCGGTACGCCGATGGCGTTCCAAGCGCCTACCCTGCAGACGGTGATCGACACTATCGAAGCTTCGCCCAAGCCCGTCGTGGCGGCAATTCATTCGGTGGCCATGGGCGGAGGGCTCGAGTTGGCGCTTGGTTGCCATTACCGCGTTGCGGCTAAAGACGCGCTCATTGCGCTGCCGGAAGTGAAGCTAGGACTGCTGCCGGGAGCCGGCGGGACGCAGCGGCTGCCACGCGCTATCGGCCTTGAAGCAGCATTGAACATGATCGTGTCCGGTAAGACGACGACCGCCGGTGCGTTAGCAAATACTCAGCTTTTCGACCTGGTCGTCGAAGATGGTGTGCTTGAGGCTGCCGAAAAATATGCGCGCAACGTAGCTCATTCGCCGGGCGCACATCCGCGCTTGCGGGATCTTGCCGTGCAACACGAGAGCGCTGAAGCCTATCTCGGATACGCCGGAGCTACTATCGCCGCTGCGGGAAACTTGCCGGCACCACTGAAATGTGTCGAGGCCGTGGCGGCATCTCTTAAGCCGTTCGACAAAGGCATGCGGGAGGAGCGCGACGCTTTCCAGTATCTGATGTCCACACCGGAGTCGCGCGCGCTGCGGCATGCGTTCTTTGCCGAGCGAGCCGCTAGCAAGATTCCCGATGTACCCGCCGATACGCCTGCCCGCAAGATCGCTAAAGTCGCGGTGATCGGCGCAGGCCTTATGGGAAGAGGCATCGGCATGAGCTTCCTGAACGCTGGCCTGCCGGTTACGCTGCTGGAGACGAATGCCGACGCGCTCGCACGCGGCGTAGAGACCATTCGACGTGGTTACGAAGACACGGCAAAAAAAGGCAAGCTTCGTCGAGATCAGATTGCGGAACGCATGTCGCTGCTCACCACGACGCTGTCCTACGACGACATCAAAGGCTCCGACCTTGTGATCGAGGCTGTGTTCGAGGACATGAGCGCCAAGGAGGCCGTAGTCAGGAAACTCGATGAAATCATGAGGCCTGGCGCGATTTTGGCATCGAACACGTCCACGCTGGACGTCGACGTTATCGCATCGTTCACCAAGCACCCGCAGGACGTAGTCGGCATGCATTTTTTCAGTCCCGCCAACGTGATGAAGCTACTCGAGGTAGTGCGCGGGAGGAAAACGGGTCGGGACGTTCTCGCCACGGTGATGGCGCTCGCAAAGCGGATCGGGAAGACCGCGGTGGTATCGGGCGTCTGCGACGGTTTCATCGGTAACCGGATGATCGAGCAGTACAGCCGCCAAGCCGGCTTCCTGCTGGACGAAGGGGCGCTACCCGATCAGGTCGACCGCGCCGTCGAGCGATTCGGTTTTGCCATGGGGCCGTTTCGCATGATCGACATGGCCGGCAACGATATTGCATGGGAAATTCGAAAGCGCCGCGCTGTCGAAAATCCAGCGTTCAATTACTCAAAGGTCGGCGATCTACTTTGCGAGATGGGGCGCTTCGGCCAAAAGACGAGCAAGGGCTGGTACGACTACAAACCAGGTGATCGAAAGGCGTATCCCAGCAAAGAGGTGAATGACATGATTGTTCGGCATTCAGAGGATCTGGGTATCGCCCGGCGGCGAATCAGCGATGAGGAAATCGTCGAACGCCTCGTGTACGCGCTCGTCAATGAAGGTGCGCTGATTGTCGAGGAAGGCATCGCGTCAAAGGCCTCCGATATCGACACCGTCTACCTGAACGGCTACGGTTTCCCGCGGTTCCGCGGCGGTCCTATGCGTTATGCAGACGAGGTGGGACTTTACAACGTCGCGCGTTCGATCCGGCGATACGCACGGGGCTACCAGGGGCAGGCATGGCAGCTCGCACCGCTCTTGAAGAAGCTCGCCGACTCGGGCCAGGGGTTTAACGATTGAAAAGCTATGGTTGCCTGATGCCTGAATGTTGCGCCCGGCGCCACATTACGTAATTGTAAACAGAAGTAGTGAACAACGCAGTGATCATCTCCACGGCGAGGGTCGAGTCTGCGTTTGGATACCAGCGCCGCTAATCAAACGGTTGCTGGCGGAAAGCAAATCGTTTAGCTGATCGAATACAGGAAACCGAGATGAGCAACGCAGTGATCGTATCTACCGCCCGAACTCCGCTGACCAAAAGTTGGAAAGGCGCGTTCAACATGACCCATGGCGCCACCTTAGGGGGGCACGTAGTTCAACAGGCGCTGGCGCGTGCGGGCATCGACGGAGCCGAAGTCGAGGACGTGCTGATGGGCTGCTCGGCACCGGAAGGTGCCACCGGCTACAACATCGCACGCCAGAGCGCGATCAAGGCGGGGCTGCCCGTCTCCGTGCCGGGGCTAACCCTTAACCGCTTTTGCAGTTCGGGCCTGCAATCCATCGTGCTGGCCTGCCAACGTATTGGCATGGGGGAAGGCGAGGTCTATGTAGCCGGTGGAGTGGAAAGCATTTCTTGTGTGCAGAACCAATCGAATCGGCATATGTCGATCGACCCTTCGTTGGAACAGATCAAGCCTGAGATTTACTGGAGCATGCTTCAGACGGCCGAAGAGGTAGCCAAAGTGTACGGCATTGGCCGAGAGGCGATGGACGTGTTTGGCGCGGCGAGCCAGCAAAAGGCATGTGCGGCGCATGCAGCCGGGCGCTTCGAAGCTGAAATTGCGCCGATCACCGTCACGAAGGGGCTCGTCGATCCAGAGCTTGGTTTCGTGACGGGCGAGGTAGATGTCTCGCGCGATGAGGGGCTACGCGAAGGCACCACGGTGGAGAGTATTGCCGGAATCCGGCCTGCGCTGCCAGGTGGTGTCGTAAGCGCGGGTAATGCAAGCCAGTTTTCTGATGGCGCGGGTGCGTGCGTGGTCGTAAGTGAAGCCTACGCCGAGCGGCACGGCCTGGCGCCGCTAGGGCGTTTTCTTGGCTTCGCAGTGGCTGGCTGCGAGCCAGGCGTGATGGGAATCGGGCCAATCTTTGCCGTACCCAAGGTGCTAGGACGCTTGGGCTTGAATACGGACGATATCGACCTTTGGGAGCTTAACGAGGCGTTCGCGGTTCAGGTGATTTATTGCCGTGATTTCCTTGGCATTCCAGACGAGAAGTTGAACGTGAACGGAGGTGCCATCGCGATTGGCCACCCCTACGGCATGTCGGGCCAGCGCCTGACTGGCCACGCGCTGATCGAAGGCCGGCGGCGCGGAGCCAAACGCGTCGCCGTGACGATGTGCATGGCCAGTGGCATGGGGGCAGCGGCCATTTTCGAAGTGCTCTAGGGAGCCATGCAAGTCGTGATCGCCGTTTTCACCAGTACACATGCCGTACGTTTGTGAGGTCGGCTCTGTTCAAACGGGCAAGCCGCTCGCCGCATTTTCGCTCAAGGGGCCCAGGATGGAATTTCCGCTGAAAGCTGAGGAGGATGGAGCGATTCTTCTGCCACCTCTTACCTGATTCTTCTAGACAAAAACCGGTTGCATAACGCACAAAAGGATGTTTTCGATGATCGTGATCTTGGCGAACCTGAAAATCAAACTCGAGACATCCGAGGCGTTTGTCTCGACGGCCCGGCAGTTGGTCGATGCCTCGCGCGCCGAACCGGGATGCATGGGCTACGAATTGCTCAAAGGAGACGCGGAGACGTCGTACTCGTTCCTTGAGCGCTGCCGCGATGAAGAGGGCGGCGCCGCCCATCGAAAGTCTGATCACTACCGCGTTCTCGGAAGAAAGCTCGGGGACTACATCGATGGCAAACCTGAAACTTAAATTGATCGCATCATGGCTGACGCCGATGCGCTCATTCGGTACCGGTTCGGTGATCTGTTCTGATAGGCCGGTGTGCGCCGCGCTGTCGAGTGCCTGCGCCTGCGAGAGGACTTGGCTGGTTGGGCCGGCAAACACCTTATGGAGAGACGTCAATCATGTCTGAATTCATTACAAAGAGAACTGAGGATGGCGTCCTCGTCGTGACGCTTAACAGGCCTGGCAAGATGAACGCGATCACCGAGCCTATGTACGCTGCGCTGGCTGATCAGATCGATACTGCTCAGGGGGATTCGGAGGTTCACGTCGTTCTCCTCCTATCGGAAGGGGATACATTTACGGCTGGAAACGATATCTCGGCGTTCGCAGGCTGGGCGCAAGCTGAACGTAACGATCTCCCAGTTCCCGTGCACCGCTTTCTGACAGCACTTGCCACGGCGCGTAAGCCGCTCGTCGCTGGCGTGCAAGGACAAGCGATCGGCATAGGTGTGACTTTGCTGCTTCACTGTGACTTTGTCGTCGTTGCGCACGATGCGAAGCTTGTCGCCCCTTTCGTCAATCTCGCCTTGGTGCCAGAAGCTGCATCTACGTTGTTGATGGTTGCACGCGTTGGGCACGCGAGAGCGTTCGCACTTTTCGCAATGGGCAAACCCATGGATGGAGACACCGCGGTATCGTGGGGCGTTGCGAACCTGGCTGTCGAGAGGGGGAGGGTGCGCGAAGAAGCATTGTCTGCCGCAAAGCTCCTGGCGTCTCGGCCCTTGGGTGCGATGATGGCCACCAAGCTACTCATGCGGGACCGGGAGTCAATCCTTGCACAAATCACGGCGGAGAGCCAACAGTTCGCAAGGCAGCTCGGGTCCCCTGAGGCCCGCGAAGTCTTCCATGCCTTCCTTGCGCAGCGGCCACCGAAGGACCTCGATTGAACCTGTGGCCCCTGCGCCGAGATCGAGCGGACGGGGCTCTTTTAATTTTTCACGTCAGACGCCCACCTTTTCGTGCGAGTGTTGGCTTTTCACGTCAGGAATAAACGTGTATATGACCCCATGCCTGAGAGGCGCAATTATTAAGGTTGAGGACCATCTGCAAACCACGCAGGACAGCGGGGGGCGGTCGCTTGAGGGAGTTATTGAACACACTCTGGAGGAGGACTACTGCTTCGCAGTTAATCAAGCGAAGCGCTATGTTTCGAGAATCTACAACCGGCACTTGGCGCAGGCATCGGTTACCGTAGGGCAGTTAGAGATACTTATGGTATTGCGAGAACATGAATTCATGACGATGATTGACCTCGGCGAGATTCTAGTCATGGAGCGTACGACGTTAGCGCGCGCCATCAAACCCCTTATCTCCGCGAGACTACTGTTGAAAGCACGCCATGCACAGTACGGCCGACGCTGTGTACTTTCGCTAACCGAGGCCGGCCTTGACAAGGTAGAACAGGGTGAAGTGCACTTGAGGGCCGCACAACTGGAGCTTGAAAAGCTCTATGGCAGCGCGAAGGCAGCACGATTGCAGGCAGAATTGCTTTCTCTTATTCGATGACGTTCCTGTCCCGCTGGTTCGGCTTGACAGCGGACCACGATGTGCGCAGAAAAGTAAGGAGTCAGGTAGGACGAACCGACGATGACGGCCAACCCCCGTTAAAATCGATAATCGCGCCAGTAAGGAACCGTGCTTCCGTTGAAGCCAGAAACCTGATGACATCGCCGATTTCATCTGGTCGACCGAGCCTTCCAGCCGGAACGTTCTTGGTCACATAATCTTTCCCTTTCTCGTTGTCGATGAATATTGCTTTCGGATAGTAGGCTTCGCTGTACAAAAAGTTGGGAGAGACTGCGTTAACCGCGATCGCATCCGGAGCCAGCTCTACCGCCAGCGACTTTACCAGCGCGTTGGCTGCAGCCCTTGCTGCGTCAGGAATGGCGCCGCCTTGAATAGGTGCGTGCGTGCGGCACGACGTGATCATTACAATGTTCCCACCACCTTGATCCCTCAAAAGAGGAATTGCTGCCTGCAGCAATGCGAACGGATTGAGCACGAGAACTTCGAGCGTTTGTCCAAACTCGTCTAACGACGCCTTTTCGGATGAGATTTGTACCGCTGGGTAGTGGTCGTTGCAAACGATCGCGTTGATCTTCCCGGCCGTCTTCCACGCCTCGGTTACGAGTGTCGCAGGGTTGTCCGCGCAAATCACTTCTGCTGCCGGATGCACTTGGAGGAATTGGGCTATTGCTACAGGGTCCGTGAACGTCGCGTCATGTACGAAAACCCTAAATCCAGCGTCGCTCAGTGCGGTCACGGCTGGCGGTCCGGCATATCCGGCAGCGTTCGTCACAAGCGCTGTTTTCTTCTCATCTGACATAGCGGTCTCGATATAGATCGTCGGCGGTCGCATCTTAGCCTACGAGATACCCAATTGGACAGTTTGCCTTGTAGCTGTCGCGCTTGATCTGATCGCTCAGGTCGATAAGCATGGAGCGGACTGCCACATGACCGAGTCCTCCCGAGCTCGGTGCAGCTCCCCCCGCATGAACAGCAGGCCATCTACTCGAGCTCGAACGTCAAAGCGCAATTGCCTCGAGGGCCCGTGGTGTCGCGACGCACCAACTGGATCGGCAGCACATCATGTGTATACGCCCCCATTCCCCCCGCGCGGATCCGCTCAACGAGCCGGCGCGCAGCCGTGCGGGCCATTGCCTCGACGGGCTGGCGTATCGAAGTAAGCCCCACTAGTGGCGACCCCGAGAGTGGCATGTCGTCGAAACCAATGATGGAAAGTTGGTCCGGCACGCGAATGCCTTGCCGCTTCGCGGCCTCCAAGACACCCAGCGCGATCATGTCGTTCCCGGCGACGATAGCTGTAACCGGATCGGCCTCACGGAGCATCGAGATCGTGCTGGAATAGCCAGACTCGGTCGTGTAGTCGCCCCAGACGAGCGATATCGACTCCGGGGGCAAGCCAATTTCCTTCAGGCAGCTCGATACACCGATCGCACGATCACGACTCGTGGACGTGTTTTGCGGTCCCATCACGAGGCCGATTCGCCGATGACCCAGCTCGTACAGATGCTCGGCCGCGACCGCTCCAGCGTAAACATTATCGATCTCCACGGTGTCAACCATCACGTTGTCCACTGAGCGGACGACCAGCACAATTGGGATTCCTCGCCGTTGCATCTCGGCGACTACCGGTGAATCTAGCGTCGCTGTGGCGAAAATCAGACCGTCCAGATAGCCGTCTATCAGGGGCCGGAAGGCCAGGAGGTTTTCAGAGTCGTTCATCGAATCGATCATTAAGGTGATCTGAAAACCAAGTTCCTGCAACGCGTCGTGCAGATGTGTCAGCAGCACGGTCATGAATCGGTTATGAAGCGCACCGACCACAACACCGATCAACTTGGTCGCCGATTTCTTCGCTCGCCGCCCTTGTGCAGGAAACCGGTAGCCTAGTTCGGCAGCCGCCGCCTGCACTGAACCACGGGTCTCGCTGCTGATTGCGGGATGGCCTGCCAGCGAGCGTGAGACCGTCGACACTGAGATGCCCAGTTTTTCGGCCACGTCCTCGAGCCTTACTTTGACGGGTTTCGCGTCGGCAGGACGTTTTGCACTAGTTTGCATAATGAATGAATCGCTCGTCTGGAGATGGCCCAACGACAGTGCCTTTAGGGTAATCGTCTACCGTTTGCATCCCTTTGCACAAAATATTTGCGATAGATTTGCATCGATGGTAGCGCAAGCCCTCCGTCACCGGGAAGGCAAATCTGGTCAACCATCCTGACAGGAAAAGCAAATGGCAATCCAATATCTGAAGCACGGCCGCAGCGCTGAAGAATCGTCCCAGGACGCAGCAAAAGTGCGCGACACGGTCACTGACATCCTCGCCGATGTCGCCAAACGCGGAGATGCAGCGGTGGCGGAGTTGTCGAAGAAGTTCGATAACTGGTCTCCCGAAAGCTTCCGGCTCTCGGAAAGCGAAATCGCAGCTTGCGTCGGTGCTTTGTCGCAAGGCCAACTGGACGACATCAAGTTTGCGCAGGCGCAGGTGCGCAATTTTGCGCAGGCGCAGCGCGAGGCGCTCCGTGACATCGAGGTGGAGACCCTGCCGGGTGTCGTCCTCGGCCACAAGAACATGCCGGTGGACAGTGTCGCGTGCTACGTGCCCGGCGGAAAATTCCCGCTCGTTGCGTCGGCGCACATGAGTGTTGTCACTGCGAAGGTCGCCGGCGTGCCGCGCGTCATCACTGCCTCGCCCCCAGTGCACGGCAAGCCGAATCCCGCAGTGGTCGCGGCGATGCACCTCGGTGGCGCTGACGAGATTTATACGTTCGGCGGTGTGCAGGCGATCGCCGCGATGGCGCTCGGCACCCAAACAATCGATCCGGTAGCGATGGTGGTGGGGCCGGGCAACGCATTTGTTGCCGAGGCGAAGCGTCAACTGTTCGGTCGCATCGGTATCGACCTCATCGCTGGTCCGACGGAAACGCTCGTTATTGCCGACGACAGCATTGATGCCGAGATGTGCGCGACCGACCTGCTCGGTCAGGCTGAACATGGTTTCAATACGCCGGCTGTCCTCCTGACGAACTCGCTGGCGCTGGCGAAGGACACGATCGCCGAAGTCGAGCGCTTGCTGAAGATTCTGCCGACTGCAAACACCGCGGGTGCTTCATGGCGCGACTATGGCGAAGTTATCGTCGTCGACACGCTGGAAGAAATGGTGCAGGAAGCGGACCGCATCGCTTCCGAGCACGTCCAGGTGATGACTCGCGATCCGGACTATTTCCTCACCAACATGAAGAACTATGGTGCGCTCTTCCTTGGCCCGCGAACGAACGTGGCCTTCGGCGATAAGGTCATCGGCACGAACCATACGCTGCCGACTGGCAAGGCCGCACGTTATACAGGCGGTCTGTGGGTTGGCAAGTTTATCAAGACCTGCACCTATCAGAAGGTTCTGACCGACGAGGCCAGTGCGATGATTGGGGCTTACTGCTCACGACTTTGTGCCATTGAAGGCATGATTGCTCACGGCGAACAAGCGAACATTCGCGTCCGCCGGTATGGGCATCGCGATGTGCCGTATGGTTCCGCCGTGCTCGCGTGAGACGCATAAAAGAATGATACCGACGCTTCCGAGTTTCAGACTCGATGGGAAGACGGCGCTGGTAACAGGAGCCGGCAGGGGAATTGGCCTCGTCGCCGCGGCTGCCCTTGCGCAGGCCGGTGCCCGTGTCACATTGGCCGCGCGGACGGCGCAAGAGCTCGAAAAAGCATGCGAAGCGATCAACGCCGCCGGCGGCGTCAGCGACTACGTCGTGCTCGACGTTACGGATTCCGCCGCGGTGACCGATGAAGTCTTCGCGCATGGGCCGTTCAACGTGCTTGCCAACAGCGCGGGAATGAACCGGCCGATGGACCTCGTAGCAGTGAAAGACGAGGACATCGAAGCAATGATGGCGCTGAACGTGAAGGCGGCATTTTACGCGTCGCGTGCCGTGGCAAGGGGGCTGTTGGAGGCCAGGCAGGGCGGGTCGTTCATCAACGTTTCGTCGCAGATGGGGCACGTGGGAAGTCGCGGGCGCACCGTTTACTGCGCGACCAAGCATGCGATCGAAGGGATGACCAAAGCTCTCGCCTGGGAACTCGGGGCGCACGGGATCCGTGTGAACACGGTTTGTCCGACCTTCATTGAGACGGTATTTACCGAAGAGATGTTCAAGGTGCCGGGATTCCGCGATTGGGTAACGTCGAAGATTGCACTCGGCAGGGTGGGGCGGGTCGAGGAGGTCATGGGTGCCGTGGTGTTCCTTGCGAGCGAAGCCTCGTCGCTCGTGACCGGTAGCGCACTCATGCTGGATGGCGGCTGGACCGCCGCCTGACGTGTATCGGAATCACGCGATGGCGCCGGCGTGGGCATCGACGAAATACGCAACCCGGCCGGCCTCGCCCTGGTAAGTCAGACCGATCTGCTCTTGCAACAGAGGAAATGATGAAAGCTATTGGATCATTTATCGGCAAGCCGGTGGCGATCGTCGGTGCCGGACTCGTCGGTGCAGGGTGGGCCATCGCCTTCGTTCGCGCCGGAGTCACCGTCCGGCTGTTTGACGCCAATCCCCGTGTTTCAGATAAGGCGCTCGCATGGGCCGCGGAACAGTTGTCGGCGCTAGATGCCCATGGGCTTCTCAGTGAACCGCCACAGGTGGTCGTGAGCCGTCTTGTGGGCGTCAGTTCCCTGAAAGAGGCGATCGATGGTGCCGCGTATGTACAGGAGTCGGTGCTTGAGCGACTGGACGTGAAGCGCCCGTTGATGAAGGACCTCGATGCGATCGCGGATGCCGACGTCATCATCGGGAGTTCCAGTTCGGGCATCCCGGCGTCGGCGTTTGCCAACGATCTTCAAATTTCACCGCGCGTGCTGATTGCTCACCCGGTTAACCCGCCTCATCTTGTGCCCGTAGTCGAACTGGTCCCGTCTACACAAACATCCGCACACACGGTCGAATTCGTTGACCGACTGATGGTTGCAATCGGCCAGAGCGTCGTTCATGTCCGCAAAGAAGTCGAGGGATTCGTGCTCAATCGCCTTCAGGCAGCGCTGCTTCGAGAAGCATGGGCATTGCACCGCGACGGGGTAGCAAGTTGCGAGGACATTGACAAGACGGTAAGAGACGGGCTCGGATGGCGATGGTCGTTTATGGGGCCGTTCGAGACCATCGACCTCAATGCGCCGGGCGGCATTGCCGACTACGCCAACAGGTTCGGCCCGCTCTATTACTCGATCGCCCGCTCGCGGGTTAATGATGGTCCGTGGAATGCGGAGGTGATCGCGCAAGTGGAAAAAGATCGGCGACAGCATCTCTGCGCGGATGACCTCGCGGCGCGACGGGATTGGCGAGACGAAAAGCTGATGGAGTTCGCGGCGCGAAAATCTTCGATCACTGGCCAGTGAGTCAGTCAACGCGATGGTGCGACAGGCGCTCAACGCTGAACGTGCGATGCCGATCAGATCATCCGCCAGAAGAAGAAAACAGCGTCGTCGAGCGCGATCATAGCGTCATCAAGCGTTGCACCCGGCCGACGCCTTTCCTTTATGCTTTATAGTCGCGTCTTGTCCCGGCCCTTGAGGCCGATCATCTGCCGCGCTTCCGCGGGCGTCGCGATTTCAAAGCCGAATCGCGTCAAGATATCCCGAATCATCTCAACCTGTTCGGCATTCGACTTCGATAGCCGGCCCGGTCCGCTCGACAGCGAATCCTCCAGACCCACGCGGACGTGTCCGCCCATCAAGGCCGCCTGCGTGACGAGTGGCATCTGGTGCCGGCCGGCGCCGAGCACGGACCACTGATGGGTATCGCCGAAAAGCTTGTCCGCGATGCGTTTCATGTGCACGAGATTCTCCGGATCCGCGCCGATTCCGCCGAGGACGCCCAGCACGAACTGCAGGAAAAGCGGCCCTTTGATGATCCCGCGATCGACGAAGTGCTTCAGCGTGTACAGGTGGCCGACGTCGTAGCACTCGCATTCGAAGCGCGTGCCATGTGCCTCGCCGAGCCGCGTGAACACCTCTTCAATATCGGCGAATGTGTTTCGGAAGATCGTGCGGCGTGTGCCTTCGATGTGGTCGTGCTCCCACTCGTGTTTGAACGTTTTCAACTTGTCGAGCAACGGAAAGGTCCCGACGTTTAGCGACCCCATGTTGCACGAGGCCATTTCCGCGGAAACATCGATCGCCCCCGCAAGCCGTTCGTCGAGCGTCATGGCGTACGAGCCGCCCGTGGTGATATTGATCACCGCGTCGGTCGCCGCGTGAATCTGCGGCAGGAATTGCCGATAGATCGCCGGGTCGAACGCAGGCCGTCCATCTATCGGATTGCGCGCATGCAGATGCAGGATGGCGGCGCCGGCCTCGGCGGCAGCGATCGCCTCGTGCGCTATTTCGTCGGGCGTGATGGGCAGGTATGGTGACATGCTCGGCGTATGGATCGAGCCTGTCACGGCGCAGGTGATGATGACTTTTCGTGCCACGATTTGATCCTCCTATCGGGCCGGTTCGGCCACGAAGCGTTCTCGATGGGGCCCTCGCTCTCGACCGCGCATGGCGTCGCCGCAAGGGCCCAGGTTGCTTTGGTGGTTTGGATAGCGAAATAGGCAGGGGCGGCCCACGGACCCAACGTGGCCTGCCTGCAATCAGCGCCCGAGGAAACGCGCGATGCGATCCCCGATCTCGTTCGGCCGCTCGAGATGAAGGAAGTGACCCACGCCCGGGATGATCTCCCGTTCCAGGCCCTTTGGGAACAGCGGCTCCATGTCCTCGCTGAGATACGTCGCCATGCAGCCGTCTTGCTCGCCGTGTAGGTAGAGCGACGGGACGTCGATCGGCCCGTTCGCACGCGCCTCGAGATCCTGGAGCGTCGGATCCTCTGTCGGTGGCGCGAACAACTGGCGGTAAAAGCCGAACGTCTGGGTCAGGACACCAGGCTTCGCAAGCGCCTCGTTCAGCAATGCGCGCTCGCCATCGGGCAAGACGTAGTTCGGCGACCATTCGCGCCAGAGGCGGTGAATGAACGCGAAGTCATCGCGGGGTACGGCGACCTCGGCAAGGCGCGTTTGGAAGTAGAACATGTACCAGCTGCGGCGTTGTTGGTCTCCATCGGCAAGGAGGGAAGCGACAAACTTCTGCCCGTATGCCACCGCCATGCCGACCAGCTTACCGACGCGGTCCGATCCAAGGCTCGCGGCGGCATAGGCAGCTCGCGCGCCGATGTCATGTCCGATCAGGTGTGCGGTTTCACGTCCAAGAGCCGCGATTAGCGCTAACACATCCTGCCCGCTGGCCGAACTACGGTAGCGGCCGTCGGGCGCAGCACCACCCGGCCAGTATCCCCTCATCGCCGGTGCCACCGCCCAGTAACCTTCCTTGGCAAGTCGCCGGAGAATCGGAACCCAGCTACGCGCGTGGTCGGGAAAGCCGTGCAGGCAGAGTACGAGTGGGCCGTCACCCGCCTCGAGAATGGGGAATTCGAGGCCATTGGCGGCGACTGTTCGCTGCCTCACACCCTCGTCGTTCCAAAGACCTGAATTTGTCAGCAACATCCGGTTATTCCTTTTTCATAGGGTTAGGCTCGATCGCCGGTCTGCACTGATGTTGCGGCGCCTGACGCTCGAGGTGATGCTACGGGCGAGAATGACGAGGCCTTCGGTTAGCTGGCGGTGAAACGCTGTCGCTTGAAGTCCTTTAGATCCCCGTGCTGGAGCTGATTCGGCACGCCCTTCTCGAAGCGCCAGGTTTCCGCCTCGATCACCGCCTTCAGCGGGGTCGCGGGGCGCTTTAGCAAAAGCTCCACGTCGTTCCTGGCGTTCGCGACGTACTTGCCGCCGCCGTTTTGCAGGGCCAAGTTCTCGAGGTGGAGTGAGACATGCTCGGGAAGGCCCGGCGCGAGCGTCCGCAGTTGGTTACGAAAGTCGTCGATTGTCGTGGGGACATAGGTGATCTTGCGCCCGAGCGCCGCCGAGAAATCTTCGGCGAACTCGTACCAGTTCTTCCGCGTAGGGCCAGTAAGCACGTAGGACTTGTGCGCATGACCCTGAGGTGCGGCGAGGACCTCGATGCAGACGTCAGCGACGTCGGCCGTGGCTATGGGCGCGGTCTTGGCGTCGCCGAACGGAAGCCGGATCGTGTCATCTTCTTTGATCGTCGCCGCCGTCATCCACAGCGTGATCGGGTTCTCAACGAAGATCGCAGCCTGAATGTGGCAGACGGGAAGGCCGGACCAGTCGAGGGCGCGCTCTGCCGCCCAATGCACGCGCTGCTGCGGCGACCACTGCACATCGGCGCCAAGGATCGCGATGCGTTCGGCGTCGGGCCGAGACATGTTGTCGAGGGTCATATAGCTTTGCTCGACGTTCGACATATTCACAAAGATTTCGCAACTGCCTTCGCGCTTCGCCGCTGTCGCCATGAGGATGGTCGCGTCGGCATAGGAGGGGTTGGGGCTCATGCTGAAGTAGATGCGCCCCACACCCTGGACTGCACGCGTCACGTCGCGCGGATTAAACAGATCCCCGACGAAGACCTCGGCGCCCATGTCCCGTAGGTCCTGGGCCCGCCTGTCGTCGGTGCGCACGAATGCGCGGACTGGGAGCCCGCGTGCGCGAAGGCCGCGTACGATGCTTCGTCCGATGGAGCCGGTACTGCCGCCGGCGCTGGTTACAAGAATAGGGGCGTCAGACATGGTTTGTGCCTCGCTCTTTTTTGAGTATATGGGCATATGAGACTATCATTTGGTGAGCATGGAAGCAACGCTGATTTCCCTAACGTCCTTATGGGTGAAAAAAGTGCTTTTTCTAGGGGAAAGCCCGCTGTTGACCAGGGTCCGACTGGGGCATAGAGTTACTCAATCTTATCAGCGATAAAATCACCGCACAGTCAGGAGTGATCGAATGAGTGAAGACGTTGTTATCAAGGAAAAGCATGGGTATGTGACCGTGCTCTCTATGAACCATCGCCCATATAACCTTATGAATGCGACGCTGATGGACCCCTTGTTGTCGGCGATGCAAGAGGCGGTCGAAACGGGCTGCCGCGCAATTGTGCTGCGAAGCAATCTGAGACACTTTTGCGCGGGTGCGGACGTCACCCAGTTCAGCGGCCTCATGCAGGCGGCCACGGAGGTCAAGACCGATGGCGCGACTGCGAGTGCTGAGCAAGCGCCCGTTGCCGACGGACCGCGTGCATTCGCCCCCGTCGACGTACTGCGTGCGTTCGAGACGTTGCCAATCCCGATCGTAACGAGCGTACACGGTGCCTGTTTGGGTGGGGGGCTCGAACTCGCGCTCGCTTCGGACTACATCATCGCTGCGCGATCGGCGAAGATCGGCTCGGTCGAAAGTGCACTCGGGTTGCATCCGCTGATGGGGGGGATTCAGCGGCAGGTCCAGCGTATCGGCGTGGCACGTGCGAAGGAGATGTCGATGCTGGGGCGCCGCTACGACGCCGAAACACTTGAGCGATGGGGTCTCATCAATCTGGTCGTCGCGGACGAGGAGCTCGAATCGGCGACCCTCACTGTCGCTCAGGAGCTTGCAAACGGGCCGACGGTTGCACACCGGGTGACAAAGCAGATCGTGACGATTGCAGCCAACGAGGGCGTCGAAGCGGCTGACCTGGCGATGGGCGAATTGCAGAAGGCGATTTGGGCATCCGAAGATGTGGATGTCGGGCTCAAATCCTTCCTTGCGGAAGGCCCCGGCGCAGCCAAGTTCAGGGGGTGCTGATCATGGCTGGACCACTGCAAGGCCTGAAGGTCGTTGATCTTTCCCGCGTGTTGGCGGGTCCGCTGTGTGCTCGCACGCTGGCGGATCTGGGTGCGGAGGTGATCAAGGTCGAACCGCCGCGGCCGGATGTCTCTCGCTTTGCCTTCCCCAATACGGATGGCATGTCCGGCTACTACGCGCAGCAGAACGTCGGCAAGCGCAATGTCAGCATTGATCTGAATGTCGCGGGCGCGCGGGAATTGGTCCTGAAGCTCTGCAAGGATGCGGACATCTTTGTCGAGAACTTCCGTGCGGGCACACTCAAGTTCTTCGGACTTGACTACGAGGAACTTTCAAAGATCAACCCGAGGCTGATCTATGTGTCGATCTCGGGCTATGGCCAAGGGGGGCCTTGGGCTTCGCGCATGGCCTACGCACCCACGGTTCAGGCGGAGGTCGGGTTCACTCACAACACGCTGCGTCATTACGGTGACGCGCTTTCCAAGCTGAGGTCGGATCCGCTGTCGCATGCCGACGTCTATGCCGGCCTGCAGGCCGCGGTTGCGGTGCTGGCTGCGGTGCACCGGCGCCAGAGCACCGGCCGCGGCCAGTACATCGACGTTGCTATGGCCGCCGTCATCATGGCGATCAACGAGCGCGCGCACGTGGACATTGCCGGCATCGATACGGGCGCGGAACCGGCCATCATTGGTGCCGCGGACGGCTCGTTCTTCGTTGGCCCTCACGGCAAGCGCATCCTCACCCCCGCAAGCCTGGTGGGCAGCCTGACCTTCCCCTCGTATCTGCACGCCATGCGGCGCCCTGATCTGGCAGACGATCCCCGTTTCGCTACGGCTGCACTTCGGGCTCAGAACATCGATGCCCTTCATGCGATCGTCCAGACGTGGATGCTGACGTTTCGCGACATGGCAGCACTCGACGCTCAACTCGACGAGTCCAAGATCGCGATTGGGGAGATACGCACCACGCAAGAAGCGGCGCAGACCGAATGGGCCGAGTACTGGGGCGCCGTGCTGGAAGTGCCTGACAGGTTCGGCGGCACCTATCAGCTGCACGGGCGCCCGTGGCGATTCTCCGAAGACACGTTGGATGCCCCGTCCGCCCCTGCATTCCGGGGCGAGCACAACGCCGAGGTGTTCGCTGAACTGGGCATGAGCGCATCGGAGATTGGCGCCTTGATTGGGGCGCAAGCACTGGTCGAACACCCGCGCCAAAGCCCGCCCTTGGTTAGTTCGGCGTCGGATGCGACGCCGGCAGCCGAAGCGGCTGCTGGCTCAGTCACTGCATAGCGTGCAATAGGTGTCATCATGAGCGAAGCGATCGACCATACTCACGACCCGCGTGCACGCAGTTGGGTGCAAAGCGCCAATTCACCGGATACAGAATTTCCGATCCAGAATTTGCCGCTCGGCATCTTCGAGCACGGCCAGTCCCCGGAGGGCAGGATCGGAGTAGCGATCGGGGATAAAGTCCTCGACATCGCCGCTGCCTTGGACAAAGGTTTGCTGCCTGAGTTGGCGGAGTTCACAGCCGAGTTGCATATGTCCGCGCTCAATGCGCTGATGACGCACGGCCGCCGCGCAACCCGTGCACTGCGCCACGCCGTGTTTGCACTGTTGCAGGACGGCAGTGAGCATGAGGCTCCGGCCTCGATGTGCTTGCTGTCCGTGCGCGAGGTGCGAATGCAGGTGCCGGCGCACATCGGCGACTTCACGGATTTTTTCACTTCGATCCACCATGCGCGTCGCACCGGCGAGCTGTCGCGACCCGATATGCCGGTGGCGGCGAACTTCAAGCACATGCCCATCGGCTATCACGGGCGTGCGTCCAGCGTGGTCCAAAGCGGGGTCCCGTGCATACGGCCCAGAGGGCAGGCGGCGCCTTCTTCCGGCGAGGCGCTTGCGGCGCAGGAATATATGCCCACGCAGTTACTCGACTTCGAGCTTGAGGTCGGTTGCCTGATCGGGAAGGGCAACGCGCTGGGATCGACAATTCCGATCGATGAAGCCGAGGACCACATGTTCGGGCTCTGTCTGGTCAATGACTGGTCGGCGCGCGATATCCAGGGCTGGGAAAGCTACCCCTTAGGGCCGTTCCTCGCCAAGAGTTTCATGACCACTGTCTCGCCGTGGTTGGTCACGCTGGAGGCGCTGGCACCGTTCCGGGTGGCCGCCCCCACTCGGGCCACGGAGGATCCTCCTCCGCCACCGGCCCTCACGTCGGCGAAGCATGCGGCAGGAGGAGCCATCTCCATCTCGCTTGAGGTTCTTCTGCAGACAGCCGTCATGCGGGAACACGGGCTGGAACCCGTGGTCCTGGCCCGCCCGCAGTTCAGCGAGCAGTACTGGACGCTTACGCAGATGCTCACGCACCACGCCAGCAATGGATGCAACTTGCGTACGGGGGATTTGCTTTCCAGCGGAACCGTCTCCGGTGTGGAACGTGAGAACAGCGGATGCATGGTGGAACTCACTACGTTAGGCAAGGAACCCGTGCTCTTGCCTTCAGGAGAAACGCGCCCCTTCCTGGAAGACGGCGACGTCGTATGGCTGCGCGGCGTCTGCTGCCGGGACGGCTATCAGTCCATCGGATTCGGCGAATGCACGGCTCAGATCAAGGGGGGAGCGAGATGACGCGGCAACAAGTCACCATCACGGTCAACGGAGCCTCGGTGAGCGCGGTCATCGAACCGCGGGAGCTGCTCGTGCATTTCCTGCGAGACCACGCAGGCATGACGGGAACCCACATCGGGTGCGACACGTCGCAATGCGGCGCCTGCACCGTTCGGATGGACGGGAAGACGGTCAAGTCATGCACGGTCCTGGCGGTGCAGGCGCAGACGCACGGCGTAACGACCATTGAAGGTCTGGGCACGCCGAAGAACATGACGCCGCTACAGCAGGCATTCACGGAAGTGCATGGGCTGCAATGCGGCTTCTGCACGCCGGGCATGATCTTCGCCGCGCAGGCGCTGCTGGATCGGGTCGCAAACCCGACCGAAGCGCAAGTGCGCGAAGCTTTGCACGGCAATCTGTGTCGCTGCACCGGGTATAAGAACATCGTGGATGCGGTCCTGCTAGCCGCAAGCCGTGCGAATCAGGCGGCCGGCGACGCCGGCAAACCGAAGGGGAACGCGTAATGAGCATGCTCGATCACGCAGCGTCTTCGCGCCTCGTTGGGCAATCCATCACTCGGCGCGAAGACCCGCGCTTGCTAACTGGCCGCGGTCGGTTCACCGATGACATCGCGATCAAGGGGCTGACCTGCGCCATGGTATTGCGCTCGCCCCATGGTCACGCATTGATCAACTCGATCGACACGTCCGCGGCATTGGCCATGGAAGGGGTGGTGGGCATCCTGACCTATGAGGACCTGCGTAGCAAGGTCGGGGACATCCGTCCGAACTGGGTCGTGGGCGGCGCCAAGGTGCCCCCGCATCCGCCACTGGCCGATGGACGTGTGCGTTATGTCGGCGAAGCGGTCGCGCTCGTGGTGGCCCATACGCGCCAGCAAGCGGCCGATGCACTCGAAGCCGTCATTGTCGACTACGACGTACTGTCGGCGGTTGTCGACGAGGAGACTGCCCTCCAGGAAGGCGCGCCGCAATTGCACGACAACGTGCCCGGCAACCTCATCGGAGTCTACCGGGGCGGCGGCGGCGACTACGAAGCAGCAGCGGAGCGGGCCGACCACCTGATCAAGGTGCGACTGGTCAACAACCGGCTGATTCCGAGTCCCATCGAGCCTCGTGCGGTGCGCGCGGTATTTGACGCGAACGACGACAGGCTCACCATCTACCTGCCGTCACAGGTTCCGCACATGTCCAGGCGCTGGCTGGCCGAAACCCTAGGCTGGCCCGAACACAAGATTCATCTTATTGCACCCGACATTGGCGGCGGGTTCGGGTCAAAGATGCACTTGTACGCCGAGGAGATACTCGTCGCGTTCGCTGCTAGGCACTTCGGGCGGCCCGTGGGCTGGACGGAGACACGTAGCGAGGCGCACACAGCCACCACGCACGGTCGCGCTCACACAGAGTATGTGGAAGCAGCGGTCAGAAAAGATGGCCGTGTGCTCGGCATCAAGATGCGCTCACTGGCCAACTTGGGCGCCTATCTGTCCAACATGGCGACCGGCATCCCGACCATCAATACGGTTTCATTCGCCTGCGGCAACTATGACATCCCCGCGCTCGATGGAGAGATGCGGCTTGTGACGACCAACACTACGCCGGTGGACGCCTACCGAGGCGCCGGTCGGCCGGAAGCCGCGTATCTGATCGAAAGAACGATGGACGCAGTCGCTGCCGAGTTGGGCATGGATCCGGTCGAGCTGCGCCGGATCAACCTAATCCGAAAGCACCAGTTTCCCTACCACCCGTATGAGACCCCGGTCTTCACCTGGGACACCGGCAATTACGAGGGCTGCCTCGAGGCTGCTGTGGAGGCAATCGGCTACAGCGAATGGCGCGAGCGGCAGGCGGCGTTGCGGGCGCAGGGGCGCTATGTCGGCATCGCCGTGACTTGCTACTTGGAAATGGTGGGCTTGGGCAATTCGATTCCGCTCAAGTGGGTCGGATTTGACCGCGGCGGATGGGAAAGCGCGCTGTTGCGCGTCCACTCCGATGGGAAGGTGACGCTCTTCACGGGCTCAATGCCCCAAGGACACGGGCACGCCACCGCCTACTCACAAATCGTCGGCGATGCGATGCAGTTGCCCATGGACCACATCGACGTCGTTTATGGCGACACGGACAGGGTCCCGGCCGGGCATGGCACGTTCAATTCGAGGTCCATGCCGGTTGGCGGTGCAGCCGCGCACCTGGCGGCCAAGAAGGTGGTGACCAAGGCGACCGCAATCGCGGCCGCGATGCTGGAAGCGACGCCCGAAGAGATGGGTCACGCCTCGGGAACGTTCTTCGTGAGCGGACAACCTGAGCGGCGAGTCAGCTTCGGCGACGTCGCACGGATGGCATACGTGAGCTCCGAACTGCCGTTCGGCATGGAGCCCGGCCTGGAAGAAACGGTGTTCTTCCAGCCGGAAGATGGCGTTACAACGTTCGGTAGTCATGCCGCCGTGGTCGAGGTCGACATCGAAACAGGCTTGGTGAGCATTCTGGACTACGTCGCAGTCGACGACGTCGGCAATGTTATCAATCCCATGCTTTGCGATGGGCAAGTGCACGGCGGAGTCGCACAGGGAATTGGCCAGGCCTTGTACGAAGGCGCCGAATACGACGAGAGCGGGCAACTCCTCACGGGTTCGCTGCTGGATTACGCGGTGCCGAATAGCGAACAAATTCCACGCGTGCGTACGAGCTTCCAGGTGACGCCTACTCCCATGAATCCGCTTGGCGCCAAGGGCATCGGTGAAGCCGGCTGTGTCGGAGCGCCGCCGGTCATCGTTGGGGCCGTTTGTGATGCGCTTAGCAGTTTTGGCATCACCCATATCGACATGCCGTTGACGCCGCCCAAAGTATGGCGCGCTATCCGTGCCGCACAAGTCGACAAAAGGAGCTCAGCATGATTCCGCGTGCATTCGAGTATGTACGGCCCGACAGCTTGTCAGAGGCAATTCGTCTGCTCGTCGACGGCGGCGAGGAGGCGAAGTTGCTGAGCGGAGGCCATTCGCTGCTGCCGATGATGAAGCTGCGCTTGGCGAGTCCAAGCAAGCTGATCGACGTGAGCGAACTAACCGACCTTCGGGGCATCACCATCGACGCGAACGAGGTCGTCATTGGCGCTGCGACCACGCATGCCGAGCTTGAGCACCACGTCGAGCTGAATGGAGTGTTGCCGATGTTTGCGACTGTCGGCCACCAGATCGCAGACCCGACGGTGCGCAATCGCGGCACCCTGGGTGGCGCGTTAGCGCACGCGGATCCTTCGGCGGATTGGCCGGCTGCGATGCTCGCCCTCGACGCGAAGCTCGACGTCATGGGAGCGAAGGGCACGCGTTCGATTGCCGCAGATTCGTTCTTTAAGGGGCTCTTCGAGACAGCGCTGGAGTCCGACGAGATCATCGTGCGCGTACGTGTCCCGGTGGTGCCGGACCGGCGTGTGGCCTATCGCAAGTTCCGCCATCCGGCCTCGGGCTACGCCGTCGTCGGCGTGGCCGTTGTCCTCGCTCTTCAGGCCAGTCAATGCACCGGTGGACGAATCGCAGTGACTGGCTTCGCCGATCACGCGTACCGTGCGAAGCACGCCGAAGAGATGCTGGCAGGATACGCCGGCCAACCGGCGCAGACGGAGCAGTTGCTGGATCTGGCGTTCTCTGAGGTCACCCCGTTGGAAGACCGCTTCGTCGATGCCGACTACCGCATCCAACTCGGCCGAACGATGCTTCGGCGCGCGCTGGCTGATGCGATGTCGACGGACGGTTGTCATTGATTCGCGTTAGAGACGCAACATGAGTCAACTAGCTGGTGATTTGCTCGAATTGTTGCGCCTTGGCGCGAATAAACCGGGCGCGCTTATCGAACACTTGTTGCGCGAACTTGCGTTGAATCTCATATCACCGGGCTGCGCTGCCGTGCCGGCCGCTAGATGCCGAGCCTGGCCTCGCAATGCATTTTTAGGAAGTGATATCCGTGTCGAAGTCGCGTGCCCGACCGAACGGAAATATGCCGGAGAGACTGAATGGAACTCGTTGGAAAAAGACTGATTCCCGCGCCGATTGCCACTACTTGGGAGGCCTTGAACGACCCCGAGGCGCTCAAGTCGTGCATCGCAGGATGCGAGTCGCTGG
Organism: Paraburkholderia sp. MM5482-R2; assembly: GCF_050436125.1. Classification (NCBI taxonomy): domain Bacteria; kingdom Pseudomonadati; phylum Pseudomonadota; class Betaproteobacteria; order Burkholderiales; family Burkholderiaceae; genus Paraburkholderia; species Paraburkholderia sp. MM5482-R2. Next base: position 2,882,094 of record NZ_JBNDLP010000002.1, on the reverse strand, counting down.
AACAAGTACAGCCGGGCACGCTAATGGCCGTACTGGCAGCGCGGGTCGGGCCGGTCGCCGCACGCTTCAAGGGAACGGTGACATTGAGCAATGTCCAGGCGCCGCGCAGCTATATGTTGTCCTTCGAGGGGCAGGGTGGGGTCGCCGGCTTTGGCAAAGGGTCGGCGGACGTGTCGCTGACGGAACTGGGGAATCAGACGTTGCTGAGTTACACGTCTCGAGTTCAGGTGGGAGGTCGCTTGGCTCAGGTCGGCTCCCGCTTGATCAATGCGGCCGCGTCGAAGATCACGGAGGATTTCTTCTCGGCGTTTGAAGCCCGATTGAGTCCGGCAACGGCCGAATCGGCCACTGGAGAGGTCGTTATCCTCAGCGAGACCAACGTGCCGACGATTTCACGCCATGTCGCTACTGCTGCACCGAAGCACACCGGGAGCCTGCCGTCGGTGGCCGAGGCGCGATCGCAGCCGGAACTGGACGAAGCGATAGCGAATGTGCCAAACATGCTCCCCGAGACCGCGGCGCCTCTAGCGAAACCGCGGAATGTGGATGCTGGTACTCCGATCAAGCTTATCGGAGAAAGACTGATTCGGGCGCCAATATTTGCAACCTTCAACGCACTCGCCAATCACGAGGTGCTCAAGTCGTGCGTTCCCGGAATCGAGTCGTTAGATCCGGTGCGGTTGGATATGCTTAGGCAAGTCCTGGCGCCGATGGGGCGGTTCGGTGTGCGCTTCAAGAGCACGCTTCGAGTGCATAACGTCGACATGCCGACGAGCTACATGGTGTCGTTCGTCGGGGACCAGGGGACAACAGGGTTGGCCAAGATCACGTTGATCGAAGAGGGCAGGCACACGCGTGTGTGCTACGACCTGCAGGCCCAGGTTCGCGGTTACGTTGGCAAGGGTGGATCGCGGCTGATCGAGTTCATCGGCTTGACGATCGGCAACCAATTTTTTTCAGCTTTCGAGGCTCGGTTGCGCGCGTCGATTGCCGGGGTGGCAGCGGACGCGGACCGCGGCAAGCGCGGACCGTGGGCAAAGCGAGCGTTGTGGGCTCTGTTGGGAGTGAGCGCGACCGCGGCCGTGGCTGGCTCCGCTCTGTGGACACATTGCTCATGGGCGCCGACGATCTTGCACGCTTTGCGCGCTTGTGCCGATTAGCTCGTGGAAAAGCATGCGGTCTTGCCGGTCACCGTAGTTGCGTACCTCAGGTTCGTCCCTCGTCCTGCCGGGTGCAATGAGGATGTTGCAAGACGACGGCGGGGTGGTCCGGCGCAGTGTCGGGCGGTTGCATCGAGGACGACTTGATTCCCACCGTGCAATTACGCGGCTTCGATGCGCTGGTTCCACACGGCTTGCCGCCTTTGTCGCCTTAGGTGTGACAACTCAGCATACAAGTTCGGGCTGCACTGCGGCAGGGCCCGCTGGAACGATTCGGGCATAGCGACGTCATTGGGGGGCTGCTGAGCCGCGAGAGGCGACGACCTTGCCGGCATTACCGCAGGTTGCGCCATTCGTCGTAACGCAAGTAAAGACCCATGTGGAGCAACTCAAGAAGGCAGTTGCCGAACCATGGTTTTAAAAACCACCTTGTTGCGCGTTCGGCAATTGTATAAATGACGGAGACGGAGACAAATGAAACAAAGCCAAACTATCACTGCCCTGGCCATGGGGTTATCCATTGCTTTCGCATGCGAGGGCGCTCGAGCTGACGAATCGGCAAACGCGCAAGTCGACGAACCTGCAAACACTGTAAAGATGGGATATGTCGGTGTCATCTTCAACACCAAGTCCGGCAACATGTCGGGTCCGCCGGGCACCACCCCTCCCGGTCTTCAGGTGGACCTGAAGAATACAAGCATACTGGGCTTGAGCTATCAGCGGAGGCTGTCCGACCACTGGTCTGTCCTGCTCCAAATGGGAAGTCCTGTGAGCATACGCAGCGAAGGAGCGGGCAATGCAGCCGCCCTAGGGGAGCTCGTAACAGCCAAGGCCTGGTTCCCGGCCGTTATGGTTGATTACACCTTCACGGACTTCCATGGCATTCGGCCTTACGTGGGGCTTGGTGTGAACTACACTTTCTTCACGGATCAAAAAGCCAATGCCGCCTACACGAACGCGTTCCAAGGGACGCAGACTTCGGTCAAGACGAAAAATTCATGGGGGCCTGTCGCGCGACTAGGGGTCGAGTATCTGTTCACCAAGCATTGGCTCGTCGATTTTTCCTATTTGCACTACTGGACGAGAACGACACTCACCCTCACCACTGCGACACCCGGATTCGGCAACATCACCCGGACCATCGGCGTCAAAGCCAACCCCGATCTCTTGGGTTTGGTGATCGGTTACCGGTTCTGACGATGCGTCTCCATTCACTCAAGTGGGGCCGCTGGATAACTGAAATAATTCAAGCGGAGTAATCATCACCATGAGCAAGAACATCGTCATCTGTTCCCCCGTTCGCACAGCCATTGGTGCTTTTGGTGGATCACTGAAGAGCACACCCGCAGCAATGCTGGGCGCGCACGTCATTGCCGCGACACTGCGCCGCTCGAAGCTCGATCCGGAGCGTGTCGACTCGGTTGTGATGGGCAACGTGGTGCAGGCCGGCAACGGTATGAACGTCGCTCGGCAGGCGGCAATTCACGGCGGATTGCCGGTGAGTGTCCCAGCGATGACGGTCAACCGGGTTTGCGGTTCCGGTGCGCAGGCCGTGGCCAGTGCGTATGCGGAGATCGCGAGCGGACTCTCGCGCCTCCTGATTGCTGGCGGGACGGAAAACATGGAGCGCGCGCCGTACCTGTTGCCCGGCATGCGTTTCGGGACTCGCATGGGCAATGCGGAAGCTATCGATTCCATGTTGTTCGATGGATTGAACGACGCCTTCTCGGGCAAACCTTCGGGCTGGCATACCGAGGATCTCGCGATGAAGTTTGGGATCACTCGCGACGCTCAGGATTTGTTCGCTGTGGAAAGCCAGCGCCGTTTCGCCAAGGCGCAGGCGGCCGGTTGGTACGAAGCAGAGATTGAACCTCTGACCGTGAGAGGACCGAAGGGAGTTGCGATCCACTTTTGCGCGGATGAATCGAATCGGCCGGATACCACGATGGAGACCCTTGCGAAGCTGAAGCCTGCCTTCCGCCCCGAAGGAACGATTACCGCGGGCAATGCTCCGGGCGTCAATGCCGGTGCTGCCGCGATGATCGTTTGTGATGAGGTCATGGCTCGCGACAACGATATGCAGCCCATGCTCGCGATTCGCGGTGTGGGTGTCGCCGCGGTCGAACCCGCGTTCTTCGGGCTGGGGCCGCTTCCTGCCATCCGTCTGGCACTCGACCGAGCAGGGTGGACGGTCGAAGACGTGGATCGCTACGAGGTCAATGAAGCCTTTGCCGCCATCGCAATCGCCGTGCGAGACGAGCTGAAGATCGATCCGTTGAAATTCAACATCGATGGCGGCGCGATTGCCCATGGACACCCAATCGGCGGCACCGGTGCCATTCTGATCACGAAGGTCGCGCATGCGCTCGAGCGCACCAAGACACGTAAAGCAGTGGTCTCGCTGTGCATTGGTGGCGGGCAGGGGATCGCCTTGTGCCTGGAGCGGATCTGATGCCAGGTCCAAGTAGTGGATAGGGATTTCGACGACAGCGAGCGCGCTACTCGCCATCATGGAAGTAGGACAACTCATGGATGCGGAAGACTTGCAAGTTTTGCGTGACTGCGGTTTGTGGATGTCTCAAAGGCATGCGGTGTTGCTTGTTACCGTGGTCAGGACGTGGGGATCTTCTCCGCGTCCGCCTGGCGCCATGATGGCCATTCGTGACGATGGCCGCGTAACGGGTTCGGTGTCGGGGGGCTGTATCGAGGATGACTTGATCACCCATGTGCGCGAACGAAGCATCAACGGACTTACGCCGCAGAGTCTGCCTACGATCGTCTCTTATGGCATCAGTGCTGACGAGGCACATCGCTTTGGGTTGCCTTGCGGCGGGACACTTCAACTGGTTCTCGAGCCTCTCTCTCGTATCAGTCGCATCGACGAATTGGTGGACAGGCTTAACTCGCGGCGCCTGACATGTCGAGCCTTGAATCTGAAGACGGGTACGGTCGAGTTGTCCGATACGGATCGTGGGGCTCAACTCGAACTCTGGGAGGACCTGCTCCGAACGGTCCTCGGTCCCCGCTATCGCCTCCTGGTCATTGGCGGCGGTCAGCTTTCGCGTTACCTCTGCTCAACAGCCATCGGGTTGGGCTTTGAGGTCACCGTTTGCGATCCCCGCACGGATTACCTGGATGACCATGAGTTTGGGCCCGTTTCGATCACACGGGAAATGCCGGATGACGCGGTACAGGCGTTTCAACCGGATGCTCAAACGGCGATTGTGGCGCTGACGCACGATCCCAAGCTCGATGATCTCGCGCTCATGGACGCCCTGAAGACGCCCGCCTTCTACGTGGGGGCACTCGGCTCGCGATTAAATAACACCAATCGGCGAGCGCGGATGAAGGAACATTTCGAAATGACCGATGAGGAGTTGCAGCGACTCGATGGGCCCGCGGGGATCTACATCGGCAGTCGAACTCCATCCGAAATCGCGCTGTCGATTCTCGCCGCGATCGTGGCGGCCAAGAATGGTGTGAAGCTGCCTGAGCAGGCGATGGTGTCCTCAGCCAAGGATGCCGCATCGATGGCAACGCCGGGTGCCGTTTGCGGCGTCTAGCGGGGCGTGGTTGACACGCCAAACTCCGCTTCAGGTCACTACCTTCGCGATGGCGGCGCGACTGTCAGGCCCGGCTGAGCCAGGATCAGTGCGGCCAATCCATGTTCGGCCGAGCATGCGGCATACGACGAGATTTAGATCTTTTTTAGTGCAGCCCTTCGTCCTGCCACGTTGCCGGGTCGTAGAGCGCACCTTCGGAAGGATGACTTGCCGGCGCCGCCTCGCGCGAGACTATGAAGAGCGCCTCGAATGCTCCGAGGCCATGGTCCACGTCGCCCTCGGAAGCCTCCTCCTCAGGCGCACTGTTTACCAGCAGGTGTTCTAAAAAGGGACTCTTAAGGCTTGAGTACCGCCAGTACATCGTCGAGCGAACGGTCGGGGGCGGCCATATCGGGACCATCGAACGTCTGCCATAGATAGCGCGCCGTCCCGTTTTCCCGCAGCGGGTGCAAGTCGGCCAAGTCTGGATCGTCACGGAACCTGTTGAATGCCTCTTCGGACTCCCATTCGACGAGAAACAGAACCTGCCGTGGCGCGAGATCGCCAACGACGTTGTTTCGGAAACGGGCAAGCGCCACCATTCGGCCGCCATATCGCGGGGCCGCTTCAGGCAAGCGGCGGAAATACGCAAGGTATTTCTCCACGTCGGTCACGTCGAACATATTCAGCGCGTAGAACTTTTTCTTCTGCGAACTTTCGCTCATTGCCAATACTCCTTTCGATGAACAGAATTACGGTGGGTTGGCGACGGCGCGCTGGGCGGCACGCGCCGCCAGCGCGAACTCGGATCTAATATATGCAAATGAGACGGAGCGGATACAAGTCGGCATCTTTTCTCTGCAGACGCATGCAATTCATGTGCATATGAGACTAATAGTATGCGAAAGAGTGGGGTCACGCAACTCTATTGAGCCGACTATGGAGAAGAATTGCGATTGCGTCATGGCGGCACCGACACCGCCGTGGTCGGTCGCCTTGTTGCCGAATAGCTTGTCAACAAGGTCTTCAGGACGCCGTTGGAGCAGGAGACCATCGATGCCTTGTTCACCGGCTCGTGGAGCGACTCGACAACAGAAACGACATTTGCGTTCGCGAGAACTCGTCTGGCAAGATGGTCGGCCGTCTTTGTAGGGAACCGGCGAATCGAAGTCGAAGTAGCCGCTTCGGTGTTGCATAGCGCGGCGATTGCGTGGCGCTATGCGGGCGACGATCGAAGCGTTGGGCGCGCATTAATGTTTCGGCTCGATGCCGAGTTACGGGCCTACCTGCACCGCGATGCGATCGATTTCCGAGTCGGTATCAACAGCCTCGTAATGCTGGTGGTCCGATCGATGCAGTTCGATCCGTTCGCGCACGAGCGATATTCGCGTTCCGCTCGCATCGCAAGCGCAATCGGGTCGCGTTGCTGCTGTACGACCGCGATGAGTAATTGCAGCGACTCGATGGGCCTCCGGGGATCTACATCGGCAGTCGAACTCCATCCGAAATCGCTGTCGATACTCGCCGCGATCGTGGCCGCCAAGAATGGCGTGAAAATGCCTGACCAGGCGATGGCGTTCTCAGTCAAGGAAGCCGCGTCGATGGCCGCGGCTTACTGTTTGCGGCGTCTAGCGCGGCCTAGCTAACACGCAAAACGCTCGCCTTCAGGTCGCGACCTTCGCGATCGCAGCGCGAAGGTCAGGCCCCGCTGAGATTCCGCTCAGCATGGTCGATATCGAGAAGTTGATCATCTGCTGCACGTCGACTGCGTGCCCGGGAAAGGGCACGCGCTGAGCCAGGATCAGTGCGGCCAGACCGTGCTCTACCGACCATGCGGCGTGCAGGACGAGATCGAGATCTTTTTTAGCCCAACCCTTGGTCCGCGCAAAGTCGCACACGGTAGACGCGAATAGCTCGAACGATGCCACTGAGGCAGCCGCGAGATCCTCATATGCCATGGCCGGGAGGCGCGTGCCCACCATAAGATCGAAGAGTCCCCTTTCGCGTTCGGCGAAGCGCACGTAGCACTGCATCATGCGGAAGACCTTGATCATCGGGTCGACCGTCGATGCGGCGATCTCGCTGCGCAGTGCCGCCAGTTCGTTGAATCCCTCGGCCGCGATCGCCGCGAGCAAGTGTTCCTTGCTCTCGAAGTGATATGAAGGCGCCGCGATGGAGACGCCTACTGAGCGCGCGACATGCCGCAGGCTCAGCTCGTGCGCTCCCAGCTCCTCGAGCAGGCGCCGGCCTTCTGATATCAGCGCGTTCCGCAGGTCGCCGTGGTGATACGGAGTCGGTGCGGACTTGACAGCCCGAGTGCGTGATCTTGTCATTGAATGATACGAACGAATGGTTTTGTTGGAGCCTGTTACACGCTACACCGTCCGTGATCATATCAGTGCTCACCCGAGCTTGTGATCAAACTTGGCGAAGATAAGATAAATTCATTCTCATCGAGAGACGCTCGGCACCATGGCGAAGCGTCGGCGCGGGTCATTGGGACGGACGAAAACTGGTCAGAACCCCATGGATCGCGCGCGACCCCGTTCCTTACCGTCGATTTACGAGCCGGGCGCCGCTTTCGTCGGTTGACGATTTGGTTGCGAAATGCGCTGGTATGCGCATTCGGCCACAAAAAATCCCACCGTAATGAGTGCCGCGCCGACGAGGCCAAGGGTGTGGCGATCGAACCAGGTGATGGCCGCTCCGTATGACCCCCGACATGGATACGCCGATATAGATGGCGGTCGAGTTCAGGCCCAACAGCACCGGCGCCGCAACGGGTGCGATGCTGATGAGGCGGTGCTGCTGCGGCACGAGCAGGCTCCAGCCGCACATGCCCCAGACGACGAGGGCTGGTGCGGCGGTCGCGATCGACGCCGAAGTCCAGGGCAGCAGCGCGAAGTCCAAAGCGACGATGGCGATGGCCGCGTTGATGATGCGGCGGCTGCCGAAGTGATCAGTCAAGCGACCGGCGGCGAAATTGCCAACCGTAGCGGCCACGCCCCAGAGCAGTAGCAGACCGGCGAGCACGCGCGCGTCGCCGCCGGTGGCGCGGTCGAAGGTCAAGCCGATGTACGTGTAGGTCAGAAAGAGGCCCGCATACACGAGCCAGGTGGTCAGGAGCGTAAGCAGCACGCGTGTATCGCCGAGCGGCGTGAGCCTGCGCTCGAGACTGACGGCCGGCGCAGTCGGGATGTCTCGGAGGCGCCATGCCACGCCCATCGCGGCCACAGCGCCGACCGCGGCGACGAGCGCCGGTGGCATCTTATCGTGCCGGGCCTGGTCGCGGCTTTCGGCCAATGGAACTCGAGCCCGAGTTTCGGCAGCAAGGAGAGCAGGGCAGTGGCCAAGCTCGCCAGCTCGATGACTCGGTACTGCGGGGCCCTTAAAGAAGTGCAATCGAGCCTCGATAGTTGCGCCGGTGTCTGGGGCATGCTCCGAGCGCTAGATGGCGCACACGCCTCCGCCAACAAGTCGGCCAACGACGTTCACAGACGATTTCGTCGCAGGCTGGGCGACGTATCTCGAGGAACTGGACGCAAATCGAACGCTGAGTCAGGATGAGTCGAGGTTGGCTAAAAGCACGTTTGGCGTTGCGATGAGTCAGATTGAGCTTTTCGCTCGGAGGAGGCTGGAAATCTGATGATGTTACGGCCGACTCAGAACAAACCGAATAATCGCAAAGTCCACAAGGAAGTCGGATGGATACCCTCAGCCAGATGCGCGTCTTCGTGCGCACATTGAATGTGGAAGCTTTACTGCCGCCGCCAACACATTGAGTACCAGTCCTGGTGCAATGTCGCGGGCCATCGCTGACCTTGAAGAGCGGCTACAAACAAGGCTGCTCAATCGGTCGACGAGGAAAGTGGCGCTGACGCAGGCTGGCGAAATCTATCTCGCAAGGTGCAAGCAGATTCTGGAAGACGTCGAACGTGCAGATGAGGAAGCAAGCGAGGCGCAGTCGCGACCCATGGGCAAGCTGCGCATCCACAGTTTCGCAAGCGTAGGCATGTCATACATCCTTCCAGCGATAAAGGAGTACCGCGCCAGCTACCCGCAAGTCTCGGTCGACCTGACGCTTTCTCAACGGATTCCGGAGCTCTTCGAGGGAAGTACGGACGTTGCTATCGTAGCCACGTGCTCGGTGCTGCCGGATTCTGACCTTATCTCTCACCTGCTTGGCAACTCCTTCAGCATTCTTTGCGCGTCGCCTGAGTACGCGCAGGAGAAAGGCATCCCGTCGGTGCCTGCCGTTGCGGACGCCTGCCTTTCCAGCATTCGAGTGGCTGCTCGAGAGTCATGGCCGGACGGAATCAGTGAAGGTCGCGGGACCCGTCGAGTTGAATACGGCGGAAGCAGTTGCCATGGCTGCGCGTGCGAGCATGGGAATTGGGGTCGTCCGGTCTATACCGCGCTCGAAGGACTCACGGACGGCAGCTTAATTCGAGTCCTTCCGGAGTACACGCTGCAGAAGATGAACATATACGCGCTCCACCCGTCACGCAGATACACCGACGCACGCATCCGAACCTGGCTTGAATTTTTGCGTCAATTCATGCCCACCGTCATTGCTCGGGACGCGCATTTGCTTGAGGAGTATTCGGCGGCGCACTGATACGTCGGGGTTGGCGAAATCCGACTCACTAATCCCTTTCGGAATTGCACCCGACAATCCGGAACTTAGGCCCCAACGTCGGAGACCTTTCTTTCTTGTCCACGCGTGAATTCTTTTGATGGCTGCTGCGAAAAAGCGACGACGACACGATAGTTTCCGTCGTTCAGCCACGTTTGGGTGGACTGACGCAGCACGGTATCTTTCGCAGGCGTCCGGCATAGATAGTACGCTCGCTTTCAATGCATAAGCCTCAGGGATGTGTTCGAGGCGGAAGCCTGCCTGCGTGTACGGGGTGATGGTTGGTCGCCCAAAAGCACTTTGGCTCCGTCAGGGACTGACCAACCCAACCATGCAGTCTGGCGTGGCGAGTCAAGCGTCTGGATTTTTAGATGCCTAGGATGCCTCCTATCAGTCACGAGGAGCGTTCAACGTTCACCATAGATTGAAGCGGGTCCCGGCACTATTTGTATGGTAAGCCTGGGCTAAACATCTCGTATTTCTGCACAGACGAAAATCGTCAAATCTAATTTATACAGGTGAAGCCATGAAATTGAGATTTTCGATAAATTTCGGAATCTGGGTTGGAATCACGGCTGGAGCATACGTCTGGCTCTACCTCGTAAGTCCGCTCGCTGCCTTTGGTGTGCTTCCATGCACCTTCGTCGCGGTCCCGATTTTCATCAATGCTGGTGCCAAGCTCGAGCAAATTCCAAATCACATGACGAGTGCCGTCGCTGGTGTGCTATGGGGGCTCGTCTATCTTAAGGTGAGCAGTTTTATTATTTCCGCACACATCTCACCGCCGGTCGCGCTCGCCATCACTGTTCTAGTTGTAACTGCAGTATTGGTGGCTATCCATGTGTCGGTCAAACTATACGGGCTCTTTAGCAACATTCCACAGATGTTTGGTGGGATTGCGTGCTCGTTCCTTGTAGGCGGTGACAAATGGCCCTATGTGATGCTCACGCTGTGTCTTGGTGTCGTTCTTGGGTACATCAATTTTTCAGGCCTGAAGTTCCTCGACGAGGACGGACGTTGGCTGATTCACCGCAACAAAATCAAGCGAACCGCTTTCTAACCCCTTGAATGGAATGGAGTGCCTGCTCGTAAGTGTCGAACCATTCGAGCTCAGTTCCGGCAGCGCTCCGCGGATAAGTCGAAACGCCCGATTGCGCCAATCTAAGGCGCGCCCGCTGGTCCGTCGGCGACCACGGTCTGCTAATGGAACGCCGCACGGCACTGCCGCGCCCTCGGTGCCGAAACGATGGCAACGTCGCGGTGGCGAAAAGCAAGCAGCGTTGGTGTTCTGATGGCTTCGAGTTTCGTTGCGACAACGGCGAACCGCTGCGTGTCCGTTCCCTCAGGATTGCTGCGACCGCGAAGCAATGAGCTGGGCGGCGACGACCGGCGGCCACAGTCGCGACGTAGTGCGCGACGTCATGCTGGCCGCCGTTGAGAGATGCCGGGGCAAATCCAATAAGCGTATGGGCGATAGCAGTGAATCGATAGTGAGCTCGGGAAACCGTCGGCGTATCGGGGCGCAGGGCACAGCGGCTCAGTTACGCCGAGGCGCAAACCTTCCGAAGTTGGCTCCCGGCTCGGCGTGCACTCTCAACGAGTCCGCCTTCTCTTCTGTATGTTGTCAGTTGGTAAGGGAGCCCGTTTTGGCGACACCTGAGGCGAGATAGCCGCCGTCGACAGGCAACAACACGCCATTGATATAGCCCGAACTCCTGGCTGCGAGAAAGAGAATTGCGTCCGCCATCTCATAGACCGTCCCAAGTCGTCGGCTTGGGATCATCGACGAACACTCTGCGATTGTCTCTTCAGTAAAGCTTTCAGCTGTCATCGCAGTTCCGACGGGCCCCGGTGCAATAGCATTCGCAGTGATTCCGAGTGGACCAAGTTCCATAGCCAACTGTCTAGTTAGTCCAACAACCGCAGCTTTGGACGTCCCGTACGCCGCTCGTCCAATGCCCGCACGTTCCGCACTAACCGAGGCAACGTTAATAATTCTGCCATACCGAGCTCCGGCCATTGAATGGGCGGCACGTTGAGAGGCGAGAAACGTTCCTGTGACGTTAATGTTAAACACTCTCTGCCAATCTTCAAACTTGTAGTCGGAAAGGGAACAGATGCCGATAATGCCCGCGCTGTTCACCAATACAGCGGTCGGTCGACCTTTCCAGTCTTCGGCGGCCGAGAATGCAGCATTCACGGACTCTGGATTCGAAACATCGAGGTTCACGCTTAATGCGTCGGACCCCGCTTCCGAAATGGAGGCTGCCACGGTCTGCGCGCTCTTCACATTCAGGTCTGCGACCACCACAGAGGCGCCCAGAGGCGCCACACAAGCCGAAGGCTCTCGCCGTCCTTGCCCCAATTCCAGACCCTCCGCCGGTCACTACAACAGTCGTCGATTCAAAGCTCATTTTCGTCTCCGTTCAAGTCATCGCCAGATCGTTCAATCAAGTGCTTCCTCGCTGTCTACGGGTAAGAATCGCACAACTGCTTGATGAAATGGCGGCCGTTTGAGCGTCTGTCTTGTCGAGTCAAGCGCATTGGCAAGCTTGTCCAAGCGGGACCAAAAGTGGCTACCTACCATCGGTTGTCAGGTATAGCCCGAGACCGGGATTCTGGCTCGGTTGACCGCCTCACCTACCAAGTGCGACAGAACCCTGTCGCGGAAGTTTTTCTGAGAGAGATTGCTATGGACCGCCGCTCGTTCATCCGAAATGTCGCAGTAACGGCCGCGACAGGTGCCGCCGGATTTCCAATTGCGACCTATGCCGCCGACGAAATCGTCGTAGGCAGCATCCTTGACCTATCTGGCGGACTCGACATCTACGGCAAGCCCATGGCCGACTGTTTGACTTTAGCGGTCGACGAATGGAACGCCCGCGGGGGTCTTCTCGGTAAGAAGCTCCGACTTCTCTCCTACGACACGCAATCGAGCATGCAACTCTACGCGCAGTTTGCGCAGCAGGCCGCGTTAAAGGACAAAGTCTCCGTTGTGCACGGTGGTATCAGTTCGGCATCTCGAGAGGTCATTCGGCCTGTGCTTGACCGGTACAAGACGCTGTACTTTTACGAGTGCCTGTACGAGGGTGGTGTTTGTGACCGGAATACGTTCTGTATCGGGGTTACGCCCGGTCAGACAGTCGCAAAGTTGGTTCCATACGCTATGAACCTGTGGGGGAAGAAGGTTTATGTTCTGGCCGCTGACTACAACTATGGGCAAATTACGTCCCAATGGGTCAAGAAGTACGTACAGGACAACGGCGGCTCCGTCGCATCAATCGACTTCTTCCCGTTAGACGTAACGAATTTCGCATCTAGCATCGCAAAGATTCAAGCAGCTAAGCCTGACTTTGTCGTGTCTGCGCTTGTGGGTGGGTCACATATCTCATTCTATCGTCAGTGGGCGGCAGCAGGGATGCGCACGAAAATCCCCTTGGCTTCGACCACGTTCGGGCTCGGAAATGAGCAAGTCGTTTTGTCACCCGAAGAAAGCGACGGTTTCCTTGTCGCATTCAACTATTTTGAGGAGTTGAACAATCCTGCAAACGTGCAGTTTAAGGAGCGCTTTGCAAAACGCTTTGGGAACAATCATTCGCATGTCAGCGCCCAGGCCATCGGTACCTATCAAGGCTTCCACATCTGGGCGCAGGGCGTTGCGAAAGCCGGAAGCTTAGACAAATTGAAGGTTATCGAAGCTCTCGAATCAGGGGTCAAGTTCGACGGACCGGGAGGCAAAGTATCTGTCGACGCCGCGACGCATCACTGCATACTCGACGTCAGCCTGGCGGAAGTTCGCAATCACGGCTTCCGGATTGTCCAGACCTTCAATGCTCAGCCTCCGAGTGATACGAGCGCCGTCTGCAATCTCATCAAGAACCCTCGTGACAATCGGCAATATGTCATCAAGATTTGATGAGTGAGTCTGTCATGGATACCCTAATCATATCTGTCATTCAAATGCTTTATGCCGTTGCCAGTCTCGTCGTTGTGGCGTCAGGACTGGCAGTTATCTTCGGCATGGTGAAGGTCATAAACCTCGCGCATGGCGAATTTATGATGCTCGGTGCGTACGCGACAATTGAGTTCGCTCAATTGGGAGTCAATATCTGGGTCGCGATATTTCTTCTTGCGCCGGGGTTTGTCGCGTTAGTCGGGCTTGTTCTCGAACGTCTTGTCGTCAGACACCTGTACGGCCGTATGGTGGACACGATGCTGGCAACATGGGGGCTATCTCTGCTCCTGGTCGGAGTCGTCACTTCAATCGTTGGCAACACAACGACCGGAATCTCGGCCCCTCTGGGTACATTCACTGTCGGGGCCTACAGTGTCAGCACCTACACGCTGGTCATCATTTTTGTCGCCGTCGCAATTATCGTTGCAATGCGTTGGATTTTGACTCGAACGTCGCTGGGACTCATCGCCCGCGGCACCATGCAAAACGCGAAGATGGCGGACGTGCTTGGAGTGGACCCGAGAAAGGTCTACTCGGCAACCTTCGCCGTCGGCGCCGCGCTGTCGGGGCTCGCGGGCGCTCTGCTCGCGCCGCTGACAGGGGTCGTTCCCACGATGGGCGGCGCATTTGTTGCCAGAGCTTTTATTACGGTTGTAGGCGGTGGGCCGGCGTTGGTTTCGGGTCTCTTGAGCGCATCGAGCCTGTTCGGCGTGGTCAATCAGTTCGCGACATACATGTGGACTCCTGTAGCAGGGGAGGTTGCCTTGCTGCTTGCCGCAATCATCATGCTCCGTCTTCTGCCTCAAGGCATTACCGGTAGATTTTTTCGGAGGTCTCTGTGAGCACACGTACGAATCACGAATCGGTCGACGCCGGGTGCTCTTTAATAGAACACTTCTCCAAGTCCTGGTGCAGCGCAGCCTCTACGCTCGTCATTGGCTTCGGTTTCTATCTCGCGCTTCCCCTAGTGATGGACGAATTTTCGCTCATCCAAGCGACCGTTTACGCAGTGATGGGAATCCTGGCGCTCAGTCTAGGACTGGTTTGGGGCATGGGAGGAATATTGTGCTTCGGGCAGTCCGCGTTCTTCGGGCTTGGCGCCTATTCATATGCCGTGGCGGTCAGCAACATGGGCGACAGCACGGTGCCCGTGCTGCTGGCGATTGCTGTGCCTTCTGTTTTTGCGTTGATTCTCGGGTACCTCATCTTCTATGGGCGGCTCTCGGACGTCTACATGGGCGTCATTACCCTCACCGTGACATTGATTCTCTTCAACTTGATGAATTCCACAGCAGGTCCGGAATGGACGATTGGGAGCGCGGCGCTAGGTGGCTTCAACGGGATGCCGAATGTAGCGCCGTTGAATATGCCAGGGAATATCGACGACACCATCGGTCCACGGGGATTGTTCCATCTTGTCGTGGGCGCTCTTTTGGGCATCTACGCTTTGCTTCGTGTTCTGATGGCGCTCAAGTTCGGCCGCGTTGTGGTAGCGGTCAAGGAAAACGAGCAGCGCGCGTTGCTTCTTGGATATGACACTCGAGTCTATAAGCTTCTCGTCTTTGTTAGCGGCGCCGCAATTGCAGGGCTCGCGGGCTGCTTCTTCGTCAACTGGGGGGCATTCACTAGCCCAACTATATTTGGCCTTGCTCAGTCCGCGCAAATCATCATTTGGGTTATGGTCGGTGGCCTTGGGACGTTCATCGGACCTGTTCTCGGTGCCATTTTCATTCAATGGCTCACTACGCAGCTTGGCACACAGCAGACATTCAATGCGAGCCTAATTCTCGGCGCGATACTGGTTGTATTCGTTTTGCTGGTGCCTAGAGGAATAGTGCCGTCAGTAGGCGTTGTCATAGGATACTTCTTGCCCAGGAGGCAGAGACCCGTAGAGCTGCTGGATGGAGGCGGGAGTTCACTCGGCTCGGATACCGACTACAAAGGGCCATCCGACGTGAATCGCGGTAATTCTTCGCTCGATGTCGAAAAGGATGCTGTGCGATGACACTTCTGCTCGAGACAAGAAATCTGAATGTACGGTTCGGCGGCGTACATGCGACACGAGACGTCAACTTCGCGCTTGCCGAGAACGAACTGCGATGTGTTATTGGCCCAAACGGGGCCGGAAAAAGTACTTTCTTCAAGCTGTTGACCGGGCAGGTTAAGCCCACCTCCGGAGAGATTCTCTTTCGAGGAACCAACATCGCTGGAGTGCAGCCCCATGAGCCCGGGCGTCTGGGGATCGGTATCAAAACCCAAGTTCCCAGCCTTTTCAACGGACTAACCGTCTGGGAGAACATCTGGCTGGCCGCACGACGAACGCACAAGCCGGCGGAAATGAAGCGTGTTGTGCGGGAAGTACTCGAGCGAGTCGGGATGTCGCGCTTCCACGATTCGGTCGTTGGCGTGATGGCGCATGGCCAACGTCAGTGGATAGAGCTCGGTGTGGTCATAGCCGCGGACCCGCCGCTGATTCTTCTGGATGAACCGGCGGCCGGAATGAGCGACAGCGAAGTTGCGCGGACTGCGGACTTGATACTCGAAATAAATCGGAGACACGCGGTGGTCGTTGTCGAGCACGACATGAGCTTCATTCGTCGGATTGCGAAAAAGGTGACGGTTCTGCATCAAGGAGCCATCCTCAGGGAGGATTCACCCGAAAAAATCATGAGTGACCCCTTCATCCAGCAAATCTATCTGGGAAAGAAGCCGCAATGAGCGACACGAAGCCTATATTGGAAACAGAGAGCGTTCACGGTGGTTATGGCTCGATTCCTGTGTTGTCCGACATCTCACTGTCCGTTCAGGCAGGAGAGGCGGTCGGGATTCTGGGCCACAACGGAATGGGCAAAACCACATTGATGAGGACACTGATTGGGGCATTACCCGTTACCGCCGGCGAGGTTATATTTCAGCAGGAGCAGGTAACTGTGCTCCGCCCGCATCAGCGCGCGCGTCGAGGAATGGCTTACGTGCCGCAGGGCCGCGATATTTTCCCGCCGCTTTCGGTGTATGACAATCTCTTATTCGGCGCGCTGAAAGCTGGCGGCGACACTAAGTCCATCATCGAGGAATTGCTCGTTGATTTCCCCCGACTCGAGAGGCTGCTCGACCGCCTTGGGGGCTCACTTTCTGGTGGTGAACAGCAACTGCTCGCCCTAGCGCGTGCTCTGGCCGGGCGTCCGTCGCTACTGCTGCTCGACGAACCGACCGAAGGAATCCAACCTTCCATCATCGAGGAAATCGCGGAGACGTTGACCGAGCTTCGCAAAAAAAAGAACTTGACCGTTGTGTTGGTCGAACAAAACCTCGAATTCCTAATAGCGGTCGTCGAGCGGGTGCTCGTAATCCGAAGGGGACGGTTGGGAGGGGAGATTCCTCGAGAGTACTTAAACGACCTCGACCTCGTGAACCAATACGCTGGTGTTCACGCATAAACGGATGACTTGACGGGTCCATTCTTGGCTGGCTGAGGTTCCCTCGGTTTTTTGCCTTCCAGAGGCCCCTGGTCATGCAGCCGCATTCTCGGTCTGCCGAGCGTCGATCCAGTCTTGCAGGAACTGAACCGGTGATGAGAAGCAGAGCGAAGAATGACGACGACGGCGGGTATAAAACACTTCGATGTACTCGAACAAATCCGCAACGGCGTCACGTTGCGTGCGCTACTTCGTGCCATGCACCCGCTCATTCTTCAGGCTGTTCAAGAAGCATTCAGTCGGCGCATCCCAACAGCTGCCCTTGCGGCTCATCGAGCAGCGCATGCCGTACGAGCTCAGCTTGCACTGGAAGTTGTGGCTAGCGTATTGGCTGCCTCTGTCCGAGTGGTGGTGCACGCGGGCGCGGGCCGGCGGCGGAACCATGCCATCGTCAGCGCATTGGTCACGAGGTCCGCGGTCATGCGTGGCTTGACGGACCAGCCCACGACTTCCCGATTGAACAGGTCCTGCGTGACGGCCAGATACAGCCAGCCTTCGTCGGTCCAGATGTATGTGATGTCCGAAGTGAACAACTGATTGGGCTCGGCCGGCGTGAAGTTGCGTTTCAACGCGTTCGGCGTGACCGGCAGCTTGTGACGAGAATCGGTTGTCACGCGATAGCGGCGCTTGATACCGTTGTCGCTCATCAGGCGCTCCACTCGTGCTTTGCTGGCCGGAAAGCCGCGAGAACGAACCTCTTCGATCATGCGCGGTAAGCCGTACGCGCCTTTGAACTCGGCATGAATCGTCCGGATCAACGTCAGCAACTGTGCATCGGTCAGCCGCTGACGCTCGAGCGTGCCGCCGCGTTTCCAGGCGCGATAGCCGTTGACGCTCATGCTAAGGACCTCGCACAGCGCCGCCAGCGGATAGTGCCGGCATTGCATGTCAATCTAGGCGAACTTCACAGGAGGTCCTTCGTGAAGAACTCCGCGCTTTTTTTGCGATTTCCAACTCGATCTGCAAACGCTTATTCTCCGCGCGCAGACGAGAGAGTTCCATCTGTTCAGACGTGACGATCGTCGCCCCGGGGCAATTGAGCTTGCCGGCCTCGGACGCCTTGCCAGTTGCGCACCGTCTGCGTCGATATGCTCAACTCGCGGGCTACCGGGCTCACACTTTGCCCGTCCTTGACTCGCTGCACGGCTGCGGTCTTGAACTCTGCCGTGTACACCTGGTTCGGTACTTTGAACATTTCTTCTTCCTTCCTCTGGGTCGAGTTTACACACGACCTGCTGGAAGGCGGAATTTCGGGGGAAGCTCAGGCAGTTCTAGTCCAGCCGATTGGCAGGGCTGAACAAGACCTTCGCTTTTTCGCGCCATAGTCTCTCGTTGTGCGCACTTGATGGACGATATCCAAGCGATGCTCCTTCACAACGAGTAACCCAAAGACAGTGTCGCGCGACACCGCGCCCCAACCAATGTACTGCGCTGTTTCAAAATTGTGTAGGGCTTTGGACCGGGGAACAATATGCCGTCATACTAAATAATTGCCATGAAGAAACGAATCCTAACTGCGTCGCTCATTTCTCTCGGACTGAGTGGGGCCGCCTGGGGCCAAAGCGCGGTCACACTCTATGGACGCATCAATGCAAGCCTTGATTACGTGACAAATCAGGGGACCGCAGAAGGCTCCAAGAACGTCTTTCGGTTTGGTGACAACCGCTTTGCGGGGAGTTGGTGGGGTCTCACCGGAAGCGAAGACCTCGGAGGGGGCACGCATGCGGTCTTCAAACTCGAAAGCATGTTTAGCCCTGCAACGGGGAAGTTGGTGGAAAACCCGAGCGAATTCGACCGATACGCTTACGTAGGTCTCGAGAACGCAAGGTATGGTTCTCTGTGGCTCGGTCGCTCGATGAGCTTGACCGACACCATGGGATTCTATCTCGACCCGTTTGGTGAGCACGAGATTGGAATCGGCTCATTTGCTAAGGGGCGCGCATGGGGCTCACGTGCTAACACCGCGACCTATAATTCGCCCCAATGGGCTGGTTTCTCGTTCCGGCTGCAGAACGGTTTCGGCAATGATGCAAACGGATTTCAGCATAGTCGCCAGTTCAGTGCCGAGGCGCAATACACTATTGGAAACTTGACGGGCTATGGACTTTACGAAGAAGTACGGGACGCGAACGGGAAGTTATCAAGTCTTTACAGCGCTTCCCGAGAGTATATGGCTGGTGCGACTTACAAGCTGAACAATCTGATGTTGTACGCGGGCTATCAGCAGCTTGTTTCTTCGGGACAAGACACGGTCGCCGATACGAACAACCCGATGGCTGCAACTCGCAATCAGCAAGAGTGGGTTGGTCTCACTTATCAATTTAGCCCCGCGTTCCAGATGCAAGCGGCCTACTATCACGCGAATGTGAACAACGGTGGAGGGGTCGGGAACCTCGGTGTGATTGGTGCCTCGTACGCGCTGTCAAAACGCACTACAATCAATGGGACGTTCGGGGCGATTTTCAACGGCGGAAAGGCAAATTTCGCGCTGGAGACTGCAGACGTTGCTCCGCTACAAGGACACAACCAGCAAGGCGGATACGTCGGCATCGTGCATACGTTCTAATGATGAGTGGTGCCGGAGGTTTGCCGACGAAAAGGGACCGGCCATATATTTGGTGCGGCTTGAGCCTTCGGAAAGAGCCTTCGGCGCTCGAGATACTGTAGGCCTTCCGCCGCGCTTTGAAAGGAAGAACGGCGTGATTTCAATCTGCGCCGTTCCTGTGACGGTGTCGTCTGCGGTGCACAACGAAGCGATTTCTAGCATGTGTCTTGCGCGCCATTGCTGTTCGCGCCTGTCAGAAGGGTACTGGGCGCAGCGTTGAACGTCTTCCTAAAAACCCGCGAGAAATGCGACATATCGCTGAAGCCGCACTGGTAGGCGGCTTGCGTCACCATCTTGACGCGATGCTCGGAGAGGAGCGTAAAGCTGCGTTCGAGACGCCGGCGCCAAAGCTCCTGCATCGGTGCCAAGCCGTGACGAGCGAACACCCGCGAAAGCGTTCGCGCGGAAACATTGAGGCCGTGGGCGATGCTTGCGGCGGTCAATTCGCATTCGTCGAGGTGCGCATCCATATAGTTTAGAGCACGCCGGTAGACGAGATCGTAATGAGCTGGCGCCTCGGCTTGGTCCCATTGGACTTGCGTTTCCATCGCGGATGCGAGCGTATCTACAAATGCGCTCGCTAGCCTCGCCTGCGCGACCTGCGGTGCGTCCGGGCGCATGGCCATCGCTTCACGCAGCATACCCCTGAAAACGCCGGAAATTGGCCGGTCTCGGGCAATTGCGATGTTCATCATCGACTCGACGCGAGCAAGGCGAGAAGTCATCGCTTTACGCGGGATTCGAACGAGCAGCATCGAGTCCACGCTCAGGTCATGCACGAACGGACGGCCGGCGTCGTACAAAGCAATGTCGCCAGGCTGCAGCGATAACTCTCTGGTTGCCTGCGTCATTCTGCCGACGCCAGATTCAACCAGAATTGCCACGAAGTCTTCGTCTGGCGCCTGTCGAATGAACTGACTTGTGCGGTCGAAAACATGCTGGCGCGCACAGAATTCCGCAACCACCAGATTGCCCACAGTCTTGCCGTGGAGGGCACCTTCGAAGCTGTCGCGGCAACTAGAACTGCTTGCTGACGGAATGAAGTGCCTGCATATGGCATCGTTCCAGTACTCAAATCGCCGACCAGCTTCGGCCTGAGTAGTTGAGTAAATAAATTCCATGGCCGCTTCCATCATGTCGCCCCGTTTCGCGCCGTTCTCCGTCGGAGAATCGGCCCTTCTACGCTAACGTGGCAAAAATCAATTGGCAACCAGCGCGACTTCGGTAGAGGCTACTTGACCTCGTCGGTTTGGCCGGCGCGAGATGTCACCGATGCGGCGCGGTAGGATGCGATGCACCCTACCGGTTTCGCAACGTCAAAGGGGCTGGATTCCCTCGCAATCGACAAGAGCACCGATGCGGGCGTTACGCTTCTTCCCCGAAACGTTGTGCGTTACCGCGGAGATGCGTGGCGCGTCGGGAGGCGAGAGAGTCCGCAGGTTTCTCAAAGCTTAAAGAGATGGGCGCTCGACGTATATACGTGAAAACGTCCACTATGTAGCCATATGTGGCGGCACAACCCAAGGCTGACCACTTTCCCCGGTCTTGCGTGTCCCGCGCAGTCGACTATAGATGGCTGATTGGGACAAGCGGCTGGATTTTGACACTCCTACTATGGCTTGGAAGTCCACCGTGCTTACGGCAGGGTGACCCCATAGCGCAAAAGGAGAGCACAGGGAATGTCTATAGGTCCCGAATTGGCGTCAACCAGCCAATTGATGAAGATTGCGAGCGATTACGGCATCGAACTCGACCAATATGAGGCGGATGCTTACAAAGGGATGCTCGCCGCCTCTATCAAATCTTACCGCCGTCTCGACGCTATTCCGGAGCGCAAGCTTCCCGTGAAATATCCGCGTACGCCGGGCTGGCGGCCGACGGCCGAGGAAAACCCGCTGAACGGCTGGTACTACCGCTGCGAAATCAATGGAGCGAAGGAGGGCATTCTCGCTGGTGAGCGTATTGCGGTGAAGGACGTGGTCTGTGTCGCTGGCGTTCCGATGATGAACGGCTCGAAGCTGCTTGAAGGGTACGTCCCAGACGTCGACGCCACAATCGTCACACGAATGCTTGACGCCGGCGCCATCATCGCCGGTAAAGCAAACTGCGAAGACTTTTCGTTCTCCGCTGGTGGCATGACATGCAGCACGGGGCCGGTGGGAAATCCCTGGAAGCCGGACCATAATCCTGGAGCATCCTCGAGCGGAAGCGCGGCGCTGCTTGGCACCGGACAAGTCAATATGGCTATCGGCGGCGATCAGGGCGGTTCCATTCGTCTTCCCGCAGCGCTCTCGGGGTGTTACGGACTGAAGCCCACATACGGTCTCGTGCCATACACGGGCTGCGCGATGATTGAGACCACGCTCGACCACATTGGCCCGATGGGCAATAGTACGAAGGACGTCGCTCGACTCTTGACTGCCATCGCAGGCTACGATTTAGACGACCCCCGTCAGCAAGGCCGAATCATCCCGACGTACCGCGTGGACTACCTGGAAGGGCTGCAGCGCGGTGTTAAGGGCTTGAAAATCGCCGTGTTGAGGGAAGGTTTCAAGCAAGACAACACCGAATGGGGCCAACTGTCTTCAGAGCCTGAAGTTGACGAGTGCGTCCTCGGTGCGATTTCGAAGCTGCGGGAGATGGGTGCCACTGTCGAGGAGGTCTCCATCCCGATGCACTTGGAAGCGTTCCATATGTGGAATGCGATTGCGCTCGAAGGCGCGAACGCCTTCATGCTCAACGGTTTCGGCATGGGGTCGAACTGGCAAGGTTGGTACAACACGGGCATGGCTGAGGCATTGGCACGAGGGCTCAAGACGCATGCGCATGATATGCCGCCGACGGTGCGCTCCGTGCTTATCCGCGGCGAGTATATGCGCCGCTTCTATAACGGACGTTACTACGGAAAGGCGCAGAATCAGCGCCACTTGGTCAACGCTGCATACGATGCCGTCCTCGCGGAGTATGACGTGATTGCCTGTCCGACCACACCTCATCGCGCCACGAAGATGGTTGGACGTGACGCTTCTGCGCTCGAGACTGTGTCGAACGCGTTGGACCAGTTGCGTAACACCGTAGTCGCGAACCTCACAGGGCATCCGTCGATGAGCATCCCCTGCGGCGTCCGCGACGGCCTCCCGATTGGTCTCATGCTCACCGCCAAGCACTTTGATGACGCCACGCTTTTGCGCGCTTCGGCGGCTCTTGAGTCAGCGGGAGATTGGAAAAAATTCTAACGCGCGAGGGGGCAGTGGCCCCTAATTCACCTTGAACACATCGCCGTGCACAACCGTGACGTAAACGTCTCGAAACCTCCCGCGGCTAAATGGAGCAATGCTATGAGTCACGACCATCATCACACTGCGCCGCCAGCAGACATCGACTTGCGCGTAAAAGCGCTGGAATCGCTGCTGACGGAGAAGGGCATCATCGACCCAAGCGCCTTGGACGAACTGGTCTCTATTTACGAGAACAAGGTTGGTCCAAGAAACGGTGCACGTGTCGTTGCACGCGCCTGGGCTGACCCCGAGTACAAGAAGCGCCTGCTGGAAGATGGCAGCAATGCAATTGCTGAGCTGGGCTACAGTGGCGTTCAGGGCGAAGACATGACTGTTGTGGAGAACACGTCCTCTGTTCACAACGTCATCGTCTGCACACTTTGCTCATGCTATCCATGGCCGACATTGGGGCTGCCTCCCATTTGGTACAAGTCCGTCCCGTACCGTTCGCAGGTGGTTATTGACCCGCGTGGCGTCCTCAAGCAATTCGGCGTCAACGTGTCGTCGGAGAAGGAGGTGAGGGTCTGGGACAGCAATGCCGAGCTTCGGTACATGGTCCTTCCCGAACGACCGGCAGGTACCGAAGGCTTATCTGAAGACGAGTTGGTCGACCTAGTCACACGTGACAGCATGCTCGGCACTGGTTTGCCGAAAAATCTCTGACCCGCACGAGAGGTGGAAACTAATGAATGGCATACATGATTGTGGTGGCATGCAAGGTCTCGGTCCTATCGTCATTGACCAGGACGAAAAGCTTTTCGCGGCCGAGTGGGAAAAGCGTGCATTCGGGATGTTCATCGCCGTTTTCGCTGCCGGCGTATTCATTGTTGATGAGTTCCGGTACAACATTGAGGTAATGGACCCTGCCCATTACCTTGAGTCGAGCTACTACGAGCACTGGATTTTCTCGCTTGAGAAGATGTTGAACGACAAGGGCGTGCTGTCGCACGAAGAGGTTCAGGCGCGCATCAATCAATTGAAAGGGGGGCACTGATGCCAGTTCTAACGAAGGAAATGGTTTTGCCCTTGGTCATGACGGGCGCTTCGGCGCGCTCACCGCATCTGGCTCGCGCGAACTTCAACGCTGGAGACATGGTCAGAGCCAAGAACATCAACCCCGTCACTCACACCCGCTTGGCAAGATATGTGAGAGGCAAGGTCGGCACCGTTGTGCGCGACCAAGGTGTTTTCGGCACGCCGGAGACGATGGCGCATGGGAAGGGCGAGAGCCCACAGCACGTGTACAGCGTCGTCTTCTCAGCGACAGAACTGTGGGGTGCCGATGCCATGCCCCAAGACAAGGTCTACATCGACCTGTGGGACAACCACTTGGAGAAAATCGAACCATGACTTCAGAAGTCGATTTGGCTCAAGTTGGGCTGTCCAAGGAGGAGGGGCCGAGCTTCGACCAGCCTTGGCAGGCGCAGGCATTCTCCATCGTTGTGCAACTCTCGAAGGCCGGTGCGTTCACCTGGAAGGAGTGGGTGAAGACTTTCAGTTCAGAGATTCGTGAGCACCCCGCCAAAGCTGGCGAATCGACGAACTCGGCCTACTACCGCCAATGGATGGCCGCGCTTGAGACCATCGTCGCGCAACTTGGATTGGCTTCTTCGGAAGATGTGGAGACCCGCAAGGAAATGTGGCGCCAGGCCTATCTGAACACGCCGCATGGCGAGCCCGTCATGCTTCAGAACGCGCTGTGCGCACCTGCGCACTCGCACGAACATGTGGCGATGCGGACCCCCATCACTGTTAGCCCCGGTTTGTAATTTTCGTCCCGCTCTACAGCTAGTCTCGGCCGTTTGACCGAGACTAGCTGCGGTCTTGCGTCTCGAAAGAGTTCTTTCTGTCGAGAGGAATTAAATGCGGCAACACTACCTCCGGACACAACATGAATGTTAGCGTTGACTTGGCTCGCAGTCCCGGTACATTGCGAAGCAAGCTCGTCGGTATCTATTCCCTTCTCGCGCTTTTCAACGTTGGCGTCTGGGTTTGGGCATATTTGGCTCTGCGCGGGCACCCGCTGCTTTTTGGCACGGCTATCTTGGCTTACTCATTTGGCCTTCGCCACGCTGTCGACGCTGACCACATTGCGGCTATCGACAATGTCACCCGAAAGCTGATGCAGGAAGGTAAGCGCCCTGTCACTGTCGGATTCTTCTTTGCGCTGGGGCATTCAGCAGTAGTCGTCCTGGTCGCATTCGGCGTTGCAATAACTGCATCTGCCCTCCAGCAGCGCGTAGAAGGGTGGAAAGCGGTAGGTGGAGTCATTTCTACCAGTGTCTCCGCGCTTTTTTTGTTCCTGGTCGCGGCGATGAACATCGTCATTCTTAGGGGCGTATGGCGAGCTTTCCGTCGTGTTCGTCGAGGTGAGTCGTACAGCGAAGATGACCTTGACCTTCTACTTTCGAGCCGAGGACTATTGTCGCGGCTGTTCCGACCAGCGTTCAAGATGGTTTCCTCGGCTAAGTGGATGTTCCCGCTTGGGTTCTTGTTTGGCCTGGGGTTCGACACTGCAACCGAGGTGACCCTTTTGGGACTATCTGCAAGCCAGGCACAACAAGGCTTCTCGCTGGGCGTCATCATGCTTTTTCCGGCACTGTTTGCAGCGGGTATGTCCCTCGTTGATACGACAGACGGCGTTCTGATGCTAGGTGCATATGAATGGGCGTTCGTGCGGCCCATTCGTAAGCTTTACTACAACGTTGTCATCACACTGGTCTCAGTACTCGTGGCCGTGTTGATTGGTGGAATCGAGACGTTGGGCTTACTCGCAGGGAAGTTCAAGCTTGACGGCGGAATGTGGGAGTTTGTTGGCGCGCTCAATGAGAACTTCAATAACCTAGGATTCGCCATCATTGGCGTCTTTGTCTTGGCGTGGGCGCTGTCCTTCGTCTTTTACCAATTGATGGGTTATGACTCTCAGGACGCGTCGCAGAACAAGTCGGCGTGAGTCCTAGGTAGTCTGCTGGTTGTGGTCTCGTTGCGATGTCTTGTGGCCGAAATAGAGTCCTGGCGTGGAAGCTCGGGGCGCCGTCCTCTGTCCACATTGATGGGCACACCAGGCGTCTCAAGATTCGAAGTGCTGCTCCGTGGCACGATCAAGCATGTGCCGCAATTGCGCCGACCGGGTCCTTCCGTATTCCGACTCGAAGCGGTCTTGCGCCAGCACCCAATGCGGGTACGCCTCCACGATTTTGGCAATGCCAGCCTTGGTGACGCTGACCAACCTGGCACGGCGGTCCGCCTTGTCGACAGCGATTGTGATATAACCGTCGCGTTCAAGCGGCTTCAGATTGTGTCCGATTGTCGCACGGTCCATCGCAAGCAGTTCGCCGAGCGCCATCATCCGTAGTGGCCCGTGCTGCCTAAACAGATAGCCCAGGATCGTAAACTGGTTCGTGTTGATCCCTGTGGGAGCGAGGCACTCGTCGTACAACCGTGTTACAACGCGAGCGGCACGCCGCAGGCGCGCGCAGTTGCAATGCAACGGTGTGTCAGGATCGATTTCGTTTCTCTTGGTCATTGGTGAAAATTCATTGACAAGCCGCAAGCGCGGACTGGCGTCGACCGCGGCGGTCTCGACGCCGCCACGATGCTGTCATCATTCTCTTCCATAACGTCAAACGCGTTGCGTAGCCGGCGTTCCCAGCAAATATTAGTCTCGCATGATAGTGTTATTTGTATTATTGGTCGAGCGAAGGGATATTCATCAACAGGTGGAATGTGCGCCAATGTCCGCGCAGGTGCCTCCCCGTGGGGGCGTCACACGGCGCGGAAGTTGAAACTGGAGCCGTCTCCCACCGCTGTTAAGCGTCAAGGATCACATTGTCGAAACGTCGCAGCTGGCCGGGGGCGACGCCAACATTGTCACCTTTCCACGCTCGATTCTGGCGACGACCCCATCAACGTCGAGAACAAGGCGTTCGCGGCGCTGCATACCCGTCTCGAAGCGCAGGCCATGTTCGCGCTCGGACCGACGTAGGCGGTGCCGTAGCTGCGTGCAAGATTTGCACGGGTTGCTTGGAAAAGTTGGGTCATTTGTTTTCCTGATTAAATTTTCGAAGCGCGAAGAAAAGATCGCGCATTGAATCGAGATCAATCAGCCTCACAAATGCAAGCGTATCCTCGTAGGCTCGCAACCAGGGGGCCATTGCGGAAGCGACAGCTTTTCTTCCCTCGGTCGTCACGACGAGCTGACGTTTCCGTCGATCTCCCTTGTGGGTGATCGTAGAGATAAGCTTGCGGCGGAACAATGGTGCCAGATTGGCGGACAGATTCGATCGGTCCATTGCCAGTTCTACTGCCATGTCGCCGAAAACCAGTGGCTCTCGTTGATGCAGCAAGGCGAGCATACAAAACTGGGACGCAGTAACGTCGGTATGCCGGAGCTCGTCGTCAAAATGAGCCCAAAAAGCGCGCATTGCGCGCTGGGCGAAGAAATGGTTCAGCGCGAGAGCGGAGATTTCTCCGATGGAGAGCATCGACGACTCGCAATTCTGCGTTTCCATATCTGCGGTTCCGGGTGCGTAAGCGCTCAATTGCCAAGATTTTCGTGCTGCCGCAGAGGTCGTTGCAAGGCGCAGAAGTCGTCATGATCATGGCCCTGAAGCTAGTTACTCGTCTGTGCAAGGCTGGCCTCGTGAACGTGAAGCGCCGGCCATGCTGCGGCGGGAAAGAGGAGTTCACGCGAGCCCGAACGTTTTTCTCAAACTTGCATCGACTGGAGCGGCCGGCATAAAGCGCCGCAATTTGCGCAACAGGGATGCCTCGCCGGCCCGTGTGCGACGCATGCGCCAGGTGCCAAGCGCCGCTTCGACAATGGTGTTGGCCACCCCATCGGGTGGGGGAGCCCCTTTGATGCTGGCCACAACAGCGCTAGACGCAAGGGTGCGCTCACGGTCATAAGCGGGAATCGTGAGGCTCGCCTGAGGCGCGTTGATGTCCAGATTGGTCTTCGTAAAGGATGGTTCGACCAGCGCGACTCGGATACCGAACTGGCGGACCTCATGATCCAGTGTTTCGGTTAGGCCCTCGACGGCATGCCTGGACGCCGAATAGAGCCCCATGTAAGGGGCATGGAGGAAACCGGGCACGGAGCTGACATTGACGATCCTGCCGCTGCGCTGTGCCCGCATATAAGGCAGTACCGCTTGTGCCGTGTGTAGGATGCTCAAGACGTTGGTGTCGAACAGA
This sequence comes from Paraburkholderia sp. MM5482-R2, assembly GCF_050436125.1. Lineage (NCBI taxonomy): Bacteria > Pseudomonadati > Pseudomonadota > Betaproteobacteria > Burkholderiales > Burkholderiaceae > Paraburkholderia > Paraburkholderia sp. MM5482-R2. The sequence continues at coordinate 2,854,246 of NZ_JBNDLP010000002.1, read as the reverse complement.
AACGCGGCTTCGGTCGTCGCTGTTTCCTCCACCGCGCCGATCAGGCCCGTTCCGGCATTGTTGACGAGCACGTCGATCCGTTTGGCGCGGTCGATGATGGCTTGAATTCCCGACTGAACAGAAGCATCGTCGCGTACATCCATCTCGATGAATTCGACGCCGGCTAATGGCGCCGTTTTGGTGATGCTACGCACGGTGCCAAAAAACACGCCAACCGCGTTTGGCAAACTTCTCGGCAGCGGCGCGTCCGATACCTGACGACACGCCGGTCACAACGACAACGGTCGAATTCGACACGGTGGTTCCTTCTATACGATGAGTTAAACTTGTTTTAACTGCGGCTGTCGAGCGCGTCATGCAGCCTTTGTTCGGAGGGGTGTGCCTGCTCGCCTTGGTCCTTGCGTGAGCCAGCGAGACTACCGGGGCGGATCTTGAACCAGATCGAATACATCGCAGGCAGAAACATCAACGTCAGAATCGTCCCTGCGAACGTGCCGCCGATCAGGGTATAAGCGAGCGTTCCCCAGAACACTGAATGGGTCAGCGGCATAAATGCCAGGATCGCCGCCATGGCCGTCAGAACCACGGGCCGCGCGCGCTGCACGGTGGCCTCGACGAGCGCGTGAAATGGGTCCAATCCCGCGCGCTCGTTTTGGTGGATCTGCCCGATCAAAATCAGTGTGTTGCGCATCAGGATGCCTGACAGCGCAATCAGGCCGACTAGCGCATTGATGCCGAACGGCTGCCGGAACAGAATCAAGGTCGGCACCACCCCGATCAAGCCCAGCGGGCTGGTGAGGAACACCATCACCATCGCCGAGATCGAGCGCACCTGGAAGATGATGATGATGAGCGTGACCGCCAGCATGATCGGGAATAGCGGCAGCATGGCTTTCGTCGCTTTGCCCGACTCTTCGATGGTGCCGGCCTGCTCGATGCGGTAGCCAGTCGGGAGCTTGTCCATGATCGGCTGAAGCTGCTTGGTAATCGCCGTCGATACATCCGGCGGCTGCAAGCCGTCGGCGATATCGCCCTGCACCGTGATCGTCGGCACGCGATCGCGCCAGCGCACGACCGGCTCCTCCATGCGCACCTCGACCTTGCCCACTTGCGACAGCGGGACGCGTTGGCCGCCTGCGCCAGCCAGCGTGAATTCGCCGATTTTGGCCGGATCGAGCCGGGCGTCGCCGGCCGAACGCGCCATGACCTGCACGGTTCGAATATCCTCACGCACCGCGGTGACCGGTACGCCACTAAGAAGGAACTGCAGTTGTTGCGCCACGGCACTGGAGGTCAGCCCCATGGCCTGTAGCCGGTCCTGCTGCAACGTGAAATGCAGCGTGGGCGTGCGTGTACCCCAGTCAGAGTTGACCGTGCGCATCATTGGGCTGCGATCCATCACGTGCTCGACGTCGGCCGCGATACTGCGCAGTTTGTCCGGGTTCGGGCCGGAGATGCGGTAAGCAACCGGAAATGGCGAATACGGGCCGAATACCAGTTGCGTGACCCGCACGCGCGCTTCGGACGCGAGGCCGCCCGCGATTGCCTGACGCAGTCGCTGTTTCAACGCGTCGCGCTCTTCCTGGCTGTCCGTGCGCACTACGATCTTGGCAAACGACGGATCGGGCAGTTCCGGCCCCATGGCCAGGTAAAAGCGTGGCGCACCCTGCCCGATGTAAGCGGTGACGATCTTGGCTTCCTTCTGTTTAGCCAACCACGCCTCCACCTTCTCCGTAGCGGCGCTGGTTTGGGAGATAGACGTGCCATAGGGCATCTGCACCTCGACCAGCACTTCAGGGCGGTCGGAGATTGGGAAGAATTGTTTTTTGACCACGCCCATGCCGAGGATGGCCAAGACGAAGAGCCCCACGACTGAACCGGCAACCAGCCATTTGCGCGCGATGACGCGCGTGAGCAGTTGACGGAAGCGGTTGTAGCGCGGCGTGTCGTAGATCGCGTCGTGACCGCCTTCGACCTTCTTGAAATCGGGCAACATCTTCACACCCAGGTACGGCGTGAAAATCACCGCGACGAGCCAGGATGCGATCAATGCAATGCCGACGATCCAGAACATGTTGCTGGTGTATTCGCCGGCAGTCGATCGAGCAAAGCCATTGGGCATAAAGCCGACGGCCGTGACCAGCGTGCCCGACAGCATGGGCGCGGCCGTATGGCTCCATGCATAGGCCGATGCTGCGATGCGGCTATAGCCCTCCTCCATCTTCACCACCATCATTTCGATGGCGATGATGGCGTCGTCCACCAGCAGGCCCAGCGCCAGAATCAGAGAACCGAGCGTAATGCGGTCGAAGTTTTTGCCCGTCGCGGCCATTACCACGAACACGACGGCGAGCGTCAACGGCACGGCCGCGGCAACCACCAAGCCCGCGCGCCAGCCCATGCTCACGAAGCTCACGAGCATGACCACCAGCAAAGCGGCGAAAAACTTGAGCATGAACTCGTCGACCGCCGAATGAATGTTGACGGCCTGATCGGTGACTTTGGTCAGGCTCATGCCCAGCGGCAGTTCGGCGTTGACTGCGCCGACTTCGCTGTCCAACGCCTTGCCGAGTTCGAGCCCGTTCCAACCGTCGCGCATGACGATGCCCAGCAGCAGCGCAGGTTCGCCGTTGTTGCGGATCATGAATGTCGCCGGATCTTCATATCCGCGCGTGACGGTCGCGATATCGGACAGCTTCAGCGTGCGACCTTGCGCCACGATGGGCGTATCGCGGATCTTCTGCAGTTTATCGAAGGCGCCGTCCAGGCGAATGAACACCTCCGGCCCCTTGGTTTCGACCGAGCCGGCCGGCGTCAGGGCGTTCTGGCCATTGAGCGCGGCGAACACGTCTTGGGGGCTGACACCCAGCGTGGCCAAGCGGTCATGGGAGAATTGGACGTAGATACGCTCGGCCTGCTCGCCGATGATGTTGACCTTCTTCACGCCCGGCACGTGCAGCAATCGCTGGCGCAGCGTCTCCGCATCGCGCACCAGCAGGCGCTGCGGTTCACCCTTGGCCTTCAGTGCGAATATCGCGAAGGTGACATCCGAGTATTCGTCATTGACCATCGGCCCGATCACGCCGGCCGGAAGGTTGGCTGCCTCGTCACTGATTTTTTTTCGGGCTTGGTAGAACTGTTCCTGCACTTCCGACGGCGGGGTGCTGTCGAGCAAGGTCAACGTCGTGAAGGCCAAGCCAGGGCGCGTGTAGGTCTCGGTCCGGTCGTACCAGCGCAGCTCCTGCATGCGTTTTTCGATTTTCTCGGCGACCTGATCGTGCATTTCCTGCGCGGTGGCCCCAGGCCAGGCGGTGATGATGGTCATCACCTTGACGGTGAAGGCTGGGTCTTCCGCTCTACCCAGCTTGAAGAACGAGACGAGCCCGGCCAATGAGATCAGGCAGATGAGGAACAAGGTGATGGAGCGCTCGCGCACGGCGAGCGCTGAGAGATTGAATCGACCTTCGCTCACGGGCGGCCTCCCTCGGAAGCCACGGCGACGGCTCGAGCTGCGACCCGCACTTGCTCGCCTTCGCGCAACAGTTGCGCGCCGAGCGAGACGATCCGCTCGCCTTGCTGCAGTTGACCGGCAACGCGAGCGCTATCGTCATCCACATGCTGGACGGCAACCGGCCGCCAGGCGACCTTGGCGGGCTCGCCGCTGACGATCCACACGCCGGGGCCCTTGCCCGCGTCGAACAAGGCACCTATCGGCACCTGCAAACCGCCCTGCACCGAGGAACGTGCGTCGGTAATCTGGATCGTCACCGTCGAGCCCAACGGGGCGGCGGCCAACGCGCCTTGCAGCACATACCGCGCTTCGAAGGTGCGTGTACGAGGATCGGCCGCATCCGAGAGTTGGCGCAGCGTGGCCGGTTCGCTCGCGTCGTTGTTGCCGAACAGTGTGGCTTGCGCGACCGAACCGATGGCCGGGCGCAACGTTTCGGGCAGTTGGATCACGGCCTCGCGATGCCCGGCGTGCGCCAGACGCACGACGGGCTGCCCCGCGCTGACGACCTGACCGGGCTCGGCCAATGTTTCCATCACGACCCCATCGCCGTCCGCTACCAGCTCGGCATAGCGAGTTGCGTTGCGAGCAACGTCGGCGTCCGCCTCGGCCGCACTGAGTTGCGCTTTGGCGGCATCGGCTGCCGCCTTGACCTGATCGTAGGCCGATGCCGATATCGCACCGGTGCCGCGCAGGTCGCGGTAGCGCGCTTCCTCCTGCGCGCTCTGCTGCGCCCGGGCTCGCGCGGCCGTGACCGCGTCCTGACGGGCTTGCGCGGCAAGCTTTAAATCGATGGGATCGATGCGCATCAGCGGCTGGCCGCGCTTGACGGTTTGGCCGGCATCCACAAGCCGCTCCAGCACCTTGCCGGAGACACGAAAGCCCAAATCGCTCTGTACTCGCGCCGCGACGATCCCTGTGAACGAACGAGATGCGGGAATTGCGCCCTGAACGATGGCGGTCCGCACCAGCGGCGCCTCGGTGCGCGGATCGGACGGCGCTTTTGCGCCGCAGGCAGCTAGCGCGAAAGGCAGTGCTGAGACGACGGCAGAAATAGCGAGGCGACGCTTGCGCATGAAGGACCCATTGAAGAAGTAATCGGGGCCTTCATTGTGGTACCAGTGACTATGTTAGTCAATAGTCACAAAACCATTCTCACCTTACCGCATTTCACTTTCCCCTCAGGGCGACAGGCTGCGCAGCACGAGACTGGACAGTTGCGCCGGCGCCACTTCGATGTGGTCGAAGCTGTACTGCAGCAGCAGCGGGTTCAAGTACGGGCGTGCGACCAGATAGATCGCCATCGCAGTTTCGTCGAGCGGCGTTTTGCGCTCGAAGTCTCCGCTTTGCCGGCCTTCGCTCACGATGTCCCGAAGCAGTACCTGCGCGCGCTCTTCGTAGGCGAGCACGGCCTGCCAACGCTCAGTCGCTGCCGATGCGGCGATCTCGTAGAGCTTACGGTCCTGAAAAAACAGGCGGAGGCTCGCTTCGATGGAGACTTTGAACATGCGCCGCAGCTTCTCGGTCGGCAGATCCGTCTCTGCCACGGCCGCCGCGACCTCGGCTTCGATCTCGCGCAAGCAGTTCGCACAGATCATCTCGCCGATAGCCTGTTTCGACTCGAAGAACTTGTAGATGTAGGCCTTGGAAAAACCGATGGCCTTGGCGAGGTCGGCGACGGTCGTCTTTTCATAGCCGTACCGGTTGGAGTGCTCGGTGGCGGCGATAACGATCTGATCTCGTACCTCGTGGTCAGCGGGGCCGCGTGCGGGGGTGGGGGAGGTAGTGGCTTTTTTCATGGGTGTAGCGCAGAGGAATGGACAACTAGTGACTATTTGGTATTATAGTCACAACCAGACCTTGCGAAGACGCTCATGCTGCCCAAACACATCTTTGCCGCGCTCATTGTCGCCAGCCTCTCGGCAGGCTGCGCTGTAGGCCCCGATTATGTCCGGCCCAATGTCGCTATGCCCGAGCAGTTCCAGGGCCAGGTCGCGGTGGATCGCCGGCACGTGACGGCCAGTGCTGACCTTGTTACGTGGTGGACGGGTTTCGGTGATCCGCAACTGACACGGTTCGTCACGCTCGCGCTGGAACAGAACCTGGACCTTGCGCAGGCCGCCGCTCGCGTCTCGCAGGCGCGCGCGGGACTCGGGGCCGCGAACGCCGCGCTCCTACCGTCCGGCAACATCAGCGGCCAGGCGGCGCGAGTCTATCAATCTGTTGAGACCCCGCTGGGGCGAGTCCTGAATTCGACGCCCGGCTTCGACCGCTATGGCAATGACTACGAGGCCAATTTCAACGCGAGTTGGGAACTGGATGTGTTTGGGGGCCTGCGTCGCGGGCGGGAAGCGGCACTTGCCGAGTATCGGGCTTCGGAAGCGGGCGCGGTGGCCACGCGCCTGGCTGTAGCGGCTCAGACTGCCGATACCTACATCACCATTCGTGGATTGCAGGCCCGCCTGAAGGTTGCCCGCAAGCAGGTGCGGACGCAGCAGGATCTGCTCTCGACCATCAACCTCCTGTATGGAAAAGGCCTGGCGGCCGACCTTCAGGTGAGCCAGGCTGAAGGTGCGCTGGCCCAGGTTCAGGCATCCGTGCCAGTGCTCGAGACGGGTCTCGACGCAGCCATGAACGCGCTGGACGTGATGCTGGGTTCACAGCCTGGGACGCATCGGGCGGAGCTGGTTGAAACGGGCGACATCCCGGTCGCCCCGCAGATCGCGGCTACAGGATCGCCGGGAGAATTGCTCCGGCGCCGGCCCGACCTGATCGTGGCCGAGCGTCGTCTGGCTGCATCGAACGCGCGCATCGGCATGGCCATCGCCGAGTATTACCCCAAGGTATCGCTGAGTGGACTGCTCGGCAGCGCCACCTCGGTGGCCAGCGGTAACCTGTTCAGTAGCGGCGCCAATCAGGCCGCTGGTGTGCTGGGGCTGCGCTGGCGCCTGTTCGATTTCGGCCGCATCAATGCGCAGATCGAGCAGGCTAGGGGTCAGGAGGCCGAGATGTTGGCTGCGTATCGGCTTGCCGCGTTGCACGCTACCGAAGATGTCGAGAACTCGTTCTCGGCACTCGTCAAGCGCGAGGAGCAGGCCGCGGTGCTTACCCAGGGAGTGGACTCGCTTAGCCGTGCGCGAGCGGCCTCGTTCGCCGCCTATCAAAAAGGCGTCGTCAGCCTGATTGAAGTTCTGCAGGCCGACGAAAACTTGCTGCGCGCCTCGGATGAGCGGGTGCAGGCGCAAACGGAATCGGCACGCGCAGCCGTTGCTGCTTTCAAAGCACTCGGCGGTGGTTGGCAATCGAGCGATTCCGAGGCCGTGGCAAGCAAATAGCAACTGCAGACCTGATGGAGGGAAGAGGAGGAAACTTCGTCATCTGCGTTGCTTCATGGCTGTCGCCGAAGAGCTTCATTTCGCTGCGCTGCGGAGCGATCGAGCATCAAACAGTCGCCGCTCGGGCCTGCGATCAACTCACTTTCGCTGAGCCGAAAGTTGCCGAATGCCGGTGTTGCTGAATTCGGTCGTTCCAATCACTGAAAGAGATGAAAATGGAAAGCGATCAACCAAGGATTTCGCAGCAGGATTTTCTGCTCGCCGCAATGACGCAGTGCAGTTTGAGCCGCTATGAATTTGCCGCGCTTATTTCAGTCGGGCGGAGCACGCTCGACAAATGGCTGCTGCCTGACGACTCGGCGGATTTCAGGGCGCTTTCCGGAAGGGAACGCGCCTACATAGCTCAGGTCGTGCGTTCGAAGTGACGAGGGCGGCGATCCCACCCTCTACGGTGGCCGGTTTTCGCCATCCATTAAGCAGTGAGCTATCCGCGAAATTTCGTCTTCCAGGAGGTCGCATGCAATCTCGACCACGCTCCAGGGTCCGGCTGACGATGTCGGCGGACAGCAGCGCGAGTGTGTCGCTGTAAAAGCGCAGGACCAGCGTGCAGCGCAGATGGACACGGTATGTGAACCGATTATTGGATCTCCTTTTCGTGCTGGCGCGAGTGTTAAATCGCGCGGACGGCGGAGGTGAGGTGCTGTGGCCCCATTAGCGCGTGATCAGTCTCAGCTAATCGATCGTCTGCTACTCAACGTGGAGCGGCGTGGCAATCGCGCAGTATTTCGATCAGCGAAGTCGGGAAGTTTCGGAGCGAGTGATTGTGTGCGACTCGCCGTCCATTCTGGCGCGCGGTCGCAGGGAGGGGACGAACAGCCTCGCCGATCCAGTCCCTGCTTGGCATTGCTATCCCTTGCCTCAAAGCATTGGATGGACTGACTAGTGGTGCTGGAGGGCACGATGTTGAACATGTTGCAGTTAGAAACATTTGCCACCGTGGTCGAGCATCGACACTTCACACGCGCCGCCGCAGCGTTGAACATCTCGCGCGGTGCGGCTTCACGGCGGGTGAAGGTCCTTGAAGAGAGTTTAGGGGCATTACTGTTGAGCCGCGAGCCGCCTCTCACGCCAACAAAGGTGGGTGAAGACGTTCTGCGATACTTCATGTCGGTCCGGCTGCTGGAAGACGCGCTGCTTCAGCGGACCATGCCGGGTAGCGTGGCGAGGACTGCCATCGCGCTCGCTGTTAACGCCGATTCGCTTGCAACATGGTTCGAGCCTGTCGCGCGACAACTTGCACTCAATCATGTGGCGCTTGAGATCGTCGTTGACGATCAGGATCATACGCTTGAAGCCTTGGCGCGCGGTGACGTCAAGGGTTGCCTATCGACGCAACGCAAGCCCGTCGAAGGTTTTCTTGCCGACGCCGTCGGGCAGATGCGGTATCAGTGCGTGGCTACACCCCAGTTTGCTTCCGAGTACTTTTCGGGCGGCATGACTTTGCCCAGGGTACTGAAGGCCACGGCAGTCCTGTTCGATAGAAAGGACACGTTGCACGACACGTTTCTTGAGTTGTGTTTCGGCGTGTCAGTGGGCAAGTACCTGAAGCATTATTTTCCCTCCCCGGCGGCGCTGCTCAATGCAATCCGTGGCAACCTGGGATATGGACTCGTGCCCTCGATGCAGGCTGAGCCGCTGATTCATGCTGGAGAATTGGTTGCGCTCGCGCCCAGACATGACTTGATGATCGACCTTTATTGGCACCACTGGGAGTCGGAGCCTGAGCCACTTGCGAAAATCAGTGCATTGGTTGTCGATGCCGCACGCAAAAGCTTGGTGCAGGCTCACGGCAGGGAGGTTGCACCTCACGCGTCGGTATGACGCGTGGCAGTTCGTCCAGTTTCCGTCACACGTCGCCGACTACAGAAGGCAGCATGGTGCTGTATTTAGGAGCTCGCGCGCCTGACACCGAGCGTTATCTGCCGCGCAAGCAATATGCAGGTGGAGGCAAAAAGGCCGGCCGGCAGCGGGAGCCAACTCGCTGCATCGCTGATTCCGGTCCAATGGATGGCGGCAACAAGCAGAGATACCCCGGCACCGGCGAGCAACATCGTGGCTGCGCAGCGAGGGGGCACCCGCTGCCCGGTCTCATGAAGGATGAACAGCAATCCGACGGCCGCGACGTAGACGACGTTAAGTGAAACGATGGTCGAGACAATCGCCTGCCCGTCAGTCGCAATCGCAGATCCAATTGCGATAATCAGTATGCGCCGCCAGTAACCGCGGTGGCTATCGCCCCGCACTAACCCTTCCACTGCGCATGCCATCGCTCGGGTGATGGCGCTGCCCGAACCGAGCGCAGCAAGCAGAATGAAGCCCATGCACAGCGGCCCGATCTGCCCTCCGGTCTGAAGGATGATCCGAGGGATCGCGCTTGCAGCGTCCGTCAGACTGAACAGCTTTCCAGCATGTAGCGCCGAGACTACGGTTGCGGCGGGAAGAAATCCGGTAGCCAAGAGGAAGAGGCCTGCGAGTACGCAGCCGAGCCACGCATCCCGCGGTCGGCGCGCTGCGATGACAAATTGTTGATAGTCCGAGCCGGTGATCACCAGAAACCCGACTGCGGTGATGGTTACCAACGTCTCAGCTCGTGGAGCTCCACGCACTTCGCTGGCAAACGACGGCCATGCATGCAGGTATACGGGGAAGCCGCTTGACGAAATTAGCGCATGCACGAGTGCGACATTCGTTGCTAGCAGGCAGACCATGAAGACCGTCGCTGCCATGCCGAGGTCAATGGACGACATGACGAGCAAGCCAGCAGCAACGAGTGTCAGAGCATGCCTTGCCGGTAGTCCCATCGCGACAAGTACGGCGATACCGCCGTGGATCTGGGCGGCAAGCACGCCGGACATCCAAAAGAGCGAGAGAAGCGCCACAAGCTTGCGGACCACTGGCCCATAGCGCTCGCCGAACAGGTTCCAGATGAGTTCCCGTGTCCGCCACAGTGCCGGCGCCGCAAGTGCAAGTGCCAGCATGCCGAGCGCGGTGACGATCGCATACAGACTCCCGGCCATCCCTGCATGGATGGCCATCTCGCCCGAGCCAAGCAGGAACGCGACGCCATAGCTCGCGGAGACAAGCAATGCACCGACACCAACGGCACCAAGATTACGCTGCGTCATTGCTCGCTCCCGAGGAAATTGTCCATTCTTGGACGACCGCGTCAGGGCCGCGAAAATACGTATGGCAGACCCTGGCCGCTCCTGCGAAGGCGGGCAATGCCAGCAACGCCCGTTGCGCGTGAGCGAGGCGGTGATAGGGAATCGACGGAATCAGATGATGCGTTAGGTGGTAGCCGTTGTTACGCGGATGAATGATCCAACGCCATAGGCTGTGGGAAGAGATGTCGCGCGTGTAATCGAAGATTCCGCCCGGATACAAGCCGAAGTGATCGCACAGTTCGCGAAACGTGGTGATCGCATGAAAGACGGTCATTTTCGCCAGCATCCAGATGGCGAAAAAGAGCGCCGCCGTATGGATGCCCCATACAAGCGTCACGCCACCTAGTAGGGCCGCCCACCATCCCGTAATGCCGAGACCCCGGAAGCCGCCGACTCTTTGCAGATGCCCGAACGTTGAGCCAAGCCAGGTGGCCGGTGTGAGCAGCACTGTGAGAAACGGTTGCCACCAGCCGTCGCCGGGATGGTGCTGAACGGCGATGTAGTCGGGGTCGCGCGTCGGGTCGCCCAGCCACGCATGATGGCGCGCGTGAAGCTCGCGATACAGAGTGAGACTGTTGAAGAGCGCCGGCGCAACGAAAAGACGCGCCAGTGTGTCATTGACGCAATTCGAGTGTGCAAGGTTGCGATGGGCGGCATCGTGTAGCAGGTTGCCGAGTGCACGCTGTCGGTTGCCGATCCATGCAACAGCAGCAGGCGTCAACCACAATCCAAAACGATGCAGGATCAATATGGCCGCAGCGATGGTCAGCCAGTCGAACGTGATGTCGATCACGACCTTGAAGACATCGGGCGACGTCATGGCATGGTGCACTTGGCTCCATTCGGGAAATGACGAGCGGATGAGATCTTGGTCGCTCGTTACAGCACGATGACTCATGGGGAGCCTCCCGATCTATGAGTGACCGTGTGCGCCGGGCTGTCGGTGCAAAACGCAAGCCGGCGGCGAAGCGCAAACGATGACTTTGATCTTACGAAACGATCCTTGATGCGGTGCCGTGTTGCCCAAATTTGCACAACGTTGCGTTCTCGGTAGCAGCAGCATGCACATCGGTTTTCCGACGCGTTGGAATTAGAGCGGTTTAGGCGCGAGAGCATCACCACCCTAGGGCAAGCGCAGACGACGAAAAGTTGACCATGCGTACCGCCAGAAATTTGGTTCAGCGTGGCTCAACCAATGCGTCTGGAAGTCTCTTCGCACTTCAGGCGCGAGAACAAGCCGCGGTAGGGATACGACGAATCAAGCCAGGATTCCATGATTCGGGCATTTTTTTGGCACGCGGTTCTTGCTGCGACGGCCGACGATAAATGCACGCGGGCGGCGGTAGAAACTCTGCGGCACAGACTCGACGTCGACCGGCGATCGGACGGGACTGTCAGACTGCGGTGACGAAGAATGAAGCCGAGACGGTGATGCTGTCGGACCGCATATCCGGCAGGCGAGGGCGCGGACAGCAATGCATAAATCACTGGACGGGGCTGTCGGAGTGCTCCATCGAGATGCTGATTTGCATCCGACTTACGTCTCGAGGAATGGTGAGCTGGATACTAACGGGGGATTCGTCGCAGGGCGCAGACGTGCGCGAACGGTTACCACGCATGCGCAGGGTCTCTTCTTCTATCTCCCTGCCCAGCCGCTCGAGTTCTTCCTGCAGTTCTTCCAGTCGCGCCATGACCGATCTCCACGACGAATGCACGGTGTTGCCGATACAGCCGCGTGCGGCAAACCTGTAAGTCGGAAGATTAATCCTGGTGGACAACTGTTGCTCGCTGTTCAACATTTTTATGCGTTGTCGACGTTAGCGAGACAGCCGCGTCAGGCGACCAATCCGCGAATCCTTGAGGACGTCGTCGGCGCTCTCGCCCAGAAGCTGACACTGCTCGTAGAGAAGCCCGATGAGCCGCGCTTTCTTCTTGGCATCGAGGGGCACCGGAAGACGTTGCTCAATCCGGCCGATGGCTTCCATCACGTTGTCCAACGTTTTCTGCTCAAGTCGATACCGCACGTCGCGATCGAGAAGCATATGCCCGCCGCCTGTCAGCAGCCACACTGGATCCACGGAAAACTGCTCGTACAATGCGCGCAGCAATTCGACCGGTACCGCACGCTCGCCGCGCTCGTAATTCGCATAGGCGCGCAGCGACAGCCCGAGCTGCCGAGCCATCTTTTCTTGCGACAGGTCAAGGTGCTGGCGCACCTGCGCAACGCGCCGATGATAGTCCCCGTGATCCGCGGTGCTTGACATGTCTGTCTCGCCTTCCTAGAGTAATTTCGTACCTCGATTATAGGCACGTTCGAGTAATAGACAAGCTTGGACGTGCCTGGACTCAAAGAGCTGTTTGTGGATTTGTGATGCTTCAAAGCGTCGTGGAGGAAACGTGGCGAGTAGGCGGTTCTACACGCTGGAAGAGATTGCGCGCGAACTGCATATCGCGCCTGCTACCGCACGCAACCGACTGACGCTCGCGCTGCCGATGCCACCGTCGATCCGTGTGGGACGCCGTCGTCTATTCCCCATCGACGAGTATGAAAAGTGGATCGCCGCGCAATTGACGCACTATGGGAAGACCGACGCAGCGGGGGGCGCCACTGAGGACGCTGCTCGTGGTCCACATGGACCGTCGCTCGACGCGACGTAGTTACGTCACAGCTGTTCTATTCATTGAATTCCGCTCAAGCGATGATGCTGTCCTGGGTATCGCAACGTGCCAGTAGTTATCTCCTTCGTCTCCACCAAAGGCGGCGTCGGTAAGACGACCGTTGCCGCCAACCTTGGCGGCCTGCTCGCAGCCTTCGGCCTGAAGGTTCTCGCGATTGATGCCGATGTCCAGCCGAGTCTAAGCAAGTTCTTTCCCGTCCATTACCGTTCATCGCGAGGTCTGACTGCCGTCGTGACTTCAGGCGGCAATCCGTCGGCCGACTGCATCAGTCGCACGATTTTCTCGAATCTCGATCTGGTCTATTCCGATACGCCGGATGCAGCACTGCAGGTGTGGCTCAATCGCCGTGAGGATCGCCTGATGATCCTGCGCCGGGCGATGCGCAGCCCGCTCATCGAGCCTTATGACGTAGTGCTGATCGACACGCAAGGCGCGGTCGGCGAACTGCAGAAGTCCGCAGCGATGGCGGCCGACATGATGGTGTCGCCCGTCAAGCCCGATGCGCTGAGCGCTGGCGAGTTCGCCACCGGTACGATTGCCATGCTCAACGAGCTGAATCGGCTTGCCGACTTCGGTGAATCATTCCGTTCCGGCGACTTGCTGACACTGATCAATGCGCATGAACGCACCACCAATGCGCGGGCACTTGCAGCTGTATTGCGAGAGCGGTTCACAGGCCATCCGAAGGTGAGGGTGCTCGGAACGGTCATTCCGTCTGCCGCCGCCTATGCGGCAGCTGCGACGGCGCGCGTTCCCGTCCACGACTTTGATCGCCGCCGGCGGTTCGACAATTCGGCCTGGAACGTCATGCATCGCCTCGCGTGGGAACTGTTCCCTTCGCTCGCGAACGTCTATGCGGGGTCTCCGCAGCCCGCGGTCGACTGTGCGGTGCCTGTCGACAGCGGACAGGGAGCAGTCGCATGAGCGTGCCGGGAGAGCCGGTCAGCGCAGATCGTGAGCGTTTCGCCGCGCAGCGCCTGGACGTGCCGTCGCCGGCCGTGCGCACGCCCGATCCGCAGCTTACGTCGATTATTCGGCTCAAGATCACCGACGTGATGACCTATGAACGCAATCCACGTCGCGCGTCGCATGCGCGCATCGTGGAGCTCAAGGAGTCGATCCGCACCAACGGAATCGAGCAGATCGTGACGGTGACCCGCCGTCCGGGCGCGACAAGCTACATGGTGGCGAAGGGTGGTAATTCACGCGTGACCGCGGCGACGGCCCTTTACGACGAAACGCGCGACGACCGCTTTCTCTACTACGACTTCTTCTACGTGCCGTATCCCGGCGAGCCGAAGCTGCTGGCCGCTCACCTGCGTGAGAACGACCAGCGCGCCGATCTTTGCTTCTGGGACAAGGCCAATGGTTATCTCGCGCTCAAGGCGGATCTTGAAGCCGAGCGGGGTGAAACGCTTTCGCTGCGCGAGTTTTCGCGGCTGCTCGAACAAGAGGGAGCACCCGTAAGCCACGTGCTGCTTGCGCTGTTCCAGTTCGCGGTCGACCGACTGTCGGCACTCGGACCGGCCACGGTGTATTTGAGCCGCCGTGCGCTCGTCGATGTGATTCAGCCCGGCATCGGCATACTCTTGCGCCTGGCGCGACGCCTCGGTTTTGACGACCATTGGATGCAGGAGCGGGTGATCGATCCGCAACTGACAGGCATTGCTGCCCGATGCAGTTTCGACGATGTCGGCATTTTTGCCCAGCACGCGACGGAAAGGAGCTTCCCATTCGACACTGCACAGTTGGTGGACGGGCTGCGACTACGCCTGGCGAGCGAGCTTGGCGTGCCGCGCGGCGCGCTCGATCGGATGTGCCATCTGCTCGAGCGCATGCCGGATGCCGCAGCCGATGAGCTGCGTGAAGTAGGTGGCATTCAAGTCGCGCGACGTGAAACCTCATCAGTCGCATCTGCTCCGGACGCGAATAAGGCATCCGCAACACGGAGTTCATCGGCCTCATCGGCACAGGGCGCTGGGGGCGAGGCGCGCACCGCACAGGCTGCCGGCGGGGTTGTGCCCAACGGGACTGCTATCGAGAAACGGCTTGGCGAACAGAGCGCAGCGCCGGATGGCCTGCAACCGGCAGCGGATGACGGATCCATAGCGATCGCTGTTGACACTGATGGGATGCGCGTTGCGCAAGCTGCGTCGCCGACACAGGAGAGTGAGATCTTCCGGGAGACAGTGTTCGCTTTCGCGCGGAGTTGTGGTCTCGATGGGTGCGTGCGTGATGCGCCCGGGCTTCCGTACGGCTTCATGATCGAGCCGCCACCATCGAGCAGACCGCGCTTTTCGCCCGACGCTGGCGCGCAGCGTGACGAAGCTGCACTCACACGGTATCTAGGCTGGTGGTGGCTGGTCTGCCTATCGCGGCAAAACACCGCAACGGGGCTCACGCGCGTGCCGACCGATAGTCTCTTTGCGCAGATGGCTCGCGATGATGAGGCGTGGAACCGCACCTGTGACGCGAGCGTTGGCGAGCCGTTACTCGCTGACCGCATGGACGTGATGTTCGACGTCATGCTCAACCCGGATCACCCGATCGGTCAGTGGTGGGCTGAGCTCATTCGCGTGGCGCGCGCCTTCCGCGCGGCCTATCCCGAACGTTTTGCGCCGACGCGCTGGCCCGAACCCGGTGCTGACGAGCGGCTTCAGCGAGGGGGGCCGTGATGGACACCGCCTTCCTGCGTCTTGAAAACGAGGCGCTCGAACGTTTCGTGCTGCTCGAACTGATTGCCATCGCTTGCATGACAAAGCGGCCCGCTGTCATAGGCATTGAGGATCGGAAGGTTTCATGTGAAACAGGTTCGATCGATACCTCACGGATAGACCGATTACCAGATGAAATTCTGCGTGTGCTCGGCGACGTTCGTTCGTCGGCGCTTACGCGCGATCTATTGGGTGCCGGTGCATTGCGTGTCTTCGTGGATGCCGGCGCGTTGCAGCGTCGCTGTGAACTGATCGAGCGGCAGTGGTGCGATCAGGATCTGTTGCGCGCGTTCGTCGAAAGGCAGGCGAGCATCCCGATGATCCGCTCGTTTTTCCGCACGGCCACGCGCGCAACGATCACGCAATTGCGGTCGGAACTAAGTGTCACCGCGCCGACGAAACCGCGCGCACTCTCGCCGTCCGAATTGGACGCACTGTTCGATGCGTGGTGCGCGCTCAACGACATCGTCGATTTGCGCGAACGCTATCTGGCGCTGCATGAACGATGTGATGGCCAATGGTCACTCGCCACGCTTTTCGCGGCACTAAACGCGGACACGGGAGCATGCCGCCCATCTTCTTCCCATCAGGAGCTTCACTATGTACGACATGCGACTTGATCCGGATGGCAATCTGCTACCCGGCAAGACCTGGGACGATTCGCCCGGACTGCCGCCTGCTGAGGCCGAAATGGTTCTCTCGATGCTCGATGTTCCGATCACGATCGACCGCTGTTTCGTCGAGATTTGCGGCGACCTCGCTGCGGCCGCAATGCTCACCGAACTGTCGACGCTTGAAAGCGATACAGGGTGCCAACATGCCTGGCTTCGGGTCGCGCCCGAAGACTTCGAACGAAGACTTGCGCTCACTGAGCCACAGCAGCGCGCCGCGCGGCGGCTACTCCGATCGAAAGGTCTGATCGCGCATAGACGGCGAAAGACGCTCGAGGCGGAAGAGTTCCGCGTCCTGTGGCCGGCCGTCGTCGCGCTACTTCAGCGCAAGGCGGAGGAACGAACGGCGCATATCGTCTGGCCGCCCGTGCATCCGAGCCATCCGGACCAGCCCGAACAGCTAGAGGAGGTTGAATCATGATGCCCGGATGCCATCCCTATATCACTGAGTTCGAGGCGATGTGGGCGATTCTGAGGCCTTACCGGCCCATTGCTTTCGGAACACGGCTCGCCCGCATCACCGGACATCCGAAGCAGGCGCTCCTGCTATCGCAGCTCGTGTACTGGACCCGCCGCGGGCGTGATGTGGACGCCAACGGCGGGTGGGTCCACAAGACGCGCGAACACTGGCTGCTGGAGACGGGACTGTCGCGCGAGGAGCAGGAAAATGCGCGGCGACGCCTGCGGAGCATGAAACTGCTAACGGAATGGCGCGGTGGCCAACCCGCGCGTATGCATTACCGGCTGGAAGTAGAAGCAATCTCTAATGCGGTTCAATTCACTTGCCAAATGGTCGCGCAGCTCCCGTCGTCAATCGAATCGATGCGGAGGGACCCGTTCGCGGGTGACGCCCTGCTCGGGCCGGCTGTTGCGTACCGGCGTATTTTTGTCGACCTTGTCGGTAACGTGAACGCGGCATTACTCCTCTCACGCATGGTGCAGCTGCAGCGCAGGGAGGCCGACCGGCAATGTACCTGGTTCACGCTCACGGCCGGCGAATGGCAGCGCACGCTCGGCCTGAACCGGCGCCAGCTTGACAACGCGAGAGCGCGACTCGTGCGCCAGGGGCTAATTCGCGAGCTCACGCGCCAGTGCACCGGCCGGCGCGTGTTTACCCAACTCAATGCGGGCGAACTGAAGCGTCAGATTGAACGTCTTGTGTCGCGCGGTGATATGCGCGAACGGCTCGCGACACGCAAGCGCCTGCTCGCGCAGAGTCTGTGCGAAGAAGACGAGCGTGCCGCTGCTTCGACACCGCCAGTTGTTACCCCGGGTAACAGCTGTCCGGGCGGCATTGCAGTTCGCGCACCGCAGCTGTACGCGCGGACGACAGAACCCCCGAAGTCGCCAACCGGAAGTGTCCGACTGAATTTCAATGTGCCCGTGACGCCCCTGCGGTCGGCGGGTTTGGTCCATTACCGATGGTGGGAAACGTGCGTTGCAGACGCGCGCGTATACGGAAGGATTACATACCAGACTACAACCACCTGCGGCCCGGCGATCTCAGTAGGCGAGCGGCCGAATCCGGTTGTAGTGGGGATCGATTGTCCTTTCTCGCTACTGCTCGCCACGGATGACGTCGGTGCGCTCGCCTGGCCAGCGATGGTTGTCGAGCATGACCGGGCACTGATCGCCTCGCAGCTCGCGCGGATTCCTGCTGCGGACCGGCAGACGCTGCTGGACGAGATGGCGGCAGGTCACCGCCACCAGCCGGTGCAACTGCCCATCGCGTACATCGCAGGTCTCGTGCGCCGCTATCTCGCGGGAGACTTTATCGCCACCAGGGCGCATCTCGAACGCGCGGCACGGAAGCGGGCAACGCAGCGGGAGGGTGCGAATGCGGCTTCGCCAAGCCCCCACGACCCCGGCGACTTGCCGGCGTCGACGCGCGAGACCGCCTGCCGGCATCTGGCGGCGATCCGCGAAGCACTACGCGCACGGACGGTACATCAGCCGACGCGTCGATCGACGGGTGTGTTGGACAGTCAGGCAGGCACCCATGCGTGACCGAATTCGTCACGCTTGCCGAGCACACCCGCATGCCAGCTCGTGCTTGCCATTGTGCGCCGCTGTTGCCCGGCGTAGCGGTCGCCCGCGAATTGCGCGCGTGTTACCCCGGGTAACACGACGAGCACGCCGTTAGTTGTCACCGCAAGTCTGTTTTTGAGGAGCCTGACATGGACCCATTGCCCAGCGCTATCGATCCTTCTGTTGACGCCTTCGCACGCTCTGCGTCGTCGCCGTTTGCCGATGGCTACGACCTCGACGCAGAGCGAGTGACCCTCGCGCACCTCGTTGCCGAGGGCGATCCTGATCCGGCTGATCCGCTGTTCGGGCGTTATCAGCTGTTTCTCGAACGCGAGGAAGCGCTGAATCACATGCGCGAGGCACACGCGTTGCGACAGGGCAGCGATCCGCTGGTACGCCCGCACGAGGCACAGGCCATCAGCCGAATTGGCCAGCTCGGCAGCGACGGTGTGGACCGAATGCGGCTTCATACTCGGGATGCGATGCGGCTTTTTCTTGGTCGATCGATCGCGCCCGGCGAGCAGGGGCATCCGATGGCAGGCGGCCGCCGCGTGGCCGCGTCCCTGCGCGCGCTGTGGGCGCTGTCGGGCAACGACAATCCGTACGCGGACTGTAAGCTCATTGAGATCGCGGATCGCATCGGCGGTATTCGGCGCGCGAACGAGCTCGAGCAGCAGCATGCTCGCCAGTTGCTGGACGCCGCGCGCGAAAAAGGCCTCGAATATTCGGTGCTGCAATCGCGTGAACCTGCGCACGTCTCGCTCGAGTTTGGTTCGCCGTACGGTTACATGATCGTCATGCTGCTCGTCGAGCTCGACTATCTTGTGCGCCTCGTGCGTTCCGCGGTGTTGCGCGACCTGATGTCGTCGACCGACGGCTTCCGGCGCATCGGCTCGGCCAAGCACCGGTGCCTGTCCGTCTTCCATTTCGCAGTGCACTGCCAGCGCGTGCTCACGCGCGCCGAACTGCTGCCGCTTTCGCGCCTCGACTTCCTGCCGAATGCGGATGCTGCCGCACGCCAACGCGCCGAAGCGGCGCGCGCGCTGCTCGGTGTATTGCCGCGGGACGTCTTTACCGGCGCGCGTGAGCCACGTCACAGCCGGCGGCGCGTGAGCCGCCTGTCGGATGCGGAACTGCGTCTACTCGACAGTGTGCCGCTGTCCGGGGACGACGCGGTCGCGCAAGCTGCAGCAGACGCTCTGGTGCAATGATGCGAGGGCTGCGGCAATGACTGACCGACCTTCGGATCTGGATCGACGTTCAAAGGCCTTTAAGGGTAAGGGAGCCGGCAGCCCTGAGCCAGCGATGGTGCTACCTGTATCACGGATCGCGGGCGACGCCGGGATACGCGTGCTGCTGCGTTCGTACGAGCACTGGCTCGAGGACACTGTGACCGAAATGCAGACGCTGGCGCTGGAGAGCGCGACCACCGGGCTCGATGTGTCGCTGCGCTGCGTACGCATTGCACTGGCGAGCGGCGCGACGCGCCATCGTCTCGACTGGTTCGTCCGCGGTGAGCCGCATGCAGTCGCGTGGCCGCGCGCGAAGGACTGTTTCAATCGCATTCCCGCGCCGCTACGGACGTATCTGCAGCAGTGCCAGGTTCGTGCCAAGGAGCTCAACGCACTGGAGTCGGTTTTCCGGTATGCGGCGAGACAGCTCAGGATGTATCTGGAACACGGCACCGTGAAGCTTCGACGGGCTGGTGACAGCTGAGACAGCCGCAGCGTCTTGTCGTGGCGTGAACAAAGGGACATCAGGCTGACGCAGAGCAGCCAACCACAGTAGCAGGCAGTGGACAGCGCATTCGATGTACAGGGGTAATCCCTTGATGAACGGAGTCCTCAGTGGGCATCTACGCAGAACTGGTCGGCAACGTGCTGGCGTCGCCGACGATGAAACAGGTCAATACTGCCAGCGGTGCGCGGCGCATTGTCGAGCTGCGCGTCATGTCCGCCAGTTACCGGCGGCTCGAGGACGGCACGCTGGAGCAGCGCGAGGGACGAACATATCCCGTTGACGTGACCATCTGGAACGAGCGCCTTACCGATCGCGTCTTGCAGCACATCCGCACCGGCGCGAGCGTCGTCGTGAGAGGAGACTTCTACGTCAGCCCCTGGATCAATCGTGACAATGAGGCGGACGCTGGCGCGCATATCGACGCGGAGTCGATTTCGCTGAATCTCGTGCGCATCGATCAGGTGGTGTACCGCCCGCGCCAGACGCGCGAGTCCGATGTCCCGGCACAGGACGAAGGCGCCGGCGAGCCAGCCGGTCCGGCCGATGGCGAAGCGGAAGAGTCCACGGGCGAGGAACCAGGAACGCCGCCGGATCACGCAGACTCCGATGCGGCTACCCCCGTCCAGCCTGCAGGCCGGCGTTCGCGTCGGGCGGCGCGAGCCACGGCCGAATAGCTTGCACCTTCGTCGATGTCATGCGCGAGCGCACCGTTCGGCGTGCATGACTTCTACGCTGGAGTCCGGCGGAGGACACGAAAATGATGGACGTCAGTTCGCCGGCCATGCCGAACGTTGAGGAACTGCGGATGTTGCGGGCGCTGGTGTATGAGGGCATAGCGCTAGCGCGCCACGGGCAGTACGTTGCGCGGTTTCACAGATGGATCGTCCAGGTCTCGCGCGAGGGCCGCTGCAGCGCGGGTTGCTTTGCGCTGGTCACTGTCGAGATCCGCCACCCCCATGGCGAATTACTCGAGCGCGCCTGTCTGGTAGTTGATGAACGCGCCGACCGCGAGACAGGAGGCTGAGGGTGCTTGTGTCATCGCTGGATCGATGTCTTTCACTCCGGAGATTGCCGCGTTGAGGCACACGGCCGTGACCGTCCATATGCGACGCTGCGGCTATTGGCTTGCCATGTCGAGCCCGTCGAATCGGCGAGAGAGGGCTTGTGCGGTCAGCTGTCTTCGCGGTACGGTACGCGGATTCGTTTGCTGTAGTGGCCGTCCGCGTAGCCGACCATGCCATATTTTGCCGTCTTATTTTTGTATTGACAGAAGGAGAATTCATGAACAAGCAGGAACTGATCGATGCCATCGCGTCAGCAACGGGCTCGAGCAAGGCCATCGCCGGCGAGTCCATCGATGCTTTCATCGGCGCGATTACGGAGGCGGTGGTCAAGGGTGAGACCGTGCAACTAATCGGATTTGGCTCGTTCAGTCAGGGCAAGCGTGCGGGGCGCACGGGCCGCAATCCGGCGACCGGTGAGGAGATCAGCATCGCTGCCGCGAAAACGGTGAAGTTCACCGCAGGCAAGGGGTTCAAGGACGCGGTCAACGGCGGCGAGCGGTAGGAGCGTTATCCCATACCGAGACGTGGACGGCGGTTGCTTCGCCGGGTGCTGCTACCTGAGATGCGGCGCGAGCACGTTGCCGACGAATGCGGAGGTTGCACCCGGCTCGAACTGTTCCCGAAGCCGCGCGTTGAGAGCATCGCGGGAAGCGCCGCTCACGCAGGCTGCGTCGGTGAGCGCCGCATAGGCATCGAGCACATCTGCCGCCGTGATCTCGTATCCGGCGCCGGCGTCGACCCAGCGCAGTGCGGCCATGCCGCAGGTCATCGCGAACGCGGGTTGCCGCTGCACGAACTCCCGTGCTGCCCGAATCAGGGTGCGTGGATCGGTCGGGCTGGTCTGGATGAGCGACGTCGCGAGATCGAAGAGTCCCGCGTCCTTCGCGGACGCAAACCATTTGCCTTCCGAGCCCGGCTCGCTTTCAATCAGGTCTTGCAGGATTGCTGCCTGCGATCGCCCGGGATACTTCCTCGCGATCGCACGGAAGGTCGCGAGGTACGTCCCTGAGCGGTTAGCCGCGATCGCATACCGCCGGTAGGCCTCGTCCGTCATGCCGCGGGCGAGCAGGATCGTCTCGCAGGCGAGGGCGATCGCACTTTCCGGCGTATGGGCGTCACGAGACTGCTCGGCGTAACGCAGCGCCTCTTCGGGCCGGCCGAGTGCCACGAGCGCCTTTACACCCCATTGCCGGTACCCCCACCATGTCATGCGCGCCGAGTCGACCAGTGCGAGCAGTTCGTCGAATCGGTGCGCGACGTAAAGCGCACTCATGCACGCGGTAGTCCCGACAAAAAATCCACCCTGGCCGTCGGGGCCGATCACATGCGCCGTGATGGGCAGCAGCCTGTCCGCCCATGCGGATGCCATATCCGGCGTCACAGCAAGTTCTCCCCACACATCGGCGAGGCGTTCGATATACGGCATCTGGTCTTCCTGCAACGCCTCAAAGAGACGTTCCAACCACGCCTGTCTGATTGAGGCGTCAACGGTGGCTGCGGCAATTAGGGGAGCCAGTGCATCGATGGCCCGATTGACTGCGGTGCCCATCGCGCCGGACGAACTGTCGACCTGCTCCAGTGCCGGAGACAGTTTTTCGAGCAGGAGCACTGCGCCTTCGGCGGCAAGGACGGCATCGGAGCGCGCCACCTGCCGGATCTCGACGACCGCTTCCTTCAGCCGCTGGATCGGCAGCGCTGATTTCCAGCCGAAGGCGTTACGCCGGAAACGGGCGGCGAAGGTCCATCGATGTGAGCTCGTGTGTGACATTCCGGTTTTCAACGTTCAGCGCGTTTTCATGTAGTGCCGGTAGAGCGCATCGTGGAGATCACGCAGATCGCGGCGGCTCTCCATCAGTTCGTGGTGACGGCCTTCGCGCTCAAGCGCGAGCAGCCGAAGCACGAGTCTTGCTGCCCGTTCGGGCTCGGTGTCATGGCAGGATTGCGCCTGCTTCAGCAGCGGCGCTAGTCCGGTTTTCTGAATCAGCGCCCAGGCGGGAAACCACGCGAGGTCGGCGACATCGCCGCTTCCTTCAAAGGACGCATCGAATGTCCTGCGCAGCGTATCCAGCGAACTGCCCTCGAGATGGCGCAGCAGGCCATCGAAACGGGTGGGAGCAAGCCATGCGAGTTCGGCCAGAAGCGGCCAGGGGGCCTCGAGACCATCGAGCCGGTATCGGCATTCGGCCATCCACATCAGCGGTGCGGGAATGCGTCGCCAGGATTCGATGCGCATGACGGCGGCTTCAGCGGCTTTCCAGTCGCCCGTATGCAGGTAGAGCGCGGCGCTGTGTGCATCGGGCTGGGCCGCACGGAACGCCAGACTCGCAGCGCATTGCGCGAGTTCGTTCCAGAACGGCGCAAGCCAGGCGATGGCAGCCCGTTCGCCCATCAGTTGGTTCGCCGAGGGTCGGACGCGGGTCAGTAGCGTCTCCCGCGTGCCAAGCGCGGCGTCATGGTTCGCGAAGGGTAGGCTGCAACGTGCTTCGAGGGCGGTCACGAGCGTGTCAAGCGCCACGAATGCCGCATCGTCCGGATATTCATGCCCGAGGATCCGCAGCGCACGGCGGGCGCCGGAGGCATCGTGGTGTTGCAATGCCGACAGGACATCGTTGCGCAGCATCACATCACGGCTGTCGTCAAAAATATCGAGTTGCATGGGTCGGACTCAGAAGAGCTGGTCGCCAGGACTCACAAGGTTATGCCACTTCACTACTCTCCTCAACGGGCGTCCGTCTTCAAGGATGGACTCGATAACGGCGCGCTGGCCGCTCGCCTCGGCAACCACGCGCACCATCCTGTCCCGGTAGCGCATCAGCGCACCGATCGGCGGGCAAACGAGGCGCTTTCGTCTTCGGTCGGCTTTCAGCATCAGGACAGCAGGAGCGGGAACCTGGCGGATTATCCCACGCCTGCCCGCGCCAACGGCGGCTACCGGTTCACCGCACGCAGCAATGGCACACCGGACAGTCGGGCGATCGCGGCGACACCCTGGCGCTGGATGTGTGCGAGCGCGAGGTCCGAATCGAACCAGCTGTTGGACAGGCTGACGAGCACATCGGGCGAATGCAGCAGGATGCGCCAGTGCAGCCACCACAATAGGTCTTCATAGCAGATCGAGAAGGCCACGCTCTTGCCTGCAACCATGACGTATGGCTGGCTGAGACTCCCGCGGATCGCGCTGACGGCCGCACCGGGGCGCCACAGCGCCGCCGGCACCGGCTGGCGACTATCCAAGCGGCCGTGGTCCGCGCCGACGATGACAGCGCTGTCGGTGTACCGGAACGGCGTGCGGGACGCGGTCAGGTCCATGCCGACGATCAATGTTCGCTTAGCCGCGGCGAATGCCTGGATATCGTCACGCCACCAGTAGCCCATCGCCGGGCGCCACAGCCCCACGATTTCCTCCGGAAGGACAACAACGGTGGCGCCTTCGCTGAACGCACGCTGTGCGATGGTCTGGACCTGTTGCGTCCGGGCATAGAGCGACGCATAGCTGGACTGATCGAACCGGCCGAGGCGTGTGTCGAGTGCTGTCCACCGGGACGGTACAACTGGCGCGCTCGCCACACTTCGCGCGAGAAGGGATAGGACCGCCAGCAGCGTTGCAACCTGTCGGGCGAAGCGACCGCGTGAGACGGAGGCCGCGCACGCGGTGGCGGTTATGCCGAGCGCCAGGCCTGGCGCCTTCCAACCGGGAAACAGGGTGCTGGTGACATATGCCGGCGATAACCACCCAATGATCCCAAGTGGTGGTACGGTCACGAGCACCGTCGCGACGGCGGCGCACAAGGCGTGGCGTGCGGCGCTCGCGTCCGACTCGGGTTTGAGCACGGCCCACGGTGTCGCCAGCACGCACGCCTGCGCGATCCAGAACGAGAAGCCGAGCATCAACGCTTCGGGGCGCGTCAGATCTCCATAGCCGGAAAAGAAGCGCATGCTCACGACGGGAATATCCCGTGCGCCAGCAAGGTAATAGCCGATCCAGATCGCGAGTGCCGAGGTACGTCCACGCACGCGCGACCATACGGCGGGCAGGAGCAGTAGGAGCACCTGCCAGTGCCCCGGGTACCATGTGGCCAGCGCCACGAGTGCGCCGGTTGCGATCAACGCCACGCATGCGAGGCTGCGTGGGATAGACTGGACAGGAGGCCGCGTCGATGGAAGAAGTGGAGGCAGCGCAAACATGGGTCCAGAGGGAGGCAGAAGTTAGCGGCACGGTCGATGCCGGCCGGGCTTTCTCAGTGATGCGCGCGCTGCACTGTCGAGCATAGGACAGCTTTTTCGTTCGCGCTACGTCGAGAGATCAGCGTCGAGAGAAAAGACACCAACACAAAAAGTTATTCGCGGAATAGCGGGGAACGCAGAGAGAACTGTCGGCCAGAAGGCGACCTTCGCCCGACGCGTCGCGAGGACGTTCAGACGGCAGCTCCACCGGGCGGTCATTCGATCGCCGGATGCCGGCGTCGTGTCATCAGCCATTGCCGACGTTGGCGCGGCCTGGGCTCTACGTCGGCAATGTGACAGTGGCGGTATCGAGCAACCAGACGGCAGCTTTCCGTATCAGCGAACTCGCACTTTCGGCCATGAAGGGACATTCGTCGGAACCATATTCCGGCCTTCGAGGAGGCCGCTCTTCTACGGCAAGCGGCCGTTCTATCGCCGATAGCGAACGTGGTTTTTGGCCCAGCAAGCTCTTCTCTGACGACCGCGTTACCCACGTCCGTTCAACTTTTTTTGACCTCTCAAAACGGTACGAGACCGGGTTCGAATACAATTGCTGAGTGTATTCCCACGGCGCTAGGGCGCGGCACAAAAGGATTCATGAGCTTGGTCGACGACATCATTGCAGCGCTCAGCTCGCAAGACCATTCCTTGGTCGATGCTCTCCTGAAAACAAAAGTCCTGCTCCACGACATTGGACACAAAGAGCTCGTGCCATGGGTCAACAATGAGATCAACGGCTACCCGCCGGACGCCGAGCTGCCGGCGTATCGGCTTCTCTCCTCGCAAGTCTTGGGCAACGTCGCCGGCATGACGGTCCAATACACGGCTCATCCGTTGCCCATTGGCCATTTGACGGAAGAACAGCGGGCTCAAATTCAGACCGCACGCATGACCCAGTCTCTGGCGGTGCTCGAAAAATTCGCCGAGGGCGAGGGCGGCAGATTGGAGGCGCCGATTCCCCTCGAAGCGAATGGCCTGCTCGGCAAGACGCTCGCGCATGGCCTGGTCATCCAACGGGCCTGGTGCCAAATCAGCCAAGCGGAACTCCCCCAGATTTTTGTGCAAGTGCGATCGCGGCTGTTGGATTTTGTCCTCGAACTTCGGGATCGATTGGGCGAGAGCAACACGACTGAAAAGATCAAAGAGGCCGCCCTCGACGTCGATGCGCCGGGCCTTTTTCGCAGCGCGATTTTCGGCGACAACACCACAATCGTCCTGGGCAGCAACAACTCCACGCACATCGCGATCACCAACGGTAAAGGCGACTTTGACGCGTTGGCGACGGCCCTCCGATCGCGCGGCATGGAGGAGCCAGACATTGTCGACTTAAAGAACGCCGTCGCAGCCGACGAGGGCGCAGAAGAGGCCTCTGACGGCAAGCCCGGCCCGGCGGTGAAGGGGTGGCTCGGGCGGGTCGTCGCGAAGACAATGGATGGCACGTGGGCGATTTCAACCGCCGTGGCGTCCGCGACGATATCCGAAGCTCTGAAAAACTATTTCGGCTGGCACTGAGGCCTAGGGGCGGAAATGGCTTTGACGCAGATGCAGATAATCCAGTCGTTGGGGGAGGCGATGTCCTGGTTTGAGCGCGAGATCAATTGGGGCGTGCCACCCACCGAGCTAAGGCATCTTTGCGGGCGCATTGGCGAGCTCTATGCTGCGCTTTTGACTAATGGCCAAATGGCCACGGCTGTGAATCAAAAGGGCTATGACGTGGTCGCCGGCAACGGGGAATACATTTCCGTCAAGACGACAGCCAACATGTCCGCCAACGGCCATTTCGCTTTCAATCCCGTGACTCTGTCTCTCGCTCACCGGGTTATGATCCTGCGCGTGAACACGGACGAGATGCAGATCGAAACACTCCTCGACGCATCCGTCGAAGACGCCCGAAAAAAGATGCGGCCGATGAACGGAAAGCTTTGCCTTCCCTTCTCGCAAGTGGTGGACTATGTGGCATTGCCGAGCGATATCAAGGTGGTCCGCTCAGCGACCTATGGGGGCTACACAATTGACGAGATCGAAAACGGCTCGATTGTCGTCGACCTAAATGGCGAGGAGCAAACGCCCACGCTGCGCGCGCTTCGCAAGCTGGCCGGCGAACTGAACGTCAGCTTGCTGAGCGGCAGCGGCACCAAGCGCAATACGCGCGTGCTGGGCAGCGCGATCATTCGCGCGATTCATGCGGCCTCGGGCGAGAATCCTGCCGCCGCCGAGGGAGGCGATGCGGTCGAAATAGATGTGTGAGCGGGCTCCGCACCGAGGGAAGACCCCCACGTCCCAATGAGCCGTTTGGGGCGCACCTAGGCGCGCGATGTGGGCCTCCAATTGAGCTGTCTTTGCGGGGCCAGCGGGTATCTCGACAGTGTCGCGACACCGGCGCATCAACGGCGCATCAACGGCGCTTCAATTTGTTGCCGAGTTCGATGTCGAGTTGATAAAGGATCCGATCCGCGCTTTCAAAGGGCAATTCTGGCGAGCAAATCGCGCGCAGATCGTCCAAATATTCGAAGTAGTGATCGGCTGCGGCTTCGATATATTCGGCCACCCTCGACGCCGACTTGTTGGGCGCCGCTGCGTGTCCCGGCCCCCAAAGCATGCGAGCCGCCCGCTCATCGTAAATTTGAAATGCTTTCGGATTGACAAACCGCAGAAACGTCGATGCCATTGGCAACTGAATGCCCCTGCAAGCCAACATCGCGCACAAGGTCTTTTTCGCACCGCGGTGGACCCCGGGCGCCAAGTTTTTGAGTGCCCACAACTCAGCCAGAAGCTCATCGCTCAACACGGGATACCGATTCACTTTCCAGAGCGCGATTTCAAACAGCCGCTGCTGATTGAGGCCGTCGTTTGGCGTGTTGTCGATCTTCGCCGTGATCTCCGGCAAGTATTTGTATTTCGCCATAAGATCGGCTGGGTTGTCTCCCCATACATCTTTGTGGCGTTCCCGAAAAGTGGCGGCGTCCATTTGATGTTCCTGCTTGTTCTAAGGTGGCGTTGGGTGAAGGCGCCATCAAGAGCGGCTCGGCATGGCTCGTGGGCCGCTTTGAATCGCCTAATAAGGGCGCGCGCTTTTCGAATGGCCCCTTAGGGCGCACCCAGGCCCGCAAGGTAAGTCTTAAATTGAGCGACCTCGGCGGGCTCCGAGACGAGCGTCGCCAACGGAGCGAGATTCTCGGGCGTCAGCAATGCGCGAGTCATCCGGATCGACTCGCCAGCCCGTTCCAAAGAGAGTTCGACGCCTCCTGACCACTTGGACCAATAACTCAACTGCGAGGGCGACAAGTTGTCGATGTCCAGGTCGGCGAACGCTTTGAGATTCGTTTCCAAATCCACGATCAAGATCTCACGCAGATCGTTCTCAGAGCGGAGCGCGTGCAGGTGCCCAACGCGACCGACCACCGCCTCAACGTAATGCGGCCGTTTTACCGTGCGGCCCGACATCGCTTCTTCGCGTGCGATCTCCTCGCGGGTCGCTTCGCGAACCCCCATCACCTCATCGCCGCCTGTCCGCAACAATTGAACAACCCGGCGCACAATCGGGGCGGGGCAGCCAGAGTTGAGCACGAGCAATGCGCGCGATTTTTTGTGCACCCAATCAGCGCCCGGCGCGCCCGCGTCGCCTTTGCGCAGGCTCGCGACCGCAGCGTTTATTTCGTCCAAGCGAAACGAGAAACTCCAAAGCCTCTCGCGGTGTTCCTTGGCTGCGATATCGCGCGTGAACTGGCTGAGCATCGTTTCGAAATCAACACCGAAATACACTCGACCGCAATCCTTCCCAATGTTGGTTGTGCGCCCGTCTTTGGTCGCAACGAGGTAGCCACGGCCGTGGGGCGTGCGGCAATTCGACAGGCCGCACGGGATTTTGTCTCGCAAGGCATAACTGCCAATGATCGCTTCGAGCTCGTGCGCATTCGGATCCAGCTGCCCATCAAAGCCCGGGCGCGCCAGGATGTCGGCCCAGTCATGTATCCGGGTGAGTTCCTTTTCGCCATTGAGCGTGATCATGCTGTACTGCCTCCTGCGTCTTTGGGTTTGTTTGACGGGTTCCGGCTGTTCGCGGCGCTGCATTCCGCGGCTGTCCGATCCATTGGTCCCGGACGCGACCGCCGATGCGCCTGCAAGTATATCGTCCGATTGGGCGAAGGCCGCGGGCGAGCGCAAGCGTGTCCCACCACCCAATCGGTTTATAGGTCGGTTGGTGGGCCACTCGCATCGCCGTGGAGCGCACGCCCGGCGCAGGGCAAGGGACATCGTCCTCGATTAACAGATCGATTGGCGCGATCGGCCACTTTGGAGGAGGTTTCAGACCAGCGAGCCAGCTCGCCGACGTTGCTGGGCCGCTCTTGCGTCAGTGCATTGGGTGCCGAAGAGTGATAGATGCCGATCGACGATCCGCGTGTTGAGGTCGGACGCCTGCTGAAGAGAGCGCGGCTATCGTTCGCACTGGTCGCACCGATGACCGCTTCGCATCTATCAAGAGACGTTGCTGTGAATGGGACCCGAATGACAGCAACGGGGCGGGAAGACTCATTCGTCGATAGAGAGAGGAGACATTCGCCGACACGGGTTTGCGAATGTCAGTGAAGCGACCTTCAGGCGCCGCTCAGCGGCTGATCGGCGACCGTCGGCTATGGCCGAATTCCAGCCTCGCAATGCGAGTCAACAAACGTCCGCAGTACCTTGGAAGCCGCCCTATATGTCGCGCTGAGTCGACGGGCCGCGGTGGGTAGATCAGCGGCATCCACGGAAATGCGCGATGAACCAAAAAAAAAGCGCCGGTCCCGGAAGGGATCGGCGCTTTGAATGGGAGCGAAAAGGAGGCAGACCTTCAGGACCGCGGGGCGACAGCGTTGATGTAGAGGTAACCGGTATCGGCTTCGATCTGGAGATCGAAGCCTTCGTCGATCACGCGGTCGAAGACCGCATCGTTGTGGTCAAGATACTCGACGAAATCATCGCCGCCGAATTCTGCCCGGGCGCGCTCCCACCAGTCATCGAATGGCACCGTATTGGGATTGCATTCGCGGGCCCACGCGATGATGCTGCGTCGGCCGTTTTCCATTTCGCCTTTCTCCGAGAGCATGTAGACACCGTGATCCTTGACCAGCACGATTCGACATTGATGTGCGCGGGCTTCGCAGATGACGGGGTGCAGATCCGCTGCAACGAAGTGGATCATGACGAATTCCTCCATGAGGGGACGGGTTATCAAATGAGGTTCCGGCTATTCCTGACTCACCAGTTGCCGCGCGAGCGCAACTTCGATGCTCTCTCCGCCCTGATTGAGGATGTCGAGACCGGACTCGGGCATGTCGCCGGATGTGGACTGCGAGACGGCAATCTTCTGTCCCATCAGCTTCAGACACCGCATCTGCGTTGTGGCCTCGTAAGCGAGAAATCGCACGGTGACGTCATGCGTCTGACCGATACGCCAGCTCCGGCGTGCGGCCTGTTGAAGCGTGTAGGTATTAAAGCCGGACTGAAGAAATGCAATCGTCGGGAATTCAAGAAGATCAAGGCCGGTTTTGACCAACTCGGGGTTTGTGATGATGACTTCGGCGCCACGCTCCAGCTGGTCGGCGACCCAGTCCTCACGCTTTTCCGCAGGCACACTCGCACGAAGTACAGATGCCTTGACACCGACCGCATCGAGAAGATTCTTCAGTCGCACCGACGTGTCGCGCGTGCCGGTATAGGTCGTATAGACCAGCGTGCGCCGGCGGTTCAGCAGTTCGCCGCGCACGAGTCGCAGCAGCACTTCTTCCTTGGGACCGGGTTGATCGTCGCGCAGCAATGCAGGCACGCTGGCCAGGATCCGCTTCGTGCGAGGGTGCCGCACGATTTCGGGACGGAAACAACATTCCGGCCACGCGAGCAGCGCATTGAGCACCACGCCAAGCAGACTCTTGTCGCCGCAGCGTAACGCGGCGCGCAATTCTGATGTCAGTGTCGATTCGAGCGTGCGATAGGCGGCCGCCATCTCCTCAGTCAGCGCGACTGGCAGCAGGGATTCGTCATAGGGCGGCAGGACGTTCTGACCGATCTGCGAGAGCTTCAGGAAGGCCGTATACGGCACGACATACCGCATGATGCCCTTGGGACCGAAGCCCGGACCCTTCACCGTCGAAACGCTCTTGCGGTCGCCTTTCGCAGTGCGGTGCGAGCCTTCGTCGACCTGCTTGTGGATGTCGATGAGCACGCCATGCTCGCGCATGAACGCCATTGTTGCGGCCGCCATCGAGCCGTTGCTGTTGTAGTTAAACCCGTCGTCGATCAGCATGGTCGGGTTCAGGCGATAGAGCAGGTGATAGAGGTCGTCGGCATAGCCACCCATCAACGTCCCCGTGAGCAGCAACGTTTTCGACGCCTTCCGAGCGAGTACGCCCATTGCCTGGCCCTGGGCGGAGTTTTCGTTCTTGTATTCGTGGCCTTCATCGGCGATGAGCAAACCGAAGTAGCCCTGTGGCAGATACCGTTTAACGAACTCTGAGGCTTGATAGCCGCCCTGTCCGAACGAGATTTCGGTATGGGCGAGCGCGCGCTCCATGCGCTTCGCCTGCCGGTCCGAGAACACAAGTTCGCCGCTGTCGTCCATCAGGTTGATGAACTCGAACACGTTGTCCTGCAGCATGTCCGCGAGCATCGATTCGCCGAAGCGGGAGAGCAGGCGTTCGGCGGTTTTCTCGCCGACGGTCGGCATCTGAAGCAGTGCTCCCTTCACCAACTCGCGCATCGACCGCGTGCCCTGGCCTTTCGGTGCCAGGGTCCACAGGCGTTCGCCGCAACTGCACGCGCGACGCTTCTCGTTCAGCGCGGGCCGAGCCTGGGTGGGTGTCAGCGGATTGCCGTCTTCGTCGCACACGAACTCGCCGCAGGCAGGGCAGCAGGCAAACACGCGCGTGATTGCGTCAGTCTCCATATCGAGCGTTGCGACGCGGCGCGCGAAGGCAGGCTTCCAGTCGAATCCCATGCGCATGCGCACGCGGCCGAGAATGAAAAACTCGGGTACCGTTGGCCTCGAACGCATGATACGAAGCTGTAGGAGCTTGCGCAGTGTGTCCGGGCCATTGAGGATCCAGACGCGTGCACCCGGCACCGTCGTTCTGATTTCGCGGCGCCACTTGTAGACGAGATGCGGCGGTGCGATGACGAGCGTGCGCGGATAGCCGCAATGGTGGAGAAGGACGGCAACGCCGATGCCCATCAGCGTCTTACCGGTACCCATTTCGGCGTTGATGACACCGCCCGGTGCGTATTGCGTCAACAGTGTCGCGATCGCGTGAATGACTTCCCGTTGCGCCGGGAACGGTTGTCGCGACAGTTCGTCGAGCAGTGCGTCCCATCGTGAGGGGCGCTGCCCATCGTAGATCGACGGGTTTTGTTGGCGGACGGCGTCGAGCAGTCCGGCGCCGAAGTTCGAGATGAAGTCCGGCAGGGCGATCACGTCGCCGGCGTTGTCGTCGGCTGTGATGTCGTCGTGTTCGGCATCGCCGTCTACGACGGCGGATTGCAGATCTTCCATGATGCGTCTCCAGAAGATGCGGGCCACGTACCCCCGGAACGGGGCGCAGGTCCCGCAGATTAGGAAAATAGAGAGAGGGCCGCCAGCGCCTCCAAGGGCGGCAAGACCGGCGAGGGGTTAGTCGATTGCAAGCGCGCCGCTGCGGACCAAGCTGGAAATCGCCTCGGTGAACGAGCCAGGGAGTGCGGTCCGGAAAGCGTGGATGCGTCCGACGGGTGAATAAGGTGTCTGGTCGAGCCTGCTGACCATTTGCGCTCCGAGGCTGGCGAGGACCAGGGAGCGCCAGTGCGGCAGCAGCGGTATCGGACTGAGCTGTTCAATCAGCGACCACACGCGTGCTTCCAGCGACGCCTTGTCGTGCGCCTGGGTTTCTCGGTCAACCAGCAGCCATGCCGAGCCGGTGGCTTTTGACGGTGTCAGCAGCGACTCGTCGTAGATCCACGTATGCACGAGGTTGCCGAAGAGGTTGTCTTTCGGCAGACGACCGCTGTATTTGTCCAGCCGCCGCGGATCGCCGATAGGTACGGTGACGATCGGCTGGCTGCTGTCGGGGTCAAGCAGGGTGATCTGACGGATGCCGCCCTCCTGGACGCCCAGATGTAGCGAGGCGTAAAGCTGCTGAACGGCGCCATCGCGACCGAAGACGGACACGAAGGCGAGCTCGCCATCGGGTGCACGCACGCAGGCATCGATGAAGATGTCCTGCAGTTCCTTGATGGGATATAGCATGGGGTGCTCCAGCGTGAATGCCCGGCGCACCCATGGGGCGCTGACCCGGGTGGGTTAAGGAAGATTCCGGGGCGTCCGCAAGGGAGCCGCCGCCGCGCAGACGAAGGCGCCGGAAAGAAGCGGCTGGGGTACGGCTGAAGGTGTCGCGTCACGGGCGACAACGGGTCTGCTACCGGCAGACCAGCGGGAAAACGTGCAGCGCGAAGCGCTTTCCTTGAGCGTCCTGGTGAACGGTCGGGGAAAGCGCCCTGGAGACAGGGCGCACAGAGGTGTAGAAGGAACGGCCGCGGTCAGCAGCCAGTCAGCGTTCCGAGCAAGGCGCGAAGTTCACGGACCTGTCCGGCCGTGAGGGTCATCGACACCAAGGCTTCGGGATGCCAGGTCTCGATCGCAGCTGCTTGAGGCAATCGTTCGTCGACGAGTCGTGCGAACGCGAGGAGTTGGTGTGCGGCTGCGTGCAGTCGCACAGCACGGACCGAGACGTCGGCGGCCGGCCATGCCGTGACGCCCGTCGCATCGAAACTGAGGACCTGTCCGTCGAGTTCCTCATATTCGTCGTAGAGCAGCGGCATGTTCGGCGCGTCATCCCACAACGTACCGGCGTCGAATGCCGCACGCGCGATGGCGCAGGCCGCCTCCGCGCTGGCGGCCCGGATGCCGACGACGACCCGGTGCGCGTGGTCGAGGCTATAGCCGACCAGGTAAGCAGGCAGTGGCTGGTTCGTGGGGCTTGTATCAGTCATGATTCGGGTGTCCTTGCAGGGCGGAACCTGCCCCCTGCGGGGCAAGGCCCCGCGGGGTTGAAGACGGGACCCGCGCTAGCGGATCGTGACAACGCGGCCGAGATTCGGGCCGGGCGTGAAGTCAATGCCCGCGATCGTGGGAACGAACCGGTCGCGCATCAGGATCGTGGTCCGGATATCACCCTTGTCCGTTTCCTCGATCTGGACTTCCTGCTCTTTCTGCTTGACGGTGTCGCCGCGGATGAGCAGGCGTGTGCCATCAACGCCGGTGACCACACCGGTAATCTGGCCGGCCGCAAGCGCGAGGGCGAGGTGCCAGTCGGACAGGTCACGCAGGGGACGGCGAGGCGTGACCGCCTTTGCTGCGAACATCGCAGAGAACTGCGGCCAGAGCGTGGCGTGCTGGAGGCGTCGCAGTTCGTGCTGGAGCTGCGGCGCATCGATCCGTGTGGACATGAAGACCTGTTCACCGGCGGCCAATGGAATGCAGTACGGCTGTGCCGTCCAGGTCTCAGGCTGTTCAGGTGGCAGTTCGCCGTCGCTGATGCGGGCGAGACGTGCGGCGAGTGCAGTGTCGACACCATCCGCCCGACGCTTGACGCCGAAGAGGACGAGCTGTTTGAACGTCTGGTCGGGGGCGAGAAACACTTCGACGCGCGTGAAATTGCGGGCGATCATCGTGGCGAACTCGCGGTCCATCACGTAGTACGGCACGATCAGCACGAGCACGCCACCGAACGCGAGCCAGGGAACCGCCTTCAGATAGAAGAACTTCTCCAGACGGTCCGGCTGACGCTCGCCAGTCTGGGCCTTGTCCGATACGACGTCGCCATACGGCGGGTTCAGGAACAGCAGCCCCATGCTGCGGGCGGTGATGAACATGTCCTGGATGTCGGTGTGTGCCACGGTCTCCAGGACATCCTTCGCGTGCCATGCACGCTCGCGGTCATACTCGACGCCAAATGCGCGGATCGCATCAGGTGTTGCGGACTGCCTACCCAGTGCGTCCTTTAGCTCGTACAGCGCGGCGCCTTCGCCGCAACATGGATCGAGCAACCGTACGGGGCGGTCCGGATCGGCCAGCGCGAGCGCCGGGATGATCCGTCCGAGCGTGACGGCATCGGTCGGGAAGTAGCCGTTTTTCACGAAATTTCGGGCGAGGCGGGGAAAGATCAAAGCCATGTCGATCTCCAACGAATCGTGGCGCGCCGTTTCGCCGGAAGGCTCGGCACGCCGCAAGTGGAAGGAATCAGGCTTTCAGCCAGGTCTGGCTGGAGGCCTGGAAGGCGTAACCGAATGCGCGAAGCTGGTCGCGTTGCTGACGGAACACGCCGCGGTCAACGGTTGGGTCGAGCTTCACTGGCTGGCTGGCGACAATCGCATCGGCCAGCTCGGTTCCGAACAGGTCGGGCAGATACAGCTCGCCAGAATCGCCTTCGGTTTGCGCGGGGGACGGCCCCTGGTCAGCATGGGCGGGGGCTGCGGCACTGGGTATGCGTTCCTCGTCGGCCGGATCCGGCTCGGTCGAGGACGGTGCCTGACCGGTCTCGCTGAACGGCTCATCGTTGTCGAGTTGCACATCGGCCAGCCTCGCGCGGATCTCGACGGTGACCTTGCCGTACCACAGGTAGCTGTGCGGATAGATCTTGTCGATCAGGAAGGTACCGATGTAGGCGCCGGGCTCGAACTGCTCGAGCACCTTGTCCTTGACCTTGAATTCGCCGACGGATGTGGTCAGTTCGCCGACTTGGAACGGGCCGTTGCTGCCCTTGATGGTGCGCACGTCGAGCGTGCCGGAAAGAGAGATCACGATGCCTCCGGATAGTGAGGCGGGACGCACCCTCGCGGGTATGGCGTCCCGCGGGGTGGGTTGAAGCGATACGGATCGATTCTGTTTGCCAGCGTGACGGGCAGGTAACCGATGAGCGTGCCGGAAGAGGCTGTAGCTTTCATATGAAGCGGCGACGCACGGATCCGCATCGAACGGATCGAGAGCAATGGGTTTTCATCGAAGCGCCACCGGTGCCGCGCTTCAGAAATGATCGAATGAGGTGATGCGGTGACAAGTCTCTGGTCACACGCGCCGTTGTGAGCGAAGGTCGCGACCGATGACGGTACGCACCGAGCTGATAACGAAGACTGTCCAGTCGGCAAAATACCGTCCGTCGAAAACGATCGCTCCCGCGTTCAGCATGAGCTGGATCGGCATCGTGATCCTGCCGGTAGGCGTCTGCCCGTCGCGTCCGGCCATGTGCTCCATGTCGGGAAAGAGCCGATAACCCTCGAACGGATCGAGGAATTCGAGCTTGAGGTCGCGGGCCTCGACGGTGTGGCAATAACGCAGCCGGCCGATCAGCGGTCCATCAAACCCTGTAACGAGCGGGGACCCAAGCGGATCGTCGCGTCCATTGAAGAGCCCGAGGTAGAGGCCGTCGGGAAGATCGACGCTCTGCGCCATATAGCGCGGCAATATGCGCCCGTCGCGGCACTGAAAAGCCTGCTGCGAGGGATCGTCGTCATCATCGGGCTGGTCGGCGGCATGAAGCTGTGATGCCGGTCCCTGCTGGAAGCAGTTCCCGCGTGCCAGTGACCAGTGCCGCATACTCGTATCGGACTTGCTGATGGCAGGGCGGGAAGGGGTGATGGAAGTGCGGATTGACATCGTTGTCTCCGGAAATGTTGCGGAGACGCGCCCTGCGGGCTGCGTTCCGCAAGGCTTGAAGGGGGGCTGGGCGTCATTCCGTCCGCCCGTCAATCGATTGCCGCAAAGATCTCGCGCGCCTCGGGGTGAGATGGAACGAAGGCGAGCAGCCTGTGATAGAGCTCCGTGAAATGCGCGTCTTCTGTCGACCACGCCATGGCGTTTAGTGCGAAGAGGCTGGCAACAATACCGGAGGCGTCACTGCTCATTTCGCCGTCGTATCCGTTGCTGTCGCAGGTGATGGGCAGCGGGCCATCCAGACGAGGCGTCATGTAGAGCGCGCCGTTGGACAGCTCGACGTAGTCCCAGAATCCGCCGTGGTACGTCGCGCATAACGACGACATTGCGGTGTAAACAGCGAATTCGGCGCGGATCATATGCTTGCCGAAGTATCGCGGCAGGATTTCCATACGGCGGTCCTCGGGCACGATGGTGGCCACGATGCCGTGCGTTTCAGTGGTCTGGTTCATGACATCCTCCGGAAAACGAGCGGAGGATGGCTGCCCTCGCGGGGAAGCGCATTCCCCGCGAGGGTTGAACAAAGGAACTACTTGAGAGCGGGGAAGCGAGCTATTCCGGACCCGGCATCATGGCGACGCGGGTACAGCCGTGCAGACAATGGCACCGGAAGATGGCTGTGAAGGTGTCGCCTGACGCGGCGACAGACGGACCTGCAACTGGCAGGTCGGCAGTGAACACGTTATGCCTCATTGGCCCTCATTGGCACCGATCGGCAGTGAGGGCGAATGACGCATAACGCCTGGCAGTTAACCCCTGCCAGGCGCGTGTCTGGGCCGGAACGATCGATCCGGCGCAAACGGCACGGCGTAGTGGGGCCACCGTGGACCCGGTCGACGATCTGCGGGACGGTACCGGCTTTCCAGAGCGGGCTCGAGGAGTGTCGCCCTGGAAAACCGGCAGTCCAATAATGCGCGAGAGGAAGCCCCCGCACGAGGCGGGGACCGAGGGGCGCCGGTCATTCGGCGTTGGCGGACGGGTGACGGGCGCTCCCGTTCGCATGACGGCGCAGCGGCGGATAGCGGTTGCTGCGCGCGTTGGTGCGTTCGGCCGTCCGGTCGGCCGCTGCCGCATCGTTGCTTGAGGCTCCGATGTCGCGGCTGTTGGCCGGTTCGTCCGCAGAAGGCGTATCGCGGTGATCGCTATCGCCCGTCGACGGTTCATGCCCGTTGACGGTCTCCGAGGAAGTGTCGGCGCCTGCTTCAGCGTCGTCGTCTTCGCGGTCGCCTTCGTCACGGTAGACTTCCTGGCCGTCGACCTTGATCCAGAAGAGTTTGAGCAAGCGCCCCTTGAGGACAGCACCGGTCTCACCCGCGCGGTTGCCGGTACGCTCGAACGTACGGATGTAATGGTCCCCAGCGCGGAAGGAGACGAGGACTTTCACGTCCGGATCGTTGGCGTCGTTCATCACGGCGCGCACAGCTTCCTTCGCCTTCTCGCCCGAGACGATCAGGTCCAGCGGAAGATATACGACGCCATTCTCGACGTTCGGATCGCCGTGAAAGGCGGAGATGGCGCAGGCGAGGAAGGGCTTGGCCTTGCTGCGGCCATTGCCTTTCGCCGTAACATCGCGGACACGGGACAGATACCCGAGGCCGCGCAGATGAAGGTCGAAATACTTGCGGGGTTCGACAGACTGATTCATGACGATTCTCCAGAACGAAAAAGGGGAATCGCCAAGGCCCGTGTCGGGGAATGACAATTCCCCAGACGGGCAAGAACAGAAAGCTTCCGGTCAAAAGACCTGCGGTGGTCCAGACAGTGGGACGAAGCGAACCGCGAAAGGTGTCGCACGAGCGACTGTACTGCGAAGGATGCTGGATAGGCTCCAGCGGTCAACTTCAATCGCGAATCATAGTCGGCGATACCGAAAAATCAAGGTGGGTTGCCTGATCATTTTTGTTCGCTGTTCAAATGAATTTGAC
Organism: Paraburkholderia sp. MM5482-R2; assembly: GCF_050436125.1. Lineage (NCBI taxonomy): Bacteria > Pseudomonadati > Pseudomonadota > Betaproteobacteria > Burkholderiales > Burkholderiaceae > Paraburkholderia > Paraburkholderia sp. MM5482-R2. The sequence goes on along the minus strand of NZ_JBNDLP010000002.1, from coordinate 2,815,418 downwards.
GGGATTGAACTTGATCTCCCGATGCGTCACGATGTCTCACAAGCGAAGACTTGGCAGGTCGACGGATGTGCCGGGGGCTGTGATTGCGGAAAGTGGGATTGCAGCAGGCGAACAATGCAATGTCACCTGAGTTCATCAAAATCCAGCATGGAAGCGGGAGAAACGCCGAGCGTGGCGGCCAGCACGCAGATGTTATAGAGGGCAATGTTGCGCTGCCCCCTTTCGATGCCACCAACGTACGACCGGGCTAGCCCACTTTCGAGTGCAAGGCGCTCCTGTGACCAGCCGCGCGCCTTGCGAAGCTCGACCAGGCGTTTCCCAAACAGGGCAAGGGGGTCGTACTGCATCGACATCTCGATCGGAAAGATATCGAAGCGTACGTATTTGACCTGTTTGAGGCCACGCTCTATCATGACACGCACTATGAGTGACAATCCTGCACGTCGGCGGCAATAGTTTTGATATTCAACGTGGGTACGGCTCGCGATGCCGCGGCCGGTGTACCTGCCTGATTGATCCTCTTCTTGTACAGGGAGCGCAGTGAGCCCACCCGTCTCGGATCTCGCACAATTGCTGGCGTCCATGCAGCCAGAGCTGAATGAAGGCGCCTATGTTTTTTCATCCGTGCTGGCAGACCGGGACGTGTCGCAGCTCGCTCCTCTGGCGACGTTTCGTGAGCGCGAGGGGCTGACCATCATCATCGATGAACCGACGGCGCTGCGCGAAGGGTTACCTGTTCTTTTCCGGGCAGCCTGGATCACGCTGAACGTCCATTCCGACCTGGAGGCTGTGGGACTCACGGCTGCAGTGGCTGAAGCGCTGACTAGGGCCTGCATCAGTTGCAACGTCGTTGCTGCCGCATTTCACGATCACATTTTTGTGCCCGTGGAGCGCGCGCGGGATGCGCTTGCTCAGTTGACGGACCTCCAGGCGCGGGCAGGACAGGGCGTGCCGGGCTAGCCGAACACTGGTCGGGAATGCTTCCTGCTTGGGTCGGTCAAGTCCCGCTTCCTCGCTGAATCGCCGCGACAAATTCCTGGCGAAACGCGTCAAAGAGCTGACTGATCCGTTCAGCCGTATCGCCGCCGAAAATCCGTGCGCGGCTTGCCATCATGTGCGTGAGTATCAGGGGCGACGGATCGTCCGGCGCAATGACCGCGAGGATCTGATCGCGCACTTCCGGCGTGACGATACCCGCCATGTCGCGGCCGAGGAGGGCCGCGCCGCCGATATCGGGATCGTGCTCGTGCCGTTCGATCAGGTCGAAGGCGTCGTCGGCATACAGCCTCTCGAGATTTCCTGCCTCGCCGTACCATGCCAGCAGGAAAAGCAGGTCGGTTGCGTCCTTGCGATCGACCGCGTGACGATCTTTCCAGGCGATGATCTTGAGCATTGCCTGCGCCGGAAGGGAAGCGACAGGCACCACGAGATCGGCATCCATGCGTACCGGCACAGCGACCTGCAGCGCCTGTTCGAAGCCGGCGACGTTCATGCGGATAACCTGATCGGGCGGCCAGGCGATTTCGCCGCCATCGTCTGCGATGCCCCCGAACGGTACGATATCGAGCCAGGTTCTGGCGCCAGTCTCAGGGGACTGGTAGTGCAGCCGGTGGGTTGTATTACCTCGCTGCTCGAAGTGGCCGGACGTGAGCAGCGCCGTTCTCAGTGTTTCATGGCCGGCCCAGCTTTCGATGGCGATGCCGATGTCAACGTCTGCAGTGGCCCGTGTCTGTTCGATATCGTGGACGTGCGTTAGCACGATGTCGCGTGCGCTCGCCCCACCGACAAACCACTGGATGCCCTTTTCGGAAGCGGCGGCAGCTAGTTCACGCAAAAGGGCCACGATTTCGGGCGGAAAAGGGCGATGGGGGCGAGGCTCAAGCGGGGAGATATTGTTCACGCACTAACCGGGCCGTTTCGAGATTGCGCGAGTCGCCACTCGCCACGAGATCCGCGTAGACGAGCAGGGGCGGCGCGATGTTCTGCGGAAGTCCAGCCGCAGGCTGGAGCTGGATCGGGGACCTCAGGAATTCAATGTTGCCGTTGCGATCAGGCCGCAGGCGAGCCTTCGCAATCCACTCCCTCGGGACCTCGCTGGCACAGTATACGGTGAATGTGGCTGGTTTCAGGTATTGCGTAAGGATGGCTGCTGCCGGCTCTCCACCAAACTGACACCGGCCGGGGAGCTCGGGAACGTTTCTCCACCAGTCGGGGATGTCGGTGCGGAAGTGGCCGAGCTGAAGTGATCCACGCAACAGTGTCGGGTACAACGTGGTCCATTCATCGATGAGCCGGCCTGCATCGGCGAACTGCATGCCGTGCCCGCCGGGCTGCTCGATGAGGTCGCGCCGGTCCAGCATGCCGTGAATGGCATTCTGGACCGTTCCGTGGCTGACGCCGGCAACCTGGGCGATATCCCGGTAGGTTTTTCCCAGCAGCGAAGGGACGGCGAGCAGGGCGAGCGCGACGCGCAGTGTCGACCTGGTCCAGGTCCGGCTATGTGCCTGCGGGTTGCTATCCGGGCGGGGGCGTCCAGACACGAGAATGACACTATCCCCTAGAAGAAGACTGGCGTTGCCGGCCAGATCAAGCGCATCGACCTGCATGTCGCGGCACGCATTGATCATTTTGGGGGATAGATACGATGTCACAAGCAGGAGCCGGTCACCGTCGCCCGGCGCGGCCTGCGCGCGGACAGCGGCCAAGGTGCCATAGCGGTCGATCGTCCGCTTGACATGCGCGAGGCGTTTGTAGCGGCGGGTGCCGACATGGAACTCCAGTACTGCATCCGCGCCGGACCGTGGCGGCGCCTTGCGCAGGTGGACAGGAACGCCGGTCGCATCGCCGAACGCGGTAGCGGCAGCTTCCAGCAGAGGAGGCAGATCGTGGTCGCCCGGATGCATGGCAAGGTCGTCGTTGTCCAAGTTTATTCATTGTACACGTACCGTGGACGGCCTGACCTTTTGGATACGATCGACCTTGACAAAAAAATATGGCTGTCCACGTAACGTGGACAGCCATAATAATTGGACAAAAGGCTCTTTCTACCGGGACGGCTCGTCGCGAGGATTGACGCTGCCGGCAGGGGCGTCTTTTACCGCCTGGGTTGAAGTAACCGGCGTTTGCTCCGATGGCCGAGCTAGCCGGAAGTGTGAGTGAACGTCGCTGATCGGACCCACAACGGTCGGTCAGTTAGTGCTGAAGCGGACATCCGTTTGGGTTGCCGTTCGCGACTCGCGGGTGGTGCAAAGGGTTACCCTTTCTCGTTAGCGGGTGTCAGTGAACGATGCCACGACCGCTTGCTGGACGGCGACGACTGCTGTGTCGCGCATCCTGACCGTGCGCCATCCAAGTTCAATGGGATACTTCGGTAGTGTGAGCGGACAGCCTAACTGGCGCAGCCCAGTCAGCCTGGATACGGCTGCCGCAGCGTGACTCGGTATTGTTGCCACGGCGTCCGACCCATGGAGCAGATACGGTAAAGCGGCGAAATGTGTTGTCGAAGCGGAAACAAGCCGCTTTCGTCCAACGTTGGCGAGCGCTTCGTCGACGATACCCACTACGCCTCCAGACGAGACGAGGATATGTGGCTGGGCAACGTACTCGTCAAGCGTCAAATGTCCCGCTCGACCAGGAAGCGATTTAGGGTCCATGAGACACGCGTAGTCGCCCTCGCCGAGCGACTGCCGACTCAGACCGCGTGACGAGAGTCCACCCGAAGCGACCGCGAGGTCGATTTCCCGGTTCAGAAGCGCTTCGGCCACGATTTGACTATGGGTTTGTCTGAAGATCAAACGTAGCCCCGGTGCTTTCTTCGCCACCGCATCCATGACACGGCGCCCAACTGCAATTTCAAAGTCATCGGACAGCCCTATTGAGACCGAGCGGCCTCGATGATCGGTTATGTCGATTGTCGTCATTGCCAGTGACTGCCGACATCGGTCAAGTGCCTCAGCGATAACCGGTTTCAATTCGTCCGCACGGCCGGTCGGAGCCAAGCCGCGCCCCGTTCGCGTGAACAGGGGATCCCGATATACTCCGCGCAGCCTTCTCAATGCCGAACTGACAGCCGACTGCGTCAGGTCGAGGCGGATCGCCGCTCGACCCGCTCCGCCTTCTTCGTACAAGGCTTCAAAGACCTTCAACAGGTTGAGATCCATCGCGGCGATATCAATTTGGCTCATATCATTTATGGAGAGCACGTGGTTGCTCGATTTTATCGGTCTGCGATGATCAACGCATCCTTTGCAGACCACGGAATCAACAATGCCTAAATCTATAGTTGCCGCGCTTCAAATCGGTTCATCCCCAGCGGGTAAGGCCGACACGCTCGCCCAGATCCTGCAGTTGGAGCAGCGAATCGTCGACTCTGAAGCGGCCCTGGTTGTCATGCCCGAAGCACTGCTGGGCGGATATCCGAAGGGCGAAATCTTTGGTACGCGACTGGGTTACCGGCTGCCTGAAGGACGCGAGGCGTTTGCCCAGTACTACGCCAACGCTGTCGACGTTCCGGGCCCGGAGACCGACGCACTGGTCGACTTTTCACGGCGAACGAACGCCAGTCTGGTAGTCGGCATTATTGAGCGGGCGGGTAGTTCGCTTTTCTGTACGGCCCTCTTCTTTGTGCCCGAGTCGGGACTTGTAGCAAAGCACCGGAAGCTCATGCCGACAGGCACCGAGCGGCTGATCTGGGGGCAGGGCGATGGTTCGACACTGCCTGTCGTCGAAACGGCGGCGGGTCGAGTCGGATCCGCCATATGCTGGGAGAATCACATGCCCTTGCTGCGTACCGCAATGTATGCCAAGGGTGTTGAGGTCTGGTGCGCCCCGACCGTCGATGAGCGTGAGATATGGCAGTGCTCGATGCGGCATATCGCACATGAGGGGCGCTGCTTCGTCGTCAGCGCCTGTCAGGTCCAGCCGTCGCCGCGAGAACTTGGTGTCGACGTGCCGGGTTGGGACGCTAACCGTCCGCTTATCCGCGGCGGCAGCATGATCCTCGGTCCGCTAGGCGATGTCCTCGCGGGTCCGCTTGTCGGCGAAGCGGGTCTTGTCGTCGCAAGTATCGATACCGATGAGTTGATCAAGGCGCGATACGACTTCGATGTCGTCGGTCACTACTCACGGCCGGATGTCTTTTCGTTGAGCGTCGACCAGCGTGCCAAACACACTGTCGCAATCCAATCGTGAGTCCAACTGGCTTGTGAAGCTGGCCGCGGCCCGGTGATGTTGCGAGCCGGCCGCGAACTTCGGCTGGCAACCCAACCCGGTGGGTCGCTCAACATTGAGGGACGTCTGAGCCCACCTCAATCGAAGAAAGGTCAAAGCAATGAGTGACGATTGCCACTATTTTGACAATCCGTCAAAACGCACGGTCCTGAAGCCATTTAGCCTTAAGGAAAAGAAGGGGCCGTAAATGGGGAAAAGCCACAAGAAGCAGCACTATGTACCTGCGTCCTACCTTAAAGCGTGGTGCGATCCCGATTGCCCCCCAACGCATGACCCGTACGTGTGGGTGTTTAAGCGCGATGGCACGAACGGCCATCGACGCGCGCCTCACAAGCTATTCACCGAGACGGACATGTACACGATCGAAACGGCAGACGGTGGACGAGATCTGCGGATCGAGTCAACGTTCTCGACGATCGAGGACAGATTCACGCGTATGCGAACCAGCAAGTTCAACTACGCGCGAGCGCTGACACCCGAGGAACACGCGTACCTCGGGAGGTTCGTCGCGGCCGCGCAGTTTCGAACAGCCGCGTCGCGAAATCACCATGCCGAGCAGTGGCAGAAAGTCTTGAAGATCGTTGATGACCTCGAGGCGAAGATGGCAAAGGCTACCGCAAAGCAGCGCGAGATGATGACGCAAATGCCAAAGGTTTCGAATGAGGCTTGTCCATCGTTGACGCATGCTCAGAACGGATGAACTAGCCCAACGGCGGGGTACGCCCGAATTTGCTGCGGTGCAGGATTCAGACTTACGTGAACCAAGTTCAAAGTTAAGCGAATCTCGACAGGAGGATCAGCAAAGCTGCAGAAAGCGCGGTGATTGAATGTTTCATCGATTGCAACTCCCGTCAGTGACGTTGGGCGGCAGCATCATGTCCCGCTGTGTGATGAACGTGATGCGTTGACCGGGCTCCAGCTTCAGGGTCGGCTGGATGTTCATGTTGCGCTGGAGAATGGTCTGGGTCGTTTGCGACAGGGACTGTGCTGCCGCTTCCGACAGATCGGTCGACGCGCCTCCGTTGATGTTGATCGTGGTGCCGCTCTGTTGACTCTGGTTGTGGCCGATCCAGGCGGCGACGCCGGCGATCAGGAAGGTCGACCCGAAGATCCTGAAGAAGTGGTTATTGACCTCGGCGGTGACGCCCGCCTCGCCGTCGGGATCGTTGCCGGTCAGTCCATCGAGACGCATGGTCGCGTGCCGGAAGATCATCCGGGTGGCAGCCATGAGCATCAGGTCCTGGCCGATTGCCACGTCGTTGTTCGTCCGCCCAAGAATCCGGGTTCCCTTCGGGATCAGCTTGCAGCTCCCGTCGATGCTGTCATAGATGTCGCGGTCGACCATCGCGCGGAAGGTACCGGGCATGTCGCTTTTCGCGCCCTGCAGGATCACTGTGGGAATCGGTGTGCCGCCCATCACCATGTACGGTGAAGCGATGGGGACCGGAACCAGCGGCTTGGCATCGTCAGTCGCTTCGCCCTGTTGTCTGACCCATTCGGCGTTGCGCCGGTCAGTGGCGCTCGACACGTTGGCGGGCGTGAGACCGGACGCGGTCGTCTCCGATGAACCACCCGGTGACGGACCGCCTGGCGCTGCCTGCAAGCCGGAAAGTTGCGCCAGGCTGCCGGCGATGCGATCGGTAGATAGCCCATTCCCCGTGGACGGGTTGCCGTTGCCTCCACCCGTGTCCTCGTAAGCGACGAGCGACTGGCTCTGCATGGCGTCGATCTGCCGTTGCAGCGCGAGTCGATCGGCGTCGTGATCGGGGGTGCCCGGGCCAGACGTCCGGTAGTTTCGGGGCACCGGGCCCGCATCGTCTCCGGGCACGCCCTTGGGGATGCCGTCGAGCGGTGTGCCGCCGAGCGGGGCGCTGGCTGCCGACGCGGCATCGCCCGCACGTGCCAGCGCCAGGTTCCGCTGGTCTTCGAGGCGCTTGCGGATTGCATCCGGTGAGGCCTTCGGCTGCCGCGCATCCGCCTCGATCTGCTCGCGCTCGCGCCGCTCGGCTGCGGTCTCGTGCGGATGGGACAGCGCGTGCACCAGGACGATCGCGAGCAGTGCGGAGCACAGCGCGATGAGCAGCGTTTTCGCGAGATTCCGGCGGATGCGTGTGAGCCTGGCTGGCTCAGGCGTGAGCGGGGTGCTGCTTTTTTCCCGGGCGGCCATGTTCACGGTTTCCCGTAGATGTTCTTCATGCGGGCCGAATCACAGCCGAACAGTCCGCAGCCTTTGCCTCGACCGTTAAAGACTTGTACTTCCTCTTTGCCGCGTTTGAGCAGCAGGCCGTATGGGGCGATTTGCTGCACCTCGAATAGGTCGTTGCCGAGCGGCACGAAGCTAGCGATCTCAGCATGGCCCTTGTCGTCCATCAGCAGGATCGCGGGCAGTTCGGCGCGGTGGGGAAACTGCAGATACGTGAACCTTCCGTCGTCAAAAACGGTCAATGGCGTGAACGGTGCATCTCCCTCCACGCGATAGTCGAAGTTCGCCTGGTCGAGTGCGATGCGCGGACCGCCTGAGCGCGCATCGACAGTCGACGCCGCCTGCGCGCTTCCGTTCGCCTGTGCGCCCGTGCTTGGCGCAGGAGCGTTGCCCGGGTACTCGATGCCGAAGGGCGAGACCTGTCCCGCTGTCATTTGCTCATCGGTATCGAGGTAGTGCCAGGAGACGCGGTGATAGACCGTCCCATTGTCCGATGAGCGCAGGTCCAGTTCGTAGCGCCGGCGCGACGTGATGATCGTCGCGGCATTGTCGAGCCCGGGCAGGCGCGCCTCGATGAACACGTCGCGCTTGGTGAGCGCCGTATGCTCGAGCCAGCGCTTGCCCGTATCGGACAGGTAGACGCCGGTGACTTCCTCGTCGGGGCCGAACGCCAGGTGCGTTTCCTCGTTGGTGCGCACAAGTACGGGATAGAGGTAGTCCGGGTCATAGTCGTAGACGACGAGTGACGAATCGTCGGGCGCCGGATATGGACCGTTGATGTGCGCACGGGACGCGGGCGTGTGTCGGGCGCGGAGCCGCGGCGTCGGCGTGCGAACGGCATTCTCCGTGGGCTGCGTCGGGGCTGTCGTCACCATATTTGCGGGCAGTGGCGTGGACGGTGCAGGCGATGACGCTGCGCCCTCGGCCCGGGCCGTCGCGGCGCACACCGCAAGCAGCACCGTGACGCACGAAGTCGAAAGAAGAAGCTTCATTGCGTGGCTCCGGGATTGACACCCAGATAGGGTGTAAGGCTGAAGTGGGTGATACGAAGCCCGATCGGATTGTCCTTCTCTTCGCCGGATTTCAGCGTTTCAGGCGCGAGAAGGAAGCTGATCGTCAGCAGCACCTGTTTCGGGCGGGAGGGCTTGCCGTTCACGCTCTCGATCACCGTGAAGATCAGGTAGGCGACCTGTCCATCGGGTGAGAACGAGGTGGAGTTCTCAATGAATTCGCGGGTGAGGCCGGGCGTCTGCACGACGCGCTGCGCGACCGGATCGGTCACGGTAATGTACGTTTCCAGCTCTTGCGTGGCGGCGCCAGACGTCCAGCCGAATGCGGCCGGGATCTGGCGCGTGAGCGTGTCCTGGCTGTCCGCTTCGATCGTGAAGACGCGCGACGCCCATTTCACGAGGAAATAGCGCTTGTTCGCCGCGGTGACCGAGTAGGTTTCGGCGTATCGGTCCGAGACCCATACGGCGCCACTCCTCTCGTCGTGTTCGACAAAATACGGACGCGGGCCGCTATGCACACTTTGCACGATCAGTGCAGCGCATTCACCGGCAGCGATCAGCGCGAACGTGGCGGCCACCTTGATTGCGAGCCGCTTTTCCCAGAGGGGCCGCTGGAAGGCGGCAAACCATGCCGTGACCGCTTCGCCGGTATGCGGTGGCGACGGAAGGTCGGCGACGGGTGTCTGGGTGCCGGAAGAGGCGCGGAAGGGCGGGTGTTTGTGCATGACTCAACCCTTCCGGCAGCAATATGCGCTCGGTGCTACACTGGGATCCAGTTCACCTGCTGCAGGGGTGCAGCCATGGCTAAGCTCAAGATCATCCTGCTGTACTTCATATTGCCGATCCTGCTGTTCGCAGCGTTCGTCCTGTATCAGGTCGGCGCGCAGCATTTCGGCGTGGCAATGATGCTTGTGGGAGCGGCCGCATTCATCGCCTGGTCTTGGATCGGGACCACACCGAAGGAGCGTGCGGAGGCGCAGCGCATCGATCAAGAGGTGCGGTACCAGCAGGATCAGGAATGGGCGTCGTACTACGCGTCGCACCAGCAAGATCACCATCACTGACCTCATTTGAAGATCCCCGGTGTGATCTGGCGACCGATCGCGCCCTTCCCAAAGCCCTTTACTGCTCCTCCGCCACCCCCGGTAACAAGCGCTCTCGCAATCTCGGGCACCTGCCACATCATGAAAGCCCCCACTCCACAGACGAGCGCGAGCGCCAGCATCGCCAGGTAGTTTGTCGCGTAGTACGCGTCGCTATTCGTGCCGTTCTGCGTCGCGCTCTGTTGTATGAGACTCTGGATGCCCGGCAGCACGCCGCTATAGACGATCGCCATCATCAGCCACGCGACCACCTTGAAGAGCCCTGCGGAAATCGTGAAGCGCAGCCAGCCATCGAAGAGGAATTCGCCGGCGGGCAGGACGTACCAGGGGATGAGTACGGGCCCGAGGCAGAAGGCGATGTCGAGCAGAAACGAGCCGAACTGCACGACCACCACGAAGATCATCGTCATCAGCGTGATCGCGATGATCGCGAGTGCCTTCGCGAGAAACGCCAGCAGGACCAGCGGCAGATTCTTGATGAGCGTCCAGACCGAGCTCAGACCTGCCGAATTCGTCCCGGCATCGCTCGCGGTCCCGCATTCCTGATGCGCGGTGTTCGGGATCACAACGCCATCGGGCGTCACGTCCGGCACCTGCTCGCAGACTTGGGCGGCTTCCGTCCGCACGCCCTGCATAATGGTCGAGGCGGCGTTGACCAGAGCTCGCAGCAGGTCACCGGGGTTGCCTTCGCCACCGGACACGCGCGAGGCCATGGTCTGCATGTTGTCGACGAAGTAGCTATGCACCGTGCCGGACCAGGCCGTGAGCATCACAAGGATGACGGCGCATCTGATCAGGTGACGGAAGAGGTTCGCGAAGAAGCCGGGGAAGTCACCTTCGAGCAGCCACAGGAACACGTGCCATGTCGCCATGATCAGGCCAAGCGCGGCGAGCAGGTCGATGCCGTCGGAGACGAACAACGTTTGCAGGCTCGTGCCCTTCGCCTGCATCGCGGCGAAGAGGGCGTTGAGCACAGAGATGACGTCGTTCATGACCTGGTCCAGTCGAATATGGGACGCCCCTACCGCAGACCGCCGGCAAGGCGCAGCAGCCCGAGCAGTAGGGCGAGCGGCAGTGCGATCCAGGCCGCCGCAAAAACCTGCGGATTTTCCGCGTGCACCACCAGCAGCCCGACGAGCAGCGACAGCCGGACGCTGCGGGTAATGCGCTGGTCGAACGTCCAGCCCGGATCGCGCTGATCGAATGGAATAACGCTGCGGAGCCGATATTCACGGATGGCGTGCAGCACCACACGTAGCTCGGCGGGCGTCGTACAGAGATGGCGGACTAGCCAGCGCAACAGCACAGCCGCTCCCCCTACTGGTCCTGCAGCAGGTCGAAGTCGGGTGCGCCCTGTGTCGTCTCTGCTGTTCCTGCTGGTTGATCTGGCCGAGCGCCGCAGCGCGCGCGGTGGCGAGCTTCGCCGCGTTACCCTGGGCCTGCGATTGTGCGATGCGGTCCTGCATCTGCTGCGCGACCTGCCGCTGCATGAGCGCATGCAGGTCGACCATCTCGCCTGCGAGCACGTTCGACTGCTGGTTCAGCATCTGCAGGCCCTGCACGGCGCCCGTGACGTTCGGAATCTGCGACTGGATCTGCTGCAGGTTCTGCGCGCGGTCGGCGAGCGTGTTCAGGTTCTGCATATCCTGCGTCAGTTGCTGCTGGTAGATGCCGCCGCGCGTCGAGGCAAGCGACGTGTAAGCCGACAGCCACAGGGCAGGCGACATGCCCGTCGTATTCATCTCGGTGAGGCTGCGGCCGAACAGGCTGCTCGTGGCGCTCGCCGCCTGCTCGAGCTGTGTGATGGCCGTGGAGAGCGACTGGAAGTTCGTGATCTGCGTGCGGTAGGGGGCGATGGTCTGGTCGATCAGCGACGCCGGAACCTGCTTCAGGTTTTGGACCATCGTGACGTACTGCTGTAGGCGGGTGAGTTGCGCCTGAACGTTCTGCTCCACCATCTGCGCCTGCTGGGCGACCGACGAAACGAGCTCGGCGTGGTTCAACAACTGCGTGATTTCGGTCGCGCCGCCCGTCATCCCGCCGCCGGCGCGGACGCTGCCCGTGTGAAGGACTAGGGCGAGGGCGGCGGCCACGCCGGCTCGACGAAGTACGGGCTCACGCATGATGGGCCTCCGATTCGGCCCATGCCGCCGTGTCCGTGCTGGGCTGTGCCATGGCCTCCTCGATGTACCGTGCCCTCCAGTCCGGATGACCGGAATGCAGGTGCCGGTCGAATATCAGCTGCGCGCTCAACTCCGACCGGAGGATGGCGATTGATGCCGGATCGAGCGGCACCGAAATTCGGCGCGATGCACCGCCCTGTTCGGTAATGAAGTAGTCGCGCTTCGCGATGAGCTGCTGGATCGTGCGGACCTGTCCGTCGGAAAGACCGAAATCGCGTTGATAGGCGGCTTTCGCGGACGGCGTGAAATTCTCGACTGGCACGAATACGCGTACGAGCACGTTGTCGCGGATCTGCGGCCAGATTTTCGAAGTCGAGACCTGCTCGGGTGACTGCGCATCCATCCAGACGCAGCCGAGCTTCTTGCGCATCGTGACGATCCAGTTGCCGATCTGCGCTGCGAACGCGTCGTCGTCAAGCAGGTTCCAGATCTCGGGCAGCATCACGAGCGTCGGGCCGATAACGCCCTTGGCACGCCGTTGTTCCATCGAATCCTGGATGCGGTACGTCACATACGACAGGAACGGCCGCGCGATCACAGGGTTCGCGAGAATCCGGTCAGTCGCCATCGACACCCATCGCGTGTCGTCGAAACTGTCGTTAAAGTTGTCGAAGTAATGCGCGTGTACGGCGGAGCCCACCCACAGGGCCAGTTCGTCGGCAAGCGGCCCCGCAGGTAGCGACGCGTGGACGGTGCGCAGTCGCCACAGGCGTCGGTCGGCGCGGCTGCGCGTCGCGGCAAGCGCCTTCTCGAGTTCGCGGCGGTCGCTCGCCGTCACGCGATAGGTGCCGCGCTGCTGCGCCAGCATCACGATCCATTCGGCGAGGAATTCCATGTGGCGCAGTTCCGCGAGCAGCACGAGCGGGTTCATTTGCGCCTGCTCGTCTGCCGAAGCGCCGGCTGCGCCATGATCGAACTGCAGGTGGCGGCCGCCCTGCAGGATGGTCGGGATGCGCATCGACAGGTCCTTGTCGAATCCGTACAGCCAAGCGTTCGGGTACTTGCGAAAGAGCGTCGCGCACAGCAGCATGAAGATCGTCTTGCCGAATCCGGTGCGGCCACAGACCAGCATGTGCCCGACATCGGCGAGGAAGGCGGTGAACCAGTAGGGCGTGCCGAACTCGGTTGGAAACGCGGCGAGCGCAGGGCAGAGCGTGCCGGTTTCCTTCGTCAGGTGGGCGTTGATCGGGTGCCCTTCGGAGACACCGCGCAGCGGCAGCAGGCGGGCAAGCGCTGCGGTATCGACGAACGACCAGCGCGCGCATTCGCGCCACATGCCGGGGATGCTCGTCGCGAAGGCCGAGAACGCGTGAAGCGTTTCGCGCACGGGCGCGAAATGCGCGGCTCGCAGCGCTTCTTCGACGGCGCGGTGGGTCATGACCACCTGCGCCCACGCGGCTTCGACGGCTGTGTCGTCATCGAACGGCGCCGTCTCGAAAACGGGCGAGAAGGAAAGCGCGGACAGGTTGTAGTACCCGTACATCTCCTCGGCCATTTCGACCTTGCCCACGCGCCGGTTCGCGTCGTCTGCGGCGGCGGAGCGAGACTGGTTCTGTCGCGCGCCGGACGTGTCGCCACCGCGCAGCGTAGCGGCGAGCAGTGAACGCGTGTCGAGCCGGCGGCCCTCATGATAGCGGCGCACGCTGTCGATGAAACGCATCGCGGCGTTGGGCGTGGTGAGACGGAAGCAGTGGCTGACCGTGAGTTCCCCGGGCACCTTCATCAGGCCGTCCAGGCTCGTGGGCAACATCGTGTCTGGCCAGAAGTCGCGGCGGGCAGGAATACCCGCCGCGATAGCGAAGCGCTGGCGTCCATGCGAATAGAAGTGCAGGTAGTCGTGACCTGGCCGGACCTCCGTATCGCACAGCGCGAGGTCGAGTGCAGGGATGTCCGGTATGGGCACGGCCGATACGTGATCGCTCGGCGGGGAGCAGCACGCATGCATGAACGCACCGAGTGCCGGACCACTCAGGCGCCGGCAGGCCAGGCGCGGGTTGCTCGCGACGAAGCCGAACAGGATGTTCTCGAAGGTTTCGACGACGGCGGCCAGTTCTGACGCCGTATAGGCGAACAGGTACTGGTCGGAGAACGTGCCGCGCACGGCCTGCATCAGCGCCTTGGCGATTGACAGCTCGTCATGTGTCATACCGTGCGTGATCTTGCCGGCGAACCGGTCGATGCCGACGTCCGGGGCCAGCGTGAACGTCACAAAATGACGGTTCGTATAATTGGCGCCGCGCTCGAACGTTTCGCGCCGCGCATCGTCGACCCGTTGCGCCACCGGATCTGGCATCGGTACAGTGAGATAGCGCGCGCTGCGACGGCGGTGAATCGTCCACCACATCGTGACGGGCCGACGGGCGATGTCACGCAGCGACGTAATCAGGTTCTCCATCAGTTCGAGGATATGGCCGGTCGACAACGCGTCGGCATCCGGTCCGGAGAACTCATAGCTCGCCATCACCGACGAGTCCTTGTTGACGATGAGCGTGTCGCTAAAGCGAAAGAGCCACGGCACCATCTCGGCGGTGGAACGGCGATCGCCATCGGTGCGCTGCGCGACCTGTGCGAGCGACTCGGCGTCAAACGGCGAGCGGGTCGGTTTCAGCACGGCATGCCTCGGGCGAAGCCTTTCGGGCGGGCATTGATCTTCTGACGCAGCAGCTGACGCGGCTCATAGTAGTCGCCCTGCCGGCTGTATTTCGCATAGCAGCGGATCTGGTCGGGATCGCGCCGCACGGCGAGCCACAATACGGGATGTGTGACCAGCACCGCGAGCAGTACCCAGCCGTTGCGCAGGCCTGCGGCGAACGTGATGACTATGGCACCCTGCGCGATGCACCATTTGCGGTCGATCCCGAGCAGCAGGAACTGTTCGAGCATGGTCTTTCGAACGCGCGCGGCGAGTGGGTCAAGTGGATCCAGCGGATCGACGGCGCCGACGGATGCGTCACGTGCGTCAGGGCGATGCGTATCCATGCCGGACCTCGTCAGATGGTGCCCGTGCAGGCAGCGCCGTGGTTGAACACCTGCGCCCACAGCAGCGGCATGTTCAGGATCGCGAGCGTGCCGAGCACGCCGCGCAGCACATGCGTCTTGATGTTGCTGCGACCATCGTCGAGCAGCCACAGCACGATGGAGCCGACGAGCGCCGAGAGCGACACGACCTCGAGCAGCTCGTTATCGAGCACGTCCTGGTAGACGGTGCACAGCCCGCCGTTCCAGATGCCCGCGTGTGCAATGGTCGGAATTAAAGCGAGCCAGAAGGCCGTGAAGAACAAGTGCAGTGCTCTGTGATGACGGATGACAATGGTTCGCCACGCGTCACGCAGATCCACACAACGGTTGCGAAGCGCGGTGATGAAGAGAAGGGCGGCACGGGGCCACCGGTCCCGTTGACGTGATTCATGCATGGGCCAGCTCCTCGTGGGAGGCGAAGCGGGAAAAGAGGCACCGGGTCTGATAGCGGCCGTCCCCTGCACAGAGCACCTCGCGGATTTCGACCGGGCCGCGCGCCGCGCCCTGGCGTTCTGCATGCACGAAGAACCGGAACGTGGAGGCGATCTTCTGGCGTAGGTCGTCAATCGACAGGAGCCGCCCTTCGTCGCTCATGCGGATGAGCGACTCCAGCCGCGCGGGGGCGGTGTCGGATGAGTCGGCATGGAACGAGACGATCGAGCCGGGGTGCCCGGTGTTGAGTGCTTCCATCAGGTCGAAGGCTTCGGCGCCACGGACCTCGCCGACGATGATGCGGTCAGGGCGTACGCGCAGCGAAAAGCGCACAAGGTCGCGGATGGTGATGCCGAGATTGGTCTCGAACGCGACGTGATTGGGCGCGTGCACCTGCAGTTCGGCCGTGTCCTCGATCGTGATGACGCGGTCTTCCTGCGGCATCGCATCGATCATCGCGTTGAGCATCGTGGTCTTGCCAGATGAGGTGCCACCGGAGAACGCGACGTTGATCCGCTCGCGCATGACCCATTCAAAGAACTCGCGCAGCGCGGCGCCGCCCGATGCAAGACGGCCCAGTAGCACGGCATTCTGGCGGCGCGCGGCGGGCGACTTCGTACCTGGCAGCACGTCGAATGCCCCGCTGCGCTCGTAGTCGGCTAGTCCAATGCGGCGGCGCGTGTGCTTGCGGATCGACATCATGTCGCCATGGACGGCCACAGGATGCCGGGCGGCGGCAATGCGCAGACCCGGCAGTCGGGCATCGAGCACCGGCGTCTGCTCCTTGGCATTAACGTTGGCGAGAATCGTGATGGCGCGATCCAGTGCGTCCGGATCCAGGTCGCAGCCGGGGACGTACGTTACTTTCCCGTTGCGCTCGACGAAGATCGCATCGGCGCGGTTGATCATGATCTCCTGCACGTTCGGATCGGCGAGCATCGGTTGAAGCGGGCCGAGGTAGTCGTTCAGTACCTCGATCGCGTATTCGTACGTGAGCCGGCTCATCGTCCAGCTCCCCATGTCGCGTGCCACGTGATCGGCCGGAACAGCTTTTCGATCAGCCCCGGGCCCTGCACCGCGAGCGGAGTGGCCGGCGCGGACGGCAGGGGCGGGGCCGTGTTGAGTGCGCGATAGACGCGGCGCGCGTAGGCAATGCGCTTCACGTGTGTGCCGGCGTTATAGGCGCCCACGGCATCCCACGTCAGGCCGAGATGGCGGAGGTTCTGCGACAGGACCCACGCGCCGACGTAGGCGTTGGTACAGCGGTCATGGAGGTCCGCACGTGAGATCCCGAAGCGCGAGAGCGTAGCGAGCCACCGGCTGTTGATCTGCATCAGGCCGATGTCGGTCGTGCCGTCTGCGTTCAGGCGGACGACATTCGCGCGCTGTCCGGATTCGATGGTGGCAATCGCGCGCACGAGCCGTGCGCTCACGTGATGAAACCGCGCGGCGTCGTCGATGCAGTCGGCCCGGGCAGTAGCGGCCGAGCCGCAGAGCACAGCACTAGCAAGAACGATCCCTACACGCTTCACCTTGACCTCGTCTGTTCGTGGCCGTGATCCGGTGACCACGACCTGGCCGCGCCAGCCATCAGAGAAAAAGGACCTGCCGGGGCGCGGGGAACACCCCGGCAGGCCAACAGCGCGCGTCGGCCCAGGGGGAAGGTCCGACGGGTTTACTGTAGGCAGCGAAGACGCGCGACTGGGAGGATGCCTGCCCGTATTCGCAGTTGGGCGAGCCGGTTTTTTTGAGGGCCGGAGATCGGCGCGTCTCGCGTGGGGCCAACCGTCCAGCGCAATGCAAAGGCGTCTGCAGAAGGCTGCAAAGGCAAGGGAAACAAAGGACGGCTCAAAGGGAAGGGCCCAATCCAAAGGCCGCGGGTGAAGCTGGGATGAATCGCATCACCCGCTCAAACGCGCAAACGGCGAAGGGCAAAAAAGGTGGACAAAAACGCCAC
Organism: Paraburkholderia sp. MM5482-R2; assembly: GCF_050436125.1. Taxonomy (NCBI): domain Bacteria; kingdom Pseudomonadati; phylum Pseudomonadota; class Betaproteobacteria; order Burkholderiales; family Burkholderiaceae; genus Paraburkholderia; species Paraburkholderia sp. MM5482-R2. The sequence continues at coordinate 2,798,283 of NZ_JBNDLP010000002.1, read as the reverse complement.
GGCCTTTGCCGCAGAAGGCCGGGAAAGGACAGGCGGCGACGCGTAATCGCGGCGATCTGTCCAGCAGCATGACTGCGCGGTGCGGCACGTTCTCGTGCAGCCATTTGCGGCAGGCGCTGCGGGCCAGTGCGTACGGTTGAACAATGCGACGCGTTGAGTCGCGCGCCTCATGACGAGGTCAGTCCCGTTCTCCCGTTCTGCTGGAAACCCCACATGGCTTTTGCCAATGCCCTTAACTGGTTGAAGTTGCCACGATCGTCGATGGTGCAGGCGACGCCGCCGGTGCCGCCGGCTGCACCGCCCGCGCCGCCTGACAGGCACAGCGTGTCGCCTTCACCAAAGTATCTGCCGGTACTGGGATACCGTGAGCTGATTCAGCGAACGGGTGCGGAGGGGACAGTCCGGCGTATCGCCAGCAGTCTCGGGCTGTCGCCTGGGAGCGAGCAGCGTGACCTCGAACCGTTGCTGCAGCGACTCGCGGAATTCGTGCAACTCCTGCCCGCGTCTGAGTCGCATCATCACGCGCAACCGGGCGGCCTGCTGATCCATCTGCTTGAGGTAGCGCGCTTTGCGCTGCATTTCCGTGAAGGGTACCGGCTGCCGCTCGGGGCGAGTCCCGAAGACCAGATGCAGCATCAGGCGCGGTGCAGCTATGGGGTTTTGGTCAGCGCGCTGCTGCACGACATCGGCAAGCCGCTCGCGGACCTGAAAGTCGAACTGGCCATCGGGCATGACGTCCGTCCCTGGGTGCCGATGGCCGGCAGCATGAACGAGCAGGGTGGCGCGTGGTATTGCGTGGATTTCCCTGCGCCCGCCGAGCGCGATTACGGTGCCCATTCGCGTCTCGCCATCGTGCTGCTGCAGCGCCTCGTGCCACCGGCATCGTTGAGCTGGCTGGCCCAGTATCCGCCCGTGCTGCAGGAACTGGCTGCATACCTGTCCGGAGAGGCCAGTTCGAAAGACAGCGCGCTCGCGAAGATTGTGGGTGACGCGGATCGCCGCTCGGTCGTGGAAAACCTGCTGGCCGGTCCCCGTACGCGGTTCGCCTCGGCGCGCGCGGTGCCGCTGATCGAGCGGCTGATGGAGGGGCTGCGACGGCTTCTGGCCGAGGGCGGCATGTCGCTCAACCGCGCCGGCGCGACCGGCTATTGCGACGGCGAATCGCTCTGGTGCGTGGCGAAAACGCTGGCCGAGGCCGTCCGAGCTTACCTCGCTTCGCATGAGCAGCAACAGAGCGGCGCGGCAGGGATTCCGGCGGACAATAACCGGCTCTTCGACACCTGGCAGGAATACGGTGCGCTTGTGCCTACGCCGGAAGGCGGTGCCATCTGGACGATCGCAGTCGCGATAGGCGCATGGAAGCAAACCTTCACGGTTCTGCGTTTTCCGCTTGATCGGCTCTACGCCGAATCTGCTCACTACCCCCGCGCTCTGCCTGCGGGCTCGGTTCAGACCATCGAAGTGGGCGCCGAGCCGACCCCGGCGGCTGAATGTGTCGACCGAGCTGATGACGGTATATTGGCCGCGCGCGCAGAGCGTGACCGGGAACGGCCGTCCCCAGTCGGGGACCCGGTGACGGCGGCGGTAGATCAAAGCGTCGACGCGCCAGACGCCGCGGCGTCAACCGCGCGCGAAGAACGAGATCGGCGGGATCGGCATAAAGCGGACGATGACTCACCTGCGTCGCAGGAGCGGGCCGCTTCTGATGCCGGTGCTTCGTCCATGAACGACGGCGAGCCGGCGTATCTGCCGGACGCAGAGAGCGCTGCCGTGCTCAGTGACGAAGTGGTCGTGGCGCACGGCATGGGCAACGACGATGCACCCATACCGGATCAAGTGAGTGCGCCGGTTCGCCCGCGCGAAAAGGGGCGGGTTCCGTCGCGATCCATTGCCGCTCGGGCGGGGGCCCGGCAGCTGCGGCCGAATGCGGAACGATTCATGGCCTGGGTGCAGGAGGGCGTGGCTACGGGCGGGTTGCCGTACAACGAATCGATGGCCCGTGTGCATTTTGTGCCGGAAGGCATGCTGCTTGTGACGCCGGCGATCTTCCGGGATTTCGCGCAGGCGCATCCCGACGCGATCGAGCAGACGCCCACCGAAGATGGACGGACCCCGGAGCCGTGGAAGCAAGTCCAGCGCGATTTCCAGAAATCCGGCTATCCGGTGACAGCCGATGCCGGCGGCGCAGGCCGGTCCTATCTGCTCCACTACACCATCAAAGGCGCCGGCGGCCGGCAGCTATCTGTGATGTTCGTTCCGGAGCCGGGGCGGTTCTTCAATCCCGTGCCACCGCCGAACGCGATGATCCAGTCGAAGCAGAAGGCGGTCGCAACGGAAGAGGCGGATTTGCCTCAGTCGTCTGGGGTGTGATCGGGGGCATCGGGACAACGGCGATGGCGTATCCGGTCGAGAACTTCTTTCGCAGGCCCGTCGAACTGCTGTCCTCCGTGGCTGCGCTCGCAGCGACCGGCATCCTCTGGTCCCACGCGGCGCTCTTCCTTATCACGCCCGCCACGGGTGGAGTCTCGACCCTTGCGCTCCTGTCACTGGCCTGCGTTCGCGGGCGACAGGCATGGCGGTTGATCCATTTCCAGCGCAACCTCCGACGCTTGCCGCAGTATGTGATCCCTGCAGCCGACATTCCGTGCACCGCGAAGGAAGTGTTTCTCGGGCGCGGCTTCCGCTGGAGCGTCATTCACACGCAGCGGCTCTATCAGGCCCGTTTTCCCGAAAACCGCCGGCTGCTTGCCCGCAATGACTTGTACGACCGGGCGCGGGATCATGAGCGTCGGTATCCCGATAGCCCGATCGCGGGTGTGACGCGTTGCGGAGCATGGTGGAATCCGGTCGCGCCATTGCCTCAAGTCGGTGGTGATCCGGCACTGCATGGCGTCGAACCGGATGAGAGGGAGATCTGGTTCGACATCGGCGAGCGTGTGGGGCACATGGCGGTGCTTGGCACGACGCGCGTGGGCAAGACCCGGCTGTGCGAGGTCCTGGTTGCCCAGGACATCCGCCGCGGCGATATCGTGATCGTGTTCGATCCGAAAGGCGACGTCGACCTGCTGCTGCGCATGTACGCCGAGGCGAAACGTTGCGGGCGGGAGAGCGAGTTCACGTTTTTCCATCTGGGCTACCCGGACAAATCCGCGCGCTATAGTCCGATTGGCACGTATTCGCGGATCACGGAGGTGGCGACCCGTATCGCCGGCAACCTGCCGAAGGAGGGCCAGTCGGCCGCATTCCGGGATTTCGTCTGGCGCTTCGTGAACGTGATGGCGCGCGCGATGAGTGCGCTCGGCATCCGTCCGACCTACGAGATGATCTACCGGAACGCAGTGAACATCGACGCTCTCGCGTTACGGTACTTCCGCTTCTGGCTCGATCGCGATCACCCAGGATGGGAGGATGGGCTGGAACCGCTGGACAAGGAGGAGGCGAAGCAAGCGATGCGCCTGCAGCGCAACCAGGAAGTGCTGCAGGTGGCGAACCTGATCCGGCAGCAGGGCTGGACCGATCCGATCGCCAATGGCCTGCTGTCGGTCATCAGCAACGAGCGCTCGTATTTCGACAAGCTCGTGTCGTCGCTGTATCCGCTCCTGGAAAAGCTCACCACAGGGCGGACATCGGAACTGCTGTCGCCCGACTATAACGATCCCCATGATTCGCGTCCCGTGTTCGACTGGAATCGCGTGATGGACCGCGGTGGCATTGTCTATGTCGGACTCGACGCGCTATCGGATTTCGAGGTGGCGGGTGTGGTCGGCAACGCAATGTTCGCCGATCTGACGTCGAGCGCAGGCCGAATCTACAAGTATGGGCACAGCTACGGACAAAGCAACGTGGGCGGCAGGCGCCGCGTGTCGATCCATGCGGACGAGTTCAACGAACTGGTCGGCGACGAATTCGTGCCGATGGTCAACAAGGCGGGGGGCGCGGGTTACCAGGTCACCGCCTACACGCAGACGAGCGCCGACCTTGAGGCAAAGATTGGCTCACGCGCTAAGGCCGAGCAGATCTTCGGGAATTTCAACACGCTCGTGATGCTGCGCGTGAAGTACGTGACGACCGCGAAGATCCTGACCGACCAGCTTCCGATGATCGATGTGAAATCGCTCACGCTCGCCTCATCGGCGACGGACGCAGTACGGCGCGGCGAGGGCGTGCATTTCACGGCCCAGACACACGACCAGATTTCGGTGCGACAGGTACCGATGCTGCAGGCGTCCGACCTGACGCAGTTGCCCAAGGGCCAGGCGTTTGCGCTCATTGAGGGCGGCCAACTCGTGAAGGTCCGGCTGCCGCTGCTCGACGCGCACGACCCAATCATGCTGCCTGGGCTGGACGATGTGGTGGCGGACATGCGGTCCCGCTATGCGTCCTACGTTCAGGCCGTGTCGCCATTTGATGACGCCGGCGGCGTGTCACCCGACGCCATTGGTGGCGCGGTGGGCAGCTTCATGCCGGTAGAGATGGGTGCCAACGATGCGGTTTCGGTGTCCGGACCGTGGGCTATTGAAGGCAAGGGCGCCGGGTTCTGACGACACAGGAGCGATCATGGCCGCCAAGACGCGCGATGGCAATGCGGACGGAGTGAAGTCATTTTTCTGGGTCGTCGATCTGGCGATCCACGCGGCACTCTGGCTGCTACTCGCGAGTATTTTGGCGGTGCTGGCCGACCTCGCAGCGGCCCACTCGTTGTGGCGCGATGATCCGGTGGGCGGGATGCAGGAGCTCCTTCGCTATTACCTGAATGAGACCACCGATCCAGGACTGGCTGCGCGGGCGGCGGACTCCGCGTACTGGTGCTGGTTCGGCTGGACTGGCATTGATGCGTCAGCGCGGGCATCGGAGGCAGGCGTCCTGACATCACAAGGTCTGGGTTCATTCCTGCGGCCGGCATTTTCCGGCGCGACGCGCGAGGCGCTCGTTGTGGCGATGTACGGCATTAAGCTCTTCGGGGTTCGCATCGCAATGCTCATGATGACGGTCCCGCAGTTCGTGCTCGCGATTGCGGTTGCCCTCGCCGACGGTCTGGTTGCGCGACACGTGAGACGCTCACAGGGCGGACATGAGTCGGCGACGCGTTACCACCACGCGAAGCACTTGTTGACGTTCGGCGTCGTCCCGTTGACTGCAATCGTCTGGCTTGTGGCGCCGGTACGTCTACCTATCTTCCTTCTGTTCTGGCCGGTCTCGATGATGATCGTGGTCGGAATATGGAACATGGCCAAGTACTTCAAGAAATACACGTAGATCACAATTTGCCGCCCTATACTTCGGCCACTCAGAAAGGAGGGCAGGCAGGTCATGCCGCGACGAGTGGTGGTTCGGTGCTCGCCCGTGCACGGGCGGGGAGTATTCTCGCTACGGGCGCTGGAAGCAGGTGAGCGGATCTTCGAATATAAGGGGGAGCGGATCGCGTGGCGAATGGCGATCAGACAGTACAGGAAGAGTGGCGCTGTCGGCCATACCTATCTCTTCGGCCTGTCTGACGGGCGGGTGATCGACGGCGGGCGAAGAGGAAACAGCGCGCGCTGGCTGAATCACTCGTGCAATGCCAACTGCGAGGCAATCGAGATCGACGGCCGCGTGTTCATCCACGCGTCGAGCACGATTGCGCCCGGCGAAGAGCTTTTTCTCGACTACAGGCTCGAACTCGACGAGCCGCCAGACGAAGGGGCGAGACTGTGTTATGCCTGCCGCTGCGGTTCAGCAGCTTGCCGGGGAACAATGCTGGCAGTTGAATCATGGTGATGCCACCGACGGGCAAGTCAGCGGCGCTGCGACAGCGCAGGCGTCGATCGCTCTCGGGCCGAAGTTCGGTTAGCAAGCCAAGCTTCCAGTTCCGACTCGCGCCAACCCGTTGCACGTTCGCCGATGCGAATCGGCCGCGGGAACTCCCCGCGGCTGATCATTGCATAGATGGTGGCTCGGCACAGGCCGATCTTTTTCACGACATCCCTCATGCGCATTACCTGGTCCATTTTGTACGTCTCCGGGTTGCACTTGTCATGTGCGATTATCCACGGAGCTTGGCTGCCTGCAATGGACTAGCAAGGTGGCAACGGGATGTAACAGTTGGCATGGAGAGATCACGGCAGGCTTTCAGACTTAGCGCGACACGCTGGCGTTACATTTGGTAACTCTTTGGTGGAGTGCGGCATGCATTTTCGCAAAAGCGCAGCGAGTGGCTACTCCTATAGGAGTATGTCGCCGAGAATGATCTTCGCCAAACGCTCGGTGTCAGGTGAACGCGAGCAGCGTTTTACTTTGTCAGACGCTGATCTCCATTGGCGCTAGCTTTTGGTGAGTGCGTGTCTACCGAGAATGGGGCAGGTCGGCCAAAGCGGATCCAGAATGAGCGTGTGGTTCCGAGCTCGCGTCACGGCAACCCGGACAATTCTCCTGCTCTTGATGTACGGTGAGACATCATCGCGCCATACAAACGACGATTCTGCTTGCTTGCCTGTGTATCGCGCCTCCCGAACGACGATGACGCCGTCAAATTGCTTCCCCTTCGCTTTATGCACGTTCATTATTTGGATGCCGGTCGGTGGTTCTACGCCATCGAGAAGTTGCTCCTGGGCGAACGCCGAGTCGAGCGCCTCGGTCGCGCGCGTGTAAGCGCCATCGCGCAACCATTCATCGGACAGTGCGGTGGAGATACGATGCCCGCGCCTGAATGCAACCAAGTAGTCTAGCTGCGAAGCCGCCCGAATCAGATCTTCTTGACCACTCGCGCGCAGCGCTTGCTTGACGCGCGACCAGTCCTTTCCGGGATCGCCTGAAAATGGACTGGATGACAGCGAGTCGAGCACGGAGCGAAACGCTTTCGCGATGCTTATGTGCAAGCTCTTGCCGAACCTGATTTTCGCCGCTTGCTCTCGCATTTTTGCCACGGCCTTTTTTCCTTGCCCCGTTGCCGCTTTGGCTCTCGCAAGCATTTCCATGCAGGTTGCAATGTCGTTTTCGATTTCGTTGGCGCCTTTCGGTTCAAGCAGAAAAGCCGCCAGTCGCGCGCACAGCAGCGCCTCGGCCTCGTCAAACATGAGTCGATGAGAAACCGTCTTTCCAGTCTCGGCGTATTCGCTCAGGGCGTTCAACGCATTGGAAAGCCGCAGCGCGGACCGGTTGTTCGGAGCCAAGATCGCCACCGTTTCAACCGACACGCCGGTTTGCTCTTCGACGGAGCGATAAACGGCGCCCAAAGCGCGACGCAGAAGGTGATTCCAATTCACCTCGCGCGGGTTGTAGGAAATGTGGGATACGCCCGCGTAGGGGCCAGCGTGGAGGCGATCGAGCATGATGTCGTTGCCGAACTCGACGATTTGTGTGCCCGGGCTGCGATGATTCTCGGACCCGAAATCAACTTCTTCCGGCTGAAGGGCGGTTCGAATTTCGACGATGCGTTCCGGGCCAACGCCGGGCAGATAGTCAAAGAGTTGTTGGTCGAGGTCGGCTAGGCAGATGACCTGCGTATGCATCGCCAACAACTTCACGCATTCCCATGCGTGCATGCCGGTGTCTTGTGCTTCGTCGACGATGACGAGCGGGTAGCGCTTCGCAATGGATTCGCGAAGCAAGGCGCTTCGTTTCATGAGCTCGGCCGCATACCGCGCGAAGAGATCAAAGGCTACGCGACCCTCCTCGCGATATAGGCGCTCGCGCTCGACTTCCCACTCGGGCCACCCGTCGTCATGACGATCAATTCCGCCAGACATCGCGGCTTCGTCTTGCGGCAGCAGGATACTGAGCTTGCGAGGAGCGCCAAGAAGGTATGCGTTGCCTCTGAGGACATCCCAAAAAAACGAATGAAACGTCTGGATCGAGAGTCGCCCCTGCTCCTCCTTCGTTGCTTCAATCTTTGCCGCGTCGACGATTCGAGCTACCGCCGCCCGAGAGAAACTGAGAAACAGGACGGCTTGGCCAGGGCGAAGTCCCGCCTTGATTCGTTTGATCGATTTACGCAGAGCTACGGTGGTTTTGCCGCTGCCTGGGCCACCCAACACCAAGGCGTGCCCCTCACAGTCCAAAATGACCTGTCGTGGATCGATTGCGTTCATTCGTCGTCATCGATCCACTGATTTGCCCAGGGCAGAGGACCGGCAGGAGGGGCGCTCGGCGTTCCTCCCGGAAACGGAGAGGATGGCGACGTTGGGCTCTTCGGCGGAGGTGGCGCTGCGCCAAACGGCGGTGATTGCTGAGCACCAGGGGGCGCGGGAGCCGCTCCCGGAACTGGCGGCACCTGAGACGCAAACGCGGGCGGCGGCGCCGGAAACGCGGATTGTTGCGGCGAAAGCGGGGCGGTTTGCGGCGCAGCGTGGGAAGTCGCTGGAGGAAAGGCGTCCGTTTGCTGTGTGACCACCGGTGGCACGGACCCAGCTATCGCCCCCCATGGCGGTACGGTCTGCGTCGCCGGAGACAGCTGATCTTCCTCGTCGCCGTCATCAAGCGCTGTCGGCGCTGGATTAAGTGCATACACGTTCGCCAAAAAGTCGACTGCACTTTTCGGCAATTCATCGAACGCGCATTGCTCGAACAGCCTGGCTGCCCAGCCCGCGCCTTTTCCGCTCGAAAAGGCTTTCAGCGCGACATCGCGAACTCCCTCTGCATCGGGTTTCACGGCTGGGATGCCAACATTGCCATTCTCGCCGCTCGACTTGATCTCTTCGAGGAACGTCCACAAGCGATCGGTCGGGACCTCCTCGACGATCAACTGCTCAAAGCCCTTCCACTGATGCCTGTGGTCGAGGTCGAAGGCTTGGGCGTAATCGTTCAGCTTCGCTTGCGAGTGCTTCGGGTTGGTGTCGTGAAAGGCAATGGTGGTGAGGCCCAGTGTCTTGAAGAATTGTCCGAATTTCGGTCCGTTGCCGTCTCCGTCGGCGTTGAATAACGCGGCGCCTGCAATGTCCATCGGTTGGAGTGATTCATCGCGCTCCTCCATTCGACGCGCTATCACTGGCAGAGCGTGGAATTCGGTGATGCCTTCGACGACAATCGCGGTCTTGCCTAACATGCACTCGGATAATCCCCAGCGCGCGAAGCGTTTGAATTCGTTCTCCTTGAGCCCCGTCGCGTCGGAGACTCTTCGCGCGGATACGGTGCCATTATCGCGCGACAGAAGCAGGGTCTGGGTCGGCTCGAACTGCTCGATGACGAACGGCGAGTGCGATGTCAGAAACGCCTGGCTGCTCTTGGACTTCAGATAGCTCGCGATGCGCCGTTGCGTATGGGGCGGAACGGCTATCTCCGGTTCCTCCATCGCGAAAATGACAGTCGACGGCTTCAAGTCAGCTATTAGCGACAACATCGCTAGAATCAACGTGCCGATCGTCCCGGTGCCGGCATGCGGGAAGGGCACGTGGCTCTGGTCGGCCGAGAGTGCCAGAAAGAACGAGAGCGTTTTTCGAAGATGCTCACGAGTTAGATCGGAGACGTGGAGCTTTGTGGCATAACCTGGGTTTTCCAACGCGACGTAACGGCCGAGTCGCTTTTCCACCTTCCTCAGGATCGGCGCTATCTCGACGGCGCTAGCCTCGACGTCGAGCTTTCGCAACTGGTCGATCGTCTCTTCCCAGAGCTGGGCGCGGACCCCTTCGCCCTTTGTGCGTAGAATGATGTCGAGCAAGGAGCCGCGCTCGAGGCTCAGGGCTCGAGATCCGGTACGAACGGTGCGAAGGTATAGGAAACCAAAAAGCCGCTTGATCGGGCGGGGCAACGGCGTCAATTCGCCAACGGGTTTCTCGGGGCTGTAGCTGAAAAACGTATCTGCACGAAATTCGTCTTCTTCCGGGTCGTAGCGACCCACCGTTTCAATCCGAAGGCACCTGACGGCCTCGGGCTGGTTGGCTAAGTCGATTTCGCCGCCAGCGAGCAACCGTTGCTCTTTGACGTGCCAGAATTCAGTGTGCCCGCCACACTTCACGTCGATCTCATCCCCAAACTCGATCAGAATCACCTCGATGCGAATATTGATAAGCGTCGGTGGTCCTTCGGGGGAAGGGCGGTCGACATACTTCGCATTGTAGAAGTCGAATTCGTCGATTGGCGGATAGCGGTTCAGCCGGTCGGTGCCCAACACCAGATCAAGAGCTTCGCATATCGTGCTCTTGCCGACATTGTTCGCGCCGATAAGCAGAGTATGGCCATCGAAAAGAATTTTTGCGGAACGAACGCCCCGGAAATTCGCGATATCCAGCGAGACAACTTTCATTGAGTGCCTTGATAGATGTGGTTCCGATGCGCGTCCATGGCCGGGCTCGCACCAATCAAAATTTCACGGAGTTCTTCTAGCGTTGCAAGACAGCTTGGCGCTCTTCATTGTAGCGATTGGGCTCCTCCAACCGGATGAGACGTCTGGCGGCTGAACGACAAGGGGGATGGCAAGGCCGAGTTCAGAGCCGAAGGTCATAGTTGGTTTCCGCGCTGATGGTGTGCCGCGCAGTATGCGGTCTTCCGGTACGCGCGAGGGCAACTGGCCGAATGCGACAGCGGTGATGTCGCCGTCCTGTCCACTCATCTGCATCGAAATAGGTAATTGTAAACGGACTGCCAGTCAGCTTTCGTTATTCGCCCGAGGGGTGAGGCACGGGTTGGCCGTGCGATCCGATGGCCGACCGACAGCCTCATGGGTTGACCTTTGCCGCTTGTCGCGTTGCCTCCGTCGCATTCGGTTGCTGTTGTCAGTCGTGAACGGACATGCGCCAATCGGGATTGGGCGAGCAGGACGGTTGCAAAGCCAAAAATTGGGTGGTAAGATTATCTTACTACCCCGGTTGGGGACACTGAGGAGGCTGGCAAATGACGCAACTCGAGGTTGAAGAACTGTTGATCGTTGCGGTGACCAATGTTCAGAAGACGAGCGGTCGCGAAGAAGCGAACGTAACGGCGGAGACGGTGCCGCTCGATGATCTTCCGGGCTTCGACAGCCTTAACGGCGTGGAAATCACGGTTGACGTCATGGAGCAGCTCGAGTTGCCGTTGGAAGTGAACAACATTTTTGTTGCCGACGACAAGCCTCTATCTATCCGGGACGTCGCGAAGATGCTTTCTGCCGCGCACCCGAAGCTGAGCGGCCCGATTGGAGTGTGAGATGTCGATTGCGGAAAGATTGAAGGAGGCGCGGGAGATCGCTGGGCTTTCGCAGGGCCAGGTCGCGAAGCGCCTTGGCATGCACCGCCCAACCATTAGCGAGATCGAAGCGGGGCGCCGCAAGGTCGCAGCGGACGAGCTTGATCTGTTCGCTGGCCTCTACGACGTCTCGGTCGAGTGGATCGTCAACGGTTCTGTTAAGGATGAGGCGGCCGACGCCCGCATGCTGATGGCAGCCCGGGAGCTCAGCAAGATGTCCGATCAGGATCTCGACCGCCTGATGAATATGTTGCGGATGCTGCGGAAAGGCGAGGGCAAGTAATGTCGGACAAAAAGTCGCTATTCACTGCGGCAGTTGCGAAAGCGCTGCAGACTCGCAAGCGGTTGGGCATCTCACTGGAAGACGCTCTTTCGCCGCTTGACGCGGCAGAAAGACTCGGCGTCGAAGTTAGGCTTGCCGATCTTCCTTCCATGGAAGGTATGTACGTTTCTGGCGGCAGACCGACAATTGTCCTGTCAAACATGCGCCCATCCGGGCGCCGCAACTTTACTTGCGCACACGAGCTCGGTCATCACGCGTTTGGTCACGGCGAGCAGTTCGACGAACTCACCAGTGATCGGTCATACCGGCGCGCGACCGATACCAAGGAATTCCAGGCCGATACTTTCGCTGCGTTCTTTCTGATGCCCAAAAGTGCGCTAGAAAGTGGGATGTTGCGTCGTCAGCTCCGCTACGAAACGCTTGACCCAATTGCCGTCTATGGGTTGGCGAACTGGCTTGGCGTCGGGTATGCGACACTCGTGAATCATATGGTGAACGGTATAGGGACGATTTCCCGCACCGCTGGCGACCGATTGCTTCGTAGTGCTCCGCGCGATATACGGCAGCAACTCGTCGGTACGCCGTCGGCCGCCCGGCAGGTAATCTTGGCTGACGAGCACTGGCGCGGCCGCTCCATCGATTGTGAGGTGGGAGATCTGATTCGCGTCCCTCAAAACTGTCGCTACGAAGGTGCACTTGCTGCCAGCGAGATCACAGGCTTTGCACAGGCGCACTCACCGGGTATCTCGCGCGTCACGCATGAGGACGCCGGGTGGAGCGCTTTCGTGCGAACGTCCCCAAAGAACTTTAAGGGGCGCGCGTGTTTTCGTTTCGAAGAGGAAGCAGACGAATGATCAAGCCGCTTTTCAAATCGGCGTCCAGCATTTCTGAAGCGTGGGCGGAGGTCTTCCTTTCTACCATGGAAAAAGGAGGGGCAACCCGTCATCCGGTCGTCGTAACGATTGACGGGCTGCAACACAATCGCGAAATCGAAATCAAGTCGGTCAGGACGCGTCTCGACACTGAGTTGGCGGCTTTCTCGGAAAACAGGTGCCACACTGTCGCAAACACCATCTTCCCCATGTCCATGTGGAACCCGCGTCTGGACGATAACGCGGACGCGCTTTTCAGGCGCTATGAGCGCGCGTGGCCCGGGATCAAGAAGTGTGCTGCGAACAAATACGGCGTGTATTTTCGACGCCTCACCGCCTATCAGCCAAATGGGGTTCAGAAGCCGGTGAACCAGCTCGAAACTATCATCGACTCATACAAGCGTGGCAATCACCGCAAGAGTGCATTGCAGATCTCCGTCTTCGATCCGACGCGGGACCACACCGATCAGCGGCAAAAGGGTTTTCCCTGCTTGCAGCAGGTCTCATTTACTCCGCTTGAGAACCGACTGCTGTCGGTCACGGGATTCTACGCGACGCAATACCAGTTCGAGAAGGCGTACGGCAACTACCTTGGCCTCTACTGGCTCGGCAAATTCGTCGCAGCGCAGCTGGACATGACATTGTCGCAGGTTGTCTGTTCGGCTGCAGTGCTGTCACGCGGGAATCCTCAGGCGCATCAATTGCAGCCGCTGGCATCTGATATCCAAGACATGCTTACAGAGCTGCGCGCACAGCGGCAAAACCAGACATGAGCAAGAAGCAATACGTGAAACATACGATGTCCCACAACGCGACGGAGTCGCGAAAGAGCAGCCGACGTCCGACAGTTTTTTCGACTCTGGCACCGGCAGTACCTACAGAAGTATTCGACTCTTATTGGCGGTTTGCCGCGCTGCGTCAGGATGTTTTTTTCGCGCGTTTCGAGGGGCGGTCAAGGCCTTGGTCCAAAGATCCGATCCTCAACGAATACAAGTTCACCAATGCATACCGGGCCTCCGATCGCGTCAGTCAGTTCCTGATTCGCCATGTCATCTATGCCGGGCCGCAGGAACCCGATGAACTCTTTTTCCGGATACTGCTCTTCAAGCTGTTCAACAAGATCGAAACCTGGAAGCTGCTGAAAGCGACGCTTGGCGAAATTTCGTGGAATACCTATCGATACTCGGACTACGACCGTGTTCTCGCGGAAGCTATGTCGGCAAAAGCGACGATCTATTCTGCCGCATACATCATGGCGTCGGGTCATCAGATTTTCAATGTAGGCCGCAAACATCAGGGACATCTGAAGCTGCTCGAGCTGATGCTCAACGATGCGGTTCCACAGCGGATAGCTGAATGCGCGAGCATGCGCGACGCGTTCGAACTGTTACGATCCTATCCGCTGATTGGAGACTTTCTTGCTTACCAGCTTGTGACGGACCTCAACTACAGTGAGCTTACGTCTTTTTCTGAAATGGACTTCACGATCCCGGGGCCTGGTGCACGAGATGGGATTCGAAAATGTTTTCACTCCCTCGGAGGTCTGTCGGAAGTCGACATCATTCGACTTATGGCAGATAGACAGGAGTACGAGTTCGATAGGTTGGGGCTACAGTTTCGGGATCTTTGGGGGCGGCGACTTCAGCTAATTGACATCCAAAATCTTTTTTGCGAAGTAGACAAGTACGCTAGGGTCAAGCACCCCTCAGTGGCTGGTGTTTCTGGCAGAACGCGGATCAAGCAGAAGTTCAGGCAAACAGATGACCCGGTCCAGTACTTCTATCCGCCGAAATGGGAGCTCGCATTGCCGACGATGCCGCTGCCACAAGTACAAGGCAAACAACAGAGCGCATTATTTTGAGGGAGGCACGCGGTGTTATTTTCAACCTATCAACAAGAAGCGGAAAAAACGGATCAGACAGAAGCGCGGAATGCTGACGCGATGACCGGCATCATGGTTCCTTTGCTTGGCCTCGCCGGGGAGACAGGTACTCTACTCACGGAATACAAGAAGTATCTGAGGGATGGAGCGGCATACAGAATTTTTAACGAGAAAATCGCCGAAGAGCTTGGAGATATCCTTTGGTATGTGTCGACCATTGCTACGAAGCAGGGGCTTGATCTCGAGTCGATTGCACGGAGCAACCTTGCCAAGGTTTTTGACCGGTGGCATGAACACAGCAGTCCGCTATTTGGTCCCAAACTGTTCGACGACGGGCGACAAGAAAGCGAACAGTTTCCGCGACGCTTTGACGTGGTCGTGAATACGGTAGTCGATGACGATGGCAAGGAGCGCGTCCTCCTGACATTGGACGAGGAGCCGCTGGGTGATCCGCTCCGGGATAATACGTACGAGGATGACGGATATCGGCTGCATGACGTCTTTCATCTGTCATACGTTGCGGTGCTGGGATGGTCTCCGGTCATGCGCAAACTGTTCCGGAAGAAGCGAAAATCCGATCCCTTGCTCGACGAGAACGAGGACGGGGGGCGCGCCCAAGTCATTGACGAAGCGATTTCGGCGCTGGTGTTCGAGGAGGCTAGGAAAACTTCCTTCTTCGAAAATGTTCAGTCGCTGGATTACGAGTTGCTGCGCACGATCAAGGGATTGACGACAAGGCTCGAGGTCGGCCGGTGCTCGGGAAAACAATGGGAGGTCGCAATACTGAGTGGGTTCGAAGTCTGGCGTGCATTGCGCAATCGACGGAGCGGTACTATCCGCTGTGATCTCATCCAAGGGACGATCAAACTGATCTGACAGACGCGGTGGTAACGGGTCGAGGGCCTGTTACAGGTATGGAGGAGGGACGCCGAAATGTCCAAGTAAGCGGACAACAAGTCAATGACGCATACGGCGCTGCGTAATACACGCCGTATGGGGCCGACTCCGCGTATCCCGCTGAAAGGGAATTCCTGTGATAGAGGCCGATTGCCAGTGGAAGCGTTGGACGATGGGAAATCAATAGACTCGTCCTGCGCAATTTAGGACAACTCAGGAAAGGCTGGGGTGGTACTGAATGTTTCTCGCTACCTTCGACGACCGACAGTAGCGTCAAGGCATTGAAGAAGTAGGTCATAGGGTCCGCGTCTGATCCGGTCAAAGCCCTTCACGACACCGTGGATCCACGTCTGGCCTGGGTTGCCGAACTTGGACAGCCTGATTGAATAGTTTCCTTTTTCTTCGTCGCCAGTTCCGTCGTTTGCGATCTCGATCGTTCCTAGGTGGCGACGTCGAGACACGTCGCCGCCGGGCAAGATTTCAATCGTGACGCGAATCATTTTTTGTACCGTTCAGTTGTGTCATCGCGAGAGTCTAGCGA
Source organism: Paraburkholderia sp. MM5482-R2 (assembly GCF_050436125.1). Taxonomy (NCBI): domain Bacteria; kingdom Pseudomonadati; phylum Pseudomonadota; class Betaproteobacteria; order Burkholderiales; family Burkholderiaceae; genus Paraburkholderia; species Paraburkholderia sp. MM5482-R2. Next base: position 2,782,675 of record NZ_JBNDLP010000002.1, on the reverse strand, counting down.
AGTCAAACACTAATGTCATCAGCAGTTGAAGCGATGTTGCGATTGGTCCGCTCCCGGGTCTCGCCAGCCGGAGTCGGCCACACTGGTCGATTGCTTTCCCGAGTCGTCGCGATCGATGGACCGACTGGATTCGCGTGACCGGATGGATGCGGTGCACACGGCTTCGCCATCCATGTCAGGTCAGATTGGGGCTTCTTTTGCCGGATCGCTTTCGATCGGCGTCGCGCTTCGCTCCTATTCGATCGACCGTCGACATAGCGTTCCGAAGACTCGGCGGATTAGACGCTGTTACGCGTAGGCTTTTCAAGGGGCATGCTGGGAAAGGCCAATACACTTCTTCGACGAAAAGGCCGGTGTCATCCTCGAGGGTAGCGAGATGTTCGTCGAGAACGGCGATTGCCGAGTCCGTCTCAGTCTCGCATGCCCACAAGCGCAGTTGCCGCGGTCGCTGGAAAAAATACGCGATGCGATCGCAGGCTTCCGCGAAGGCCAGTTCACTCCAATTGTGGGTCAGATTTAGCTGCGCGCCAACAGCCACCCAGCCTCGTGCTACGATTTCTTCAAAAAACGCGTCGATGCAATGCAAGCCACCGCTGGGTAAGCCGCACCAAAACCGGGGATATCGTTGGGCACAATAACAGAATGGTTCTACACCGCTCCTTTAGAGGATTTCGCGGTGCGACGCGGCGATCCGCTCGGCATGCGTCACGTCGCTGAGGAGATTGCCGAGTTGCTGGCTCCGGGGTTGTCGAATCGCACCATGGACGCGCGCTGGCTGTCGATCATGTGCTGGGCGCTGGAGCACGCGCACCCGGCGTGGCGCAAGTTCGGTGCTGGAGCTGACGAAGATATGGTCGCATCGCGTGATGCGGCGAGAAGTCTCTACACGTGGATTCGCCCGCTAGAACTGCTATGGATTGCGCGCACCTTCAAGGCGACCTCGGACCAGGCGGGCGAGCGTCGGCAATTGCCCGGCGTGCAGGCTGTCCGGCGATGGGTCAAGGGTGGCGCTACGCAGGCGCGCTTTGGCATGTTCCCCGAATCGTACGCACGCTATCGTTTTACCGGCGTGTACGGCGCGTATCGAGTGGCGTTGCGCTCGCTTCGGGGTCTTACGATCGGAGCGGATGGCTGGAGGCTCGACAGCCATGGCAAATCGCTCGCGGAAATCGTACATGGCAGTGTCCGGATGAGGCCCGTGCAGAGCATCGGTGGCAGGCGTCGTCCGCTGCCGGAAGAACATTGGCTCGAACGGTTTGAGTGGCATCGTGGCCGCGGTACGCCCACGTGTCTGCCGACAGTGTTGACCGATCCACGGCGTCTTCCTGCGGACGAGTTCAGGGTGTTGGCGCAGTCGCTGTTTTCCTCGGTGGCAGGCGACGATAACGGCCGGCGACGCAGGAGCGTACTTGAGGCCGCCGCGGCTTCCCGGGCGACAACGCGGCCCGCACTCTACGCGGACATTGCGCGCAGCCTCTCAGGCGAATCCTCGACCGAGCGCCTCCAATACTGGTCCGCATTCTCGGAGCTTGCTGACGCGGGAATTGCCGCGATGAATGCGTGCTGGAGTGTGGCTGGAAAGCGCGATGCGAGCGGCGGTGGAACGGGCGCGACATCAATTGATGGCGTACTCGCTCACCGTGACGTGGTTCATGCGTTGGACGAACTCGGGCGCGCCGCAAAACGCTGGAAGAAAGAAGGGACCTCGGCCGACTCGTTCTCCGTTGTCGATGTGTTGGCGGGCGGTATCGTCGCAGCCGGCACCGATCGCAGGCGCAGGTTGAAGGCGCTTGAACGGCATCATGCGACCTATGGCGGTGGCCTTCGCTGGCTCATGTTCAGCGGAAACGAATTGAAGCTGCTCGCGCCGTCGCGTGGCGGCGAGGCGAGTAACTATCGCGTGAGGATCGAAGCGCTGAGCCGTCTGGGCGTGCAGTGCGGCGTCATCAAGCGCATTCCCGACGCATTGCTTGGCGCGGATGCGTTCGACCCGGACGGAGCGATGTAATGGCGACGTCCAGTACGAAACGGAAGCTTCTGGCGCAACAATGGAAACCGCTTGCCGGGATCGGTCGAAGCGACACTGGCCGACTGCTCGGCGCGTTGCTCACGACCTACGATCCACCGGATCCGTCCGTATTGATCGAGCACTATCTGTCGCATTGGCTCGGCCTCGAAAACAGCTACGTCAGCGAGACGGACGACCGGCTACGCTACTTCGCCGAGCTTGAGGCGGCCCTGCGAGGTATCAAAGGGCGTATTGTGATCGTGTCGTCCGGCGGCGACTCGCGTGCCTGTGCCGAAGGCTGGATCTGGAATTACATCGCGCGCTTTCAGGTGGGCGCGACTGGCGCAGCGGCCCAGCACGCGAAGCTCTGGATGTTCCACTACGAAGCGACCGAAGCGGGCGCGCCGCAGACGCTCGAAATCGTCATCTCGTCTGCGAATCTCACGCAACCTGGATTGAGTAACCAGATCCAGAGCGGATGGCGCTGCGTTGTGCCGCTGGCCTCCACCGGATCGAATGCGCGGGAGAAGGGATGGAGTTGCTTGCCGAACTTTTTTGCGGAGCTCGGCCGGGCATCAGGCGTGGATAGTGCGCGGGTCGCTGAGTGGCGTGAGCTGCTGCGCCGGGCGGCGTGTCCGGAGGGCGTCGAGTTTGTCGCAAGCGTAGCGGGCAAGCATTCCCCTGCGACGCTGCGCACGCGAGACACCGCGTGGGGCATTTCGGGACTTGCGAATCTCTGGTCGCGCAAGCGTCCACGACAATTGACGGTGCTTACGCCAACCTTCGGAAGTTGGGACTGCGGCGCATTCGAGCAATGGTGCGAGACGGCAGCCGTAGAACCACATGATGTCGCTTCGGCATGGATCGGGTGCGAGCATCCTTGGGCCGACCACTGGCAACTGGATCCCTCCAGCGAGCGTGCGCTGACGGACGCGGGAATGCAATGGCGCGAGATCGCCGTGCCCGATGGCGTCAAGCAGAGTCCGCTAGGCGACGAACATAAACAGGAGGACCGGCGCTGGAGCCACGCGAAACTCTATGAGCTTCGCGAGGGCAATCAGCGGCGCCTGCTCGTGACCTCGGCAAATTTCAGCGAGTCGGCCTGGGGCCGGTGGAATCAGGACGGTAAGCTCGAGATCGGCAACTTCGAACTCGGCGTCGCGTTTCCGGTACGAGATGCCTTTGGCGGCCGGCTGGGGCAAGGCGAATTTGTGCGGCATACCTGCGAGGTCGATTACAGTCGCGACGCTGAGCAGCAGATCGGCTGGCTCGCGGCAGATTGGAACGGGAAGACGCTTCAGATCGGATGCCGCGCGCAATGCCCGCTCGTGGCCCGGATTGACGTCACGGTAGCGCGTGCAAAAAGTATCCGTCATCACAGGGTTGAGTGGTCGAACGGCGTACCGTCCCGGGCTGCGCTTGCGTGGCCCGAGGCCAAAGGAGATATCCCGGTCGCGGTGACGGTGACCACCACGAAAGGCGAATTGAGTACAACCCCGATTCACGACACCCGCACGAGCGACGATGGCCGCCTGCTTTGTCCTGACTATGACGAAGCGAAGCTGCGTGAAGCGGCTGACATTCTGCTCGAAGAAAAATACGGCTACGCGCGAGTACCGGACGAAGGCGATCGCAAGGGCTGCGGCAACGGCAAGCGTAAAGGCGCTGCCGGAGGCGACTATGCGGTCGACGCTTACGTCGATGCGCGCCGGCGCTTTCGCTGCGTCGACAACTGGTGGAACCATCTTCAGTCCGCCGACGAGAACTTGCGCAAGCAGATCGTCCGTGACGGCAAACGGCTTTACGAGCGATGGAGCAGAACGGGTGAGTCCGCTCCGAATCTCGGCGAACGCGTCGCCGCGCGCATTGCGGCCGACGAACTTCAATTGAGAATCCGGCGGGCACATGAGTCTGGACATCAAGGCACGTAGTTGGCAATTTCTCGACCGCAGGAAAGCGAAGCGCTATATCGAGTGCCACGACAGGCACCGAGCCCTGAATCCGGGATGGAAACAACTCAAGCTGCCGACGACCAAGCGCCAGTTCACCACCGCGAAAGCGATTCTCGACCGGATGAATGGCGGTACCGAGGGCATTCTGCTTGCCGATGATGCCGGTCTTGGCAAGACGACGGTCGCTACGCTGTGCGCACTGGTTTTCGCCGGAAACGGCAAGAGTGTGCGCATTCTCGCGCCGAACGAAGTGATGGCGCGCCGTTGGCGCCAGGAACTGGAGTTGCATATCGACGCCGTTGCCGAGCATGCACGCGCCCTGAAACTGGATACGGCAAAAAACCGCCTGCGGAGCCACATCGCGCGGCTGACCGACGGCACGATCGCGGTGTCGACGCATCACAAGGCGGAGAGGCTGGTGTGCGATCTGCTGATCGTCGATGAAGCGCACAGGGCGCGTTCGGAACATGCCAGCCTCGGCCAGGCTATTGGCGACGCAAGAAACCAGATCGGCCGGCTGCTCGTCATCACCGCGACACCCTTTAGCATCGATCCGAACGACCTGGCGACACTGCTCAAGCGCATTGGCGGTGCTGAGGCGGTGAAACCGATGCGGGATTACGCGGAGCTACTCACGAAGCTGTGGCGAGGACGCCATGCGAGCACGCCGCGCGAGATGGCGGTCGAGCTTGGCGAGGCGGCGCGCCTCGCGGTGAAGGAGATGAAGCCATTCGTGATCCGGCATGGGATCAAGGATCTGGCAGCCAGTGAGCGGAAAACGTTCGGCGAAATCCCGGATGTCGAGGACGCCGGGGCGACCACACCGCTCGAGGCCTCCGAAGAACTTCTGGAGGTGATGCTGCGGGCCGACCGTGCGCTCGAACTGGGGCAACGTTGCAAGGCGTGGGCGCACGTACGGCGCAATGACCCGCGCTATCACGTTTCGACGGGTAAGCTCGCGGAGGATCTCAAGGTACTGACGCACAAAGTCGCCGGCCGTGGCGGCGATGCCGAGGCGTTCGTGGCGCACCATCATGGACGCCGCGCGCAAACGGCGCTACGAACCATCGACACGCATCCAAAGATCGCCGACACCGTACGAATAGCGAAGTCGATTGTCGCTCGGGGCGAAAAGGTCTTAATCTTCTGCCGCCATCATCTGCCGGCAGCGGAATTGGCCGCGGAAATCGCCGGTGCGATCCGTTGGCCAGAGGAAGCCGTTGGTCATGCCGACGCCCTGGAGGTCTGGCGCGCGGCCTGGGATGAGGTCTTCGAGCAGGAATGGGAGGCCGTCAAAGGACGCGCCGCCGGGACCCGCCTCGACAATTTCATTGAATGGTTGTGCTCGGACGGCGTGCGTGCGCAGGTTGGTCACTGGCTTGGCGAGAACGCAGCACCGGATCGCGTTTCGAAGCGATCACTCAATGCCGGACTCGCGCGCGACACGAACGCCGGATACCGGATCGCCGTGCAGGCGAAGCAGTTGTACCGTCAACTGATCGATCGGGAGTCGGCCTCGACACGCTCAATCTTGTTGCGAAGCGATCCACAGAGGCTGCCGGGCACGACGCATGCACGAGTCGCCGCTGTCTGCGATCCTGGCGAAAGCGCGTTCGGGCAATCCTACCCGGATGTGTTCTTCGTGAACGCGCCTGATACGGTGGTGGCCGTGTTCAACAGTCCGTTCGGGCCGGATGTTCTGGTCAGCACGGACACTCTGAGCGAAGGCGTCGACTTGCACCGGTTTTGCCGCCATCTGATACACCATGAACTGGATCCGAGCCCCGTCCGGACGGTGCAGCGAAACGGCCGCCTGCGTCGGGTCGATTCCTGGGCGTCCAAAGTCGAGAAACCGATTCGCGTTCTTTATCCGGCCTTGATGGGTACGCGGGACGAGAAAGCTGTCGCAATCATGCGGCAACGGATTTCACAGTTTGATCTGCTGATGGGCGGCGTGCGCGAGGAGATCGATGCGGAGGCGGTCAATGACGATCTGACCGGGTTAGCGGAGATTCTCGACCAGGCGGGTGAAAAGATGCGCGGGTTGAACCTGCTGCCTTAAGGAGGGCGCTGGGGCTAGGAGTGAGGTATTGGCGTCGCCACGTGCGACAGATTGTGTCGACCGGCGGCCTTGATGACGTCCGTCACATCCTAAAGATTTTCCCCGGGCTGCCGATGACCGGGAGAGAGGGGGGGGTTATCGATCTGAAGTTACTGGACATGCAGGGAGGCTGGCATCATGTCGCTGCTGGAAGCTTGTGAAGAATCGCTGAACCGCTTTCTGGGACTTCATCCCCGTATGGCGCCGGATCACCGTGACTATCTTGTGGCACACGCGTATTGTGCACTTCACGGCTTTGCCGACGAGTTGAAGTTCGTGGAGGATATGGGCGCGCGCACGGCAGGCTGCGTACGGACCAGAGTGGGGGGCGGTCCAGCCCGGCAGACTTCGTGCGCCCCGATATGGCGCTGGGCGAACACAGCGTTGGTGTGATTCACGCCTACACTTCGTGGCTCAGTGAGCTGACCGTCGCGCGCCCGAATCAAGGCCAGATGGCATTTGTCGTGCGTCGTGCGCTGTTCGAGGGCGATCTGGACGGATGGGATGCTTATGTGAAACATATCAGGGAGGAGGCGCCGTGGTTTGCGCAGGCCGATCCCGTGTCGGAGTTTCGTAGCCGGTTGAGTCGTACTGCAGTCATGCTTCGCCCGCTTTTCGAGGCGCGTCGCTAATTATCGATGGAACCCGGGGGCATCGCCCCCTCGCAAGCTCGGCACCGACAGAAGCATGATGTGCCTACGATCGCTCCGCTTGGCGTCAACGTTGTGAGCACATCGTTACGCTGGGTTCGGGGCGGGTACAGTCTATGAAGCGAACAGGTGGCTTGTCGTCGATCTCCGTTTCCCTCAACGGCTTGCGAGTCATGCGGATACCGAGGCGACTGGCTTCCCGGTCATGGGCCATGCCTTGGCAACGAACGCAGCAAAGACGTCCAGTGTGCACGGGGACCCCGTCTCGCTAGTGACAGAAGCTGATGGCGTTCGCTATATCCTTTTTCACTTCCTGAACTAGTGCGTGTCGGCACGAATGCCACCGGATGGCGGAGCGGGACCGACGCCCGACTGAACGGGCCAAGCGGCAAACCCGTTGTACCTGTTCGATACAGCCGATACGATCAAGGGCGTTAAGGCTTCATGCTGAAGCGCTTTGGGGTAGTAGAGCAGAAAAATGAAAACAATCGAAATCGAAGTGAGCACTGCGTGCGGGACGGGAGGGCTTCCTGCCCAATTGCTGGCGCTGGCGGGGAAAAAAAACAGCTGGAGTGCGGACGAGCATAATGCGTTCGGTCTGATAGCCATTGTGACTTCGCCGCCCATGTATGTTGGCTTTTCACTCGCGGACACATGGGCACACCATCGCTATTTAGCGGCAGTCGATCCGTTCGAGAAGCACCTGGCACTTCGACAGGAGTGGAAAGACCTGGACCCGCATCAGAAAACCATTCTTGCCGACGACTGGGGGATGGGATTCCCTTTGCTGTATCTGATGGAGTCACTCGATCTTGTGCATTTCGCGTCGACTGATTACTGGGTCAAGTCGCTGGAGCTGACGACGGGAACCAAATTGGCGTTGAAAAAAGGCAAGCGGGGGCCGCCGAAGCTGCCCGATTTCGTGGGGATCGACACGGCTGGGCGTTACCATGCCATCGAGTGCAAAGGCACCCAGACATCACGGTCGGCACTCGCTTCGGCTATCGCGCACGGGGTGCCGCAGGTCGAAAACTTGCGCAGCCCTGGGGCTCTGCCTCCTGCGATGCACGCATGCTTCGATAGCTGGCTGGTAGCAGGGTTGTACATTCCCATGGCGGGCAAGAAAACCCGCCCGCTCCTTCAAATTGCGGATCCGGATTTTTCGGCCCTGTCGAGGCTGATTGAGCAGGCGGGAGGCATCGAAGCCGTTGGCAGGGCGATATCTCTTACCGCGTTGTGTCAGCAGCTTGCTGCCATCGGTCTGCGTCGACTTGCAACCGTGCTGTTTTCGGGGAGAGCACAGCGAGGGGATGTTGATCTCGTGCGTGCGCAGGCGGACCTCAGCGATGAGGCGCAGAGGGTAGGCTTTTACAAGACCGGTGACGCGTGGGTTGCAGATCGAGATTCACAGCTATTCAGGCCTGAACGATTGGACGCGGCTGCACACATCCGGCAAGCCAAGTCGTCCTATTCGGCGCCGGCGAAACTAGTTGAATCGTTGACGGCGACCATCACCGACAGCGGAGTTGTGGATCGTCAGGCACTCGACGGGATTCTTGCTGGGTTGCGCGAGACCCCGGATCAACATCCCGAATCAACACGTGCGCCGTTTAACGAGGGAAGGAGACCGACTCCATGGATATCTGTTGAAGAAGACGGGATGAGCCGACTGAAATCCGAGTTCGGGATTCAGATTGAGACGGTGCTCGAGGAACACTGAGACGACGGGGAAATATCCATCAAGCGAATCGTGACGTGACTCAATCGCGATCGTTTGACATGGTCAGGCAAACCTCAATACACAGGCCGCGAAGGGGCTAGGAGCATTAATGTCGAATCTACCCAAGAGGATCCGCGCGATCTTCGACAACAACCCGAAATTGTATGAGCTCATCCCTCGACCGGTGCTCATTTCGGAAAATTCGCTCGGATCTGCGCTCAATGTCGCTTTGAGCCACGGTGCGCGGGGAGGGAGGCAAGACGACGTTTTTTACCGGATCGTGTTCAAGAAGGACTCGTCTCGAGAGTTGATGGCGATCAATAGCGGAGAGCTCAAGGGGCTGCTCACGACGGCCTGCGTTGAAAAGGGGCGCATCAGCGCTGTGGCGGGCCTGGAGCCCGTGGAAGTCGATAGCGCGCATGCGTTGATGCCCGCCTTGTTGGGGCTCAGCGTTTTTGGTGCAATGCAGGCCAACCTGTCCTACATCGCGAATCTTTGTGTGGACATCAGAAATCACCAAATTGCCGAGGAGCAATCGCGTTTCGAGAGAATTTCCGCAGTCATCGTCGAATGTTTCGAGGCAATTCCAGATCTGGCGCTCGATAGCGCGATGAAGCACGCCTATCTCTCGCGGATCGCAAAGAACAACGACGACTGCCTCCAGATGTTCTTCTTGCAGAAGGAGAACTTTAGGCGCCTCTTGAGATCGCAGCCCGAGCCTTTTTCAGCTAGCTACAACGGCTGGTTGTCGGACGGACCGTCCGGCCCTTGCTACTTTCCTGGCAGATTTTTCGAGTCTGATGTTCTGAATCACCCCGTGTTTGCCGTTTTTGAGCGCTTGGCGGCGGGAAAAATCTGCGAGATCATCATCAGCGGCAATTTCTCTGAGGAGAACATTAGCCGATATAAAAAGGCCGTCGTCCGGGCCCAATCGCAGCTGATGGAATTGCTTGAGCACCGACTGGACGCTTTTGAGCGCTTCACGAATGACGCAGAAACGGAGCTTGAGAATTCAGCTCAACTCCCGGACTACGAACGCGAAAACAGGCTGAGCCATCTCGCTAGTCACATATCCTTTGTGGCACGAATTCGGAGTCGTCTCGACCAGCTCTTGGACATTAAATGCAGTAGTTTTGATATTTTGGCCCGTCTTGCTAACCAGGACGAAATCGATGCATTTCTCATCAACGGTGCGCTGGTAAGAAGCGGTCTGCAAGACGCTGGAGAGGTTGTAGCGTCAACGCCAGCATCATGCTAGGTTGACTTTTACGGTGAGATGACGTGATCTGTTGCGAAAGCGCGATATGAAGAAGGGGAAGTTTAAGGAGTCGTTCGGCGTAGGTTTGGCGACCGAGCCTTGGCGGATAAGCCAACTTCACTACTTCGACGGTAGCCACTCATTATGCTGCGTTCCGTGTCTGTCGTTCTGCTTGGACCTTATCGATGTATGTCTGCCAGTCGTTCATGAGTAGGCGCCGTTTGTCGAAAAGCGCTCCGCGCTGATACGCCGCCTCGCTGTCGTCCGCCAGCTTATGCGCCAATGCGTGCTCGATGGGTTCCTTCTCGTGATGTGATACTTCACCAGCCCAGTCGCGGAAAGTACTACGCATGCCGTGCGGAACGACAGGCCGGTCATCCTCCATCGGATCGACCCAAAGGGGCAAGCTTGCCTTCTGACGGCGACCGTTGATGATCTTGATGACTTTTCCCATGGCCGCATTCGACAATCCCGCGTTGCCGCTCGGGAAAACGTAGGGGTTTTTGCTGTCGGAATCGCGCTCGGCCAGCATGTCCTCAAGGATTTCAACAGCGCGGGGCGACAGTGGGATGTGATGCGCGCGGCTTCGCTTCATCCTCGGACCCGGAATGACCCAAATCGCATTTTGGACGTCGATTTCATCCCACGTCGCACCAATGGTCTCGTTAGTCCGCGAGGCTGTCAGAATTGTGAATTCCAACGCGCGCGCGGCCACACCTGGGCGTTCGCGTAACTCCTGGACGAATGCATTTATCTGCCTGTACGGCAACGCGGGGAAGTGTGACTCGTCCTGTACCTGGCTTGGCTTCGGCAGCAGGGTATCCAGGTGGTTGCGCCATGCGGCTGGATTGTCGCCAGTCCGTAGTTTGCGCGTTTTCGCCCATGCGAGAATCCGTTCGATTCGGCCGCGGACGCGGGATGCAGTTTCATTCTTCGTGATCCAGAGCGAGTTCCGCTCTAGAACGCGAACGATGTGGTGCGTGTCGATGTCGCCAACGTCTAGGGCGCCGATGCTCGGACTCGCGTAGGTCGCCAGGGTGTTGGCCCACTGCTCGGCGTGTTTCGCGTTCTTCCAACCGCTGCGATGTGCCTCAATGTATGCAGCACTGCACTGGTCGAAGGTCATGCGGCTTGCCGCCTTCGCCTTGACCGCCGCGCGCTCTGTTTTGGGGTCGCCGCCACCTGCCAGAATGGCGCGCTGCTCGGCCGCTTTTTCACGGGCAGCCTTGAGCGTTACCGCCGGGAAGGCGCCTAGGCCGACGTCGTGCGTTTTGCGGTGCCGCGTGTATCGGAATACCCACGATTTTGTTATCGTCCTGCTCACCTGTAGCCACAGACCGGCGCCATCGCCGTAGTAGCCCGGGACTTTCAGTTCTTCCACGCGTCGTGCCGACAGCTTGTTAGTTCCTCGCGCCATGAATTGTCCGCCTAACCGATCTACCCACGTTTCTACCCACGTTCCGGTCGTTGATTGTCCTGTTCAAGAGTAGACGGAATTAGACAAAAAAATCAAGTAAAACAAAGGCTTGGGTTGCATAGAGTGACGCGGCGTGAGATGCCGGTATAGGCGGAGACGGACTCCGTCTCCGCCAGCAATGGTGGCGAAACCCCGCAGAGTCTAGGCTCTGCGGGGTTTTTGTTTTTGCGCGGCTTGATTTTGATCTCGCTCGATACTTCAGCGATGTCAGCGGCATTCCCAGCCCTCCAGCGTGTGACCACGTCCTACGTGAATAGGCAGGTCTGCTGATCAATGCATGGCGCCGTTAGGCCGCCACGCTGGTCCGCAGAAAACCGCGCCAGATCCAGCGCGGCAGGCAAGGAGTCCGCATGACTGATCCCGTCGTGCCGCTGACCGAGACCGCCTCGCTTAGAACGCGTGCCGCAACCCCACCATGCCGACGAACTGAGACGGACCCGATGACGGCGTCGTGTTCTGCGAGTCGCCGACCACCGCGACCGCGTTGGCGATGGTCACACCCGCTGCCCGACGAGATCAGCGACTTGCCGCCTGCATGCTGATAGGCCTCGATCGCGTACAGCGTGGTGCGCGTCGACAGGTTGTAGGTCTGTTCGAGCGAGATCTGATGATAGTGCGCCGGATCGCTGATGCCGTTCGCCTTGCTTGCCTGGGTGAAGCTATAGCCGCCGCCGACCGTCACGCTCGGCGTGATCCGGTACGTCGCGATCGCACCGTACGTGTTGAACACGGCCTTGTCGAAGAACAGCGAGCCGTGGCCCGGCGCGTACTGCACATTCGAGTAGTTGAGGCCCACCATCAGATCGTGCCACGTATAGCGACCCGCCGCGGCGAGCAGTTGCGCGCTACGCGCGCTCGCGTAACCGTTGTTGACCGGCGAGTTGATCGCGAAGCTGCCGAGCGCCGCGCTCGTCGAAATGTCCTTCAGCTTCACGTAGCCGGCTGCGAGCGACACGGGCTGGAAGTCATAGCGCAGCGCCGCGCTGAACAGGCTGCCGTTCGCGACGCTGCCGGGCACGCCGCCGAGACCATACTGCGCGCTTGCCTGCAGGCCCCCGATCGTCGGCGATAGGTAGGTTACCGAATTATTGAAGCGCAGCGTCGTGTCGAGGGCGTCGAGATCGCCGGGGTGCGCGCCGGTCGCGCCGGTCAGCACGCCGGTCGGTCCGAGCGCGCCGACCATCTGGAAGTAGGGTGTGTACTGGCGGCCGAGCGTCACCGTGCCGTAGCGGTCGTTCGCGAGGCCGACATAGGCCTGGCGATTGAACAGGTAGCCCGCGGTGCTTTGCGCGCCAGTCAGCGAATTGAAGCCGCTCTCGAGCCGGAAGATCGCCTTCGTGCCGCCGCCGAGATCTTCCGAGCCGAGGAAGCCGAACTTGCTCGCCTGCAGGTTGCCCTGGCTCATGTAGAAATTCGAATGCCCCTTCTGGTTGCTGGCATAGGCGAACGCATTGTCGACGACGCCATACAGCGTGACGCTGCTTTGCGCCGATGCGCTGGTGGACAACGCGGTGCCCGCAAACGGCAGGCAGCAGAGGACGAACGCGCGGGTGCGCGCGCGCTGGTTTATTTTCATGATTGGGATGTCTCCAGACTGATGGGACGGCCTGATCCCTCAGGCCGGCGCGGTGGGTTGTTCAGTGCGGCACCGAATCGTCAGGCAGCGCCAGCCGTGCGCGGTGTGATCGGTGACGAGCGTGCCGTTAGCGCAGACGACCGCGCGTGTTTCGCGCATCGGCACGAACACGCGCACTTGCGGCTGCACGCGCGGCATCCATTGCGAACGCTCGAGCGTCACCCGCAAAGTGTTTGCGTCGCCCGTCAGCGTGACGTTCCAGCGGCCTTGCTCGCCGTTGCGCCAGGCTTCGGTCTCGCCGTCGTCCTCGATCGAGCCGCCTTGCGCGGTGCCCGCGTCGGCAGACGGCACCGCGAGGAATGCGCGTTCGTCGGCAGGGCGGCCAAAATGCTGCTCGGCGATGTTGAGCGGAATCACGCTGCCTTCACGCAGCAGGAACACCGGCCGCTCGAACGGCGCGGGCAACGTGACGGTCTGGCCGCCGTCGAATGTTTCGCCGCTCCAGTACGACACCCAGCGCGAACCGGCCGGTAGATACACGGCGCGCGTGCTCTGGCCCGGATCGACCACTGGCGCGACCAGCATCGACGAGCCGAGCATCATGTCGTCGCCATCGACGAGGCAGCGCGGATCGTGCGGAAACTCCGCGAACAGCGGCCGCAGCACCGGCTCGTACGCACGATGCGATTGCCACAGCAGCTCGTAGAGATAAGGGATCAGGCGATAGCGCAGCTTGATCAGGTCTGCCACGTGCCGCGTGACTTCGGGATGCATCCACGGCTCGTTGACGGTGCCGTCGTCGTTCCACGAGTGAATCGAAAAGCGCGGCAGGAAGATGCCGAACGCGACCCAGCGCGCAAACAGCTCCGGCTCCGGCGCCGGACCCGAGAAGCCGCCGATGTCGTGACCGCTATTCGACACGCCCGACATCGCGAGCCCGAGACCCATCTTCAGATTGAAGCGCAGCGTTTCCCACGACGTGTAGTTGTCGCCCGACCACGTCTGCACGTAGCGATGCATGCCGACGCCGCCCGAGCGCGACACGAGGAACGGGCGCCTGTCAGGCGCGTGCTCGCGCTGCGCGTCGTGCGACGCGCGCATCATCAGCTGCGTCTGCAGCACCTTCGCCTGGTGTGCCGGATACGGCTTGCCGAAGCCGCGCGCGATCGCATGCGGCGACCAGATCTCGAACTCGTTGTTGTCGTTCCAGGTGGCCGCGATGCCGTATTTGAGCAGTGCGTCCTTCACGCGAGCTTTCCACCAGTCGATCGTCGCGGGATTCGTGAAGTCGAGGTACGCGCCGACTTCGTCCCAGAACTGCACCCATGCGGGCTCGCCATCGGGCGCTTCGATCAACAGGCCGGCGTGGGCGACGTCGTCGAACGCTGGGTGGTCTTGCAGCAGACACGGCTTGATGTTCGCGCACAGACGCACGCCGTGATCGAGATAGCTCCGCACGAACCCGTCGATGTCCGGAAACCTGTCGTGATTCCAGTTGAACACGTAGCGCTTCGGCCCGATCGACGTATAGCCCGACGACAGATGGAACGAATCGCACAGCACGTCGTGTTCGCGGCAACGCTCGATGAATTTGCCCATCTGCTGTTGCGCGTCCGGCGCGTCGGTATAGCTCATCGTCGAGCCCGAGTAGCCGAGGCCCCACTTCGGCATCCACGCGGGACGTCCGGTGAGCCACGTGAAGCGGCGCACCGCGTCGAGCGGCGAGCCGGGCGATGCGATGAAGTAGTAGTCGAGATCGCCATGCTCGGCGATGAAGTGCCGATAGTGGCCGTGATAGTTGTCGAGCTCGCGGCCCATGTCGAAGCGACAATCGGCGAGCGTGTCGTAGAACAGGCCGAAGCCCGTCGACGTCTGCGGCTGCCACGTCACGTAGAACGGGATGTGCTTGTACAGCGGGTCCGTGGTGCGCGCGCTGTAGCCCATCGCGTCGATGTTGCGCATCTCGTAGCTTTGCTGCGCGCGATCGAGCGAGCCGGCACGCTCGCCGAGGCCCACGTACATTTCGTCGCGGCGCCGCTCGACGTAGTGATAGACGCGCGAGTCCCACCAGCCGAAGTTGTACGCCTGGGTCTTGCGATCGCTCATCACGCGATGCCATGTACCTTCGTGCAGGATGTCCCAAGCGCAGGCGCCGCCTTCGAGCGCCACGCTCACGCGCACGCGCGCCGTTTCGATCACGATGTGACCGGCTGCTTCGTTCACCGTGAACGGCGGCGGCGTGAAGCCGCTCAGGTCGCGGCGCTCGCGGCCTTCGAGCGGCACGTCGTCCATCCCGGGCGCGATCGCCCATGTGCGCGGGCCGCGCGTTTCGCCGTCCGGCAGCACGAGCACGCGGATGATGTCCTCGGCGAGCACGAACAGCTCGATGCGGCAATTCGGCTGCGCGCTTAGCACGACCGGGTTGGCCGCCGGGTCGCCAGCGTGGGGGACGAGCGCAAAGCGCGGCGGATGTTTGAGATTGATCTGTGAACGCATGATGAGTCTTCCAGGAAGGTCAGGCAGCCGTGTTGACGCTCAGTTCGGCGCGGCGCGCGCGGCCGTGGCGCGGCACACCGCGCATCAGGATGATCAGCAGCGTCGCGCCGATGATGTCGAATGCGCCGAGCGCGCCGAACAGCGGCGTGTAGCCGATCGAATCGGCGAGCGCGCCGACCATCAGCGAGAAGCCGAGGCCGCCGATCCACGCGGCCATGCCCGCGAAGCCGGCGACGGTGCCGACTTCGCCCGGATCGAATACGTCGGCGGCGAGCGTGTTGACGAGCGCCGAGATCATCTGGTGCGCGAAGCCGCCGACGCAGAAGAGGGCGATGGCCTGGTAGGGCGACGCGACGAGACCGATCGAGGCCGGCCCGATCATCATCAGCGCGCCGAGCACGACGCCCGAGATGCGCGACCAGATCAGCGGCACGCGAAAATGCTTCATCAGGAATGGCGACAGATAGCCGCCGAACAGACCGCCCAGGTCCGCGGCGAGAAACGGCAGCCACGCGAACATCGCGATCTGCTTCAGATCCATATGACGCTGCGTGGCGAGATACAGCGGAATCCAGAAGCTGAACGTCTGCCACGCGGGCTCGGCGAAAAAGCGCGCTTGCGCGATCGCCCAGAAGCGGCGCGTGCGCAGCACTTCACGCACGCTCGCGCGGCGCGCGGCGGGCGGTGCCTGGCCTTCGACGATCGCGGCGCGCTCGGCATCGCTCACGCGCTTGTGCTCGGCGGGCGAGCGGTACAGCACGAACCATGCGGCGGCCCACACGAAGCCGAGCGCGCCAGTCACCGCGAACGCGCTCTGCCAGCCGTAGCGCAGCGACAGGAAAACGACGAGCGGCGGCGCGAGCAGCGAGCCGAGCGAAGTGCCCGCATTGAAATAGCCGACCGCGACGGATTTCTCGCGATCGGGAAACCATTCGGCGACGACCTTCATGCCGGCCGGAATCGCGACCGCTTCGGACAGGCCCATGAAGCCGCGCAGCGCCGCGAGCGAAAACCAGCTGCCCGCGAAACCGTGGAACACGCCGGTCAGCGACCACAGGCACGCGAACAGCGCGAAGCCGAGGCGCAGGCCGATCAGATCGATGATCAGGCCGCAGACGGGCTGCATCACCGTATAGCCGACCTGGAACGCGCCGACCACGTACGAGTACTGCCGCGTGTTCATGTGCAGCAGTTTCATCAGCTCGGGCGCCATCACGCCGAGCGCGTTGCGCGACAGATAGTTGACGATCGTCCCAACGCACACGAGGGCGATGATCCACCAGCGCAATCCCTTGATCGTTTTCAAAATCAGTCTCCGTGGCGCATTGAGCGGTTGCTTCCGACGCAGTGCTCGGGCATGCGCGAATTCGAACATTTATTGGTTTTCAATGGCAGTCATCCTATCACTTGGAAACGACCTGGATATCGGGGAAAACCATAGGCGGTGCCACGTGTTTCCTTGATTTTTCTCGATAATTTAATATTTTTTTTGCCACGTCTCCGAGCGGTGATCGGATGACTGTGGTGAGGAATATCGAACAGATATGTTCTTTCGAACTTTAAAATGTTCGTTTTCGGGATGTCAGTCAGGCCGCGAGCCGGCGCCCGCGCGGAGGGTGCTTTTCACCGCCGTCTGGCGTGTGTAACCAGACATTACGCCGCCGCCGGCGAGGCGATTTTCAGCATCAGTTATTACAAAGTTGAAATACGCGTGTTGCTGCCTTTGCGTTATATTTCCGCCAACAAAACATGTTCCTACAAAGGTGATCAATGAAGTCCGCTCGTCTTGTTCCGCTTGTGTTCGGCGTGTTGACGTTGGCTGCATCGGGTGCCGCGATGGCCGCGGGGCTCAACGTTGGGGTCAATATCGGCATTCCCGCGCCGGTCTACGTCGCACCGGCGCCGGTCTACGCACCGCCGCCGCCTCCGCCGCCGCCCGTCGTCTATCAGCCGGCTCCCGTGTACTACGGCGGTCCGCAAATCGTGATCGGCTGGCATGGCGACCGTTACTGGGACGGCCATCGCTACTGGGCGCGCAACGACTGGTATCGCCACCATCCGCCGGGCCGCGGCGACTATGCGCGGGGTCACTACGACCAACATCGCGGCTGGCACTGAGTCGCCACTGCGTCAGCGCTGAAGCGCGCCAACCGGCCGCAGCGATGACAGAACCGCCCTTGGAGGGCGGTTTTGTTTTTTGTGCTGAAACATCCGTCGCTGACGCATTTCGTCGCAGTCGCCCGCCAGATCGCGCAAGCTAATTGGGTAGAATCCCCCACATCGCCACTGCCCATTTACCAGCACGACTCCATGACAACTGGCTCGCGACGGGTTCAAACGCCTGAGGGACTTCGACACAGCGTGATCCACGGACCCTTGCGCGCCGCGCTCGCCGTCGCGTTGCTGTGCGCGAGTCTGCTCGTCGCGCCGCACGCGCATGCCGCGCATGCGATCGCGCAATACGGCGAGCCCAAATATCCGGCCGGCTTCAAGCACTTCGACTACGTCAATCCCGATGCGCCGAAAGGCGGCACGCTCGTGCTCGCGAACCCGAGCCGTCTAACGAGCTTCGACAAGTTCAATCCGTTCACTCTGCGTGGCAATGCGGCGCCCGGCCTCGAATTGATGTTCGAGAGCCTGACGATCGGCAGCAGCGACGAAGTCGCGTCCGCCTACGGGCTGCTCGCCGACGACATCGTCGTCGCGCCCGACGGCCTGTCGGTCACGTTTCACATCAATCCGCGCGCGCGCTTTTCGAACGGCGACCCTGTGACCGCCGACGACGTCAAGTTCTCTCTCGACACGCTGAAGAGCCCGCAGGCCGCGCCACAGTTCGCATCGCTTTTCAGCGAGATCAAGCGTGCGGTCGTCGTCGATCCGGCCACGGTGCGCTTCGAGTTTCGCGATCGCGATCGCGAGTTGCCGCTGCTCGCGGGCAGCATGCCGGTGTTCTCGCGCAAGTGGGGGATGAAGCCCGACGGCAGCCGTGTTCCATTCGACCAGCTCGCATTCGAAAAGCCAGTCGGCAGCGGGCCGTATCTGATCGACAGCTACGACAACGGCCGCACGATCACGTTCAAACGCGACCCGCACTATTGGGGCGCCGATCTGCCGGTGCGCGTCGGCATGAACAACTTCGATCGCATCGTCTACAAGCTGTATGCCGATAGCACCGCGCGGCTCGAGGCGTTCAAGGCTGGCGAGTACGACGCGCTGGTCGAATATATCGCGCGCAACTGGGTGCGGCGCGACGTCGGCAAGAAGTTCGACAGTGGCGAGTTGATCAAGCGCGAGTTTGCGCAGCACAACGGCACCGGCATGCAGGGCTTTTTCCTGAACACGCGCCGGCCGCTGTTCCAGGATGTGCGGGTGCGCAAGGCGCTCGATTTCGCGCTCGACTTTCAGTGGCTGAACCGCCAGCTGTTTTTCAACCAGTACACGCGCATCGACAGCTATTTCGCCAACACCGAATGGCAGGCGAAGGGGCTGCCTTCGCCTGGCGAACTCGCGCTGCTGGAGCCGTTTCGCGCCCAACTCGACCCGGCGGTATTCGGGCCGCCGCCGAAGCAGCCCGATACCGATCCGCCCGGCTCGCTGCGCGCGAATCTGCTGCAGGCGCGCGATCTGCTGCAGCAGGCCGGCTGGACCTATCGTGACGGCGCGCTGCGCAACGCGAAGGGCGAGCCGTTCCAGTTCGAGATACTCGACGACTCGGGTTCGGCCTCGTCGATGGAGCCGATCATCGCGACCTTCACGCGCAATCTGCAAAAGCTCGGCATTACCGCGAACTTCCGCACCACCGACTTCGCGGTCTATCAGAAGCGGCTCGACGCATTCGACTTCGACGTGACGACGATTCGCATGCCCGACGTGCAGGTGCCGGGCTCCGAGCAGATCACCCGCTTCGGCAGCAAGGCCGCCGATACCCCCGGCTCGGACAACGCGATCGGCCTGAAGTCGCCGGCCGTCGACGCGGTGTTGAACGCGCTCGTGCATGCGCAAACGCGCGAACAGCTGACCGATGCCGCGCACGCGCTCGACCGTCTGCTGATGCATGGCTACTATGTGGTGCCGCACTGGTACAGCGGCACCCATCGCGTCGCGTTCAAGCGCGGGCTCGCGTGGCCGAAGACTTTGCCGCTGTACTATGGTGCGGAGGGCTGGATCACGACGATGTGGTGGTACGAGGATCCGCGGGCGCGCACGCCCACGGGCAGCGCCGACTGATCCGCAGATCCATCGCCCCCACCAACGCGTTCGCACTGGAACACCGCCTATGTGGAGCTACATCCTCAAACGCCTGCTGCTGATGATCCCGACGCTGCTCGGCGTGCTGACGCTGACCTTCGTCGTGATCCAGTTCGTGCCGGGCGGCCCCGTCGAGCAGATGCAGCACGAACTGCGCAAGGGCGCGGAGGGCGCCTCGCCGTTCGGGCTGCGCTCGCATAGCGGCGTCGATGCGCAACAGATCGCGCAACTGAAGCAGCTGTACGGCTTCGACAAACCGCCGCTCGAACGCTACGTGCTGATGCTCAAGCGCTTCGCGACCTTCGATCTCGGCCAGAGCTATTTCCGTCACCAGAGCGTATTGTCGCTGATCGTGTCGAAGCTGCCGGTGTCGATCAGCATCGGCCTGTGGACGTTCTTTCTCACCTATCTGATATCGGTGCCGCTCGGCATCGCGAAGGCGGTGCGCAACGGCTCGCACTTCGATATCGCGACGAGCCTCGTCGTGCTGGTCGGCTACGCGATTCCGGGCTTCGTGCTCGGCGTGCTGCTGCTCGTGCTGTTCGGCGGTGGCACGTTCCTGCAGCTGTTTCCGCTGCGCAACCTCACTTCCGACAACTGGGACCAGTTGAGCCTCGTCGGCAAGATCCTCGACTATCTATGGCATATCACGCTGCCGATCACGGCGTCGGTGGTGGGCAGCTTCGCGGTCGTCACGATGCTGACGAAAAACGCGTTCCTCGACGAAATCCGCAAGCAGTACGTGCTGACCGCGCGTGCCAAAGGTTTGTCCGAGCGGCGCGTGTTGTGGAAGCACGTGTTTCGCAATGCGCTGCTGCCGCTGATCGTCAATTTCCCGGGCGCGTTCATCGGCGCGTTCTTCACCGGCAGCCTGCTGATCGAAACGCTGTTCTCGCTCGACGGGCTCGGGTTGCTGTCGTATGAATCGGTAATGCGGCGGGACTATCCGGTCGTGCTCGGCACGTTGTATCTGTTCACGCTGATCGGCCTCGTCACGCGGCTGATCTCCGACCTTTGCTATGTGTGGGTCGATCCCCGCATCCAATTCGAACAACTGGAGCGCTGATGAATCGAGCTCGCCTTTCCGCCGACGCGGCGGCGCGCACCGAACCCGCGCGGGCACTGATGTCGCCGTCGCCGGCGCGTCGCGTGTGGCAGCGTTTTCGCCAGCAGCGTCTCGGCTACTGGAGCCTGATCATCTTCGTCGTCGCGTTCGCGGCGAGCCTCGTGGGGCCGCTGTGGTCGAACGACAAGCCGGTCGTCGTGCGCTACGACGGCCATCTGTATTTCCCGCTCGTCAAGACTTACGCCGAGACCACCTTCGGTGGCGACTTCCCCACGCCGGCCGATTATCTCGATCCGTACATCCGTCACCGCTTCGATGCGCCGGGCAACTTCGCGCTGTATCCGCCCAATCATTACTACTACGACACGCTCAATTACTTTTCGAAGACGCCCAACCCGGCGCCACCGTCGCGCGAGAACTGGCTCGGCACCGACGACCGCGGCCGCGATCTGTTCGCGCGTCTGCTGTACGGCTTCGGCGTGTCGGTCGTGTTCGGCCTCGTGCTGAGCGTGATCAGCACGATCGTCGGCATCGCCGCGGGGGCGGTGCAAGGTTACTTCGGAGGGCGAACGGACATCGTCGGGCAGCGTCTGATCGAGGTCTGGAACGCGATGCCGCAGCTCTATCTGCTGATCATCTTTTCATCGATCTTCGAGCGCAGCTTCGCTCTTTTGATCGTGCTGCTGTCGCTGTTCAACTGGATCGGCCTGTCCGACTACGTGCGCGCCGAGTTCCTGCGCAATCGCCAGCAGGACTACGTGCGCGCCGCGCGCGCGATGGGCCTGTCGCATTGGCAGATCATGTGGCGTCACGTGTTGCCCAACAGTCTGACGCCGGTCATCACGTTCCTGCCGTTCAGCATGAGCAGCGCGATTCTCGCGCTGACGAGTCTCGACTTCCTCGGCCTCGGCGTGCCGCCGCCGACGCCGAGCCTGGGCGAACTGCTCGCTCAGGGCAAGGCGAATCTCGACGCGGGGTGGATCTCGGTGTCGACCTTCGGCGTGCTGGTGGCGATGCTGCTGCTATTGACCTTCATGGGCGACGCGCTGCGCAACGCGCTCGACACGCGTATCTCCGATGCGATACACGCCGGAGGTGGTCAATGAGCGCGCTGCCGCAAATCGATCCGCGATCGACGGACATGCCGCTGCTCGAACTCGACCATCTGCGTGTCGCGTTCGGCGACACGGTGGCCGTCGACGACGTCACGCTCGCGATCGCGCGCGGTGAACGCGTCGCGCTCGTCGGCGAATCGGGCTCGGGCAAGAGCGTGACCGCGCTGTCGGTGCTGCGCCTGCTGAACGACGCGCAGGTGAGCGGGGCGATCCGCTTCGATGGCAAAGATCTGCTCGCGAAGAGCGAGCGTGCGATGCGCGGCCTGCGCGGCTCGGACATCGCGATGATCTTCCAGGAACCGATGACCGCGCTCAATCCGCTGTATACGATCGGCGACCAGATCGCGGAAACGATCGTCGTGCATGACGGCGTCAGCGCGACCGAAGCGTGCAGGCGGGCGGTCGCGCTGCTCGCGCGCACCGGCATCACCGAGCCGGAGAAGCGCATCAACAGCTACCCGCATCAGCTCTCGGGCGGGCAGCGGCAGCGCGCGATGATCGCGATGGCGCTCGCCTGCCGGCCGCGCCTGTTGCTCGCCGACGAGCCGACCACCGCTCTCGACGTGACGATTCGCGCGCAAATCGTCGAGCTTCTGCTGGAACTGCAGCGCGACGAAGCAAAAAAGCGCGGCATGGCCGTGCTGCTGATCACGCACGACCTGAACCTCGTGCGTCACTTCGCGCAGCGCGTCGCGGTGATGGAGCGAGGCGTGCTGGTCGAAACCGGCACGGTCGAGCAGGTGTTCGAGGCGCCGCGCCATCCGTATACCCAGCGGCTGCTCGCGAGCCGGCCGCAGCGCGAGGTCGTGCCGGTGCTGCCGATCTCGCCGGTGCTGCTCGAAGCGCGCGATGTGGCGGTCGACTTCAGAACGAAACTGACCGGCCTGCGTGGCTGGTTCGGCGCGGGGCGGTTTCGCGCGGTCGACGCGGCGAACGTGTCGGTGCGCCAGGGCGAGACGCTCGGGATCGTCGGTGAATCGGGATCGGGCAAGTCGACGCTCGCGATGGCACTGCTCGGTCTGCAGCGCACCGCGCATGGCGAGATCCAGTTTCAGGGCAGGGCGCTCGCGAGCTATCGCGGCGCCGAAAAGACCGCGCTGCGCTCGAATATGCAGGTCGTCTTTCAAGACCCTTTTAGTTCGCTTTCGCCGCGGCAGACGATCGAGCGGATCGTCGGTGAGGGGCTCGCGCTGCATCGGCCGCAGATGACTCCGCAGGCGCGGCGCGACAAGGTCGTCGCGGTGCTGCGCGAAGTCGGCATCGACCGGACTGCGCTGTATCGCTACCCGCATGAATTTTCGGGCGGGCAGCGGCAGCGCATCGCGATCGCGCGCGCGCTGGTACTGGAGCCGCGCGTGCTGATCCTCGACGAACCGACCAGCGCGCTCGACGTATCGATCCAGCAGCAGGTGCTCAAGCTGCTCACCGGTTTGCAGCACAAATACAACCTCGGCTTCGTATTCATCAGCCACGACCTGGAAGTGATCGGGGCGATGGCGCACCGAGTCGTGGTGATGCAAAACGGGTCGATCGTCGAGACCGGCGAAGTCGAGAAAATTTTTGCTGCACCCGTGCATCCTTACACGCGAAAGCTGCTGAAAGCGGCGCTTGATCGTTGATTTTTCACCCTTTCCCCAATTGAGTGCGTCTGTCGATTGATTTTTCCTATTCCTTTTGACAGGCAAATACTTACTGGCTAGTATCGAGCAAACTTTTTTTCTAGACCCCTGATTTTTTGGCAAAAACTACCGACCAATGCAGCACAGAAACTTCACCCAGGCTTGCACGCGCGTCGTCGCCGGGATGTTCATTGGCGTCTTGATGGCAGCAGCTCCCGGCGCGTTCGCCGACGAAGTAAGCGGTTTTAATCAGAATGCCTCATATCCGCCCACCAACGGCTCGGATCCTCTCTCCCTTCTCACTCCCCAAACCAAGGCCGCAGGCGGCGAAAGCGGCAGCGCCAAATCGTTCCTTTCGGGCATGGCCGGCAAAGCGGGCGACGTGGTGGTCGGCGCGTTGAACATGATCGGCGTTCGCTACCGTTGGGGCGGCAATACGCCTGATTCGGGGCTCGATTGCAGCGGTTTCGTGCGCTACGTGTTCCAGGACACGCTCGGTCTCGCGCTGCCGCGCCGTGCCGAGGAAATGAGCCGCCTGGGCGAGAAGGTGCGGGTAAGCGACCTGAAGCCGGGCGATCTGGTGTTCTTCAATACGATGCGCCGCACGTTCTCGCACGTCGGCATCTATATCGGCGACAACAAGTTCGTGCACTCGCCGTCCACCGGCAGCACGATCCGCGTCGACGACATGGATGACGGCTACTGGGAAAAGCGCTTTACGGGTGCGCGTCGGATCGAGACCTCGTATCAGGCCGACGATCTGCGCAAGCGCGTGACCGCGACGATCGGCGGGAATAACTGATTCGGCGCCAGGCCTGGCGATAAAAAAGCCTGCTTCGTGCGTCGCCGGGCTTTCAGGCTCCCATGAGCCGCGCGGCGAGCTTGCGCTGCAACTCCGGCATCATCTTCGCGACCGCTTCCTCGCCGGCGAGGATCGCGGCGTTGCGCTGTGAGAAATCGCTGCCGCTCATCGCCGCGAGATTCGGCCGGATCACCACGTCGGCGTACTTGTCGAGCTCGTAGGCCTTGATCGTCTGGCCCATGATCGTGAAGGTCTGCATCAACACGTCGAACGAGCTTGCCGTGACGCCGTTTTCCGGTCGCTGGGAGATATCGACGGCGATCACGAAATCCGCACCCATCTTGCGCGCGAACGACGCCGGTACCGGACTCACGAGACCCCCATCCACGTACTCGTGACCGCCGATCTTCACCGGCTCGAAAATCGACGGCACGCTGCACGACGCGCGCACCGCGATGCCGGTGTTGCCACGCTGGAACAGGATCGGCTGGCCGGTTTGCAGATCGGTCGCGACCACGCCGAGCGGCCTCGCCATCTTCTCGATCGGGCGGTTGTTCAGCGTCGTGTTCAGGTAGTTCTGCAGCGCCACACCCTGCAGGAAGCCGCGCGTACGAAACGGCATCGCCCAGTCGCTGATCGACGCTTCGTCCATCGACAGCGCGAGCTTGTTCAGCGCGAAGCCGTTCATGCCCGACGCGTACAGCGCGCCGACGACGGAGCCGGCGCTCGTGCCGGCGATCAGGTCGATCTGGATATTGCGCGCCTCGAGAGCCTTGATGACGCCGATGTGCGCAAAGCCGCGCGCGGCGCCGCCGCCGAGAGCGAGCGCGACGCGAACCGGCTTCTGTTGCGCTTTTTCAGGCGGCGGGGGAACGGCGGGCGTCGCGGTGATCGGCGCGCCATCGAGTTTGCCGGCGGTCGTGGTGCAGGCGGCAAGCACCGCGGATGCGGCCGCTAGCGAAAAGCTGCGGCGGCTCAAGTTCGGGGATGAGGGTTTCAACGAGTTCTCCAGCAACGGCGCGCGCGACGCGAGCGGCGTCGCGCGTACCGCGATCAGGCTGAGGTCAGACCGGGCGGATCGCCGACGGCGATTGCGCGCGCTTGCAGCGGTGTTCGCTCCGGATCGGATCGAGGTGCGGTAAGCCCGCATCGCAGCGCGCGCACATCTTAATGCAAACGATCGGCTCGCGCGGTCCGCTGTAATGAAACGTTGCAGAGGAAGTATTCGGAACTGACGCGGCGCTTTTTCAAGATGAGTTGGGCGAGCGCCGGGAAGGTGCGTACGCAGATGTCCGGACGCCGTTCGCCCATGCGCCATAGGCCGTTCGGACGAGGGCGGCAACCCGCGTGCGGAAGGTATAATTCGGCTCTTGCACTTATTCCCTCGTGGCCGTGCGCGACGTCGCGCGCAGCATGGGCACGCTTCGCTGCCGCGCTTCGCAGTCGTGTTCGCCTGAGCGCCGGCGCCTGTTTTCCGAGTAACCGCTAATGACCACCTCCGTTCGTACCCGTTTCGCACCGAGTCCCACCGGCTTCATCCACCTGGGCAACATCCGCTCCGCGCTGTATCCGTGGGCGTTCGCGCGCAAGATGAAAGGGACCTTCGTGCTGCGGGTCGAGGACACCGACCTCGAGCGCTCCACGACCGAATCCGTCGACGCGATTCTCGAAGGCATGGCGTGGCTCGGCCTCGATTTCGACGAAGGCCCGTTCTACCAGATGCAGCGCATGGACCGGTACGGCGAAGTGCTGAAGCAGATGCAGGAGGCGGGGCTCGTCTATCCGTGCTACATGTCGACCGAAGAGCTCGAAGCGCTGCGCGAGCGCCAGCGCGAAGCAGGCGAAAAGCCGCGCTACGACGGCACGTGGCGCCCGGAGCCGGGCAAGGTGCTGCCGGAGCCGCCCGTGGGCGTGAAGCCGGTGCTAAGGTTTCGCAATCCGCTGACCGGCGTGGTCGCGTGGGACGACGCGGTGAAAGGCCGCATCGAAATCTCGAACGAAGAACTCGACGACCTCGTGATCGCGCGTCCGGACGGCACGCCGACGTATAACTTCTGCGTCGTCGTCGACGATCTCGACATGCGCATCACTCACGTGATTCGTGGCGACGACCACGTCAACAACACGCCGCGCCAGATCAACATACTGCGCGCGCTCGGTGGCGAGCCGCCGGTGTATGCACACCTGCCGACCGTGCTGAACGAGCAGGGCGAGAAGATGAGCAAGCGCCACGGCGCAATGAGCGTGATGGGTTATCGCGATGCGGGGTATCTGCCGGAAGCGGTCGTCAACTATCTGGCGCGCCTCGGCTGGTCGCATGGTGACGCGGAGATTTTCACGCGCGAGCAGTTCGTCGAGTGGTTCGATCTCGAGCACCTCGGCAAGTCGCCGGCGCAGTACGACCATGACAAGCTGAACTGGCTCAACGCGCACTACATCAAGGAAGCCGACAGCGCACGCCTCGCCGAACTGGCGAAACCGTTCTTCGCGGAGCTCGACATCGACGAAGCCACACTCGCCCAAGGTCCGGATCTGACGGGCGTGGTGGGCCTGATGAAGCATCGGGCGTCGACCGTGAAGGAGATCGCGCAGAACGCCGCGATGTTCTATCGCACCCCGGCACCCGACGCTGAGTCGCTTGCACAGCACGTCACCGACGCGGTTCGTCCGGCGCTCGCTGATCTGGCCGCTGCATTGAATACGGTCGAATGGACCAAGGAGGCGATCGCCGCCGCGCTGAAAGCGACGCTCGGCACGCACAAGCTGAAGATGCCGCAGCTCGCGATGCCGGTGCGTCTGCTGGTGGCGGGTACGACACATACACCGTCGATCGATAGCGTGCTGATGCTGTTCGGTCGCGACGTCGTCGTTAGCCGCATCGAAAAAGCGCTTGGCTAATCCGTTGGCGGCGTGCGTCAGAGGTTTCGCATGCCGCCGGAAAAATCCGCATGTAATCGCTCAAAGGGTATTTACAAAGCGCAGATCGCCCTCTAAAATCTCGTTTCTCTGATGTGCGCGGGGGTATAGCTCAGCTGGGAGAGCGCTTGCATGGCATGCAAGAGGTCAGCGGTTCGATCCCGCTTACCTCCACCAACAGAGCAAAGAGGTGAAAGTGGTTAAGAAGTCTGATAGTTGTAGAAAAAAGACTTCACAAATCGCTGAAATGTAGTTAAAGTAGCGGTCTTCGCTGTTGACCTGAAAATAGCTTGGCGAATTAACTGAAAAGTTAGCGCGAGTTGATCAAGTCAAAAGCGAATTGAGACGGATCTGAAAAGATTTTGTCCCCTTCGTCTAGAGGCCTAGGACATCACCCTTTCACGGTGAGTACAGGGGTTCGAATCCCCTAGGGGACGCCAAACATCAGCGTCGCTTTAGTATTCGAGTAGTAGTAAAGCAGCGCAGCTTGCAGAGAATTAACCGACGCTCGCAAGCAGGGTGTAAAGACTGGAGTGGTAGTTCAGTCGGTTAGAATACCGGCCTGTCACGCCGGGGGTCGCGGGTTCGAGTCCCGTCCACTCCGCCAGACAAAGCCCGTTCACACATACTTGAACGGGCTTTTTCATTAAAGGTGTAAGCAGTACGTTGTCCCCTTCGTCTAGAGGCCTAGGACATCACCCTTTCACGGTGAGTACAGGGGTTCGAATCCCCTAGGGGACGCCAGAACATCGGCGTCGTTCGGTTGGAAGTTTGAACGGTGCAGCAAGCTGAGAGTATGGCTCGCAGGCTGCGATGCAAAATCTGGAGCGGTAGTTCAGTTGGTTAGAATACCGGCCTGTCACGCCGGGGGTCGCGGGTTCGAGTCCCGTCCGCTCCGCCAGATTTGAGAAAGCCCACTTCGCAAGAAGTGGGCTTTTTTTATTGTGCGCCCAGCATGGGCGCACTCCTGCGAGTGCAAGTCCCGCCATGAGCTGGTCACAGCGAATGAAGTGAAGCGCAACTGCATGACGGCGGCCGAATGTGGGAAGGAAGCGTGGAGCGTAAGTCGCGAGCCGATAAACAAGAACCGCATAGAAGGCGTTGCCAAGCAGGGCGGGCGGGTAATAGACCGCGAAGCTCTCGTGACCAGGACGAAGCGGCGTAAATGCGGCGGCTGTGCCATGAAGGAGTGCGCTCTTACCTACGGCTTCCGGCCCGGACGGCGTGCGCACGACGCGGCGATTTATGAACAGTTGCAGAGGGGACGTACCGGCCCGCTCCGGTATGTCGGGTGACGATCCCCAAACCGGTCGGAGGTCAACCACGACATCCTGATTGACCGTCTACAGAAAACGAATTGGGGAGGCCAGCGTGATCCGGTTGATCCGCCGTTGCTGGCCAACGTGTTGCTCGACGTGGTGGACAAGGAACTGGAACGGCGCGGCCACTGCTTCGTGCGCTGTGCCGACGATGCGAACGTGTATGTCCGCAGCCGTCGTGCTGGTGAGCGGGTGATGGCGCCTGCACATAGGACCGTAACCGCTCCGTTTCTACTGCCGTTGCAGGCCGCCTCCCGGAAGGCTCGGGACAAACAGCCATTGCCAGCGCGCGCGGCCTGTTTTACCGTTTATCCGACTCATCCTCGCGGTCCTGCCATGTTCGATCCCACCGAAGCTCCGTCACCGTTTCATCTGCGCACGGCCAGCATGGACGATTTCGAGTTTGCCGAGGCGCTGACCCGCAACAACATGGGCGGCTACTATCGCCGGCATCATCTGGTGTGGCGCAGCGATCTGTTTCTCGGCAGCTGGCGCGAATCGGAGAATTTCATTCTCGAAGTGGATGGCGTGCCCATGGGCGTGCTGCGTATCACCGAGGAGGGTGATTCGCTGCATATCCGCGACGTGCAGATCGCCGAAGGATATCGTCGGCTTGGCGCCGGTACGTTCCTGCTCGACATCTCGCATCAATGGGCGCGCGAGCGCGGGCTGCGCGAGTTGCAGTTGCGCGTGTTCGTCGACAATCCGGCGGCGCGGCTCTATCTGCGCAAGGGCTATAAGCTCACCGGGCCGCGGCTCGCGCAGCTAGGCGCAATCCGTCATCTGGCGCGGCGGGTTTGAGGCGTGCCCCGCATTGATGGCCGACGCGCACCGCTAGTTGTCGCCATTCACCGCTCGGCGACGTCCGTCGAACCGGCTTGATCCTGTGCCGTTTCTTCATCCGTTTGCGCGTCATCATGCTCGCCGTTGCTCGCGCGATGCTCGGCGCCTCGTTCGATAAACGCGCGTGGACTCGCGCCGAACGCACGCCGGAACATCGCGGAGAAGGCGCTCTGGCTCTGATAGCCCAGTTCCTGCGCGACGTGCGACAGCGGCCGTCCCTGGCTCAACAATGGAATGGCGCGCGCGAGAATCGCCTGCTGACGCCACTGCGAAAAACTCACACCCAGCTCCTGGCGGAACAGCCGCGCGATCGTGCGCGTGCTCGCGCCCACCGTCGATGCCCACTGCTCGAGCGACTCGCCATGCATCGGGTCGGCGATCACGGCCTCGCACAGCGCGCGCAGGCGCTTTTCGCTGGGCATCGGCACGGACAGCGGCAACGGCTCGGAGCGCGTCAGTTCATCGAGCGCGAGCGCGCCGAGCAGCTGCTCGCGCGCGGCGGACAGGCCAGGCGTATCGAGCGCGGCAATCACCTCGCGCAACAGGTTCGATACTTCGACGACGCGCGGCGTATCGAGCCCGGCCGGCACCGTACTCTCGGTGATGTACAGCGTGCGCAGGAACGCATCCTCGACGGCGACCACTTCGTGCGTCACATGCGGCGGCAACCAGATTGCGCGCGATGGCGGCACCATCCATGTCGTGCCCGTCGTTGCTACCAGCAGTACGCCGCGCGACGCATACGCGACCTGCGCCCAGGCATGCGTATGACGCGCGATATGCCAGCCCGCCGGCATTGGCCGCGAGCGCACGCGGATCGGATGCATCTCGTTCGGCGCGAACTCGGGCGGTATGTCGGCGAAACGCACGCGGCTCAACAAGTCGGAGTCGGAGGACGAGGTCATGGCAAGGTCGGTTCGGATCACGGAGCTGGCAACGGCGAAGCGCGGTCGAGGCCATTCACCGCCGCGGGCATCAAGCATTGTAGGCCGTGCCCAGTTTCTGTTGCCGACGGGCCGCCGTTGCATAATGTCCCGATGGCCTCCGAGCCACCGACATCACCTCTGACCATGGAGACTCAACGACGATGCAGACCGTCTTTGTCTACGGCACGCTGCGTGCCGGTGAAACCAACGACATCAGCGAAGCCGCCGCGCGCAACGACATCCCCGCACCGAGCCTGCTCGGCAGTACCACCGTGCGCGGCCATCTGTTCGATTTTGGCGACTATCCGGGTCTCGTCGTCGACGAAGCGGGTATCGACGTGCGCGGCGACGTCTATGAAATCGACGATGCGCTCGTCGCGGTGCTCGACGAAATCGAAGCCGTGTATCCGGGCGTCGAGGATCGTTTTCTGACACGTGAGGTGATGGTCAAAGTGGACGGCAACGTCGTGAATTGCCGCTTCTATCCGGTCGCGCCGAGCGCCGTAAAAGGGCTGCCCGAGATCCGTTCAGGAGATTGGGTCGAACATCGGCGCACGCGCTGAGCTGGTCCACGAAGGCGAGCAAAAAAAACGGCGCGCCACGTATGTCCGCGGCGTGCCGTCCTTCAAGCCGACGCGATCACCTGGCTCGAGCAGGCCCAAGGCGCTCGAGCCCGCATCATCAACACCATCAAATCTCTTCGTAAAGCGGCAGCGTCAGAAAATCGGTGAACTGCTCCGCGGTCGACATCTGCTCGAAGATCTGCGCGGCACGCTCATACGGCTTCGTATCTTCGCCCACCGTCTGTTTGACCTTGTCGAGCTCCTGCGCCGCGAGCTCGCGCACCAGTTCGACCGTCACCTTGCGACCGTCGTCGAGTTTGCCCTTCGGCGAGCGGATCCACTGCCAGACCTGCGAGCGCGAAATCTCGGCGGTGGCCGCATCTTCCATCAGGTTGTGAATCGGCACACAGCCATTGCCCGCGAGCCACGAACCGAGGTAGTGAATGCCGACGTTGATGTTGTTGCGCAAGCCCGCTTCGGTGATCGGCGTTTCCGGGCGGAAGTCGAGCAGGTCGGTCGCGCTCACGAGCACGTCGACGCGCTGCTTGCCGATCTGGTTCGGCCGATCGCCGAGCACCTTGACGAACTCTTCCATCGCGACCGGCACGAGGCCCGGGTGCGCGACCCAGCCGCCGTCGTAGCCGTCGCCCGCGTCGCGCGCCTTGTCTGAACGTACGCCGGCCATCGCCTTGTCGTTCGCGGCCGCATCGTTCTTGATCGGAATCAGCGCGCTCATGCCGCCGATCGCCGGCGCGTTGCGGCGATGGCAGGTCTTCAGCAGCAGCAACGCGTACGCGCGCATGAACGGCGAGGTCATCGTGATCTGCGAGCGATCTGCGAGGCAGAAGTCGCGGTCGCTCTTGAACTTCTTGATCGCCGAGAAGATGTAGTCCCAGCGGCCCGCGTTCAGGCCCGAGCTATGTTCACGCAGCTCGTACAGGATCTCGTCCATTTCGAACGCGGCGACGATCGTCTCGATCAGCACCGTCGCGCGAATCGTGCCGCGCGGCACGCCGACCGCTTCCTGCGCGGCGACGAAGAGGTCGTTCCACAGCCGCGCTTCGAGATGGCTCTCCATCTTCGGCAGATAGAAGTACGGACCCGAGCCGCGCGCGATCAACTCCTTCGCGTTGTGCACCATGTACAGCGCGAAATCGAAGATGCCGCCCGACACGCGCTGGCCGTCGACCTTCACGTGCTTCTCGTCGAGATGCCAGCCGCGCGGACGTACGATCAGCGTCGCGGTCCTGTCGTTGAGCCGATACGACTTGCCGTTCTGTTCGAGCGAGATCGTGCGGCGCACCGCGTCCTTCAGATTGATATGACCGGTGATCTGATTGTCCCAGCTCGGCGCGTTCGAATCCTCGAAGTCGGTCATGTAGGAGTCGGCGCCCGAATTGAGCGCGTTGATGATCATCTTGCGCTCGACGGGGCCGGTGATCTCGACGCGCCGGCACTGCAGATCCTGCGGCAGCGGCGCGATCTTCCAGTCGCCTTCGCGCACGCTCTTCGTGGCGGCGAGGAAGTCGGGCCGCTCGCCCGCGTCGAGCCGCTTCGCGCGCTCGACGCGCGCCTGCAGCAACTGCTGACGGCGCGGCTCGAACGTACGGTGCAAGGCCGCGACGAGTTCCAGCGCTTCGCGGGTGAGGATCGCTTCAAAGCCGGGCTTGATGTCGCCGGTGATTTCCATGCCTTGCGGCAACGACAGCGGATTAGCCATGTTTTTTCCTTGGTCGGTCAGATTGCAAAAATGCGAAGGTTGAAAAGGGGGAAGTGGATTGCCGAATGCGAGGGGCGCCGTCATACGCGCGGGCCGGCGCGCTTGCGACTGCCACTGCCAGGAACTTTCGTTCGACGGCCGCCGCTCGAACGTGACGACGTCGCGAGTGTGCGCAGAAAGTCCAGCAGATCGTTCATGCCGCTACCGGTGCCATGCGGCGTCACGCCGAGCTCTTCGACGGGCAGGTTCTGCCGGTTCAGCCAGAACGTCGTGAAGCCGAACCATGTCGCGCCCGCGACGTCCCAGCCGTTCGACGACACGAACACGATCTCGCGCGCGGCCACGCCGAACGCGTCGGGGCCGAGCGCATACGCGGCAGGCGAGGGTTTGTACGCGCGCACGGCGTCGACCGACAGCACGTGATCGAAGAGGGTGTTCATGCCGGCGCTCTTGACCGCGATATCGAGCATTTGCGGATTGCCGTTTGACAGAATCGCGAGCCCCACGCGTGGCGCGGCGGCGGCCTCGCGCAACGCACGCAGCACGGGCACCGCGTCGGGAAATGCGGACAGGCACGTGTATTCGTCCATCAGCCGCTTTTCGGCCGCGCGGCCGAGCGTGAGCTGCAGTCTTTTCGCGGCGAAGCGCAGCGCGTCGAGCGTGATGTCCCAGAACGGGCGGTAGTGTTCGCCGGGGGCGTCGCTGCGCGCGGCAAGCGTGCGCAATTGCGTGTATTCGATCTGCTTCTGGCGCCACAGCTGCGACAGCGCGTCGCCGTGGCCGGGGAACAGTTGCTCCGCGGCGGCGATCACCGAATGCACGTCGAACAACGTGCCGTAGGCGTCGAAAATCACTGCTCGCGGGGAAGGTGTCGTTGTGGCCGACATTGCCATGCGCTCCTGTCAGAGGTCGGGATCGATTGTATTGCTGACCTTAGGTGCTAAAAAATAGGCTAAAGATCACTTGATCTTTTACTTTTGCGTGCCTAATCTGAGGCGCACTGCTCACTGTTCCGCCTCGCCGCGGCGCGTATCGTTCATGGACCGTTTCAAGCAGATCGAGACCTTCGCCACTGTCGCGGCCAAAGGGAGTCTGTCCGCGGCGGCGCTCGCCGAGGGCGTCGCGCCCGCGATCATCGGCCGGCGCATCGACGCACTGGAGGAGCGCCTCGGCGTCAAGCTGCTCGTGCGCACGACGCGCAAGCTCACGCTGACCTTCGAAGGCTCGGCCTTTCTCGAAGACTGCCAGCGCATTCTTCACGACATGCAGAACGCCGAGGCGAGCGTGTCGGCGGGCGGCGTGAAGGCGAGCGGCCATCTCCGGCTGTCGGCGCCGGCCGGCTTCGGGCGCCGGCACGTGGCGCCACTGGTGCCCGCGTTCACGGTCGCGCATCCGGACGTGTCGATCACGCTCGATCTGTCCGACCGCCTCGTCGACCTCGTCAACGAAGGCTTCGATTGCGCGGTGCGGCTCGGCGAGTTGCCCGATTCGTCGCTGGTGTCGCTGAAGCTCGCGGAGAACCGGCGCGTATGCGTCGCGTCGCCCGCGTATCTGAGCCGGCGCGGCGCGCCGCGCAGCCTGGCCGATCTCGCGCGCCACAACTGCCTCGCGCTCGGCGCCAGCGCGAACCAGCAGCGCGGCTGGATGTTTCAGCACGACGGCAAGGTCGTGTCGATCAAGGTGTCCGGCACGATGGAGTGCTCGGACGGCGCGGTGCTGCACGAATGGTGTCTCGCCGGACACGGGCTCGCGTGGCGCTCGTGGTGGGAGGTCGGCGCGGAGATCGCGGCGGGCCGCCTCGTCAGCGTGCTCGACGAATTCGCCGCGCCGCCGATCGGCATCCACGCGGTGTTCCCGCAGCGCCGTCATCTGCCGCTGCGGGTGCGGCTGTTTCTGGACTTTCTCAAGCATACGTACGGCGAACCCGGTTACTGGGACTGATGCGCCAATCTCCAGACAGACGCGAATACCCGCATTCATACGCATTACAATCGTTTCGAGCAGCCTGCACCCTGGGCTTTGTTGGACGCTGACGCCGTGCTGCGGGCCGCCGGCGACGGAGGGGATCATGTTCAGGCACATCCTGATTCCGACCGATGGTTCAGATCTGTCACGCAAGGCGATAGCGGGCGCGATCGACCTCGCGCAGGCCGTGGGCGCCCGCGTTACCGCATACGCCTGTCTGCCGCAATATCCGTACTCGCCGTTCTCCGATGTCGTGGTCGAACCGCCCGGCGAGTTCCTGCAACGCAGCGAGCGCGAGGCGCGCGTGCATCTGCGCGAAGTCGAGCATGCGGCGCACCGCGTCGGCGTCAGTGTCGAGAGCCGCACGAGCGTGCATCCGGCGCCGTATCTCGGCATCATCGAAGCGGCGGAGCAGGGGCGCTGCGACGTGATCTTCATGGCATCGCATGGGCGGCGCGGGCTCGGCAGCCTGCTGATCGGCAGTGAAACGCAGCGCGTGCTCACGCATACGAAAATTCCTGTGATCGTCTATCGCTGAATCGCTTGGCACTGCCGGCAGCGTGCCGGCAGGCACCGCCTTCGAAAAAAAGCGCGCCGGCGGCGCTGCCGGCGCGTTCAGGTTCGCCGCACGCTTGCCGCGTGCTGGCTTCTTTGAGACTCTCCGGCCGTCGGCGTTCGCGCTGACGCTCCTGCCAATCCAGCACGGCACGGCCCTCCCTGCGTCGGCGGCACTCTGGTGGTGCCGCTCGACGTTTGCCGATCGTTCCTGCGCTCAGGCCACGGGACTGCATAACCCGACTGGTTGATCTCAGGCGACCTTCTTGTCGAAGAACTGCTCGTTTTCCGTCGAACCGTGCAGCGCGGTCGTCGATGCTTCGCGCTCGACCGTCTGCGTGACCGCGTCGAAGTAGCCGGTGCCGACTTCGCGCTGATGCTTGACCGCGGTGAAGCCCTTTTCGGCCGCCGCGAACTCCGCCTGCTGCATTTCGACGAACGCGGTCATCTGGTTGCGCGCATAGCCGTACGCGAGGTTGAACATCGAGTAGTTCAGCGCGTGGAAGCCGGCCAGCGTGATGAACTGGAACTTGTAGCCCATCGCGCCGAGTTCGCGCTGGAACTTCGCGATCGTCGCGTCGTCGAGGTTCTTCTTCCAGTTGAACGACGGCGAGCAGTTGTACGACAGCAGTTGGTCCGGGTACTCCTTGTGGATCGCGTCGGCGAATTTCTTGGCGAACTCGAGGTCCGGCTTGCCGGTTTCGCACCAGATCATGTCTGCGTACGGCGCATAGGCGAGGCCGCGCGAGATTGCCTGCTCGAGACCGGGCTTCGTGCGGTAGAAGCCTTCGACGGTACGCTCGCCGGTCAGGAACGGGCGGTCGTTGTCGTCGATGTCCGAGGTCACGAGGTCGGCGGCTTCCGCGTCGGTGCGGGCGAGCAGCACGGTCGGCACGCCCGACACATCGGCGGCCAGACGCGCGGCTGTCAGCTTCGCGACGGCTTCGCGGGTCGGCACGAGCACCTTGCCACCCATGTGACCGCACTTCTTGACCGATGCGAGCTGGTCTTCGAAGTGCACGCCGGACGCGCCCGCTTCGATCATCGCCTTCATCAGTTCGAATGCGTTCAGCACGCCGCCGAAACCGGCTTCCGCGTCGGCCACGATCGGCGCGAAGTAATCGACGTAGCCTTCATCGCCCGGGTTCTTGCCTTCCGACCACTGGATCTGGTCGGCGCGCGTCAGCGTGTTGTTGATGCGCTTGACGACGAGGGGCACCGAGTTGGCCGGATACAGCGACTGGTCCGGGTACATTTCACCGGCGACGTTGGCATCGCCCGCGACCTGCCAGCCCGACAGATAGATTGCCTTCAGACCAGCCTTCACCTGCTGCATCGCCTGGTTGCCGGTCAGCGCGCCGAGCGAGTTGACGAACGGCTCGTTGTTGACGGCGGCCCACAGCTTTTCCGCGCCGCGCTTCGCGAGCGTGTGCTCAGGTTGCACCGAGCCGCGCAGACGCACCACGTCTTCGGCCGAGTAGGTGCGCTTGACACCTTTCCAACGCGGGTCCGATTCCCATTGCTGCTTGAGTTGCTGCACTTGCTGTTCGCGGGTCATGGTCATGATGTGCTCCTTCGATGCCAGTTATGGAGGATGGGTGACTCTGTCTTCTCGAAGCGTCGGGCCCGGAGAGGCGTTCTGTTTCGTGAAGTCTTATATAAGAGTCTAGGCAAATCGAAGGACGCACAATAGACGCCGCAAAGCGTTTTTCCAATATTTATTTTTATATAAAATCAATGACTTGATGCCTGCTTTTCGCGATAAGAAACGATATTTTCCCTGTTGCAATAGTCCTTCTTGTGCCTTGCAGCATGATTTTTTACGACGCAAAAAAATTTTTTACATCGTGAAATTTGGGGCGGCCAGTCGATAGACGAAAAAAAACCGGCGCCCGAGCGCCGGTTTTCTTCTGTGTCACGGACGGCGCGAAGCCATCCGGTCGGTCAGGTGGGTCGCTATTAGCTGCCGCGACGTGCCGAACGGGGACCGTCGTTGCGGCGCGCGCCGTAGCCGTCACGCGAGCCACCGCCGAAGCCTTCGCGCGAACCGCCGTGGCTTTCGCGCGAGCCGAAGCCTTCGCGCGAACCGCCGGCCGACTTGTTGCCCCAGCCGCCGCCGTTGCTGTTGCCAGTGCCGTTACCGTTGCGCGAGCCGCCGTAGCCGCCCGGCTTGCCCGAGCCGCTGCCGAAGCGACGGCCATTACCACCGCCAGGACGGCCGCGGCCGCCGAAGCCAGGACGGCCGTTGCCCGAGGGCGCCGCCTTGCGCGGCTCGAAGCCTTCGACGACGTTGACCGGAAGCGGCGTGCGCACGAAGCGCTCGATGCGCTTCAACGCGCCCTGTTCGGCGTGATGCACGAGGCTCACGGCGATACCCGAGCGGCCCGCACGGCCGGTACGGCCGATACGGTGCACGTAGTCTTCGGCGAACTTCGGCAGGTCGTAGTTGAACACGTGCGTGATGCCCGGGATGTCGATACCGCGAGCGGCGACGTCGGTCGCAACCAGCACGCGCACGCGGCGCTCGCGCAGTGCGCGGATCGTGCGGTTACGCGCGCCTTGCGGCAGGTCGCCGTGCAGCGCGGCCGATTCGAAGCCGGCGTCGGCCAGACGGCCCGCCAACTGGTCGGCGTCCATCTTGGTGGCCGTGAAGACGATGGCCTGGTCGAGGCCGTCGTCACGCAGCAGATGGTCGAGCAGACGGTCCTTGTGATCGCGGTCGTCGACGTAGTGGACGGTTTGCGCGATGTTGGTGCGCTGTTCCAAGCGCTGGACGATCTCGATCCGCTCCGGGTCCTTCAACAGACGGCCGGTCAGCGAGCCGATTTTGCCGTCGAGCGTGGCGGAGAACAGCATGGTCTGACGCGTAGCCGGCGTTTGGGCGACGATCGTGTCGATGTCGTCGATGAAGCCCATGTCGAGCATGCGGTCGGCTTCGTCGAGCACGAGGATCTGCAGTTGCGACAGATCGATGCGGCCGCGCTCGAGGTGGTCGATCAGACGGCCCGGCGTCGCGACGAGGATTTCAGGGTTCTTCGCGAGCAGCATCAGCTGCTGGCCATAAGCGACGCCGCCGAGAATGCTGACGGTGCGCAGGCGCTTCAGGTGCTTGCCGTAGGTCGCGGCGGCGGTCGTGACCTGCATCGCCAGTTCGCGGGTCGGGGTCAGCACCAGCATGGTAGGACGCGCGACCGGCTGCGGACGGCGGCCGCGGCCACCGTCGGCCGGGCGCGGCTCGCGCGGCTGGCTCGCCTGCGTCTTTTGCAGCTGCGAGAAACGCTCGATGGCGGGCAGCATGAACGCGGCGGTCTTGCCCGAGCCGGTCGGGCTCGAAACCAGCAGGTCGCGGCCGGCGATCGCTGCCGGCACCGCGCGTTGCTGCACCGGCGTCGGGTGCTCGTAGCCGGCGGCGGTCAGCGCGGAGACGACGTCCGCGGACAGGCCGAGCGACGCGAAGGTCGGCTTGGCGTCAGCCTGCGCGACGGCTTCGGGAGCGGCGGGCGTAAGACCGAGTGCTTCGTCGGCGACGGCGTTCAACGGGCTGCTGGGGGTGTTGCTCAAAGTCATGTGAATCCTTGAAAACGATCCTGGGTGGTTCATCGGATGAAAACGTCAACGCCAATCGGCATACCCAAGTCGTCGGATTCAGCGAGCAAAACAGCAGCGAGCAAATCGAAAAACGGGGGCAACTCGCGACAATGAAGGCGAGTTTTTCGTTAGAAGCTGTATCGGATGCGACGTGCCAACATGGCGAGTCGCCAGCCTGGGACTTGAGCCCGGAGTGGGCTAGGCAGAAGGGGACAGGTTCTAAACTGGATTGGAGCAAACGCTATGGACGCTGCGCCGCGAGGACCGCTGGAAAAAACGGGCAAAGCAGTGAAGCGCAGGCGGCATTGTAGCGACATTTGCTGCACTGCGCCACCATTCAGGCAATTCCGACAGAAGAAAGTGTCGGAATGAAGTAGGCGAGTGAGGGCGGCGGGCCGGAGCTTCGTGTCCGAAACTGCCGCGAGGCGGTCGCAGCATTGCCAGACGGCCATTTCGGCAGATGATTGGCGCGCCGGAAACTCAGGCCGCGGTGCCCTTGAGCGCCGCCCACGCATCGTACTTGTATTTGCCGACGAGGTCGGTGAAGCCCGGCTTGTCGCCGTGCACGTCGCCTTCGCTCGCCTGCTTGAAGAGCGCATAGAGACGCAGCAGCGTCAGGTTGCCCGGACGCTCGGGCAGTTGCTTGACGACTTGCTGGGCTTGCTCGAACTGGGAATTGATGTCGGTCATGGTCGTTTGGCCCGCGTGGCGGGATAGATGAGATCGGCCGAAAATCATAGCAATTGCCCGCCGCCCCGGGACCGAGGGCTTATTCCAAACGATGACGGCCGCGAAGCCGGGCAGCGCGGCCGCGCAAACCACGATTCAGGCGCACCGCGCCGATTACAATACGGTCCATGACTCAAACAGTGCTCCTTGCCCTCGATACATCGACCGAGTTCTGCTCGGCGGCGCTCGTGTCCGCGTCCGTCGATGCCGCCGGTCAGCCCAGCGCCGAACCGCGCGTCTGGGTTCGTCACGAACAAACCGGCGCGGTGTCCAGTACCCGCCTGCTGCCGGCGATCCGCGAACTGTTCGACGAAGCTGGCCTCACGCTGGCGGATTGCGACGCGATCGCGTTCGGCTCGGGTCCGGGTTCGTTCACCGGGCTGCGTACGGCGACCGGCGTCGCCCAAGGCCTCGCGTTCGGCCTGAACCTGCCGGTCGTACCGATCGGCACGCTGCTCGCGTGCGCGGAGAGCGCCCGCCTGCGCGATCCGTCGACGACGCGCGTGCTCGCCGCGCTCGACGCGCGCATGGACGAAATCTACTGGGCCGACTACGCGTGGGACGACACGCAACACGAATGGCGCACCGTGCAGACGGCGACGCTCGATGCACCCGAGCGGCTCGTGCTGCCCGACGTGCCATTCACACTCGCCGGCAACGCGGCCGCCGCGTTCGGCGAGCGCTTGCCGGCGGTCGCAGCCGCGCGGAGCGTCGATGGCCAAGCGTTGCCGCATGCGTTGCCGCTCGCGTACGCGGCGCTGCGCGCGTTTCATGCGGGCCGCACGGTGCGCGCCGATCAGGCCGCACCCGAGTACGTGCGCGACAAGGTCGCGCAGACGACCGCAGAGCGCATGGCCGACAAAGCGGCGAAATCAGCCAAAGCGGCTCATAGCGCCGAGCAGTCCGCGCAGCACGCGCCCGATGGCGGCTCCGGCCAACCGTCCCACGACGAGGCGCGCCCATGAGCGGGGTGCTGCTCACGGACCGCTACATGTCGCCGATGACCGAAAGCGACCTGGACGAAGTCGCCGCGATCGAGAAACTTGCGTATGAGTTTCCGTGGAGCCGCGGCAACTTCGGCGACTCGCTGCGCAATGGCTATTTCGGCGTCTGTCTGCGTCACGTGACGGGGACGTTGATCGG
This sequence comes from Paraburkholderia sp. MM5482-R2, assembly GCF_050436125.1. Taxonomy (NCBI): domain Bacteria; kingdom Pseudomonadati; phylum Pseudomonadota; class Betaproteobacteria; order Burkholderiales; family Burkholderiaceae; genus Paraburkholderia; species Paraburkholderia sp. MM5482-R2. The sequence goes on along the minus strand of NZ_JBNDLP010000002.1, from coordinate 2,742,320 downwards.
CTACTGCGTGCTGATGCCAGTCGTCGATGAAATGCATCTGCTGAATCTGTGCGTCACGCCGCAAGCACAAGGCGCCGGCGCAGGCCTCGCGCTGCTGCGCGAGGCGGTGCGCATCACGCACGCGGAGAGGCTCGAGGGGCTGCTGCTCGAAGTGCGGCCGTCGAATCGTCGGGCGATCCGGTTGTACGAGCGCTTCGGCTTCGCGTCGATCGGCCGACGCAAAAATTATTATCCGGCGCGGCATCGCGGCCGGGAGGACGCGATCGTGATGCGTCTGTCGTTAGCCACGGAGGGCGCAGATGGCGCTGCATGAATCGGTGCTCGAAGAATTCGGACTCGCGCCGTTGTGGGTGCGTCGCGGACTCGCGGCGCGAGAGGAGGCCGGGCAGAGCGATGCGCTGCAGTCGCCGCGGGAACACGCGGCAGACTTGCGTCGCGCGGAGCCTGCGACGCAGACCTCGCGCGAACCGCTGCGCGCGTCCGCCGAGGTGCAGCCGCCGCAAGTGCAGCGCGAATCCACGCCGCGCTTCGACGAAACTGCAGCGCGGCGCGAAACATCAGAACCGCAAACTGACTTTTCAGCCCCGCCGACTTTCGACGCCCCTTCCGAGGACGATTTCGCGTGGTTCGACGATCCGACCGCATCGGCCGCCGCGCCCGCCGAAGCGCGCCGCGACGCGCCCGCGCTGCCGTCTATCCACACACTCGACTGGGACGCGCTCGCCGAGCGCGTCGCCGGATGCGAGGCGTGCCGGCTGTGCGAGAAGCGCACGAACACGGTGTTCGGCGTCGGCGATCGCGAGGCCGACTGGATGCTGATCGGCGAAGCGCCCGGCGAGAACGAGGACCGACAAGGCGAACCGTTCGTTGGCCAGGCCGGCAAGCTGCTCGACAACATGCTGCACTCGCTCGCGCTCGCGCGCAGCACCAACGTGTATATCGCGAACGTGATCAAGTGCCGGCCGCCTGGCAATCGCAATCCGCAGCCGGACGAAGTCGCGCGTTGTGAACCTTATCTACAGCGTCAGGTGTCGCTCGTGAAGCCGAAGCTGATCGTCGCGCTCGGCCGTTTCGCCGCGCAAAGTCTGCTCAGGACCGACGCGAGCATTTCGTCGTTGCGCGGCCGCGTGCACACGTACGAGGGCGTACCGGTGATCGTCACCTATCATCCGGCCTATCTGCTGCGTAGCCTGCCCGACAAGGCCAAGGCCTGGGCGGATCTGTGCCTCGCGCGTGCCACGTGCCTCGCGAACGGCGGCGTGCCGTCGAACGAATCAAAGTGACGATGCCCGAGGGACCGGCGGCGCGCATGCCCCGCCGCGTTTGTCAGCCGCGCGGCGCTTCTCGATACCTTGCTGGGTTTGCGTGGCGATGCTTCAGTCGATGCGCTGCGCGATCCCGCTGTCCGCGATCTCGCGTGGCTGCTGCTCAGTCCCGATCTGTTGCGCCCTCAGCTTCCCACGGGCGCGCTCGCCGATCCTTTCGGCACACCGCAGGAATTGCAGGCCACGCTCGACTGGCTGCGCGCGCTCGACGCCGCGCCGGCACTTCTGCGTCAAGATCTCGCGGCCACGCGTATCACGCGCCTTGGCCGCTACGCCGAACGCCTGCTGGGCTTTTTCCTTCGTCATGGACCGGCGACGCAACTGATCGCAGCGGGTGTGCCGCTACGACATGCGGGCCTCACGCTCGGTGAATGCGATTTCCTCGTGCGCACGCGCCAGGGCGCGCGATTGCATTGGGAACTCGCGGTGAAGTGCTATCTGCATGCGGGCGATGCGAATGGGGCAGAGGCGGCGCGTCTCGCCGATTACGTCGGCCCCAATCTGAAAGACCGCCTCGATCTGAAGCTCGCGCATTTGCTCGATCATCAGTTGCCGCTCAGCGCACGCGAGGAATTTGCCTCGACGGGCTATGCGGGCGCGTGGACGCCGCAGATGTTCGTCAAAGGCTGGCTGTTTTACCGGCATGGCGAGATGCCCACCGATCCTGCCGAACTCGATCCCGCGCACGGTCGCGGCTGGTGGGTCACGCATCGCGACTGGCCGGCTTTCGCGTGCGCGCATGCGCACAGGTGGCGGGTGTTGGCGCGGCTCGAATGGCTCGCGCCGCAATATCGAACGCAAGCCGGTGCGGACGACACGTGCTACGTCGACGCAAACACGCTCGCCGCGCAGATCTCACCGCAACACGGCCCGACGATGGTCGCCGGATTCATCGAAGACAACACGGGGCGTGTACTTGAACGCTCGCGCGGTTTTATCGTGCCCGACGACTGGCCCGAGCACGCGCGGTGTTACGCGAAGCAATGACGTCGCTCACCACCACCGATGAAAGTGATGCACCGGCCCCACGCCGTGGCCGACGTCGAGCCGCTCGCTCGCCTGCAACGCACCCGTCAGATAAACCTTCGCATCGGCGACCGCGCTAGCGAGATCGTCGCGCTGCGCAATCAAGGCCGCGATCGCCGACGACAACGTGCAGCCCGTTCCGTGCGTGTTCTTCACCGGCACGCGCGGACCGCCGAGACGCAGCGTGCCGCTTTCCTGCACGAGCCAGTCGGGGCTATCGGTCGCGCTCAGATGGCCGCCCTTCATCAGCACCGCGCGCGCGCCGAGCGCGCGCAACGCTTCGCCTTGCTCGACCATGCCGGCTTCGTCGGCGGCGGGTTGCATGCCCAGCAATGCGGCCGCTTCCGGCAGATTCGGCGTCAGCAGATCGGCGAGCGGCAGCAGTTCGTCGCGTACCACCGCGACCGCATCGGGTAGTAATAGAGCGTGATTGCTCTTCGAGATCATCACCGTGTCGAGCACGATGTGTTTGGGCTGATGACGGCGCAGCGCGTCGGCGACCGCACGCGCGATCGGCGCATTCGCGAGCATGCCGATCTTCACCGCGTCGATGCGGATGTCGTCGAACACCGCGTCGAGCTGCGCGGTGACGAAGCCCGGGTCCGGCGCGTGAATCGCGGTCACGCCGCGCGTGTTCTGCGCGGTCAGCGCGGTGATCACGCTCGCGCCATAGGCGCCGAGCGCGGAGAAGGTCTTCAGATCGGCCTGGATGCCGGCGCCGCCGCCGGAGTCGGAACCGGCGATCGTCAGCACATTGGGAATCGATTGAGTCATGGTCGAGCGAGGAAGAAGGGGGGCGCGCTCGTGTGTGCCGCGGCCGGCCCGGCGCAGCCGATCAGTGCTTGGCTTCGCCGATCAGCGCGACCGAATCGAAGGCGCGCTGGTTCGCCTGATGGCGTCGCATCACGAGCCACATCATCAGGCAGACGAAGGTGCCGAACAGAACGATCACGATGGTGACCGGCACGTCGAGCCACACGAGCACCGCGTACAGGCACAGCATCACGAGCACGGACAGATTCTCGTTGAAGTTCTGCACGGCGATCGAATGGCCCGCCGACAGCAGCACGTGCCCGCGATGCTGCAGCAGCGCATTCATCGGCACGACGAAAAAGCCCGACAGGCCGCCCACGAACATCAGGAAGATATACGCGAAAATCAGATAGCCCGACACGTGCATGCGGCCAAAATACACGCCCCAATGCGGGGGAAACAGATCGCGCGTGTAGAACGCCATCAGCATCACGGAGATACCCATCATGATGCCGACCGGCAAGACCGACAGCGACTTCTTCAACGGCACACGCGAAGCCGCGAAAATCGCGCCGAACGCGACGCCAACCGCGACCACCGCCTGCAGGATCGCCGCCTCGGACAGCGACATGCCCAGCGACACTTCGGCCCACTTCAGCACGATGAATTGCAGCGTCGCGCCTGCACCCCAGAACAGCGTCGTCACGGCGAGCGAAATCTGTCCGAGCTTGTCACGCCACAGCACGAGAAAGCAGTCGGCGAAATCGGTGATCAGGCGGATCGGCCCGTGCTCCTGTCGCGGATAGCGCGCGCCGGTGTCGGGAATGCGCAGATTGAACAGCGCGGCGATCACGTAAATGGCCATGATCACGACCATCGCGGCTTCCGCGGGCGTGTTCACGGTGGGGATGTGCCATTTGAGAATCGGCGCGGCGATATGCGGGCTGATCAGCGCGCCGCCGAGCACCGTGCCGAGAATGATCGAGCCGACCGTGGTGCCTTCGATCCAGCCGTTCGCGGCAACGAGCCGGTCAGGCGGCAACAGTTCGGTGAGAATGCCGTATTTGGCGGGCGAGTAGGCCGCCGCGCCGAAGCCGACGATGCCGTACGCAATCAGCGGATGCGCGCCGACCAGCATCGTTATGCAGCCAACCACCTTGATCGTATTGGTGATGAACATCACGCGTCCTTTCGGACGGGAGTCGGCGAATGCGCCTACGAAGGCGGCAAGAACGACGTACGACAGCACAAAAAACAGCTTGAGCAGCGGCGTCATCCAGTTCGGAGCGTGAAGATCTTTCAGCAGAGCGATAGCAGCGATCAGAAGCGCATTGTCGGCCAGCGACGAAAAAAACTGCGCGGCCATGATGGTGTAAAAACCTTTTTTCATCTGATGCGATGCTGTCCTCGCTGCGGTCTGTCCGCCCCGGCCGTTTGTCATGTGTCCGGGCTTATGCCGATCGAAATGGGTTGTGCGCACGGCTTTATATCATGAAAATAGCTGAATTCGGACTAGCAGAATCCTTGATCGCACCGCCCAGCGGGCCGCCGAGCGCTGAAAACGCCCTGTAAGCCGCTGATTCGCAAGTGTCTTTACGAAAAAATCCCATGCCGCGCCCCCTTTCCGCCACGATTCATACCGCTGCTCTCGCCAATAACCTCGCTGTCGCGCGGCGCTATGCGCCGAAATCGAAAATCTGGGCCGTCGTCAAGGCTAATGCCTACGGGCATGGCCTCGCGCGCGTGTTTCCCGGTTTGCGCGCTACGGACGGCTTTGGGCTGCTGGACCTCGAAGAAGCGGTGAAGTTGCGTGAATTGGGCTGGGCGGGCCCAATTCTTCTGCTGGAAGGCTTTTTTCGGCCGACCGACATCGACGTAATCGACCGCTACAGTTTGACCACGGCGCTGCATTCGGACGAGCAACTGCGCATGCTCGAAATGGCGCGTCTGTCGAAACCGGTCAATATTCAGTTGAAGATGAACACCGGCATGAACCGGCTCGGCTACACGGTCGAAAAATTCCGTGCCGCGTGGGAACGTGCGCGCGCCTGTCAGGGCGTCGGCCAGATCACGTTGATGACGCATTTTTCCGATGCCGATGCCGAGCGCGGCATCGCGCATCAGATGGAGGCGTTCGAGCGCGGCGCGCAGGGCATCGCCGGTGCGCGCAGTCTGTCGAATTCGGCCGCGACGCTGTGGCATCCGGAAGCGCATTTCGACTGGGTGCGTCCGGGCATCATCCTGTACGGCGCGTCGCCGTCCGGCGTGACGGCCGCGATCGACGGCACGGGCCTGCAGCCCGCGATGACGCTCGCGTCGGAACTGATCGCCGTGCAGACGCTCGGCGAAGGCAGCTCGGTCGGCTATGGGTCGAGGTTCACTGCGCGCGCTCCGATGCGCATCGGCGTGGTCGCGTGCGGTTACGCGGACGGCTATCCGCGCGTCGCGCCGGAAGGCACGCCGGTGATCGTCGATGGCGTGCGCACACGGGTCGTTGGACGTGTGTCGATGGACATGCTGACCGTCGACCTGACCCCGGTGCCGACCGCCAACGTCGGCTCGCGCGTGGAATTGTGGGGCACCGCGCTGCCCATCGACGACGTCGCGCAGGCCTGCGGCACGATCGGCTACGAGCTGATGTGCGCGGTCGCGCCGCGTGTGCCGGTTCGGGCGGAGTAACGCGTGGCGAAAGCGAAGACGTTGTACATCTGCGGGGAATGCGGCGGACAGTCGCCGAAGTGGTCCGGTCAATGCCCGTCCTGCCAGACGTGGAACACGCTCGTCGAATCGGTCGCGGAGGCGACGTCCGGTCACCGTTTCCAGTCGCTCGCGAAGAGCACGCCGGTACGGCGCCTCGCCGACATCGACGCGTCGGACGTGCCGCGCTTTTCAACCGGCGTCAGCGAATTCGACCGCGTGCTCGGCGGCGGCCTCGTGCCGGGCGGCGTGGTGTTGATCGGCGGCGATCCGGGCATCGGTAAATCGACGCTGTTGTTGCAATCGCTCGCGGAAATCGCGGCGGACAAACGCGCGCTCTATATCAGCGGCGAAGAATCTGGCGCGCAGATCGCGTTGCGCGCGCAACGGCTGGCGTTGCTCGAACCCGGCTCGAAGGCAAGCGAGCTGCAATTGCTCGCGGAAATCCAGCTCGAAAAAATTCAGGCGACGATCACGGAGCAACGGCCTGAAGTCGCCGTGATTGATTCGATCCAGACCGTCTATTCGGATGCTTTGACATCGGCGCCGGGCTCGGTCGCGCAGGTGCGCGAGTGCGCGGCGCAACTCACGCGCATCGCCAAGCAGTCGGGCACGACGATCATCATGGTCGGGCACGTGACGAAAGAGGGCGCGCTCGCGGGACCGCGCGTGCTCGAACATATCGTCGATACGGTGCTGTATTTCGAGGGGGATACGCACTCGTCGTACCGTCTCGTGCGCGCGATCAAGAACCGTTTCGGCGCGGTCAACGAACTCGGCGTGTTCGCGATGACCGAGCGTGGTTTGCGCGGCGTCGCGAATCCGTCGGCATTGTTTTTATCGCAGCACGAGCAGTCGGTGCCGGGCTCATGTGTGCTCGTCACGCAGGAAGGCACGCGGCCGTTGCTGGTCGAAGTGCAGGCGCTCGTCGATGCGGCCAACGCGCCGAATCCGCGACGCCTTGCGGTCGGCCTCGAACAGAACCGGCTCGCGATGCTGCTCGCGGTGCTGCATCGGCACGCGGGCATCGCCTGTTTCGATCAGGACGTGTTCCTGAACGCGGTGGGCGGGGTGAAGATCTCCGAGCCCGCCGCCGACCTCGCGGTATTGCTCGCGATCCATTCGTCGATGCGCAACAAGCCGCTGCCGAAGGGGCTCGTCGTATTCGGCGAAGTGGGCCTCGCCGGCGAAATCCGGCCGTCGCCGCGCGGTCAGGAGCGCCTGAAGGAAGCAGCCAAGCTCGGCTTCTCGGTGGCGGTGATTCCGAAGGCCAATGCGCCGAAACAGCCAATCGAAGGCTTACAGGTCGTTGCGGTCGAACGGATCGAACAGGCCATCGACCGCGTCCGCACGCTCGAATAGACGGGGGCCGGGACGGCTCGCCGGTACTTTGTACGCTTGCGGTACCGTAATGCCCGGTAAATATCTTCATATTGGCTGTAACCTGGTCGCCATACCTTTTTTCTAAGCTGTAATGATATGCATCCCGTCTGATGCTCGAAAAAGGATCGCGCCTTGAAACAGTCTCGTGAAACCGCTGCCCACCATAACATCCAGGTGCGCGGCTGCCGGGTCTCCGCACCGATTCATCAGCCGTGGGGCGGCGCTTGCCGGATCGTCGAGTGGATCGACACCGCGGGTCAGATCTCGCGGCGGGTGGTGGCCGAAGACGTAACGGCCGCCGAAGTGCGTGCCACGATCAGCCGCCATGTGGAAGGCCGCAAGCACCTGCTGTACGACGACGAAAAGTCGCCGCGGCAAACGCTGCCGAGGCAGACGCCGACGCGGCGTTGACGGCGGCGGGTTTTTCGATTGACCGGGCCTTGATCTTCATTGCGCCCGCGTCGCGGCTGCGCCACGCGCATTAGGCCGCGTCGTCGTGTGAGTCGGCGGCGCTCGCGGCCACCGCCGCATACGCGTGCGGATTGAACAGCGGATGCTGCGCCGCTTCAGCGGGCGTCAGCACCGGCGACACGCAGCAATCGAGCGATTCCAGCGATTCCACCCATTCGCCGAGCGTGCGCGTCGCAATCAGATTGGCGACTTCCTGAATGAGTGCCACGGCATCGGGACCGCCGATCGCCTGACCCAGGCTCCAGTGACGCGTCGCCCATTCCGGCCGATCGAGCGCCATGCACAGCGTTTCCCAGAACTTCAATTCGAGCGCGCCGACCGCGAGCCAGCGTTCATCGCTGGTGCGGTAGAGGTTGTAGCAGGGCACGCCGCCGTTCAACAGACCACTGCCCGCGGCGAGCGCCGCACCTTCGTTGACGAGCGACACCTGCGCGACGAAGTTGTGCGCATAGCTCGTGTGCGTCATCGATACATCGACGAAGCGGCCCGCGCCGCCTCGCGCGACATGCCAGAGCGCCGCGAGAATCTGCGTGACCGCGCTCAATGCGCCGCCGAGCAGATCGGCGATCTGGAAGTTCGGCAGGATCGGCGCACCGTCGCGGTTCGCCAGTTGATCGAGCACGCCTGCATAGCCGAGGTAATTCAGATCGTGGCCGGCATGGTCCGCGAACGGACCGCTCGCGCCATATCCGCTGATCGCGCAATAGACGAGCCGCGCATTGGCTGCGCTGAGCGTCGCGTAGCCGAGGCCGAGCCGCTCCATCACGCCGGGCCGGAAGCTCTCGATCAGCACGTCGGCTTCAGTCGCGAGTGCGCGCAGCACCTGGCGTCCTGCTTCGGACTTGAGGTCGAGGCGCGTCTCGCGCTTGCCGCGATTGACCATCCGGTAAAACGCGCCGGGTCGGCCCGCGACACGATCGCTCGACGACTGCATCATCGTGCGAGTCGGGTCGCCCGCGCCGGGCGCCTCGATCTTCAGCACATCGGCGCCGAGCTCGGCGAGGCGCAGCGCGGCCACCGGACCCGGCAGCAGACGCGTGAGGTCGAGCACGCGCAGTCCTTGCAACGGCGGCGCATCGGCTGCCGATGCAGCTACGGATTCTGGGGCCGATAACCCGGACGATGAATTCGCAAATGACAAAGCCAAGCTCCCGTGGATGCCGGCGCGGTGCCGCTAGCCGATCTGTTCGAGTTCCTCGTGCGTCTCGAGCCATTCGGCTTCGAGCGTGTCGAGGCGCGCGTTCACGTCTGCCTGACGGCGGATCGCCTCCGTCAGCTTGCTCTTCTGCTCCGGTTCGTAACTCGCGGGATCGGCGACGAATGTATCGAGCGTCGCTTTCTCCGCGTTGAGTGCGTCCATTTCCCTTTCGATCTTCGCGATGCGGCTTTGCAGCGGCTTCTTCAGATGCGCGAGCTTCTGCCGCGTTTCCGCTTCGAGGCGGCGCTGTTCCTTGCGATTGACGTTGCTGTCGCCACTTGCCGCGCCGTTGGACGCTGCGTCCGACGCACCGGAAGCATTGGCCTTCAGCGCGGCGCGCTGCTCGGCCGCATGCTGCAGCAGCCAGTCGCGGTAGTCGTCGAGATCGCCGTCGAATTCCTGCAGACGATGCTTCGCGACCAGCATGAACTGATCGGTCGTCGCGCGCAGCAGATGCCGGTCGTGCGAGACCAGGATCAGCGTGCCTTCGAATTGCGCGAGCGCCATCGTCAGCGCGTGGCGCGTTTCGAGGTCGAGGTGGTTGGTCGGCTCGTCGAGCAGCAGCAGGTTCGGCTTTTGCCAGATGATCAGCGCGAGCGCGAGGCGGGCCTTCTCGCCGCCCGAGAACGGCGCGATCTTCGCGGTCGCCATGTCGCCGGAAAAGTTGAAGCTGCCGAGGAAGTCGCGCAGCTCCTGCTCGCGCGTATCGGGCGCGAGACGCGCGAGGTGCTGCAACGGGGTGTCGTCCGGACGCAGCGTTTCGAGCTGATGCTGCGCGAAGTAGCCGATGCGCAGACCCTTGCCTTCGCGTACGTGGCCGCTCAACGGTTCGAGCGTGCCCGCGAGGGTCTTGATCAGCGTCGACTTGCCCTGGCCGTTCGCGCCGAGCAGGCCGATGCGCTGACCGTTCTGGATCGACAGCCTCACGCGCTCGACGATCGGAATCTCGCTGCCGTCTTCGGCATGGTAGCCGCAGCGCACGTCTTCCATCACCATCATCGGATTCGGCGCGGAGTCGGGAGTGCGAAACTCGAACGTGAACGGCGACCCGACGTGCGCGGGCGCGATCAGCTCCATCTTCTCAAGCGCTTTCACCCGGCTTTGCGCCTGACGCGCCTTGGTGGCCTGCGCCTTGAAGCGGTTGATGTAGCTCTGCAGATGCGCGACCGTGCGCTGCTGCTTTTCGTACGCGCTCTGTTGCAGCGCGATCTGCTGCGCGCGCAGCACTTCGAATTGCGAGTAGTTGCCGCCGTAGCGTTTGATCTGCTGGTTCTCGAGATGCAGCGTGACGTTGCAGACGGAGTCGAGAAACTCGCGGTCGTGCGAGATCACGATCAGCGTGCCCGCATAGCGATTCAGCCAATCTTCCAGCCAGACGATCGCGTCGAGGTCGAGGTGGTTGGTCGGTTCGTCGAGCAGCAGCAGATCGGAGCGGCACATCAGCGCCTGCGCCAGATTCAGGCGCATGCGCCAGCCGCCCGAGAAGCTGCTGACCGGCTCGCGGGTCTGCTCGAGCGTGAAGCCGAGGCCGAGCAGCAACGCTTCGGCGCGAGCCGGCGCGGTGTAGCCGTCGGCGTCGGCGAACGCGGCGTGCGCTTCGGCTTCTGCCGCGCCGTCGTGCGCCGCGGAGGCCGAAGCGATGCGCGCTTCGATGTCGCGCAGCGCGGCGTCGCCGTCTAGCGTGTAGGCGAGGGCGGTTTTGTCGACGGCGGGCGTTTCCTGCGCGACGTGCGCGATGCGCCAGGTCGGCGGGATCGAGAAATCGCCGCCGTCCGCATGCAGCTCGCCGAGCAGCACGGCGAACAGCGTCGACTTGCCCGCGCCGTTCGCTCCGACGAGGCCGGCTTTTTCACCGGGGTTCAAGGTGAACGTGGTGTTGTCGAAAAGCGGCTTGGTGCCGCGCGCGAGGCTGAACTGATTGAAGCGGATCACGACGTGGCCGGCTGAAGAAAACCGCTATTTTAGACTGCCCGGCGCGTTGCCGGGCGCGCGGCGCCGATTGCCCGTCTGTCACTTCGCGCGCAGCGCTCATCGGCCATCCGGCCGACTGTATCGGTAGCGCTTTTGGCATAGACTGACGGCTTTCACGGGAGGGCACATGACATCGATCTTTTCGTTTTCGGCACGCACGCTCGGCGGCGAGGAAGCGAGTCTCGCGCGGTACGAAGGCAAGGTGATGCTGATCGTCAATACCGCGAGCGAATGCGGGTTCACGCCGCAATACGCGGGCTTGCAGAAACTGTATGACGCGTACGCGGCGCGCGGGCTCGCGGTGCTAGGTTTTCCGTGCAACCAGTTCGGCAAGCAGGAGCCGGGCGACGCCGCGCAGATCGGCAGCTTCTGCGAGAAGAACTACGGCGTGACGTTTCCGATGTTCGACAAGATCGACGTGAACGGCCCGAACGCGCACCCGCTGTTCCGCTATCTGACGATCGAGGCGCCGGGACTGCTCGGTCTCGAGGCGATCAAGTGGAATTTCACGAAGTTTCTGATCGGCCGCGACGGCAACGTCGTCAAGCGCTATGCGCCGCTGACCAAGCCCGAGGCGATCACCGGGGATATCGAAGCGCTGCTGTAAGCGGGCACGCCTACAGGATCGGCGAAAAGAGCCGCGCGACGTGCATCAGCATGCGTCGCAGCGCGCTCGACTTGTCGTACTCGTCGCGGTCGATTTCGCGCGACTCGGCAAAGTCGTCGAGCAGCATCGTCTCGACTTCGAGCGCGAAGCCGCGGTCGACGGTCAGCACCATGATCTCGAAGTTCAGGCGAAACGAGCGGTTGTCGAGATTGGCGCTGCCGATCGCGGCCGCGCTGCTGTCGATCAGCACGACCTTCTGATGCAGGAAGCCCGGCTGATAGCGGAAGATGCGAATGCCCGCGCGCAGCGAGTCGTACGCATAGAGCTTCGACGCCGCGAACACCACGAGGTGATCGCGGCGGCTCGGAATCAGGATGCGCACGTCGACGCCGCGCAGCGCAGCGAGGCGCAACGCAGCGAATACGGCTTCGTCTGGGACGAGGTAGGGCGTCGTGATCCAGATGCGTTCACGTGCCGCGTTGATTGCTTCGACGAAAAACAGCGAGCAGGTCTCCTGCTTGTCGGCCGGGCCGCTCGGCAGCACGAGGCAGTGCATGTTGTTCGCGGCGCGCTCGTTGGCGCCGTGGTCGCCGGGCTGGTCGAAGGATGGGGTCACGGAATCCGCGGCCGGCGCGTCGAACTTGGGCAACTGCTGCGTGGCCCAGTACCAGTCCTCGATGAAGACGAACTGGATGCTTGCGACCGCCGGACCACGCACTTCGATGTGCGTATCGCGCCACGGCGACAGCGGCGGCTTCGCGCCCAGATATTCGACCCCGACGTTATGACCGCCGACAAACGCGCGCTCGCCGTCGACCGCCACGATCTTGCGGTGATTGCGGAAATTCAGTTGCAGACGGTTGACGAAGAGGCGGTTCGTGGCGAACGGCTGCATCTCGATGCCGGCGGCGCGCAGCGCCGCGACGTAGCGGTGCGGCAGATCGAAGCTGCCGATACTGTCATACAGGAAGTAGACCCGCACGCCCTGTTTGGCTTTGGCGATCAGCGCGTCCTTCAGCATGTCGCCGAGCGCGTCGTCGCGCACGATGAAGAATTGCACGATCACATAGCGGCGCGCGTTCTCGATCGCCTCGAAGATCGCCTCGAAAGTCGCCGTGCCGTTGACCAGCGTGCGCACGGTATTGCCGGGCAGGAACGGCATGCCGCCGAGGCGCGTCAGCGACTGCACGAGCCGCGAGCCGAGCTGCTGCGTCGGCACCCCGGCCGACGACGCCTGCGTGTCCCACTCCAGCGGATGCGCGCGCGTGCGCAGCAGCTCGTTCTCGACGCGGCGCGCGTCCGCGTAGCCGGCGAACTTGCTGCGGCCAAGGAACAGGTAGGGTATGAGCGTCAGATAAGGCATCGCGACCAGCGACACGGCCCACGCGATCGCCCCTTGCGAGGTGCGGGTATGGAGAATCGCGTGAGCGGCCGCGATGATGCCGAGAATGTGGGCAACAGCAACCAGCGTGCCGACGTGAAGCAGGTCGAATGACATAAGCTCGCGAACAGTTGGCGAAGCGCCGTGGTTCAGGAAACGGAGGCGGGCAGGGGCTCGCTCCGTGGTCTGCGGCGAACGCGTCGGGCAACGGGCTCAGGCTGCGGTTGCGGGCAAGGCCACGCGCTGTCGCGGCGATTGCTCGTGACCCTGCCTGAGAAACGCGCTTGAAACGACGATCAAACGCTCAGCATGCCGGACTCAGACCGGCAAGTCGCTGGCCTGGATCAGAAACACGTTGTCGTCGCCGGCGCTGGTCGACAGCCACACGAGGTCGAGACCGCCGAACGCGGCCTCGACGTGCTCGCGTTCGTTGCCGATCTCGATGACGAGCACGCCGTCTTCGGTCAGCCAGTTGCGCGCGTCGGCAATGATCCGTCGCACGATGTCCATGCCGTCGGCGCCACCGGCGAGCGCCATCTCCGGCTCGTGCTTGTATTCGGCCGGCAGCTCCTGCATCGACGTGGCGTTCACGTACGGCGGATTGCTGATGATCACATCGTAGCGGCGCTCGGCGAGCGGCGCATACAGGTCGCCTTCGAACAGCGCGATGCGCTCCTCGAGGTGGTAATCCAGCACATTGCGCGTCGCGACTTCGAGCGCGGGCGCGGACAGATCGACCGCGTCGACGTCGGCGTTCGGGAACGCGTGCGCGGCGAGGATCGCGAGGCACCCGGAGCCGGTGCACAGTTCGAGCACCGCGCCGACCTGCTCGGGGTCCTCGACGTACGGCTGCAGGCCGTCCTGCAGCAGCTCGCCGATGAACGAGCGCGGCACGATCACGCGCTCGTCGACGTAAAAGCGATAGCCGTGCATCCACGCTTCCTGCGTGATGTACGCGGCCGGCACGCGTTCGGCGGCGCGTCGCTCGATCACTTTCAGCACCGCCTCGATTTCGGCCGTGGTCAGGCGCGCGTCGAGAAACGGTTCGAGCAGGTCGAGCGGCAAATGCAGCGTGTGCAGGATCAGATAGGCGGCTTCGTCGTAGGCATTGGCCGAGCCGTGGCCGAACGACAGTTTGGCCTCGCTAAAACGCGACACTGCATAACGCAGCAGGTCGCGGACGGTGCAAAAAGGAAGCGTCATCGCAAAGTTCCAGGTTACGCGATCAGTTGTTCGAGCACGCGGCGATACACGTTCTTCAGCGGCTCGATATGGGCGACTTCGATATGTTCGTCGATCTTGTGGATGCTCGCGTTCAGCGGACCGAACTCGATCACCTGCTTGCAGATGCGCGCGATGAAGCGGCCGTCCGACGTGCCGCCGGTGGTCGACAGTTCGGTGTCCACGCCGGTTTCGTCCTTGATCGCCTGCGCGAGCGCGCTCGACAGCTCGCCGCTCGGGGTGAGAAATGGCAGGCCGCTCACGGTCCATTGCAGTTCGTATTCGAGGCCGTGTTTGTCGAGAATCGCATGCACGCGCTTTTGCAGTCCTTCGACGGTGCTCGCGGTCGAGAAACGGAAGTTGAACATCACGTCCGCGTGGCCGGGGATCACGTTGGTCGCGCCGGCGCCGCTGTGGAGGTTCGACACCTGCCAGGTGGTCGGCGGGAAATAGTCGTTGCCTTCGTCCCAGCGCTCGGCGACGAGTTCGGCGAGCGCTGGCGCCAGCAGGTGCACCGGATTCTTCGCCAGATGCGGGTAGGCGATATGGCCCTGCACGCCCTTGACGATCAGCTTGCCCGACATCGAGCCGCGCCGGCCGTTCTTGACCATGTCGCCGAAACGCTCGCTCGAGGTCGGCTCGCCGACGATGCAGTAGTCCATGCGCTCACCGCGCTGCTGCAATGCTTCGACGACCTTGACGGTGCCGTCGGTGGCGGGGCCTTCCTCGTCGCTCGTGATCAGGAACGCGATCGAGCCGCGGTGCTCGGGGTGCGCGGCGACGAACTCCTCGCTCGCGACGACGAAGCCGGCGATCGACGCCTTCATGTCCGCCGCGCCGCGGCCGTACAGCTTGCCGTCGCGCTGGGTCGGCTCGAACGGCGCCGAGCGCCACTGTTCGAGCGGGCCGGTCGGTACCACGTCGGTGTGGCCGGCGAACGCGAGCAGCTTGCCTTGCGTGCCGTCGACGCCGCGTTTGACGGCCCACAGGTTGGTCACGCCGTTGGATTCGATCGTCTCGTGCTCGAAGCCGAGCGCGGCGAGGCGCTCGATCAGGAGACGCTGGCAATGCTGATCGTCGGGCGTGACGGACGCGCGCGCGATCAGTTGTTCGGTAAGGGCGAGGGTGCCGGACATGGATTCAGTACAAGCCACTTTGAAATGAAAAAATGCCGGCTCGCGGTGAGGCACCGCAGCCGGCAACAGCCTTTGAACGACGCGGCGCGAGGCCGCGCGTTCGACTACCTCGTGCTGGAGCCTGGCGCTTCAGCGCCGCGCTCAGACAAACAGCGCCGCGTACTCGTCCGCCGAAAAGCCGAGCGACTTCACCCGCCCGTTCACGACCAGCACCGGCCGCTTGATCACCGACGGCTTGTGGATCATCAGCGCGATCGCGCCCGGCTGCGTTTCCGCGGCCGCCTTCATGTCGTCGGACAGAGCGCGCCACGTCGTGCCGCGGCGGTTCAGCAGCGCCTCGAGCTTGACGTCCTTGAGCCAGTCCTGCACGAGCGGCTCGGTCACGCCGGCCTTCTTGAAGTCGTGGAACTCGAACTCGACGCCGTGCTCTTCGAGCCACACACGGGCCTTCTTCACGGTGTCGCAGTTCGGAATGCCGTAGACGACGGTTTTGGTGCCGCGCGCCATCAATCGCCTCGCAGCAACTCGTTCAGGCCGACCTTCGCGCGCGTCTTCGCGTCGACCTTCTTGACGATGACCGCGCAGTACAGGCTGTGCGTGCCGTCCTTCGACGGCAGGTTGCCCGCCACCACGACCGATCCCGCCGGAATGCGGCCGTACGTGACTGCGCCGGTTTCGCGGTCGTAAATTTTGGTGCTCTGGCCGAGGTACACGCCCATCGAGATCACCGAGTTTTCCTCGACGATCACGCCTTCGACGACTTCCGAGCGCGCGCCGATGAAGCAGTTGTCTTCGATGATGACCGGGTTGGCCTGCAGCGGCTCCAGCACGCCGCCGATGCCGACGCCGCCCGACAGGTGCACGTTCTTGCCGATCTGCGCGCACGAGCCGACTGTGGCCCACGTGTCGACCATCGTGCCTTCGTCGACGTACGCGCCGATGTTGGTGTACGACGGCATCAGCACGACGTTCTTCGCGATGAACGAGCCGCGGCGCGCGATCGCGGGCGGCACCACGCGGAAGCCGCCGGCGGCGAAGTCTTCAGCGGTGTAGTTCGCGAACTTCGACGGCACCTTGTCGTAGAACTGGCTGTAGCCGCCGGCCGGCATCGGCGCGTTGTCTTCCAGACGGAACGATAGCAGCACGGCCTTCTTCAGCCACTGGTTGACGACCCAGTCGCCGTCCTTCTTTTCGGCGACGCGCAGCGCCCCCTTATCGAGTTGCTCGATCGCATGGGCGACGGCTTCGCGCACTTCTGCCGGCGCGGCTTTCGGCGACAGTTCGGCGCGGTTGTCCCAGGCGGTATCGATGATGCTCTGAAGTTGTTGCGACATATGCGTGATTATCTGAAGGGTTGAAGTCTGAAGAAGGGGATGCCGTGTAGCTCGAGCGAGGCTCAGGCTGCACTCAGTTGACACTGAGCGAGCGGCAGAATTCGACGATCCGCTGCGCGCCCGCCGTGCATTCGTCGACGTCGGCGACGAGCGCGAGGCGCACGAAATTGCGGCCGGGGTTCACGCCGTGCGCGGTGCGCGCGAGGAACGAGCCCGGCAGAACCGTCACATTATAGTCGGCGTAGAGGCGCTGGGCGAACTCGGTGTCCGTGAGGCCGGTGCGCTCGACGTTGGCCCACAGGTAGAACGCGGCGTCGGGCAGGCGCACGTCGAGCACGTCGGCGAGCATCGGCGTGACGGTCGTGAACTTCTGCAGGTACTTCGCGCGGTTCTCGCGCACGTGCGTCTCGTCGCTCCAGGCGACCACGCTCGCGCTCTGGAACACGGTCGACAGCGCCGTGCCGTGGTACGTGCGGTACAGCAGGAACGCCTTGAGAATCGCGGCGTCGCCGGCGACGAAGCCCGAGCGCATGCCCGGCACGTTCGAGCGCTTCGACAGGCTCGACAGCATCACGAGGCGCTCGAAACCGCGTCCGAGCTTGTGGGCCGCTTCGAGGCCGCCGAGCGGCGGCTTCGACTCGTCGAAATAGATTTCCGAGTAGCACTCGTCCGAAGCGATCACGAAGCCGTAGCGGTCCGATAGCGCGAACAGCTCGCGCCAGTCGTCGAGCGTGAGCACGGCGCCGGTCGGGTTGCCCGGCGAGCAGACGTACAGCAGTTGCGTGCGGGCCCACACGTCGGCGGGCACCGCCGAGTAGTCGCACGCGAAGTTGCGCGCCGGGTCGCTGTTGACGAAGTACGGCTGCGCGCCGCCGAGCAGCGCCGCGCCTTCGTAGATTTGGTAGAACGGGTTCGGACAGAGTACGATCGCAGGCTCGCCGTCAGCGTCGCGGCGCGGATTGAGCACCGTCTGCGCGAGCGCGAACAGCGCCTCGCGCGAGCCCGCCACCGGCAGCACCTCGGTCAGCGGATCGAGCGGCGGCAGGTCGTAGCGTTGCGCGACCCATTTCGCGATCGACTCGCGCAGCGGCGCCGAGCCGAGCGTGGCCGGATACGCGGCGAGGCCGCCGAGCGAATCGATGACGGCGTCGCGGATCAGCGGCGGGGTTGGATGTTTCGGCTCGCCGATGCCGAAGCTGATGTGCGCAAGGCCGGCCGGCGGCGTGACGTCCTTGAAAAGCAGGCGCAGCTTTTCGAACGGATAGGGCTGAAGGGAGTCGAGTAGCGGATTCACGGACGAAATGGCCTGATCGGGATGGACGCGGACGAATGGCGGGACAACCGGGCACGCGCGCCGGCGGGCGGCGGCGAACGGACGATTATAGCGTGGCGCGCCCGCGGACCAGGCGGGAGCCTGGCGCGCGGCGCGGGAGCAATCCGCGAGGCGGCACACCGGGGCGCCGCGGCGGGAACGGCGCGAATCTGCCACGGTTCGCGTAAAAGAATACGCAGGAGCAGCAATGTACGCAGCAGTTCAGGAGACGGCCGGCTGGACCCTCATACGACCCGCCCACGACGCCCGTCGGAGTCCCGCCCCATGACCAACTGGCTTCGCAACGGCTGGCCGACGCTCGCGATCATGCTGGGCGCGTCGGTCTGGGGGATGGTCTGGTATCCGCTGCGGATGCTGGCCGCGCTCGGGGTGACCGGCACCGCCGCGAGCGCGCTCACGAGCGGCACCGGCTGCCTGTTCGTGCTGCTCGTGCGGAATGGCGCGCTGAAGACCGTGCGGTGGCACTGGCTGCTGCCGGCGCTCGCGCTCGCCGCGGGCGTCACGAATCTCGGCTTCGTGTGGGGCGCGATCCACGGTCAGGTGATGCGCGTGCTGCTGCTGTTCTATCTGACGCCCGCGTGGACCGCGCTGTTCGCGCATTTCATCCTGCACGAGCGGCTCACGTGGTCGGGCGCGGCGCTGGCCGCGCTGTCGCTCGTGGGCGCGATGACGATGCTATGGTCGCCGCGTCTCGGCATTCCGGTACCCGGCAATCCCGCCGAATGGGCCGGGCTCGCCGGCGGCATGGGCTTCGCGATGAGCAACGTGCTGATCCTGAAGACGAGCCGCGTGCTGCCGGACATGAAGCCCGAAATGCGCACCGCGGTGATCTTCGGCGGCGCGGCGCTGTTCGGCGCGCTCGCGTCGCTGTTCGAGCCGATGCCCGCGCCGCCCGTCGGCGCGCAGCTGGGCACGGCGGCGCTGCTGGTGCTCGGTCTCGGTCTGCTGCTCGCGTCGAACAACATGCTCGTGCAATACGGGCTCTCGCGCGTGCGGGCCAATCGCGCGTCGATCATCATGCTGTTCGAACTCGTCGTGACGGCGCTGTCGGCGTGGCTGTTCGCCGGCGAAGTACCGGGCCCGCGCGAATGGGCCGGCGGCGCGTGCATCGTGCTCGCGTCGGCCTTGTCGAGCTGGGTGCATCGGACGAAATTGGCGCCGCCCGATCCCGCCATCGGGGACACGGAGGGGCCCGGCGGCGACGATGGACGCGGTGGTCAATGCGGTAGCAAACGCGGCGACCAACGCGGTGACGAACACGGCCCTGACGGCGACAGTGACGACCGCCGAAAGGGCAGTAAGAATCGTCCACGCGCGATGGTATGATTCCCCCTCATTAGCCGGCGCATGCGTATCTGTGTGTGCCTCAGATATGCATGAGCGCATGCAGCCGGCAACCAAATTGCGAAGGCTCGCGAGGTTGCGCGGGGCCGTCCCGCTGCGGCGGTGAACGACTGGCGCAACCTCGCGAGCCACCTATCACTCTCTCTTTTCAAACAGCGAAATCGCCGTGCGGCTCACCTCGATCAAACTCGCTGGTTTCAAATCCTTCGTCGATCCCACGCATTTCCAGGTCCCAGGCCAGTTGGTTGGCGTGGTCGGTCCGAACGGGTGCGGCAAATCCAACATCATCGACGCCGTGCGCTGGGTGCTCGGCGAATCGCGCGCCTCTGAATTGCGCGGCGAGTCGATGCAGGACGTGATCTTCAACGGCTCGACCGCCCGCAAGCCCGGCAGCCGCGCGAGCGTCGAACTCGTGTTCGACAACGCGGACGGCCGCGCCGCCGGCCAGTGGGGCCAGTATGCGGAGATCGCCGTGAAGCGCGTGCTGACGCGCGACGGCACGTCGAGCTACTACATCAACAATCTGCCGGCGCGGCGCCGCGACATCCAGGACATCTTCCTCGGCACCGGCCTCGGGCCGCGTGCGTACGCGATCATCGGGCAGGGCATGATCGCGCGGCTGATCGAGGCGAAGCCCGAAGAGCTGCGCGTGTTCCTCGAAGAAGCCGCCGGCGTGTCGAAGTACAAGGAGCGCCGCCGCGAGACCGAGAACCGTCTGCACGACACGCGCGAGAACCTGACGCGCGTCGAGGACATCGTCCGCGAGCTCGGCACGAATCTCGAGAAGCTCGAGGGGCAGGCGGTCGTCGCGACCCGTTATCGCGAGCTGCAAAGCGACGGCGAGGAAAAGCAGCGTCTGCTGTGGTTGCTGCGCAAGAACGAGGCGGCCGGCGAGCAGCAGCGCCAGCAACGCGCGATCGAGCAGGCGCAGGTCGACCTCGAGGCGCAAACCGCGAAGCTGCGCGAAGTCGAGGCGGAACTCGAAACGCTGCGCGTCGCGCACTATTCGGCGAGCGACGCGATGCAGGGCGCGCAGGGCGCGCTGTACGAGGCGAACGCGGAAGTGAGCCGGCTGGAAGCCGAGATCCGCTTCATCGTCGAATCGCGCAACCGCGTGCAGGCGCAGATCGCCGCGCTGACCGCGCAGCGCGAGCAGTGGCAATCGCAGGCCGACAAGGCGCAGGACGATATCGCCGACGCTGAAGAGCAACTGGCCGTCGCTGAAGAAAAAGCCGTGCTCGCCGAAGAGGACGCCGCCGCGAAGCACGATGCGCTGCCCGCCCTCGAAGCGCGCTGGCGCGACGCTCAGGCGGAGCTGAACACCGAGCGCGGCGGCATCGCGCAGACCGAGCAGGCGCTGAAGCTCGAAGCCGCGCATCAGCGCAATGCCGATCAGCAGTTGCAGCAGCTGCAGCAGCGCCATGAGCGGCTCAAATCGGAAGAGGGTGGCCTCGACGCGCCCGACGAGGCGCAGCTCGAGGAATTGCGCATGCAGCTCGCCGAGCACGAGGAAATCCTTCACGACGCGCAGAGCCGCCTCGCCGACGCGCAGGAAACACTGCCGCGGCTCGACGGTGAACGCCGCGCCGCGCAGGAGCGCGTGCAGGCCGAAAGCGCGCAGATCCATCAGCTCGACGCGCGCCTCGCCGCGCTCAGGCAGTTGCAGGAAAACGTGCAGACCGAAGGCAAGATCCAGCCGTGGCTCGACAAGCACGAGCTGGGCAGCCTGCCGCGTCTGTGGAAGAAACTGCATGTCGAGGCCGGTTGGGAAACCGCGCTCGAAGCGGTGCTGCGCGAGCGCCTCGCCGCGCTCGAAGTGTCGAATCTCGACTGGGTCAAGGCGTTCGCAACCGACGCGCCACCGGCCAAGCTCGCGTTCTACGCGCCGCCCGCGGCTGGTCAGCCTGCCGCGGCGGCGGGGGCGCTGCGCTCGCTGCTGTCGCTCGTGCGCATCGAGGACGCGGGTATCCGCGCGGTGCTGACCGACTGGCTCGGCCTCGCCTTCGTCGCCGACGATCTGCAGCAGGCGCTTTCGATGCGCGCGCAGCTGCCCGAGGGCGCCGCATTCGTCGTCAAGGCGGGGCACGTGGTCACGCGCGTCGGCGTACAGCTGTATGCGGCCGATTCCGAACAGGCCGGCATGCTCGCGCGTCAGCAGGAAATCGAAAACCTCGGCCGCCAGGTGCGCGCACAGGCATTGCTCGCCGACGAGGCGAAGGCCGCCGCGATCCGCGCCGAAGCCGCGCACACGCAAGCCGCGCAGGCGCTCGCCGAGCTGCGCCAGCAGGCCGAACGCGCGACGCAGCGGGTGCACGCGTTGCAGATGGACGTGCTGAGGCTCACCCAGGCACACGAACGCTACACGCAGCGCAGCACGCAGATTCGCGAGGAACTCGAAGAGATCGCCGCGCAGATCGACGAGCAGCGGGCGCTGCGCGCCGAGTCGGAAGCGAACTTCGAGCGTCACGACGGCGAGCTCGCCGAACTGCAGGCGCGCTTCGAAGATCACCAGCTCGCGTTCGAAGCACTCGACGAAGAACTGACGACCGCCCGCGGCGAAGCACGCGAGCTCGACCGCGCCGCCACCGACGCGCGCTTCGCCGCGCGCAACATGGCGAACCGCATCGACGAATTGAAGCGCAGCATCCAGGTCGCGCACGAGCAGAGCGAGCGCGTTGCGGGCGCGCTCGAAGACGCGCGCGCCGAACTGGAAACGATCAACGAGCAGACCGCGCACACCGGGCTGCAGGACGCGCTCGACATCCGCGCCGTGAAAGAAGAGGCGCTGCGCGCCGCGCGCGTCGAGCTCGACGACCTGACCGCGAAGCTGCGCTCGGCCGACGAAACGCGCCTCACCGCCGAGCGCGCCCTGCAGCCGCTGCGCGACCGCATCAATGAATTGCAGTTGAAGGAGCAGGCCGCGCGCATCAGCGGCGAGCAGTTCGTCGAGCAGCTGGCCGCGGCCGGTGTCGATGAAGCCGAACTGCAAGCCAAGCTGACGGCGGACATGAAGCCGTCGTACCTGCAGGGCGAAGTCACGCGCATCAACAACGCGATCACCGCGCTCGGGCCGGTCAACATGGCCGCGCTCGACGAGCTGAAGGCCGCGACCGAGCGTAAGAGCTTCCTCGATTCGCAGTCGGCCGACCTGACGAGCGCGATCGAAACGCTCGAAGACGCGATCCGCAAGATCGACGCCGAAACGCGCACGCTGCTGCAAAGTACGTTCGACGAAGTGAACCGTCATTTCGGCGAGCTGTTCCCGCGTCTCTTTGGCGGCGGCCAGGCGAAGCTGATCATGACCGGCGACGAAATTCTCGACGCCGGCGTGCAGGTGATGGCGCAACCGCCGGGCAAGAAGAATTCGACGATTCACCTGTTGTCGGGCGGCGAGAAAGCGCTGACCGCGACCGCGCTCGTGTTCGCGATGTTCCAGCTGAATCCCGCGCCGTTCTGTCTGCTCGACGAAGTGGACGCACCGCTCGACGACGCCAACACCGAGCGTTTCGCGAATTTGGTACGGGCGATGTCGGACAAAACCCAGTTCCTGTTCATTTCGCACAACAAGATCGCGATGGAGATGGCGCAGCAGCTGATCGGCGTGACGATGCAGGAGCAGGGCGTCTCGCGGATCGTCGCGGTCGACATGGAAACGGCGACGGGTTTCGCCCAGAATATCGTTTGAGTTAACGCCTTCGCGGGCATCCGCATCCAGCGCAGCGGCCTCGATGAGCGCCGCGCGGTACGTGGAGCGGACGACAGGCCCGCGCGGATAGAAGAATTGCTGATGGAGCATGCATGGACGAGTTGACACTCGGTTTGATCGGCGCGGGTGCCGTGGTGGTGGGGGGCGTGGTCGTGTACAACGCGTGGCAGGGCGCGAAGGTGCGCCGCAAGATGCCGCGGCCGATGCCGGCCGACACCGCCGAGAGCTTTGCGCGGGACGAGCATGAGGAGCAGAGCCCGTTCATCGAGCCGGCCCGGCCGACCACGCGGCGCGAGCCGAGCGTGAGCGCCGAGGCGGCCGCGGACCGGACCGCGGCGCGCGTCGAGCCGACGTTCGGCGCGGGCGCCGCACCGCTCGATACACCGGCCGATATCCAGGCCGAGATGACGTCGCCGAACGGTTATCCAGCGGCGGACGCCGATACCGTGGGCGAAGGCGAACCTGCGGCGGCGCCGGGCGCGCACGCGAAGCGGCCCACGGCCGAAGCGCCCGCGGCCCAGCCCGCGTCCGCCGGGCACGAGCGGGTCGAACCGATCCTGCCGGCCGCCACGACGATTTCGTCGGCGCCGCCCGCGATCGTCGATCGACGCATCGACTGTATCGTGCCGATCCGGCTGAACGGCCCCGTGGCCGGCGACAAGGTGCTTCCGCTTGCGCAGCGCTTGCGTCGGGCGGGCAGCAAGCCCGTGCACATCGAAGGCAAACCCGAAGGCGGCGGCTCGTGGGAGCTGCTGCAGAACGGCACGCGCTATGAAGAGCTGCGCGCGGCCGCGCAGCTCGCGAACCGTAGCGGCGCGCTGAACGAGCTCGAATTTTCCGAGTTCGTGACCGGCGTACAGCAGTTCGCCGATGCGCTCGACGCGGCGCCGGAATTCCCCGACATGCTCGAAACCGTCGCGATGGCGCGCGAGCTCGACGGCTTTGCCGCCCAGTGCGACGCGCAGTTGTCGATCAACGTGCTGTCGGACGGCGCGCCGTGGTCGGCCAACTACGTGCAGGCGGTCGCGTCGCAGGACGGTCTGCTGCTGTCGCGCGACGGCACGCGCTTCGTCAAGCTCGACTCGCGGCAAAGCCCGGTGTTCATGCTGCAGTTCGGCGACACCAACTTCCTGCGCGACGACCTCACGTACAAAGGCGGCGAGATGATCACGCTGGTGCTCGACGTGCCGGTCGCCGACGAAGACATCCTGCCGTTCCGGCTGATGTGCGATTACGCGAAGTCGCTGGCCGAGCGCATCGGCGGACGCGTGGTCGACGACGGTCGCCGGCCGCTGCCGGAAAGCGCGCTGCTCGCGATCGAAAAACAGTTGATGACGCTGTACGCGAAGCTCGAACAGGCGGGTATTCCGGCGGGTTCGCCGGCCACGCGGCGCCTGTTCAGCCAGTAAGCCTTTTGCAGCGTTCTACGCGTTTTGATGACGGCCGCACGATGTGCGGCCGTCGTCGTTTCCGGCTTGCGTCGCAGCGCGGCCCGCCCCGATTCAGCGATGTAAAGGGGCACGCTTCCTGCGATAATCCGATGTCCGACTTTCTTCTCGAGAAGCTTCCGACAGCATGGCCCGATCCTCCGTCCCTCCTTCCGCAACCAGCGCTCCGGCCGAGCGGGCCGTGTGGTTGCGCGCGGAACTCGAACGCGCGAACTACGCGTATTACGTGCTCGATCAACCGGACCTGCCGGACGCCGAGTACGACAAGCTGTTCAAGGAGCTGGAGCGCATCGAGGCCGAGCATCCCGATCTGATCGTGCCGGATTCGCCGACGCAGCGCGTCGGCGGCGAGGCCGCGAGCGGTTTCGAGCCGGTCGTGCACGATCTGCCGATGCTGTCGTTGAACAACGGTTTCGCCGACGAAGACATCGTCGCGTTCGACAAGCGCATCGGCGACGCGCTCGGCAACAACGCGAGCGAGCCGCCGGTTCCCGTCGACTACGCGGCCGAGCTGAAATTCGACGGCCTCGCGATCTCGCTGCGCTACGCCGACGGCGTGTTCGTGCAGGCCTCCACGCGCGGTGACGGCACTACCGGCGAGAACGTCACCGAAAACGTCCGCACGATCCGCTCGATTCCGTTGAAGCTGAAGGGTAAGCGAGTGCCGCGCGTGCTCGACGTGCGCGGCGAAGTGCTGATGTTCAAGCGCGATTTCGAGCGCCTGAACGAACGCCAGCGCACCGCCGAACAACGCGAATTCGCGAACCCGCGCAATGCGGCGGCGGGCAGCTTGCGGCAGCTCGATTCGAAGATCACCGCGCAGCGGCCGCTGTCGTTTTTCGCGTATGGCATCGGCGTGCTCGAAGGCATCGAGATGCCGGCCACCCATAGCGAACTGCTCGACTGGTACAAGGAGATGGGCTTGCCGGTCAATGGCGAGCGCGCGGTCGTGCAGGGCGCCGAAGGCCTGCTCGGCTTCTTCCACGCGGTCGGCGAGAAGCGCGACAGGCTCCCCTACGACATCGACGGCGTGGTCTACAAGGTCAACCGGCGCGACGAGCAGGATGCGCTCGGTTTCGTGTCGCGCGCGCCGCGCTTCGCGCTCGCGCACAAATTCCCCGCGCAGGAAGCGCTGACGAAGCTGGTCGCGATCGACGTGCAGGTCGGCCGCACCGGCGCGATCACGCCGGTCGCGCGGCTGGAACCGGTGTTCGTCGGCGGCGCGACGGTCACGAACGCGACCTTGCACAACGAGGATGAAGTGCGCCGCAAGGACATCCGCATCGGCGACACGGTGATCGTGCGGCGCGCCGGCGACGTGATTCCGGAGGTGGTCAGCGCGCTGCTCGAGCGTCGTCCGGCCGACGCGCGCGAGTTCGTGATGCCGACGCAGTGCCCGGTGTGCGGTTCGGCGATCGAGCGGCTGCCCGACGAGGCGATCGCGCGCTGCACGGGCGGGCTCTTCTGTCCGGCGCAGCGCAAGCAGGCGTTGTGGCACTTCGCGCAGCGGCGCGCGCTCGATATCGACGGCCTCGGCGAGAAGATCATCGATCAACTGGTCGAACAGAGCCTGGTGCGCACGCCGGCCGATCTGTTCAATCTCGGCTTCACGACGCTCGCGGAACTCGACCGCTTCGCCGAAAAGTCCGCGCAGAACCTGCTCGACTCGCTCGACAAGGCCAGGCACACGTCGCTCGCGCGCTTTATCTACGCATTGGGGATTCGCCATGTCGGCGAATCGACCGCGAAGGATCTCGCGAAGCACTTCGGCTCGCTCGATCCGATCATGGATGCGTCGCTGGAGGAACTGCTCGAAGTCAACGACGTGGGGCCGGTCGTCGCCGAATCGATCCACCAGTTCTTCGCCGAGGACCACAACCGCACGGTGATCGAACAGCTGCGCGCGCCGGGCAAGGTCACGTGGCCCGAGGGGCCACCAGCGCCGAAGGCGCCGCAGGGCGTGCTGGCCGGGCAGACGGTCGTGCTGACCGGTACGCT
Source organism: Paraburkholderia sp. MM5482-R2 (assembly GCF_050436125.1). Taxonomy (NCBI): domain Bacteria; kingdom Pseudomonadati; phylum Pseudomonadota; class Betaproteobacteria; order Burkholderiales; family Burkholderiaceae; genus Paraburkholderia; species Paraburkholderia sp. MM5482-R2. The sequence continues at coordinate 2,715,988 of NZ_JBNDLP010000002.1, read as the reverse complement.
GCCAAACCTGTCGCGCGAGGACGCGAAGGATATGCTCGAGGCGGCCGGCGCGAAGGTGGCGGGGTCGGTATCGAAGAAAACCAGTTACGTGGTGGCGGGGGCCGACGCGGGCAGCAAACTTTCGAAGGCCGAGGAACTCGGCATCCCCGTACTCGACGAAGATGGTATGCGCAAGCTCCTGGAGGGGCACTGATGATTCACGACATTCTGAAGATGGGCGATCCGCGCCTGCTGCGAATCGCCGAGCCGGTCGATCACTTCGACACGCCCGAGCTGCACCGGCTCGTGGAAGACATGTTCGAGACCATGCACGCGGCGAACGGCGCGGGTCTCGCCGCGCCGCAGATCGGCGTCGATCTGCAGGTGGTGATCTTCGGCTTCGGTTCGAACGAGCGCTATCCGGACGCGCCGCCGGTGCCCGAAACGGTGCTGATCAACCCGACCGTCACGCCGGTCTCGCAGGACATGGAAGAAAGCTGGGAAGGTTGCCTGTCGGTGCCGGGGCTGCGCGGCGTGGTGAGCCGGTTTTCGATGATCCGTTATCACGGCTTCGATCAGTTCGGCAATCCGATCGACCGGGTCGCCGAGGGTTTTCACGCACGGGTTGTGCAGCACGAATGCGATCATCTGATCGGCAAGCTGTATCCGATGCGGATTACCGATTTCTCGAAGTTCGGCTTTACGGAGGTCCTGTTCCCGGATCTCGATACGAATAGCGACGACTGACACAGCTGCCGCCAACAAAAAACCCACGCCAAAGTGCGTGGGTTTTTTGTTGTGCCGATGCGCCCGCTCTCAGCAAGGAGGCGCATTGGACAGACCTCAGAACGACTCGTCTTCCGACAGATAGCGCCACTGTCCCGGCGGCAGCGCGCCGAGCATCACCTGGCCCACGCGCACACGCTTCAGGCCCACCACCTCGAGACCGACCAGTTCGCACATGCGGCGAATCTGACGCTTCTTGCCTTCGCGCAGCACGAAACGCAGCTGCTCGCCGTTCTGCCAGCTGACCTGCGCGGGCTTCAGCGCGACGTCGTCGAGCGACAGGCCGTGGCGCAGCAGCGCGAGTTTTTCGGCCGGGAAATGGTTTTCGACGTCGACCGTGTGATCGCCGTAGGCGACGCGCACCAGATACTCCTTGTCCACGTCCGAGTGACCGCCGATCAGTTGCTTCGCGATGCGGCCGTCCTGCGTCAGCACGAGCAGGCCCGTCGAATCGATGTCGAGACGCCCGGCCGGCGCGAGCTGGCGCAGATGCGACGCCGAGAAGGGGATCCCCGAACGGTCGCCTTCCCAGCGATTCTCCGGCGTGACGAGCGTGATGGCCGGCTGATAGCCGTCCTCCGCCTGGCCCGACACGAGCCCGACCGGCTTGTGAACGATCACGGTCACCTGGCTCGACTGAAAGGCTTCGGCGGCCGGGTCGATGTCGATGCGCTGATCCGGGAACACCTTCGTGCCGAGCGTATCGACGCGCTCGCCGTCGACCATGACCCAGCCTTTCTCGATCCATTCGTCGGCCTCGCGACGCGAGCACAGGCCGAGCTTGGACATCAGCTTCGACAGACGCAGCATGCCCGGCGCGTCTTCGCGATCGCGGCGGGGCGGGTGCGGAGTGTCGATGGTGGTGTCGACGGGGCGGGCGGTTGCTGATGCCGAGGCTCGCGGCTTGGCGGCGCGGGCTGGTCGATCGTCGCCGAAGCGGCGGTTCGCGGCCGGCAACGTGTCGTCGAAGCTGCGCGCAGGGCGCTCGCGACGCTCGGTGCGTTCGCCGTAGCCGCCTTTTGCCGGCTTCGCGAAGCTGCGCTCGCCACGCTCGCTTTCGAAGCGGCGCGAGGTGCTGTCGCTGCGCGCGCCTCGATCGCCACTGCGACGCTCCTGCGGCTCACCGCGATCGCTACCGAAGCGCGGACGGTCGGCGGCCTCGCGCTCCCGGCGCACCGGACGATCGCCACGCGCGCCGCCTTCCGACGGCCTGCCTGTGCCTGGGCGCGGACCGCTGAACGGACGGCGTTCGCCGGCGTCGCGGCCCGGTGCGCGCTCACCAAAACTGCGCGGTGCGCGCTCGCCGCGCTCCGCATTGCCCTCGAAACGACGGGGTGCGCGTTCTGCACGCTCGCCGAATTCGCGCCGAGGAGCGCGTTCGCCACGCTCAGCGCTGCCTTCGAAACGACGCGGCGCGCGTTCAGTCCGTTCGCCGAATTCGCGTCGAGGAGCGCGTTCACCACGCTCAGCGTTGCCTTCGAAACGACGCGGCGCACGTTCAGTCCGTTCGCCGAATTCGCGTCGAGGAGCGCGTTCGCCACGCTCAGCGTTGCCTTCGAAACGACGCGGCGCGCGTTCAGTCCGTTCGCCGAATTCGCGCCGAGGCCCGCGTTCGCCACGCTCAGCGTTGCCTTCGAAACGACGCGGCGCGCGTTCAGTCCGTTCGCCGAAATCGCGCCGAGGCCCGCGTTCACCACGCTCAGCGCTGACTTCGGGACGACGCGGCGCGCGTTCAGTCCGTTCGCCGAATTCGCGCCGAGGAGCGCGTTCGCCACGCTCAGCGTTGCCTTCGAAACGACGCGGCGCGCGTTCAGTCCGTTCGCCGAATTCGCGCCGAGGCGCCCGTTCGCCACGCTCGGCGCCGCCCTCAAAACGACGCGGCGCGCGTTCTCCGCGCTCGCCTCGCTGAGCCGCACCTTCGAAGCGGCGCGGTGCGCCCGCGGCAGCCGTGCCCCGTTCGCGCACGCCCGACCCTTCGGCACGCGGCGCGCGTGCACCGGCGCCCGCCGGCTTCGCACCGACCGGCCGCTTCGCGCCACCACCCGTCGATGCCGCGCCTTCGCGCTTCGCGCCGGCCTCGGCCTCGAATGGCTTCGGCCGCGCTGGACGGGTCGGCTTACGCGCCGACGCGCTGCCGGGGCGGACAGGGGCGCGTTCGGACGACGCCGGCCGCGGATGCTTCGCTGTTAATTTGATTCGCATGAAATCTCACACTGCGATCGCGCGCAGTAGTTCGGTCTCGACCTGAATTTGCAGGCGGTTGTCCGACAGGCTGTGTCCTTCGAGCAGAAACACGTCCTCGACGCGTTCGCCGAGCGTATTGATCCGCGCCGAGGCGACGCCGACCCGGTGCTCAGCCAGCACGCGCGCGATCGAATAAAGAAGGCCCGGCCGGTCGTTCGCCGACACGGACAGGATGTAGTATTGGCCGCGCTCATCGGCCCGCAGGTCGACGCGCGGCGTAATGGGGAAGGTGCGCGACAGCCGTGACAGCCGGCCCTTAGACGGTCCCGGCAGCAAGGTGCCGTGGCCCCCGAGGCGCGCGGTCAGCTCCTGCTCGACCAGATTGGCGATGTCGCGATAGTGCACGTCCTCTTCGGTGTGCGCGACGAGGAAGTTGTCGAGCGCGTAGCCGTGGCGCGTCGTGCTGACACGCGCATCGAGCACCGACAGGCCGTTGCGGTCGAAATACGCGCAGATGCCTGCGAACAGATCGGGCTGGTCCTTCACGTAGACGAGCACCTGCAGCGCCTCGCCGATCGGCGACGGCCGCGCGCGTACGAGCGGCGTCGGCGTTTCGACGTGGCGGTACAGCACGCGCGTCTGCCACGCGATGTCCGCCGCGTCGTGACGCAGGAAATAGCCGACGTCCAGCTTGTCCCACAGCGCCCGTTGCGCGCCTTCCGGCACGGTTTCGAGACGCAGCAGCGCGAGCGCCTCTTCCTGGCGCGACTTCAGCTCGGAATGCTCGTCCGGCTGGGCACCGCCAAGCACGGCGAGCGTGGTGCGGTAGAGGTCTTCGAGCAGCTTGCCTTTCCACGTGTTCCAGACCTTCGGGCTGGTGCCGCGGATGTCGGCGACGGTCAGCAGATAGAGCGCGGTCAGGCGGCGCTCGGTGCCGACCAGCTCGGCGAAGCGCTTGATCACTTCAGGGTCGCTCGTGTCCTGCTTCTGCGCGACCTGGCTCATCGTCAGATGCTGCTGCACGAGCCACACGACCAGCTCGCCATCCTCGCCTTCGATGCCGTGCTGGCGGCAGAAGCGCCGTGCGTCGGCCATGCCCAGCGTGGAATGATCGCCGCCGCGGCCCTTCGCGATGTCATGAAACAGCGCGGCCACGTACAGCACCCACGGCCGGTCGAAGTTGACGATCAACTGGCTGCAGAACGGGTATTCGTGCGCATGCTCGGCGACCGCGAAGCGGCGCAGATTGCGCAGCACCATCAGGATGTGCTGATCGACCGTGAACACGTGGTACAGGTCGTGCTGCATCTGCCCGACGATGCGCCGGAAATTCAGCAGATAACGCCCGAGCACGCTCGTCTGGTTCATCAACCGGAACGCATGCGTGATACCGGCCGGCTGCTTCAGGATTTCCATGAAGAGCCGGCGATTTTCCGGATCGCGCCGCCAGTGCTGGTCCATCACGTCGCGGGCGTTGTAGATCGCGCGCAGCGTGCGCGCCGACAGTCCCTTCACGCCGGGGGTGCGCTCGTATAGCAGGAACGCCTCGAGGATTGCATTCGGCTCGCGCTGGAACACGTCGTCGGAGGCGATTTCGAGCATGCCCTGCTTTTCGACGAAGCGATCCGACAGCACGCGCGTGATGCCGCTCGTGCTCGGAAACAGCTGCGCCTCGATGTTCTGGATCAGGATCGTCGCGAGTTGCGTGACCGCTTTCGCGGCCCAGTAGTAGCGGCGCATCAACTGCTCGCTCGCGCGCTTGGTCGCGGTCGGCTTGAGGCCGAAGCTTTCCGCGACCGGCGTCTGCAGGTCGAACACCAGGATGTCCTGGCGGCGCCCGGCGATCACGTGCAGCCGCGCACGCAGCGACTTCAGAAAGCCTTCGTTGTGGCGCAGCTCGCGCGCCTCGCGCTCGGTGATGAGTCCGCGTGCTTCGAGTTCGCGCCAGCTGCTGCCGAAGCCGGCCGCCTGTGTGATCCACAGGATCAGCTGCAGGTCGCGCAGCCCGCCCGGGCTTTCCTTGATGTTCGGCTCGAGCGCGTAGGGCGTGTCCTGAAACTTCGCGTGACGCTGGCGCATTTCGAGCACCTTCGCCTGGAAGAACGCCTTCGGGTCGAGCGCCGCACGGTAGCGCCGGGCGAAATCGTCGAACAGTGCGGTGCTGCCGGTGATGCGGCGCGCTTCCAGCAGCGAGGTACGCACCGTGACGTCGTTGGCCGCTTCCTCGATGCATTGCGACACGCTGCGCACGCTGCTGCCGAGTTCCAGCCCGAGATCCCACGCGAGACTGATGAAGCGCTCGATGCGCGCGTCCAGATGCTCGAGCCGCGCGTCGGGCAACAGCACCAGGATGTCGATGTCGGAGTGCGGCGCGAGTTCGCCGCGCCCATAGCCGCCAACCGCGACCAGCGCGAGGTCGTCGGGCAGCTCGCAGGTGTCCCAGGCGGCGCGCAGCGAATGGTCCGTGGCGCGCGCGAGGGCGGCCATCAACGCGTCGACGTTGGTGGACGTTCGGAAGCGTTCCAGCAACTGGGCTTTGGCCACTTTGTAGTCCGCCTTGAGCGACGAGGCATGGGAGGGGGCGACGGCTGGAACGCTACTCATTGGCAGGAAGGCGGTGTGGTCGGAATCGGTCAGGCCGTGGCCGCGACCACGGGCGGACGCGCCGGCGTGCCGGCCGACACGGTCAGCACGTCGTGACCGGTCTCGGTGACGAGCACCGTGTGCTCCCACTGCGCGGACAGGCTGCGGTCCTTGGTCTTGACGGTCCACTGGTCGGGCATCGTGCGGATGTCACGGCGGCCGGCGTTGATCATCGGCTCGATCGTGAAGATCATACCGGCCTGCAGTTCGAACCCGGTGCCGGGGCGACCGTAGTGCAGGATCTGCGGATCTTCGTGGAATACGGTGCCGATGCCGTGTCCGCAATATTCGCGCACCACGCTGTAGCCGAGGCCTTCGGCGTGCTTCTGGATCGCATAGCCGATGTCGCCGAGATGCGCGCCGGGTCGCACCTGGTCGATGCCGAGCCACATGCATTCGAAAGTGGCTTGCACGAGGCGCTTTGCCATGATCGACCCTTCGCCGACGATGAACATGCGGCTCGTGTCGCCGAAATAGCCGTCCTTGATCACGGTGATGTCGATGTTCAGCGCGTCGCCGGTTTTGAGTGCCTTGTCGCCCGGAATGCCGTGGCAGATCACGTCGTTGACGGAAATGCAGGTGGCTTTCGGGTAGGGCGGGTAGCCGGGCGGCTGGTAATTCAGCGGCGCGGGGACCGTGCCCTGGTCCTTCAGCATGTATTCGTGACACAGACGGTCGAGCTCGCCAGTGGTGACGCCGGCCTTGACGAACGGCGTGATGTAGTCGAGCACTTCGCTCGCGAGCCGGCAGGCGACGCGCATCTTCGCGATATCGTCTTCGTTTTTGATGGTGATAGCCATGGTTTCCTCGGAAGCCTTGCTGGATAAGGCTTGCTGGGTGTTGCGGTGGCCGGGCGGAGGGGCGTCTGCCGGGCACGGAATGCCGGTCGATCCTTAATGCCCCCCGCGCGTGGCGGAATCGAGCCATTTTACAGCAGTGGGGGCCGGGTCGTTGCGCTGGATCGGGCGGCAATGGGCGAAAAGCGCCAGAATCGGCAAATTGGCGGCTCAAAGGACGCCAGGCCGGGCTTCGGTCCCGGCGGCGCGGTCCCGTGCGTAGGACCACCGGCCGGTGGTCGGGCCGGTTGAGTCAGCCGGTCCTCGCGTGCTATACTCTTTGGCTAAGTCGGTCCTAGTCCGCTTTCATTCGCGAGTCCGCAAATTCGCGCATGGCAGCTGGGCGGAGCGGCTTCTCGCGGCACTCCGGTTGTTGGGTGTCGTGAGTGAGAGAAAGTCGTGTCAGGCAACCAATTCGCAAGCCGGCGCACCCAGGGTGTCGTCGCGTTCCAGCCAAGGTAGAGGCGGGCGCGGCCGATACGGCAGCCGGTTTAAGACCCAACCCTCGTGGAGAATTTCATGGCAGTTACGATGCGTCAAATGCTGGAAGCAGGTGTCCACTTCGGTCACCAGACCCGCTTCTGGAACCCGAAGATGGCCCCCTTCATTTTCGGTCATCGCAACAAGATTCACATCATCAACCTCGAAAAGACGCTGCCGATGTACAACGACGCGCTGAAGTACGCGCGTCAGCTGGCATCGAACCGCGGCACGATCCTGTTCGTCGGTACGAAGCGTCAATCGCGTGACACGATCGCCCAGGAAGCGCAGCGCGCGGGTATGCCGTTCGTGAACGCGCGCTGGCTCGGCGGCATGCTGACCAACTTCAAGACGCTGAAGGTTTCGATCAAGCGCCTGAAGGACATGGAGGCGGCGCTGGAAGCCGGTGAAACCGAGCGCATGAGCAAGAAGGAAGCGCTTCTGTTCGAACGTGAAATGGCCAAGCTGCAGAAGTCGATCGGCGGCGTGAAGGACATGGGCGGCATTCCGGACGCGATCTTCGTGGTTGACGTCGGCTACCACAAGATTGCCGTGACCGAAGCAAACAAGCTCGGCATTCCGGTCATCGCCGTGGTCGATACGAACCACTCGCCGGAAGGTGTGGACTACGTGATCCCGGGTAACGACGACGCCAGCAAGGCCGTCGCCCTGTACGCGGCTGGCGTGGCCGATGCGATCCTCGAAGGCCGTGCCAACGCGGTCAACGAAGTGGTCCAGGCTGCGCGTGGCGGCGACGGCGACGAGTTCGTCGAGGTCAACCCGGAAGCGTAAGGCTGCCCAGTGTCCGGCATAAAAGGGGGCTTTCTACAGGCCCCCTTTTTTTAAGTCGCGATGTCTATGACAGTTGTTGTAACGGGCATCTGGCAGAGTGCTCGAGGCGACGCGGGCGCGTCGCTCGCAAAAAATGCGCGAAAACGCTGAAACGAATTCCTGCCGCCGGCATCGAAATGCGGGCGGCGTGTGACAGACAGAACTCAAGGAGCAAATGATGGCGGCAATTACCGCAAGCATGGTTGCAGAACTGCGCGCGAAGACCGACGCGCCGATGATGGAATGCAAGAAGGCGCTGACGGAAGCCGACGGCGATCTGGCGCGCGCTGAAGAACTGCTGCGCGTGAAGCTCGGCAACAAGGCGAGCAAGGCGGCATCGCGCGTGACGGCCGAAGGCGTCGTCGCATCGTTCATCAACGGCAACGCTGGTTCGCTCGTCGAGCTGAACTGCGAAACCGACTTCGTCTCGAAGAACGACGACTTCCTCGCGTTCTCGAAGAAGATCGCCGAACTCGTCGCGACGCAAAACCCGGCTGACGTCGCGGCACTGTCGGCCCTGCCGCTCGACGGCCAAACCGTCGACGCAGTGCGCCTCGCGCTGGTCGGCAAGATCGGCGAAAACCTGTCGATCCGCCGTTTCGTGCGCTTCGACACCGCGAACAAGCTGGCGGCGTACCTGCACGGCACGCGCATCGGTGTGCTGGTTGAGTACACCGGCGCGGACGAACAGGTCGGCAAGGACGTGGCGATGCACATCGCTGCGATGAAGCCGGTCTCGCTGTCGTCGGACGACGTGCCGGCGGACCTGATCGCCAAGGAACGCAGCATCGCTGAACAGAAGGCCGCCGAATCGGGCAAGCCGGCTGAAATCGTTGCCAAGATGGTCGACGGCACCGTGCAGAAGTACCTGAAGGAAGTGTCGCTGCTGAACCAGACGTTCGTGAAGAACGACAAGCAGACGATCGAGCAGATGCTGAAGGCGGGCAACTCGAGCGTGCAGAAGTTCGCGCTGTTCGTGGTCGGCGAAGGCATCGAGAAGAAGCAGGACGACTTCGCAGCGGAAGTGGCCGCCCAGGTCGCTGCTGCAAAGCAACAATAAGCGTTACCCAAGCTTCACCGCCGTACCGTTTGGACCCGCGGCGAGGCAAGACCTCGCCGCGGTCGGCGGCGCCGCAAGGCCGCGCACGAGTTGACCCTCGCCGCGCGGCCGCCGCTGGCGAACCTCAGGGTTCGCCAATTTGGCGGTGCTTGCCCGAATCAGCATTTCACCCCTACATTAGTCCCTTGTTGTTGCCCTGTTCTGCGCGATCTGGATACCCCTATGCCCACTGCCTATAAACGCGTCCTGCTCAAACTCTCCGGTGAAGCTCTGATGGGCGACGATGCCTTCGGCATCAATCGCGGAACCATCGAACGAATGGTGGCGGACGTGGCCGAAGTGGTCCGTCTCGGAACGCAACTGGCCGTGGTGATCGGCGGCGGCAATATTTTTCGCGGCGTCGCGGGCGGTGCGGCGGGTATGGACCGCGCAACGGCCGACTACATGGGTATGCTCGCCACGATGATGAACGCGCTGGCGCTGCAGGACGCGATGCGTCACGCCGGCATCGAGGCGCGCGTGCAATCGGCGCTGCGCATGGACCAGGTCGTCGAGCCGTACATCCGGCCCCGCGCGATCCGCCAGCTCGAGGAAGGCAAGGTCGTGATCTTCGCGGCCGGCACCGGCAACCCGTTCTTCACGACCGACACGGCCGCTGCATTGCGCGGCGCGGAAATCGGCGCGGAAGTGGTGCTGAAGGCGACCAAGGTGGACGGCGTCTATTCGGCCGATCCGAAGAAGGATTCGAGCGCGACCCGCTACAGCACGATCAGCTTCGACGAGGCAATCGGCCGCAATCTGCAGGTGATGGACGCGACGGCTTTCGCTCTGTGCCGCGACCAGAAGCTGCCGATCCGCGTGTTTTCGATCGTCAAACCCGGTGCGCTCAAGCGCATCGTGCTAGGTGAGGACGAGGGCACCCTCGTCCACGTGTAAACTTCGTTTACATTACGTGGGCTTTGACGCGAGCCCGGGCCGCCGCATCGCGCGTGCCGGGCGGCTCGCACCGTTTTGAAGGTTCGGAGGTTTAAAAATGTCTGTGGCTGATATCAGGAAGGGCGCTGAACAGAAGATGCAGCGCTCCATCGACGCGTTCAGGAACGACCTGTCGAAGATCCGCACGGGCCGTGCGCACACGGGCCTGCTCGATCATATCCAGTGCGACTACTATGGCTCGCCGGTGCCGATTTCGCAGGTCGCGAACCTGACGCTGATCGACGCGCGCACGATCGGCGTGCAGCCGTGGGAAAAGAAGATGGTCCAGGTCGTCGAAAAGGCGATCCGCGAGTCGGATCTCGGTCTGAACCCAGCTACCCATGGCGATGTGATCCGCGTACCGATGCCCGCGTTGACCGAAGAGCGTCGCCGCGAGCTGACCAAGGTCGTTCGCAGCGAAGCCGAAACGGCCAAGGTGGCCGTGCGCAACCTGCGCCGCGACGCCAACGAGCAACTGAAGAAGCTCGTCAAGGACAAGGAAATCTCGGAAGACGACGAGCGTCGTGCCGGTGACGACGTCCAGAAGCTGACGGACAAGTTCGTCGCCGAAATCGACAAGCTCGTCACAACGAAAGAAGCCGAGATCATGACGGTCTGACGCCGTTCGGCTCAGCACCTTCTGATTTCCACTTCTTTACTGGCATTACTGTCCCGACGGCCATGACCTATACCAGCTCAACCGTGCGCGTGCCTGAAGTCGCCGCGGTGCCGCGACATATCGCGATCATCATGGATGGCAACGGCCGTTGGGCCACGCAGCGGCGTCTGCCCCGCGTGGCGGGCCATACGCGCGGCGTCGACGCGGTGCGGGCGGCCGTCGAGGCGTGCGCGCGGCGGGGTGTCGAATATCTGACGCTATTCGCGTTCAGCTCGGAGAACTGGCGCCGTCCGAACGAGGAGGTATCGTTCCTGATGCGCCTGTTCGTCACCGCGCTCGAGCGCGAGATCGGCAAGCTGCACGCGAACGGGATCCGTTTGCGCGTGGTCGGCGATCTCGAGCGTTTCGACGACAAGATCCGCGATCTGATCAAGCGCGCGGAAACCAAGACCGCGCGCAACACCCGTCTCACGCTGACCATCGCCGCGAACTACGGCGGGCGCTGGGACATCATGCAGGCCGCCCGCAAGCTCGTCGAGCAAGCGGCGGCGGGCAAGCCGGTCGAGGTCAACGAGGACGCGTTCGCCGAGCACCTGTCGATGGCCTACGCACCCGAGCCGGACCTGTTCATCCGCACCGGCGGCGAGCGCCGCGTCAGCAACTTCCTGCTGTGGCAGCTTGCCTACACCGAGTTCTATTTCACCGACACGTTCTGGCCGGATTTCGACGCCGACGCGCTCGGTCACGCCATCGCTTCGTACACGGAGCGGGAACGCCGCTTCGGCCGCACCAGTGCTCAGCTCGAGCCGCAATCGCAGAACGTCGATTCGCTTCCATGCTAAAAACCCGTGTCATCACGGCGATCGTGTTGCTGGCAGTGTTCCTGCCTGTCACGCTGTTCGCGCCTGTCGGCGCATTCGGCGCGCTGATCGCTTTCGTCGTCGTGTTCGCCGCGTGGGAGTGGGCGCGCCTGCTGAAGCTCGGTGGCGCGGGTCCGGTGCTGTACGCGCTCGTCGCGGCACTCGGACTCGTCACCAGTACGCGGGTGGGCATCGGCACCGAGCCTGCGCGGCCGTTCTTCCAGGCGGCGGCGATTTTCTGGGTGATCGCCGGTCCATTCGTGCTGCTGCGCAAGCCCGTGCTCGCGCAGGGCGCGTGGCGCGCGTTTCTGTTTCTTGCCGGAATCGTCGGTTTCATCGCGTGCTGGCATGCTCTCGTCGCCGCGCGCATGCAGGGTGTGCCGTTCGTGCTGTCGCTGCTGCTATTGGTATGGCTCGCCGATATCGGCGCATACTTCTCCGGGAAGGCATTTGGCAAGCACAAGCTGGCGCCAGCGATTAGTCCGGGTAAAACCTGGGAGGGGGCGATCGGCGGCTGGCTGCTGGTCATGATCGTCGCGGCCGCGGCGATCTTTTTGCACGCGTTCGAGCCGACCCTGTATTCTGCGCTGCTGGCGCAACTGGGTGCGCTGCGCACGGTGCTCGCGCTGACCCTGCTGGTGGTTTTCAGCGTGGTCGGTGATCTGTTCGAATCGCTGATGAAACGTCAGGCCGGCGTCAAAGACTCGAGCGGCCTGTTGCCGGGGCACGGCGGCGTGCTCGATCGCATCGACGCGTTGTTGCCGGTGCTGCCGCTCGCCATGCTGCTGCTCGGCTAGAGAAAGAGATATGCAAAAACGTCTGACATTGCTCGGTTCTACGGGCTCGATTGGAGACAGTACGCTCGACGTGGTCGCGCGTCATCCCGAGCGGTTTTCGATTTACGCGCTGAGCGCGCATCGCAACGGCGACAAGCTCGTCGGGCAATGCCTGCGGTTCGCGCCCGAAGTGGCGGTGGTCGGCGACGCCGACACGGCCGCGAAGGTCGCCGCGAAGCTGCGCGAAGCGGGCAGCAAGACCGAGGTCACGTACGGGCCGCAGGCGCTCGTCGACGTCGCGAAGAGCGAGGGCTGCGACACGGTGGTCGCGGCGATCGTCGGCGCGGCCGGTCTCGCGCCGAGCCTTGCCGCGGCGCGCGCCGGCAAGCGCATCCTGCTCGCGAACAAGGAAGCGCTGGTGATGTCCGGCGCGATCTTCATGGACGCGGTGCGCGACCACGGCGCGGTGCTGCTGCCGGTCGACAGCGAACACAACGCGATTTTCCAATGCCTGCCGCGTGAAGCGTCGCTGCATGGCGGCGTTTCAAAGATCATCCTGACCGCATCGGGCGGCCCGTTCCGCACGCGCGAACCGGCCACGCTCGTCGACGTGACGCCTGATGAAGCCTGCAAGCATCCGAACTGGGTGATGGGCCGCAAGATCTCGGTCGACTCGGCCACGATGATGAACAAGGGCCTCGAAGTGATCGAGGCGCACTGGCTATTCAACCTGCCCGGCGAGCGCATCGAGGTGCTGATCCATCCGCAGAGCGTGATTCATTCGCTGGTGTCGTACGCGGACGGTTCGGTGCTCGCGCAGCTCGGCAACCCCGACATGCGCACGCCGATCGCGCACGCGCTCGCGTTTCCGGATCGCGTCGATTCCGGGGTCGCGCAGCTCGATCTCGCGGAGATCGCGTCGCTGTCGTTCGAAAAACCCGACTACGCGCGCTTCCCGTGCCTCGCGCTCGCCATGAAGGCGCTTGCGGAAGGCGGCATCGCGAGCGCGGCGTTGAACGCCGCGAACGAGATCGCGGTGGAGGCATTTCTCGCGCGCCGCATCGGCTTCATGGCGATTGCCGAGGCGGTCGACTCCGTGCTGAACGCGTTGCCGAACCGCAGCGCGCACGCGCTCGACGACGTCATCGAAGCGGACGCCGCCGCGCGCCGAGCTGCTACCGAATTCATCGCGCGTCTGCCTGACGGCGCCCGTCGCACGGAACGCGCCGTCCAGTGAGGCGTTTATGAATCTGCTGATCGAACTGCTCGCTTTCGCGGTTGCGATTGGCGTACTCGTGGTAGTCCACGAGTACGGGCACTACAGCGTCGCGCGTCTGTGCGGCGTGAAGGTGCTGCGCTTCTCGATCGGCTTCGGCAAGCCGCTCGTTCAGTGGGTCAGTCCGAAGACGGGCACCGAGTGGACGATTGCCGCGCTGCCGCTCGGCGGCTACGTGAAGATGCTCGACGAGCGCGAGACCGGCCCCGGTTCGATTCCCGAAGCGGATCTGCCGCATGCGTTCAACCGCCAGTCGGTGTGGCGGCGCTTCGCGATCGTCGCGGCCGGTCCGGTCGCGAATTTCCTGCTCGCGATCGTGCTGTTCGCGCTCGTGTTCGCAACTGGCGTGACCGAACCGGCCGCCGTGATCGCGACACCCGCGCCGAACACGCCGGCCGCGCTGGCGGGCTTCGAAGGCGGCGAGACCATCGTCGGTGTGCGCACCGGCCATAGCGATGAGACCGAGCCGGTGCGGTCGTGGTCGGATCTGCGCTGGAAGCTGCTCGGCGCCGCGTTCGATCAGCAGCGCATCGTGCTCAGTGCAAAAGACGCGCACGGCACGTCCGATTTTCCGATGGACCTGCGCGGCCTCGGCGAGAAAGACGTCGACGACGATCTGATGTCACGCCTCGGCTTCGAGCCCGGCGGCGGCAAGCTGACGGTGGCGGGCGTGCAGGCGGGCAGCGCCGCGCAAAAGGCGGGGCTCGTCGCCGGCGACCGGCTGCGCGCGATCAACGGCACGCCGACCGATAATGCCTCGGCCTTCATCGCTTTTGTAAAATCGCACGCCGGCGTGCCGGTCACGCTGCGGGTGGAGCGCGGGGGCCGTGGCGGTCATGCGGCGGGCGCGCTCGAAGAAATCACCATCGTGCCGCAACTGCAGCGCGATGCGGCGAGCGGGCAGCAGATCGGCCGCATCGGCGCAGAGCTGGCGACCCAGGTGCCGTCGATCGACGTGCGCTACGGGCCGCTCGAGAGCCTCCACCTCGGCGCGCGCCGTACCTGGGATCTCGCGGTGTACTCGGTCAGGATGTTCGGCCGGATGATCGTCGGCGAGGCGTCGCTGAAGAATCTGTCCGGTCCGGTGACGATCGCCGACTACGCGGGAAAGAGCGCACGTCTGGGTCCTGCCGCGTTTCTGTCGTTCCTGGCCCTTGTCAGCATTAGCCTCGGCGTGCTGAACCTGCTACCAATTCCGGTATTGGATGGGGGTCATCTGTTATATTATTTGGTTGAAGCTGTGACCGGTAAAGTTGTCTCCGATCGCTGGCAACTCGTTTTTCAGAGGGCGGGGCTTGCCTGCATCGTCGCGTTGTCGGCGATTGCGCTGTTCAACGATCTGGCTCGTTTAATCCATTTTTAAAGTGTCCGGCGGCGTTCACGAGGGCGGCCGCCAGGCCTGATGCAGCTATACATACTGGGGAAGCACGTTGTTCAAACCTCATCGCTTTGGTCCAAAGACGGTTGTAGCCGCGGCGTTCGCCGCGCATGGGCTGGTTGCTCACGCAACGACGCCCTTCGTGGTGCAAGACATTCGCATTGAGGGATTGCAACGCGTCGAACCGGGCACGGTGTTCGCGTACCTGCCCATCAAGCAAGGCGATACCTTTTCCGACGACAAGGCGTCCGAAGCGATTCGCGCGCTGTACGCGACGGGCTTCTTCAACGACGTCAAGATCGCGACCGAAGGCAACGTGGTGATCGTGCAGGTGCAAGAGCGCCCGGCCATCGGCACGATCGACTTCGCCGGTATCCACGAGTTCGACAAGGACAACCTGATCAAGGCGCTGCGCGCGGTCGGGCTGTCGCAAGGTCGCTACTACGACAAGGCCCTCGTCGACAAGGCCGAGCAGGAACTGAAGCGCCAGTATCTGACGCGCGGTTTTTACGCGGCCGAAGTCACCACGACGATCACGCCGATCGACCGCAACCGCGTCGGCATCCTGTTCTCGGTGGCCGAAGGTCCGAGCGCGAAGATCCGTCAGATCAACTTCATCGGCAACAAGACATTCAGCACCGGCACGTTGCGCGACGAAATGCAGCTGTCCACGCCGAACTGGTTCTCGTGGTACACGAAGAACGACCTGTACGCGAAAGACAAGCTCACCGGCGACCTCGAGAACGTCCGCTCGTACTACCTGAACCGCGGCTATCTCGAGTTCAGCATCGAATCGACCCAGGTGTCGATTTCGCCGGACAAGAAGGACATGTACCTGACGGTCACGCTGCATGAAGGTCAGCCGTACACGATTTCGAACATCCGCCTCGCCGGCAATCTGCTCGACCGCGAAGCGGAACTGAAGAAGCTGATCAAGATCAAGCCGGGCGACCGCTTCTCGGCCGAAAAGCTGCAGGCCACCACGAAGGCGATCGTCGACAAGCTCGGCGAGTACGGCTACGCGTTCGCGACCGTCAATGCACAGCCGCAGATCGACCAGAACAACCACACCGTCGACCTGACGCTTCAGGTCGACCCGAGCCGTCGCGTGTACGTGCGGCGCATCAACGTGGTCGGCAACACGCGCACGCGCGACGAAGTGGTGCGCCGCGAGATGCGCCAGCTCGAAAGCTCGTGGTTCGATTCGAACCGCCTCGCGCTGTCGAAGGACCGTATCAACCGTCTCGGCTACTTCACCGACGTCGACGTGACCACGGTGCCGGTCGAAGGCACGCCCGACCAGGTCGACATCGACGTGAAGGTCGCCGAAAAGCCGACCGGCGCGATCACGCTTGGCGCGGGCTTCTCATCGACGGACAAGGTGGTGCTGTCGGCGGGTATCTCGCAGGACAACGTGTTCGGCTCCGGCACGAGCCTCTCGGTGAACATCAATACCGCGAAGACGTACCGTACGCTGACGGTCACGCAGGTCGACCCGTACTTCACCGTGGACGGCATCAAGCGGATCACCGACGTCTACTACCGCACGTACCAGCCGCTGTACTATTCGACCGATTCGAGCTTCAAGATCGTCACGATTGGCGGTGACCTGAAGTTCGGCATTCCGTTCTCCGAAGTCGACACGGTGTTTTTCGGCGTCGGTTTCGAGCAGAACCAGCTCGACATCGACTCGAATACGCCGCAAAGCTATATCGACTACGTGAACCAGTTCGGCCGCGTGTCGAACAACGTACCGCTGACGGTCGGTTGGTCGCGCGACGCGCGTGACAGCGCGCTGGTGCCGAGCCGCGGCTACTTCACGCAGGCGAACGCCGAGTACGGCACGCCGATCGGGGGCACGCAGTACTACAAGGCCGACATCAACGCGCAGTACTATTACTCGTTCGCGCGTGGCTTCGTGCTGGGCTTCAACTTCCAGGGCGGCTACGGTAACGGCCTCGGCGGCAAGCCTTATCCGATCTTCAAGAACTACTTCGCCGGCGGTATCGGTTCGGTGCGCGGCTACGAGCCGAGCTCGCTCGGTCCGCGAGACGCGAAGACCAACGACCCGATCGGCGGCTCGAAGCTGCTCGTCGGCAATATCGAGCTCACGTTCCCGCTGCCGGGCACGGGCTACGATCGCACGCTGCGTGTGTTCACGTTCCTCGACGCCGGTAACGTGTGGGGAACGGAAGGTAACAGCATCGGCGCAAATGGCCTGCGTTACGGCTACGGTGTGGGTCTCGCGTGGATCTCGCCGATCGGCCCGCTCAAGTTGAGCCTTGGCTTCCCGCTCACGAAGCACACTGGCGACCAGTACCAGAAGTTCCAGTTCCAGATCGGGACGGCGTTCTGATCGGGCGGCGGGTGTTCCCGGCGGCCGGCGTTGCCGGCGGCCGGCTGCGGCGGCGGACCCGGCCAAACTACAGTATCGAGAGGATGACTTTGCTAACCGGTATGTTTTCGAAACGTGTAGCGTGCGCATTGGCGCTGGCAATGACCCTCGGGGTCGGCATGGCGCACGCGCAGGAGGCGAGGATCGCCGCGGTGAATTCCGACCGCATCCTGCGCGAATCGGCGGCGGCGAAAGCCGCGCAGCTGAAGCTCGAGGCCGAATTCGCGAAGCGGGACAAGGATCTCGCCGACATGGCGCAAAAGCTCAAGTCGATGTCCGATGCACTCGACAAGAATGGCGCGACAATGTCGGCGACCGATCGCGCGCAAAAGCAGCGCGACCTGTCGCAGCTCGACTCGGACTTCCAACGCAAGCAGCGTGAGTTCCGCGAAGACCTGAACCAGCGCCGCAACGAGGAACTCGCGGCAGTGCTCGATCGCGCGAACAAGGTCATCAAGCAGATCGCCGAAACGCAGCACTACGATCTGATCGTCCAGGAAGCGGTGTACGTGAGCCCGCGCATCGATATCACCGACCAGGTGCTGAAGGCACTTGCGGCATCGGGCAACTGAGGGCAACTAAGGGCAATGAGGGCGACTGAGGGCGACTGAGGGCGGCGCACGGTCGCCCCGCACGCCTCGGCGCGCGCCCTCGCAATGATTTGAATGGGACCAGAGTAAGCGCTAAAGCGCCAACTCTGGTCGACATTGGAGACAGGATAGGCATGGCATTTACGCTCGAGGACATCGTCCAGCGGTTCGGCGGTGAAGTAGTCGGTAACGGGGCGCAGCGCGTGAGCAGTCTTGCGCCGCTCGACCAGGCCGGCCCGGACCAGTTGGCGTTCCTCGCCAATCCGAAGTATCTGTCGCAGGTCGAAACGACCCGCGCCGGCGCCGTGCTGATCAATGCCGGCGACCTTGCGAAGCTCGCCTCGCGCGAAGCTCGAAACTTCATCGTCACGCCGAATCCCTACGCTTACTTTGCGCGCATCGCGCAAACCTTCATCGACCTGGCCGCGCCGAGGGCGGTCCCCGGCGTGCATCCCAGCGCAACCATCGATCCTTCCGCCCAGGTCGCCGCGAGCGCGGTGATCGGTCCGCGTGTCACCGTGGAAGCGGGCGCAGTGATCGGCGAGCACGCGCGGCTCGACGCCAACGTCGTAATCGGCCGCGGCACCCGCGTCGGGGCGAACTCACATCTGTATCCGAACGTGACCGTGTACCACGGCTGCAAGCTCGGCGAGCGCGCGATCGTCCACGCGGGCGCGGTGATCGGCTCGGACGGCTTCGGCTTCGCGCCCGACTTCGTCGGCGAGGGCGACGCACGCACCGGCAGTTGGGTCAAGATTCCGCAGGTCGGCGGCGTGTCGATCGCGAACGACGTCGAAATCGGCGCGAACACCACGATCGACCGCGGCGCGATGGCCGACACGATCATCGAGGAGTGCGTGAAGATCGACAACCTCGTGCAGATCGGCCACAACTGCAAGGTCGGCGCCTACACGGTGATCGCGGGCTGCGCGGGCATCGCGGGCAGCACGACCATCGGCCGTCATTGCATGATCGGCGGCGCGGTCGGCATTGCCGGACACGTGACGCTCGCCGATTACGTGATCGTCACCGCAAAGTCGGGCGTGTCGAAGTCGCTGCTGAAGCCCGGCATGTACACGAGCGCGTTCCCGGCCGTGAACCACGCGGACTGGAACAAAAGCGCCGCGCTGCTGCGCAATATCGACAAGCTTCGCGATCGCATCAAAGCGCTGGAGAACGCCACCGTCGACAAAGCCGGCAATGCCACTGACGGCGCCGCAGGTCAACCCGCAGGCAACAAGATCTGACAGTTATCCCGGCGACCCATCCGCACCGCGTAAAATAGTGGTCGAGCATCGTGAAGCAAAGCCGGTGGCCGTGACCGGGTGGCACGACCACCGGTCATCAGAGGCGCCGGTCGTGCGCGTTTTCAACCCACCTGCACCCAGCATCCGCAGTCATCATCGCGCAGTCAATGCGTGAGCAGAAACACCATGAGCACCGAAAAAATCAATCTCGACATTCATAAGATTCTCACGCTGCTGCCGCATCGTTATCCGATCCTGCTAGTCGACCGGGTGCTCGAACTCGAACCGCACAAGAGCATCAAAGCGTTGAAGAACGTGTCGATCAATGAGCCGTATTTTCAGGGACATTTCCCGACGCGGCCGGTGATGCCAGGCGTGCTGATCCTCGAAGCCCTCGCGCAGACCGCGGCGCTGCTGACGTTCTCGGAAGAGCCGAGCGATCCGTCGAACACGCTGTACCTGTTCGTCGGCATCGACAACGCGCGCTTCAAGCGCGTGGTGGAACCGGGCGATCAGCTGATCCTGAACTGCACGTTCGAGCGTCACATGCGCGGCATCTGGAAGTTCAAGGCGCGCGCCGAAGTGGATGGCGTCGTCGCGGCGGAAGCCGATCTGATGTGCGCGGTGCGCCACACGGACAAAGACGCGTAAAAGCCCGCGTCGGGGCAGGTCGCGGCGCGGCAAAGCACGCGCGCGGCGGCCCTGACGGCAAGGCCATCCACACAACGCAACAGAATCAGAAGCGAGGACGCATGAGCAGGATCCATCCCACCGCGATCATCGAAGCGGGCGCGCAGCTGGACGAATCCGTCGAAGTCGGGCCCTATGCGGTGATCGGCGCACACGTGACGATCGGTGCGCGCAGCACGGTCGGCTCGCACAGCGTGATCGAAGGCTATACCACGCTCGGCGAAGACAACCGCATCGGCCATTACGCATCGGTCGGCGGGCGTCCGCAGGACATGAAGTACCAGGACGAGCCGACCAGGCTCGTGATCGGCAACCGCAACATGATCCGCGAGTTCACGACGATCCACACCGGCACGGTGCAGGACGCGGGCGTCACCCACGCTCGGCGACGACAACTGGATCATGGCCTACGTGCACATCGGTCACGACTGCCACGTCGGCAACAACGTGATCCTGTCGAGCAACGCGCAGATGGCCGGTCACGTGACGATCGGCGACTACGCGATCATCGGCGGCATGTCGGGCGTGCATCAGTTCGTGCGCATCGGTGCGCATTCGATGCTCGGCGGCGCCTCGGCGCTCGTGCAGGACGTGCCGCCGTACGTGATCGCCGCGGGCAACAAGGCCGAGCCGCACGGCATCAACGTCGAAGGGCTGCGTCGCCGCGGCTTCTCGGCCGACGCGATCTCGGTGCTGCGCACCGCGTATCGCGTGCTGTACAAGAACGGCCTGTCGCTCGAAGAAGCGAAGGTGCAACTGAAGGAACTCGGTTCGGCCGGCGGTGACGGCGACGCCCCGGTGCAGACGCTGCTCGCGTTCGTCGAAGCGTCGCAGCGCGGCATCATCCGCTAACCGATGACGTTGCAACCCAGTCCGCTGCGCGTCGCGATGGTGGCCGGCGAGCCGTCCGGCGACCTGCTCGCCGCGTCGCTGCTCGACGGCCTCGCCAGCCGGTTGCCGGCCGCCACGCAGTACTACGGCATCGGCGGTCCGCGCATGATCGCCGCGGGCTTCGACGCCCACTGGCCGATGGAAAGGCTGACGGTGCGCGGCTATGTCGAAGCACTGCGGCATATTCCTGAAATCCTCGGTATCCGCAACGAGCTCAAGCGTCAGCTGCTCGCCGAACCGCCGTCCGTGTTCGTCGGCGTCGACGCGCCCGACTTCAATTTCGGGCTCGAGCACGCACTGCGCGACGCCGGCATTCCGACCGTGCACTTCGTCTGCCCGTCCATCTGGGCGTGGCGTGGCGGGCGCATCAAGAAGATCGCCAAGGCCGTCGATCACATGCTGTGCGTGTTCCCGTTCGAAACCGCGCTGCTCGAAAAGGCGGGTGTCGCGGCGTCGTACGTCGGGCATCCGCTGGCCGATCAGATCCCGCTCGAACCCGACACCCTCGGTGCGCGCCGCGCACTCGGTCTCGCGGAAAGCGGGCCGGTGATCGCGGTGCTGCCGGGTAGCCGGCGCTCCGAGATCGACCTGATCGGCCCGACGTTCTTCGCGGCGATGGAGATGATGCAGCACCAGGAGCCCAGCGTGCGCTTCGTGATGCCGGCGGCGACGCCCGCGTTGCGCGCGTTGCTGCAGCCGCTCGTCGATGCGCATCCGGGCCTCGCGCTGACCATCACCGAAGGCCAGTCGCAACTCGCGATGACCGCCGCCGACGCGATTCTCGTAAAGAGCGGCACCGTCACGCTCGAAGCCGCGCTGCTGAAAAAGCCGATGGTGATTTCGTACAAGGTGCCCTGGCTGACCGGGCAGATCATGCGCCGCCAGGGCTATCTGCCGTACGTCGGCCTGCCGAACATCCTGGCCGGGCGTTTCGTGGTGCCGGAGATCCTGCAGCACTTCGCGACGCCGCAGGCGCTCGCCGAGGCGACGCTGAAGCAGTTGCGCGACGAGGCGAACCGGCGCACGCTGAAGGAAATCTTCACGGAGATGCATCACGTGCTGAAGCAGAACACCGCGCAGCGCGCGGCCGAAGTCGTGGCGAGCGTCGTCGAGCAGCGGGCGGGGCGGCCATGACCGCCGCGGGCGCGCCTCGCCGGAAGATCGCGGCCACCGTTCGGGTAGTGGCGCAATCCGGCCTGAACTTCGAGAGCGCCGACGACATCGTCTGCGGCGTCGACGAAGCAGGGCGCGGACCGCTGGCCGGTCCGGTCGTCGCGGCGGCGGTGATTTTCGATCCCGCCAAACCGATGATCCGTGGCCTCGACGATTCGAAGGTGCTGAGCGCACTCAAGCGTGAAGCGCTGTACGACAAGATCGTCGAGCGTGCGCTCGCGTACTGCGTCGCGTCGGCGACAGTCGAGGAAATCGATTCGCTGAACATCCTGCACGCCACCATGCTCGCGATGAAGCGCGCGGTCGAGGGCCTGTCGGTCGTGCCGACGCTCGTGAAGATCGACGGCAACCGTTGCCCGACGCTCAGCATCCGTAGCGAGGCGGTGATTGGCGGCGACGCGCTCGTGAAGAGCATCTCGGCGGCGTCGATTCTCGCGAAGGTCACGCGCGACCGCATGTTGGTCGAACTGCACCAGGCGTATCCGATGTACGGCTTCGACGCGCATGCCGGTTATGGCACGCCGCAGCATCTCGCGGCGCTGCGCGAGCATGGGCCGTGCGAGCATCATCGGCGCTCGTTCGCGCCGGTGCGCGAAGCGCATTTGAGGTTCGGCACTGGCGTGCCGTTGCCGTCGGCGGACGCCGTCATCGTGGCCGACGCGCTGCTGCTCGACGACGATGCGTTCGGCGAAGCCGGCTTCGCGTGACCTACCCCATCAGCGCGGCTCGAGCGCGCTCCGCGCTTGCGCGCCGTTGATTGCCGCTGATTCCTTTTCCCTTCTCACCGCCTTCGCTGCCTGTGAAAGCCATCACCTCGCGGGACAATCCGCTCTACAAGCGCCTGAAGGCACTGGCCGGCTCGACGCATCAACAGCGCCGCAGCGGCCATGCGCTGCTCGAGGGCTTCCATCTCGCGAGCACGTATCTCGACGTAGCAGGTCAGCCGGAGCTATGCGTCGTCACCGACGGCGCGTTGCGTCACGACGAAGCGCAGGCGATCGTGTCACGGATCGACGAGCATCGGCTCGTGACGCTGCCGGATGCGTTGTTCGGACAGTTGTCGAATGTCGTGCATGGGGTCGGGATTCTGCTGCTCGTCGAGAAGCTCGACGCACCGCTGCCCGAGCGCGTCGAGCAAAACTGTCTCGTGCTCGACGGCGTGCAGGACGCGGGCAACGTCGGCTCGATTCTGCGCAGCGCAGCGGCTGCGGGTATCGAGCACGTGTTCTGCGCGCCGGGCACCGCATACGCGTGGTCGTCGAAGGTGCTGCGTTCCGGGATGGGCGCGCACTTCCTGTTGCAGATTCATGAGGATGTCGAAGCGCGTGCCCTGATCGAACGGCTCGCGGTACCGATCGTCATCACCGATTCGCATGGTGCCGAAGCGATCTATGACAGCGACCTGAGCAGGCCGCTCGCGTGGGTGTTCGGCAACGAAGGGGCGGGCGTGTCGCAGGCGTGGCGCGATGCCGTGTCGTTGCGGGTGACGATTCCGCAGCCCGGCGGTATGGAGTCGCTGAACGTGGCGGCCGCGGCGGCGGTCTGCGTGTTCGAGCAGTGCCGGCAGCAGCGCGGGCGCAAAAAGTAGACTTAAGTGGCGTTGCGAGGGCTCTGGCCCGGCAACGCAACGCCTGCTCGGCCATCTCTCAATACGACGGCCGATCCAGCTTGATCTCCTGCAGGATCGTCGTCGCGATTTCCTCGATCGACTTGTGCGTCGACGACAGCCACTTGATCCCCTCGCGCCGCATCATCGTTTCGGCTTCGTTGATCTCATAGCGACAGTTTTCCGGCGCCGCATACTTGCTGCCCGGCCGCCGCTCGTTACGGATCTCCGACAGCCGCTGCGGATCGATCGACAACCCGAACATCTTCTGTCGATGCTCGCGTAGCGGCGTCGGCAGTTTGCCGCGTTCGAAATCTTCGGGAATCAGCGGATAGTTCGCCGCTTTCACGCCGTACTGCATCGCCAGGTAAAGGCTCGTCGGCGTCTTGCCGCTGCGCGACACGCCGACGAGGATCACGTCGGCGTCTGCGAGATTGCGATTCGATTGACCGTCGTCGTGCGCGAGCGAGAAATTGATCGCCTCGATCCGGTTCTTGTACTCCTCGGTGTCCGCGTTCTGGTGGCCGCGCCCCATCGCGTGGCTCGACTTCAGTTCCAGTTCCTGCTCGAGCGGCTCGACGAAGGTCTGGAACATGTCGAGCACGAGCGCGTTCGAACCCTTCACGATCTGATTCGACGAGCTATCGACGAGCGTGGTGAACACGATCGGTCGACGGCCGTCCTGCACGACCGCTTCGTTGATCTTTTCGAGCGTTGCGTAGGCCTTCTCGGTCGAGTCGACGAAAGGTACGCGAACCAGGCGGAATTTCTGGTCGAACTGGGAGAGGATCGAATGCGCGAAGGTTTCGGCAGTAATCCCGGTACCGTCTGAGACGATGAATACGGTGGGCGGCATCAGAGGAGCTGTGAACGTGAAAGGCAAATGAGCCGGAAAGCGCGAGCGCGACAACGCGCTCGAATCAAACCGCGCGGCGGCGGGCGCGCCACACTCGCGTCCCGCGCGGGCGGTCCCGCAAAAGCCCGCTGGCTCGGTCGGCGCGCGATTCGAGGCGCAATTCTCGACCGACTGCCACATTTCAGGAGTCGGCACGGTAGAATAGCGGCAACCTGTTGGATAAGCAATTGCAGGCGATTGGCCGCTAACTTGCCGCGAACGGTCGTTCAACGTCACGTTATCTAATGTCAATATGCGTTGAACGCAACAAATCGAGCGGTAAGTCCGCTCAACCGCGTTCTTCGGTGCTCCGCCTCGTGCGCCACGGCCGGCGCGCCATGCAACGCATCTCCGCCGTCCAGGCGATTGCTTATCTAACAGGTTGTGCAAGACACGGGGTCGAGGCTTCCAATGGGCTGCCCGTGTTCAAGCCCACTTGCACAGTCGTGAATTTCTTTCACACTTAGGGGCTTGTATGACTAACGCAGTTACCGTCGCAAAGGACAAGGCGTATGTAGTTCCGTTCGAGCAGTTGCGGATGACCGACGTGGAGATCGTCGGCGGCAAGAACGCGTCGCTGGGCGAGATGATCAGCCAGCTCGCCGAAGCCGGCGTGCGCGTGCCGACCGGCTTCGCGACCACCGCGCTCGCGTTCCGTGACTTCCTGCAGCACAACGATCTGACCGAGCGCATCGCCAAACGTCTCGAGACGCTCGACGTCGACGACGTGAAGGCGCTCGCCGAAGCGGGCAAGGAGATCCGTCAATGGATCGTCGACGCGCCGCTGCAGCCGCAGCTCGAGGCTGACATTCGCGCGGGGTTCGACACGCTGCAACAGAGCTCGCCCGAGGAGCTGTCGTTTGCCGTGCGTTCATCCGCGACCGCGGAAGACCTGCCGGACGCATCGTTCGCCGGTCAGCAGGAAAGCTACCTGAACGTGGTCGGCATCGACGACGTGCTCGATCGCATGAAGCACGTGTTCGCGTCGCTGTATAACGACCGCGCCATCTCCTATCGCGTCCACAAGGGCTTCACGCATGCTGAAGTCGCGTTGTCGGCGGGCGTGCAGCGCATGGTGCGTTCGGACGTCGGCGCCGCGGGCGTGATGTTCACGCTGGACACCGAATCGGGCTTCAAGGACGCCGTCTTCATCACGTCGAGCTATGGCCTCGGCGAAACCGTCGTGCAGGGCGCGGTGAATCCGGACGAGTTCTACGTGTTCAAGACCACGCTCGCGCAGGGCAAGTACCCAATCATTCGCCGCTCGATCGGCTCGAAGCTGATCAAGATGGAGTTCACGAAGCCGGGCGAGCCGGGCCGCGTGAAGACCGTCGACGTCGCGCACGAACAGCGCAACCGCTTCTCGATCACCGACGAAGACGTGATCGAGCTCGCGAAGTACGCGGTGATCATCGAGAAGCACTACCAGCGTCCGATGGACATCGAGTGGGGCAAGGACGGCCGCGACGGCAAGATTTTCATCCTGCAGGCGCGTCCGGAAACGGTGAAGAGCCAGGGCGGCGGCAAGGCCGAGCAGCGCTTCAAGCTGAAGGGCCAGTCGAACGTGCTGGCAACGGGCCGCGCGATCGGTCAGAAGATCGGCGCGGGTCCGGTGCGCGTGGTCCACGACCCGTCGGAGATGGACCGCGTGCAGCCGGGTGACGTGCTCGTCGCCGACATGACCGACCCGAACTGGGAGCCGGTCATGAAGCGTGCGTCGGCGATCGTCACGAACCGTGGCGGCCGCACCTGCCATGCGGCGATCATCGCGCGTGAGCTGGGCGTGCCGGCCGTGGTCGGCTGCGGCGACGCGACCGACGTGCTGAAGGACGGCGCGCTCGTCACCGTGTCATGTGCGGAAGGCGACGAAGGCAAGATCTACGACGGCCTGCTCGAAACCGAAGTCACCGAAGTGCAGCGCGGCGAACTGCCGCCGATTCCGGTGAAGATCATGATGAACGTCGGCAATCCGCAGCTCGCATTCGACTTCTCGCAACTGCCGAACGCAGGTGTGGGTCTCGCGCGGCTCGAGTTCATCATCAACAACAACATTGGCGTGCACCCGAAGGCGATCCTCGAGTACCCGAACGTCGATCAGGACCTGAAGAAGGCGGTCGAAAGCGTCGCGCGCGGTCACGCCTCGCCGCGGGCGTTCTACGTCGACAAGCTGACCGAAGGCATCGCAACGATCGCGGCGGCGTTCTATCCGAAGCCCGTCATCGTGCGTCTGTCGGACTTCAAGTCGAACGAGTACAAGAAGCTGATCGGTGGTTCGCGCTACGAGCCGGACGAGGAAAACCCGATGCTGGGTTTCCGCGGCGCGTCGCGCTATATCGCGGAAGACTTCGCCGAGGCGTTCCAGATGGAATGCGTCGCGCTGAAGAAGGTGCGTGAAGAGATGGGCCTCGACAACGTCGAGATCATGGTGCCGTTCGTGCGTACGTTGAAGCAGGCGGAGCGCGTGGTCGGGCTGCTCGCGAAGTTCGGCCTGAAGCGCGGCGAGAAGGGCCTGCGTCTGATCATGATGTGCGAAGTGCCGACGAACGCGATCCTCGCGGAAGAGTTCCTGCAGTACTTCGACGGATTCTCGATCGGCTCGAACGACCTGACGCAGCTCACGCTCGGCCTCGACCGCGACTCGGGCATGGAACTGCTCGCGGTCGATTTCGACGAGCGTGATCCAGCGGTCAAGTTCCTGCTCAAGCGCGCGATCGAAACCTGTCTGCGTCTCGACAAGTACGTCGGTATCTGCGGCCAGGGGCCGTCGGATCATCCGGACTTCGCGCAATGGCTGACTGACGAAGGCATCAAGTCGATCTCGCTCAACCCCGACACGATCATCGATACGTGGCAGCAGCTGGCAAAGGCGAAGCAGTAACTCGCGAGGTATCGAATGCCGCTTTCGCAGGCGGCATTCGGCACGCGTTAAAGGCACGTGCGCTTCGTGCTATAAACACCCCGGTAGAACCGGGGTGTTTTGCTTTGTGGAGGTCGACGTGGCGCCTGGTGGACTGTTCTGGTGGATCGGGGCGGGTGTGCTTGTCGTGCTGGAACTGATGAGCGGCACCTTCTATCTGTTGATGATCGCGTTCGGCTTCGTCGCGGCCGCGCTTGCGCGCATTGCCGGCGCCGGGACCGATCTGCAATTCGTAGTGGCGGCGCTGGTTGCGCTCGCGGCGGTCGTGGTGCTCAGACGCTCGCGCTTCGGCCGTCGTAGGCGCGAGCAGGCGTCGCGCAATCCGGATGTCAATCTGGATATCGGGCAGACGCTGAACGTGCCGGCCTGGCAGGGGCGCAAAGCACGCGCGACCTATCGTGGCGCGGCATGGGACATCGAGCTGGCCGCGGGCGAACCCGAAGACGCGCAGGTCTACGAGATCAGGGAGTTGCGGGGCAGTTGCCTCGTCGTCGTCGCGAGTCGGCAGCCGAAGGCGCGCGCGAGCGCGACCTGACGATCCGAGCGCCGGCCGCCCAAGCTGAAAACGCAGGCCCGACCAACCTGCGCACAACTATTCGAAGCAGAATCGGAGGGTAGCGATATGGATTCAACCATCGTCGGGGCAGTGCTGCTGATCGTCGTGATCGTGCTCGCGTCGCAGACCATCAAGATCGTGCCGCAGCAGCATGCGTGGGTGCTCGAGCGCCTCGGCCGTTATCACGCGACGCTGACGCCGGGTCTGAGCTTCGCGTTCCCGTTCGTCGACCGGGTCGCGTACAAGCACGTGCTGAAGGAAATTCCTCTCGAAGTGCCGAGCCAGGTCTGTATTACGCGCGATAACACGCAACTGCAGGTCGACGGTGTGCTGTATTTCCAGGTCACCGATCCGATGAAGGCATCGTACGGATCGAGCAACTTCGTGTTCGCGATCACGCAGTTGTCGCAGACCACGCTGCGCTCGGTCATCGGCAAGCTGGAGCTGGACCGGACCTTCGAGGAGCGCGATTTCATCAATCACAGCATCGTGTCCGCGCTGGACGAGGCGGCCGCGAACTGGGGCGTAAAAGTGCTGCGCTACGAGATCAAGGACCTGACGCCGCCAAAGGAAATCCTTCACGCGATGCAGGCGCAGATCACCGCCGAGCGCGAGAAACGCGCGCTGATCGCGGCATCGGAAGGGCGCAAGCAGGAGCAGATCAATATCGCGTCGGGCGGCCGCGAGGCGGCGATCCAGAAGTCCGAAGGCGAGCGTCAGGCAGCGATCAATCAGGCGCAGGGGCAGGCCGCGGCGATTCTGGCGGTGGCCGAGGCGAACGCGCAGGCGATCCAGAAGATCGCGGCGGCGATCCAGCTGAACGGCGGCATGGACGCGGTGAATCTGAAGGTGGCCGAACAGTACGTGAACGCGTTCTCGAACCTGGCCAGGCAGGGCACGACACTGATCGTGCCGGGCGACATGTCGAACATGAGTTCGATGATCGCGTCGGCGCTGACCATCGTGAACAGGAGCAAGGCGGCAGCGGAGCCGCCGCGCGGCGACTTGCGCTGACGAACGGGCAATGCATGCGCAATGAGCGCGTGACGTAAAAGCAAATGGCCCGCACATCGATGCGCGGGCCATTTTTGCATGAGCCGGAAACGAATCGCGTTCAGGTCGGCGAGCGCATCAAGCGCGCCTTCTCGCGCTCCCAGTCGCGTTTCTTCTCGGTCTCGCGCTTGTCGTGCATCTTCTTGCCCTTCGCGAGACCGATCTCGCATTTGACGCGACCGTTCTTGTAGTGAAAATTCAGCGGCACGAGCGTGTAGCCGCGCTGCTCGACCTTGCCGATCAGCTTGCTGATCTCCTCGCTATGCAGCAGCAACTTGCGCGTGCGCACCGGGTCGGGATGGATGTGCGTCGACGCTTCGGGCAGCGGGCTGATGTGCGTGCCGATCAGGAACAGCTCGCCGTTGCGGATCACCACGTAGCCTTCCTTGATCTGGCCGCGCCCGGCGCGCAACGCCTTGACCTCCCATCCTTCGAGCACGAGGCCTGCCTCATAGCGTTCCTCGACCGAGTAGTCGTAGAAGGCTTTTCTGTTGTCTATGATGCTCATGAATGGAAAGTGCCCAACTCGTTTAAAATCACGATTTTAGCAAAGCGGGGCAAGGAAAGCCCGCGGCGCTTGTCCACCGTTGCCACGCGCTGTTCAATTTATGGCAGATGTCCAGAAAACCGTTTTGATTCGCCACTCGGCGGAGCAGATGTTCGACCTCGTCACCGACGTCGACGATTACCCCAAGTTCCTGCCATGGTGCGGGGGCATCGAAATTCGTCACCGGGACGACACCAGCATGGAGGCGAGGATCGATATCAACTTCAAGGGCATCAAGCAGCATTTCGCCACGCGTAACTCGATGGAGCGCCCCACGCGCATAGACATGGAATTCGCCGACGGTCCGTTTCGCAAGTTCACCGGTTTCTGGCGCTTCACGCCGCTGCGCGCCGATGCGTGCAAGATCGAATTCGCGCTGCACTACGAGTTCACCAGCATCCTGCTCGAGAAGATCATCGGGCCGGTGTTCAATCACATCGCCAATACCTTCGTCGAATCTTTCGTGAAGCGCGCCAACCAGCGCTATGGTCAGTCATGAGCGCGCGGCTAACGGTCGAGGTCTGCTATGCGCTCGCTGCCGAGCAGGCGCTGATTGCGGTCGAGTTGCCCGCGGGCGCGACGCTGCAACAGGCGATCGGCGCAAGCGGGATTCTGCAGCGCTTTCCGTCGATCGATCTGAACACGCAGAAGGTGGGCGTGTTCGGCAAGCTCAAGCCGCTCGATACGGTGCTGGCCGACCATGATCGCGTCGAGATTTACCGGCCGTTGCTGGTGGATCCGAAGGTGTCGCGCCAACGCCGCGTCGAAAAGACACGCAAAGCGGGGTCGATCGAGGGGCGGCGTTGGTTGAACAAGGATTCGCGCTAGGCGGCGCTAGTTGGGGGGCGGCGGACTTTTTTCGCGCGCCGCCCGTTTTGCATCATCGCGTCACGTCACCTCAAGGCGCCGCCGTCTGCGCCTTATCGTTCATGCCCTCGATGCGCGCCGCACCCGACGAATCGTCGTCCGAATGCCGGCGCACCGACCACCAGACCCCCGCCACCAGCAGCAGGATCGCCGCGAGTTCGAGCGGGCGTGGCAGGCGCTCGTCGTAAATGAACGCGTAAAGCAGCGCGAACAGCGTCTCGAACACGATCATCTGGCCGGACAGCGTTAGCGGCAGCCGTTTTGCCGCGGCATTCCACAGGCCGTTGCCGAGCCACGACGCGCCGATCGCGAGTGCGAGGTTGAGCAGCCAGAACGTGTGCCAGCTCGGGTCGGCCAACTCACCGTGCGGGCCCGCCCGACGGCAGCACCGCGACCACGAGCCACAACGCGCCGCCGAGCGCGCCAGTCACGACGCCCCACAGCACCGACCACTCATTGCCGCTGAAATGCGTCTGACGCTGCAGGTAACGGGCGTTCTCGACCGCGAACCAGGTCCAGCAGATGAGCGCGCCCACCGCGCAGGCCACGCCGAGCAGGCGCGTCGCGATGCTCACCGGCGCCGCGCCGGCCACCGTAAAGACGTCGATATTGATGCAGACGATGCCCGCCATCACGGTCGCGAGCGGCCATGCGAGGCGCGCGAGCGGCACCGCGCCGTGATCGCGCCGGCCGACCAGCGTGACCGTGACCGGCAGCACGCCGACGATTAGCGAGGCCGGCGCGATTCCGATCAGGTGCACGGCGGCCGTCAGCAGCAGGTAATAGACGATATTGCCGGCCAGCGCGAGCTTGACGAGCGCGATCAGATCCTCGCGGCTCAGCCGTTTGGCGAGCGAACGCGCGATCGGCAGCGCCGCGGCGAGCGACACGACGCCGTACATCGAGTAGCGGCCGGCGACGAGCAGGAGCGGGGAGAAGTCGGGCAGCACCCGCGGCACCAGAAACACCATGCCCCACAAGGCTCCGGCCATGACGCCATATACGACACCGCGCTGCATCGACTGCCTCTGCTGGATAAACTGGAATGGCCGGCAGAATAGCGGTTTTGCGAGCAGGGCGTCTTGTTCGATCCTGCATTCGGACCGCTCGACCGCCGCTCGACAGGGTACGTGCCGCGAAAATGCCGCCGGCTCTGCTCCGATTTCGCCTGCGAACGCGCAAACGAAACCCGTTCGAACCCGACGCGAACAGGCGAGCGAAATCGACGCAGGCGGGAGCGGCAAAAAATCGTCTGAAATTCGCTAAGCTGCTGTTCGCGCAGTGAAAACCGGGGTGGTATCGCGTATAATTCGCTTTTGCGCCTATAGGATTTGCCATGCGTCTGATCCAAACAGCACTCACGTTCGATGACGTGCTCCTCGTCCCGGCCTTCTCCGATGTTCTGCCGCGCGACACCAGCCTCAAGACCCGGCTGACCCGCAACATCTCCCTCAACATGCCGCTCGTGTCCGCCGCGATGGACACGGTCACCGAAGCACGTCTGGCAATCGCCATGGCGCAAATGGGCGGCGTCGGCATCATCCACAAGAACCTCACGCCGGCCGAGCAGGCGCGTGAAGTCGCGAAGGTCAAGCGTTTCGAGTCGGGCGTCGTGCGCGATCCGATCACCGTGCCGCCGCATATGAAAGTGCGCGACGTGATCGCACTGTCGCGCCAGCATGGCATTTCGGGCTTCCCGGTCGTCGAGGGCTCGCAGCTCGTCGGCATCGTGACGAATCGCGACCTGCGCTTCGAAGAGCGTCTGGACGAGCCGGTGCGCAACATCATGACGCCGCGCGAGCGCCTCGTCACCGTCAAGGAAGGCACGCCGCTCGCCGAAGCGAAGGCGCTGATGCACAGCCACCGCCTCGAGCGCGTGCTGGTCATCAACGACGCATTCGAACTGCGCGGCCTGATGACCGTCAAGGACATCACCAAGCAGACCGAGCACCCGGATGCATGCAAGGACGAGCACGGCAAGCTGCGCGCGGGCGCGGCGGTCGGCGTCGGTGCGGACAACGAAGAGCGCGTCGAGCTGCTCGTGCAGGCCGGCGTCGACGTGATCGTCGTCGATACCGCGCATGGCCACAGCATGGGCGTGCTCGAGCGCGTCAAGTGGGTCAAGCAGAACTTCCCGCACGTCGAGGTGATCGGCGGCAACATCGCAACCGCCGCGGCCGCCAGGGCGCTCGTCGAATACGGCGCGGACGGCGTCAAGGTCGGTATCGGCCCGGGCTCCATCTGCACGACGCGAATCGTCGCAGGCGTCGGCGTGCCGCAGGTCACCGCTATCTCCAACGTGTCCGAAGCGCTGAACGGCACCGGCGTGCCGGTCATCGCCGACGGCGGCGTGCGCTTCTCGGGCGACGTCAGCAAGGCGCTCGCGGCGGGCGCCAGCGCGGTCATGATGGGCAGCATGTTCGCCGGTACCGAGGAGTCGCCGGGCGATGTATTCCTGTACCAGGGCCGCCAGTACAAGTCGTACCGTGGCATGGGCTCGGTCGGCGCCATGAAGGACGGCGCGGCGGACCGCTACTTCCAGGACAACTCGGCCAACATCGACAAGCTGGTGCCGGAGGGCATCGAAGGTCGCGTCGCGTACAAGGGTTCGGTCAACGCGATCCTGTTCCAGCTGATCGGCGGCGTGCGCGCGAGCATGGGCTACTGCGGCTGCCGCACCATCGCCGAAATGAACGAGAAGGCCGAGTTCGTGCAGATCACCGGTGCGGGCCTGCGCGAGTCGCATGTGCACGATGTGCAAATCACCAAGGAAGCGCCCAACTACCACGTGGACTAAACGCCCATGAAGCCACTGCTGCGCGTTGTACTGATCCTCGATGCGTTGTTGCTGCTGGCGTTCGGCCTGCTGTTCGTGCTGACGCCTTGGACCTCGCTGTACGACGCGTTGCAACTGGTGCCAACGGAGCCGATGCTGGTCGGCCAGGCGTTCGGCGTCGCGCTGATCGGGCTCGCGTGGCTCGCGGTGCATGCGTCGTTCGACGGGGCGCTGACCTCGACGGTCGCGAAGGTCGTCGGTCATGTGCACTGGCCGATCGGCGTGCTGATGCTGGTCTGGCTGCTGGGGCTGCATACGCCGTCGCTGACCGGTTTCGGCCAGATGGTGGCGGTGCTGGCCGGTGTCGTGCTGGTGGTGATCGGGCTCGGCGGCGTGCGACTGTCGGGTGCGGTGCGGCGGCGCGAGAAGGGGATCGTGGTCAAGCCCTCGTCGAGCAAGGCCGACAGTCGTGCCGATAAGCGTGCCGCGAAAGAGGCCGAAAAGGATGCCGCACGGCAGCGTGAACCCGAACGCGACAACGCGCGCGAGCCACGTGCCTCAGCGGGCTTTCCGGTCTATCACGCCGAGCCGGTGCCAGAGCCCGTCGTGCCGGTCACGCGGCCGGCCAATCCGGCTTCCGCGGCTTCCGTTGCCACTCCCGCGCCGCTTCATCCGGCCGCAAGCGAGCCCGGCCAGAGCGAGTCCGAACGCGCTGCGCGCGACACCAGCAACGACGTGCCCGGCGCACCCCGCCCGCCGTTTCATGGTTGAAGCGCCGCGCGCCAGGCCGTTTGCCGAAGCTAGCGGATTTCGTTCGCGCGCATCGCAGGCGGCGAGTTCCGTGGTTGGCCGCGCCCTTGTGCTTCATCGTAATGTTGGCGGTCCGCGCCGCGCCAAGACCGTCGCCGCGCGGACCGCTTTGAATTCGACGCCGCGCCTCGCGCGCGGCATTCCGTATCCGCTCACTTCTGATTCCGTCCGCTGCCATGCATGACAAGATCCTGATTCTCGACTTCGGTTCGCAAGTCACCCAACTGATTGCACGTCGCGTTCGCGAAGCCAACGTGTATTCGGAAATCCATCCGTACGACGTCGACGCGTCGTTCATCCGCGACTTCGCGCCGAAGGGCGTGATTCTGTCGGGCGGCCCGAGCTCGGTCACCGAGGAAGACACGCCGCGCGTGCCGCAAGCCGTGTTCGAACTCGGCGTGCCGGTGCTCGGCATCTGCTACGGCATGCAGGCGATGGCGCAGCAGCTCGGCGGCAAGGTCGACATCGGTCATCTGCGCGAATTCGGCTACGCCGAAGTGCGCGCGCGCAACCATACGAGCCTGCTCGAAGGCATCAGCGACTTCACCACGTCCGAAGGCCACGGCATGCTGAAGGTATGGATGAGCCACGGCGACAAGGTGCTGGAGATGCCGCCGGGTTTCGCGCTGATGGCATCGACGGAATCGTGCCCGATCGCCGCGATGGCCGACGAGCAGCGCCGCTTCTATGGCCTGCAATGGCATCCGGAAGTCACGCACACGGTGCAGGGCCGCGCGATGCTTGAGCGCTTCGTGCTGCAGATCTGCGGCGCGAAGGCCGATTGGGAAATGGGCCACTACATCGACGAAGCCGTCGCGAAGATTCGCGAGCAGGTCGGTAATGAGCACGTCATTCTGGGCTTGTCGGGCGGCGTGGATTCGTCGGTGGCGGCGGCGCTGCTGCACCGCGCGATCGGCGATCAACTGACCTGCGTGTTCGTCGACCATGGCCTGCTGCGCCTGAACGAAGCCGAGCAGGTGATGGCGCTGTTCGCCGATCACCTTGGCGTGAAGGTGATTCACGTCGACGCGAGCCAAGCATTCCTCGGTAAGCTCGCCGGCGTGACCGATCCTGAAGCGAAGCGCAAGATCATCGGCGCGGAGTTCGTCGAAGTGTTCCAGGCCGAAGCCGGCAAGCTGACCGACGCGAAGTGGCTGGCACAAGGCACGATCTATCCGGACGTGATCGAATCGGCGGGCAAGGGCAAGAAGGCCGCGCAAACCATCAAGAGCCACCACAACGTCGGTGGTCTGCCGGAGACGCTGAACCTGAAGCTGCTCGAACCGCTGCGCGAGCTGTTCAAGGACGAAGTGCGCGAGCTTGGCGTGAAGCTGGGTCTGCCGCACTCGATGGTGTATCGCCATCCGTTCCCGGGTCCGGGTCTGGGCGTGCGGATCCTCGGCGAAGTGAAGCGCGATTTCGCGGACCTGCTGCGCCGCGCGGACGCGATTTTCATCGAGACACTGCGCAACACGATCGACAAGGAAACCGGCAAGTCGTGGTACGACCTGACGAGCCAGGCGTTCGCGGTGTTCCTGCCGGTCAAGAGCGTCGGCGTGATGGGCGACGGGCGCACCTACGAGTATGTCGTCGCGTTGCGCGCGGTGCAGACGCTCGACTTCATGACCGCGCATTGGGCGCATCTGCCGCATGAACTGCTTGGGCATGTGTCGAACCGGATCATCAACGAAGTGCGCGGGATCAACCGGGTCGTCTACGACATCTCGGGGAAGCCGCCTGCGACAATCGAGTGGGAGTGAGGGTAAAAATATCTCAATTAAATCAATGGCTTACGAGGGGTGTTCGGATTGTCTATCAGAGTGCAACGTTGCCTCTAAGTATTTGATTTTTAATGAATATATCCACCATTCCGTAGAAAGCTGGGCGTCTTCGACGGTATCAAGGACGGTACAAGTATCGGTAAACCGGACGGTATGGTTCCGTTCGAAATTCGGGTTTCAATTGTTACCGTCAATGCGATTCCGGGCATGACGGTAAAGTTTTCCCCGAAAAGCTAGACTCCGCGTGGGTTTGCGGGCGTCTGTAGGTCTTGTGGTTGGTGACGGTAAAAAGTCGTCCCAACCACGCGCCTGTAGTGGCGGAAAGTTGGCCAGGTGAAGAAAAGCCGCACCCTGCGGCTTTTCTGCGCACTCGTCATGCCAGTCGGAGCATGAGTGTGAGGGTATGAATCGGAGACGGTGTGAGCCCGTACGACTCATAGAAAGCCGCTGCGTGTGCGTCAATCGCATGCACAAGCATCGCACGTACGCCAAGATCTTTTGCGATCGAGCTAGCGCGATTGAGGGCGTCCTTCAAAAGGGCAGCGCCGAGTTGGATGCCTTTTGTATTTACGTCTCGCGCTAGCCGGCCAAGCACAACCACCGGAATTGGATCCGGCATATTTCGACGAACGTTGCCGGTTGCATCGACATGGGCAACGGCTCCAGCCGCGAGGGCATAGGAGCCGTAGACGCGGCCGGTATCATCGGTCGTTACAAATACACGGCTTGTCCCACTGTTGTGGTTATTCAGGGCGCGCCGCTTCAGCCCAGTCGTCAAGCTCCAGCCTTCCGCAGGAAAAGCTGGCAACGTCGTGCTCGGCCAGCAGCGGCTGCGGAGCAGAAAGCTTCCGATTCATTCGCTGTTTTCATTCCAAGGTGTTTTCACGTCCATAAGACGTGCAAGACCCGCGTTTGCGACTTTCGGCGCGTCTAGCAATTCGGTGAACTGCTTAAATTTTTCCGAATCAAGCCCAAAGAAAGTGCGATCCAGGACGACGGCCTGAGCGCGCTCGCAAGCGGCCTCCAACATAAAGTCAGAGCGGTTTTTGCCAAGCAGGCTCGCTGCGTAATCGATCAGATCACGTTGCTCTGGCAAGGCGCGAAGATTAATAGGTGCGTCGCGCATGATGCACTCCATACTGTATTTACGATAGATATACGTATGGCAGGGCAATGTATATCTGATGTCAATACGCGCCGTGGCAGAATCCGTCAGGTTTCAGCCTGGCGACTGGATCGAGAAGTGCCTGGATCGACGGGTAGAGCTACGTGCCGAAACTATTGCCCGGGAATGTGGTAGTGCCGGTGCTGAGTGCCACCTTGTGTGTCGAATCTGCGGGCGATGGAGGAGAGGCCCGGGATATTCTGTGTGGCCTCTTTTTTACCGAGCCGGTAGGCAATCAAGGACGCCTTACGGACTCGATCCGGGGGGCGGATTCAGCCGTTGGCGGATTGACTTGACTGGATCTGCCCGCGTGGGAGGCAATCCGAGACCCGCTGGACTTCGCATTGTTTGAGCGGGTCGGTCGCGCAAATATCACGTCAAGTCATGACTAGCAAACACTCTTCCACCAAGTCACGTCGATCCTCGAAGCTTTCCCGCATCCACGCCCCCGATCACATGTCGCCCGCCGACTGGCAGCGCGCCTTGCGTCGGCAATTCGGGCAAGAGCAAGCGTTCTCGCTGGAGAATCTCGGGACGGAGACGTATTTCTCCGAATTCCGCGTCGGCAATCCGGAGTCGAACTTCAGCTATCGCGTGTCGATTCGTGGGACCTGCCCGGGCGACAACTTTTGCGACTGTCCCGATTACGCCACCAACGAACTCGGCACCTGCAAGCACATTGAATTTACCTTGTCGCGACTGCTGCGCAAGCGAGGCGCAAAGGCGGCCTTCGCCCGTGGTTATCAGCCCGCATTCTCGGAGCTGTATTTGCGAAACGAGGGAGGGCGAGCGGTCCATTTTCGCGCCGGCGCGGATTGTCCGGCAAAGGTAGCCAAAGCGGCCGCCGCTTTGTTCGACGAGTCTCGGCGATGGCATCTGCCGGAGGACCGTTTCGAAGATCTCGGGCGCTTTCTCTCCAGGGTGGCGAAGGCCGGGCACGAATTGCGCGCCCATGACGACGCGCTCGATTTCATCGCTGGCCGAAACGATGCGGCGCGCCGTGCCAGGATGCTCGACGGGCAGTTTCCGCAAGGAGGGGCGACGCCCTCGCTGAAGAAGCCGCTCAAGGTGCCGCTCTATCCTTACCAGGCCGAAGGCGCATTGTTCGCCGTGCGTGCCGGGCGCGCCTTGATCGGCGACGAAATGGGCCTCGGCAAGACGGTGCAGGCCGTCGCGGCGGCGGAAATCCTGATCCGGCATTTTGGCGTGTCGAAAGTGCTGGTGATTTGCCCGACTTCGCTCAAGTATCAGTGGCAGAGCGAGATCACGCGGTTCTCCGGCCACGCTTCGAGGGTAGTCGCGGGCGGCCTTGCCCAGAGGCGGGGCGAATATGCGGCCCAGGATCTCTACAAGATCACCAACTATGAGAAGCTGAAATCGGACCTTGACATGATTTCCGCGTGGGCGCCGGAGCTGGTCATCGTCGACGAGGCGCAGCGCATCAAGAACTGGAACACCATTGCGGCGAAGGCTCTCAAGCGAATCGACAGCCCCTATGCCGTCGTGCTGACGGGAACGCCTCTCGAAAACAAGCTGGAGGAACTCGTTTCCATCGTTCAATTCGTCGACCAGCACCGTCTTGGGCCCACGTGGAAGCTGCTGCACGAACATCAGGTCAAGGACGAGGCGGGACGCGTGACGGGATACACGGGCCTCGAGAAGATCAGCCAGACCCTGGCACCGATCATGATACGGCGTCGCAAGTCCGAGGTGCTGCTGCAGTTGCCCGGGCGCACCGACCAGAATCTGCTGGTGCCCATGACCGAGCTGCAGATGGCGTATCACACGGAAAACGCGGACATCGTGGCCAAAATCGTCCGGCGCTGGCGTAACACCAGGTTTCTGTCGGATCAGGACCAGCGGCGCCTCACCTGTGCTTTGCAGAACATGCGCATGTCGTGCAACAGCACCTATCTGCTGGACCAGGAAACCGATCATGGCGTGAAGGCCGACGAGCTGGCGACGTTGTTCGAGTCGCTTTTCACGCAGCCGGACGAGAAAGTCGTGGTGTTCAGTCAATGGACGCGCACGCATGAGATAGTCATTCGCCGGCTCAAGAAGCTCGGCATCGGCTACGTCAGCTTCCATGGCGGCGTGCCGTCGGAAAATCGGCCCGCGCTGGTGCAGCGCTTTCGGGACGATTCGGACTGTCGGGTATTTCTGTCGACGGACGCAGGTAGCACGGGGCTCAACCTCCAGCACGCGTCGACGCTCGTGAACATGGATCTGCCGTGGAACCCGGCGGTGCTGGAACAGCGCATCGCGCGCATCTATCGGTTGGGCCAGAAAAAGCCGGTACAAGTCGTCAATTACATCGCGAAGGGAACGATCGAGGAGGGCATGCTGTCGGTGCTGGCTTTCAAGCGCTCGCTGGCGGAAGGCATCCTCGATGGCGGCGCCAGCGAAATTCTGCTCGGTGGTTCGCGCCTGACCCGCTTCATGAAGGATGTCGAAAACGTCGCGGGGCGGATGGGAGAGAGCGAGGTCATGGCCGCGGCGGAGGAAGCCGCGAGCGGCGCAGTCGTGTCCGGCGACGCGGCGCGTGACGCGAGCGTCGTGGAAACCGACCTCGCCGGTACCGGCGAGCGGCCTCAAGCTTCGACCATCGATACAGCGCAACGAGGCGCGTCCTTCGAACCGTGGTCAGGGTTGCTGCAGTTCGGCGCGGCGCTGGTGTCGGCGTTGAATGAGCCGGGCGATGGCGCGGTTGCCGCACACCCGTGGGTCGAGCGCGATGCCGTGACGGGCGCGCGAAGTCTCAGGTTGCCGCTGCCATCTCCCGAGACGGCAAGACGACTGGCTGAGGTGCTGTCGACGATCTCGGATGCTCTGCTGCGCAACGGCAGCGCAAACTAAAGTCGCTGAACGTGGGAGTTGGGGCAGGCATCTTCGAGGCGGCCTGCTTCGAGTCGTATTCGAGTTGTACCTGGCGGTGAGATGGGGAAGTTCTAAGCGCAAGCCCGCTCTTCGAGCGCCGCCCTGACCCACCCGAATCCCACGCGCTCCTGCTCGAGCCGCAATCCATGGCGAATCCGGTTGTCGCGGAGGTCATCGAAGAGTTCCCGCTCTTTGGCCGTGAGCCGCGGCAGATCGCGCGTGACCT
Organism: Paraburkholderia sp. MM5482-R2; assembly: GCF_050436125.1. Taxonomy (NCBI): domain Bacteria; kingdom Pseudomonadati; phylum Pseudomonadota; class Betaproteobacteria; order Burkholderiales; family Burkholderiaceae; genus Paraburkholderia; species Paraburkholderia sp. MM5482-R2. Next base: position 2,676,243 of record NZ_JBNDLP010000002.1, on the reverse strand, counting down.
GATCGCCTTCTTCTCCCCAGAACGGTTCATGCGCCACCAGCGTCGCGCGGTCCATCAAGAACGATCCAACATGCGGGAACCGGCTGCGCAATTGATCGAGAATGGCGAAGCCGTGCGTGTCGATGTCGCCCCAGTAGTGGAGCGCACAGTCCGTGAGCCATCGCGCCGGCTCGAGAGCTTCCCAACCGTAGCCCGCCCCGAAGAGCACGATCGACTGCGGAACGTCGGGAAACGCCAAAAAATTTATCTCGTTTTCCGTAATGAACACGTGGCGGCATGGCAGTGTGAGGCGCGCGAAGCTGTCAGCGTCGAGTGCGATGTCGGGCCGGCCCATGCCGGGCAGAACGGCGAGCCTGTCATCGAGCGCGCGAAATCGAATCCGAGGCGGCTTCTCGCGGAACCCGTAGCGAGCAGCGAATTGGGCGGCGGCTGTCCGGCTGCTGTCGATTGACTCCGACGGCAGCACGAGATCGAGCCATTGGGCGAGGACGCCGCGCCGCGCCTCGATGAATTTCGTGTCGACGTTGGCGATTTCGGCCTGGCGAAGATATACGCCCGGCTGCGGATGTGCTTGCAGCCAATCGACGACTGCCAGCAGTCGTTCCCAATCGCCTGCGAATTCGAGTGCTTGCAACGGGCGCTGCGCAAGCCACGTGGTGAGCTTCGGCTGGCGGGAGCGTGTGATTTCGAGCAGCCGCTCGAACTGCGCTGCGTCGCGGCGCTTGCCGGCGACCGCGAGCGCATCGTCCAGACTGTCCACCCAAGCTGCTTGTGGCAAACGCTGCAGGCCGAGAATGCGATGATTGATTTCTCGCCATTCGATGCGTACGCGCGGTGTCGCGGCAATCTCCGCGATCCATGCGCGTACCGCGTCGAAGCGTTCGGCCAATTCGGACGAGCTCGGGCCTTTTATCGTTAGACGTAGTGGGAACAGCCCCTCGGTGCCGTCTACGAGGCTCCGCAGCCATTCGCCACGCTCCCATAGGCGCTGGAGGCGAACGCGCAGTTCGGCGGTCGTGGTCCAATTCATTGCTCGAACTCCGCCTTGCGCGCGCGGTACTCCTCGATCGACAGGTTGCGCAGCTTCGAGGCGCGTCCGCCCTCGTTCTGAACGAATCCGACGCTCGAAACGAACGGCTCGATGATGTGAATCTTCTGCAGCGGCGTGACGATCAGCAGTTGCAGGTTCAGTTTTTGAAACAATGTGAGACCGTATTGCGCCGATTCGTCGGAGCCTCGTCCAAACGCCTCGTCGATGACGACGAAGCGGAACGATCGAGAACGCACGGCGCCCCATTCGAGGCCGAACTGATAGGCGAGACTCGCGGCAAGGATCGTATAGGCGAGCTTTTCCTTCTGGCCGCCCGATTTACCGCCCGAGTCCGAATAGTGCTCGTATTCGCTGTCGTCCTCACGCCAACGCTCGCTGGCGGCGAACAGAAACCAGTTGCGTACGTCGGTCACTTTGGCGCGCCAGCGCCGGTCCTGCTCGGTCAACCCTTCGCGGCCGCGGAAGCGGTCAATGATCCGTTTGACTTGCAGGAACTTGGTCTCCGAGTATTGGCTATCGTCCGAGCCGTTGAGTTCGCCCTCGGTGCAAGCACGCAGGTCGCTCTGGAATTCGCGGATCTCCGCGTCGGGGCTGGACTGACTCTCGAGGACGATGTATCGGCCCGCGTTGTAGTCGATTTGTCGCAACGATTCGTTGATGCGTTCGATACGTTCCTTGATCGTTTGCCGTTCGCGGGCGAGCTGGCCGTGGAAGTTGGCGATCTCGTTGATCGTATTGACGTTGAGCAGCTCTTTGAAACGCGCTTCGAAGCGCGGCAGATCGTCCGCCTGCAGCCGCGCGAGCATGTCACGGTACTCTGAGGTCGCGTCGAGGCTCGCATCGAAGTCGGCCGTTTCGAGCTTGTAGGCATCCTTGAAGGCCGCCATGGCCTTGACGATTTTTTCGGCAAGGCGGCCGAGCGACTTCGTTTCGTTGTCGATACGGGTTGTCAACGCCTCTCGCACGTCCCGCTCGCGGTTGTCGCATGACTCGACGGAAAGCTGGTGTTCGCCGAGAATCTCCGCTCGCAGCGCCTCGATTCGCTCGGCAAGTTCGGCATTCACTTGCGCAACGAGCGCGTGCGTCTCGTCGCGCAACGTTTGCGCTGCCTCCCGCCTGGCCAGGATACCGCCCAGTTCCGAGTCGGTTTCCGAGATCGCCGCTTCACTCTCTGTCAACGACGCTTGCGCCGAGTCCAATTGGGCCGTTAGCTCCGCGAGGGCGTCGCTTGCCGCTTCGAGGCGGGCTTTTTCGTCTGCCAGACGGGCGATCGCGGTCGCGCAGCTTCCCCAGTCGATGTCGCGGAAGTCGACGAACTCGCCGATGCGCGCAAGCGCTTCGAGCTGCTCGCGCACCTTCGCGTGCTTGCTTTGAGCTTCTCCAAGCTTCTGTCCGATCTCGCCAAGCCGAACCTCGAGCGCTCGCCGTTGGGCTTCGAGGGCGGCAATTTTGGCCGTGTTGCTCCAACCCAGCACGTAGCGGCTGCGATCGTCAAGCGCGCGGCGGTCGTCTTTTTCGTGGCGCTCGCCAAGCGCTTTCGCCTGGCCCGCACGCGTGATCGCGCGCATCTCGCGCCGAAACTGCTCCTGCGTATCGCAGCATGCATAGTCGAACCGGCGGCCGATTTCGCGCTCGAGCCAGCCATAGAACAGCGAATCGGGCTTGATCGCGAGCTTGTGCGCGAGCGAGTGGCGGTGTAGCTCGATGGCCTCGGCTGCGCGCGCGGTGCGTTCAGAGCGCACGCGAAAGTAGACGAGCCGCCCCCGGAGATGAGTGCGATCGACCCACGCCGCGACGTTCGCATAGTGCTCGTCGGGCACGAGCAGCGACAGGCCGAAGTTGTGCAGGACGCGCTCGGCGGCGCCCTCCCAATCGCGCGCATCCTCTTGCACCTGAATGAGTTCGCCGGCGAACGGCAGGGCGTCTTCCTCCAGACTGAGCGCCGAGCATAGGCTCGCCCGCATCGCGACTTGTTCCTTCGGGATGTTGTTACGTCGAGCTTTCAGGCTCGCGATTTCGTCCTCTAGCAGATCACGCTGCGCTTTCCCTTCGCGAAAGGCCACGCTCCATTCGGTAATCGCATTTTGCTCTTGCGCTTCGTCGTCGACGAGCGAGCTGCGCCGCTCGGCCAGACGTTGGCGTTGGGAAGCGAATGCGGCCTCATCCGTGGCCTCGGTTTCGCCGAGCAGCGTAACGATGGCGGCATAGCGTTGCGCGCGTTCGCGGCGACGCGCGCTTTCTCGCTCGTGCTGGCGGATTTCGACCTCGAGCTGCGCGATGCGATCGCCGCCTTGTTCGGCCACGGCGCGGCGCAAATCGTCCACGCGCTGGCGCGCCTGGTCGCGCGCTTCTTCGTGCCGCGCCTTGCGTGATATTGCACGCGCGTGATCCTCGTCGAGCAATTGGAGGCGGCGCTCGATGAGGCCGAGCTTGAGCCCGGCGAAGTAGGGTTTCAGTGCTTCACGGCACGCTCGCCAGCCTTCGAGAACGTGTCCTTGCTCGCTGTGGCGATCGCAGTCGTCTACGAGCGGTGTCAGCAGTTCCACCTGGCGCTTGGCTTTCAGTACCGCCTCGTGCGCGCGATTCAGATCGTCGAAGTGAGTGATCAGTGCGTCGACGCGCGGTGCAACGTCGAACGGCTCAAGCATGTGGCTGCGTACGAAGTCGGTGAGATTGCCCACCGATTTCATCGATACCGTTTGATGGAAGAGCTCGAGCGCTTGCTCGTTTTCGATTCCGAAGCGCCGCCGGAACCAGGCGCTGTATTTCGGAAATGTGTCCTCGATTTCGGCACCCAGCCCGCGCAGCTTTTTGCGCAGCTGTGCGATGTCGGTGCCGAAGCGCGAGAAGTCAGCGGCGATCGAGAGGTCGCGTTCGGCACAGACGAAGAATCGCGCGGGTTGAGCCTGTGCGTCTTTCATCCAGAACACCTGCGCGAGTGTGACTGTGGCATCGTACCCGGCGTTACGAAACACGCCCAAAACCACCGAATAGCTGTTATGGTCGCGCAGGCTCACGGGCCTGGCCGTCCCCGTGACCTCGTTGCGCTCCGACTTGTAGTAGCCAAGCACATACGAGCGTAACGTACGTTCCTTGCTGTCCGCGCCTGCCGCCTTGTTGTAGGCGATGCGCTGCGCGGGCACGAGGAGGGTGGTGATGGCGTCGACGAGCGTCGACTTGCCGGAGCCGATGTCTCCTGTCAGCAGGCCGTTGCGGCCATCGACCCGCAGCACCCAGACTCGTTGGTCGAAGGTTCCCCAATTGAAAACCTCGAGCCGCTCGAGGCGAAAGCCCGTCAGGGCGTCGTCGACGGCAAAATCGAGGCCGAGCGTACGCGGCTCATTCATCGCGACTCTCCTGTTGGTCAGAAACCGTCGAATCTTGAAGGTGGTGCGCCCGATAGCTCGCGAGCCGCGCGTCGAAATCGAGCAGCCATTGCGCATCGACGAACGCCTTGAGAATGCGCCGCACCTCGAATGTGGGCGGTCCGCTCGTGGTCTTCATCCGGCGTAGGAAGCCGAGCTCGACGATCTTGTTCACGTGTGTATCGATTTGATCGACCAGGCGCGCCTCGTTGGTGCTCGCGGGAAGGAATACGCGTACGAGCTCGACGATGTCCTCGCGCGCAAGGACGAGCCGCGTGTCGCCGCCGCCAGCATCCCATTCCGCCAGCTTCTTTCGCAGCAGCGCGAGCAGCAGGCTCACGGGGAACGAGAGTGGACGCCGGGCAACGAGCCGGGGTAGCTTAGCCTGTTCCCCATCGACTTCAGCGTCATGCGCGGCGCGGCTTTTTACGAAGGCGTAGCCTTCCGCCTCGTCCACGACGAGCTCGAGGCCAAGCACGGCGACGTAGTCGCGCGCGTGCGTCTGCAATTCGAGCAGTGCGGCCCAGAGGCGCTCGTTTCCATCACGATAAACCACGCCCTTGAGCAGCGCGATGGCAACTGTCGACAAATCGCCTCGACCAGGCGACGAGGCTTGCTGTTCTTCAGTCATCTCTACCTTGCGAAAATCACACGCGGCATCGTCGTGCGCTTAATGATTGGTGTTCCGTTGGCGTCGTTCGCCTGCCACTCGATCGTATCGGAAATGGTCTCGTCGACGGTCGCGCGAAATGATCCAGCTTCGGCGCTCAGTTGCAAATAGGCGACGAGCTCGGCGAGCCCATGCTCGAGAGGCTGCGAAGCGGTCAGTTCGGCAAGCGTCACTTGCGGCCGATCTTGCAGGCATCGGCGGATATGGCCTGCGAGGCGCGCGCGATCGACGACGATCTGCGCGTAGAGTGCCGAGGCATCGAGGTTCGCCTCACCGGTTTCGATTGAGACGTTGGCAATGAGAGGGCGCAGCGCCGGCGCGTAAAGCGGGCGTTCCATCGGCAGCTCGATGTCAGTGGATGCGGTCTCGATCTCCATGACGGAGCCTGGTGGGGGCGCTTCGCGCAGCGCAAGCGCTTTCGTTTCGATACCGCGCAGAATGTCCATGATGCGGCGGTTTTCGAGCCACGCTTGATCGTCGAGGAAGCGTCGAAGCTGCTGCGAGAGCTGAGCTACCGTGCGCTGCGTATGCTCGCCGGCTTCCAGCCAGTCATAGTGGACGCGCCGCGTGCGCGCGTCGGGCCTCATTTCCATGACCGCCGGCAGCGCCAGCACGCGCTCGAGCCGTTTCGAGAGTTCCTCTTGACGGCGGCTCGACATCAGGAAGTCCCAAAACGCCCGGAAGCTGCTGCCCTGGTCCGAATCGGCGATCGCGTCGCGCTCGCCCATGATTTCCTCGATGAGCGCACCCTTCGATCCTTCCCAGAGCGCGATTCGCTCGCGCACATGTCGGTCCAGCAGCCGAAAGTTTTGTTCGACTTCACGGAAATCCGTTAGCAGGTCGCGCGCCATCTGCATGAATTGCTGAAAGCGGTCCTTGAGCGCGGCATCGTCGAGCAGCCGAACGTCACCGGCCTCCACGCGGGCGATTTCTTCGTCGATCTGGCCGCGCCGCGTGTGGAGCTCGGCAAGACGCCTTTCGGGGTCCGCCTCGCTGCCTTCGCCCATCTGCCGCAGCAGCTCGAAAAGTGTCAAGAGCCTCGATTCCGTGCCGACAAAGCTGCGTTCCGTCAGCGTGCCGAGCCACGCGATCGCTTTCTCCGTGGCGGGTGTCAGGTCGAACTGCGGTTCATCGGATCCTTGGCGATAGTACTTGCGCAACCATCCCTTTTCAGGGCTGGCCCAGTCGTTCAGATACTCGAGCGCCGGCTTCGGGAAGGCGTCATCGCCGAGTTGTTCGCGCAACGCGTAAAGCTCATCTTCGAGTGCTTCGGCAAGAAGCGGAGCCGCCACCACGCGCACGTTTGGCGCGACGAACACGCGGTGCAGGAAGCTGACAGCGAGCGGCGCGTGGTCGGAGCGTAACAGGCGCCAAGCGGGATGGCGCGTGCGCAGCGCATCGAGGGTAGGGTAGTCGAGGGGCATCGGTGCGAGATGACGGGTTCGGCACTGCTGAGGAGATCGCCGATCTTTGGCTCAAAAGGCCAGTATCCTACTCCGACTGTCATCCCAATTTTGCAAGGCTCCGCTCTGGAATGAGTCTCACGGTGTTTCTGGCGGTGTACGTGGGCGCCCGGGCAGGGGTTCGCTCACGCTATCGACGACGGTATCGAATCGGCTTCAGATGCTCGGTCTTGCTGGCTTTTTTAACGGAGCGGGTGCCGATTGTCCAATGCCGTGCAATGGAAGCCATTAACTGCCGAGCCAGAATTTCGGTATGACTGACGGCATCGACGCCGCGTGACCAGGCGGAAACGCCGTTCCCACAAGGCTCCAGCCGGCTGATTGACGATCGAGTGGGCGTGATTGGACGTCCCGCACGTACGGCACGATCTAGCAACACCACACACCAAAGCCCGCGTTTTCGCGGGCTTTAATGAGATTCGATTCCTGCGCTAAATGTTGTGCGGATTCAGGCCGTTCAGCAGAACATCGACAACGTGGTGCGCAGCGCCCACCCACATATTGCGATGGAGATGCGTAGGCGCCAGTGCGCGCGTCACCGGCTACACCTTCGTCAAGATCGCCTCGACGCTCCTCAACAATTGTTGGTGCTGACCTGAACATGCGTATCGGGATCTCCGTCGTCACCCGTGCCGTGCCGGCCAGAACATCTGGCAGAACGGTCGACGACGCCGCGCCCGATCGCCTGACCGCGTCGACGCTGACGGGCGACGTCGAGTTCGGCATCGGCACGATCAGCGAGCGCCCCGAGGGCATCACGCTGCAATGCCTCGCGCGCGACAACTTGTGCGCGATCTGCCGCAAGGATTCGGCACTCGCGAAAAAGCGGCGTGCGAGCTGGAAGGATGCGCTGCAGTATCCGTGGATCGGCATCAAGTCGACGAGCGGCATCCGCACGTTGATCGACGAAACGTTGTTCACGCTCGGCACGCGCAAGGCGGTCGAGTACGAAGTGTCCTATATGACGACCGGGCTTTCGATGGTGCAGGCCGGTCTCGGCATCGCGATTTTTCCGGGCATTCTGCTCGGGTCGTTTCCACATCGCGATCTGGTCGCGCGCAGGCTCGAAGCGCCGCTCGTCACACGCGACGTGAATCTGATCCGACGCGCCGAGCATTCGCTGTCGCCGGCGGCCGAGTCGTTTATCGAGCTTTGGTACAAACGCATCGGCAAGCCGGCCGATCTGTAGCGCGTCGCAGTTGCACACGGCCTGTCATACTGTATGAATATACAGTATCATGACTGCAATGGGCCGCTTGTGCGGCGGTGTGCGTATCGACGGAAAGAATCAGCGAAGGAACGAGGCGCGATGCCTGAACAACTGTGGTTGCCCGGGCTCGAGGCGCCGTCTCCGCCCACCGACGGGCTCTTTTTCGTGGTCTATCCCGATGCCAATACCGCGGCCGGTATCGCGAAGTTCGCGCAGCAGCTTTGTGCGGAGGCACGCATGCGCAGCGGCGTGCGTAGCGGCGGGCACAGCGGCGTGCGCGGCAAACCGCTCGCGGCGAACCGCTTGCACGTCACGCTCAGGCATCTCGGCAATTTCGCGGGCGGCTTGCCGGCGAATGTGGTCGAGGCGGCGAAACGGGCGGCCGCGGCGGTCAGCATGGCGCCATTTACGGTCGAATTCGACGCGGTCGCCAGCTTCGCGAAAAGGCCGCGGCTTGGGCCGGCGGTGCTGGTGGGCGAGCACGGTGTGCACGGACTGCAAGCGCTTCACGATGCGCTCGAAGCGGGCTTGCGCGACGACGGCATCGAGCCCGACGCACGTTTTACGCCGCACATGACGCTGGCGTACGGGATGCAGTGGATCGAGCGCCATACGGCCGAGGCGGCGTGCTGGAATGTGCGCGAGTTTGCGCTGATGCACAGCCTGCTGGGACGGACCAGACATGTCGTCCTCGCGCGTTGGCCGTTGGTGGGGCCGAGCTGAGGGAGGGGCATAGGCCACCTCGGTAACGAATTCGCGGCTGTTTCGCGAGGCGCCGGCTAGAACCGCACGCTCGTCCCGCAGCCCCCGGCATAGGCTCCGCCGCTCGCCGCGGCGCCACCGCAAAAAACGCCGCAGCCGGAAAGCAGCGCGGCCGCGGTAATCGCCGCCAGCGCGCTACGCACGCCGATCCGCCGAGACGCTTGGACGGGAAGAGCACTGGGACGGCCGATCGGTTTGAATGGCATGGCGGCGTCAAATTCGACGAGAGGGAACCTCTGCGTGCCGCGCCGGTTAAGCGCCGCGCGCGTTGTGCGACTTGATGACTTACTCTAAGTCCACGCTGAAGCACCGTCAAATGCCGGGTTGCCGGCAAATCGGCGCCTTTATGCCGTCAAGTGAGCACGGAGCGTCCGTGCGCTCCCTGATAGAATGCTCGGGCCGCAACGTTGTGGATTGCAGATGAAATTGCTTGATGCGCTTGTCGAACAGCGTATTGCCGCCGCCGCTGCGCGCGGAGAATTCGACGACTTGCCGGGAGCGGGCGCGCCGCTGGCCCTTGACGACGATGCGTTGGTGCCGGAAGAGGTGCGCGTCGCCAACCGGATTCTGAAAAATGCGGGCTTCGTGCCGCCCGCCGTCGAGCAGCTTCGCGCGTTGCGCGATCTGCAAACGGAGCTGAATGCCGTGAGCGATCAGCCGACCCGTTGCCGTCTCCAGGCGCGCATGCTCGCGCTCGATATGGCGCTCGAATCGCTGCGCGGCGGCCCGATGGTCCTGCCGCGCGAATATTGCCGCCGCATCGCGGAGCGTCTCTCTGAGCGCGTGGGCAATGTCGATGTGGCCGCCGCGGGTTCGCAGTGAACGAGCCGCTCCCGTGTGCCGCCTCGATCGGCTCTTCTGCGCAAGCCGAGGCCGGTGAGAAATCCGTTGGCGCTTGCATCGGCGCGGTCTTCGCACCGGCGGCTGATCACCCGATGGCCGCTGCCGCCATCCCTCCCGGAAATTCCGACGCTGCCATCATCTCCGAACGCGACCTGCGCTTCATGGCGCTCGCTCAGGCCGCCGCCGAAGAAGCGCGCGCAGCCGGCGAAGTACCGGTCGGCGCGGTGCTCGTGCGCGGCGACGAAGTCATCGCCACGGGCTTCAATCATCCGATCGGCGCGCATGATCCGTCCGCGCACGCCGAAATGGTCGCGCTGCGCGCAGCCGCGCAGTCGCTCCAAAACTACCGTCTGCCGGGTTGCGAACTCTATGTGACGCTCGAGCCTTGCCTGATGTGCGCCGGCGCGATCATGCACGCGCGCATCGCCCGTGTCGTGTTCGGCGCGCGCGATCCAAAAACCGGCGCGTGCGGCAGCGTGGTCGATGCGTTCGCGAATCCTCAGTTGAACCATCACACGACGGTCAGCGGCGGCGTCCTCGAAGCCGAATGTGGCGCCGCGCTCAGGTCGTTTTTTGCCGAGCGGCGTCGGACGAGTCGCGCAGCCCGCGCGGGGGCGCGTGGCGAAACGGCTGAAGCGGCCGTTGACACCGCCACACCCTCCAGCAGCGAACCGCCCCCAACCACGCCGCTCTAAAACAACAACGCCCAACGGGTCTCGCCATGACCGCATCTCGCACCATCGAACTGATTGCGCCATCCGGCTATCCGCATGATCCGGAGGTGCTGCATCGCGCGCTGCATCGGCTGCGTGCGCAGGGGCATCGAGTCGACGGCGAGGAGGCCGCGAAGCGCCGCTACCAACGCTTCGCGGGCACCGACGGCGAGCGCGCGGCCGATCTGAACCGGCTCGCCGATCCATCGCGTGAGCTGCCCGATGTCGTGTTGGCCGTGCGCGGCGGCTACGGCGCGGTGCGGATTCTGCACGGTCTCGACTACGAAGGGCTGCAGCGGCGGCTCGCCGATCAGCCGATAGCGCTGGTCGGTCACAGCGACTTCACCGCGATCCAACTGGCGCTGCTCGCGCGGGCCGGCTTGAAGACCTTCGGCGGCCCGATGCTGATGAGTGATTTCGGCGCCGAGCAGCTCAGCGAATTCACGATGCGGCATTTCTGGTCGGCGTTGACGCAGCCGACCATCACGGTCGCGAGCGACACGCCGCAAGCGCAGAGCGTCGACGTAACGGGCACGCTGTGGGGCGGCAATCTGGCGGTGGTTGCGTCGCTTGTCGGCACGCCGTACATGCCGCCGGTGCAGGGCGGCATCCTGTTCGTGGAGGACGTCAACGAGCAGCCGTTCCGCATCGAGCGGATGATCTATCAACTGCATCTGGCCGGCATCCTCGCGCAGCAGAAGGCGCTCGTGCTCGGTGATTTCTCGGGCGGCAAGCCGTACGACTACGACAACGGCTACGACCTGCACGCGATGGTCGAGCAAGTGCGCTCGCTGATCGGCATTCCTGTCGTGACGGGGCTGCAGTTCGGGCACGTTCATAACATGGTGACGCTGCCGGTCGGCGCGGCCGCGCATCTGGTCGCCAATGCGCATGGCTTCAGGCTGACGGCGTCGGGCTATCCGAGCATTGGCTGAAGCCGTCGTGGGCGGGGCGGAGGCGGGCGGATCGCTCGCTTTTTTTTGCGTCAGTAACGCAACTAACTGTCAGCATTTCCACACTCACCACCTCCCACACCCATCGCCAATGTTTTCAGTTTTTGTTGACAAAAACTGGCTGCCAGTACTCATCTTGGCACTATCAAAACCGGGTAAGATTCCCGCCAGACAGCCGCGCAGCTTGGCTCACAGCCTTCCGCTGACGCACCACAGCACAAAAACTGTCGAAAATCGACGCAAAAATTGTTGACAATATTTGTGTCCGTCCTATGATGACCAACATACCGAGACGCCAATCATGTCCGACACCGAATCCGTCGCGAACAGTTCGAAGCCCGAAGCAATCGCCGAGCGCATCCGCGCGGCGATCCTCGAGCACCGGCTGGCACCCGGCGCGAAGCTCACCGAAGCTCAGCTATGCGAAGTATTCGGTGTGAAGCGCGGCCCCATCCGCCAGGCGCTGTCGCAGCTGGCGACTGAGCGCCTCGTCGATCTCGAGCCGAATCGTGGCGCGTTCGTCGCGAGTCCGTCGTTGCAGGAGGTGCACGAGGTGTTCGAAATGCGCCGCATCATCGAGCTGGCCGTCGTCGAAAAGATCTGTAGCGGACACGGCATGCGGCGTCTGAAGAACATCGGCGGCATGATCGGCCGGGAACGCAAGGCATTCGAAACGCGGGATTTTCCGGCATGGATCCGCTTGTCGGGCGAGTTTCATACGGAGCTCGCGAACCTGACCGGCAACTCAGTGCTGTGCGATTGCCTGAACGGGCTGGTCGCGCGTTCCACGCTGATTTCCGCGCTGTACGAATCGCTCGGACGCAGCCCGTGCTCGTTCGAGGACCACGAAGCGATTCTCGCCGCGCTCGACGCCGGCGATGCGAAGCAGGCGGCCGCGCTGATGTCGCACCATCTGCAAAGCGTCGAGTTGAAGATGCTGGAGCGCCCCGCGCGCGGGGCAGCGGATCTGCATGAAGTATTCGGCGCGCTTGCGTCGAAAGAAGCATCCACCTAGACAGCCGAAGCCGACTCCACCCCAGGCTGAGGCAAGCAGCAGGCGAGCGCCCGTTCGTGGTGCGCGCCGCACTGAATTGAACTGAACCGATAGATGCACGGCCAGGCGGCCTCGCGTGAGCGCCGCCGGCCTGAACACGCACGTCCGTCGCGAGACGACGGAGCTCGGGTAGCGACGCATCGCCGGAAAGCCGCGGCGGCTGGCGATGCGACAACCACAAGTACGTCAGTACGGAGACACGCGCGGCACGGTCCGGAACCACGACGCCGACTTCTTCGACCCACGCGGGACGAGAAGCGAGCAACTGGCATGGCCGATGCAATGTCCGTCGATGCTCTTTCGACGGTCCCTATCCAAAGGAGGAATCATGGCTCAGTTCAGTGCAGCGCCAGGCAGTCACCCCATCTCCAACTATCCGGACGGCACGGCTCAAACCGATCCGTCGATGCCGGCCGGCTACAGCGAGCGGCTCTACAACAAGGACCTCGCGCCGCTGCGCGCGCAGAACTGGAGCGCGTACAACATCTTCGCGTTCTGGATGTCGGACGTGCATAGCGTGGGTGGCTATGTATTCGCGGGAAGTCTGTTCGCGCTCGGCCTGACGAGCTGGCAGGTGCTGGTGTCGCTGCTGATCGGCATCACGCTCGTGAACGTGCTGTGCAACCTGATCGCAAAGCCGAGCCAACTGAACGGCGTGCCGTATCCGGTCGCGTGCCGCGCGACCTTCGGTGTGCTCGGCGCGAATGTCCCCGCAGTGATCCGCGGCCTGATCGCGGTCGCGTGGTATGGCATCCAGACCTATCTCGCGTCGAGCGCGCTCGTGATCGTCGTGCTGAAGTTCGTGCCGCAACTGCTGCCGTATGCGGACGTGCATCGGCATGGCCTGCTCGGTCTGTCGACGCTCGGCTGGGCGGGCTTCATGCTGCTGTGGGTACTGCAGGCGCTGGTGTTCTGGCACGGCATGGAGACCATCAAGAAGTTCATCGACTTTGCCGGGCCAGCCGTCTACGTCGTGATGTTCATTCTCGCCGGCTACATGGTGTATCGCGCGGGTTGGCGCAACATCGGCATCAACCTCGGCGGCGTCAAATATCACGGCATGGAAGTGGTACCGGTGATGATCACGGCGATCTCGCTGGTGGTGTCGTACTTCTCCGGACCGATGCTGAATTTCGGTGACTTCTCGCGCTACGGCAGGAGCTTTCGCAGCGTCAAGCGCGGCAACTTCTGGGGCCTGCCGGTCAACTTCCTCGCGTTCTCGCTCGTCACGGTGATCACCACCGCGGCCACGCTGCCGGTGTTCGGCGAACTGATTACGGACCCGGTCGAGACGGTGGGCCGCATCGACTATCCGATGGCCGTGATTCTCGGCGCGCTGACCTTCACGATCGCGACGATCGGCATCAACATCGTCGCGAACTTCGTGTCGCCGGCCTTCGACTTCTCGAACGTTGCACCGCGTCTGATCAGCTGGCGCGCGGGCGGCATGCTCGCGGCGGTTGCGTCGGTGTTCATCACGCCGTGGAACCTGTTCAACAATCCGGCCGTGATCCACTACACGCTCGACGTGCTCGGCAGCTTCATCGGACCTTTGTACGGCGTCCTGATCGTCGACTTCTACCTCGTCAAGCGTCAGAAGATCGTGCTCGACGATCTGTACACGGTCGCGCCGAGCGGCTCGTACTGGTATCGCAACGGCGTCAACTATCGCGCAGTGGCCGCGTTGCTGCCGGCCGCGCTGATCGCGGTGATCTGCGTGATGGTGCCGGGGCTCGACGGCTGCGCGAATTTCTCGTGGTTCATCGGCGCGGGACTCGGCATGCTGTTTTACCGGATGCTCGCACGCTGAGTTTCACGGGCTTTCGTCGCTGCAATAACGAGTCGAACAGGAGTCGCCATGCGTATCAAACTGATCAATCCGAACACGACGCGCCGCATGACCGAGGCGATGGGGCGCTGCGCGCGCGACGTCGCCGCGCCCGGCACCGAAGTGATCGCCGTCAATCCGACGATGGGGCCGCCGTCGATCGAGGGCTATTACGACGAAGCGCTCGCCACGCCCGGTCTGCTCGCCGAAGTCGAGGCGGGCGAACGGGACGGCTGTGACGGCTACGTGATCGCGTGCTTCGGCGACCCCGGTCTCTATGCGGCCCGCGAGTTGGCGCGCGGCCCGGTGATTGGTATCGCCGAGGCGGCGATGCACGCGGCGAGCGTGCTCGCGCCGGGCTTTTCGGTCGTGACGACGCTCGCGCGCACCTGCGGCATGGCCTGGCATCTGGCCGAGCGCTACGGCATGAAGCGCTTCTGCCGCAACGTGCGTGCGACCGACGTCGCCGTGCTCGATCTAGACCAGCCGGGCTCGGCGGCGCGCCGCATCATCCTCGACGAATGCCGGCGCGCGCTCGCCGAGGACGGCTCGGACGCGATCGTGCTCGGCTGCGCGGGCATGGCCGAACTGTGCGCGGAGATCGAGGATGCGCTCGGCGCGCCGGTGATCGAAGGCGTGACGGCGGCCGTCAAATGGACCGAGGCGCTGGTGACGCTGCGTCTCGCGACGGCCAAGCGCGGCGACTACGCGCGGCCGCTCGCGAAGCGCTACGACGGCGCGCTCGCGTCGTTCAGCCCCGGTCCGCTGCGGGTAAACGCCGAGTCGGCGGACACGCACATACACTCGCTGTAACACGCACTATCTGCCCGGCTGTATGGGCGCACCGGGGTGTTTTCGCTACACTTGGTCAACTCGGCGCTGCGGTTTCCGCAGCCGCCGAAGCCGCCTGTTGCGTGGCTACACGTGTGAACCCCGCACCGTTGCCGAGGGGTTTCGAACCGCGTTCACGCGCATTCCTGGTCTCGTCACTACGCATCCGTCAAACCATGCCACTCGACCCGAACTACCCGCGCGATCTGATCGGCTACGGCCGCCACCCGGTGCATCCGAACTGGCCGGGGCGAGCGCGCGTTGCGGTGCAATTCGTCCTCAATTACGAAGAGGGCGGCGAAAACTGTGTGCTGCACGGCGATCCCGCTTCCGAGCAGTTCCTGTCGGAGATCGTGGGCGCGGCGGCGTATCCGGCGCGGCACATGAGCATGGAGTCGATCTACGAATACGGCTCGCGCGCGGGCGTATGGCGCATCCTGCGCGAATTCGAAAGGCGCGACCTGCCGCTGACGGTGTTCGGCGTCGGCATGGCGATCGAACGGCATCCAGAAGTTGCGCGGGCGTTCGTCGAACTCGGACATGAGATCGCGTGCCACGGCTATCGCTGGATTCACTATCAGGACATGTCGCCGGAGCAGGAAGCGCAGCACATGCGCCTCGGCATGGAGGCGATCGAGCGCGTGACCGGCGTGCGGCCGCTCGGCTGGTACACCGGCCGCGACAGTCCGAATACCCATCGGCTGGTCGCCGAATATGGCGGCTTCCTGTACGACTCCGATTACTACGGCGACGACCTGCCGTTCTGGATGGACGTCGAGGTGGCGGGCGGCAAGACCGTGCCGCAGCTGATCGTGCCGTACACGCTCGACACCAACGACATGCGCTTCGCCACCCCGCAAGGCTTCAACACCGCGGACCACTTCTTCACCTACCTGCGCGACGCGTTCGACGTGCTGTACGAAGAGGGCGACGAAGTGCCGAAGATGCTGTCGATCGGCATGCACTGCCGGCTGCTCGGGCGGCCGGGGCGTTTCCGGGCGCTGCAGCGCTTTCTCGATCACATCGAACAGCACGATCGCGTGTGGGTGTCGCGGCGCGTCGATATCGCCCGGCACTGGCACGAAACTCATCCTTACCAGCAAGACAACCGCGAGGCTGCGGCATGAAGGCGATGCAATACACCCTGGACCAACTCAACAGTATCTCGACCGACGCGTTCGTCGCGGCGCTGTCGGGCATCTTCGAGCACTCGCCGTGGGTCGCCGAAGTCGCGGCGCGGGAGCGGCCGTTCGCGAGCATCGACGAGCTGCATCGCAGGATGTCGCAGATCGTCGAAACGTCTGGCGAGGACAAGCAGCTCGCGCTGATCAACGCGCACCCGGAGCTGGCCGGCAAGGCCGCGGTGCGCGGCGAGCTGACCGCCGAGTCGACGCGCGAGCAAAGCGGCGCGGGTCTCGCGCAATGCACGCAGGAAGAGTTCGACAAGCTGCATGCGCTCAATCTCGCGTATCGCGAGAAATTCGGTTTTCCGTTCATTCTCGCGGTGCGCGGCTACGACCGCCACGGCATCATCGCGGACTTCGAATCGCGCGTGAACAACAGCCGCGCCGACGAACTGCGCGCGAGCCTCGATCAGATCTATCGCATTGCACGTTTGCGGCTCGACGACCTGATCGGCGCGTGACGCGCACTGCGTCACGCAGCGAGCCGTAACGTTTTTCCCGCACCAATCGATCTCAAGGACGACAAAGATGGCACTTCCGATTCTCGACCCCAACGCACCGGAATTCACGCGCCGTTACGTGAACCTGGCGGACCCGCGTCTGGGCGCGCAGGCGCTCGAGGCCAGCGACGAATTCTTCGCGCCGAAGGACCGCATGCTGAATCCGGAACCGGCCGTCTTCATTCCGGGCAAGTACGACGACAACGGCAAGTGGATGGACGGCTGGGAAACGCGTCGCAAGCGCACGACCGGCTACGACTGGTGCATCGTCAAGCTCGCGCGGCCCGGCGTGATCAAGGGACTCGACCTCGACACGAGCCACTTCACCGGCAACTTCCCGCCGGCGGCGTCGGTGGAAGCGGCGCGCGTTGCGGATGGCGAGCCGAATCAGGCGACGCAATGGACCGAGATCGTGCCGTCGACCACGTTGCAGGGCAATAGCCACCACTACCTCGAAGTCGGCGACGCGAGCGCGTACACGCATCTGCGCGTGAACATCTATCCGGACGGCGGCATCGCGCGTCTGCGTGTTTACGGTCAGCCGCAGGTCGACTGGGCCGGCGCGAGCCGCACCGAGCAGTTCGATCTCGCGGCGATGGAAAACGGCGCGTATCTGGTCGGCGCGAACAACCAGCACTTCGGCGCGGCCTCGACGCTGCTGATGCCGGGGCGCGGCGTGAATATGGGCGACGGCTGGGAAACGCGTCGTCGTCGCGAGCCGGGCAACGACTGGGCGATCATCGCGCTCGCGCAGCCGGGCGTGATCCGCAAGATCGAAGTCGACACCGCGCACTTCAAGGGCAATTATCCGGATCGCTGTTCGATCCAGGCCGCGTACGTGAAGGGCGGGACCGACAGCTCGCTCGTCACGCAGGCGATGTTCTGGCCGGTGCTGCTCGGCGAACAGAAACTGCAGATGGACGAGCAGCATTTCTTCGAGAGCGAGATCGCGGCGCTCGGGCCCGTTACGCATGTGCGCTTCAACATCTATCCGGACGGCGGCGTGTCGCGTCTGCGTCTGTGGGGTACGCTCGAATGAAAACGCTCGCCATCGAAGCGCTGACGAAAGCGGCGTTCGCCGCATTCGGCGACGTGATCGAACTCGAAGGCGCGAAGCAGATTCCGATCAACCTCGGCACGACGATCCGCTATCACGACCTCGCGAAAGTCGACGTGGCCGACGAGCACGGCCGCACGCTCGTCAATCTGTTTCGTGGCCAGCCGCGCACGCTGCCGTTCGAAGTGAAGATGCTCGAGCGTCATCCGCTTGGCAGCCAGGCGTTCGTGCCGCTCAACGACAAGCCGTATCTGGTCGTCGTCGCGCCCGCGGGCGAACTCGACACGAAGAAGATCCGCGCGTTCGTCACCACTGGCTGGCAGGGCGTCAACTACGCGAAAGGCGTGTGGCACCATCCGCTGATCGCATTGGGCGAGACGAGCGACTTTATCGTCGTCGATCGTGGCGGCGAGGGGCTCAATCTGAACGAGCAGGATCTGGCGGAGTCGCTGTGGCTCACGGAAGATGCGCTGAGCGCGGTGGCGGTTTGATGGCGATGCAGCTGCCGGGTCGCCGGCAGCGTTGTGGTTCGAAGAACAGGCCCGCGATGTGCGTTACGTCGTGGGCTTTTTTGCATGGATGGCGATCACTTGCGCCTGCCAAGCAGCGGCGAATGCCCAATGACTTCCCTTGACCGTTCGGGCGGCTCCGGCGCCGAAAATCCCGCTGCTTCGATGGCCGGCTTGAGCCCCCTGAATTGCAGGCTTTTCTTCGGCGAGCGCAGCGATGTCATGCCGTCGTCCCATGCATGCAGCATCTGCTTGGCGAGCGCACGCCACTGCGGTTCGTTGCGCGCTGCTTCGATCAACTCGTGGCCGACGTCGACAGCGGAGTCGCACAGCGCTTCAACCATCTGCGCATATTGCCGCGGGGCGATGCCCATGCGCGTGTTGAAAAATCGTTCCAGCGTTTTACCGGCTGCCCAGGTTTTGCGGCCGTCGACAGGCAGCCCGGGCGGATTGGCTGCGAAGCGCGGATAAGCCTGGGTCGTCACGACATCGTAGACGGGCGTGAACGCAACGTCGTCGACCGAGGTATAGAATAGTGCGACGTTCTTGGTGTGGCAGTCCGCATTGCGCACGACGTAGTTCGTCAGCAAATGCCAGCCGAGCTGCTGGAGTTGCATCCGCATGGTGTCGCGATCGAGCAGATACGCTCTTGCCGCGTTGAGCATTTTCTCGCTCGTCGAATTGTATTTTTCGTGCGGTGGCAAGCCGAGCAGACCGCACAAGTCTTCGACGCCATACGCCGGCAGTCCCTGCGCGTCGACATCGAAGCGCTCGACGACGAGCGCCCTGCCATCGTCCGACATCCGCGTGCGCGCAACGTGCGCCACCCCCAGCCGCTCCAGCACCCGCATCGAATGGAACTCGTTGAAACCGAGAAAGGGCGTGTTGTCGTCCGAACCTTTGACGATGTGACGGCTCGTTCGAATCGTCGGCTTACCGAGCTGCAACGGTGTCGATGCGGCAGACTGCGCCTGCGGCGCGATGAACTTCGGCACGACGCCCGAAATGGCCGCTCGCGCGTATTCACGTACGAGTTGCGCGAAATGGTCGGCGGTGTTGTCGCCGTGCAGGATGTGCTGGACGTCGAGCGCCTGGAGTTCGGTGCCCGGCGCCACGCCTTCGGGCGTCACGGTGACCCGGCCGATCCCCATCGAGCCCACGACGGCGAGCAGTGACAGGTCGGTTCCGTCGAGCAAGGGCCCGAATTGCTCACGGATCAGATTCAGCAGATAGCCTTCGGGCAGGTTCTGCCGGAAAAACGGATGCAGGTCGCGTGGCCAGCGCCAAGGCTCTTCGCGCACGGGCATCGTCAGGCTGACGAAGTCGGCCGCGCTCGCATCGCCGTGATATTTGAGGACATAGTCGTCGCGCTCGCGAAACAGCGTGGCAACGTTCTTGCCTAGCACCTGAACGTCGAGCTTCATGGCTGCGCGTCCGGGCTGCGCTGTTCAGCGAGGATGTCTTCCAGCGTGCGGCCATGTCCATGCGCGACGAACTTGAGGTCGTAACCGGCAACCTCGAGCAGGCGCACGAGCACGGACACGCTCATATCGTTCCTTGCGAGCGTTTCCATCCGCGCGACGGTCGTGCGGGCCACGCCCGCGCGGCGCCCCAGTTCTTCCTGCGATAGTTTGCTGTCGCGTCGCACGGCTTTCAGCATGTCCGAGACATCGGCGAGGGTGGTCATTTGTAGCCTCAGGGCGTCAAATTCAGCGTATTTGGCATTTATTGTAGCCCAAGAGACACAACAGAGTTGCTCGTATTTGTGTCTGCAAGGCTACATTTTATGTATTTTTGCCGATTTTTGTAGCCCGAGGGCGACAGATTCCGCACGTCACCTTCCCAAACAACAACGGGCTTGCCGCTCTCGCGACAAGCCCGCTTCGCACTCCAGCCTCTGCCTCGGCACCGGCTCCGTGATCCGGACAGAGGTCCTTACTTCGCCGCGCCACCTTCGAACCACGCGGCAATCTTCATCCGCTCCTCGTCGGTCATATGCGTGACGTTGCCGAGCGGCATCGCCTTCAACGTGACCGCCTGCTGGTAAATGCGCTGCGCGTTCTGCGAAATTTCGTCGGGCGTATCCATCAGCACGCCGGCGGGCGCGCTGCCCATCATCGTCGGATGCGCGGAGTGGCAGGCCACGCAGCGCTGCTGCAGCACCGGCGCGATGTCGGCGACCTTCAGCGTCGGCGCGTTGGCGGCCTGCGCCTGCGGCACCATCGGACGCGGCATGGTCCACACGAGTGCCGTGCACATCAGCGCGACGCCGACGATCGGCAGATACCACAACACCTGGCCGCGATGGCGCATCACGAAGAACTGACGGATCAGCGCGCCGGCCAGCATGATGACGACGAGCACCGCCCAGTTGTACGGATGCGTGTAGGTCATCGCGTAGTGGTTCGACAGCATCGCGAACACGACCGGCAGCGTGAAATACGTGTTGTGCACCGAGCGCTGCTTGCCGCGCTTACCGTAGATCGGGTTCGGCGTGTCGCCCTTCAGCATCGCGTCGACCATCTTGCGCTGGCCCGGAATGATCACGAAGAACACGTTGGCCGACATGATCGTCGCGAGCATCGCGCCCATGATCAGATACGCTGCGCGGCCCGCGAAGATATGGCAGGCGAGATACGCCGCGATCAGCACATAAACGCCGACGCAGATGCCGAGAAGTTTGTCACGTGTGCCGAGAATGCGGCACAGCGAGTCGTAGACGATCCAGCCGGCCGCGAGGAAACCGATCGCCGAGGCGACGGCGACCACCGGCCCCATGTCGAGCACGTTCCTGTCGATCAGGTAGGTGCTCGGCGAGAACAGATACAGCACGGTAAAGAGACCGAAGCCCGACAGCCACGTCGTGTACGACGGCCATTTCGACCAGTGCAGGTCTTCGGGCATTTCGGGCGGCGCGACCGTGTACTTCTGCATGTTGTAGAAGCCGCCGCCGTGCACGTGCCACAGTTCGCCGAACACGCCGCGACGGCGCTGGTTCGGATCGGTCGGCGGCTTCAGGCTGTTGTCGAGCGCGACGAAATAGAACGATTCGCCGATCCATGCAATGGCGGCGACGACGTGGAACCAGCGAATCGCGAGGTTCAACCAGTCGGTGATAAAGCCTTCCATGAAACTCCTCCACTTCTGATTCGTTGCGCGCGCGATGACGTTCGACGTCGTCGGTCATCGCGCCGCCTGCGGATAGAAGACGCAGCGCGGGTTGTTATGGGTATCGCGGGGCGTTGTGCCTGTCCAGGTCTGTTCGTGCCGGTTCGGACGCGGCTCGCATCCAGCAGGGCTAGCTGCCCCGATACGTGCTGTACGAAAACGGCGACACCAGCAGCGGCACGTGATAGTGCGCGTCGGCATCGGCGACGCCGAAGCGCAGCACGACGCGATCGACGAAGCGTGGTTCCGGCACCTTCGTGCCGAGCGAGGCGAAGTAGTCGCCCGCGCCGAACACGAGTTCGTACTCGCCCGCGACGAGCGCGTCGCCTTCGAGCAGCGGCTCGTCGCAGCGGCCGTCGTGATTGGTGACAGTGGTTTTGAGCGCGCGGCGCGTGTCGCCCGCGAGCGCGAAGAGTTCGACCTTGATGCCTGCGCCGGGACGGCCGTTCGCGGTGTCGAGCACGTGGGTAGTGAGCTTGCCCATTCGCAATTGTCCTTGTGTGAATGCGAGGTGTCGGCGGCGGCCCGATCCATTACGTTTGCGGCGGATCGAGGCTCCACGTCAGTGGCTACATACCCGTCGGCGAATCGAAGCGAGCGCCGTGGCAGCCATTGTAGAAAGGATGCTCTGTCCCGAGCGCGAGCGATAGGAAAGATAATAGTTCGCGCATGATGGACAGCCAGACGAAAGCCGCGCCGGCTCATCGGCCGATCGTACCGGCGCCAAAAATGCACCACTATATTGGCGGTGTGAAGTTGGGTATCGCAACCGCGCGGGTTGTCAGCGGGATTTTGGCTACCGAAGGTAAGCGCTGTGCGGCGCGACACACCCGTGCAAAGGCAGGCCTTTGGCACGGACAACCCCGAAGACGGCGACTCACGCTGGGTAACCGGGCCAATGGCGTTCAACGGAACGCGACGGCACGGTGGCGTGCCGCCGCATCGCGTTCGAACGGCTTTGCATGCAGGCAATCAGGCGGACAGACGAATGACGATGAATGAAGCACTGAAACAACCCGGTAAAACGATGCTCGTGAAGCACGCGGACGTGCTGGTCACGATGGATGACGAGCGGCGTGAACTGCGCGACGCCGGGCTGTATATCGAGGACAACCGGATCGTCGCGGTCGGACCGACCGCGCAACTGCCGCAATCGGCCGACGAGGTACTTGACCTGCACGGCCATCTCGTGATTCCGGGCCTCGTCAACACGCATCACCACATGTACCAGAGCCTCACGCGCGCGATTCCCGCCGCGCAGAACGCCGAGTTGTTCGGCTGGCTCACGAACCTGTACAAGGTGTGGGCGAACCTCACGCCTGACATGATCGAAGTATCGACGCTGACCGCGATGGCCGAGCTGCTGCTGTCGGGCTGCACGACGTCGAGCGACCATTTGTACATCTATCCGAACGGCAGCCGTCTCGACGACAGCATCGCGGCCGCGCGCCGAATCGGCATGCGCTTTCATGCGGCGCGCGGCAGCATGAGCGTGGGACGCAAGGACGGCGGCCTGCCGCCCGATTCGGTGGTCGAGCGCGAAGCGGACATCATGAAGGACACGCAGCGTCTGATCGAGACGTATCACGACGATGGGCGCTACTCCATGCTGCGCGTCGTCGTGGCGCCGTGCTCGCCGTTTTCGGTGAGCCGCGACCTGATGCGCGAATCGGCGGCGCTCGCGCGCCAGTATGGCGTGTCGCTGCATACGCATCTGGCGGAGAACCTCAACGACGTCGCGTACAGCCGCGAGAAGTTCGGCATGACGCCGGCCGAGTATGCGCACGATCTCGGCTGGGTCGGCCATGACGTATGGCATGCGCACTGCGTGCAACTCGACGACGCGGGCATCGCGCTGTTCGCGCGCACCGGCACCGGCGTCGCGCACTGTCCGTGCTCGAACATGCGGCTCGCGTCGGGCATCGCGCCGGTCAAGCGCATGCGGCTCGCGGGCGTGCCGGTCGGGCTCGGCGTCGACGGCTCGGCGTCGAACGACGGTGCGCAGATGGTCGCCGAAGTGCGCCAGGCGCTGTTGCTGCAGCGCGTCGGTTTTGGGCCCGATGCGATGACCGCGCGCGCGAGGCGCTCGAAATCGCGACCCTGGGTGGTGCGCGCGTGCTCAATCGCGACGACATCGGCGCGCTCGCGCCCGGCATGGCCGCGGATTTCGTCGCGTTCGATCTGCGTGAGCCGCATTTTGCCGGCGCGCTGCACGATCCGGTGGCGGCTCTGGTATTCTGCGCGCCGTCGCAGGTCAGCCATAGCGTGATCGACGGCAAGGTGGTGGTGAAGAATGGGCAGTTGGCGACGCTCGAACTCGGGCCGGTGATCGAGCGGCATAACGCGCTCGCGCGGCAGCTTTACGAGGCGGCCGCTTGAGCTCGAGCGGAAGGGGCGGCACTCGCGCCGCGCGCAAGCCGCGAGTCGCTGATCCGTGAGCGGCGGCGCCAGTGCGAACGGCGCCGCATGCGGCGTCAGGACTTGTCGATCAACGTCCGGGTCGCCTCGCCAACCACGCCGCGCAGCCAGCGCACTTCATCGGAATAATGCACGCGCTCGTGCCACAGCTGGTAGTACTGCATCGGCGGAAAGTCGAGCGGCGCGGGCATCACGGTCAGCGGCAGAAAGTTCGCGTAGTAGTCGGCAAAGAGGCGCGTCGTCGTGAAGATCAGATCGGATTTGATCAGCACGTACGGCGCGAGATTGAAGTAGGGCAGCGTGACGACCACATGGCGCTTGAGCCGCTCGCGCGCGAGGTGCACGTCGATCGCGCCGCGCTGGCCGACCGAATACGGCGTCGGCGCGAGATGTGGCGCGTTCAGGTACTGGTCGAGCGTGAGCCCGCCGCGTTTGGCGAACGGATGCGTGTTGCTCATCAGGCACACGATCTGATCGACGAACAGGTTCGACAGATGCAACTGCTCGGGCGGCTCCGGCCAGTTGCCGACCACGATGTCGAGCTTGCCGTCCTCGAGCGCGAGTTCGTAGTCGAACGCGGGGCCGAGCGAATGGAATTCGAGCGTCGCGTTCGGTGCGGCCTTGCGGAAACGTTCGACGACCGTCGGCACGAACAGCACGTTCAGGTAGTCGGGACAGCCGATCCGGTAGCAGCGGATCGACGTGGCCGGATCGAAGTTGTGCTGCTGGAACTTGATGCGCTCGATTTCGCGCAGCGCGTTCTGCACCGGTTCGAGCAGGCGCAGACCGTACTCGGTCGGCACCATGCCGGACTTGCCGCGCACCAGCAGCGGGTCGCCGGTGATGTCGCGCAGACGGCGCAGCGCCGCGCTGATGGCGGGTTGGGACTGGTTCAGTTTGACGGCGGCGCGGGTGACGCTGCGCTCCATCAGTAGCGTGTGCAACACGCGCAGCAGGTACGTGTCGATCGCCTCGCGTTGCTGGCTCATGGATTCTCCGAATATATGTGCAGGCTGATCGAACGAACGTGGGGGTATATGCGTTTTAATATGGACGAAAAACGGCGTCAAGGGCGATATACCCGCAGAGCTTGTAGCGGCGGGGGTTTGCGGGAATTTTGTCAACTCGACTGAGTGGGGCGAATTAGGTATTGTCATCCGGTTGTGGTGACGGATCGCCAGCCGGCGAGGCGGACCGATAGTCCGCAATCCGGCGGCAAGCAGGCGGCAAGCAGGCGGCAAGCGGCAAGCAGGCGCCAAGCAGGCGCCAAGCAGGCGCCAAGCAGGCGGCAAGCAGCGTCACGAACGCACTACGGAATCTCATGAGCGACACTCCACTTAGCGACGGCGCGCAACTCACCGGCCAGGCGGTGCCTCGGCTCGCGCTGACGGGCATCACGAAGCAGTACCCGGCCGTGCGCGCCAACGACGACGTCACGCTCGTCGTCGCGCCCGGCGAAATCCACGCGGTGCTCGGCGAGAACGGCGCGGGCAAGAGCACGCTGATGAAGATCATCTACGGCGCCGTGCGACCCGACGCCGGCGAGATCCGTTGGGAAGGCGAGACGGTCGACATCGCGAGTCCGGCGGCCGCCCGCAAGCTCGGCGTCGGCATGGTGTTCCAGCACTTCTCGCTGTTCGAGACGCTGACGGTCGGCGAAAACATCGCGCTCGCGCTCGACGAACCGTTCGATCTGAAGACGTTGGCCAAACGCATTCGCGAGGTGTCGGCCGACTACGGGCTCGACATCGATCCGCAGCGGCATGTCCACAGCCTCACCGTCGGCGAGCGGCAGCGTGTCGAAATCGTGCGCTGCCTGCTGCAGAATCCGCGTCTGTTGATCATGGACGAACCGACCTCGGTGCTGACGCCGCAGGCGGTCCGCAAGCTCTTCACGACGCTGCGCCGGCTCGCGGCCGAGGGCTGCAGCATCCTCTACATCAGCCACAAGCTCGACGAAATCCAGGAGTTGTGCGACACCGCGACGGTGATGCGCGGCGGTCGCGTGACCGGCCATGTGACGCCGAAGAACGAGACGCATGCATCGCTCGCGCAGTTGATGGTCGGCCACTCGCTGCCGGACTACACGCGGCGCGAGCACAAGCCGGGCGCGGTGCTGCTCGACGTCAGGCAGTTGTCGGTCGCGAGCGACGATCCGTTCGGCACCTCGTTGCGCGACGTGTCGTTCAGCGTGCATGCGGGCGAGATCTTCGGCATTGCCGGTGTGTCGGGCAACGGGCAGGCGGAACTGCTCGCGGCGTTGTCCGGCGAGAAGCGCGCTGAAAAACGCAGCCTGCCGGCCGACGCGATCACGATCTGCGGCAAACCGGCCGCGCGCCTCGGCGCGGGCGCTCGGCGCGCGCTCGGCTTCGGCTTCGTGCCCGAAGAGCGGCTCGGCCGCGGCGCGGTGCCGGCGATGAGCCTTGCCGACAACGCGCTGCTCACCGCGCATCGGCAGAGCATGGTCAACTCGGGCTGGATCAAAACGGCTGTGATGCGCGCATTCGCGAAGCGCTGCATCGACGCGTTCGACGTGCGCTGCGGCGGCCCCGACGCGCTCGCGCAAAGTCTGTCGGGCGGCAATCTGCAGAAATACATCATGGGCCGCGAGATTTTGCAGGCGCCGAAGGTGCTCGTGGTCGCGCAGCCGACGTGGGGCGTCGATGTCGGCGCGTCGGCGTTCATCCGTCAGCAACTGCTCGATCTGTCAGCGCGCGGCGTTGCGATTCTGGTGATCTCGGAGGAACTGGAAGAGCTGTTCGATATCTGCGATCGCATCGCGGTGCTCGCGGGTGGGCGGCTTTCGCCGGTGCGCGCGACCGGTGCGACCAACGCCGAGGAAATCGGCCGCTGGATGGCGGGGCTGTTCGGCGACCGCGAGGGCGCGGCGCCCGCGGCGGATCAACCGGCGCATGCATGAGGCGAGGCGTTGCCCGCCGGCCACGCCAACACGCTAACACGCTAACCACGCACGCGAATGCGGACCCTGAAGAACAGAACCCGAACAAATACACGCTACCCATGATGCTTCCCTATCGACTCGAAGCCCGCACGTCGCCGTCGCGCACGATGCAGCTCGCCGTGCCGCTGATCGCCGCGTTGCTGACGCTCGCGATCGGCTTCCTGATCTTCGGCCTCGTCGGCCGCGACCCGTTGCAGGCGATGCACGGGTTTTTCATCGAGCCGCTGTCGAGCATCAACGGCTGGTCGGAGCTGCTGCTGAAGGCGTCGCCGCTGTGCCTGATCGGCCTCGGTCTCGCGATCGGCTATCGCGCGAACGTGTGGAACATCGGCGCCGAAGGGCAGATGCTGCTCGGCGGCATCGCGGCGAGCGGCGTCGCGATCTATTTCGATCAGGCGAGCGGCTGGTGGATTCTGCCGACCATGATGGCGGCCGGCATCCTCGGCGGCATGGCGTGGGCCGCGATTCCCGCGTTTCTGAAGAGCCGCTTCAATACCAACGAGATTCTCGTGAGCCTGATGCTCACGTACGTCGCGACGCAACTGCTGATCTATCTCGTGAGCGGCCCGTGGCGCGATCCGCAGGGCATGAACTTCCCGCTGTCGGAGATGTTCAGCGGCGACGCGCTGTTTCCGACGCTGTATGGCGACTGGCACTGGAAATTTCTGCGTGGCACGCGCCTGAACGCGTCCGTGTTCCTCACGCTGATCGCGATTCCGCTCGTCTGGCTGTTCATGCGCAAGAGCTTCGCGGGCTACCGGATGAACGTCGGCGGACTTGCGCCGCTCGCCGCGCGCTACGCCGGTTTCTCCGACAAGAAGACGATCTGGACGTCGCTGCTGATTAGCGGCGGCCTCGCGGGCCTCGCCGGTATGGGCGAAATTGCCGGTCCGATCGGCCAGTTGCAGGCGACGTGGTCGCCGGGCTACGGCTTCACCGCGATCATCGTCGTGTTCGTCGGCAGGCTGCATCCGCTCGGCATCGTGCTCGCCAGTCTGCTGATGGCGTTGCTGTATCTCGGCGGCGAAGCGGTGCAGACCTCGATGCAATTGCCGCAGGCGCTCTCGGGCGTGTTCCAGGGGCTGCTGCTGTTCTGCCTGCTCGGCGCCGACCTGTTCGTGAACTACCGCGTGCGGCGCCGCTCGGCCGCAGCAGTGGCTCGTTAAGTTTGCCAATCAGCTCGCCAATCCGCTTTCAGACTCGATATGGATATCCAGCAAGCCAGCGCGCTCACGTCGAGCGCGATCACCGCGTCGATCCCGCTGATGTTCGCGGGCGCCGGCGAACTCGTCGCCGAAAAATCGGGCGTACTAAATCTTGGCGTGGAAGGGATGATGCTGATGGGCGCCGTCAGCGGCTACGCGGTCACGTCGATCACCGGCAGCCCGTGGCTCGGCGTGCTCGCCGCGATCGGCGCCGGTCTCGCGATGTCGCTGCTGTTCGCGTTCCTCACGCTGACGATGCTCGCCAACCAGGTCGCGACCGGCCTGTCGCTGACGATCTTCGGCATCGGGCTGTCCGCGTACGTCGGCAAGCCGTACACGTCGGCGGCGGTGCGCGCGACGATCGATACGTGGACGATCCCCGGCCTGTCGAACATCCCGGTGCTCGGCCCCGCGCTGTTTACCCTTACGCCGCTCGATTACCTCGCGTTCCTGATGTTCGCCGCGATCGGCTGGTTCCTCTATCGCACGCGCGCGGGACTCGTGCTGCGCTCGGTCGGCGAATCGCCGCAGGTCGCGCATTCGGTCGGCTTTCCGGTGGTCGGCGTGCGCTATGGGGCGGTCGCGTTCGGCGGTGGCATGGCGGGGCTCGCGGGCGGCTACTATTCGATCGTCAATCTGCACCTGTGGCAGGAGAACCTGACCTCGGGCCGCGGCTGGATCGCCCTCGCGCTCGTGGTGTTCGCGACGTGGCGCCCTGGGCGACTGCTGATCGGCTCGCTGCTGTTCGGCGCGGTGACGGGGCTGCAGTTCTATGCGCAGGCGATCGGTGTGCCGGTGCCGACGCAGTTCCTCGCGATGCTGCCGTACGTCGCGACGATCGTCGTGCTCGCGCTGATCTCGCGCAATCCGAACACGATTCGCCTGAATGCACCCGCGTCGCTCGGCAAGCCGTTTTTCTCGGCGGGCTGACGGCGACACAGGTCCTTTATCGATCCGCTCAAACTATTCGCTCATTACGACAGGGGAGAAAACATGAAGAGAAGAAATCTGCTGACCGCTTTCGCTTGGGGTGCGGCGTCGCTGGCGCTTGCGGCGCCGCTCGCGCAAACCGCGCAGGCCGCTGACGTGCCGGGCGTCGCGTTCGTCTATCTCGGCAATCCGGGCGATGCCGGCTGGACCTTCGCGCACGATCAGGGCTCGCGGGAAGCCGAAGCGAAGTTCGGCAACAGGATCAAGATTACGCGCGTCGAGAACGTGCCCGAATCGGCCGACTCCGAGCGCGTGTTCCGCGATCTCGCGAACAAGGGCAACAAGATCATCTTCGGCACGAGCTTTGGCTACCAGGACTTCGAGCTGAAGGTCGCGAAGGACTTCCCGGACACCATCTTCCTGCACGCGACCGGCTACAAGAAGGCGCCGAACTTCGGCACCTACGATGTGCGCATGTACCAGGGCGCGTATCTGGCCGGCGTCGCCGCGGGCTACGTGACGAAGAGCAACACGCTCGGCTTCGTCGCGTCGGTGCCGATTCCGGAAGTGGTGCGCAACATCAACGCGTTCACGCTCGGCGCGCGCTCGGTGAATCCGAAGGTGCATACGAAGGTGATCTGGATCAACAGCTGGTTCGATCCGGGCAAGGAAAAGCAGGCCGCCGAAACGCTGATCGGCCAGGGCGCCGACGTGCTGCTGCAGAACACCGATTCGAGCGCGACGCTCGCGACCGCGTCGGAGAAGCACGTGCACGCGTTCGGCTGGGATTCGGATATGAAGAAGTTCGGTCCTGACGCGCATCTCGGCTCGGTGGTCGCGCACTGGGGCGTGTACTACAGCGCGGTGATCCAGCAGGTGCTCGACGGCAAGTGGACGAACGCTCCGGTGTGGTGGGGCATTCCGCAGAAGGCTGTCAATCTCGAGGACCTGAACACGTCGGCGATTCCGGCCGATGGGCAGAAGCAGGTTGCCGCGAAGCGCGACGAACTCGCGAGCGGCAAGCGCGACGTGTTCACGGGCCCGATCAAGGATCAGTCGGGCACGGTGAAGGTGCCTGAAGGCAAGACGCTGACCGATCCGGAACTGCAGCGCCTGAACTGGTACGTGGAGGGTGTCGACGGGTCGCTGCCGAAGTAAATCGGGCGATCCGTCGTTGAAAAAAAGCTGCGTCCAGCCCCGCCTGGACGCAGCTTTTCTGTTTGCGGCTTGCGCGTGGCAACGGGCAAGCGTGTCGTGCGGTCGCCGCTCAGTCCTCGATGCGCAGGCCGACCTTCAACGTTACCTGCCAGTACGCGACCTTGCCGTTCTCGATCTGGCCGCGCGTTTCCGTGACCTCGAACCAGTGCAGATTGCGCAGCGTTTCCGACGCTTTGGCAATCGCGGTGGTGATCGCGTCGTCGATCGATTTCTTCGACGAACCGGTCAGTTCGATCTTCTTGTAAACGTGTTCTGACATGAGTTCCTCCTTGGTGTGCGCCGCTGGTCAGTAAAACGCTGCTCGGAAACGTGCATGGAAAAAGTATAGGCAACGGTTCGCGCAGTCCGACGGACAGATGCGCCCTCGCCAGCGCAATCGCCTGCGCGGCGGATCAGACGCCGCCGCTCGAACCATCGATACTGCACATCGCATGCCCGGTATCGCGCGACTTCAGCGCCTGGCGCGGTCGCTATCATCTGTACGCAACATAAGCGATTCAATCTGATAGCCGACGAGGTTCGAACGTGGAAACTGGTTTTTGCGGCCCCGGCCTGATGGGCGCGCCGATGATCCGGCACCTGCTGCGCGCGGGTCATAGCGTGCATGTGTGGAACCGCACGCGAGCCAAGGCCGAGGCCTTGCGAGCCGAGGGCGCGCACGTCATCGATACGCCGCGTGAGCTGGCCGCGCGCGCTGGCGCGGCGGGTGGCGGATTTCGGCGAGGCGGGCGGGGGGCGGACGGCGCGGCGGGGGAGCGCCTACGAGACCGGCACGCCGATGCCGGTCACGTCGACGGTCCAGCAATTGCTGCGACTGGGTGCCGCGATGGGACTCGCCGACGCGGATTTTTCGGCCTTCATCGACATTCTGCAGACGCCACGCGGCGGCTCGAACGGGTGACGCGGGCCGCGCCGGACCAACTGTCGGGTTGAAATCTCTAAACCTGCTAAAATATTCGGTTTTTCGCCGATATCACATTCAAAGGGACGCGCTGTGCTGTCTACTGCCAATATCACCATGCAATTCGGGCCGAAGCCCCTCTTCGAGAACATTTCGGTCAAATTTGGGGGAGGGAATCGCTATGGCCTGATCGGTGCGAACGGCTGCGGTAAATCCACCTTCATGAAGATTCTCGGTTCGGATCTCGAGCCCAGCTCGGGCAACGTGATGCTCGAGCCGAACGTGCGTCTGGGCAAGCTGCGCCAGGACCAGTTCGCGTACGAAGACGTGCGCGTGCTCGACGTCGTGATGATGGGCCACGCCGAAATGTGGGCCGCGATGACCGAGCGCGACGCGATCTACGCAAACCCCGACGCGACCGACGACGACTACATGCACGCGGCCGAGCTCGAAGCGAAGTTCGCCGAGTACGACGGCTACACGGCCGAAGCGCGCGCGGGCGAGCTGCTGCTCGGCATCGGCATCGCGATCGAAGACCACAACGGCCCGATGAGCAACGTGGCGCCCGGCTGGAAGCTGCGCGTGCTGCTCGCGCAGGCGCTGTTCTCGAAGCCGGACGTGCTGCTGCTGGATGAGCCGACCAACAACCTCGACATCAACTCGATCCGTTGGCTGGAAGATGTTCTCAACCAGTACAACTCGACGATGATCATCATCTCGCACGACCGGCACTTCCTGAACCAGGTCTGCACGCACATGGCCGACATGGACTACGGCACGCTGAAGGTCTATCCGGGCAACTACGACGACTACATGCTCGCCAGCACGCAGGCGCGCGAGCGTCAGCAGGCCGCCAACGCGAAGGCGAAGGAGCGCGTGGCCGATCTGCAGGACTTCGTGCGCCGCTTCTCGGCGAACAAGTCGAAGGCGCGCCAGGCCACCAGCCGTCTGAAGATGATCGACAAGATCAAGATCGAGGAATTCAAGCCGTCGTCGCGGCAGAACCCGTTCATCCGCTTCGAGTTCGAGAAGAAGCTGCACAACATCGCGGTGGTCGCCGACAGTATCTCCAAGAAATACGAGCGCTCGATCTTCAATAACTTCAGCATCAGCGTGCAGCCGGGCGAGCGCATCGCGATCATCGGCGAGAACGGCGCGGGCAAGACCACGCTGCTGCGCTCGTTGCTCGGCAATCTGCAACTCGACCACGGCACGGTGAAGTGGGCGGAAAACGCCAACGTTGGCTACATGCCGCAAGACACGTACGAAGAGTTTCCGGGCGACGTCACGCTGATGGACTGGATCGACCAGTACCGCAAGGAAGGCGACGACGAGCAGATGGTGCGCGGCACGCTCGGCCGGCTGCTGTTCAATGCGGACGACATCCGCAAGTCGGTCAAGGTGCTGTCGGGCGGCGAGAAGGGCCGCATGATCTGGGGCAAGCTGATGCTGGGCCGCCACAACGTGCTGCTGATGGACGAGCCGACCAACCACATGGATATGGAGTCGATCGAGTCGCTGCAGATCGCGCTCGACAAGTTCGACGGCACGCTGATTTTCGTCTCCCACGACCGCGAGTTCGTGAGCGGCCTCGCGAACCGGATCATCGAAGTGAAGACCAATGGCACGCTGAACGACTTCGGTGGCAACTATGAGGACTTCCTGACGAGTCAGGGCGTGCAATAAGCGCCTGGTTGCTGGTCTTCAGCTATTCGCAAAGGCCCACGCCGGCAGTTTGCCGGCGTGGGCCTTTTTTGCTTTTGGTGGCTATCCGGCGCCCCAGGCGAACATGCGTTCACAGTGAAGACCGCTCAATGATTCGATCGCGACCAGCACCGGACTAATGCCGGCTCGACGCAAGCCGTCGAATCACCTCATCCAGCTTGGCCATATGGCGAACCTTTCCTTGAAGCGCCTCGCTTGCAGGCTTCGCCGCTCTCGCCGTAGGGTGCCGCACGAGTTCGTGTAGAGGCCGCATCGGGTGACTGAGCAACGCGCTTTCCGCTTCCCGCCCAAGCGCAACGAACCGTACGGTTCGAGGGAACAGGCTGATGAAGTCGGCCAGAATCTGGCCCGTCGCATGTAGCTCGTGATTCGTTGGGCGGCGATTGCTCTGGGCATCTTCGTCCGCGAACGGATGAAACGGGAACGCATTCCATAGCGCAAACTCAGTCGGTCCGAATCCATTGGCAAGCATCGTCTGCCAGACGACCGAGGCGGTTCTCTCATAGACCCCGTAGTCGCGGTCCGTCATTCGAGACAGCGCATCACGGCAACTGGTGCGGGCTGCCGGGCCAGGGAGGTAGTCCGGTAGTGGGCTGTGGTCCGATCCCGTGGCGAAGCTGTTGAGCTTCGTATCGTTGCCAAGCAGAATCCGCTCGGAGGTCATCGCGATGCCTGTGAAACGCCCGCCGCGGCAGCTCAGCGCCTCCGCAATCAGGATGATCTCGACACTCCTTTGGCGGGCTTGCAGGTAGGCCGCAAGTTGTTGCTGGCGAATCCGCGGCGCGTTGATGCCGGGCTGATCGCGCTCATCGGTCTCGGACCATGGATTGAACACGTTCGCCATGCGGCGCCATTCTGCGAGGCACTGAACGAAGTCCTTGGCGGTGGTCATGTAGCCGAAGTTTTGCGAGGCGTTTTCAGGTTCAGTTGCGTCGGGATCTGAAGCGTCTATGGCCGCGAGCCGGCTCTGTCCAACGTATAGCACGTTGCGTAACGCGACCCTCGGTCGCAGCCCGACAATTGATCCGCTGATCGTCGGCGTCGGCATGCGCTTCTGATGCTCGCATCAGAAAACGTGGGCCATAAAAAATGCCGGGAGGTCCCGGCATTTTTTATGGCCGCAACCGGCATCAACGCTCAAGCGCGCAACGAACACCCTCACACCTTGTCGTTCTGAAACCGCATCGCCGTGCCTTCCCGTTCGATCCGAGTCCAGATCGCGCGCTTTTCCTCGTCGCTCAGAAACACCCAGTTCGACACTTCGGTGGCGGTGCGGCCGCAGCCTTTACAGACCTCGTCGAAGAGCGTGGAGCAGACGCCGATGCACGGGCTGTCGGGAAGATCGTGGAGATTCGAAGTCATCGGAAACCTTGAGGCGGGGAGGCGAAGTCCCGCTATGTTAACCGATGCGCGCCGTGCGCCTTGCATGCGCCGCTCAGCGTCGTGCGAACTTCATGTCAATTGCGCTGACCTTTGCGTCTGCGATCACGCCGAAGTCGCCAGTTGCCACATCAGCGCGCCATTGAGCGCAATGATGAACGCCGCCGACAGCCATGACAGCACGAGCGGCACGCCGTGCACGCGCCAGCCGCGCATCAGCGCCGCATCGGACGCGCAGCGGATCAGCGGCACGACCGCGAGCGGCAATTGCAAGCTCAGCACGACCTGGCTCGCGACCAGCAACTGATTCGAGCCATGCTGGCCGAACACGCCCACCGCGAGCAGGGCCGGCCCGATCGCGAGCGCACGCGTGAGCAGCGCGCGTTTCCAGCGCGGTAACCGCAGCCGCAGGAAGCCCTCCATCACCGTCTGACCGGCCAGCGTGCCGGTGACGGTCGCGCTGAGTCCGCACGCGAGCAGCGCCGTCGCGAACAGGATGCCGGCCCAGCGGCTGCCGACGAGCGGCGCGATCAGCCGATGCGCATCGGCCAGATCGGTCACGTCGCGATGGCCGCTCGCATAGAACACGGCCGCCGCGACGATCAGCAGCGCCGCGTTGATCACGAACGCGAACGCAAGCGAGCCGAAAGTATCGAGATTGACGACGTGCAGCGCGGCCTTGATCTGCGCGTCGCTGCTGTCGGGCGCGTGATGCTTGACGAGCGCCGAATGCAGATACAGGTTGTGCGGCATGACCGTCGCGCCGACGATGCCGGCCGCGAGCCACAGCATGCCCGCGCTTCTGATCAGCTCCAGGCTCGGCACGGTGCCGGCCAGCGCCGCGTGCCAGTCGGGTCGCGCGAGCGCGAGCTGCACGACGAAGCACAGGCCGACGAAGCCGATCAGCGCGGCGATCACCGCCTCCAGCCTGCGGCGGCCTTTCTGCTGGAGCGCGAGCAGCGCGAAGGTGCAGACCGCCGACATCAGCACGCCGACCGTCAGCGACACGCCGAGCAGCAGTTGCAGCGCGGCCGCGCTGCCGACCACCTCGGCGACATCGCAGGCGATGATCGCGACCTCGCTGGTCAGCCACAGGAACAGCGTCGCGCGCCGGCCATTGCGCTCGCGGCACAATTGCGCGAGGTCGCGCCCGGTCACGACGCCGAGGCGCGACGACAGCCATTGCATCAGCATCCCCATCAGGCTCGACAGCAGCACGATGCCGAGCAGGCGGTAGCCGTAGCCCGCGCCGGCGCCGAGCGCGGTCGCCCAGTTGCCGGGATCGATATAGCCGACCGCGATCAGCGCGCCGGCGCCGAGGAACGAGAACCAGTGCGCGGGACGCATCGGCTCGCCCGGCAGGCGCCGGCGCCGGTTGGGACGCATCGCGAAAGGATTGGTGTTCATCGTGCCAGAGCTTGTGGGAAACGCATCCTGTTGCAAGTCACATGCCCATCGCACGCGCGCAGCGGCTGGCCGGCCATCGCGCGACGACGTCGCGCAATACGCATCAAAAGATCATGATAGGAGCATTCGAGCCGTCGTGGCGGCGCCGCGGCGCATGAAAGGCGCGCCGGACGCCGACGCGGCTCTGCACCGGCAAGCACCGTCCGGCACTCGCGCGCGCCAGAGCGGCGCACCGTCCAGGCGCGAGCCAACGCCGAGCTGACAACCAGATAACAGCGACGCGATGAAACCCTCGCAGCCTGTGCCCAGCGCGGATAAAGCGCGGCCGACGACCGCGTATTTTTCGGTAGACACGGGCCGATAACCCGTTAAAATTGCGCCCATTTTGCAAGGGTGCGGCCAGAGCCTGTACCGTTTGCGCGACAGCTCCGGGTTTTTTTTTGTGCGGGCAATAATTGGTGGTAGTTTTCGGGGTTTTCAGGGGACCGTGCGGGCGACGGCGCGGCTTGAGTGACGAGAGGATCGGAGAACGGGATGAACAAGCGGATAGTGGGGCATATGGCGGCGCTGATCTTGTGCGCGGCGCCGTGGTTGACGGCCGCTGCGAAGGATACGCAGCTCAACGTGTATAACTGGTCCGACTACATCGCGAAGGACACGATACCGAACTTCACCAAACAGACCGGCATCCAGGTCAAGTACGACAACTACGACAGCGACGACACGCTGCAGGCGAAGCTGCTCACCGGTCACTCGGGCTACGACATCGTCGTGCCGACCAGCAACTACGCGGGCAAGCAGATCGCCGCGGGCATCTTCGAGCCGCTCGACAAATCGAAGCTGCCGAACCTGAAGTACCTCGACCCGTCGCTGATGGCGCTCGTCGCCGGCGCCGATCCAGGCAACAAGTACGTGGTGCCCTGGGCGTACGGCACGACCGGCCTCGGCTACAACGTGACGAAGGTCCAGCAGATCCTCGGCAAGGACGCGCCGCTCGATAGCTGGGACATCCTGTTCAAGCCGGAATACATCTCGAAGCTGAAGGCCTGCGGCGTGTCGGTGCTCGACGCGCCGGACCAGATGTTCGCAGCTGCGCTGCACTACATAGGCAAAGACCCGATGAGCACGAACCCGGCCGACTACCGCGCCGCGCTCGCGATGCTGAAAAAGATCCGCCCGTACATCACGCAGTTCAACTCGTCGGGCTATATCAACGACCTCGTCGGCGGAGACATCTGCTTCGCGTACGGCTGGTCGGGCGACGTCGTGATCGCCAAGCATCGCGCGATCGAGGCGAACAAGCCGTACAAGATCGAGTACTTCGTGCCGAAGGGCGGCGCGCCGGTGTGGTTCGACGTGATGGCGATTCCGAAGGACGCGAAGCACAAGGAAGCCGCGCTCGAGTGGATCAACTACATCGAGACGCCGCAAGTGCACGCCGCGATCACCAACGCCGTGTACTACCCGAGCGTCAATATGGAAGCGCGCAAGTACGTGGACAAGGACGTCGCGAACGATCCGGCCGTGTACCCGTCGCCGGAAACCATCAAGACGCTGTTCCTGTTGAAACCGCTGCCGCAGGAAATCCAGCGGCTGCAAACGCGGCTGTGGACCGAGTTCAAGTCCGGCCGCTAAGCGCGACAACAAACAGATAAGCAGCCTATGAAGCCCTCGGTGTTCACCGGGGGCTTTGTTCGTCAAACGCCGGAGTGAAGCAGCATTATGATGAGTAGTGACCAGCCGGGCGCGCTGGCCGGGACGGCGGTGCCGTCGACGGGCTCGAACGCCGTGACGGGCGACGCAGCGGAGCAGTTCATCCAGATCGTCGATGTCGTGAAGAAGTTCGGCGAGACCGTCGCGGTCAAAGGGGTCAATCTGACGGTGAAGAAGGGCGAGCTGTTCGCGCTGCTCGGCAGCTCGGGCTGCGGCAAGTCGACCCTCCTGCGCATGATGGCCGGGCTCGAAACCGTGACGTCGGGCAAGATCCTGATCGATGGCGAAGATCTCGCGCAACTGCCGCCGTATCGCCGGCCGGTCAACATGATGTTCCAGTCGTACGCGCTCTTTCCGCACATGACTGTCGAGGCGAACGTGGCGTTCGGTCTCAAGCAGGAAGGCGTGCCGAAGGCCGAGCTGAAAGATCGCCTGCACAACGCGCTCGAACTCGTGCAGATGGGCCGCTTCGCGAAGCGCAAGCCGCATCAGCTGTCGGGCGGGCAGCAGCAGCGCGTTGCGCTCGCGCGCTCGCTCGTCAAGCGGCCGAAGCTGCTGCTGCTCGACGAGCCGATGTCGGCGCTCGACAAGCAGATCCGCCAGCGCACGCAGATCGAGCTCGTCAACATTCTCGACCAGGTCGGCGTCACCTGCATGATGGTCACGCACGATCAGGAGGAAGCGATGACGATGGCCAACCGCCTCGCCGTGATGAGCGAAGGCCAGATCGTGCAGCTCGGCACGCCGCATGAAGTCTACGAGTACCCGAACAGCCGTTTCTCGGCGGAATTCATCGGCTCGACCAATCTGTTCGAAGGCCGCACGGTCGAGGACGAGCCCGATCACGTGTTCATCGAAACGCCGGATCTGACGTGCCATTTGCACGTCAATCACGGCATCACCGGTCCGCTCGGCATGCCGGTGACGATCTCGGTGCGCCCCGAACGCATCGCCCTCACGCGTAAGCCGCCGGAGGGCGCCTACAACTGGGGCAGGGGCGTCGTCACGAATATCGCGTACATGGGCGGCTATTCGCTGTATCACGTGAAGCTCGACGGCGGCAAGACCGTGATCGCGAACGTGACGAGCCTGGCGCTCACTGAAATCGATCCGCCATCCTGGGGCGACGAAGTCTACGTGCGCTGGAGCGCATCGGCCGGCGTGGTGCTGACGTCATGAAAGAGGCGCTTTCGTCGTTTTTCGCGTGGCCCGTGCGGCGTCTGAAGTTCAGGGGACGCACCGCGGTGGTGGCGGGGCCGTTCATCTGGCTGCTGCTGTTCTTCCTCGTGCCGTTCCTGCTGGTCGTGAAGATCAGCTTCGCCGATTCGCAGCTCGGCATTCCGCCGTACACGCAGCTCGTCACCTTCGCGGAAGGCGCGCTGCACATCACGCTCGATCTGTCGCACTACGCGTTTCTGTTGACCGACAGCCTGTACTTCGCGACCTATGTGAATTCGGTCGTGGTCGCGGCGATTTCGACCGTGCTGTGTCTGCTGATCGGCTATCCGATGGCGTACTACATCGCGCGCTCCAATCCGGCCACCCGCAACCTGCTGATGATGGCCGTGATGCTGCCATTCTGGACCTCGTTCCTGATCCGCGTGTACGCATGGATCGGCATTCTGAAGAACAACGGGCTGCTGAATAACTTCCTGATGTCGGTCGGCCTGATCCATTCGCCGATCGAGCTGTATCACACGAACACGGCGGTCTATATCGGCATGGTCTATTCGTACCTGCCGTTTCTCGTGATGCCGCTGTACGCGCATCTCGTGAAAATGGACCTGACCTTGCTGGAAGCCGCCTACGACCTCGGCGCGAAGCCGTGGAAGGCGTTCTGGCAGATCACGCTGCCGCTGTCGAAGAACGGCATCATCGCGGGCTGTCTGCTGGTGTTCATTCCGGCGGTCGGCGAGTACGTGATTCCCGAGTTGCTCGGCGGCGCGAACACGCTGATGATCGGCCGCGTGATGTGGAATGAGTTCTTCGACAACGCCGACTGGCCGATGGCGTCCGCCGTCACATGCGCGATGGTGTTGCTGCTGCTGGTGCCGATGGCGCTGTTCCAGCATGCCCAGGCGAAGGCATTGGAGGAGGGCCGCCAATGAAGCCGAATCGCATGCTGCAGCTGATCGCTCTGGGCATCGGCTTTCTGTTTCTGTATATCCCGATCGTCAGCCTCGTCGTGTATTCGTTCAACGAATCGCAACTGATGACGGTGTGGACGCGCTTCTCGACGCGCTGGTACGCGGCGCTGTTGCAGGACGGCGAGCTGATCACGTCGGCGTGGCTGTCGCTGCGTATCGGCCTGCTCACGGCGTTCGCGTCGGTGATCATCGGCACGTGGGCCGGCTTCGTGCTCGCGCGCATGGGGCGCTTTCGCGGCTTCACGCTGTACACCGGCATGATCAACGCGCCGCTGGTGATCCCCGAAGTGATTCAGGGTATCTCGCTATTGCTGCTGTTCATCGAAATGGCGCGCTGGATCGGCTGGCCGGCCGAACGCGGCATCTTCACGATCTGGATCGGTCACGTGATGCTGTGTATTTCGTACGTCGCGATCATCGTGCAATCGCGCGTGCGCGAACTGCATCCGTCGCTCGAGGAAGCCGCGCTCGACCTCGGCGCGACACCGCTGCGCGTGTTCTTCTTCGTCACGCTGCCGCTGATTTCACAGGCGCTGGTGTCGGGCTGGCTGCTATCGTTCACGCTGTCGATCGACGACGTGGTGCTGTCCGCGTTCCTGTCGGGTCCCGGTTCGACGACCTTGCCGCTCGTCGTGTTCTCGCGCGTGCGACTTGGTCTGAACCCGGAGATGAATGCACTCGCGACGCTGTTCATCGCGGTCGTCACGGTCGGCGTCGTCGCGGCGAACTTCTTCATGCAACGCGCGGAGCGCAGGCGGGCCGTGCTGGCGGTTTGAGCTTGCGCGACGCGCGGGCATCGCGCGCGACGCGTGATCGAACTGGAAATCGCGGCCCTCACTTCTTCTGACGATAGCGATGATCGAGTCCCTTCTGCGCGTGTTGGACTGGCAGCCGCTCTATCGGCTGTGGGAACTGATCGTGATCATCGTGAAGTTTCTGTGGGAGCTGTTGCAGTTGCTGAGCGGTGGCGGGTAACGAATGCGCCGGCCCATGCCCGCGGCGCCGGATGGCCATTGTGCGGACTCAACGCGCGAAGCGGTAATCCTGCGGCCGCACGCGGCGCGTACGCTTGCGAAAGCTGAACGTGAAGCCGGGCCAGATCGCGGTGACTTTGCCGCTCTGCGTTTGATACCAGCTGTGGCAGCCGCTCGTCCACACCGCGTGCCGCATCTCCTGTTGCAAACGCGTGTTGAAATCGCGCTGCACGTCGGCGCGCAAGGTCATCGTGCGCGCATTCTGTTTGCGCAGCACGCGCAGGCAATCGCCGATATACCGCAGTTGCGACTCGATCATGTAGATCATCGAGTTATGGCCGAGCCCCGTGTTCGGGCCGACGATCATGAAGAAGTTCGGGAAGTTCGCGATGCTCGTGCCGAGATAGGCCTCGGGGCCATCGCGCAGCCATAGCGTGCTGAGGTCGGTGCCGTCGAGGCCGGTCACTTCGAACGGCGCGGGCACGTCGTTGACCTGGAAGCCGGTGCCGCAGATGATCGCGTCCGCGTGGTGGTGCACGCCGTCGTCGGTCACGATGCCATCCGCGACGATCTCGCGGATACCGCTCGTCACGACGTCGACGTTCGGCTGACAGACGGCCGGGTAATAGTCGCTCGACAGCAGCACGCGCTTGCAGCCGAGCCGGTAGTTCGGCGTGAGCTTCGCGCGCAGCGCCGGGTCCTTGACGCGTCGCTGCAGATAGCTGAGACCGAACTTCATCGGCATCTTCATCAGCTTCGGATTGACGACGAACGCGATCCCACGCGACTCGAGCTGCCAATAGATCGCGCTGCGAACGAAGCGCTGCGTGAACGGCAGCGTACGGAACAGCCATTGCGCGCGCAGGCCGATCGGCTTGTCGCGCTTCGGCATCACCCACGGCGCGGTGCGCTGGAACAGAGCCAGATGCGCGACACGCGGCTGGATTTTCGGCACGAACTGGATCGCGCTCGCGCCGGTGCCGATGACCGCGACGCGTTTGCCGTCGAGCGGATAGGCATGATCCCAGCGCGCCGAATGGAACAGCTTGCCCTCGAAACGTTCGATGCCGGCGATGC
Source organism: Paraburkholderia sp. MM5482-R2 (assembly GCF_050436125.1). Classification (NCBI taxonomy): domain Bacteria; kingdom Pseudomonadati; phylum Pseudomonadota; class Betaproteobacteria; order Burkholderiales; family Burkholderiaceae; genus Paraburkholderia; species Paraburkholderia sp. MM5482-R2. The sequence goes on along the minus strand of NZ_JBNDLP010000002.1, from coordinate 2,635,025 downwards.
GCGGCAGCGCGGGACGCGACAGCGGACCGTTCGCGGCGATCAGCACGTCGGCCTCGACGATTTCGCGCGCGCCGTTCGTGTCGAGCTCGACGAGCCAGATCTGCCGCGCTTCGTCGAAGCGCGCGGCGCTCACTTTCGCATTGCAACGCACGTAGCGATCGACGCCGTACTTGCGCGCGCAGTGCTGCAGATACGCGAGAATTTCGGCCTGGCTGCTGAACGAGCGCGACCACGCCGGATTCGCCTCGAACGAGAACGAATAGAGATGCGAGGGGACATCGCAGGCCGCGCCGGGGTAGGTATTGTCACGCCACGTGCCGCCGATGCCGCTCGCGGCCTCATAGACCGTAAACGACGTGATGCCCATTTGCTGCAGACGGATGGCCATGCCGATGCCGGCAAAGCCACTGCCGACGATCGCAATGCGCAGCGCGGTGGATGAAGCGGAAGGGGCAGGCGTCACGGCGGTCTCCGGCACGGGGCGAAAGCGGCGGGTGAAACGATAGCGGCTACGGCGCGCTGGACTCGCGCGGCGCGACGGGCAGGGGCGAAATCGCGCGTCTACAGCTGTCTACACACGGCTTAACGCGCAGGGTAGACAACTGTACACATCGCGTCAAGATCGTTTAGAGTGCAGCTATTAAACGCGCATACCGCGCGACGATTGAACGCACGATGACGACCGTCCCCGAAGCAGCGTCCGTCGCCGGCCCGCAGTTGCCGCCCGGCAAGCGCAAGCTGATCGAAGCCGCGCTGCGGTTGACCGCCGGCGGCCGCAGTTTCGCGAGCCTCGGCTTGCGCGAGCTCGCACGCGAGGCGGGGCTCAATCCGAACACGTTCTACCGCCATTTCAGCGCGCTCGACGAGCTTGCGCGCGAAGCCGTCGCCTCGGTGAGCCGACGGCTTCGGCCGATGCTGCGGCGCGAGCGCTGGCTCGCCGCGCACAACGAACCGCACAGCGTGCCGCGGCGCGCGTGCGTCGCGTTTTTCGCGTTCGCGCTCGCGAACCGCGAGGCTTTCCTGAGCGCGCTGGCCGAATACCACGGCACGTCGCCGGCTTTGCGCGAAGCGGTGCGCGCGAACCTGCACGAGGTGTCGGCCGAGATGGCGGACGACGTCGTGCAGCTCGAATTGATGCCGCGACTCGCGCGCGAGACCGTCGACGAAGTCTGCACGCAGATCGTGCTGCAACTGTTTCATCTATCCGCTGAATACATCGATGCGAACGCCGCGCGCCGCGACGCATTGATCGATTACGCGGAACGTTTCATCGTGCGGCTGTTTGCGGGGGCGGTCGTGCTCGCGCAGCACGAGGGTAGCCAGGCGGAGTCGGCGCGGGCCTGACCTGAACGAAGGCGGTACACAAAACCGGCAGGCAAAAAACAGGCTCCGCGAAGGAGCCTGTCTTTTCATTCGACGCGGATCGATCGGGTTCGATCAGGTATCGGTCCAACCGCCGGAATCGTCGTTGCTGCCCATGTCGATGCCGCCGCCGCTGCCGTCATCGTTCCAGTCGTTCGAACCCTGACCGAAGTCGAGGCCGCCGCCGTTTCCGCCGTCGTTGCCGCGCCGGCGCAGTTCGTCGGGGTCGACGACCACGTCGCGCTCGACTACTCGGTCACGCCCGTGACTGAGCGCCTCGCCAAGCAGCACGCCGGTCAGCAGGCCGCCCATGCCGCCACCCATGCCACCGCCTTGCTGCACGATGACCTGCGGCTGCTGCTGATAGGGACCCTGTTGCGGATAAGGCGCTTGCGGGTTGCCGAAGCGCTCGGCTTCCTGCGCGTACGTCGATTGCTGAGCGCTGCCCACGGACGCGGCGGTCGGATCGGGCCGGCCGTCGGCGCGCGCGCGCAGGCTCGCGATGCGCTGCTCGAACTCGTCGAGTGCATAGGGCGGCAGCGGATTCTTGCCGTTCGACAGCGTTTCGACGGCGCCGCGCAACTGTTCTTCGGTCGCTTCGACGTCTTTCTCGAGCAACTCGTGACCCGGCGCGGCGGATAGCTTCACGTCGAGCTTGATCGACCGCACCGTGTTGAGCATGTCGGTGGCGCGCTTCAATTGCGCGCGGCGGTCCTCGTCGGCGCGCGTGTCTTCCTGGCTGCGCGCGCGGCGCAAGGTCCAGCGCAGCACGAGCGCGATCACCGCGATCAGAACAATGATACCGATCCACATACCCACCCCCGGACCATGCCGTTGTTGCGCTTGCGACATCATCGCCGACTGTTGCTGCACAGCAGGCGCATTCTGCTGCGCGAACGGATTCGCGGCGTGACGGGTGACGTTGCCGCCCGCGCGTTCCGCGTCGCGGCGCAGGCGCGCTTCGGTTTGCGCGAAGCGGCTCGGGTCGGTGAAGCGGATCTGCGGATCGAGCGTCTTTGCCTGTTGGAGCTGCGCGAGCGCGTCGGCGGAACGGCCTTCGCGATCGAGCACCTGGGCGTACAGATAGTGCGCGTGTGCGTTGTTCGGATGCGCTTGCAACACTTCGGTGAGGCCGGCGTCGGCCTGCTGCCAGTTGCCCTGCGACATCGCCGATTCGATTTGCTGAGCGGTCGGCACCGCGAACGCCGCGGCCGACACGAGCAGCAGCGAAGCGAAGGCGGTTGCGAAAAGTTTTTTCATTTGCGGACCGGGCGGGGCGCGCCCGTCTCCATCAGTCGATTGCGGTGGCTGCCTGTGGCGGCCGGTATGCCGGTGCGTTCAGAAGCGAGCGCACCGGCATGTACTGCTACTGCTGTCATTGCTGGGTGTACTTGCTGCGAGGAAGTACAGGCATCCAGCATTTACTGCGCCGGCGTATTGAGCTGCTTCTTCAGCGCTTCGAGCCGATCGTCGACGGACGGCCCGCGGTTCAGATCCGCGAGCTTGTCGTCGAGCGCCTTGCCGCTTTTCTCGTCGGCGGAGTTCAGACGTGCGTCGGAACGCGCGTTCGACAGCGCGACTTTATCTTCGAGCTTCTGGAAATCCTCGGACAGGTTCTTGCCGCCGATGCCGCCGAGTGCGGTGGCCGCGGTATCTTTCGCCTGCGCGATCTGCTGCTTGGCTTGCAGGATGTTCGAGCGCGCGTTCAGGTCGTTGCGGCGCGTGCGCATGTCCTCGATCTGGCTCTTCAGTTGTGCGACCGACGGCTCCAGCGAAGTCAGTTCTTTGGTCAGCGCATCGCGTTCGGCTTCGGCCGTGGCCTGCGCACCGAGCGCTTCACGCGCGAGCGCTTCGTCGCCGGACTGCAGCGCACGGCGAGCACCGTCTTCATACTTCTTCGCCTTGTCCGCGGCAACATCGCGCTTGCTTTGCTGGGTGGCGACCTGCGCCTGAATCTCGATCAGCGAGTTTTCGGCCTTGCCGATGCTGTCGTCGAGTTCGCGCACGATCTGGCGCGAGTCGCGCGACGGATCCTGCACCGAATCGGCCGCATCGTTCAAAAGACCTTTGAGCGTGCGCGAAATGCTGTCAAAAAGCGACATGAAAACCTCCAGAGAATGTGAGCGGCGCCGACGATGCGTGCGCGCCTGACTGCCTTGAACTACTGCTACTTTACGCCGCCGTGCGCCATGCTGCGCAACGTTCGGACCGGAGTTCGGGGCGCACTTGCCAATTGCAATAGCGCGGTCCGTTTTTGTTGAGGCGCAATGCCGGTTGAGGATTGCCTCGATGATGGAAAGCCGCGATGGGCATGGACTTGACGGCGGATATTACACCACCGGCTGTCTTAAAGATGGCTTAATCGATGCGGCTACCCGAAGGCTCGAACGATGCGCGAAAAGCCGCTGTTTGCGGTGTGGGCGGGCGTTACCGAGCGGCGTTTCACGCAGGTGTCACTGATGTAACGATATGCAACGGGGACCCGTTGCGTACGCTCGCCTGCATCGCTCGGATGCAGTGATTGCGGCTCGGTGCGCAGTAATTTACCGTCACGCTTTGCGTCACGCGAAACGGCCGCCTTCGGCGCTCGGGTCGCTGTGCGGTTCGTCGTCGTCGGAGTCCTGGTCGTTGGGACGGCGCTTGAGTGAGTTGCGCAGACGCGCCGACGTGCCGGGCAGCCGTTTCGACGCGGCGTTGTCGATTGCGTCCGCTTCGGCGTTTTCCGCGTTTTCGGCGGCTCGTGCTGCCGTCAGACGCGCGACGGCTTCGGCGGTGGCCGCGGCCTGTTCGTCCTGCCCGGCGGCGAGCGCGGCGGCGACGCCCGCGGGAAGCAGCGGGGCGGGGGCATCCACAGCGTCGGTCACGGGAGCGGGGCGACCGGCTTGCTGCATCGAGGGCGAAGCCACGGCATCGGCCGCGCCGGCAGCCGCCGGAGCCGCCGCGTCTTTCTCATCCGCTTGCAGCGCTACCGGCAGCGCGGCGCGCGCATAGCGCGTACCGCGCGCGACGCGCTGCAGCGCCGCGTTCAGCGGATCGGGCGCGCGCGGCGCGCGCAGCCGGTCGACGATGCTCGCGGCCTTGACCTGTTCGCTGGTCGCGCCGAAGCTCAGCACCGCGCGCCGCATCAGTTCACTCACGCTGATGCCCAGATCCTCGGCAGTCGCGGTGATCGCACGTTTCTGCGCGGTCGTGACGAATACGACGATGCGCTCACTGGGCTTGGACATGATCGACTCGCAGTCTTGTTAGCATGGGCGGATCGGCGCGTGCCTTCGGATACGGTGTCGGAACCCGTCATCGGAACTGCCGTTGGATCCCGCCGTTGGGGTCCCCATCGCGCGCATCGAGGGACGCGCGCGGGGTTCATCATATGACGAGTTGCGCCGCCACGGAACAAGCGCGGTGCGAAAATCCCGTGGCATCAACGAGTTGTAGTGTTTGCGGCCGGTTTGTCCACAGCCCTTTCAACAGAAAATGTTGATAACCCCGCATAAGCTGCGCGTCGCGCGCACGCTGCAATGCGCGCTGCGCGAAATTACAGACCCTTACCAGGAAAAGGCGGCCGGCAAAGGGAATTCTTACAAAAAAACTGCCTTGGACCGCTGCCGATTTCTTTAAAATGCGCTGTTACGTTGCGCCGGACATGGTCCGTGGCGTGCCGTGCGGCCAGCCGGGGGCAAGGTCCGCAGGGCGGCGTACGTCCCTGCCAGGATGTCGAACACGACCCATGCGCGCGCCACGAGCGCGTGCAGACAGGCGCGCAGTTGCGGGCCCATTATTCCAGTCATGCCAATCATCAAACGACCGCATTCCTCGAACTCTCCGGCCGGTGAAGACCGGGACTCCCACCAACGCACCCCTGGACGCAATGCCGCTTCGCGTGAGCCCGGGCGCGGCCGTCGTTCGATCGGCGCGTCGCTCGTGCTGTGGTTCTTCGGCCTGATCGCGACCGTCGTCGTGGTCGGGGCGCTGATCGTCGGCTATGCGCTCGTCGTGATGGGGCCGCAATTGCCGTCGCTCGACGCGCTGACCGACTATCGCCCGAAAGTGCCGCTGCGCGTCTACACCGCCGATCACGTGCTGATCGGCGAATTCGGCGAGGAGCGGCGCAGCCTCGTGCGCTTCCAGGACATCCCCGACCAGATGAAAAAAGCGGTGCTCGCGATCGAGGACTACCGCTTTTACGAACACGGCGGCGTCGACTTCGTCGGCATCCTGCGCGCCGGTTTCGCCGACCTTGCGCATGGCGGCGCGTCGCAGGGCGCGAGCACGATCACGATGCAGGTCGCGCGCAACTTCTTCCTCTCCAGCGAGAAGACGTACACGCGCAAGATCTACGAGATGCTGCTCGCGTACAAGATCGAGCGCGCGCTGACGAAAGACCAGATTCTCGAGCTGTACATGAACCAGATCTATCTGGGCGAGCGCGCGTACGGCTTCGCCGCGGCCGCGCGCGTGTACTTCGGCAAGGACCTGAAGGACCTCACGCTGGCCCAGGCCGCGATGCTCGCGGGCCTGCCGAAGGCGCCGTCCGCGTATAACCCGGTCGTCAATCCGAAGCGCGCGAAGATCCGTCAGGAGTACATCCTGCGACGCATGCTCGAGCTGAACTACATCACGCAGCAGCAGTACGACCAGGCCGTGAAGGAAGAGATTCACACGAAGAATCCGGGCAACGAGTACAGCGTGCACGCCGAGTACGTCGCCGAAATGGTGCGGCAGATGATGTACGCGCAGTACAAGGACGAAACCTATACGCGCGGCCTGAACGTGACCACCACGATCGATTCCGCCGATCAGGACGCCGCGTATCGCGCGGTGCGCAAGGGCGTGATGGACTACGAGCGGCGCCACGGCTATCGCGGACCGGAAGGCTTCGTGCAGTTGCCCGAGGCGGGCGATGACCGCGACCAGACGATCGACGACGCGCTGACCGATCACCCGGACAACGGCGAGATCATCGCCGGCGTGGTGACGGACGCGAGCCAGAAGCAGGTGGCCGCGCAACTGGTCGACGGCACCCAGGTGACGGTGTCGGGCGACGGCCTGCGCTTCGTCGCCGCGGCGCTGAGCCCGCGCGCGAACGCGACGCTGCGCATCAAGCCGGGTTCGATCGTGCGCCTCGTCGCCGACGACAAGGGCAACTGGCAGATCACGCAGTTGCCGCAGGTCGAGGGCGCGCTCGTGTCGCTGACGCCGCAGGACGGCGCGATCCGCGCGCTGATCGGCGGTTTCGACTTCAACAAGAACAAGTTCAACCATGTAACGCAAGCGTGGCGGCAGCCGGGTTCGAGCTTCAAGCCGTTCATCTATTCGGCGGCGCTCGACAAGGGGCTCGCACCGGCGACGATCATCAACGACGCGCCGCTGTACTTCCCGCCGAGCACGCCGGGCGGCGACGCGTGGGAGCCGAAGGACGACGACCAGCCTGATGGTCCGATGTCGATGCGCCTCGCGCTGCAGAAGTCGAAGAACCTCGTGTCGATCCGCATCCTGTCGTTCATCGGCACCAGGTACGCGCAGGACTTCGTCACGCAGCGCTTCGGCTTCGACGCCGACAAGACCCCGCCGTATCTGCCGATGGCGCTGGGCGCGGGCCTCGTCACGCCGCTGCAGTCGGCGGGCGCGTACTCGGTGTTCGCGAACGGCGGCTACCGGATCAATCCGTATCTGATCAACGAAGTGACCGACGCGCGTGGCGTGGCGATCTCGCGCGCGCAGCCGCTCGTCGCTGGGCACGACGCGCCGCGCACGCTCGAGCCGCGTAACGCATACATCATGAACAGCCTGTTGCACTCGGTCGCGACCGCGGGTACGGGCGCGGGCACCAACGTGTTGAAGCGCTCGGACCTGCAGGGCAAGACCGGTACGACCAACGACGCGAAGGACGGCTGGTTCGCCGGCTATCAGCAGTCGCTGGTGGCGGTTGCGTGGATGGGCTACGACCAGCCGAAGAGTCTCGGCAGCCGCGAATTCGGCGCGCAGCTCGCGCTGCCGATCTGGGTCGAGTACATGCAGCGCGCGCTGCGCGGTGTGCCACAGGCCGAGCCGCAGCAACCCGACGGTGTGACGGTGATGAACGGCGAGCTGTTCTTTACCGACAAGTTGCCGGGGCAAGGCTTCGTCGCGAGCATCGGTCTCGATTCGGGCAATCCGATGGCCGGCGCGACCGATGCGGTGGGCGGGGTCGGCCCGGCGGGCATGACGCCGCCGGTGGTGCCGCCGCCGAGCGTGTCGACGACCGAGAAGAAGCAGATCATGGATCTGTTCGAATCGAACAAGCCTTGATGTCTCGGATGGCGGGTGCGCGGGGGGCCGCGGATTCTTAAGCGATACGGGCACCGGCCCGCTCTCGCCGCATACCGTCATGTCAGCGGCGAAACACCTCGACGCGAGGCACATCGTCGGAAAAAGCGGACTGAAGTGCCCACTCCTCGTAGCGTTTCGCGCCGGCAAGATGCTCTGATAACTTCATGGTCAGATCATGCCAGGCTGAATCGCCTTCCGGCACGGTCATGGTACGGCCATCGTCTAGCCGGACGAGCAATACGATCGAATTTCCAATCCATTGTTCTGACCGCGTAGCGACGATTTCGCAAATATCTTCCCAGGCAATCTGTTGCTCGCCTTGCTGATTTGTCACGACGAGACCCTTATCGCTCAGGGATAGAGCGAAGGAGAATCTGCGTGACGGCAGGCGTCCTAGCAGCCAGGAGTTGATCCGGCTCATTATCATGTCGTAGCTCTATTTCCATTTGATTGGGGCGAGGCGCCAGATATTCTCTGCGGCCTCCTTGCCGACATGGTGGCCGAGCCAGCTCGCCATCATTCCACCGGCAATACCCCCCAGCACAATTGCCCCGCCTTCCGCCAACTCTCCTACGACCGGAATCATCAACGATGGCGCGGCCCATGTGCCAGCCCATGCCGCGCCAGCCGCCGCACCTGCCCACATGCCTCCCGTGCCCGCTGCCAATCCACCGATGGCTCCTGCAAATTCCTCAGTCGCTACTCGCGCTTTGTCCTTCTGCGGCGCTTTCTCGATGACTACGCCGACGGCAACAATCTCAATCACGATGCCGGCGGACCCAGCCATCCGGCCTACAAATGCGATACGGTTAACGACAGACCGCGTTTTGCCGACGCTCAGCAGAACCGCTTCTATATTGCCTTTTTTTCGAAGCAGGGTGTCCAGGGTTGGCAAATTTTTGGATGGTTTGAGCGCCTCAGAGTAAAAGCGCCCGAATGGACTTAGACGCCTGCGCATTTCAATCACCAAACCGTTGCGTTGCACTTCGACCAATTGTCTGGCTTCCTCGTGAGTGATATTCCCACGCTGAAGGAGTCGCTTGGCCTGTTGCTGAATTACGGAATTCGTCTTGTCATAGATGTGTCTTGCATATCCGTCCCAAGCCATATTCGCGGCGACGGGAAACTGAATGTTAACTACATCTGAAACTTTAGCTGTATAGCTGTATCGTGTTCTACTTTGATCTGCCATTATCTAACTCGCATTGAGAAAATCGAAAATCTTGCATAGTCTATATGGCGAATCATCCTAAAATTGCGGCGATAGCTACCGTGACCTAAGCGCACTGTGCGCGGCAACCGTGACTCAAAGCAGTGCGCGGGTAGCCCAAAACTGGACGGAAAGGAAACGCACGAAAAAAGTATGAGCAAGTGTTAAATAACGGGATGCAGATCCAACGCAAATCATCGTCATGACCTCGGATATTGATGATATCTCCAATCGAGAGCCCTTTTTCGCGATTCTGATACAGTTCTATTCACCACAGACTCACGATGGGCGTCCGATCGATCTTTGAAATAGACAACGGTTTGAAATGAACGAAAGTGAAACCTTTGAGCGTCGCCGTTTAGTGGCAGTGGCACAGGCAATGTTGGACGGCAATCTATTCGTTCTTGAAGGGGCGGCGCAGCTACTCGCTCTTAAGAATCAGTTAGACGGGATTGCCGATCGCGATCCGGACTTTGATGTCTTCGTCGTCATTCGATCAGAGACCGATCATTTGCCTTTCGAAGCGCAACGGTCGCAGTGGCTATCTGAGGCGCTTGCTCGTCTTGAGCCCGAGTTCAAAAGCTCGCAAGAGTGGGCAAGTTCTTTCGCGCCTCAAGCATGCATCGATCTGATAGCACGATTCAGTGATCGATAAACACCGTTGAGGCGCTGCAGAGCACGTGTCCTGTGGCTTGCTTCTGATTCGTTTCGCACCGTACAAACAAATCGTATTAGGTTCAATGCGTTAGTCCGTTGTTCAGACAGTTTTCAACAGGCTCATCAACACGAACTGGGGATAAGTGCGCCGCGTTCCGTACGGAATCCGAGATTTAGTTGGATGTCGCCGTGTTCGTCGTCCCAACCGATGCAGGCGCAGAAGCCGAAGTCGCCGCAGCCGATGATGCGCCTGCCTGATCAACCAGCGGATTCCCCATCGCCTGAAACAACGCCGCCGTATCCGTCAGCCGCGCGCTCATATAGCGGATCTCATCGAGCTGCGCGTTGCGCCATTGCTGCTCGCTCGAACGCGTCGCGGCGACGGGCAGCGCGCCGAGCCGATAGCGCGCCGAGGTCTCGTTGAACACGCCCTGTGCCGAACGCGCGGCGACGTTCGCGGCATCGAGCGACTGCGCGTCGTGCTCGAGTGAGGCGAGCGTGTCGGCGACGTTCTGAAACGCAGCCAGCACGGTCTGTTTGTACTGCGACACGCTCGCTTCATACGTGTGCTGCGCCGCGCGGCGCTGCGCGAGCAGCGCGCCGCCGTGAAACAGCGGTTGCGACAGCGACGCGCCGATGCTCCAGATGGCCCCCGCACCGGACATCGCGACCGGCCAGCTAAACCCGCCTTGTCCCATCGATGCCGACAGCGACAGACTCGGGAACATCTGCGCGGTGGCGACGCCGACATCGGTCGCAGCGGCCTTCAGCGCGGCGTCGGCGGCCTCGATGTCAGGCCGCGTGCGCAGCAGCTCCGACGGCACGACCACCGGCACCTGCTCCGGCACATGCAACTGCGCGAGATCGATGTCGTCGGGCGCTGCATCGGGTGTGCGGCCAAGCAGCACCGCGAGCGCGTGACGCGTAGTGAGCCACTGTTGCTTCAGCGCCGGCAGACTCGCCGACACGCTCGCCGCGCTCTGCTGCGCGTTCAGCAGATCGGCATGCGATACCGCACCGAGCGCGAAGCGCCGCTCGGTATCGCGCGCCTGATCGTTGGCGAGAACCACGAGCCGCTCGGTCGTATCGATCTGCGCGTGCAGCGCGGCGCTCGTGATCGTCGCGGTCACGATGTTCGCGGCGAGCGCGCGCCGCGCCGCCTCGAGCTGGTAGACCTGCACGTTCACGCGCGCGGCGAGCGCCGCGTTCGCGAGACGCGCGGCGCCGAACAGATCGAACGTGTAGTGCGCCTGCAACTGGCCGACGAACACGTTGTACAGAAACGTGTTCGGTCCGATCTCGGGGATCGCGAGCGCGCGATTGCGGGTGGCCTGGCCGCCGGCGTCGATGGTCGGCAGCAGCGAGCTGCCGACCTGCGCGCGCAATTGCTCGCGCGCGGCGGCGAGGCTGCGGTCGGTCGCGTCGAGCGTCGGACTATTGCGCAGGCCTTCGTCGACGAGCGCGTTCAGCGCATCCGAGCGGTACAGCTTCCACCATTCGGGCACCGGCTGCGCGCCGGTCACGAACTGCTGCGAGACGCCCTGCGCAGTCACGGTTTGCGTCGGTAGCGGCTCGGCACCGTAGTGCGCGGGCCGCGGCATCGCGGGCGCGTCGCCGTTCGGTCCGAACGAACAGGCGCCGAGCATGCAGGTGATGCTGGCGATGCTGGTGGCAAGCGTGGTACGGGCCAGCGCGTCGAAGCGCGCGCGGCGTTGGGGGGAGAGGGCGGGAATAGTCATGCTCGTGCTCATGCTCAGTTACCCGTGTGCGTGGCGCCGGCACCGGACGGCGTCTGCGGCTCGCGCTCGTCGGCGCGTACGCGGAACGACGCGGCGTACAACGCGGGCAGATAGAACAGCGTGAGGATCGTCGCGCTCGTGATGCCGCCCATCAGCGCGGTCGCCATCGGCCCGAAGAAGTTCGAGCGCAGCAGCGGGATCAGCGCGAGCACGGCGGCCGCGGCGGTCAGCGTGATCGGCCGGAACCGCCGCACGGTCGCGCCGACGATCGCATCGAAACGCTTGTGTCCCGACGCAATGTCCTGCTCGATCTGATCGACGAGAATCACCGAGTTGCGCATGATGATGCCGAACATCGCGATCACGCCGAGCATCGCGACGAAACCGAACGGCTGGCCGAACAGCAGCAAGGTGAGCACGACGCCGATCAGGCCGAGCGGCGCGGTCAGCACGACCATCAGCACGCGCGCGAAGCTTTGCAGCTGGATCATCAGCAGCGTGAGCACCGCGATCACCATGATCGGAATCTGCGCGTTGATCGAGGTTTGACCCTTGGCGCTTTCCTCGACGGAGCCACCGATCTCGATCCGGTAGCCGACCGGCAGCGTCGCGCGGATCGGCGCGAGCGCGCGGTCCACCGCGTGCGTGACGTCGATGCCTTGCGCGCCGGCCGACACATCCGACTGCACGGTGATGGTCGGCTGACGGTCGCGTTCCCAGATCACGCCGTATTCGAGGTCGTTGCGCAGATGTCCGAGCGTGCCGAGCGGCACCGGGCCGTTGGGCGTCGGCATCGCGAGCGCGGTCAGCTGCGACGGGTCGACGCGTTCGGCGCGCGGCGCGCGCAGATCGACGCTGATCAGCTTGTCGCGCTCCCGATACTGCGTGACCGTGTAGCCGGACATCGTCATCGCGAGGAAGCTGGCGATGTCTTCGGACGTCACGCCGAGCTCGCGCGCGCGCTTCTGGTCGATCTCGAAGCGCACCGAGCGCTCGGCGGGTTCGTCCCAGTCGAACTGCACGTTGCGCGTGCCGCGATTGGCGCGCATCGTCGCGGCGACGCGTTCGGCGATCGAGCGCACGGTCGCGATGTCGTCGCCGCTCACGCGGAACTGCACCGGATAGCCGACCGGCGGCCCGTTCTCGAGGCGCGACAGGCGCGTGCGGATCGCCGGGAAGTTGTTGAGCAACTCCGGTTCGAGCCACTGCGCGAGCTTCTCGCGATCCTTGACCGACTTCGCGGTGATCACGAACTGTGCGAAGTTCGGCTGCTGCAATTGCTGATCGAGCGGCAGATAGAAGCGCGGCGCGCCGGTGCCGACGAAGCTGACTGAGTGATCGATTTCAGGCCGCCCTTTGAGAACCTGTTCGAGGCGCTGCGCCTGGCGCAGCGTTGCATCGAACGACGCGCCTTCGGGCAGCCGCACATCGACCAGCAACTCCGGCCGGTCCGAGCTCGGGAAGAACTGCTGCGGCACGAGCGAGAAGCCGGCCATCGCGAGCACGAACAGCAGCACGGTGATCGCGAGCACGACGAAGCGCCGCTCGATGCACCAGCCGATCCAGCCGCGCAAACGCGTGTAGAAGCGCGTGTCGTAGATGTCATGTTCGTGATCGTCAGGCTCGTGCGCATGGCGCTTGCGCTCGGGCAGCATGTGATAGCCGAGCAGCGGAATCAGCACGACCGCCGCGAGCCACGACGCGATCAGCGCGATCGCCGACACCTCGAAGATCGAGCGCGTGTACTCGCCGGTGCTCGACTTCGCGAGCGCGATCGGCAGGAAGCCGGACACGGTGACGAGCGTGCCGGTCAGCATCGGAAACGCGGTGCTGGAGTACGCGAAGGCCGCGGCGCGCGTGCGGTTCCAGCCTTGCTCGAGCTTCACCGACATCATTTCGACCGCGATGATCGCATCGTCGACGAGCAGGCCGAGCGCGAGCACGAGTGTGCCGAGCGATACCTTGTGCAGGCCGATATCGAACAGGTACATGCACAGCGCGGTGACCGCGAGCACCACCGGAATCGAGATCACGACCACCATGCCGGTGCGCACGCCGAGCGACACGAGGCTCACGACCAGCACGATCCCGACCGCTTCGGCGACCGCTTCGAGGAAGTCGTCGACCGAGCGCGCGACCGCGTGCGGCATGCTCGATACTTCGACGAGATTCAATCCGGCGGGCAGCGCGGCGCGCAGTTGGGTCATCTGCTGATCGAGCGCGCGGCCGAGGCGGATCACGTCGCCGCCCGGCTGCATCGTCACGCCGATACCGAGCACGGGTTTGCCGCCGAAGCGCATCTGCGTGACGACCGGGTCGTCGTAGCCGCGCTTGATCGTCGCGATGTCGCCGAGACGCAACGTGCGGTTGTTGATGCGGATCAGCGTGTCGGCGAGCGCGCGCACGTCGTTGAACTGGCCGCTCGGGCGCACGAACACGCGGTCGTCCGTGGTGGTCAGCGTACCCGCGGGAGCGATCGTGTTCTGCGCGTTGATCGCCTGCCCAAGCTGTTGTGGCGAGATGCCGAGACGCGTCAACTGCGTGTTCGCGATCTCGATGTAGATGTGCTGATCGGGATCGCCGAAATAGTCGACCTTGCCGACGCCCGGCACGCGCACTAGCACCGAGCGTAGCTGGTCCGCGTAATCGTGCAGTTGCGCGGCGGAAAAGCCGTCGCCTTCGAGTGTGTAGATGTTGGTGTAGACGTCGCCGAATTCGTCGTTGAAGAACGGGCCCTGGATGCCCGGCGGCAAGCTCGACGCGATGTCGCCGACTTTCTTGCGCACCTGGTACCACGTCTCGGGCACCTGGCTCACCGGCGCCGAGTCCTTCATCGTGAAGAAGATCAGCGATTCGCCGGGACGCGAGTAGCTGCGCACGAAATCGATGTACGGCGTTTCCTGCAGCTTGCGGCCGATGCGATCGGTCAGCTGCTCCTGCACCTGGCGCGCGGTGGCACCCGGCCAGTACGTGCGGATCACCATCACGCGGAACGTGAAGGGCGGGTCTTCCGACTGCGCGAGCCGCGTGTAGGCGAGGATGCCGAACGCGGTGGCGAGCGCGATCAGGAATACGACCAGCGCCTGATGACGCAGCGCCCACGCGGACAGATTGAAGCGTCCTTCTTCGTGCGACGTGCTCATGAAGCGAAGTCCTCGGGATGCAGCGGCGCGATCGCGCGGACTTTCTGGCCGGCGCTCACGGTGTGCACGCCTTGCAGCACGACGCTTTCGCCATCTTTCAGGCCATCGCTGACGACGAACGTGCGCTCGTAGTAGCGCGTGACGGTCACGCGACGCAGCTCGAGCGTGTTGTCCGCGGCGCGCACGACCCACACGGCCGGTTCGCGCCCCTCGTGAAACAGCGCGGTGACCGGCAGCGTGAACACGCCGTGCTGCGCGGCCGCCGCGGCGAGCGGCACGGCCGGCGTGACGTCGGCGGTCATGCCGAGGCGCACGTCGGCGCCGGCATCGAGCAGGGTCAGACGCGCGCGCCAGGTGCGGCTCTGCGGATCGGCGGCCGGCGACAGCTCGCGCACGCGTGCGCCGAGCTTGCGGCCCGGCAGCGCGGCGAGCGTGACGCTCGCGTTCTGGCCGACCGCGAATGCGGCGAGCGCGCTTTCGGGCACGTCGCACAGCACGTCGACGTCGCCGCTCCACGCGAGGTTGTAGACGGCCTGACCCGCCGACACGTTCTGGCCCGTGTCCGCCTGTTCAGCCGTGATGACGCCCGCATGACCGGCGACGAGCGTCGTGTACTGCAGCTGGTTCTTCGCGAGTGCCGCCTGCTGCTGCGCCTGATCGCGCTGCGCGAGCGCGGACGCGTAGGCGTTGGTGGTCTGTTCGAGCTGCGCGGGCGCGATCAGGTTCTCTTTGGCCTGCGCCCTGTCGCGTTCGAGCTGCTGCTGCGCATAGACGAGGTTGTGCTGCGCGGCGTCGAGCTGCGCCTGCGTGCTCGCGGCGTTTTTCTGCGCATCGGCCGGGTCGAGCAGCGCGACGACTTCGCCGCTTTTC
The DNA here is from genome assembly GCF_050436125.1 of Paraburkholderia sp. MM5482-R2. Classification (NCBI taxonomy): domain Bacteria; kingdom Pseudomonadati; phylum Pseudomonadota; class Betaproteobacteria; order Burkholderiales; family Burkholderiaceae; genus Paraburkholderia; species Paraburkholderia sp. MM5482-R2. Next base: position 2,619,735 of record NZ_JBNDLP010000002.1, on the reverse strand, counting down.
ACCGTGTCGCCGAGCCGTACCCGCCGCTCGATGATCTTGCCGGCGACGCGGAACGACAGCGGCGTCGAATAGCGCGCCTGCACTTCGCCGGGCAGCGACGCCGCCTGCAGCGCGTGGCCGTCCGCATGCACGGCGAGCGCGACCACCGGGTGCGGCGCGGGCGCCGCGGCTTCCTTCTTCGAGCAGGCCGCGAGCGCTAGCACGCCTGCCAGCGCCAGCGCGCAGGTCTGCCTGGAGAAACCGCGGTGAGAGGATGGGGGAGACTGCTGGCGCATCGCTGACGATGCGGGAGAACCGGGACGCTTCACAATTACCCCAACTGGAGACAGCGAACGAACACGGCAAGCCGCGCGGCCCGCCAGCGAAGACCCGCATGCCGCGTCATGCTAATGGCATACAGGGATGGCTTTGAATGACGAAATGCATTCTAATACACTCATGTATCTGAATGCATGGATGGATTTGAATTCTTTTGGGTGCTAGGCTTGCGGCCATGAAACGTCAAAGACTGACAAGAGAGCAGAGCAAGGATCAGACGCGGGAGCGGCTGCTCGATGCCGCGCAGGCAATTTTCATGAAGAAGGGCTTCGTCGCGGCGAGTGTCGAGGACATCGCGGCGGCGGCTGGCTATACACGCGGCGCGTTCTATTCGAACTTCCGCAGCAAGACCGAGCTGTTTCTGGAGCTATTGCGGCGCGATCACGAAGCGATGCAGGCGGGCCTGCATGCGATCTTCGAAAGCGCGGCGTCGCGCGAGGAGATGGAGGCGCGCGTGCTGCGCTACTACAGCTCGCTGCATCGTGAGAACAAGTGTTTTCTGTTGTGGGTCGAGGCGAAGCTGCTGGCGGTGCGCGACGGCCGTTTCCGGCTGCGCTTCAACGCGTTCATGCACGAAAAGATCGAACAGTTGAGCGCCTATGTGCGCGAGTTCTCGGAGCGCGTGGGCACGCCGATGTCGATGCCGCCCGAGCAGCTCGCGATCGGCCTGATGGGTCTGTGCGACGGCGTGCAGTTCTTCTACACGGTCGATCCGCAGAATGTCCCGGCGGAGATGGCCGAAACGGTGCTGGCGGGGTTTTTCTCGCGCGTGGTGTTCGGGCGCGATGCGTAACGGTAGGCGTTGAGCCTGGAGGCGCGGATGCGCGAATGCGCGACCCGGAGGGATCGCGCATCAGATATGGTTCAAGGCGGAAAAATCATTCGACCGGCAGTCGCGCGCAGGCCTCGGCGGCGGGCGCCGCGCACGCGAACGCGTACTGGCCGCTGGCGTCGAGGAATTTTTCCCCGGCGTGCAGGGCAACCTTGATATCGGGGCAGCGCTCGTAAGCGATATAGGCCGAGCTCGCGGCGGCCGACCAGCAAACCAGCGAAAACGCGATCTTTTCCAGCAGACGAAAACGATGTGGCATGGCGGTGTAGCGGTAACTTTCTTTGGCCGCCATCTTACCAGCAAACTAGGGTTTATACCTAGCTAAAATCCACGATAGACGCCGTAATAGTGGCGCGATGGACACGCCGCGCCGAATCTGACCGGAATGTCATGTCTGGGTCAGGGTTGGGACATGTCCTATCGCTAGAATCGGTTGCGTTGGGCGGACCCGCGCGCGCCCATGCGGCGCGGGTCGACACAGGCGGCAACGGTTGCGCCGGCCCGGCTTCACCGAGGCAGGAGTGGTCCCATGAATCAACTGCAGTCGATGCGCGTGTTCGTCAAGGTGGCGGACCTCGGCAGTTTCGTCGGCGCGTCGGGCGCGCTGGATCTGTCCACCGCGGTCGTCACGCGGCACGTCGCGGATCTCGAAGCGCGGCTCGGCACGCGACTGCTGAACCGCACCACCCGCCGTCTTTCGCTGACCGAATCCGGCGCGACCTATCTGGAGCGCGTACGCCACATCCTCGCCGATCTCGAAAGCGTCGAGCAGATGGTGGTGGCGCGCAATCACGAGCCGGTCGGCACGCTGCGCATCGTCGCGCCGGTCGTGTTCGGATTGCACAGTCTCGCGCCGGTCGTGCAGTCGTACGCGGCGCGCTATCCCGACGTCGTGCCCGACGTCACGCTCGCCGACCGCCACGTCGATCTGGTCGAAGAGGGCTTCGACGTCGGCATCCTGGCTGCGCGGCACATGCGCAGCGCGAGCATCGTCACGCGGCGGTTGACGACCGGCTACATGACGGTCTGCGCGACGCCCGAGTATCTGGCGCAACACGGCACGCCGAAGCGCCCCGAGGATCTACTCAGGCATTCGTGCCTGAGCAGGCCGGCCGAGCAGGGCGGCGAGGAGCGCCTGTTCAATGGGCCGGACGGCGAAGTGCGGGTGCGGCCGACCAACGCGATCGCGGCGAACAACGCCGAGATGCTGCGGCAGTTCGCGCTGCTCGGCATGGGCGTGGCGATCCTGCCGAGCTACCTGATCGGCCGTGATCTGACAGCGGGGCGGCTCGTGCGTCTGCTCGACGCGTACAGTCTGCCGCCCATCGAAATCACGATTGCGTATCCGAGCCGGCTACATCTGCCGGCGAAGGTGCGGACGTTCATCGACCATCTGGTCGAGCATTTCCAGCCGGACAGCGCGCAGGCGCGGAATTCCCGTAGCGTGGCGCCGGCGCGGGTGGTGGCCGGTGTGAGCGGGTCCGACGCTCCGACGGCGCGCGAGATCGACGCGGTCGAAAACAGCCGCACGACGCGCCGTGTGACGCGGGTGGCGCGCGCGCGGATCGCGGCGTCGTCGCAGTTCTGACGTGTGAGGTGAGGCGAGGTTGAATCCGGGTTCAGATCCCCAGGCCCGGGCCATAGTTGCCGCCGATCAGGCGCGTGACCGACTCGATGTCGACATAATCCTGCTCCGGCATACCATCGAGCATCGCCAACACCTCGTTGCTCGCGCCGGCTTCGCGCGCGGCGTCGACGAGTGCGTCCTTGTTGGTCGGGAATTCGACTTCGCTGAGAAGATCGGCGATCTGCAGATCGATCGATTCGCCGGGGATGTCCGAGGCCGTCATGCGCATGCTCCTGGTGAGCTTGAGTTAGTCACGTCGTTATTGCTGCCACGAAAAGCCAGCGCCTCGCCGCGATGAGTTTCTCGCAGTCTGTTGCAATCCCGCGCGCACGCCACCCCTGCGTTATGACAGCCGGCGCAAACCGGGCAGGCGCGCCGTCGTAGCCGCGCCGCCGCCCGCCGTTGCGGCGGCCCTCACGTGGTCAGATGCTCGTTCTGCCCGGTCAGGCTGCGGTCCAGATGTCGGGACTTCGGCAGCGCAATATGCTCCCAGTGCTGCGGACGGCTGGCGTCGGTGCTCGACACGTCTGGGGCCGGAGGCGCGACCGGCGCGGCGTTCGCGCGTTGCGCAAGCGTGATGGAATCCGTGCTGTCCGAGGCGGTATGAACCGGCGCGGCAAAGCACGAGGCTGACAGCGTCACCATGATTAACAGTGTCGAGGTTTTCATCGCCCGACCTCCTAAAGCTCATGCGGCGCTGACAATCGAGCAAACCCTGTGCCGTCCCGCGTCGAGAGGACGGTGCAAGCCGAGGACGGCATGGCGCTGCGCGGCCCAGGCTCCTTACCATCTTAGATGGCAAATACTGCAACGCGCGCACATTTGCGACAAAACCGGATTGTAGATTCGATCATGGCACGAACAGGCGCGCGCGTCCGCCATGCGCTAGCGCAGCACATCGAAGCGCGTCCACGGCCACGACGGCCGGTCGCGCATATAGCCGTCCAGCCAGTTCCACTGCGGATGCCGCTTCATGAACGCCTGTGCGTCGAACGGCCGGCCGCACGGATGCCCCCAGCGCGCGGTGAAGGCCATCTCGCGGGCCATTTCGCTGTCGATCACCTTGCCGTCGTTCGCGCCCCACGGATTGAACGGCCCGTGATCGGTGCCGCCGAAGCGCGCGTCGTCGAGCTCCAGATGCCCGCAGATCGTGCGCGAGCACGGGTTGTCGTTGCGATCGAGATAGACGTCGTGATGATCGGCGATCATCTGCTTCGCGAGCTCGACGTCGATGCTGCCGCGATGCAGTTCCTCGAGCTGCATGAAACGCAGACGCCGCGCGCCGTTCTTGCGCACGTCGGTATAGTCCTCGCCTTCGCCGATGCATTCCTGGTTGCGGATCTTCAGATCCGTCGCGGTGTTGTAGCCGCTGTAGAAACCGTCTTTGGTGGTCTCGAAGCCCGCATAGTGCAGCCCGAGTTCGTAACGCGCGATCTCGCCGGTCTTCGTGTCGCCGAGCAGCCAACTGTTCGCGTAGCCGCCGTTGTTCGCGAGCGAGAACATGTCGCACCATTCCTTGATGCTGTTCGCATATTGCGACGCGCGCCGCGAGCGATAGAACTCGGGCGCACCGGCCGCGTTGTAGCCCGCGAAGTTCGAGATCGTCGTTTCGGTGATCATCAGGCCGGCCGCCGTGACCCAGAAATCGGTCAGGCTCGAGATGCAGCCCGGCAGGCCCTGCATCAGGATGCGGTTGCCGCGGTCGGGCACGATGTCGAACACGACGTTGAACGCGTCGCCGGCCGCATAGCGGTCCCACGAGTTGTGCGCCATCACGATGCGGCCGTCGCGCGTCGCGTTGCCGGTTGCGATGAACGCGCTGCAGTGGTGACCGCGCCGGCCGCGCCACAGTTTCGCGCCCAGATGCGGCTGCGCCTGCGCGGCGTGCGTCGGCCACCAGCTTTGCAGCAGATCCATGTAGCCGTTCCACGCGAGCACTTCAGCGAACGGCAGCTTCGCGCCGTCGGCGATGCCATGGATTTCATCGGCGAATTCGGTGTCGAGCTTGCTCGTGAACTGGCTCGTCGCGGCATTGACGAAGGTGTCGAACTCCTCCCCGGTGTCCCATTTGGCGAGATAGCGCGCGGTGCGGATCGCGTTTCTGATTTCGTCGGCGAGTAACTGGCCGTGCTGCTCGCCGCGATCGTACGGCTCGCCTTCGATATGCACGAAAATCCAGCCGGCCTGATCGCGGCGTACGGCCTCGGGGGACGGTTCGCTCATCTTCGCTCCGACGCTACGGCGGGCGCTGTCGCTGCGCCCAAGCTGGGCTCACGCGTGCCGGCCGCGTGAAGGGCCGGCGGGTCTGTCCATTGTAGAGAATCCGCGGCGCTTTGCATCGCGCCCCGCGAAGCCTTCGAAAGCTCTAGCGCGACGGACTCATGCGGAAGTACGCATCGAGCAGCGAGGTCTTATAGACGACGCCGGCGAGCTTCGGATGCGCGGTGCTTTCGATCACCGGCAGCCGCTCGCCCTGAAACGCCATGAAGTGCTGTAACGCGATGGCGAGCGACATGTCCGGCGTCAGCACGTCGAAATGCGGCTGCAGATAATCGGCGGCGGTTTTCATCGACGTTTCGCGCCGCTCGAGCAGATCGGACGTGATGTCCTTCAGCGCGACCACGCCGAGAAACGCGCCCGAGTCGTTCGCGACGTACAGATACTTGACCGGATACTCGAGGAACACGCGCGTCATGTCGTGCACGGTCGCGTTCGGCGGCACGACGGTCTGCGCGGGGCGGATCAGCTCGCGCATCTGCGTCGCGCGCAATCGCGAGCGCTCCTGCTCCTCGCGATTGCGGCGCAGCGTGATCTCGTACATCGAGGTCTTGCCGATCGCGCGAGCGATGAAATACGCGACCACGCACGACAGCATCAGCGGCAGCACGACCTGATAGCTCAACGTCATCTCGAAGATCATCAGGATCGCCATCAGCGGCGCCTGGGTCGCGCCCGCGAGGAATGCGCCCATGCCGACCATCGCATAGGCGTAAGCGGCCGACGTCGCATGCGGCCACAACGCGTGCATGCCCTGGCCGAACAGCGAGCCGACCGCCGCGCCGACGAACAGCGTCGGCGTGAACACGCCGCCCACCGCGCCGGAGCCGGCCGTCGCCGCGGTCGCCGCGAGCTTGCAGACGAGCACCAGCAGGAGCGCGGACCATGTCCACGGCGAATGCAGGATCGAGTTCACGACGCTGTAGCCGTTGCCCCACACCTCGGGCTCCGCGACCGAAATGATGCCGACCACGAGACCGCCGAGCGCGAGCCGCACCGGCAACGCCACCGGCAGCTTGCGAAAGGCCGCCTTCGATGCGTTGAGCAGCCGCAGAAACTGCGGCGCGGCCGCGCCGCACAGCGCGCCGAGCGCGACGAACAGCAGCACCTCGGGACCGGTCACGGTCGGAAACTCCGGCATCTCGTAGGGCGGCTTGTAGCCGGCGAACTCGCGCATCGTGATGTTCGCGACGACCGCCGCGACCAGCACCGGCCCGAAGCTTTCCATCGCGATCGAGCCGAGCACGATCTCGGTGACGAAAAACGCGCCCGCGATCGGCGCGCTGTACGCGGACGTGATACCGGCCGCCGCGCCGCACGCGACGAGCAGGCGCAGCCGCGGCGGATCGAAGTGGACCCAGCGGCCGATCAGCGACGAGGCGAGCGCCGCGAGCTGCACCATCGGACCTTCACGACCGATCGAACCGCCGCTCGCGATCGTAAACAGCGACGACACGCTGCGCCACAGGCTCAGGCGCACCGGCACGACGCCGTCGCCGATCGCGACCGCTTCCATGTAGTCGGTGTGCGTTTTCGTGTCGGCGTGACGCTGCGCAATCAGCAGGAAAATGCCGGCGACGAGACCACCCGCGGCCGGCAGCCAGATGCGCATGGTCCACGGTAGGCTGCGCGCCATGTCGACGAAGCTGCCGGAGCGGCCGGCAATCGCCAGCTGCAGCAGTTCGATGCCCTTGCGAAACACGATGGTCGCCAACGCGCCGGCAATGCCGACCACAACGGCCCAGACCAGCACCGTATGGGCTTCTGAGAGGCGGAAAACGCTTTGGGCGCGGGTGCGCAGCTTCAGCAGGAATGAAAGCACGTCGTCGGTACGGGGCGTGAAGGAAGGTTGAAAAAACCGCGGCGCAACAGCAGCGCGCCCGCCTCGAATGGCGGGCGCGCGGCGGCGAGCGGGCGGAGGCGGGCGGCGCGGTTCAAGTCGCCGCCTTGTCGAGTTCAGGATAGTGCCGGAAGATGCAGCTTTCGTTATGGCCGATGCGCCGGTCCGAGTCCAGATACGCGGCGATGTTCGGTCTTGCGATCACGGCGTCGTGCAGCGCGGCGAGCCGCGGATAGTGCTCGCCGAAGCGCTTCAGCGCGCGCGGAAACGCGTACAGCAGACCGTCGATCAGCTGGAACATCGACAGGTCCACATAGGTCAGCGTGTCGCCGACCATGAAGCTGTCGCCGGCCGGATTCTGCGCGAGCACGCGCTCGAAGTACGACATGAACTTCGGAATCCGATGGTCGATGAAATCGTGCGCGCGCACCTTCGCCGCGTCTTTCTGCTCCTCGTAGTAGAGGCCGCTCGCGAGCGGATGGTGGGTGTCGTGCGCTTCGGTGACGACGTCGGCGATCGTCAACTGCAGGCCGTTCGCGACATAGCGCAGGCTGTCCACCTCCGGCGCCAGCTTGAGCCGCGGGCCGAGATAGAACAGGATGTTGGCGGTCTGCGCGATCACCAGATCGCCGTCTTTCAGAAACGGTGGCGCGAACGGCGGATACGGCTCGTCGGGGCTTTGCATCACCGCCATCATCGCCTTGGTGCCAAGGCCCTTCGAAGGCTTGCCGCGCGCGACTTCGACATAGTCGACGCCGGCTTCCTCCAGCGCGAGCCGCACGAATTCGCCGCGGCCTTGCAGGCCATCCCAGTAGTACAGTTCCAGGCTCATCGATCGATCCTCATTCCGGTCGCCCGGACGCGTCGCGGCAAGGCGGTTTCACCGCTGCCATCGGACGTCGCGCACGGGCGGGTTGGGGGGCAAAGTTCGCAGCAACGAGTATGCCGTGTGATCGGCCGGGATGGTGCGCCAGAAAGCGCAAAACCCCGCGCGCGGCGGGGTGTCGGGGAAGGCGGGAGAGCCGGCGACGGCTTAGTGGAACAGGTGCTGGACGGTCCATGTGATGCCGAGTCCGCCGGCGATCAGCCATACATACAGAATCAGGCCGGTGGTCAGCGCGCGCGGACCCGCTTCGCGAATCTGCGAGAAGCGCGTTTCCATGCCGAGTGCGGTCATCGCCATCGTCAGCGCGAAGGTGTCGAACAGGTTCAGCGTCGAGGTGGCGCTTTCCGGCAGCACATGCAGCGAGTTGATCGCCACGCAGGCGAGGAAGCCGAGTGCGAACCAGGGGATCGCCAGCTTGCGCGGGGCGGCGCCGTCCGTGCCGCCATCCGTCGCGCCGCGCGTCGCGCGGTTCACCCACAGGCCGACCACCAGCAATACCGGCACGAGCAGCATCACGCGGGTCATCTTGACGATCGTCGCGATGTGCGTCGCTTCGGGGCTCACGTTGCTCGCCGCGCCGACCACCTGCGCGACCTCGTGGATCGTGCCGCCGAAGAACAGGCCGGCGCCGACCGTGTCGAGATGCAGCCAGCCTGCGTTGAACAGCACCGGGTAGAGGAACATCGACAGCGTGCCGAACAGCACGACGCTGCCGACCGCCATCGCGCTCTTGTGCGGCTTCGACTGCAGCGTCGATTCGAACGCGAGCACCGCGGCCGCGCCGCAGATCGCGCTGCCGGCCGCCGTCAGGAGCGCGGTGTCGCGATCGAGCTTCATGATTTTCATGCCGGCCCAGGTGCCGATCACGAGCGTGCTGACGACGATCAGCACCGACTCCGCGAGACCCGGCAGGCCCACCTGGGCGATTTCCTGCAGGCTCACACGCAAGCCGAAGAACGCGACCGCGATGCGCAGCAGCTTGCGCGCCGAGAAATTCACGCCGGCCGCCCAACTGACCGGCATGCTGTCGCGCAGCGCGTTGCCGTAGATCGCCCCCGCGACGATGCCGACGATCAGCGGACTCAGGCCAAGGCCGGCAATCGCCGGAATCGCCGCGATGCGCGTGACCGCGGCGGCGAACAGCGCGACGAACAGTACGCCGTTGAGCTGGCCGCGGGTGGACAGCGCGGGGGAGGCGGCGGCGAGCGGGGCGGTGGGTGTGGACATGATCGGTGGTTTCGTAACGGACTTGCGTGGGACTGCATAAGCAGCAATGGGGCTAATCCTAAATTAGATATATCGATATGAAAAATCGTGATTTAGAATGTGAAGTATCGGCTCAACGGATATTTAATCGAGATGACCCCGGATCAACTTATAACGTTCGCCGCCGTCGCTGAGCATCGCAACATCAGCCGGGCGGCGGTGGCGCTGCATCTGTCGCAGCCGGCGGTGTCCGGCCAGCTGAGGCAATTGCAGGACGAGTTCGGCGAGCCGCTGTATCAGCGCGATGGCCGCGGGGTGCGGCTGACGCCAGCCGGCGAACAGCTCGCCGCCTATGCGGCGCGGCTGCGCGACACCTGGCGGCAGGCGCATGCCTATCGCGACGCGCTGCGCGGTCTCGAACAGGGCACCTTGCGGATCGGCGCGAGCACGACGCCGGCGAGCTACCTGCTGCCGTACCTGATCGCCGAATTCCATCGCCGCTATCCGCACGTGAGCGTGCATACCGCCAACGGCAACACGGCCGAGATCGTCGGTGCGCTCGGCTCGGTCGACATCGCGATGATCGAGGGTCCCGCCGGCGCCGATCTGCCGCCGGACACGGTCGTCCATGCGTGGCGCGAGGACGAAATCGTCGCGATCATGCCGCGCTCGCATCCGCTCGCGCAGGCGGACAATGGCGGGCGCATCGAACTGGCCGCGTTCGGCGCGTATCCGCTGGTGCTGCGCGAGGAAGGCTCGGGCGTGCGGCAGACGGTCGAGCGCGAGTTCGCGCGCGCGGGCGTGCCGATGCGCGTGGCGCTCGAAATCGCGGGGGTCGAAGGGGTGAAGGAGGCGGTGCGGGCGGGGATGGGTGTCGGTTTCGTGTCGGCGATGTCGATGCGGCATGAGGACGGTGCGCTGCGGCTCATGTCGCTGAGCCCGCAGCCGCTGACGCGGCGGCTGTCGATTCTGGTGCCGCATGCGAGCGCGCCGTCGCGGGTGGTCGAGCAGTTTCTGGCGATGTGCGTCGCGGACGAGGGCGGCTGATTACCGCGCTGGCAGCGTATGGGGTCGAGAATCCGAACCCGCGCGGGGCGCTGCCGTGGCCGGCGCGCTTCGCTTTACGCTCGCCGTATGCCGGCCGCGCCTGGGGATTTCCTCTATGGTGCGCGATGGCTGTCCCGAGCACCATTCGCACATCGCAGCGCCTCGGCGCTTTTTTTCGAAGTTTGGTTGGAACCGGTTCCAAAAGCGGTTTCGCTTCAGAATTGCGTGAGTTGGATATGGCTGATGCAGTGGAGATCGTGGTCGTCGCCAGCGCGTTCGGTGTGAACGCCGTGCGCGCCGACGGCCATCTGAAATGGGCGCAGGCGGCAAAGCGCGCCGGCGCAGCGGGTTTCGAAGTGCGCCGGGAGCTGTTCGCGAGCGACGCGGACGCGGACCCGCAACGGCTGCGCGCGCTCGGCGCGGCGTTGGCCGATCTCGGGCTGTGGTCGGTGTTCTCGACGCCGGCATCGTTGTACGCGGTGGACGGCCAGCTCGATACCGACGCACTGCGTGTCGCGCTCGATCAGGCGGCCGCGCTCGGCGCGCGCTTCGTCAAGCTGCAACTCGGCGGCTTCGCGGGCGAGGCTCACGGCGCGGCCATCGTCGCGCACGTCGCGAGCGGCTCGGGCACCACGGGCGGTGCGCAGCCACGGCTCGTCGTCGAAAACGGGCAACTGGCGCAGGGCGGCTCGCCCGGGCAGTTCGTCGGGCTGTTCGATGCGCTCGCGCGTGAAGGCCATGCGGGCGTGCTCGGCATGACCTTCGATACCGGCAACTGGGCGTGGCTCGACGTCGCGCCGCTATCCATCGCGCCGCAGCTCGCGCCGTACGTCGAGTACATCCATTGCAAGACCACCACGGGCGAGGGCGCGCGGCGCTTTGCGAGCGCGCCGGCCGAGGATGACGCGCCATTGCGCGCGCTCCTCGACCGGCTGCCGCGCGAGGTGCCGCGCGGCATCGAGTTTCCGTTTGATCCGAGCCGGATCGACGCGGATGCCGCGCGTTATGTGAGCTGGCTTGCGCGCGTGTAGACGCGCGACGCGGCATCACGAAGCGCCTCGGTCGAAGCCGTATAGCAGACGAGGCGGCAACTCAGGCAGCAACCCCGGCAGCAACCCAGGCAGCAAAGAACGCATTCCACGCAACACGAATCACCGCATCAGAAGCACCACCAGGAGCCCAGCATGACGCACCCTTACCCCGCGCTCGACGTGATCACCTACGGCGAAGCGATGGCGATGTTCGTCGCCGCCGAAGCCGGCCCGCTCGCGGGCGTCGGGCACTTCACGAAGCGCATCGCCGGCGCGGATCTGAACGTCGCGATCGGCTTGTCCCGACTTGGCTTCAGGGTGGGCTGGATGAGCCGCGTCGGCGACGATTCGTTCGGCCGGTACGTGCGCGACACGCTGACGAAAGAGGGCATCGACCAGCAATGCGTGAGCACCGACGCGCGCCATCCGACCGGCTTCCAGCTGAAGTCGAAGAGCGACGACGGCAGCGACCCGGCGGTCGAATACTTCCGCAAGGGCTCGGCGGCGAGCCATCTGTCGCTCGACGACTACCTCGCCGATTACGTGCTGCCCGCGCGTCATCTGCATCTGACCGGCGTCGCCCCGGCGATCTCGGCAAGCTCGCGCGAACTCGCATTCCACCTGGCCCGCGAAATGCGCGCTGCAGGCAGGACGATCTCGTTCGACCCGAACCTGCGTCCGACGCTGTGGCCCTCGCGCGCGGCGATGGTCGAAGGCTTGAACGCGCTCGCCGCGCTCGCCGACTGGGTGCTGCCCGGCATCGGCGAGGGTGAGATTCTGACCGGCCACACGCAGCCGGAGGACATCGCGAAGTTCTATCTCGAGCGCGGCGCGCGCGGCGTGATCGTCAAGCTCGGCGCGCAGGGCGCGTATTACCGCACCGCGACCGATGCCGCGACGATCGCTGGCCGGCCGGTCGCGAACGTCGTCGATACGGTCGGCGCGGGCGATGGTTTCGCGGTCGGCGTGATCAGCGCGCTGCTCGAAGGCCGCACGCTCGCGCAGGCGGTCGCGCGTGGCAACCGGATCGGCGCGCTCGCGATCCAGGTGATCGGCGATTCGGAAGGTTTGCCGAGCCGCGCCGAACTCGACGCACTGGAGCTGGCCGAGGTACCGGACATCGCAAGCGCGGCCTGACGCGGATCGGACCGCATCGATAGCGCTGCATCCACAACCAGCATCGACGACAACAAGAGCGCCCACAGCGCGCCCAGATTTTTTCATCATTGATTCGGGACGACGCCGTCCAAGGAGACTTCCATGACCTCATCGCTTGCGATTCGCCGTTGGTGGACGATCATGCCGATCGTGTTCATCACCTACAGCCTCGCGTATCTGGATCGCGCGAATTTCGGCTTCGCGTCGGCGGCCGGCATCAACCAGGATCTCGGCATCAGCAAGGGGCTCGCGTCGCTGATCGGCGCGCTGTTCTTCCTCGGCTATTTCTTCTTCCAGATTCCGGGTGCGATCTATGCCGAGCGCCGCAGCGTGAAGAAACTGGTGTTCTGGAGCCTCGTTCTGTGGGGCGGCTGCGCGGCGTTGACCGGCATGGTCAGCAACATTCCGTCGCTGATGGCGATCCGCTTCCTGCTCGGCGTCGTCGAAGCCGCGGTAATGCCGGCGATGCTGATCTTCATCAGCAACTGGTTCACCAAGAGCGAGCGCTCGCGCGCGAACACGTTCCTGATCCTCGGCAATCCGGTCACGGTGCTGTGGATGTCGGTCGTGTCCGGCTATCTTGTGCATTCGTTCGGCTGGCGGCACATGTTCATCGCCGAGGGCGCGCCCGCGATCATCTGGGCGATCTGCTGGTGGTTCCTCGTCAAGGACAAGCCCGAGCAGGTGTCGTGGCTCACGCAAGAGGAAAAAGACGCGCTCGCGCAGACGCTGCGCGCGGAGCAGGCCGCGATCAAGCCGGTGCGCAACTACAGCGAGGCGTTTCGCACGCCCGCGGTCATCAAGCTGTGCGCGCAGTATTTCTGCTGGAGCATCGGCGTGTACGGCTTCGTGCTGTGGCTGCCGTCGATCCTGAAGAACGGCTCGTCGTTCGGCATGGTGGAAACCGGCTGGCTGTCGGCGCTGCCGTATCTGGCCGCGACGATCGCGATGCTTGCAGCTTCGTGGGCATCGGATAAACTCAACCGCCGCAAGGTGTTCGTGTGGCCGTTCCTGCTGATCGGTGCGATTGCGTTCGCGGCGTCGTACGGGCTCGGCTCCGCGCATTTCTGGGTCTCGTATGCGCTGCTCGTGATCGCGGGCGCGGCGATGTACGCGCCGTATGGACCGTTCTTCGCGATCGTTCCGGAACTGCTGCCGAAGAACGTCGCGGGCGGCGCGATGGCGCTGATCAACAGCATGGGCGCGCTCGGTTCGTTCGTCGGCTCGTACGTGGTCGGCTATCTGAACGGCGCGACCGGGTCGCCCGCGGCATCGTATGCATTCATGAGCGTGGCGCTCGTCGCCGCGGTGATCCTCACGCTCGCCGTCAAGCCGGCCGCCGCCGAACAACGTGGCTCCGCTCGTCCCACCGTCACAAGGAAAATTAGCTGATGAACAAGATCGTCGCCTGGAAGTCGCTGCCCGAGGATGTGCTCGCCTATCTGCAACAGCATGCGCAGGTCGTGCAGGTCGATCCGTCTCAGCATGATGCGTTGGTCGCCGCGCTGCGCGACGCCGACGGCGGCATCGGCGCGAGCGTGCAGATCACGCCGGCGATGCTCGAAGGCGCGAGCCGGCTGAAGGCGCTGTCGACGATCTCGGTCGGCTACGACCAGTTCGACGTCGACGACCTCACGCGCCGCGGCATCGTGCTCGCGCACACGCCGGACGTGCTGACCGAATCGACCGCCGATACCGTGTTCTCGCTGATCCTCGCGTGCGCGCGGCGCGTCGTCGAACTGGCCGACTGGGTCAAGGCGGGGCAGTGGCGCACGAGCATCGGGCCCGCGCAGTTCGGGCTCGACGTGCAGGGCAAGACGATCGGCATCGTCGGCTTGGGTCGGATCGGCGGCGCGGTCGCGCGACGCGCGGCGCATGGCTTCAACATGAAGGTGCTGTATACGAACCGCAGCGCGAACCACCAAGCGGAGCAGGCGTATGGCGCGCGGCGCGTCGAGCTGGCTGAATTGCTCGCGCAGTCCGATTTCGTCTGTCTGCAGGTGCCGCTCACGCGAGAGACGCGGCATCTGATCGGCGCCGCCGAACTGCGCGCGATGAAGAAGAGCGCGATCCTGATCAACGCTTCACGCGGCGCGACCGTCGACGAACCGGCGCTGATCGAGGCGCTGCGCAACGGCACGATTCACGGCGCGGGCCTCGACGTGTTCGACACCGAACCGTTGCCTGCCGACTCGCCGTTGCTCGCCATGCCGAACGTGGTCGCATTGCCGCATATCGGCTCGGCGACGCACGAGACCCGTCATGCGATGGCGCTCAACGCGGCGGAGAACCTGGTCGCCGCGCTCGACGGCACATTGACGACCAACATCGTCAACCGTGAAGTCCTGGCGAAGTGATTCGCAGGGCGGCGCGCAAGCTCCCGTCCTCGGACCGGCACGAGCGATGAGCGAATGAGCACGACCCCGCCCCCGGCCAGCATGCCGCCTGGTCCCCCGAGCGCGCCGACGCGCCGCGCGACCATCACCGATGTCGCGCGTGAAGCCGGCACCGGCAAGACCAGCATCTCGCGCTATCTGAACGGCGAGTTCAGCGCGCTGTCGCCCGAGCTGCGCGCGCGCATCGAAGCCGCGATCGCGCGGCTCGACTATCAGCCGAACCAGATGGCGCGCGGCCTGAAGCGCGGCCGCAACCGGCTGGTCGGCATGCTGGTCGCCGACCTGACCAATCCGTACTCCGTCGAAGTGCTGCAAGGCGTCGAGGCCGCGTGCCACGCGCTCGGCTTGATGCCGCTGATTTGCCACGCGGCGAACGAAGTCGAGATGGAGCGGCGTTATCTGCAACTGCTGACCACGTACCGCGTGGAAGGTGTGATCGTCAACGCGCTAGGCGTGCGCGAGGAGACGTTGCGGCCGGTCGGCGACGGCGGGATTCCGGCGGTACTGGTCGATCGGCGCGTGGAGGGGCTGGTCGCCGACATGGTCGGTCTCGACAATGGCGCGGCCGCCGCGCTCGGTACGCGGCATCTGCTCGAACGGGGCTTCGAGCACATCTGGTTCGTCGTGCAGCCGTTCGAGCAGGTCAGCTCGCGGCAGTTGCGCGTCGAAGCATTCGATCGGGCGATGCGCGACGATGGCCGCGCGCGCGGTCGTACGCTGGTGCTCGATCTCGCCGATGCAACTGCGCTCGAGCGCGGTCTCGCGGAGCTGGATCGTGCGATCGACTCGCCAGGCGGGGCCGGTGCCGAGCCCGCCGGCGCCTCCCCACGCGTCGCGCTGTTCGCGGCCAACGCACCGGTCGCGTTGCGTCTCGCGCTGCATCTGAACGCGCGTTACGGCGCGCACTGGCAGAGCCGCGTCGCGCTGCTTTCCATCGACGATCCGGAGTGGGCCGAGCTCGCCGGCATCACGACGATCCGCCAGCCGACCTACGACATCGGTTATCGCGCGGTCGAATTCCTGCACGAGCGCATCGAAGGCGCGCAGACGGGCGCGCGCGACTGCCTGCTGCCCGGCGAGCTGATCGTGCGTGCGTCGACCGCACGCTGATTTCCGGCCAATCTGCGATGATGCGGGCTGCGGCGCGCAGCGGTTGCGCGCCGGGGATTGCAAGGAACCCCGCAAGGATACTCATGGTCGTGCCACCGCTTACCCTCGCGAGCCTCGCGCTCGCCACGCTCGTCATCGCCGCTTTACCGTTTCTGATTTACCGACAATTGCGCCGTCCGCTCGCGCTTCGGCCGCGCGACGCGATCGCCGGCGTCGCGGTGTTCGCGCTGTTCGCGATGGTCATCGAGCGTGCACTGCACGACTATCTGTTGCGTGGCAACGAGACGACCGCGGCGTTCCTTTCGCAGCCGCTCGCGTTCGTCGTCTATGGTGCGCTGGCCGCGGGCGTTTGCGAGGAAGTGGGGCGGTTCGTCGGCATGCGGCTGCTCATGAAGCGCGCGGCGGCGCGGCCGGCGGTGCGCAAAAAGGCGAACGTCGACGCGCCCGCCGGCGTCGCTGCAAGCGCGGGCGCGAGCCCCGCCGCCAGCACGACCGCCGACACGCGCACCGCCGCATTGCGCGCCGACGATGGCGCCGCGCTCAGCTACGGCCTCGGCCACGGCGGCGCAGAAGCGTGGATGGTCGGCGTGTTCGTGCAGTTCCAGTGGCTCGTGTTCGCGGTCCTCGAAAACCGTGGCCGGCTCGGCGATTACCTCGGCAATCTGCCGGCCGAAGCGGTGATGCGCGTGCATCTGATTCTCGCGAGCCTGACGCCGCAACTGGCCGGCATTTTCGCGCTCGAACGCGTCGCGGCGCTGGTGTTCCAGATCGGCCTGTCGGTGCTGATGTGGCGCGGCGTGCGGGCCGGCTCGCGCGGCATCCTGCCGCTCGCGATCGGGGTGCACGCGCTGATCGACGTGCCCGCGGCAATGACGCAGGCGCGGCTGCTGCCGCTCGCGGCGGCCGATACGATCTATGGGGTGGCGGCGGTGTTCGTCGCGGGACTGCTGATACGGACTTACCGGCGGCCGGCGGCGGCGTGAGCGGATGAGCCGCTGGACAGCAGGCGCCTCGCTATCCCTTCAGCGTTTCTCTAAAATGCGCCTACGTTTCAGGACCTTCTTTTCCCGGCAGCCTTCATGGAAGCTTACCAATACGACTGCGCGCATCCGGAGTTCGACGAGCTCGCGCGCGTCATCAGCGATCTGTTTCCCGAGCAGACGCAGTTCATCGAGCGTGCCGCCGACGATGGCACGCCCACACTGACGGTTCACTGGGTAGCAATGCGCTTCGGTTCCACCGCGCGCCGTATCGTGATGACGGTCGCGATCGCGCCGGCGGCGCTCGCGCGTTATCGCGCGATGCCGGCGCGGTTGCGTGGCCGCAGCTTTGCGGTATTGCGCGCGTACGTCGAAGCGAGCCTGGGCTCGCTCGAAGAAATGTACGCGAATGGCGAGGCGGTCCCGCGCGAAGTCACGGTCGATCTCGGCGACGAGTTCGCGTGACGCGCGAATGAAGCGCGAATGAAGCGCGGGCGAAGCGGATTCAATCCGCGAGCCGATAGACCTTCGCGAAACGCGCGGCCTGCACGACGCCGTAGTCGCCGGGCGCGTACTGCATGACCCAGTCGCCGGCCGCGCCGTGCAGCACGTCGCCACCGCTCGCGCAGCGCGCGAGCGAGAAGGACTCGTCCATCTGGCGGGCGAGTACGACCGCCGGGCGATTGCGGTAGGCGCCGGCTTCGCCGTGCGCGAGCGCGGCGTCGGCGGGCAGGTACTTCGCATCGAAGCGCTCGCGCGACACGACCCAGCGCTCGCCTGTCGAGCCGGTGATCAGCGCATCGCCGCGCACATAGCGGTTCGGGCCTTCGAGGCTCATCAACTGGCCTTCGGCGGCGGCGAATTCGACGCTTACCGTTTCGTCCTTGACGACGCGTTGGGCGTGCGGATCGTCACGCAAATCGAGATTCCTGAGTTCGGTCATGAAGCGGGTGGAAGATTAGGGGGGGCGAGCGTTGCGGCGAGACTTGCCGCTTTGCGGCGATCGTGCGTCGAGTCGCTGGGACGGGTAGCCGGCCCAGACAGCGCGCCCCCGAATAATGCCAGATGCATGAGCCGGGCGGGGGAGGCGAAAGGCTGAGGCGTGGTGAGAAAGCCGCTGTTCGGGCGCCATCGGAATTGCCGAAATCAACCGCGTCCGAACGGACCCTCGACCGCAACGGGGCAACCCCCGCCGCGGGCGCTCTTTCATTACGGCTTGACAGTCGCGTCGCTCGCGGCTGCCGCGGGCTTGCCGCCCTTGCCATGGTGGCCGCGATGATGACCCTCGGGGCCGCCCTGGTGGAACGTCGCGTCGGCGAGCTTCTTCTGCTCCGGCGACAGGCTGCTATACAGCGGATCGAACGCATCGACGAGCTTCTTCATGCCGTCCGCATGCGCCTGCGCGATCGTTGCGTACTGTTTCATGTCGTCGAGCGCGCTCACGTTGGTGGCCGCCTTGCGCTGCTCGAACAACTGGCCCATCGTTTCGCCGTTGCTGCGCATGACGTCGGCGAACGCCTTCCATTGCGTTTCCTGCGCGGGCGTGATCTTCAGTTGCGAGTGCAGATAAGCGATGCGGTCTTCGACGTTGCGTTCGTGGCCGGCCTTGGCCGCGGAGGCCGAGGCCGTGGTGTCCGGCGCGGCGGCCGGCGCGGCGGTTTGGGCGAACGCGCCGCCCATCGAAACGGCCGTAGCCAGCATAACCAGTGCTTTTTTCATCGAAACTCCTGATGTCTGTTCGTTATTGAGACACGGCGCGCGGCGAGCGTCTTGCCCCGCGCCAGCGGCGAATGGCGCCGCACCGCAAGCGGCTGCCGCATTCGCCCGGCGCCGCTATTAGTAACACGTTAACCCTACAATACGGTGCGTGTGCGACAAACGCTTACAACCGAAACGAACGCGAAACGGCTCGCGCCTGAGCGGCAATCGCGCCGACATACTGCGCCGAGGCCGCCCCACAGTGTGCCGTGCATCTGTGACCGTAGCGCGTGACATGGCGCCGCTGCGTGCAGACGCGCGATAATCCGCGACATTCCACACCAACTTCATTCCACACCAACTTCCTTCCCCTTCGATGAGACCTCCGCGCCTCGACCAGCTCGACGACCTCGACCGCAACCTCGTTGCACTGCTGCAAGCCAACGCGCGCGAGAGCGTCGCGAATCTTGCGCGGCAGCTCGGCGTCGCGCGCACGACCGTGATCGCGCGCATTGCGCGGCTCGAGCGCAGCAACGTGATCGCCGGCTACAGCGTGAGGCTTGGCCAGGACGTGCTCGATTCGAGCATCGTTGCGTATGTCGGCATCATCATCGCGCCGAAGCACGGACCGGCCGTGCAGAAACGCCTCGGCAAAATGCCCGAAGTCCAGATGCTGTGCGCGGTCAGCGGCGAGTTCGACTACGTGGCATGGCTGCGCGCCGATTCACCCGAGCGGCTCAACGATCTGCTCGATCAGATCGGCGGACTAGAGGGCGTCGAGCGGACCACGACGTCGATCATTCTCGCGCGCAAGATCGACCGCGGCACGGTGTGAGTCGGCGCGCGGCGTAACCTCTTCGCGAGTGCTGCGAGAGTTCATCGTTGACGCCTTTTTTACGCTGTTTCGACAAATCGTTTGACCGATTCGTCAGAACGTCGAACCGCATGGTCATACCGCAGCAGTTTGCGCGTATGAACTGTTTTTGCTTCTTCCTACACTGTCATTCAGGGGTTCGGCCCGCAGGCGCCGCGCGCAACACGCGGCGCACTTCCCAAGCTCAGAGACAGCACATGGATAACAAGGAGAAGCAGATGAAAGTAGCTATCGTTGGCGCAGGTCTGATCGGTCACACTATTGCCCATATGCTGCGCGAGACGGGCGACTACGAAGTCGTCGCGTTCGACCGCGATCAGCACGCGCTCGACAAGCTCGCCGCCCAGGGCATTCCCACCCGCCGCATCGATTCCGCCGACGCCGCCGTGCTGCGCGCCGCGATCCAGGGCTTCGACGTGCTGATCAACGCGCTGCCGTACTACCTCGCGGTCAACGTCGCATCGGCCGCGAAGGGCGCGGATGTCCATTATTTCGACCTGACCGAGGACGTACGCGCGACGCACGCGATCCGCGCGATCGCCGCAGATGCCGATCACGCATTCATGCCGCAGTGCGGTCTCGCGCCGGGTTTCATCGGCATTGCCGCGCACGAGCTCGCGAATCGCTTCACGGAAATCCGCGACGTGAAGATGCGCGTCGGCGCGCTGCCCGAGTTTCCGACCAATGCGCTGAAGTACAACCTGACGTGGAGCGTCGACGGCCTGATCAACGAGTACTGCCAGCCGTGCGAGGCCATCCGCGATGGCCGCACGCAATGGGTGCAGCCGCTCGAAGGCCTCGAGCATTTCTCGCTCGACGGCACCGAGTACGAAGCGTTCAATACGTCGGGCGGGCTGGGCACGCTGTGCGAAACGCTGGCGGGCCGCGTCGAATCGCTCGACTACAAGTCGGTGCGCTATCCGGGTCATCGCAACCTGATGCAGTTCCTGCTCGAAGACCTGCGTTTGTCGAGCGACCGCGATACGCTGAAGACCATCATGCGCCGCTCGGTGCCGTCGACCGCGCAAGATGTCGTGCTGGTGTTCATCACCGTGAGCGGCATGCGCGACGGTCAGCTGGTGCAGGAGGTGTTCACGCGCAAGATCTTCGCGAAGACCGTCTGCGGGGTGCCGATGAGCGCGATTCAGATCACGACCGCCGGCGCGATGTGCGCGGTGCTCGATCTGTTCCGCGAGCGCAAGCTGCCGCAAAAGAGCTTCGTGCGCCAGGAGCAGGTGTCGCTCGGCGATTTTCTGGCGAACCGCTTCGGCAAGTTGTACGAAGGGCAGTCGCTGGAGGCGATGGCGACCGTTTGAGGCCGGCATGGCTCGCGTCGAATGAAAATCCCCGTACGTCGCCGACGTACGGGGATTTTCCGTTTTTCAGCCATCATCGGACCAGCGCGGCACTCGCCAGACAGAAGGGAGGGCCGTCATCCAGCCACGATTTGCGCGACGAGCGCTTCATGGTCCGCCGAACTGGGCGCGGTATTGTCGAACATCAGCAGACCCTCGCGGCTCGCGCCGCTCGGCTCGAAGCGCCGCCGCCGGTAGTCGTCCCAGTGCGCGAGCTTGTACGCATCGTTGGGATTCGCGCGCGCGACGATCCGCTGCCGCGCCACGTCCTCCGAGGTCCGCACCCACACGACACGCAACCTCACGTCCGACGCGACGCCGAGCCACGCATGATCGAACAGCCGCCGCTCGCGCACCTCGCGAGACAGCGGGCCGACGACCAACGCGCTGATGCCGAGTTCGAGATTGTCGCGCGCCGTATCGATGAGGCCGCGATACTCGGGGTCGCGCAGATGCTGCAGGAAAAGAGGGCTGTCGCGATCGTTCGGATTGCCGGTCAGCATCGCCATCGCGGCCGCGCTATAGCCGCCGTACAGCGTGTCCTTGTCGAGCAGGCAGAAGGGGGTGCCGCTCACTTTCATCAGCGGGCCGAGCAGTTTTTTCGCAAGCGTCGTCTTGCCCGTGCCCGCATGACCGCAAAAGAAAACCAGAGAAGTCACGCAGGCTTGTCCTCACGCGGCGCGGCGGCGTCATCGGGGCGCGGGTCGCGCGCGAACGTGCCGTTGGCCTCGAGCCACATCACGTTGATGATGCCGAAGCCGAGCGCCACACCCACGCCGAGAATCCAGGTGAAATACCACATCGCAGTCTCCTTGATCGAGCGTCCGGCGACGCGGATCGACAGGCATGCCGGCAACCGACAATGGCCAGCCGCGAGCGCGGCCGCCTGCACCGATCATGAAGAAGAACGCCGCGCCATGCAAGAGGCGCGGCGCCCGAGCTCCGTGCGCCGGGGCTGGCGGTATGTCCGCGCGTTGCTATGATGCGCAACGGTGATGCGTACGAGCGTACCGTGTCCGCCGAACCGGCGGACACGGAGCGACGACCCACACCGCGTAGTCGGAAACGCGGGCCGCAATCGAGAGCACAGGGGAGAACCAGCATGCCGAGGCGCCTGTCTTGCCGCTGCCGGGCCGCACGGATGGCCGGGTCCGCACGCTGCGCCGCGTTGGCCGCATGCGTCGCGCTCAGCGTGCTCACGCTGGCCGGTTGCGCGTCGACGCCGGCCGAGCCGGTACCGTTCAAACCGGTGCCTGCCGAGCGCATCGTCAGACAGGGCTATACGGCGCCGGGCCCCGGCCTCGTCGCGGTGGACGTGCGGCGCGAGCGTTCGCGCGACGTGATCGTGCGGTTCCGCAATGCGCTCGTCTATATCGACGGCGAGCGCGTGACCGACCTGATGAACGGCGAGCACGTGGTGTTCTATCTGCGGCCCGGCGCACATCGGATCGGCGTATCGACGCAGTTCGATCCGGTCATCGAGCTGAACTTCGTCGTGACGGCCGACCCGCGCTACACGAACCGCGCCTCGGTCACGTTCAACGACGATCACCGCATCGGCCTGCAGCGGGTCGCGCAGTAGCCTGTCGTCGAGCATTAACAATTGGAAACGCGCGGCTCACGCGGCGCGTCTTAACATGGCGGCTGATTCAAGCCGGCTGGAAGCGTGCTTGTCCGTTCATGCAGACCCGTCGACCGTCTTACGCAATGCTTACGTGAGAGGGTGGCGAGGTCTGCTTTTGTATGCAAGGTAATCCGAACATGCTGATCAATTGCGCCGCCTATCAGGACGGCCGGAAACTCGCCGACATCGATATCGACAGCATCAGCGACTACGTCTCGCGGCGCGAGTGCTTCGTCTGGGTCGCACTGAAAGACCCGGAGCCGGAGGAACTCGCGGCCATGAAAGACGAATTCAATCTGCACGAGCTCGCGATCGAAGACGCGCAACACGGTCATCAGCGCCCGAAAATCGAGGAGTACGGCGATTCGGTCTTCACCGTGATGCACACGGTCGAGATGGATGAGACAGGCGAGCTGGTGATCGGCGAAGTCGATGTGTTCGCCGGCACCAACTATGTGCTGTCGGTGCGCCGCGGCACGCGCACCGGTTTCCAGAGCGTGCGGACGCGCTGCGAGCGCGAGCCGCATCTGTTGAAGGAAGGCTCGGCGTTCGTGCTGTACGCACTGATCGACGACGTGGTCGACCGTTATTTCCCGATCATCGAGGCGATGAGCACCGAGCTCGAAACGCTCGAGGACCGCATCTTCGAGAAGAACGATTCGGCCGCCTCGCGCGCGATCGTGCAGGACCTGTACTCGATGAAGCGCCGGCTCGTGATCCTCCAGCACCATATCGTGCCGCTGCAGGAAGCGGTCGGCAAACTGACGGGCGGCCGCATTCCGAGTGTTTGCGCAGGCATGCAGGCGTACTTCCGCGACGTCTACGACCACCTCGACCGGATCGTCAGAACCATCGAGGGGCGCCGCGAAATCGTCGTCACGGCGGTGCAGGTGAACCTCGGCATGATCTCGCTCGCCGAGAGCGAAATCACCAAGCGGCTCGGCTCGTTCGCGGCGCTGTTCGCGGTGCCGACCATGATCGCCGGCATCTACGGGATGAACTTCGAGCGCATTCCCGAGCTGCATTTCAAGTTCGGCTATCCGGTCGTGCTGGCGGTGATGCTGGCGATCGACTGCGTGCTGTACCGGCGTTTTCGCAAGGCCGGCTGGCTGTAGCTGGCGCGCCGTTCAATTTCCTCGGGGTTTCACTTGCGGCGCGCGCGATACCAGGCCAGCATAAGCGGCCTGTGTGTCGCGCCGCACGCGACGCACAGGCGTCGTCGACTGCACGAACTGAGCGAGGGAACCTTGCCACACGCTGCCCGGATCGATCGAGCGCATTGCGGCGCCGCAGATGTTGCGCGCCGGTGCGTTGCAACAGCGCGAATCGTTGACATTCCGAAGAGCTTGCGCTGAGAATGGGCCTCGCAAACGTTTGCGCATCACAAAAAATACGGCTCGCCCGCGAGCCTGACAACCTTGGAGATACGCATGAGCCATCGAACCCGTCGTCGCATTCTTGCCGCCGCAGTTCTCGCCACCGCCTCCGCCGTCCTGCCTTTTTCCGCCGCCCACGCGCAGAACGCCCCGGCTCATAAGCCGAAGGTCGCGCTCGTGATGAAGTCGCTCGCCAACGAGTTCTTCCTGACCATGGAGACCGGGGCGAAAGACTATCAGAAGCAGAACCCCGGCAAGTTCGACCTGATCACCAACGGCATCAAGGACGAAACCGACACCGCCAACCAGATCCGCATCGTCGAGCAGATGATCGTGTCGAAGGTCGACGCGATCGTGCTCGCGCCGGCCGATTCGAAGGCGCTGGTGCCGGTCGTCAAGAAGGCGGTCGACGCGGGCATCATCGTCGTCAACATCGACAACCGGCTCGATCCGGACGTGCTGAAGTCGAAAGACCTGAACGTGCCGTTCGTCGGCCCCGACAATCGCAAGGGCGCGCGGCTCGTCGGTGACTACCTCGCGAAGCGCCTGAAGGCCGGCGACGAGGTCGGCATCCTCGAAGGCGTGTCGACCACCACCAACGCGCAGCAGCGTACCGCGGGCTTCAAGGACGCGATGCAGGCAGTCGGCGCGAAAGTCGTGTCGGTGCAGTCGGGCGAGTGGGAAATCGACAAGGGCAACGCGGTCGCATCGGCCATGCTCAACGAGTATCCGAACCTGAAGGCGCTGCTCGCCGGCAACGACAACATGGCGATCGGCGCGGTGTCGGCCGTGCGCGCGGCCGGCAAGCAGGGCAAGGTGCTGGTGGTCGGCTACGACAACATCAACGCGATTCATCCGATGCTGAAGGACGGCCGCGTGCTCGCCACCGCCGACCAGTTCGCGGCGAAGCAGGCCGTGTTCGGCATCGATACCGCGTTGAAGGCATTGAGCGAAAACAAGAAGCAGTCGCAGCTGTCGGGCGTCGTCGAAACGCCGGTCGTTCTGGTGACGAAGGACACCCTGAAGTAAGCGCGCCGCGCCCGGCGTGAAGCACGAGCCGGGCGCAGCCGGAAAAACGCACGGGAAGCCGCAAAAATCACCACGAATTATGGATAGCGTGTTTTAGAGGCAAACCACCACCCAGCGATCCGCTTTTATTCAACGAACGCTCAAGAATCCCGCCGCACCGCCGTTAATCCCAGAGATAAGCGTCGTGACGGCGGCTCGCGTGGTGAGAGGGAGCGCGGCCATGAGCAGCTGTGCATTCCGCGTAATGGGGCGCCACGAAGGCGCCAGAAGCGCCATGCAACCAGGAGCGCGATGGATTCGACCGACCACGACGCCTTGCCTGTCGTACTGAGCGTCAGCGGCATCGGCAAGACCTATGCCGAACCGGTGCTCGCCGACGTATCGCTGTCGCTGCGAGCGGGCGAGGTATTGGCGTTGACCGGCGAGAACGGCGCGGGCAAGAGCACGCTGTCGAAGATCATCGGCGGGCTGGTCGAAGCGAGCGCGGGCACGATGCGGCTTGCCGACGCGCCGTACGCGCCCGCGAGCCGCACCGAGGCCGAGGCGCTCGGCGTGCGCATGGTCATGCAGGAGTTGAATCTGCTGCCTACGCTGTCGGTCGCCGAGAACCTGTTCCTGAACCGGCTGCCGCGTGCGGGCCCGTTCAGCTTCGGCTGGATCGATCGCGGCAAGCTGCGCGAGAACGCGCGCGAGGCGATGGCGCAGGTCGGGCTCGACGCGATCGATCCCGGAACGCTGGTCGGCGAACTGGGCATCGGTCATCAGCAGATGGTCGAGATCGCCCGCAACCTGATCGACGACTGCCGCGTGCTGATCCTCGACGAGCCGACCGCGATGCTGACCGCGCGCGAGGTCGATCTGCTGTTCGAGCAGATCGGGCGGCTCAAGGCTCGCGGCGTCGCGCTCGTCTATATCTCGCACCGGCTCGAAGAGCTGGCGCGGGTCGCCGAACGGGTCGCGGTGCTGCGCGACGGCCGCCTCGTGCATGTCGACGCGATGGCGAACCTGACGAGCGAGCAGATCGTCACGTGGATGGTCGGCCGCGAGCTCGGCGAGCATATCGATCTCGGCGAGCGCAACATCGGCGCGCCGCTCCTGAAAGTGGAGCGGCTCGCGCGCGGCAAGGTCGTGCGCGACGTGTCGTTCGAGGTGCGCGCGGGCGAGATTTTCGGTGTGAGCGGACTGATCGGCGCGGGCCGCACCGAGCTGATGCGGCTCATCTACGGCGCCGACCGCAAGGACGGCGGCAGCGTGTCGCTCGCCGCGACGCCGGGCGCGCCGCCTACGCCGGTGCGAATCGACTCGCCGGCGGACGCGGTACGCGCGGGTATCGCGCTGATCACCGAAGACCGCAAGGGCGAAGGCCTGCTGCTGCCGCAACCGATCGCGGCCAACCTGTCGCTCGGCAATCTCGGCAGCGTCGCGCGGCACGGCGTGGTCGACGCGAAGCGCGAGAACGCGCTGGCGCACAAACAGATCGCCGCGATGCGGATTCGCAGCTCGGGGCCCGCGCAGGTTGTCGGCGAGCTGTCGGGCGGCAACCAGCAGAAGGTCGTGATCGGCCGCTGGCTCGCGCGCGACTGCCGCGTGCTGTTGTTCGACGAACCGACGCGCGGCATCGACGTCGGCGCGAAGTTCGATATTTACGGCCTGATGGGCGCGCTCGCTCGCGACGGCCGTGCGCTCGTCGTGGTGTCGAGCGATCTGCGCGAACTGATGCTGATCTGCGACCGGATCGGCGTGATGTCGGCGGGCAGCATGACAGGCGTGTTCGAGCGCGCGAGCTGGAGCCAGGATGCGCTGCTCGCGGCTGCGTTCGCCGGCTACCGCGGCCGTGACGCGCTGCTGCACACGCACGGCGTCAACGAAGCAGGGAGTCTGTGATGACCGATCAATCGTGGCGCGAGGCGGCGGGTGTCAAACGGGACGGCCAGTTGGGCGGCCAGCAGGACGGCCAGCAGGACGGCAAGCAAGGCGGTGCGCCGGACGCGCCCGCCGTGACGCCGCCCGCCGATCCGTCGGCGCCGCTCGCGAGCGGCAAGCCGGCCGGCACGCGGCTCGGCTTTTCGAACTACCTGGGCCTCGCCGGCGCGCTGCTCGCGATGATCGTGCTGTTCTCGCTGCTGAGTTCGCACTTTCTGACCTACGACACGTTCAGCACGATCGCGAACCAGATTCCGGATCTCGTCGTGATGTCGGTCGGCATGACCTTCGTGCTGATCATCGCGGGGATCGATCTGTCGGTGGGCTCGGTGCTCGCGCTCGGGGCGTCGGTGGTCAGCGTGGTGACGCTGAAGTGGGGCTGGGGGCCAGCTGCCGGCGCGCTGCTCGGGGTCGCGGTCGCGGCGCTGACCGGCACCGTGACCGGCGCGGTGACGGTGGGCTGGCGAATTCCGTCGTTCATCGTGTCGCTCGGCGTGCTCGAGGCGGCGCGCGGCATGGCGTATCAGATGACCAATTCGCGCACCGCGTATATCGGCGATGCGTTCGATTTTCTGTCGAACCCGATCGCGCTTGGCATCTCGCCGGCCTTTCTGATGGCGGTCGCGGTGATGGTGATCGCGCAGCTGGTGCTGACGCGCACGGTATTCGGGCGCTATCTGGTCGGGATCGGCACCAACGAGGAAGCGGTGCGGCTCGCGGGCGTCAATCCGCGGCCGTACAAGGTGATCGTGTTCGCGCTGATGGGCGCGCTGTCCGGACTCGCGGCGCTGTTCCAGATCTCGCGGCTCGAGGCGGCCGATCCGAATGCGGGTGTCGGCCTGGAGCTGCAGGTGATCGCGGCGGTCGTGATCGGCGGCACGAGTCTGATGGGCGGGCGTGGTTCGGTTATCAGCACGTTCTTTGGCGTGCTGATCATTTCGGTGCTGGCGGCGGGTCTCGCGCAGATCGGCGCGAACGAGCCGACCAAGCGCATGATCACCGGCGCGGTGATCGTGGTGGCGGTGGTGCTCGATACGTACCGCAGCCGTCGCAAACGCGCCTGAGGTGGGAGCCGCCGCGCAACGATGAATGACTGCATGGGACCGGAGTAAGCGCTAAAGCGCTAACTCCGATCGACCGCGATGAAACTGCATGGGATCGGAGTAAGCGCTAAAGCGCTAACTCCGATCGACCGCGATGAAACTGCATGGGACCGGAGTAAGCGCTAAAGCGCTAACTCCGATCGACAGGAGAGCAACAGGTTATGACGACGATCAAGGATGTAGCGGCGGTGGCGGGCGTGTCGTTCACGACGGTATCGCACGTCGTGAACAACTCGCGGCCGGTGTCGGCCGATGTGCGCGCGAAAGTCGAGCACGCGATCCGTCAACTGCACTATGTGCCGTCGGCGGTCGCGCGCTCGCTGAAGTCGCGCGCGACCGCGACGATCGGACTGGTGGTGCCGAACAGCACGAACCCGTATTTCGCGGAGCTCGCGCGCGGCATCGAGGACGGCTGCGCGCGCAATGGCTACTGCGTGTTCTTCTGCAACTCCGACGATGACCCCGCTAAGCAGCGCAACTATCTGCGCGTGCTGCAGGAAAAACGCATCGACGGGTTGATCGTCGCGTCGGCCGGCGACGACGCTGTGCTCGCGCAGGCGCTCGCCGACGCGCGCGAGCCGCTCGTGGTGGTGGACCGCAACATCGAGGGAGTCAGCGCGGACCTCGTGCAGATCGATCACGAGAAGGGCGCGTATCTGGCCACCCGGCATCTGCTCGAGCTCGGGCATGTGCGGATCGGTTGCATCACGGGGCCGGTGCAGACCGCGGTCAGCGCGATGCGGGTGCACGGCTTCATTCGCGCGATGGCCGAGCGTGGCATCGAGATTCCGGCCGATGCGATCGTCGAAAGCGATTTTTCGGGGACGGGCGGACATCGCGCGGCCGCGCAGCTGTTCGATACGGTCAGGCCGTCGGCGATTTTCGCGGGCAACGACATGATGGGCATCGGCGCGTTGCGCGCGGCGGCGGAGCGCAATATCAGCGTGCCGCGCGATTGCTCGATCATCGGTTTCGACGATATCGAGCTGGGCCGCTTCACGTTCCCGTCGCTGTCGACGGTCGGACAGTCGGTGCGCGCGCTTGGCGACACGGCCGCGCAGACGCTGATCGACCGGATCGCCGAGGCGTCGTCGAACCGCACCGCGCGGGCGCCTGCGCGCCGCCGCGTGGTGTCGCCGCGGCTGATCGTGCGGGAGTCCACCGCGACATGGGCGGGCGAGGAACGGCGGGATCTGGCGGCCTGATGCGCCGGATCAAGGACGCATGAGGGGCGCTCGAAGGACGCGCGCGCAATAGCGACGCGACCCGTCGCGCAACGGAGGACACTCGAGTGGCAAGCAACCCAACGCGCGCACGCGTCACGGTGGTCGGTAGTCTGAACATGGACCTCGTGGTGCGTTCGCCACGCCTGCCCCAACCGGGCGAGACGCTGGCCGGCCGCGGCTTCGCGCAGGTCGCGGGCGGCAAGGGCGGCAACCAGGCGGTCGCGGCCGCGCGGCTCGGCGCGCAGGTGTCGATGCTCGGCTGCGTCGGTGCCGATGCGAATGGCGCGCAGCTGCGCGCGGGCCTCGAAGCGGAGCGCATCGACTGCGCCGCGCTCGAAACCGGCAGGGAGCCGAGCGGTGTGGCGCTGATCGTCGTCGACGATGCGAGCCAGAACACGATCGTGGTCGTCGCGGGCAGCAACGGCGAGCTCACGCCGGCCACCATCGCGCGACACGAAGCGACGCTCGCCGCCGCCGCCGTCGTGATCTGTCAGCTCGAAACCCCGCCCGAATCGGTGCGCGCGGCGCTGGCGGCGGCGCGGCGGCTCGGTAAGACCGTGATCCTGAATCCGGCGCCCGCCGCCGGCCCGTTGCCAGCCGACTGGCTGCCGCTGATCGACTACCTGATTCCGAACGAACTCGAAGCCGCCGCGCTGAGCGGTCTGCCCGTCGACTCGCCCGAGGACGCCGCACGGGCCGCCGCCGCATTGCGTGCGGCCGGCGCGCGCAACGTGCTGGTCACGCTCGGTGCGCGCGGCGTGCATGCGTCGCTCGAAGGCGCGGCCGCGACGCTGTACGACGCGCCGCGCGTCGAGGCGGTCGACACGACCGCGGCCGGCGACACCTTCATCGGCGGCTTCGCGGCGCAGCTCGCGCAGGGCGCGAGCGTCGATGCGGCGATCCGCTTCGCGCAGCGCGCCGCCGCGCTATCGGTGACGCGCGCGGGCGCACAGCCATCGATTCCGACGCGCTCCGAGGTCGACGCATCGGACTGACGCCGCGGCGGCATTGGCACCGCGCACGCTGCCTGATCGAACTGTCCTGCCACCGCTTCGGGCGACTCCGAACGGCTCGCATCTCCACCCATTCCCGCCGCCAAACCGTCAAAAATCGTGCTTTGACGAATATCGCCGCGTTTCCCTGCGCGCCGCGAACACACTCATTTCCAGTCAACTTGCTTTCAACGTCTTACAACGTCTTTGTTCATACCTTTTAAATGCTTCAAGTCTATGAGTGCGCTGCCGTAAACGGAAATTAGAGCGCTCTTTCAAAAAAGCGCCGGACCCAACACACGCCGCCCCCACGCTGCGTAGGCAGCAGCCTCTCATTGAGCACAGCACACAGGACCCAGCATGTTGAATAAAGGCATCACGATCAAGGCGCGAATTGGCCTCACGATGGCGTTCCTCGCCGCGTTGCTGGTTGCGATCGGCGTTTTCGGTCTGTTCGGCATGAGCCGTTCGAACGACGCCTATGAGGACACGTTCACCAACGCGATGCCGGGCGCGGTGAACATCGGCAACGCGGAAATCTACGCGGCGCGCGAACGACTCGCGCTCGACCGCGCCGCGTTCCTCGTCGGCACACCGGAAGCGGCCACCACCATCGAGCGCGGGCGCATGCTCGGGGGCACGTCCGACACGTGGTGGAAAAAATATCTCGATCTGCCACGCAACGCGGACGAAGACCGGCTTGCGCAGGACGTCGCCGCGAAGCGCAACGCGCTGCATCAGCAACTCGAAACGTTCGCGGCGACGATCACGGCGAACGATCAGGGCAAGCTGGTCGAGCACGCGAAGAATCTGCAGGTCGTCTTCAACGACCTCGTCGGCGCCGACGACGCACTGCGCAAATACCAGTTCGATTCGGCCAGGGAGGGCTTCGACTCCGCGCAGAGCAGTTTCCAGACGTTCCGCGTGGTCAGCATCGGCGCGCTGGTGGTCGGCGTGCTGGCGGCGGCGCTGTCGTATCTGACGCTGAGCCGCTCGATCGCGCGTCCGCTCGACGAAGCGCTCGGCCACTTCGATGCGATTGCGGCCGGCGATCTGCGTCGTCCGGTGATCGCGACATCGCGCGACGAAATGGGGCAACTGCTCGAAGGAATCGCCAGAATGCAGCGCAGCCTCACCGAAACGGTGCGCAGCGTGCGCGGCGGTAGCGAGTCGATCGCGACCGCGACGCGCCAGATCGCGGCGGGCAACATCGACCTGTCGTCGCGGACCGAGGAGCAGGCGTCGGCGCTGCAGGAAACCGCCTCGAGCATGGAGCAGCTGACCGGCACGGTGCGGCAGAATGCCGACAACGCGCGCCAGGCGAGCGCGCTCGCGGCCAACGCGTCCGAGATCGCCAACAAGGGTAGCGCGGTGGTCGGCCAGGTGGTCGGCACGATGGGCGACATCAACCAGAGCTCGGCGAAGATCGCCGACATCATCTCGATCATCGAAGGCATTGCCTTCCAGACCAACATCCTCGCGTTGAACGCAGCTGTCGAGGCGGCGCGCGCCGGCGAGGAGGGGCGCGGCTTCGCGGTCGTCGCGGGCGAAGTGCGCAGCCTCGCGCAGCGTTCGTCGGCGGCGGCCAAGGAGATCAAGGAGCTGATCGATACGTCGGTCGAGCGCGTGCAGTCGGGCTCGGCGCTCGTCGACGAGGCCGGCCGCACGATGAGCGAAATCATCGGCGCGGTGCAGCGCGTGACCGACATCATGGGCGAGATCGCGGCGGCGTCGGAGGAGCAGAGCGGTGGCATCGACCAGGTCGCGCGCGCGGTCACGCAGATGGACGAGGTCACGCAGCAGAATGCGGCGCTCGTCGAGGAAGCGGCCGCCGCCGCGTCGTCGCTCGAGGAGCAGGCGGCGCGGCTGCGCACCGCGGTCGCGGTGTTCCAAGTCGACGACAGCGGCCGTGGCGGTCACGAAGCGGCGTCGGCGCTTGCGGCGCCGAAGCGCCCGGTGTCCACGCGCCCGGTCGCTACACGCGCACGCAAGCTCGCGCCGGCTACCGCGCAGGCGGCGTTGCCGGCGAAGGCATCGAACCCGGCCGGGGGCGCTGTCGCGCCGCAGGTAGCGGCCGCGTCCACGCCCACGCCCACGCGCGCGCCGGCCAGGTCCGCGGCGACGGCCGGCAGCGACCAGGATTGGGAGACCTTCTGAGCTGGCTCGGATCAGGTGTACATGGGCGGCGGCGCTGTCGTGCGTCAGGTGAGTCGAGACGCGACGTTCGGCGCAACAGCCGTTCGCGTTCCCGTTCGCTAGCTGTCCGGCATCCGCGTCGCACCCGCGACGATCGCTTCGCGAAAAGCCGCGCCTGGACACCCCATGCGCGGTTTTTTTCAGCTGCGGCAAGAATTAACGTTTGCGCGGCGCCGCCTTTCACCGGCGCGTGTCGCGATCCGGTACATTGACGGGCACGGCCCCGATCCGTTTGCGCGGCGCGCGGCTGCCCGCACCTCCAACAGGTGGTTCCCACATATTGCTACGTCCTGCGAACCCTGCCATGCGCCAGCCACAAAGAACCGACATGACGCGATACGATCTTGCGCAACGCCTCGTCGAGGCGCGCCGGCAGCGCCGGCCGATCGACGCGCCCGCACCCGACAGCCTGCCGCCCGACGCGGCGACCGCCTACGCGATCCAGCAGGCGGTGATCGTGGGCCTCGGCGAGTCGACCGGCGCGTGGAAGATCGGCGCGAAGTCGCCGGGCGGCGCCGCGTCGGGCGCACCGATTCCGGCCTCGCTGGTGATGCCGTCGCCAGCGAGGCTCGCGCATGACGGATTCTTTCGCGTGCTGGTGGAGCTCGAGATCGCGTTCCGCTTCGACGTGACCATCGAGCCGCGCGCTCAGGCGTATGCGCGCGACGAGGTACTGTCGAAGGTCGGCGCCGTGCTGCCGGCCATCGAGATCGTCGACAGCCGTTTCGCCGAATGGCCGAACGTCGCGCCGCTCGCGCAGTTGGCCGACGCGCAGAACAACGGCGCGCTGATCACCGGCCATCCGGCCGTCTATGCGAGCCTCGCGCGCGGCTTCGACTTCGTGTCGCCGGAACTGGAGCTGAGTTTCAACGGCCGCTCGCTGATACCGGAAGTGACCGGCAATCCGGCAGGCGATCCGCGCGAGCTGCTCGTGTGGTTCGTCAACCATTGCGCGGCGATGGGCATCACGATCGAGCGCAACTGGACCTTGACCACCGGTTCATACGTCGGCGCGCACAAGATCGACGAACCCGGCATCGTGCGTGGTCATATCGACGGATTGGGTGAAGTGGAAATTGAACTGACCTGATCGATGCTGCGGCGCTTGTAACCGCAAATTACAACGCTTGATTCCAAACGGCTGCCCGCGTGCAGCCGTTTTTATTTTTGGCGAATTTGAAACGGTGGCAGTCTTTGAATCGTCAACCTGTTCGAATGCATTTGTTGCAACTTTGCCGCGTCCTTCCGTATACCTATGACAGCGCCGCGAGTTCGTCACGTGCATGCCTTTGGTGACGAAGTGTGCGTGCGCAGACAGCCGCATTTTGATGGAGGGTCGACGGTGCGGGTACGGGATGTGCAATAGCAACGCGGTGACTTGACGCGATGCAGCGGTAGGGCGAAGTCCTGCAGGAGCACTGAATAGCGATGCGGTGCTGAAGAAAGTAGCGATACAGCGGGGCAGCAGATGATGTGACTGGTTGCTGCACGAGTAAAAAAAATTGTAGGTGGTCGAATCTCTGTTTCCAAGTGAGGATTGTAGCGGTGGCGGTTACGGCGCGATTTTCGCAACGTAGTCCGTGAAAAAAAATTTAAAAGGGTTTAGGATGAATTCGAGCGATGTCGTTTCCGAATAGCGCGCCGCGCACGACATCGCCCCAGACTTCGGCGAGGAGGTAGCATGGATATCTACAGCAGTTTCGCGACCCGCTTCGAGAAAACACGGGAGGACGAACTCTCGCTCGAGGAGTATCTCGCGCTCTGCAAAGACAATCCCGCCGCGTACGCCACTGCGGGCGAACGCATGTTGACGGCAATCGGAGAACCGGAACAGATCGACACTCGCAACGATCCGCGTTTATCGCGTATCTTCGCGAACAAGGTCATCAAGGTATACCCCGCATTCCGTGAATTCTACGGAATGGAAGAGGTGATCGAGCAGGTGGTCGCCTACTTCCGGCATTCGGCCCAGGGGCTCGAAGAAAAGAAGCAGATCCTGTATCTGTTAGGACCGGTCGGCGGCGGCAAGTCGTCGATCGCGGAACGTCTGAAGCAATTGATGGAACGCGTGCCGTTCTATGCGATCAAGGGCTCGCCCGTCAACGAATCGCCGCTCGGTCTGTTCGACTACGAGGAAGACGGTCCGATCCTCGAAGAGCAATATGGCATTCCTCGTCGCTACCTGCGAGGCATTCTGAGTCCGTGGGCGGTCAAGCGCCTGCACGAGTACAACGGCGACATCCGCAAGTTCCGCGTGGTGCGCCGCTATCCGTCGATCCTTCGCCAGATCGCTATCTCGAAGACCGAACCGGGCGACGAGAACAATCAGGACATTTCGTCGCTGGTCGGCAAGGTCGACATCCGCAAGCTCGAACAGTACGCGCAGGACGATGCCGACGCGTACAGCTACTCGGGCGGCCTGTGCCTCGCCAATCAGGGCCTGCTCGAGTTCGTCGAAATGTTCAAGGCGCCGATCAAGGTGTTGCACCCGCTGCTCACGGCGACCCAGGAAGGCAACTTCAAGGGCACGGAAGGCTTCGGCGCGATTCCGTTCGACGGCATCATCCTCGCTCACTCGAACGAATCGGAATGGAAGGCATTCCGCAACAACCGTAACAACGAGGCACTGCTCGACCGGATCTTCGTCGTCAAGGTGCCGTACTGCCTGCGCTATAGCGAAGAGGTCAAGATCTACGAGAAGCTGCTGCGCAACTCGTCGCTCGCCAGCGCGGTCTGCGCGCCGGGCACGCTGAAGATGATGGGGCAGTTGTCCGTGCTCACGCGTTTGCACGAGCCGGAGAACTCGAGCCTGTTCTCAAAGATGCAGGTCTACGACGGCGAGAATCTGAAGGACACGGACCCGAAGGCGAAGTCGTATCAGGAGTATCGCGACTTCGGGGGCGTCGACGAAGGCATGACCGGCGTGTCGACCCGCTTCGCGTTCAAGATTCTGTCGCGCGTGTTCAACTTCGACTCGACCGAGGTCGCGGCCAATCCGGTGCATCTGATGTATGTGCTCGAACAGCAGATCGAACGCGAGCAGTTCCCGCCGGAAACCGAGCAGAAGTATCTGTCCTTCATCAAGGACGTGCTCGCGTCGCGCTATGCGGAGTTCATCGGCAAGGAGATTCAGACCGCGTACCTGGAGTCGTACTCCGAGTACGGTCAGAACATCTTCGACCGCTATGTCACGTATGCGGACTTCTGGATCCAGGATCAGGAGTTCCGCGACCACGACACCGGCGAGAGCTTCGACCGTGCCGCGTTGAACGCCGAGCTGGAGAAAATCGAGAAGCCCGCGGGCATCAGCAATCCGAAGGACTTCCGCAACGAGATCGTGAATTTCGTGCTGCGTGCGCGGGCTGCGAATGCGGGCAAGAACCCCGCGTGGATCAGCTACGAGAAGCTGCGCGTCGTGATCGAAAAGAAGATGTTCTCGAACACGGAAGAGCTGTTGCCGGTGATCTCGTTCAACGCGAAAGGCTCGGCCGAAGAGCAGCGCAAGCATGAAGACTTTGTCAATCGCATGGTGGCGAAGGGCTATACGCCGAAGCAGGTGCGCTTGCTGTGCGACTGGTATCTGCGCGTGCGCAAGTCGTCATGATGCGCGCATGATACTCATGGTGTGCGCGCCCGTACGGTCCGACCGTACGGGCAACCGGCGAGGCGCAAGCCGCATAGCATTGCACTGCGCGGCGGGCGTCTCGCGCACCCGAAATATTAGTGCGGCCGCAGGGAATCGCGGTTGCATGGACGGGAGACCGGGCGTGCTTCATCAAATCATCGACCGCAGGTTGGCAGGCAAGAACAAGAGTATTGCGAACCGTGAGCGCTTTTTGCGCCGCGTCAAAAACTATATTCGTCGTGCCGTTTCGGAGGCAGTGCGCGATCGCAGCATCAAGGACATCCAGAACACCCAGAGCATCACCATTCCGCGCAAGGACATCGCGGAGCCGTCGTTCCGTCATGGACCGGGCGGCCGGCGCGAGATGGTGCATCCCGGCAACTCGGACTACATCCGCGGCGACAAGATCCAGCGCCCGCAAGGCGGCGGTGGCGGCGGCGGAGGCAGTCAGGCCAGCAACGAGGGCGAGGGTCAGGACGACTTCGTGTTCGAGCTGAGCCGCGAAGAGTTCATGCAGTATTTCTTCGACGACCTCGAACTGCCGCGTCTCGTCAAGACCCATCTGATGGCCGTGCCGACGTGGAAAAGCGTCCGCGCGGGCTGGGCCGCGGAGGGCACGCCAAACAATATCGACGTGGTGCGCTCGTTGCGCAGCGCGCTCGGCCGGCGCATCGCGCTCGGCGCGCCGCTCGTCAACCAGTTGCACGAAATGGAGCGGCAGCTGGAAGAGTTGAAGGCCGATCCCGCCGATCGCCGCGACGAGATCAAGCTGCTCGAAGACGACATCCACCATCTGAAAGGACGCATCTGGCGAATTCCGTTCATCGATCCGTTCGATCTGCGCTACGTGAATCGCGTGAAGCAGCCTACGCCGTCGAGCCAGGCGGTGATGTTCTGTCTGATGGACGTGTCCGGTTCGATGGACGAGCAGCGCAAGGATCTCGCGAAGCGCTTCTTCATCCTGCTGTACCTGTTCCTGAAGCGTAACTACGAGCGCATCGAAGTCGTGTTCATCCGCCACCACACGCGCGCCGAGGAAGTCGACGAAGACACGTTTTTCCACTCGACCGAAAGCGGCGGTACCGTGGTGTCGAGCGCGCTCGAACTGATGCGCAAGGTGATGGACGAGCGCTACTCGCCGACTGAATGGAACATTTACGGCGCCCAGGCGTCCGACGGCGACAACTGGACCGACGACTCGCCGAAGTGCCGCAAAATACTCTCGGATGACATCCTGGAGAAGGTGCGGTATTTTGCGTATATTCAGGTGACGCCCGAAGAGCAGAATCTGTGGCTCGAATACGCGCAACTGGCGCTGTCGCAACCGCACATGGCGATGAAGAAGGTCGAAACCGCGGCCGATATTTATCCGGTGTTTCGCGAGCTGTTCGAGAAGCAGGCGGCGACTTCTTGATGGGATACTGGTGGCGCACGAAGCGCCTGAACGACGAAGCGCGCGGCGATTCGTACGACAAGGGGTGACCCAGGGCGACCCGCCGTATGACCGCGCCGCAGCGCAACAAAGGCGGGCCGCAGCGACAGTCGGGGCATGCCGAGGCAGGAGCGGCCAGCACGGGAGCCGCTCACGCCGGAGCAGTCCGCGATGCTGCAGCACGGGACACACCGGAACGCCCAACGAGGGCAAAGGGAAGTCCGTATGAACGTAGCCGATAGACGGCCTCTGCCGTGCCCGTCCGACTGGACCTTCGAATTGATCGAAGAGTACGACTCGCATATTGCCCGTGTTGCGGAGCAATACGAGCTCGACGTATATCCGATCCAGCTCGAACTCATCAGCGCCGAACAGATGATGGATGCCTATGCGTCCGTCGGCATGCCGGTGAACTACCGTCACTGGTCGTTCGGCAAACATTTCCTTGCTACCGAAAAAAGCTATCGCCGCGGCCAGATGGGGCTCGCGTACGAAATCGTCATCAATTCGAACCCCTGCATCGCCTATTTGATGGAAGAGAACACGATGACGATGCAGGCGCTCGTCATCGCGCATGCGGCCTACGGTCACAACTCGTTCTTCAAGGGCAACTATCTGTTCGGCTTATGGACGGACGCGCACGCGATCATCGACTACCTCGTCTACGCAAAGAATTACATCGCGGAATGCGAGGAGCGCTATGGGCTCGATCGCGTCGAGGAATTGCTCGACTCGTGCCACGCGCTGATGAATTACGGCGTGGACCGCTACAAGCGGCCGCAGAAGCTGTCGCTCCAGAAGGAGTTCGCGGCGCGTCGCGAACGTGAGGCGTATCTGCAGTCGCAGGTCAACGAGTTGTGGCGCACGTTGCCCACGCGCCATACGCCGCTGCCCGAAGAGGTCGAGGGGCGCTATCCGCCCGAGCCGCAGGAAAACCTGCTGTATTTCGCGGAGAAAAACGCGCCGCTGCTCGAAGCGTGGGAGCGCGAGGTGATCCGCATCGTGCGCAAGATCGGTCAGTACTTCTATCCGCAGCGGCAGACCCAGGTGATGAACGAAGGCTGGGCGACGTTCTGGCACTACACGCTGCTCAATACGATGTACAACCAGGGCAAGCTCGAAGACGGCTTCATGATGGAGTTTCTCCATTCACACAGCAACGTCGTCTATCAGCCGCCTGTCACGAAGCCGTATTACAGCGGCATCAATCCGTATGCGCTGGGCTTTTCGATGATGAGCGATATCCGGCGCATCTGCGAAGCGCCGACCGACGAAGACCGCAAGTGGTTTCCGAATCTGGCCGGCAGTCCGTGGCTGCCCGCGATGCACTACGCGATGCGCAACTTCAAGGACGAGAGCTTCATCGCGCAGTATCTGTCGCCGCATCTGATCCGCGAAATGCGCCTGTTCTCGGTGCTCGACGACGACATGCGCGACGCGCTCGAAGTGTCGGCGATTCACGACGATAGCGGCTACCAGTACGTGCGCCAGGCGTTGTCGCGGCAGTACGACATGCATCACCGCGAGCCGAACATTCAGGTGTGGGCCGTCAATACACGCGGCGATCGCAGCCTGACGTTGCGGCATTTCATGAGCGACAACCGGCACCTGTCGTCGGATAGCGAGGAGGTGCTCAAGCACATGGCGCGCTTGTGGCAGTTCGACGTGTACCTCGAGAGCGTCGACGAAAACGGTACCGTCAGAAAACGCTACGACTGCCGGTATATGCCGCCGTCCGTGAGAATATGAGCGCCGCCTGACTCCCGCCTGAGCGGTTCGTGTCGCCCGTCAAGCCCCTGCCAGTCCCCAACTGGCAGGGGCTTCGTTCTATTGGTGCGCAAATCCGGCCGACCCAGGGCTTTCATCAGGCCATGCTGACAAAAAACCTTCCTGTGCTTTCATTTATGTAAAATTCGCGCACCCGCGGCGGCCGCTCAGGCTGGGCGCGCGACATCAAGGCGGCACCACGACCGTCCTCCTCGTTTAAATAAGGAAAGACACCAGCATGAACGACCAAACCGAACAATACGTCGTGGCCTCGGCGCACGACACGCGGCGCCGCATTTTTGCAATCGTCGGCGCTTCATCGGGCAATCTCGTCGAGTGGTTCGACTTCTATGTGTATTCGTTCACGGCGCTTTACTTCGCGCCGTCGTTCTTCCCGAGCGGCAACACGACCACGCAGTTGCTGAACACGGCCGGCGTGTTCGCCGCGGGCTTCCTGATGCGGCCGATTGGCGGCTGGTTCTTCGGGCGGCTCGCCGACAAACGTGGTCGCCGCACCGCGATGATGGTGTCGGTGTTCATGATGTGCGGCGGCTCGCTGGTGATCGCGATGCTGCCCACCTACGCGCAGATCGGCGCGCTCGCGCCGGCGTTGCTGCTGCTCGCGCGGCTGTTGCAGGGGCTGTCGGTGGGCGGCGAATACGGCACCAGCGCGACCTATATGAGCGAAGTCGCGTTGAAGGGCCGGCGTGGCTTTTTCGCGTCGTTCCAGTATGTGACGCTGATCGGCGGCCAACTGTGCGCGCTGCTCGTGCTCGTGACCCTGCAACAGACGCTGACGACCGAAGAGCTGAAGGCGTGGGGCTGGCGTGTGCCGTTCGTGATTGGCGCCTTCGCCGCGTTGATCGCACTCTATCTGCGTAAATCCCTTGATGAAACCACCACCGCGGCGATGCGCCAGCGCAAGGAAGCGGGCACGCTGCGCGGGCTGTGGGAGCACAAGACCGCATTCATGACGGTGCTCGGCTTCACGGCCGGCGGCTCGCTGATCTTCTATACGTTCACCACCTACATGCAAAAGTACCTGGTCAACACGGCCGGCATGCACGCGAAGACCGCGAGCTCGGTGATGACCGCCGCGTTGTTCGTCTACATGCTGATGCAGCCGGCGTTCGGCGCGTTGTCGGACCGCATCGGGCGGCGCCGCTCGATGCTGTGTTTCGGCCTGTTCGCGACCCTCGGCACGGTGCCGCTGCTGCATGCGCTGAAAGACGTGACGAGCCCGTATGCGGCCTTCGCGTTGGTCGTGGTGGCGCTCGCGATCGTCAGCTTCTATACGTCGATCAGCGGCCTGATCAAGGCGGAAATGTTTCCACCGCAAGTGCGTGCGCTTGGCGTAGGGCTGTCGTATGCGCTCGCCAATGCGATCTTCGGCGGCTCGGCGGAATATGTCGCGCTGTGGCTGAAGTCCGCCGGTGTCGAGACGATGTTCTTCTGGTACGTGACGGCGCTGTGTGCACTCGCGGGTATCGTGTCGCTGCGCATGCGCGATCCCTCGTCGGAAGGGTATCTGCGGCACGAGCCGTGAACCGCTAGTCGGACACGGCGAAACGTCGTGCCGCGATGGCAGCGTTCAGGCGGCGGTCCAGGGCAACCGGGCCGCCGTTTTTCATGGCATCGACGGTTGCGCGTCAATCCGCAAGCGAGGAGCAGCGCGCTTCGCTTAATTGACGACGATCCGTGTCCCCCATGCATGCAGCAGGTCGCACAAGCTCTCGGCCTGTTCCATCGTCGACGAACGCATCGACCCTCGCGGCCTCATTCACCGTGGCCGCGCCAACCGCCGCGACCGTCGCCATCGAAGGCGTCGCCGCTACGCCGGCGACAGCATCGGCCGCGGCGCGCGGCATCGGCAGACGGCCGCGCCAGGCCGCGCGCGCCAGCATCAGCAGATGGTAGTAAAGCCGCGCGCTAAAGCCGTAGTTGTAGGCGAACAGATGCGCGCGCGCGATGCGCCAGCCCGCGCGCGCCTCGCCGTTGCTCGCGTGAATCGACACCACGATCGGTGCGAGCCGCCGCAGCGCCTGCCGCCGCGACGGTTCGAGCGGCGCCGGCAGACGCAGCGACTTCACGAACGCATAGGCGCTCAACGTTGCGGCCATGCTCGTGCCGCGCGTGCTGTGCGAGACCGACGTCGCGGTCTTCCGATACACCGACACATAGTCGTGCAGATAAAACACCTCGCGCGCGGCCAGGCATAGCTCGGTGCCGAACACGTAGTCGCAGCAGACGCCATACCGCGCGTCGTAGCCGACCCGCTTGACGAGCCGCGCGTCGGCCATCCAGCCATTGTTCGGAAACATCTGGATCAGGCCGGTGCGGCCCGCGAGCGGCTGGAGACCCTCGCGGGCCTCAGTGCGCCGGAACGCCTCGTTCAGGCGCGCGCTCGCGGCGAGATCGATCGCGCCGTCGTGATCCGCTTCGTATTGCGCACCGAATGCCGCATCGAGCCGCGGATAGCGCTGCCATAGCGACACGAGCTTGTCGACGGCGTCGCTCGTCAGCAGATCGTCGTCGTGGATCAGCAGGATCTTGTCGCCGCGCGCCCGCTCGAACAGGCTCGACACATTGCGCGCCTGGCCAAGCGGCGGCTCGTGCTTCTCGTAGCGCACGCGCGGCTCGTCGCGGTAACGCTGCAAGATCAGTTGCCGCGAGCGCGCGTCCGTCGAATCGTCGCCAATCACGATTTCGACATGCGGATAGCTTTGCGCGAGACACGAGTCGACACATTCGATCAGCAGGTCGGGACGATTGCAGGTGGGCACGCAGATGGACACATGGGCGAGCGCCGCACGGGCGAGGGGAGAACTTGACGCGTTGGACATGATGACGCCTTTTATCGATCGGAAGCGGCAAAAACCGACGGAAAGCGGCAGCCGGTTCGCAGGGCGCACACCTTGCTGCAAGCAGCAAAATAGTCCAAGGCGTCAAAAAAATATTCGGTAAAAATGAGGAAGAAATGTTTGCTTACAGAAAGGTGCTGGAAGGGAAAGGTGATGCGGCCCGGATGCACGACGCAGCCAGGGCCGCTCTGATATAGGGTTCTATTTTTTCAACCGACTGACGGTTCGCCCTCGCCGGGCTTTTTGCCCGGACGGTCCGCCGGAGACTGCTTGTGACCTTCGTCGTGGCGCTCGGGCATCTTGCTCTTCGCGTTGTCGCTATGCACGGCGCGGTGCGGATGCGCGAAATCCTCGGTCTGGGCGCTGGCCTCGCTTTTCGATTCGTTGTCGGCCGTGCTGTTTGCTTCGCCTTGGGATTTTTCCGTCGTTTTGCTCATCGCTGCTCTCCTGGAGGGAAGACAAGCCTCCGGCAGCAAGACGCGGACCCGGGCGGGAGCAAACAGACGTTGCGCGCTCAGGCAGCCGCGTGGCGCGGCCTGCCGCCCGTCAGCGACATGATGAAGTCGAGAAACACGCGCACCTTGGCCGGCGGATGGTGCCGCGACGGATACAGCGCATACAGCGGGTACACCTCGTCGCCCCAATCCGGAAAGAGCTCGATCAGCTTGCCGCTCGCAAGCAGCGACTCCGCACCGAGCGCGAGAATCTGCGCGATGCCCTGGCCCGCGATGCATACGCTATGCAGCGTGCCGACGTCGTTGACGGTCAGCCGCCCCTGCGGCGTCAGCGCGAGCTGCTTGCGGCCGCGATGGAATTCCCAGCTGAACGGATAACCGGTGAGCGGATCGCGAAACTTGATGCAGATATGCCGGCCGTCTTCGAGCTCGCCCGGATTCGCCGGCTTGCCATGCTTCTTCAGATACGACGGCGCCGCGACGGTCAGGATGCGCGTATCGAGCAGCTTGCGGGCGACGAGCGTCGACACCGGCGGGTCGCCGAAGCGGATCGCGACATCGAAGCCGTCCCCGACCATGTCGCCCAACTGGTCGCGCGTGACGAGTTCGAGCTGCAGGTCCGGATGTTTGTCGATGAAGCCGCCGAGGCGCGGCCCGAGCACGAGCCGCGAAAAGAACGGGTCCATGTTGACGCGCAGACGCCCGCGCACCGCGGTCGCGCCGTGCGCGGCGGAGGCGGCCGCTTCCTCGAGTCCGCCGAGCAGCGGCACGATCTGCTCGTAGAAACGCCGGCCTTCGTCGGTCAGCGTGACCGAGCGCGTGGTGCGGTCGAACAGACGAATGCCGAGGCGTGCTTCGAGCCGGGCGACCGAGCGGCTTACGCCCGATTGCGACATGTCGAGCGCTTCACCGGCGGCCGCGAAACTGCCGCAATCGACGATCGCAGTCAGGACGCCCATGCCGTTCAGCACGCGCTCATCGAATGGCATCGGGGCTCCCTGCCTGGTAGCCATGGATGCCCGACATGCTAACGCTATGACCTTTCGAATGCATGCGCCGGCACGCGATGAAACGCGTCGCGTCTCAACGCCCCGCGCTCGGCGCAGCCTGGCCGCGAATCACGCGCGTGCCCGACGGGTCGTCGAGGTGGCGAAAGATCCACGCGGACACGAGCGTGATCGCGCCGACGCACACGAATGCGAGCCGGAAGCCGAGCGCCGCCGACCATTGCGCCGCGAACAGATTGACGAGCCCGCCGCCGATCGACACGCCAAGCCCGATCGCAAGCATCTGCACCATCGAGAACAGGCTATTGCCCATGCCGGCGTCTTCGTGCGACAGGTCCTTCAGCGTGACACTGTTCATCGCCGCGAACTGCATCGAGTTGGCCGCGCCGAACACCGCGAGGATCGCAATTTCGATCACGAGCGGTGTGCCGAGCGAAATCAGCGAGAACGCGACGATCGCCGAGCCGACGATGACCGTGTTGACGAGCAGGAACGTGTCGTAGCCGTAGCGGCGCACGAGCGGCGCGATCCAGCGTTTCGCGAGCGTGCCGGCGAGTGCCGCGGGCAGCATCATCAGACCCGAGTGCAGCGGCGAGTAGCCGAGCTGCAATTGCAGCAGCAGCGGCACGAGGAACGGCACCGCGCTCGAACCGACCCGGCATACGAG
The DNA here is from genome assembly GCF_050436125.1 of Paraburkholderia sp. MM5482-R2. NCBI lineage: Bacteria > Pseudomonadati > Pseudomonadota > Betaproteobacteria > Burkholderiales > Burkholderiaceae > Paraburkholderia > Paraburkholderia sp. MM5482-R2. The sequence goes on along the minus strand of NZ_JBNDLP010000002.1, from coordinate 2,575,817 downwards.
GTTGCCGATCAGGCCGACGCTGAAGTTCGGCTCGCCGAACAGCGACAGCTTGAACAGCGGATCGCGGCGGTTTCTGGCGTACGGAATGTAGGCGAGCGCGCTGGCGACGGCCAACGCGAACAGCCCCGCCGACCACGCCGCGCGATGCGAGGGGACCGGCGCGTCGATCGCGAGCGAAAACGCGATCATGCACGACGACAGCAGGGCGCAGCCGATCACATCGAACGGCGGCGCCTGCGCCTCGTCATGCGACGGCAGAAAGCGATGCACCGCGTACAGACCGAGCGCGCCGATCGGCACGTTGATCAGAAAGATCCAGTGCCACGTGATCGCCTGCACGAACCAGCCGCCGAGCGTTGGCCCGGCGATCGGGCCGAGCTGCCCCGCGATCGATATGAACGCGAGCGCCGACACGTATTGCTCGCCCGACACGCTGCGCAGCACCGCGAGGCGTCCGATCGGCAGCAGCATCGAGCCGCCGAGGCCTTGCAGCACGCGCGCCATCACGAGCTGGCCGAGCGTGTGCGCGCTCGAGCAGCAGATCGAGCCGAGCACGAACACGAGAATGGCGGCGAAATAGACGCGGCGGGTGCCGAAGCGGTCGGCAAGCCAGCCGGAGGCGGGCGTCAGCATCGCCATCGTCAGCGTGTAGGCGACGACGACCGGTTGCATCGCGAGCGGCGCGACGCGCAGGCTGTTCGCGATCGACGGCAGCGCGGTGTTGACGATCGTCGTGTCCAGCGACTGCATGAAGAAGCCGGCGGCGACGATCCATAGTAGGGCGGTTTGAGAGGAATCCTTGGTCATGTTTTCGACAGCGGGCGCGGCGGCGGCAAAGCGCCGCCAGAGCGGGGCCAGGCGGAATTCCGTCATCTTATTGACATCCTCGTCAATCGGGAACCCCACTAAGCCCGCTGACTGTTATCGACAATGCCGATAAGCAGCGCCACAATCACGCATGCTCAATCCAATCTGGCTCAAGACCTTCTCGACCGTCGCGGCTTGCCATAGCTTCACCGAAGCGGGGCGGCGGCTCGACCTGACGCAGTCGAGCGTCAGCGAACATATCCGGCGCCTCGAACAGAGCGTGGGCCGGCGCCTGTTCGTGCGCGACACCCATTCGCTCGCGATGACACCCGACGGCGAAGCGATGCTCGCGCATGCGAGCGTGATCCTGCAGGCGCTGTCGCGCGCGGAATCGCAGTTTCGCGCGCCGCGTCTGAAGGGGCGCGTGCGGCTCGGCTCGTCGGACGACATCGCGCTCGGCCCGCTCCCCACCGTGCTCGCGGCGTTTCGCAACGCGCATCCCGACGTCGAACTGGAAATCACGATCGGCATGACGGGCAGGCTCTACGAGTTGCTCGACGCGGGCGCGATCGATCTGCTGGTCGGCAAGCGCCGGCTCGGTGACCGGCGCGGCGTGGCGCTTTTCACCGGGCGTCTCGAATGGCTCGCGCGGACCGGCACGCTCGTCGATCTGAGTCAGCCGCTGCCGCTGATTCTGGTCGCCGAGCCGAGCGTGACGCGCGCGGTCGTGCTCGATGCGCTCGCCGAAGCCGGCGCGAGCTGGCAGATCGTCTGCACGAGCAGCAGTCATTCCGGCTGTATCGCGGCCGCGCGCGGCGGACTCGGCATCACCGTGCGGCCGCAGTATCTGGCCGCGCGCGGCCTCGCGCCGCCGTTGAATGCGGCCGGACTGCCGACGCTGCCGTCGGTGGAATTCATCGCGCTGGCGGCGAAGCGCTTGAGTCGCCCGGCGGGCACGCTGCTGCAGTTGCTGCATGACAGCGATCTGCGCGGGTCGTGGATCGGGGAGTGAGGCGGGCAGTGCGTCGCCTCATGCTGCCGTCATGCCGAGGCTCAGGCCGGCATCTTCCGGAACGAGATCGCGAAGCGGTTCCATGCATTGATCGCCGAGACGAGCAGCGTCAGGTCGACCAGTTCCTCGTCGCTGAAATGCGGCCGCACCGCCTGCCATACCGCGTCGGGCACATGATCGTGCGACACCAGCGTGAGCGCTTCGGTCCACTCGAGCGCCGCGCGTTCGCGGTCCGTGAAGAACGGCGTTTCGCGCCACACGACGACGGTCGCGAGACGCCGCTCGGTTTCGCCGCCCTTGCGTGCGTCCGCCGTATGCATATCCACGCAATACGCGCAGCCGTTGATCTGCGACGCGCGCAACCGCACCAGTTCGGTCAGCGATTTTTCGAGCGACGATTTGCCGATGCGCTCTTCGACGCCGAGCAGCGATTTGATCGCGGCGGGATTGGCTTTGTAGAAGTCGAGACGTTGTTCCATGATGGGCTCCTGGGCGGGTTTGACGATGCGATGCATCGGACAGGTGTTAGCTTAGTCCGTCGTTTGGATCATAAGAATGGCCGATTCCAGGTATTTTCAGGTAGCCACTTTCGGGCGTTGAGCGGGCACGCCCAGCACCCTTACCGTCGACGATGGCATCGTTGCCGCGTGCGGGCCGATTCGGTATGGTGGGTCATCGACGCTTCCATTGCGCCTTTCACCGTGATCCGGAGACCTGCCCCATGACCGTTGCCACCGATCCGTCCGCTGTGCCCACCTCGCCGATCCGCACCGATGTCCTGATCGTCGGCGCCGGTCCCGTGGCTCTGTTCGCGGCATTCGAGGCCGGCGTGATCGGCCTCACCTGTCAGATCGTCGACATACTCGGACGGGTCGGCGGCCAATGCATCGAGCTGTATCCCGAGAAGCCGATCTACGATATCCCCGCGATTCCAGCGTGCACCGCGCGCGAACTGGTCGAGCGACTGGTCGCGCAATGCAAGCCGTTCGATGTGCCGATTCATCTCGAACAGCGCGTCGACACGGTCGAGCAGCGCGACGACGGACGCTGGACCGTGCGCACGCAGCGCGGCCTCGTGTTCGACGTCGCGGCGATCCTGCTCGCCGCCGGTAACGGCGCGTTCGTCCCGCAAAAGCTCCCGCTCCCCGAGGCCGTGCCGCTGGAACAGCGCTACGTGCACTACAGCGTGCCGCGCCTCGCCGATTTCGCCGACAAAAACGTGGTCGTCGCGGGCGGTGGCGATTCGGCGCTCGACTGGGCGCTGGCACTACGCAAGGTCGCGCGGCGCGTGACCCTCGTGCATCGGCGCGCCGGCTTCAGCGCGGCCGATTCGAGCGTCGAGCTGATGCGGCGCGCGGTCGACGCTGGCGAGATGGACTTCGTCGTCGGCGGGATCGCGGCGCTCGATGTGGAAGACGGCGCGCTGCGTTCGCTGACGCTGCGGCAGGTCAACGGCGAGACACAGCTCGAAGCCGACCATCTGATCGCGCTGTATGGACTCGTCGCCGATCTCGGACCGATCGCGCAATGGGGACTGACGATTCATGGCGGGCGCGTCGACGTTGATACTTCGAACTACGAAAGCTCGCGGCCGGGCATTTTCGCCGTCGGCGACATCGCGAACTATCCGAACAAGCAGAAGCTGATCCTGTCGGGCTTTCACGAGGCGTCGCTCGCGCTGCGCAAGGCGTACGCGTACGCGTATCCCGACAGGAAACGCGTGCATGTCCATTCGAGCTACGACGCGAAGCTCGCGGAAAAGATCGGCGCGGCGGCTTGACGGGCGCGCCAGCGCAGCAGCCGTTTCGATTGGCGACGTGTGCCGATTCTCAGCGGCCGATCGCGCAGCCCGCCGCGTCGTGAATACCTTTTTCAATTGACACGCCTGTTTTTGCCAACGAAGGCCAAAACGGAAAGCCGAAACCGCAACGCGGCGACGTTTTCCGTCATGACCCGCTAGCTATCGCGGTGCTCGCCGTTATAAGCTTGGCGCCTTACCAGCCGGCGCGCGAGCGCCCTTGGCGGCGCATCCCGGCCCCCTCCGTGGACCGCGCAAGCGCTTGCGCGACGGCTTCGCCGCCGGCCAGGCGCGAGGCTTGCTTAAAACGAAAGTTCCAATGACGTGTCCGCCATGACCCAGCTCGAAGCTTCTTCTTCCCACGACTACGCCGAGCGCGCTCGAGTGCCGGCCGAGGCCGCGCCGTCGGCGCCCGTCGGCATCGATTATTTGTCGCTCGTGCAGGCGATTTCGGACTACGCGATCTTTCTGCTCGATGCGAAGGGCAACATCGTCAGCTGGAATGCCGGCGCCCAGAAGCTGAAGGGCTATGCGCAGAGCGAGATCGTCGGTCAGCATTTCTCGCGCTTCTATACCGAGGAAGCCGTCGCGCGCGGCTGGCCGACCTACGAGCTGGAACAGGCTGCGCTGACCGGCCGTTTCGAAGATGAAGGCTGGCGCGTGCGCAAGGACGGCACGACGTTCTGGGCGAACGTCGTGATCACCGCGATACGCAACGAGAAGGGCGCGGTCACGGGCTTCGCGAAGATCACGCGCGACCTGACCGCGCAGCGCGAATACCTCGAAGCGCTGCGCCAGAGCGAGGAGCGCTTCCGTCTGCTCGTCGATAGCGTGAAGGACTACGCGATCTTCATGCTCGATCCGCAAGGCTTCGTCGTCAGCTGGAATTCGGGCGCCGCGCGCATCAAGGGCTATACGCACGACGAAATCGTCGGCCGGCACTTCTCGCAGTTCTATGTGCCCGAGGAGGCCGCGGCCGGCAAGCCCGCGCGCGAGCTCGCGATCGCGCGGCAGATCGGCGCCGTCGAAGACGAAGGCTGGCGCATGCGTAAGGACGGTTCGACGTTCTGGGCCAACGTGATCATCACGGCCGTCTATGACGAATCGCGACGCTTGCGCGGCTTCGCCAAGGTCACGCGCGATTTGACCGAGCGGCGCCGGCGCGAGGAACTGGAGCGCTCCGGGGAGCGCATGCGCGAATTTCTCGCGACGCTCGCGCACGAACTGCGCAATCCGCTCGCGCCGGTGCGCAACGCGGTCGGCACGATGCAGATGGAAACCGATCTGAGCCCGGTGGTCGCGCGGGCGCGCGATCTGATCGATCGCCAGGTCACCCACCTGACGCGACTCGTCGACGATCTGCTCGATATCGGCCGCATCATGTCCGACAAGGTCGAACTGCGTATTGCGCGCGTCGATCTCGCCGAGCTCGTCGCGCGCGCGATCGAAGCGGCGCGGCCCTTCACCGACTCGCGCGAGCAGCGCGTGGTCGCGCATGTACCCGACGCTCCCGTGATGATTCGCGGCGACATGACGAGGCTCGTGCAGGTCCTGCAAAACCTGCTGCACAACGCGTCGAAGTTTTCGCCGAACGGCAGCGCGATCGAGATGCAGGGACGTGTCGACTTTCGTATGGCGGTGCTCGAAGTGCGCGACCCCGGCTGCGGCATTCCGGTGCGCTCGCTCGACAAGATCTTCGAACTGTTCGCGCAGGAGAAGGAAGGGCAAAGTTTCGGCGAGGGCGGCCTTGGGATCGGCCTGACGCTGTGCAAGTCGCTCGTCGAAATGCATGGTGGCAGCATCGTCGCGAGCAGCGAAGGACTGGGACTCGGCAGCACGTTCACGCTGAGTCTGCCGCTCGCCTCCGCGCAGTCCGACACCGCGGAGAGCGGCACGATCGATGCCGCGCCCCACGTGCAGCCGCTGCGCATTCTCCTCGTCGACGACAATCGCGATTCGGCCGACAGCCTCGCGATGCTGCTCGAACTGAAGGGCCACGAGGTGCGTATCGCCTACGAGGGCGAGCAGGCGCTGCAGATCTCGCCACGCTTCTCGCCGCATCTCGCGCTGATCGACCTCGCGATGCCGAAGATGGATGGCTATGCGACGCTCGCGGCGATGCGCGCGCGGCCCGAGATGTCGCGCACGATGTACGCGGCGATGACGGGTTTCGGCCATGCGAGCGATCTCGATCGAACTCGCCACGCGGGTTTCCATGCGCACCTCGTGAAGCCGGTCGAGATGGCGGTCCTCGACGCGTTGCTCGCGAAGGCGGATGGACGTCTGAGCGGAAGTGGCGGGACGTAGCCGCTGTTTCGCTGCGCGGCCGCCTCGCCAGCCGGGGCACGGTGTTTGCTGCCACTCTGCATACGTTCCGGTCCGCCGCCGCCCGGCGGGCCGTGGATCGAACCGGTGCAGGGAGGCACGATGCTCGACATACGCGACCACGCGGCCAGCTTTAAGGCCCAGTCACGGCAGGTCTCAAATCAACACGGTGGCCGCGCACTACGCGCGAGCGCCCGCGCGCCGCAGCCCGGCAAGCCTGCTATCTCGCTCGACGATTTTCTGCGCGACGCGCGTTTCGATGCGAACGATCCCGCTGCCCTCGGAGCACTGCTCGCTGATCTGATCGAGCGCGGCTACGATCGCGCGCCGACCTTGCCATGGCCGGGGCATGGGGAGACGCTGGTGCGCTGGCGCGCGCTGGCCGCCGTTGCCGCATGCGACCTCGGCCTCGTCAAACTGTTCGAAGGCCATACCGATGCGCTTGCGATTCTCGCCGAGCTCAATGGTCCGCTGCCGCCCGCGGCAAGCCGCTGGGGCGTGTGGGCCGCCGAAGCGCCGCACGCGCGGGTGCGCGCCATCGACGAAGGAATCCAGACCGTTGCCGGCGAGGGCGCGCAGGTGCGCCTGTCCGGCACCAAAGCCTGGTGCTCCGGCGCGCAGGCGCTCACCCATGCGCTCGTGAGCGCATGGCGCGACGATGAGCCCGTGCTCGCGGCGCTCGCGCTGGACCAGAGCTCGATCTCGATCGATACATCGAAATGGCAGGCCGTCGGCATGCAGGCGACCGCGAGCGCGGATGTCACGTTCAAAGACACCGTGGCGACGCTCGTCGGCGCGCCGCATGCGTATCTGCGCCGCGCGGGCTTCTGGCATGGCGGCGCCGGTATCGCCGCGTGCTGGTACGGCGCGGCCGCGCAAATCGCGCGCACGCTGCGCGACGCGTGCGCCCGGCACGCGGACGCGCATCGGCTCGCTCATCTCGGTGCGACCGATGTCGCCTTGCAGTCGGCCGCCGCGCTGCTGCGCGAAACCGCCGCGTGGATCGACGCGCAGCCGTCGGCCGATGCAGCGACGCGCGTGTTGCGCGCGCGTCTGGCCGTCGAGCAGGCCGCGAGCGCCGTGATCGAGCACGCGACACGCGCGCTCGGCGCGGGCCCGTTGTGCCGCGACGCGCGCTTCGCGCGGGCGCTCGCCGACCTGCCGGTGTTTCTGCGGCAGAGCCACGCGGAACGCGACCTCGCAGCGCTCGGCGAACGGCTCGTCGAGGCCGCTGACACGACTGCCGCGCCGGCATCGCATCAGGCGTCTTCGCAAACACTCGCGCCGTGGACGCCATGACTTTTTTCCCCCTGCCTTGGGAGGATCGCTCAGATGAACTCGACGGCGCCGTACTTCGATGAACTCTACCGACGCAGCGACGATCCGTGGCGTTTGCGCGAAGGCTGGTACGAACGCCGCAAGCGTTCGCTGACGCTCGCGCTGCTGCCGCGGCCGCGCTATCGCAACGCGTTCGAACCGGGCTGCGCGAACGGCGAGTTGACGGCCGGGCTCGCGACGCGCTGCGACGCGCTGCTCGCCGCCGATCTGCACGCGCGCGCCGTCGAGCTTGCGTGTGAACGCGTGGCGGGCGCATCGAACGTGCGGATCGAGCAGCGCAGGGTGCCGCGCGACTGGCCGACGGAGCACGGGCCGTTCGATCTGATCGTGATCAGCGAGTTCGCGTACTACCTCGACGCGGCCGAGCTCGAAACGCTGGCCGCGCGCATCGCCGGGTCGCTGACGCCGGACGGCACGCTGCTCGCCTGCCATTGGCGCCGGCCGTTCGCCGAAGCGCGCGAATCCGCCGACCATGCGCACGCGCTATTCGATGCGCGCTGCGGTCTCGCGCGTCTCGCGCATCACGACGAAGCCGACTTGCTGATCGACGTGTGGTCGCGCGACGCACGTTCGGTCGCGCAGCGCGAGGGGCTTCTATGATCGGCGTGATCGTTCCGGCGCATAACGAAGAGGCGTTGCTCGCACGGTGCCTCGCGGCCTTGCTCGAAGCGTCCCGACACGAAGCGCTCGCCGGCGAGGAGGTGCGGATCGTCGTCGCGCTCGACGCCTGCAGCGATTTCAGCGGAGCGATCGCGCGCGCTTACGGCGTGCAGACGCTGACGCTGAAGGCGCGCAACGTCGGCGTCGCGCGGGCGCTCGGCGCGTCGCTGCTGCTCGCGCACGGCGCGCGCTGGCTGGCGTTTACCGATGCCGACAGCCGCGTGTCGCCCGGTTGGCTGGCCGCGCAACTGGCGCTCGGCGCCGATGCGGTGTGCGGCTCGATCGCCGTCGACGACTGGAGCGCGCATCCGCACAGCGTGCGCGAATATTTTCGCAAGACGTATGTCGACGCCGACGGACATCGTCATGTGCACGGCGCGAATCTCGGCGTTTCCGCCGACGCCTATCGGCGCGCGGGCGGCTTTCCGCCGCTCAAGTGCAGCGAGGATGCCGCGCTCGTCGATCGCCTGATCGCGACTGGCGCGCGCATCGCGTGGAGCGCCGCGCCGCGCGTGACCACGAGCGCGCGTACCGTGGCCCGCGTGCGCGGCGGTTTCGGCGATACGCTCATCTCATGGGCGACGGATGGCGCGCTGGCCTGAGCGACGGCGACGCGTCGCGGGCTCGTCTCGCTCGCAACTATCCGGACACCAGAACATTCGCACGGCAATCCGCCGCGGGGAGGGCGAACATGATGGACGCGTTTTTCGTTCTATTCGGCCAAGGCAGGGAGCTCGATCCGTTGCAGATGGGTATGCGCTCGATCGCCGTGTTCGTGATCGCGCTCGCGCTGATCCGTGTATCGGGGCGCCGTTCATTCGGGCAGCGCTCGCCGTTCGATTCGGTCGTCGTGATTCTGCTCGGCGCGACGCTGAGCCGCGCGATCGTCGGTGCGTCGCCGTTTATCGCGACCGTGGTCGCGTCGTTCGCGATCGTCGTGTGTCACCGGGTGCTCGCGTGGTCGTTCATACGCTCGCGCCGCTTCGAGCTGCTGGTGGGCGGCGCCGAGCGCGAGGTGTTCAGCGACGGCAAGTTCCACGCGAACGAAATGCACGCGGCGCTCGTCACGCGCACCGACATCGAGGAAAGCGTGCGGCAGAAAACCGGCTCGCGCTCAATGGACGACGTGGCCGCCGCGATTCTCGAACGCAATGGCGAAGTGAGCGTGATTCGCAAGCGCGCGTGAGCGCCCGAACCCGTGAAGAGCGGGGCGCTCGCGCGGTGACACGGTAACCGGCTCAGCCGCGCCCGCCTCGCGAAATCTCCGCGCCCGCGCCGCGCGGCAGGCGCAGCGTGACTGGAATCGACGCGAACGAGCATAGCCCGACCACGAGAAACGCGGGCCAGAAATCCGACCAGGTGATGCTCGGATGCCCATGCAGCGCGCGCGAAATCTGCAGCACGATGCCGCCGACCGTCACGCCGAGGCCGAGCGACATCTGCTGCACGACGCTGCCGAGGCTCGTCGCGCGGCCGACGTCGCGGCTCGCGATCTCCGCGTAGGTCAGCGAATTGAGGCTCGTGAACTGCAACGCGGGGAAGAAGCCGCCGAGCAACACGACGACCCAGATGATCCACGTCGGCGTGTGCGGGAAAAACAGCCCGCACGCGGCGATCGAAATGCCCGATAGCGCGGCGTTGAACACGAGCACCTGGCGAAAGCCGAAGCGGCGCAGCACCGTGGAGGCGATCGTGCGCATGAACATGCCGCCGAACGCGGACGCGCAGGTGATCAGCCCCGATTGGAACGCGCTCATGCCGTGGCCTTCCTGCAGCAGCAGCGGCAGCAGGAACGGCAACGCGCCGAGACCGATGCGAAATAGCGAGCCGCCGAGCACGCTCGCCTGGAAAGTCGGCACCTTGAAAAAACGCAAATCCAGAAGCGGCAGTGCGACGCGCTGCGCATACGCGACGTAGATCGCGAGCAGCGCCGCGCCGAGCGCGCACATGCCGAACGCGTCCGTATTCGAAATCAGTTCGCCGCCGACCAGCGACAAGCCGAGCAACAGCAGCACCGCGCCCGCCGCCGACAGCAGGAAGCCGATCCAGTCGAGCGGGCCGGGGTCGGGCTCGCGCGTATTGGCGATATAGCGATTGGTCAGATAGATGCCGAGAATGCCGATCGGCACGTTGATGAAGAAGATCAGCCGCCAGTGCAGATACGTGGTGATGAAGCCGCCGAGCAGCGGACCGGCGGCGGGGCCGAGCATTGCGGGCACGCTCAGGTAATTCATCGCGCGGATGAAGTCGGCTTTCTCCACCACGCGAAAGATGATGATGCGCCCGACGGGCACCATCATCGCGCCGCCGACGCCCTGGATGAAACGCGCAACCGTGAAAGTGGCAAGCGAGTTCGACGCGGCGCACAACAGCGAGCCCGTCACGAAGACGCCGATCGCGGTGCGGAATACCGTGCGCGCTCCGAACTTGTCGGCGAGCCAGCCGCATACCGGGATGAACACGCCGAGCCCGAGCACGTAGCTTGTCACCGCGATCTTCAGCGTGACCGGATCGCGCCCGAAATCGCGTGCCATGGCCGGCAGCGCGGTGACGATCACGTTGGCGTCGACGCTTTCCATGAACATCGCGCACGCGACGATAAGAGGCGCAATCAGAGCTTTTTGGGTCTGGGCGACGGTCATATCGGCGAGCCTGCGGCGAAGCGTCGCAGGCAAAGGGGGCATTATGCACCTGTACGGTGCGGATTGTTAATACCTGCACGACCGATGCCGCCCCTTTACGAATTCTCCGTATCCGGTACGCGACGTTGGCATCGCGACGTCGCCAAAAATATTGTTTTGTTGCGCTGCGGCACGAGATCGCTATAATCGGGTTATTCCGTAGGTATAAACCCTGATCAGGAGTCGCCATGAACACCGCATCGAATGCCGTCCGTTCCACCCCCGCTGCCAACACGTTCTTCGGCAAGCTGCGCGCGCTGGCGCTGCATGCGCTGAACCTGCATCTGCAGAACTGCGCAGTGATCGCCGAAGCGTACCGTCGCCCGAACTAAGCGCGAGTTTCCCGCGCGGGCCCCGCAAGCCCCTGCTGTCGTGTCAATGCCCGCTCGAGTAGCGGGCATTGTGCTTTGTGGCCCCGTCAAGCGGAGCACGTTCAGCGAGTCGGCTCCCCAGTCCCACCAGATAGACGCCCACCGTCAGCCAATTCCGGGCTGCCATCGCCGTTTCCCTTCCTGATATCGTGCTTCCGCTCCTGATGACGGCACGCCCAGCCGTGATCCTGATGCCGCGGTTGCGCCGGCCTGATGCCTCGCATCACGCGAGGAAGCATTACAATCGCGCGCTTTTGACACGCGACGCGCAAGTGAACCGACGGCAAAATTGCTAATGCTGTCAACCTTTTGCACGTTTTGCCGTTATCACTTTGTAATCGCCGCCACAGGCGATACCGCGCGTGACGATCCGTCGCCGCGACCGCTCCTCGCAAGGCCCGCATTGACCATGTCCCACCAACTTCAACACAGCTTCGAGCGCCTCCCGGCGCTGCTCGGCCGTGCATCGAAAGCGCTTGGCAGCCGGGGCCTTCTGTCGCCCGTGCTCGCGCTCGTCATTTGCGGGTTGCTGCTGGTCGTGCTGCAGCATCTGTCCGAGGCAGTGAATTACCGTTCGGTGATCCGCGAACTGCGCCAGCTGTCGGCGCGCGAGTGGAGCGGTGCGCTCGGCGCGACCGCGCTCAGCTACGTCGCGTTGGTCGGGCGCGACGCGGTCGGCCTGCGCTATCTCGGCGCGAGCGTGCCGCGCGCGGCGCTGTGGGTCGGCGCGACGGCCGGTTCGGCGCTCGGCAATGCGACCGGTTTCGGCGCGCTGACGGGCGGAGCGGTGCGCGCGCGCGTGTACGGCGTCGCGAACATCACACCCGCGCAGATCGGCCGCATGACGGTGTTTACGAGCGTGTCGCTCGCGCTCGCCCTCGTCTTGATGACCGCGCTGGGCATGGTCTGCATGGCGGGCCAGCTCGCGCCGATGCTGCATCTGTCGCCAGTCGCGCTGCGCTGGAGCGGCGCTGCGCTGCTGCTCGCGCTGGTGCTCGCCGCGGCCGCGTGCCGTCGGCAAACCCGGCCGATCCGCACGCGCTGGCAGTGGCTCTCGTTCGATATTCCCGCGCGCCGCGATCTGCTCGCGCAGGTTGCGCTGGCGGTGCTCGACGTGGTCGCCGCGGGCCTCGCGTTGTGGGCGTTGCTGCCGCATGCGAACGTGAGCTTCGTCGGCTTCATCATCGTCTACGCGGCCGCGATGCTGCTCGGCCTGATTGGCCATACGCCAGGCGGCGTCGGCGTGTTCGAAGCGGCGATGGTGTTCACGCTGAGCGGCAGCGTGCCGATGCATCAGATGGTCGCCGCGCTGCTCGCGTATCGCGCGATCTATTTCGGCGTGCCGCTGATCGTCTCCGCGGCGCTGCTCGCGGGCTTCGAGGGGCGCGCGCTGAAGAATCGTCTGTCGATGTTGCAGGCGGAGCGCGTGTCGGAACTCGCGCCGCTGTTTCTGAGCCTCGTCACGTTCGTGGTCGGCGGCATGCTGGTCATTTCGAGCGCGACGCCGGCGTTCTGGCAGCGCATTCATATGCTGCGCGACCTGGTGCCGCTGTGGGTGCTCGAAAGCTCGCAGATGCTATGCAGCGTGCTCGGCGTGCTGCTGCTGTTCGTCGCGCGCGGCCTGCTGCGGCGGCTCGATGCGGCATGGTGGATGACGCTCGCGCTCGCGTTGCTGAGCCTCGCGCTGTCGCTGACCAAGGGTCTCGCGTTCGTCGAAGCCAGTGTGCTCGGCATGCTGATCGTGCTGCTGCTCGCGACGCGCAAGCGCTTCAACCGTCATTCGTCGCTGTTCGCGGAGCGTTTCACGGCCGGCTGGCTCGTGTCGGTCGCGATGGTGCTGATGCTCGCGACGTGGGTCATGCTGTTCGCTTTCCGTGACGTGCCGTACACGGGCGATCTGTGGTGGCAATTCGCGTTCGACGAGCGCGCGCCGCGCGCGCTGCGCGCGACGCTCGCCGCGAGCGTGTTCGCCGCGACCTTCTCGTTCTGGCAATTGCTGCGTCCGGCGCCGGGCCGCTTCGTGAAGCCGGCGCCCGAAGATCTGCACGACGCCGCGCGCATCGTGCGCGCGCAGGAACGCAGCGATGCGGGTCTCGCGTTGATGGGCGACAAGAGCTTCCTGTTTTCGGAGTCGCGCGAAGCGTTCCTGATGTACGCGAAATACGGCCGCACGTGGGCCGCGTTGCACGATCCGGTGGGGCCGCGCGAAGAGTGGGCGGGTCTCATCAGCAAGTTCGTCGCGCTCGCGCATGCGCATGGCGGCCGCGCCGCGTTCTACCAGGTGCGCGCGAATGCGCTGCCGCTGTATCTCGACGCTGGCCTCACGCTGATGAAGCTCGGCGAGGAAGCCCACGTCGTGCTCGACGACTTCGATCTGAAGGGCTCGCATCGCGCGCATCTGCGCTATGCGCTCAAGCGCGGCGAGCGCGACGGCTTTAGCGTCGAAGTGATCGATCAGGCCCATGTGCCGGCCTCGCTCGAAACGCTGCGCGGCATTTCCGACGGTTGGCTCGACAGCCGCGACGCGCGCGAGAAGAGCTTCTCGGTCGCGGCTTTCCATGACGAATACCTGGCCGCGCAGTCGGTGATGCTGGTGCGCCAGAACGGCGAGCCGGTCGCATTCGTGACCTTCATGACGACCGATATGAATACCGAGGCGACCGTCGGCGTGATGCGTCACGTCGAAAGCGCGTCGCCGTATGCGATGGAATATCTGTTCACGCAGCTCGCGCTGCATCTGAAAGAGGCGGGCTTCCGCTCGCTCAGTCTCGGCATTGCGCCGCTCTCCGGTGTGCAGCCGACGCCGCTCGCGTCACGCTGGCATCGGCTGGCCGGCATCGTGTGGCGCTTCGGCGGTCGCTTCTACAACTTCCGCGGACTGCGTGCTTTCAAGAGCAAGTTCCAGCCGCGCTGGGAGCCGCGTTATCTCGCGGCATCCGGTTCGGGCGTGTTCTTCACGCTCGCGGACCTGTCGCTGCTGGCAGGAGGCCGGCGTTCATGACATTGCATCCGTTGTTCCGGCTCGCCGTCGCGGCGAGCGTTCTGAGTTGCGGCGCGCTCGCGCACGCGGCCACCACCACCGTGCCCGGCGGCCGCTATGGCGACGTGCGCGTGACGCAGCCCGAGGGGCCGCTGCGCGGCTTCGTCGTGCTGTATTCGCAGGCAAGCGGCTGGAGCGCAGCCGATCAGCAGAGCGCCGATGCGCTCGCGAAAGCGGGCGCGATGACGGTCGGCGTCGATACCGCGCACTACGCGGCCAACCTTTCCGCGAAAAAGGAAACCTGTCATCAGTTGGTGGGCGATGCCGAGGCGCTGAGCCATCAGCTCGAACGGCAATCGCAGTCGAGCCGCTACTTCGCGCCGATCGTCGCGGGTACGGGACAGGGCGCGACGCTCGCGATGCACGTGCTCGAGCAGGCGCCGTCCAATACGATCGCGGGCGCGGTGTCGGTCGACGCCGATCACAAGCTCGACGCGCGCTTCGAACCGTGTCCGCCCGACCCGACCGTGATTCGCGACAAGGTGCCGGGCTTCGTCGAAAAGGCGAGCACGGGCAATGCCGATCGCGCGCGTCTCGTTGCATTGCTGACGCCGCATCTGCAGCCGGTCTCGATCAGCGCCGACGACGTGTCCGACCTGCCGCTGATCGAATTGCCGGCCGCGCATCCGAACGGCTTGATGGCGATCGTGATTTCCGGCGATGGCGGCTGGCGCGATCTCGACAAGACGATCGCGCAGGCACTGCAGAAAGATGGCGTGTCGGTGGTCGGCTGGGACAGCCTGCGTTATTTCTGGAGCGAGAAGCCGCCGGCGCAAACGAGCCGCGATCTCGCGCGGGTGATGCAAACCTATGGCGAGCGCTGGCACGCGCAGCATATCGCGCTGATCGGCTATTCGTTCGGCGCGGACGTGCTGCCGTTCGCGTATAACCGTCTGCCGCAGGCGCAGCGCGATAAGGTGTCGCTGATTTCGCTGCTCGGCTTCGCGCCCGAAGCCGATTTCCAGATCCGCGTCGGCGGCTGGCTCGGCATGCCCGCGAGCGACAAGGCGCTGAACGTGCGCCCCGAGTTGACGCATGTGCCGCCGTCGATCGTTCAATGCTTCTATGGCGAGAGCGAGACCGACACGCTGTGTCCGGCGCTCGACAAAACCGGCGTCGAAGTCATCCGCACGACCGGCGATCATCACTTTGGCCGCGATTACAACGCGCTCGAGCAACGCATTCTCGCGGCGTTCAAAAAGCAGAGCGGCGTGCGCGATTGATGTCGGTGTTGGTCGTCTCTGCGGGGCGCGCTTGCCGGTGCGCCCCGTTTTTCTTGTGTGGCACTGCCGCACTGCGCGGAGATTGACAAAGCTTGCCGAGTCGACGAAGATCGCCGACATGAACTGCCTCGACATCCGTATTGCGCTGATTATTAGCATCATTCATCGAATGGTGGGTTAGCGCGCGTCGACTTGCAGTCACACATAACCCGCCAAACGAGGCGGGTTTTTTTATGTCCGCTTTCAGGTTCATTCTCTGCCTGCCTCCTGGCGAAAATGCCGCGATTGCTATCGTTCGATGTCGATCGCCGTTGATGCGTTGTTGCATCGAATGTTGCCACCCAGGAGCTTGCCGTGCTGTTAAACGAACTCGAACAGGCCGCCGCAGCGGCCAAGCGCCTCGCGCCGTCTCACGACTACCTGAAAAAGACCCTGACCGCGCGCGTCTACGACGTGGCGCGCGAGACCGAACTCGAACGCGCGCCGAACCTGTCGGCGCGGCTGCGCAACCCGGTCTATCTGAAGCGCGAGGACAATCAGCCGGTGTTCTCGTTCAAGCTGCGCGGCGCATACAACAAGATGGCGCATATTCCGGCCGGGGCGCTCAGTCGCGGCGTGATCACCGCGTCGGCGGGCAATCATGCGCAGGGCGTGGCGTTATCGGCGGCACGCATGGGCGTGAAGGCGATCATCGTCGTGCCGGTGACGACGCCGCAGCTCAAGGTCGACGCGATCCGCACGCATGGCGGGCCGACCGTCGAGATCGTGCAGTTCGGTGAGTCATATAGCGACGCCTATGGTCACGCGGTCAAGCTGCAGGAAGAGCGCGGCCTGACTTTCGTGCATCCGTTTGATGACCCCTACGTGATCGCCGGCCAGGGCACCGTCGCGATGGAAATCCTCAGCCAGCACCAAGGGCCGATTCACGCGATCTTCGTGCCGATCGGCGGCGGCGGTCTCGCGGCCGGTGTCGCCGCATACGTGAAATCGGTACGCCCCGAGATCAAGGTGATCGGCGTGCAGACCGACGATTCGTGCGCGATGGCCGCGTCGTTGCAGGCGGGCGAGCGCGTGACGCTGAACGAAGTGGGCCTGTTCTCCGACGGCACTGCGGTGAAGCTCGTCGGCGAAGAAACCTTCCGTCTGTGCCGCGAATATCTGGACGAAGTGCTGCTCGTGAACACCGATGCGCTGTGCGCCGCGATCAAGGACGTGTTCCAGGACACGCGCAGCGTGCTCGAACCGGCGGGCTCGCTCGCGGTGGCCGGCGCCAAGCAGTATGCCGAACGGGAAGGCATCGAGAACCAGACGCTGATCGCGATCACGTCGGGCGCGAACATGAACTTCGACCGCATGCGCTTCGTCGCCGAACGCGCGGAGGTGGGCGAAGCGCGCGAAGCGGTCTTCGCGGTGACGATCCCCGAAGAGCGCGGCAGCTTCAGGCGCTTCTGCGAGCTGCTCGGCACGCGCAGCGTCACCGAGTTCAACTACCGGATCGCCGACGCGAACTCGGCGCATATTTTCGTCGGCGTGCAGATCCGCAATCGCAGCGAATCGGCGCAGATCGCCGGCGCCTTCGAAGCGCACGGCTTCGCCACCGTCGACCTGACCTTCGACGAACTGTCGAAGCAGCACATCCGCTACATGGTCGGCGGCCGCTCGCCGCTCGCGCGCGACGAACGACTGTTTCGCTTCGAGTTTCCGGAACGTCCGGGCGCGCTGATGAAATTCCTGTCGTCGATGGCGCCGAACTGGAACATCAGCCTGTTCCACTACCGCAACCAGGGCGCGGACTACAGCTCGATTCTGGTCGGCATTCAGGTGCCCGGGAGCGACCACGCGGCGTTCGAGCGCTTCATCGAAACACTCGGCTATCCGTGCTGGGAAGAGACAAAAAATCCGGTCTATCGACTATTTCTTGGCGAATTGAAGCTCGTTTAGCGGATCGGGGTTTACCTGAGGGCACGCCATGCCGCGGCACGAACCGCGGGTCGTCCAAATCGGCGGAAGACCCCGCCAGTCTTGCGTTTGCGGCCGAAACAGCCGCGCGGCGCCGGCCCCCACCTTACACCTTCTATCGCGCAACGCGATACGGCCTATCCGCTATATCGCATTGCGGGATAGGCGTCGCGATCGTCACACTGAGCGCAAATTTCATCACCGCATTCAGGAGACTACATGCGCACCCAAGTCGGCATCATCGGTGCAGGGCCCGCTGGCCTGCTTCTTTCCCATCTGCTTCATTTGCGCGGTATCGACTCGGTCGTGCTCGAAACGCGCACGCGCGATCAGATCGAATCGACGATTCGCGCCGGCGTGCTCGAGCAGGGCACGATGGACCTGCTGATGCAAACCGGTCTCGGCGAACGCATGCAAGCCGAAGGCGCGCTGCATCACGGTTTCGAACTCGCGTTCGAAGGCAAGCGTCGCCGCATCGATCTGACCGGCCTCACCGGTCATGCGATCACGGTTTATGCCCAGCACGAAGTGATCAAGGATCTAGTCGCGGCGCGCGTCGCCGCGGGCGCCGAACTGCGTTTCGGCGTATCGGAGACGTCGGTGCATGGCATCGATACCGATAAGCCGTCGATCCGCTATCGCCACGAAGGCGCGGAGCACGAACTGCAATGCGACTTCGTGATCGGCTGCGACGGCTCGCAAGGCGTGTCGCGCCAGGCGATCCCGCAGACGCTGCGCAAGGATTTCGAGCGCGTCTATCCGTTTGGCTGGTTCGGCATCCTGTGCGAAGGCCCGCCGTCGTCGGACGAGCTGATCTATGCGCGCCACGAACGCGGCTTCGCGCTGATCAGCACGCGCTCGCCGAACGTGCAGCGCATGTATTTCCAGTGCGATCCGAAGGACTCGGTCGACAACTGGTCCGACGATCGCATCTGGGCCGAGCTGCATGCGCGCGCCGATTCGGACGAAGGCCACAAGATCATCGACGGCAAGATCTTTCAGAAGAACATCGTCGGCATGCGCAGCTTCGTGTCGACGACGATGCAGTACGGGCGCCTCTTCCTCGCTGGCGACGCCGCGCATATCGTGCCGCCGACTGGCGCGAAGGGCATGAACCTCGCGGTCGCCGACGTGAACGTGCTCAGCAAGGCGCTCGACGCGTTCTACAAGGAAAACCGCGCCGATCTGCTCGACCGTTACAGCGAAACCGCGCTCAAACGCATCTGGCGCGCCGAGCACTTCTCGTACTGGATGACCAGCATGCTGCATCGTATCGAAGGCGCTTCGGCGTTCGAGCAGCAACTGCAGGTCGCCGAGCTCGAGTACGTGACGACGTCGCGCACGGCCGCGACCGTACTGGCGGAGAACTACGTCGGCGTCGCCGGCGCGCAGATGCAGGCGCAGCTGTAAGCGCTACTGCAAGCACCGCGCGATCATCGGGATCGCTAATTGATCGACAGATCCCGGTGCGCGGCCGCCTGAAACTCCTTGGGCGTGACGCCGGTCTGCTTACGGAAATAGCGGCTGAAATAGGCCGCATCTTCGAAACCGAGCGCATGCGCGATCTGTTTGATGCTCGAACCCGAGTAGACCAGATCGCGCTGCGCCTCGCGTATCAACTGATCGTTGACGAGCGACAGCGGCGAATGGCCAAGCTCCTCACGACAGATGCGCCCCAGTTGCGCTGCGGTCACCCCCAATTTTTCCGCATAAAAATCGATTGGCAGATGCTCGCGCACATGCGTGGCGATCAGTTCGCGTAGCCGTTTGATCTGTGCGGCGCGCCGGTCGTTGACGGTCACGCCCGCGCTCGACGCGGCATCGGTCAGCCGGGCGACCTGCACGAAAAGTGCAATCATCAGCGACATGCCCGCGGCGATATGGCCGCGCGCGCTGCCGCGAAATTCCTGCTCCAGCAAACCGAACAAGGGCATCAACGTGCGCTCGCCGACCGCGGGCCGCACGGGAATCAGCGCGGGCCGTTGCAGCACCGGCACGAGGCCCGGCGACACCGCTTTCGAAATCGACTCCAGCGCGCGCTGCGCGGCCGTAATCACGAGCCCGTCGATCTCCGGCGAAAACACGAAACCGTGCACCGTTTGCGCTGGAATCAGGATCAGGCATGGCGCTTCGATCGTGAGCTTTTCGCTTTCGATCAGCACGTGGCCCGAACCGCTGCGGATATAGAGAATCTGCAGCAATGCATCGTGCCGGTGCGCGGCGATATGCCAGTCGTTCGGACGACTGCGCTCGACGATCCATTCGAAATTGAACGCGTCGTACCACGGCGGCCGCGCGGACTCTCCGTACAGATCGTAGTTAGGGATATTCCTCATGCGGTTTTGTCTCCAATGTTCGAATTGTCCTGCGATGTGCTGCCTTTGTCCAATTTCGTCCGGAACCGCGTGGCTATACTTTTTTCCATCGAAGACGCGGTCGGATGACGCAGTTTGGTGAAGCCGGCCAACCTAAGCTCGCCGCGATCGTGAACATGGAGATCGGGAGGACTAAGCAAATGAATCAACGGAAAGATCGGCGCGACACACCCGCCAACGCGCGACACTGGCTCGGGCTCGAAGGCAGCGTCTGCGTCGTGAGCGGCGCGGCGGGCGGCATCGGCAGCGCGATTGCTCAGGTGTTGGGCGACGCTGGCGCACGCGTGGCGCTGCTCGATCGCGATGAGCAGAAGTGCCGTAACGTCGCGCAAGCGCTGAACGCGAGCGGTGTCGAAGCGCTGGCGCTCGCCTGCGATATCGGCGACATCGATAGCGTGCGCGGCGCGGTGTCGGAGCTCGAAGCGCGCCTCGGCGTCGCCGATGTGCTCGTGAACAACGCGGGCCTGTTGCGGCCGGGGGGCATCGAAGAGATTGGACTCGATGCATGGAATGCGATGCTGCGCGTGAATCTGACCGGCTACATGCTGTGCTCGCAGCAATTCGGTCAACGCATGCTGAAGCGCGGCGCTGGCGCAATCGTGCATGTCGCGTCGGTGGCCGCGCATCATCCGCAAACCTATAGCGGCGCTTACAGCGCGGGCAAGGCCGGCGTCGCGATGCTGTCGAAGCAGATCGCGGCGGAGTGGGGGCCACGCGGCATTCGCAGCAATACCGTGTGCCCGGGCATGATCCGCACGCCGCTGTCGGCGGCGTTCTACGAGCACGACGATATCGAACGCCGGCGCAGCGCGATGACGGCGAGCCGCCGGATCGGCGAGCCGAACGATATCGCCGATGTCGTCGCGTTTCTCGCGAGCGAACGCGCCGCCTATGTGAACGGTGCCGAAGTCGTCGTCGATGGCGGCTTCGAAAGCATGCTGATGGACCTCGTGCCGCGTCCCGGCTTCGAAGCCAACCAGGCCGCGCAAGCCACCCGGGCCGACCGCCTGGTCCGAGCGTAAGGAGACCATCATGACCAACGCAACATGCGGCGCAACACTCACGTGCGACGTGCTCGTGATCGGTTCGGGTGCGGGAGGGCTGTCGACCGCGATCACCGCGCGCAAACACGGTCTCGATGTTGTCGTGATCGAGAAGGAGCCGTTCTTCGGCGGCACGACCGCGTTTTCAGGCGGTGTGCTGTGGATTCCGGGCAACCGTCACGCAAGGAGCAACGGCGTCAGCGATACGCGCGAAGCGGCGCTGACCTATATGCGCAGCGAAACCGGCGCGTACTTCGATGCCGCCGCCGTCGACGCGTTTCTCGACACGGGCCCTGAGATGCTCGACTTCTTCGAGCGCGAAACCACCGTCAAATTCGTGCCGACGTTGTATCCCGACTATCACCCGAACGTGGGCGGTGGTGTCGACATTGGCCGCTCGGTCGTCGCCGCGCCGTTCGATGCGCGCGCGCTGGGCCAGGACATCTCGCGATTGCGCCCGCCGCTGAAGACGATCACGTTCATCGGCATGATGTTCAACTCGTCGAACGCGGACCTGAAGCACTTCTTCAATGCGACGCGTTCGCTCACCTCCGCGCTGTACGTCGCGAAGCGCCTCGCGAGCCATCTGAAGGACCTTGCGCTGTACCGGCGCGGCGTGCAGATCACGAGCGGTAACGCGCTCGCCGCGCGGCTCGCGAAGTCCGCGCTCGATCTCGGCATTCCGATCCATACGAACACGGCCGCTCGCGAGCTGACCGTGGCGAACGGCAGCGTCACCGGCGCGCTCGTCGCGGGACCGGAAGGCGAGATGCGCATCGTCGCGCGACGCGGCGTGGTGCTCGCGTGCGGCGGCTTCTCGCGTGACGTCGCACGGATCGCCCACGCGTATCCGCATCTGCGGCGCGGCGGCGAACACCTGTCGCCGGTGCCGCGCGGCAATACGGGCGACGGCGTCGGCATGGCCGAACGTCTCGGTGCGCGGGTGGCGATCCGTTTTCCGCAGCCAGCCGCATGGATGCCGGTGTCGCGCGTGCCGATGAGCGACGGCAGCGTCGGCGTGTTTCCGCATCTGGTGGATCGCTACAAGCCTGGCGTGATCGGCGTGACGCGCGCGGGCAAGCGCTTCACCAACGAAGCGAATTCGTATCACGACGTGGGTGCCGCGATGATCGAGGCCTGCGCGAACGAACGCGAAACCGCGATGTGGCTGATCTGCGATCACGCGACGATCCGCAAATACGGGCTCGGTTATGCGAAGCCGGCGCCCGTGCCGCTCGGCCCGCTGCTGCGCAACGGCTATCTGAGCAAGGGCCGCACGCTCGCGGAACTCGCGCGCAACGCGGGTCTCGACGGCACGGCGCTCGAGGCGACCGTGAAGCGCTACAACGCCGATGCGGTGCGTGGCGAAGATCGCGAATTCGGCCGCGGCACGACGTCGTTCAATCGCTATCTGGGGGACCCGGAGCACCAGCCGAACCCGTGCGTCGCGCCGATCGGCGACGGTCCGTACTACGCGCTGAAGGTCGTGATGGGCGATCTCGGCACCTTCGACGGCATCTCGACGAACGTCACCGGCGAAGTGCTCGACGTGAAAGGCGCACCGATCGCCGGCCTGTACGCGGTCGGCAACGATCGCGCGAGCGTGATGGGCGGCAACTATCCGGGCGCGGGTATCACGCTCGGGCCGATCATGACGTTCGGCTATATCACCGGTCGTCATCTCGCGGGCGCGAGTGTGAAAAGCGCGAAGAGCGCAAGCAACGCGGACCCCCGCGCAGCCGAAACCGTATTGAGGACCGGCACATGAGCCAGGGCAAACCTTTCGTCGATCATCGCATCTACACGATCCGGCCGCGCGGCATGGCGGAGTTCATCGACGTTTTCGACCGGCTCGCGATGCCGATTCAGCTCAAGTATCTGGGCGCGCCAGTCGGCTTTTACATGAGCGATATCGGCGCGCTGAACCAGGTCGTGCATCTGTGGGGCTACGAGAGCATCGGCGACTACGACCAGCGCCGCACCGCACGCGATGCCGATCCGGAGTGGCCCGCGTATCTGCAGGCGTCCGCGCATCTGATCGTCGCGCAGGAGAGCCGCATCATCAGGCGAGTCGACTTCAGGACGCTGACGATGCTGCGCTAGCCGCCCGTTCGAGGAGGAGACAGGCATGAACGAACGGACAGCGCGACGCTCGCAAGCACGGTCGCGACCACCGTCGCGGCGACCGGGTGTTGAACGGCAATTCGAACAATAAGAAAAACACCTCTTCATCTCAAGGAGACATCGCAATGAACCAGCTGAAAGGAGCACGCACATGAGCCGCTCCGAACGCAGTGTAGACGTGCAGGCCTTTATCGACGAACAGCGCTTCTCGCCGTTTCAATGGACGATTCTGGTGCTGTGCTTTCTGGTCGTCGCCGCCGACGGTTTCGACACCGCCGCGGTCGGCTTCATCGCGCCGTCGCTCGTGCAGCAATGGGGCATCGCGCGCAGCGCGCTCGGCCCGGTGATGAGCGCGGCGCTGGTGGGACTCGGCATCGGCGCGCTCGCGGCCGGCCCCTGCGCGGACCGCATCGGACGCAAGACGGTGCTAGTGCTGTCGGTGTTCTTCTTCGGGCTGTGGAGTCTCGCGGCGGCCCGCGCGAGCTCGATCGAATCGCTGACCTTGCTGCGCTTTTTCACCGGCCTCGGTCTCGGCGCGGCGATGCCCAACGCGGTCACGCTGATGGCCGAGTACGCACCCGCGCGGATTCGCGCGGTCGCCGTCAATGCGATGTTCTGCGGCTTTTCAGGCGGTCTCGCGATCGGCGGTCTCGCATCCGCATGGCTGATTCCGCATTTCGGCTGGCCGAGCGTGCTGGTCGCCGGCGGCGCCGGTCCGCTCGTGCTGAGCGTGATGCTGATACTGTTTCTGCCGGAATCGGCGCAATTTCTCGCGGTGCGTAAGCGCGCCGATCAACGGATCGCGCGAATCCTGCAACGCATCGCGCCCCACGACCGCTTCGACGGATGCCGTTTCTTCGCGGTCGACGTGTGCCGCAATACCGGCGACGCACGTTCGCAATGGGCGCTCACGATCATCCTGTCGGCGCGCTACCGCTTCGGCACGCTGATGCTGTGGCTCGCCTATTTCATGGGGCTACTGATTTACTATCTGCTGACCAACTGGCTGCCGACGCTGTTCAATGACACCGGCTTCTCCGGTGAAAAGGCCGCGTTGATGACGTCGCTGTTTCCGCTCGGGGGCATCCTCGGCAATCTGTGCGTCGGCTGGGTGATGGATCGCTTCGCCGGGCATCGCGTGATCGCGTTCACCTATGTCCTCGTCGGCGCGCTCGTGTTGCTGGTCGGGCGGGGCGTCGGCCATCAGGTCTGGCTCGGGACGCTGATCTTCCTGACCGGCACGGTCGCGACCAGCGCGGTCACGTCGATGTCGGCGCTCGCGGCGAGCTTCTACCCGACCCGGGCGCGCGCGACGGGCGTGGCGTGGATGCTGGGAATCGGCCGGGTCGGCGGCGTGGCGGGCGCGCTCGTCGGTGCGGCGTTGATGGGGCTCGGCTGGCACTTCGGCGCCGTGTTCAGCCTGCTCGCGGTGCCGGCCGTGATCGCGGCGGGCGGGGTGGTACTGATGATGCGGCGCGAGCCGCTCGATCACGCATCGGTCGATGAAAACGTCGGCGCCATAGCGATCGAATGAGCGCGGCGTCGGGCGTGCCGCTACGCTCGAACAACGCGCGACCGCTCAGGGCGCGCGCAGCAACGCCATTTCGTTGTGCAGCAGCGCGAGCAATTCGTCGTCGGTTGGCCGCGTGCCCCAGTGGCGCGCGCCGGCCACCGACGCGATCGCCATCCACGAATGCGGTGGAAACCATTCGCGCACCAGCGTGCCGTCCTGGCGCAGGCACAACTGGCCGGTCAGCTCGCTGTATTCGGCGCAAATGTGCGCGCCGTCGACCTGCGCGGTTACTCGTCTCGGATCATTGCGTAGCACGTCGTCGCTCCTTTCAAAGGGGTGGCGCGAATGCAGGCGCGACACGTTGGCGCGATGGACGCCACCTGCCGTCTATCAATGGTCATGCCCGCGATCGTCATGGTCATGACCATGACCGTGCCAGCCGTTGTCGTGCCAATCGCCGTGCGGTCCGCGTGCATCGCGCCATTCGTTGTGATGACGCTCCCACTCGCGACGCTCCCAATAGCGATGACCATCGTAGTAGCGTTCGCCGTACCAGCCCGGAGCGACTATGACCGCGGGAGGCGGCGCAGGCGCATAGACGGGCGCGGGCTGCACATAGACGGGCGGCGGAGCCTCGACCACGGCGGGCGCGACCGCGATGCCCGGCACGCCGATATTCACGCCGACATCGACGTGCGCGAAAGCGGCCGTCGATGCGCCGATCGCGAGACCCGCGACGACGGTCAACGATACCCAGCGGTTGCGTGAAAGACTCATGATTGTTCTCTGTTTGTTGTGTGGATGTCTGCGATGGAGTGGCGAGCCGGACGCGCACCTACTGCGCGTGATGGCCCGATCAATAACGTTCGTAGTAGTGGTCATGATGCGGATGATCGTCAGGGACGACGATGCAGCCGCTCAACGCGCCACCGAGCGTGGCGGCAAGAATGACCAATGCGAGGATTTTTTTCATGATGTTGCTCCCTGAAATCTGTGATGCGAGTGCCTGTCGTGCGAAGCGTTTCATCTGATCCGCTTTCGTTTGAACCGAACTCTACTGAGCGGCGCGATTACCGGTGTGTTTGTGTGTAACAGGACGTGTCGATCCGAGCTCGCGCCGAAACGTCGATGCGAGTGCGATGAGCGAGGAGGGAAGGCGCCGTGGCTTACGGGTCGAAATGCCGGGCGACTGTCAAGCGCGCGGTCAAACCCTTGAAGGGTCTATGAAAAAAACCGCATTCAATGGCAGACGAAGCATGGATTCGAAGCGAAGGTTCGGCGCCTCGATTGCTGAAAAAAGAAGCGCATCGATTTTCGGCATATGTATGCGGCGCAGATACATTCGGTTGCAGACTGGGTAAGAAGTTCGGTAGTGAGCTCGGGCGAGCCTGATGGAAAGACGCTACACCTGTAGCGTCATCAGCTTGTCTTAAGCTTCGGTGGGATAGGTAAAAACGCATCGCGCGCGCAACCTACTGCGCGGCCGCGGGCTCCGGGGCGGTCGCTTCGCGATAGCCGAGCCGCGTCGAAATCGCGAGCCCGGCCTCTTTGAGCAACGCGACGTAATGCTGCTTCGTGTCGGCACCGCAGCGCATTGTCGGAAACGAAATCGACAGACCGGCGATCACACGGCCGAAGCGGTCGAACACGGGCACCGCGATGCATTGCAGGCCTTCTTCCTGCTCCTCGTTGTCCTCGCCGTAGCCCTGCTCGCGTACGCGCGGCAGGATGCTCAACACCGCTTCGGCGCAGGTCAGGGTTTTTTGCGTCGACTTGCGAAATTCGATGTGCGAGAGCACGTCACGCGCGTCGGCCGGGTCCATCCATGCGAGCAGCACCTTGCCGATCGCCGTGCTATGCAGCGGATTGCGTCGGCCGATCCGCGACTGCATGCGCAGTCCGTAGTCGGCGTCGATCTTGTGGATGTAGATGATCGCGTCGTCGTCGAACGCGCCCAGGTGTACCGCTTCGCGCGTCATCTGGCCGATGCGGCGCATCTCGATGTCGGCCTCGCGCACCAGATCGACGCTTTCGAGCGCTTTCGCGCCGAGCTCGAACAGACGGATCGTCAGCCGATAGCGTTCGGTTTCGACTTCCTGGCTCACGTAGCCGAGCGCCTTCAGTGTTTGAATCACACGATGCACGGTCGTCTTCGACATGCCGAGCCGTTGCGACAGCTCGCTGATGCCGATCTGTCCGGTGTCGCCGATCGCGCCGAGAATCGCGAACACGCGCCCGATCGACGACGCCGATTCGCCGCGCTCACCGCTGTCCGCATCGAGCGACGCTGCGCCGGCGGGTTCCTTGCGGGCTTTGCCACGGGTCTTATCGAGCGTCTTGTCGCGCGCAGTGTTCCTCGCAATATTCCTCGCAGTATTCCTGGGTGTTCCCGTTGCCGCCATGTCCGTCATTCCCTGTCTGTGCCAACTCGCCGCTGCCGCATCGAGCCCGATGCTCAGCGGCGCGTGAGCATAGCGCGTCGCGCGCACTCGTGGCGAGCTTGTGCCGTCCCTAGCGCGCGAGCCAGCCGCCATCCACCGCCAGTGTATGCCCATGCACGTAGTCCGACGCCGACGAGGCGAGAAAAACCACCGGCCCCGCGAGATCGTCGGGCACGCCCCAGCGGCCGGCCGGAATGCGGCCGAGTATCTCCTCGTTGCGCTGCGCGTCGTCGCGCAACGCCGCGGTGTTCGCGGTCGCCATATAGCCGGGCGCGATCGCGTTCACGTTGATGCGTCGCGCGGCCCATTCGTTCGCGAGCAGTCGCGTCAGACCGAGCACGCCGCTTTTCGATGCGGTGTACGACGCGACGCGGATGCCGCCCTGGAACGACAGCATCGACGCGACGTTGATGATCTTGCCGCCGCTTTGCTGGCGCACGAACTGACGCGCCGCGGCCTGCGACAGGAAGAACAGGCTCTTGAGATTCACGTCCATGACCGCGTCCCAGTCGTCTTCGCCAAACTCGAGCGCGTCTTCGCGACGGATGATGCCTGCGTTGTTGACGAGCACGTCGATGCGGCCGAACGCTTCGAGCGCGGCGCGCACGATGTCGTCGACCGAAACGGTTGACGCGAGATCGGCGCGCACGTCGGCGAAGCGGCGCCCGAGCGTCTCGACGCGCGCGGCGGTCGCGCCCGCGTCCGCGCGACTGACGCCGACGATGTCGCAGCCGGCCGCGGCGAGCGCGACGGCCATGCCGGCGCCGAGGCCGGTGTTGCTGCCGGTCACGATGGCGACTTTGCCGGTCAGATCGAAAGTGTTCACTGTGTTCGGACTCATGTTCGCTCAGCGCAGCTCGCGGACCGCGAGATGGTCCATGTCGCCGAACACCTGGTTCTCGCCGACCATGCCCCAGATGAATGTGTACGCGCGCGTGCCGACGCCCGAATGGATCGACCAGCTCGGCGAGATCACCGCCTGCTCGTTGCGCACGACGATATGCCGGGTTTCGTGCGGCTCGCCCATCATGTGGAAGACGGCGGCGTCGTCGGCGACGTCGAAGTAGAAATACACTTCCATGCGGCGCTCGTGCGTGTGGCAGGGCATCGTGTTCCACAGGCTGCCCGGTTCGAGCTTCGTCATGCCCATCGACAGCTGGCAGGTCGGCAGCACGTCGGGCACGATGAACTTGTAGATGGTGCGGCGGTTGCTCGTGGCCGGATCGCCGAGGGTTTCGGGCGAGGCCTGGTCGAGCGAGATCGTGCGGGTCGGATAGGTGGTGTGCGCGGGCGCGCAGTTCAGATAGAACTTCGCCGGCCGGGTGGCGTCGGCGCTGCCGAACCCGACCGCTTGCGCGCCCTTGCCGATATAGATCGCCTCTTCGCGGCGCACCGTGTAGCGCGTGCCGTCGACGTCGACCCAGCCGTCGCCGCCGATGTTGATCGCGCCGAGTTCACGCCGCTCGAGCAGATAGTCGACGCCGATCGCCTTGCCGAGCGAGCCCGGCACTTCGACCGCGCGCTCGACCGGCCACACGCCACCGACGATGATCCGGTCGATATGGCTATACGTGAGCTTCAACGCATCGCGCTCGAAGATCTGCTCCACCAGAAACTCGCGACGCAGCCCGGTGGTGTCGAGCGTCTTCGCGTATTCGCTGTTGATGGCCTGTCTCACGTCCATTGATCGTTCTCCTGTCGGTATGCGGGGCGCGGCGCCGCCATGTGCCCGAGACTGTAACGCAGAATCGCAATTTCGGAACACCGGTCCGAAAATATTGTGACGGTGATCGCGGCTGGCAACGCATAGCGCGAACGACCGGGTAAACGATAGTCAGGTTTAAGAAATAAAACGGAACGGCGTTCCTTTCATGATGCTATATTGCGCCGGACAGGGAGAGCCCGGCGTAGAGCGGGACACCAACGCGGGTCATTGGCCCGTCAACGGGACGTCACCGTCCATGGAGGAGGCATGAAGATCAAGAAGGCCATCGACCGCATTCCTGGCGGTCTGATGCTGGTGCCGCTGCTGCTCGGCGCCTGTGTGCATACGTTCGCGCCGGGCGCGGGCAAATACTTCGGCTCGTTCACCAACGGCCTGATTACCGGCACGGTGCCGATCCTCGCGGTATGGTTCTTCTGCATGGGCGCGACGATCGACCTGCGCGCGACCGGCACCGTGCTGCGCAAGTCGGGCACGCTGCTCGTCACCAAGATGCTGGTCGCGTGGATCGTCACGCTGATCGCGGCGCGCTTCATTCCGATCGATGGCATCAAGACCGGGCTCTTCGCGGGACTGTCGATGCTCGCGATCACCACCTCGATGGACATGACCAACGGCGGGCTGTACGCGGCCGTGATGCAACAGTACGGCACGAGGGAAGAGGCGGGCGCGTTCGTGCTGATGTCGGTCGAATCGGGGCCGCTGATCAGCATGATCATTCTGGGTGCGACGGGGGTCGCGTTCTTCGAGCCGCGCCTGTTCGTCGGCGCGGTGCTGCCGTTCCTGATCGGGTTTGCGCTCGGCAACTTCGATAGCGAGCTGCGCGAGCTGTTCGGCCGCTGCGTGCATCCGCTGATTCCGTTTTTCGGCTTTGCGCTCGGCAACGGCATCGATCTGAACGTGATCGTCACGAGCGGCCTGCCGGGCATCGTGCTGGGGCTCGGCGTGATCGTCGTGACTGGCGTGCCGCTGATTCTCGCCGATCGCTGGATTGCCGGCGGCAATGGCGCGGCGGGGCTGGCGGCGTCGTCGACGGCAGGGGCCGCAGTCGCGAATCCGGCGATCATCGCCGACATGATTCCGAGCTTCAAACCGCTGGTGCCGGCCGCGACCGCGATGGTCGCCACCGCTTGCCTCGTGACCGCGATTCTGGTGCCGATCCTCACGGCGCTGTGGGTGCGCCGGCATCATGCGCGCGACGCGCTGCGCGAGGAGTTCGGCACCGCGACGCAGGCGGCGCCGCTCAACGAGCAGCGCGATGCGCCCGTTTGAATGAGTCGGTAGCAGGAAGCCGGCGCGCCGCTCAGCGCGCCAGCTTCGCTTCGAGCATCGCTTTCACCGCCGGCCATTCGTCGTCGATGATGCTAAAGCGCACCGAGTTGCGCTTGCGCCCATCGGGCATGATCCGCTCGTGCCGCACGATGCCTTCCTGTTGCGCGCCGATGCGCAGGATCGCCGCGCGCGATTTGTCGTTGAGCTCGTCGGTCGTGAACTGCACGCGCATGCAGCGCATCACGTCGAAAGCGTGGCACAGCAGCAGATACTTCGCCTCGGTGTTCACGACCGAGCGCTGCGCCGAGGCGGCGAGCCACGTATGGCCGATTTCGAGCTTGCGGTTCGCGCGATCGATCTTCCAGAACCGCGTACTGCCGACGATCCGGCCAGCACGGTCATTCTCGTCATCCTCGTCGCGCCGCACGATCACGAACGGCATCACCTTGCCGGCCGCACGGCCAGCGAGCGCGGTGGCGATATAGGCGTCGATCGTCGCCGGGCCCGGCACGACGGTCAGCTTCATGTCCCACAGTTGCCCGTCGGCGGCGGCGTCGACGAGGGCCTGCGCGTGCTCCTCGCGCAGCGGCCGCAGCTCGACGAACGAGCCGCTCAGCGTGGGCTGCATCGATTCGGCGGAAATATCGTTCATGGCAATAAAAAAGGTCCGCGAGCGGAAGACTCGTGGACCTGGCAGATCGGTTGAGCCACGCTCGGGAACGATGCGAGCGGCAAAACCGCGGCGCCGTTCCCGAAGCGCGTGATTGGCGTGATTAAACCCGTGGTTAAACCGACATCACCGTGACCGCCTTGGTCACGAGGTAGGCTTCCATCGCCTCCGGGCCGCCTTCCGAGCCGTAGCCGGAATCCTTGACGCCGCCGAACGGCATTTCCGGCGTCGGCGTGGCAGGCTGGTTGATCCACAGCATGCCGACTTCCATGCGCTGCGACAGCAGATGCACGTTGGCGAACGACTTCGTGTACGCGTAGCCGGCGAGGCCGAACGGCAGGCGGTTCGCTTCGGCGATCGCTTCTTCGAGCTTGTCGAAGCCGCGAATCGCGGCGACCGGGCCGAACGGCTCGTTGTTGAACACGTCGGCGTCGAGCGGCACGTCGGTCAGCACGGTGGCCGCGAAGAAGTTGCCTTCGGTACCGACGCGCTCGCCGCCCGTCGCGACCTTCGCGCCGGTCTTGCGGGCGTCGTCCACGACCTTGGCCATCGCCGTCAGACGGCGCGCGTTGGCGAGCGGCCCGAGCGTCGTGCCTTCGGCGAGACCGTCGCCGAGCTTCAGGCTTTCAGCGTGCTTGACGAGCGCCGCGGCGAACTCTTCGCGGATGCTGTTGTGCACGAGAAAACGCGTCGGCGAGATGCAGACCTGGCCCGCGTTGCGGAACTTCGCGGCGCCGGCCGCCTTGACGGCGAGCGCGACGTCGGCGTCTTGCGCGACGATCACCGGCGCGTGGCCGCCGAGCTCCATCGTCGCGCGCTTCATGTGCGAGCCGGCCAGCGCCGCGAGCTGCTTGCCGACCGGCGTCGAGCCCGTGAACGTAACCTTGCGGATCACCGGATGCGGGATCAGGTAGCTCGAGATTTCAGCCGGATCGCCGAACACGAGGCCGACCGTGCCGGCCGGCACGCCGGCCTCGACGAAGGCTTGCAGCAGCGCCGCCGGCGACGCCGGGGTTTCTTCCGGCGCCTTGACGAGGAACGAGCAGCCGCAGGCGAGCGCCGCCGACAGCTTGCGCACGACCTGGTTGACCGGGAAGTTCCACGGCGTGAACGCCGCGACCGGGCCGATCGGCTCCTTCAGCACCTGCGACTGCGCGGCAAGGTTGCGCGACGGCACGATGCGGCCATACACGCGGCGGCCTTCGTCCGCGAACCATTCGATGATGTCCGCGGCCGCCAGCACTTCGCCGCGCGCCTCGGCAAACGGCTTGCCCTGTTCCTGCGTCATCAGGCGGCCGATGTCCGCGGCGCGCTCACGCACGAGGGCGGCGGCACGGCGCATGACGGTTGCGCGCTCGTTGGCCGGCACCTTGCGCCAGGCTTCGAAGCCGCGCTGCGCGGCTTCGAGCGCGCGGTCCAGATCGGCGATGCCGGCATGCGCGACCTTGCCGATGGCCTGGCCGGTCGCGGGGTTGATCACGTCGAGGGTCTTGCCGCTGGCGGCGTCGCACCATTCGCCGTTGATTAGAAGACGGGTATCGGTATAGCTCGAGATGGCCATGCTGGGTTCCTGTGAGTGGGAAGACAACTGGCCGCGCGGACGTGCGGCACGAGGCGACATTCCTGCGCGGCCATGAATGAATTGCGGATACCATTTATCTTATCTGATTGCGGGCAATCGCACCGGCGCGGCCCGCAGGCGCCCGGTCGCGGCATGCGGCTTGCTGAGGCTTGGCACCGGAGCGATTTTGCGGGTCGTGCCGGGGCGCCGCGTCAGCGCCGCACGAAACGCTTGCAGGACGCAGCGCTTCATCCATTCAACCGCTACTACAGCGCATCACGAGGACATCGCCATGCCAACCGGAACAGTGAAATGGTTCAACGACGCAAAGGGCTTCGGCTTCATCACTCCCGATGACGGCGGCGAAGATCTGTTCGCCCATTTTTCGGAGATTCGATCCGAAGGTTTCAAGTCGTTGCAGGAAAACCAGAAAGTCAGCTTCGAAATCAAGCAGGGGCCGAAAGGCAAACAGGCTGCCGACATCAAGCCCGTGTGACGTCCGCCGGGCGGCTCATCCGCATGCGAGGCAACCATGGATAAGGACGCCGCCTACGCGGAGATCGAGCGCAATGGCGGCGCCGCCTATGCGAAAACCTTCGCCGCGCGCTATCCCGACGAAGCGCTGACGCCGTTCTGTCATCGCTATCTGTTCGAGCAGACGCAGCGCGACGACGCGGCGCATGAGGCGGCCGCCGCCACGCGCGACGACGAGCGCGGTTTCGCGCTGAGGTCGCTCGCGCGCATGGAGGCGTCGTCGCATATCGCGCAGGCGGCGGCGAGCGCGTCGCGCGACGCTGCGGCCGCCGCCCACACGTCGGCGCGCGCGGCGCGGCGCTCGGCCTTCTGGACCATGATCGCCGCGCTCGCGTCGGCGCTCGGCGTAGTGGTAAACGCGGCCCTCAATCTCGGCTGGCTCGAATGGGCGAGGCATCTCGCGCGATGAGCGACGCGTCGGGCCGAGCGTTCGCGCCCGGGAAGGTGGCGTGAATCGGCGGCGCCGGCGGGGCTCGCCCGCACGCCACGCGAGAACCTATCCATTTACCACGCCGATACGACATCGATGCGACACGATTGCACGAGCGCGTCGATTACACAAATCGCCCCATCGGAGCATGCCGCGCGCGGTCTGAACGCAGTATTATTCTTCAGGTTTCCTTCAGCTTTGCTCCGTACTATTTGCGCCACTGCCCGTGGCCTTTCCGGACCGCGGCCACCGCTACGTGCAGGTCGAGCACAGGCTTTCTCGACCTGCATTCGGGCAATGGAACAGAATAGATTCCCGACTGAAAACCGAAAGCGCCTATAAAGGCTTGCTGGAGCATCCATGAAAACTCTGTTCTTGCAGGCGCCGTCGTACGACGGCTTCGATGGTGGCGCGGGTTCGCGCTATCAGGCCAAGCGTGAAGTTCGCTCGTTCTGGTATCCGACGTGGCTCGCCCAACCCGCGGCACTGGTTCCCGACAGCCGCGTGCTCGACGCCACGGCAGACGGCCTGTCCGTCGACGCCGCCCTCGACATCGCCTCGCAATACGAGCTGGTGGTGATCCACACCAGCACGCCATCCTTCCCGACCGACGCGTTGTTCGCCCAGGACCTCAGGAAGCGCAAGCCGTCGCTGCTGATCGGCATGGTCGGGGCGAAGGTCGCGGTCGATCCGCACAATTCGCTGACCGCGACCGAGGCCATCGACTTCGTGTGTCGCGAGGAATTCGATTTCACCTGCAAGGAAATCGCCGAAGGCAAGCCGTTCGCGCAGATCCTGGGCTTGAGCTATCGCACCCCCGACGGCTCGATCGAGCACAACGAAGCGCGCCCGATCCTCGAGAACATGGACGAGCTGCCGTTCGTCGCGCCGATCTACAAGCGCGATCTGACCATCAAGAATTACTTCAACGGCTACCTGAAGCATCCGTACGTGTCGCTCTACACCGGCCGCGGCTGCCGCTCGAAGTGCACGTTCTGCCTGTGGCCGCAAACGGTCGGCGGCCATCGCTATCGGGTGCGTTCGGTCGAGAACGTGCTCGAGGAAGTCAAGTGGATTCGCGACAACATGCCCGAAGTCAAGGAGATCATGTTCGACGACGACACGTTCACCGACTTCAAGCCGCGCGCCGAAGAAATCGCGCGAGGCATGGGCAAGCTGGGCGTCACATGGTCGTGCAACGCGAAGGCGAACGTGCCTTACTCGACGCTGAAGATCATGAGGGAAAACGGCTTGCGCCTGCTGCTGGTCGGCTACGAATCCGGCGACGACCAGATCCTGCTGAACGTCAAGAAGGGCTTGCGTACCGACATCGCGCGGCGCTTCGCCCAGGACTGCCGCACGCTGGGCATCAAGGTGCACGGCACCTTCATTCTCGGCTTGCCGGGCGAGACGCCGGAAACGATCCAGAAGACCATCGAGTACGCGAAAGAGATCAATCCGCTGACGATCCAGGTGTCGCTCGCCGCACCGTACCCGGGCACTACGCTCTATAACCAGGCGGTCGAGAACGGCTGGCTCGCGGAGAACAAGGTGATCAATCTCGTCAGCAAGGAAGGCGTGCAGCTGGCGGCGATCGGCTACCCGCATCTGTCGCGAGACGAGATGTACCATCAGCTCGAAAACTTCTATAAACGCTTTTATTTCCGGCCGTCGAAGATCTGGGAGATCCTGCGCGAAATGCTGACGAGCTGGGACATGATGAAACGGCGCCTGCGCGAAGGCGTCGAATTTTTCCGCTTCCTGCGCGCGCACGAGGCGTGAGCGCCGCACACCTCGCCGCCGTCACGCTCGCGTACGCGTGCGCGGCGGCGACCGTTGTCGGCATCGGCTACACCGTGCTCGCGAGCGCGCTGATCGGGCGCTTCTTCGCGAGGGATGTAGCCGAACCCTCCAGCTTTCCACCCATTACGGTGATCAAACCGTTGCATGGCAACGAGTGGGCGTTGCTCGACAATCTGTCGAGCTTCTGCGCGCAAAATTATCCCGGGCCCGTGCAATTCCTGTTCGGCGTGCATGACTGCGCCGACCCCGCGCTGCAAACCGTCAACGAACTGCGGCGTCTTCATCCTGAGGCGGACGTCACGGTCGTCGCCGATGCGCGTCTGTACGGCCCGAACCGCAAGATCAGCAATATCCTCAACATGGTGCCGCAGGCGCGCCACGACGTGCTCGTGTTCGCCGACAGCGACGTGTGCGTCGGCCCGGACTATCTGCGCAACGTGATCGGCGAATTGCAGCAGCCGGGCGTCGGGCTCGTCACCTGCGCATATCGCGGCCAGCCCGATCCGGGTTTCTGGCCGCGGCTGTCGGCGATCGCAACCAACTACCAGTTCCTGCCGGGCGTCGTCACCGGACTCGCGCTCGGGCTCGCGCGGCCGTGCTTCGGCCAGACCATCGCGATGCGGCGCGACACCTACGAGCGGATCGGCGGCTTCAAGCCGTTCGTGCAGCATCTGGCCGAGGACTACGAGATCGGCGCGGCGGTGCGCGCGGCGGGCGAGCAGGTCACGATTCCGCCGTTCGCAATCGCGCATGCGTGTGTCGAAGCGAGCGCCGCACAACTCGTGACGCACGAACTGCGCTGGAGCCGCACGATTCGCCGCATCGATCCGCTCGGACACTTCGGCACGGCGCTCGTGCATCCGTTGCCGTTCGCGCTGCTCGCGCTCGCGTGCTCGGGCGGCGCGCCGTGGGCGTGGCTGCTTGCGGCAGTGACGGTGGTGGCGCGTCTCGCGTTGAAGTGGCGCGCGGATCGGGCGTTGCGTCAACGCTGCCGCGATCTGTGGCTTCTGCCGTTATGGGATATCGTATCGTTTGCGATTTTCGTCGCGAGCTTCCGCTCGTCGCGGGTGATCTGGCGGGGCTTCAGCTTCAAGGTCGACGGCGATGGGCTGCTGTCGGCGGCGCAGGACGAATGACGAACGAACGGCAGATTGGGCTGGCAATGAACGAAGAAGCTTCGAACGGGCGAAATGGGAGCGCCCTGGAGACGCACGGCAGCGCCCCGGCGACACGCGGCGTGCGGCGCATCACGTATACCGAGGTCGTGTGCGAGGTGCCCGCATGATGAAGCATCTGGGCCGCGCGGCTGCGCTCGCGGGTTTGCTGATCTCTTTGTGGCTCGTCTGGCGCGAAGATCCGCGCGCGGTGCTCAGCGCGTTGCGCGCGGCTGGCGCGGGCCTCGTGGTGGCCGCGCTCGCGCATGTGCTGCCAATGATCGCCAACGCGTGCGACTGGCGCTCGCTGATTCGCGGCGCGAACCGCCCCAGCTTCGGCAGGATGCTGCATCTGGTGTGGGTGCGCGAATCGGTCAACTGCATGCTGCCGGTCGCGCGGATCGGCGGCGAACTCGTGTCGTTCCGTATGTTCAAGCGCTGGGGCGTCAGGCCGTCGACAGCGGTGGCCAGCACCATCGTCGACATGCAACTGACCGTGATCAGCCAGCTGATGTTCACGATGGTCGGGATTGGTTTTCTGTTCGCCAATGCGCAATCGGGCGCGCTGCGGCTCGCCGGGCAGCTCGCGTGGGGCGTGGTCGCGTTGACGCCGGTGCTGTTGCTGTTCGGGCTCGTCCAGCATGCCAATCCGTTCGAGCGCATCACGCGCGTGGCGAACCGCGTGACGAGCGGCAAGCTAACCGCGCTGGTCGGCCAGTCCGCGCAGATCGATCAGTCGATCAAGGTGATCTGGCGCCGCCGCGCGGTCGTGCTGCGCTATCTGTTCTTCTGGCAGCCGCTGCAATGCGTGCTCACCTCGCTCGAAATCTGGCTCGCGCTGTATTTCCTCGGCGCGCGCGTGACGCTCGTCGAGGCGATCGTGATCGAATCGCTGATCCAGGCGGTCAGCAGCGCCGCGTTCTTCGTGCCGGGCGGTCTCGGCGTGCAGGAGGGCGCTTTCATACTGATTGGCGGCGCACTGGGGCTCGACCCCGCCACCTGTCTCGCGCTCGCGGCCGCGCGGCGAATTCGCGATCTGCTGATATTCGTGCCGGGCCTGATCGCGTGGCAGCTGTTCGAGGCGTCCGGCAGCGCGCGGCCGCATGCCGCACCGCACGGCGTGCGCGCCGAACTGGCCAAGCAGCGTTCGGGCGTCGCTGACGCGAACCGGGGCGGCGAGCGGCGCTGAGCGATTGGTGCGCGCCTTCAGCGCGTCGCGCGATAGGCCGGAAACGACACCCGCACCGCAAGCCCCTGGTCCCCGATCCCGGCGCCTAGCTGCAGACTCGCGCCGAAATGCTCGGCGATCCGCGCAACGATCGACAAACCGAGCCCGCTGCCGGTCGCCTGATTGCCGGTCGCGCGGAAAAAGCGGTTCGTGAGCCGCGCGAGATCGTCCGGCGCGACGCCGGGGCCGTCGTCGCGCACGATCAGCTGCACCTGCTCGTCGGCATGGCGCACCGCCACTTCGACAGTGCCGCCCGAGCGTCCGTACTTGATCGCGTTATCGAGCAGATTGTCGAGCAGGATGCCGATCAGCACGGGCTCCGCGTCGATCTCGGCGAGCATGTCGCCGACCAGCATCACATTGATGTGCTTCTGTTGCGCATTGCGCCTGTTCGCGAGCAGCGTATCTTTCGCGATCGCCGCCGGCCTCAGCGGCTCGGTGGGCAGCTTCTCCTGCACGTCGAGCCGCGCGAGCAGCAGCAGTTGCTCGGCGAGCCGCGCGCTGCGATCGACGCCTTGCACGACGCGCTCCATCGCGAGCCGCTGCAGCGCGATGTCGGGCTCGGCGAGCGCGACCTGCGCCTGTACCTTGATCGCGGCGAGCGGCGTCTTCAGTTCGTGCGCGGCATCGGCGGTGAAGGCGCGCTCTAGCTCGCGCGCATGGTGCAGACGCGCGAGCATCTGGTTGATCGCGTCGACGAGCGGGCGCACCTCGAGCGGCGTGCGGCCGATGCCGACCGGGTCCATGCGGTTGATGTCGCGCGAACGGATCGCGGCCGACAACACCTTCAGCGGCGCGAGACTCCAGCCGATGCTGAGCCACACGAGCACCGCGAGCACTGGCAGCGCGATCAGCGTGGGCCGCGCGATGCGGCTCGCGACACCGCTCACCAGGTCGCTGCGGGTGTTGGCCAGTTCGAACACGCGCACGCTGTGACCGAGCGCCGTTTCGCGCAACGTGAACGAGTGATAGAGCTGGCCGCCCAACGTGACGTCCTGCGCGCCGCTCGCGGGCGGCAACGGCAAATCCCACGCGGCGAGCGCATGCAGTTGCGGGCTGCCCGCCAGAATGGCGCCGTTGGCCGCGCGCACCTGGAAGAGGGCGTCGCGCGGCAGCGTGTCGTCGTCGTCGAGATCGCTCGCGCCGGGCTCACCGCCTCTCTCTTCTTCGCGCACGTCGATGCGCGCATTGGCGAGCGTCATCAGATTCGTCGAATCGAGCAGCGCGAGCATCTGCGCGAGTTCGGCGAGACGCGCTCGTTCCCACTCGGCGACTTCGTGGATGGCTTGCCGGTAGCTCGACACGAGCGCGCCGCCCCATACGATCGCGATGCTCGCGAGCACGAGCAGCACGAGGCGCCGCCGAATCGACGGACCGATCATTCTTTCTCCATCACATAGCCGATGTTGCGCACGGTCTTGATCAGGCTTGCGCCGAGCTTCTTGCGCAGGTTCGACACGTGCACCTCGATCGCATTGCTTTCGATTTCTTCCTGCCAGCCGTACAGGCTTTCTTCGAGCCGCGAGCGCGACTGAGGAATGCCGAGATTGGTCAGCAGTTGCAGCAGGATCGCCCATTCGCGCGACGTGAGCGGCACGCGCGCCTCGTCGATCTGCACCGTTTGGGCGGCCGGATTCACTGTCAGATTCTGGTAACGAATCAGATCGATACTGCGACCTTGTGCGCGACGCAACAGCGCGCGGCACCGCGCCACCAGCTCGGTGAGATCGAACGGCTTGCCGAGATAGTCGTCGGCGCCCGCTTCGAGTCCGCCGACGCGATCGACGACCGTGCCTTTTGCGGTCAACACCAGCACCGGCACGTCATTGCCGGCGTCGCGCACGCGTTTGAGCAGCTCCGTGCCGCTCACGCGCGGCAGGCCAAGGTCGAGTACTACCAAGGCATATTGAGTCGTGTCGAGCGCGAGGCCGGCCTTGTGGCCGTCGCGTGCCCAGTCGACTGTGAAGCCGGCCTGACGAAGGCCTGCCTCGACACCGCAGCCGATGAGTTCGTCGTCTTCTACGAGGAGTAAGCGCATGAGGCAAATATTCCATTGTGGGGCTTTGCATAACGTCGAGCATTTTGAAGCAAGCGGCATTGATGCACATCGACGAACCATCTGCCGCGTTCCGAAGTGTAACCACGCCGTTCGTTAGCCGCTTCATGCCATGCGCGTGGTTAAGGTTTCCTTCAGCTTGAATCGATACCATCGACGCGCTATAAATGGTCGTCGCAGATCGTAATGCATGTGCGAGACCACGTTGTCGTCAGACCATCGCAACCTGATCGTAAGGACTTCGATGGAGCGACGCGCGAGGCATTCTTTATGCTGGTCGATGGCGTCAATGGACGATCTCGACGAGTCCCGCCATTGCCAGCATCCGGTCAGGCCGCAAGGCCGCGCACGAGGCACGTTATGAAGCGAGTCACCATCGACATGCTACGAGCCCATCTGCTAGTGGCGTCTCTGACGGCCGCGGGCACCGAAGCGCTGCTGTGCATGGCGTTGCCGGTATTGCCCGTCTCTGACGCTTTTTTCGCTTCGGCATCGTTCAGGCTGTTCGCGCTCGCGCTGATCATCGGCGGCGTGGTGATCGCGCGCGAATTTGCCGAGGTCGCCTTCGAAGTCGCGGTGCGGCGCGACTGCGCGACTCGCGCTGCTCGCGGCGCATGGCCCGCCGTGATCGCAGCGAATTGTCCGCGCCGGTGGCTCGTCGTGCTTCATCTGCGACTAACGGGGCAACCTTTCGTGCTGGCCGAGCACTGACGGACACGGACGGCACACAATGGCGGCGCACGCGTTGATTGCATGTCAATGGCTTCTGTTAGCCGCCTGCGTTAGCGCTTCGATCTACACGGCAGCCGCCGCGCTCGCCATGCCGTTTTTCACCGCCCGACATAAATCGAACCATCATGGGGGCAGGGCCGTCAATCGCGCGCTCAGCCGTTCGCTGACGGATTCGCTCGATTGCCCAACCGGGCGGTTCGCGCAGGTCGGTGTCAGCGTGCTGAAGCCGCTGTGCGGCGCCGAGCCGCGTCTCTACGAAAATCTGCGAACCTTCTGCGAGCAGCGACATCAGCATTTTCAGCTGGTGTTGGGTGTGTCGTCCCCGCAAGATCCCGCCATCGCGGTGGTGCGCCGATTGCAGGCCGCCTATCCGAAGTGCGACATCGAGCTTGCAATCGACACACGCGTACACGGCAGCAATCTGAAAGTCAGCAACCTGATCAACATGGCGGCACGCGCGCGCCACGACGTGATCGTGATCGCCGACAGCGACATCGCGGTCGACCCGGACTATCTCGACAGCGTCGCCGCGCCGCTCGCGGACCCGAACGTCGGCGTGGTCACGTGCCTGTACGTCGCGCGCGGCGTCGGCGGCTTCTGGCCGCGTGTCGGTGCGCTGTTCATCAACGAGTGGTTCGCGCCCTCGGTGCGGGTCGCCCATGCAATGGGCTCGCGCCGCTTCGGCTTCGGCGCGACGCTCGCGTTGCGGCGCGCGACGTTGGAGCGCATCGGCGGCTTCGAAGCGCTGAAAAACTGCCTCGCCGACGACTACTGGCTCGCCGAGCACGTGCGCGCGCTCGGTCTGCAAACGGTGCTGTCGCGCGTGATGGTCGCGACCGACGTGATCGAGCCGACCTTCGCGGCGCTGTGGCAGCGCGAAACGCGCTGGCTGCGCACGATCCGCTCGGTCAATCCGCCGGGCTTCGTGTCGCTGCTGATCACGTTCCCCACGCCGTGGCTGTTGACGAGCGCGGGGCAGACCGTGTCGCTCGCGACGTGTGCTCACGCGCCTTTCGCGGCGGTGGTCGCGAGCGCGTCGGCCACCGCGGTCTGCGTTGGCGCGCGCCTGCTGCTGCACCTGCGCGCGGCACGCCGCGCGCGCACGTTCTGGCGCGATCTGCCGCTGGTGCCGTTGCGCGATACGCTGCTCGCGCTCCAGTGGCTCGTCAGCGCGTTCGGTTCGCACGTCGTGTGGCGCGGCGAGCGCATGCAGCTCGGCACGCCGTCGGCCGAGCGCAGCGGCCGGCTGGACAGCCTCACGTGATGGACAGCGCAAAACCCACCCAGCCGCGCGGACTGATCACCACCGCCGACGATTTCGGTCTGCATCAGCGCGTCAATATCGCGGTCGAGCGTGCGCATCGCAACGGTGTGCTGCGCGCCGCGAGTCTGATGGTCGGCGCGCCGGCCGCCAAAGACGCGGTCGCGCGCGCGCGTATGCTGCCGGAACTGCGCGTGGGCCTGCATCTGGTGCTGGCCGACGGCGCCGCGCTGGCGCCGCGCGAGCAGGTCGCCGCGCTGCTCGACGAGAATGGCCGCTTCGGCAGCAACATGGTGCGTGACGGTGTGCGCTTCTTTTTTCTGCCGCACGTGCGCCGGCAGCTCGCGCACGAAATTCGCGCGCAATTCGAAGCCTTCGCCGCGATCGGCCTTACGCTCGACCACGTGAACACACACAAGCATTTTCATCTGCATCCGACCGTGCTCGGCCTGATCCTCGACATCGGCCGCGACTACGGCATGAAGGCGATGCGTTTGCCGTTCGAAGCGAACGCGCCGCTGTGGCTGCGGCCGTGGATCGCGCACGTGAAGACGCGGCTCGAGCGCGCGGGGATCGCGCACAACGACTACGTGGTCGGCATCGCGGCGAGCGGGCGCATGGATGAGGCGAGCTGGCTCGCCGCGCTCGCGAATCTGCCGCAGGGTGTCGGCGAAATCTACTGTCATCCGGCGCTGGCCGGCGACGCGCTGAGCGACGGCATGCACGACTACCGGCATGCCGACGAGTTGCAGGCGCTGCTGTCGCCACGGGTGGCCGCCGCGATCCGCGCGCTTGGGGGGCGGCTCGGCGGGTTCGCGGATGTGCTTGCGTAGCGCCATGCTTCGCGAAACGCGGAAAACTTTGGCCACGCTCACACCGGCTGCTTTTTCATCAACAGCTTCAGCAACGCCGGCAGCAGCAACAGCACGAGCGGCAACTGCACGATCAGTCCCGAAATGATCGCGATCGCGAGCGGTTGCTGCATCGCCGAGCCTTGCCCCAGCGCGAACGCGAGCGGCAACAGCGCGAGGATCGCGGCGATCGTCGTCATCGCGATCGGCCGCAGACGGTTGCGGCCGGCGGCCTGCAACGCGTCGTCGAAGGGCATCTCGTCGTCGCGCACCAGCGCCTGCAATTCCGACAC
Organism: Paraburkholderia sp. MM5482-R2; assembly: GCF_050436125.1. Classification (NCBI taxonomy): domain Bacteria; kingdom Pseudomonadati; phylum Pseudomonadota; class Betaproteobacteria; order Burkholderiales; family Burkholderiaceae; genus Paraburkholderia; species Paraburkholderia sp. MM5482-R2. The sequence continues at coordinate 2,533,539 of NZ_JBNDLP010000002.1, read as the reverse complement.
ATAGAAGATCGCGACTTCCGTGACGATGCCGATGATCATCGTCATGCCCATCATCGCGGAGATGTTCAACTCGATGCCGGTGATCCACAGGCCGATGAACACCGCGCCGGCCGCGAGCAGCGGCATCGCCAGCACCGCGAGCGCGACGCGCAGGCGCTCGTACAGGAACAGCAGGAGGCCGAACACGAGTGCGATCGCGGCGCCGAACACGGTCAACAGACCCTTGAAGGCGATCTGCTGTTGCTGGTACAGACCGCCGAGCTCGTAATAGACGCCCGAGGGCAGCAGGTTCGCATCGCCGAGCGCCTTCTGCACGTCGGCGATCGTCGAGCCGAGATCGCGCCCGTCGATGCGCGCGGTGACCGCGACCATCCGCTTCAGATTCGAGCGGCTGATCTCGGGCTGACCGGTGACGCTCACGCGATCGGCGACGCGCTTCAGCGCGAACAGATGTCCGTCCGGCGCGCGTATCTGTAGCTGACCCAGTTGCGTATCAGTCATCTGGCGCGCGCCGTTCACGCGCACGCGCACACCGACCGTTTTCGGGCCGCTCTGGAACTGCGTTGCGACATTGCCTTCGAGCATGTCGGTGACGGCCTGCGCGATCGCTTGCGGGTCCATGCCTTCGGCCGCGGCAGCGGCGGGCAGGATGTGCAGCTCGATCGCGTCGCCGGCGGGATTGATGCCGTCGTTCACGTCGACGATGCCCTGAATCCGGCCGATGCGCGCGGCGACCTTGCGCGCGGTCGTGTCGAGCGTGCGCGGGTCGTCGGAGAAGATCTTGATCTGCACCGGCTGCGGCACCGCGGTCAGATCGCCGATCAGGTCTTCCATCAGCTGCGCGAGCTCGATGCTGACGCCCGGCACCTGCATGTCGATCTGCGAGCGGATTTCTTCCATCACGGCGTCGATCGGCTCGCGTTTGCCGGACTTCAGCCGCACGAAGAAGTCGCCCTTGTTCGGCTCGTTCAGATCGCCGCCGAGGCCCGCGCCGGTGCGGCGCGAATAGGTCGCGACGTTCGGGTTCGCGCGCACGATCTGCTCGATCTGCTTCATCAGCCGGTCCGTTTCGGTGATCGAGGTGCCCGGCTGCGTGTGATAGTCGAGCACGAAGCCGCCTTCGTCCATGCTCGGCATGAAGCCGCTGCCGACCCGCGTGAACGCGAACGCCGCGATGACGATCAACGGCACGACGCCGAGCAGCACGAGCGGCGGCCTCGCGATCACGCGCCCGACCGTCACCGCATAGCGCCGGTTCAGCCACGCGGCGAAACGTGTTTCCTGGTGCTCCTCGGCGTCTTTGGGCTTCAGCCAGTGGTCGCACAGGATCGGCACCGCGAGCCATGTGACGAGGAACGAAATGAACAGCGCGCTCGCCATCGTCAGCGACAGCGACTTGAAAAAGGCCCCCGTCACGCCCGACAGAAACGCGAGCGGCACGAAGATGATCAGCGTCGCCGCCGACGAACCCGCGAGCGGCCGCGTGAATTCGAGCGCCGCGGCCATCACGCGGCCGTGGAACGCGCGCGCGCCGGCTTCGCGCATGCGCCGCACGATGTGCTCGATCATCACGATCGCGTCGTCGATGACGAGGCCGACCGCGGCCGCCATACCGCCCAGCGTCATGATGTTGAAGCCCATGCCGAACACGTCGAGCAGCAGGATCGTCGCGGCCATCACGACCGGCACCAGCGCGACCGCGATCGCGGTGATCTTCCAGTTGCGCAGGAAGAAGAACAGCGTCAACGCCGCGAGCACGATGCCGATCATGATCGCGTCGCGCACGCTGGTGGCAGACGCGATCACGAGTTCGCTCTGGTCGTACCAGTTCGACAGATGCACGCCCGCGGGCATCTGCGGCTCGAATGCCGCGATCTTCGCGCGGATCGCGCGCGCCATCGCGACACTGTTGGCGCCGGGCTGCTGGTACACGTTCAGTAGCACCGCATCCTGACCATCGGCGGTGACGCGCATCCATTGCGGCACCACGCCCCGGCTCACCGCCGCGACGTCGCCAAGACGGATCTGCGCGCCGTTCGCATTGCCGTTGGCGGACACGACGACGTTGCGCAATTCGTCGAGCTGCGTGATCGTCGAGTTCGTGACGACGAGGTACAGCTTGTCGTGATCCTCGATGCGGCCGTTCGCCATCAGCACGTTGCTCGCGCCGATCGCCTTCGATACATCGGCGAGCGACAGCTTGTACGCGGCGAGGCGGGCGGGATCGACCGCGACTTCGAACTCGTCCTGCGCGCCGCCGGTCACCTCGACGCGCGCGACGCCTTCCACCGACGACAGCAGCGGCCGCATCTGGAACTGCGCGAGATCGTGCAGCGCCGATAGCGACTGCCGCGTCGACGTGAGGCTGTACGCGAGCACCGGAAACACGGTCGGGTCCATGCGCCGCACATGCATCGTCGTGCCGGGCGGCAGCGTCGCGAGAATTTCGCTGATCGCCGATTGCGCCTGCAAGGTCGCCTGCGCCATGTCGGTGCCCCAGTCGAAGTTCAGCGAGATCTCCGCGGCGCCGCGGCTCGTCCTCGATTCGACGTCGCGCACGTTTGGCACACGGCGCAGCGCTTCCTCGACCGGCATCGTGACGAGCGTCGTCATCTGCTCGGCGGGGCGGTCGCCCGCGTCGAGCGACACGACCGCGCGCGGAAACGCGACGTTCGGAAACAGCGAGATCGGCAGACGGAATGCGCTCAGCGCGCCGGCTATCGCGAGCAAGGCGATGACGAACAGCAGCGAGCGGCGATGCGTCTGCATCCATTGACCGAAGTTCATCGCGCGCCATCCCCGCCGGCGCGTACCGCCATGCCGTCTTTCAGCTCGTAGTTGCCGCTGCTCACGACGCCGAGCATGGGGTCGAGCGGCCCGTCGACGCCGTAGCGCTCGCCGTTTTCGACCGCGATGCTCACCGCGACGCGGCGCGCCTTGTTTTGCGGCGTGATCTGGAACACGTACGCGTGTTGGCCATCCTGCAGCACGGCCGCGCGCGGCACGATCCAGTGCGTGCCGGTCCGCGTCGCGATGTCGCCAGAAACGCGCGTGCCGGGGATGAACGGCGTCTGCGCGAGCGGTACCGTCACGCCGATGTTGACCAGTTGCGATTGCGGATCGATCGCGGCTCCGACGAGCACCACGCGGCCTTCGATCGACGTCTGTGCGAGTGCCGTGGACAGGCCGTGCAGCGTGACGATGTCGCCGGGATGGATCGAGGCGGCGTCGGTGGGCTCGACGCCGAGCGTCACGTTTGCGCGCGCGTCGCGGCTCGCGCCACTCGCGAGTTGCAGAATCGCCGCGCCCGCTTGCACCTGGTCGCCTTGTGCCGCCGATAGCTGCAGCACCACGCCGTCGAACGGCGCGGTTACGACCTTGTTGCCGCTCGTGATGCCGGTCTGATTCTGCGCGGCGAGCGCTTCGCGCGCATCGTCGACGGCCTTGCTCGCGCTGGCGAGCTGCGATTGCGTCGCGAGCCCCTTGTCGTACAGCGACCGGGTACGCACGAATTCGCCTTGCGCGAGCGTCAGCGCGCTTCTCGCCTGGGTGGCGGCAAGCACCGCGGCAGGATCGGCCTGCACGACGAAGAGCGGTGTGCCGCGTTTGACGGTCTCGCCCGCCTGCACGCGCATCTGCACGATACGCGACAGGTAGGGCAGGTTGATCGTCGTCAGGTTCGACGCGGTGGCCGCGACGATCCCGAAGCCGCGCACCGGCTGCGCGATTGCGGCGCGCTGCACGCGCACGGTCTGTACCGCGACCGACGGTTGAGCTTCGCTGGCGGCGTTGTCGTCCGCACGAACCGGATGGACCGATGCATACAGCAGGATCGCGCAAACGAGCGGCGCGGCGACGGCCGCAACGCGCGGCCACGGATGCCGCGACGAGAAGAGGCTATTTCGCATGAGTGTCGATGAAAGTCTGAGCGGAAGAGAAAGCATCGGGAATCGCGCTGCCGAGCAGCGCCTGCAAGCCGACGCGTTGTTCGTCGAGCGCTTCGCGCAGCGTCGCGACGTCGATGCGTTTCGCGAGCGCGGCGCTTTGCGCATCGGTGTATGCGCCGAGCACGAGGTTGTGTTCGGCGTAGGCCGCCGCGGCTTCGCGCGCGGCGCGCTCGACGCCGGGCAGCGCGGCTTCGGTCTGCTGCAATTGGCGCGCGAGAATCGCGCTGTCTTCGCGTAGCCGGGCGACGTCCGCATACGCCTGGTTCAGGCGGGTCTGGTACTCGTCGCGAAGCCGCTGGCGGGTCGCTTTTTCGATCGCGACATTGCCCTGGTTGCGGTTGAAGATCGGCAGACTCAGGTTGACCTGAAAGCCGCTCGTGTAGATGTTCGACGTGTCGCGCGCCCGCACGAAGCCGACCGACAGACTCGGGAACTGGCTCAGAATCGCCGCGCGATATTTCTGCTCCTGCGCTTCGTAGCCTGCCTGCAGCGCGATCAGGTCGGGGCGGCGGCGGGCGAGCTCGGCGAGCGCTGAGTCGAGTGTGGCGTCGGGGAGCGGCGCGACGACATCGTCGCTGCCCGATCGCAATTGCAATTGCACGTCGGGCGCGAGGCCCAGCAACGCATTCAGATCGTGATGGGTTTGCGCGGCCGCGCGCTCGGCATCGGTGTATTGCTTGCGTGCGTCGCCGTAGGCGAGCAGCGCGGCGGTGAGCGTATCGTCGGTCAGATTGCCAGCGGCGCGCGCCGCGGCCATGCGCTCGTAGCGCGTGCGCGCGAGCTCGCGCTGCTGTTGCAACAGCGGCAGCGTGCGCTGCTGGAAGCAGCGCTTCACGAACAGCTGCCGCGCTTGCGCGACGACCTGCCATTCCTGCCACAGCAGGCCGAGATCGGTCTTCGCGAGCGTCGCGTCGGCGGACTGTTTATTCGCGCTGCGCAGCACGATCGCCATCACGTCGATGCTGAGGCCATAATTGAACGCGCGCGTGGTGCCGGCCGCGCCCGGATAATCGCTCGACACGCTCAGTTGCGGGTCGGGCAGCAGACCCGCCGAATATGCCTGCGCGCCGGCAATGCCGAGATCGTCGCGGGCCAGTTTCAGACCGGGGTTGTTGGCGACCGCGAGCATCGCGACTTCATCGATGTCGAGCCCGTCGGCGGGATCGAAACGATGCGCGGCCAGTCCGGGCAGCGGCATGCTGGCGGGATCGATGCGGATCCGTTCGAGCGATCGCGCGGACGTCGAGGTGTCCTGCGGCGCGAGCGGCTCGCGGTGATAGGTCGCACAGCCGCTCATCAGCAGCACGCACAACGGCATCAGTGCGCGCCGACGCAGCGCCGCCACGGGATGGAAATCGGGCAAAATCCGGCTCCTGCGAATCATCGGAAGGGGCGAGCGACTCGCGAACGAGGCCTCGCAGAGAGGGCTGATTTTCCGCAGCGCGCGCTTAAGACAGCCTTAACGTCGAATCGCGCGACCCGGCCGTGCGAAATCGACGCGTCGTCCGTACCCCCGTAAGGGTTCGTTAAGCTGCGACGGCCGATAATGCGGCGGCCAAAACCGCACCAAGGAGAGGAGAGGCCATGCGCCTGCTACTGGTCGAAGACGACGACATGATCGCGGAATCGGTGCTGGGCGCGATGCGCCGCGCCGGCTACGCGATCGACTGGGCCGAGGACGGCCGCGCGGCGGAACTGTCGCTCGATAACGGCGTGTACGACCTCGTGCTGCTCGACCTCGGCCTGCCGAAAAAAGACGGCATCGACGTGCTGAACGCGTATCGCCGCAACGGCGGCGCGGCGCCCGTGATCATCCTGACCGCGCGCGACGCGGTCGACGAGCGCATCCGCGGTCTCGACGCCGGCGCCGACGACTACCTGATCAAGCCGTTCGATCTCGACGAACTGGCCGCGCGCATTCGCGCGCTGCTGCGCCGGCGCACCGGCCAGAAGCAGCCGGTCTACAGTCACGGCGAACTGATGCTCGACCCCGCCGCGCATGAAGTGACCAAGGACGGCATGCCGCTGCCGCTGGTACCGCGCGAATTCGCGTTGCTGCAGGCGCTGATCGAGGAGCCGACCCGCGTGTTCACGAAGGCCGAGCTCGAAGAAAAGCTGTACGGCTGGGGCGAGGAAGTCGGCAGCAATACGATCGAAGTGCATGTGCACAGTCTGCGGCGCAAGATCGGCGCGGACCAGGTCGTGACCGTGCGCGGGGTCGGCTACCGCCTGAAGAGGTGCGGATGACGTCGATTCGCCGCTGGCTGCTCGGCTGGCTGATCTTCGGCATGGCGGCGGCGTCGATGATCGCGGCTTTCGCGATCTTCCATACCGCGCGGCGCGAGGCGAGCGAGCTGTTCGACTACGAACTGCGCACCGTCGCGCTGTCGCTGCCGTCGGCGCTGAGCGGCGCGGGCAGCCGCGAGCGGCGGGAACCCGACCTCGGCGATCTCGCCGACGACCGCATCGTCATCGAAATCTGGGACCGCGGCGGTACGCTCGTCTATCGCTCCGCGCGGGCCCCGGTGTTCGAGCGTCTGCCGCCGGGCTTTCACACAGTGCCGCGCGGCGAATACCACTGGCGCATCTTCGGCGTCGCGCAGACAGACCGCTACGTGCAGGTCGCGCAACCGGTCTCGGTGCGCGAAGAACTCGCGTTGCAGCTCGCGCTGCACACGCTGTGGCCGCTCGGCGTGCTGCTGCCGGTGACGATCGCGCTGGTGCTGCTGGTGGTCGCGCGCGGGCTCGCGCCGATCGGCGGGCTGTCGCGCGCGCTCGCGACGCGTTCGATCGATTCGCTCGAACCGCTGCGGCTCGACGGCAACCTGCCGGTCGAAATCCGGCCGCTCGTCGAAGCGCTGAACGATCTGCTGCAACGGTTGCATACGGCGTCGCAGGCGCAGCGCACGTTCATCGCCGATGCCGCGCACGAGCTGCGCTCGCCGCTCGCGGCGCTGAAGCTGCAACTGCAGGCGGCGTCGCGCGATGGATCGCTGAGAGGCGAGGGGCAGACGCTCGAGCGCGTCGAACATCGGGTGAACCGGATCATCCACCTTGTGCAGCAACTGCTGACGCTCGCGCGCGAAGACGCGCAGCCGGTTACGTCGACGGTGCCGGTCAGCCTGCGCCGCATCGGCGAGCAGGCGGTCAGCGACTGTTCCGTGCTCGCGGAGTTGCGCGAGATCGATCTCGGCCTCGAATGCGAACACGCACGCACGCCGAACGACGCCTATACGGTGCTCGCGGAGCCGCACAGTATCAGCGTGTTGTTAGGGAACCTGATCAATAACGCAATCCGTCATACGCCGGCGGGCGGCCGTGTCGACGTGGTGCTGCGACGCACGGGCGAGCGCGTGGGCTTCGAGGTCGTCGACAGCGGCTCGGGAATTCCCGAGGCGGAACTCGAACGCGTGTTCGACCCTTTCTATCGCGGCGAGGAGTCGAAGGGCGAGGGCAGCGGGCTCGGTCTCGCGATCGTCGCGCGGATCGCCGAGCGGCATCAGCTCGGCCTGTCGCTGAGCAACAATGTCGGGGCGCCCGGTTTGCGGGTGTCGGTCACGGGGCTGCGCGCGCCCGCCGCCCACGCGCCCGTCACGGCCGCGAATTGACGATCGTCACTGCGGTTCGGGGTTGTCACAAGCACGTGAGCGCACGCTGCTACAATCTCGTTTTTACAGATCGACAGATTGGTTGTGCACTATGGGTTTCGAACAACTCGCTGAACTGAAGAAGCAACTGGCCGCGGCGCGCGCCGCCGCAGAGTCCGCCGGCAAGCCCGATCGCAAATCGGCCACGCGCCCCGCTTCGAAGTCCGCTGGCAAGCCCGCTTCAAATTCAGCGGCACATCCTGGTTCACATGCCGAGCGTGGCGCCAATCCGGGCACGAAGCCCGGTGGCCGGCCCGGCGCGAAGCCGGCCGCAAAGGCCGGCGCTCGCCCGGACGGCAAGCCGGGTACCCGAGCCGGCGGCCCGCAGCCGGCGCGCCACACCGCGTCCGCCAAGCCGGCGGTGGACGCCAAGCCGGTGGACCCGGTGGTGCGCTCGATCGGTCGTCTGCAAAAACGTTTCCCGGTTGCTTTCCCGAAGAATCCGGCCCCGAAGCTGCCGCTGAAGATCGGCATTTTCGAAGACCTCGTCGTGCATGCGAAGGAAGTGTCGCTGAGCGAAGCCGAACTGCGCGACGCGATCAAGACGTGGTGCCGTGGCGGGCGCTACTGGAAGAGCCTCGTCGAAGGCGCGGCGCGCGTCGACCTGGCGGGCGTCGAAGCCGGCAAGGTCACGGCGCAGGAAGCGGCGGGTGCTCAGCGCCTGCTTGCGCATCGCGCGGCGAAGGGCGCGCAGAAGACCGCCACCGCGACGGCAAGCGCGAATGCGCCGACCGATGCAGGTACACCGGCCGAGGGCGCGGCCGCTGAAGCGCCGCAGGCCGAAGCAGGGGTAGCGGCAGTCGCGGAACAAGCGGCCCGCCAAGCGGATGCCGCTGCTGCGTCGCCGGAAGCCATAGCGGCGGATGCCGCCGGGAGCGCGGACACCCAGGCGCAGACCAGCGCGCAACACGAACCGCAAGCCACCGCTCCCGCCTCGCCCCCCCTCCCAAGCCTAACCTTGGCACAGCCCGTCATGGCCTCGATCACGAGGCCATGACGGGCGGCGCAGCCGTCAACCGGCTGCGCACGAATCCCACATGCTCGCGCAGCACGTAAAACGCATCCGCATACGCGAGCGGCATGCGCAGGTGGCTCAGCGCCGCCTCGATCTCGTCCAGTTGCCCCAGTAGCTGGGTGCGCTCCTCGTCGGTTGCGCCCGCGAGCGCGTGCCGCTCGATCGCGATCAGCGAACCGTAATAACGATAGATGCGCGAGCGCACCCGCCACCGGTACAGCGCCGGAATCACGCGCATGGCGGGCAACAGCAGCACGGCGACCGGCAATAGCAGGAAGAGCGTACGATCGCCGATGCTCGCGAGCCAGAAAGGCAGCGTCCGATACAACAAGCCCTTGCCGGTCCGGTAATAGCGCTGCGCGTCGTCGCTGATCGGATATTCGTGCTCGACCGGGTTCGGGAACTGGCCGGCGTGCTGCAACAGGCCCGCGGCGCCGTGCACTTCCTGCGCCGCCTCGATCAATAGATCCGAAATCGCCGGATGCAGCGTGCTGCGCGCGACGAGTTCGACCGTCTGACTAATCAGGTGAACGGTCTCGGGCGGAATGCGCCGCTTCAGATCGAGCACGCCGGGCGGCAAGTCGATCTGGTCGAGAAACGGAAAGACGCGTGTATAGGCGCTCGCTTCGTCGAAATTCATCACCGAGATGCCGGGTACGCGCAATAGCCGCAGCATCAGGCCGCGCGTGGCCGAATCGCCGCTCAGAATCGCCGCGTCGACCTCGCCGGCAACCAGCTGCGTGGCGGCCTGCAGGCCGTCGCTCGGCACTAGCGTCGTGGCGCCGCCCGGCTCGATGCCGTTCGCCGCGAGCAGTTGCAGCGCGAGCAGCCGCGTGCCGCTGCCTTCGCGGCCGACCGCGATCCGCTTGCCTTCGAGCTGCGCCAGTTGCGTGAGCGCCGTGCCGCGATAGAACACGACGATCGGCACATAGAACACGCTGCCGAGCGAGACCAGCGACGAAGTATCGAGCCCTTCGGCCACCCCGCCCTGCACGAGAGCGATATCGACGTGCTGCTTCGGATCCAGCAGCCGCTGCAGGTTCTGCACGGAACCTTCGGATTCGAGCACGTTCAGGCGGATGCCGTTGCGCGCGAGGATCTTGCGGTACTGGTTCGCGGTGACGACGAACGAGCTGTCGCGCGGGCCGGCGCTGATCGTGATCGTGCGCGGCGGCGCCGGATTGGCGATCCAGACGATCAGCACGATCGCGAACGCGATCAGCAGCGCCGTGATGAAGTAGGGCAGCAGGTGCTCGCGCCATTCGGCGCGCGTAGGTTCGGCGGGAAAGTGCGGAGGCCGCGGACGCTGCGCTTTCATGAAGACTCCGTGCGGGAAGCCAGGTGAAGGCATTGTCGCCTGTGCGGGGCGGCTTTGCCGTCGACGGTTCGCTCTATTGACCGGGCGCGCGGCGCCGCATCGCCGTGCTCACGCACGCGGCGCTCAAACGCGCTTGAACAACTGCCGCGCGAGCGAGCACATCAGCAGCGTCGCCGGCGATTCGTCCTGCAGGCGCCGGCTCATGATGATCGGCGACGCGGCGCTTGCCGACGGAATCGGCCGGTACGCGACGCCATGCGCGCGCAAGCCCTCGACGCTCTCCGGCACGAGACACACGCCGACCTGCGCGGCGACCAGCCCTAGCGCGGTCTGCAACTCCCGCACTTCATGGATCGCTTTCGGCTCCAGCGCCTGATCGTGCATTGCCGAGATCTGCTGGTCCGCATAGCTCGGCCGCGGCGTGCTCGGATAGACGATCAGCGTTTCCTCGGCGAGCGCGGCAAGCGTGAGCGGCTTCTTTTGCCGCGCGAGTGGATGGTCCTGCGGCAACGCGGCGATCATCCGTTCCTCGACCAGCACTTCGCGCGCGAGTTGCGCATCGTCGAAGCGCAGCCGGCCGAAGCCGACGTCGATGCGGCCACCTTTGAGCGCGGCCAACTGCTCGATCGTGAACATCTCGATCAGCGACAGCTCGATGTGCGGCGCGGCCTCGCGAAACGAGCGGATCACCGCGGGCAGCGCGCCATACAGCGTCGACGGTACGAAACCGATCACGATGCGTTCCGCGAGTTGCGCGAGCCGGCGCGTGAGCGGCGCGAGCTCGTCGGCTTCATCGACCAGACGTTTCGCCTGCGTGTAGAAAATGCGGCCGGCTTCGGTGAGCCGCAACGGCCGCGAGCCGCGCTCGAACAGCGGCAGGCCGACACTTTCCTCGATCTGCTGGATCTGCCGCGACAGCGGCGGCTGTGTCATATGCAGACGATTGGCCGCCCGCGTGATGTTCATCTCCTCGGCGACCGCGATGAAGTAGCGAAGTTGGCGAAATTCCATGCATGCCTCTGAGATGTGATGCGTCGGCGATTGGTGTTGCGTTGGTCTGCTGCGCCTTGGGCGCTGCCGGTTGCGGTACGGTGCTGCCGTCGCGGCGCTGCGCGAGGGCAACGAATGATAGCAACAGCGCCGCTAAATACCGGCCAGATGACGCACGAGCGCCTTTTCCGCGCGCGGCAGCGCATTCAGCTCGCGCATGCTGTTGCCGTCGTTCGTCACCAAAGAGTGGCAGCTGTTTGCGGGATCGGGCGTGCGCGCGCTCGTCGAACGCTTATGGCCGATGCTGGCGGGCATCGTACTCGGCACGCTGGTTGCGGCAGCTCGGTCAGCGCGTGCGCGGGCGTATCAGTGCGGCGAGTTTTCGTCGCTGGTTCTTTATCTGTCTGCTCGGCCCCGGCGTGCAATCGATGGCGCGCGCATTCGTTTAAAAGACGTTGGGAGCAGCGGATCGCGGAGGAGGGAGATCGTGTGGCCCATTATTCTCGATACGCTCGGCGCGCTCGCGGTGCTCGCGAGCGTGGCCGCGCACATCGCGCTGCTGCTCAGCAGCGAACAAAAGCGCGGTGAATAAAAGCGCTTTGAGTGTGTAGCGCCTGATCGTGGCGTCTGCCCGTAGGAGTCTTGAGCGGTTGCACGTCTCTGCTGCCGCGTGCCGCTCTTGCAGTCGGTCAGCGCGCGCTTGCGCGACGCCGACGCCGACGCCGACGCCGACGCCGACGCCGACGCCGACGCCGACGCCGACGCCGACGCCGACGCCGCGGCGCAAGCCAAACAGCGTCAATCGTCGTAAGCCACGCGTAAACGGGGCCATCGAGGTCTGATGCGAATCGATTGTTCGTCGGAAGCGGCGTATCAATTCGTCTCGAGCCGCTTTATCCGGCCTCGCGCCGTGCCTAAATTAACGATCAGTGACAGCGCCACTGCATTTCCGGCTTTTATTGGCGTGGACTCCGCGGCTCCTCGCGAGGCATGCCGGCGCGAACCATTGAAAGGACACGATGATGAGCAAGCTCACAGGCAAGGTAGCGGTTGTAACGGGTGCATCGAAAGGCATCGGAGCGGCGATTGCGAAGGCATTGGCGGCGCAAGGCGCGTCGGTCGTGGTGAACTATGCGTCGAGCCGCGCGGGCGCCGACAAGGTGGTCGCCAATATCACCGCGGCGGGCGGCAAGGCGGTCGCGGTTGGCGGTGACGTGTCGAAGGCCGCGGACGCGAACGGCATTATCGATACGGTGATCGAAACGTACGGGCGGCTCGACGTTCTCGTCAACAACTCGGGTGTCTATGAATTCGCGGCGCTCGAAGAGATCACCGAAGCGCACTTCCATAAGCACTTCGATGTCAACGTGCTCGGGCTGCTGCTCGTGACGCAGGCGGCGGCCAGGCATCTGGGCGAAGGCGGCAGCATCGTCAACGTGAGCTCGGTCGTGACCCGCATCACGCCGGCGACCACCACGGTCTACACGGCCACCAAGGGCGCGGTCGATGCGATCACCGGCGTGCTCGCGAAGGAACTCGGAGCGCGCAAGATCCGCGTGAATTCGGTGAATCCGGGCATGGTCGAGACCGAGGGCACCCACACCGCCGGCGTGATCGGCTCGGACTTCGAAACGTGGGCGATCAGCACGACGCCGCTCGGCCGTATCGGCCAACCCGACGATATCGCGGATGTCGTCGCGTTCCTCGCGTCGGATGACGCGCGCTGGTTGACGGGCGAGAGCCTGATCGCGAGCGGCGGGTCGCGTTAAGTCTGAAGGGGTTGCCAACGCTGGTGGCAACCCGCGGAACGATTCGGGGGCGATCGCGGGCGGCGGGGCCGGCAGCATGAAGGCCACGCCGCTCCTCGCAGCGACGGCGCGCGAGCTACGCGCGTTGAACATCGCCCCCCAAGACCTCTGTTTCGGCTCCCGGCAACTCCACCGCAAAAAACGCGTCGAGCAGATTCGAACCCGGCCGCTCGGCGAGCCGCGTCAGCGATTCGATCATCTGCACGCGGCAATCGAGCAGCGGCACCATCCGGATCCGCCGCGACTCGTTGAACTCTGCGCGCGCAATGACGCCGACGCCGATTCCCTGCGCGACCGCTTCCTCCAGCGCCTCGCGGCCATCCACGTACATGACCGGCTCGACTTGCAACGACTCGCGCACGAGCTCGATTTCGAGCAGTTGTTGGGTGACCGATTGCGGCTCGCGGAAGATCATCGGCTGTTCGACGAGCTCCGCGTAACTCAGCCGGCGCTTCTTCGCGGCCGGGTAGCTCGCCGGCACCATCGCGACCAGCGGATCGCGCCGCAACACGCGCGACTGCAAGCGACTATGCACCTGCGGCGCGGCCGTGATCGCCGCGTCGACCGCGCTCGACAGCACGCGCTGCATGCACTCTGCCGCATTGGCGATCGACAGCGTGACGACGATGCCCGGGTGCCGCTGGCGAAACGCGCCGATCAGCGCGACGGCGAGATCGGGCGCATCGGCCGCGAGCGATAGCGAACCCGACTCCAGCCCGCCCGCTGATTCGAGCAGTTGGCGCGCGTCCCGCTCGCAACTGAGCATATGCCGTGTCACGCTGAACAGGCGCAGCCCGAGTTCAGTCGTCGCCACGCCGCGCGGCCCGCGCTCGAACAGCTTGACGCCGTAATCCTGTTCGAGCCGCCGCACGTGATCCGACACCGCCGGCTGCGTCAGCGACAACGCCTGCGCCGCTTTCGAAAAGCCGCCATGTTCCGCGACCGCATGGAACGCCCGCAATTGCGCGTATTGCACGTGTGCCTCGCCAGCAAATAAGTTTTTGCGATACCGTCATCGATTATATCGATTTTGCCGATGGACAACGCTTCTGTATCGTGTGAGCTATCGACATAGCGATATCGGAGTGGCGGACATGGAAAGCGCGATCGGCGGTTCGGCGGCGACATTGGCCGTGGCAGCCGCGGCAACATCGACCCGTTGCACCACACCCTGCGCCGCGCCGGCTGGCGGCGAGCCTTATCTGCTGACGCCGGGCCCGCTGACCACGGCACTATCGACGAAACAGGCGATGCTGCGCGACTGGGGCTCGTGGGACGGCGAGTTCCGCGCGATGACCGCCGAGTTGCGCGCGAGCCTGCTGGAGATCGCCGGCGACACCGCGGGCGACTACGACTGCGTGCCGCTGCAGGGCAGCGGCAGCTACTGCGTCGAAGCGATGCTCGGCAGCCTGATTCCGCGCGACGGCCACGCGCTCGTGCTCGCGAACGGCGCGTACGGCAAGCGCGCGGCGATCACGCTTGGCTATCTCGGCCGCGCCTGCACACTGCTCGACAAGGGCGACTACCTGCCGCCGCGCGGCCTCGAAGTCGAGCGCATGCTTGCCGCCGATCCATCGATCACGCACGTGGTCGCGATCCATTGCGAAACGAGCTCGGGCATCCTCAATCCGCTCGACGAGATTGCAGCCGCGGTCGCGAGGCACGGCCGCAAGCTGCTGATCGATTCGATGAGCGCCTTCGGCGCGGTGCCGCTCGACGTGCGGCAGATCGCGTGCGAGGCGTTCGTGTCGTCGGCGAACAAGTGCATCGAGGGCGTGCCGGGTTTCGGCTTCGTGATCGCGCGCAAGAGCGCCCTGCGCGAGGCGAAAGGCCGCAGCCATTCGCTCGCGCTCGATCTCTACGATCAATGGGAGGTGATGGATCGCACGGGCCAGTGGCGCTTCACGCCGCCCACGCATACGGTGGCCGCGTTCCTCGAGGCGCTGCGTCTCTACCAGCTCGAAGGCGGGCAGCCCGCGCGGCTCGCGCGCTACGCCAACAATCGCGACGTGCTGGTGGCCGGCATGCACGAGCTTGGCTTCGAGCCGCTGCTCAACGGGCGCTGGCGCTCGCCGATCATCGTGACGTTTTTTTCGCCGGCGCATCCGTCGTTCGAGTTCGCGCGCTTCTATGAACTGATGAAGGAGCAGGGCTTCATCATCTATCCGGGCAAGCTGACGGTGGTCGACAGTTTCCGCATCGGCTGCATCGGTCAGGTCGACGAGCAGGTGATGCGACGCGTGGTCGATGCCTGCGCGCAAGCGCTGCGCACGATGGGCGTCACGCACGCGGGGCCGCCGCCCGCCGCGCTCGACGAACGCAAGGCGCTCGCGCAGGCGGCCTGAGCCGCGACAGCAAACCCGCGACGGCAAACCCAATACATTCGGATTCCTGGGGATTCAAGCAGATGAAACACGTGAAGGCAGTGATTTTCGATTGGGCCGGCACGGTGGTCGACTACGGTTCACGCGCGCCGATGGGCGCCTTCGTCGAGACCTTCGAGCAGTTCGGCGTGCCGATCACGATCGACGAAGCGCGCGGCCCGATGGGCATGGCCAAGCGGCCGCACATCGCGGCGCTGATGGCGCTGCCGCGCGTCGCGCAGGCTTGGGCCGAGCGCCACGGCCATACGCCGACCGACGCCGATATCGACGCCGTGTACGACGTGTTCGTGCCGAAGAACATCGCGGTCGCGGCGAGCTATAGCGCGGTGATCCCGGGCGTCGCCGAAGTCGCGAGCGCCTTGCGTCAGAACGATATCCGCATCGGCACGACGACCGGCTATACCCGCGAGATCATCGACGAAATCGTACCGGGCGCGGCCGCGCAGGGCTTTGCGCCGGACAGCATCGTGTGCACCGGCGATACGCCGGAAGGGCGGCCGTCACCGTACATGATCTACCGGACGCTGCCGCTGCTCGGCGTGTGGCGCGCGAAAGAGGCGATCAAGGTCGACGACACCGAGGTCGGCATCGAGGAAGGCATCAACGCCGGCACGTGGGCGGTCGGTGTCGCGGTGAGCGGCAACGCGTTCGGCATGAGCGAGGCGGAGGTGAAGGCGTTGCCGGCCGACGAATTCGCCGCGCGCCGCAACGCCGCGATGGCCAGGCTGAAGGCGGCGGGCGCGCATTACGTGATCGATAGCGTCGCGGATCTGATGCCGGTCGTGTACGACATCGACGCACGGCTCGCGCGCGGCGAGCGGCCTTGAAGCGTCACTTGAAGAAACCGACCGCGAGATCGATGAACTCGCGCACCTTGCGCGGCACGAACTCGCGGCTCGGATACACCAGCGACACGGCCACGTCGCCATTGAGCACCGCATAGCCGTCGAGCACGCGCACCAGCGTGCCGGCGCGCAACTCGTCCTCGACCATTTCGAGCGGCAGCAGCGCGATGCCCATCGCGCCCAGCGCGGCCTGCTTCTGCATGATCATGCTGTTGACCGTGAACGATGCATCGATGGCGATGCTCTCGCCGCTATCGTCGCCGTCCTCGCTCGCGCTTTCGGCATCGCCGTCACCCTTGCGGAAGATCCACATCGGGCCGGTCGTGTCGAACGGCGCGGCAATCAGCCGATGCGCGTCCAGTTCGGCCGGCGTTTGCGGATGACCGGCCTGCGCGAGATACGCGCCCGCTGCTACCGGCACCGCGTGCGAGTTGATCAGACGCCGCGCCACCAGCGACTCCGAGCGGATCATATGCTCGGTCACGATGCCGACATCGAAGCCGCCTTCGAGCAGATCGACCCGTTTTTCCGTCAGCGTGACGCGCAGGTTGACTTGCGGAAAGCGCGCCTGATATTCGGCGAACAGCGGCGTTAGCCGAAACAGCGAAAAACTGCCGAGCGCGACGATGCGCAGGTCGCCCGCCACGTCGCGCGAGGCCGTGGTCGCGCGCGACTCCACTTCCTCCAGTTCGGCGAGCAGCACGCGGCAACCGTCCGCGTATTGCGCGCCGGCCTCGGTCAGCACGACCTTGCGCGTGGTGCGCTGAAACAGGCGAATGCCGAGATGCTGTTCGAGGCTCGACACATGACGCGTGACGACCGACGTCGACACGTTCAGTTGCCCGGCGGCCTGCGCGAAGCTGCCGACATCGGCCACCTTGACAAAGGCCTGCATGGCCTGAAAAAGATTGATCATTCGAGTCCAAAAAACGTCTTTGTTGTAGCGGACGGCGTGGCGCATGCGCGCGCGGCGGTGCCGCTTTCGGCTCGCCAGCGGCGCTCGTTTTCGATGCGATCGGTCAGCTTCGGCCCGACTTCGTTGCGATACCAGCGCAAGCCCCAGTTGGTCTTGTCCAGATGCGTATGCCCTTCGACGAAACCGGGCAGCAGCAGCGCGTCGCCGCCGTCCTCGACCGGCACACCGGGCTCGCATGGCAGAGCGGCGCCGAGCGCGGCGATCCGGCCATCGACGATCGACACCTCGGCGCGCTTGCCGTCGGCGAGCCGCACGTGGGTGACCAGCGAGGCGTTCGTCGTGGGTCGCGGGGCGGTCGTGGTCATGGGCGGCGGGCAAGGGGAATGAACGGGATGAAAGGGGTGAACGGCCGGTGCGTTGATGCAACCCGCGATGCTACGCTTAGACGATAATAAATCCGCCCCCGTTACGGCAAATACAGCGTGAATTAATCCGGAAATTCGGCGCGGCGAGATTGCGGCGCGAGGCCGCGCCGACCGGCAAAATCCAAGGCCGGACGGCGGTTCACGGTATACTCCCGCGTAACTTGCCTGATCGCCAGGCTTGCCCGATACTCAGCTGTTACCCCCAAATCTCCCCGTACGTCGAGTTTAACGCTACTGCTTATGAGTACAATCCTTGAAAGTCTTCCGATCGGCCAGAAGGTCGGTATCGCGTTTTCCGGCGGCCTCGACACTAGCGCCGCGCTGCACTGGATGCGCAAGAAGGGCGCCGTGCCGTACGCCTACACGGCCAACCTCGGTCAGCCCGACGAAGACGATTACGATTCGATCCCGCGTCGCGCCACGCAATATGGCGCCGAAGGCGCGCGCCTGATCGACTGCCGCGCGCAGCTGGTCGCGGAAGGTATCGCGGCGCTGCAGTGCGGCGCGTTTCATATCTCGACGGCGGGCGTCACCTACTTCAACACGACGCCGATCGGCCGCGCCGTGACCGGCACGATGCTGGTCGCCGCGATGAAGGAAGACGGCGTCAACATCTGGGGCGACGGCAGCACGTACAAGGGCAACGACATCGAGCGCTTCTACCGCTACGGTCTGCTCGTGAACCCGGACCTGAAGATCTACAAGCCGTGGCTCGACCAACTGTTCATCGACGAACTGGGCGGCCGCTCGGAAATGTCCGAGTTCATGCGCCAGTCGGGCTTCGACTACAAGATGTCGGCGGAAAAGGCGTATTCGACCGACTCGAACCTGCTCGGCGCGACGCACGAAGCGAAGGATCTCGAAAGCCTCGAGTCCGGCATCAAGATCGTGAACCCGATCATGGGCGTCGCGTTCTGGCGCGACGACGTGCAGATCGCGAAGGAAGAAGTGACGATCCGCTTCGAGGAAGGCCAGCCGGTCGCGCTGAACGGCCAGACGTTCCCGAACGCGGTCGAGCTGCTGCTCGAAGCGAACCGGATCGGCGGCCGTCACGGTCTCGGCATGAGCGACCAGATCGAAAACCGCATCATCGAGGCGAAGAGCCGCGGCATCTATGAAGCCCCGGGCCTCGCGCTGCTCAACATCGCATACGAGCGTCTGGTCACTGGCATCCACAACGAAGACACGATCGAGCAGTTCCGCGAGAACGGCCGCCGCCTCGGCCGTCTGCTGTATCAGGGCCGCTGGTTCGATCCGCAGGCGATCATGCTGCGCGAAACCGCGCAGCGCTGGGTCGCGCGCGCGATCACCGGCGAAGTGAGCGTCGAGCTGCGTCGCGGCAACGACTACTCGATCCTCAGCACGAAGTCGCCGAACCTCACGTATCAGCCCGAGCGTCTGTCGATGGAAAAGGTCGCATCGACGTTCTCGCCGCGCGACCGCATCGGCCAGCTGACGATGCGCAACCTCGACATCACCGACACGCGCGACAAGCTGCGCATCTACTCGCAGGTGGGCCTGCTGTCGTCGAACGAGACGTCGGCGCTGCCGCAGGTGAAGGGCGACAAGGAGTAAGGCGGCGCGTCTGATTACCTGAACGTCGCATCGATCGATGGGCCGGCTCGCGAGAGCCGGCCCATTTTCTTTGGGGCTCCCGGATGCGCTCCGGCGCTTGGGCGCGATCCCACATTCTGTGCTCAAGTTTCGCGTGCCTATGCCGTTGACATAAGCTAAGCCCATTCTGGAACCCTTCCGTGCAACTCGCTTACAGTAACGACCGCCTCGCCAGCCGGATGCCAGTCGACTCGACCGCCGCCGGCGAACCCGAGGTCGAGTCTTCGGTCATCGAGTGGCTATTGCACGACGACCAGGTGATGCGCGAGTGCTTCACGCATGCGGCGGAGATTCTGAAGAGCGTGACCGGCGCGGCGATTACCGCGATCGTGCTGCTCGACGAGGAGCATCAGCACTATCGCGCCGAAGTCGGCATGGCGATGCCGCTCGTCACGCGTGCGCGCTCGCTCGCCGACTACGCGGTGCGCGATGCCGACCTGTTCGTGATCGAGGATGCGCACAACGACAGCCGCTTCGGGGAATGCATGCTCGTCAAGCGTCATCCGTTCGTGCGCTTTTACGCGGCGATCGCATTGCGCGCGCCGAACGGCGAGATCGTCGGCGCGCTGTGCGCGATGGACCCGGCGCCGGGCCGGCTCGACGCGGGCCGGCGCGGCGTGTTTTACCACCTGCGCGCGATGATCGAAAACGATCTGAAGATGCGCACGGCCACCGCGATCGATCCGCTCACCCAGTTGTACAACCGGCGCTTCCTGCTCGAAACCATCGCGCGCCGCTGGAAGGAGGCGCGCGACGGCGACGTGATGGGCTCGGTGGTCGTCGACGTCGACTGGTTCAAGCAGTACAAGTGCGTTTCATACTGCCCAACCTCGCTATGTTGTTGATAAATCTAGAGAGCCCTGTTGTGTCGTTGGTATTGTGGGGTGTCCACGCCGTGCGCGAGCCCGTCCGACGAGTTCGGTAACTGCGTCCCCGGTAAGCGAATTGCGATTGAAGATCCATGGCCCGTTGGGTAACGGATGTTCGGCGGGGATCTTGTTGCGCTCAACTGCGAGCCTGAGCGTTCCGGGGCTCACACCGATGAACGCCGATGCCTCGGTCAACGTCATCCATCCTTCAGCAGCACGTCGTTCGCTCGAATAGACCGGGATCTGATGGTGGCTGCGCAACGCGGTGACTCGCTCCTGGGTCCAGAAGTTACCCCGGCCGGTTCGCAGGTCATTGCGATTGAGTACGCCGGCGATCACCAGATCCGGACAGATACGGACAAGCTGGCGCACGGCATCAATTGCTTCACGTGACGTATGCGTAGTGTTCTCTCCGCGGCGCCGCCGCGGCACGCGAATCTCGGTATGTACTCCGCCCTTCCAGTGAATGACGAGCACGATTTCGCTCGTTGCGTCGTCAACGTCAACGACGACTTCGTGGATCAGGGTGCGCACTATGCGCTTCTTCAGGCGGGCGTCGGCCTGCGGCCAGATCGATTCCAATGCAGTGGCAAGATCGGCAAACTCCTCTGGCTGGGTAGGCGGTATCTGGCCGGATGTGCCCGACTGTTGCTCGATACGCGATTCCAGTTCCTCTACGCGTAGTAGCGCATGATTCCAGCGCCGCTCCAGTTCGTCGGCGACAAGCCGGTTCTCGGGGTCAGCAGCATCGTACTGTTTCTGCGCGCGTTGCGCGGCGTAGCGTGCAGCCTGAAGATCCCGCTGCAACGCGGCCAGCACTTCGTCCTGCTTCAGGGTCTCTTCTTCGCGCGCCACGATTGCTGCCTCAATTGCCGCCGGTTGAACGACCTGCAAGACCGCCTCGGCGATGGCCGCGTCCGCGCGTGTGCCACCGAACGCAATACAACGCGGTTGCCCCTTGTCCATCCAGCCGCGATGACAGCTATAGCGCAAGGCGTCGTGCCTGTTACCCGTGTAGTGTAGCGTCAGCTTGCTCGCGCAGCGCCTGCAGCGCAACAGTCCCGCCAGCAGGGCCTCACCGTTCTTCGGGGCGCCAGCGTGTCCGGCCAGACGCAGGTTGCCGCTAATGGCACACTGGATCCGTTCGAATTCGTCCCAGTCAACGTACCCTTCGTGGGCATTCGGAATGAGCGCAAGCCACTGATCCCGTGGTTTGCGGCGATCACGTTTGCGTGGTTCCCCAGCCTCGTAATGGATCGCGCATTCGGTCTTGCCGTAGGCATACGTGCCACCGTAGATCGGGTTGGTCAGGATCCGGTACACCGTGCCGTAGCTCGGCCGTTTCCATTGGATTTCGCCGCGCGGCATGCATGCCGGCAACTGCAGGCCGTGCTCCAGGAACCATAACAACGTCTGACGCACCGAACCAATCGCGCCGAACTGGCGGAATACCGAGCGGATGGCGTCCTGCACGCGCAAATCCGGATCCTTCTCCAGGCGCTGGTCTTCGGTCTTGCAGTAACCCACCGGCGCCGCGACAATGAGTTCGCCCCGTTTGGCCTTCTCCCGACGAGCTTCGAGCGAACGCTGACGCAAGAGATCCAGCTCGTATTCGTTCAGGCTGCCCTTCAAGCCGAGCAGCAAACGATCGTTGCTCTGCCGTGGTGAGTAGACGGTCTCCTGATCGACGAGCACCGTGTCGACGACGCGGCACACCTCAACCAGTTGCTGCCACTCGCGACTGTTGCGCGCGAATCGTGAAACCTCGCGAGCGGCAACTGCGCCGACGTGCCCAAGACAGACCTCTGCGACCATCCGTTCGAAGCCCGTGCGCGTTTGCGTTCCGGCCGCAGAGCGTCCCAGATCCTCGTCGATCACCTCGATCTCGTTCCAGCCCAACTGATGCAGACGATCCTGCATCGCATACTGCAGCTTCTGGCTCTCCAGATTGTGGCTGACCTGATAGGCCGACGACTGGCGCACGTACAGCATGGCCTTGCGCGCCAGATGCTGCGCCCGAATCTTGTCACTCATCGCGCACCTCCGGCTCGTGTACGGCGGCGAGCAGCCCGCGACGGTGTTGCCGCAGCAGTTGCGCCAGCAAACGCACCGTCTGCTGCCGGACCTCCTGCGGCAGGCGCGCCCATTGTGGTGTCTTCGGAAAGGGACGGAACAGGTCGAGTTGACCGCCCGGTTGGGGGTTTGTCTGGCGTCGCATCAGCACCTCCTGTACGGAGCAAAGGATGGTGCTCGGCTTGTACCATACCGCGCGGCTTGGCAGCAGGCGCCTGCGCCAGCAGGTACTTCAGTTCCCTCAATGCTTCACAGCTGACGGCGGGAGACGTTGCCGAGGTAATGCGACAGCAGGCAACGGGATCGAACATCCATTGCGGCACCTCCAGCAAGCCTGCCGTGTCGAACGGCTCTCGCCCACAGCGCAACACTGACTCGGCGTTCTTCCTCTCTATCGTGGTGAAAATCCATACCGTGTGCCCGTACCACGGATGCCAGCGGTAGAGAACCTCCTTTGATTCGCTGATATGGGCGTTGTGTTGACGGCTTGTACAACGACACCTACGGTCATCAGGCCGGCGATCACTGTCTGAGTCTGGTCGCCTCCGTGATGCAGGCCGCCGCCGACAGCGAGCGCATCGTGGTCGGGCGCATGGGCGGCGAGGAGTTCGGAATGCTGGTGCTCGAAGCGCAACCATCGATGCTCGAAGACACGCTCGAAACGCTGCGCCAGCGCGTGGCGGACCTCGCGATCGAGCATCGCGCGTCGCCGCTTGGGGTGGTGACGGTCAGCATTGGCGCGTCGCTCACGCGTATCAGCGATCTGTCGCGACCCGCGCATCGCGACGGTTTCGCGAGCGCTGACCGTGCGTTGTATCGCTCGAAGCATCAAGGACGAAATCGCGTGACGATGGCGTAGCGGGCGTTGGCGATTGCGTCGGTACGGCTCTATCTTCAGTCATGGCGCATTGCTTATAGGACCATCGTCCCATTTTCAGCCGTTGCCAGCGTGGCAATATGGATGCGCGTAGTGAACGTCGACGCAGTCGCCGGGTGCGACAGCAGGGTGTTTTACGATGCGCATCATTCAAACGTTGCTGTACATCGCGGCGTTCTGCTCAGGCATGATCGTCGGCCCCGCGGCGTGCGTCGCCGCCCAAAGTGTCGCCGCGCAGCCGGCCGCCTCGTCGGCCCTGCCGGCATCCCCAACCGCCGCGGCGTCGGCTCCCGCGGCGCGCCGGATCGATCTCGGCAATCAACCGTTCACGGGCGATTTCGACGCCATGCTCGACCGGCGTCTGATCCGCGTGCTGGTTCCCTACAGTCGAACGCTCTATCTGAATGAGCAAGGTCACGAACGTGGGCTGACCGCCGGTCTCATGCGGGACTTCGAGCGTTATGTGAACAAGAAGTACCGGGCGACGCTCGGCAAGCGTCCGCTCACCCTGGTCATCATTCCGACGACTCGCGACCAGTTGCTCCCGGGGCTGATAGCGGGCCGGGGCGACATCGCCGCGGGCAATCTGACGGTCACGGAGGTCCGCCTGAAGCAGGTCGACTTCGTGGCGCCGCGTGACCGGACAGCAGTACGCGAAGTGGTCGTGACCGGGCCGAAGTCGCCGGCCCTCGCGAAGCTCGACGATCTCAGCGGTAAGACGGTCCATGTGCGGCCCAGCAGCAGCTATTACGAGAGCCTGAACGCGTTGAACGCGCGTTTTGGCAAGGAAGGCAAAGCTCCGGTGAAACTCGTGCCGCTGCCCGACGCGCTCGAGGACGAGGACGCAATGGAGATGCTCAATGTCGGGCTGCTCCAGATCCTCGTCGTGGACGACTGGAAGGCAAAGGTATGGGCGCCGGTACTGGCTGGAATCGTCGTGCATAACGATATTTCGGTGCGCGACGCAGGCTACATCGGCTGGGCGGTGCGCTTCAAGAGCCCCAAACTGCGGGACGCGATCAACGACTTCTACCTGAATTACGTGAAGAAGCAGAGTGTCGCGGAAGTCCGTCTGCAGCAGGAAATGAAGCGCATCAAGCAGATCTCCAACAATACGGAGTCAGCGGAGCTGAAGCGGTTCGGGCAGACGGTCGGTCTTTTCGAAAAATACGGTGCGCAGTACCGCTTCGATCCGCTTTTGCTTGCGGCTCAAGGCTATCAGGAATCCCAGCTGAACCAGAGCGCCCGCAGTCACGTTGGCGCAATCGGGATCATGCAGTTGATGCCAGCCACGGGGAAGGAACTTGCGGTTGGCGACATCAGGGTGGCGGAGTCCAACATACATGCGGGAGCGAAATATCTCGATGTGCTGATGGCCCGTTACTTTCCCGATGCTCACTTCTCGGAAAGGGACCGCTCGCTGTTCGCATTCGCAAGCTACAACGCAGGACCCGCAAAGATCGCCAGAATGCGCAAGGAAGCGGCGGCGCGCGGTCTCGATCCTAACAAGTGGTTCAACAATGTCGAAATCGTAGTCGCCGAGAAAATCGGCATCGAACCAACGACGTACGTGCGCAATGTCTTTAAATATTACGTTGCGTACCGGCTCGTCCGCGAGGCCGAGGCTGCACGCGCTCGCGCTATCGGGCAGATGCGCAAGCAGGGCGGAGCGTGAGGGAAGCGGGCATCTGAAATGGCTGTCACCGCAGCGACGTGCCGCAGCCACGCCGCTGCGCGATTGTCGAGGCGCGCGCGCGAATAAACGCCGTCGGGCCTTCACGTGGAGTCTGAATATGTCGACCGTTGAAGATCGCTTGCACGCACTTGGCTACGTCTTGCCGGAACCGTTGCGGCTTCCTCCCGGCCTGACGCTTCCGTTCCCATGGGTGCGGATAGTCGGCCACAGGGCTTGCATCTCGGGCCATGGACCGACCAACGCGGACGGCTCGCTGGCCGAGCCACTTGGCAAGGTGGGCAGTCAGGTCTCGCAGGAGCAGGCCTTCGTGGCGGCTCGTCTCACCGCGCTCGCTATTCTGGGCAGCCTCAAGCGCGAGCTCGGAAGTCTGGAGCGCATCGCCTGTTGGACGAGGGTGTTCGGCATGGTCAACTCGGCACCCGGGTTCAACCGACAGCCCGCGGTGATCAACGGCTTTTCGGAACTGATACTCGCTGTCTTTGGCGAGGAGCGCGGTGGTCACGCTCGCAGCGCGGTGGGACTGGCCGAGCTTCCCTTCAACATTCCCGTGGAGATCGAGGCTGAAGTCGAACTTTTTCCACGAGACGCTCGAGCGCTTGCATCGAGCGAGGCGTGAGTTCGTGCCGCCACCGCTGTCGCGAGCGATCGTCTGAGGCCAGCGTCGATGCAATTCGCGTGAATGCGAATCTGCATGGCAAGCCGACCATCACCGTGCAAGGATGCGCGGATGCGCTGGTGCCGATCAATCACGCGTCGCGGCCGTATCTCGGATTGAACCAGGTGGTCGAGGGCGGCGCGAGCAAGCTGGCGCTGTACGAAGTCACGAACACTCAGCACTTTGACGCGTTCCTCGGCGTCGCCGGTTTCGATACGCGTTTCGTGCCGTTGCATTACTACGATCTTCAGGCGCTCAATCTGATGTGGGCTCATCTGAAGAACGGCACGCCGTTGCCGCCGTCGCAGGTGATCCACACGATACCGCGCGGCGGCGTGCCCGGAGCCGCACCGGCGCTGACCACGGCCAACCTGCCGGCGATCGCGGCGACCCCGGGTGTCAATGCGATTTCCGCAACGAATGGCGCCGTGAACGTGCCGAATTGAGCGGCGCGTGCTGAAGCAATGCGCGCACACGGGTATCCGCCTGGGTGCGCGTTGCTGTGCATCTGGACGCCGCACGAGCGGTGCTGAGCTTCGCGCCGCGCAAAACGCTTTAGCCGCTGATCAGCTTCAACCCGACCGGCAGCGATTCGCCGAACACGCGACCTTCGTCGGCGTTATCGAGCGCGACGACTTCGCTGACCATCGTGACCCAGGCGCGCGGCGCGCTCGCCGCTTCGAGGCGTCGCACGACGCTCGCGCGCAGCGCGTCGGGCAGATCGCGCGAGCGGTCGCCGGTCATGCGGGCGATCTGGACGGCCGCGAAGGCGGCGGGGTCGACCTTCTTCCAGTCGAGCGCGAGGATCGCATCGAGCCATTGCGCGGCGACCTCGGGCGGCACGACGCTATGCGCGCTGCCGTAAAACGGCTGGCGCGCGCCGATCCGTCCGACCGCCCACCAGCTTTGATGGTTTTCCGCTGGCTTTTTCAGGCGAGCGAGCACCGCCTCGCCGAGTTCGATCTTGCGTTCGGCCGGAGTCCGTTCGAGCGATGCGGACAGGCGCACCATATCGGCGAAGCCGGTCTTCGCGACATCGAACGGCAGCTTGTGACGCGATTGCGCGGCCTTCTGCAGATAGTCCATCGCGTCGAGCACGCGCAACTGCGCATCTTCGCCGAGGCCGCCGGCCGCGCGGCGCCACAGCGTCCACCATTCCGACCATACCTGGCTGTCGGTCACGTACTGGATGCCATCGTCGAACAGCGTCCACAGTTGCTCGACGCGCCATTCGTCGAGCGGATAACCGAAGCCGGGCCGCACGCAATAGCCGGCCAGATTCAGCCACAGCCGTTCGTGATCGGCCGAGCGGCGGCGGCGGCGCGCGCGCTCCCACAGCGCGCCGAACAGTTCGCGCAGCAACGCGCTGTTCCAGCTGTCGCGCGGGCCGAGCAGATGTTCGAGCTGCGCGCGCAGTCGTTTGATCTCCTTCGGGTCGACGTTTTGCGCGCGGGCGCCGAAGCAACGGTCGATCAGTTCGATCGCGCGATCGAGCGCCGGGTGGCGTTGCGGTGCGCCCTCGGCGGATAGCTCCACTTGCGCGTCGGCGTGGCCGTGGCGCAGCTGGAATTCGAGCAGCCAGCGTTGCGACGGCTCGTCGAGCTCGATGCAATGGACGTCGAGCGTGCCGACCTCGGTCAGCGACGTCGCGATGCGCACGGCGGTTTCGCGAGCGCGATGGCCGTCGCGTGGCTGGACGATCGTCGCGATCGGCGGCAGGCGCACGAAGTCGCCGCCCGCGAGGTCGACCAGTTCGCCGGGCTGATACGCGGTGTCCGCGCTCGACGACACCAGGTGAAAGCGCACCGGATGCCCGAGCCGCAGCGCGAACATGCGCTCCGCGATCAGAATCTCGTGACCTTCTTCGGTGCCGCGCGGCAGCAGGCAGATGCCGCGTTGCGCCGGCGCCGCGTCCGGCTCGGCGTCGTCTTTGCCGGCCGGCGTTTCGTCGAGCACCAGAAAATAGCTGCGCGGCGAACCGCCGCCGATTTTCGGCGCGAAGCCCGCGCGCGCGAGCGTATAGGCGACCGCGCCGCGCGCGACCGCGACGTCGGGGTTGTCGTTGTGCAGCACGTTGAGCGGCGCGCCGCGCCACCCGCCGAGCGTGTCGGCCAGACGCCGCGACAGCGCGTCGGCGCGGAACACGCCGCCGTTGAGCAGCAGCGTGTCGGGTACGGGCAGGGCGGCTGTGCCGGATGCGTCCGGCGTGCTGGAATCCGCCCCAAGGGCCTTGCGCGACTGCGCGGCGAAACGTTCGAGAAATGCCGCGATATGCCGCGTGACCGCCGCATCGGTCGCATACGGCAGGCCGAATTCGACGATCGCGCCGCGCGGCCGGCCCGGACGCTCATCGGCGGCCACCCGCGGCAAGAAACCATCGACGATGATCTTCTCGACCTCGTCGCGCGTGACCTGCGTCGTGCGCGCGCCGCCGATCAGCTTCGAGCCCGCGCCAAGCAAGGTGACTGGCGCCGACTCGGGCGCCTGCGCGCCGAGCAATTGCTCCTTCGCGACGCGGCATCGCTCGACCAGCTGCGACAGGCTCGCCGCCGATAGCCGTTGCGGCGCCTGCGCACCGCCGCCGGCACCACCCAACAGCCGCGCCTCGACCAGATGCGCGAGCGCGAGGTCCATGTTGTCGCCGCCGAGCATCAGATGATTGCCGACACCGACGCGCATCAGGCGCGGCTCGCCGTCGTCGGACAGGCCGACTTCGATCAGCGTCAGATCGGTGGTGCCGCCGCCGACGTCGCAGATCAGCACGAGCCGGGTGTCCGCCAACTCGTCGGCAAGCGTGTCGCGATGCCGGAACAGCCAGTCGTAGAACGCGGCCTGCGGCTCTTCGAGCAGCCGCAGCGACGGCAGCCCCGCGAGCCGCGCCGCTTCGACGGTCAACGCGCGCGCGCCTTCGTCGAACGATGCGGGCACCGTCAGCACGACGTCCTGCTGTTCGAGCGGCGCCTTCGGAAAGTGCTGGTTCCATGCGGCGCGCACGTGCGCGAGGTAGCTCGCGCTCGCGTCGAGCGGCGAAATCTTGCGGACGTCGTCGGGCGCGCCCCACGGCAGGATCGGCGCGACGCGATCGACCGACGCGTGCGACAGCCAGCTTTTCGCGCTGGCGACGAGCCGCCCCGGCACCTGCGCGCCGAGCAGCCGCGCGAGCCGGCCGACCACGACCGGCTGCGTCGCGTCCTTGCCGAGGCCCGACGCCGCACGCGCACCGGACCACGGCAGTTGCAGATCGGCCGCGCTCAGTTCGCCGTCGGCCGCCTGATAGCGCACCGACGGCAACAGCGGCCGCGCGGCGACTTCGCCGGGGCTCACGAGTTGCTCGATCTCGAACACACGAATCTGCTGCGATCCGGCTTGCGCGTACGCGAGCACCGTGTTGCTGGTGCCCAGATCGATGCCGACGCTGTACCGCTTCATGTCAATCACGCATTCGCGTTGCCGCGCACGTCGAATTCGACTTTCCAGCGTTCGTCGGAGCCGCGCGGGATCGCTTCGAGTTCGAGCGTGCCCGCTTCGGTCACGCGCGCGTGCAGCTTCACCGGCACGACTTCGCCGGCGGTGCGGCCGGCCGCCGGCAGCGTCGCCTGGATTTCCTCGAGTTCCTGCAACTCCTCGGGGCCCCAGTAATCGAGCAGCGTGCCGACCTGATCCTGACGACGCACCGACGAGCCGAAGAAGCGGAAATGCACGGGCTCGCCGACGACCAGCCCGAACTCCTGCGCGGGCAGCTCGGCGTCGGTGCCTTCTTCCATGCCGAACGGCGCGACGCACAGCGCCTGCACCGGCGGCTCGAGCCCGGGCACGGCCGGCATCGCCGATTCGATCGCGATGTAGTACGCGCGCGCGGTGCCGCCGCGAATCCGCACGCCGCGGCCGCGCCGCACGTAGCCGTAGTAGGCCGCGCCGCGCGCGACCGCCAGATCGAGGTCCGCGCCTTCGAGCAGACGGGCCGGCGCCGCGCCTTCGGTCGCGAGCCAGCCGTTCAGCGTGCCCATGATCCGTTCGACCAGCAGCGCCGACTTGAACACGCCGCCGTTGAACAGCACCACGGTCGGATGCAGGAAGCTCGCGTTGGGCGAGACATGCTCGCGCAGCCCTTCGAGTTCCGCCAGCGCGCCGACCTGACGCCCGAGGAACGCCGCCAGATGCCGCGTGATGCCCGCGTCCTGCGCATATGGCAGGCCGAGCTGCGTCAGACCGACCCGCGCGCGGCTCACCGGACGCGCGGCGCTGTCGATCTGCGGGAAGAAGCCGTCGAGGATCGTCTGTGTCAGTTCGACGCGCGTCAGCTCGGTGCGGATCGAGCCGCCGATCAGCTTCGAGCCGCGGCTCGGCACGACGAGCGGCACGGTGTCGGTGGCGGGATCGCTGAGCAGCGTTTCCTTCGCCGCGCGGCACGCGTAGGTGAGCGCGCGCAGTTGCCACGCGTCGGCCTGGGTGCCCTGCGCGGCGAGCTTGCGTGCGACCACGTGCGCGAGCGCGAGGTCCATGTTGTCGCCGCCGAGCAGGATGTGATCGCCGACCGCGACGCGATGCAGTTCGAGATTGCCGTCGCGCTCGATCACCGCGATCAGCGACAGGTCGGTCGTGCCGCCGCCGACGTCGACGACGAGGATGATGTCGCCGATCTTGACCTGCTTGCGCCACTGGCCGCCGCTCTTCTGGATCCAGCTATAGAGCGCCGCCTGCGGCTCTTCGAGCAGCGTCATGCGCGTGAAGCCGGCGGCCTCGGCGGCCTCCGCCGTCAGCTCGCGCGCCGCGGGGTCGAACGACGCGGGGATCGTCACGGTGACGTCCTGCTCGCCGAACGGCGCGTCCGCATGCGCGTGGTCCCATGCTTCGCGCAGGTGCGTCAGGTAGCGCACCGAGCTTTCCAGCGGCGACACACGCGCGACTTCGGGCGGCGCGTCGTTCGGCAGAATGCCCGCGCGCCGGTCGACGCCCGGATGGCACAGCCAGCTTTTCGCGCTCGACACGAGCCGGATCGGGGTGCCGGCGCCGCGGCTGCGCGCGAATTCGCCGACCGCGAATTCGCGCTGGCCGGTCCACGGCAGGTAGAGGTCGCCGGAGGCCAGTTCGTCGGGATGCGGCAGGTACAGGAACGAGGGCAGCAGCGGCAGATTATCGATTGCGCCGGGGCCCGTGAGCTGGGCGATCGACAGCACGTCCTGGGTGGTTTTCTCGCCGTCGCTCGCGTGCGTGTCCACGTAGGACAACGCGCAGTGCGTGGTGCCGAGATCGATGCCGATCGAATAGCGTGCGTCGCTCATAGCTCCACCTCCGCCGGTGCGATGACTTTTGCGTTATGACCGTCCGCCAGCTTCGGCAGACGCACATCCTCGACGCGCCAGCCGCGATGGCTGATGCTGCCGTTGAACGGCGCACTGCCGACCACGTTGCCGGTCAAACGGACCGAGCTCGCGTCGAAGCCTGCGGGCAGCGTCACGCGGCTGCCTTCGGCTTCGTCGCGCACCGGGCGGATCGTGAAGTGCTCGCGCAGCGTCGCGCGGCAGCCTTCGTGCACGAGGCGCGCGGCCGCGCCGATGTCGGCGTCGCTATAGGCCTTGATGTCTTCCTCGACGAAATCGATGAAGCGCGCGTCGCGTTGCAGCAGACCGAGCAGTTGCAGCGCGGCGTCGGGGGCGGCCTCCTTCAGCACCGGCGCGGGTTGCGGCTTCGGTTGCGGGGCGGCGGCGGGGGCCGGGGCCGGGGTTGGCGTGGCGGCGGGGGCGGCTGCCGGGGCCGCGCCGATCTTTTCGCCGTTGCGCAGGCGCAGCACGTCGGCGGCGAAGTCGCCATTGCCGAGAATGCTGAAAAACGTGTCGACGGCCAGCGAAATGCGGCCGAGGAAGGATGGATTCGAATCGCTCATAAAGGCTCCTGATCTGCTCTGTTGGGGACGAGCGGTCCTCGCCGCGCCGCGTGCGCCGGGCAGCGAAGCTGACGGGCCGGGCGGGGCTGTGATGTTGCGGTTCGGCGCGCGGCCCGGGGCGACGATGCAACCGCCGGGCCCGAAAACGGTTTGGGGACGCTTCGCGACCGGATCGGCCGCGCGTGCGGCGCGCGCAAAACCCGTATTTTGCCTTGCGGCGCGCCCGGCGCGGGCAAAGCCGGCAATTCTAGCGGGCAATGGGGTGGGATTGGCGGGGAGTTGGGGGAAGCGGGCGATGCAGGAAGGCGCTTTGGCAGCGCGCCTATCAGCGACGTTACGACTTCTTCGGATCCTTCGACACCCGCTTTGCCGATGGTGCGGGCGCGGGCCTGACCGGCCCGGCGACGTGCATGACGGCGCGGCGCGGTTGTCCGTGCGCGCCCGTCGCGGGCGCAGACCTGACCGGTCCGGCGGCGTGCCTGTCGGCTCGCGGCGGCTGTCCGTGCGCGGCCATCGCCGGCGCGGGGCCGCCCGGGTGCCCGAGCGGCGGATGCGCGCCGCCGGGATGCTCCGGCAGATGACCGTCATGGCTCGCCATCACACGATGCAGTTCCTCGCGGCGATGGAAAACCTCGGCGCGATGATCGCCATGAGAATAGAACTGGCGATGCCGGACGCCGTCCCGGCCGACGACCCAGATATACGTATCGCCGCCGACGATCACCACATCGCGATCGACCACATTGGCGACGTACCCATCGGTCGGCAACGGCTGATACGCGGTCACGCTCACTTCGTTGACCCGGTTCGGGGCGCTGACGAGCCGGCCTTGCCCACTGGTCACGCAGCCCGCGAGAAAGGTAGCGCAAGCAGCCGACGCCAACAGCGCGTTGGTGATGGTTTTCAAGTTCATTCCCCGGTTTGTATTGGTTATTTGTCGAGCGACGCCCGTTTAACGGTCGGCGTTTTGCATTCTTGAGATATGAATCGACGACCAGGGAAACGAGCGGGGAAATGAGCGGTGAAACGCGCAGGCGCAAACGCATGCCCGGCGCGCATCGCCTGATGAATTGAGCCAACTGGGAAATAGAAAGAAATAACGCAAAAATTCCGGCGCGTTTCACCCGCCCGATCCGCGCTTAATTGCCGCCCGCATTGCCGTCTTCAGACTTCGCGTCGTCCCAGTTCATGCGGTGTCGATTAACGGTCTCGGTATGCCGCGCGTCGTCCTCGGTGTGGAGGTAAAGACTGGTCGTATTCAGCGAAACGTGGCCGAGGTTGTCGCGGATCGTGCGCAGATCGACGCCGCCGTCCGCCTGATGCGAACCGGCCGTATGCCGCAGCCAGTGCGCCGACGCGCGCTCGAGCTCGTCGGCGCGATCGGCGAATTCGGGACCGCGCGCACGCAGCCACTTGGCCGCGCCCGCGAAGATGCCCTTGATCGCGTCGTGAATCGCCGAGCGCGACAGGCAGCGGTTGCGGCCCTTGAACGGCAGCACGAGCGGCGTTTCCTCGGCGCGGGTCGGCAGGGCGGCGAGGCCATTGAGCGTGCGGTAGCTGCGCAGCTCCTGAACCAGTTCGGCCGACACCGGCACGATCCGCTCCTTGTCGCCCTTGCCGAGCGTCTCGAGCCACCACTGGTCCTGACCATCGGCGCCGAGCCTTCTGAAGAACTGGCCCATCTGCCCGCCGGCCACCTCGGAAATGCGCATGCCCTGCAAATAGAACAGCGTGGTCAGCCAGCGGCAACGCGCGTAGTACGCGCGTTGCGCATCGGTATCTTGCGGCAGCTGCTCGACGAACAGCTTCACTTCGTCCCACAGCGAGGTCGACAGATAGCGCGTCACGCGCGGCGCCGAGCGCTTCGCGCGTTGTCGCAGGAGCGCCATCGGATTGCCGCGCAGATAGCCGGCATTGACGAGCCACGTGAACATCGCGTTCAGGATGATCAGCGCCTGGCGCTGGCTGGCCGGCGACAGCGGCCCGTTGAACGGCCGCCAGCGTGCGTCGCCGCGCGCGTACTTGCCGCCGTTCGCCGACACCCAGCGCGCGGCCGGCTGCGGATCGGCGATGAACGCCTTGAACAGCAGCAGATCCTCGTGCGTCAGCGACGACAGCGGCTTGCCGAGCTGCACGACGGCCCACAGCAGCAGCCGCTCCGCTTCCTTGCGGTAGTTGTCGAAGGTGGTCTTGGTGTCCGCGTAATTGGACAGCCAGGCGCGCACGGCGTCGAGGTCGTTGCGCGCCGATAGCTGCGAGTTTTCCGCCGCGCCGCGATTGGTGCCGTCGCGGCCATCGAGCAGTTCCGGCACGACGAGCGATTCGACGGGCTGGACGGTGGCGAGCTCAGCGTTCGGGGCAGCTTTCGGCACGGCTTTGGACACGGTTCGGGACACTCCTCGGGCGCACGCCGGTTGGCGTCATTCTGCTCCGCTCAGGTGCTCTCAGAAGCGCTTGCCTGAAAAGAAAGCAGTGCCCACTCTGTTGCGGACGAAACGCGAAACCCTATCACACAGTCGGCTGCGCCTGGCGCAAAACAGCCGGGTGCGCTCAAGCTTCGACGCGGTGACGATCGATCGGCATATAGTGATGCAGGGCGCCGCTCGTTTTCCGCCCGCTATAGTCGCCGTCTATTAGCGGCATTGCCGTATTCGAATTCTATTGAACTTTGTCCTCGCCTATATTCGAATAGGAGTGGAGCGCCGACCGGAGTCAGCCGTTACGGACATCGGCTGCGTTGCGCTCGACCCTGGATTTCATGAGTGCACTGCCGAGCCATTCGGCCGACTGTCGGGTTTTCGGGTCGTCAAATTGCCACGCAAGCCTGACACGATGACAAACGCATAACAAGTACCTTGCATGGGATTGGAGAAAGTACCCAGGCACCGACTCCGATCGACAACGGAGACATCCTCCAAAGGAGAGAACGCATGTCAAACGAAGCAAAGTGCCCGTTCATCCATACCGCCGGCGGCGGGACGACCAATCGGGACTGGTGGCCGAAGCAATTGCGCCTCGACCTGCTCAACCAGCATTCGAACCGCTCCAATCCGCTAGACGAAGACTTCAACTATGCCGAGGCATTCAAGAGCCTCGACTACGCCGCGGTCAAGAAAGACCTCGCCGCGCTGATGACCGATTCGCAGCCCTGGTGGCCCGCGGATTTCGGCCACTACGGCCCGCTGTTTATCCGTATGGCATGGCATGCCGCCGGCACGTACCGCATCGGCGACGGCCGCGGCGGCGCAGGGCGCGGCCAGCAGCGTTTCGCGCCGCTCAATAGCTGGCCGGACAACGTGAGCCTCGACAAGGCGCGCCGGCTGCTATGGCCGATCAAGCAGAAATACGGCCAGAAAATTTCGTGGGCCGACCTGCTGATCCTGACCGGCAACGTCGCGCTCGAAACGATGGGCTTCAAGACTTTTGGTTTCGGCGGCGGCCGCGCGGACACATGGGAACCGGATCAGGACGTCTACTGGGGCAATGAAAAGACCTGGCTCGGCGGCGACGTGCGCTACGGCAAGGGAGCGGCCGGCAGGGAAGACGACGAAGGCGTGCTGGTC
This sequence comes from Paraburkholderia sp. MM5482-R2, assembly GCF_050436125.1. Classification (NCBI taxonomy): domain Bacteria; kingdom Pseudomonadati; phylum Pseudomonadota; class Betaproteobacteria; order Burkholderiales; family Burkholderiaceae; genus Paraburkholderia; species Paraburkholderia sp. MM5482-R2. The sequence continues at coordinate 2,499,013 of NZ_JBNDLP010000002.1, read as the reverse complement.
GCCGACGAGGAGCTGCACGGCACCGAAAAGAGCCGTACCGATCCGCCCGGCCGCAACCTCGAAAACCCGCTCGGCGCGGTGCAGATGGGCCTGATCTACGTGAATCCGGAAGGCCCGGACGGCAATCCCGATCCGCTCGCCGCGGCAGTCGACATCCGCGAAACGTTCGGCCGCATGGCGATGAACGACGAGGAAACGGTCGCACTGATCGCCGGCGGCCACACGTTCGGCAAGACGCACGGCGCGGCGCCGGCCGATAACGTCGGTCCGGAACCGGAAAGTGCCGGTCTCGAGGCCCAGGGGCTCGGCTGGCGCAACAGCTTCGGCACCGGCAGGGGCGGCGACACGATCACGAGCGGTATCGAAGTCACGTGGACCGCGACGCCGACGCAGTGGGACATGAGCTACTTCCAGAGCCTGTTCGGCCACGAGTGGGAGCTGACGAAGAGCCCGGCGGGTGCGAACCAGTGGGTCGCGAAGGACGCGCAGGCCACGTATCCGCACGCGCACGACCCGTCGAAGAAAGTGCTGCCGACGATGCTGACGACCGACCTGTCGCTCCGCCTCGACCCGATCTACGAAAAGATCTCGCGGCGCTTCATGGCCAACCCCGACGAGTTCGCCGACGCGTTCGCGCGCGCGTGGTTCAAGCTGACGCACCGCGACATGGGTCCGCGCGCCCGCTATCTTGGCCCGGAAGTGCCGTCGGAGCAACTGCTGTGGCAGGACCCGATTCCGGCCGTCGATCACCCGCTCGTCGACGACAAGGACGTCGCGGCGCTGAAGCAGAAGATCCTCGCGTCGGGGCTGTCGGTGTCACAGCTGGTCACGACCGCGTGGGCCTCGGCCTCGACGTTCCGCGGCTCGGACAAGCGCGGCGGCGCCAACGGCGCGCGCATCCGGCTCGCACCGCAGAAGGACTGGGCCGTCAACCAGCCAGCTGAGCTCGCGAAGGTGCTGACGGTGCTCGAAGGCATCCAGAGCGAGTTCAACGGTGCGCAGTCCGGCGACAAGAAGATTTCGCTTGCCGACCTGATCGTGCTGGCGGGTGGCGCCGGTATCGAGCAGGCCGCGAAGAACGCCGGCCAGCAGGTGACGGTGCCGTTCTCGCCGGGTCGGATGGATGCGTCGCAGGAGCAAACCGACGTCGTATCGGTCGGGATGCTCGAGCCGGTCCACGACGGCTTCCGCAACTATCTGGGCGGCAAGTTCCCGGTGGCGGCCGAGAAGCTGCTGATCGACAAGGCGCAACTGCTGACGTTGACGGCGCCCGAGATGACGGTGCTGATCGGCGGCCTGCGCGTGCTGAAGGTGGGCGCTGGCAGCGAAGGTGTGCTGACGAGCAAGCCGGAAACGCTGTCCAACGACTTCTTCCGTAACCTGCTCGACATGGGCACGGAATGGACGCCGGTGTCGGAGGCCGCGGAAACGTTCGAAGGTGCCGACACGAAGAGCGGCGAGGTCAAGTGGACCGGTACGCGCGTCGATCTGGTGTTCGGCTCGAACTCGGTGCTGCGCGCCTTGGGCGAGGTCTACGCGAGCGAGGACGGCAAGGAGAAATTCGTGCGCGACTTCGTTGCCGCGTGGGTCAAGGTGATGAATCTGGATCGTTTCGATCTGGCTTGATCCAGCCAGTGCTGGCGAGTGGTTCTTTGCCACGTCGACGCAGTTTTTGAAGGTGATTTGCGAAGTCATCGAGCGCGCTTGCCGGGATGCCGGCAAGCGCGCTTTTTCTTCGCCTCGTCACTGCTTCTGCGCCGCCGCCTTTCAGATGTGCGAGCACCGGGTGCCGATGACACCCGTGCTGCCCGTAACCAGAATGGTCATGCAATTTCCATTGCCCCACCGGAGGCTGCCACTCAGACCATCTTCAACACCACCCTGAAACGCGCGTGACCGCTCATCATCCGGTCGAAGGCCTGCGCTGCCTCGGCGAGCGGATACTCTTCGATCATCGGCTTGACACCGGTGAGCGCGCTGAACGCGAGCGTGTCCTGCGAATCGGCCGAGGTGCCGGAGGGCCAGCCTTGCACCGAGTTGCGTCCCATGATGAACTGCACGATCGGCACTTCGACCGGCTCTTCGGACACGCCGACCATCACGAGCTTGCCGTTCAGGCCGAGACCGCCGAGCGTCGCGGTCATCGCCTTGCCGCTCGTCACCGTGGCGAGTATCAGCTTCGCGCCGCCCAGTGCCTGCAGCTTCTCGGCGACGTTTTCCGTTTTGCTGTCGATGTAGTGATGCGCGCCCAGTTGCTGCGCGAGCGGGGCCTTGTCCTGACCCCGCGCGATCGCCACCGTGCGAAAGCCCATCTTGCGCGCGAACTGCACGCCGAGATGACCGAGGCCGCCGATCCCGAGAATCGCGACCACGTCACCAGCGCGCGCGCCGCTATTGCGTATCGCGTTGAACGTCGTGATGCCCGCGCAGAGCAGCGGCGCGGCATCGACGTCGGACAGATCGTCGGGAATGCGCGCCAGGGCTTCGACCGGGGCCACCATGTATTCGGCGTAGCCGCCGTCGTAGCTGATGCCGGGGATGAGGGCGAACTTGCACAGCACGAAATCGCCCTGGCGGCAGTGTTCGCATTTGCCGCAATGCCCGCCGTGCCAGCCGACCCCGACACGCTGCCCGACCTGCCAGCCCTCGACACCCGCACCGACCGAATCGATCACGCCCGCGATCTCGTGACCGGGCACACGCGGATAGGCCAGGCCCGGCCACAGGCCTTCCTTGGTCATCGCATCGCTATGGCAGATGCCGCAAGCCTGAATCCTGATACGCACGTGACCCGCGCCCGCCTCGGGCACTTCGCGTTCGACCAGTTCGAGCGGGCCGCCGGCCTGCTTCACTTCGACTGCTTTCATTGTGGGCATGATGTTCTTCCTTTCCAGTGACGAACGGGACAAGAGGGGAACAAACTCCAACATGATATTCCGCGTCCAGGCGGCTCGCCAGAAAGAAGCCGCCGCCGCATGGCTGATGGCGATGACATCCGATGTAATTGGCGAGCCGCGCGGCTGCCTCTACTCTTCGACTACCGCGCCGTCGCTCCGATGGCGCACACGTCAAGGAGATACCATGTCCAGCTATCCCGTTCACACGATCGAGTCCGCTCCCGAGCAATCGAAACCCGTGCTCCGCAAACTGCAACAGGCGTTCGGCCTGATTCCGAACATCGCGGCCAAGATGGCGGCTTCACCGGTGCTGATCAACGGCTTCATCGGCCTGTTCGAGCGCGTGCATGCGAGCAGTCTGACCGAACCGGAGATCCAGACGCTGCTGCTCACCAACGCCGTGACGAACGCGAGCGAATGGGCGGTTGCGTTTCATACCGCGCTCGGCTTGAACGCGGGCCTGCGTCGCGCCGATGTCGAGGCGATCCGCCACGGCGGTCTGCCCGACGACACGAGGCTCGCGGCGCTGTCGACGCTCGCGCGCACGCTGATCGAAAAACGCGGCCGCCTCGACGATGAGGACCGGCAACGCTTCCTCGCGGCAGGTTTCATCGCGGAGCAGATTCTCGAGGTGGTTGCGGCGGTCGCCGCGTCGACGATCACGAACTACACCGGCAGCGTGACCGAGCCGCCGCTCGAAGCGCAGTTCGCCGAATTCGCGTGGCACGCGCCCGCGCGCTGAAGCGATCCCGTTCAGGCATCAACAGGAGGGCAACACCATGAACGTCACGAGTCACGATCCGAAAGTGCAGCCGGGCGATCTCGGCAGTCTTTTGCGCTATTGGCGTGACGTGCGTGGCGTGAGTCAGCTCGATCTGTCGCTCGAGGCCGGCATCTCGCAGCGGCAGATCAGCTTCATCGAAAGCGGGCGCAGCGTGCCGGGCCGCGACACGCTGCTGACGCTTGCGCAGACCCTCGACGTGCCGCTGCGCGAGCGCAATGCGCTGCTGCTTGCCGCGGGTTATGCACCGATCTATTCGGAAGCACCGTGGAATGCGCAGGAAATGCACGGCGTGGTTCGCGCGCTCGAACGGGTCGTGCGTCAGCATGAGCCGTTTCCGGCGCTCGTGATGGACCGCGACTGGAACGTGCTGATGTCCAACGACGCGGCCCCGCGCTTCTTCAACTGCTTCATCGACATGACCGCGCGCGAAGGCCCGCGCAACATGCTGCATCTGATCTTCGATCCACATGGCATGCGTCCGTTCGTCGCCGATTGGCAGGAGGTCGCGCGAAGTCTGTTGCAACGCGTGTATCGCGAGTCGGTCGGTCATGTAATCGGCGCCAACACGAAGCGTCTACTCGATGAACTGCTTGCGTATCCCGACGTGCCGCGCGACTGGAAGACGCATCATGGCTCGTCCACGACACCCGCGACGCTGCCGATGGTTCCGCTCGGCTTCATCAGCGAGGGCGTGGTGCTGCGCTATTTCTCGATGGTCACGACCGTGGGCACACCGCAAAACGTGGCCGCGCAGGAGTTGCGCATCGAATGCATGTTCCCCGCCGACGACGCCACCGAAGCACGTCATCAGCAGCTGCTCGCGGCGCATGCGTCCCCGCAACCTCCAATATCGGCAAACCGTATGCCGTGATATAGCGATGTCTTCGGTTTTTGGGCGATCATCCGAGCCGATCAGGTCGAGCAATCCGACGCCACTCTGGTTCCGCCGCGCGCCCAATTCGCACGCGGCCATCATCTCCGACTTCGGCGAGGTGACCGAGGTGCTCGCGCGTGCAGCTTCTTCGCGACCGATGTGCAGGCAGGCGCGGGCTCCTTTCCCGGCCTCTATCTGCAAGAACTCGAGAAAATGGCCGACATCGACGCGTCGGCGTTGTTTTCGTAGTGCTTGACCCAGATCAAGCCGCCCGCCACGCTGGGGCTCATGATGCAAGCGCGTGACGCATTACGTTCCCGCCGGCGCTAGCCGACGCATGACACGACCAGGTTCAGGCGCGAACACGTTTGCCGCCACGCATCGTGTTTCATTCCGGCCATAGGAGAAGTCCGTCATGAAAGCACTCGTTTATCACGGTCCCGGCAAAAAGTCGCTCGATGAACGGCCAATACCCGAACTCACGGCGCCCACCGATGCAATCGTCAAAGTCGCCCGCACGACGATCTGCGGCACCGATCTGCACATTCTCAAAGGCGACGTGCCGACCTGCGAACCGGGCCGCATTCTCGGCCACGAAGGCGTCGGTGTCGTGCATCAGGTCGGCGAGGCGGTGAGCGGGCTCGCGGCCGGCGATCACGTGCTGATCTCGTGCATCACCTCGTGCGGCCGCTGCGACTACTGCCGGCGCGGCATGTATTCGCATTGCACGACGGGCGGCTGGATTCTCGGTAACCGGATCGACGGCACGCAGGCCGAATATGTGCGCATTCCGCATGCGCAGAGCAGTCTGTACCGCATTCCGGCTGGCCTCGACGAAGAGGCGCTCGTGATGCTGTCCGACATTCTGCCGACCGGCTTCGAGTGCGGCGTGCTCAACGGCAAGGTTCAGCCGGGCTGCACCGTGGCGATCGTCGGCGCCGGGCCGATCGGTCTCGCTGCGCTGTTGACCGCGCAGTTCTACTCGCCGGCGCAGATCATCGTGATCGATCCCGACGCGAACCGGCTCGAGGTCGCGCAACGCTTCGGCGCGACCGCTTGCATCGACAACGCGCGTGCCGATGCGGTCGCGCAAGTGCTGAAGCTGACCGAATCGGTAGGCGCCGACTGCGTGATCGAGGCGGTCGGCATTCCGCCGACGTTCGAGCTTTGCCAGCAGCTGGTCGCGCCGGGTGGAACGATCGCGAACATCGGCGTGCACGGCGTCAAGTGTGATCTGCATCTGGAAAAACTGTGGGATCGCAACATCGCGATCACGACGCGTCTCGTCGATACCGTCAGTACACCGATGCTGATGAAGACAGTCAAGGCGGGGCGGATCGATCCCACGCGTCTGATCACGCATCGCTTCCGGCTCGACGATATTCTGTCGGCTTACGAAACGTTCTCCCGCGCGTCGAGCACGCGCGCGCTGAAGGTGTTGATCGAGGCGTCATAGACGGTCCCGATTTGATGCTGGACGATTCGTCAGCGTGAAGGGGTTTGCAACTGATCGTTGGAGCGCCACGTGCCAATTGCAGAGAGCGCAGGCCGTCAAAACACCGCACCGCCCACGGCTACGGTCGCAGCAAGCGGGCGCGTGAGCACCGTGCGCGGCGCGGTCGTCGATGTCCAGTTCGACACGCACGAACTGCCGCCAGTCGATACCGCGCTGTGGATCACGCGGCCGGACGGGACCTCGATCCTCGCGGAAGCGCAGGCGCACACCAGCGAGCGCACGGTGCGCGCGCTGGCGTTGCAGGCCACCGCGGGCCTCGCGCGCGGCGCCGTCGTGCGGGTCGGCGCGGGCCCCATCGAGGTGCCGGTCGGCGACGCGGTGCTCGGCAGACTGCTCGACGTCGCCGGTGTGATGCGCGATGGCGGCGAGCCCGCGCCCGAGACCGTGGAACGCAGGCCGATCCATCGCGCCCCGCCGCCGCTCGCGGCGCAGCGCGGCGCCACGCGGCTGTTCGAGACCGGCATCAAGATCGTCGACCTGCTGACGCCGCTCGCGCATGGCGGCAAGGCCGCGATGTTCGGCGGCGCGGGCGTCGGCAAGACGGTGCTCGTGATGGAGCTGATTCACGCGATGGCCGCGCGCTACGGCGGCATGTCGGTGTTCGCCGGCGTCGGCGAGCGTTCCCGCGAGGGGCACGAAATGCTGTCCGACATGCGCGGCTCGGGCGTGTTGCCGCGCGCCGTGCTCGTCTACGGACAGATGAACGAACCGCCTGGCGCGCGCTGGCGGGTGCCGCTCACCGCGCTGACGATCGCCGAGTACTTTCGCGACGAGCGCGGCCAGAACGTGCTGCTGCTGATGGACAACGTGTTTCGCTTCGTGCAGGCGGGGGCGGAAGTGTCGGGGCTGCTCGGGCGCATGCCGTCGCGGGTCGGCTATCAGCCGACGCTCGCGAGCGAGGTAGCAGCGTTGCAGGAGCGGATCGTGTCGGTGGGCAACGCTGCGGTCACGGCGATCGAGGCCGTCTACGTCCCCGCCGACGACTTCACCGACCCTGCCGTGACGACGATCGCCTCGCACGTCGACAGCATGATCGTGCTGTCGCGCGCGCTCGCCGCCGAGGGCATGTATCCGGCGATCGATCCGCTCGCGTCGTCGTCGATCCTGCTCGATCCGCTCGTCGTCGGCGCGGAGCACGCGGCGGTCGCCAACGAGGTGCGACGCCTACTCGAACATCAGCGTGAGCTGCAGGACGTGATCGCGTTGCTCGGTATCGAGGAACTCGGCATCGACGACCGGCGCGCCGTGCAGCGCGCGCGCCGTCTGCAGCGCTTTCTGACGCAGCCGTTCGCGGTCACCGAAGCGTTCTCCGGACAGCCCGGCAGAACGGTCGCGCTCGCCGAGACGATCGCCGGCTGCAAGGCGATTCTCGCCGGGGAGTGCGACGACTGGCAGGAGCGATCGCTGTACATGGTCGGCGCGCTGGACGAGGCGCGCGACAACGAAGCCCGCGGCAGGTCGACGGCCGCGAGCGCCGTCGCGGCGTGACGAGGAGTGTGCGATGCCCCAGCATGGCCTGTCTCTGACGATCGCGACACCGGCGCGCGTCATGGTCGACGGCTTGCCGGTCGTGTCGTTGCGCGCCGAGGATGAAAGCGGTGCTTTTGGCGTGCGCGTGGGGCATGCGGACATGGTCACGCTGTTGAGCGCATCGGTGGTGCGCTGGCGCACGGCGGATGGCGGCGAGCATTACTGTGCCGTCGATGGTGGCGTGCTGATCGTGTCGCACGGCACGGCCGTCTCGCTTGCGTGCCGCGAAGCGGTGCAGGGCGACTCGCTCGAAGCGCTCGAGGCGGACGTGCGCCGCGCGCGTGCCGCGCAGCTCGACGCGATGCGGCGCGCGCGCGTGGAGCAGACGCGTCTGCACGCGCAGGCCGTGCGCCAGATGCTGCGCTATCTGCGCCCGCAAGCCACACGTGGAGAACCGGGATGACGATGCGGCCTGCTGGCGGCAAGGCAAACGGGAAAACGGATGGCAAACGCGCCGAACCTGGCGAACCCGCCGATCGCGTCGCGCAAGCCGCGCAGCGCGCGGCGAGCCGCGAGCGGACCGGGCGCGCGAATCCGGAGCCGTCGCTGGGCGCGCGACTCGGCCAGATCGGCATTCTCGGCTGGACGATCGTGCTGCCGATCCTGCTTTGCCTCGCGCTCGGGCGCTGGCTCGACCGCATCGCCGGTACGCGGGTGTTTTTTGCGGCGCCGCTTCTGATGATCGGCGCGGGCATCGGCCTATGGTCCGCATGGCGCTGGATGCATCGACAGCAAAGGAGAGATCGTGATTGACGCCACCATGTTTCATTTCACCGACACGCTCGCGCTTGCCGCCACGGGAATGGCGGTCGGCTTGCTGAGCGGTGCGCTGCACTTCGCGACGCTGCGCTGGAACGTCGCGTACTTCGCACGAGGACGCGTGCTGCGCGCCTTCGCGCTGCAACTGGCGCGGCTCGCGCTGACGGCCGCTTTATTCGTGCTGCTGGCGAAAGCGGGCGCGTTCGCGTTGCTCGGCGGCATCGGCGGTTTCCTGTGGGCGCGCGGTGTTGCGCTCGGCATGCGGCGAGCGACGTCGTGATTCATTCGCCGCTCATCACCGAGCCGCTCGTACGCCTCGGTCCGCTCGTGATCACCACGCCCGTGGTCGTCACGTGGGTGATCATGGCGGTCATGACGGTCGTCTCGCTGTGGCTCACGCGCAAGCTGTCCATCATGCCGTCGCGCGCGCAGACCGCGCTCGAACTGCTGGTCGGCACGCTCGACGCGCAAATCCGCGACACGATGCAGGCCGAGCCCGCGCCGTATCGCGCGCTGATCGGCACGTTGTTCCTGTTCGTGCTGACCGCGAACTGGTCGTCGCTGATTCCGGGCGTCGAGCCGCCCACCGCGCACCTGGAAACGGATGCCGCGCTCGCGCTCGTCGTGCTCGCCGCGACGCTCGTGTGCGGCGTGCGCTCGCGCGGCTGGCGCGGCTATCTCGCGACGTTCGCCGAACCGGCCTGGGTGATGATTCCGCTGAACGTCGTCGAGCAGATCACGCGCACGTTTTCGCTGGTGGTGCGCCTGTTCGGCAACGTGATGAGCGGCGTCTTCGTGGTCGGCATCGTGCTGTCGCTGGCCGGGCTGCTCGTGCCGATTCCGTTGATGGCGCTCGATCTGCTGACCGGCGCGGTGCAGGCCTACATTTTCGCGGTGCTCGCGATGGTATTCATCGGCGCCGCCGTCGGCGAGTCGCGCGCCGCCGTTCACGACAATCAGAAAGGACCGGCATGAACCTCATCGAAATCGTCAGCATCGCCGCCGCCGCGCTCGCCGTGGCGTTCGGCGCGATCGGGCCCGCGCTCGCCGAGGGCCGCGCGGTCGCCGCCGCGATGGACGCGATCGCGCGTCAGCCCGATGCGGCGGGCACGCTGTCGCGCACGCTGTTCGTCGGGCTCGCGATGATCGAGACGATGGCGATCTATTGCCTCGTGGTCGCGCTGCTGTTGCTGTTCGCCAATCCGTTCGTCAAGTAGGGCATGCGATGAAAATCGACTGGTCGACGCTCGCGCTGCAGACGCTCAACGCGCTGATTCTGGTCTGGCTGCTCGCGCGCTTTCTGTTCCGTCCGGTCGCGAAGATCATCGCGGAGCGACAGGCGAGCGCGAATGCGCTGACCGGCGACGCGAACGCCGCGAAGCTCGCGGCGCAGGCCGAACGCGAGGCGCTGCGGGCCGAACGGGAGCAACTCGCCGCGCAGCGCGCGCAGGCGTTCGCGACGATCGAGGCCGACGCGCGCACACAGCACGCGGCGCTGCTCGACGCCGCGCGCGACGAGGCCGAGCGGTTGCGCGCCCAGGCGGCCGCGGACCGGCAGCGCGAGCGCGCGGGCGAGGCCGAAGCCGCGTCGGCGGCGGCCGCGCAGCTCGCCGTCGACATCGCGGGCAAGCTGCTCGACCAGTTGCTCGACCGCTCGCCCGAGGACCTGCGCGTTGCCGGGTTCATCGACGGACTCGCGGACGGCGTGCGCCGGCTGTCGCCCGGCGCGCGCGCCGCGCTTGCCGGGGACGTGCCGCTGCGTGTTAGCGCGCCGCGCGCGTTGACGCCGGACGAGCGCGCCGCGTGCGAAACGGCGCTCGCGGCCGCCTTCGCACAGCGCCTCGAGTTCGATACCGACATCGACCGCACGCTGCTCGCGGGGCTCGAACTGTCGGGCGCGCACGCCGTGGTGCGCAATAGCTGGCGCGATCAGCTCGACCAGATTCACGGTGAACTGCTTCGCGACGATGGCCACGCGCGCTGACACCGCCGACGCGTGGCTCGCGCGCAAACGCGCCGCGCTCGCGCGCGTCGCGCTCGAACCGCGGGCGGCGAGCATCGGCCGCGTCGAACAGATCGCCGATGGCATCGCGTTCGTCTCGGGTCTGCCCGACGCCGCGCTCGACGAGGTCGTCGAACTCGAATGCGGCGTGCGCGGCTTCATTCATTCGCTCGACGTGGCGAGCGCAAGCGTCGTGCTGCTCGATAGCGGCGACGCGGTGCGGGCCGGCATGCGCGTCGTGGGGACCGGCAGCGTGCTCGACGTGCCGGTCGGCGACGCGCTGCTCGGCCGCGTCGTCGATCCGCTCGGCCGGCCGCTCGATGACGGCGAGGCGGTGGGGACCACCACGCGTTTGCCTGTGGAGCGCGCGGCGCCCGCGATCATCGATCGCGACTTCGTCAGTGAACCGCTGCAGACGGGCGTGCTCGTCGTCGATGCGCTGTTCGCGATCGGGCGAGGGCAGCGCGAACTGATCATCGGCGATCGCGCGACGGGCAAGACCTCGCTCGCCGTCGAGGCGATCGTCAATCAGAAGCACAGCGACGTGATCTGCGTGTATGTCGCCGTCGGGCAGCGCGCGACGGCGGTACAGCGCGTGATCGACGCCGTGCGCGAGCATGGCGCGTTCGAGCGCTGCATCTTCGTCGTCGCCTCGGCGGCCGCGCCGCCCGGACTGCAATGGATCGCGCCGTTCGCGGGTGTGTCGATCGCCGAGTTCTTTCGCGATCGCGGCCAGCACGCGTTGATCGTGATCGACGACCTGACCAAGCACGCGGCGACGCATCGCGAACTCGCGCTGCTCACGCGCGAGCCGCCCGGACGCGAGGCGTATCCCGGTGATATTTTCTATCTGCACGCGAGACTGTTGGAACGCGCGGCGAAACTGTCGCCCGCGCTCGGCGGCGGTTCGCTGACCGCGCTGCCGATCGCCGAGACCGACGCCGGCAATCTGTCGGCCTACATTCCGACCAACCTGATCTCGATCACGGACGGCCAGATCGTGCTCGACGCCGCGCTGTTCGCCGCGAACCAGCGGCCCGCCGTCGATGTCGGCCTGAGCGTGAGCCGGGTCGGCGGCAAGGCGCAGCATGCGGCGCTGCGCGACGTCGCGGGCCGCTTGCGGCTCGACTACGCGCAGTTTCTCGAACTGGAGATGTTCAGCCGCTTCGGCGGTCTCGCGGACGCACGCGTCAACGCGCAGATCGAGCGGGGCAAGCGGATTCGCGCGCTGCTCACGCAGCCGCGTTTCAACGCGTTGTGCGTCGCCGATCAGATCGCGCTGCTCGCGGCGCTCGCCGCTGGCGTGTTCGACAGCGTCGCGCCGGAGGTGACGACGTGGGTGCGCGACAAGCTCAGCTCGGCGGACGACGTGCACACTGACGCGGCCCCCGCGGCGTGGCTGCGCAACGCGCTCGACGACACGCTGCGCGACAGTCTGAGCGGGCGCATTCGCGCGCTCGTCGAGCGCGCGACGCACGAACGCGCGGGCGCGACGCAAGCGGCAGGGAACCCCGATGACCAGCAAGCTCGGTGAGAACGAAAGCCGTACCGCTTAGGCGAGGCAGATCGAAACGGTGATCGGCATCGTGCTGGGACGTGCGCGCGCCACAAGTGGTATCCGTCCCGGGGACGTGGCAAAGCCAGGGGCATGGGATGGCGCCCCGTTGCACGATCGAGGGCGAAGTGCGCGCCTGAATGAGCACGGCCAGACGACAAAACCCGCCGCGCATGTCGGATTCGCGACGGGCTTGATGAAGCGCCGAATGCGCGCAATCAGTCACTCCGCAAAACGCGTCACCACAGCGGCGCCGACCGTTTCCATTTTGACGAGCCCGGGCTTCGCGCCGACTGGCAGCACGGTGCGGCCCAACGACTCGTTGATGATCTCCGCCGCCGACAGATAGAACGCCAGCAGCGCGGTCAGCAGTCCGCCATAGCCTCCCGCGTGCCGCAGTGTCGCCGAACCGAGCCATTCGCCGGCCGCGAGCAGAAAGAAGGTTGCCCACAGCGCGACGAACACGCCCTGCAGCGCGCGCGATGAGCGGAACGTCGCGATCCACATATAGAACGTGAAGACGCCCCACAACAGCAGATACCAGCCGACGAACGCGGCCGGCACCTGCTCGTGCAGGAACAACGCAAACAGCCCGAACGACCACCAGAACGCGCCATAGCTCAGAAACGCGGTGGCGCCGAACGTGTTGCCGCGCGGAATCTCCATCAGTCCGGCAACGATCTGCATGCTGCCGCCGAACGCGAACGCGACGGCGAGCACGAGACCGAGCGAGCCGCCGCTGAACCAGCCTGCGTTGATCATGCTGAGCAGCCAGGTGGTCAGCGCGAAAGCCGCAAGGCCGAGCGATGCGGGGTTGGGTGCGGTGGGTTTCATCGTGAAGTCTCCTGAATCGATCCGGGGGGGCTTACTCGTGGTGGCCGAACTGCCGCAGCACGGCGGGGTTTTCGACGGTCGACATGTCCTGTGCGAGCGTTTCTCCCTTCGCGACCGAACGCAGCAGACGCCGCACGACCTTGCCGGAGCGCGTCTTCGGCATGCTGTCGCCGAAGCGGATTTCCTTCGGTTTGGCGATCGGCCCGATTTCCTTGCCGACCCACGCGCGCAACTGGTCGGCGAGCTGCCTTGCTTCGGTGCCTTGCGGGCGCGGTCCCTTGAGCACGACGAACGCGACGATGGCTTCGCCGATGGTCTCGTCGGGCCTGCCGACGACCGCGGCCTCCGCGACCAGCGGATGCGCGGCGAGCGCCGATTCGATTTCCATCGTGCCCATGCGGTGGCCGGACACGTTCAGCACGTCGTCGATGCGGCCGGTGATCGTGAAGTAGCCGGTCTGCGCATCGCGGATCGCGCCGTCGCCGGCCAGATAGAGCTTGCCGCCCAGGTCCGCGGGGTAGTAGCCGCTGCGGAACCGCTGGGGATTGCCCCAGATCGCGCGCGCCATCGACGGCCACGGCTCCTTGACGACCAGCAGCCCGCCCTGGCCGTTCGGCAGTTCGCAGCCGGTTTCGTCGACGATCGCCACCTCGATGCCAGGCAGCGGCAACGTGCACGATCCCGCGACGAGCGGTGTTGCGCCCGGCAGCGGCGTGATCATGTGGCCGCCCGTTTCGGTTTGCCAGAAGGTGTCGAGCACCGGACAGCGCCCGCCGCCGACTTCGCGCGCAAACCACTCCCACGCGCTCGGATTGATCGGCTCGCCGACGGTGCCGAGCAAACGCAACGAGTCGAGGTCGAAGCGGCGCGGATGCACGCCGCTGTCCGTCTCGGCGGCCTTGATCAGCGAGCGGATCGCGGTGGGCGCCGTATAGAAGATGCTGACCTTGTGCCGCGCGATCATCTCCCAGAACCGTCCCGCGTCCGGCCACGTCGGCACGCCCTCGAAAATCACCTGGGTCGCGCCGACCGCGGTCGGGCCATAGCAGATGTAGCTGTGCCCCGTGATCCAGCCGATGTCGGCCGTGCACCAGTACACGTCGTCCGCGCGGAGGTCGAAGGTCCACTTCATCGTGACGGCGGCCCACAGCAGATAGCCCGCCGTACTGTGCTGCACGCCCTTCGGCGTGCCGGTCGAACCGGACGTGTACAGCACGAACAGCGGATGCTCGGCACCGACCCATTCGGGCTCGCAGGTGTCGGGTTGGGCCGCTTCGAGTTCGTGCAGCCAGCAGTCGCGCGGTTCGTCCCACAGGATCGAGCCGCCCGTGCGCCGATAGACGATCACGGTATGGATGCCGTCGGTGCCTGCCATTTTCAGCGCTTCGTCGACGACGGATTTCAACGGCAGGTTCTTGCCGCCGCGCATCTGCTCGTCGGCGGTAATGACGGCGACGGCGCCGACATCGATCATCCGTTCATGCAGCGACTTCGCCGAGAAGCCGCCGAACACGACCGAATGCAACGCGCCGATGCGCGCGCAGGCCTGCATCGCGACGACGCCTTCGATCGACATCGGCAGATAGATCATCACGCGGTCCCCACACGCGATGCCGCGCGCGCGCAGCGCGTTCGCGAGGCGGCACACGCGCGCATGCAGTTGCCGGTAGGTGACGGTCGTCACGCTGCCGTCGTCGGCCTCGAAAATGATCGCGGTCTTGTTGGCATTGCCGTCGTGCAGATGACGATCGAGGCAGTTGTACGACGCGTTCAACAGACCGTCGTCGAACCATTTGAAGAACGGTGCGTTCGATTCGTCGAGTACCTTGGTGAAGGGCCGGTGCCAGCTCAGATGCTCGCGCGCGAGCCGCGCCCAGAAGCCGGTCCGGTCGCTGCGCGCTTCGTTGACGAGCGCTTCGTAGGCGGCCATGCCGTCGATGGCCGTGTCCGTCAGAAGCGGCGGGGCGGCCGTTTCCGGCGCTTGATGGTTGATGGCGACAGTGGACATAGTCTCCTCGCTGGCTTGAATGAATGATATGGGACGGGCACACCGCGACTGCCGATATCCAACGATCGGCGGCGCGGCTGCGCGCATGACTCGAACAGTGCTCTGGATGTCGCGACCAGTGTGTTGCGGGAAGCAAGGGGCGCGATTGACCCAGATCAAGCGCGGGTGCGGCGCGTGGTCGCGCCGTAGGCCTCTATACTGTGCGTCGTCAAACACGAAGCCCGTCGACGGCGCCTTGCCCGCCGGCTCTCGAAATCGGCATCGTTCGAACCCGCACATCCATGGATACTGATTTGTCGTCGCCGCGCCGCTCACGGCTCACGCGAGTGATCGAGGTTTTCATCGTCTTTCTGAAACTCGGGCTGACCAGTTTCGGCGGTCCGATCGCTCACATCGGCTACTTCCGGCGCGAGTTCGTCGAGCGGCGCCGCTGGCTCGACGATGAAGCCTTCACCGACCTGATCGGCCTGTGCCAATTTCTGCCGGGACCCGCGAGCAGCCAGGCGGGGTTTTCGATCGGGCTGCTGCGGGCCGGGTGGGGTGGGGGGCTAGCGGCCTGGTGCGGCTTCACGCTGCCGTCGGTACTCGTGATGCTGGCCTTTGCCGCGATCGCGCCGGACCTGGGCGGCGCGATCGGCACGGGCGTGATTCACGGCCTGAAGCTCGTCGCGGTGGCCGTCGTCGCGCAGGCTGTCTGGGACATGGCGCGGCGTCTGTGTCCGGATCGCCGCCGTGCGGCGATCGCGCTCGCATCGCTCGGATTGCTCAGTGTGCCTGGCACCGTCTACGCCCAACTGATCGTGATCGGCGCCGGCGCCGTGCTCGGTGTCGCGCTGTGCCGGACCACGGCGGTGCAAGCGCCACGCGCCATTCCTCAGCGGGCCGGCGATTTTCAGGTGTCGCGCACGGCAGGCATCGTCGCGCTAATGGTCTTTTGCGCATTGCTGTTCGTGTTGCCGCTATGGGCGGCAAGCGGGACCTCGCAGGGCATCCGCGTATTCGATGCGTTCTATCGCTCCGGCGCGCTCGTGTTCGGAGGTGGCCACGTGGTGCTGCCGTTGTTGCAGCGGGCAACCGTCGCGACCGGATGGGTCGCGCCCAACGACTTCCTGGCCGGCTATGGCGCGGCCCAGGCCGTACCCGGACCGCTGTTCACGTTCGCGGCGTTTCTCGGCTGGATGATGGCGCTGCCACCCAGACACTGGAGCGGCGCACTGCTGGCGACAGTGGGCATCTTTCTGCCGGGTCTGCTGCTCGTTCTCGCCGCATTGCCGTGGTGGCAGGCGCTGCGCGCGCGTGCGGCGATGGCGGCGGCGCTTGCCGGCGTCAATGCCGCGGTGGTCGGCCTTTTGGCCGCCGCGCTTTATTCGCCGGTGTGGACGAGCGCGGTCCTGTCGGCGACGGATTTCGCCGTGGCGTGCATCGGCTTTTTGCTGTTGCTGCGCTGGAAGGTGCCCCCGCTTGCGGTCGTCGTGCTGTGTGTGGCGGCCGGCGTCGCGCAAACGGTGCTGCACCCGCTCTGACAGGCTGATCGCGCACGCCTTGCACCAGCACTGATCTGCATCAAGGCTGACAGCCGCGGGTCGGTTAGCCTGCAACGATGATCGCGCGGCCTTGGTGCGTTTGCGGCACCACGACGGTATCGCGCGAAACCCGACAGGCCGGAAGCCATTCGCGCGATGACGGACCACATGATCGACCACGGCCTCGGCGGCTACGGATTGGGCGGTGCCAGCGCGCACGACGGTCCGCGCGCCGTGCGGGCATGGCGCCACCTGCGCTGGGGGCTGTGCGCGCTGAGCTTTTGCGCGATCCCCGCGTTCTACGTCGAACTGACGGTGCCCACCCCGCTGGCGCTGAGCCTGTCGCGGACACTATACGTCGGCATGTTCGCCGGCTTCGCGTTGTCGTTCACCTGGCTGGCCCATCTGAGCAGACGGCCGAAGACGCTGCTCGCGAACAACTGGCTCGACCTGCTCATCGCGTTGGGCGCGGCGCTCAGCATCGGTTTCGGAACGCCGCCGTGGCAGCCCGTCGAATGGCTGCTGCGGCTGTCGTTCATGGGTGTCGTCGCGTTGCGCATCGTGCTGTCGCTGCGCGAGTTCGTCACGCCGAACCGGTTGATGTGGCTGTTGCTCGCCGGCGCGCTCGTGCTCGCGATGGCCGGCGCCGGATTTTACTGGCTCGAACCACACGTGCACTCGTACTCCGAAGGGCTGTGGCTTGCGTTCGAAAGCAGCGCGACCGTGGGCTATGGCGACATCGCGCCGACGACGCCCGCCTCGCGTGTGTTCGCGGCATTTGTCGTGCTGCTCGGCTACGGCATGTTGTCGCTGGTCTTCGCGAGCATCGCCGCGGCATTCATCGGCAAGGAAGAGAGGGCGTTGCGACGCGAGATGCATCGGGATATCAAGCATCTGAACGATGAAATCGTGCGCCTGCACGCTGAGCTGAAGGCGTTGCGGCAAACGCTCGACGCCGCCGCGCGACGCGGCGACGCCGCTGCGGGTTCCCTGACGCGCACGGGCGAATGACCATTTGCGCTGACAGGGCCGCGGCAAACGGGGCCAGCGCGGACCGTGCGGACTCCGCCTTGACGCACGTCAAATCCGCCATGGATTGCGTGATTAAGCTGGAGACGTCGCGGCGGCTCCGCTACCTCGCATCCGCCGATGCGGCACTTCATGCCCGTGGGGGGCGTCACCATGCACATTTCCTTTCCATCCTGCATGCCCGAATACTGCGCCCGCGATCTGGTGCTGGCGTTTCCGGCGCTCGTCGACGATCGGCCCGTGCAGTGCGCGATCACGGCCGAGGCGCTCGAAGACCATTTCGGCGCGCGCTCGCTGCGGGAAGACGATCTGCTCCAGGCGTTCCTCGCGCACCGTTCCCAGATCGAACAGGCCGCGCGGCGTCTGCTCGACGAGCTCGGCGCCAGGCCCGTGCTGCTGCATAGCGGGTTTTTCAGGTTTTGCGCGTGACGGGTCGGGCGGGCACGCTTGACGTGGATCGACGACTCGTCGTTGCGGCGGGTGATCCGCCGCGAGCGCTACGCCGGCACCTTCAGCCGCTCGTTCGCGCTCGGCGGCGAGGTCGACGAGGCGAACGCGAAGCCGAGTACAGGGATGGCGTGCTGTCGCTCAGCTTGCCGAAAAAGGCGTCGGGCGATCGCAAGCGGCTGACCATCGACTGACACGCGAGGATGGCGCGCTGTCACGGGCGCGCCTTTTTGTTGCGGCGAAGGTCCGGCTGAAGCGCGCGCCAGTCTGCAGGAAAGCGCTCGCGCACCTTCACACCCGAATGGGTGTGCTTCAGCGCGAGCAAGCCGATTGTTTCGTTATCGGTCGAGCGCCGGGCGGGCAAGTGAGCGGCTTACGCGTCGCCCGCTTTGCCCGGCAGCATGCGCTTGAGCACGTCGTCGCGCAGCACATAGTGATGAAACAGCGCGGCGGCGGCATGTCCCGCCGCGATGACGATGATGGCCCAGCCGACGAAATCATGAGCCTCACCAATGGCGTGATGCGTCGCCTTACTGGTCGGCGCGAACGGAGAGGGCATCCGCAGCCCGAAAAAGCTCATCGATTCGTTGCCGGACCATCGCAGTACGAAACCCAGTACCGCTTCGCCGACCAGCAGCGCGTACAGAACATAGTGGACGCCTTTCGCGGCCAGCTCGACCCATCCCGCGGCAGACACGGGAGTTTGATGTCCGGGTATCAGACGCCACCCAATGCGCACGATCAACACGGCCGAAAGCAATATTCCAAACGACATGTGGGAAACGATCATCAGGTGACGCGTGGGTTTAGGCGCAAACCCCCAGGTTTGGGCGAGTCCAAATTGGGCCAACACCAGAATCACCGTGATCCAATGCAACAGGATCGAGAAAGAGTCGTATTGCGTGCGGTCATCGCCGGCTGCGATTCGCGTCGCCGTCGCGGTCGCGGATGAATGTTTGAGGTTGGTCATCGGATCGAGCGAACAGGATGGAAACGTTGAGGCTGAGACGCCACAAAAAACGCTGGCTGAGCTTGCACGCGGAGTGCCATCACCACGGGCGCAGCAAGCTCGCGGTGCTCGCGACATTTGACGTACCCAGCCCGCTAGCGGCAGCGGAGCGTACCAGGACCTGCTGAACAACTTCTTCAGGGTATGCCAAGCGCCGCACTAGCGCCACATTCAGTCTTACGATTGTGCAGCCGTGCATGCCACGCTGTCGCTTCTCGTATTCCGCTAAGATCGTGCCGGAACTCACCGCCCTAAAAGACTGCGGCGCCACCTAGGCCCAATCTCAAGCTCAAACACGCAATGGACCGTATCGACGCCATGAAGGTATTCGTCGCCACGCTCGACGAGGGCAGTCTGGCGGGCGCAGGCCGTCGGCTGGGCCGCTCGCCCGCGGCTGTGAGCCGGGCCATCGCGTTTCTGGAGACGCACACGGGCACGCCGCTGCTACACCGCACCACGCGCACGATCCGGCTCAGCGAGGCGGGCGAGCGCTATGCGCTGGCGTGCCGGCGCATCCTCGCGGATCTGGAGGAGGCGGACCTGCTGGCAGCCGACGAGCGCTCCGCGCCGCGCGGACTGCTAGGCGTGACGGCGGCGGTGGCGGTGGGCGAGGAGGTGCTGCGCCCGATTGTCGATTCGTTTCTCGATCGCCATCCCCAGGCGTCGATCCGCCTGCACCTGCTCGACCGGCCCGTGAGCCTCGTCGACGAGGGCATCGACGTGGCGTTGCGCATCGCTCATCTACAGGACTCCACGCTCGTCGCCATTCCGGTGGGCGAGGTGAGGCGGGTGGTGGTCGCTTCGCCCGACTATCTCGCCACGCACCCGGCCATCGATGTCCCCGCCGATCTGGCCAGCCATCCGATCATCTCGATGACGCATTTCGGGCTCGATTCGTGGAGCTTTCCGGCGGCCCGTCTAACGGCGCTGCCGCAGGTCGTCCGGTTCACGCCGCGCTTCATCGTCAACACGATTCGCGCTGCGCTGTCTTCGGCCGTGGCCGGGCATGGCGTCACGCGGCTTTTCTCCTATCACGTGGCCGAGCAGGTCAAGGCCGGCGCGCTGAAAATCGTGCTGCGCGACAGCGAGCATGCGCCGTTGCCCGTCAACCTGGTGACGCCGCACGGGCGCCTTGCGGTGCCGAAGGTGCGCGGTTTCGTCGATTTCGCCACGCCGCTGCTGCGCGAGTATTTCGAGTGGGCTCAGCAAATCACCGACGCCGATCGACGCTGATTCGATCGCCGCGCGGAAGAATGACTTACGCAGTGCGGTGATTCTCCCGAGATGCGAGTCGTTCTAGACTGGCTCCCATATTCATCGGGTGCTTAACAGCACCGGTCCATGGGAGTCGTCATGCAGCAAGCCATCTCGAATCCGGCCGCTCCGGCCGGCTACAACGTCTGGCGGGGCACGCTCGCCGGGGCCAGCGCGAGCCTGATCGGCATCGGTCTCGCGCGCTTTGCCTATACGCCGCTTTTGCCGGCTATCATCGGCGCGCACTGGTTTCCCGCCTCGAGCGCGGCCTATCTCGGCGCGGCGAACCTCGGCGGCTATCTGGCCGGCGCACTGCTGGCGGGCGCGATGGTACGCGTGGCGAAACCCGCCACCGTGCTGCGCGCGATGATGCTGCTCGCGACCATCGCCTTCGTGGCCTGCGCGGTGCCCGTGTCGTTCCTGTGGTTTTTCATCTGGCGCCTGGCCTCGGGGCTCTCGGGCGGCGCGTTGATGGTGCTCGCCGCACCCACGATCCTCGCGCACGTGCCGGCGGCGCGCCGGGGCTTCGCGAGCGGTGGCATCTTCACGGGGATCGGGCTCGGCATCGCGGCCTCGGGCACGATCGTGCCGATTCTGTTGCGTCAGGGGCTCACGTGGACCTGGCTCGGGCTCGCGGCCGTTTCGCTCGCGCTGACCGCCGTCGCGTGGAACGGCTGGCCCGAGCACACCGCACCCGCGCACGCCGCTGCACGTTCGCGCTTCGAAACAGCGCCGGCCTATCCTCGTGCCGGCCTGCGCGCGCTCTATGCCGAGTATGGTCTGAACGCGGTGGGGCTCGTGCCGCACATGCTGTTCCTCGTCGATTTCGTTGCGCGCGGGCTTGGCCGCGGCGTCGATGCGGGCGCCGAATTCTGGGTGCTGTACGGCCTCGGCGCGATCGTCGGGCCGCTCGCGGCGGGGCATCTCGCCGATCGCGCGGGTTTCGGCCGCGCGCTGCGCGTCGCGTATCTGGTGCAGGCCGTTGCGGTCGCGATTCCCGCCGCGGGCTTGTTCGGGTCGGCGGGGCTGATGGTCTCCGCCTTTGTCGTGGGCGCATTCACGCCGGGTATCGTGCCGCTGGCGCTCGGCCGCGTGAACGAGTTGCTCGCGCACCATCCGTCCGCCGTCAAGGGCGCATGGAGCCGCGCAACGACGAGCTTCGCCGTGATGCAGGCGCTGGCGGCCTACGGTCTTTCGTTCGTGTTCTCTTCAAGCGGCGGCAATTATCTGGTGCTCTACGCGATTGGCGCGGTGGCGCTTCTGCTCGCACTCGGCGTCGATCTGTTTTCCGCACGGAGCGTGAAATGAATGCCACGGTTTCCTCTTCACCGGCGGCGCTCGTGCCGACGCACCTGCAGCGCGACGCGCGGCCACGCGGCTACGCCGAGCGCAACCTCCAGTACTGGCGGCGCAATCTGGTCGTCTGCGTGATCGGCTCGTTCACGACGCTCGTGAGCCTCAGCATGCTGCTGCCGTTCCTGCCGCTTTACGTGCGGCAACTGGGCGTCAGCTCGCCGTCCGCCGTGATCCAGTGGTCGGGCATCGCCTTCGGCGCGACCTTCCTCGGCACCGCTCTTACCGCGCCACTGTGGGGGCGTCTGGCCGACCGTTTCGGCCGCAAACCCATGCTTGTTCGTGCGGCGATCGGTATGGCCCTGGTGATGTCGTTGATCGGCGTGGCGCACAATGTCTACGAACTGGTCGCGCTGCGTCTGATCGCAGGTCTGGTGGGCGGCTATGCATCGGCTTCCACGGTGATGGTGGGCACCCAGGCGCCGCGCGAGCGCGCGGGTTGGGCGCTCGGCATACTTTCGACGGGCGCGCTCGCGGGCAATCTGGTCGGGCCGCTCATCGGCGGCGTGCTGCCAGACTGGATCGGCATTCGCGGCACGTTCTTCGCGGGCGGGGCGATGATCGCGGCGGCGGCGCTGCTCACCATCTTCGTGGTGAAGGAAGAGTTTCACCCGGATAGCGACGCGAAAGCTCATGCGCGCGGCACCGCCGACGTGCCCGCCCGACGCACCAATTACGCGGTGGTGGCCGCGCTCCTCGTGACCGCGATGATGGTGCTGCTCGCCAACATGTCGATCGAGCCGATCATCACCGTGTATATCGGCGGCCTTGGCGTGAATGCCACGCATCTGGCGCGCGTGGCCGGCGTGGTTATGGCATGCTCGGCGCTCGGAAGCATGCTGACGGCCGTGCGCCTCGGCGCGCTGGCCGACCGGTTCGGGAGCTGGCGCGTGATCGTTGTCTGCCTCGTGCTCACGGGGCTGGCGATGGTGCCGCAAGCCTTCGTCACGCACTGGTGGCAGCTCGCGGCTTTGCGCGTGCTGATGGGTATGACGCTCGCGGGCCTGTTGCCCTCGATCGGCAAGCTGGCGCGGCAATCGGTGGATGAAAGCAGGACCGGCCGCATGCTTGGTTATCTGCAATCGGCGCAATTCAGCGGCCAGGTGGTGGGACCGGTGATCGGCGGCGTGATCGGCGTTCATCTCGGGCTGCACGCGGTGTTCTTCGTGACCGGCGCGCTGCTGATCGCTTGCGGCGGCCTCGCGGGCTGGGCGCACCGCCGCGCTGGGGCCTGACATGCTGGCAAGCTGGCAGGCACATCGAATCGTTTAACGCATCCGGTGGGAAGGGAACATGAGCACACAAGCGGATAATCGCGCGTTACTGCGCACGCTCGGCATCGACAAGCCGATCATTCAGGCGCCCATGGCCGGCGTCACCACGCCGGCGCTGGCCGCCGCGGTGTCGAACGCGGGCGGTCTCGGCTCGCTCGGCGTTGCCGCGATGAACGCGGAGAACGCGCGCCGCGCGATCCATCAGACTCGCGAGCTAACGACGAAGCCTTTCAACGTCAACGTGTTCTGCCATCGCCCGGCGACACCCGATGCGGCCGTCGAGCGTGCATGGCTCGACTGGCTCGAACCGGTGTTCCGGCAATACGGCGCGACGCCGCCGCAAGCGCTCTGCGAGATCTACACGAGCTTCGTCGTCGACACCACGATGCAGGCGATGCTGCTCGCGGAGAAGCCGGCCGTCGTGAGCTTCCATTTCGGCTTGCCGCCCGATGCGGTGATCGCGCAACTGAAGCACGCGGGCATCCGTTTGCTGGCGAGCGCGACGAATCTCGACGAAGCGGCGGCGGCCGTCGAGGCGGGTGTCGATGCGATCGTCGCGCAGGGCATCGAAGCGGGCGGTCATCGCGGCGTGTTCGACACGACCGGGCGCGACGAACGCCTCGGCACGTTCGCGCTGACGCGCCTGCTCGCGAGCGAGTTCGACCTGCCCGTGATCGCGGCGGGCGGCATCATGGACGGCGCCGGCATCGCGGCCGCGCTAGCGCTGGGCGCGCAGGCTGCGCAATTGGGCACGGCGTTCGTCGCGTGCCCGGAAACCTCGATCGACGACGGCTATCGCCGCGCGCTGCTCAGCGATGCGGCGCGCTCGACGACGTTCACGTCGGCCATTTCGGGGCGGCTCGCGCGCAGCATCGTCAATCGCTTCACCGCGCTCGGCGAGGACCCGCAAGCCCCGCGCACGCCGTCCTATCCGATCACCTATGACGCGGGCAAGGCGCTCAATGCAGCCGCCAAGGCCAAGGGTGAATTCGGCTACGGCGCGCAATGGGCGGGCCAGGCCGCGCCGCTTGCGCGTTCGCTGCCTGCCGGCGAACTGATGGCGCAACTGGAACGCGAAACGCGAGAAAGTATCGAGCGGCTCCAATCGGCGTGGAACTAGCAGTCCAGCTTCAATACCATCGCAGAGACGGAACTCATCGGCACGCGTGGTGCATGCGCGGGCCGATGTCCGATTAGCTTCCAGCCTCGGTTCCGCACCCATGCATTCGGTCCAGCGTGGCCGCGATCGACGGGTTCTCAAGCCAATAAAACAAAGGCGGACAGGCATGCAACGCAAATTCGACGATCTCCTGCTGGGCAGCATCGAGCTCTTCTGTCTCGCGGCGGAGCTGGACAGCTTCACGCTGGCGGCCAACTCCGCGAGTGTCACACCGGCGGCGGTGAGCCGCTCGGTGGCGCGGCTCGAGGAACGGCTCGGCGTGCGCCTGTTCGTGCGCACTACGCGCCAGATCCGTCTGACCGACGCGGGGCGGCGCTACTTCGAGCAGTGCCGGCAAGCGCTGTCGCAACTGATGGACGCCGAGCGCGAAGTGACGGGCGAGCAGACCACGCCGGCCGGCGTGCTGCGCATCAGCATGCCGACGCCGTATGGGCACTATCGCGTGTTGCCGCTGCTGCCGGCGTTTCGCGAGCGCTATCCGCAAGTCCGGGTCGAGACGCATCTGAGCAACCGCAACATCGATTTCGCGGACGAAGGTTTCGATCTCGCGATACGCGGACGCGCGCCGGCCGATTCAAACCTCGTCGCGCGCAAGCTCGAAGACGCGGAAATGGTCGTGGTGGCGGCGCCCGCCTATCTGAAGCGCGCGGGCGTGCCGAAAACCGTCGAGGACCTGCGGGCGCACGAGTGCATCCAGTTCGAACTGCCGAGCAGCGGGCGTCATCTCGCCTGGACCTTCGAGGGTTCGCCTGAAGATGGCGACGTGCTGACGACGGGAAACTATGGAACGTCGGGCGATGCGCTCGCCGGCGTGACGCTCGCGCGTGCTGGCGCGGGCCTGTTTCAGACGTATCGCTTCGTCGTGGAGGACGACCTGCGCGAAGGTCGGCTCGTGGAAGTGTTGCGCGAAGCGGGCGGACGCACGCGACCATTCATTCTGCTTTATCCGCACGCGCGCTACCTGACCTCGCGCGTGCGAGCTTTCGTCGAATTTCTCGTCGAGCAGTTGGCCAAACCCGCGACGCCCGCGCCGAACACGCGCGCGCATTGAGCGGCGCGCGCCGCTTCATCGCATGGCCCGCTCAGTGGCCTGCGCTCTGGCCGCCGTCCACATGCAGAATCTCGCCGGTCACGAACGGTGCCGAGTCGAGATAGAGGATCGCATTCACGATGTCGCTCATCTCGCCCATATGACCCACTGGATGCAATGCGCCAAGCGCCGCATGCGTTTCGGGCGCGTGCATCGGTGACTTGATGATGCCGGGCGAAACCGCGTTGGCGCGAATTCCGCGCTTCGCATACTCGATCGCGAGCGAGCGGGTCGCGGCGGCGAGGCCCCCCTTGGTCAGCGAGGCCAGCACCGACGGCACGCCGTCAATCGCGTGATCCACGAGGCTCGTCGTGATGCTGACCACGTGCCCGCGCTCATGCTTCTCCATCTCGGCGATCGCGAGCTGCGTGATGTGGAAGAAGCCCGCGAGATTGATGCCGGTGATCGTCGCGTAATCTTCCGCGGTGTATTGGGTGAACGGCTTGGCGACAAAAATGCCGGCATTGTTGACGAGCGTATCGACACGACCGAAACGCGCCACGGCGGTCTCGATCACCCGTCGAGCCGTGTCCGGATCGGCGATGTCACCGGCCACGGTGACGAGGTTGGGATCGTCGGACGGCTTGATGCCGCGCGATGTCGCGACCACGTTATGGCCGAGCTTGCGAAATGCCTTGACGGTTTCGGCGCCGATGCCTTGCGATGCACCGGTGACCACGATGACTTTGGGAGACTGACTCATAGTGAACCTCGAAGTAGGTTGGATCAGCAATCTGTGATCGGCCTGATGGCTCCGATAGCTACTAATTTATGAGGTCGTGCTCCTCTTTTGCACACAAGGCGCAGACAAACAGTTGTGCGCCGCAGGAACAAGCGGTGAGTGATGGCGCGTGTCGGCAGTGGTCCTGTTGGTGTCGGCCGGTCTGTCGCGCGCATCCGCGTTCACGATGCCTGCGTTCGCGGGTCGTGATCGAATTCGAGTCTGATGCCGCCCGGCTCGTACACCATCGTGTGGCGTTTGGGCCCGCCGCCGAGGTCTTCGGGCGCGAATTCGACTTTGACGCCCGGCCAGGCGGACACGCGCGCGAAGATGTCCTGCAGTGCTTCTTCGCTGCCCACGCGCAGCGCAAGATGATGCAGTCCGACATGGACCTTGCGATCGAATTCGACGAGGCGGCTTGAATCGGTGACCTGCCAGAGCGTCACCACGACGTGTCCGTCCGACACGAACGCAGCCGGATAGGCAGGCCTTTCTCCCACCTGCTGCCAGCCCAGACACTTCACGAAGAAGTCGCGTGTGAGGTTCAGATCGCGGACGGTGAGTCCGACGTGATCGATACCCAGCGTAAGCGGTTTGTCAGTCATCCTTCTGTCACTCCTGAAGTGAGAGCGGGCAGCGCCCGAATCCGCGCCGGAAAGATTTTCGCCCCAAGGAATCGCGACAATAGTCGCCGGCAGTTCAATTCAGTTTTTACACCATGTAGCGCATACGGCGAGGAAATCCGCTTGCATCAATCTGCATAGTCAAATATATTAAAGTCAGATATCGAGGAGGCGACCGATGGATGATTCGATCAACGAAGACTTTGAGCGCACGCAGAAGCTGGTGTCCGTGCTGGGTCAGGCGCGTCAGCTGATTGCAAGCGAACTCGAGGCGGGGCTCGCGGATGCAGGACTGAATCTGCAGGAGCGCGGCGTTCTGCTTACGCTAGCGCGCGGGAGAGTGAAAACACCGGCCGCACTGTCGAAATTGGCGGGCGTCCACCCGGCCCGGATGACCCGAGTGCTGGACAAGCTCGAAAACAGCGGACTGATCGAGCGCGCCCGCAACGGCAGGGATCGTCGTCTCGTGGATGTGTCGTTGACGCAGGAAGGGCAGACCGTCGCCGCCCGGAACACACGGGTTATCCAGGGAGCATGGAGCGAGCGGCTTTCGCATTTCTCGAAGTCCGATTTCGACGCGTTGAGCCTGCTGCTTTTAAGACTGCTCGACCGCTGAGGCGGCATTTTTTTAACCATTTATCTGACATTGCAGATAATCGCCCGCGACTGACGGGCGCTTCGAACCGAGACGAGGACGTGACATGAATCCATCGGCCAACCCGGGCGCGCCGGCCCAACTGACTGGCGCAAAATTTGCACTCGGCACGTTTGCGGTGGCGCTCGCCACCTTCATGAACGTGCTGGATTCGTCGATCGCCAACGTCGCGATTCCTACGCTGTCCGGCAGCCTCGGTGTGTCGATCGACGAAGGCACATGGGTCATCACGCTGTTTGCCGCGGCCAACGCGGTGTCGATTCCGTTGACAGGGTGGCTCACGCAGCGCATCGGCCAGGTCAGGCTGTTCGTCTGGGCGATCCTGCTGTTCGTGCTGTCATCGGCGGCGTGCGGGCTCGCTCCGAACCTGATGGTGCTGCTCGCCGCCCGTGTCGTGCAGGGCGCGGTGGCGGGGCCGCTGGTGCCGTTGTCGCAGGCCATGCTGCTCGCGTCGTTTCCGAAGGAAAAAAGTTCGAACGCGCTGGCGCTGTGGGCCATGACGGCGACGGTCGGGCCGATCGCGGGCCCGGCGCTCGGCGGCTGGATCACCGACAGCTACAGCTGGTCGTGGATTTTCTACATCAACGTGCCGGTCGGCCTGTTTGCCGCCGGCGCGATCTGGGCGATCTACCGCGACCGCGAGACGCCGGCCCGCAAACTTCCGATCGACAAGGTCGGACTGATCTCGCTGATCGCATGGGTCGCGCCGCTGCAGATCATGCTCGACAAGGGCCGCGACCTCGACTGGTTCAGCTCGCCGGTGATCTGGGTGCTGACGATCGTCGCCGTGGTCAGCTTCCTGTTCTTCCTGATCTGGGAATTGACCGAGGAAAAACCGATCGTCAACCTGCGGCTTTTCGCCAGACGTAACTTTCTCGGCGGCACGATTGCGATTTCGGTCGCCTATGCCATCTTCTTCGCCAATCTCGTGATCCTGCCGCAGTGGATTCAGGGCTTTCTCGGCTACCGGGCGGTGGACGCGGGGCTCGTGACCGCGCCGCTCGGCATTTTCGCCGTGATCCTCGCGCCGGTGATGGGCAAGATCATGCCTCGTTCGGACATGCGGGTGCTTGCCACGCTTGCGTTCGTCGGATTCGCCGGCGTGTTCTTCATGCGCTCGAACTACACGACCGGCGTCGACGCCTGGACACTGGTGTTGCCAACGCTGCTGCAAGGCATTCCAACCGCGCTGTTCTTCACGCCGCTCACCGCGATCATTCTGTCGGGTCTGAAGCCGGAGGAGATTCCGGCGGCGGCGGGTCTGTCCAACTTCGTGCGCATTTTCGCGGGAGCGGTGGGCACGTCGCTGATGAGCACCGCGTGGAACGACCGTACGATCCTGCACCATGCGCGCCTTGCCGAGCAAACGAGCGTGGACGATCCTGGCTTTACCGGCGCGATCGCGCACTTGCAGGCGGCGCTGGACGCGGGCGTTCCCAAGGCCACGGCCTTTTACGAAGCCTCGCTGAACGCGCAGGCGACGATGCTCGGCCTGAACGACATCTTCTGGATCTCGGCGGTGATCTTTGTCGTCATCATCCCGCTGATCTGGGTGACGAAGCCGGCCAAGGGTGGTGCCGCGGGCGCGGCAGCCACCGGCGGACATTGAATCCAATCTGGCAACCCGGTTCGGACGGAAAGTGAAACACACAATCCTCTTCTTGACGTTATCTGATAATGCAGATATTGTTCAAATCAACGAGGAGGACACCGCCATGGACCATTACACGACGAAGAACTTCATGCTTACCGAGAGTATCGGCTTCAGGCTCGTCAAGGCCCGCAACGTCGTCGTGGCGGAGATGGACGCGGCACTCAAGGACCTCGACATCAACGGCCAGCAAATGGGCATCCTGCTTTCGCTGAAGCAGGGTGTGGCAAGCACGCCTTTCGAACTGTCGAAGCTGCTCGGAATCGACACCGGCCTGATGACACGAATGCTGGACAAGCTGGAATCCAAGGGGCTGCTGAAACGATCCCGCGACCCGCAAGATCGCCGCGTGGTCAATTTGACGTTGACCGCCGAGGGGCAGAAAACCGCCGCACGGATTCCGGAAGTCGCACCGCATGTGTTGAACGCCCGCTTGCGCAAATTCACGAAGGGCGAGTTTGCCGAGCTGGACCGCCTGCTTCGCAAGTTCACAGGCGATTGAGCGGCGCGGCCGTGTGCCGCGCTTTTTTTCATCCATTAATCTGATTTGTCAGAAAATGAAAACGCAGACTTCTAGGGCAAACACCGTCGCCCGTTCGCTGAAGCTCGGTGTTTCGGTGATCTCCTTCGCGGTGCTGGCGGCATGTGCAAACTATGCGGGCATCCACAGCGACAAGCAGATCGATCAACCACGGCAACTGGAAACGTCCCAGAGCCTCCCGCAAGAGCAGGGGCACTGGCCATCCGCCGACTGGGTCGACCAGTTCGGCGACGCGCAACTGAAAGCATTGATCGCCGAGGCACTGCAAGGTAGTCCGACGCTCGACCAGGCGCGCGCGCGAGTCGAGCAGGCGCAAGCCTATAGCGAAACGGCGAGGGCGAACACGCTGCCGCGCGTCGATGCGTCGTACACGCTGACGCGCCAGCAGTACAGCAGCACCGCGTTGATTCCGCCGCCGTACGCCGGCTCCTGGCAGACCGAGAACAAGGGGCTGCTGAGCGCTTCTTACGATCTCGACCTGTGGGGCAAGAACCGCGAGGCGCTGCGCGCGGCTGTCTCGGAGGCGTCCGCGAGCGAGGCCGACGTGGAAGTCGTCAGGCTCACGCTCGACACCTCGATCGCCCGCACTTACAACGAGCTGGCGCGGCTCTACGCATTGCGCGACATCGCGCAGCAGGAAGTCGCGCGGCGCGAGCAGATCGACCGCATCACCGCGAGCCGCATCGCAAACGGCCTCGATACCGAAGTGGAGCGCAAGACGGCCGAGGCGAATCTGTCCACGAGCCGTGCCCGCGTCAGCGCGCTCGACGGCAGCATCCTGACCACCCGGTATCAACTGGCGGCGCTGCTTGGCAAGGGTCCCGACCGTGGACTCGCGATCACGCGGCCGACGCTCGGCGTCGGCGACGACGTGCGTTTGCCGGACAACCTGCCGGCCGATCTGCTGGGCCGCCGGCCCGACATCGTCGCGGCGCGCTGGCGCGTCGATGCGATCACGCACGAGGTGAAGGAAGCGAAGGCCGAGTTCTATCCCGACATCAACCTGAGCGCCGCGATCGGTTTCGACGCGTTCGGCTTCGGCCGCCTTTTGAGCGCCGCGAGTCGCACCGCCTCGGTGGGCTCGGCGATCCATCTGCCGATCTTCGATGGGGGTGAGTTGCGCGCGCAGTTGAAGGGCCGCTACGCCGAGTTCGACTATGCGGTGGCGACCTACAACCAGACGCTGATCGGCGCGCTGAGCGGCGTGGCGACGCAGATCGCGCAGATCCGCTCGAGCGACGCGCAGCTCGGCGATGCGCAGGCCGCGCAGCAGGCCGCGAGCGATGCCGATCGACTGGCGACCACGCAATACAAGGCCGGCCTCACCAACCAGCTGACCGTACTCAACGCCGACGTCACCGCGCTGAACGCCGACGAGGCGATCGCCAATCTGAAAATGAACCGCCGCGACCAGCAGATCGAGCTCGCGTCGGCGTTAGGCGGCGGCTACGTCGATACGTCGGCCAGCACCGGCCATCACGCGGACGTCGCCGCCGTCCCGACCCGTCAAGCCAATGCCGCGGTTGCCGCACGTTGAACGGCAGGTCGGAAAACCTATCAGGAGAACTGCAATGAGCGATTCGATCACGACCGACCGCGAACTGGCGGATCGGGAAGACGAACAGAAGACCGGCGGGCAAGCGCCTGCCGCGCCCCAAGACGATAACAAGGCCATGCCGCCGGCACGCCGCAAACGCCTGATCGCGCTGCTCGGCGCTGCGGTCATGCTCGCGGGCGCGGCCTACGGCGGGTACTACCTGACCGAGGGCCGATATCACGAAGTGACCGACGACGCGTACGTCAGCGGCAATCTCGTGCAACTGACGCCGCAGGTCACCGGCACCGTGATCGCCGTCAACACCGACGACACGCAGATCGTGAAGCAGGGCGACCCTGTGGTCACGCTCGATCCGGCCGATGCAAAACTGGCGCTTGCCGATGCCGAAGCGCAACTCGGCCAGACCGTGCGACGCGTGAGCGGCCTGTATGTCAACAACGACTTCTACGCGGCGAACGTCGCTCAGCGCGAAGCCGATCTGGGCCGCGCCCGCGACGACCTGCGCCGCCGCGCGGCCGTCGCGGACACGGGCGCCGTGTCCGCCGAGGACATCGCACACGCCCGCGACGCGGTCAGCGTCGCACAGGCCGCGCTCGAAGCCGCGCGCCAGCAGGGTGAAGCCAACCATGCGCTGACCGATCGCACCACGGTCGAGCAGCATCCGGACGTGCAGGCCGCCGCCGCGAAAGTGCGGACCGCGTGGCTCGCATATGCGCGCGATACCTTGCCGGCGCCGGTGACCGGCTACGTCGCGCAGCGCCGGGTGCAGGTCGGCCAGCGGGTCGCGCCCGGCACGCCGCTGATGGCGATCGTGCCGCTCGACGGCGTATGGGTCGACGCGAACTTCAAGGAAGTGCAGCTCAAGCACATGCGGATCGGCCAGCCGGTCACGCTGACATCGGACGTGTACGGTAGAGGCGTGCGGTATCACGGGCGTATCGAGGGCTTTTCGGCCGGCACCGGCAGCGCGTTCGCGACGCTGCCGGCGCAGAACGCCACCGGCAACTGGATCAAGATCGTGCAGCGGCTGCCGGTTCGCATCGCGCTCGACCCGGCCGAGCTGGCAGCGCATCCGCTGCGTATCGGCCTGTCGATGGCGGTCGACGCCGACACGCGCGACGAATCCGGTTCGCAGTTGGGCGCGGCGCAGAACACGCGCTATCGCACCGATGTTTTCGCGCACTACGATGCGCAGGCCGACGCCGAGATCGACAAGATCATCAAGCAAAACGAAATGGTCTCGCGCGCGATGGCCGCGCAATCGCAATCGCAACGCGTGGCGTCGCACGAGCACAAGGCAAATGCGGGTTGAAGCGCGTCAAGCGCAGCCTGTCGCGACACAGCGTGAAGCGGCAGGTCACCGAGGCGGGGCTCAACGGCCGAGCGCCGCCTCGTCCTCGGCCAATGCCGTCGGTACGGCCTCGCGCAGGAAATCCACGAAAGTTCTGATTTTGGCGTCCAGATACTGGCGCGACGCGTGGACCGTGAAGGCCGTCAGTTTCTGCAGCCGATACTGCGGCAGCACGCGCACCAGTGCGCCGGTGTCGAGCAAGGGCAGGGCGCTCGGCATCGGCAGCGCACCGATACCCACCCCTTCGCGCAGCGCGACATCGAGCGCGTCAGGAAGGTTGATTTCGACCGCCGCCTTCGGAAGCTCGACCGTTTCACGGCCGTTGGGTCCGTCCAGATGCGAGCGATCGCGCGGGAAAATCGACATGACGAGTTGTAGGCACGTGTGACCCCGAATGACCTGTACCGTGCGTGACGTACCGCGCGCGTGCAGATAAGCTGCCGTGAAGCTTCCTTCTTCGGCGATGCGGACGAATATCCGCATCATGTTGAGCTTGTCCATTACAAATGCACGCGAATCTGATCCGTAAATGCCCGTATCAGTTCTTCATTGCGCGACAGGAAAATCCATTGACCGACTCGCTTCGGAACCAGCAGTCCCGCTTCGACGAGCACGGCGATATGCATTGATACCGTCGACTGGGCCAGACCGCTGCGCGCCTGAATGGCGTGCACGGGTACGCCGCGGCCATGGTTGACATAGGCGTTCGGAAAGGTCTCGGCGGGGGCTCTCAACCACGCGAGGATGTCACGCCGCAGCGGATTCGCGAGCGCTTTGTGAATCAGGTTCGTGTCGATCATCAATAGTTCCGTGCGCGCTTGGCGCTTCGTGCCGGCGGCATCAACAACGCCGTGGCGATCGTTCCCGCAGCATGTTCGCCGAGGTCTTCCCGCACGAGCGACAGGGCGAGATGCATGCCCGCACTCGCGCCACCCGAGGAGTACAGGTTGCCATCCTTCAGGCAGCCAGGATTCGACATCACATGGACCAGCGGATATTCGGCCGCGAGGCGATCAGCGTCGCGCCAATGCGTGGTCAGCCAGCGGCGATCGGCGAGACCGGCTCTTGCAAGCAGAAACGCGCCGTTCGAAATGCAGGCGAGCCTTCGGGTCCTTGGCGCCGCATCGCTCAACCAGTCCACGAGTTCGCGATGCTCACGGACAGAACTGACCACCGGGGAGCCAGGCACCACGACGATATCGAATGGCGGGCGCGTATCGAACAGGCACTCGGTCGTACCCACGGCCGTCCCGTTCGACGAAAACACCGGCCCCGGCGACGGCCCGATCAGATGCGATTCATAGAGGACGCCGCCATACAGGCGGTTTGCCTGATGAAACACATCCATCGGACCGCTGACCTCGAGCAGTTGAAATCCCGCATAGAGCATCATCGCGACACGCATGCACACTCAGCCGGTGAACGCTCGCGACACGAGCGCAGATTGTCTCGCCACATGCGCCGCATACGATCCCGGCGCAGTCGATGCGCAAGCATCAGGTCCCGCGTACAGCAACGTCGTGCCGGCAGGCAGAATCTCGCGTAGCAGCGGCTCGACGAAACTCCATGCGCCCTGGTTGCGTGCTTGCTCCTGGCACCAGGCCACGCTCTTCAGGTTCGGGTAGCGGGCGAACTCGGCGGCCAGTTGTTGCGCCGGAAACGGATAGAGCTGCTCGACGCGGATGATCGGGGTGTCGGTCATACCGGCGCTGCGGCGATGCTCGAGCAATTCGAAGTAGACCTTGCCGCTCGTCACGATCACACGCTCCACATCAGTCGCGCGCGACGCGTCGATCTGGGTGTCCTGCAGAACCTCCCGGAATTCGCCGTGACTCAACTCGTCGAACGTGCTGGTCGCTTCCGGGTGGCGCAGCAGCGACTTGGGCGTCATCACGACGAGCGGGCGCCGTTCAGAGGCGCGGGCCTGCATCAGCAGCAAATGGAACAGTTGCGCGGGCGTGGTCGGTTCCGCAACCCGCATATTGTTTTGGGCACTCAATTGCAGGTAGCGCTCGAGCCTCGCCGACGCGTGCTCGGGGCCCTGGCCTTCCTGCCCGTGAGGCAGGAATAGCGTCAGGCCGCTGTGTTGTCCCCACTTGGCCGCGCCCGCCGCGATGAACTGGTCGATCACGACCTGCGCGCCATTGGCGAAATCACCGAATTGCGCTTCCCAGATCACCAGCGCATTGCGATTCACCGTCGAATAGCCATACTCGAATGCCAGCACGGCAGCCTCGGAGAGAATCGAGTTCGTCACGGTGAACCGGCCTTGGGTTGCGCCGATATGATCGAGTGGAACATAGACCCCATCGGGACGATTTATCCGTGTCTGATCGTGCAGAACTGCGTGCCGGTGATTGAACGTCCCGCGTGCGCTGTCCTGCCCGCTCAGTCGGATACTGATCCCGGCCACGAGCAACGATGCGAATGCCAGATGTTCGCCCATGCCCCAGTCGAGCTGGCGTTTTCCGGATGCCATTGCCTGACGCCCGTTCATCATCTTCCTGACGAGCGGATGCAGCGTCAGGTCCGCGGGGACGGTCGAGATCCGCTGCGCGAGGCCGCGCAGATCGTCGGCCGACGGGACGAGATGGCGAGCCGGGCCTGTTTGCGCGGCTGAGCGCGAGCGCCTGCCGGCTTCCTCGTGCAGCGGCGAAGCATAGGAACCCACGGTTTCATGCGCGCGCTCGAGAAGTTCACGACGCGTGCTGACGTAGCGTTGCGCCTCGTCGGCCGTCAGCACGCCTTGCTGGATCAGCCGGTTCGCGTAGCGTGTCCTCACGCCTGGATGACTCGCGATCGAGCGATACATCAGCGGTTGAGTGATGGCGGGCGTGTCCTGTTCCTGATGCCCGTACTTGCGAAAGCAAACGAGATCGATGACGACGCTGCGTTTGAACGTGCTGCGATAGTCGAGGGCGAGCCGCGCCGCCATCGCGACCGCTTCGGGGTCGTCGCCATTGACGTGCAGGATCGGCGCCTCGATCATCTTCGCGACGTCCGTCGTATAGAACGACGAACGCGTGTCGCGCGGATCGGAAGTCGTGAAACCGATCTGGTTGTTGACGACGACGTGGACGGTGCCACCCGTGCCGTGTCCGCGCGTATAGGAAAGGCTCAGCGTTTCCATGACCACGCCCTGTCCGGTCATCGCCGCGTCGCCGTGAATTTCGACCGGCAGCACGTCGTCGCCGTCGGCGCTGCCGGTGAGATCCGCCTTCGCGCGCGCCATACCTTGCACGACCGGGTTCACGATTTCCAGATGCGACGGGTTGAACGCGAGCGTTACCTCAACCGGTCCGGCGTCGGTCACGACCGAACTGGTAAAGCCCTTGTGATACTTGACATCGCCGGCCGTCAGTTTTTCGGCGTCCTTGCCGTCGAATTCGTCGAACAGCGCGCGCAGCGGCTTGCCGACGACATTCACGAGCACATTCAAGCGGCCGCGGTGCGCCATGCCCATCACGAGCGCGCGCAGCTTCTTCGACGCGCCATACCGGACCAGTTCGTCGAGCAGCACGATCAACGACTCGCCGCCTTCGAGCGAGAAGCGCGTTTGTCCGACATAGCGCGCGTGCAGGTGTTTTTCGAGCCCCTCGGCTGCGCTCAAACGCTCCAGCAGTCGCAGTTTCTCAGCGACATGCAGCGACGGCGTGGCGCGCGTGGATTCGAGCCGTATCTGCCACCAGCGCCGCTGCTGCGCGTCGGCGAGGTGCATGAACTCGGCGCCGAGTGTGCCGGTGTACGTTTGCGCGAGCGCGGCAACGATATCCTTCAGCTTCGCGTCGTCCTCGAAGAGAAACGTGTCGGCGGTGCTGAACGTGGTCGACATATCGGCGGCCGACAGGCCGTAGTAGGCCGGCGTCAATTCAGCGTAGGAGCGTGGCGGCGTCCACGCCAGCGGGTCGAGATCGGCCACGCGC
Source organism: Paraburkholderia sp. MM5482-R2 (assembly GCF_050436125.1). NCBI lineage: Bacteria > Pseudomonadati > Pseudomonadota > Betaproteobacteria > Burkholderiales > Burkholderiaceae > Paraburkholderia > Paraburkholderia sp. MM5482-R2. Next base: position 2,463,072 of record NZ_JBNDLP010000002.1, on the reverse strand, counting down.
GCGCCGATCATCCGGAACGCGGCGATCAGCGTTTGCACCGCTACCTGCTTTCTCGCGAGGCCCAGAGCGTCGGCGGCCTCCTTATTGGCCTGCTTATTGGCCTGCTTATCGGGCTCGCTACCGGCTTCGTTGCTGGCCGCGACGACGGCACGCGGCGTTCGTTTAGCCAGATCGACGAAGCTGGAGATCACCGGTGCGTGCGGCTGGTCGTCACGATCGCTGCCATCGATGGCGGGGGTGTCGCGCAACGCGTCGAACCACGTCCGCCACTCGGCTGTGACCGCATTCGGGTCAGCCAGGTAAAGCTCATATTGCTCTTCGACGTAGGGGGCGTTGCCCCCGAACAGGAAAGAGCTCTGACGTTCCTTCAACATGATGAATCTGCCCTTGCTCGCTGTGCGGCCGTGAGCCGGCCGCAACATATGGAGTGACGACTATCGTTGCTTGTAGCCACCCACCGAACAGCCAGGCATCGACGCGCGTCACAAGCGCCGTCCTTGGCGGGAGACCTCCCGGCACGCCCGGGTGATATCCCCAGTCGCAGTCGTGTAGACAGTCTAGTTAATCGATGCTGTGGCGGAAATGCGCGGATGGTGCGTTCGTCTGCCAACTAGTCGAAGTTTTGGGCCACGCGCGCAGTGCTGGCTTACCTAGTGTCGGGCATCGTTGCGGCGAGAGATTTGTTACGCCCAGACACAATAGTTTTTCCGGGCGCTGACGGCATCAGCGGCCGATGATGCGGTAAGCTGCCGCCACCGCATCGCAAACATAGTTCCCACCATGAAGGTCACGGCATGAAAGTCGCCATTGTTGTATTCGATGGTGTGCAGGCGCTGGATGTAGCGGGCCCACTCGATGTGTTCGCCGAGGCGAATACGTTTCTTCCCGAGCATCAGCGCTACGAGGTCACGCTGGTCGGACGCGAAGCGGGCACCGTGACCTGTTCGAATGGCATGCAACTGGCTGTTTCGTTTGGCTATGCCGACCGTGACATTCAATGGGACCTGCTGCTTGTCGCGGGCGGACCTCAGTTGCCCGATGCGCAGCCGTCGAATGAATTCCTGACGTGGTTGCAGAATCAGGCGCGCAGCGCGAGCCGCTTCGGCTCCGTATGCAATGGTGCATTCGTGCTCGCGCATGCGGGGCTGCTCGATGGCAAGGAGGTCACGACGCACTGGTCGGACGCGAATCGGCTGTCCAATGAATTTCCGCAAGCTAACGTGCAGCCGGATAGGATCTTCGTTCGCGACGGACGGCTTTTCACGTCAGCCGGCGTGACCGCAGGCATCGATCTGTGTCTGGCGCTCGTCGCCGAGGACTGGGGGCACGAACTCGCGGTGCGGGTCGCGAAGCGTCTGGTCGTGTATATCCAGCGCGAAGGCGGGCAGTCGCAGTACAGCCCCTATATCGGCGCGGGCAAGGACGAAGATCCGATCCTCCACAAGGTCTATCGATATGTGAGCGAGCATATTACCGAGACGCTGTCGATCGAGGAGCTTGCGAGCGCGGCGTCGGTGAGCCGCCGCACGTTGTCGCGGGTATTCGCGAAGCACGCGAAGATGACGCCCTCGGTATTCGTCGAGCAGGTGCGCGTCGATACGGCGAGAAAACTGCTCGAGGATACCGATGCTCCGCTGAAGACGGTCGCGTTCAATTGTGGCTTTCACAACGCCACGCACATGCGCACGACATTCTCGCGGCGGCTCAACGTCACGCCGAAGCAATATCGGATGCGATTCCGAGGGGAGGCGAGTGCGCAACAGTGAATTCACCGCGGAGCTGGCGGACGTGTCGTCGTCGTTGACGAACGACGATTCGGCGCAATTCCTTCCCGACATTATTCAGCCCGGCTTGTCGATCCTCTTCTGCGGCATCAACCCGGGATTACGCGCGGCGTCGAAGGGGCACCACTTTGAAGGCAGGGGCAACCGGTTCTGGAGAGTTCTCCATCTCGCCGATTTCACGGACGAGGTGTTTCGCCCCGAGAACGACCGGCAGCTGTTGAATTGTGGATATGGTCTGACCACGGCGGTCTTACGTCCCACGGCTCGTGCGGACCAACTGTCGAAGGTGGAGATTCAAGCCGCCGCGGCGCAGTTCGAACTGAAGATTCGACACTACGCGCCGCGCTTCATCGCGTTTCTTGGCAAGGTGGCGCTCGCCGAAATGTCCGGCCAGCGTGATATCAAATGGGGCTTGCAAGCCCGCGATTTCGCCGGTGCGCGCGCATGGGTCCTGCCAAACCCAAGCGGCCTGAACCGAACGTTCAGCCTCGATGCACTCGTGAGCGCCTATCGTGAGCTCCGGTTTGCGGCGGAGCCGGCGCTTCCTGACTAGACGGCGGTTGTCGCCATACGCGCGCGTTGCCGCCGTTGCAGCGCGCTAAGCCTCGTCTCACGCTTTTGCCCGAGCCCATGCGGGTCGGTTCCACGCAGCCTGTAACGGCTGGTCGCGCATCAGCGTTCCGCTTGACTCAAACCAGCGCCTGAATCGCATGGCCCGTGACGAACCACGATGGTTCGTCACGATGCACGCTTTTCCGCTCATGCCGCGCGCGCGGCGCACAGCCGGTCGACACCGCACGGCCTGGCCAATTTTCCGTACTGGATGGCCCAAAACCCGCCTAGCCGAAGCTTTAAGAAATCGCCCTGATCTCTGACAATTAAGCAATCGGTGAACAGCAACGAAGAGCGGTGAGCCGACAGCTGACTATCCACGTCGGGCAGTAGAGCTAACTAAACCAGAGCGGGTGAAACCTATGACGACTGAAACGGAAGCGCCGAGTATCCCGCGATCGCTGGAACGCAATCCTGTACGCGTGGTAGCGGCGCCGCCCCGGACGGCTCCTGCGCAGGTGACTTTTACGGCGCGTATCGCGCTCGGGCTCGTCGGCATGCTGTTCGCATCGTTGCTGGCGATCCTGAACGAGCAGGTCACCGCGGCCGCGATGGCCGATCTCCAGGGCGCGTTCCTGATCGGACATGACGACGGCACCTGGCTCACTTCGCTGTTCGAAGCAGCGAACGTCGCGACGATGGTGTTTGCGCCGTGGTTCGGCATCACGTTCACGCTGAAGCGGTTCACGATCGGCGCCGTACTCGCGACGATGTTCTTCGGCTTGCTGTGCCCGTTCGCCCCGAACCTGCCGACGCTGTACGTGTTGCGCATCCTGCAGGGAATCGCGGGCGGAAGTCTTCCGCCGATGCTGATCATCGTGGCGCTGCGCTATCTGCCGCCCAATCTCAAGCTGTATGGCCTCGCCGGCTATGCGCTGACAGCGACCTTCGGGCCGGCCCTCGGCACGCCGCTCGCCGCGTTGTGGACGGAGTTCGTCAGCTGGCGCATGGCGTTCTGGCAGATCGTTCCGCTCGGCGTGCTGTGCTGCATCGCGATTCAGCGGGGGCTTCCCGCGGACCCGATGAAGCTCGAGCGGTTTCGCTCGTTCGACTGGATCGGCTTCGTGACCGGATTTCCCGCCATCGCGATGCTGGTGATCGGTCTTTTGCAGGGCGATCGTCTCGACTGGTTCGATTCGGGGTTCATTCGCGTGATGTTCGGCGCGGGGGCGCCGCTGCTCGTTGCATTTCTCGTCAACGAATGGTGTCAGCCGGTGCCGTTTTTCAAGCTTCAACTGCTTGCGCGCAGGAATTTCGCGCATGGACTTTCGACCTTGCTCGGCACTGTGATTCTGCTGGTGGGTATGGCGGCAATACCGGGCCAGTATCTCGCGAAAGTCCATACGTACCGCCCGCTGCAGACCGCGCCGCTGTCGTTGTTTCTGGCCATACCGCTGTTGATCACGCTGCCGCTGACGGCCGCTTTGCTGAATACGCGCCGCGCCGATCACCGCTGGGTGATCGCAACAGGTCTCGCGCTGATGCTCGTGACCTGCGCGATGGGAAGCTTCATGACTTCCGAGTGGATTCGTGACAACTTCTACCTGCTGCAATCGTTGCAGATCGTCGCGCAGCCGATGGTGATCCTGTCGATCCTGATGGGCGTGACGACGGGGCTGCCGCCCACCGAGGGTCCGTTCGCTTCGGCGATGTTCAATACCCTGAAGACGTTTTCCGCGGCGGTGGCAAGCGGGCTCATCGAAGGTGTGGGGACGGCGCGCGAGCATTTCCATTCGAGCATGCTGGTCGACCAACTGGGCAACCGCCCACTGATAGCGAATCAGGGCGTCGACGCGAACTACGGTCTGGGTCAGCTCGCGCACCGGATCCACGAACAGGCGGTCGTTCTGACTTCCGCCGATCTGTACCGCCTGATGGCGTGTGTCGCCGTTGCGCTTCTTCTGCTGGTTCCAGTGCTGCCGGTGCGTATCTATCCGCCGTGGAGCACGACGCCGCCTTCTTCGCATTGAGGAACGATTCCCATGTCATCGACTATGCCATCCCCATTGAAGATCTTTCGTGCTGCCGCGGTCATCGGCGTCGTCGGCCTCGCTGCATGGGGCTGTACGAGGCTGCTCGCGAGCCCGAATACCGAGTCCACCAACGACGCCTACGTCACCGCAGACTTCACGCTCGTCGCGCCGCGCGTCCCGGGCCAGATCACGGACGTACTGGTCAACGACAACGAGGACGTGAAAGCGGGCCAACTGCTCGTGCGCATCGATGACCGCGACTTTCGCGCGGCGTTGATGAGCGCCGAGGCGGAAGTGGTCGCGGCGAAGGCGTCGGTGGCGAACTTCGATGCGGAGATTGCGCGGCAGCCGTCACTGGTCGAGCAGGCGCGCGCGACGCTGCGCGCCGACGACGCATCGACCGGTTTTGCGCGGGCCAACGCGTCGCGCTACCAGAATCTGTCCGACGCCGGCGCGGGGACGGCGCAGGAACAACAACGCGCTTCGAGCACGCTCGCTCAGCAGCTTGCGCAGCAGTCGCACGACCAGGCCGCTTTGCTGGCCACCGAGCAGGATCTGGACGTGCTGCGCACGCAGCGCGACAAGGCCGCGGGCGCGCTGGAACACGCCGAGGCGGTGCTCGAGCAGGCGAAGCTCAACCTCTCGTACACGGAGATCCGCGCGCCCGTCGACGGCAAAGTCGGCCGCCGTTCGGCGCGGGTCGGCGCATTCGTGACGCCCGGCGCGCCGGTCCTGGCGATCGTGCCGCTGTCGGACGCGTACGTGGTCGCCAACTTCCAGGAGAGCCAGATCAGCAATATGCGACCGGGCGAAAGCGTACGCGTGACGGTGGATAGCCTGGCCGGTGTAGTGATCCGCGGCCGTGTCGATAGCCTCGCGCCGGCGACCGGCGTCAGCTTTGCGCCGATCGCGCCCGACAACGCCACCGGCAACTTCACGAAGGTCGTGCAGCGGGTGCCCGTCAAGATCACGATCGATCGCGGCCAGGCGAGTGCATCGGCATTGAGTGTGGGCCTCTCGGTCGAAGCGGACGTCGTGGTGGGTCACAGTGGCGAAGCGACGGCCGAGGGAGCGGAAAAAGAATGAACACGAGCCAATACTCTGCGCGCGCGATCGTCGCGGCGCTTCTGACCTGTGTCGCGCTGACGGCGTGCACGGTGGGTCCGGATTTCGTACGTCCACAGACGGCCACGCCGCAGGTCTTCAAGCGCACGCAAACCGCGCAGTCGCCGAGCCGGGCGATGGAAGCCCAGTTCGGTCCGGATTGGTGGACGCTGTTCAACGATCCGGTACTGAACCAGTTGGAAAAGCAGCTGGCCGACGCCAACCTCGACGTGGCCGCGGCCTCCGCGCGTTTGCTGCAAAGCCGGGCCGAGCGGCGCGTTGCCGGCGCCGCCGAATACCCGACGCTCGACGGCGCCGCCTCGTACAACCGCGAACGCGGCAGCGAAAACGGCATCCTGTCGCTGCTCGGCGTCACGCCGACGCAAAGTCAGCCGCAATCGGCTTCCGGCAGCGCGCCGCTCGGCGTGGCCCCGTTGCCGGGCTCGGCGGGCTCGCCCGCCTATAACCTGTATCAGACCGGGTTCGATGCGTCGTGGGAGATCGATCTGTGGGGGCACGTGCGACGCAGCGTCGAAGCGGCGAGCGCGCTGTCCCAGGCCTCGTACGAGGACCGCAACGCGGTGCTGTTGAGCGCGCGCGCGGAACTGGCGCGCGACTATATCGAGCTGCGCAACACGCAGGATCTGCTGCAGATCGCGACACAGAACCTCGACCTCGCCAACGATGTGCTGAAGCTCACGCGGGTTCGCGCGCATGAAGGCGTCACGACCGATCTCGACGTGTCGAACGCTGCCGCGCAGGTGGAAAACATCGAAAGCCTGATTCCGACGCTGGAGTCGCACTGCGAGACCACCATCAACGCGATCGGGCTGCTGCTCGGGCAGGAACCCGGTGCGCTGCGGCAGACGCTTGCCGAACCGCGCGAGGTGCCGGTGCTGCCCGCGCAGGTGCCGATCGGCTTTCCGTCCGAGCTCGTGCAGCGCCGGCCCGATATCCGCAAGGCGGAGGCGGAGCTGCATGCTGCAACCGCGACCGTCGGCGTCGCGAAGGCCGATTTCTATCCACGCATCACGCTGAACGGCAGCGCGGGGTTTCAGAGTCTTCAATTGTCGAATCTCGCCAGCTGGGCGTCCGGGCAGTTCGTCGTTGGGCCTTCGATTTCGTTGCCGATATTCGAGGGAGGCCGTCTGAAGGGCACGCTTGAACTGCGTGAAGCACAACAACAGGAAGCCGCAATCGTCTACCGGCAGACGGTGCTACGCGCGTGGCGGGAAGTCGACGATTCGCTCGTCACCTACGACGCCGAACAACGCCGCCGCGATCGGCTCGCCACGGCCGTCAGCATGAACGAGCGCGCGCTAGCCGTTGCGCGGGAACGCTACAAGGCGGGCGCGCTCGACTATCTCGACGTGCTGAACGTGCAGCGGCAATTGCTCGAAGCGCAGAGCAATCTGCAGAAGAGCAAAGCCACCGCCGCGACCAATCTGATCACGCTCTGTAAAGCGCTCGGAGGGGGATGGGAGTCGACCTACGGCGGATAACGGGCAACGGGCCGCTCGCCGTTCAAAACTGGAACCCGGATCGCGGCATGTCGCTGCGAATACCGGAGCGAACGAACAACAAGGAGCTGGTCATGCGCGACTCAACCCACTTAGCCGATAGTGCCGCCACGCCCGCATTCGCATCGCGCGGCAAGATCGTCATGATGGCGATCATCGCCGGCGCGGTGATCACCAACATTTACTGCACGCAGCCGATCCTGCCGCTGATCGCCGCGGGTCTGCGCGTCGACGTGACGACCGTCGATCTCGTCGCCGCCGCGGCACTGCTCGGTTTTTCGAGCGGGCTCGCGTTGCTGTTGCCGCTCGGCGACCGGTTCGATCGCCGCAAGCTCGTGCTGATCCAGATCGCGCTCGCCTGCGTGTTCGGCGTCGCCGCGGCCGTCGCGCCCGGCATCTGGGCGCTCGTCGCGGCGTCGTTCGGCCTCGGCATCGTGAGCTGCGTTCCGCAGCAACTGGTGCCGTTCGCCGCCGTGATGTCGTTGCCAAGCGAGCGCGGGCGTAACGTCGGCACCGTCGTGAGCGGGATCATGGTCGGCATCCTGACCGGCCGTACCATCGCCGGCGTGATCGGTACGGCGTATGGATGGCGCGCGGTGTACGTCGCCGAAGCGGCCTTCATGGTGCCGGTCTGGATCGCGGCCGCGGCCCTGCTGCCGCGCGGCGTGCCGTCGACGAATCTCTCCTATGGGCGCCTGCTCGCTTCGGTGTGGCCGCTCGCGAGGGACAATCGGCCGATCCGGGAATCGATGCTGATCCAGGCCTTGCTGTGGGCCTGCTTCAATGCGTTCTGGGTCAATCTCGCCGCGCTTCTCGCGAGCGGACCGTGGCATCTCGGCAGCGCATGGGCAGGCGGCTTCGGCGTGATCGGCGCGGCCGGCGCGTTCGCCGCTTCACTCGGCGGCAATGCGACCGATCGCGTCGGATTCCGCAAGGTGATCGGCGCTAGTATCGGCATCGTCACGCTCGCGTATCTGCTGCTGTCGGGCGCGGCGAACTCGCTGACGCTGTTGATCGTGGGCGTGATCGTGCTCGATATCGGCGTGCAGTCCGGTCTCGTATCGAACCAGACGCGCGCGTTCGCGGTCGATCCGAAAGCGCAGGGCCGCATCAATAGTCTTTATATGACGGCCACCTTTTTCGGCGGTGCGCTCGGTGCGACGGTCAGCGGCTGGTTGATGACACGCTATGGCTGGACGGGCATCGTCGCGTTCGGTATCGCGCTCGGCATTCTCGCCGCCGCGATTCACTGGATCGGCACGCCTCGCGGGACGGTGGTCGAGGTTCAGGCGAGCCCGGATTGATCGCGAGCCGCCGCCTGGTTCGAACGTTGCTGACTGGGGAGGTGAAACATGAAGTTCTCGATGAAAACTGAAATCCGTGCAGATGATGTGACCAAGCTCGAGCTTGCGATGAAGTCGGTCGATCCCGACGCGAAAGTCGAGGTCGACGTTGGCACGCAAAGCGTGAGCGTCGACTCGTGGCTGATGCCCGAGGAGTTTCTCGTCGCGTTCTACGACGACAACTACGAAGTGGCCGTCAAGGAGTGGTGACTCCAACGACGCCCGCGCGCGTATCGCGGCGGGCGGATCGCTGACGCCAGGCATGGGCCGCGGCGCGATTGCCGCCGCCATCCGAAGCCGCTTCGTCGTAACCGAGCGCCGCGCCGACGAATCGCTCGCTGAACTGGAACAGAAACTCAGGGCGTTCATCGAATTCGCCGGACCGGCGTTCCTCGAAGTCATGATCGACCAGAACGCCGATGTGTTTCCCATGGTCGGGCCGGGACAAAGCTATGCGGAGATGATCATCGGGCCTTTCATCCCGTCTCGCGATCAGCGGGAGGCTGGCGGCAAGCACGTTCGGAAGCGTTTGGAGGCGTTTCGAGGCCCGCGCCGCCAAGCGGGAAGGGCGTGCGTCACGCCTGGCGCGCGTCGATCAGGCGGGCAGGATTTCGGCGATGACGACGATCACGACAGCGGCGTCGGCGGGACCCTGGCTATGCGAGAACGCTGAACGCGCATGTCCCGCTTTGTCGCCGAGCACGGCGGCGAACAGATCCGAAGCGCCGTCGACCACGGCAGGCTGCCCGTAGAAACCATCGGCGGAACTGACGTGCCCGTCGACGCGAACGATGTGATGCAGGCGCTCGAAACCGCCGAGATGACGCGAGATCTGCGCGAGTACGTTGAGCGCCGCGAGTTGGGCAGCCTTGCGGCCCTCTTCGAGCGTCAGGTTCTCGCCGACACGCCCCGAATAGACCATTTTGCCGTCGGACAGCGGCACCTGTCCCGAGATGAAAAGCAGGTTTCCGGCTTCGCTGACAGCCGTATAGCTGCCCAGCGGCTGCGGAGGCGAGGGCAGTTCGAGACCGAGTTCTGCGAGTTTCTGTTGGACGGACATGGTGGGGCTCCTTGAGTGTGGCGTCGAGCGCGCGAATCAGATCATGCGCGCAATGTGCGGACACCCGCACTGACGATCAATCGCGTCATGGGTGCGGGTGTGGGTCGGCTTGCCGGGCGAGTGCGGGTGACGCCAGACCATTTACTGGCCTGCGCTCTGGCCGCCGTCCACATGCAGGATCTCGCCGGTCACGAACGGTGCGGAGTCGAGATAGAGGATCGCATTGACGATGTCGCTCATGTCGCCCATGCGCCCGACCGGGTGCATCCCGGCGAGCGTCGCGTGTGATTCGGCGGGATGCATCGGCGACTTGATGATGCCGGGCGACACCGCGTTGGCGCGGATACCGGCGCGCGCATATTCGATGGCGAGCGAACGCGTCGCGGCATTCAGGCCGCCCTTCGTCAACGACGCGAGCACCGACGGAACCTTGCTGTTCGCCTTTTCGGCGAGCGTCGTGGTAATGCTGACCACGTGACCGCTGCCGTGCTTCTGCATCGCGTCGATCGCGTACTGGGTAATGTAAAAGAAGCCGTTCAGGTTGACGTTCAGGATCGCCGCGTAGTCTTCGGCGGTGTACTGCGTGAACGGCTTCGCGATGAAGATTCCCGCGTTGTTGACGAGCGTATCGACACGTCCGAAGTGCTCGATGGCAGCGTCGACGACACGGCGGGCGCTAGCGGCGTCGCCGATGTCGCCGGCCACGGCGACATAGTCGGCCTCGACGGCCGGTGCGATGGAACGAGCCGTGGCGACGACACGATGCCCCTGCGCGCGGAAGGCTTTGACGGTTTCAGCGCCGATGCCTTGCGATGCGCCGGTGACGATGACGACTTTGGAAGTGCTCATGGTTTGTCTCACAGTGTGATTGATCCGGCCTGCTGGCCATTCGAATCGATGGACCCGATGGAGGGCACTGTAGGCGCATCCGCCGCGAATTCGAACACACACCGTGGACAAAGAGTCTTGCGCCACGAGAACAAATCTCGTGGAATCTGCCGGCTAGAGCCAGCGCCAGATGCCCGCGGGCCAACCGGAGAGCGGGATATGCGCCCAGGTCGCGACGAGCCAGAAAACGACGCCGCCCACCAGCGCGTGCATGCCGAACCCGCCCAGCCGCGCGCGGCCGGCGGCGATCGCCGCGAACGGCAGATAGCTCGTCTTCGATTCCCATGCGGGCCACAGATCGGGTTGCAGACGCCGTTTCTTGCGGTCCTGTAACGCGGCACCGACCAGCGCGAGGATGATGATCGCCCCGGCAAGCACGATGTTCCGGGTGACCGGGAACACGGCGATATGGCACAGTCCCCAAAGCGCGAACGACCACATCATCGGGTGACGGGTCACTGCGTACACGCCGCGGGCCGCGTCGGGAAACGCGGTGGGCCGGCCGCCGGTGGGCAACGCCGGGTTGCGGATCAGGGAGCCCATCAGAAGGATCGACGCGATCAGCATGAGCACGGTCACAACTGCCCACAGCGCGTTGCCTGCCGGCCATAGCGGCGCGGAGACGGGCGTCCTGTCGTAAGCCACGACCATCCAGCCGAACGTCAGTATCGCAATCAGCGAATAGACGCCCATGGCACCCCGTTCGCCGATTGCCCGGACCATACCCGCCCGCAGCGGATGGGACAGGAGAAAGTGGCTGGCGACAAAAGCGAATGCCGCCACGACGAGTGTGTCGATGCTTTCCATTGGCCCGGCTCCTCAAGTCAGATGATCGGTCGACCGCGTGCATTGCGAGAATACTACTTCGCGCGCCACAACGAATGCAGCGATCGCTTCGCGAGTTTCGATGGCCGCGCGCCGCAAAACCTTGATTGGCAGTGTCGTCGTCGCAATGGCCGGGACACTCGCCATCGCATCGACTGCGCAAGCGGGGCAATGGGCCGCCAACCATCCCCGGCGCGTCGAAGTGAACAACCGTCTTGCCAACCAGAACAATCGCATCCGTCGAGAGGTTCAGGGTCGGCAAATGTCGAGAGGCGAGGGCGGGCGCGCGTGGTGCGGTCTTCCGCAAGCGGCGAAGAGCGGCCCCTTGGCGGCGGAGTTAAGGTCTGCGTTGAAATTTGACTCGCACAACAACTCGTCGCAAGGCGTAGCGGCGGGTAGAGCCGTTAGGCGGCAACGGTCCTGGAAGGCATTGTCGACCGGTTCTGGTGCGCCGTCGTTGGCTACAGAGCGGTATCCTGCCTCGACGACAGCGATCGCATGCTCGGCCTCGCGCAACCCTGCAACGGGAGGACAACCACTCGCCAGATCGGCCCAGCTGCGCCTTAAGAACACCGAATAAAACTCGTCCGTGTTGTACTCCACCTTCGTGGCGCGCCCCTGCTGTTGGCCCCGCGCTTTGATGTAAAGCTGGTCGGCATAACCCCGGACGTAGGAGGAGGTATGCGAGATGGAAAACGCGAAGTCTCGCTGATCCTCCGCTGTTGATGGATACAGGTAACCCGTTTCAACCACGCCGATTTGTCCCGCAGCGTTTCGGCACGTGAACACGGCTTGCTCCTCGACGGTCACATCAGGTCGATACGTTCGCATCTGCGCCGAGACGTGGGTGATGGGGCTGTTTGTGAGGGACGAGATCAGGTCGATGAAATGAACCCCGACATTCAACGTGGACCCTCCACCTGCGTGCCGTTTATCCAGCATCCAGCTGCACCCGCCGCGCTCATACCGAGCTATCGGGCCAACGATGAACCTGAACGCGAGATGCTGGAATCCCTCCGGCGTAAATCCATTCGCGGGCAAAAGACGGGCAGCCAGATCGCTCACGCGCATGATGAAGGGAACACTGACGTACACGCCGTGCTTCTCCGAGAGTTGCCGGACCCGACGGACCTCCTGGAGATTAAGCCCGCAAGGCTTCTCGATGAGAAACGGAATGCCGCGGGTAATCAGCCGCTCGGCGAGTTCCGCCATCTCCGAGTGGCGCTTGCCGTGGGGCTCAAGCGGGGTGTTCAGTGTTCATCACTCGTCTCCGTTTTGATTGACTTTCCGGTGTTGGTTGTCTAGTGTGGTAACACCGTTCCATTAAGAATCATGTTGCGTCAATTATGAGAGTTGTCAAGGGTGCAGTTGACCGGTCGCTACAGGCGATCGAGTTGCTCGCACGTGAGGCGCGCTGGATGCGCATCTCCGATATCGCCGCCGAACTCGGGCTGGAGAAGGGCCCCGCGCATCGCGTACTCGCGCAACTGTGCGAGCAGGGCTGGGCGGAACAGGATGAACAGACCTCCCAGTACCGTCTGACCTTGAAGCTGTCCCTGCTCGGTCAGCGGTACCTGCATGGGCTTGGTCTACCGGGTCTGGTGCAGCCGATCCTCGATGAGGTCGCGGGTCAGTGCCGTGAGCTGGTCCGGCTGACGGTGGTCAACGAAGGAACACTCGCGTGGCTGGCAGCGTCCCAGGGCGCGGCACCGGGCCTGATGTATTCGCCGTCCATGCATAGTCCCATCGTCTTGCATGCCACATCGGTTGGCAAGGCGTGGCTGGCTGGAATGCCGAACGACCAGGCAATCGAATACGCCCTGCGTGGTGGACTCGGAAAAGCGTCCGCCGCGGGCGCATGGACGCCGAAGGCCATTACCAGCGTCGAGCAGCTGATTCCGGAGTTGGAGCGGACCAGGCAGCGTGGCTATGGCCTTGTCGTCGAAGAGGCCGAGCCGGGTGTCGTCGCATTGGCGGTGCTGGTGCGTGCGCTGCCTGACGGTGCGGTGCTCGGCACCATGAGCATTGCCGGGCCGGTCACACGGGTTCAGCCGGAGCGTTACGAGGCCTTTTACGCGCTATTGCAGCAAGCGTCCGCGAAGCTGGGTGCCGTATGGCCGCGCCAGAGCGTCGGTGCGGATGTGAGTGAGGCGGCATGAGCACGCCGGATGCAGATCAGGCTGTCGGGCGACTCGCCGCGCTGGATGAGCAGGCAGCACGCCTTCTCGTCACGGCGCGCCAGCGAGGCAAGCGTCGCTCAGCTTATGCAATGGGGGGCAATACTCGTGACCGACAACGCCAAAAGGGTTCAGCCATATTCGCAGACTTACAACCGGGAATCGGCTGGAACGATAGTTTGGGGCCCCAAGGCCGCCGACATTCAATGATCGCACCGGAGTTCATTTCGGACTGCGGAGCGGACGCTTCCATTCGTCCCGCTGCGCCTCTGTGGCGCAACGGGCCTTGGCGCCAGTTCGCTTGATCCACGAGCGGCAGAAACGAGCACCGCAGCGACAACACCATCGGGCGGACGCTCAAGGCGGACGCGAGGGCAGCGTATGCGTCACATCCCGCTGCCGCACGGCGACAGCAACAGCCCATCGCCGAACGGAACATGGTCGTTGCTCGAAAGACATGTTGTGTAGGTCCAGCTCAATAGCGAGGCGCCGGACGAAGGGGCGCCGTATTGTCCGGTCAGCATCACCCGGAGGCGCGGCGTGGGGCTGATTGCAGCAGTTCCTGCAACTCGGCTTTGTAGAAACGCGCCAGGCCGTTCGTACCGTGGCCGCACGTATCCTCGCTGGCAGGGATCAAAAGCAGCCGGCCGTGGCGCACATGCTGCATCGCGTGCTCCATCAGACCGGTCTCGGGCGGATAGCGTTCGTCATCGGCCGCGTTGATGGCGAGCACCATAGCCCGGATCTGCTCCAGGCCGGGCGCCGGGTTATAGCCGCGCGAGGCACCCCATTGATATAAGAAGTCGTTGGCATCCAACGTGAAGGGCTGGGCCAACAGGGTGTCCAGGAAGTTGTCGGCCAACTCCATTGTCGGAGCTGCTTTCTGGTAGGCCAGCGTTCCGCCGTTGGTGGCCAGCGCGAAGAACGCGCTGGCAATGCGCAAGGAGCGGGGCGGGCTGGCGTAATTGCCATCCAGGTACTCCGGGTCGTCGCGGACCATCTCGATGAGCATGCGGCGCAGCATCCAGTTGCGGCCCGACATCTCGGTCGGTTGCGACGCCATTGGCACCAGCGCGTCCATGAAGTCCGGATATCGCACCGCCCAGATCCATGCGTGCATGCCGCCCATCGAGTTGCCGATCAGCAGGCGCAAGTGTCTGATGCCCAGGCCCTCGGTCAGGAGCCTGTACTGCGCGAGCACCATGTCGTCGTAGTTGTAAGCCGGGAACCGCGTGCGCAGCCCGTCCGACGGCCTGGACGATCCGCCGGCTCCAATTCCGTCCGGGAGGACGATGAAATAATTGTGGGCATCAAGCGGCTGTCCGGGCCCGAACAGCTCTCCCGCGAACGCGGGCGTCAGCATGCTGGCGCCTGTGCCCGTCGTGCCGTGCAGGACCAGGACCGGCTCGCCGGACGGGTCGCCGATGGTTCGGTAGTGTAGCCGCACCTCCGGCATTACCTCCCCGGTGTGGAAACGGAAGTCTCGCGCGATCCAGTCGCCTTCCTTCGGTGCAGGATAATCGGCCAAATTGCAATATCTCGTTAGCGGCATAGGCGTGCGACGCAATCCGATGGCCTGGATTACCCGGAAATCGGTTCAAGAGTCTGAAGCGCACCCCCCTGCCGAGCAGAAGCGTAGGCCGCATCCATGACCTGCATCATCGCCTCGGCGTCGCGCAAGGACGCGATCGGCCTTGCACCTGTGCGGCATTCACCAAGCACTCGCTTGACGAATAGTGGGTAGTAAATGTCGGTCTCTAACTGGAGACGGCGACTGCGAGTGCCGGCGGCAAGATTGTTCCGGTCCCGAATCTCGATCCGGTCGGGGCCCGATTTTGCGTACATGCGATCGGATGAAAGGGTGAAGGAGAATTCGCGCTGCTCGTCCTGAGTACTGGGAAAGCTGTATCCGGTCTCCACGAGCCCGATCACGCCGTCTTCGGTTTGCATTGTCAGCAACGAGTAGTCCTCGACGGCGCCTCGATGCGTTCGGGAGTTCATGGTAGCGGAGACTCGCGCGACTTCTTTGCCGGTCAGTAATCTGAAGAGATCGATGAAGTGGGTTGCGACATTGATCGTGGATCCGCCTCCGGAAAACACAGGATCGAGTGCCCAACCTGCGCCTGCAGCTTCATAACGACCAGGCGGACCTACAATGAAACGGAACGACATGTAGTTAAAGTCCGACGGTATGCAATCCTCCGCATCTTCCAGTGCGCCGAGCAACTCGCTCATCCGGAAGATCAACGGTACGGCGCAATAAAGATTGGCTTCCTCGGTCAGTTTGCGCAGCCGCGTGACCTGCGACATGTTTACGCCGCAGGGTTTCTCCAGCGCGAACGGAATTTTTCGTTCGATCACCGCCTCCGCGAGCGTCGGCATTTCGGAATGCCGCCCAAACACAAACGCGAAATCGACATCCTCGCGCTCGAGCAACTCATACGCCGACGAGTACAACGTGCTCCCAAAGCGCGCGGCAATTGCCTGTCCTTTTACTTGCTCCGCATCTGAAACGGCTACCACCTGGATACCGGGCGCCTCAAGCGCATCGAGATAGAGTGGGACATGCCAATGGCTGGCCTCCAGCAATGCGACTTTCATGCGTGTTCTCCCTTCGCACCGTCGACGAATCGACTCCGTGCTTGCGCGATGCGCGCATTAAAGCTGGCCGCACATACCAATGTGGAAACGTTGAAATTGTTCATCGCATCTTCCCTCCATTCAAACTGGTAAAACTGTCGATTCCGGGCGCTTTCCCAGAGGCGTTAGGGCATTAACGACTTGCGTTCGTTGCAGGCGCGAAAAGCACGCCGTCGTCTGGTGCTGACCTGCCAGCAGGGTGGTAATCGAACCCAAGGAAGCGTAGGGCATGCACTGCCTGCCCTTCATGCATCGGCCCCCCGTCCTGGGTACGACAGCCGCGCGCATGCGCGGCGCGGCGAAGCTGCGTCGGCTCTGGCGCATTGATGATGTCTACGACGATGGTGCCGGGTGCGAGCCGCTCGGGATTTACCGGCATGGCGTCATTCGCGTTCATGCCGAGCGGTGTGGCATTGATCACGACTTCGAAACCGTGCGGGTCGGGAGGTCCGGAATGCGTGATGCAAGCGGTTTCGGCAGCAACGGATTCCGCGAGCTTGCCAGCCCGCTGCTCGTCGACGTCGGATATGGTTAACGTTCGGGCGCCCGCCGCCGCGACTGCAAATGCGATAGCCCTGCCCGCGCCTCCGGCACCGACGAGAAGAACGGACTTATTCGCCGGATGATTGCCTTCCCATTGCATGCCAAGCACACAGCCCACGCCATCGAATATGGCGCCGACCCAGCGTCCATCTTCGTTGCAACGAATCACGTTGAGTGCGCCGACCCTGGAAGCAGTGGGATGGAGTTCGTCGACAAAATCCAGCATCCGTTGCTTATGAGGCATTGTGACCAGCAGGCCGGAAAGATTGCGTAACGCTCGTGCGCCGGCGACGAATGCGGACAGGTCTTCCGCCTTGACCCAAAACGGAACGCAGACCGCGTCCGCGCGCTGTTCGATAAAAAGCTGGTTCAGCAGTTGCGGCGACTTGGCTGCCGTCAGCGGATCGCCCACTAACCCGTAAAGTCGCGTTCTTCCCGTGATATGTGGATGCATTGCGGCCTCATGTCCGATGTTGACGGAAGGTGCAGTCATAGCTTACTGCTCACTTCCAGGGTGCCGGGGCTTCGGCGAGATCCCATGTTCCGTAGACAGCGGGCTCGTTAATCTCGATGACTTCAAGGTCATCGGAGCGCCAGATCACATTGTGCGGAACGCCGGCGGGTTGCGAGAGGTCGTCCCCGGCGTTGAGAGTCACATCGCCCTCGACGCCGGCGAAACGGAACGTCACCGATCCGCGCAGCACATACAGATAGTGTGCAGTCATGTCGTGCCAATGCCAGCCCGTGGCATCGGTGAACGGGGTCAGTGCGCGAATGTGCTTGGCGCCGATGCGACCGTTGGTCACCGCGGCGAGTCCGAGGTCGCGATACTCGGAGTCCGCGCGCAGCCCTTCCTTGTTCCAGACCGCTGCGGATGCGCTCACACGTGCGAACGGAGTCAGGGATTGCGCGAGTTCGCGCGGGCCATCGTAACGTGGCGTACCTTCGTTGTGCATGTGTCTTTCTCCTGTGTGGCATCAGATATTGGCGAGTGCCGCAGCCGCGTGTTCCTGCCCGGCTCGTCCGAACAGCGTAAGTTGCGCCGGGGCGGGCGCTGCCGATATGGCCCTTGCTTTCGGCTACGAGCGCAGTTGGTTCGTCAGATCCTGTGAGTCGGCTGTTCCGGTCGCCTCACGCAACATCTCGGCGCGCAGACGATCGTATTCGCCTTTGGGTACAGGGACCGCGTTGCGGTCGCCGAGATCGTGGAGCCGGACCCGGTACGTCTCGCGCGTGGTAAAGGCGGCAATCGCGGCCACGACACAGATGCCGAATGTCAGGGCTCCGATCTTCAGTGGAATATTGGCGGAGCCGGGGGGCGCGACCGCGACGAAGAATGCCGGGAGCAGCGCGGAAAGCGTCGTCCCGACGTTCTGTCCAATGGCCATCCCGGACACGCGCACGCGTGTGTGGAACAGTTCGGAGAACAGGCTCGGGAATACGCCGTTGAAGCCCTGATAGGCGATGCCCCACATGAGCACCGAGAGAACCATCGCCAGCCATACGTTATGGATGCTGATCGCGTACAGATACACAAACGAGAGCAGTCCAGCGCTGAGGGTGCCGACAAGGACTGGCGGCCTGCGACCAATCCTGTCTGAGAGGTTGCCGACGAAGGGAATCAGGATCACTGCGCAGATATTGCCCAGAACAGGGATCCACAGATACATGCCGGGAGGGAAGCCGATGCCGTACGCCGGCTGAACCGCGTAGGCGGTGCCGAAGACCGCGGCGACAAGGGCGATTACGGCGGTAAGCGCCATGCAGACCACGCGCACGACATCGTCCCAGCTCTGCCGGAGCACTTCGACGACTGGCGAGGCGGGAATTTCGCCGTGCACGCGCTCCTCGGCGAACGCCGGGGTCTCATCGACTTTGCGGCGAATGACGTAGCCCGCGATGAGAACGACGATGCTGAGCAGGAACGGAATCCGCCAGCCCCAGGAGGTGAACTGGTCCCTGGGCATGAAATGCGCGAGAGGCAGGAAGATCGCTGCCGCCATGAGCTGTCCGGCCTGCACCCCCTGGAGGGTAAAGCTCGCGAAGTAGCCGCGCCGGCCGAACGGTGCGTGCTCGAGAATCATCGAGCTGGCACCGGAGAGCTCCCCGGCGACCGCGAAGCCCTGGATGAGGCGCAGAACCACGAGCAGCACCGGCGCCCAGATGCCGACCTGCTTATAGGTTGGCAGGACCCCGACGGCCATCGTTGAAAAGCCCATGAGGAACATGCAGAGGAGCAGCACCGTCTTGCGGCCGTGGCGGTCGCCCCAGTGGCCGAGGACGACGGCGCCCACCGGGCGGGCGATATAGCCGACACCGAAGGTTGCCAGTGAGGCGATGATGGCGACCGTTGGATTATCAGACGGAAAGAAGAGCTGCGGGAACACCAGCGACGCCGCAGTCGCGTAAATGAAGAAGTCGTAGTACTCCAGCGCCGAGCCGATCCAGCCGCTGGCCGCGGCGATCTTCGACTGGCGCTTGCCGTGAGGCTTAACCTGGGTGTTCCGATTCATGCTTGTCTCCATCGTGATTGACTTTCCGGTGCTGTTTGTCTATTGTTGTAACACCGTTCCATTAAGAATCATGTTACGTCAATTATGAGAGTTGTCAAGGGAGCAGTTGACCGGTCGCTGCAGGCAATCGAGTTGCTCGCACGTGAGGCGCGCTGGATGCGCATCTCCGATATCGCCGCCGAACTCGGGCTGGAGAAGGGCCCCGCGCATCGCGTACTCGCGCAACTGTGCGAGCAGGGCTGGGCGGAACAGGATGAACAGACCTCCCAGTACCGTCTGACCTTGAAGCTGTCCCTGCTCGGTCAGCGGTACCTGCATGGGCTTGGTCTGCCGGGTCTGGTGCAGCCGATCCTCGATGAGGTCGCGGGTCAGTGCCGCGAGCTGGTCCGGCTGACGGTGGTCAACGAAGGAACACTCGCGTGGCTGGCAGCGTCCCAGGGCGCGGCACCGGGCCTGATGTATTCGCCGTCCATGCATAGTCCCATCGTCTTGCATGCCACATCGGTTGGCAAGGCGTGGCTGGCTGGAATGCCGAACGACCAGGCGATCGAATACGCCCTGCGTGGTGGACTCGGAAAAGCGTCCGCCGCGGGCGCATGGACGCCGAAGGCCATTACCAGCGTCGAGCAGCTGATTCCGGAGTTGGAGCGGACCAGGCAGCGTGGCTATGGCCTTGTCGTCGAAGAGGCCGAGCCGGGTGTCGTCGCATTGGCGGTGCTGGTGCGTGCGCTGCCTGACGGTGCGGTGCTCGGCACCATGAGCATTGCCGGGCCGGTCACACGGGTTCAGCCGGAGCGTTACGAGGCCTTTTACGCGCTATTGCAGCAAGCGTCCGCGAAGCTGGGTGCCGTATGGCCGCGCCAGAGCGTCGGTGCGGATGTGAGTGAGGCGGCATGAGCACGCCGGATGCAGATCAGGCTGTCGGGCGACTCGCCGCGCTGGATGAGCAGGCAGCACGCCTTCTCGTCACGGCGCGCCAGCGAGGCACGTTCGCGGAGCGCCTTCCCGTCGAACTGCGTCCCCAAAATCTGGAGGAGGGTTTCGCGATCCAGCAACAGGTGGGCGATCAGCTCGGTTGGCAGGCCGGCGCCTGGAAATGCGCGCTGCCGCCGGCGGGCAAACTCATCGCTGCGCCAATCTATGACGCCGTTATCCATCGAGGCGCCCAATGCTGCACTCGCGCCGGGCTTGCGCAGTCTTCTGTAAGGGCAGAGCCTGAACTCGCCTGTTTGCTGGCTCGCGATCTGCCGCCACGGCGTGAAGCGTATGGCGAAGCCGAGGTGCTCGACGCTCTCGGGAATGTTCACCTCGCGCTCGAACTGCTGGGCAGTCGCTATGCGCATCCGGAATCGCTGACGTTTCCTGAATTGCTGGCAGACGGTCTGTTCAATGCCGGTCTTGTCATTGGGCCACGTGTTGAGTTGCGCGATGGCGCGACGCCGGCCGATCTCCCGGTCCAATTCACCGTCAGTGTGACTCGCGCCGGACACGACACGGTCAGTTTTGCTGGCCGCCACCCTGATCGCAGCGTGCTCGCGCCGATCGTGTGGCTCGTCAATTTTCTCCGCGTCCGCGGCCTTGGATTGCATGCCGGCCAGGCAGTGATCACGGGCTCTTACGCGGGCGTGCTCGAGTTACCGATTGGTTGTGAGTTGCATATCGGCTTCGGTGATCTCGGCACGTTGCCGATACTTTTTTTGTCTTGATAGGAGTCTTCAAATGCGTCTCGTCCGTTTCGGCCAGCCTGGTCAGGAGCATCCCGGTGTCATCGATTCGAGCGGCGCGATCCGCGATCTGACCGGCGTCGTCGACGACATCGACGGAACGACTGTTTCGCCTGCCGCCCTTGCGAAGCTGAGCGAACTCGATCTGAATCGCCTGCCCGTCGTGGAAGCGGGCACGCGCCTGGGCGCCTGTATCGGCAATGTCCGTAACCTCGTGTGCATTGGTCTGAACTACACCGACCATGCCGCCGAAACCGATACGCCGATTCCGCGGGAACCCGTCGTGTTCAACAAGCATACGGGTTCGATCAGCGGCCCGAACGATCCGGTCATCTTGCCGGCAGACGCGCAAAAGCTGGATTGGGAGGTCGAACTGGGCGTGGTGATCGGCAAACCCGCCTGGCAGATCGACGAAGCTACCGCGCTCGATCATGTGGCGGGTTACTGCCTTGCCAATGACGTTTCCGAACGCGCGTATCAGCTCGAACGCGAAGGCCAGTGGACCAAGGGCAAAAGCGGCTTCTCTTTTGCGCCGCTCGGCCCTTGGCTCGTAACGCGTGATGAAGTGCCCGACCCGCAGGTGCTCGACCTGTGGCTCGACGTCAACGGCACACGTCGTCAGACGGGCAACACACGCACGATGATCTTTAACGTCGCGCATATCGTGGCGTATCTCAGCCGCTTCATGCCGCTGATGGCTGGCGACGTCATTATTACCGGGACGCCTCCCGGTGTCGGCCTCGGTCAGAAGCCGCCCGTCTTTCTGAAAGCGGGCGACACCATGACCCTCGGCGGCAGCGGACTCGGCGAGCAGAGCCAGAAGGTCGTGCGGTATGCGGATTCGCTTGGCACGGCATGGGGCCGTGGCGAATATCCGTTGGCACGATAAAACGATTCGATCTGTAGAAGGAGGAGATATGAGCCTTGCTGGAACGGGCGTCGTCGCAATCTGGCATGACCTGCTGCCGGAAGCGAAGGATGAATTCTACGAGTGGCACAACCGCGAGCACATGCCGGAACGCGCCGGGATTCCGGGGTTCAGGCGCGGGCGGCGCTACATTGCGCTGGATGCGGGCCCCGAGTACTTCAATCTGTACGAAGCCGACACCGTGGAGGTGCTCGGCGCGCAGGACTACCTGCTTCGGCTCAATTCGCCGACGCCGTGGACGAAGCAGGTCGTCGCCTCGTTTCGCAGCGTGGCCCGCTCGATCTGCCATGTGGCGTATTCGGAAGGTGTTGGGCAGGGAGTCAATTTCATGACGGTGCGCTTCGACGTGCCTTGCGCGGCGCGGGCCGATGTCGTGAAGGGATTGCGTCAACGGGTCTTGCCGCCGCTCGCCGACCGGCCCGGGATCACGGGCGTGCACCTGTGTCTGGCCGATGAGGCCGTCAGCAAGGTCGAAACTGCTGAGAAGAAGGCGCGTTCGGAAGGCACCCAGGTGCCGACATGGATCGTGATGATCGAAGGATGCCGTGCCGACTACGTCCGCACAACCGTGGACGCTTTCCTAGCCGGGCTCACTGCTTTGCCAGGGGCCGCTGCGGTTGCGCCGGACTCCACGCTCTATCAACTCGAGTACACGCGCTGCAAGACACCGTGGAGCGCTGGCTGAAACGTCGTTTGAACACGGCTGCACCGCGCGTAATGCGACGTCGTGCAGCCGATCCTGAAACCGTCGTTACGCATTGAGAAACGAAGGAGTAGTTCCATGTCGTCCCCTGTTGCGGGCAAGTCCGTCGCATCGACCGCGGCCAGACCGGTTCGCGTCATTCGACTCAATCCCGCTGACGATGTCGTCATCGCCCTCGATCAGCTCATGTCCGGCACGTTGCTGGATGAGAAAGCGGTGACGGTCTCGGGATTGATCCCGCCCGGTCACAAAGTGGCGACACGCGACATCGGTGAAGGTGAAGCGGTGCACCGTTATGGCCAGATCATCGGCTTTGCGAGTCAGCCGATCCGCGCGGGGCAGCACGTTCACACCCATAATCTCGCGATGGGCGAATTCGCCCGTGACTACGCATTCAGTCAGGGCGTACGTGCCACTGTCCCGTCAACTGAATCGGCGACATTTCGCGGCATTGTGCGTGAAGACGGCCGTGTGGCGACGCGCAATTACATCGGCATCCTTACCTCGGTGAACTGCTCCGCCACGGTCGCGCGAGCCATTTCCGACTATTTCCGCCGTGACATTCGTCCTGAAGCGTTGGCCGCGTTTCCGAACGTCGATGGCGTCGTCGCGCTCACCCATGGTTCGGGTTGCGCTATCGACTCCGAAGGCGACGGCCTCGCGATCCTCCAGCGCACACTTGGCGGCTATGCGTGCCATCCCAACTTCGCGGGCGTGCTGGTTATCGGCCTGGGCTGTGAAACGAATCAGATTTCGCGGCTGCTCGAAACCCAGGGGCTCAGGGAACACGACCGCTTGCGAACCTTCACGATTCAGGACACCGGTGGCACGACCCTGACAATTGCAAAAGGTATCGAACTGGTTCGGCAGATGTTGCCCGACGCGAATGACGTTAAGCGGGAAACGGTTTCGGCAAGTCATCTCACCATTGGCCTTCAATGCGGTGGGTCGGACGGATATTCGGGCGTCACGGCCAATCCTGTGCTGGGTGCAGCCGTCGATTTGCTCGTGCGGCACGGCGGTACCGCGATTCTCTCGGAGACGCCGGAGATTTATGGCGCCGAGCACTTATTGACCCGCCGCGCGCTAACGCCCCAAGTGGGACAGAAACTGGTCGATCGCATCAGGTGGTGGGAAGCATACGCGCAGCGGCAAGGCGCGCAGATCAACAACAATCCGTCGGCGGGCAATAAGGCCGGCGGTTTGACGACCGTCCTCGAGAAATCGTTGGGCGGCATCGCAAAGGCAGGCTCCACGAACCTGGTCGAGGTGTACGAATACGCTCAGCCGGTCAAGGCGCGCGGTCTCGTGTTCATGGACACGCCTGGCTACGATCCGGTGTCGGCGACCGGCCAGGTTGCCGGCGGTGCGAACCTGATCTGCTTTACGACGGGACGCGGTTCGGCTTACGGCTGCGCGCCCTCGCCATCGGTAAAGCTCGCGACAAACACCGCGCTGTGGCAACGTCAGTCCGACGATATGGACCTGAACTGCGGAGAAGTGCTGGAAGGCAGCACAACGATCGAGCAACTTGGCGCAGTGCTGTTCCAACTGCTGCTCGACGTGGCCTCCGGGAAACGCTCTCGTAGCGAGCAGCACGGTTACGGGCAAAACGAATTCGTGCCTTGGCAAATCAGCGCAATCATGTGAGCCGCTGTTGTCCGGCACAAGTAGAGCGTGCACCGCACTGATGCTCAGCAATAACCCATACCAGGTTGGAAAAAGATTAGATGCCATTGAATGACCGATCCGCGTTGCCTGACGATCTGGAGCAGGCGGTGCTCGTGGGGCGCGCGTGGTGCCCCGATATCGGCGCGCCGTGTCCTGTTGCCGTTATCGGTGGCGAACTGGTGGATGTGTCGTCGTTCGCGCTGACGACCAGCACGCTGCTTGAGCAGCCAGGAATCGGCCTTCGGCTGAAGGAGGCCGCTGCGGACCTGCCGAGACTTGCGACACTGGACCTGGTTCTTGCCAATTCCGCCTTCGATCGGCGCGATCCGTCGACTCCTTGGCTCATCGCGCCATGTGACCTTCAGGCGGTCAAGGCGAGCGGTGTGACGTTCGTCGAAAGCCTTCTGGAGCGGGTGATCGAGGAGCGCTCGGGAGGCGACGCGAGCCGGGCCGACGAAGTGCGCGCGCGTGTCATGTCAGCACTGGGCGATCGGCTCGCAAGCGTTCGCCCGGGGTCTGCCGAAGCCGAAGCGGTGCGCCAGGTACTTATTCAGGAAGGAATGTGGTCGCAGTATCTGGAAGTCGGCATCGGTCCCGATGCGGAAATTTTCACGAAAGCGCAGCCCATGTCCGTTGTCGGTACCGGCAGCGAAATCGGAATTCATGAAAATTCGCAGTGGAATAACCCGGAGCCTGAAATCGTGCTGGCGGTGACCAGCCGGGCGGAAATCGTCGGCGCCGCGCTTGGGAACGACGTCAATCTCCGGGATTTCGAAGGCCGGAGTGCACTGCTGCTCGGTAAGGCGAAGGACAACAACGCGTCGGCCTCGATTGGCCCGTTCATTCGCCTCTTCGACAGTAGATTCGGTCTCGATGATGTTCGGGCTGCGGAGCTTTCGCTACGCGTAGAAGGAACAGATGGATATGTTCTGACAGGGGCGAGCTCCATGAAACGCATCAGCCGGGACCCGACAGAACTCGTTGCGCAAGCGATGGGCTCTCACCATCAATACCCGGACGGAATGATGCTTTATCTCGGGACGTTGTTTGCACCGACCGCGGATCGTAGCGTGCCAGGGCAAGGATTCACGCATCAGATCGGCGATACGGTGACGGTATCGAGCCCGCGATTCGGTGCGCTCATCAACACGGTCAACCATTCGCATCGCATTGCGCCCTGGGAGTTTGGGGTCGGCGCACTGCTCGCCAGCATTCTTCGTCGGCATACCGGGAAAGCGGAGTCGTAGTCGCTCCATTGCCCGTGGGTCCGCTGATATTTCATTGACTATCAGCGGACCGGCGGCTGTCAACGCAGTTGTCGCGTCACTTCAAGCAACCTGCTTTAAACGCATCCTCAAACTGGACCGTTTGCGGCTGCACGGTCCAAGCGGTGCCCATATCGGATCTTGCCCGCGCGCGATGCGGCCAAGGATCTATATGAAGCTTGCGCCTCCGTTGACGGGGATCGTTTGGCCCGTGATGAATGCGTTGCCGACGACCATCAGCACGACCTCCGCGACCTCGCTCGCTTCGCCCAAGCGCCCGACGGGCAGCCTTTCTGCGACGTTGGACGCCTTAAGCGGTCCAGCCATTTCGGTGTCGATCGGTCCCGGTGCAACGGCGTTGACGGTGATCCCTTCGCGGGCGAGCCGTGCCGCATAGCCGCGCGTCAAGCCTTCGAGGCCGGCTTTCGATGCGTTGTAGTGAACGCCAACCAAGCCGGGGCCGCGGGCGGCGGCCGACGAGACGTTGACGATGCGGCCCCAGCGCCTCGCGCGCATGCCGGGCAGCACTGTCTGCGTGCAGAGAAACGCCGATTTCAGATTGACGGCGAGCGTTCGATCGAACTCCGCTTCCGCGAGATCGTCGATGTCGACGATCGTCGCGGTGCCCGCGTTGTTCACGAGCACGTCGATCAGGCCGAGGCGGTTTTCCACCTCGGCGATCATCGCTTCGACGTTGTCTGCGACCGATACGTCGGCGCATACCGCGATCGCGCGGCCTCCGGCGCGTTCGATTTCCGCGACGACGTCGGCCGCGTCGTTCTCGCGTTGCCGATAGTTGACGGCGACTGCTGCGCCGGCTGAGGCAAGCGCGATCGAAATGGCGCGTCCGATTCCGCGCGAGCCGCCGGTCACCAAGGCGACACGATCGTTTAAGTTGAGCGAATGAGCTGGCATCGTGGAACTCCTCAGTTGCGGGGGGCAGAACCGGCTGTGGCCTCGTCTGCGAGGCGTGGTGTCGCCGAGCGAGGCGTTGTCGGAAAGCATCCTGGTTTGCCCCCTTCAAAGCGTCTTCGCCGGAGAGTCGCCCTGCTGCTTTCATCGATCTTTCGGCCGTTCTGGCGTACGGATTCAACCGGTCGATGCAACAGTTTGATGAAATCGCTCAGCTGGTGTGTCGAAGTTTAGTGTTTTCCGAGGGCGTTCATTGAGCCGCCTTGCTGCTGCATTAAGCCGGGCCTGTGAGTAGACGCAGAGAGCGGCAAGAAGCATTGGTCGCCGGCAAAAGCGATAGAATGCCCGCTGCAAAAGACAATATTGACGGGGTACACGGCATGGAGCGGCCGGGCGCGCAGCGTTGGCATGAGCAAACGTTTCTAGGTGTCTTTCGCGGACAACCTGAGAAGGAGCAGGCGCTCCTCCGGATATGCTTGGGCACGGTCGTGTTGATCGGCTATATCGCCGTCGCCGCGCTCCAACGCACGGCCGCCGCGTATGACACTCTGGGCGTGGTTTTCGCATACGTGGTATTCGGCGTGGCGACATACGTAGCCGCGGCCGCCGCGACGGTTCGGCCGCGCCTTCGATTGACGGTCACCACCATTGCAGACCAGGCGCTTGTCATGACTGCCTTGGCGCTCGGCGGGCGCGTGGCGCTGCCCTTGCTCTGGGTCGTGTTCTGGTTCCTTGTGGGTGCCGGTTGCCGCCACGGCAAGCGGCCGTTGCTACTTTCATGTGCAGTTGCGCTTGCAGGCGTCGTGATTCTGATGCACGTCGAGCCGTGGTGGAGAGAAAACCTCGCGGTGGGATTGGGCATCATGCTCAGCATCGCGGCGACTTCCGTGTACTTGATGGCCCTCGTGCATCGGCTCGAACGGCAGGCTGCGACGGACCCTCTGACAGGACTCAGCAACCGCACTCGCCTCGAGCAGGCGATCGCTAAAGCGACTGCGGCGCGAGACGACGATAAAGGACAGTCTGTCTTGCTGTTCATCGATCTCGACGGCTTCAAGTACGTCAATGACGCTTATGGGCACGCGGTGGGTGATGAACTGTTGCAGTGCTTCGCCAACGGTCTGCAGACCCGCATTCGCCGCGGCGATACGGTTGCCCGCCTGGGAGGCGACGAGTTCGCGGTGCTCGCCCGCCACGTGCATGGCGACGCCGGCGCGCGCGCGATTGCCGACGGTATTCACGACATCCTTCATGGGCTTCGAGAGATCGGCGGTCATCCCGTCGCCGTATCGGCCAGCATTGGCGTGCGCATGCTCGGTGCCAATAGCGCGGACGGACGTCTTGATGCGCACGCCCTGATGCGCCAGGCCGATAGCGCGATGTATCGCGCCAAAGCGAACGGGACGGACAAAACCTCATTCTTCGATGAGACGGGTGCCGGCGTGTAAGCGGATAGGGTTCCCGGCGGTGCCCTGCTCGTGTTGGCGTGCGCATTTGATGCAGGTGCAGGGCCGCGGACGCGGCCGGGCACGCGTTGCACGACGAAGTGCGCGAAGCGGCCAGCGGGACCGTCGCGCGCTTCGCGGTCGGCTTGACGGATGGCATTTCGAAGCTGGCCGTCCATGCCATTCTTGCTCCTTTGACGCAAAAGGTGTTGAGTGCGGCGCATGCGTGAGCGCGTTCGTGATCACGAAAAAGAAGGTTCGGTTTTTCCGAAGCTGCATTTCCGTTATTTCTGCTTTTTCCTCGACGCCTTCTCACCGTACTCTTGAGCCGTACCCACGAAGGAGGTGTCTCATGCAAGTCCTGTTCAAGTCCCGCGACCGTGAAGCCGTCCGTCTGCGCAGCTTCGCGCGCCAACGCATCCGGTTCGTGTTTCGCCGCATGGACTGGCTGATTTCGAAGGCGACCGTCAGCATGTCGGACATCAACGGCCCGCGCGGCGGACTCGACAAACGCTGCCAGGTGCAGGTGCAGACGCCCGATGCGACGCCTGTCGTCGTGACCTCGATCGCAAGAGACTGGCGCGGCGCACTCGATCTCGCGCTGGCCCGCGCGGCGCGTTCGATCATCCGCAGGCAGCAGGCGCGCATTGCGACTCGGGGTCCCCGTGATTTCGATGCCGTTTACCGGGGTAGCGGCCTCTAGGCGCGACAAGGCCTAGCGGACTGCCCCTAAAACAATGCCGCTCGATTCGTTCTGGAAGGCTCGGATAGCAACGCACCGCTGGGCGCTACCTATCACCGGAGCTTGGCGGCCGCCGGGTAATTCGCTTCCTGGCATTGCCATATCGGGCCCCTCAGTCGGTTGCAACCGGCGAACGCGGCGACGAATTGCCGGGACGTCGCCGCGATAAAGGCGAGATCGATTGTGCGACTGCAGTCAATACCCGCGAAACAGCGTACTGCCGGCTTTCCACCAGCATCCGTTGGTAAAGTAGTGAACGAACGACCGCAGCACTTCAGGAAGAGACGGTGGCAAGAGCTGTTGTCGAATGACAACGGGTCGATGGGCGACCTTTGCACGGTTCCATTTCTCGGCTCGCAAGGCGCGATCGGCCCAATGGAACTATCGCATTGCGATCATCGTCAGCGCAGCTGTCTCGCGGACGACGCCGGCGCCTTCGTCGGGTTCCGCCTGCTGGCATTCCGCCTGATACCAACGCCACCGTTTTGCTGGAGCCTATTCATTTATCGCCGCTGCTCAATTCGTGGTGCTTATGCGAGTGCGTGGCCATCCGGCCGGGTGCGGCCATCGCCACCCACCGGCACGTCCTCTCACGACGACATTCGAACGTCGCGTTCACATCGGAAACGGCCCCGCTAAACGTTGAACAGTTCGCTACGCGCCGCGTCCATGATCATCGCGACAGCCGGGTGGCTGATGTGGCGCTCGATAGAGATTGCAAAAAATTCCTCGACGATCGAATTGATCTGCCCGACTATCGTCAGGTTGTGCTCTGTCTGCAACTGGCTTTCGAGCACGGTTGGCGCGAACAGCAGGCCGCGGCCTTCGCGGCCGAATGCCATGGTCATCGCTCCGTCGTCGAACTCGCCGACGATGCGCGGCGAAATGGCGTGCGAGGCGAGCCAGTGATCCAGCTTGCGCCGCACGGCGGATTCCGTGCCGGGCAGTAGCACAGGCAGCTTGTCGAGCGACATCGGGAAGCGTTTTTTGCTGCCTTGAATCAGCGCCTGGGTTCCGAAGCAGCTTAGCGTCGAACGTCCGAGGCGGTGATTGAACGCCTTGATGTTGACGTCGACGGGAATGGGGGCGTCCGCGATGATCAGGTCGAGGCGGTGCACGGCCAGTTGCGCGAGCAGCGCGTGCAGTTTGCCTTCGTGACAGATCATGCGCAGCGACGCCGAGGCGCTCAGCGCGGGTTCCAGCAGCCGGTACGCAATCGCCTTGGGGACCGAATCCGCGATCCCGACGCGAAACCGCGTTTGCGCACCGGATTCGCTTTCGCGCCGCACAGCGCTTTCGAGTTCCGAACCTAACGAAAATATCTCGTCGGCGTAGTCGAGCGCGAGGCGCCCGGCATCGGTCAGTTCGAGCGTGCGGCCGGTTTTCCTGAACAGCTTCTTATCCAGCGCCTCTTCGAGAAGCTTGATCTGGCCACTGAGCGTTTGCGGCGTGATGTGCAACTGCTCGCCCGCGCGCACGATGCCGCCCGCGCGAGCCGCGACCCAAAAGTAATAGAGATGCTTGAAATTCACGAACCCTCCACCGATTACGGAAAGATACGTTTTTCTCGAAGTATCAACAATAAAAATACGAATTTTATGTTGGCATGAGCTCAGTTAGATTAAAACCTCGCCCCGAAGCGTCGGCGGGCGTTTCATGACAGCTGACAGAGGTGACATATGGCATCGGTTGCAGAATTGCTGCGTGCGAAAGCTTCCCGGACAGTGTGGTCGATCGAGGCATCCGCTTCGGTTTGCAACGCGATATCGATCATGGCTCACCGGGAGGTTGGAGCGCTCATCGCCACGCACGACGGGCGCATAGCCGGCATCGTGACGGAGCGCGATTACGCCCGGAAGATCGTTCTGATGGCACGCTCGTCAACGAATACGCCTGTGCGCGACATCATGTCGACGGCGGTGCGTTATGTCAGTCCGGAGCAGACGACGGACGAGTGCATGGCGATCATGACAGAACATCGGATTCGCCATCTGCCTGTGATCAGGGCAGGGCAGGTGACAGGAATGGTGTCGATCGGCGACCTGATCAAGAACCTGATTTCCGAGCAGGAACACACCATCCGGCAACTGGAGCACTACATCCACGGCAACGGTTTTCACGCCGCTTTTGATGGATCGAAGGCACAACCAGCGGCGAGCTTGCGTAGCTA
Organism: Paraburkholderia sp. MM5482-R2; assembly: GCF_050436125.1. Lineage (NCBI taxonomy): Bacteria > Pseudomonadati > Pseudomonadota > Betaproteobacteria > Burkholderiales > Burkholderiaceae > Paraburkholderia > Paraburkholderia sp. MM5482-R2. Next base: position 2,432,530 of record NZ_JBNDLP010000002.1, on the reverse strand, counting down.
AAAATATTACTGTTCGTAATGTATTTGCGCGCGCAAATGGAGCGCGTTGCGGGCAGTTTCGCGACTCATCGAAAGAGGTTTTTATGTACACGCAAATCATCAACAAATTACGACTTGCTGCCGGTGCAGTCACGCGCGGGACGGCCGTGCTGGGTCTGGCGGGACTGCTGGCGCTGGGCGCCGTGGCGTCGAACGACGCCGAGGCGAAGCGCGTAGGCGGGAGTCAAAACATCGGGCGGCAGTCGCAGACGGCGTCGCCGTCTGGACAAGCACAGCAAAGCCAACAGGCACAACAGGCACAGCCGGCACAACAGGCCGCGCAGGCGCCTGCTGCGGCAGCGGGTAACCGCTGGATGGGCCCGCTGGCGGGTCTCGCTGCGGGCCTTGGGATTGCCGCATTACTGTCGTCGTTTGGCCTGGGCGAAGGGCTGGCGCAGATGTTGTCGAATGCGTTGCTGATCGGGGCGGTGATTTTCGCCGGCGTGATGCTGTTCCGCTTTATCGCCAACCGGCGTCGTCCGGATCTTGCCTATGGACACGGTCCCGTGAACCGCCAGCAAACGAACGGCTCACGGTTTCTGAATCAGATCCCGCAAGCGCGGCCTGAAGCGAACTTGCGGGGCTGGCCGAACGCGGCGATGGGTTCGACGGGAGCAGCGGACACGGAGAGGACAACGGGACTACCACTCGAGCAAGATCAGGCGGCGTTTCTTGTATCGGCAAAGACCTTGTTCATGCGCCTTCAAGGTGCATGGGACCGGAACGAGCAGGGTGACCTGTTCGAATTGACGACCCCGGAGATGTTCGCGCAAATCAAGCGGGATCTCGAAGCTCGGGGTCGCCAGGTGAGTCATACGGAAGTCACGCAACTTGACGCGGAAGTGCTTGGCACAGAATGCAATGCGGATGAAACGCTGGTTAGCGTTCGCTTTTACGGTCAAATGCGGGAAGACGATGCGCCGACTGCCCAGCCGTTCCAGGAAGTCTGGAACATGGTCAGCGACGCACGTGGCAACCAGGCGTGGCGACTGGCCGGCATTCAGCAAATTGACGGATGAGAGTGTAGTTGAAACCGGCAGCGGCCTGCTGCCGGTTACTCGTTGGGGTGGCGCGCGCCGCGGAACTACCTGAGACCAACCTTTCGACAGCGACCGTGCGTGAGAAAGCCGAGCGCCACTTGCGGAGTGGCAAACGCTGGGCGCATGAGGCGATAGTCGGCCAGTTGCTGCCGCTCGCCCATGCCACTAAGCAGTCGTCTGAACGGCTGGTCCACTCCGATACCTGCCGGATGGCCCGTGAAAGCATCTTGGCCATGGTAGTCACCGGTACCCATCAAGTCATGCGCTCAACGAACGGCCGCTTACGCGCAAACGGCCTTAACCAGGCACCCGCTCTGAGAGACGCGACGTGTCGCTTCGACCGGCCTCATCCACCAACTTCAGAGTTCGACTGGAGATCTCGCCACGCAGGTCAATGGCGACTCTGGAAAGGTTTGCGCAGGACACGACGCGCGCGCTCAGTCCCCGAGAGGCCGGCCCACGGGTGTGACGTATGGCTACCAGTCAATGAAAACAGTGCGTCATGAGCGGTCCAAGGATGGCGACCTTGCTTCCAGTGTCAACGGTGCGTTCAGTTGATGTCGGGGTGTATCAGTAAACTCTTTCCGATAGGCCGCGGGAGTCGTCTTTTTCAGCGCGCGAAATTGACGGTTGAAATTGGCAACGTTGGGAAATCCCGAATGCGCGGCGATAACCGACACGGGCCATGAGGTGTCTGCGAGCATTCGGCATGCGTGACCTATTCGCACACGGTTCACATACTTCCCAACACTTTCGCCGATATGCTGAACAAAATATCGATTGAGTGTGCGCTCTGAAAGGGTCGCGGCGGCGGCTAATTCCGTGAGTGTCAGCCGTTCGGCAAACCTTGCCTCGATAACCGCTAACGCCCGATTTATCCGCTCCGGCTCGTGGCCGGACGGCCGCCCCACGTTGTTCTGATCGAATGCGTTGGGGGACGCGAGTGGCCGTGCTTCCTCATCGGCCAATGTGCACAGGATGTCCAGCGCAACGCTGAGTCTCTCTCTGGGAGACACAGACAAAAGACCCTCGAGTCGGCTACGCACCGTTGCCCCGGCTTCCGCTCTGAACGCAAGGCCGCAGGCAGCGCGTCGCAGAAGCCGATGAAGTGCTTCGTACTCGGGGCAGCAATCTGCCAGTCGTCGCGCCCAGTCGCCTTCGAACCAGATGACGATAGCGACCTGCGGGGCGCTGCCGTCGATCGAACGGTTCGACGACCAGGTATGAGGCAAGTCCGGCGGGACGAGCACCAGGTCGTCGCCCTCGTACCCGGCGATCGAGTCACCGATGTAGCGCTTGCCACGGCTATTCATCGTCAAGGTGAGTTCATATTCCGGGTGATGGTGCCATTCGAACGGAATACGCGGAAGCTTCCGGTAATAAACCCGCACGGAGCATCCGGCGCTCATCTCGACATGTTCGTATAGAGGCTTCATGGCTGGAATCGCAAAGAAGTTGACCTTATTGTATCACCCGTCCATCCTGGCCCAGGCTAAGCTTCAGTCATCAAAGAACACCAGGAGACGCCACCATGGAATCCCTTCACATCGACGATTTGCCGACCGCTATTCGGGCGGTCAAAAAGCTGTTGCGCGCCGGCCTTCCGAACTATAAGGAAGTATTCCAGCAGGTCGAAGCTGAAATTCAGCGCAACGTCGCTACCATCGTGGAGCAGCGTGCCCGCGGTGAGTCCGTCATTCCTGAAATCCAGTATGCGGATATCGCGGCTGACCGGGTGAGCGCCGCGCAGATCGCATCGATCAAGGATCGAGGAGCCTGCGTCGTCCGGGACGTGTTCAGCCGCGAGCGCGCTGAACGGTGGGACGCGCAGGTCGCTGAGTATGTCGAGTCCAATGACCTCGATGAAAAACTCGCGCATCGTGCAGAAGACAGGTACTTCGGCAACCTCGCTTCGAGCAAGCCCCAGATCTATGGCATTTACTGGTCGAAGCCTCAGGTCGAAGCGCGCCAGGCGCCCGAACTCACTCAGACGCGCGTCTTTCTGAACCGCCTCTGGAAACACGACAGTGAAGGGCGCGTTCATTTCGATCCGGACCGCGTTCCAGTGTACGCGGACCGGCTGCGGCGTCGCCCCCCCGGCTCGGAGTCGCTCGGGCTGTCTGCTCATTGCGACGGTGGGTCAGTCGAACGTTGGCTTGACGACAATTTCCGGCGTGTCTATCGACACGTGTTTAGTGGCGACTGGCGCCGCTACGACGCGTTCGATGCCGCGTATCGCCCCGAGGCGAGAGAGATTCCGTCACCGACCGTCTGTTCGATGTTCCGTACTTTCCAGGGCTGGACAGCGCTCACTGCGCAAGGTCCGGGAGACGGCACGCTTCAGCTTGTGCCAATTGCCAACGCCATGGTGTATGTGTTGTTGCGCGCTCTCCAGGATGACGTGCCAGACGACGACCTGTGCGGCGCATTACCTGGCCGCGCACTTTCGATCAAGCGGGAGTGGCATGGTCCGCTTCAAGAAGCGTTGTCCTCCATTCCACTGATGCAGGCAGGGGACACCGTCTTCTGGCATAGCGACGTGATTCACGCGGTCGAAGATGCCCATCGTGGCAAGGGCTACAGCAACGTCATGTACATATCGGCTGCGCCAGCGTGTGCAAAGAACGACGCCTACCTTAAACGCCAGCTGCCGACCTTTCTCAACGGAGATAGCCCGCCGGACTTTCCTGCGGACAATTTCGAAGTCGACTTTGTCGGACGTGCGGCGGAGACAGACCTGACTGAACTCGGCAAGGACCAGATGGGCTTTACGCTGTGAAACGCGGTCGCTGGGGGCTGAAAGGCAATCCACTGATTCGTAGGCGGGTAGCCTGGTCGGTTCGGGGTTAGCCAGACAGCCCGACACGATCCGGCCAGGCCCTCTGGCTGACGCGCGATGCATCAAGGGGGCAGAAGTCTATTGCCGCTGGCCTGCAACGCGACGTTCTGTGCGGGTGGGATCGACGGAAAGATGCGGGTGGCGCCCCGCGGAGCCCACGCTTGATTCCCTGACGACCAGCTGCGGAATGGCGAAGTACTGCACGGGTGGTTCTTTTCCGTCCGCCGCTGGATCGAGCCTGGCCAGCAGCGTCTCACTCGCGATCGTGCCGAGTTTGTCCGCTCCAGCGGAAAGAGTAGTGAGTGGCGGATTGGTATGTTCTGCCGCCACCACATTGTCACAGCCAACGACCGCGAGCGCCTTGCCCGCACGTTTGCCCATTCGGTCCAGTTCATGCAACACGCCAAACGCAACCTGGTCGTTATAGCAAACCACCGCCGTCGGACGAGGCCGCATCTCGAAGATGGAGCGGACAGCCTTGCGACCGCCCTCCGGAGTCAGTTCAACGTCGATGATCCACTCGTCGGCGACAGGCAGGGCATGACTGGCCATCGCCGTGAGGTAGCCCTGCCTGCGCTGGTTCGCAACCGCATACCCCGTTCGATTGCCGGCGAATGCGATACGTGTGTGGCCCTGAGCAACCAGATGTTCCGTCGCGAGAGCGAATCCAAAGCTGTTGTCGACTCCGACCGTGTCGACATCCGTGCCCATCGGTCGCATGACAAGGACAAGTGGAATTCCCCAGGACTTGATCTCGTCCGGCAGTTGCTCAGGTGTTCCCAGCGCAGGAGACATGATCAGGCCGGCCACATTCTGCTCACGCATCGATTGCAGAACACGGGTCTGGGTCGCGACGTTTTCGGCAGTGTGCGCCATCAGCGTCGTGTATCCGGACTGCGCGAGTACCCGCTCGATGGCGACGAGCAACTCGACAAAGAAGGGGTTAGTCAGATCATTAATGACCATCCCGACGATGGTACTTCGGGTCCCGCGCAGATTTGCTGCGCCGCGGTTATAGACGTAGCCGAGGAGGTGTGCCGCCGCCCGAACTTTGTCGGCCGTCTCCGCCTTGATTTTTGGGCTCTGTTGAAGGACCAGCGAGACCGTCGACTTGGATACCCCCGCAGCCGCTGCAATGTCCTGAATCGTCGGAACTGTTTTCATGTTGCTTTGCACAATTGGAACGTTCCAAAAAGTATTTGACACGGTGAAATGAGTCTACTACAGTTTGTTGGAACGATCCAATAAACGCTAGTTGGAACGTTCCAACGGAGAGAGACAATGACTTCCAAGATTCGCTGGGCGCTAATCGGCGCCAGCACGATAGCCGACGAGTGGATGGTCAACGCGATCCGGTCGCAGCCGGACGGCACGATCGAAGCGGTCGTCAGCGGCAGCGCCGGGCGCGTCCGCGAGTTCGCCGACAAGCATCGGATTTCAAAGTCCGGCACGAACCTCGATGAGATCCTCGCCGATCGCGACATCGACGCGGTCTACATCAGCAGCACGAACGAAAAACACCTGCCTCAGGTACTGGCGGCTGCCGCTGCCGGCAAACACGTGCTCTGCGAAAAGCCGCTTGCGCTCTCAGAGGCTGACGCGAGCCAGATGATCGAGGCGTGCGCCGCCCACCAGGTTGTCCTTGGCACGAACCATCACCTGCGGTGTGCAGCGACACACCGCCGTCTGCGTGAACTCATCCTTTCCGGTGCGGTTGGCACGCCGCTTTACGTGCGAGTCTTCCACGCGGTCTCACTACCGCCGCACCTCCGCGGCTGGCGAATCGAGCGCCCTGATGCGGGCGGCGGCGTCGTGCTCGACATCTCCGTGCACGACGCCGACACCCTTCGCTTCATTCTGGATGCAGAACCCGTCGAAGTGAGCGCGATGACCTCGTCCGGAAGCATGGGTACCCAAGGCCTCGCCGACGGCGTGATGGGAATCATCCGGTTCAGTAACGGCGTGCTTGCCCAGATTCACGACGCGTTCACCGTGCCGTACGCGCCGACCGGCCTCGAGGTCCACGGGACCGAAGGCTCGCTCATCGCACGTGACGTGATGACCCAGCGCGCCGTCGGAGAAATCGAGCTGCGTTCAGCAGCAGGTTTCGAAATCATCGAGGTCGTCCATCAGGACCTTTATGTCAACGCGGTCGCCCAGTTCCATCGCGCTGTTCTCCTCGGTGAGGATCCCGCAGCCACTGGCCGGGACGGATACCGGTCACTGGTTACCGCGCTTGCGCTTGAAGAGTCGGCTTCAACCGGTGCACACGTCGCCGTCCCGCAGCAGTTCGTGCGCTGAGTCAGTTTGAGGAGATCTATTGTGGGTTCCAGCAAAGTTATTTCGATGGCGACTGCCGCAGGCCTGATCAACGATGGTGACGTTGTGACCGTCAGTTCGTCGAGTGGCCTTGGCTGCCCCGACGCCATGCTGGCGGCGATCGGGACGCGCTTTGAAACCGAAGGCCATCCCCGACAACTTTCGCTGCTGCATCCGATAGCAGCTGGCGACATGTATGGCGTCAAAGGCGTTGATCATCTGGCGAAGCACGGTCTTATCAAGTCGATCATCGCCGGTTCGTTTCCCAGCGGCCCATCGAGTCTACCGATGCCCGACATCTGGCGGATGGTGGTCGACAATGAAATCCGCGCATACAACCTGCCGAGCGGTGTGATGTTTGACATGCATCGGGACGCGGCCGCGAAGCGCCCCGGCGTCCTCACCAAGGTGGGGCTCGACACTTTCGTCGATCCGGACCGGCAGGGCGGCGCAATGAACAGTCTCTCGGAATCCGAGCCGATCGTGGACAAGGTCACGTTCGCGGGCGAGGAGTGGCTCTTCTTTCCGAATATCGTGCCGCGCGTCGCTATCGTGCGTGCCACCACAGCGGATGAGCGGGGCAACCTGTCTTACGAACACGAAGGCGCGCTGCTCGGCGGCCGCGACCAGGCGCTTGCAGTGCGTAACAACGGCGGCATTGTCATCGCCCAGGTCAAGCGAGTCGTGAAGGCAGGGTCGCTCGGTACGCAGCAGGTGCATATTCCGTGCAACCTCGTTGACTACGTGGTCGTGGACCCCGAGCAGAAACAGACGACGCAGATCGAATACGACCCGGAGATCAGCGGCGAAATCAAGGTTCCGGACAGCGAATTTGCATTTGCCGACTGGAACGCGGAAAAGGTAATCGCGCGCCGCGCGGCGATGGAAATCGCGGACGGAGACGCGGTGAATCTCGGCTTCGGCATTTCGGCCAACGTTCCGCGCATTCTCCTTGAAGAAGGACTCAACGGCCGTGTGACGTGGGCCATCGAGCAGGGTGCGGTGGGCGGTATGCCGCTGCTCGGCTTCGCCTTCGGTTGCTCGGCAAACGCCGACGCGATCATGCCGTCGCCTTCGCAGTTCATCTACTTCCAGGGAGGCGGCTTCGATGTTTCGCTGCTGTCGTTCCTGCAGATCGACCGCAACGGCCACGTGAACGTCTCGAAGCTGCCCAGCAAGCCGTACCTGACTGCCGGATGTGGCGGCTTCATCGACATTACGACGCACGCGAAGAAGCTCGTCTTCTCGGGATTTTTCACGGCCGGCGCGAAGCTGGAGGTCGGTCACGGACGGCTGACGATCCTTCAGGAAGGCAAATCGAAGAAGTTCATCGGCGACGTCGACCACGTCACGTTCAGCGGCCGCATGGCGCAGCAGCGTGGTCAGCAGGTGCTGTATGTGACTGAACGCTGTGTGTTGCAGCTTACGAAGCAAGGTCTTGAAGTGATCGAGGTGGCGCCCGGCATCGACCTGAACAGGGACGTGCTTGAGCAGGCGGACTTTCCTTTGATTGTTTCATCGGAACTGAAGACCATGAATGCCGCGATTTTCAGCGAATCGCCGTACGGCCTGCAACTCAGGGAGGCACGTCGTGGCTGATATCGATGGAATCCAGTTTGAGCGCAGCGGCGCAGTCGCTGTTGTCACGTTGAACCGCCCCGAGAAGCTCAATGCCTTGACCCCACTGATGCTGATGCGTCTGGAGGCGGTCGCCGCTGAACTTGATACGTGGACCGATGTGCGCGCCGTGGTCCTGACGGGTTCGGGAACGAAGGCTTTCTGCGTGGGTGCGGACATCAATGAATGGTCCGCGCTGACGCCACTTGATATGTGGCGTCAGTGGGTACCGCGCGGTCACAGGGTCTTTGATCGTTGGGCTGCGCTTCGTGCACCGGTCATCGCCGCGATCAATGGACACGCACTTGGAGGCGGGCTGGAGCTCGCCGCGGTCGCGGACATCCGGATTGCAGAACCTGCCGCGACCTTCGCCCTGCCAGAGGCGGGTATAGCGACGTGCCCGGGCTGGTCTGCCACACAACGGCTTGTCTCGGTCATTGGGGCGAGCAGGGTAAAGATGCTCGCGCTCACCGGCAGGCGCATCGACGCCGCGCGCGCTCACGAAATTGGTCTGATCGACGAAGTGGCGTCAGCGGGCGGCGCATTGAACGCCGCGCTGGAGATGGCCGAACAGATCGCACGTCTCGCGCCCGTGTCGGTGCAACTGACCAAGCAACTGGTGAACGCGGCAAACGGCGAGGGTGCTGCGGCCACCCTCGAGGCGATGGCGGGTGCATTGGCGGCAACCACTGCGGATGCGCGTGAGGGAATGCTGAGTTTTCGCGAAAAGCGGCCGGCGAACTTTGAGGGTAACTGACATGACGACTGCAAACATGAATCCGGAACTGGCGCCCTTGCTTGTGGCGTCTCATAAGACTGACTTCGAGGTGTATCACGGTCGCCTCTACATCGACGGGCAGTGGCGCGAGGCTGGTGGCGGCGAACGTGTCGAGCGGCTCAGTCCGGCTCACGGCGAGCTGGTCAGCACCTATGCCGTGGCGACGCCCGAGGACGTCGACGCGGCAATTGATGCGGCCCATCGTGCATTTCACCACGGCCCCTGGCCGAAGATGAAGGGAGCGGAGCGTGCCCGCGTGCTGCTGGCGATCGCGGATGGCATCCAGGCCCAGATCGAGCGGTTTGCGCTAATCGAATCGCTGGAGAACGGCAAGCCGCTCACCCAGGCGCGCGCGGAGGTCGCCGGTTGCGTCGATCTGTGGCAATACGCCGCGAGCCTCGCCCGCACCACCAGCGGTGACGCCTACAACACCTTGGGCGAGGACATGCTTGGACTGGTGTTGCGTCAGCCGATCGGGGTGGTCGGCATCATCACGCCGTGGAATTTTCCGCTGTGGATTTTGTGCCAGAAACTGCCATTCGCGATGGCAGCGGGCTGCACATGCGTGATCAAGCCCAGCGAACTGACGTCCGGCACGACCGTCATGTTGATGGAGATCCTTGAAAAGGCAGGCGTGCCAGCCGGGGTCGCGAATGTCGTAACGGGCAAGGGCTCACGCGTCGGTCAGCCTCTCGCCGAGAGTCCACGGGTCGACATGCTCTCGTTCACGGGTTCGACCCATGTGGGGTCGATGCTCGCCGGGGTGGCCTCAAAGAAACTCAAGAAAGTCGCCCTGGAACTGGGCGGCAAGAATCCTCAGATCGTTTTCCCGGACTGCGACTGGGATGCAATGGTCGACGCGGTCGTGTTCGGCGTGTACTTCAACGCTGGGGAATGCTGCAACAGCGGTAGCCGGGTTCTCGTGCATGAGTCCATCGTGGAGCGGTTTGTCGCTGTTGTTATCGAGCGTGCCCGCGAAGTGCCTGTCGGCGACCCGCTTCATCCTGATGCAAAGGTAGGCGCGATCGTCAGCGAACAGCAGATGAACGACATCCTCGGTCATATCGAGACCGGTGTCTCGGCAGGTGCGAAGGTGCGTCTTGGCGGCGCGCGTTACGTAAGCGCTAACGGCCTTTATCTGCAGCCGACTGTCCTGACCAATGTCACGGCAGACATGGGTGTCGCTAGAGAGGAAATTTTCGGCCCTGTCTTGAGTGTCATCGCGTTCCGCGATCTGGATCATGCCATCGAAATCGCAAACGACACCGCGTACGGCTTGTCAGCCGCGGTGTGGAGCAGCGATATCGATACTTGCCTGAAGGTCGCACGCGGTGTCGACGCAGGGACGATCTGGGTGAACACCTTCCTCGACGGATATCCGGAACTCCCGTTTGGCGGATTCAAGGCGAGCGGCGTCGGCCGCGAACTCGGCAAGCAGGCGGTTGAGGACTATACGGAGACGAAGACAATTCAACTGCATATCGGAGAACGCAAGAACCTTTGGCTGCCGGCGAAGAAATAGCAGGCAAGAAACAAGCCTCGGGCGGAAGGGTCCGCCGGGAAAAAGACTGAAAACCCTCTCCATCAGAGAGAGCAACCCATCTGGAGTGAGACATGTTGAGGAAAACACTTTTTGCACTAGTGGCAGCCATCGCCGTCAGTGGCAGCAGCACGACGTTTGCGGCCGACACCAAATCCGTCGAAGTGATGCACTGGTGGACCTCGGGCGGCGAAGCCAAAGCGCTGGAGGTATTAAAGGACGGTTTGAAGCAGCGCGGATACGCCTGGAAGGACGCGCCGATTGCAGGGGGAGGCGGTGAAGCAGCGCGCACGGTACTGAAAGCTCGCGTTGCATCCGGCAATCCGCCTGACGCCATCCAGATGCTCGGCTTTACCATTCCTGAATACGCGTCGCAGGATTTTCTGGCCAACCTCGATCCGATCGCGGCAAAAGAAGGATGGGACAAGCTCGTGCCGGGTCCGATTCAACGTTTCTCGAAGGTCGATGGTCATTGGGTCGCGGTGCCGGTCGACATTCACCGGACCAACTGGATCTGGGCGAACAAGAAGATCTTCGATCAGTTGCATCTGACTCCGCCGCAGACGTTCGACCAGCTGGTTGCCGATGCCGCCGTGATTCGCAAGGCTGGCTACACGCCGCTCGCCCACGGCGGGCAGCCGTGGCAGGAAGCGACGATTTTCGACAGCGCGGTGATGTCTGCCGGCGGTCCGAAGTTCTATACCCAGGCGCTCGTCAATCTTGACCCTGCCGCGCTCGGCTCAAAGACGATGGAAAAGGCATTCGACCAGATGCGCGCGCTGCGCGGTATGGTCGATCCGAATTTCCCGGGTCGTGACTGGAACCTCGCAACATCGATGGTCATCAACGGCAAGGCCGCGATGCAGATCATGGGCGACTGGGCGAAGGGCGAGTTCGTGAACGCCGGCAAGAAGGCCAATGTCGACTACCTGTGCTTCCAGTACCCCGGCACCCAGGGCGACTTCATCTTCAATACGGATCAGTTTGCGACGTTCAAGAAGGGCGACGCCAGCCTGCCTGGTGAATATGCGTTCGCGTCGACGGTGATGGACAAGGGCGTGCAGGCGAAATTCAACCAGATCAAGGGAGCGATTCCAGCGCGTCTCGATGTGCCGTCCGATGGGTTCGACGAGTGCGGCCAGAAGTCGATGGCTGATCTTCGCACTGCGCTGAAGAGCGGCACGATGGTAGGCAGCTTCGCGCATGGACACGCAATGCCCGATGGGCCGAAGAACGCGGTCTATGACGTCGTCACGCATTTCTTCAACTCTAACGAGTCATCTGCCGATGCGGTGAAACAGCTGGTCGACGCCGTCAACAACGCGAAGTAGGCCGTACACCGTCCTAGAGCTCACGGGGGTGTTCCAGAGTGCCCCTGCGAGACCCGATGCTCCCGAAGTAGAGGTGGTTGCCATGCACACTACACACCGGACCGCTCATACCTCGTCACGAGGTACGGCGGACGAATCCCATCTTCACGACAAACGCCGGTCAAGCCTCAGAAACCGGTTCGAGCAGGTATTGCCAAAGCTTGTGTTGTCGCCCACGTTGATTACGACGCTGATCTTCGTCTACGGTTTTATCGTCTGGACCACGGTCCTGTCGTTCACACGCTCACGCGCGTTTGCCAATCTGCACTGGGGCGGCCTGATGCAGTACGGACGCGTCTGGGCACATCCGCGCTGGCATGTTGCGGTCACCAACCTGGGAATCTATGCATCGCTGTATGTCGTCCTGTGCATGGGGATCGGGCTGGGCCTCGCCATTCTTCTCGACCAGCGCATCAGGGCGGAAGGCGGGCTGCGCGCGATCTTTCTTTATCCGATGGCGATCTCCTTCATCGTCACGGGCACAGCCTGGAAATGGATACTGAATCCCGGTCTCGGGCTGACGAAGCTTTTCCACGACTGGGGTTGGACCGGTTTCAGGTTCGACTGGATCATCGATGACCGAATGGCCATTTACACCGTGGTCATCGCCGCGGTGTGGCAGGCGTCCGGCTTCGTCATGGCGATGTTCCTCGCAGGCTTGCGGGGTATCGATCAGGACATGGTCAAAGCCGCATCGATCGATGGGGCGAGAATGCCGGCTATCTATCGACGCATCATCATCCCGCAACTGCGGCCGGCTTTCGTTTCCGCGTTCGTCATCCTCGTTCACCTCGCGGTCAAGAGCTATGAACTGGTGGTGGCCTTGACAGGCGCAGGCCCCGGCTATTCGACGGAGTTGCCCTCAACGTTCATGTACTCATTCACCTTCACGCGAAACGAGTTGGGAATGGGGGCGGCGAGTGCGGTCATGATGCTGTGCACGGTCGCCGCGATCATGGTTCCGTATCTCTATTCAGAGCTTCGCCCACGCAGCGGCAGCGGCTCGCATTAGTCCAGCTTTGCATGGGATCGGAGTAAGCGCTGAAGCGCTAACTCCGATCGACACAGGAGATTGTCATGTTGAAAAAAGGCTGGGACTCGCCGCAAATGGTGATGGGTAAGCATAACTACGTATCGAGGATCGTGATCTATGGACTGCTAGCGCTTTTTGCCGTCGTCTATCTGATCCCGCTCGCGGTAATGATGCTGACGTCGTTCAAACCTCTTTCGGAGGTGTACAGCGGAAACATTCTCGCGTTGCCGCATGCATGGACGCTGGAGCCGTGGCTTAAAGCCTGGGGGGAAGCCTGCGTTGGCCTCGATTGTTCCGGCGTGAAGGGGTTTTTCTGGAACTCGACGCGGATGGTCATTTCCGCCGTTGCGATTTCTACCTTCCTTGGCGCGCTCAACGGGTACGTGCTGACCAAATGGCGATTCAAGGGCGACAACATCCTGTTTGGGCTCGTGCTGTTCGGATGCTTCATCCCCTTCCAGATCGTGCTGATCCCGATGGCTACCTTCCTCGGGAAAATCGGGCTGGCCCAGTCCATTACGGGTCTCGTGTTCGTGCACATTGTCTACGGTCTGTGCTTTACGACTTTGTACTTCCGTAACTTCTATGTCGCGTTTCCCGATGAACTGGTGAAGGCCGCAATGATCGATGGCGCGCGCTTTTTCAGGATCTTCCTGCGCATCCTGTTGCCGTGTTCCGGCGCCATCATCACTGTAACGGTGATCTGGCAGTTCACCAATATCTGGAACGACTTCCTCTTCGGTGCTTCATTTACGACGGGCAGCACGGCGCCTATTACGGTCGCACTGAACAACATCGTGAATACGTCGACGGGCGTGCGTGAGTACAACGTTCAGATGGCAGCGGCCGTGATTACCGCGCTGCCCACTCTTCTGGTCTATGTGATCGGCGGCCGCTATTTCGTGCGCGGCATGATGACCGGTTCGGTAAAGGGGTAAGGAAATGGCTTCTCTGCATATTTCAAATGTCCGCAAGGCGTACGGCCCGACGGAAATCCTGAAAAACATCAACATCGATGTGACCGATGGCGATTTCCTCGTACTTGTCGGGCCGTCCGGTTGCGGAAAATCGACCCTGCTGTCGCTGATCGCGGGACTCGACACTATCTCCGGTGGGGAGATCCGGATCGACAACGACCGTGTGAACGACCTGCATCCCAGCGAGCGGGATATCGCGATGGTCTTTCAGAGCTACGCGCTGTATCCGAACATGACGGTCGGCCAGAACATCAGCTTCGGTCTGGAGATGCGCAAGGTGTCGAAAGTGGAGAGGGATAAGGCCGTCGCGGACGCTGCAAGACTGCTTCAGATCGAGCACCTGATCAAGCGCCGCCCGGGCCAACTCTCGGGCGGTCAACGGCAGCGTGTCGCCATGGGACGGGCGCTGGTGCGGGACCCGAAAATCTTCCTGTTCGACGAGCCGCTGTCCAATCTTGACGCAAAACTGCGCGTTGACATGCGCACCGAAATCAAGAAGCTGCATCAACGGCTCGGCGCGACCATCGTGTACGTGACTCACGATCAGATCGAAGCGATGACACTCGCGACCCGGATCGCGGTGATGAAGGGGGGCGTGATCCAGCAGTTCGGCACGCCAGCCGAGATCTACAGTACGCCGGCCAATACCTTTGTCGCGACGTTTATGGGCTCGCCGTCGATGAACCTCATTCCGGCAGTGCTCTCCACCCGAAACGACACACTCGTTTTAACGATGGGCGAGGGCAGTGCCGCGGTTCGCCTTGATCTGCCGGCCCAGCCCGCGGCGGTCGCGCGATACGCGGGCAAGAAGGTGATTGCCGGCCTTCGACCAGAAGCGATTGGTGTGGAATCCTCGCGGGTCCCGGATGCGGTGCGCGAGGTAGCGGTGAAGGTGCTGGTCATGGAGCCCACGGGACCGGATACGCTGGCGGCGCTTGAAATGGGCGGGGTCGAAGTTGCGGCCCGGCTTGGTGCCGACATTCCGCATAGCCCGGGCGAGCACTGCAACCTGCGGGTCGATCTGTCGAAGCTGGTCCTCTTCGATGCGCAAACGGAAGAAAGGATAGCGTGATGCATGCCGATGTCGTCATCGTTGGTTCGGGCGTCGGCGGCAGCGCGATTGCCCTGCAACTCGCGGGTACGGGTGCCAGTGTCGTAGTGATCGAGCGGGGCGACAATCTTCCCCGCGAACTGCAGAACTGGGACGCGGAAGCCGTATTCGGCCAGCTCCGGTATCGCACGCGCGACACTTGGCTCAACGGCGCTGGCGAGCGCTATCGCCCTGGCCAGTACTACTTTGTCGGCGGGCATACGAAGTTCTTCGGTACCGCGATGTTCCGGCTGCGCGAAGCCGACTTCGAAGAACTCGCGCATGAGGAAGGCGTGTCGCCCGCTTGGCCCATCAAGTACCAGGACCTCGAAAAATACTACGACCAGGCCGAGGAACTGTTCGGTGTGAGAGGGTCCGCTGGTCAGGATCCGACCGAGCCGCCGAGATCCGTCAATTATCGTCATGGACCGATACCTGACGAACCTGTGATTGCAAGGCTCCGGGAGAAGCTTCGGCAGCAGGGCCTGCATCCGTTCTTTATGCCGGCTTCGGTCGATTTCGGCGACGGCGGCACGTGCGTGCGCTGCGGCACATGTGACGCTTTTCCTTGCCGCATTGACGCGAAAGGAGACGCCGAGATGTGCCTGTTGCGCCCCGCGCTGAAACAAGGAGGCGTGTCCCTGCTGACGGGCGCACGTGCGACACGACTCGTGACCGACCCGACAGGGCGAAGAATTTCGAGCCTCGAAGTTCAGACGCGGGACGGTCCGCTTACGGTCACTGGCGACACGTTTGTGCTGTCGGCAGGGGCGATCAATAGCGCCGTTCTGCTACTTGCCTCGGCTAACGACAAATTTCCGAATGGGCTTGCGAACGCGTCCGGAGCGGTCGGGCGGTACTACATGAACCACAACTGCACAGCGATTCTGGCAATCGACCCGAGGACGGTCAACGACACCCGTTTTCCGAAGACGCTTTCGGTCAACGACTTCTACTTTGGCGGCGTGCATGACCGGTGGCCGCTGGGCAATCTGCAAATGCTGGGAAAGATCCGCGAACCGATGCTTCGTGGCGCGCTTCCATACGTGCCGAGGAAGCTTCTCGAATACATAAGCCGTCACAGTGTCGACCTTTACGCGATGTCGGAAGACTTGCCGAGCGCCGATAGTCGCGTAGAGCTAACGTCGTCCGGTGAGATCCAGCTGACGTGGAATCGCACCAACCTCAAACCGCATGAACGTTTTGTAAAAAAAACGAAGCGTCTGCTCAAGGACGCGGGCTATCCGCTGGTGGTCAGCAGACGCTTTGGCGAGGACACGCCGTCCCATCAATGTGGGACGGTCCGGTTCGGCAATGACGCTGGCGCCGCGCCGCTCGATCCGTTCTGCAAGGCGTATGACCACCAGAACCTGTACGTCGTTGATGCGAGCTTTTTCCCATCATCTGCTGCCGTCAATCCAGCACTGACGGTAGCCGCCCAGGCGCTACGGGTCGGCGAACACCTTCGTTCGGAGCTGACGCGCAGCCGCACGGCTAGCGGAGACCACGCTTTTGACGGAGGCCGACATGCCTGATGACGCAATGCAACCTCTCGCAGCGCTCGTCACGGGCGGCCGCCGCGGAATTGGGCGCGCGATCGCTGTCGAGTTGGCCTCGCGCGGCTATGACGTGGCCATTACCGACGTGGTCGATGACGAAGATACCGCTCTGACGCTAAGGGCGATTGAGGACCAGGGACGGCGGTCTCTCTTCGTTATGGCGAATCTGCAGGATGTAGCGTCCCACGCGCGAGTGCTCGAAGGTGTGCTGGCGTGGTGCGGCGATCTGGATTGCCTGGTGAACAACGCGGGAATCGGCTCGCCCGCGCGCGGTGATCTGCTGGATGTGACTTCTGAGGCGTTCGACACTGTGCTTGGAGTGAATCTGCGCGGAACCTTCTTCATGACTCAGGCGGTTGCTCGCCATATGTTGAGCGGAGAGTCAGGTCGCCCTCGCGCGATTATCACAGTCTCGTCGGTATCAGCCACGATGGCGTCCCCTGAGCGGGCCGAGTATTGCCTCTCGAAGTCCGCTTTGCCGATGATGACAAAGCTGTTCGCACTACGACTTGCTCATGCCGGCATCCCGGTTTTTGAGGTACGACCGGGGATTATCCGGACGCCGATGACCGCAGGGGTTGCGCAGAAGTATGAGGCACGTTTCAAGGAGGGGCTCGTTCCCATGAACCGTTGGGGTGAGGCTGACGATGTCGCGAAGGCGGTCGGCCAACTGGCGGGCGGCGCGTTGCAGTTTGCCACAGGCAGCGTGCTCCAGATTGACGGTGGCCTCTCGATTTCTGCCTTTTGAAGGTGAGCAGCATGAAGACCGATAGCTACGACTACATTATTACGGGCGGAGGATCGGCCGGTTGCGTACTGGCGAATCGCCTGAGCGCCGATTCTTCCGTGACGGTTTTGCTACTTGAGGCTGGCGGCGGCGACCGCAACCCGCTTTTTCACATGCCCGCTGGTTTCGCGAAGATGACCAAGGGCATCGGTTCATGGGGCTGGCATACCGTGCCTCAAAAGCATCTGAAGGACCGTGTCTTGCGCTTCACACAAGCGAAAGTCATCGGTGGCGGCTCGTCGATCAACGCGCAGATTTACACGCGTGGCGTGCCGGCCGACTACGACGAATGGGAGAGCATGGGTGGCGCAACGGGTTGGAGTTACCGGGATGTACTGCCTTATTTCAAACGATCCGAGAACAATCAGCGCTTCGCAAATGAATACCATGCCTACGGTGGTCCGCTAGGAGTGTCAAACCCGATCAGTCCTCTGCCGATCTGCGAAGCGTTCTTTCAGGCGGGTCAGGAGATGGGCATGCCTTTTAACGCGGACTTCAACGGCGCTGAACAGCAAGGTCTCGGCTACTATCAGCTGACGCAGTTCAACGCACGGCGCGCATCGGCATCCGTCGGGTTCCTTGACCCGATCCTCGGGCGGCCTAACCTCACGGTCAGGTTACAGTCACAGGCGCTACGCGTGATCGTCGAAGGAGGGCGCGCAGTCGGCGTAGAACTGGTCAGTGGAACCGACCGCACGCCAGTTGTTGTGCGAGCGAGGCGCGAAGTGATCGTGTCGTCTGGAGCCATTGGATCACCCAAGCTGCTGATGCAATCAGGCATCGGCCCGGCTGATCATTTGAGGTCAACGGGTGTACGCGTCGTGCAGGACATGCCGGGCGTCGGCTCTAATCTGCAGGATCATCTCGACCTGTTTGTCATCGCCGAATGTACAGGCGATCACACTTACGACAAGTACAACAAACTCCGGCATGCAGCGTGGGCAGGCCTGCAGTACCTGCTCCTGAAGAAGGGCCCGGTTGCGTCGAGCCTGTTCGAGACAGGCGGCTTCTGGTATGCGGACGGCGTCGCAGCGACTCAGGCCCGATCGCCCGACATCCAGTTCCATCTCGGCCTGGGTTCAGGAATAGAAGCGGGCATGGCGAAACTTCGCCATGGCGGCGTCACCTTGAATACCGCATATCTTCGGCCCAAATCGCGCGGCAGCGTACGCCTTGCCAGTGCTGATCCGGCGGCAGCGCCGCTGATTGATCCCAACTACTGGTCGGAGCGCGAAGACCGCGATGCAGCGCTAAAGGGTTTGCGCCTTGCGCGTGAATTGATGAATCAGCCAGCGCTGAAGCGGTTTGTGCAGACGGAGATCCTGCCGGGTGCGAAGGTCAGCACAGACGACGAACTGTTTGATTACGCATGTGCCAACGCGAAGACTGATCATCATCCGGTCGGTACGTGCCGGATGGGGCGCCCGGAGGACGAACATAGCGTAGTCACGCCTGACTTGCGAGTGGTTGGTATTGACGGACTTCGCGTTGTCGATGCTTCAGTGATGCCGCTCATTCCGTCGTGTAACACCAATGCACCGACGATCATGATCGCGGAGAAGGCAGCCGATCATATCCTCGGCCGCATCCCGGCGCCAGACACTGCGCGTGCCGAACGAGGTGCTCACAAGATTCCGACATCGACCGCTTTCTGAGAGGTAGCCATGAAAATCCTTCTGCCAACCCGTAATGGCGAATTGAATCCGTATACGTTGAAGACCTTGGAGGAGAACATCACGCTGGAGTCGAAATGTGAGTTCAATCGCGTGGCATACGCTGCTGCCCATGTCGTGGTTGATCCCGCTCTCGACTATGAGCCGTGGTCGGACGCGCCGGCGATCGATTGGGACAGGACGCTCGCATTCCGGAGCTATCTGTATGGCCTCGGGTTCAAGGT
Source organism: Paraburkholderia sp. MM5482-R2 (assembly GCF_050436125.1). Taxonomy (NCBI): domain Bacteria; kingdom Pseudomonadati; phylum Pseudomonadota; class Betaproteobacteria; order Burkholderiales; family Burkholderiaceae; genus Paraburkholderia; species Paraburkholderia sp. MM5482-R2. The sequence goes on along the minus strand of NZ_JBNDLP010000002.1, from coordinate 2,413,645 downwards.
CGCCGAAGCCATGGACACCGCACAAAGAGGCATGGGTCTGGGCTGGCAGACGGCCTCTGAACTCATTCGCCGAAGCATCGCGCACGCGAGAACTATCCCAGGAGCGGATCTAGCCTGCGGTGCTGGCACCGATCATCTGGACGACCGGCAGCGGCATAGCCTGTCGGATGTGATCCAGGCCTACAAGGAGCAATTCGAAGTCGTGGAAGCGTCCGGTGGCCGGGCCATCATGATGGCGAGTCGTGCATTGTGCGCCGCAGCCCGATCGCCTGATGACTACAAGAAGGTGTATGACGCTGTACTTGCCGAGAGTCGCAAGAAGGTCGTGCTTCACTGGCTCGGCGAAGCATTCGACGCTTCGCTCGCGGGATACTGGGGCAGTCGTGACGTTCGCGCCGCAATGGCAACTGTACTCGACATCATCCACCTGCATGCGGGCAAGATCGAGGGCATCAAGATTTCGTTGCTGAACGCTGAGTATGAGCGCGAGCTTCGCGCCCAGTTGCCGGACGGCGTGCGGATGTATACCGGTGACGATTTCAACTACGGCGATCTGATCGCAGATGATAGCACGGGCATATCGCACGCGTTACTGGGCATATTTGATCCGATTGCACCAGTCGCGGCGAAAGCGCTGGGCCAGTTGGCCAGAAACGATATCGCGGCCTACCACAACACGATGCGACCCACGGTGGCGCTGGCGCGTGAGCTCTTCAGTTCGCCGACACAGTACTACAAGGCGGGCGTTGTCTTCCTCGCGTGGCTCAACGGTCATCAGGACCATTTCTCGATGGCCGGAGGCATGGAGTCGGCGCGGTCGGTGCTGCATTTCGCCGAAGTGTTCCGGAAAGCGGACGCCTGTGGCGTGTTGATCAGGCCCGAACTCGCCCTGCAGCGAATGAAAACCTTCTTGCAGGTGCGGGCAGGAATCGTCCAATGAACTGGATCGCAATGGCTGCGGACCGGATTGCGCGGTGAGAGGGTGAGATGCCGAGTAGAGCCTTGAGTTTGAAGGATGAGACATTCGATCAACAGGCGATGCGAACGATGTTGCCTGCTTTCAACGCGGAAGTCGCGCGCAAGCTTGGAGAGATCGTTGTGAATATCGCCTCCCGTCGCAGCCTTCCTGTCGCCGTAAGTGTGATTCATCCGCGCAGTGCGCTCTTCTATTGCGCGCTGGAAGGAAGCTGTGCAGACAACGGCCAATGGATTCGCCGCAAGGAGAATACGGTCTTCCACTTCGGAAGGAGTTCTCTTGAGGTGGGCCTGATGTTCGCGCATGAGGGGTGGTCGCTGACATCACATGGGCTGTCCGGGCGGGACTACACGCTGTTCGGCGGGGGCGTACCTCTTCGCGTGGCCAATGTGGGTGTCGTCGGCGCCATGTCAGTGTCCGGACTGGATCACGTTAAGGATCATGAACTGGTCATCGAAGCTTTGTGCTGGCACCTCGGAATTCCGCATATAGATTGCGTGCTGTCGTATCCGCGGACTGCCCCGCATGCAATCGAGTGAGCCAACGCACGCTTGACTGTTGAGAGAAAAACTGTAAAGGAGACCCCCTTATGAAAACTGACACGATGGGCCTGGTGGCTGCCGGCCCGCATGCCGCGGAGACAAGCGGTATAGCGGATCTTCGCCGTGTGATCGCGGCGAGCACAGCCGGCAGTGCAATGGAGTGGTACGACTTCAGCATTTATGGAACGGCATCCGCCTTGATTTTTGCTGACCTGTTTTTCCCTGGGCTAAGCAAGGCGGCCGGGCTCCTGGCTATCTTTGGCGCGTACGCGGCGGGCTTCTTTGCCCGTCCCTTCGGAGGGTTGTTCTTCGGATGGCTGGGCGACAAACTGGGACGGAAAGTCGTGCTTGTTGCTACGGTTCTGCTGATGGGTGGATCAACTTTTTTCATCGGGCTGTTGCCGACGTATGCCACAGCAGGGGTATGGTCAACCGTGCTGCTTGTGGCACTACGGCTTCTTCAGGGGTTCGGCGCGGGTGCGGAGCAGGCGGGCGCCTCGCTTATTGTGTCGGAGTTTGCGCCACCAGCCCGGCGAGGCTTCTACGCAGCCCTACCATTCGCCGGCTGTATTCTTGGAATTTTGCTTGCGGGTGCGATGTTCACGCTTGTACAGCGCTTGCCGAAGCAAGAGTTCATGTCGTACGGCTGGCGAATTCCCTTCCTCTTCAGTGCGCTTGTGGTCGTCATCGGCATCATCATTCGTCTGCGCGTGAAAGAGAGCCCGGTCTTCGAGGAAATCAGGCGGTCCGGCCATACCAGCGAGCGACCAGTCAGGGACCTACTCGCCGAGTCGCCTCGACGACTACTCGTTGCATTCGGGCTTCGCGTGGGAGAAAACGGTTCGTCGTATCTGTATCAGGTATTCGCGCTCAGTTATCTGACGAAGATATTGCTTGTCGACAAGTCGATCGGGACGCTTGGCATTACGATTGCAGCGGGCCTGGCCATCGGGACTATTCCGCTCATAGGCTGGTTGTCTGATCGGTTTGGCCGTCGCCTGATGTATCGGCTTGCGGCGCTGTTTACCTGTGCGTGGGCCTTTCCCGCCTTCTGGCTATTCAATACAAGGGATCCATTGTTGATCATCGTAAGTATGGCTGTGGCGATTGGCGTTGGCGTATTCGGGATGTACGGGATCCAGGGGGCGTATTTCCCGGAGCTTTTCAGTGCGCGATACCGATATACAGGCGTCGCAGTGAGCAAGGAGTTCGCCGCTGTCGCATCGGGAGGCGTGGCGCCGTTCATTGCTGCTACGCTAATTGGTTGGTCACAAGGTGCCTATTGGCCGATAGCACTGTACGTCATGATTCTGGCTGGCATCACGTTCCTCGCGACATTTTTCGCGCCGGAAACGCGCGGCATTGATATGAACGTCTAAACTAATGCTTTCCTGTTCTGCACAGGTCGACACACGTTGCATGCTGTAAGACGAACGTTGACGAACGCCGCTCAGAACTCAGCGTCCCCGCTCACAGTTTCTGTCTCGCACATGAAGAGCCAAAGCGCGACCATCTTTTTCGCCGGCGACCAACCAATCGTTGAGTCAGTTCGGAGGGTCCGGCTCAGACGCGAGGGCGGACAATGAGAGACGAATCGCGAGTGGCGTCGACGGGTCGGATGGAGATGTTCCAGTTCTACCTTCCCCATAGCAGTCGTTCTGGATAACGTAGTGTCTCGCTCCCCCGAATGGCTGCTTGGCCGACTTTTTGTCCGTGAGCGGCCATACCGAGCGACGGCTCGACCCTTGATACCTGCCATTGGACCTCGGAGGGCTCGACCGGCGGCAGTAGGTCGGGAAAACTCATTCGTCGATAGAGAGAGGATACATTCGCCGACACGGGTTTGCGAGTGTCAGTGAAGCGACCTTCAGGCGCCGCTCAGCGGCTGATCGGCGACCGTCGGCTATGGCCGACAACTCGCCAGCGAGGAAGCCACGCGAATGGCCGTTCCGGTTTGCAACCCGCCATATCCTTTGCACTGGGTCGAATGTCTCTTGAGGGTCGATGCCGGCCTCTCGTTGCCACGCACGCCGCTCGCTCAACATACGCAATCACCGATCCGGGCACGACGCCGACAGCCACGTCGGTCCCGCCGATGCCCCACCTTTCTGGCCTAAAATATCTCAAAAGAGCATCCGCCCGGGGGCATCATGAAAGCACTTATCGTTGCTGCGACATTGACGGCTGGCTGTTCCCTCGCCTACGCGCAGACTTACCCGCAGGAAGCGCTGGCTGACCAAAGCACGGGGGCCTATAGAGCGCAATTGGAAGCGCAGAAGCAACAGATCGAACTCCAGAACGAACAACTCCAATTACTGAAACAACAGCGCGACCTGGATTTGATGAGGCAGCAGCGCGAACTGAATTCGCTGAGACAACAGCGCCAATTCGACTTGCTGAGACAGCGGCGCTAGATCGCTGTGAGGCGCGGCACCCGCCTCAAGATCCGGCTTGGCAACGGCCATTGCAGCGCCGAACGTTCAGTCTGTGTGGCGCCACTGGAGGGCATCAGGCGTTGAAGTCCTATACGCAAGTAAAGCATTCCTGCTCGCACCAGCCGAACGTCGCGACCGACATCGTGTTCGAAGCGGAGAAGAACTGCTTGTAATATCGATCGGGGGCGGCGGGGCGGATCAGCGCAGATGTCCCCGCCGTAGGTCGCTCTCGCGCGCGGCGACCGCTCACATGACGTGGACGAGATCAATGTAACTGCTTCTTCAGATCGCTCAGTTCGGCGGGGACGGGCAAAAATAGCCTTCCACCTCGCCCCGACGGCCATAGCCATAAGTAAAGCGGACCCATCATCGGCTTTTTTATTGCTTTACCCGCTCCTCGTTCTAACCGACAGTAACCTCAGCGCGCCGCCACGGCAGCTTGCAGCCGAAACGCGATTGATCAGTGCTGACGGCTACCGACGACAATGATGACCTGCATTGCAGCAAATCTGCGGGTCCGGGAGACGAGACGATGAGTCATGTGGAAGCTTAATCAACTATCGGCTTGCGAAGTCAGGGCCATTCACTTCGGGCAACGCACGGTCGGCCCGGCCATGGGCATATCACTTTGCCGCTATCTCTGTTAATGACGCTGGATTTATTGGGTCATCGCGATGCACGCCTGCAGGGACCTCTCGAAAGGGTGATGCCTAACTGGGAATTAACGAACACCGAAAACCATACCGCTCCGGCAAGTTTCACCATTCCCAATAGCAAAGATATCGATGTCTGGTTATCTAAATTATCAGAAAGACAAGGCATCGAGATGAAGACTTCAATTAATGATTAGATCCCGGATTGCTTTTTATTTTAAACCGACATTCATACTGGATTCGATATGTCTAACCATGTGATTTTGCCGCGCATCCTCCAGGTCGGCGCCAACGCCAGCGGGACAGTTCCCACGGTTCTGGCGACTCTCGGCTGCAGTCGACCTCTGATCATCACCGACAAGATGATGGTACAGCTGGGCTATGCCGGGCGCATTCAGGAAAATCTCGCCGCCAATGGCATGACAGCCGAAATTTTCGCTGATACGGTCCCCGAGCCCACGGTTGACTCGATTCGAGCTGGCGTGGAGAAGGCTCGCGCAGGAGACTACGACAGTATCATTGCACTGGGCGGCGGCAGTCCGATCGACAGCGCCAAGGCGATTGGCATTCTTGCCAAGCATGGTGGAGAAATGCGCGACTATAAGTTTCCGCGCGTTGTTACCGAGGTTGGGTTGCCCATTATCGCGGTGCCCACCACTGCGGGAACCGGCTCGGAAGTGACCCGTTTCACGATCATCACTGACCAGCAGAACGACGAAAAAATGCTCTGTGTGGGCATCGGCTTCATGCCCGTGGCAGCCTTGGTCGACTACGACCTGACCCTCAGCCTGCCGCCGCGCGTCACCGCCGATACGGGTATTGATGCGCTGACCCACGCGATCGAAGCCTACGTCAGCCAGAAAGCCAACCTGTACAGCGACAGTCAGGCCCTGGCGGCCATGCGCTTGATTGCCCCCAATCTGCGTAAAGCCTATCGATCCGGCCAGGATACAGCCGCCCGCGAAGCCCTGATGCTTGGTTCGACGCTCGCCGGTGTGGCGTTTTCCGCTGCGTCCGTGGCGCTGGTACACGGCATGAGTCGACCGATCGGCGCTTTTTTCCACGTTCCCCATGGCCTGTCCAACGCCATGCTGCTGCCCAGTGTGACCGCGTTCTCGATCCCGGCGGCGGAAGAACGCTACGCTGATTGCGCTCGCGCCATGGGCGTGGCCGACAGCCAGGACAGTACGCAGGCCGCCAATGCCAGGTTGCTCGCTGAATTGCGGTCGATCAACGATGACCTTCAGGTGCCGACGCCCGAACAATTTGGTATCGACCGCGAGCGCTTCTTCAGCTTGATGCCGACCATGGCACGGCAGGCTCTGGCCTCCGGCTCGCCTGGCAATAACCCACGCGTGCCCTCGGTCGAGGAAATGGTCGAGCTCTACCGCGGTCTCTGGTAAGCAAATTCCCCCCTCAAAAAAACCGCATCTGAGCTATCGAAGTGAAGGTCATTCAGATGCGACAACAACTCTTGGCATCGGGAAGCAGAACCCGATTCCCATCGCCCAATTTTGTGGCCCTTAGAGCCTGTTCCGATCCCAGCAAGGAGTATGAAATGCAGCCCTTCAACGACGACGCAGACGTGGTTCACTTCATCAACGGTCGCCGCGTGCCAGGCACCGGCACTCGAAAGCAGCCGATATTCAACCCCGCGACCGGTTCTCCGGCACGCATGCTGCACCTCGGCGACGCGTCCGACGTAAGTGCCGCCGTAGCGTCGGGGAAACAGGCGTTCCAGGGATGGAGTAATACGCCACCCATCCGTCGCGCGCGCGTCATGCGCCGCTTTCTCGAACTGATGAACCAGCACAAGGACGAACTGGCAGCGATCATGACCGCCGAGCACGGAAAAGTGTTCAGCGATGCGCAAGGCGAAGTGGCACGGGGCATCGATGTGATCGAGTTTGCCTGCGGCATTCCGCAATTGCTGAAGGGTGACCATACGGAACAGGTGTCGACCGACATCGACAACTGGACGACCCGCCAACCACTCGGCGTTGTCGCGGGAATCACGCCTTTCAACTTTCCGTGCATGGTTCCTTGCTGGATGTTTCCGATCGCGATTGCCGCAGGCAATGCGTTCATTCTGAAGCCCAGCGAGCGTGATCCCTCAGCGTCGCTCTACATGGCCCGCTTGCTGCAGGAAGCCGGGTTGCCTGACGGAGTGTTCAACGTCGTGCAAGGGGACAAGATAGTCGTGGATGCTCTGCTCGAGCATCCTGACGTAAAAGCGATCAGTTTCGTCGGTTCGACGCCGATTGCCAACTACATCTACGAGACGGGGGCAAAGCACGGAAAACGGATCCAGGCGCTTGGCGGAGCGAAGAATCACATGGTTGTGATGCCCGACGCTGACATTGATCAAGCCGTCGACGCTTTGGTCGGCGCAGGCTACGGCTCCGCGGGTGAACGGTGCATGGCGATCTCGGTCGCAGTCCTCGTAGGCGACGTTGCGGACAAGCTGATTCCGCGGCTCGCTGATCGAGCACGCTCCGTAATAGTAAAGAACGGCACGGAGCCCGACGCCGAGATGGGGCCGATCGTCACACGTCAGGCGCTGGAACGCATTGAAAACTACATCGCGATTGGCGTCGAAGAAGGCGCGTCGCTGGTTGTCGATGGACGTGGCCTCAAAGTTCCGGGGCACGAGGAAGGCTTTTTTACCGGTGCCACGTTGTTCGACCACGTCACGCCCGAGATGCGAATCTATCAAGAGGAAATCTTCGGACCGGTGCTGTCCTGCGTCCGTGCGAAGGACTTTACAGAGGCCGTCGACCTGGTCAACGCGCACGAATTCGGCAATGGCGTCGCCTGTTACACTCGCGATGGACACATCGCGCGCGAGTTTGGCCGGAGAATTGAGGTTGGAATGGTTGGCATCAACGTACCGATTCCGGTACCGATGGCGTGGCACGGATTTGGCGGCTGGAAGCGTAGCTTGTTCGGTGACACGCACGCGTATGGCGAAGAAGGCGTCCGGTTCTATACGCGTCAGAAGTCAATCATGCAACGCTGGCCGGAGAGTATCGAGCAAGGTGCCGAATTCGCGATGCCGACGGCGAGGTAGTCTTTCCACTGCAAAACCCGCTACAGCTCCCGTGCTGCCACATCCCGGCACGGGAGAGCACACTACCGGTCCTGAAGTCGCAGACCTTCAAATCCGAACGGAAGCGCCCGACATCATGCGCTGCGGCAAATGTCGACAACCGTGCGACCGCTCAGCTTTCCATCCATCATTTGCACGGCTGCCTCCGGCACGTCGTGCAACGCTATCCGGTGCGTGAGTTCGGCGAGCTTTGCTCGATCCAGATCCGCAGCGAGCCGATTCCACGCTATCTGACGATGAGCGATCGGACACATAACCGAGTCGATGCCCAACAGTTTTATACCGCGCAGAATGAAAGGCGCAACGTTCGCCGGGAACTCCATGCCTTGCGCGAGACCACATGCCGTTACGGCGCCGCCATATTTCGTCTGTGCGCATGCGTTGGCAAGCGTATGCGAGCCGACAGAATCCACCACCGCCGCCCAGCGCTCTTTCTGCAACGGCTTGCCGGCTGCCGACAGCGAGTCCCGATCGACCACATCGGCGGCGCCGATACGCTTCAGAAAATGCGCCTGCTCCGGCTTGCCCGTCGATGCCACGACCGTAAATCCCCAACTGCTCAATAGCGAGATTGCCACGCTGCCCACACCGCCGCTCGCGCCCGTCACGAGGACTTCACCGTCGGCCGGCTTGACACCGGCCTGTTCCAGCGCAAGGCAGGATAGCATCGCCGTGTAACCGGCCGTCCCGATTGCCATGCTTTCGGCCGTTGATAGTCCCGGCGGTACCGCAATCAGCCAGTCGGCCTTCAGGCGGGCTTTCTCTGCGAGGCACCCCCAATGTGTTTCGCCGAGGCCCCATCCGTTGACGAGGACAATATCTCCCGCTTTCCAGCGAGAATCTGTCGATGTCACCACCTCGCCGGCGCCATCGATCCCCGCGACCATTGGCCAGGCGCGTACGACCGGACCGCGGTTCGTGACCGCTAGCGCGTCCTTGTAGTTAAGCGTCGAGTGCGCGATACGAATGAGCACTTCGCCGGCTGCGAGGGGATGCTCGTCGAGGGTTCGGTCATCGAGGCTGGTAACCCCGGCCGAAAAACCGCTGTCATTCTGCTGCAGATAAAGGGCTGAAAAAGCCATGCTTGACCTCTTTGACGGTAAACGCAGGCGGTCAGGCATGGCGAAGTGATACATCCGGACAACATAAACCATTCAAGGATGTACCACTGCGCCATGCCTGACGGCTTCCACGGGCATAAGGCGACAGGTGCCGCGGCAAGCAATGTCACGTCGCTATCTGTCGCGCCGCGCTTCTGGACCTCAGCCACTCCATCGTCACCAGAAGCAGGCTCGAAAATACAATCAGAATTGTCGCAAGGGCAGCAATCGTCGGCGTAATGTTTTCCCGGAGGCCGATGAACATCTGCAACGGCAATGTACCTTGTGTCGGACCCGCGATGAACATCGTGATGACGACATCATCGAGCGACGTGGCGAATGCAAACAGGGCTCCAGAAATAACGCCCGGCGCAATGATCGGCAGGGTGACGGAGAAGAACGTCCTGACGGGCGACGCACCGAGGCTCAGGCTCGCGCGCACGTAATTCTGGTTGAACCCGGCAAGGGTGGCGTTGACAGTGACCACCACGAATGGAGCAGCGATAGCGGTATGACCCAAAATCAGACCCAGGTACGACCCGGCTAACCCCCACTTCGCAAAGAACAGATACATCCCGACGGCAGTGACGATCACCGGCACGATCATCGGCGAGATCAAAATGCCGATCAGCGCGCCCTTGCCTTTGAACGTCGCTTTGTTGAGGCCCAACGCGGCCAACGTCCCGAGGACAGTGGCCAGGATCGTGGCAAGCGGGGTTACGATGAAGCTGTTTTTTCCGGCACGAAGCCAGTCAATGGACGTAAACAGATTGTGGTACCACTTGAACGAGAACTTGTGTATCGGATAGACCAGGAATGTATTGTCCGTGAAAGAAAGCGGGATGATCACCAGTATCGGCAAGACCAGAAAAAGCAGGATCATGACATTGGTCGATCGCAAAAAGTAGTGCCACGCGATCTCGGGAGCCGATGTATAAGGTGCAAAACGCAATACGGTCGTTTTCATGGTCCTAACCTACCTTCAGTTCGTTGCCAACGATCTTTCGATAAACAGCGAAGAGTATCAACGTCACGAGAAGCAGAACCGCTCCCAGTGCGCACGCCATGCCCCAGTTCAAGGCCACATTCGTGAAATAGGCGATGTAGTAGCTCACCATCTGGTCGCCGGCTCCGCCCAGCAATGCCGGAGTAATGTAGTAGCCCAAAGCCGTGATGAATACCAGCAGTCCGCCGGCGCCGACTCCTGGCAGCGTTTGCGGAAAGTAGACCTTCCAGAACGCGCCGAACGGGTGACTACCCAGCGAGATCGCTGCCTTCGTATAGCTGGCTGGCACTGATTTCATGACGCTGTACAGCGGCAGAATCATGAACGGCAGGAGGATATGAGTCATCGAGATCAGCACCCCCGTCCGGTTGAACAGCAGTGTCAATGGAGACGATATCAGGTCCAGCGACAGCAACGCCTTGTTGACGAGGCCCGATCCTTGAAGGATGACGATCCAGGCGGAGATCCGCACGAGGATCGAAGTCCAGAAGGGAAGGAGCACCAGGATCATCAGCAGATTTGCCTTACCCGCCGGCAGACTGGAGATCCAGTATGCCAGGGGGTAGCCGAGGAGCAGCGCGGCGAGCGTTACCAGGCCGCTAATCACGAACGTTCGCATGAATACCTCCCGATATGCCGAGGCGCCTGGATCAACCGGAACGATGTCACCAGCAGAATTGCGACGGTAGTCCATCGTCGCGAGGAGATACTGGCTTGTGTATCGGGATGAATCTTTAGCGATTACCTGCCAGTAACCGGGATCTTCCCAACGCCGGTCGATTTCGATCAGCTTTTGTCGCACCTCGTGCGCAGGCAGCGCTGAATCATCGTCGCCGAACGGAAGTGCGCTGGAAGTCTTGTAAAACAGCGAACGGAAACCCTCCTTCTGCCCGTTCAGTCGACCGGCAGCGGTACCCGAACTGTTGTTCCCGCCGTTGCGCTCGATATCCAGCATCAGCCCGCGAAAAGCGTCATCCGGAACTGCCGATTTCCGATCCCAGTTTCGCAGCGCCGCCGTCGTGTCTGGCAACGCGTCAACGACTTCCGGACTCTGAATCGACCGCGAAATCATGGATGCAACGGGCATCACGAATACCAGAAAAATGAAAATAGCAAGAGGAGCGACCAGCGCCAGCGCCGCCATCTGTTTACGTAAATTCACGTTCCTAAGCGATCGCTTGAGCTCACGCAAATGCCAATCCTGCTGCTGAGTAGTTACCGCGCTCATGTCTCTCTCCTTCGCGTACCCATGTGTTCGAGCGATGGGTACGCGATTCGCGTTATTGCGCTGCCCATGCGGTGAAACGCTGTTCTAGCGCATCACCATGGTCGGTCCAGAACCCTACGTCGTTGGGGATAGCATCTTTGCCATTCTTCGGCGAGTTAGGCAGGTTTGCAAGAGTGGTTGCATCAAGCAACTTTAAGGCGCCCTTGTTGGTTGGCCCGTACGGAATGTGCTGCGCGAACGCAGCTTGGGACTGCGGTTCGAGCACGTAGGCAAGGTACTTCTCGGCTGCGTCCTTATTTTTCGAGCCCTTCGGAATTACGAAATAGTCCAGCTCATAGATGCTTTGGTACCACGAAATACCCAGGTTCTTGTTCCCCGCCCGCATTGCGGCATCGATGCGGCCGTTATACGCGGTGGACATCGAAACATCACCGGCGACCAGGAACTGGGGCGGCTGCGCGCCAGCCTCCCACCACTGAATGTATGGCTTGAGCTCGGCCATCTTCTTGAACGCCCGATTGACGCCAGCCTCCGTGCCCAGCACGGTGTACACGTCTTTCGCCGGAACGCCATCTGCCATCAGTGCGAATTCGAGGTTATAACGCGCCTCCTTTTTCATGCCACGCTTGCCAGGAAATTTCTTGACGTCCCAAAAATCCTTCCAGCCCTGTGGCGTGCCCTTCGTCAGCGTCGGGTTGTATGCCAGCACGGTCGACCACACGAATGTGCCGGCAGCGCAGGGAGTCACCGATCCAGGCACCAGATCACCCTTTTTCGCGATCTTCGACCAGTCGAGCTTCTCGAAGAGTCCGTCCTGACAGCCGCGTCCGATGTCTGCCGACTCGACTTCAACGACATCCCACGTGACATCTTTGGCGTCGACCATCGCTTTGACTTTGGCCATTTCGCCCGTGTACTCAATCGCATTCGTCGGAATACCGCTCGCTTTCGAGAACGGTTCAACCCAGGCAGCCTTCTCGGCGTTCCCCACGGCGCCACCGTAATTGACCGTCGTAAGGCCGTCGGCCAATGCGAAAGCGGAACAACACATCATGGCAGCCACGCCGACCGTATTTCTAAAGAACCTCATTTCGTTCTCCTTGGCACAAGGTGATTTCGCTACGCGTGGTCAATTGAAAACTCTCAGATGATCTTCATGAAACGACAACGCGACTCGATTTCCCGGTTGGACATGGGCCGCCCCGTCCTGCCCGAGCGGAACCTTCACGAAACACTCTGTTTCTCCGGGGCAGCGGCAGCGTAGCCGGACGTGATCGCCGAAGTAGATCATCCCAAGCGTTTCGCTGTTGATGACATTGCGCTGCTGTTCGGATTGCCGTCCAATCGAGAGCCGCTCGGGACGGATCACCCCTGTGGCGTGGCTACCGACATTGAGCCCGGCAACATTCAGCGCACGTACGGTCGTACCGTCTGCAATGCGCAACTCGCAATAATTACCATCCCGGCTTACGACGGTGCCTTCCACCCGGTTACTGTCACCAATGAAGTTGGCTACAAACAGATTCCTCGGCGATTCGTAGAGCGAGTCGACCCGGTCGAGCTGTTGGATCACCCCCTGATCAAAGACCGCTACTCGATCAGACATCGTGAGCGCCTCACCTTGATCGTGTGTGACGTACACAAAGGTCAGGCCAAGAGATTCGTGCAATGCCTTGAGCTCAATCTGCATGTGCTCGCGCAGCTGTTTGTCCAGCGCGCCAAGCGGTTCGTCCATCAGCACAAGCTTTGGGTTGAACACCAACGCACGCGCAAGCGCCACTCGCTGTTGCTGACCGCCTGAGAGCTGACCTGGCATTCGCTTACCCAGCTTTTCCATGTGGACCATCTCGAGCGCCCGCTTGACGCGCGCGGCCCGCTCGTCTGGCGGCATCTTGCGAACCTTGAGGGGATACTCGAGGTTCTGTCCGACGGTCAGGTGTGGGAAGAGTGCATAGTTCTGAAATACCATTCCAATGTCGCGTTTATGCGGCGGAATACGATTAAGTAACTGACCATCCAGCCAGATTTCTCCATCGGTTGGGTATTCAAACCCGGCGAGCATCATGAGACAGGTGGTCTTTCCCGAGCCGGACGGACCAAGCAAAGTGAGAAACTCCCCCTTCTGGATGTCGAGATTCAGGTCTTTGACGACGAGTGTTTCTCCGTCGTATGTCTTCCGAACATTGCGGAAGCTCACAAATGTGTTGCCCTGGTCTTGCATGATCGTTACCCTCAATGTCTTTCGGTGCGGAAGGCACCTGGCAGCGCAGGCGGTAGTGCTGTGTCTGCAGATCGGCTGCGGCGACAGGGCGGCGCACAGGGTACCTCCTTCCCCGTGCCTCGCCATGGGCGTTTTCGCGCCATGTGCTGCGTAGCTCGATTGAGGTTCTCGATAACGATTTCTGCGCCTCGCCGGGTGTTTTCGGTACCCGGGAGCTTGCGGTGTCGTACGTGCATCTTCGTCTCCAATCTTATAAATATTCGAACACCCCTTCGCTACAGCCTTTTTTCTTCTAGGGTGCTTGCTGCTATCGGCCGCGCCCACACATCAGCGGAGCGGTCGCGATTTGTTCCGGCTTGCCCGCAGCGGTGACGTGTTCAGCTGGGCAAGTACTCCTCGCTCCAGCTTTCGCCGACTGCCCCTCGCGCAATCAACGTCGCAATCTGGGTATCGCTGTAGCCCATCTTGCGCAGCACCCCTCGGGTCGAGGCACCAAACTTTTCTGCTGGCGCCAGTGCGCGGATCGGAGCAACGTGAGGGCGAATCGCAAAAGGATCGAGTTGGATGACGCGTCGTCCACTCGGATGCTCGGTATACACACTGAATGAATAGCTGGCGTTATCGATACCCGGACGATTGTCTGCAGGGCGGCTGTAGCGTTGGCGCAAGTTGTCGATATTGTCCGGAATGGCTGCCGCCACATTGGCCGCTTGCAACCGCGTCTGCCAGGTTTCGGCGGAGGCCGTGGCGAACGCGGAGCTGAGAAACGCTGCGGGATCTGCCGCGTCGCGGATGCCCGTCAGCCCCTCTACGGCGTTTAGCTTGTCCAGTTCCTTTTCGCTGGCGTCCACATACAACCAGTCATCCGCGGCCCGAAAGAAGCGTGACAGGTTGCCAAAGCCCTGCGCGCTACGGCCGGAAGGCTCATCGAACGGGGCCCGCCGTGGGTAGTCGTAGCAGAAGGGAATCTGCACCAGGTTGCCGAGCGATGCCAGGGAGGTCCGGGCACGGCTGATCTGGCCGGTTCTGGCTTTGCGATATAACGCGGCGGCAACGCCGAGCGCTGCAGCGAACCCGCAATTCACGTCAATGGTTCCGACGTGAGCGTGTTCCTCTGGCGTTGCCATGCCGCCGCCGAAGCGCAGCATGATGCCGGTGCTGGCCTGGATCAAGTCGTCGTAACCGAGATAATCGGTCCGCGGGCCGCGACGCGGTCCCCCAAAGCAATCCAGTTGGCAGAAGATCACGCCAGGGTTGACGGCCTGGAGACTGGCTTCGTCAAGACCCAAAGGTGCCAGTTGACGATCCGGTGCATTCATCACGATCACATCAACCGAACGAACCAATTGGTTAAACACCTCGCGTCCGTCGGGGTGGTTCAGGTCGACCAGGACGCTTTGCTTGCCGCGGCCCGAAGACATGCCAAAGACCACTGTGTTCCAGGGATCATAGTTGGGCGTTACGGGGTCGAGCTTGATAACCTCGGCGCCGAACCGGCCGAGGTAGGAGGTCGAATGCGGACCCGCGATGACATTGGTCAGATCGAGGACACGCACACCGTCAAGCCAGCCGCCAACATGCTGTTCAGATGGGGGCGGCAGTGCCGTGGGCGCGCACTTATCCAGGATGGCCAGGGCTTCTTCGAGACTCACCGTGCGGCGTGAGTCGGGCGAGAGCATCAAGTCGGCACTGTCTTCCAGCCAGGCGATCGCGCCGGGCTGTTTCATATTGCCGTACTGGTGGTCGTCGACATCGACCACCAGACCCGCGGCGTTGGCGTGCTCGTCATGCAACCATTCTTGAGTCGATCGGTGGGGCGCACCGGGAAACCGGCCTTCGCCGAAAATTTTTTCCCACTCGGTCGATGTCCTGGTCAGGAACACCTCCTTCATGCGTGCCGAAATGCGCCGGGCCCAATGGTCAGGCAACGGGTAGACACCGAGCGAGGCGTCCCCCTCCCACTGAGAGATAGGAAGGTAGGGGGCGCTCACTGTCGGCAGCCCGGCAGATAGCATTTCCTCGTACAACCCCATCGCCTGAAGGCAACGCCTGGCGTGCGAGCGGTGTGACGGGCATACCGCGTAGAACTTGCGACCGTCCGCGCACTCGTATGTGCGGTAAAAGGGGTCGAGATATTCTTGCAGTTCTTCGTAGCTGAGGTTCATCGGAAGATTTTCCGACCGCCGCCGCTCAATTTCCTTTTCGCGCAAGGTCTTGTAGCGTTCGGGATAACCGTCGATCTTGATCGAGTTGTAAGACAGTCCCTCCATCACCGCCGCGGCCAGAGGCACCTCGATTTGATCACCCACTCCCGTGCGCTCCCGCGCTTGCAGAGCGAGTGCCACCGCGGAGACAGCCAGCATGGTGCCGTAGGACGAGGCTAGCGGCAGCGGCGAAAAGCTCGGGTTTATCCCCATCAGTACGCGGTTCTGACCCATATCGGTGAATACCCCGGAGGCCGACGCAATGATCGGCTCGAGGGCGCGCCAGTGACGACGCAACTGGTCGTTGCTGGCGAAGCCAGGGATGGACAGCGTAATGAGCTCGGGCCTTCGACGACGCAGCTCGGCGAAGTCCAGACCCAACCGGGTCATGACGCCCGGCCGGAAGTTCTCGATCACGATATCGGCACGCGCGATGAATGCCATGGCCGCCTCGAGCCCCTGCGCGGACTTCAGGTCAAGCTGCAAGCAATACTTGTTGCGGTTCAGTACGGCATTGGCCGGGCTGTCCCAAAGCGGCCCAGCAGGGGGATCGATGTGAATGACGGTGGCGCCGAGATCCGCCAGGATCATCGCCACGGCCGGGCCGGCGATGTACTGGCCAAAGTCGATGACTTTCACGCCGCTAAAAGGCAGTTGATCATGCTTTCCCATGGCTCACCGACTCATCTCCAGGACCTGCGGATCTTCCGAAACGCAGGTCATCATTGTGGTGGGTCGCCGCCAGCACCAATCCACCGCATTTCGAATGCGAGGCGAGGGGCCTTGGCGACGAACTGGGGATCACTGTCGGATACAACGGGGAGCCGGTAAAGCAATAAAAAAACCGAGGATGGGGCTATTTTATTTATGGCTGAGGCCGGCGGAGTGAATGCGCCGGAAAATGACCAGTCGATCACTGGCAGCCCGGCGAAATGGACGTGCGATGTCAACCTGCCTGATCAGTTCCGCGCACGCCCCTCCTGAGCCTTCGCACTCAGCCAGGCCACGAACGCCGCCGCATCAGGGTTGACGATGCTGTGCGGAGAATAGACCAGGTAGAAAGCTTCACTGGTCGTAAGCCGGGATTCGAAAGGCGCTATCAGTTGCCCGGTGTCCAGCATCGACTGGACCAGCGACGAGCGCGCCAAGGCCACCCCTTGACCAAGCTCGGCCATTCTCAAAGCAGAGATCAAGGTATCGAACTGCATTCCCTTCGAAGAGTCGACCTGTCCCGCGCCTGCTTTCTTCAACCAGTATCCCCAGCCCTCCTCGTAGCCCAGGACGTGGAGTAGTTCGTGGTAACGGAGATCCTTCGGCGTAGCCAGTGGCGCCTGTTCGGAGGGCAAGAATGGGGCGCAGACCGGCAGCAACGTATCCCAGGTCAGCCGCTCGGACTTGAGTCCCGTCCATTCTCCATGTCCATAGCGGATTTCCATATCGGCTTCGACGTCGGTCACGCTCGAATCGCCCCCCCATATGTTGCTGGTGATACGCAGACTGACCTCGGGGTGGCGTTCACGAAAGTCGGGTAAGCGCATTGCCAGCCAATGGGTAAAAAACACCAGGCTGACCCGAACGGTAAGGACTCTGCCGTGACCTTGCCCGAAGATCTCTTCAGTTGCGGCCGCCAGTCGCTCTACGGCCTCGTGGACAACCGGCAAATAGGCCAGCCCGGCCTCAGTGAGCTCGAGTCCTCTTGGCAAGCGCTTAAAGAGGACTGCCCCCAACTGCGACTCGAGTCCCTTCACCTGTTGGCTTACCGCCGCCTGGGTCAGGCTCAACTCTGTCGCCGCATGGGTGAAACTGAGATGTCGGGCAGAGGATTCAAATGCGCGCAACCAGTTAAGCGGAGGTAATCGTTTTCTCATTCTGCAGACCGTTTGACTAAAGCTGTCCGACTTCGCGGATTAGTTGCGTGTTGCGGCAACTCAGGATCCCCTAGACCCGCGGACGCGGCGGCGTTCCCAGGCGTCGACGAGTGCGTACGCACTCCAATTGGGCAATCGAACATATGTTAGCGCGGAATTTCGAACACTCTGAAATGACAAGCCTGGTGGGGCGGTTTCAAGAGCATTCTCACAGGTACTCGCACGCCCGCGAGCATAAAAAAACCTTGAGCTTGCAACAAGAATCTTTGGCTTTGACGGGCGGCGCGCGCCCCTTAGACTGGCTTCGCAATCATTCGAACCTCAACGGTCACGATGCGAACCACTCCCCCGCAACTCAAGGTCGACGTCTGGCGCGGTAACGACGAAGGCAGCTTTCAGCGCTTCGACGTGCCGCGCATGGAAAGTCAGACCGTGCTCGACGTCGTGATCCACATCCAGCGCCATCTGGATGCGACGCTGTCCTATCGCTTTGCGTGCCGGGTCGGCATGTGCGGTTCATGCGCAATGACCGTCAACGGCCGCGCGCGATGGACCTGCCGCACGCACGTCACCAAAGTCATGAAGCATGCCGGTGACGTGCTCGAAATCGCGCCTCTCAATCACCTGCCCGTCATCAAGGATCTGGCGACGGATATGACCGCCTTCTTCGACAAATGGCGCGACGCGAAGGGCTATTTCAAGGGCGAGCACACGCGTAACGAACCTGCCGCTTGCGTCGATCCCGCCTCCGCCGAACGCAAGGCGGCCGACGCGGGGATTGAATGCATTGGCTGCGGCGTCTGTTATGCGAGCTGCGACGTCGTCGCATGGAACCCCGACTATCTCGGACCCGCCGCGCTCAACCGTGCGTGGACGCTCGTCAACGACGTACGCGACATCCAGCAGCAAACCCGCGTCGCAGCCGTCTCCAACGACGCAGGCTGTCATTCGTGCCATACGCTCGGCTCGTGCACCGAACGGTGTCCCAAGTCGCTGCAGCCGACGGCCAGCATTGCTGGCCTTAAGCGGCTTCGCGGCCATGCGCCGAAAGGAGAACCGCGATGATGAGCGGCTGGCAGTTGCAGCGCCTGTCGGCGATGGTGCTGACCTTATGCGTGGCCGTCCATCTTGTCACCATGATTATCGTCGTGCATGGCGGGCTGAGCGCGGCGAACGTGATCGCGCGTCTGCACGGCAATACGGCGTGGGCGGTGTTCTATTCAGTGTTCGTGCTTGCGTCGTCCGCGCATGTGCCTGTCGGCTTGAGAAGGATCGCCGAGGAGTGGCTCGGCTGGCGCGGGCGCAGCGTCGGGGTGGCGAGCGTGATCGTCGGCATTGCGTTGGCGATTGCCGGTCTGCGCGCGGTCTTCGCGCTGGTAGGAGGGCCGCAATGAGCGACATGGCACGCGCAGCGAAACCGGCAACAGACACGAACCACGCCGGACACCGCACCCCTGGCCGGCGCGCCGACTCGCGCGCGCGCAACCATCCCGCGTGGTGGGCCTTTCTTGTGCACCGTCTGTCCGGACTCGCGCTCGCCTTCTTTCTGCCGCTGCACTTCTGGGCGCTCGGCACCGCTTTGCACGGCGCAGCATCGTTCGAGTCGTTTCTCGCCGTGACGAGGCAACCCGCCTTCGTATTCGCCGAGTGGGGCCTCGTCACGTTGCTGGCCGCTCATCTGTTCGGCGGCGTGCGCATTCTGCTCATCGAATACCGGCCATGGAGCGGTTTGCGCAAGAACCTGATCGCGGCGACAGCGGGCGGCGCATTGGTCATCGGGCTGGCGTTTGCGCTGTCGCTTACGTCGTGAACGCACGGTCCCCCGACGGAGATTCCTCAATGGACATGCAGCAGATCGAAGAGGTCGCGAAGCAGTTGTACATACGCGCGCTGAAGCATTTGCCGCCCGACATCAAGGACGGTATCGCGCGCCTCGAACGCGCTGAAACCGACGACACCGCGCGCCGCGTGCTGGGCACAATGCGCACCAATATCGCGATTGCCGAAGATCAGGACAACCTGCTGTGCCAGGACACCGGGCTGCCGAT
Organism: Paraburkholderia sp. MM5482-R2; assembly: GCF_050436125.1. Taxonomy (NCBI): domain Bacteria; kingdom Pseudomonadati; phylum Pseudomonadota; class Betaproteobacteria; order Burkholderiales; family Burkholderiaceae; genus Paraburkholderia; species Paraburkholderia sp. MM5482-R2. The sequence goes on along the minus strand of NZ_JBNDLP010000002.1, from coordinate 2,394,255 downwards.
CTACAACGTGACGATCGGCACGGGCCTCGCGCTCGACGGCGTCGCGTTGAAAGCAGCGATCCGGCGCGGCTGCGAACGGGCCACGCGCGAGCATCCATTGCGCTCGTCGGTCGTGCATCCGTTGACGCGGAACAACGAACATTCGTCTTGCGGCGTGCTGATGCCCGCGATCCATATCGACTTCGACTCGACAGCCGACACGCTCGTGATCGAAATGATTCCGAAGGGCAGCGGTTCGGAAAACAACTCGTTTCTGAAAATGGCGATTCCGGCGGAAGGTGTCGACGCGATCAAACGCTTCGTGATCGACTGCGTGGTCGATGCGGGCGGCAAGACGTGTCCGCCGACGATTGTAGGCGTGGGCATCGGCGGCACCTCGGATCTGTGCGTGTGGCTCGCCAAGCGTGCCGCGACGCGCGCGCTCGGTACGCATTGCGACGATCCGGCGGCGGCCGCGCTGGAGGAGGAACTGTCGGCCGCGGTGAACCGCCTGGGCGTCGGCCCGCAGGGGCTCGGCGGCGACGCGACGTCGTTCGCGGTCCACCTCGAACTGGCGGCGACGCATATCACGATGAATCCGGTCGCCGTGAACATGCAGTGTCATTCGGCCCGCCGCGCGCGCGCCACGCTGACGCCGGCGGGCGTCGAGTACGGCTACTGACACGCGGGCTGTCCGCATCGGCACGCACACCGTCAAGGAACGATCGATGACTCATCACACCCTGTCCATGCCTGCTAGCGAAGCGCAGATTCGCGCGTTGCGCACGGGCGATACCGTTACGTTGACAGGCACGCTGTTCGGCATCCGCGACGCCACGCAGATCCATATGTTCGACCGTGGCCGCACGACTCGCTTCGATCTGCGCGGCCATGCGGTGATTCACACCGCGCCGAACGTGCGCAAGGTGCCACGCTCGGACGCGCATCCGGCGGGCTACGAGCCCGTCTGCGTCGGCACGACGACGTCCGCACGCATGGAGCGCTTCACCGCGGCGCTGATGGCGCAGTACGGCGTGCGCATCGTGATCGGCAAGGGCGGGCTCGGGCAGGCGTCGAGCGATGCGTTCGCAAAATACGGCGGCGTGTATCTCGCGATCGTCGGCGGCACGGCGGCGCTGGAGACGACATGGATCGAACAGATCGAAGACGTCGATCTCGACGACCTGAACCCCGAATCGCTATGGCGCTTCAGGATCGGCGAATTCGGCCCGCTGCTCGTCGCGATGGATAGTCACGGCGGCAGCGTCTACACGAAGGTCCAGCAGAGCACGCGTGAGCGGCGCGAAGCGGTGCTCGCGTCGCTGGGCATCAGAAGCTGAACGAACGCAGCGTCGTTCATCACGGGGAACCGACCATGAAGCACGTGGATACCGACATCCTGATTCTCGGCAGCGGCGGCGCGGGCCTGTTTGCCGCGCTGCATGCGCAGGCCGACGCGCCGCAGTTGCGCATCACGATCGCCGTGAAAGGATTGCTCGGCAAATGCGGCTGTACGCGCATGGTGCAGGGCGGCTATAACGTCGCGCTAGCACAGGGCGATTCGATCGAACGTCACTTCATGGATACGATCGAAGGCGGCAAATGGCTGTCGAACCAGGAACTCGCGTGGACGCTGGTGACACGCGCGGTCGAGCGGATCAACGAACTCGAAAACGAACTGGGCTGCTTCTTCGACCGCAACCCGGACGGCACGCTGAAGCAGAAGGCATTCGCCGGGCAAACCTTCGACCGCACGGTGCACAAGGGCGATCAGACTGGCATCGAGATCATCAACCGGCTTGCCGAACAGGTGTGGGCGCGCGGGATCGAGCGGCTCGAAGAACATCGCGCGGTGGAATTCATCGAGTCCGAAGACGGCAGCGCACTGGCCGGCGTGCTGATGATCGACATTCGCAGCGGCGAATTCGTCTTCGTGCGCGCGAAGGCCGTGCTGCTCGCGACGGGCGGCGGCCCCACGATGTACAAGTACCACACGCCGAGCGCAGACAAGAGTTGCGACGGCATGGCGATGGCGCTGCGTGCCGGCCTCACGTTGCGCGACATGGAGATGGTGCAGTTCCACCCGACGGGCTTGCTGGCGGGCACTCATACGCGCATGACGGGCACCGTGCTCGAAGAAGGGCTGCGCGGCGCGGGCGGCTATCTGCTGACGGGCGACGGCGAGCGCTTCATGCACCGCTACGATCCGCGCGGCGAGCGCGCGACGCGCGACATCGTCTCGCGCAGCATTTACCGTGAACTGCGCGCGGGCAACACGACGCCGAACGGCGGCGTCTATCTGCGCATGGATCATCTCGGGCCCGACAGCGTGCGCCAGCGTTTCAAGGGCATGGTCGAACGCTGCGCGGATTGCGGCTTCGATCTGGCGGGCGGCCAGGTCGAAGTGGTGCCGACCGCGCACTACATGATGGGCGGCGTGTTGTTCGAGACCGACTGTTCGACGACGCTGCCGGGCCTCTTCGTCGCGGGCGAGGATGCGGGCGGCGTGCACGGCGCGAACCGGCTGGGCGGCAACGGCGTCGCGAATTCGACGGTGTTCGGCGGCATTGCGGGTGAGACGCTCGCGCGCTGGGTGCCGCGCCATGGGCGCCTCGCCACCGCCGATGCCAGTCAGATCGAGCGCGCCATCGAACGTTGCACGCGGCCGCTCGGCCAGCCTGCGGGCGATCTCGAATCGATACGCGACGACCTGTACGAGTTGATGTGGCGCGACGTCGGCATCCTGCGCGACGGGCAGGGCTTGCTGCGCGCGAGAAGCGCATTGATCGACATCGGCGAACGGCTGGACCGCACGGGTGTCGATGGACGCGATCTGCGCTTCAACCTGTCGTGGCACGACTGGATGAACCTGCACAACCTGACGCTCGTTAGCCGCGCGATCACCGAGTCGGCGTTGCTGCGCGAGAATTCGCGCGGCGCGCATTTCCGCGAAGACTTTCCCGACGCCGGAGATCTGGACACATCCGAGTATGTATGCCTGCGGCTTGAGCAGAACGCCTTCGAAACCAGCCGCCGGCGCGTGCAGTTCACGCGCGTGAAGCCTGGTCAGTCGCTGCTCGACGAATCATTGCCACTGGCGGAAACGTCGGCCGCCGTCGTGAAGTGACGCTTCACGGCGGCCGTGAACGCTTCGCGTCCGTGTTCGCGCCGTTCCAGCAGGCCGACGCGGCGCGGCGCGATCCGCTCGGGCAACTCGGTCACGCGCAGCCCTGATTCGTGATTCCAGTTCGCATTCGCGAGGCGCGGCACTACCGAAACGCCGAAACCGCGCTTCACCATTTCGCAGATCGATTCGAGCGAGTTCAGCTCCATGATGTCGTGCACGGAAGCGTCGAGGCCGCGCAGCGCGTCGTCGATCAGCATGCCTGTCCACGTCTGCCGGTCGAAACGGATGAACGGCTCACGAAGCAGCATGTCGACGTGCGCGCGCGGATTGTCAGCCGACGAGATCAGCACCATCGGCTCGTGATACAGCACCGTCCACTTCAACGCGGCGGGAAAGCCGGTGGGCGACTGCGTGACGATGGCGGCGTCGAGTTCTCCGTTCTCCACGCGTAGCGTGAAGTCACTCGACAGGCCCGTGAAAAGCTTCAGTTCGAGGCGCGGGTAGCGGCGTTTCAGATTCAGCATCGCATCGGCGAACGCGCCCATCAGCGACGACACCAGCGCGCCGACCCGCACGACGCCCGCCAGTTCGTCGCGGCCCGCCGTGGCCAGAATCCGCCGATAGTTGGCGACCAGCGTTTCGGCGAGCGGCACGATCGTGCGTCCCTGTTCGCTCAATGCGACCGAGCGCGCGCCCCGTTCGAACAGCACCATGTCGAGATCGCGTTCCAGTGAACGCATCTGCAGGCTCACGGCGGCCTGCGTGAGACACACTTCGTCGGCGGCTGCGGCGAACGAGCCGTGGCGCGCGACGGACAGAAACGTGACGAAATAGCGAATCGCACTCATGACGCTCACTCCGCTTGACGTTGCCGCATCGGCATTACTTTATCGCGTGAACAAGCGATGAGCCCAGCAGCGCCACGCCCGAAGCGAACAGCAGCGCAAGCAGCACCCGGCGAAACGCGGTGTCCGACAGACGCCGATAAAGCCGAGAGCCGAGCCACGCAAACAGCAGCGACGACGGCAGCATCCAGCCGAAGAGTACTAACGTCTGCTTGCCGATCAGGCCCGTCAGTGCATACGTGACGAGCGTCAGCGATTGCATCGCGATGAAAAAGCTTTGGCAGATCGCGCGCTGCGTATCTTTGTTGTGACCGCGCAGCATGCACCATATGGTCGGTGCCGGACCGACGAGCCCCGCAATGCCGCCCAGAATGCCGCCGACCACACCGACGCCGCCGTCTGCCCAGGCACCGCCTGCCGTCACCGTCGGCAGATCTTTCGCGGCGAGCATCACGCCGCAATAGACGATCATCAGCAGACCGGCGCCGATCCGAAAGCCGACGGGATCGATGAACGGCAGCAGCGTCGCGCCGATCGGCACGCCGACAATGCCTCCTGCGATGAACGGACCGATGATCTTCGGCCGTATCTGCGAGCGCACCGTATGCACGGTTAGCATCTGTCCGACCAGCGAGCCGACCACCAGCATCGGCCCGATCGCTTGCGGCGGCAGCGCCCATGCCCAGAACACCATCGCGACGAGACCGAACGCAAATCCCGCCAGCCCCGACACGAAGCCCGCGACCGCGCTGCCTCCAATCACCAGCAGCGCGATGTCGGCGCTTAGCAACGAGCCTCCCGTGCGTGCACGTCATGCTTCACGACTGCATGCCCCAGCGTTGCACGGTATGGCGTTCGAGTACGCGGAAGATCAGGTTTTCGACGGCGAGGCCAATCAGAATCACCGTGAACAGACCCGCGAACACGTTCGCGATGTCGAGCAGGTTCTTGTTTTCGTAGATGAACCAGCCGAGGCCGCCGGAACCCGAACTCACGCCGAACACGAGTTCCGCCGCGATCAGCGTGCGCCACGCGAAGGCCCAGCCGATCTTCAGGCCGGTCAGAATGCTCGGGAACGCAGCGGGCACCAGAATCGCGGCGACGTAGCGCCCGCCGCGCAACCCATAGTTGCGCCCGACCATTTTCAGCGTGTTGCTCACCGACAGAAAGCCCGAGTGCGTATTCAACGCGACCGACCATGTCACCGAATGCACGAGCACGAAGATCAGGCTGCCGTTGCCGAGCCCGAACCAGATCAGCGCGAGCGGCAGCAGCGCGATGGCGGGCAGCGGGTTGAGCATCGACGTCATCGTTTCGAGAAAGTCCGTGCCGATGCGCGAGGTGATCGCGGCGGCCGTCAGCAACGCGGCCAGCAGCAGACCGCAGCCGTAGCCGAGCAGCAATACGTGGATCGACGCCCATGCCTTGCCGGGCAGTTCGCCGTTTGCGATGCTCGTGCAGAACGCGTCGACGGTCGCGCTGAAAGTGGGAAACAGCAACGGGTTGTTGAGCCAGCGTCCGTAGCCTTCCCAGACCAGCGCGAGCAGCGCGAGGATCAGGAACTTGCGCAGCCAGCTCTGGTTGTACAGGCGCTCGAACAGTGACAGCGGCTTTTCGACGACGCTGAAATGCTGTGCATCGCTGGGTTCGCGAATGATCTCGCCGCGCGGCGCGCGCGTGATCATGTCGTCACGGGGCGGATGGACGGATGCGGAACCGTGTGCGGTAGCGTCAGACATTCTCTGCCTCGTGGATTTCGTCTTCGAACAGCATGTGCTGGATGCGTTTTTCGAGCGTGGCAGCGGATTCGCCTGCCGCCGCCGTATCGAGTTCTGCCTTGACCTGCCCCGGGTGCGGCGACAGCAACAGAATCCGGCTGCCGACCTTGATCGCTTCCGGAATCGAATGCGTGACGAATAGCACGGTGAAGCGCGTTTCCTGCCATAGCGTCAGTAGTTCGTCCTGCATCTTGCGGCGCGTGAGCGCATCGAGTGCGGCGAACGGCTCGTCCATCAGCAGGATGTCCGGTTCCATCGCCATGCCGCGCGCAATCGCCACGCGCTGCTTCATGCCGCCCGATAACGTATGCGGATGGCTGTCCGAGAATTTCGTGAGGTTGACCTTGTCGATGTAATGCATCGCGCGCTGTTCCGCTTCGCGCGCCGACAGCCGGTGCGAAGCGAGCAGCGGAAACATCACGTTCTGCTTGACCGTCTTCCACGGCAGCAACTGGTCGAATTCCTGAAAGACCATCATCCGGTCGGGGCCCGGCTTCGTCACCGTCTTGCCCTTCAGCGTGATCGAACCTTCCGTCGGCAGCAGATAGCCGCCGACGCTCTTGAGCAACGTCGACTTGCCGCAACCCGATGGCCCAAGCAAAACGAAACGGTCGCCTTCGAATACCTGAAAGTCGACGCGATACGTTGCCATCACGAGATGCCGCGGCGTCTTGTATTGCAGCGTTACGCCGGCGACATCCAGTAACGGCATGCCGCTCGGCGAGGATGTGGCGCGGGTGGCTCCAGCACGCGTGCGATGCATGATCAACTCCCTTGAAGCGATTGGGCGGTCGGAAAGAACATGTCCTTCCACGAGGCGGGTTTGGTCTTGATCAGGCCCGTGCGTGCCATGAAATCCGCGTATTTGAGCGTGTTTTCGGGCGTGGTCGTGAAGGCGACATCGGGCGACGAAATCATCTTTTCGATGTCGGCGACATTGCTCTTGTCCTTGCTGATGCGCAGGTAGGCGAGTGCGGCCGCGTGCTTGTCCCTGGTGATCTGCGCTTCGGCATCGTCGAGCGCGGCCATGAAGGCTTGCACGAGTTTCGGATTCTGTTGATAGAACTTCGTCATGCACCAGACCAGATTGAATGTCGACTTGCCGCCCAGAACGTCATACGAATTCACAACGGTGCGCACGCCAGGGTGGGCCAATTCCTGTTCCTGAAACGGCGGCGAGCCGAAATGCGCGGTCACTTCGCTATTGCCCGACAGCAGCGCCTGCTGCGCATCGGGATGAGCCAGCGAGACAGTGTACTTATCGAGCTGCCCCTGGTTGCCGGCGCCGAAGGCCTTTTCCGCGGCCATTTGCAACGTGATTGCCTGGATCGACACCTTCGCTGCGGGCAGCGCGATCTTGTCCTTGCCGGTGAAGTCTTTCAACGTTTTCACCGTCGGATTGTTGGTGTTCAACAGCAGCGGCATCGAATTGATCGCCGACAGCGCCTTGACCTCGACGGGCGTGCCGCGCGTACGCGCCCACAGCAGCACGAGCGGCGCGACGCCGCCTGACGCGATCTGCAACGAATCGGACAGCAGCGCGTCGTTCATCACGTTGCCGCCCGCGAATTCGACCCATGACACTTTCAGATTCGGCACGCCCAGTTGCGCGGCGTGCTTTTCGACCAGCTTCTGATCCTGCATCAGCATCAGCGGCAAATAGCTGACGCCGTATTGGCGCGCGATCCGGATCTCCGACAGTTCGGCGCGGGCGGGCGCACTGGTGAGAGCTGCGCCGAGAGCGAGCAGCGTTGAGAGAAATACGGCAACTTTACGAAGGCTCATCGCTGGACACTCCTTGCGACAGGAACGGCACGGCCAATCTGTTGAAATGCGACACCGGATAAACCGGATGGGTGGGGGCTGCGTGTGCCTATTCGGTCTCGCGTGGCTGCGGCCGGCGCAACGCATGCGTCACGCGGCAAGGCGCGACATGAAGGACATGAGCGGGATGACGATGAGGCGGGGTACGCATCGTGAGTGTCTCCTTGTTGCCGGCCTGCTCGCGACAAAACGGTTTGCGCGACGCGGCCGGAATCAGGTTCACAGATGGTGTGTTGTGGGCAACCGGATCGCGCGTGAAATGCCTTGCTTCGGTGACTGTGGCATTCAGCGAATTCAGCGCCGTGTGATTTAACTCATCTGTATGAGTAGCGAGTGTAGGTGATCGTGCTGTTGATTGCAAATGCGGGAAAACGTGACATGTGCGGCGCGCGGCCGGCGGCTTTTGGCGCTGCGCACCGCGCTTGGCTTCTGGCCTTGTCAGAGCGGCTCTTCGTGCGATGCCGAAGCACCGACGTATTCGTAGCGTGCGGTGTTCGCATGCGAGATCCGCACTTCGACGGGCGCCTGATGATACGAATACGCGACGCGCCGCACTTCAAGAAGCGGCGTGCCGTGCGGCACTTCCAGCAGTTTGCTTTCGAGTTCATTGGCTACCGCGACGCGCACGCGTTCCTCGGTGCCGAGCACGTTGATGTTGAACGCATCCTGATAGAAGTTGTACAGCGTGCTCGGCCGGCTGCGCAGCGCGGCTTCCGTCAGGCCCGCAAAACGCGCCTCGGGTACGGTGATGTTGTCGATCATCACCGTTTCGCCATGCAGCGCCAGACGGTTGATGAACGTGAACACGCGCGCGCCCGTTTCGACTTTCAGCAGCGTCGCGATATCGCGCGTAGCCTTGGCCTTCCTGAACTGCACGAGCGTTACGCTCGGGTAGGTCTTGTCGCCGTCCTGGCGCACGATGCGGAAGAAGCGGAAGAAATGACGATCACGCTGGTGTTGCGCGACGAAAGTACCGAGCCCCTGATGCCGCACCAGAATGTTGTCGGCCACCAGTTCGTCGATTGCCTTGCGCAGCGTGCCGATCGATACGCCGAAGCGTTCGGCCAGCCGCTTTTCCGAAGGAATCGTTTCGCCGCCCTTCCATTCGTGCGCGGCCAGCGCGGCCAGCATCGCATTCTTCACTTCCTTGTAGCGCGTGCCGCCGATTGCCGGCGTGGTGGCCGCACCGTTCGGTAGGTTGATACCCGTCGTCAACGTATTCATCGATCTCATCCTGTCGTTGCATCTTCATTGCTGCTGTCTTTCAATTGATTCTACTTCATACGGTTCATCAAACACATATAGATGATCTGGTTGACATATGCAAATGTGCCGCCTAAGATGGGTTCACGCAGGCGAACCAAACCGTACCAACAGACTGGAGACAACTGATGAGCCACACCGCAGCAGGTGCACCGCAACAATCCGGTGAAGGATCTTCCGCCAGCACTTCGTCAGACCGCAAAACGATTCATATCGTGCTGCACGAAGCGAAAGACACCGTCGGTGTGGCGGTTGTCGAAGGCATCAAGGCGGGGACCCAATTGAACGCGTGGATCATGGACGACGACGAACTCGTGACGATCTCGGCGAAACAGAACATTCCGATCGGTCACAAGGTGGCGCTAAAAGACATGGCGGTCGGCGACACGGTGTTCAAGTACGGCGTGGACATCGGCAAGGTCGTTGCGCCGATCCGCGCGGGTGAACATGCGCATGTTCACAACATCAAGACGAAGCGCTGGTAACCGGCGCGAGGATCGACCAGCTCGCGCATCGACATTGCGAGCGAGCTTCCCCACTCAACAGAGCCAGATCGAAGAGAGCCACCATGAGCGTGATTGACCAGAACACCACTTTCCGCGGGTTTCGCCGTTCCAATGGACGCGTCGGCGTGCGTAACCATGTGATCATCCTGCCCGTCGACGATTTGTCGAACGCCGCCGCGCTGGCCGTCGAAACGGCCATCAAAGGCACGATGGCGCTACCGCATCCATACGGCCGCCTGCAGTTCGGCGCCGACCTCGATCTGCATTTCCGCACGCTGATCGGCGCCGGCTGCAACCCGAATGTCGCGGCGGTCGTCGTGATCGGGATCGAGGAAGGCTGGACCAAACGCGTCGTAGACGGCATTGCGAAGTCAGGCAAGCCGGTGATGGGCTTCGGCATCGAACTGCATGGCGATCACGATACGATCATGCGTGCCTCGAAAACCGCGAAAGAGATGGTGCAGTACGCCACGTCGCTCGATCGCGAAGAATGCCCGATTTCGGACCTGTGGGTATCCACGAAGTGCGGCGAATCCGATACCACGTCCGGCTGCGGCGCGAACCCGACTGTCGGCAATGCGTTCGACAAGCTCTACGGGTTGGGCACGACCCTCGTCTTCGGCGAGACGTCCGAACTCACGGGCGGCGAGCAGATCGTTGCCGCGCGTTGCGCGAACGACCAGGTGCGCGAGCGCTTCCAGTTCATGTTCGACCGCTATCAGGACATGATCAACCGCTGGAAGACCGACGATCTGTCGGAGTCGCAACCGACCAAAGGCAACATCGCGGGTGGCCTGACGACCATCGAAGAAAAAGCGCTGGGCAATATCCAGAAGATCGGCAAGAAGTGCAGAGTCGACGGCGTGCTCGACAAGGCCGAGGAACCGACGGGGCCGGGCTTGTGGTTCATGGATTCGTCGTCAGCCGCGGCCGAGATGGTGACGCTGTGCGCCGCGTCGGGCTTTGCCGTGCATTTCTTCCCGACCGGGCAGGGCAACGTGATCGGCAATCCGATCGTGCCTGTCATCAAGATTTGCGCGAACCCGCGTACGGTGCGCACGATGAGCGAGCATATCGACGTGGATGTGTCGGGACTATTGCAGCGCGAACAGAATCTCGATCAGGCTGGCGACAAACTGCTGGAATCGATGCTGCGCACCGCGAACGGGCGCTTTACGTCGGCGGAAGCGCTCGGCCACCGCGAGTTCGTGTTGACGCGCCTGTTCGAAAGCGCGTAATTTCTCCGGGCCCGTCCTCGCGACGGGCCGCGCTGCATAGCGCATGAATCCTGATCGCGCAGGCGGCTGCGATGACAGTTAGCTTCGCGTCAGCTTCGGATCCCCCGTATTCAATGGAGTTTTCGCAGCAGCGCGCGCACGCGTGACGTCTCGGGCCCAAGAAGCCCGGCACGCGCCGCACGGCGCTGTTCCATTTTCCAGCAGCAGCGAGTGGAGGAGACACCATCTTGCGCGTGCTAAAACATCTTTACGTGCAGGTTCTGATCGGACTTGCGGCAGGCATTCTCGTCGGTTATTTCTGGCCGGATCTCGGCGTCCAGATGAAGCCGTTCGGTGATACCTTTATCCGGCTCATCAAGATGCTGATCACGCTGGTGATCTTCTGTACCGTCTCCGTCGGCATCGCGCGGATGGAGAATCTCAAGCAGGTCGGGCGCGTCGGCCTCAAAACCATCGTGTACTTCGAAGCGGTGACGACGGTGGCGCTCGTCATCGGCCTTGTCGTCGCCAATCTGCTGCACCCCGGCTCCGGGCTGAACATCGATCCGAAGACGCTCGATACGCATGCAGTCAGCCATTACGTGACGGAAGTTCACGCGCAGTCGAACACCAGCTTCCTCGAAGAGATCGTGCCGAATTCGGTCGTGGGCGCGTTCGCGCGGGGCGATCTGTTGCAGGTGTTGCTGTTCTCGGTGTTGTTCGGCATCGCGCTATCGATCATGTCGCGGCGCAGCCGCTTCCTGTCGCGCGTGATCGAACAGAGCGGCGAAGCGCTGATGCGGATCGTCGAAATGATCATGCGCCTGGCTCCCCTTGGCGCGTTCGGCGCGATGGCGTTCACAGTCGGAAAATATGGCATTTCGACGTTGCAGCAACTCGGTCTGTTGATCGTGTGCTTCTATCTGACGAGCATTCTCTTCATCGCCCTGGTGCTGGGCACGATCTGCCGCTGGGCGGGCGTGGGGTTGTGGCCGCTGCTCAAGTATCTGCGTGAGGAACTGCTGATCGTATTGGGCACGTCTACGACGGAATCGGTGTTGCCTCGTTTAATGGAAAAGCTCGAACGGCTTGGGTGTCCGAAGCCGGTAGTCGGGCTCGTGCTGCCGACGGGCTATTCGTTCAACCTCGACGGCGCCGCGATCTATCTGACCATGACCTCGCTCTTCATCGCGCAGGCCACCAATACCCATCTCACGCTACTGCAACAGATCGGGCTGCTGGCGATATTGATGGTGACGTCAAAGGGCGGCGCGGGCGTGGCGGGTGCGGCGCTGGTCGCACTGACGGCGACACTGTCGACGCACAACATCATTCCGGTTGCGGGCATTACGCTGATACTCGGTATCGATCGCGTGCTCAACGAGATTCGCGCGATCGTGAACATGATCGGCAATGCGGTGGCGACGATTGTCGTCGCCCGCTGGGAAGGCGCATTCGATGTGCAGGCCGCGCGCAAACTGCTGGCCGCGCCGCCGGAAGTTCAACTCGGCGAGCCGCAAGCGAACGCAAGCGATGTCAACGACATGGCGCCGCCCGCGTATGTACAGGAGCGCTCGAATTGAGCACGAACCTGAATACCAATCCGCGCGCGACGCGCAAGAAGATCGTCATCAGCGAATTCATCGACGCTTGCGCAGTCGCAGCGCTCAGCGAGCACTTCGACGTGCATGCCGATGCGTCGCTTGTCGATCAACCCGTTGCGTTGAACGCGTTGCTGGCCAATGCCGACGCGCTGATCGTGCGCAATCGCACGCAGGTAAGGGCCGCGCTGCTCGATGCCGCGCCGCGTCTGAGCGTAGTCGGGCGTCTGGGCGTCGGGCTCGACAACATCGATCTGGACGCATGCGCGCAACGCAACGTATCGGTGTTCCCGGCGACGGGTGCGAATGCACGCGCGGTGGCCGAGTACGTGCTCGCCACGGCACTGATGCTGCTGCGCGGTGCATACCGTTCGAGCATGGAGGTCGCGGCGGGCAAATGGCCGCGCGCGGCGCTTTCGAACGGCCGTGAAGCGGCGGGTAGCACGCTTGCCGTCATCGGCTTCGGCGGCATCGGGCAACTCGTTGCGCAGCTCGCGCGTGCGCTGGGCATGCAGGTACTCGCCTACGATCCGCTGCAGCCGGCCGACGCGGCGTGCTGGGCCGCGACCGGCGCACGCCGCGTGAGCATCGACGAAGCGTTGCGTGCCGCCGATGTGATCACGCTGCATGTGCCGCTCGTCGACAGCACGCGCAATCTGCTCGGCGCATCGCAACTCGCGGCGCTGAAGCGCCACGCGATCATCGTCAACACGTCGCGCGGCGGGATCGTCGATGAACCGGCGCTTGCCTTGGCGTTGCGCGAAGGCCGCATCGGCGGCGCGGCGCTCGACGTTTTCAACGATGAGCCGCTCGCCGCCCGTTCCCCGCTGGCCGACGCACCAAACCTCATTCTCACGCCGCACATTGCGGGGCTGACCATGCAGTCGAACGAACGTGTCAGCACGCTCGTTGCGGCGCGCGTGACGGAGGCCCTGCTTGCGCAGCGTGATTCACACGTAACCGAAGGAATTTCACGATGACGCGAGTCTCAGCCGACGAACTGCTCGAACTCGCGACGCGCGCCGTCCGCAACGCGGGCGCAACGCCGGAGACCGCGACGGCCACGGCCCGCGCGTTGGTGTATGCAGACTCGTGCGGGTTGTCGTCGCACGGTGTTTCGCGTTTGCCGATGTACGTCGCGCAGTTGCGCAACGGGCGCGTCGATCCGCAGGCGAAGCCCTCCATTGTTGCGACGCGCAACGCCGCCGTGCTCGTCGATGCCGCCGATGGCATGGCGTTTCCCGCCTGCGCGCTTGCTGTCGAGACCTTGATCGGCCGTGCGCGCGAACACGGCAGCGCAGTGGCGAGCGTGACCCGCAGCCATCATTTCGGCGTCGGCGCATATCACCTGGAGGCGATCGGCGCGGCGGGCATGGTGGGCCTTGCGTTCAGCAATTCCCCGGCGGCGATGCCCGCGTGGGGCGGGCGTCATGCGCTATTCGGCACCAATCCCATTGCCGCCGTGTTTCCGCGCCGCAATGGCGACGCATTGATAGTCGACCTGTCGCTGTCGCAAGTGGCGCGCGGCAAGATCATGGTTGCGGCGCGCGAAGGCAAGCCCATACCGTCCGGCTGGGCGACCGCCCGCGACGGTACGCCGACCACCGACGCCAAGGCGGCGCTCGACGGCATGATGCTGCCGTTCGGCGGCGCGAAAGGCGCGATGCTCGCGCTGATGGTCGAACTGCTGGCGGCGGCGCTGGCGGGCGCGAACTTCGGCTATGAAGCGGGATCGTTCCTGACCGAGGAGGGGGCACGCTCGCGGATCGGCCATCTGTTCTGGGCCATCGATCCGGGCGCGCTGGCGGGCAATGAGATGTACGTAGAACGGGTCGAGGCGCTTGTCGCGGCGATGTTGCAGGATGCGGATGTCCGTTTGCCAGGGCAACGGCGGCATGCGTTGGCCGACGCGGCAAGCCGCGATGGAATCGAGATTCCCGATGCGTTGCTCACACAGTTGCAGACCTTGGCCGCGTGATGCGCGAATGCGCCGAAAGGAACCAGGCGCACTTCACGCGGGCGCCGGGCCGCTCGTGCCACGCACGATCAGTTCGATCGGCAGACACTCGCGCTGCGGCGGCACGCCGTCCGAGAGCCAGCGCAGCAGTGCGCGGGCGACGCGTTCGCCGAGTTCGTAAGTGGGCAACAGCACGGTAGTGAGACCTGGTGTGATCTGCGAGACGATGGGCAGATTGTCGCAACCGACAATCGATAACTGCTGCGGCACGGCGATACCGGCCGATTGCGCTTCGAACAGGCAACCCAGCGCGAGCACGTCATTGCCGCAGAAAATGGCGCTTGGAGCAGGGCGCAATTGCGTCAGTAGCTTGAGCCCGGCGCGACCGCCTTCGAAGCCGAATGGCTGTTCGATGATGTTCGCATCAGGCAGGCGGATATCGTGCTGTGCAAGGGTTCGCCGGAAGCCTTCGATCCGCTGACGCGCGCGGTCGTTATGGCGCGTGAAGCCCGAGATCACGCCGAAGCGGCGATGACCGAGTTCGAGCAGATGTTCAGCGGCCAGTTGCCCGATCAACTGGTTGTCGAAGCCAATCGACGGCGGTGTATCTGCGTCGCCGCTGCCGGCTGCGCCGGGGCGCTCGGCGTGCGACCAGGTCAGCAGCAGCGCGACGTGGCTCGCGCGAATCAGTTCATAGGTTTGCGGCGCATGGTCGGTGCCGACCAGAACGATTGCGTCGACAGCACGTTCCAGCAGCGCGCGCACGACTTCGATTTCCGCGGACAGGTTGTACTCGTGCGCGGAGATCAGCAACTGATAGCCGGAATTCGACAGTGTGGTTTGCAAGCCTTGCACCGCACGCGCGAAGATCGCGTTGTCGAGCGTCGGCACGATTGCGCCGACCATTCGCGCACGGCCCAGCGCAAGCGCGCGCGCCGCGCCGTCGGGCACATATCCCAGCGTGGCGATCGCATCACGGATGCGCGCGCGCGTGTCCGCTTTCACCATGTCGGGGTTGGAGAGAGCGCGCGACACAGTTGCCGTCGAGACGCCGGCGAGTGTGGCGACATCGCTGATACGGGCGCGTGGCAAGGTATTCATTGCGGCAGATCAGACCGGTAGATAGGCTCAATTGATTGTAGTGCCCGATTGCAAGCGAGCGACAGTACAACATCATTCGAATCGGTATAAATCCCGATGTGACCCGTGATCATAGCGTCTATATTCGAATGCAAGCGGTTACATTTCATTGCGCGGCGCGTTGCATTTCACGCCGCTGAACAGGCAGGAGACAATGTGTTCCCCGCATTCCGTTCACCGCGCTTCCTGTGCAGCATCGGCACGCTCGCTGCAACGCTCGCCGCGTGGTACGTGCTGACGGCTCTCACAGGCATCGTCGCAGCGTCGAGATTCCCCACTCCGTTCGATACCTGGCAGGCGCTTGCCCAGGTGGTGACGGTCGGTTATGCCGACGGCCGTCTCGACCAGCACATCGTGCAGAGCGTGAAGCTCGTTCTATACGGCTTCGCGACGGCGGCAGTGACGGGCGTGCCGCTCGGCCTATGGATGGGCTACTCGGCGCGTGCGCAAGCGTTCTTCAACCCGATCTTTCTGCTGTTGCGACCCATTCCGCCGCTCGCGTGGATTCCGCTCGCGATCGTCTGGCTTGGACTCGGCGACTCCGCGAAGGTGATGGTGATCTGGTTCGCGGCGTTCGTGCCATGCGTGATCAACAGTTTCGCGGGCGTGCGCAATCTCGACGTGCCGATGCTCGAGGCCGCCGAGATGCTGGGTTTGCGGCGTTCGCGCTTCGTGCTGGAAGTGATGATTCCCGGCGCGCTGCCGATGATTTTCACAGGCTTGCGCCTCTCATTGCAGGCTTCATGGACGACGCTCGTGGCGGGCGAACTGATCGGTGCGGTCAGAGGTCTCGGGCATCTGCTGACGCAAGGCTCGCTCGACATCTATCCGGCGATGATCGTCGTTGCGATGCTGACGGTCGCGCTGTGTGGATGGTTGATGACTGTCGCGCTTGGGCAAATCGAACGGCAACTCATGCCTTGGAGAGCGAACAGATGAAACCGGGTCATCTGCGCGGTGTCGCGCATCCTGACATCGAGCCCGTCGGCGTCGATCGCGAGTCCGGCAGTGCGGCACGCACGTTGCGCCAGCGCAAGATGGTCAGCGAGCCTGGGCGTGCTGTGGCTCGACGCAACGTGCCGCTCTGGACGCTGAATGCCGCGGGGCTGATCGCATTCTTCGGCATCTGGTGGCTGGCATCGGCAGCAGAACTCGTCCCCGCGATCTTCCTACCGACGCCGCTTGCAGTCGTTCACAAGTTTGCCGATCTGCTCACGCATCCGTTTGTCGGTTACACGCTCGAAGTGCATCTGTGGTCGAGCTTGCAGCGCTATCTGATGGGCTTTTTGCTGGCCGTCGCGCTGGGCGTGCCGCTCGGTCTGATGATGGGCTGGTTCCGCTGGCTCGACTACTGCGTGACGCCGCTCTTCGAAACCGTGCGTTTCATCGCGCCGATTGCATGGGTGCCGTTTGCCGCGTTGTGGTTCGGCACGGGCATCGGTGGCCCGGTGCTGATCATTTTTGCGGGTGCGTTTGCGCCGTGCGTCGTCAATGCTTATCGCGGTGCGCAGCAGGTCGACGGCAGGCTGCTCGAAGCGGCGCGCATGCTCGGCGCGTCGAACCGGATGATCGTCTGCGAAGTGCTGCTGCCAGGCGCGTTGCCGTCGGTGATCGCAGGTGTGCGCGTCGCGGCGGGACTGGGCTGGATGTCGCTGGTCGGCGCCGAACTGATCGTCGCGTCGAGCGGCATTGGCTACATGATGGTCAAGGGACAAGCGGCAATCGACACTGCGACGGTGATGAGCGCGATGATCGCAATCGGTATGGTGGGCGCGGCAATCGACCTGCTGCTTGGACGCATCGAAGCGTACGCGATGCGCAACCGGCGCGTCGCCCGGCACTAGCACCCGTGGCTTCACTCTCTCAACCGTGACGGAGCGCACGATGAGCATGATTCGTTTCAATGATGTGTCCCGCATGTTCAGGCGCGACAAGGCGAGCGTCGTCGCGCTGGAACACGTCGAACTGGAAATCGCCGACAAGGAATTCGTTGCGATCGTCGGGCCGTCGGGCTGTGGCAAGACGACGTGTCTGCGGATGGTCGCGGGTCTCGAGTTTCCGACGTCGGGCAGCGTGACGGTGGCGGGCCGCAAGGTGACACGGCCAGGACCCGATCGCGCGGTCGTCTTTCAGCAGTTCGCGCTGTTCCCGTGGAAGACAGTGTGGGACAACATCGATCTCGGCTTACGCGCGAAGGGCATGGCCGCCGACGCAAGACGCGAAACGATCGAACGCTATCTGTCGCTGATGAATCTGCGCGGCTACGAGCAGGCGTATCCGCATCAACTATCGGGCGGCATGCAGCAGCGCGTCGCGATCGCGCGCGCGTATGCGCTCGACCCCGGCGTGCTGCTGATGGACGAGCCGTTCGGCGCGCTCGATGCCCAAACCCGGGTCGTCATGCAGGAAGAACTGGTGCGGCTCACGCGCGTGAATCCGCGCACGGTGCTGTTCATCACGCACGCGGTCGAAGAGTCGGTGTATCTCGCGGATCGCGTCGTCGTGATGACGGGCCGGCCGGGGCGCGTGAAAGAAGTGATCGATGTGAAGTCCGTGCGCGAGCAGCATGGCTGGGACGCGTGCAAACGGATCGAAGACGTGATGGATCTCGAATCGTTCGTCCGGTTGCGCACGCATATCTGGAAGTCGTTGCGCGACGAACACGGCGCTGTCGAACGTGTCGCTGCATGAAGCTGCATAAAACTGCCACCGGTTCCAACGGCTGAGCGCAATACCCCATAAAACAGGAGACCAACATGAAACGTCTGCGCGCGATCCCTTTCATTGCGTTGCTCTGCGCGGGCAGTGCGGCGTTGCCGGGCACGGTGTGGTCCGCCGATCTCACTCCGATCAGGGTCAGCTATCAGCCCGCGCTGTATTGGGCGTTGCCGTTCTATGTCGCAACCGAAAAAGGGTGGTGGGCAGAGGTCGGATTGAAGCCCGAGTTTTCGGTGTTTCCCGCAGGCGTGCCGCAGATTGCGGCGGCGGCGTCGAAATCCTGGGACGTGGGCGGCACGGGTTCCGTGCCGGCGGTGCTCGGCTACAAGCGCTTCGGCATTCAGGTGATCGGCCTGACAAACGACGAATCGCAGGGCAACGTTCTGATGGCGAGCAAGGCGCGTTATGACGCGGTGCGCCGCAATCCGGCGTCGCTGAAAGGCCAAACCATCGTGTTGACGTCCAACTCGACGGGTGATTACGCGGTACAGGCATGCCTGAAAAAGTATGGGCTGACGAAGGCTGATGTGACGCTCAAGAATATGGGCCAGGCCGAGATCATTTCCGCTGTGTCGTCGGGCAATGCTGATTACGCGGGCGTGTGGGCGCCGTATGACTATACGCTCGAAGAGAAGGCGGGCGCGCGCGTGTTGTGCTCCGGTAAGGACGGCGGCGCATCGGTGCCCGGCGCGCTCGTCACGCGTGGCGAATTCGAGAAGCAGCATCCCGATGAGGTGGCAAAGTTTCTCGCCGTCTATCTGCATGCATGGGCGTGGATGAAGGCGCACCCTGACCAGGCCGTCGCGATGATGAAGAAGTTTTACCAGGAGGGCGGCGTCAACATCAGCGACGATTCGATGCGCAAGGAATTCGCTACGCGCCCGACCTTCGACCTGAAGCAGCAACTCGCCGCGATGGACCGCACGAAAGGCGCATCGCAGGCCGACGATTCGTTCACGAAGATCGCGCAGTTCATGCATGCATCGGGCGCGCTCGCGTCCGTCCCCGAAGCAAAAGACTATATCGACGACAGCGCGATGAAGCGTGTGTTGGGCGACCCTAAACTCGCGGCGTTCGCAATGGACGGCAGCAAATAACGCGCGGTCGCGATCGCGCAAAAAGGCCACGGTGTGGCCTTTTAAAAGCCCCTCGCTGCAAGCGCTTGCATTATTTTTAACATCGATGAAGGAGAAGGCGATGAGCGTGACTTACCTGAAGAAAGCAGCCAAGACGCCGGAAACCGAGACCGCGACGGCGCAACAGGTCGTCGGTGAAATGCTTGCGCAGATTCAGGCGCATGGCGAAGACGCCGCGCGTGCGTATGCGAAGAAACTCGATAACTGGGACGGTCCGATCATCGTCTGCGCCGATGAGATCGAACGGCGTGCGCTCGAAGTGCCCGCGCACGTGAAGGCCGATATCGATTTCGCCGCGCAACAGGTATTCGACTTCGCGCTCGCACAGCGGCGCTCGATTGGGGATTTCTCGGTCGAACTGTATCCAGGCGTGACGGCAGGGCAAAAAGTGGTGCCGGTCAACGTGGTCGGCTGTTATGCGCCTGCTGGCAGGTACGCGCATATCGCGTCGGCATACATGGGCGTTGCGACTGCCAAGGCAGCGGGCGTGAAAACGGTGATTGCCTGTTCGAGCCCGTTTCGCGGAGGCGGCATCCATCCGTATGTGCTGTATGCGTTCAAGGCGGCAGGCGCCGATGTCGTGATGACGCTGGGAGGCGTGCAGGCGATTGCGTCGATGGCGTATGGGCTTTTTACCGGCAAGCAGGCGGACGTTGTGGTGGGGCCGGGCAACAAGTTCGTCGCGGAGGCGAAGCGCGCGCTCTTTGGCAAGGTTGGGATCGACGTCTTCGCGGGGCCGTCGGAAGTTGCGGTGATCGCCGACGCCAGTGCCGACCCGGCGATGGTCGCGAGCGATCTGGTCGGCCAGGCCGAGCATGGCCACGAGTCGCCGGCATGGTTGTTCACGACGTCGAAGGCGCTCGCCGACGAGGTCATTGAGCGGGTTCCGCAACTCATCGATGCGTTGCCGCCGACCGCACACGATGCCGCAGGCGCCGCGTGGCGCGATTACGGCGAAGTAATCCTGTGCGACACGCGAGAGGAAGTGGTGGACGTGTCTGACCGCTATGCATCGGAACACCTCGAAGTGCAGGCTGCCGATCTGGACTGGTGGCTCGAACATCTGACGTGCTACGGCTCGCTCTTTCTCGGCGAAGAAACGACGGTCGCATTCGGCGACAAGGCGAGCGGTCCGAATCACGTTCTGCCCACCAAGGGCGCAGCGCGCTATTCAGGGGGGCTCTCGGTGCACAAGTTCGTGAAGACGTTGACGTGGCAGCGCATGACGCGCGATGCGGCGAAGCGCATCGGCGAAGTGACGGCGCGTATCTCGCGGCTCGAAGGCATGGAAGCCCACGCCCGTACCGCTGACGACCGCTTGCAGAAGTACTTTCCCGACGAAGCATTCGTGCGTGGCGAACCGGTACAGGTATGAACGCCATCGGCATGTGCAATCGGTACGACAAAGGAGGACACCGTTGAATATCGCTCGACTATTCGACCTGAATGGCAGAACCGCGCTCGTGACCGGCGGCAACTCGGGCGTCGGCGAAGCGATGGCGCGCGCGTTGGGCGGGGCGGGTGCGCGCGTCGTGCTGGTGGCGCGGCGAAGTGATGCGCTCGACGAAGCGGCAATGCGGCTGCGCGATGACGGTATCGATGCGCACATGCACGCATGCGATCTGAGCGACGCGCATGCGGCGCGCGCCTGCGCGCTCGATGCAGCGGCACAGCACGGCCAGATTGACATTCTCGTCAACGCGGCGGGCGTCAATCTGCGTCAACCATTCGATGAAGTGACGCCGCAAGCGTGGCAACAGCAGCTCGCACTGCATCTTGGCGCGCCGTTCTTCATGACGCAGGCGCTCGCACCCTCGATGAAGGCGCGCGGACATGGTCGCATCATCAACATCGCGTCGCTGCAGTCATACCGTGCATTCAACGATAGCGCGCCATACGGCGCGGCGAAGGGCGGTGTCGTGCAATTGACGCGTGCTATCGCGCAGGCGTGGTCACGCTACGGCATCACGTGCAACGCGATTGGGCCGGGCTTTTTCCCCACTGCGCTGACGGCTCCCGTTTTCAACGACGCGCGCGTCGCGGACATGCACGCGCAGAACACGTGCATCGGACGCAATGGACAACTCGATGATCTGTATGGCGTCACGGTGTTTCTTGCGAGTGACGCGTCCGCGTACGTCACGGGCCAGACCATCATGGTCGACGGCGGCTACACCGCGCGGTAGGCGGTAACGCAATTGCACGACGGAGAACGCTTGTGAAAGCACTTGTCTACACGCAGCCCAATGAGGTCCAGTTGCTGGATCGGCCCGAACCGCTGGCAGCCGACGGCGAGGTGATACTCAGGATCGATGCGGTCGGTATTTGCGGCTCCGATATGCATGCATTCCACGGCCACGATCCGCGACGCAAACCCGGCCTCATTCTCGGTCATGAGTTCGCCGGCACGATCGTGGAGACGCGCGCACCGCATCTGATGAAAGGCTTGCGCGTCACGGGCAATCCGTTGATCACCTGCGGGCACTGTGAATATTGTGTGCAGGGGCGCGACAATCTGTGCGCGAACCGGACGATGGTCGGCATGACGCGTCCGGGTGCATTTGCCCAATATATGTCGTTGCCTGCGGGATGCGTTGTCGAAATTCCGCAGGAGATGCCCGCAACGCACGCCGCGGTGACCGAGCCGGCTGCTACGGCGCTGCATGCGCTGAATCTGTCGATGCGCGCGCTGCAAAGACCGTTGCCGGAAACCCGCGCGCTGGTCATTGGCGGCGGGGCGATTGGCTTGCTGTCGGCGTTGTTACTGAAATCGTACGGCTGCCGGTCGGTGGAAATGGCGGAGGTCAATCCGCTGCGTCGACGATCGGCGGAGCAGCATGCGCAGTGCGAGACATGGGATCCGTTGCACGCGCCGGCGCCTGAAAGCCGGTTTGAGTTCGTGATCGATGCCGTGGGCGCAAAGCCGACACGCGCGCTCGCGTTATCGTCGGTGAAGCCTGGCGGCGTCGTGATGCACATCGGCCTCCAGGACTGGGCAAGCGAAATCGATATGCGCAAGCTGACGCTCGCTGAGATCACGCTGCTGGGTACGTACACCTATACGATGGCGGATCTTCGCGCGACGGTTTCGGCGTTGCACGAAGGCGCGTTCGGTTCGCTGGATTGGCTCGACGTGCGGCCGCTCGATGCCGGAAGCCAGGCGTTCGACGATTTGCAGAACGGCAGGACGGCGTCAGGGAAAGTCGTCCTGACGCCGGGCTTCTAAATTTAGTATCCCGTTCCGCTGATTCGCGAACAAAGTCTTTGTAGCTTGGCGAGGCTGGAATCCGCGGAGGCGGTCCACGTGAATGGTACCTACGCCATGGCGCGGGTAAGCGCCCGCCGTTTTGCAAGGGTCTCGTAAAGAGCGCGTACGCCGAATCGCCAGGGCGCGATTTCGGTTGACGACTGCACGGTGTTGACAAGTGCGCCGAGCTCCGGTGTTGCAATCGTCACCTTGTCCCCGAGGTGATGCGTGAAGCCGCTGCCCGGAGCATGCCGGTCTTCAATTGGAGAGAACATCGTGCCGAGGAACAGCATGAAGCCGTCTGGATACTGGTGATGCGGCCCGGCAGTCTGGGCCACAAGTTCCTCTGGGTCACGGCTGATCTCGCGCATGTGGCTCACGCCTTCGAGAATAAATCCGTCGTCCGCGCCTTCTATCCTGAGCGACACGCTGGCCGCCCGCACCGAGTCCATGGTGAAGCGTTCATCGAACAACCGAATAAAAGGACCGATCGCGCATGAGCCGTTGTTGTCTTTCGCTTTGCCGAGCAGCAACGCACTGCGGCCCTCGATGTCGCGGAGATTGACGTCGTTGCCGAGGGTTGCGCCGACGATCGTTCCGCGGCTGTTTACCGCCAGCACAATTTCTGGCTCGGGATTGTTCCAGCGGGAGGCCGGGTGCAGCCCAACGTCCGCGCCGTAGCCGACCGCCGACATCGGTTGAGACTTGGTGAACACCTCTGCGTCCGGCCCAATGCCGACCTCCATATATTGCGACCATGCGCCGCGCCGTTCCAGTTCCCGCTTCAGACAGTCGGCAGCTGCCGTGCCGGGGCGAATCCTGGAGAGATCAGTGCCGATCAGTTGCGCGATCGTCGCCCGGACCGTGTCGGCTTGAGTCGCGTCGCCGTTAGCCTGTTCTTCAATGACCCGTTCGAGCAGGCTCACGGCAAAGGTCACGCCGCATGCCTTGATGGCCTGAAGATCGCACGGCGCCAGCAATGCGCGGCCGATGTTCTCGACGGGACCGAGCGCCTCGCCCTCGACGTGATGCGCAAACTCGACGAGGTCCACGTGCTCGAACAGGTCGGAGGTCGTCGGCGCCGACGCCGTGATGTCGAAGGCCTGACCGGCACGAACAACGACGACCGACGGCCCGTCTATCGGCGCGTTTCGCCAGATGCGTCCGACCAGCAGGGCATCGGGTAGGTCAGTAGGTACAAAATGCGGAAGATCGTTCGATATCATGGACGGCCTGGCTAGCGAGAGTTGGGAACCGCGAGGGGAGATACGCTTCAAGCGAGCGATACGCGTTGCGGGTCGGCCGGCCGAAGCCTGCCTGGCAGCATCACGCGACTCAGTGCTTCCGCGAAGAAGAAATCGCCGAACATCGTCGCGCCATCGACGCCTTCATTGTGCGGCTTCGAATAGCAGGAATTCCTCAAAAGTCCCCGCTGCGCAGGTTCGTAGGCAAACTCGTCACGACATAGAGCTTCGAGCATCGCGAGTCCGTGTTCGCGCCAGCGAACCGCATCAGCAGGGTCGGGATGCAGACGGCCCATCTCGATCAGCGCTGACGCCATCACCGCTGCTGCGGCAGTATCCTTGATTTCCGCGTCCGCGCCAGTGGCGTCGAAATCCCACGGTGGCACAGGACGTCCATCGAGCCGGCGCAGATAGTACGCCGCTAGCCGCCCGGCAAGGTCTAGCCAGTTGCGCTTGCCGGTTTCACGCGCCGTGTTCACGTAGCCATAGACGGCCCACGCCTGGCCCCGGCTCCACGCCGATTCGTCGAATGCGCCTTGAAACGTGTAGCCGCGCTGGCGCGCACCTGTTGTCACGTCGTACTCCACCGCGTGATACGTCGAATCGTCGGGGCGGATAAACGCCTTGGCGGTCATGACGGAGTGCGCTTCGGCGGCGAGGCGATAACTGCCGTCCCCGGAATGGTTCGCCGCCCAGTAAAGCAACGATAGATTAGCCATCGTGTCGATAGCCGAGGCGCTGCGTCCGCGCGGATCGTCAAGCGGGCCCCAGGAAGCGAGATAGGCGCCGCTGCGCGTGGTGACAAGACGCGCGCGCAGTTTGTCCGCGGCTTCCATCGCAATTTGCGCGTACCACGAGTCGCGGGTGATTTCGTAGCCCGGGACGGCGCTGCTGTCGAAGATAAAGCCGATGTCGTGCGTGTTAGGATCCTGCGCGCGCTGCGCGACGAGACGCATGCGCTCGCGGGCCCACGAGAGGTATTTGTCGTTGCCGGTGTGCAAATACGACGTTAGCAAAAGTCCGACCCAGAACCCGCAAAACCAATTGCCGTGGCTCCACGCTGAACCGCTGTAGCCTGCGGACAGCGACGCCGGAAGCCGGACCCACTTTCCGTCGGGCGCTGTGATCTGGGGGAATTCGACGCCGAGCGTCGGCTCGTCCTCTGCAACTTTGGTCGCAATGCGATCGAGGATATCGGTGAAGAGGGCGGACCGGTCAGAGGACAGTCCTTGGTCTTGGTACGAAGCATTCACGCCTTTGTCTCCTGATGACTTTCGCGTTTCCCGAGTGACGGGGGCACGCAAATTCTAGGAGCGCGGCGGTTCCAGCGGTTAGGACGAAGCGCGGCTTATATTGGACTTTCCTACGTCGCAGCCGGACGCCTATCGTCCCACTGCTTCAAATGCTCAGTTTCTCCAGGCTGCGGCGGAAGTCGATTGGCGAGCGGCCCGTGTGCTTGCGGAAACATCGGCTGAAGTAGGCCGGGTCGTCGAAGGCAAGCTGTGTTGCGATCTCCGCCACATTGACCTCCGAATGCAGCAACAGACGCTTCGCTTCCAGCATCACGCGTTCACGAATCAGCTTGGCCGCCGTGCTGCCGAGCGCCTGGCGCGTCGCATCGTTCAGCGCGCGTTCTGTGACGTTCAGCAGGCATGCGTAGCGAGCGACGTCGTGGACCGTGGTGAAATGTTTTTCCAGCAGGCTTTTGAAGCGTCGCGACAACAGCACGCTACGCGACGAATTGACGTCGGTCACGGCGTCGCCGCCCAGACGCACGGACTTGATTAGCAGAATGCGCAGATATGACCAGATGACGTCCTCGTAGCCTGCCTCTTCACCCTGATATTCCGCATCGATTCCATCCAGCACATGATGAAGGTCCTGAGCTTGTGCGTCGCTCATATAAACCGTGTTCGGAATTCGCTCGAAATCGTAGACCGGAATTTCCGTCTGCGAATGGCGGTTCTGAACCTTGAAGGCGAAAAATTCGGACGAGAAACTTATCGCGTGGCCGACTGTATCTTCGGACAATGCGAAGTCGTGGATCTGGCCTGGCGCCATGAAGAACAGCGTATTGGGCCGCACCTCGTAGCGAATCGAGTCGATGATGTGGTGACCGCTGCCCGACACGACCCAGACGATGTGATAGAACTCGTGCCGATGAGGATACGGCAACGTCGATTTCATATCTTCGAGGGGTGCGAAATGAAAGTCGATCGACTTGATTCGCGACCCATACTCATAGTTGGCGATCTTGAAGACCGGCAACTGACAACCACAACCTCTAAGCATTTAATTTGTCTCCTGCATCCAGCTCACTTGTTTGGCTCGCTTAGCCAGCTCACTCCTTGGCTAAATCAAGCGTGCTGTTTCTCCTTCGCCGGTCGGCATCGAACGTAGTGTAATTGTAAATAGCAAATCGGCGTGACGGCTGTTGTCGAAAACCCGCAAAGGTTTGGCCTCGCCTGCCGATTGTCAGATCATTGGAAACGCAATTCCTTCAGCGCCGACAGTCCGGTCAGCACCGGCTTGCCGTTCTGATTGCGAACCATGGTGTCCATCACGAGGATGCGCTTGGCGGGTTTCTTCTCGACTACGGTCACATGGATCCTGATCGTATCGTCGATGAAGACGGGTCCGAGAAAGCGCAACTCCTGCCCGACGTAGACGAAGCCGGGACCGGTCAACCCGGTATGGGTCGTCGACACCAATGCCGCGGTCAGCAGGCCGTGCGCCACGCGGTGGCCGAATGGCGTGCGTGCCGCGAAGTGCTGATCCATGTGTAAGGGATTGAGGTCGCCCGACAGATGGCCGAAAGCGTTCACGTCACTTTCCGCGATGGTACGCACGAGTACCTGGCAGCGGCCAATCTGGATATCGTCAAAGCGCAGCATCTCGTGGCACTGATTCAGATGAGTGTTCATGCAGTTCTCCGCCCGGTCAGCGCCGCGCCCGCTTCGACCAGCGTATCGATTTCGTCCGGCTCGTAGCCCAGTTCGGCGAGCACCTCGCGGGTGTGTTCGCCTTGCCGCGGCGGCTGACGGGTGAGCGGTGGTGCTGCGCCGTCGTATCGAACCGGATGTGCGAGCAAACGAATCGGTCCGGCCTGCGGATGCTCGACCTCCATGATGATGCGGTTGTGCGCCACTTGCGGGTCGGCCTCGACCTGATGGTAGTCGTTCACGGGCGCGTACCAGATGTCGTGCTCATCGAAGGTCGTCATCCAGTCGGCCGTCGTGCGCGCAGTCAGCGCGTCATAAACGATGCGGTTCAATTCGTCGCGGCGGCGCACGTTGTCCTTTGGGTGCGAAAACCCGGCCAGCACGGGCTGAGACAAGGCCGCCGCCAGCTTCTCAGTGGGCGTGAGCGAAACGGCGATCCAGCCGTCGAGAGTCCTGTAAACCCCATAGGGCGACGGATGGAACCGGCTGCCGGTCGGCGGGTTCGTGCGCGGCCAGAGTGGTCCCTTGTTCAGGTAGTAGGTGAACGGCTCGATCTGAAGATCGAGCGCCGCGTTGAGCAGGTTGCTTTCGACCAGCGTGCCTTTGCCGGTGCGTTCACGCGCCTGCAAGGCCGCGACCACGCCGAAGGCTGCCAACGCCGCCGCGTGCTGGTCGACGATCGCGGATCCGACGGGCGTGGGCGGGGAATCGGCCTCGCCGGAGAGCATCGTCATGCCACTGATGGCCTGCAGCAGCAGGTCCTGCCCTGGCCGCTTGAGATACGGTCCCGATGACCCGTAGCCGGTGCACGAACAGTACACGAGCCGCGGGTTGATCTCGCGGACATCGTCGTAACCGAAGCCCATGCGCTGCAGGACGCCTGGCCGGTAGTTTTCGATCAGGACATCGGCTTCCTTGATCAGCCGCCAGACGATCTCGCGCGCGCGCTCGTCGCGCAGATCCAGCGAGATGCTGCGCTGATTGCGGTTGCCGAGCAGAAAAAACATGCTCACACCTTCGACATACGCATCGAAGCCGGTCCAACTGCGCTCGAACGCGCCGCCCGGCGGTTCGATCTTGATCACGCCCGCGCCGACGTCGGCCAACATCTGCACGGCGGCGGGGCCCTGCAAGAAGTGAGTAAAACTTAACACCTTGATGCCTTCCAGCATGACTTGTCTCCCGACCGCGTGTCCGTATCTGTTTGACTGAGGGTTCAGGCAAGCAGGTTTCGCGAGATGATCATTCTCTGAATCTCCGAGGTGCCCTCGACGATCTCCAGCACCTTGGCGTCGCCGAATGCGCGCGACACTGGGTACTCGCTCATCACGCCGTAACCGCCATGTATCTGCAACGCCTGATGAGCCGCCTCCATCGCGCGCTCGGTGGCGAAGAGCTTGGCCATCGACGCCTGCTGATCGAAGCGAACGCCTGCATCTTTGAGCGCGGCGGCATCGTAGAGCATCAGTCGCGCGGCGTGCGCGTGGGCCGCCATGTCAGCGATCTTGAACTGCAGCGACTGGAACTCGGCGATCGGCTTGCCGAATGCGCGCCGCTCCTTCATGTACGCGATCGACCGATCCAGTGAACCCTGCAGGATGCCTAGCGCGAGCGCGCCGATCAGGATTCGGCCGGTGCTGATCTGGGCGAGCGTCTGTCGCAAGCCCGCACCGCGTTCGCCGAGCAGGTTGGCGGTCGGGATCGTGCAGCGCTCGAAGAACAACTCGTAGGTGCTCGATGCGCGCCAGCCGATCTTACGCAGTTTGCGTCCGTAGCTGAAACCGGGGGTGCCGTTGGGCACGATGAAGTTAGAAATTTCCTTGCGGCCGTCGGGGCGCGTTCCCGTTACCGCGGCGATGACGACCGGCCCGGTCACTTCCGTGCCGGAATTGCTAATGAAGGTCTTCGATCCATCGATGACGTATTGGTCGCCTTCCAGCGTCGCACGCGTCGCGATGTTGGCCGCGTCGGAGCCCGCGTTGGGCTCCGATAATCCGATCGCGCCGACCTTGCGGCCGTCGAGGATAGGGCACAAATAACGATCCTTTTGCTCATCGGTGCCATAGTTGGAAAGCAGGCTTGCGACCGTCGAATTGGCCATTAGAGAGTTGGCGATTGCGCAATCTACCCGTGCGAGTTCCTCTAACACGATTACATAGGAAAGCCATTCGCCACCGCCGCCACCCCAACTCTCCGGATAAGGCAGGCCGGCGAAGCCGAGCTCGCCGGCACGCTTCCAGATGTCGTAAGGAAAGGCTTCCGCTTCCCAAAGCTCTTCCGAGACAGGAGCGATTTCGTTTTCCGCGAAACGGCGCACGGCGTCGCGTATCGCGGTGTGTTGTTCGTCTAACCAATGCGGCATGTTCGACTCTGTGAAAAAGCGGGAGATGGGTTGAAGCAGGGGGCTGCGTTACAGCACCTTCAGATAGGTATCGCCAGATGCGACCAGCGTGCCGTCCTGGCGCGTGACGTCTGCCCTGAAAACGCACATGTTGCGATCGTCGTCCTTCTCGCGCAGCGTGAGGCGGGCGGTGACCGTGTCGCCGATAAATACCGGCGCATTGAACGTGATGTCGTATCGGTAAGAAACCGCACCGGGGCTCGGCGCCTTTTGCGCCATATAGCCCATCACGGTCGATAAGAAGCCGACCGACAGACATCCTTGCGCAATGCGCTTCTCGAAGCGCGTGGTTTTGGCGAATTCCTCGTTCAAATGCACCGCATAGAAATCGCCGACGATCCCGGCGAAGCCGTAGATATCGAATTCAGTTACGGTCTTGGCGAAATCGGCAGTGTCGCCGACCGCGTAACAATCCATGTGCGGGCGTTTGGCCATGGTGGTTCTGGAAGTGAGAGTCGGTTGCGGAGCCGGCCTGTTCTTTGTTGATTGGGGCCGGCGGGTGTGACTCAAATTTAATGAGTGCGGGTTGCTGACCGTTAGGACGGTTTGGGCGAATGCTTGGACTTTTTTGACTGTATGCACGCAGTGATTGCAGTCTTCGGCCGATCCGCAAGCGGCCGCGGATTGCCCCCGGTCAGCTATCAGTCAATACCACCAAGGGTTTTCGCCTCGTGTGCGCCGGATAAATCGCCAGGCAGTCTGGCAAACGCGTGCTATCGAAGACGCCGTAAAAAAGTACAAGAAATCGGTCGGCCGGTCCTAACGCCCGTTGCGTGCACTCACGAATACTTGGAGCGCCTGCAGACGGATCGGCCTGACGCGGCGCGAAAATTACATTCCAGTACGGAAGGAGACGAAATGAAATCATTCTTCAGCGCGCGCCGCGCATGGCGCACCATGATGGTGGGTACGCTGCTCGCAGCGGGCGTCGTTGTCGCAAGCGTTGCCCGTGCGGACGAGCCGATCGTCATGAAGCTGGGCCACACCCTCGCCCCGGACAACCACTATCAGCTGACTGCCCAAGTGTTCGCGAAGGAGGTCGCGCAGCGAACCCACGGCAAGGTCAAGATCGAGATCTTTCCGCAGTCACAGCTCGGCGGCGAAGTGCAGATGGCACAAGCGCTGCGCACCGGCACCCAGGAGCTCATGATTTCCGCACAGGCGCCGATCGGAAACACGATCAAGCAGTGGCAGATCTTCGATACGCCTTATCTCTTCAGCAGCATCGACGACGCCAACCGGCTTCTGCAAGGACCGGTCGGCCGCAAGTTCCTCGACATGATGCCGGCGGTCAACATGATCGGCTTGACGTGGCTGTCGGTGGGCGAACGCAATTTGTTCACGGCTAAAAAGCCCGTCGGCTCGCTCGATGACATGAAGGATATGAAAGTTCGAGTGATGCAGAGTCGCGGCTATATCGCGGGCTATAAGGCACTGGGCGCAAATCCGACGCCGCTGCCTTATAACCAGTTATTTCTGGCGCTTTCGCAAGGCCTGGTCGACGGCGGCGATACGTCACCGGAGCAGTTCATCCAGGACAAATTTTCCGATGTCGCGAAGCATTACTACCTGACCCACGTGAACTACCTGCCCGTGGTGCTGGCAATCAGCAAGAGCGCCTGGACGCGTCTTTCGCCTGACGAGCAGCAGGCGTTTCATGCCGCTGCCGCCGTCGCCGCGGACTATGACATGAAGGAATACAAGCACGAGTACGACGACGCGCTCGCAACGATGAAGAAGAATGGCACCCAGGTGACCGAGATAAACACGGTGCCGTGGGCCGCCGCGACCGCAAGGGCGCGCGAGGGCCTGCTCAGCGACATTCCCGATGGCCAGGCGCTTTATCAGGAAATCAAGGCGGCCGACAAGTCCGCTGTCGCTTCGAAATGAAGGGAGAGTGCCATGGAAAAGCTTGCCCGTAATCTCCTGTTTATCGATGACCTGGTCCTGAAGATCACGCTGTTCCTATGCGGTGGACTACTTCTCATGATGGTGTTCGTCGCTGGCCTCGGGGTGGTCTTCCGCTTCATCCTGCACAACTCGCTGTCGTGGTCCGACGAGCTCGCGGCTTATCTGTTCGTGTGGCTCACGTGCCTCGGTGCGGCGGCAGGAGCCAAGCTGCGGGTTCATCCGGAGGTGCGGGTACTGGCCGACCGTTGTCCGCCCGCTTTCGCGCAGACACTGACGGACCTTACCGACTGCGTAGTCCTCGCGCTCGGCGTGGTCTTCCTTATGTACGGTGGCGACATGCTGGAGCTGATGGGCACCGAAACTGCGACCTCTCTGCCGATCTCAATGGTGTACCCATATCTCTCGATTCCCGTCTGCGGCGCATTGCTGGTCTTTCATTCCGCGGTCCGAATCGCGGTTTCTCATCTCGCGCCCGGCGCGCAAACGAGGCAGTCTCTGTTGCAGGGCGTCTCCGAACATATCTGAGGTGAATCAACATGTGGGCACTCGCTCTAGGCGCCGGGTTCCTCGGCTTGGGTGTACCGGTGGCCATTTGCATCGGCATTGCGGCGACGATTGCATTGACGCTGAATGGAACCCCGCTGCTGGTGATTCCGCAGCAGCTGTTTTCGAACCTGAATAACGTCGGCCTGCTGGCCATCCCGTTCTTCATGTTGACAGGCGCAATCATGGATGCGGGCGGCGTCTCGCGCCGGATCATCGACTTTTCGCAGGCGCTTGTCGGCTTCATGCGCGGCGGCATCGGACAGGTGACGATCGTTGCGAGTATGTTCTTCGCCGACCTCTCCGGTTCGGCGACTGCGGATACCGCAGCGATCGGCTCGGTCATGATCCCCGGGATGGTCAAGCAGGGATATTCACGCGCGTTCGCAGTCGCGCTGCAGTCGGCAGCGGGCTCACTCGGATTGCTGTCGCCCGTGTCGATGAGCATGCTGGTGTACGCCTACACCGCCAACGTTTCGGTCGGAACGATGTTCGTCGCGGGGATAGTGCCGATGCTGCTGGTGGTCGTTTCCTTCATGCTCGTGAACTACCTGACTGCGGTGCGCCAGAACTATACGGCGGTCGAAGCGTTTTCCGCCAGGCGGCTGTGGACGACTTTCAGACAGGCGATCTGGGCATTGCTGACGCCCGTGATCATTCTGGGCGGGATCCTTGGCGGCGTCTTCACGCCGGTAGAAGCAGGCGTCGTCGCGGCGTTCTATGTGACGCTGGTGAGCGCCTTCATCTTCAAGTCGCTCAAGCTGTCGCAGTTCGGGGAAATACTCACGCGCACGGCCATCAATACCACGCGGGTATCGTTTCTTCTCGGGCTCGCGTTCGTGCTCGGCCGCTATCTGATTGAGGCGCAAATTCCGTTACACGTCGCCAACAGCTTCCTGGCCGTGACGACCAGCGCGTTCGTGTTGCTGATCCTGATCAATCTCTTCCTTCTGGTAGCCCATACCGTACTCGAAACGATCTCGAGTATTGCGGTGGTGATCCCTGTGTTCCTGCCGCTCGTCGTGCAAATGCATATCGATCCGGTGGTGTTCGGCGTCATCGTACTGGTCAACTCAGCCATCGGCATCAACCTGCCACCGATTGGTTTTTGCCTCTTTACGGCTGCGTCCATCGGCGGCGTGTCCGTCGAAAAAGCGACTCGGGCGATCCTGCCGTTCATCTTCGCGCTGGCGGTCGACCTGCTGCTGATCATCGTCTTCCCGCATATCCCACGCTTCCTGCCGAACTTGCTGGCAATCAAATAACACGAGAACGGAGGCTCATCATGAACACGACTCACGTCGAGCGAAGCGGCGCGGCGCCGGTCCCGCTGGCCGCATTCGAGGACCTGAAGTACCTGAAGCTGGAACAACCACTTCGCTTCGTCTGGTTAATCACGTTGAATCATCACGACAAGCGCAATGCGCTGTGTGTGCCGCTGCTGGTGGAACTGGCGCGCGTGCTCGCGGCAGCCGAAGTCAGCGACGAAGTCAGGGCCGTCGTGCTCACCGGCGGCGAGGGTTTCTTCAGCGCCGGTGCGGATATTGCCGACATGGCGGCACGCGGGGTCGCAGCGTATGCGGACCCGGTGCGCCTCGCGAGCTGGAAGGCGATTGAAACCTTTCCGAAGCCGCTGATCGCCGCGGTCAACGGCTTCGCCATCGGTGGTGGCCACGAGCTGGTGATGCTGGCCGATATCGTCGTCGCGGCGGACGACGCGACCTTCTCGCAGCGAGAGATCGTCATCGGCGCGCTTCCGGGCGATGGCGCCACCCAGCGCCTGCCGCGGGTGCTCGGCAAGACACTGGCGATGAAACTCGTGCTTACCGGCGAGCCGCTGACGGCAGCCGAGGCCGAGCGCCACGGACTTGTGACCGAGGTCGTCGCGCCGGCACGCAGCATCGCACGCGCCGTCGAGATCGCGTCGCTGATCGCCGCCCGCGCGCCGCTCGCGGTCCGACTGGCCAAGCGCGCCGTGCTCGATTCGTTCGAGACCAACCTCCAACAAGGCCTGCAGTGCGAGCATCAGGCGAATCTCGACGTGTTCAAGACCGAGGATCGCGCCGAAGGCCACCGCGCATTCGTCAAAAAGCGGCCGCCGCGCTTCAAGGGTCGCTGACCATTGGTGCCTCGCGCATGCGCCTCTCGACGCGATCGGCAACGCTTTCCTTTAGTTCTGACCGGCATCGATGCAGATATCCACGCCGCGGCCTTCCGAATGTTCAGGGCGAACGCGGAGTTCAGTAGAACCCTGTTCCACCTCACCCCGACAGCCGGACTCACGACGTAACGGAGATTATATGAACGGGCTGAATGGTATCCGCATTCTCAGCTTCAATCATTTTCTGATGGGGCCTTTGGGCGTGCAGCACCTCGCCGATTGCGGGGCCGACGTCATATCGGTCGAACCCGTCGACGGCGCATTTCAGCGCAAGTGGGGCGGCGCGAACCGCGCCATCGATGGGCAGACGATGCTGCTTTTGATGGGTAATCGCAATAAGCGCAGTCTGGCTTTGAATCTCAAGGACCCGCGGGCGATCGATATCGTCATGAGCTTGCTGCCTCAAGTCGACGTGGTCGCCGAGAATTACCGTCCCGGTGTGATGGAACAGCTGGGATTGGGTTACGAGGCGCTCAAGGCAGTCAAGCCGGACATCATCTATGCGTCCGGCTCGGGATTCGGTCCGGATGGACCCTATGCCAGCCGGCCGGGGCAGGACCTGATCATTCAGGCCATGTCGGGTATCGCGACAATCACCGGAAGCCGGGAGGACGGTCCACGCGCGGTGGGCGTGTCTGTCGTGGATCATCACGGCGCTGCGCTGTATGCGAACGGTATCCTGACGGCACTGCTCAACCGCGAGCGTACGGGCGAGGGCTGCCGGGTCGACGTAAGCTTGCTGGCGGCTGCGCTCGATCTGCAACAGGAGTCTCTCACGTGTTTCCTGAACGGCGACGGCCATGACGACGTGCGACAGGCGGGGCGTGTATCAGGTTGGTACTTCCCCGCACCGTACGGCATTTATGCAACTGCGGACGGTTTCATCGCACTGTCGCTGAGTCCTCTCGACATCATTTATCGGATCCTTGGGATCCCGGAAAAGGAACGGATTCCCGCGAAGCGCGCATTCGACGAGCAGCAGGAAATCTCCGACCGGCTTGCGCGCCGGCTTGCGCAGGACACGACGGCGCACTGGTTGCCACTATTCGAACGGCATCATGTCTGGCACACGCGCGTCAACGACTATGCGCAGGTGGTCGCCGATCCGCAGGTGCGCCACTTGAAGAGCTTCGAGACAGTCGAGGGTGCAACCGGCAGCCCCGTGACGCTCGTCAATCACCCGGTGCGCTACAACGGCAGCGCGCCAGCTATCCGTATGCCGCCGCCACGGTTGGGCGCGCACACGATCGACATCTTGTCAGGGGTGGGAATGAACCGGCCGATGATCGACTCGCTGCTGGCGGACGGCGTAATCGGCGTTGCCGAGGACGCCGAGGCCGTTGCGGCGGCCGCGGCAAAAGGCGGAGTCGCGTGAAGCGGGTTTGAAGCCATCCATGTGGCGAGCGTGCCGTACGCGTCGATGAAAACAGGGGAAGCAGGCATGAGTGACAGGTGCAGGGAAGTCAGTACGGATGTGCTGGTCGTTGGCAGCGGCGGCGCTGCGCTGCGGGCCGCGCTCGAGGCGGATTCCAGCGGCGCTGACGTGCTGGTTGTGATCAAAGGGGCATTTCGCAAAAGCGGCGCGACGTTTCATAGCGTAGCTGAAGTAGGCGCCTTCAATGTGCCGGACGGAGCAGGGGATCACAGCGATAATCCTGATGTTTTTCTCGCCGATATCCTGCATGCCGCTCAAGGCATGGCGGACCCGCGCTTGAGCGCGATTCTCGCGAACGAAGCGCATGAGTCTCTGCGCTACCTCGAACGATACGGCGTAAAGTTTGAGCGCGAGGACGACCACTACCTGGTTTTTCGCGCATGCTTTTCTTCCAAACCGCGCTCGCATGTGATTCATGAGCACTTCAAACCAATCGTGAAATCGCTGGGGACCGAAGCGTCCCGGCGCGGCATCAAGGTCATGGACCGGTTGATGATCGTCGACCTGCTGTCGCAGGACGGCGAATGTCTCGGCGCATACGCGATCGATTCGGATGGAAACCCGATGCTGATCCGTGCCAAGTCGACGATTCTTACCACCGGGGGTGCAAGTCAGCTGTTCGCCCAAAACCTGTATCCATCGGACATTACCGGCGACGGCTATGCAATGGCTTATCGCGCGGGCGCGCGACTGGTCAACATGGAGTTCATGCAGGCCGGTGTGAGCGTGCTGACGCCTTTCGTCAACCTGTTCGGCAACTACCTGTGGGACGCGCACCCGAATCTCACCGACCGCGATGGCAGGGCGTTCGTCCCTGACTATCTGCCGACGGGGCTGGCTCAGGAAGATGTCATTCGACAAAAAGAGCGGCACTTTCCGTTCAGCTCGAGCGACATCTCACGCTACGTCGAAATTTCGATTCAGAAGGCACTCAACGATGGCCGCGGCACGGCTGAAGGAGGCGTGTTTCTCGACTTCGCCGGATGCGATCTCGAATCGATACTGGCCGACAAGAGCCGAAGCATCGCAAGGATGTGGCCGCTAACCTGCCAATGGTATAAGGAGCACGGCGTCGACCTTTATCGGGACCGAGTGCAGATCACCTGTTCCGCGCATGCGATCAACGGCGGATTATTTATAGACGAAAACGCACAGTCCAATCTGAAGGGTCTGTTCGCTGCGGGTGAGGTGGCAGCGGGTCCACATGGCGCAGACCGTCTCGGCGGCAATATGGCCCTGACGTGCCAGGTCTTCGGCCGCCGGGCGGGCCTGGCCGCGGCCGAACGCGCGAAAAAGATGACGCACCGCGCGATGACCGGGGCCTTGGACGACAACCGCACGGTCGCCAAGCAATTCCGCCGAAATGGCAGGCACACGCTGGACGAACTGAAAGCACGGATTCAGCAGTGTGCAAACCGGTATTTGCTGATCGTGCGCGAGGAAGCCGGGCTCCGGACCTTCAGCCGTGTCTGCAGGGAGACGCGAAACCAGTTGTTTCACGACACGGTGATCGGCACGCCGGCTGAGCTCATGCGGGGCATCGAATTGGCGAACTTGATCCAGGTCGGTGAATTGATGGCTTCGGCGTCGCTTGTCAGGCGCGAGAGCCGGGGTGGTCACTACCGCGAAGACTTTCCCGAGCGCAACGCGGACTTCGCCTGCAACATATTCCTCGAGCGGAACGTGCCTGAAGGTCTGTGGTTAGGGCGGCTGGCGGATCTGTCGTCGTGAGTCGGTAGCGAGCTAATCACCTTGCGCCGTTCGATCAGGGGGGCTGTCGCGGTAAGGCGGTTGAGTCGTACAAAGACGACATGATGAGGATAGCGTACGTCACCAACGAGTAGAACTGGCAGGCTGCAGATGGCTTGAACGAGTCGCGCGTACTGTTTCTGGCAGCAGGCGAGCGGCAACCGCGCAGCCTCATGTATTCCATAATGGTATAGATCAAGCGTTATTCTTCATTATAAAGGCATGTCGATCCCCGCTAGTATGCAGACTCCTGGCTGCGCCCCGACGCGTGAACCCGGGCGCAAGGCGTCCAGACGCCGCCTCGCCGCCGTGGGCCAATACGGAAGGGCCGAACCGACCATTCATTGATGCGCTGCCTGCGTCGAAGGCGAGGCGAGCGTACGAGGAGGAGACTCGATCGTGAAAATGACCTTCCGCTGGTATGGCGACGCGGACCCTGTGCCGCTCGCTTATATCCGCCAGATCCCCGGCATGGTCGGGGTCGTCTCGGCGATCTATGACGTGCCTGTGGGCGAGGTGTGGCCGATCGACAGGATCCTGTCGCTGAAGCAGAAGATAGAGGCTCACGGGCTGACACTGGAAGTGATCGAAAGCGTGCCGGTGCACGAGGACATCAAGCTGGGCCGACCGACGCGCGAGAGGCTCATCGCCAACTATGGCGAGACATTGCGTAACCTCGGCGCCTGCGGCGTGAAGGTGGTCTGCTACAACTTCATGCCGGTTTTCGACTGGACCCGCACCTCGCTGGAAATGCACCTGCCCGATGGCTCGACGACGCTCGCGTTCGACACGCAAGCGATCCGCGAGCTCGACGTCAGCCAGGGTATCCAGTTGCCCGGCTGGGACGCGAGCTATCGGCCCGAACAGTTGAAAGTCCTGCTGCGCGACTACGAAGCGCTAGACGAAGCCGATCTCTGGGCCAATCTCGACTACTTCCTGCGCGCGATCATTCCGGTGGCCAAAGAAGCCGGCCTCAAGATGGCGATCCACCCCGACGATCCGCCGCGGCCGATTTTCGGCCTGCCGCGCATCGTGAAGAATCGCGCTGACCTGCAGCGCGTGCTGGCGATCGTCGACGATTCCGCCAACGGCCTGACACTGTGTTCCGGTTCGCTAGGCGCGGACCAGCAGAACGATATTCCGGCATTGGTGCGCGAGTTCGGCGCGCGTGGCCGGATTCATTTCGCGCACCTGCGTAACGTGCAAACCAATGCCGCAGGCGACTTTCATGAGACCTCGCATCGTTCGGCCGACGGCTCGCTCGACATGGCGGAAATCGTCAAAGCCTATTTCGAAACCGGCTTTGAAGGCTATGCAAGGCCGGACCATGGGCGAATGATCTGGGGCGAAACGGGCCGCGCCGGCTATGGGCTGTTCGATCGCGCGCTGGGTGCGGTCTACCTGAACGGCATCTGGGAAGGCCTCGCCAAACATCCGGCCTATCATGCGGCTGAGTAATGCCGTCGTGGCTTCGCTCGCGCCGCGCGCCGCTGGCGAAGTCGTCGTTCCCGCCTACGATCGCACGAGCCTTGCACCGGGCATCGTCCATCTGGGCCTCGGGGCGTTTCATCGCGCGCACCAGGCGGTGTACACCGAGCACACATTGCGCGCTGGCGATCAGCGCTGGGGCATCGTCGGCGTTTCGTTGCGGCGTGCGGACACGTCGGAGGCGCTCACTGCGCAGGACCATCTGTATACCGTGAATGTGCGAAACGGCGATGCGGATTCGTTCCAGGTGGTCGGTGCGCTGATCGCTTCGCTGGTCGCGCCGCAGTCGCCCGCCGCCGTGCTCGATGCGATGAGCGATCCGCGCTGCCATATCGTCAGCCTGACGATCACCGAGAAAGGCTATTGCCGCAATCCGGCCAGCGGCGCGTTGCAGTTCGATCATCCCGAGATTGTTCATGATCTGCGCGAGGCCGCCGCGCCGCGTAGCGCGATCGGCTTCGTCGTGCGCGCGCTGGCGCTGCGCCGCGCGGCCGGTTTGGGCCCGTTTACCGTGCTGTCGTGCGACAACCTGCCGTCCAACGGCGGCACGATGCGCGCGTTGACGCTGGCGTTCGCGCGCGAAGCGGATCCTGTGCTGGCCGACTGGATCGAGCGAGAGGGCGCGTTTCCCAACACGATGGTAGATCGGATCGTGCCGCTCACCACCGACGCCGATCGCATGCACGTGGCGAAGCAACTTGGTGCCGACGATGCGTGGCCGGTGATGACCGAGCCGTTTTCGCAATGGGTGATCGAGGACCGCTTCGCGGGGCCGCGGCCGGCGTGGGAGCGCGCAGGCGCGACGCTCGTGGGTGACGCGCGTCCCTATGAGCAGGCCAAATTGCGGATGTTGAACGGCGCGCATTCGGCGCTCGCGTACCTCGGGTCGCTGATCGGCTACGACACCGTCGATCAGGCGATCGCGGCGCCGGCCGTGCGGAACTTTGTCGAAAACATGTTGCGCGACGAGGTGGAGCCGACGCTGTCGCGCCCCGCTTTGGCCAGCTATCGCGCTGAACTGTTCACGCGTTTTCGCAACACTGCGCTCGATCACCGCTTGCAACAGATCGCGACCGACGGCTCGCAGAAACTGCCGCAGCGCTGGCTGGAAAGCGTGCGCGCCAACCTGAAAAGCGGCGCGCCGACCGAACGTCTCGCATTTGTGTTGGCCGGCTGGATCGCGTACCTCAGCGGTCAGGACGAGACGGGCCGCACCTACGCCATCGCGGACCCGCTCGCCGACACACTGGCCGAGGCGGTCCGCTCGACCTTGCACGCGGATGCCATCGATGCGGTACAAACACTGTTCGAAATCGAGTCGATTTTCGGATGCGATCTGCGCGCACAGCCGCGCTTCGTCACGCAGGTCGCACGCCATCTGGCGGCGATTCGCGCACAAGGCGTCGTCAAAGCCATGGGCGCTTGTACCGCTTCACGGCCATGCACGTAGCCGCAGCGACCGCCACGTTCTGCAGACAGAGTAGCAGCCCTAAATAACGGGAGGAAGACATGAGCGACCTGCTCGTCAGACCGTCAAAGCATGCCGAAGACGGCCAGATCATCCATATCACGCCGGCGAGCGCCGGCTGGAAATACGTCGGCTTCGACGTTTTCGACCTGAACGCCGGCGCCAGGCTTACGCGGGAGACGGGCGATCGCGAAGTCGTGGTCGTGCTTGTCAGGGGGCGCGCAATAGTCGGATGCGAAGGGCTCGCGAGCCGCGCGATCGGCGCACGGATATCGCCGTTCGATGGCGCGCCGTGGTCCATGTATGTGCCGCCGCATACGCGCTACACGGTCGTGGCCACGCACGACGTCGAACTCGGCATCTGTTCCGCGCCCGCGAAGGGTGGCCTGCCGCCGCGCTTCATTGCACCTGACGAGGTCAGGCAGGAAACCCGTGGCGCTGGCGCCAATCTGCGTCACGTGCGCCACATCCTTCCGGAAACCGAGCCGGCGGAGAGCTTGCTGGTGGTGGAATCGGTGACGCCGGCGGGCAACTGGTCGAGCTACCCGCCGCATCGGCATGATACCGACAATGGCGAGCAGCAGACCTATCTCGAGGAAACCTATTACCACCGGGTCTCGCCGCCGCAGGGCTTCGCGATTCAGCGCGTCTATACCGACGACCGCAGTCTCGACGAAACGCTCGCGGCGTACGACAAGCATGTCGTGCTGGTGCCGCGCGGCTATCACCCGGTTGCCGCCGCGCACGGCTATGACCTCTACTACCTGAACGTGATGGCCGGCCCGCGCCGCGCCTGGCACGTACATAACGAGCCGGCTCATGAATGGTTACTACAACCCGGCGCAAGGGTCGCGGTGGACGGCGCGCGCTGAGTCCCGTTGCGGTAAGTCAATCGCTGTCGGCGTCGGGGCCTTGGGTGTCGAATCCGGCGGCCTCGCGCAGCGCTTGCAGCATCGCCCGCGCGCCCGGCGAGAGCCTGTCGCCGCGCCGTGTGACGATGCCCGCCGGTCCGAGCTTCAGATCGAGTTCGAACGGTAGCGGTTCGAGCGCACCGGCAATGCAATAAGGCCGCATCGGCTCGCGCGCAAGCGGCGCGATCATATCGCTCATTTGCAGCAGACTCGTGATGACAGGCAGCGACGAGCTCTCGACCACATCCGTCGGCAACGCGAGCTTCCGTTCGAGAAACAGTTGCGTGAACTGATTGCGCATGACGTTGCCTTTTGGCGGCAAGATCCACGTTTGCGGCGCCAGTTCGTCCCAGCTCAGCGCCTTGCGCTTGACGAGCGGATGGCCAACGCGTGCGAACAGCGCGTGCTGTGCTTCTGCGAGCGGCGCATAGTGCAGTTCCGCAAGGTCGTCCGGATTGCGGATTCGCGCGACGATCATATCCAGCTTGCCTTCCTGCAGACGCTGCACCAGCACCTCGCTGAACTCCATCTCGATGTTGACGCGAATCTGCGGGAAGCGCTTCTTGAGCAGCGCCACCGCTTGAGGCACGAGGTTGGTGGCCGCCGTGACCTCGGTGCCGATCATCGCCTGCCCGGTCAGGCCGGCTTTGAGCGCTGACACTTCGTCGTACGCGTGCCGCAACTCCGCCAGCACGCTGCGTGCATGGCGGATCAGCACCTCGCCGTACCAGGTGGGCTCGACACCGCGCGGATGCCGTTCGAACAGCTCCACACCCATCGTCTCTTCCAGTTCACGCAGCAACTTGGTCGCCCCGGGCTGCGTCATGTGCGCGGCGTTCGCCGCCCGCAATACCGAGCGATGGGTATCGAGCTGAATGATCAGGGCCAATTGACGTGTCTTCAGACGCGTGGGGTCGAAGCGGCTCGTCGCGATGGCCCCTGCGCCGGTGTCCGGATGAATTGCCGAGGTCACGATGTCGCCTCCATGTATTCCGTATCGATATAGGTTTTGCGTTATTTTTCATTATCAAAGCATATCGGTCGATTCTACTATGCAGAGGACGGCCTGCATTCCAAGGCGGGGCGAATTCCCTTCATGGGCATTGAGGCGGGCTGCATCCTGCAGCCACACAGGAGACGAAGAAGTAATGAACACTCGTACCACAGACATCCCGCCGGAAGGCATCACCACCGACGAGTTCCTCGGCCGCGTCGCCAAGGTCCGCAGCGCACTCGACAAGGCGGGGCTGGTCGGCCTGCTTGCCTTCGGCGATTGC
The DNA here is from genome assembly GCF_050436125.1 of Paraburkholderia sp. MM5482-R2. NCBI lineage: Bacteria > Pseudomonadati > Pseudomonadota > Betaproteobacteria > Burkholderiales > Burkholderiaceae > Paraburkholderia > Paraburkholderia sp. MM5482-R2. Next base: position 2,352,387 of record NZ_JBNDLP010000002.1, on the reverse strand, counting down.
TGGCGTGGCGCGAACATCGGCTACTTTACCGAATTCCGCCCGCTCGACGGCGTATCGGACATTGCCAACGCGATCCTGCTGCTGCCCGTGGACGGCGACCCCGTGCTGTTCGTGTCGGATCAATGCTTCGACTACGCGACGAGCGTGACCGCCTTCGAAGTGCGCAGCCTGCGTGAAGTCACGCAACAGGTGCAGGCATTTTCGGCGCGGCATCGCAGCGGCACGGTCGGCCTCGCCGGCGCCGCCTATATCCCCGCGGACCTGTTGCAGCGCCTGAACGCCGGTCTCAACGAATTGAAGCTCGAACCGACGATGGTGCTGGCCGAAATCAAGGCGATCAAGAGCGACGCCGAAGTCGCACTGATGCGCAAAGCCGCCGCCTTGACCGATTCGGCGATGGCAGCGATTCGCGACGCGCTCGCCGACCGCCGTCCCTACACCGAGCGTGAACTCGCTCTGATCGCTGACCGCGCGATGCTCGCGGGAGGAGCAGACCGGACCGCGTTTGATTCGATGGTGCAATCCGGTCCGCGCTCGGCGTATAACCTGGCGCGCCCCACCGACCGCATCCTGCAACCGGGCGACCTGATCATGACCGACATCGGCGCGCGTTATCGTGGGTACGTGGCCGATGGCGGACGCGGTTTTACCTACGGTCCGGCGAATCCCGAGAAGATGGCGATCGTCGCGGCAGCGGCGCGCGCGGTCGAAGCGGGGCTTGCCGCCGCGCGTCCCGGCATGGCGGCCATGGAACTGAATGCGGTGATCCAGCAGGCGCTGGTGAAATCGAACTACGAGCAATACTCGAGCGAAGCGCGCGGCCATGGCACCGGTCACGGCACCGGCATGGACCCGGAAGAAGAAGCGCCGTGGATCGCGGCCGGGCAACAGGACCGTGCTGCAGGAAAACATGGTCTTTACCCTGAAGGCGACCATCACGGTGCCGAACGTCGGCGGTTTGCGCACGGAACGTATCGTGCGGTTGACCTCGGGCGGCGTCGAAACGCTTGACCAGTTCCCGATGGAACTGCACTGGTGAGCACAGTGAATTTATCGTAACGTGCCGGCGGACCCGCGCCGCCGACACGCAGCAGTTCAAAACATAGATTCCCAGAGAAGGGAGGAGACATGAACACATCGCCCGTTTCATCCGGCAACGCGCCGGTTATCAGCCGCTCGGCCGTCAACCGTGTGCTGGTCGCTTCGGTGGTCGGGACCGCCATCGAGTGGTACGACTTTTTTCTCTATGCCACCGCTTCGGCGCTGGTCTTCGCCAGGCTGTTCTTCCCCTCGTTCGATCCGGTGGTCGGCACCATTGCGGCGTTCGGGAGTTTTGCGGTCGGCTATCTCGCACGGCCTTTCGGCGCGGTGTTTTTCGGGCACTTTGGCGACCGCATCGGACGCAAGGCGACGCTCGTCGCGACGCTGACGATCATGGGCGTCGGCACCTTCGTGATCGGACTGCTGCCGACTTACGCCTCGATCGGCGTCTGGGCGCCGATCCTGCTGGTGGCGATGCGCTTTCTGCAAGGGCTTGGCGTGGGCGGCGAATGGGGCGGCGCGGTGCTGATGGTGGTAGAAACGGCGCCGGCCAGCAAGCGTGGCTTCTTCGGCGCGTTCCCGCAATTGGGCGTGCCGCTCGGGCTGATGCTCTCGACCGCGGTGTTCAAAGCCGTGTCGAGTCTGCCGTCGGACGCGTTCTATACCTGGGGATGGCGCCTGCCGTTCCTGCTGAGCGTCGCGCTGATCGCGATCGGCCTGTTTATCCGGCTGCGCGTCATGGAATCGCCGGTATTCGAACAGATCAAGGCGAGCAAGCAGGTCGTCAAGGCGCCGCTGATCGAATTGCTGCGCCGGCATCCGAAAGACCTCGTGCTGACGATCGGCACGCGCTTCGCGGTCGACATCACCTTCAACGTGATCAATGTGTTCGTGCTGGTCTATGGCACGACGCGGCTCGGCCTGCCGCGCGGACTCCTGCTGAACGCCATCATTCTCGGCTGCGCCTTCGCGCTGATCACGCTGCCATTGTTCGGCAAACTGTCGGATCTGATCGGACGCCGGACCGTCTTCATGTTCGGGGCGGTGTTCGTGGCGATCTACGGATTCGCGTTCTTTCCGTTGCTCGAGACACGCAATCCGACCTTGATTCTCGTGGCGTACGTCTGCGGTATCGCGTTAAGCCAGGCGTCCGTGTACGGCGTGCAATCGACGTGGTTTGCGGAGCTGTTCGGTACGCGGGTGCGCTATACGGGTGCGTCGCTGCCGTATCAGATCGCCGGCATCATCACGTCAGGGCCGACGCCATTGATCGCCACTTATCTGTTCGCCACGTATGGCCAGACGCTGCCCATTTCGATCTATATCGCGGCGACGGGGTTGCTGAGCCTGGTGTGCGCGTTTTTCCTCGCCGAGACTTTCAAGCGGGATCTGTCCGCGGAGCCGGAAGATGAAGCGGCCACCGCGCTGGGTGCGCATGCGTGCGCGCATTCGCCGCGTCCTTTGTCGCGCTGAGCGCTGGTGTTCTCCATCGCATTGCTCCGTCGTTACGATGGCTACACCTTCGCACCGCGCGTACGTGCGTTCAAGACGGGATGCGCTGACGAATACGAACTGTACGACGATGGCTCGGATGACCGCAATGAGACCAGGCGGATCAGCTGCAACCCGCGCTGATTAACCGTATCAAACTGCAGGAAAAGGGCGATCACCCCGGTTCCGGCTGTCTGAGGGGCCAAAGTTCGGGTTAGCCGGATTGCTGCTGTCGGATGCATCCCGCTGCGTACTGCGCAGATGAGGGAGCGCCCAGGGCGAGACTACCGCAGAGCCACGGGAGAACGTGGTGTTCCCCGTGGGGTCGCACAAGACTACGCGAACGACGAAAGATGTTGAGCAGCCAGATCGCTAGACTTGTTCACGTGCTCGGCCATCAGCCACTTGGCCAACGCATAGTCGCCAGTGCTGATCGCATTGAATATTGACTCGTGCTGAGTTTGCGCCTGCTTCAGTTGTTCAGGCGTGTACGCGTATCGTGACCGGTGGGTGATGGTGACCGCCAGTACCTGTCGCGTGATCGTCGTCAATATATGGCTGCCTGCTGCCACCAGAATTGTGTCGTGAAATTCGAGGTCCGCCTGGGCCTGTGCCAATGGCGACGATTGCGCGTCCAGAAGCTGGTACTTCGCCAAGGCTTCGCGGACTCTTTCCAGCTGTCGGTAACAAAATTGTGCAAACAGACGGACGCTAACGATCGACAACTCGCAGCCAAATCTTAAACACGACATTATAGTACTAATGTCGTGTTCAGTATTGAATTGTGTAGTATATGGTGCGTTTTACGTTGTATTATCAACACATCCATATTCCCCAAAGCCGCTTCCACATGGCCCTCGAAGCCGACATCGAAGTCGTCCGTCAAAACGCGTCCGACACGCAGACGCTTTATCGCGAGGTCTGCGCGTTGCTGTTTTTCCGTTACGGCGAAACTCCGACCGCGAACCGCCTGTACCAACTGGTGCGCAAAGGCAGCATGAGCGCGCCGGCCAAGGCGTTGCGCGATTTCTGGACCGACGTGCGCGACAAGACGCGTGTGGACGTCGGCCGTCCGGACTTGCCGCCCGAGGTCGCAGCGGCTGCCGGCGAATTCGCGGCCCAGCTGTGGCGTCTGTCGAGCGACGCCGCGAACGCCGCGCTCGACGTGTTCAGGCAGGACGCGGACGCGCAAATCGCCGCCGCGCAAGAACAGGCCAAGCAACACGACAGGCAGCGTCAGGACGCCGTCGAGAAAGCCGAACAGTCGGCCAACGATGTCGCGACCCTGCGCGCGCGGATTGCCGGACTCGACGCGCGCATCGTCGAGCTGCAGACGGCCAACGACATGCTGACGGCGCAACTGGCGACATCGAAGGAAGAAATCGCGGCAGGAGCCGCCGCGCTCGCCGATGCCCGCCGCGATTTCGCCGACGAACTCGCGAAGCTGCGCCGCTCGCACGAGCAGAACGAGCAGCGGCTCGCCGCGGCGGAAAAGCGCGCCTTGCTCGAAATCGACGGTGAACGAGCGGCGGCGCAACGTCTGCGCAAGGAGCTCCAGGCGAGTCACGAGCGGGCGGCGACGCTCGAAGCCGAATCGCGGGCCGAGCGCGACGCGATTCGGGACGAGTTGGCCGCATCAAAGGCAGAACTGGCTGCCTCCGCTGCGCGGCATGCCGCGACCCGCGGGCAGCTTGCGGAAAAGGATGCGTTGCTGGCTGAACGGGTGGCGGCGACCGACCTGTTGCGCCAGCGTATCGACACGCTTTCGCGGCAGATCGAGATGGCGCGAACAGAAAAAACGTCCGCGCGCCCTGCCCGCCGCGCCCGCGAAACATCACCCGTGCAGGGCCGCGCGACGGTGGGCTTCTCGGGCGCACCGTTCGTCAAACGTTCGACCAACGCCAAACCACGCGAAGACTGAGGACTGCCGGCGTCCCGGCGGCATGTCACCACGCGAGTCGCGGTAAGTGGTTACACCTGGTGACGTTCGATAAAAAGTGATCGTCATGGGGCGGCGGCATCCGCCGCCCGCGCGCAACGCTGCGTCAGAACCGCGGATGACACTCGAAACTGACCGACGACCCGTGCTCGGTCATCGCGCTGACGCCGCTGACCGTCTCCGTCTTCACGCTGCTTTGCATACCGAGACGATCGCAGTAGTCGCGCGCCTCGTTCATCGCGAGTTCGTGCGCGCGCGCCCAGGCCATGCGTCCTCCGGTCGCGCTGGCGGCGACCGTGTAGCTGCCGGGCTTGCCGCTCGCGACCACATCCGTGCTCGACGCGCACCCGACGAGACTCGCGCACGCGAGCGCCACCGCCGCCACCGCGCGCATGCGCGTGGGCAGCGGCGCCCTCTTCCTTTTCGTGCTTTCCGCTCGAGCGACGGACGCCACTTCGCGTACCCGCACCGTTTTGCGCGCCTCAGCGAGCGTGTCCGAACCCTGATTCGACATCGTGGATCACCTGCATTTTTAACTGATTAGTCAGGCAGCAATTATCCGGAATCGTTCGCCCAAGATCAGCCGATACAACCGAAAACACTGTTGCGCGAGTCCTAACAATGGACGCGAGCGCCACGCCGCGACGGCGTCGGCAATGAGCGGACCACATGGTTCACAAAAGACCTTCCGGAATCCCTTTTGAGCGTCTAGTCTGTAACGATGCCTGTTCGACGGACAGGCATTTCGAACCGCAGACGGACCCCACCACATAGCGGCATACACCGGTCGCCGAACCGGAGGAGATGGTATGGACGCCTCCCTCCCGCGTCGGATAGGAGAGGCAGTAGGAACGGCGGAGCCCTCGCTATACCCGACGGCATCAGAGTGCCAAAGTGGTGGTGTCAAAACGACGACTGAGGGTAAGGAGGGCTCGAAATGAAGACTACGACGTTTGGCGTGGACCTGGCAAAGCGGGTCTTTCAGGTGCACTGGGTAGACATGGACACAGGCGAGATCAACCGTCGTCAGCTCAAGCGCGAACAGCTCGTGACGTTCTTCGCGAAGCAGGCGCCCGCGCTCATCGCGATGGAAGCGTGCGGCAGCGCCCATTACTGGGCACGCCGCTTCGCGAGCTTCGGTCATCAAGTCCGGCTCATTGCGCCGTCATTCGTCCGACCGTTTGTGAAGCGCAACAAGACCGATGTGGCAGACGCGCAGGCGATCTGGGAAGCTGCACAACGGCCGGAGATGCGTTTCGTCGCTGTGAAGAGCGAAGCGCAGCAAGCGGTGCTGACGCTGCACCGCGTGCGCGCACAACTGCTCAAGATGCGTCGCATGCAGATTAACCAGACGCACGGCTTGCTGTACGAGTTTGGCGCGGCAGTGCATCGCGGCTCGCACAGCATGAGCGACGCGGCCCGCATGCTCGGCGAGCTGGCCGACGCTTTGCCCGCCATGGTCATCGACACGCTTCGCGAACAACTGCAGCGTATCGAAGCGCTCACGCGCGACATCCGTGCCATTGAACACCGGCTCGCAGCATGGTTGCGCCAGGACGAAGGGGCCACGCGGCTCGCCGCCATTCCGGGTGTGGGCCTGCTCACGGCGACTGCCGCCATTGCCACCATCGGCGAGGCGAGTACGTTTCGCTCCGGGCGCGAGTTCGCCGCGTTCCTCGGTCTGGTGCCACGGCAAAGCGGCACGGGAGGTCGCGTCAAGCTGCTGGGCATCAGCAAAAGAGGCGACGTGTACTTGCGTACCTTGCTGATTCACGGCGCGCGCGCAGTGCTCTCGCATCCGAAGCACCTGAGCGACGCGCTGCAACGTTTGCTCGCGCGACGACCGTTCAATGTAGTGGTCGTCGCGCTCGCAAACAAAACGGCACGCACGATCTGGGCGCTGCTTGCCCACGCTCGAACGTACCAATCTGGTTACGTGGCTCACGCTGCGTAGAAGATCAACTAACTATGGAGACGTGGTCGCTAATAGGTTGCGCAGGTTGATATACATGTGATGGCGAAACAGGTCGGACCGCGGGGAAGCAAACCTGAATTCTGTCTTGTCCTTCGAGGACTCGCAGGAGATGAGGACTTCCCCGGCAGATTCCATCAGGGCCAGCGGATCACCATCCGCACCACAGGCCGGATATAAGTCTGCAACCTCATCCTGTCCGTCACACACCGAATATCACCTGGCAAACCGGGAGGCGTCCATATAAGACATATATGGATCTCGAGGCACGTACCCTTCAGCGCGTCACGGTTCGGCTCGTGCCGTTCCTGATCCTGTGCTATTTCATCGCCTATCTCGATCGCGTCAACGTCGGCTTCGCGGCCTTGCAGATGAACAAGGCGCTCGATCTGTCCGCGAGCGCGTTCGGCTTCGGCGCGGGCGTGTTCTTTATCGCGTACTTCTTTTTCGAAGTGCCGTCGAACCTGCTGCTCGAACGATTCGGCGCGCGCCGCTGGATCGCGCGGATCATGTTTACGTGGGGTATTCTCGCGGGCGCGATGGCGTTTATCCCGGACATCGCGCGCTTCACCGGGCTCTCGCCCGCGCACGTGTTTTTCGGCCTGCGCATTTTGCTTGGCGTCGCCGAGGCCGGCTTTTTCCCGGGCATCATCTTTCTGCTGACCTTATGGTTTCCGGCCGCGTATCGCGGGCGCGTGGTCGGCTACTTCATGGCGGCGATTCCGCTGTCGACGGTGATCGGCGGCCCGATCTCCGGCGCGCTGCTGTCGCTCGACGGCCGCGGCGGACTCGGCGGCTGGCAGTGGCTGTATCTGATCGAGGCGGTGCCGGCGTTATTGCTGTCGGTCGCGGTGCTGTTGTATCTGACCGACAAGCCCGCCGACGCCACCTGGCTCAGCGCCGAGGAGCGCGACTGGCTGATCGCGCGGCAGAAGCAGGAGCGCGAGCATCGCGAGGCGGTGCGCCACTTCAGCGTGAAGGAGGCGCTGATCAATCCGCGCGTGCTCGCCATCGCGCTGATCTATTTCGGGGCGAACGCGACCAACTACGGCCTGAGCTTCTTCCTGCCGCAGATCGTGAAGTCGTTCGGCCTCACTAATCTGCAGACGGGTTTCGTGACGTCGCTGCCGTACGTGGTCGGCCTCGTCAGCATGATTTTGTGGGGACGGCATTCGGATCGCCACCTCGAACGCCGCTGGCACGTCGCGACTGCGCTGTTCGTCGCGGCGGCCGGCATCGCGGCCGCGGCCGGCCTCGACGATCCGGTGCAGAAGATGATCGCGCTATCGATTGCCGGCTTCGGCATCTTCGGTTGCCTGCCGGTAATCTGGACCTTGCCGGCCGCGTTCCTGTCGGGCGCGGCGGCCGCGGGCGGCATCGCCGCGATCAACTCACTGGGCAACCTGGCGGGTTTCTTCGGGCCGTTCGCGATGGGCTGGATCAAGGACAGCACCGGCGGCTTCGGCGCCGGGCTGCTATGCCTGTCGGGCGCGGGACTCATCGGCATGGCGGCGGTGTTGCTGCTGCATCACGACACGTCGCTCGAGACGACGCATGGCAATCCGCATGCGCGACCGCCGGGTGAAGCGGGGGTCGCGAGGTCTTAGCGCTAGTCCCACGCGCCGTTCAATACGCACCCGGGCAGCCCGCCCGGGTCGCCTTCAATTCGCCCCGCTGCCGTTATTCGACCCTTCTGTGCCCTGACCGCCCGCATCGGGCGGCACGATGTCGTCCGGCGTCGGGGTTGGCGCGAGCGCTGCCGCACCGCCGCCGTGCGCTTCACCGTCGACGGTATTACCCGGCGCCGGCGCGGGAGCCGACCCCGACCCCGGCGCCGGCAGCAACGGCGGCAACTCGCGCGCTTCGCCCTGCACCGCGGACGCGCCCGCTGCCTCTGACGCCGCCGCCGGTGCCGCCACGGCAGACGTCGGCGGCTGCACCGACGCCACCGGCGCGCGCCGCGCCGGAGCACGCGCCACGACCTGCTTGTCCGGCTGCGCCGGCGTGCGCGTGAACAGGTGCCCGATCCAGTCGCGCAAGCGTTCGGCGCGCTCGGCGAACCAGCCCGGCTGCTGCGCGGTATCGAACTTCATGTGGCTGTCGACGAGCCGCGAGCGCTGCGCGCGCTGGAAGAAATCGCCGACGATCGGCAGCGCGCTATGCGCACCCTGCCCCCAGTAATCGCTGCGCAGCGTCACGCGGCTGTCGTTGAAGCCGACCCACGCCCCCGCCACCAGTTGCGGCTGCATCAGGATGAACCAGCCATCCGCGTTGCCTTGGGTCGTGCCGGTCTTGCCCGCGACATCGCCGCGCACGCCGAAGCGCGTGCGGATGCTCGCGCCGGTGCCGCGGCTGATCACGTCGCGCATCACGTCGACGAGCGTGCGCGCCGTGTCGGCGGGCAGCTCGCGACTCGGCGTGGCCGGCTTGAATTCGGCGAGCAGGTTGCCGTTGCGGTCCTCGATGCGCGTGACCATCAGCGGCTCGACGTAGCCGCCGAGGTTCGCGATCGTGCCGTACGCCGACACCATTTCCTTAAGCGTGACCGGGCTCGTGCCGAGCGCGAGCGACGGCACCGGGTCGAGCTGGCTGTCGCGCACACCCATCGCGCGCGCGAGCCTGGCGACCCTGTTCGGACCCACCGACTCCATCACCTGCGCGGTGATGCGGTTGCGCGAATAGGCGAGCGCGTCGCGCAGGCTGATCATGCGGCCGCTCGGCTCGTCCTCGTCGTTCGGCTTCCAGATTTCGCCGCCGGCGAGTTCGATCTGAACCGGATTGTCCGGCAGTTTGTCGTCCGGCTTCGCGCCGGCCTCGAAGGCCGCCGCGTAGACGAACGGCTTGAAGGTCGAGCCGGGCTGACGGCGCGCCTGCTGCACGTGATCGAACGGATCAACGCCAAAGTCGCGGCTGCCGACCCACGCCTTGATCTCGCCGGTACGCGGGTCCATTGCGAGGAAGTCGGCCTGCACGCGCGTCTTCGTGTCGCACACGCTCTGCACGAGCTTGCGATCGGCGAGCAGGCGTTTCAGCGCGTCGTCGTCGGCGAGGCCCGTGTCTTTGGCCGCGCGGAAGTCAGGCGTTTCGCGCAGGAACGTGCGCAGCAGGTCCTTATCCGCCGAGCAGCCCGCGCGCGTGCCCCACGCGGAGTTCGCGATGTTCTGCAACTGGTTGCCCTGCAGCGTGACCGCCTGGGTCGCCATCGTCTGCAGACGCGAGTCGATCGTCGTGCGCACGACGAGTCCATCGGAATAGATGTTGTAGTCGTTGCGATCGGCCCACGCGACGAGCCATTTGCGCAGTTGCTGCGTGAAGTGCGGCGCGGGTCCGGGCGGCTCGATCTGGCGCTCGAAGTCGAGACGCAGCGGCTTGCGGGCGAGCGTGTCGTACTGGGCGGGTGTCAGCTTGCCGTACTTGACCAACTGCGCGAGCACCGTATTGCGCCGCTGCAAGGCGCGCTCGGGGTTCAGCACCGGGTTGTAGTACGCGTTGCCCTTCAGCATGCCGGTCAGCGTCGCCGCTTCGAGCACGTTCAGGTCGGATGCGGACTTGTCGAAATAGGTGCGCGCAGCCATCTCGATGCCGTACGCGTTGTACAGGAACGGGACCGTATTCAGGTAGGTTTCGAGGATCTCGTCCTTCGTGTAGAACGCCTCGATCTTCAGTGCGGTGATCGCTTCCTTCAGCTTGCGCGTCAACGTCGGCGCGCGGCCGATTTCGTCGGGATACAGATTGCGCGCGAGCTGCTGCGTGATCGTCGAGCCGCCCTGGCGGTCGCCGGAGAACGTGTGCAGCGCGGCCGAAGCGGTGCGCCGCCAGTCGAGCCCGAAATGCTGATAGAAGCGGTGATCCTCGGTGGCGATCAGCGCGTTCACGACGTTCGGCGAGATGTCCTTCAGCTTGACCCACTCGCGGTTCGACGGCTTGAACTCGGCGAGCAGCTTGCCGTCCGCCGACAGGATCTGCGCGGGCTGCTCGATCTTGGCCTTGCGGATGTCGCCGATGCTCGGCGTGAACGGAATCAGCAACAGCACGTACAGTACGAATAGCACCGGCAGCGCGGCGAGCCCCCACGCGAACGTGCGGCGGGTCGGATGGCGCAGATGCCATGCGGCCTTCGCGAACAGCGGGTTCGCGAGCGTCAGCCCTTTGTCGAGGGCCGCCAGAAAGGAGGAAAAGAGGCGCTTCACTTGCTGTCGTCGGCTGGGAAAGGCGCAATCGTACCAAGATGTGGGGGGTGCGCCGGTTTTTGCCTCGTTCGCGGCATGGAGTGCGGCTCCGGCGAGGCCACTATAATGTCGCCAATTCCGACAAGAGGTGCTTCATGATCATCAAACCGCGTGTGCGTGGCTTCATCTGTGTATCGACCCATCCGACCGGCTGCGAAGCCAACGTCAAGGAACAGATCGAGTATGTGAAGGCACGCGGCCCCATCGCCAACGGCCCGAAGAAGGTGCTCGTGATCGGCGCGTCGACCGGCTATGGCCTCGCCGCCCGCATTAGCGCAGCGTTCGGCTCGGGCGCGTCGACCCTCGGCGTGTTCTTCGAGCGCGCCGGCAGCGAAACCAAGGCTGGCACGGCCGGCTGGTACAACACCGCGGCGTTCGAGAAGTTCGCCACCGCCGAAGGCCTGTACGCGACCAGCATCAACGGCGACGCGTTCTCCGACGAAGTGAAGGCGCGCACGATCGAAGTGATCAAGCGCGATCTCGGCCAGGTCGATCTGGTCGTCTATAGCCTCGCGGCGCCGAAGCGCCAGCACCCGAAGACCGGTGAAGTGTTCAGCTCGGTGCTCAAGCCGATCGGCAAGGCTGTCAATCTGCGCGGCATCGACACTGACAAGGAAGTGATCAAGGAAACCGTCCTCGAACCGGCGACGCCGGAAGAAATCGCGCACACGGTCGCGGTGATGGGCGGCGAGGACTGGCAGATGTGGATGGACGCGTTGGGCGTTGCCGGCGTGCTCGCCGACGGCGCCAGGACCACCGCGTTCACCTACCTCGGCGAGAAGATCACCCACGACATCTACTGGAACGGCTCGATCGGCGCGGCCAAGAAAGATCTCGACCAGAAAGTGGTCGGCATCCGCTCAAAGCTCGCGGCCAAGGGCGGCGATGCGCGCGTCGCGGTGCTGAAGGCAGTCGTCACGCAGGCAAGCTCGGCAATTCCGATGATGCCGCTCTATCTATCGCTGCTCTTCAAGGTGATGAAGGAAAAAGGCACGCACGAAGGCTGTATCGAGCAGGTCTACGGCCTGTACAAGGACAGCCTCTATGGCAGCCAGCCGCATCTGGACGACGAAGGCCGTCTGCGCGCCGACTACAAGGAACTCGATCCGCAGGTGCAAGGCCGCGTGCAGGAGCTGTGGAACCAGGTGAGCAACGACAACATCTACGAACTCACCGATTTCGCGGGCTACAAGACCGATTTCCTGCGCCTGTTCGGTTTTGAAATGAAGGGCGTCGATTACGACGCGGACGTCAATCCGAACGTGCAGATTCCGAATCTCGTGCAGGTTTGATCCACCGGGGGGCGGGCCCGCTTCGCGAGTTCGCCCCTGAGGTTGCCCCTCTTTGCCTCCCTCCCCTCACTCCTTCAACACGTCAGCACGTCAGCACGTCAGCACGTCAGCACGGATACGCGCCCTGCAACGCGCGCAGAATCGCGAGCCCGATTGGAAAATCCTCGGAAATGCCCGGATGGTTCGCGAAGAACGCGTCGAGCAACGGATAGACCGTCTGGTTGCCGATCGCGAGCGTTGGTGGCGGACAGAACAGCTGCGGCTGTTTCCTCGCGACCAGATCGCCGTTCGCCCAGCCGAACGCGTTGATCGTGCCGGTGATGTACGCCGCATAGATCGAGTTGTTGTCGGCGTGTGCCCAGCGCTTGTATTGCGCGGCCGTCATTTCCGCGCTCGCGTTCAGAGTGAAGCACGCCGCCAGCAAAGCCAGCGCGAATTTCGTTAACCGCATCGTTGAACCTTCAATGTCGCTAGATGGCCGCCATTGTAGGCGACGCGGGGTGCACCGCGCAGAAGCCGTCGAGCGCGGGAATTCACAAGCAGAGCGTAAGCATTGAAGGCGGATTCTGTAAGCACCGACAGATTGCAGAAGCGCGCGAATCAACGATCACGGTGTGCCGTTTCGGCAATGCTTGCGATACCCGTCGCGCTCGGCCAGGCGCGCCATATAAGCGGCCAGCGCCGGCAAATCGTCGTGCTGCTGCGGCGTTTCGAGCCAGCGGTTCGCGGACAGCGCGATCGGAATATCGGCGAGCGAAAACGCGTCGCCCGCGATATACGCACCGGTGCGCGCGAGTTGCTGCTCGACGATCGCCATATGCTTGGACCAGTTCGCGCACGACGCGGCGATCTGGCGCGGGTCCTGATGCTCGGGCGAGTGCCGCACGAGCGCGAGAAACGCGTAGCTCCACGAGCGGTTCAATTCGCTCGCCTGCCAGTCGATCCATTGATCACAGCGCGCGCGCTCGACCGGATCGGCCGGATACAGCCCGTCACCGCGATAACGGTTCGCGAGGTAACGGATGATCGAGTTCGATTCCCACAACACGAAGTCGCCGTCGCGGATCACGGGGACCATCGCGTTCGGGTTCAGCGTGCGGAATTCGGCGACCTCGGTCGAGCGAAAGCCCGAGCCCCAGTCTTCCTGTTCGAACGCAAGCCCAAGTTCCGCGCAGGTCCACAACACCTTGCGCACGTTGATCGAGGTGGTCTTGCCGAGTATCTGCAGCATGAGTCGTTGGGTGTCGCGTGGATTGAACGGGTTGAAGGAATGAAACTCGGAAGCCAGCCAGTTTGCCTTGCGCGCGGCGCGCCGTCATCCGGTTTTCAGCGTCGCCTGTTCGCGGATCATGTCGTACAGCGCCTGCGCGGCCGGTGACAACTGCGCGGTCTTGCGCGCGACGAGCACCAGCGTGCGCCACACGGTGGGCTGCGTGAGCTCGACGGTGCGCACGCTCGGATACGCGCCGTTCTGCAGCGCGAGCGCGGGCACCACGGCCGCGCCGACGCGTTGCGCGACGAGTCCGACGGCGGTCGAACTGCGCTGCACCTCGTAGAACGAACGCAGCGCGAGCTCGCTCGATTCCAGCGCGACGTCGAGCAGCGCGCGATTACCACTGACCTCGCCGGCGAAAATCAGCGGGAACGGCTGCAACTGCCGCCATGCGATGCGCCGCCGCTTCGCGAGTGGATGGTCCTCGTGGCAGATCAGCACGTAGCGGTCTTCGGTGAGCGCCACGGTGGCGAGATCGGGATGATGCTCGCGCGCGATATTGATGCCGAACTCGACCTCTCTGCGCAACACGGCCTCCTCCACCGCCGACGACGCGTGATCGAGAATCTTGATGCGATTGTGCGGATAGCGTGCCGAATACGCCTGCAGGATGCGCGGCAGATACTGCACGCCGACGGTCGGCACGCACGCGATCGACACGTCGCCGCGTCGCGCGATGCCCGTTTCGCGGATCTCGACGAGCGCGTCCGCCAGCTCGCCGAGCAGCCGACGCGCCTGCGGCAGAAAATTGCGACCGATTTCGGTGAGCGCCATCGAACGCGTGGTGCGCTCGATCAGCGTGACGCCGAGATAGCTTTCGAGCTTGCGCAGCCGCTGCGTGATCGCGGTTTGCGTGACGTGCAGCGAATCCGCCGCGCTCTGGAAGCTGCCGCGATCGGCAATCGCGACGAAAGCCTGCACGCCGAGCGTGTCGATTTTCATTAGAAAAATGAAGTAATCGGGATCATAAATTCATTTTACTCTGGTCTGTCAGCGGCCGAGAATGGCCGCAACGAACCCCGCGAAGGAGCAAAAGATGACCGACAAAACCACGAACGCGCATAGCGATTGGCACGCGAAGCAGTACATGCTGTTCGAGAACGAGCGCACGCGGCCGGTCCGCGATCTGCTCGCGGCGGTGCCCTTGAACGGCGCGCGGCTCGCGGTCGACATCGGCTGCGGCCCGGGCAACTCGACCGAGGTGCTGGCCGAGCGGGTGCCGGGCGCGTCGGTCAGCGGCATCGACCGCTCCGCCGACATGATCGCGGCGGCCCGTCGGCGGCTGCCGCAATGTCGCTTCGACATCAGCGACGTTTCGACTTGGGACGCGCACGGCCCCTACGACGTGATCCTCGCGAACGCGGTGCTGCAATGGGTGCCGGACCACGAGCGGCTGTTCCCCGCGCTGGTGGCAAAACTTGCCAGGGGCGGCAGCCTCGCCGTGCAGATGCCCGACAATCTCGACGAACCGGCGCACCGGCTGCTGCGCGAAATCGCCATCGACGGGCCTTGGGCGACGAAGCTGAACGGTATCGAGCGCACCATGCGCTACGACGCAAACTGGTACTACGCGCTGCTCAAGCCGCTGTGTGCGCGCGTCGACGTGTGGCGCACGGTCTATCACCACCCGCTCGCGGGCGCCGACGCGGTGGTCGAATGGTTCAAGGGCAGCGCGCTGCGGCCGTTTCTCGCCGCGCTCGACGCCGCCGAACGCGGCGCGTTTGTGCAACGCTATCGCGACGAAATCGTCAGAGCCTACCCGGCGCTCGCCGATGGCACGGTGCTGCTGCCGTTTCCGCGGTTTTTCATCGTCGCGACGCGCGGCGAACGTTGAAGCCGCGCCGGGAACCGCTGCGAGCCGGTAAATGCCGGCGCTTCGGCTGCGGCGGGTCGTCCCGGGGCGATCAGATCGCCGGCGCACCACGCTGACGCACCGCCCGAAAACCCCACCTGTGGCGGCGCCGCACGCTAAGGGTGGTCAGGAATTGCCGCCCGGGAATTCCGCATGCTAATGTTTGTAAAAAGCGTGTGTAAAAAGCGGAGGACGGCGCCCGCCGGCCTCACCGGGAAGCCATTTACTGCAGCGAGCGTCGCCATGAGTGATGTACGCCAACATCTGAGTCCCCGTGACCGCCTGGAGCTGTTGTGCTGGCTCACATGCGGAAGCCTCGGCGCTTATTATCTGAACGAAGACTGGCCCGACGCGGCGTTTCACGTGCAGTCCGCGCACAAGTGGCTCGACCGCCGCGCGCGCGAAGCCGACTGGCTGTGCGTCGCGAAGCTGTCGGCCACCGCGGTCGAAATCGCGCGGCGCCACGCGCGCTTCGTCGATGCCGACTGGGCGCGCGACGCAGTTGAAGAAATTCTCGATACCGACGAACTCGACCCGCAAGCCCGGCTCGTCCGGCAGGTTCTGGCCGACTGCCAGAACGCGCTGGCCGACAAGCGGATCGCCGATTAGTCGCGGGCTCGTTTTTCTTCCTTTTTTACAGTGGATTGGGGGCCAATTTTTTGGCCCCTTTTTGCGTTGTTCCGCGCTTCCGCGCACGATGTGCCGCTCGCAGTCGGTAAAAAATGCGGCACCCGCCATCGCGTACCGCCTACCGGCAGGCGGCCAATCCGCGTGCCGGCTCGGTTCGTGCAATCACCACGGACGCCCGCCCTTCATTCTTCGACCATCGTCTTCAGCTTCAGCAGCGCCTGATCCCACTGCCGCGAAATCGCGTCGAGCGCGCGGCGTGCCGCGTCGAGATGCGCGGGCTCGAACGCCCACAGGCGCTCGCGTCCGACCTTCACGTCGTGCACGAGGCCCGCGTCGGCCAGCACCTGCAGATGCTGCGTGACCGACTGCCGCGTGATGTCGGTGCCGGCCGTCAGCTGCGCGATCGACATCGCACTGCCCGCGCACAACGCCGCGACAAGCCGCAGACGCGTCTCGTCACCGAGCGCCGCGAACACCGCCGCCGAACTGCGCAGTGTCGCCGCCTTGAGGCCCGCCCTCGCGGGGGCCGCCCTAGCTCGCGCCGACATATCGCTCGACGTTGACCATCTGCTGCTCCCAGCCGCCGTCGTTCAGCCGGAACGCTTGCGCGCGGCGCCCGATCGGCAACTGGTCGAAGCCCGATTCGACGACGCGCAGCAGCGTGCCCGACTCGACGTCGCTCAGATCGAATTCCACGAGCGTGGTCGGCTCAGGCGTGTAGTCGATCGTGATGTCGATCGCGGCCGGATGCCAGCGCCACGACAGATGATGCTCGGGCTCGACACGCTCGACCAGCACGTTCATCAGCAGATGCTCATAGCCTGGATAGGTGATGTGCCCCTGCGTGGATTGCCCCGCGACGAACTGCTTGCCGGTGAGATTCACGCCGAACCATTTGCCGAATTCCTCGGCGTTGGACAGCGCACGCCAGACGCGCGAGCGCGGCGCCTTCAACAGAACCTGCTTTTCGATGCGATCGGTCGATGAGTTCATATGCAGCCTCCTGACTGCATATTAGAAGCACCGCCTCCGATATGCAAGCATTCGACTGCGCTTTGTTCAGAGCGTGATGCGTGCGACGCCGGCACGACCGGACGCCGCGCGCCGCGCCTTACTCCGTCGCATGCGCGTGCATGACGCCGGTTTGCATCGACCACGCCATCCACGGCCGGCGCAGCGCGACGATCGCAAGGAACGCGCAAGCCGACAGTGTGCCGAACGTCGCGAAGCCCATTTGATAGCTGCCGGTGCTTTCCTTCGCGATGCCCATCACGACCGGCAGATAGAAGCCGCCGATGCCGCCCGCCGCCCCGACGATGCCGGACATCAGCCCGGTGCGGCCGGCCCAGCGATGCGGCACGAGCTGGAACGTCGCGCCATTGCCGAGTCCGAACGCGACATACAGGCACAGCAGCAACGCAATGCCGCCCGCGAGCGACGGCATCGCCGCCGCGAACAGGAAATCGCAAACCGCGATGATCGCCAGCAGCACGGTCAGCGCGCGCACGCCCGACACGCGGTCGGCAATCAGGCCGCCGAGCGGGCGCACCATCGCGCCGGTCGCGGCGAGCAGCGCCATGAACAGGCCCGCGTCGATTTTCGACAGTTGATACAGGTTGGTCAGCAGCAGCGACACATACGAGGACATACCGACGAAACCGCCAAACGTGATGCTATAGACGAGCATGATGACCCACGTGTCGCGCTCGGCGAGCACCGAGCGGTAGCGTTGCGGCAGCACCGCGATCGCCAGCAGCGCACCGATCACCGGCAGCAGCAGCACGCCGGTCTTGCCCGCGCCGAATAGCCCCGCTTCGACGAGCAGCACGAGCGCGATCAGGCCGACCAGCGTCGTCGCGAAACTGCCGAAGGCGCGCAGCACGCTGCCGGTTTTGATGCCCGCATCGTTGGCCCAGAAGTACAGCGTGATCGCGGCGATCGCGAGCAGCGGCAAGGCGCCGCCCGCGGCGAGTTGCCAACCGTAGCGCGTCGCCAGTTGCGGGAACAGAAAGCCGTCGAGCACCGCGCCGATGTTGCCGGCCGCGGCCAGCCCCAAGACGAGGCCCTGCACTTTCGGCGGATAGTTACTGCCGGCCATCGGCAGCGCGACCGCGAAGCTGGCGCCGCCGACGCCAAGGAACACGCCGAGCACCAGCAGCATTTCGTACGACGGCACCGATTGCAGCAACGGCAGCACGATCGTCGGCACCGCCGACAGCAGCACGCCCATCAATGCAATGCGTTTGCCGTGCGCGGACTGATACAGATTGCCGAGCGTCACGCGCAGAATCGCCGCGGACAACACCGGCACCGCGACGAGCAGACCCTGCTGCGCGGGCGTCATCGCGATGCTCTTGCTGATGAACGGCGCGAGCGGC
Source organism: Paraburkholderia sp. MM5482-R2 (assembly GCF_050436125.1). Classification (NCBI taxonomy): domain Bacteria; kingdom Pseudomonadati; phylum Pseudomonadota; class Betaproteobacteria; order Burkholderiales; family Burkholderiaceae; genus Paraburkholderia; species Paraburkholderia sp. MM5482-R2. The sequence goes on along the minus strand of NZ_JBNDLP010000002.1, from coordinate 2,334,290 downwards.
CCATACAGCACCCAGACGGTGAAGCCCGTGTCGAAATACAGAAAGCAGGCGACCAGTGCGCGCCAATCACCGCTTCGCAGGGAGTGCATCACGTTTTTCATCAGAGATCCTCAGTAAATAAAATGACGGGTAGTCCAGTTGCTGCGTTACTTGTGTTTTGCGCCGGCATGTCGCCCAGAGTTTTCACTGGGACTCGACACGCAAGCGTCATGCCATCGGGCTGTCTGTTACGAGGCCTTTTTAAAGGCATCTTCTGCAACGCATCGGCGGCTCAATACACGTCGCGTGCATAACGCTTTTCGCGCGTCAGACGGCTCACGTATTCGAGTGCTTTCTCTTCGCTCATGCCACCGTGAGTCGTGATGACGTCCTTCAGCGCCGCATCGACATCGCGCGCCATCCGGTTCGCGTCGCCGCATACATAGAAATGCGCACCGTCTTCGAGCCATGCCCACAGTTGCGCACCGTGTTCGCGCATGCGGTCCTGCACATAGATCTTGTCGGCCTGGTCACGCGAGAACGCGACGTCGAGCCGGGTCAGCAGACCGCTCGCGCGCATCGCTTCGAGTTCGTCGCGATAGTAGAAGTCGGTCGCGGCATGCTGTTCGCCGAAGAACAACCAGTTGCGTCCGCGCTCGCCGCGTGCCTGCCGTTCGTGCAGAAAGCCGCGAAACGGTGCGATGCCGGTGCCCGGTCCGACCATGATCATCGGCGTGTCCGATTGATGAGGAGGACGAAAGTGCGCAGACTTCTGCACGAACACGGGCACGTCGGTGTCGCTTGCGCGATCCGCGAGAAACGTCGACGACACGCCCTTGCGGTGCCGCCGCCCGTTGCTGTAACGCACCGCCGATACCGTCAGATGCACTTCGCCCGGATGCGCCTTCGGGCTCGATGCGATCGAATACAGACGCGGCTGCAGGCGTTTCAGCATGCCGGTCAGCTCGGCGGCCGAGAGGCTCACCGGAAACTCGTGCAATACGTCGGCGAGCTGCTGTCCCCATAGCCATTGCTTCAGATCCGCCTTGCGTTCGGGCGCGAGCAGATCGCCCAGCGCGCCGTTGCCGCTGCGCGCCGCGACGAACGCGAGCGCTTCGGCGCTCGGCCGCGCGATCTCGTAGTGCTTGCCGAGCGCATCGGCGAGCCGCATGTCGCCGATACCCGCGACGTGCACCGATGCCTCCGCGTGCAAACCGCTCAGCGTGATCAGTTCGTCGACGAGTTCGGGGCAGTTGCTCGGCCACACGCCGAGCGCATCGCCCGCTTCGTATTCGAGGTTCGTCTCGCCCGTTTGCAGCGACACGTAGCGCGTATCCTTCGCGGCGCCCTGCCGGTTCAGGCGCAGATTGCCGACGACGCGCGACGCGGCCGGCCGCGCCTTGGTCGGCACCGCGCCCACCACCGCGTTGATCATGCCGCCCGGCGGCACCGCGTACAGCGCGGCATCCGCCTGCTTGATGCAGACGATCACGCGTTCGAGCCATGCATCGGCGCCCTGCTGATATTCAGTATCGCAATCGACGCGCTCGCTCAGACGCAGCGCACCCTGCGCGGCGAGCCGCTCGTCCAGACGGCGGCCGTGACCGCAGAACTGATCGTAGTTGCGATCGCCGAGCGCGAGCACCGCGAAACGCACGCCGTCGAGGCGCGGCGCCGTGGCGGCGTTCAGTTGCGTCCAGAAGTCCTGCGCGTTGTCGGGCGCATCGCCGTCGCCGAACGTGCTCGTCATCAGCAGCACGTATTGCGCCTTCGCGAGCGTCGCGAACGAATAGTCGGCCATGCACGCGGTGCGGATTTCGAAGCCCGATTCCATCAGACGCGTCGCGTAACGCTCGGTCAGCGATTCGGTGTTGCCGGTTTGCGAGGCCCACAACAGCGTGACCTTCGGCCGCACGCGCACGATGCGCACGCCCGATTCGCGTGGCTCTTCCTGCGCGAGATTCGGCCGCAAGGCAGCGGTCGACGTCTGGGCTGTCGTCGCGCTGCGGCTATACAGTCCCGCAAGCAGACCATCGACATAGAGCCGCTTCACCGCATCGAACGGTGCGCTGTGCGGCAGCACCGGCACGTTGACGAGACCTTGCGCTTCGGCCGAACGCAGGCCACTGACGAAACCCGCCAGATACGCGCGCTCCGCGTCGCTGAGCGACGGCACGGGCGCGGGCTCGGGCGGCAGTTGCAGCAAAGTGGTGAGGGCTTCGATACGAGGCATGGGTTGATCCTTGGCGCTGGGCGCTAAAACCGCTGCGTCGGCGGGGGTAGAGAGCGCATCGTCGTCATTGCGAGTGCTCGCGTCGCGATCCGCCGTCACCGGACTCAGCGCGACCGCGCAGACTTTCAGTTCGGGCTGCAGAGAAACCGGATCGACCGCGTCGTTGGTCACCGCATTGATGCACAGTTCGTCGCCGAACACGTCGTTCCAGTGCATCGGCGCGAAGCACTGACCCGCGCTCACACGATCGGTGACGACGGCGGGCAGGACCGCGCGGCCGCGCCGCGAACGGATCTCGACCGCGTCCTTCGCGCGAATCCCGAGTTCGGCCGCGTCGTCCGGATGAATTTCGACGAAGGGTCCGGGGTTCAGCTTGTTCAGCATCGCGACCTTGCCGGTCTTGGTCATCGTGTGCCACTGATGCTGCAGACGGCCCGTGTTCAACACGATCGGAAACTCGCGATCGGGCAACTCGGCCGCGGGCTGATACGCACGCGCGAAAAACTTCGCCCTGCCGCTCGCGGTCGGAAAAGCAATGCGCGGGTGGCCGCCATCTTCCGACTCCCTGAGTGTCTGGCTCACGCCGTCATTCAGATAGCGAAGCGGATTGCGCTCGGACGAATCGGCCGACGCGATCGGCCACTGCAGTGGCGCGTCCTTCAAGCGGCGATGGCTCGCGCCGCGCAGGTCGTAGCCGGTCGCCGGATTCGCCGCGCGCGTGAGTTCGGCGAACACTTCGTCGGCGCTCGCATAACTGAACGCATCGGCAAAGCCCATTTCACACGCGATGCGCGCGATGATCTGCCAGTCGGGCAGCGCCGCGCCGGGCGGTTCGATGGCCTGCTGCATCAGCGTCAGATTGCGCTCCGAGTTGACCATCACGCCTTCGGCTTCGGCCCACAACGCGCCGGGCAGCAACACGTCGGCGTAGCGGTTTGTTTCGGTATCGAGGAACGCGTCCTGCGCGATCACGAGTTCGGCCGCGCGCAAACCGGCGATCGCGGTCTGCCGGTTCGCGACGGTCGCGACCGGATTCGTGCAGATGATCCAGCACGCCTTGATGTCGCCCGCGGCCATGCGCGCGAACATGTCGATCGTGCCGTGGCCCGCGTCCGCTTTGAGCGTGCCCGGTGCGATGCCCCACAGTGCTTCGACGAACGCGCGATCTGCGGCGACCAGCGCCGAACGCTGCCCCGGCAGACCATGGCCCAGATAGCCCATTTCGCGGCCGCCCATCGCGTTCGGTTGGCCCGTCAGCGAGAACGGTCCACTGCCGCGCCGGCAGATGCGGCCCGTCGCCAGATGCAGATTGCACAGCGCGTTGGTGTGCCACGTGCCGTGCGTGCTCTGGTTCAGGCCCATCGTCCAGCAACTCATCCAGTCTTTGGCCGACGCGATCATCTGCGCGGCGCGACGGATGTCGTCGGCGGCGAGGCCCGTGATGCGGGCGACGTTCTCCGGCGTGTACCCGGCCAGAAACGCGGGCATCGCGTCCCAGCCTTCGGTGTGTTCGCCGATAAAAGCCGCATCCGTTGCGCCGTTTTCGTGCAGCAGATGCAGCAGACCGTTCAGCAGCGCGAGGTCGGTGCCGGGTTTGATCTGCAGGAACAGATCGGCTTTCCCGGCGGTCGTGTTGCGGCGCGGATCGACGACGATCAGCTTCGCGCCCGCCTTCACGCGATCCATCATGCGCAGGAACAGGATCGGGTGGCAGTCGGCCATATTCGCGCCGCTGACGAAAAACAGATCCGCGTGATCGAAGTCTTCGTACGAGCCGGGCGGGCCGTCCGCGCCGAGCGACAGCTTGTAGCCGCTCGCCGCGCTCGCCATGCACAGGCGCGAATTCGCTTCGATATTGTTCGTGCCGATAAAGCCCTTCGCGAGCTTGTTGACCAGATACTGCGCTTCGAGCGACATCTGCCCCGACACGTAAAACGACAGCGCATCGGGACCATGCTCGTCGAGCACGCGCCGCAGACGCGCGGCGGTATCGCTCAGCGCCTGCGCCATCGGCAGCGGCACCGGGTCTTCGTCGCGCGCACGACGCACGAACGCGCCTTCGAGACGACCCGACTTGCGCAGCGCGACGTGGGCCGACTGCCCTTTGGTGCAGAGCCGGCCCAGGTTGGCCGGATGCTCCTTGTCGCCAGCGATCTTCACGACCTGGCCGTCCTCGACGTGCAGCACCATGCCGCAGCCGACGCCGCAATACGGACACACGCTCTTTACGCTGGTAGCAGACATGCGCGAATGATCGGGTTGAAACATCAGAACGATGGACAAAGGCCGCTACCTCAAACCGCGACCCACACCTGGCCGTTTTCGACGCGCGTGGCAAATGCGCTGACCGAATACGACGGCGTTTCGAGGCATTCGCCGGTGCGCAGATCGAAGTGATGCTTGTAGATCGGCGACGCGACGACGATGCGCTCGCCGAGGCTGCCGACGAGTCCGCGCGACAGCACCGCCGCGTGCGAACCCGGATCGAAGTTTTCGATCGCGTAGACCGTGGGCTCGGCCGGCGACTCGACTTGGCCGCCATCGACGTGAAACACGGCCACCTGTTCGCCATTGACGAGCGCGCAAACGCCGGTGTTCGGCACGATGTCGTCGAGTGCGCAGATCGCGGTCCAGGCGCGGGGCAAGCGTTCGTTCTTCATGACTGGGCTCCTTTTGAGTTAAGCGGGAATCGGATGAGGTCAAACCGTCTCGACGACAACGGGAATCTCGATGCGCTGCACCTGCCGCTCGGCGGGCGTTGCCGGCCGGATCTGTCCACGCTCCTCGACGAAGGCGACGTTGCTATCGGACTCGCCGCTGTTGACGAAATGGCGGAAGCGCTTGCGCGTTTCGGGATCGGTGACGGCCTTTTTCCATTCGCACTCGTACGTGTCGACCACATGCTGCATCTCCACTTCGAGCTCGGTGGCGACGCCAAGGCGATCGTCGACGATCACGTCGATCAGATAGTCGAGCCCGCCTTCGAGGTTGTCGCGCCACACGCTGGTGCGTTGCAGTCGGTCGGCGGTGCGCACGTAGAACATCAGGAAGCGGTCGATATAGCGCACGAGCGTCGCCTTATCGAGGTCCGCGGCGAGCAGTTCCGCGTGACGCGGCTTCATGCCGCCGTTGCCGCACACGTACAGATTCCAGCCCTTCTCGGTCGCGATCACGCCGACGTCCTTGCCCTGCGCTTCCGCGCATTCGCGGGTGCAGCCCGACACGCCGAACTTGATCTTGTGCGGCGTGCGCAGGCCCTTGTAGCGATTCTCGAGTTCGACCGAGAGACCGACCGAATCGCCGACGCCATAGCGGCACCACGTCGAGCCGACGCACGACTTCACCGTACGCAGCGATTTGCCGTACGCGTGACCCGATTCGAAGCCGGCCGCGATCAGCTCTTCCCAGATCGACGGCAATTGCTCGACGCGCGCGCCGAACAGATCGACACGCTGGCCGCCGGTGATCTTCGTGTAGAGGCCATATTTCTTCGCGACCTGCGCGACCGCGATCAGGCCGTCGGGCGTCACTTCGCCGCCCGGCATGCGCGGCACGACCGAATAGGTGCCGTCGCGCTGGATGTTCGCGAGGTAGTAGTCGTTGGTGTCCTGCAGCGACGCGTGCTCCTTCCTCAGCACGAATTCGTTCCAGCACGACGCGAGAATGCTCGCGACCGCCGGCTTGCAGATGTCGCAACCGAGTCCGCGGCCATGCTTGGCGAGCAGCGCGCCGAAACTGCGCACTCCCTCGACGCGCACGAGGTGATACAGCTCCTGGCGCGAATACGGGAAGTGCTCGCAGACGTGGTTGTTCACCGCGAGGCCCTGCTTCTTCATCTCGGCCTTCATCACCTGCGTGACGAGCGGCACGCAGCCGCCGCACGAGGTGCCCGCGCCGGTCGCGCTCTTCAACGCGCCGATGTCCGTCGCGCCCGCGCACACGGCTGCGCACAGCTCGCCCTTCGACACGTTGTTGCACGAGCAGATCTGCGCGGCCGCGGGCAACGCCTCGACGCCGAGCGCCGGCTTCGCGCTGCCGTCCGCTTGCGGCAGGATCAGGAATTCGGGGGACGCTGGCAGCTCGATGCGGTTCAGCATCATCTGCAGCAGCGTGCCGTATTCGCTCGCGTCGCCGACCATCACGCCGCCGAGCAGATGCTTGCCGCAATCGGACACGACGAGCTTCTTGTAGATCTGCTTGCGTTCGTCGCTGAACTGGTAGGTGCGGCTGCCCGGCGTATTGCCGTGCGCGTCGCCGATGCTGGCGACGTCGACGCCCATCAGCTTGAGCTTCGTGCTCATGTCGGCGCCGGCGAATTCGGCCGGGTCGCCGAGCAACTGCTTCGCGACCACGCGCGCCATCTCGTAGCCGGGCGCGACGAGCCCGAACAGCTGGCCGTGCCACAGCGCGCATTCGCCGATCGCATAGATGTGCGGATCGCTGGTGCGGCACGCGTCGTCGATGGCGATGCCGCCGCGCGCGCCGAGTTCGAGGCCGCATGCGCGCGCGAGATCGTCGCGCGGACGGATGCCGGCGGAGAACACGATCATGTCGGTGTCGAGATGGCTGCCGTCGGCGAACTGCATGCGGTGCGTGCCCGCTTCGCCGTCGACGATCGCCGTCGTGTTCTTCTGCGTGTGCACCGTGACGCCAAGCTCTTCGATCCGGCCGCGCAATACGCGGCCGCCGCCGTCGTCGACCTGCACCGCCATCAGGCGCGGCGCGAATTCGACCACGTGCGTTTGCAGACCCATGTCGCGCAGCGCCTTCGCGCATTCGAGACCGAGCAGGCCCCCGCCCACGACCGTGCCCGCTTTCGAGCGGGCGCCGCATTCGCGCATCGCTTCGAGATCGTCGATCGTTCGATAGACGAAGCAGTCGCCGCGCTCGCGGCCCGGCACCGGCGGCACGAACGGATAGGAGCCGGTCGCGAACACGAGGCGGTCGTACGGCAGCGTTTCGCCGGTCGCGACCGTCACCGTGCGCGCGTCGCGATCGACCGCGACCGCCCGCGCGTTCAGCTTCAGTTGCACGCCGTGGCGCTCGAAGAAGCCCGGCTCGACGAGCGACAGGTCATCGGCGGTCTTGCCCGAGAAGAACTCGGACAGATGCACGCGATCGTAGGCCGGTCGCGATTCTTCGCCCAGCACCGTGATGTCGAGATCGTGCGCGGCCCGTTGCGCCAGGCATTCGACCAGTTTGTGGCCGACCATCCCGTGGCCGATAACGATGATTTTCATGAGCGCGCTGTCCTCTGGTGTCTGGCGAAAGCGATTGCGGAAATAAAAACGGCGTCCCGCGAATCCAGCCGAGGGGCCGAATTCGGGGGACGCCGTTGTCCTGTTGGGTGCTGCGGGGCGCGTGCAGTTGTGCTGCAAGCGCGACGAACCCACGTTGGTCCGATGGCAACGCTTATCGCAAGGGCTGTGCCAATTTCGATAAATGCGCCCGAAAGCGCGGTGTGGCGGGGATTTGCGGCAAGTCGCGCGGCTTCGGACCGGAGCCCGCGCGCGACGCGTTTTGAGGCGGCCAGGCACAGGGATGGTGCGACGCAGCACTGTCGACGTGCGAAACGAAGGCGCACGGGCGTGCGATCGCCGTCATGTTTTCCGCGTGAATCGCAATGTGTGGCAACGGCTTGCGCGCCTTGATCGGATCGATGGCGTGGTCCTTGCATTGCTCTTGCGCAACCTCATCGCGACAACGTCGTCGCGACGCGCAGACTCAACCGTCGACAGGCAATGCAATGGACAACGGCGTCCCCTCGTGATCTTCACGGGCGGGCGCCGTTTTCGTTTCGGGCCAACGGAAACCAACGGCATAAGGACACCAACATGAACACCAACACCGGCAAGGTCACGCTGCTGAGCGCCGGCCCGGGCGACCTCGACTTGCTGACGCTGAAGGCCGTCAAGGCGCTCGCGGCCGCCGACGTCGTGCTGCTCGACGACCTCGCGAATCCCGACATCGTGACCCTCGCGCCGCAGGCGCGCGTGATTCGCGTCGGCAAACGCGGCGGCTGCCGCTCGACGCCGCAGGCGTTCATCGAGCGGCTGATGCGGCGTTATGCGCTGAAGGGTCTGCACGTGGTGCGCGTCAAAGGCGGCGAAGCGCTGCTGTTTGGTCGCGCGGGCGAGGAACTCGCGGTGCTGCGCGATGCAGGCCTCGCGGTCGAGATCGTCAACGGCATCTCGTCGGGCTTCGCGGCCGCCGCGGGCCTCGGCATGTCGCTCACGCATCGGCGGCATTGTCACGGCGTGAGCTTCGTCACCGCGCACACCGAAGATCACGGCGAGCCGGACTGGGGCGCCCTTGCCGCGACGCGCACGACGCTCGCGATCTATATGGGCATGCGGCGCATCGACGGCATCGCCGCTGCGTTGCTCGCGCACCTGCCGGCCGAAATGCCGGCCGCGGTCGTGCAGTGGGCCGGCGGCGGCGGCGAGCGGCGCCTGTTGACGCGGCTCGATCGGCTCGCCGCCGATGCGCTCGGCGCCGGCTTCGGCAGTCCGGCGGTGATTCTGGTGGGCAATGCGGTTGGCGAGAGCGCCGAAGCGCCTTGCTGGGAACGCGAAGCTCGCGGCAATCGAGATGGGCAAACACTACCCGCGTCGGCCATGGCGCGGGCAGCCTGATCGGCGCTCGAAGCGGGCCTCGCCCGCCTTTCATCCCATCAATCGCCGAACCCGAGTTCCGCGTCGACCTGCTGCCCGACGCGCAGCCAGGCCCCCGCCCCGCTCGCGACCAGCGCGTTGTTGCCGAACGTGACCGCGCCGTCGAAGCGTTCGCTGACTCGGTAACCGAGCATCGTGTCGGTCGGTTCGTTCGGCCAGTCGGGATCGGGCGCGCCGCGCGCCTGATCGATGGTCGGCATCGGACAGCGCGTGCACAGCTTGACGAGCCGTAACTCGACGCGCGCGCTCGAGTCCGCATTCGCGCCGACGGCGAGTGTCTCGACATAGTCCTCTTCATAGGCATCGAGGCCGCTGAGCACGATATTGGGCCTGAAGCGATCGATTCTGATCGACGGTGCGCCTTTGCCGTTCAGGCGCGCGTTCAGATCGTCGAGCGAGGCCTGGCCGACCACCAGCAGCGGAAAGCCATCGGCAAAAAAAGTCGTGGCGCCCCCCGTGCTGTCCGTATAGTCCGGATCGACGACGCGTTCCCGCTCGGGATCGAAGCGCAGCAAGCGCGCGGGCAGACCGAGGAACTCCGTGAACCAGGCCGCCGTTTCTGCGCCGGTGTCGAGCCCGTAGGCCGCGTCGCGCCACACCGCGGTAGCGACCCTGGGTGCCGCGGCGAGCCGCGCGGCATCGAGCGGCGTGCGCAGCTCACGCACGCCCGGCGCGCTGACAATCAGATCCTCTGCGCCGAGTTCGACCTTGATCAGCGCCATGCGCGGATACGCGCGCTGCGTGAACATCGCGCCTTCGGGATCGACGATCATCCAGTTGCGGTCGTATTCGAGGCCCGTCGCCAACAGCCGCGCCTCGGTGAGCGCGATGCCCGCGCAGGATTTGATCGGATAGACGAACAGTTCGTTGATGGTAGGCATGGTTGCACGCGGGTCGGGAGCGCAGTTCCGGCGAAAATCGGGGACTGAAAGTAGATCCGTATAGTACCGAAATTAGCGTTGACGTGGACGTGCGAGCCGGACCCTCTCATCGGGCTTTTTTTAAGCTTGTTTTAAAAGTGGCGACCTAGAGTCGAATCACAGCAGCATGGAGAGCGCATCGGACAGACGCGTTACTCCGACTCAACCGACTCAACTGCTCGTGTCGGGGGGCATGTGATGCGACGCGACAACCTCAAGTACTTCCTGATCGTGGAATGTCTGACCGTGGCGGTGTCCGCGGGCTGCATGGCGCAATCCCCTCCGAACAACGTAAGCTCTGGCGCGAATGTGCCGGCTGCCAGGCTTCCAGGCCACGACACGGCGCCCGCGATAGTGACGGACTTCTCGCGCCTCGTCAGCGAAGAAGGCAAAGCAGTCGTCAATATCAGCGTGACAGCGGCTCAACCCGTCGCCACCTTCACTCCCCTCTGGCCGCCGGCCGGCAGCGAAGACGATCCTTTTACCCAGCAGTTCCAGCAGTTCGCCTACGCCCCTCCTGGCGCGGCAGGCCTGGCTTCGCAGCGCAGCGGCTCTGGATTCATCATCGCCGCCGATGGATACATTCTCACCGACTCCAGCCTGATAACCAAAGCAACCCGAATCAGCGTGACGCTAAAGGACGGTCGCAAGTTCAAGGCCAAAGTGGTCGGCGACGACCCAGCGAGCGGTATCGCGCTGCTCAAGATTCCCGCCACCAAACTGCCGACAGTCAAAATTGGCTCACCGTCCGCGAACAAGGCCGGTCAGTGGGTCGTCTCGATCGGTTCCCCTTATGGACTGAACGACACGGTGACGGCAGGCATCATCAGCAACATGTCGCGGGCTTTGCCAGGCGAGTCGTATGTACCGCTTATCCAGACTGACGTGACCGAAAATGCGGGCGATGCAGGCAGCCCGGTGTTCAGTCTGAACGGCAACGTCATTGGGATCGAAATGCCTGTCACGAAAGAGATCGGCGACGTTGAAGGAGCCGCGTTCGTGCTGCCGATCGATGAAGCGATGAAAGTTGCCCGACAGTTGCAACTGCACCACGAGGCGGAACACGGACGCCTCGGCATCACGATTCAGGATGTCAGCTGGCCGCTTGCGCAATCTTTCGGTCTGAACAGGCCGCAAGGGGCGCTCGTCAGCTCGGTCGACCCGCGAGGACCGGCTGCCAGGTCCGGTCTCAGACCAGGCGACGTCATCATGAAGATCAATGGCGTTGATATTCCAGATTCGACCCAACTGCCCGTCACAGTAGCCGATCTCAAACCGGGCACATCCGTCCATCTCGTGTACTGGCGCGATAACGCCACGCACGATACGACAGTCGCGCTTGGCAGTCTGAATGCCACTCCTGCCGAGATCCCGGCCATTGCGCAGGTCGCAGCTCCCGATGGGTTGACCGTGCGCGGTTTGACCGCACAGGAGCGACACGACGCAGGTGTCGAAGGTGGTGTCCTGGTCGAAAAAAGCACGGGGGCCGGCGCGCTCGCCGGCATCGAACCGGGAGACATCATCCTGATGGTCGACAGCACTCATGTAGCAAGTCCCGCCCAGTTCCGGCGGAAAGCGGCGAACAGCGGTAACGCGGTCGCGCTATTGGTCCAACGCGACGGACAGCGCATGTTCGTCACCATCGACATGGGCTAGGGTCTGTTTATATATGTAAATAGACCCTGGCAGCGCAGTGGCGGCGCGTACCTCATCGCCACACTTTACGAGGAGCTCGAAATGAACCAGCACGCAATCGTCAAAGTTGGCTTGACGGCACTCGCACTGAGTGCAAGCGTCCAATACGCGTTCGCGGCAACTCAGCCTTTACCCGCGGTACAGCACGAGGGTGAGGTTACGTTCCTGAGCGGCGGGATCGGCCTTGGCCAATCCACCGCTATCAAGGAGGTCATGCCAAGGTATCCACTCACGCTCGAGTTTGCGGGCAAGGCGGCTAGCGGCAACGAGTACCTTGCGAATATCCCGGTGACGCTATCCGACATGCACGGCAATACGATATTGCAGACCACCGCAAAGGGTCCTTTCCTGTTGGCGTCGCTGCCTCACGGCCGGTATAGCGTGAGCGCCACATATAACGGCAAGACGGAGCGCAGGGACGTGAATATCGCTCCGTCGTCGCATGTGCATGAAGTGTTCCTGTGGTCGATGTAGACCGGCGTTTCGCCTTTCTGGCCGCACGCGATCCGATTCGCCGGCTTTCCGGCGCATGACGACCGCGGTGGTGCATTCGTAACCGGTACTCGTGAAAAGTCGCGATGGGCAACCGAACCGACTCGGAGCTTGCCATGAAAAACGGTTCCAGCGAGCCTCTCGACGAAACCCGCCGCAGATGGCTCATCGCCACATCGGCCGTCGGCGCCATAGGAGGCGTGGCGGTCGTCGTTCCTTTTGTCGACTCGTTTGCGCCGCCAGCGAGTGCGAGGGCAGCCGGGGCGCCAGTCAGCGCCGACATCGGCAGACTCGAGCCTGGCAGCATGATGACCGTGGCGTGGCGCGGCAAGCCGATTTTCATCGTCAACAGAACCAACGAGATGCTGGCGGCCGTGCTCAAGGCCAACCCGATGGTCGCCGACCCGCATACCGTGCATCCGTTCTCGATACCGCTGCCGGCCTACTGCAACAACGAATACCGGTCGCGCCCGGATCATCGCAACATACTCGTTGTGATCGGCGTTTGCACCCATCTCGGCTGCACCCCGCTGCCCCGCTTCCAGCCCGGGCCGCAACCCAGTCTGCCCGACGATTGGCCCGGGGGCTTTCTGTGCCCTTGTCACGGCTCGACTTACGACCTGGCCGGTCGAGTGTTCAAAGACAAACCCGCGCCCCAGAATCTGGATGTGCCGCGTTACATGTTTGCGTCGTCGACGAGCGTCGTGATCGGACAGGATGAAAAAGGCGAGGAGGCATAGCCGCGGCATACGGTCGAGGACGCGGGAAGTTCCTGCTAGGGTCACGCAATACCAGGTAGCAAAGTGAAGCAAACATCACCGCACATCCGGGTCGGCATGCCCAACAAGCAGGATCTCGAAGCCATGTCGGCATTCCGTTACCAGTTACGCAGGTTCCTGCGGTATTCGGAAGAAATTACTCACGCGGAAGGAGTCACGCCTCTGCAATACCAGATGCTCCTTCACGTCAGGGGATTTCCCGACCGCTCCTGGGCCAGTATCGGCGAACTGGCTGAACGGTTGCAGGCAGCGCCCAACGGCACCGCGGCGCTCGTGTCCCGCTGCGAAGCCGCCGGGCTCGTCGAGCGTCGCCCCGACGCTTCCGACCGGCGACTCGTGCAGGTCCACCTGACGGAAAAAGGCGAGCGGTGCCTGTTGAAGCTCGCGATGCTGCATAAGCGGGAAATCGAGTCATTCGGTTGGGCGCTGGGGCAGTTCCAGGTTCAACAGATACCCCTTTTCGGCGGGACTGCTGGATCGTCCGATTGATATTGACGCCGCGGCCCTGCAATGCGGGTCGGCCATCGGCGCTCACATCCGCGAGATTCTTCGTTTGCCGGGGCCTTCAGCGTATGGATAGCATGCACCTGCCACAAGGCGTCCCCGCACCGTGGAGAGAACGGGCGATCATCGTGCCGGCACGGGGAAAGCCTTTAAGCCTGCTTTAATCGCCACTGCATAGATTGAAAGCGTACCAGGCCTGTCGTGCCTTCAACGAGCCAACGATCGATCCGCCACTGCCGACGCGGAGCAAGGTTGATCGCTGCAGAGCCCCACTGATCGAAGCTGACAGACAGTTGACTGGCACTCTACTGGTTCTCTCGCACAAGGAGGACACACCATGCGTACGCTGCCTGCACTATGCGCTGGAATATGTTTGGGCTTCGCCCACCTTGCCATCGCGCACCCGACCTCAGACGTCGCCCTGAAAACTGGCTGCAAGGATTTCTCCGCGATCGCCATTCATCAACGCGCCCCGATCGCTGACTGGGTCGCACCGCCGAGCCGTCATCGTGTGGTCCGGACTGACAGCGCGATCATAGTCAATGCTGCTGCCCCGGTTGGCCTCATTGTCGGCGAGTGCGGGAAACCGACCTGATCCAGGTCGAACGCAGATCGAACGTTTCTTCGGGCGTATCAGCCAGTTTCGGCTGCCTTCCACTGGTTTCGACTGGTTCGTGGGCGGCTAAGCGGTGTTCGCGTCGCCCATGCGCGGGTCTGGATCACTCGTGAAAGCGTGAACTGGGCCTCGTTCGCTTGGCCGCTGTCATCCGACGATAAACCGAAGCCGTCGCCCCCGCTACGGCTCGCGGCGCGACCATTGTCTGGCCGCATTGAAGGCTTCGAAAACCAGCTCATCGGCTGGTCTACCTCGTTATTTCTGAACCAGGCCGCGCTTGTGGACCGCCCGGCGCGTGGCGTTGCGGCGGCACTGTCGAGCGCACGGGCAGAGCCGCCTGGCGAGGCCGCCGTTTCGCGCTGCCTCGCGCGGAAGTAAAATCGTCGGATCAGCCGCGCGCCGGAGAGCCGCAAGAAGCTTGCAACGGAGCCCCGAGGATCTTCTGAAGCGCCGCGTCGCCGGTTACCGAAAGAAGCTGTAGACGCCACCTTCCCATCACCGAGACAGGAAATTCATTATGCTGAGCAAACCCGTGTTGACCGTCGCCGAGACGACCCGCATTGTCGATGCCGCCCGCGCGGAGGCCGAGAAGAACAAATGGCCTGTCGCGATCGTCGTCGCGGACGACGGCGGCCATCCGCTCGCGGTGCTGCGTCTCGACGGCGCGGCGCCCTCCACCTCGTATATCGCGACCGAAAAAGCGCGCACCGCGGCGCTCGGCCGGCGCGAAACCAAGGTCTATGAAGACATGATCAACAACGGCCGCACCGCGTTCCTCAGCGCACCGCTGCAGGGCACGCTCGAAGGCGGGGTGCCGGTGATCGTCGACGGCCACGTGGTCGGCGCGGTCGGCGTGTCGGGCGTCAAGTCGGAGCAGGATGCGCAGATCGCGAAAGCCGGCATTCAGGCGCTCGGCGTGTAAAGCGCCGAGCGCCAAAGCAATCCCGAGACACAACGCGGACCGATGCCCCCTCGTCGGTCCCATAACAGATGGAGCAGTCGATGACTCAGATGAACCCGCGCGGCGGACTGCAGGTCGCCGCCAACCTCGACCAGTTCGTCGAATCCGAAGCCCTGCCCGGCACCGGAATCGACAGCGCCGCCTTCTGGTCGGGATTCGACGCCCTCGTGCACGAGCTGGCGCCCAAAAATCGGGCGTTGCTCGCCGAGCGCGACCGCCTGCAAAGCGAACTCGACAACTGGCATCGGGCCAATCCCGGCCCGGTGCGGGATCTGCGCGCGTATCGTGCGTTTCTCGAAGGCATCGGCTACATCGTGCCCGTGCCCACCAGCGTCCAGGCCACGACCGACCACGTGGACAGCGAAATCTCCGGACAGGCCGGCCCGCAGCTCGTCGTGCCGCTGTCGAACCAGCGCTACGCGCTGAACGCCGCAAACGCGCGCTGGGGCAGCCTGTACGACGCGCTGTACGGCACCGACGCGATCCCCGAAACGGACGGCGCGGAAAAGCAGAAGGGCTTCAACCCGGTGCGCGGCGCAGCCGTGATCGCGTACGCGCGCAAGTTCCTCGATCAGGCCGCGCCGCTCGCGAACGGCTCGCACGCGGACGCAACGCGCTATAGCGTCGAGAACGGCCAACTGGTCGTCGCGCTGAAGAGCGGCACCACGGCGCTGAAGACACCCGCGCAGTTGGTCGGCTATCAGGGCGACGCGAGCACGCCGTCGGCGGTGCTGCTCAGGCACAACGGCCTGCACGTCGAGATCCAGATCGATGCGAACGATTCGATCGGCAAGACCGATGCGGCCCATGTGAAGGACATCGTCGTCGAAGCGGCCGTCACCACGATCATCGATTGCGAAGACTCGGTCGCAGCCGTCGACGCCGACGACAAGGTGCAGCTCTATCGCAACTGGCTCGGCCTCATGAACGGCGACCTGACCGAACAGGTCACGAAGAACGGCAAGACCTTCACGCGCCGGCTCAATGCCGATCGCGAATACATCGGCGCCGACGGCAAGTCGCAGGTCAAGCTGCATGGCCGCGCGCTGCTGTTCATCCGCAACGTCGGCCATCTGATGACGAACCCGGCCGTGTTGACAAAAGACGGCCACGAGATTCCGGAAGGCATTCTCGACGCGGTGATCACCACGCTGTGCGCGCTGCGCGACCGCCAGAACAAGCTGAACTCGCGCACCGGCTCGATCTATATCGTGAAGCCGAAGATGCACGGACCGGCCGAAGTCGCGTTCGCGAGCGAACTGTTCGCGCGCGTCGAAGACCTGCTGAAGCTGCCGCGCAACACGATCAAGATGGGCATCATGGACGAGGAGCGCCGCACCAGCGTGAATCTGCTCGCCTGTATCGCCGAAGCGTCGGCGCGCGTCGCGTTCATCAACACGGGCTTCCTCGATCGCACCGGCGACGAGATGCACTCGGCGATGGAAGCGGGCCCGATGATGCGCAAGGGCGACATGAAGTCGAGCAAGTGGATCACGTCGTACGAGCGCAGCAACGTGCTGGTCGGTTTGAGCGCGGGCCTGCGCGGCCGCTCGCAGATCGGCAAGGGCATGTGGGCGATGCCCGACCTGATGCACGCGATGCTAGAGCAGAAGATCGGCCATCCGAAGGCCGGCGCGAACACCGCGTGGGTGCCCTCGCCGACCGCGGCGACGCTGCACGCGCTGCACTATCACCAGGTCGACGTGCAGGCGGTCCAGCAGGAACTCGAACGCACCGACTATGCGACGGTGCGCGACGAACTGCTCGACGGCCTGCTGACGATTCCGGTCGTCGAAAAGGCGCAATGGAGCGACGACGAAATCCGCGCCGAAGTCGACAACAACGCGCAGGGCATTCTCGGCTATGTGGTGCGCTGGATCGACCAGGGCGTCGGCTGCTCGAAAGTGCCGGACATTCACAACGTCGGCCTGATGGAAGACCGCGCGACGCTGCGTATTTCGAGCCAGCACATCGCCAACTGGCTGTATCACGGTGTGATCAAGCGCGAGCTCGTCGAGGAGACGTTCAAGCGCATGGCCAAGGTGGTGGACGTGCAAAACGCCGGTGATCCGCTCTACCAGCCGATGGCGCCCGGCTTCGACACGATCGCGTTCAAGGCCGCGCAGGCGCTCGTCTTCGAGGGGCGCCAGCAGCCGAGCGGATATACCGAGCCGTTGCTGCACAAGTTCCGGCTCGAGGTGAAGAAGCAGGGTTGAGGCCGTCCGGCCGAAACGACGACGGGCGCCGTGCAATGCGGCGCCCGTTTTTCCTTCCAGGTCGTGTCACTTCACGCGGCTTCTGCCGTCAATTGCGCCGCCTCGCCACCTGACGCTTCGTTCTTCATAAAGGCTTGCAGATACGCCTCGAATTCAGCCTTCACCTCGGGATGGCGCAGTGCGAATTCGACGGTCGCCTTCAGATAGCCGAGCTTGCTGCCGCAATCGAAGCGCGTGCCGAAGTAGCGATACGCTAGCACCTGCTCCTCGGTCAGCAACGACTGCACCGCGTCGGTCAGTTGCAGCTCGCCGCCCGCGCCCGGCTTCAGCGCGCGGATATGTTTGAAGATCGTCGGCATCAGCACGTAGCGGCCCACCACGCCGAGATTCGACGGCGCCTCATCCGGCGCTGGCTTCTCGACGATGCCCGACAGCTTGATCACGTTGTCTTCCCACTCGCGGCCGTCGACGACGCCGTACGAGCGGCTGTCCTCGCGCGCGATCGTTTCGACGCCGATCACCGAGCTGTGATAGTGGTTGAAAGTATCGACGAGCTGACTCATCACGGGCTTCGCGCTATGCAGCAGGTCGTCGGCGAGAATCACCGCGAACGGGCTGTCGCCCACCAGTTTTTCGGCGCACAGCACCGCATGGCCGAGACCGAGCGCTTCGGCCTGGCGCACGTAAAAGCAGTCGACGTTGGCCGGCTTGATGCTGCGCACGAGGTCGAGCAGCTTCTGCTTGTTGCGCGCTTCGAGTTCGGACTCGATCTCATAGGATTTATCGAAGTGATCTTCGATCGCGCGCTTGCTGCGGCCCGTCACGAAGATCATCTCGGTGATGCCGGCATCGATCGCTTCTTCGACCGCGTACTGGATCAGCGGCTTGTCGACGATCGGCAGCATTTCCTTCGGACTTGCTTTGGTAGCCGGCAGGAATCGTGTCCCGAGGCCCGCTACGGGAAACACGGCTTTGGTGACTTTCAGCATGGTAGGCATTCCCACATCGGTTAGAAATTGGTGTGTTCGCGGACCTGGCGGCCAATCAACGCCGGCGCAAGACTAGCAGAAAAACTGCGAGGTTCACGCAAGCGTTTTTCTCCGATTTAATTCGGATAATTCACGCATTAATCGCAATTGGATATTGTGACAAATTGAGGAAATTATTACGTATCCATTGCCAGTTGGTGATCGAGCAAATCCGAAAGTCTTACCTTTCGGACGACCCCTGCCACGGGTCGCCTGGCGACCCGATGACCGGCTTCGGCAGCACGTCATTCCTGTTCGTCGACCGGTGGCAGCTTGCCTGGGTTCATCCGGTAACGACGGATCGGCTCGTTGCGCAAGGCATCGCGGTAGGCGGAGGCGGCCACCAGGATCAGCAGGACGGCCACGCCGGCCAGTAAATGCAGGTTCATGACTTCACCTCGGGGTCAGAAAATCCTTGCTTTAAATTAGCACGACAAAAGCGATAAATAATTCGATACGCCATACGTCGACGCGCAATTACAATTCGTCACAAAATCGATATCGGATTCAATGCGAAATGGAATTTTTTAATCATTTTTCAGGATTGCGGTGCTCTAGGATGGATGCGTCGCGGGTGCGCAAGACGCCCGCTCGAAGGCTTGTTCCGCGCAATTTTTTCTTTTTTCCGCTTCAGATAAGGACCGCGTATGAGCGACCCAGCACTGGATGCCGCCGGCTCATCCCTGCCCCTCTCCCCGCTGCCGCGCCCGGAGAGAAACCCGGCCACGGCGCATGCGCGCAGCGACGCGCGTGTCGATAGCGCCGGCAAGGAGCACGCGATCGACGCGATGCGAGGCTTCGCCGCGCTGCTGGTCGCCTACTTTCATTGCCGCCAGATCGTGTGGGTCGGCATGCAGGCGTTTCATCAGAGCGTCGGACATTCGTTGAGTCCCAGTAGTCTCGCCGCGTATCTGACGTTTCCGATCGCATGGGGCTCGGCCGGTGTGCCGATGTTCTTCGTCATCAGCGGCTACTGCATCCATCGCGGCGGCGCGCTGCGGCTCGCGGGCAATCCCGCTTACCGGCTCGATGCAGGCAACTTCTGGCTGCGGCGCTTCGCGCGCATCTACCCGGTGCTGCTCGCGGCGCTCGTACTGACCTTCGCGCTCGATTCGTTGAGCCTGCAATTGCCGCCCGTCAGTCACAAGATTCGCGACATCGGCTGGCATCCGTTTCTGGTCAACCTGTTTTCGCTGCAGGGTGTGGCGGGTAAAACGTATGGCTCGAACGGCGCGCTATGGACGCTGTCGCTCGAAGTGCAGTTCTATGCGATTTATCCGCTGCTGTTCGCGCTGCGGCGGCGCATCGGCATGAGCGCCGTGCTCGCGCTCGTCGGCGCGATCAACGTTGCGTCCGCGTACGGGTTGGAGCGCCACGATCTGCAGTTCTTCACGTCGTACTGGTTCTCCTGGACGCTTGGTGCGTGGATCGCCGACGCCAAAGCGCGCAGCGCGCAAGCGGCGCGTGCGCCGGCATTGCTGTACGTGCTCGCGGCGGTATTGATCGCGGCAGGCTGCGTCGCGTTTCACTTCGGCCAGTACGGCGCGTTCCAGATATGGGCGCTCGGCTTCGCGTGCTATCTGTACAAGGCGCTCGATGGACGTCATGCCCCCCGGCGTGAAACGGGCGGCGTGCGCGCGCTGCTTCGTGCCGGGTCGGATGCAGTAGCGCGCCTGCTGTCGCGCGTCGGCGACTTCAGCTTCTCGCTGTATCTGATCCATCTGCCGATCTTCGTACTGCTGTCGGCGTGGCTGTTTCGTTCGTCGCTGCAGATGTCGATCTGGCCGTCGTTCGGCTATATGCTGGTCGCGGTGCCGGCCGCCTATGTGTTCTATCGGCTGGTTGAGTTGCCTGCGATGAGGTGGTCGGCGAGTTTTAAGCCTAAAGGGCGCTGATAGAACGTTGACATTGGATCAATCCCGCGCGTTCGGGTGCTTCACCATCATTTGATCTCGTTGAATAGCAACGTCGATACCTGGTGCTCGTCCTGAATGGAAAATTGAAACGGTATCTCTAGATGCGTAAATTTGAGCCGGAGTTGCTTTAGAGCCGGGACCGGGACAAATCGCTGATTCTTAAACGTGTAGTACGACACTAACAGGCCAACGCGGGATGCCTGTGCATCGTCGAATACGTAACTGTTATTCGGAAAGGCAAGCTTCCCTTCCTTCGTCGCCACGACGGCCCGACATGACGAAAGTAAACTCGGCAGATGAAGAAACGTCGGCTTGCGCGCTAGAGGGTTGACCAGCAGCGAGATCTGCCGGTATCGACTTCCGGCTTCGCCCGAACCGTTGCCGTGCCCTTCCACGCAGAGTAAGGGCGGATGCGTATCGGTTCGCGCTGCAATGAATACGTTGGCTGATTGCGGAAAGATTTCCGACACATGCTCTCCGGGGAATGTCGTAGCGTGCGCAAAGCGATAGGATTTGCCGTCGACTGCCAGGCGATCCTTCCAGAGCTCAATGTTTAGCGTTTTCCGTTCCAGTTTGGCTTGCAGCTTCATAAAAGTGCCTGGCTCGCCTGGGTAGGAATAGACCACGCCGGCGTTTTGATCGGTCGGGTCACCGTTTCGTTTGATCGGGTCGCCAAACACTGCCCCCGCTTGGGCAACGTACAAGGCTTCGTAGCTGTCGTAAGACTGAGCCGCATGTGCGCTGCCAGATAGGGCGGCCATAGCCGCCACCAGTATCGTAGTGATTCTCATCGGTATGCTTTGGCGCCTGTCGCTTTCAGATAGTCGGGGTTAAGCGTCCAGAAAATCGTGCTTCCGTGGGCAGCACTGGAAAAGCAATCGCAGATCCTTATTGATCGGATCACTCATCGCCCATTCCCTGCACGCCAAGCCACGACGATCAAATTCGGATGATCCTTCACCGGAATTGAACGCGTTTTCCCTTCTGCAAGCGGCACGTCCTCAACGAGCGTCCGTACGCAGTTCAACAGCTTGTCGCACATCCACGCGCAGTTCCCTCTCGTTACAGATCGCACTCAACTCAATTTCGATTTATTTCTTGCGTCCAAGAATCGTTTTAACCGTTGAGCATTCCGGATGCTCCGACGATTCCATATCGTCCGGACAAGACAACCATTCATAAAATTCGAGCCTCTGTTTTGCCGAATCCTGCCTGCAGGCCGCCACCTGGAAGTCTGTATCAGGCATATAACCGCCTTTCCAGTCGTTGAATGCCATCCCAAATAACTTGCAATCGGATTGAAATTTTTCTTCCCACAGCTTGTGATTTTTCGCGAGTTCCGCGAGCGCTTCGCCCTTAGCGTTGGCGTGGAGATTTCGATAGAGTTTTTCAGCGTCACTTAGCATGCTTTTCGTGTCGGCATTTGTACACGCCAGATAGTCATCGCGCGTTTGCGCGGATGCCTCGCAAGTCGCGTCTGCAAAGGCGGCCGACGTGCCGCATGATAGGATCACTGCAACCGTTATCTTAGTGAGTCGCATCATAATTCCCCGTAGCAAACAGTCGGCCCTCAGCACGACGGCGCCTGACCAACCCCAGTGGGTGTTTGCCATGCGCCGCTGTGTATTGCAGAAATTTCGACGGCGCTTGATCGTAATGACCGGTATTAACGAGCGCGAAAAACTCGTTATTTCCACTTCTATGATTGAAGATGAAATCAACAACCGCATCGTACTCGTACTGAAACAACGGAACAAAAATTCTGCTATTTACAATTCGCTCGGCTTCGCGTAGATCATGATGAAGCAGTTTCAGCGCCTGCGGTTCGGTAATTCCATTTCCGTAAAGCGCTTCGGAAGGTGCACCGGATATTGGTCCGATATGGACCAGATGTCCGTATCCGATCGTGGCATTTCCGCCGCCGCCACCTCCATCCTTATCGTACAAATGCGACCGAAAGGCCTCCCACTGCGCAGTGAACTGAACTCCAGCTTGGGAAACATTCCACGGCTTGCCGATCCTGTCCGACTGGAGAATTACAAGTGAATTCGGGTTTGTATCTGTTAGTGCTGCTCCCAGTGCATCACGCATTACGCCTCCCTATGACCAATAAAGACGTGAATGGATCGCGCACCATGTGTCTGATAGCGCTTGGTGCGTCCCTGCAAATCGGTAATGCCGTGAACAAGTGCGCCCGATGGAAGTTGGGCGGTGTAATACGTATTAGGGAGTGCATTACCTCCAGCATCCGTTAGCGTGAACCGCTGATCGAAACGATTCCGTGAGCGTCCGCGACAATCGCACGCCCATGCGTAACCGAGGGCTTCGGCCATGTCGTAACCGTTTGAATACGACTTCAACCTATCGAACGGAAACCATTCGCCGGTTTCGGCGTTCAGCGCCAGACGGCATTGACGGGAAGTTTGAGTAGATTGAATAGGTGATACGGCAAACTTGGCACTCTTCCTCGCCCATGGCACTTTTCTGATTCTGTTGTTCCATTTGACCTCTGCTGATTTTCCAGAACACACCCGGCGAATTAATCATCCAAAGCAGCCACGGTCAACACCTTTAATTTGAGATTAAGACTTTTTGACAAATATTCACGATGATTTCGCGTATCTCATTTTCAATGCATATTTCCGCAATCGCGGTTCAACAAAAAGGGCGGCGTTGAGCCACATTTACCGTCAGGAATCGATGCCGCCCGGGGTTCGGCCGGTGTGCCGGTGTTCTGCGTGATCAGCGCTATTGCATCCATTGCAGCGGCGCGCTGCGGCTCGCGGATAATCCTGCGTGCCAGCTTGATGCGGGCAACTTGTGGCTGAGGCGCTTCGCGCGCATGCCGAAGTCTCGATTTCGACCGCCACTCGCCGCGCGCCGTTTGATTGACACAGGCAAAGCCCCCTAAAATCATCCGTCGCCCATTCCATCTCCCTGTAGTCGCCTGCTAGCGTGGTAGCCCAACAACTCCAGGGGACATCGTAATGTCGTATCAACACGATCCGGATGCCGTGCGAGTGGTACTCAGTGCGCCTCAACTGGCGGCGGTGCTCTCCCGCCAGTCGATCAGCCCCACCGAAATGCTTTCCAACCGGCTATGGGGCGGTTTGCAGGTTGTCGGCGGGGTATTGGAAATGGTCGGGGCGGCGGCTCTGTGTGTGCTGCCCGAACCGACGATGGCGAGCAAGGCGGGGTGCGTTGTGTTCGGCGTGCATGGCTCAGATACGGCGTCGGCAGGTTTGCGACAAATCTGGACGGGCCGGGATACGGCCACGCTGACCCAGCAAGGTACGACGAAACTGGCCGAGGCGATGAAGGCCAGTCCTGACCTGGCAAACAAGATCGGCCTGTCAGTTGATATGATCGTGCCGTTTGGCTTCGCTGGCTCGATCAAGGCTGCACGCGTGGCCAGCGTCACGATGGGCAGGATCAATCTGCAAATGCATGAGGCGAAGGCCATTAATCCAAGGCTTGGCGGGCATACGATTCTGAAGCATGTTGAGAAGGACGAGGCATGGCTACGGGAACGCCTTAAACGGGAACCCCAAAAAAGGGTTGTTTCATCGTTTTATAATCTTCAGGTGGCAGAGTTGGCGATATCTGATGTAATGAACTCAAATGCCTTGAAAATACAGAGCTGGATACAATCTCCGAAAAACCGCATTCCCCTTACATTGGTCAAGAAGGTTTGTGGCGATATAGGATACGGGGTAACGAGAAAAACCAACGAACTGACCAAGATGAACGAAGTCACCGTAATTTTGAAGTTTCAGGAATATAATAATATGCCGTATTACATATTTACCGCCCACGTGGGCTAAGGATAGCCAATGCTATCAGATCGCTACCCTAGAATGTACGAGCTTTTCGGTGCGTATTTCAATGAGGATTTTGATTTGTGGGGAAACACAATCCCTGAAATTGTCTCATGCTATAGAAATGATAGCCCACTGGAATATCAAAAGGAAATAGTTGATGAAATAAATTCATTCATGAATGAGCATCCGTCCGACCTCGATTCTGCGTTCGAAAGAGATTACGGCGCAGGGATTGATCCCAATCTGTGGGGCCACACTACTGCTTCATTCCTTGACGAACTCAAGCGCCTTCTGAGCGAGTAATCAACCTGTCGCTGCGCGAGGAATAAAAAAAACGGAGCGAAAGTCGTTCGAGACTTTCGCTCCGCTACGCCAAGCAAGGACTGGCCAAGCCCTCGTCTATCCTCGCGTAAAAATCACCTCGTCACCGCGCTGCCACGCCGGTCAGAATCTGCGCAACCCCATCCACATAGCTGCGCGTGCCGAAGCGCTCCTGCGCGGTCCGATAGCCGTTCCTGACCAGTTTGTCGCGCAAGTCGCCGTTCGAGCGCAATTCGGCGAGCGTATCGGCTAGCGCATGCGCGTCTCCCGGCGTACACAGCACGCCGTTCTCGTAGTCGTCGATGATTTCGACCACGCCGCCTGCGCGCGACGCCACGACCGGCCGCTGCGCGAGCATCCCCTCGACGATCACGCGACCGAACGGCTCCGGGGTGATCGACGTATGCACGACCGCGTCGACCGCGCACATGCAGGCCGGAATATCGTGCTGGAAGCCGAGAAAATGCACACGCTCGCCAAGCTTGTGCGCGGCGACGAAGGCGCGCAGTTCGCTCTCGTACTGGTCCTCGCCGAACAGCGCCGCGCCGACCAGCACCGCATGCATCTGCGGATTGAGCACCATCGCTTCGAGCAGCACATGTTGCCCCTTCCAACGCGCAAGCCGGCTGAACGAGCCGACGAGAAACGCGTCGCGCGGCAGACTCAGGCGCTCGCGCAGCACCGCTTGCGACACCGTGCGCAATGCGTCGAACGGTTCCGCGGCGATCCCGTTGAACACGACGTCGATGCGCTTGCTGTCGAACCGCGTGAGCTTCGCAAACGCCTGCGCCGACGCAGCCGAATTGGCGATCACGTGCGTGAGGCCGAGCCGCGCGCACCACTTGATGATCGCAAGCTGCTTGCCGCCGAAATGCTCGGCGCTGACGATGTCGCGCAAATGCCAGACCACCGGCCGTCTCGCGAGCTTGCCGGCCACGGCGCCGATCACCATCGCACGCTGGGTGTTCGCGTAGATCACATCCACCTTGCGCGCGCGTTTCGCGGTGGCACGCACGAGTGAGATGAGTCCCTTCAACGCCTGACCTTTCGGCATCGAACCGCCCTGCTTGCGCACATTTTTGAGCGCGCCGGCATCGAGTACAGTGACCTCGACGCCGGTTTTCGCGAGTGCGGTGTTGAACGGCCCGTCGTCGAACAGCACGACCTCCATGCGCGAGCGCAGCGCCTTGACGATTTCGAGCAGCGACAGTTCGGCGCCGCCGAGCACGCCGCTCTGATCGACGGCAAGAATGCGCGGCACGTTCGCGGCGCCCTGCACGGCCGGCCGATACGGCGTATAGGCCGGCAGCGTCGCCGTGCGCAACGCGGGCACCGCCGCGCGCACCTGCGAGAAAAAGCGCTCGCGGAAATGCGCGGCCGAAAACTGCTCGGCGTTGCCGCGGCAATTCTCCGGCAGGAACCGGTGCCGAAGCTCGTCGAAACGATTCACGGCAGCGATGATCGAGTCGGTATCCTGTTCATCGAAGAACATGCCGGTCGGCTTCGGCTCCGACAGATCGCGCACCGTTTCGAGCGCCCCGCCCTTGCCGTACGCGATCACCGGCGTGCCGCAAGCCTGCGCCTCGACCACCGAAATGCCGAAGTCCTCTTCGGCCGCGAACACGAATGCCTTCGCGCGGCTCATGCGGTCCTTCAGCACCTCGAACGGTTGATAGCCCATGATCTCGACGTTCGGCCCCGCCTTCGCGCGGATCTTCGCCATGTCGGGTCCGTCGCCGATCACGACGAGCTTGCGCTCGGGCATCCGCGCGAACGCCTCGACGATCAGATCGATTTTCTTGTACGGCACCATGCGCGAGGCGGTCAGATAAAAGTCTTGCTTCTGCGTGCACAGCGTGAACGCCTCGACATCGACCGGCGGGAAGATCACCTGCGCGTCGCGCTGATACACCTTCTTGATGCGTCGCGCGATGAACGCCGAGTTCGCGACGAAGCCGTCGACCGAGTTGGACGTGCGGATATCCCAGTTGCGCATGTAATGCAGAATCAGCCGCGCCAGCGCCGACTTCGGGCCGTTGGTCAGCTTCGACTGCTGCAGATACTGATGCTGCAAATCCCACGCATAGCGGATCGGCGAATGCACGTAGCTGATATGCACCTGATCGGGACCGGTCAGAATGCCCTTGGCGACCGCGTGACTGCTCGAGATCACGACGTCGTACGCCGACACGTCGAGTTGCTCGATCGCGAGCGGCATCAGCGGCAGATACGAGCGGTACTTGCTGCGCGCGAGCGGCAACTTCTGGATGAACGACGTCGTCACCGGCTTGCCGCGCAGGAAGCTGCGATCGTCGAGAAAGTCCACGAGGCTGAACAGGTCCGCATCGGGAAAGCACGCGATGATCTGCTCGAGCACTTTCTCCGCGCCCGCGTAGGTGACGAGCCAGTCGTGCACGATCGCGATGCGCACGCTTTTGCTCGCGCGCGGCGCGGTACGGCGCGGTGCCGGCTGGATGCCGGGCACGCTCGTCAGTTCGTCGAGCGCGCTGCGCGTCGCGGGCCTCAACAGTTTTTTTTCAAGGACGTCATGATTCATGCGCTTTTCCTCGGATTCAGTCGCAATAGCAGTGAACGCGCAAGATTGCGCAAGGCGGGCGTCATCGTGATCGACCACGCGACGTTCGCGCCGACCATCAGCACACCGGCGGCGATCGCGAGCGCGAGGCTCGGCAGGAAGCTGGCGAGCCACAGGCTGGCGAGCAGGAAGGTGAGATGAGCGAGCATGTCGAGCACGATCTGGCGCGCGCGGATCGCGGCGAAACGCAGCAGCACCGCGTAGTCGAACAGCGCGCGGGCAGCGACCGCGACCGCCGCGCCCGTCAGCCCGAAATGCGTGATACCGAGCCACAACGCGCCGGCGAAAAGCGGCAACTCGACGAGGCCGATGCGCGCGGCGGTGGCTGGATTGACCTGCGACTGAATCAGGATGCGCGTCACGTTCGCCTGGCCGACGAGCCACACGGCGACGATCATGATGCGGCCCACGGGCGCCGCGACCGTCGCGATCTCGTTGCCGACCCACAGATGCAGGAACGGTTCGAGCACCAGCATCGCGACGAGCGCGACCGGCGTGAACACGCCGTTCAGAAATTCGAGCGATTGCTGCGTGATCGTGTCGGCGTCGGCGCGGCCGACTGCGGAAAGCCGCGGAAACAGCGTGCGTACCAGCGCGGTCGGCACGATGTTCAGACGCGTGACGAGGTTCTGCGGCACCGTGTAGTACGTGACGAAACGCGCGCCGAGCCGTGAACCGAGCATGACGCGATCGAGCGAATCGGCGACCATCGTCGTCACGCTCGCGATCAGCATCCAGCCGCCGAAGTTGAACAGCCCCTTTGCGACGCCGAGCCGCGGCGGCTGAATGCTGCGTATTTCAAGCACTTTCAGCGCGTAGCGGCCGAGCAGCAACGCCGCGAGAATCCGCGCGACGACTGCCGCGGCGAGTACGTTCTGCAAAGTCGCGCCGAGCCACCACGCGGCACCGAGCGGCAGCAGCTGGAACAGGAACGTGCCGATCGTCTGGTTCGTGTTGTAGACGCCGAAGCGTTCCGCGCCGTTGATCGCGCCCGCGAACACCCACGACACGTTCGCGATCGGAATCGCGACCGCGAGCCACGGCAGCGCCATATAGACTTCGTGCTGCAACTCGGGCGATACCTTCGTGAAATACGCGGTGTACAGGAACGCGCCGAAGTAGATGATCAGACCGCCCACCACGCCGGTCGTCAGATTGAGCCACGTCGCGCTCCAGAACACGCGCGCGCTTTCCTCCTGATCGCCCGACGCGCGCGCCTTCGAAATATGGTTCTGCGCGGCCATGCTCATGCCGAGATCGAGAATCCCGAAGTAGCCGATCAGCGTCCACACGAGACTGATCACACCGTAGCGCTCCACGCCGAGCAGCCGGATATACGACGGCACGGTCACGAGCGACACGAACGTCGGCAGCACGAGCCCGAAAAAATTGATCGCCACGTTCCTGAGAATGCCTTTGTCCATCGAATCCCTTCGGTTTTGCGGTTAGATTGCGTGCGGGGCTGCGTCAGCGCGGCCAACGCACTTCAAGGCTTCCAGCGATACATCAGCACCTTGCCGCGCGCGTCTTCCTCGACGAAGACGAGGTACTCGCCATCGCCGCGCTTCGTCGCGCTGATACCGTTCGGCACGTCGACCCAACCCGACGCGCGGCCCACTTCGGGGCCCGGCCGGATCACGCCGAGTTCCTTGCCGCTGTCCTTGTCCCACACGTGCACCGCGCCGACCGGCTCGACGCCGAACACGTATTGCCCCTCGACCGTGACGCCGATGATCGTCGCAATGGGCTTGCTCTGCGTCTGCCACGGCAGCGTGATCGCGTAGCGCTGCACCGGCTTGCCGCTCGACCACTTGTCATAGCGCACCAGCACGCGCCCCACTTCCTTCCAGAAGCCCTGCGCGGTCGGCATATCGGCCGTATAGCCGCTCACGTACATCGTGTCCGTGTCCGGTTCATAGATCGCGCGATGCAGTTCGCTGAACGGTGCCGGCACCGGGTACTGCGTCAGGTTCGAGTACGAGTAGACCGGGTTGCCCTTCGCATCGAGTCCGCCGAAACGGAAGCGATAGATGCCCTTCGTATCCCGGGTACGCCAGATGTCGCCGGCCATGTCGACCCACCAGCCCCAGCCTCCCGCGAGCTTCGTGCCGCTCGTGTTCGGCGTGTATTCGTCGCGATCGAAACGCCCGTCGCCATTCGTGTCGCGCCAGATCCAGTCACCGCCCGGCGGTGCATTCGGCACCTTCGCGACCGCGCGCTCGCGACCTGCGATAAATCCCGAGGGAATCGCGGTCTCGCCGTCATGCTGCGGATCGAAGCGATAGATCTTCAGATGATCCGCATACATGTCGGTCAGATAGAGGAACGTGTGCCCCTTCAACCGCCGCGCGATCGGCAGACCCGGATACTGGTCGGTATGGAACACCGGATCGTCCGGGTACTTGAACCGATTCGACAGGAACCCCGCGTATTTCCAGTCCTGTCCGGACGGCTTCGACAAATCGAGTTCGAAGCGCTTGTTGCCGGTATAGACGCTGTCGGGCCGGGCCGGATCGATCCACGCGCCGTCGACGAACAGCAGCCCCTCGACCTGCCAGTTGCGCTTGCCGTTCGGCGCATAACTTTCGAGCGTCGCGCCGAGGCCCGCGCCGATCGGCTCGTAACGCGGACCGATGCCATTGGTCGACACGTACACGTTGCCGCGCGCATCGACACCCACGCCGGTCAACCCGTTGAATCGCAATGGTCCGGGCTTGCCCGCGACGCCGCTGAAAATGCCGCCGCGCTCGCCGAGCGTGCCCGACTCCGTGTAGCGGCCGTCGCGCTTCGTGAAAAACAGCACCTGCTGGCGCGGACCGTTATCGGCGATCAGGAGGCGGCCTTGCGCATCGACGGCGAGGCCGACCGCGACCGTATCGGCCGGCAGCGTGATGGTCTCGTCGATGCGCTGACCGGTCGCCGTGTAATGCCCGATACCCGGCGCGCGATCGCCGCGCGTGCCGCTGAGCACCCATAGCGTGCCGTCGGGCGCGAGCGCGATACGTCCAGGCTCGTGCACGTTCCACGTTGCTTTCTGCTGCATCGATTCGGCATCGTAGACTTCGATGCGATTGCGCGCGGTATTGGCCGCGAACAGCGTCGTGTCGTTCGCGGCGAGCCCGCCGATCTCGGCGTTCGTGCCGGTCGGCACTTCGTTCATCATCAGAAAGCCGGCCGCGAGCTGCGCGTGCGGGTCCGCGTTTTTAGCCGCGGGCTGAAACGGTGCCACGCGCTTCGGCTCGTCGATCAGGCGCCGCGAGATACCAAACCATTGCTTACCCTTGTCCGGCCACACGCCCGGCTCGACCAGGCGTCCCTTTTCATTGCCGACCGCGATCGCGACGAACGCATACTTCCGGTTGACCGCGATCGCATTGCCGCCGGCGTTGCCCCAGCCATGCGTGCCGCCCGCGAAGCCGAGCATCTTGCCGTCCTGATAGACGCTCGCTTCAGCGCCGCTTTCGTCCCACGGCGCGTTCGTATAGACCTTGCCGTCGGGCGTGACCGCGATCGCGGTGATATCGATCTGCGTCCATGTGCCATCGCCAAAGCCGAAGCTGTTGCCGATCCATGAGGTCTTCGCGTTCAAAGCGGTTTCGGCGCGAGCCGGCAGACTGGCCAATGCGGCGACGACGCCGGCAGCGCAGGCTGTCAGGGCGAACCAGCTTTTGAACGTGATACGGCGCAAGGCGGAACCTCCAGTCGATGTCCGGTCAACGCGATGCACGCGGACCTGCGCCCGCTCGGGGCGAAATTCAGTGATGTGGCAAAGCGAAACGAAGCGCAACCGATTGAAGCGCGGCGCCTGAAGGCAGCCGTCCGCACGGCTAAGTTACGCGGAAAAAATGCGGTGATGAAAATCGAAAATAATTCAAAAATATTCGTCCGCTTATACGTCGCAAAAGAAACGATTTTTAAAATCGATAAAAGCGCAAGCCTCGCCGTCAGTCGCCTCTGTCGCGACGATCCCCCGTTCCTACCGATGTGATATCACGCAATGCGCATTTATTACGGATTGCCCGATGCTCACCACATAAACATATAAATCTTTCGGGAATGGCCAAAGAAATACCCTGTTTCAATCTGATTCAATTAGCCCATTCCAACGGGTTTTTTCTCGAGTTTCTTTTCCCTAGAATCGATTGCACTTCAGTTGCGACGCGAAGCGCGCGCCTGTTCGCTGGCAATCCGTGGCGAACCGCGCGGCGCTTCGCCCGGCTCATCCGCTTTACACCATGGACGGTTCATGACAGCCAGCGCATTGCCCCTCGCGCCCTCCCATTCCCGCATCGTGCAGCTCGACGGTCTGCGCGCGATCGCCGTGCTCGCGGTGTTCGCGCAGCACGCGTTGAAAGCGCCGCTATGGATGGGCGTCGATCTGTTCTTCGTTTTGAGCGGCTTTCTGATCAGCGGCATCCTGCTCGATCGCAAGTCGCGCCAGCAGTCGTATTTCAGCTATTTCTATGCGCGGCGCGCGCGCCGCATCCTGCCGCCGTACCTGCTGCTGATGGCCGTGTCGTCGCTGCTGTTCGGCCTCGCGTGGGCGCAGCACTGGTACTGGTACGCGTTCTTCGCGACCAATATCGGCGATGCGCTCAATCAAAGCGGTCATGACAGCCTCAACGTGCTGTGGTCGCTCGCGGTCGAGGAGCAGTTTTATATCTTCTGGCCGTTCGTGATCCTGCTCGTGCCCGAGCGTCTGCTTGGGCTGGTGGCGGCCGCGCTGATCGTTCTGGTGCCGCTGCTGCGCGCGCTCGCGACACCGTGGTTCGATTCGTTCTGGCCGATCTACTACCTGACGCCGTTCCGCATGGATCTGCTCGCGGCCGGCGCGCTGCTCGCGGTTGCCGTGCGGCGCGATCGCAATGCGCTCGAACCGTTCAAGGGACTCGCGGTGCTCGGCGCTCTGGCTGCGCTCGCGGTGCTGGCATGGCTGCATCTGCACTACCCGCGTTTTCGCGCAGCGAATACGCCGTTGTCGAATGCCGGGCTGTATAGCGTGTCGCTGGTGCTGTGCACATCGATCGTCGTGATCGCGCTGCAGAGCAAGGGCATCGTGAAGCGGCTGTTGTGCAATCGCGTGCTCGTTTATATCGGCACCATCAGCTACACGATCTATCTGATCCACCTGAGCGTGCTGTACATGGTGTGGCCGCTGCATCTGAATCGCTATCTGAGCGCCGCGATCGCGCTCGCTATCACGCTCGTGTACGCGAGCATCACGTGGTTCGCATTCGAGAAGCGCCTGATTTTCGGCGCGCGCGGGTCGAGAGCGACGACCCGCGCCGGTGCCAACGTTGCACGGCAAGCACCGCAAGGCCGCGCATGAGCCGCCAGGCCGTTGTTGCTGCCCACGTGCTGGGTGTCGTGTCGGCGCTGATGCTGATCGCGCCGGCAACGCGCGCGGCCGTGGCCGAGCCGGCAATGTCATCGCCGACGCAACTGCTGATCGACGCTTACGGCGACTCGACCACGCTCGGCATCACCTGCAGCGATGGCCACTGCGGCCCGCAAGCCCGCAACGCCGTCACGTTTCTGCAGCAAGCGTTGCAGGCGCATGACGGCGAGCGCGTGCGCGTCACGAACTACGGCGTCGGCGGCACGATGGCCTGGCAGTTGCGCGACGGCACCGGCAATCGTCGCGCGGGGCCGACGGCGGGACTGCCGTGGCGCGAACGTCTCGCCGCCTCGCCCGCGCGGATCGTGTTGATCAACTACGGCATCAACGAAGTGATGCACAACCAGACGCCCGAGCAGTTTTACGCGGCCGAGACGTCGCTCGTGCAAACCGCGCGAGCGCTCGGCAAGGAGCCTGTCTTGCAGACCTCGAACCCGATGCCCGATGACCGGCTCAACGCACGGCTCGCCGCGATGATAGCGATGACGCGACGCGTGGCCGCCGAACAGCAGGTGCCGCTCGTCGATCAATACGCGTATGTGAGCAGCCTGCCCGACTGGAAGTCGCTGATGTCGGACGGCGCGCATCCAAAGCCGCAGTTGTACCGGCTGAAGGCCGAACAGGATTATCGGGTCGTCGAACCGTTGGTGCGGCGGCTGCTGGACAACGCGCATTGAGCCAGGCCCTTAGGCGCGTTCCGTTCTCTTTTCTCCCACAAACTAGAAGGCAAGCTATGAGCCAACCACGCAAAGCGATCATCACCGGCGTATCCGGACAGGACGGCGCCTATCTGACCCGGCTGCTGCTCGACAAGGGCTATCACGTGACCGGCACCTACCGGCGCACGAGTTCGGTCAACTTCTGGCGCATGCGTGAGCTTGGCGTGCTCGATCATCCGAATCTGCGTCTCGTCGAACACGACCTCACCGACCTCGGCTCGACGCTGCGTCTGCTCGACGGCACGCAGGCCGACGAGCTGTACAACCTCGCCGCGCAGAGCTTCGTCGGCGTGTCGTTCGACCAGCCGGTGACCACCGCCGAAGTGACCGGCGTCGGCGCGCTGAATCTGCTCGAAGGCCTGCGTATCCTGAGCCCGAAGACACGCTTCTACCAGGCGTCGACCTCCGAGATGTTCGGCCTCGTGCAGGCGGTGCCGCAACGCGAAAGCACGCCGTTCTATCCGCGCAGCCCGTATGGCGTCGCGAAGCTGTTCGCGCACTGGTCGACGATCAACTATCGCGAGTCGTACGACCTGTTCGCGAGCAGCGGCATTCTGTTCAATCACGAATCGCCGCTACGTGGCCGCGAATTCGTCACGCGCAAGATCTCGGACACGGTCGCGAAGATCAAGCTCGGCAAGCAGGACGTGCTCGAACTCGGCAACCTGAGCGCGCAGCGCGACTGGGGCTTCGCACTCGAATACGTCGAGGGCATGTGGCGCATGCTGCAGGCCGACGCGCCCGACACCTTCGTGCTCGCGACCGGCCGCACCGAAACGGTTCGCGATTTCGTGCGCATGGCGTTCACGGCGGCCGGCTATCAGCTGGAATGGTCGGGCAAGGACGAGCGCGAGACCGGCATCGACGTCGCGACCGGCAAGACGCTCGTGCGAGTCAATCCGAAGTTCTATCGGCCGGCCGAAGTGGACCTGCTGATCGGCTGCGCGGACAAGGCGCGCGACACGCTCGGCTGGCAACCGCAAACCTCGCTCGAGCAGCTTTGCCAGATGATGGTGCAGGCGGACATCGCGCGCAACGAGCACCACGAGACGTTCTAACCCGGCATCCGTGTGCGGCGGCGCTCGCCGCACACTGCCCCGTCAACCCGCCAGTTTCCGGAACGTCTCCAGCACCGCATCGCCCTTGAACGGCTTGACGATCCAGCCCTTCACGCCGGCGGCCTTGCCGCGCTCCTTCATCGCGGGGCTGCTTTCGGTCGTCAGCATGATCACGTTGACGGTCTTGTTCGCGAGTTCGCCGCGGATTTTTTCGACCATCGTCAGGCCGTCCATATTCGGCATGTTCACGTCGCTGACGATCAGGCGGATATTCGAATCCGTTTTCAGCTTCGCAAGGCCATCCTTGCCGTCGATGGCCGTCGCGACGTCGAGACCGTTTTTCGCCAGAAAACCCGCGACTTCATCGCGTACCGTGCTCGAATCGTCCACCACCAGAATCTTTGCCATAACCATTCCCTTGCGTCACCGACGCGTCGTATCAAAACAGATCGAGTTCGCCGGACTCGACGAGATCGTCGACATCCACCGCGTTTTCAGAAAAATCTTCGGGTGACCAGCTCAGGTTGAAAACGAAGCGCTGGTCGATCGACACCGACTGTCCGCTCGCGGCGTCGCTCAATCGATATTGAAACCGCAACTGCGGATTGTCCGAGCCGAACGAGATGTAGCGATGCTTGTGATTGACCAGCAGTGGCACCTGCACCTGCACCTGACTTGCATCGCGAGCGTTCTGCTGACCGAGAAAGCGGTCCTTGAATGCCCCCCAGATCAGATTGGTCAATTCGCCGAGCACGTCGTTCAGATCGCGAAAGCCCGGTTGCCCCGCGCCCATGTCGGGCTCGCGTGCCGCGCGATCGCGATCGATCATGCCGAGCAGCGGCTCCTCTTCGGCCTGCATCAACATATAACCGCGACACCAGTTGCCTTCGAGCGGAATCAGGCTGAAGACCTCGCCGAAGATGATTCGATCGCGCACGATACTGGGCGTGTCGCGTTGCACCGTGACGCCGTCGAACAACTTGGCGAGCCGCGCTTCAGTGATCTCCGCGATACCGCGCACGAGCGCGTTCGGGAAGTCGAGGCTGAAGATGTATTGGTCGACGGCTTCACGCAGCGCCGTCAGATCAGCGGCATTGAAATGCGCGCATGCCGCGTTCGTCAACGGCTTCGGAAGCCGTTCGAGCGGCGCATGGCCGCTCGAACGCAGGATCACCGGCAGTTCGGGGCGCAAGGCATTGATGCGCGCGGCGGTCGTCGCCGCCTGCTCGACCGATCCGCCGTAGTTATCCGCCAGCAGAACGCCGCCGAGATCGATATTGGTGGCCAGTACCGAGCCGAGGCGGTTGCTGTCGCGCACCTTCAGTGCGATCAGGTTGTGTTCGTCGAAAAAGAGCTTCAGCGCTTGCGCGTGTGCCGGACAGTCGTCGAGCACGAGCACCTTGCTGACGGGCTTGCTGGTATTCATCGTGTTTCAGTCTGCGAATGCAGTGTTGAGGGGCTAGAAAAGTTCGAGTTCGCCTTCCGCCTCGTCGGCCGTGGCGAGTTCAGCCTTGAAATCGAGGGGCGCCTGCGCGCATAGACATAACGTGACACCCAGCCGGGCCGCACCGCCGATCGTCAGCTCGTACGCCCACACGTGATCTGGCCGCAACTCGTCCAGATACTCGACACAGGCGCTGTTCAATTCATACGGCGTCGACATGCCAAGATCGGGGAAATGATTGACCAGTTGCTGGTTCATGTAGCCGCAGCACAGGTTGCCGAGTTCCATCAGCGTTTCCGACAGCGAACGCGTCGTGTCGCCGCTGACGTAGTAGGCGTGCGTCGCGTCGTCCTTGCCGAAATGCAGCACGAACAGCAGACGAAAGCCGATCGACGAGATCGTCAACGCCATCGCGCAAGGTCCGGCCGGATGATCGCGATCCCACCTCGGAACCGCCGTGATCTCGCACGAATCGCCCGGCGTCGCGGGCAATCTCGCGCGGGCCGCGTGACAGAAGATGTCCGCGATGCTTTGCTTCGCCTGATCGGTAATCACGCCGCGGCCTGCTCGAGCCGGGATTGGAACTGGGTCGCCAGCACTTCGACGCCGCCGAGCGACGCCGTGATCATCTTGCCGCCGGCCTGGATGTCCTGGAACGTCGCCGCCGTCGTCAGGTCGTTGCGATGCAGGCTCTCGCGATAGCTCTTCGACAACTCCTGCGAGCGCGACGCCAGCGAGCGCACTTCGCCCGCGACGATCGAAAAGCCGCGACCCGCGCTGCCGGCGCGCGCCGCTTCGATCGACGCATTCAGCGAAACGATCAGCACGTGCTGCACGATCGACGACAGCTCCTGATTCTTCTTGTGCATGTCGCGGTTCTGCGACATCAGCGAAATCATCTGCTCGTGCCAACGCTCGAACGTGATGGTCAGCGTCTTCAGACGGCCCGCCTCGTGCGCGATCCGCGTCGCATGCTGCAGCCATTCGTCGCTTCGCGAACTCGCGGCGTCGAGCGACGCCTGCAACGCTTCGCGATCGTGCGCGCACTGCCCGGCTTGCGCGCGCAGATCGGCGAGCATCGACTCCAGTGTGGCGCGCTCGCTGTCGGCCTGCTCGCCGAGCCTGCTCGCCGCGTCGAGTTGCTGCTCGAGGGCCTGCCGCGCGAGCGCGTCGACACGCTGCGCCTGCGCACCCGCGCGAAGCTTGCGACGATAAAAAATTCCCGTCGCGAGTGCGCAGAGAATACCGCCAACGCCTGCGGCCAAAAGATAACTTTCAAGCACAACCTGCTCCCATCGCTTCGTTCAATCCATCAGGCCGTCAGCCTGCTACCGCATCCGCGTCACGCTCGCGCGCTGCATCGGCGGACGCCTCGAGACTGTCCACCGCCCAGTCCTCGGGGAACGACACGACGGTCTGAAAGCGGCGATAGTCCGCGCCGCGACGATCGTCGGTGAAACGCAATTCGATGCGGCCATGCTCGCGCCGCACGAAATCGCGCACGGCATCCATGCCGACGCCGCGGCCCGAAATCTCGCTGACGGTCTGCGCGGTCGAGAAGCCGGAACGGAAAATCATCTCGGCAATCGCTTCGTCGCTGAGCGCGGCATCGGCGTCGATCCAGCCGCGTTCGATCGCGGCCCCACGGATTTTCGCGAGCGCGAGACCGCGGCCGTCGTCGCTGATGGTGATCTGCAGCGCGTGATGGTCGACGCCCACTTCCAGTTCGATGACGCCGGCCGGGTCCTTGCCGTTCGCGACACGCTCGGCGGCAGGCTCGATGCCGTGGTCGACCGAGTTGCGCAGCAGGTGCGTGAACACATTGCGCAGCGTATGGCTGACCTCGCTGCGCACGCGGTAGCCGTTGTTGTCGATGCTGACGACCGGCGCCTCCTTGCCGAGTTCGGCCGCCAGAGACGGCAGCGAGTCGAGCACGCCCGCGAGCGCTTCGTAGACCGATTCGGTGCCCAACAGACGCAGTTCGCGCTGCAACGATTCGCGCATCGACACGAGCGCGTCCCGGTCGGCCGGATCAGCGCTTTCGAGCAGATCCAGCTGCTTCTGGATCAACTCGCGATCGACCATCAGGTAGCGATCCACCGCGCCGCTCTGGCCCGGCCCCTTGCGGCCGAGGCTCACTTCGTTGATCGTCGCGTAGGTTTCGAGCGCGGCCTTCACGCGCTGCAGATCCTCGATCAGAAGCTGCTGGTCCCACGCTTCGCTGCTGTCAGCGCGGCGCAATGCGTCGTAGCGCTGTTCGGTTTCGTGGACGATGCCGGTCAGATGCTGAAGGCTGTACGTGCGCGCATTGCCCTTGACGGTGTGCATGTTGCGGAACAGCTCGGCGACGGCTTCGTGACTCGGCTCGTGATGCTGACGGATGATCCGTTCGTTCTCGCTGATGAAGCCCGTCGCGCTTTCGACGAAGTGATGGAACTTCTCCTGACTCACCGCGAGAATCTCGCCGATCATTTCCAGCCGGCGCTTCTGTTCGCCGGCCTCGGCGGCGAGCGCGCGCAGTTCGGTCACGTCGCGCACGCACAGCATCAAACGCAGCACGACGTCGTGTTCGTCGGTGATGGCCGACCAGCTCAGGTCGAGCGTCTTCACACGGCCATCGGCCATCGGCCTGGCGATCTCGTTGACGAGCAGGTGCTGATTGAACTCGAAGTTCATGCTGTCTTCACCGATGCATGCCTGCAGCGCCGCTTCGATCTGTGAGAGCGCATCGCTGTTGATCTCGGTGCCGCCGAACACGAGATCGAGCAACGGACGGCCCGCAATCTCGCGCGTCTCGAAGATGGCCTCGAGATAGGCGGAGTACTCCGGATGCACGACCACGCCTTCGACCACCGTCAGAATCCCCTGCTGCATGTT
Organism: Paraburkholderia sp. MM5482-R2; assembly: GCF_050436125.1. Taxonomy (NCBI): domain Bacteria; kingdom Pseudomonadati; phylum Pseudomonadota; class Betaproteobacteria; order Burkholderiales; family Burkholderiaceae; genus Paraburkholderia; species Paraburkholderia sp. MM5482-R2. Next base: position 2,296,043 of record NZ_JBNDLP010000002.1, on the reverse strand, counting down.
TTGCAGCATCGCCTGGATATCGGCGGTCTTCTGCTTCAGTTGCAGCGAGCTTTGCTGGATCTTCTCGATCATGCCGTTGAACGCGACGATCGAATGACCGATCTCGTCCATGCGTCCGACCGGCACGCGGCGCGTGAAGTCCTGGCTCGCCGCGATCTCGCTCATCTCCACCTGCATGCGGCTCAGCGGCCGGGTGATCTGGCGATACAGCAGCGCGCTGATCAGCAACAGCACGACGATGGCCGCGCCGGTCGCGGCGCCGATCGCCGTCGTCGTGGTGGCGAGCGCGCTGTTCAGTTCGTCGATCGCGGCATCTTTCTGGCGGTTCTTTTCGATCCGCAGCGTCTCGACGATGCCTTCGAGTTCATCGCGGTATTGCGCGACGTTCGCGAACAGATAGGCCTGCGCCAGTTCGTTCTTGCCGTCGGCCTTCATCTTCGCGGTGTCGTTGACCGCGTTGAAATAATTCGCGAGGCTGTCGCGCGCCTGGCTCACGAGCCCGGTTTGGGCCTGACCTTGCGCGGCCTTCGCCTGCACGTCGAGCGCCGCCTGCAACGACGCTTCCTTGCTCTTCAGCAGGTCTTGAGCCTGCGAGACCATGTTCGCGTCAGGCGCATAGACGAGCGTCATCATCGCGAGCTGCACGTCCTTGACCTGCGATACGAGGTCTGCCGACGCGAGCGCGCTCGGCACGACGCCCTGGGTGACCTGCCTGACGTTGGCGGCGCTGTTGCGGGTCTGAAGCACGGCGTATCCGCCAATGGCGGATAGCGCGACAAGCATCAGAATGACGAGAAGCGTAATGCGGTGGCGGATGGTCATCTGAAAATCCCCGAGATCTGAAAATACAAGGTCCCCGCTTTCTGGCGGGACGCCCGTGTGTTTTTGTACTTTCGGGCGCGGGGATTATCGTCGCGGATGTGTGACGTAAACGTGACGAAGTCGACGCCGGGCGCCACGTTTCAGGGATTTGAAAAATAAGGTCGGAAAATCGCGGCCAAGGGCTGATCCGGGCTCAAGTTCAACAGAAAAGTGCCGTTATTGGTGGCCTATTTTTTTCGCCGGTCTTGCGGCGACATGAACGCGAGGCCCGAACGCAGCGATCCGAGCCTCGCCCCTTTTTTCATTCGATTGAACCGCCGCCGCTGCGCGTCAATGCAGCACGTTCCCCGCAATCGCTTCGGCATACACCGCCGCGACCCGCTTCGCGATCACCGCGTTATCGAAGCGTTCGCGCGCATAGCGGCGGCATGCATCCGCATCGGGCAACTTCAGCGTACCGTTCAGCGCGCCGGCGAGACCCGCGGCGATCGCAGCTGCGCCGGTCTCCGGCAACACCAGATCGGGCGACAATCCCGCCACCGCCTCGGGCAATCCGCCGACCGGCGTCACCAGCACCGGCGTGCCCGACGCAAGCGATTCGACCGTGATGAGCCCGAAGCCTTCCAGCGCGACGGTCGGCACGACGCTGATGTTGGCCGCGCGATACAGCGCCGCCAGATGCTGATCGGGCACGAAGCCGAGCAGCTTCACGTTGTGTTCGAGCCCCGCGTCGGCGATGCGCGCCTCTAGCTCACCTTCGAGCCGACCCTTGCCCGCGATCAGCAGCAGCACGTCGGGCGCGCTGCGTTTGAGCAGCTTCACCGCATCGATCAGATCTTCGAGACCCATGCGCCGCACCAGCCGTCGCACCGCCAGCACGATCGGTCGGTCCTGCGGCAATTGCAGACGCAGACGCGCCTCGGCCTGCGTGATCGGCAGATTGAACTGCTCGACATCGACGCAGCCCGGCACCACGCGCACGCGCTCCGGCGAGATGCCGTAGCGCGTCGTGAGAATCTTGCCGAACGCGTCGGACAGGACGATCAACCGCGACGAACGCGCGTATACCGACTGCTCCAGATAACGCTTCGCGCGCTGGCCGAACGAATCGGCGCCTTCGACGTGGCTCTCGTCGGCCCACGGTCCCTGAAAATGCGACACCTGCGGAATGCCGCGCGTCACGTCGAGCCCCGGAAACGTATAGAGCGCGAAGTGCGACGAAATCACATCGGGCCGCGACGTGCGGATTTCGTGGCGTAGCGCGCGGCGTGCCGCCATTAGCCGCAGCGGCAGCGATTGCGCGGCGGGGCCGAAGCCGTTGATCGCGCCACCGGTATCGGCCGCGACTTTCGGCGAGCCGGCGACGACGCCGCGCACCGCGACGCCCGCGCCCGGCAGCGCGCCGACCAGCGAGTAGTACATGCGGTCGAGGCCGCCCGCGCGTTCGGGAAACCAGTGCATCCCGATCTGCAGTGATTTGATTGAGCCAGTCGTCATGATGGTGTGCCCCTGTGTGTTGCTTGCGGTGAGTTGCTATGTGTAGACGTGGATGGCCCGCTTCGCGCGGTCATTCCACGCTCTTCTGTCCGGCGAGATGGTTCAGCGTCAGCGCATCGTTCTGCGCGACGACCGTCGCTTCCGTCTGGCTGCGCCGGCGGTTTTCCTGCTGCCCGGCCAGCTGCCGGTACAGCGCGATGTATTGCGCGGCCATGCGCGCCCAGCCGAAGCCGGTCGCGAGTTCGCTCGCGGCTTTGCCCATCGCGTGGCGCGCGCCGTCGTCGCCGGCGAGTTGCGCGACCGCGCGAGCGAGCGCTTGCGGGTCGTCGGGATCGTCCAGCACGATGCCGCACTCGGGCGTGATGATCTCGGCGCCGCCGGCCGTGCGCGCGGTCACGACGGGCAGCCCCGCCGCCATCGCTTCGAGCAGCGACAGACTCATCGCTTCGTAGCGCGACGGGAACACGAACGCGTCGACCGAATGCATCAGCACCGGCATCTCCTTCACGAGCCCGAGAAAATGCACGCGATGCGCGATGCCGAGCGCCTTCGCCTCGTCCGGATACGGGCTGCCCGGCAGAAAGCCGGCCACCGCGATCTGCACATGCTCGGGCAGATGCGTCAACGCGGCGAGCACGGTGCCGAGATTCTTGCGCGGCGTGCGCAGGTCGCCGACGAACAGCAGCAGGAACATATCGTCTGGTAGCCGGAACTTTGCGCGATCGCCGCTCGCCGCCGCGAAGCCCTGCGTGTCGACGCCGTTGTAGATGACGTCCACGCGGTTGCGCGGCGTGAGACCGATCGCGCGGATTTCGTCGGCGACCTTCTGCGACACCGCGGTGATCACCTTCGAGCGCCGGTACGCCCAGCGCTCGAGCAACGCGTTGCAGCGCGTATAGACCGACTGGTACGCGGACCACACGCCCTTCGTGAGACCGAACGGGTAGTACTTGCTCGCGAACCAGCCGCTATGCACGAAATGCGAGGTATTGACGTCGGCGCGCATCCAGGTGATGAAGCCGTTCACGTGCAGCACGTCGTAGTCGCGGCGATGCGCGCGCAGCCACAGTGCGCTCTTCGCCGCGAACACCTGCTGGCGCAGCAGATTGGTGGGCCACCAGCGGCCGATCTTCACCGGCGCCCAGCGCACGTTAGGATGCGCGAGCAGCTCGGGCGCCACGTGCGACGCGACCAGCGTCACGCGGATGTTCTCGTCGAGCGCCGCGCGCGCGATCTCGTGGTTGACGCGCCCCTGGCCGTCGTTATGGCGCACTACGTGCGTGACAATGGCGACTCTCAATCCGTGCCTCCGTGGAGAAATAGCGTGCGTGCGCGGTTCATTTTTTCGTGGTGAACCGCGGAAAGAATCGAAAAAGCGCCCATGAAAAGCAGCAGGCCGCCGGTGCCGACCAGCGAGTTCGTGAACACGAGCATCGCGAAGGTCGCAAGACACAGGCTCAGGCACGCGGAGACGAACTTGTCGTCGCGCAGCCTGAACGAGCCGAGCACCGCGCGGGTCAGCAGCCACACGATGCCGGACATGTACAGCAAGGTGCCGGGCCAGCCGAGCACGAACGGAATGTTCATCACGCCGCTGTCGAAGTTGCCGTACTGGCCGAGCTGGCCGCCGTCGTTGGACAGTTTCGTCGAGGTGCCGGTCGCGCCCATGCCCTCGCCCGAGACGTCGGTAAACGCGGTCTTCGCGAAGGTCGCGTAGAACTCGTTACGCGCCGCGTAGCTCTGGTCGTCGTGCAGATTGACGATCGTGTTTAGCCGCGCCTGCATCCGCTCGGCCACCGGACCCACCGCCAGCAGCGGCACGCACAAGCCGGCGAGCAGTACCGCGCTCGCGACGATGCGCACGCGCACCTTGTTGTTCGACTTCACGAGCTGGATCAGGAGCGCGATGACCCAGCCTCCCCACGTCGAGCGCACGAGGCTCAGCGCGAACGAGAAGAAGCCGAGCGCGGCGGCGATCCAGCGCACGCGATGCTGCGCGGCCATCACGAACACCATCGCACCCATCATCGCGAACGCGAACGGGCCCGACGAGTTCATCGTGCTGAACACGCGTACGCCCATCGGCACGGGGTCGCCCTGCGAGTTCATCTGCGAGCCGAGCATCCACAGCGCGTCCCACGGCGGCATGATGAAAAACTGGATCAGGCCGTAGCCGCCCATCACCAGCATCCCCCAGATGAACGTGTTGATGATCGTGTCGCGATACTGCGGATACTGGCGCGTGTGCGCCATGATGTGAAAGCCGATCAGGATCGGGTAGAGCCAGTTCGCGAGGTCGTAGGTGGCCGCGAGCGGGCCGCTCGACATCACGCCGATCAGGAACGCGTAGATCAGGCCGAGCAGGATCAGCAGCACCGGCAAACCGCGGCGCTGCGCGAGCAGCCGGTAGTAGCGCAGCAGCGACAGCCCGCTGATCATCGTGACGGCGAGCGGCGCGACCTGGATCAGGCTCGTCGGCGTGAACGCGCCCTTTGACCAGTCGGCGAGACGCCGCACTTCGGGGCTCAGGAACCACAGCCACCACATGAAGCCGATGTAGCGCGCCGGGCTCTTGAAGTAGAGCCACAGACCCGTGAGGATCGCCAGCACCGGGAACGCCAGCGTGAGCACCGTGCCCTGATGCGCGACGATCAGCACCGCGGCGATCAGCCACAGCAGGAGCGGCGGCAGCCATTCTCGCGGGCCGCCTGACAGCATCCCGCTCGCGGCGTGTTTTGCAGGGCCGGCTTTGGCCGCGCCTGGCGGCGGCAACGGGTTCGCGCGCGGAATCGTCGACATCGCTTATAGGCCTCCGCGCGATTCGCGCCCGGGTGCGGCGGGCTGCGCGTGCGTGGCCGCGCCGGCATGCGCGCTCGCCTGCCCGCGCGCGCTCAGCATCTCGCGCGTGATCCGCACGTGCTGCATCGCGTAGTGCTGGGTGGTCAGATCGCGCGCGAGCAGACCGGCCGCGGCTGCCTGTGCCTGGCGCAGCGCCTCGTCAGGCTCGGCGGCGAGCCGGTCGAGCGCATCGCGCAGTGCCTGCGGATTGAACGGCGGCACGTAGGCGGCTTCGTCGGCGGGAAAATAATCGCGCAGCGCGCCGACGTCGGTCGCGACCATCGGCTTGCCGACCGCCGCCGCTTCGAGCATCACCGTGATACCCGACGCGTGCGAGTTCGGCCGCAGCGGCACGACGATCACATCGGCCCAGTCGTACAGTTCGTGCTGCTTTTTGATGCCGGAAAACAGCGCGATCTCGACATTCGACGCGCGCAGCGACGCGGGAATGCGCCGCCGCGTCGCGAGCTTCACCGTGTAGCGCGGATCGTTGCCGACCGCCTTGATCAGCGTCTCCCAGTCGCGGTCGCGATCGTTGCCGATCGCCGCGATGCGCAGCGGCGTGCGCGGCGTCCACTGCGTCGGCGCGGTGACCGGGAAGTCGCGCGTGTTCAGGCCGTACAGCAGCGGCGTCGCGTCGCGATGGAAATAGCGTTGGCACAACCCGGCGTTTTCGCTAGCGAGTGTGGTCAAGCGATCCGCCCGCGTCAACAGCTTGCGATACAACCAGCTGCGCACGATGCCGTACGACGGCCACTTGTCGAGCAGCCACACGCTTTGCGCGAGCAGCAACGGCGACGCACCCGGCCCCGCCTTGCGCCCGCACAGCAGCAGCATCAGCGCGGCGGACAGCCACTCCTGCTCGGTATGCGTCCAGATCACGTCCGAGCGCAGCATCTGCGCGCGATTGCGCCACGTATGGATGAAATCGAAGCCGAGCGCGGCCTTCAGCGCGCGCCGTACGAGCCGCACGGGCCGGCTTTCGCGCGCGTCTTGCGAATAAGTCAGCGCGAATGCTTCGGACTGCGCATGGTGATAACCGTACAGGCAGCCGATATCGTCGCCCTTGCGATAAAAACGCGGATCGGCGCCGTAAAAGAGATGAACGTGAACCTTCGTGCTCATGCGGACACTCCGCTTTTCGACAGCGCGCGCCGCGCCTCATGGGCGCCCGCGCGAACCTCGCGCCAGCGCGACAGCTTCAACTGCGCCTGCTTCGACAGCAGCGCGAGCGCCGCATGCGTGAGGCCCGGGTAAAGCCGTGTGCCCACCAGCGTCCACCACCACCACGCGGCTTCGCGGCGCAGCGGCGGCAACTGGTCGCGCAGGATCAGATGGAAGTTGAACGCGGCGTTGCGCAGCGCGGCCATCGTCTGCGCGTCGCGTTTGTCGTCGTCGAAACGCTCGGCCGGGAAATGATCGACCGCGATCTGCGGGTCGTACACGAGCTTCCAGCCCGCGTTTTTCACCGCTAGGCTGAACGCCATGTCGTTGTGCACCTGCGCGCCCGCGCCGCGCAGACGCGCGTCGAAGCGGATCGTGCGCACCGCTTCGCGCCGGTAGCTCATGTTGGCGCCCTTCAGGATGTCGACCTCGCGCGCCGCACCGACACCCAGATGATGATTGCCGATGATCTTCCCGTGCGCGGTCACCTTGCCGACCAGCGGCCGCTCGCCGTCGAGCACGCGGCCTTTCTCGTGCACCCAGTCGCGCCCGCCCAGCGCGCCGAGGCGCGCATCGGCTTCGAACGCGGCCGCGATGCGCTCGACCCAGTCGCGGCGCGGCGCGGCGTCGTCGTCGGTGATCGCGATCACGTCGCCGCTCGCGGCGTCGAGCCCGCGATTCAGGGCCGCGACCTGGCCGGGTATGTCCACCGGCGCGATCACGAGCGGCAGGCGGCCGCCCGTAGACGGATCGCGCAGGCACGCATGCGTCGCGTCGTCGTCGACGCGCGCGACCACGATCACTTCGTCGGGCGCGCGCGATTGCCGCTCGAGCGCCGCGAGGCAGCGCGCCAGATCGGCCGGGCGGCGATAAGTCGGTACCAGTACCGTCAGTTTCATCGTGATCTCCTCTGTTCCTGTCGTGCAGAAGTCGGTGCTCGAGTGCGGAGTCCGCGTCACGTGCTCAGGTATGCCTGAGTCGCCGCGTAGCCGCGGTCGTAGCCGACCCGCGAGCGCGCCGGCATGCCGTTGAAGATGCCGCCCTGCACGTGGACGCCCGCCGAGCGCAGGCGTTTCAGCGCATCGGCCAGCTCGAGCTCGCTGTGCATGCCCGAGCGCATCACGAAGAACGTCGAGCCCGCATACGCGCCGATGATCGACGCATCGGTCACCGCGAGCACCGGCGGCGTGTCGATCAGGATCACGTCGTAGCGCTTCGCGAGGCCGTCGAGATACTGCGGCAGACGCGGCGACATCAGCAGCTCGGACGGATTCGGCGGACGGCGGCCGCACGAGATGAAGCTCAGGCCTTCGATGCTCGAACCGCGAATCGCCTCCTCCAGCGAGATCTGGCCGCTCAGCAGCTCGGACAGGCCGTTTTCCTGCAAGCCGCCCACGTAACGTTCGAGCGTGCCGCGCCGCATGTCGCCGTCGATCAGCAACACGCGCTTGCCCGAATGGGCGAGCAGCATCGCCAGGTTCACGCTGAGGAAGCTCTTGCCGACGCCGGCCATCGGCCCCGTCAGCATCACGATGCGGTTGCGCGCGTCCATCAGCGTGAACTGCATCGCGGTGCGCAGGCTGCGCAGACTTTCGATCGTCACGTCCTTCGGCCGCGCGTTCGCAAGCACCGGACGCAGCCGTTCGCCGCCCCGCGCGTAGCTGTTTTCGAGCTGCACCTGCTCGGCGCTTTGCGGCACGAGCCCGAACACCGGCAGATGGAACGCGCGCTCGACGTGATCGGGGTCGTCGATGCCCTTGAACAGATTGCGGCGCAGGAACACGAAACCGGTGCCCGCGATCAGCCCGAGAATCACGGCCGCCGAGATGATCAGCATCTTCTTCGGCTTGACCGGCGCGCCGGGGCGCAGCGCGGCGTCGACGATATGGACGTTGCCGCCGGTGCCCGCCTTCTGCACCGACAGCTCCTGCACGCGATTGAGCAGCAGCACGTAAATGTCTTCGGCGACCTTCGCGTCGCGCTGCAACTGCACGGCCTTCACTTCGGTGGCCGGCAGATTGCGGAAGCGGTCCGCGTATTTGGTGCGCTGCGCCTGCAATTCGGCCATCTGCTGACGCGCGGCGACGAGCGTCGGATGGTCGTCGCCGTAGCGCTCGGCGAGCTGCGTCATCTGCAGACGCAACGCGGCGATCTGCTGCTCGTATTGCACGCTGCCTTCGAGGTAGACCTTCGCCTCGTCGCTCGCGTTGATCGAGCCGGACTGACGTTGATAAGCGGTCAGCGCGGCCTCCGCGCGTTCGAGATCGGCCTTCAGGCGCGGCTCCTCGCTCTTCAGGAAGTCGAGCATCCTGCTCGCGTCGGCCTGCTTGTTCGACACGTGCTCGCGCAGATACGACTGCGCGAGCGCATTGGCGACGAGCGCCGCATGCTCGGGACTCTTGTCCTCCAGCGAGATCTGGATCACGCCGGTCTGCTTGCCCTGCTCCTGCACCGTGATCGCCGACTGGAACGCGGTGATCGCATCGAGATCGTTCGAGCGCACGACGGTGAACTCCTGCCCGGGGCGCGCGATCAGCGTGTTGACGACCATCGTCACGCCCCCGCCCTGTGCCTGCTGCCCGACCTGGCCGCGCAGCAGCAGCGAGCCGTTCGGCGCGAACAGTTCATAGTGCTGCGCGTCGATCACGCGCAGCAGCAGCTTCTCGCCTTCGAGCGACGGCGTCACGTCGATCGAATCGACGTCGACTTTTTCTCCGCCCCATGCGTAGGACGTGAGCCCCAGCCACGCGCGCGCGGGCTGGCCCGGCGTGGCGAGGCGCGCGGCGATGCTGCCGAGCAGCGGGATCGTCTTCGGCGTAACGCTGAAGTTCAGCTTGAGCTGCTGCACGACCGGCGCGACCACGCCACGACTCTTGATGATTTCGATCTCGGCGTCGGTCGGCAGCGACGTCGAGCCGCTGGTGATCGCGGCGCCGGTCTGCGTTTGCGTGAGCGCCTGCGACATGCTGTCGGACTGCTCGACGCGCACGTGCGCATCGGCCGAATAAGTCGGCTTGGCGAGGTAGCAGTACGCGACCGCCATCGCGACGATGATCGCGGTGATCGCGAGCAGCCACCAGATGTCGTCGAGGATCACCTGCACCAGTTGTCCGAGGACGACGTCTTCTTCTTCGGTCTTGATCGGACCAGCCATGTGTGGAGAGAGTTGATTGCTCACTGTTCCATCCCGTGTCGTTGGCTTCGGCTTTCGCGTCAGCGGTACTTCTGCTTTCGTTGCACGTCCCGCACCGCCCGGACAACAGCGGCGCGGGACGTTACAGGCCAAACGTTCAGCGCGTCAGCTGCTTCAGATAGAACAGCGTCTGCACGCTCGGCAGCACCTGCTGCAACACACGGTTGAACGTGGTCGACGCGGCGGTGCCCACGTACACGACGTCGAGCGGCTGCAACTGGAACTGCGAGGACAGCATGATCGAGTCCGGCTGCGTCATGTCGAGGCGGAACACCTCGGGCGTGGTCGGATGCTCGCGCATGCCGCGCATCACGTAGATCTGGCGCGGATTGGCGTCGGTGTTGAGGATGCCGCCCCCTTGCGTGAGCGCGTCGGCGATCGTCATGCGGCCGCGCGCGATCGGCACCTGGATCGGCGTCTTCACTTCGCCCAACACGAAGATGCGGCTGTCGGTGCGGTCCGGCACGTTGACCACGTCGCCGTTCTGCAGCATCACGTCCTGGGTGGTATCGCCCTGATCGAGCATGCGATCGGCATTGAGCACATAGAGCTTGTGGTTGCGCGTGAGTCGCACGCGCTGGATGTCGGCGTCCGGGTTCGTGCCGCCCGAGCGCGTGATCGCGTCGACCAGCTTCAGCGGCACGTCGCTGACCGCGAGCGGTCCCGGCTGCTTCACTTCGCCCGTGACCTGCACCTTCTGGCCGCGATACGACAGCACGCGCACGTCGACCTGCGGCTTGCGGATATAAGGCACGAGGCGGGCGGCGAGCTGATCGCGCAGCTCGGTCGTGGTCTTGCCCGCGGCCTGGATGCGGCCGACGAACGGGAAAAAGATCGTGCCGTCGGCGGCGATGGTCTGGCCGTACGGATCGGCCTGGCCCGGCAGCGCGGCCGTATACGGCTGCTGCAACGCACCCGCGATCGTCTGCGTGGTATTGCCGCCCGAGGACAAGGTACTGCCCTGCGGCGTGGTCAGCTCGGGGTGATCCCACACGGTGATGCCGAGAATGTCCTGCGGCGCGAGGTGGTACACGTACAGCGACGGATCGGACAGCGCCGCTGGCGGCAACGGCTGGGTTTTCGCGGCGGCGGCTTGCGCCTGCGCCATGATCAGGTTCGCGTCGATCAGATGGACCGGATAGGTTTCGCTCGGCGCATGATCGTTGTCCTTGAGCCGCGACGTGTCGAGGTAATTGCCCGGTGCGCTCGCGCAGGCCGACAAAAAGGACGTCAGCAGAAGTGAGGCGGCGAGCTTCGTGCGCAAGCTCGCGAATGAGTTTTCGATGCGGGGTTTCTTCAGCATATTTTTTTCAGCCATCCCATGACCAGATGTTCGATGAGCACGAGACTCTCCCTGTATTCGTTTTCCGCGCCGCCGTGCGGATCGGCGACGTCCGAATCGGCTTCCCACTTGCCGAGCGGATAGACCTTGCCGCGCGCGGACGGATCGAGCGCTTCGACCTCGCTCACCTGCGCGCGCTCGGTCACCAGCACGAGATCTGCCGCGCGCACGAGCGATCGCTCGAGGCGCCGCGCGTGGTGAACGCCGGCCGCGACGCCGCGCTCTTCGAGCAGGCGCCGCATCACCGGGTCCATGCCGTGGCCGTTCACCGCACGAATGCCCGCCGAATGAAACGCGATAGGTGCGGCCCCCGAGCGCGGCGCGCGCGCCTGGCTCGCCTTGAACAGCATCTCGGCGGCGGGCGAGCGGCACACGTTGGCGTGGCACACGATCAGAACGTTGTCGAACATGGCGGACTCTCTCGCGCGGCGATCGCGGCGGCTTCAGCGGCCGGAGGCTGCCGTCGCGGCGAGGTCCGCCGTCTGCATCGAACCTTTCGCGCCGACACGCGCCGGCGCGTTGCGCAACGCATGCCGCCGGCCGATCGCGTGATACTCGATGCCGAGTTCGAGCAGCACGTCCGGCTCGTACAGATTGCGGCCATCGAAAATCAGCGGCGTCTTCAGGATGCGCTTCAGCGCATCGAAATCAGGACTCTTGAAGACCTTCCATTCGGTCAGGATCACGAGCGCATCGACGCCGCTCGCCGCTTCCATCTCTTCACTCACGAACGAAAGTCGCGCATGCTGCTGCGGCACGTCCTTCAGATCGAGCGCGAGCACGCGCCTCGCTTCGTCGATCGAGACCGGGTCGTAGGCCTTCACGCGCGCGCCGCGGCCCAGCAGCCCGGCGATCAGCTCGCGGCTCGGCGCCGCGCGCATGTCGTCGGTGTTCGGCTTGAATGCGAGACCCCAGACGCCGAACGTGCGGTCCGACAGATCCTCGCCGAGACGCGCGACGATCTTCTGCGCGAGGATCTGCTTCTGCGCATCGTTGACCGCTTCTACCGCTTCGAGAATGCGCAGGTTCGCGTTGTGATCGGCCGCGGTGCGGATCAGCGCCTGCACGTCCTTCGGAAAACAGGAGCCGCCATAGCCGCAACCCGCGTAGAGGAAGTCATAGCCGATGCGCGGATCGGAACCGATGCCGCGGCGCACCGCTTCGATATCCGCGCCGACGCGATCGGCCAGATTCGCGAGCTCGTTCATGTACGAGATGCGCGTCGCGAGCATCGCGTTGGCCGCGTACTTGGTGAATTCGGCCGAACGCACGTCCATATACAGCGTGCGCTCGCGATTGCGGTTGAACGGCGCATACAGGCGCTTCATCAGTTCGCGCGCCTTTTCGCCGGGCACGTCCTCGTCGCAGCCGAGCACGATGCGATCGGGCCGCGTGAAGTCTTCGATGGCCGCGCCCTCCTTCAGGAACTCCGGGTTCGACACCACCGAGAACATCTGCTCGACGCCGCGCGCGGCCAGCTCGGCGGCAACCACTTCGCGCACGCGCGAGGCGGTGCCGACCGGCACCGTCGATTTGTCGACGATCACCTTGAAGCCGGTCATATGGCGGCCGATGTTGCGCGCGGCCGCGAGCACGTATTGCAGATCGGCGGAACCGTCCTCGTCGGCCGGCGTGCCGACCGCGATGAACTGGATGTCGCCGTGCGCGACCGCGGCCTCGACGTCGGTGGAGAACGTCAGGCGCTTCGCGCGGCGATTGCGCGCGATGATCTCCTGCAGCCCCGGCTCGTGGATCGGCACGCCGCCGTTGTTGAGCACGTCGATCTTGCGCGCGTCGACGTCGAGACAGAACACGTCGTGGCCGATGTCGGCCAGACACGCGCCGGTCACGAGGCCGACATAGCCGCTACCGATGATCGTCAGGTTCATGGATTGCACCTCGGTAAAAAAGTTGATTCAGGAATGCGCTCGCGCGATGCGTGGCATCGGCGCGGCCCGGTACCCCGCGTTCAATAGGCGTTGCTGCCCGCGAAGCCCTTCCACAGCGTCAGCACGACGATCTTGATGTCGAGCCAGAAGGTCCAGTGCTGCATGTAGTACAGATCGAGCTTTACGCGGCCCATCATCTTTTCGATGCGATCGGTTTCGCCGCGATAACCGTTGATCTGCGCCCAGCCGGTAATGCCCGGCTTGATCCGGTAGCGGTGCATGTAGCCCTTCACCAGATCCTTGTAGATGTCGTCGTGCTCGAGCGCATGCGGACGGGGACCTACCACCGACATCTCCCCGCGCAGCACGTTGATGAATTGCGGCAGCTCGTCGAGGCTGGTGCGGCGCAGGAACGCGCCGACCGCGGTAATGCGCGGATCGCGCCGCGTCGCCTGGGTGATCTTGCCGGCCGCTTCCGTGTGGACCTTCATCGAGCGGAACTTGAAGATCTCGAACTCGCGGCCGTCGATGCCCTTGCGCCGCTGGCGGAAAAACACCGGCCCCGGCGAGCTGAGCTTCACCATCAGCGCGATCGCGAGCATCAGCGGCGCGAGCGCGAGCAACGCGCCGAACGCGAACAGGCTGTCGAACACGCGCTTGGGCAGCACGCGCAGATCGGTGATCGGCGAGGCGGCCAGGTTGATCGCGGGCACGCCGAGCAGCTCGACCATCGGCTGATTGAACAGCGTCAGGCTGCCGACGTCGGGGATGAAGCGGATGTTCACGAAGTCGTTGCGCAGATCCATCACGAAGCGATGAATCGCCTTCTCCTTCGAGATCGGCAGCGCGAGCCACAACTCGCGGATCGCGCGCTGCCGTACCAGTTCGATCATGCGCTGATAGTCGCGCTCGACCGGCACGCCGGCGACCGCGTGCGCGGCGTCCGGGTCTTCGTAGGGATTGATCGTGCCGTCCTCGTCGAACACGACGACGGGCTTGAAGCCAGCTTCGGGACGGCCGCGCATCTGTTCGATCAGGAAGCGGCCGTACGGCGCGCCGCCGACGATCGCGACCGCGCGCTGATTGAAGCCCTCGCGGCGCAGCCCGCGCAGGATCGAATAGACGATCACCTTCGTGACGACCAGCAGCACGATCGACGCGAGCGCCCAGTAAACGAGCCACAGCCGCGACAGGCTGTCGGCGCGGTGCACGCTGAAGCTGATCAGCACGCCGGTCACTTCGACCATCAGCCAGCCGCCCGTGACGCGCGACAGCAGATCGTAGAGCGGCTTGCCGCGCCACGACTGATAGATGCCGAGCGGCGGGAAGAACACCACCACGAGCAGGCAACCGAACGCGAGCGACACGCTTTGCATATCGTCGAGCCATACCACTCTGCCGCTGTGCACGCCCGCCGCCAGCACCGCGGCGAGCGCGACCATGGCGATGTCGATGATTCTTGCTAGAACGCTCAGCATGCGCCGCCCCTCTGTTCGTCAGTCAAGTGCGATCCGTCGGTTGGTTGAAATGGCTGTTGCATGCGGGTCTCATCGTTGGGCTTTTTTATTTCCGATCTGCCTGGCGGCGCGACTGGACTGAATGAGCCTGAATGGCCAGACCGCAAATTCCGAATGCGAATGAGTGAATACCCTTGTTCATACCTCAATAAAGCGGTATTAAAATTCCCACGACAAGACCGCAAAAAATCTCAAATTGTATCGGTCAAAATTTCGCCATTTTTTATGCATTTTGTGCGGCAATTGTTGCCGCAATGCGGCCCGACATAACATTCCGGGCAGCCCATTCGAGCGCTTTCATGTAGAAGCTTTCGCTTTGCCAACAGTTCTGGCGCGAAGCTCTGGCGCCACTCGCGCTGTCATTCTTGCGCATCATTAAGCGAAAAAAATGCTTGCTGATTTTTTTCAGGTAATTTTTATTTATAAATAAATCGACGAGACATTTTTTGGTGAATTTCGAATAAATTTGATGCGCCGTTTATCGGAATTGTATTTAACGCGCTTTTATTGATTCGTGACTTCGTGATAAAACTCGACGCATTCATCCAGCCTCGAGGAGAGTTCACCATGACAGCTCCGGCCCCGGTCACGCCTGCCGGCACCCGGCCCACCCCCGCCCAATCGCCCATGCCCTCAACCGCAACCAGCGTCAAGCTCAAGGTTCATCCCGTGATTCTCGCGGGCGGCTCGGGCACCCGGCTGTGGCCGATGTCGCGCGAGCAGCATCCGAAGCAGCTGATCGGCCTGCTCGGCGAAGAGTCGCTGCTGCAATCGACGACCCGCCGTCTCGATGGGCTCGAAACCGGTTATCCGCTTGCCGGCCAGCTCGTGGTCGTCGCCAATGAAGAACAGCGCTTCACGACGGCCGAACAATTGCGCACGAGCGCCAAGCCGAGCCGGCTGATACTCGAACCCGTGGGCCGTGACACCGCGCCCGCGTTGACGGTGGCCGCGTTGTCCGTCGCCGCGCAGGATGAAGACGGCGTCATGGTCGTGATGCCCGCCGATCACGCGGTCACCGACAGTGCAGGATTTCACGCGGCGCTCGCCGCCGGCGTACAGCATGCGGCCGCTGGCCATATCGTCACCATGGGAATCGTGCCGACGCGTGCCGAAACCGGCTACGGCTACATCCGCATCGGCGCGCCGCTCGGTTCTGACGATGCGCAGACCGCAGCAGCGGCTCGCCCGGTCGCGCATCGCCTCGACCGTTTCGTCGAAAAGCCGCATCTGGAACTCGCGCAGCGCTATGTCGAATCACGCGAATACTGGTGGAACAGCGGTATTTTCATCGTGCGCGCATCGACGTGGCTCAAAGCGATCCGCCATTTTCAGCCGGCCATTTACGCAGCATGCGAATCGGCCTTCGCGGGCAGCACGGCGGACGGCGACTTCTTCCGGCTGCAACGCGATGCGTTCAGCGGCTCGCCGTCGAATTCGATCGACTACGCGGTGATGGAAAAGCTCGGCCCCGATCAGAGCATCGCGTCGGGCGTGGTCGTGCCGCTTGCGGCCGGCTGGTCCGACGTCGGTTCGTGGGACGCGATCTGGGACATCAGCGAGAAGGACCCCGATCGCAACGTGAGCCGCGGCCGCGTGATGTTCGAAGGCGCGAACTCCACCTTCGCGCATTCCGAAGGACGACTGATTGCCTGCGTCGGCACGCAGGATCTCGTCGTCGTCGAGACCGCCGATGCGATTCTGGTCGCCGACAAATCACGCGTGCAGGACGTCAAGAAGATCGTCAACCGGATTCGCGAGGATGGCGGGCTCGAAGCGGCCAATCATCGCAAGGTGCATCGGCCGTGGGGCAACTACGATTCCGTCGACACCGGCGAGCGCTTCCAGGTCAAGCGGATCGTCGTGAAGCCGGGCGCGCGGTTGTCGCTGCAGATGCATCATCACCGCGCGGAGCACTGGATCGTCGTGCGCGGCACCGCGCTCGTCACGCGCGGCGACGAACGCTTTATCGTGTCCGAAAACGAGTCGGCCTATATTCCGCTCGGCGTTACGCATCGCCTCGAAAACCCGGGCAAGATGCCGCTCGAAATGATCGAGGTGCAGTCGGGTTCGTACCTCGGCGAAGACGATATCGTGCGCTTCGACGATACGTACGGAAGGCAATGAGGCGCGAGCGGTCGCAATGACGAAGCGGGAACCTGCGGCGGCGCAAAGCGGCCGCGGGGACCGCCGGGCTCATCCCACGTATGAGATGAGTTCTTTGTAGGTTGCGGATAAGCGCTCCGCGGTGCCGCTGTCGGTCGTCACCGTGGGCGTGCTTGCCCCGCCCGCGGTCGCGGTGTCCGACGGATAGCGGCGCAGCGTCCCGCGCAATGCATTCAGTGATGGCTTCAGCGGCCCGTGCAACGGCGCGCCGTGATTGCCCGGGTGATTCGCGATGCCATTGACCGATGCCGGTTCCGGCGCATGACGCAGGCCTGACAACGAACGCTCCGCGGACCGCTGCGCAAGGTTCGCCGACGCGGGCGCGGCCGTTGCGTGGACCATCGTCGTGGCCGCCGCGTCGGTCGCGCATTCGCGATCGATCCACTGACGCGCCCAGTCGAGCGCGAACTGCTGCGCGTGCTGCGCATCCGCGAAGCGCGGGCCGACGAGGCCAGAGCGCTCGACGCGCTTGCCGTCCCTGATGATCTCCGCCCACCCGCGATACATCGCATTCGGCACTTCCTCGACCACCACGTAGATCAGATAACCGCGCGAATCGGCGACCTGCATGCCGCGCGGGGCGAGGCCCATCGTCAGCGACGGGCGCGGGTCGTCGACCGCGACGGGCTCGACCGTGCCGGATGCGGCCGGTTCGACGCGCATCTGCGCCGCCGTCGCGGACGTCGCCACTGCGGACGTCGCGAACGCCGATGTCGCCACCGCGCTCGCCGGCGCAAGCCCCGACAATTGCCGCGTGATATCGCCGATCGGATCGGCCGTACGCCATTGGCTCAACGCGCTCGCAACGCCGGGCGCCTGCCACGACTCGGGACTCTTCCACGACACGCCGCGCAGATTATTGTCTTCGCGCGGGCTCGGGGTTTGCGCAACCGGTGCCGCAGGACTGGCCGTAACGGGCGGCGCCGGTTGGGGAATGTATGCGAACGTGCGCCCGCTCTGCGACAGCAGACGGACCATTTCCAGCAGTGTGCCGTTCAGTTGCCACTCTTCGAAGCGGCGGCGGCAGGTGGGACCGGACGGATAGCGGCCCGGCAGCTTCGACCACGGCTCGCCGGTGGTCATGATCCACAGCACGGCATTCGTCACGATGCGCGGTTCGGCGCGCGGCCGGCCGCGCCGGTTCAGACGGACGGCCGGCTCGTCGGAGACGAGCGGCGCGAGCAGCGCCCATTCGTCGTTGTTTAGCTCATCGAAAAACATTGGATTTTCTCCACGCGGCCTGGCCTGGCCGCGGCGTTGGGCCTGCCACGGATTCTCAGCGTTCACGACCCGTGTGCGGCCCTCGGTTGCACAAATTTGTTTGGTCCGTTCGGCTCGCTGGAGCAGCCCGCCCACAGGTGGTGCGGCTCTTCCCTATTACGAAGCACAAAACGCGGTCTCACTCGTGCGTGGGAAAATTTGTGCACGAAGCATACCATTCCAATCTTTGCGTGAGTACAGTTGAGACAAGTGTTACGGATAGAAACAATCTTGTCGGTTTCGCTGCGTCGATTCTCGTATTGCCGTAACAGAAGCCGCTGCTTATCCGGCATCGGATCTGTCTATTGCAAAGCACAATACCGCATGACCGAACAGAATGGGATTTAGAAATGTAATTGCCGATCCAGCATGCATTTCTATGCGCTTTGATGGTTGATGTGAACATCGGTTTCGAGCTTCGGCGAACGGACTGCGACGCGCCCGCGCGGTGACGTGGAGGCAACCGGAGGCGCACACGCGGCGGCCGCGCATGCGCGGAGTTCGAGGCGTGACAGAAGCGACGAAGTCGCTTCGAACGACGTTACGGGCGCACTGGTTTCGATGCGTGCTCGCCGACGACCGTGGTCCATTCGCGCACGCGCCAACGCGTAACCAGTCCGGAGAGTACGTACGGATCGGCGGTAGCAAAGGCCTCTGCCACCGCAGGTGACGCCCCGGTGAAGAGCAGCACCGCACCGTCCGTCGGCTCCGCGAGCGCGCCGGCGAGCAGCAGTTCGCCGCGCTCGGCGGCGGCCCATGCGAGTTTCAGATGCGCGTCGCGATGCTCGCCGCGCCGCTCCAGATAGTCGGGTACCAACTCGTACATCAACAGGTAATGCATGGTGAGTCTCCTCGCGAGGTTGAGGGTTGGCAGGGAGCGGCATGCACCGGAGCGCAGTTGAGGATAACGGCGACTACCGAATTTCATGCCTATTTTCTATTCAGTTGCATTCGCAGCAATATGAAAATTCTCATTGCCCGTTAACCATAGATCAAAATAGCGGAAACCGTAATTTCGTTTCAATAAGCTTGAAATAAACGTCACGAGCAATCTGCATTGCATGACAAAATTCGCGCTCTCGTTCATTCGATTGTTTCAAACGCCGCGGCGCCAGTTGCGCCACGCTGCTCAGGGAAAACGAGCGCGGACCGCTGTCAACCGGAATGCATTTTGAGCCGTTCTCGCAGACGGCATTTGCCATAATGGATGCGCCGATGGGCCCGTGAATGCCGTCGTCGCCCGCGCGCATGAACGATCAGAAACGTTTTCACCACCGATGGAGTGTCCCATGAAAATTCAATCCGCTATCGCTACGCTGGTGTTGGGCGCGGTACTCGTATCGCCGGCGTTTGCGCAGAACAGCCAGCAAACCAAGATGGCCGACTGCAACAAGCAGGCCGCCGACAAGAAAGGCGACGAGCGCAAGGCGTTCATGCAAACCTGTCTTTCCGCGAAGCCGGCCGCCGCCGCACCGATGAGCCAGCAGGACAAGATGAAGGTGTGCAACAAGAAGGCGGCCGACAAGAAAGGCGACGACCGCAAGGCCTTCATGAAGACCTGCCTGTCCTCCTCGGCGCCGGCCAACTGAGCGAAAGGCGGAGCCGTCCCCCACGCCGGCGCCCTCCGATCGACGCCGCGCCGGCGCATCGTTGCGCCCACGCGGCGCTCCGATCGAGTCCCCCCGCTTCGTCGTCCACCCGCCGCAACGCGCCGTTTTCTTCTATGATGGCTGCGGAGACGGCCCACCCTCACTCATATAGAACCAAACAACTACGCGGGCCGCCATCTTGTCGTTGGTGCTACTGAGCATCGATCGGAGGCAAGGATGGTATCGAAGCACAAAAACCGCTGGTTAAGGCGGTGGTTGCTGGTCATCATATTCTGGGCCGTGCCTGTGGCGATCGTGGCGGTCAACGAGATCCGCGAGGAAATGTCGTACAACGCGGTCGATCTCGACCGCGCGCTGACCACCTGGAATTTCACCCAGGCGCAGCGCACCGCCGGGGCGCCCGCGCATTGCCATGGCAAGCCCGACGAGGCCAAGGCGGCCGGCTGCCCAGCCGACGTGCTGGCCGCCAACGCGCCGCGCCAGCAGGACGCGATCAACGAATACAGCGTGCGCCGCTCGACGCTATTGGCCTATCTGTGGCACGCATTCGTCGGCTATTGGATCGTGCCGGCGGCTATGCTGTTCGCGATCGGCGCGATCATCGGCATGGTGCGCCGCGCGCTGCGGCGCCCGCCCGCGGTCAAGAGTCCGGCGAATCACGGGTGAGCGGCGGCCGCGCCGCTTGCACTTCGCCGCAATTTGCTGCGAAACAACACTCTCATTACCATGTTGATGGGCCGCCGCGCGACGCGAAAATCGGTAAAAACCGGCCCATCGTGCGGCCGCGCCGAAGTGTCCCCACAATCGCCGCGGCTCGGGCGCTGTTTAGCGTCGCCCCTCGAATCGTCGCTCGACGCGTGCTCGGAAGTCGCGCGCAAGGCCGGTCAAATTTACTGGGAAGATTTCTTGCGATCAGGCTCAAACCCTTGTCCCATAAGGCTTTTCGCGTTGTCACGCAACGCGCCTTTTGCACCAGCCTGTGTTATAACTCAAAGGCAACCAGGCGACACCACCACGGTTGCGCCCCGGATCCATGACGGAGAAAAACGATGCAAAGACGACACTTCATGTTGAAGACGACCGCTGCGCTTGCTTTCGGAGGCCTTGCACTCGCCGGCTGCACGACGACGGGCAACACGCCGGAAAATGCTCATGTCGACGCCTCGAAACGACAGTCGATCGACGCCAGCGTCGATGGCACGCTGTCCAAGCTGTTCACGACCGTGCCGGGCTCGCGCGAGCTGGTGTCGAAGGCGCGCGGCGTGCTGGTGTTCCCGTCGGTGCTGCAGGCGGGCTTGATCGTCGGCGGCCAGTATGGCGAAGGCGCATTGCGGGTGGGCGGCGCGACGGTCGGCTATTACAGCACCGCGTCGGGCTCGTTCGGCCTGCAGGCGGGCGCGCAGTCGAAGGCGATCATCTTCCTGTTCATGACGCAGGATTCGCTCGACAAATTCCGCAACGCGGAGGGCTGGTCGGCCGGCGTCGATGCATCGGTCGCGCTCGTGAAGATCGGCGCGAATGGCGCCGTCGACACGACCACGGCCACTGCGCCGGTGCAGGTTTTCGTGTTGACGAACGCGGGCCTGATGGGCGACGTCTCGCTGCAAGGCACGAAGGTCACGCGGCTGAAGATCTGAGCGCGCTCATCGGCGCGCTTCACTGATCACTTGCGCGCGCATCGCGGCGAAGGCCGCGCGGTGGACCCTGTGCGGGTCGTCGCGCGGTCTTTTTGTTATGTATGCCGATGCCGACGCTCGGGAACGGAAAAACTCGCGCGCAAAAAAAAAACGGCGCCGCGCATCGCGCACCGCCGTCCTTCGCTTCGACACGTCCCAACGATCCCGCGTCAACGGCCCGACGAATCGACCACCTTGAACCTCGAGCGCTTCTGTGCGCGAATCACCAACTGATAGGCCTCCACATACTCACGGGCCATCCGGTGCGACGTGAAGCGCTCCTCGAAACGCCGCCGCACGCCCGCGCGCGACACCTTGTGCAGCCGGTTCACGGCCGCCACCGCGCCGATCTCGTCCTCGACGATGAACCCGGTCACGCCCTCTTCGAGCACTTCGGGCACCGAGCCGCGGTTGAACGCGATCACCGGCGTGCCGCAAGCCATCGCCTCGATCATCACCAGACCGAACGGCTCCGGCCAGTCGATCGGAAACAGCAGCGCATGCGCGCCCGACAGAAACTCGGCCTTCTGATGATCGGCAATCTCGCCGATGTACTCGACGTACGGCAGGTCGAGCAACGGCCGGATATCGCGCTCGAAGTACTCGCGATCGGCCGCATCCACCTTGGCGGCGATACGGATCGGCATGCCGCAGCGGCCGGCGATGCGGATCGCCGTATCGACGCGCTTTTCCGGCGAAATCCGACCGAGAAACGCGAGGTACTTCTGCTCGACCGGTTGCGGCGTATAGAGCTGCGCCGGCAGGCCGTGATAGACGGTGGTGAGCCAGCGCGCCTGCGGCAGCGGATGACGCTGCGCGTTCGAAATGGAGATCACGGGCGCGGTGTTGAACGTGTCGAACACCGGCTGCTGCTCGGGCAGATCGAGCCGGCCGTGCATCGTCGTGACGAACGGCGTGTCCTGCCGCTTGAATACCGAGAACGAGTAGTAGTCGAGGTGGAAATGCAGCACGTCGAACTCTTCGGCCTGGCGGCGCACGAGTTCCATCAACAGCATATGCGGCGCGACGCGGTCGCGAATGCCCGGATCGAGCCGCAGCGCGCGCGGCCACACCGCTTCGAGCTTCGCGCTCGTGACGGAGTCGCCGCTCGCGAACAGCGTCACGTCGTGGCCTTGCTCGACCAGCGCTTCGGTGATGTACGACACGACGCGCTCCGTGCCGCCGTAGAGCTTCGGCGGCACCGATTCGGTCAGCGGGGCGATCTGCGCAATCTTCATATTGTGTCTCCGTGAGCCGGCGGCTGGCGCGCAATCGCGATGCCGTCGGCGACGCCGAGTATGACAGCGCCATGACGTCGGAACAATGCGCGCGGTCCCTAACGCGGTCCCTAAGCGTCGCATGCATCGTCGCTACGGGGAATTATTCCCTGACATCGGTCGAAAAGCCGCAGGTCTTGCAATTGCTCGGTGCTGTTACAAGCGGCTTACATCCGGTGACACGCGGCCACGCGCCGGGTTTGCGCGGGCTTTGGGCCGTCGCCGCGCCGTCATTTGTGGCCGCCGCCCTCGCCCGACCCGCGCACTGGCATGCTGCGCAAATCCCTGAGGAAGCTGTCGCGCCACACTCCGAGATCGTTCTTACGCAGCGCGGCCATGTCGATCTCGTGACGCCGCTGGCGCGCGTCGAGCGGCATTTGCAGCGCACGTTGCAAGGCCTCGCACATGCCGATCGCATCGTGCGGATTGACGAGCAGCGCGCCAGAGAGCTCGGCGGCCGCGCCCGCGAAAATCGACAGCACGAGCACGCCGGGATCGTCGGGATTCTGCGCGGCCACGTACTCCTTCGCGACGAGGTTCATGCCGTCGTGCAGCGGCGTGACGAAGCCGATCTGCGACTCCCGAAACAGCGACATCAGCTTCCAGCGGTCGTACTGCTGGTTCAGATAGCGGATCGGCGTGTAGTCGAGCCCCGAGTAGCGGCCGTTGATGCGCCCTGCCTCGTATTCGAGATCCTGGCGGATCTTCTGATAGGTCGCGACGTCCGAGCGCGTAGGCGGCGCGATCTGCACGAGCGTGACGTTGCCGCGCCATTCGGGCGAGCGTTCGAGCAGCAACTCGAACGCGCGAAAGCGCTCGACCAGTCCCTTCGAATAGTCGAGCCGGTCGACGCTCATGACCAGCTTGCGCCCCTCGAGGCTTTGCTTCAGCTCGAGCACGTGCTGGCGGCTTTCGTAGCGCTTGGCCTGCTCGGCGATTTCGTCGGGGAACACGCCGATCCGGTAGACGCCGGTGCGCAGCTTGCGCCCGAACGCCTCGACGACGCCGTCCGCGCTCACCGTGCCGCGCGCGTGACGCGTCACGTAGTCGTGGAATGCCTGCTGGTCGGTGGCGGTCTGGAAGCCGAGCAGGTCGTAGCACGACATCGACTTCACCAGTTCCTCGTGCGGCGGAATGTTGAGCAGGATCTGCGGCGCGGGAAACGGAATATGCAGGAAGAAACCGATGCGGTTCGTCACGCCCTCGCTGCGCAGCGCCTCGGCAAACGGGATCAGATGGTAGTCGTGAATCCAGATGATGTCGTCGGGTTCGAGCAGCTTGACCAGCTTGTGAGCGAGCCATGCGTTGACGCGCCGGTAGCCCGCGTACTCCTCGCGCTCGTAGCGCGCGAGGTCGTTGCGGTAGTGGAATACCGGCCACAGCGTCGCGTTCGAGAAGCCGCGGTAGTACTGGTCGTAGTCCTTGCGCGTGAGGCCGACGGTTGCGAAGGTCACCGCGCCGTCCTGCTCGAGCATCGGCCCCGCGTTGGCGACCGTTTCGCTGACTACGTCGCCGCTCCAGCCGAACCAGACGCCGCCTGCATCCTTCAGCGCGCCGAATACGCCGACCGCGAGTCCACCCGCCGATCCCTTGGTCTCCGTCGGCGTCGCGACGCGATTCGACACGACGATCAATCGGCCCATAGTGCATGTCCTCCGTCATTCTTGCGATGCGCCGCGACGCCTGAGCAGGCGTCGCGCGCCCGTGAGCAGCAATCGGCGTGCCCACGCATCGCCGGGCTTGCCGAGGGCGGTCGCCATTCGCCGCTCGCCACGCGCGATTCGCGATCCGCAACGCCCGGCTAAGCCTGCTCCTTGGCCTTCTGCGCGACCTCGCCCGCGCCAGTGCGGTCGATGCGGCTCGCCACCGGATCGGCTTCGGTATGCGCGGCGGTGCTGCCGGCTGGCGCCTGCCGGCTGCGCGGCAGCCAGTCGCTCGGGCCAGCGCCACCGGTCTCCAGCTCCGCCGACACCTCGGCACGCGCCCGCGGCAGGTATTCCGGGTAATGCCGATGAACGAAATCGAGCAGCCCTTCGCGCACGCGGCAGCGCAGATCCCACGCAAGGCCGGAATCGGGCGCGCTGACGAGCGCGCGCAACTGCATCGCGCGCTCGGTGCAGTCCGTCACCTGCAGCACCTGCACGCGACGGTCCCACTCGGGCGCGTTCTCGACGATGCGCGCAAGCTCCTCGCGCAGCGGCGCGAGCGGCATCCGGTAATCGACGAACAGGAACACGGTGCCGATGATCTGCGAGCTGCTGCGGGTCCAGTTCGAGAACGGATTTTCGATAAACCATTGCAGCGGCACGATCAGACGGCGCTGATCCCACAGCCGCACCGACACGTACGTGCCGGTGATCTCCTCGATGCGTCCCCACTCGTCCTGGATCACGACGACGTCGTCGAGGCGGATCGGTTGCGACAGCGCGATCTGCAAACCGGCGATCAGGTTGCCGAGCACCGGCCGCGCCGCGATACCGGCGACCAGACCGGCGACACCCGCCGACGCCAGCAGGCTCGCGCCGATCTGCCGCACGTTGGGCAAGGTCATCAGCGCACCGCCGACACCGATGATCACGATCACGATCATCACCGAGCGCGCGAGTACGCGCGCCTGCGTATGGATGCGGCGCGCCTGCAGGTTATCGGCGGAATCGAGCGGATGGGCGCGGATGATCGCTTCGCCGATCGCCGCGGCCGAGCGCACCGACAGCCACGTCAGCGCGGCGATCAGCGCGATGCCGGTGATGTCGCGCACCGGTTCGATGAAGTTGAGGGTGTCGGGTGCCTCGGACCCGACCCACGCGAACGCGAGGATCACGAGGGCGAACAGCGACGGCTTGTCGATGTAGCGCAGCACGACGCTCGTCAGCGCGTGCGGCCGCGCGAGACGCTTCACGACGCGCGCGCCGAAGCGGTGAATGCCGCTCGCCACGATCGCCACGATGGCCGTCACGATCAGCGTGCCGAGCCACGTATGCAGCGGCGCGGCCGCCACGCGGTAGAAGTCGTCGATAGTAGGCATAACGGGCATCTTCCTCCGGGCTCGATGAGCGGCGGCGCGCCTGCGCGACTACTGACATCCGGGGGGCACGACCGCGCCTGGGCGTTACAACGGGTTCTTCGATGCGCCGCGGTTATCGATCAGCCGCCGCTCTTGCAGGGAAACGCCTTGCCGAGACCCAGCGAAATCGCCGTGCTCGCGTTGTAGCCCGCGGCGTTCGGGTTCTCGGCGATGTACTTGCGCACCGCGTCGGTCAACTGCGCCGAGCGCGCATCCGGCGGCAGGCAGAAGTACTGGCCGACGCGCGGACCGGTGGTGCCGCCGATCGCGTCGATCGTGTTGAAGATGCCGTCGGCCGCGCCTTCGATGTAGGCCGCGCAGGCGCTACGCGAAGCCACGTCCGTCTTGGTGCACAGCTTGTTGAGGTCGCCTCCCGTAAACGCGGCTGCCGAAAGCGGCAAGGCAAGCGCGCCGGCGAAAATCAAAGCCCGCAGCATGGTGTTCCTTTCCAGGGTTGTTTATTCACGCGGTCTTTCTGCCGCGTCCGGACGGCGCGCTACGCGGCGCGCCGAAGTCGTCATTCTGCACTGTTTTACGCGGCGGCAGCAGGCCGGCAGCCGCGCGGCTCGGACAAAACGGCTGCAAAGCGGCACGGCATGGCGAGGCGCCTGACGCTTCGCGGGCGCACCGCGCCGCCTGCCGACAAAACGTCATTGCTTCTGCTGCTGCGTCTGCTGCATGCGCGCCGTGAGCCCTTCGACGACGTCCGGCTCCTTGTAGGTCTTGGCGAAATCGAGCGCGGTCATGCCGATCTGGTTTTTCACCGACAGGTCCGCGCCGTTGTCGAGCAGCAGCTTGACGGTGGAAACGTGGCCGCCGCGCGCGGCCATCATCAGCGGCGTGGTGCCGTTCGGCGAGCCCGCATCGACGTAGGCCGAGTGGTCGAGCAGCACCTTGACGATATCGTCGTGGCCGTTCGCGGCTGCGTAGTGCAGCGGCGCCCAGCCCTTCTTGTTGACCTCGGCGCCCTTCGCGATCAGCAGATTCACGAAGTTCAGGTCGCCGACCAGCGACGCCATCATCAGCGCGTTTTCGCCGGCCTTGTCCTGAATCTCGATATCGGTTTTTGGATTCGCAAGCAACGCGGCCGCGACCTTGTCGGATTTCTCGCGCGCGGCGATCACGAGCAGCGGGATGCCCTGATTGTCGACGCTGTTCGGGTCCATGCCCTTCGCGAGCAGCTTGTTGACGCCGTCGACGTCGTCGAACTTGACCGACTTGATCAGCGAGTCGATCGGCGCCGCATGCGCGGGCACCGCGACGAGCGCCGCGCACGCGAGCGCGGCGGCGCACGCGAGACGGCGCGCCGGCGCGAGAGCCCGGGCGGCCGACCCGGCGGACAGCGGTTGGAAATCAGCGGACGACGTCGAAATATTTTTCATATGGTACTTTAGGAAATCTTCCTATCCCTTTGATGTTACGCGGCTTTGTGGATCAGATTCCGGCCGGTGCGGCGAGTCCGAACAGTCTGAAGAAGTTTTGCGTGGTGGCGGCGGCCAGCGCCTCGTCCGGCATCTCGCGTTGCTGCGCGATGAAGCGTCCGACATAACTGACGTACGCAGGTTCATTCGGTTTGCCGCGATATGGCACCGGCGCCAGGTACGGCGAGTCGGTTTCGATCAGCAGACGGTCGAGCGGCACGCGGCGCGCGACGTCCTGCACATCGGTCGCGCTCTTGAACGTGACGATGCCCGACAGCGAAATGTAAAAATTCTGCGCGAGCGCCTGCTCGGCGATGGCCCACGGTTCGGTGAAGCAATGCATGACGCCGCCCGGCACGCCGGCGCGCTCCTCGGCCATGATGCGCAACGTATCTTCCGACGCCGAGCGGGTGTGGATGATCAGCGGCTTGCTGGTCGCGTGCGCGGCGCGGATGTGTGTGCGAAAGCGCTCGCGCTGCCACTCCATGTCGGCGATCGAGCGGCCTTCGAGGCGGTAGTAATCGAGCCCGGTTTCGCCGATCGCGACGACCTTCGGGTGCCCGGCCAGTTCAACCAGCTCGGCTACGCTCGGCTCGCGCATGTGCTCGTGATCGGGATGCACGCCGACCGACGCGTACACGTTGTCATAGCGGCTGGCGATGTCCAGTACCGACGGCAGTGTTTCAAGATCCACCGACACGCACAACGCGTGCGAGACCGAATGGCTGCGCATGTTTTCGAGCACTTGCGGCAGACGGTCCGCGAGTCCTTCGAAGTTGATGTGGCAGTGTGAATCGACAAACATGGTCAGGTCCTGCGAAAAAGGGGCTTGCGGCTGGGCGATGGCGTGGCCGGGGCCGCTTGGGACAGCTCAGGTGGCGCTGCTTGCGCAGCGTGCTCAACCGGCGTGCGCAAGACGCTTGCCAAGAATCACCAGATCGCGCTCGACGCCATCCAGCACCGCGACGCGCGGTAACGTGCCCCATGCATCGAAGCCGAAGCCGCGGAACAGCCGCACGCTCGCTTCATTGTGACCGAACACGAAGCCGAGCACCGTATCGATGCCAAGACCCGGTGCCGCGTCGAGCGACGCCGCCAGCAGTTGCTTGCCGAGTCCCTGGCCGCGCGCGCTTTCGTCGAGATAGATGCTGACTTCGGCGGTGCGCTGATAAGCCGGCCGGCCATAAAAATCGGAAAAGCTGAGCCACGCGATCACGCGGCCCGCCTGCTTCGGATCTTCGACCACCCACAGCGGCCGCTTCTGCGGGCTGTGCGCATGAAACCACCCATGCCGGCTCTCGACGCTGACCGGCTCGAGGTCCGCGGTGACCTGGCGCGACGGGATCGTCGAATTGTAGATGGCGACGATCGCGGGCAGATCGTCGAGCGTGGCGTCGCGGTAGGAAAGGCTCATGGCGGTTGGCTTGAATGAAAAAAAGACGGAAGGCTGTCCGGCTGGGGGCTCACGCAAACAGCGCGCGATAGCCGATGAACAGTTCCTCGAACACGAGCCGCGCGTTCAACGGATGGTTCTCGACCGCGCGCTGGCGCGTGACGGTGCGCAGAAAACGCGCGAATGCATTGGCGTCGGCCTGGGTGGCGCAGCGGGTGAGCGCGGCCGACGCCTGCGGGAAATAGCGCGGCGCGCCGGCGGTGCGCTGCGCGAGCAGATCGTACATCCACCGCTGCAGCCAGCCGAGCACGAGCGGCACTGGGAGCTTCTGCAGCGCCTCGCCGCACGCGAATGCGTCGCACCCGGCGCCGGCCGCGAGCTGCTTGAGCGTCCAGTCGCGCAGCGGACGGTTTTCGTCGCTGGCGAGCGCGAGCGCGGCGAGCGGCGCGCCACCCGCTTCGGCGAGCAGCGCGCGGGCGTCGTCGACGCCTTGCGCGGCCAGCCACTGCGCGGCGGTGTCCGGCGCGGGCACGCTCATCGGCCACTGACGGCAGCGGCTAATGATGGTCGGCAGCAATCGGTCGACGCGCGCCGACACCATCAGGAACACGACGCCCGCGGGCGGCTCTTCCAGCGTCTTGAGCAACGCGTTGGCGGCCGCGACGTTGAGCGCCTCGGCCGGATACAGCACGACGACGCGCGCGCCGCCGCGATGCGAACCGATGCCGACGAAGTCGAGCAGACCGCGGATCTGCTCGATCTTGATTTCCTTGCTCGGCGTGCGGGTCTTCTTGCCTTCGTCGCCATCGGCTTTTTCGGCCTTGTCGTCGGCGCCGTTCGCGGCGTTCGCGAGGCCGGCTTCGGCGGCGAGTGCCTCCGGCACGACGATGCGGTAGTCGGGATGATTGCCCTGCACGAACCAGTTGCAGGCCATGCACGCGCCGCACGGCTCGCCGTTCGGTTGCGGCGCCTCGCACAGCAGACCCTGCGCAAGGTGCTGCGCGAAACGCAGCTTGCCGATGCCCGCCTGGCCGTGCAGCAACAATGCGTGCGGCCAGTGGCCGTGCAGCTGCTGCAGGCGATTCCAGTCATCGGCTTGCCACGGATAGATCATCGTTTGTCTTTTTGAATCAATTGGTTGTAGGCGCTACTTCAGATGTCGAGTGAACTTCGCACGAGATTATAAGAAGCAGTTATATCTATTTCGAATCACAGGGTTGCAATCAACTCCTCAAGCTGCTTCTGAATCCGAACGATGCTCTGCGAAGAGTCGATGATAGCGAATCGATATGGCGCTTCTTCGGCGCGGCGCATGTATTCGGCGCGCGTGCGCTCGAAAAACGCCGCCGACTCGCTCTCGAAACGATCCGGATTGCGCACCGCGCTGCGCCGCTCGTTGGCGACGGCGGGCGGCAAATCGAACAGCACGGTCAAATCCGGCTGGAAACCGCCCTGCACCCAGCGCTCGAGCGTCTCCAGCTTGTCGCGCGGCAAGCCGCGGCCGCCGCCCTGGTAGGCGAAAGTGGCATCGGTAAAACGGTCGGACAGCACCCAATCGCCGCGCGCGAGCGCCGGCTCGATCACTTCGGCCAAATGCTGACGGCGCAGCGCGAACATCAACAGCGCCTCGGTTTCGAGATCCATCTTCTGATGCAGCACGATATCGCGGATCTGCTCACCGAGCGGCGTGCCGCCCGGCTCGCGTGTCATCACGACCGAGCGGCCGCTCGGCGCGAGCTTCGCCTCGAGCCGTTCGCGGAACCAGCCCAGATGGGTGGTCTTGCCCGCGCCGTCGATGCCTTCAAACGTAATGAATTTGCCGCGCGCCATCATTGCCCTCGAATGTATTTGTCCACGGCCTTGTTGTGTTCGCCGAGGGTGTCAGAAAAGATGCTGCTGCCGTCGCCGCGCGACACGAAGTACAGCGCGTTGCTTTGCGCCGGGTTCATCGCCGCCTGCAGCGACGCGACGCTCGGCAATGAGATCGGCGTCGGCGGTAGGCCCATCCGCGTGTAGGTATTGTATGGAGTGTCGGTCTGCAGGTCTTTCTTCCTGATGTGGCCGGCGTAGCTGTCGCCCATTCCGTAGATCACGGTCGGGTCGGTCTGTAACGGCATGCCGGCGCGCAGACGGTTGGCGAACACCGCGGCGACGAGCGCCCGGTCGGACGCCTTGCCGGTTTCCTTTTCGACGATCGACGCCATCGTCAGCGCGTCGTACGGGGACTTGTACGGCAGGTTCGGCGCGCGCGCGAGCCACGCCTCGTCGAGACGCACGCGCATCAGACGGTAAGCGCGGCGATAGATGTCGAGGTCGCTGGTGCCCTTGTCGAACAGGTAGGTATCCGGGAAAAACAGCCCTTCGCCGTTGCCGATCGACGCCTCGGGCGCGCCGATTGCGCTCATCAGATCGGCGTCGCTCATGCCGAGCGTGTCGTGCTTCAGCGCGGGATTGGCGTCGAGTTCAGCGCGCATATGTTTGAAGGTCCAGCCTTCGATGACCGTCGCCACATATTCGTTGACGTCGCCGCGCGCGATTTTCTGCAGCACCTCGTAGGGCGTGATGCCGCTCTTGAACTCGTAATTGCCGGACTTCAGCTCGCTTTGCAGCCCGAGCAACCGCGTCATCGCGATGAACAGCTCGGGCTCGACCGGCACGCCGCCGCGATTGAGCTGCAGCGCGACGCTGCGCAGGCTGCTGTGCGGCTTGACGGTGACGTCGAGTTGCGCCGGGGTCAATTCGAGTGGGCGGGTGGCCCAGTAGTATCCAGCGGCGATGGCCGCCGCGGCCAGCACAACGACGAGCGCGCCGGCGACGAAACATTTCTTCAGAAGGGACACGACAGGAAAGAATTAGCGTTTAGATGGCAACGAACTGATTTTTAACGGGAAAGTCTTGCGTCGGTCAACATTGAGACTGTGCCGTTTTGCAGCCCTTTCGGCCTTTTGCGACCTGTATTGTATAGATGCGGGCACCAGATGGTCACGGCCGGAAAAAACAATATGAAATCCGCTGGCGTCGGTCTGATGCTACTCGAGGCGTACGCTGTCGCAACATAGGTCAGAGTTCCAAAGGTTCGACAATTCCCGACCAAACGCCTTTTCGGCTCCTGCCGCTTTTGACCGTTATTGACAGTTTCAAACGGATGGTTCAGGGGCGACCTGCACGCCGGCAATTGGGAGACTCCACGCCCCGTTCCGAGATGGATGAGGCTGAGTGTTTCGCGGACTACCATTCAGACATGGAGCAGTGTCACGTGGCCCGAGCAACGTATCAAGATCCACGCACCTATGCGCTCTGCACACAGCGAGCATTCGATAAATTCCAGGCATGCAGGGGATATTGAGATGACTAAACCGGATCGGGCTAGCGTCATTTTTTATGACGCCGATACTCAGCAGTTAAAGATGTGCACAGTTTCACGGGTTCACGTGCAAGCGGCGATTGATCGAGCGCTGGCAATCACTATCCCACCGGATGCTCCGGAAAATTCAATGTTGCCAGTGACAGACGAGGACGCTCGGAAGCTTGGAGGAATGGCGATTCTGATTCAGGCAATCGCGCATCCCGAATTGCGCGAACGGCTGAAAATCACGACTGAGCAGCCGATGGACTGGGCACCGGCCAAGCCGCCCACGGAATGACAGTGGCTCGTCCGCCTTACTCAGTGGCCCCGCCGCAGCCACCCCGGCGGCGGCTCGTCTGTGACCGCGGCAGCGGACAGCAGATCCGGCACGTCGGGTGCCCGCCCATCTTGCGCCGGACCCTCTGGCAGAACACCCCAACATGGTCACAACATGGGCACAGCCGGAGGGTGATAACGTGCAATCCCCTGCTGCGCCAGGCTCTCGGAAAGCCTTCATTCGCCAGGGACTTGCGAAACGCGACAGGGCTGGACTGAATATAATGACTGTTTGCCTTAGCCAAAGTCAGAATTGACTGTTCCCGGAATCCATGAACACACCGCTCGTGAACGCCTCAGGTAACGCTTCCGGTCTCACTCCCGCCGCGGCGGCGCCCGCCGCCCTGCCCATCCTGCCGCGCCCGTCGGCCGAAGAATTCACCGCCGTGCTCGAGCATGGCGCGTACATGCCGCTGCCGCAGTTCGGCGTGATCGACACGACCGGCGACGACGCGGCGAGCTTCCTGCACGCCCAGTTGACCAACGACGTCCAGCATCTCGACGCCGCGAACGCGCGCCTCTGCGGCTACTGCTCGGCCAAGGGCCGGCTGCTCGCGTCGCTCCTCAGCTGGCGCAGCGGCGATACGATCCGCCTGCTGGTATCGAAAGACGTGCAGGCCGCGGTGCAAAAGCGGTTGTCGATGTTCGTGCTGCGCGCCAAGGCCAAGCTCGCCGACGCGAGCGGCGAGCTCGCGGTGGTCGGCCTCGCGGGCGACGTGCGCGGCGCGCTGTCCGGCGTGTTCGACGCGCTGCCCGACGGTGTGCACGTGCAGGTCGACGGCACAGCGGGCACGCTGATCCGCGTGCCCGATGCGTTGGAGCGGCTGCGCTATCTGTGGATCGGCCCGAAAGCGCAGATCGAAGCGCTGCTGCCGTCGCTCGACGGCAGGCTAAAGCGCGTGTCGCCGGCCGTGTGGGACTGGCTCGACATCCGCGCGGGGGAGCCGCGCATCACGCAGCCGGTCGTCGAGCAGTTCGTGCCGCAAATGGTCAACTTCGACGTGCTCGGCGCGGTCAACTTCCGCAAGGGCTGCTATCCGGGTCAGGAAGTGGTCGCGCGCAGCCAGTATCGCGGCACGATCAAGCGGCGCACGTCGCTCGCCAACGTCGCCGGCGAGCTGGAGACGGTGCGGCCCGGCACCGAGCTGTTCCACTCGGACGATCCGGGCCAGCCGTGCGGGATGATCGTCAACGCGGCATCGGCGCAAGGCGGCGGCGTCGATCTGCTGGTCGAGACCAAGCTCACGGCGCTCGACAGCGGCAGCGTACATGTCGGCGCGGCCGACGGCCCCGCGCTGCGCTTCCTGACGCTGCCTTACGGGCTGCCGGCCGAAGTCTGATCGTGGAGAGGGTAAAAAGCGGCGCAATCGGGCGCCGTTTTTTATTGACTGCTTTATTCTCATCTGTTTTTTGCCGCTTTCGTTTGCCGCCTGCGTCGCTGCATCAGGCGGCCGCCCCATGCTCTGAACGGGAGATGCTCCCCGATGTGCCTGATCGTTTTCGACTGGCGACCTGATGCGCTCGATGGTCCGCTGTTCACGCTCGCCGCGAATCGCGACGAGTTCTTCCGCCGCACGGCCGAGCCGATCGGCTGGTGGCGCGACGCGCCGGAGGTGCTGGGGGGCCGCGACCTCGTGGGCGGCGGCACGTGGCTCGGGTTGTCGCGCGACGGCCGCTTCGCCGCGCTGACCAATTACCGCGCGCCGGGCGAAATGCGCGCCGATGCGCCGACCCGCGGCACGCTCGTCAGCGACTGGCTCACGAGCGCCGCGCGCGACGCCGACGGCAATCCACACGAGACGCCGCTCGCGTATCTGCGGCACGTCGCGCAAAAAGGCGACATCTACAACGGCTTCAATCTGCTGGTCGGCGACTGGACGCGTCGCGAGCTCGCGTGGTACTGCAATCGCGGCGCCGTCGACGCAAACAGCGGCCCCGCGCTGCTCGCGCCGGGCACGCACGGCATCTCGAACGCGGTGCTCGATACCGCGTGGCCGAAGCTGGTCAAAAAGCGCGGCGAGCTCGGCGCGCTGCTCGCGCGCGATCCGATGCCGCCGCTCGAACGCCTGATCGATCTGATGCGCGATCCGCGGCTCGCGCGCGACGACGAATTGCCGTCGACCGGTATTCCGCTCGAACGCGAACGCGTGCTGTCGGCGGCGTTCATCGAATCGCCGGACTATGGCACGCGCAGCACCACCGCGCTGCGCGTCGCCGCCTATGGCGACGTGATCGGCGTCGCGGTCGCCGAGCGCAGCGACGACAACGGCTCGCACCGGATCGTGCGGCCCGGCGATTTCGAGCGCAGCTTCGCGTTCAATGTCGAGCGCGACCGGATGAGCGTGGCGTGATCGTTTGAGCACCGCCTGGCCGGCGCATTCGCTGCCGGCCGCTCATGGCTTCGCGATCACCGCCCTCACCCGATGCCGAATGCCGCGCGCAACGCCGCCGCGGCGTCCGCATGCGCCTGCGCGACTTCGGGCACGAAGCCGCCCATCTTGAAGAACTCGTGAATCATGCCGGCGTAGCGTTTGAGCGTGACCGGATTGCCGAGCGCACGGAGTTTCTCCGCATACGCATCGCCCTCGTCGCTGAGCGGATCGTATTCGGCGGTCGCGATCCACGCGGGCGCGACGCCGCGAAAATCCGGCGCACCGCGCTCGCCGTCGAGCGGCGCGAAACGCCAGTCGTCGCGATCGCCGCTATCTCGCACGTAGTGCTCGAAGAACCACTGGATCGTGTCGCCCGACAGCAGGAAGCCGTCGGCGAGGCGCGAGTGCGAGTCGGTCTGCTGATGGCCGGTCGTGCCCGGATAAATCAGCAATTGCAGCGCGAGCGCGAGGCCGGCGTCGCGCGCGAGCACCGCGCAAACCGTCGCGAGCGTGCCGCCCGCGCTATCGCCGCCCACCGCGAGCCGCGTGCCGTCGATGCCGAATTCGGCCGCGTGCGCGTGTAGCCAGCTGAGGGCGTCGAAGGCGTCGTCGACAGCGGTCGGAAACTTGTGCTCGGGCGCGAGCCGGTAATCGACCGACAGCACCGCGCACTGGCCGTCGCGCGCGAACATCCGGCACAGCGCATCGTGCGTATCGACGCTGCCGACCGTAAAGCCGCCGCCGTGGTAGTACACGAACGCCGGCAGCGGCTCGGCCCAGCCCGGCTCGACCGGGAAGTAGAAGCGCGCGCGGATCGTCGCGCCGTCGCGCGTCGGCACGCGCAGATCTTCGACGGAGAACATCGGCGCGCTCGCGATCTCGAGGATCGGCGCGCTTTTCTCGTACGACGCGCGCGCCGCTTGCGCGCTCATCTGGTGATACTGCGGGCGTTTGGCCCGCGCGATCATGTCGAGCACCTGCTCGATCGTGGGATTCAGCGGCATGGTTTCGGCAACGTGGTGCGCGTCGCGCATCGGGCGGCGCCCAGTGCGCCAATGATTGTCAGGAGCCGGCGCACCGGCCGCGCAGCCGGCCGCTACTGCGCGTTCTTCACCTCGGGCTTCAGCGACATCGGATCGGATGGCTCGCGCAACTGCTCGATATCCTCGTGACGCAGCTTCACGGTCGCCATGATGCCCGGATGCGTGATGATATAGAAACGCCGCGCGGCGATCGCCTCGAACGCGATGTCGGCGACATCGTCGGCCGTGAGCTTGCCCGACTGCACCGCGCGCTGCAACTGCTTGCCGGCCGCGATCTGCGAGCGCGTCGGCCGGTCCGCGTTGCGCAATTCGTCGGGACGCGCGCGCTCGGCCTCCGCGATGCCGGTCGGCACGAAGGCGGGACACAGCAGCGAACAGCCGACCTCGCCGCCCGTGCCGGCCTGCGCGAGCTTCAGGTCGTGATACAGCGTCTCGGTCAGCGCCACCACCGCATGCTTCGACGCGTTGTAGATGCCCATTGCCGGCGGCGCCAGCAGCCCCGCCACCGACGCCGTATTGACGATATGCGCGGGCTCCTTCTGCGCGAGCATGATCGGCGCGAACGCGCGCACGCCGTGCGCGACACCCATCACGTTGACGCCGAACACCCACGACCAGTCGTTCGCCGAGCTTTCCCACAGGAAGCCGCCGGTGCCGACGCCCGCGTTGTTGAACAGCACGTGGACCTTGCCGAACGCGGCGAGCGCCGCCTGCGCGAGCGCCTCGACCTGCGCGGCGTTCGATACGTCGGTCGGCACGCCGATCGCCTCGGCGCCGGTTTCGCGCAAGGCGTCGACGGTTTGCGCGAGCTGGTCGGCGTTGACGTCCGCGAGTACGAGCTTCATGCCGAGCGCCGCGCCCTTGTGCGCGAACGCGCGGCCGAAGCCGCTGCCCGCGCCGGTGATCACCGCCACCTTGCCCGCGAATTCGAACATTCTGTGACTCCCTGGTTGAGCGGCGGCTTGCCGTTGCACGATGACGTCGCGCTCAGATCAGCCTGACCAGTTGCTTGCCGAAGTTACGGCCCTTCAGCAAGCCGATGAATGCCTCGGGCGCGGCTTCGAGCCCTTGCGCGATCGTCTCGCGATAGTGCAGCTTCTTCTGCGCGACGAACGTGCCGAGTTGCTTGAGCGCCTCGGGCCACACGTCCATGTGTTCGCTGACGATGAAGCCCTGCACGAGCAGCCGCTGCGTCAGCATCAGCGACGGATGCTTGAGCGGCAGCGGCTGGCCGTCATAGCCCGCGATGAAGCCGCACAATGCGATGCGCCCGAACGCGTTCATGCGCGCGAGCGTCGCGTCGAGCACCTCGCCGCCGACGTTCTCGAAGTAGCCGTCGACACCGTCGGGCGTGACGGCCTTCAGGTCCTGGTACAGGTTACCGGCCTTGTAGTCGACGCACGCGTCGAAGCCGAGCGTCTCGACCACATAGCGGCACTTGTCCGCGCCGCCCGCGATGCCGACCGCGCGCGCGCCCGCCGCCTTCGCGAGCTGACCGACCACGCTGCCCACCGCGCCGCTCGCCGCGCTGACGACCACCGTCTCGCCGGCCTTCGGCGCGATGATGCGGTTCAGCCCGTACCATGCGGTGACGCCCGGCATGCCGACCGGCCCGAGATACGCCGACAGCGGCACATGCGTGTCGTCGACCTTCTGCATGCCCGTGCCATTGGAGGTGCCGTACTCCTGCCAGCCGAACATCGCGACGACCTTGTCGCCGACCGCGAACTTCGGATTCCTCGTCTCGACGACCTCGCCGACCGTGCCGCCGATCATCACTTCGTTCAGCGGCTGCGGCGCCGCGTATGACTTGCTGTCGTTCATGCGTCCGCGCATATACGGATCGAGCGACAGATAGTGGTTGCGCACCCGTACTTCGCCGTCGGCGAGCGGCGCGAGCGGCGTTTCGACGAGCTTGAAGTTATCGGGCGTGGCTTCGCCTTGGGGGCGCGAAACCAGCAGCAATTGGCGATTGATCTGGGCCATGCGGTCGTCTCCTTGGGTTGTTGGGTGCTCAGTCGCTCGGACCGGGCTTCGCCGCCGGGTCGCTGCGCAGACGCTGCCGCGTGACGTCGCGGCCCACCGCGAGGCGGCGCATGTATTTGAAGGTGCCGAGCGCTTTCGCGACGAAGTGGCCTTCGCTGTCGCGGATCTCGCCTTCGCAATAGGCCATCGTCGTCGAGCGATGCAGCACGCGGCCGGTCGCGCGCAACTCGCCGCGTCCCGGCTGCATGAAGTTGACCTTCATCTCGACGGTGACGACGCCGACGCCGTCGCCGGCGAGACTGCGCGCGGCCATCGCGAGCGCGACGTCGGCGAGCGTCATCGTGACGCCGCCATGCGCGACGTCCCACGTGTTCATATGATCGCGTTGCAACGGCAGCACGACTTCGCTGACGCCGTCGGCGGCCGACAACAACTGTGCGCCGAGACGGTCGACGAAGGGACTTTCGGGCAACGATGCATGGCCCGTTCTGGATGAGGTGGATGGATCGGTCATGGCTCAGATATCAGATTTCGTAGCCGACGGCGTGTGTCGAGCCTACGGCGGGAAATGATACCCGCTATCGCGTTGACGCATGGGCTGCCATCCGTGCCGCGAGGCGCCCTAGTCTGCGCACCGCTTCGTCGGTCAGATCCAGATCCGCACTCGGACAGCTGAGCCGAATGAAGTGATCGAAACGCCCGGCGTTCGAAAATACCGTGCCCGGCATGATGCGAATACCGTCATGCAACGCGGCGTCGAATAAAGCCGACGACGATACGTGACGCGGCAATTCGATCCAGAAAAACATCCCGCCGCGCGGCGGCGTGAACCGCGTGCCGTCGGGAAACGATGCCGCCACCGCCGCGGCCATCCGCTCGCGCCGCAGCTGCAAGCTCTCGCGCAATCGCCGCAAATGGCGCTCGTATGCGCTCGTCTCCAGGAACCCGGCGAGCACGACTTGCGACAACTGCTCGTTGTGGCGCGACTGCGCGAACTTCAGCATACCGATGCGCGGATGCCACCGGCCACCGTTGATCCAGCCGACGCGCATGCCAGGTGCCAGTGTCTTGTTGAACGATGTGCAATGGATCACGGTGCCATCGGTGTCCCACGCCTTCAGCGAGCGGGGCGGCGGCGCGGCATCGACGAGTTCGCGGTAGGGATCGTCCTCGATCAGCGCGATGCCGGCGCGCGCGCACAGTTCGACGAGGCTCGCCTTGTGCGCGTCGGGCATCACGCTGCCGAGCGGGTTTTGCAGATTCGGCACCACCACGACCGCCTTGATGTCGGGATGCGTGTGCAGCGCGAACGCCAGCGCCTCGATCGCGAGGCCGGTGCTCGGGCTGGTCGGAATTTCGAGCGCGCGCAGGCCGAGACTTTCGAGCGCCTGCAGCAA
This sequence comes from Paraburkholderia sp. MM5482-R2, assembly GCF_050436125.1. NCBI lineage: Bacteria > Pseudomonadati > Pseudomonadota > Betaproteobacteria > Burkholderiales > Burkholderiaceae > Paraburkholderia > Paraburkholderia sp. MM5482-R2. Next base: position 2,257,434 of record NZ_JBNDLP010000002.1, on the reverse strand, counting down.
ACCGAAGAAGCACGGCGATTCGACCGCGACTGTGTCGCCCGGCTGCGTCACCGCGCGCAACGCGAGGTTCATCGCTTCGACGCCGCCGTGCGTCATGATGATGTCGTCCGCGCCGATCTGGCTGCCGGCCTCGAGTGCGCGCCGGGCGATGATCGCGCGCAACGCCGGATCACCCTGATCGGGCCCGACGGCGGTCAGCAAGGTGGGCCGCCGACGCAACGCGCGCACCGCGGCCTTTTGCAACGCATCGGTCGGATAGAGATCGGGCGACGCGGTCGCGCCGCCGAGATTCAGCGCGTGCGGATAGCGCTGAAATTTCGACACGAGCGCCGAAATCTCCGAGTGAATGCCGACGAACTGCGCGGCGGCGCCGGGCTGCATCGCGAGATCGGGCTCGGCGGCGCAGGGCAACGCAGCCGTCGGCGGCACGCGCACGAAATAGCCGGCGCGCGGCCGCGCGTCGATCAGCGCGGCGCGTTCCAGTTCGCGATAGCTCTCGGTCGCCGTCGCGAGGCTCACGCCGTGGCGCTGCATGAACGCGCGCATCGACGGCATGCGGTCGCCCGGGCGCAGCGCGCCGTTGCCGATCGCGCGGCGGTATTGGTCGGCCAGTTGCCGGTAAAGCGGCTGGCGCTCGGCTGGCCGGTCCGTCGAGGGACCTTGCGGTGTGAAGAGGGATTCGCTCATGAACCGATGGTGCGGATAGTCCGCGCGCCGCGACAGATACACATCGACGTGATTCGGACCGATACAGCGTGACGAAACGCACCACTGTACCGGTTCAGATTGTCGACAGCTGCGCCTGTTTTCATCCGGACGGATTCCCTAAGCTGTGTGACACGAAGACGGTTTAAAGGAATCGGTCATGCCTGTGCGTCCATACCACGATCGCTTGTTACCCGGTGCAGAACTGCATCGCCCCGCGGCGTCGCATCTTGCCGCCGGTCAGATGGCCCTGCACGACTTGCGCGCGCGCAGTTCGATCATCGCGGTCGAAGGTGCATTGCAACTCGTCTTCCCCGATCATTCGCTGGCCTGGCTCGGCAACGACGCCCCGCTCACGTCGCTCACGTTGCACGAAGGCGAGCGGTTTGTGACCTCGCAACATGGCGTCGTGTCGATCCGCGCGACGCAGGCCGATCGCGCTGCGTTCATCGTGCTGCCTGCACACGCTGAACACAGCGCACGCGGTTTCGTTCTGCAAGCCGCTCGGCGTCTCGCTTGCGTCATGCGCACACGGTGGCGGCGCGCCGCCTGAAACGTCGCTGCGCGCGCCACGTGGCCCGTTACAATGCATGACCAACCCGCTTCGTTCGAGGTGCAGGTCATGTCATTCTTTCGCGCGCTGCTGCCGGGCCTGGTCTCACGGGTGTGGCGCCTGTTCGCCGCCGGCGTCGCTGTCACGCTGACACTCGCTGGCTGCGCGGGCCTGTTCGGTGCCGACCCGTTGCGCGTCAATGTGGCGGGCATCGAGCCGATCGCTGGCCAGGGCATGGAGATGCGCTTCAACGTCAAGCTGCGCGTGCAGAATCCCAACGACTCCGCGGTCAGCTTCAACGGCGTGTCGCTCGATCTGGAACTGAACGGCAAGCCGTTCGCCACCGGCGTCAGCGACCAGAGCGGCACCGTGCCGCGCTTCGGTGAAACCGTCGTCACCGTGCCGCTGACCGTGCCGGCTTTCGCCGCGGTTCGTCAAGCCTTTGCGCTAGCCGGCGCCGCGCAGTCGGGACAGGTTCCGTACGTTCTGCGCGGCAAGCTCGCGGGTGGCGTGACCGGTACGACGCGATTCACCGATCAGGGGACGCTGAGCCTGCCGTCGTCGGACACGGGCTGGTAATGACGCCGGCCCACGCCCGCTCAAACCACTTCGAACAAACCCGCCGCGCCCTGCCCGCCGCCGATGCACATCGTCACGACGACGAACTTCACGCCGCGCCGCTTGCCTTCGATCAGCGCATGGCCGACGAGCCGCGCTCCCGACACGCCGTACGGATGGCCCACCGCGATCGCGCCGCCGTTCACGTTCAGGCGGTCGTGCGCAATGCCGAGCTGGTCAGCGCAATAGAGCACCTGCACCGCGAACGCTTCGTTCAGCTCCCACAGGCCGATGTCCTCAACCTTGAGGCCGGCTTTCTTCAACAGCTTCGGCACCGCGAACACCGGCCCGATGCCCATCTCGTCGGGCTCGCAGCCGGCCACCGCGAAACCGCGGAAGATGCCGAGCGGCTGCAGCCCTTCGCGTTCGGCCAGCGTCGCGTTCATCACGACGCAAGCGGATGCGCCGTCCGAGAACTGGCTCGCATTGCCCGCGGTGACCACGCCGCCCGGCTGCGCGGTGCGAATCTTCGACACGCCTTCGAGCGTCGTGTCGGCGCGAATGCCTTCGTCGCTGCTGACGGTCACTTCCTTTGTGTAGAGACGGCCGCTCGCCTTGTCGGCGACGCCGGCGAGCACCGTCAACGGCACGATTTCGTCCTTGAATTTACCGGCTTCGAGCGCGGCCGCCGCGCGTTGCTGCGAGCGCACGCCGTATTCGTCCTGGCGTTCCTTCGAGATCGAGTAGCGCCTCGCGACGTTCTCGGCGGTCTGCAGCATCGACCAGTAGATTTCCGGCTTGTGCTCGGTGAGCCAGCCGTCGGTCATCATGTGGCGGTTCATCTCGTTCTGCACGCACGAGATCGACTCGACGCCACCCGCGACGTACACGTCGCCTTCGCCGGCGATCACGCGCTGCGACGCGAGCGCGATCGTCTGCAATCCCGACGAGCAGAAACGGTTCACGGTCATGCCCGGCACGCTGACCGGCAAGCCCGCGCGCAATGCGATCTGCCGCGCGATATTGCCGCCCGTCGCGCCTTCCGGATTCGCGCAACCCATGATCACGTCCTCGACGCGCGCCGGATCGAGCTTCGCGCGCTCGACCGCAGCCTGCGTCACGTGGCCGCCGAGCGTCGCGCCGTGCGTCATGTTGAAACCGCCGCGCCACGATTTGGCGAGACCCGTGCGGGCGGTGGATACGATTACGGCGTCAGTCATGCATGTCTCCAATTGCAGTGTCAGTAGTGGCGCGCCGGCTCACTGCCGTGCGTTCAAAAGCGCATCACCGCGCCGCCTCTGTCATTTGATGCGAGCGATGCGGGGGAAACCCGCACCACTCAATTCGTGGGCTGAAGCCGGCCGCGCTCAGCCGTTGAACCCGCGGCCTTCGGCCGCGAGCTTCGCGATGCTCGGCGCGAGCTTCCACGCGTCGCCGTTCGGCCGCGCCGCATAGCGGCGAATCGCGCGCTCGACGTTGTAGAGCCCCACCGTGTCCGCGTACAGCATCGGGCCGCCGCGATGCAACGGGAAGCCGTAGCCGGTCAGATAGACCATGTCGATATCCGACGCCTTCGACGCGATGCCTTCCTCGAGAATCTTCGCGCCTTCGTTGACGAGCGCGAACACCAGACGCTCGACGATTTCCTCGTCGCTGATCTTCCGGCGCTCAGCGTTGGTTTCGTTCGAGTACTCGCCGATCATTTCGTTGACCACGCCCGAAGGGTATGCGGTGCGATCGCCCGCCTTGTAGTCGTACCAGCCGCCGCCGGTCTTCTGGCCGAAGCGGCCCATCTCGCACAGACGGTCGGCGATCTTCGAGTAGTGCATGTCGGGGTGTTCGAGATAGCGGCGCTTGCGGATCGCCCAGCCGATGTCGTTGCCGGCGAGATCGCTCATGCGGAACGGACCCATCGCGAAGCCGAACTTCTCGATGGCCTTGTCTACCTGCGCTGGCAACGCGCCCTCTTCGAGCAAGAAGAGCGCCTGACGAACGTATTGCTCGATCATCCGGTTGCCGATAAAGCCGTCGCACACGCCCGACACCACCGCGGTCTTCCTGATCTTCTTCGCGAGCTTCATCACGGTGGCGAGCACGTCCTTCGCGGTCTCCTTGCCACGCACGACTTCGAGCAGCTTCATCACGTTGGCCGGGCTGAAGAAGTGCATGCCGACCACATCCTGCGGACGTTTCGTGAACGCGGCGATCTTGTCGACGTCGAGCGTCGACGTGTTCGACGCGAGGATCGCACCGGGCTTCGCGACTTCATCGAGCCGGCGGAACACCTGCTCCTTCACGCCCAGCTCTTCGAACACGGCTTCGACGATCATGTCGGCGTGCTTCAGGTCGTCGTAGGAGAGCGTCGAGCTCAGCAGCGCGAGGCGCTGTTCCATCACCTCGGGCTTCAGCTTGCCTTTCCTGACGGTCGCCTCGTAGTTCTTGCGGATCGTCGCGAGACCGCGGTCGAGCGCTTCCTGCTTCGTTTCCAGCAGCGTGACCGGAATGCCTGCGTTCAGGAAGTTCATCGCGATTCCGCCGCCCATCGTGCCGGCGCCGATCACGGCCACCCGATCGATGTCGCGCACCGAAGTATCTGACGGCACGTCGGGAATCTTGCTCGCCGCCCGCTCACCGAAGAACGCGTGACGCAGCGCGCGGCTCTCCGGCGTCTGCACGAGCGCGATGAAGCATTCGCGCTCGAATGCGAGGCCCTTGTCGAAGCCGTCCTTCACACCGGCTTCGACCGCGTCGATGCATTTATGCGGCGCCGGGAAGTTCTTCGCGATTGCCGCGACGCTATTGCGCGCGAACTGGATGAAACCGGCCGCATTCGGATGTTCGATCTTGCGCTCGCGCACCTTCGGATGCGGGCCGGCCGCGGCGCCGACCTTGCGCGCGAACGCGAGCGCGGCTTCGGCCAGTTCGGCGGGATTCGCGACGACTTCGTCGAACAGCCCCGAATCGGCGAGCTTTTCCGAGAGCACCGGCGCGCCCGACACGATCATGTTCAGCGACGCTTCCAGACCGATGGCGCGCGGCAGACGCTGCGTGCCGCCCGCGCCCGGCAGGATGCCGAGCTTCACTTCGGGCAGCGCGATCTGCGCGCCGGCCGCGGCGACGCGGTAATGCGCGCCGAGGGCAAGTTCGAGGCCGCCGCCCATCGCGACGCTGTGGATCGCCGCGACGACCGGCTTCGCGCTGCCTTCCACGGCCTTGATGACGGTCGCGAGCGTCGGCTCCTGGGTCGCCTTCGACGTATTGAATTCGGTGATGTCGGCGCCGCCCGAAAAGGCCTTGCCCGCGCCCGTCAGCACGATGGCCTTGATGGCCGGATCGTTCTGCGCGCGCTCGAGCCCTTCGACGATGCCCGCGCGCGTCGACAGACCGAGTCCATTGACGGGCGGATTGTTCAGCGTGAGGACGGCCACGCCGTCATGAGTTATGTAGTCCACTGCCATCTGCGTGCCTCCGTGCGATCCATGCATTGAGGCGGCGCATGATGCGCCGCCCGTCCGGTTCATCGAGCCTGCTTATGGTCAGACTTTTTCAAGCGACGGTTCCGGGGTCAGCAGGCACGATACACTAAAAAAGAACGAACGTTCAATTTATTCCAGAGTGGGGTTTCCCCTGAGACTCGGGGGTCAGCAGACAGCTGCGGCCGTCTTCGAGCGCGGACGGCAGCACGTGGTCGCGGAACAGATCGCGCAGCTTCAGCTTCTGCAGCTTGCCGGTCGCCGTGTGCGGTAGGTCGTCGACGAACACGACGTCGTCGGGGATCCACCACTTCGCGACCTTGCCGTCGTAGTACGCGAGCAGTTCGTCGCGGGTGACGTCTTGCCCCGCGCGTTTGACGACGACGAGCAACGGGCGCTCGGTCCACTTCGGATGCGCGCACGCGATGCACGCGGCTTCCGCGACCGCCGGATGCGCGAGCGCGACGTTCTCGACGTCGATCGAGCTGATCCATTCGCCGCCCGACTTGATCACGTCCTTCGAGCGATCGGTGATGTGCAGGAAGCTGTCGGGGTCGATCGTCGCGACGTCGCCGGTCGGGAACCAGCCGTCGATGAGCGGCGAGTCTTCCTTGCGGAAATACCGGTCGATGACCCACGGCCCGCGCACGTGCAGATCGCCGAACGCGACGCCATCCCAAGGCAGCTCGCGGCCATCCTCGCCGACGATCTTCATGTCGACGCCGTAGATCGCATGACCCTGCTTTTCGAGCAGTTTGCGCTGATCGGCGAGCGGCCGCTGGCTCTGCTCCCAGGTCAGCTTCGACAAGGTACCGAGCGGCGACATCTCCGTCATGCCCCATGCATGGATCACCTGCACGCCGTAGTCGTCCTCGAGTATCCGCAGCATCGAGGGCGGACAGGCGGAACCGCCGATCACCGTGCGCTCGAGCGACGAAAACCTCGCGCCCGTTTCGCGCAGGTGGTTCAGCAGACCGAGCCACACGGTCGGCACGCCGGCCGAGAACGTGACGCGTTCGCTCTCCATCAGTTCGTACAGCGACTTGCCGTCGAGATCCTTGCCGGGGAACACCAGCTTGGCGCCGGTCAGCGGCCCCGCGTGCGCGAGGCCCCATGCGTTGACATGGAACATCGGCACGATGGGCAGCACCGAGTCGCGCGCCGACAGGTTCATTGCGTCGGGCAACGCCGCGCCGAACGCGTGCAGCACCGTCGAGCGATGGCTATACAGCGCGCCTTTCGGATTGCCGGTCGTGCCCGACGTATAGCAGAGATACGACGCCTGGCGCTCGTCGAGCGCGGGCCAGTCGAAGCGGCCGTGCTGCCCGTCCATCAGCGTTTCGTAGCACAGCACCGACGTTTGCATCGGCGGCCGATGCGCTTCATCGCACAGTGCGATCCAGCCGCGCACGCGCGGGCATTGCGGCGCGAGCGTGTCGACCAGCGCGGCGAACGTCGTGTCGAACAGCACGTACGCATCGTCGGCATGATTGACGATGTAGGCGATCTGGTCGGGGAAAAGCCGCGGGTTGATCGTGTGACACACGGCGCCGAACCCGGTGGTGCCGTAATACGCTTCGAGATGCCGGTAGCCGTTCCACGCGAGCGTCGCAACGCGTTCGCCCGGTTCGACTCCGAGCGCGATGAGCGCCTGCGCGAGTTGCTTCGCGCGCTTCTCGCAATCGCGATAGGTGTAGCGATGCAGGTCGCCTTCGATGCGCCGCGACACGATCCCGGTGCTGCCGAAATGCCGCGCGGCATGCGCGAGCAACGATGACACGGTGAGCGGCACGTCCATCATCTGGCCCAGCAGCGGCGTCGTCATAAGGCGGGGTCTCCTCGGCTTGTCAGTGGGTCGATGGGTTGGCGCAAGATCGTGGCGGCGTCGAGCGCAGCAGCATGGTCCGAACGATGAAGGCGGCCGCCCAGCAGCGCCGCGGGCGCGGACTTACAATATCGGCTAATCCAGAGGCGCTCAACATGTCGTTTTCCCCAAGCTTTGCAGGGCTATCCGCAGCTTTGACGGATCTTTCCAACACACTCGCCACTCCCCCAGCCAACGCGTTCGCGCGGCTCGGCGGCACGTTCCTCACGCGCCTGCCCGCCGCGCCGCTCGACGCACCCTATCTCGTCGGCTTCTCGGCCGAGACCGCCGCGCGGCTCGGGATGCCCGAGGGTATCGAGCGCGATCCGGGCTTTATCGAGCTGTTCTGCGGCAACGCGACGCGCGACTGGCCGGCCGACACGCTGCCTTATGCGTCGGTGTACTCGGGGCATCAGTTCGGCGTGTGGGCCGGCCAGCTCGGCGACGGCCGCGCGCTCGGTCTGGGCGAGCTCGAACACGACGGCGAGCGCAACGAACTGCAGCTCAAAGGCGCGGGCCGCACGCCCTATTCGCGCATGGGCGACGGCCGCGCGGTGCTGCGCTCGTCGATCCGCGAATATCTGTGCTCGGAGGCGATGCATCATCTCGGCATTCCGACCACGCGCGCATTGTGCGTGATCGGCTCCGACCAGCCGGTGCGGCGCGAGACGATCGAAACCGCCGCGGTGGTCACGCGCGTCGCGCCGAGCTTCGTGCGCTTCGGCCACTTCGAGCACTTCTACGCGAACGATCGTGTCGACGCGTTGCGCGCGCTCGCCGATCACGTCGTCGAGCGCTTCTATCCGCATTGCAAGGAGGCCGACGATCCGTATCTGGCGCTGCTCGCCGAGGCGGTGCGCTCCACCGCGGATCTGATGGTCGACTGGCAGGGGGTCGGTTTCTGTCACGGCGTGATGAATACCGACAACATGTCGATCCTGGGCCTGACGATCGACTACGGCCCGTTCGGTTTCATGGATGGCTTCGATGCCGGCCACATCTGCAATCACTCCGATACGCAGGGCCGCTACGCCTACCGGCTGCAGCCGCAAATCGCGTACTGGAACCTGTTCTGCCTCGCGCAGGGACTGCTGCCGTTGTTCGGCGAGAAGCACGACGAAAGCGTGCGCGCCGACAAGGCGGTCGAAGATGCGCAGCACGTGCTCGCCGGCTTCAAGGACCGTTTCGCGCCGGCGCTCGAAAACCGCATGCGCGCGAAGCTCGGCCTCGAACAGGCGCGCGACGGCGACGACGCGCTGGTCAACCGGCTGTTCGAAGTGATGCACGCGAACCGCGCCGATTTCACGCTGACGTTCCGCAATCTCGCGCGCCTGTCGAAACACGATGCGAGCGGCGACACGCCGGTGCGCGACCTGTTCCTCGATCGCGTCGCCTTCGACGCATGGGCGAACGACTATCGCGCGCGGCTCGCCGAAGAGTCACGCGACGACGTTGCGCGCGCCATTGCAATGAATCGCGTGAACCCCAAATTCGTACTTCGCAACCATCTGGCGGAAACGGCGATCCAACGCGCGAAGGAGAAGGATTTCTCCGAGGTGGAACGGCTCGCGGCCGTGTTGCGTCACCCGTTCGACGAGCAGCCCGAATACGCGTCGTATGCGGGCCTGCCGCCCGACTGGGCGAACTCACTGGAAGTGAGCTGTTCGTCATGACGCGCCGGCGCGGTTGAATCGCCACGGCCGTGCCTCCAGAAAACACCGGCACGAACCAGCACAAACCCGCGAGACAAACCCGAGACAGGAACCCGACCATGAGCAACCCCGACGATCTCAAGCATGACGCCCCAGCCGTACAGAAAAGCGACGCCGAGTGGCGCAAGCAGCTGACCGACATGGAATACCAGGTGACGCGCCATGCGGCCACCGAGCGCCCGTTCACGGGCCGCTACGACGATCACTGGGAACGCGGCGTCTACGACTGCGTGTGCTGCGGCGCGCCGCTGTTCGAATCGGACACCAAGTTCGACGCCGGCTGCGGCTGGCCGAGCTATTTCCGCCCCATCAACGGCGAGGTGATCGCCGAGAAGACCGACCGCTCACACGGCATGCTGCGCATCGAGGTGCAGTGCAAGAACTGCGGCGCGCATCTGGGCCACGTGTTCGAGGACGGACCGGCGCCGACCGGTCTGCGTTACTGCATCAATTCAGCTGCGTTACAATTCGAGCCCAAGTAACGCGGCGCGGCAGCATCCCTGCCCGCCTTCGGCGCCGCATTGGAAGTGCGCGCGGCGCCCTTCCAATGCGGCAGTCCCGCTCGCGAGCGGGCACCGCGCACCTTGCACGCCAGGCGGGCGCGCTTCAACGTTCGACTCACTCTCCGACTTCCCGATCAGATAATGAAATTCCTGTTCGATCTGTTCCCGATCATCCTGTTCTTCGTCGCCTTCAAGATCTGGGGCATTTTCACGGCGACGGCAGTGGCGATCGTCGCCACGCTGGTGCAGATCGCGTGGGTGGCGTTCCGCCACCGCAAGGTCGACCCGATGCTGTGGGTGAGCCTCGGCGTCGTCGTCGTATTCGGCGGCGCGACGCTCGTGCTGCACAACGACACCTTTATCAAATGGAAGCCGACCGTGCTGTACTGGGCGTTTTCCGTCGCGCTGATCGTGTCGCAGCTCGGCTTCAACAAGAACCTGATCGAAGCGATGATGGGCAAGCAGATCACGCTGCCGCACGCGATCTGGGGCAAGCTGAACCTGATCTGGGCGGTGTTTTTCGTGCTGCTCGGACTGCTGAACCTGTTCGTCGCGTATCACTACACGACCGATCAGTGGGTCAATTTCAAGCTGTTCGGCGCGACCGGCTGCCTGCTCGTGTTCATCGTCGGGCAGAGCCTGTGGCTGTCGAAGTACATGAAGGAGGAATGACATGAGCGACCTGTTCATGCACGCCACCACCGCCGAGCGCGCCGCGCTGATCGAGGCGCGCCTCGCGGCCGCGCTCGCGCCCGTCGAATCGATCCGCATCACCGACGACAGCGCGCAGCACGCGGGCCACGCTGGTGCCGCCGCCGGCGGTCATTTCAGTGTCACGATCGTGGCCGTCGCGTTTGCCGGCAAGCCCCGCGTGGCGCGGCATCGCATGGTGTATGATGCGCTGGCCGATGCCATGCAGCGCGGCATTCATGCCCTTGCCATCACGGCGTATACGCCCGAAGAATTTGCTTTGTTGCCCCGCTAGGAACCTTTCGATGACCTTGAAGAAAACCCGCCACTGGGTATTGCTGGCTGCGTTCGCGGCCGCACCTGCATTCGCACAGAACATCGCCGTGGTGAACGGCACGCCGATTCCGAAGTCGCGCGCCGATGCATTGATCCAGCAACTGGTTCACCAGGGACAGCAGGACACGCCGCAACTGCAGCAGGCCGTGCGCGAAGAGCTCGTGAATCGCGAAATCCTGATGCAGGAAGCGCTGCGTCGCGGGCTGCCGAACCGTCCGGACGTCAAGGCGCAAATCGCGGTCGCGCAGCAAACTGTCGTGCTGCGCGCGCTGATCGAAGACTTCGTAAAGAACAATCAGCCGACCGACGCCGAAATCACCGCGCGCTACAACGCGCTCGTCAAGGATGCGGGCGGCAAGGAATATCACCTGCACCATATCCTCGTCGACAACGAGCAACAGGCGAAGGACCTGATCGCGAAGATCAAGGCCGGCGCGAGCTTCGAGGCCCTGGCCAAGCAGTACTCGAAGGACCCGGGATCGGGCAAGAACGGCGGCGATCTCGACTGGTCGGATCCGAAGGCCTACGTGCCTGAATTCGCGGACGCGGCCACGCATCTGCAGAAAGGCCAGATGACCGACACGCCGGTGCATACGCAATTCGGCTGGCACATCATCCGTGTCGACGACATCCGCGCCGTCACGCCGCCGCCGCTCGAGCAGGTGCGCGCGCAGATCGTGCAGCAGATCCAGCAGGAAAAGCTGCAGGCGTTCGAAGAGAATCTGCGCAAGAACGCGAAGATTCAGTAAGGGTCGGCGGGCAGATCGTCTTCGGATAGTCCGCCTGGCTCTGAAGCCTGAATGCGATAAAGCCGCCCGTGGGCGGCTTTTTTGTTGCTGCAAGATTTGCAGCGGCGGCGTGCGTGGCTGCCGCAAACAGGAGCCGCCGCACGCGGGCGGGCAGCCCCTCGACTCATCAACCGAGCCAGCGACGCGCGTTCTGGAACGCGCGCAGCCACGGGCTCGCGTCCGTGCCGATCTCGCCCCAGCCCTGCGGATGCCAGCTCATTTGCACCGCGCGATGCACGCGCTCCATGTGCGGCATCAGCACCGTGAAGCGGCCGTCGGCCGTCGTGACCGACGTGATGCCCTCGGGCGAACCGTTCGGGTTGAACGGATACTGCTCGGTCGCCTGACCACGGTGATCGACATAGCGCATCGCGACCGCGACCTTCGACTTGTCGCCCTGCTGCGAGAAGTCCGCAAAGCCTTCGCCGTGCGCGACCGCGACCGGAATGCGCGAGCCTTCCATGCCGGCGAAAAAGAGCGACGGCGATGCCTGCACTTCGACGAGCGAGAAGCGTGCCTCGAACTGCTCCGACTTGTTGCGCGTGAACTTAGGCCATGCTTCGGCGCCGGGGATCATCGACGCGAGGCTGCTCATCATCTGGCAGCCGTTGCAGATGCCGAGCGCGAACGTGTCGCCACGACTGAAGAACGCGGCGAACATGTCGGCCAGTTGCGCGTTGAAGCGGATCGTCTTGGCCCAGCCTTCGCCGGCGCCCAGCGTATCGCCGTACGAGAAGCCGCCGCACGCGACCGCACCCGCGAAATCGGCGAGGTTCGCGCGGCCCGCGAGCAGGTCGCTCATATGCACGTCGTGCGCGTCGAAGCCGGCGCGATCGAATGCATAGGCCGTCTCCAGATGCGAGTTCACGCCCTGCTCGCGCAGGATCGCGACGCGCGGACGCGCGCCCTTGCCAACGCCCCTAAGGAAGTCCCCCTGGGGGACGAACGGGGCGGCGACATCGTCGGCCGGATCGAAGCTCAGCACCGGCGTGATGCCAGGGTCGGCCGCGTCGAGCAGCGCGTCGTATTCGGCGTCGGCGCAGGCCGGGTTGTCGCGCAGACGGGCGATGCGCCAGCTCACTTCGCTCCACGTGCGATGCAGTTCGGCACGCGGCGCCTCGTAGAGCTTCTTCGCGTCGCGATAGATCTCGATCACGTCGCGCTCGTTGGTCTTGCCGATCACGTGCGAGCACGCCGACAGATCATGCTCGCGCAGCGCGGCGAGCACCGCGTCGCGATCGGCCGCGCGCACTTGCACGACGGCGCCGAGCTCTTCGTTGAAGAGTGCGCGCAGCGTGCGGTCGTCGCGGCGGCCGCTGGTCTGCTTCACCCAGTCCTTCGCGTCGCCGTAATCGGATTCGTGGTGCGCGTCGAGCACGAGCATGTCGACGTTCAGCGATACGCCCGCGTGACCCGCGAACGCCATTTCGCAGACCGTCGCCCACAGGCCGCCGTCCGAGCGGTCGTGGTACGCGAGCAGCTTGCCGTCGCTATTGAGCGCCTGGATCGCGGTGAAAAAGCGCTTCAGATCTTCCGGATCGTCGACGTCCGGCACCGTGTCGCCGACCTGCTGCGTGACCTGCGCGAGAATGCTGCCGCCCAGACGCTGCTTGCCGCGGCCGAGATCGATCGCGATCAGCACCGACTCGCCGACTTCGCTCACGCGCTGCAGTTGCGGCGTCAGATGCTTGCGGACGTCTTCAACCGGCGCGAACGCGGAGATGATCAGCGACACCGGCGCGACCACTTCCTTCGCGACGCCGCTCTCTTCCCAGCGGGTGCGCATCGACAGCGAATCCTTGCCGACCGGAATGCCGATACCGAGCGCCGGGCACAGTTCCATACCGATCGCCTTGACCGTGTCGTAGAGCGCGGCGTCTTCGCCAGGCGCGCCGCACGCGGCCATCCAGTTGGCCGACAGCTTGAGTTTGTCGAGCGACGCGATCGGCGCCGCCGCGATGTTGGTGATCGCCTCGCCGACTGCCATACGGCCAGAGGCCGGTGCGTTGATGACGGCGAGCGGCGTGCGCTCGGACATCGTCATCGCTTCGCCGCTGAAGCCTGCGTAGTCCATCGTCGTGATCGCGACGTCGGCCACCGGCACCTGCCACGGACCGACCATCTGATCGCGCGCGGTCGTGCCGCCGACCGAGCGGTCGCCGATCGTGATCAGGAACGACTTGCTCGCGACCGTCGGATGACGCAGCACGCTCTGCGCAACGTCCTGCAGCGCGAGGCCGGTCACGTCGACCGGTTCGAGCCTGCGCTCGGCACGCTTTACGTCGCGGTGCATACGCGGCGCCTTGCCGAGCAGCACTTCCATCGGCATATCGACTGGCTGGTGCGCGCCTTCCTGCAGTTCGGAATCAATGAGCTTCAGCTGACGCTCGGCGGTGGCCGTGCCGATCACCGCGAACGGGCAGCGCTCGCGCTTGCACATCGCCTCGAACACCGGCAGATCCGCCGGCGCGATCGCCAGCACGTAGCGCTCCTGCGCTTCGTTCGACCAGATTTCGCGCGGCGACAGACCACTTTCTTCGAGCTGGATCTTGCGCAGTTCGAACAGTGCGCCCTTGCCCGCACCGTCCACCACTTCGGGGAACGCGTTCGACAGACCGCCCGCGCCAACGTCGTGAATACTGAGGATCGGGTTCTTGTCGCCGAGTTGCCAGCACGCGTTGATCACTTCCTGCGCGCGACGCTCGATTTCCGGGTTGCCGCGCTGCACCGAGTCGAAGTCTAGCTCGGCGGTGTTGGTGCCGGTCGCCATCGAGCTCGCGGCGCCGCCGCCCATGCCGATGCGCATGCCCGGGCCGCCGATCTGGATCAGCAGCGAGCCTTCCGGCAGATCGTGCTTGTGCGTGTGCTGGTCGGAGATATTGCCGATGCCGCCCGCGATCATGATCGGCTTGTGATAGCCGCGCACGAGACCCGCGACGTTCTGCTCGTAGGTGCGGAAGTAGCCGCCGAGGTTCGGCCGGCCGAATTCGTTGTTGAACGCGGCGGCGCCGAGCGGGCCGTCGATCATGATCTGCAGCGGCGAGGCGATACGGTCCGGGCGGCCGTACGCTTCGTGCTGGTCGGCCGGATTGCGCTGCGCGAGCGGCTGAGCGGTGTCGCGGGCGTTTTCCCACGCCTCGACGCCGTCCGGCAGTTCGAGGTTCGATACCGTGAAGCCCGCGAGGCCCGCCTTCGGACGCGCGCCGCGGCCGGTCGCGCCTTCGTCGCGGATTTCGCCGCCTGCGCCGGTCGCGGCGCCCGGGAACGGCGAGATCGCGGTCGGATGATTGTGCGTTTCCACCTTCATCAGCGTGTGCGTGAGCTCGACGCTGCGGCCATAGTGCTCGGGCAATTCGCTCGCGCCGAGGTCGGCCGGCGTGCGCGGGAACCAGCGCTCGGCCATGCCGCCGACCATGATCGCCGAGTTGTCCGAATACGCGACGATCGTGCCCTGCGGGTTCAGCTTCTCGGTGTTGCGGATCATGTTGAACAGCGACATGTCCTGCTTCTCGCCGTCGATCGTCCAGTCCGCGTTGAAGATCTTGTGGCGGCAGTGTTCGCTGTTGGCCTGCGCGAACATCATCAGCTCGACGTCGGTCGGATTGCGGCCGAGCTTCGTGAATGCGTCGACCAGATAGTCGATTTCGTCGTCGGCGAGCGCGAGGCCCAGTTCCGCGTTGGCGGTTTCGAGCGCGGCGCGGCCGCTCGCGAGCACGTCGACGGTTTGCAGAAGCTTGGCCGGCAATTCGTCAAACAGATGCAACGCATGGTCGCGCGACGGCGCGACGCTCTCGGTCATGCGATCGTGCAGCGCGGCGGCGACGGCCGCGCGCGCTTCGTCCGACAGCGTCTTCTTGCCGCCGAGCAGGCCGCTTTTCAGCGTCACCGAGTACTCGACGCCGCGCTCGATGCGGCGCACCCGCGTGAGCCCGCACAGATGCGCGATGTCGGTTGCCTTGCTGGCCCACGGCGACACGGTGCCAAAGCGCGGCACGACGAGGAAGGTCTCGACCGCGCCACGCTCCTTGCCCTCTTCGAACGGATTGCCGTAGTGCATCAGCGCCTCGATCTTCGCGCTGTCTTCAGCGGACAGTTCGGTCTGGGCATTGACGAAGTGCAGATACTGCCCGCGCACGCCGGTGATATTCGGGTCGATGCGCGTGAGCGTGTCGAGCAGGCGGGTTTGACGGAAATCGGAGAGGGCCGAAGCGCCGGGGAAACACGAGAAGTGGGCCATGGGACTTGACGTTGCGTCGCTCATTGATGCCGGGGAGCCGCGCATGCAGGCGACGTGAGGCGGAAAGGAAGTCCGGGATTATACCCCGGGAACGGGCTTCCAGCGGGCTCCGGGGTGCGTGGGCGGCGGCCCGCGCCTGCCCGCGCAGGGCGTCGCCGCGGTGCCCGTCGCGTCGCCGCGCGGGTGTTTTGACTGCTATCATTCGCGTTTCACCAGATCGGCGCACGCGACCCGGGTTTCACCCGGCGGCGCGCCGCATGTCACAGCCAGCGGGAACGCGCGCGAGCCGCCCGCCGGCACATCGAATCAGAGCATGGATGTCATCGTCATTGGCGGCGGGATAGCGGGCGTCGCCACCGCTTATCACCTGCGCGCGGCCGGCCACCGGGTATGCGTCGTCGAGCGTCACGCGACCGTCGCGCAAGGCGCCACCTACGGACAAGGCGGCAACGTGCTGCCGACGCCGCTCGACGTCTGGTTCGGCCCGACCTTCATGGCGAGCCGCTACAACGCGAAAAATGGCGTGATCAGCAAGACCGGCTTCAACGGCGCCGCGCGGCAGTTCATCAAGCAGCTCGGAGCATGGCAGGAGCCCGAGGCGTTCGCGCGCCAGTACGCGCTGCTGCGGCCGCTGATCGAATCCTCGCGCGATGCGATGGCCGACGTCGAAGCCCGCTTCGGCCTCGAATTCGAACAGGCGAGCGGTCTGCTGAACCTCGTGCGCAGCGCGCACGAATGGGAGCTGAACGCAGCCGCGCTCGATCTGCTGCACCGGTTCGAGGTGCCGCATCACGTGCTGAGCCCGGCCGAATGCACGGCGTTCGAGCATGCGGTCCCCACAGATCCTGAATTCGCCGGCGGCGTGCTGTTCGAGCACGAGCGCACCGCGAACTGTCCGCTTTTTACCAAGCTCGTCAAACAGGTGCTCGATACCCAAGGCGGCGTGCAGTTCATGCCGAACTGCGAGGTGACCGGCATTCGTCTCGACAGTCAGCGCGCGGCGGTCGAGCTGGCGCCGCGCGACAGCGCGCCCCGCTCGCGCGAGATCGACGTGGTCCAGGCCGACGCCGTCGTGGTCGCCGCCGGTTACGGCAGCCTCGCGCTGCTCGAACGCGCGGGGCTCAGGCTGCCGCTGCATCCGCTGCGGCTGCACTCTCTGGTCGCGCCGATCGCGCACGAGGAATGTGCGCCGCACGTCGCGATCGTCGATGCGGTCAAGCGCATCGGCATCAGCCGGATGAACCATCGGCTGCGGATCGCGGGCGGCGCGGTGCTGCAAAGCGCGAGCCAGATCGACAAGCCGCTCGGCGACGCGCTGACCAAGGAGGCGCTCGCGTTGCTCGGCCAGGCGACGCACGACTGGATTCCGGGCGCCGCGCGCATTTCGGCGGCGCTGCCGTGGGAAGGCGTGAAACTGCTGTCGCCCGATGGCTTGCCGGTGATCGGCAACGCGCTGCATCCGCGGCTGTTCATCAACGTCGGGCATGGCCCGGCCGGCTGGGGTCTCGCCTGCGGCGCGGGCAAGCTCGTTGCACAGCTGATGTCGGGACAGACGCCGACGTTGCCGCAAGACACGCTCGCTGCATTGAGGCCGGAGCGGTTCCAGTAAGGTTTCGTGCGGTTCCAGGCGGGTATGGCGGGCTGACAGCCCGCTGTCGATACCCCGCGTTCATCGCGCCGCTTCCGCCGCGCGCACCGAAACAGCCGCACGCCGTGCGCCTATCGGCACTAACATAGCGATTCCAAAGTCTGCCCGCCGCGCCGCGGGCGCACCGCCAGGTTTCGCCATGACAGACGCAGAAAACTCGCTGCTCTCCCTTTTCGATCCGCTGACCGACTCGCAGCCGCTTGCGCTGCCGCTGCTGACACTGACCGACTTGCGGATCGCCGAATCCCAGGCCGCCGCGGCCCTGCCCGAGCACACGCTGATGGCGCGCGCCGGTCATGCGGCCGCGCGCTGGCTGCTCGAACGGATCGCCGCGGATACGTCGGTGACGAAGTCGCAGCAGCGCGCGTGGCTGGTCGCCGGCCCCGGCAACAATGGCGGCGACGCGCTGGTCGTCGCGACGGAACTGCACAAGGCCGGCATCGCAGTAGAAGTCTGTATGCCGCTTGAAGTGAAGCCCGCCGACGCGCGCTGGGCGCTCGACGCCGCGCGCGCCGCCGGCGTGCCGATCGACGCGGCGCCGCCCGCCTCGCTCGACGGCTATGGCTGGCTCGTCGACGGTATGTTCGGCATCGGTCTCGCGCGGCCGCTCGACGGCGTCTTCGCGACGCTCGCGCGGCAGCTGTCGCAGCGCACGAAGGCGCGCCCGACACAAGGCGCCGTGCTCGCGCTCGATGTGCCCAGCGGGCTCGACAGCGACACCGGCGCGGTGATCGGCGGCAACGGCGCGGCGGCGGTCCATGCGACGCACACGATCACGTTCATCGGCGCGAAGCCGGGGCTTTTCACCGCGCAAGGCCGCGATCTCGCCGGGCGAGTGACCGTCGCACCGATCGGGCTCGTGGCAGGGATCAACGACGGGGGCAGCCAGGACGCTGCCACCAGCGCCTCACGTGCGGCGATCCAGCTCAGCGCGCCCGATCTCTTCGGCCCCTTCATGCCCCCACGCAACTTCGCGACCAACAAGGGCACCTTCGGCAGCCTCGCGGTGGTCGGCGGCGACACCGGCATGTGCGGCGCGCCGATTCTCGCGGCACGCGCGGCGCTCTACACCGGCGCGGGCAAGGTCCACGTCGCGCTGCTCGGCGAAGGCGCCCCGCCCTACGATCCGCCGCACCCCGAACTGATGCTGCATCCGATCGACACGCTGCCGCTCGATTCGATGGACGCACTCGCGATCGGCTGCGGCATGGGGCACGGCGAACGCGCGACGCGGGTACTGCACGACGTGCTGCAACTCGACGTGCCCAAGCTGTTCGATGCCGACGCGCTGAACCTGGTCGCCAAGGATCCCGCGCTCGCCGCGGAAGTCACCGCGCGCGGCGTGCAAGGCGATCCGTGCATTTTCACTCCGCATCCGCTCGAGGCGGCGCGCCTGCTCGGCAGCGATGCGGCGAGCGTGCAACGCGACCGTCTCGCGGCCGCGCGTGCGCTCGCGGCGCGTTTTGCGAGCGTCGTCGTGCTGAAGGGCGTCGGCACGATCATCGCCGCGCCCGACGGCCGCCTCGCGCTGAACCCGACCGGCAACGCCGCGCTCGCGACGGGCGGCACCGGCGACGTGCTCGGCGGCATCATCGGCGCGCTGCTCGCGCAGCATCTGCCACGCTTCGAGGCGGCGCTCGCGGGCGTCTATCTGCACGGCCTCGCCGCCGATGCGCTGACCGCGCAGGGCCACGGCCCCGCCGGGCTGACGGCCGGCGAGCTGGCACCGATGGTGCGTACCTTGTTGAACCGGCTGTTCTATTCGGCGCCGCTTGCTTGACGCGCGCGATTGCTCTGAATACGAATCGCGTTCGCGGCGCTCGTCACACCGATGAAACATCGCGATCCCAATCATTGCGAGCGCGCGCAACGCCCTGCTGCCCGTCGCGCATCCCCGCTATACTGATTGCCTGCGCCGCGCGTCGGGTCGATCGCGGGTCGCGGCGATACTCCAGCGGGCGCGGGCGCCGCCTCGCGTGTTCGCGAAGTTCGCCCGCTTCGCGAAGTATCGTCGGCACCTGTCCCGATCCGGGCCGCGTGGCATCGCTCCGACTGCATCGCCGCATCATTCTCGGCCACGCTTCATGCGCGCGCCTTCCTTCGTGCCCCTTGGTTAGACGGACGCTATGACCCAGAACTCGCTCCCCTCCTGGTCCTCGCTGCAGACGCATTACGACACGATTCGCGATGCGCATCTGCGCGACTGGTTCGCCCCCGAGAACGATCCCGCTCCCACGCGCGCCGAACGCTTCACGTTCGCGGGCGGCGGTCTCTCAGCCGATTTCTCGAAGCACCGCATCACCGACGAAACCCTGCAACTGCTCGTGCAACTCGCCCGCGAAGCCGGCGTCGAGAAGCGCCGCGACGAGATGTTCGCGGGCGAGGTCGTCAACCCGACCGAAGGCCGCGCCGCGCTGCACACGGCCTTGCGCGCAACCGACCCGAAGGCGCCGTTCTTCGTCGAAGTGCAGGCCGAGCGCAAGAAAATGGCCGCGTTCGCCGAGCAGGTCCGCAGCGGCACATGGACCGGCTACACTGGCAAGCGGATCCGTCATGTCGTAAACATCGGCATCGGCGGCTCGGATCTAGGGCCGAAGATGGTCGTGCACGCGTTGCATCATCTCGCGACGCCCGAGATCTCGACGCACTTCGTGTCGAACGTGGACGGCGCCGATCTGTACAACGTGATGCAGCAGATCGATCCCGAAGAGACGCTCGCGATCATCGTGTCGAAGACTTTCACGACGCTGGAGACGATGACCAACGCGCGCTCGCTGCGCGACTTTTTCATCCAGAAAGGCTGCCCGGAAAGCGCGCTGGCGAAGCACTTCGTCGGTGTGTCGGCCAATACCGCCGAAGTCGTCAAGTTCGGCATCGCGCAAGAGAACGTGTTCTCGATGTGGGACTGGGTCGGCGGACGCTACTCGCTGTGGTCGGCCGTCGGTCTGTCGATCATGATCGCGGTAGGTCCGCAACAGTTCGACGAGCTGCTCGCCGGCGCCAACGAGATGGACCAGCACTTCCGCACCGCGCCGCTCGACAGGAACCTGCCGGTGCTGCTCGGCATGATCGGCATCTGGTATCGCAACTTCTTCGGCTCGCAGAGCTATCTGGTCGCGCCGTATTCGCAGGCGCTGCATTTCCTGCCGTCGTATCTGCAGCAGCTCGAAATGGAGAGCAATGGCAAGTCCGCGCGTCTCGACGGCGCGTTCGTCGACTATGCGACTTCCGCAGTCACGTGGGGCGAGCCGGGCACAAACGGTCAGCACGCGTTTTTCCAGATGCTGCACCAGGGCCCGACGATCGTGCCGATCGATTTCATCGCGCTGCTGACGCCCGAGCATCCGCTCGCGAGCCATCATCCGAAGCTGCTCGCGAACTGCTTCGCGCAGAGCGAAGCGTTGATGCTGGGTCGCACGCTCGAGGAAGCGAAGAAGGTGGCCGGCCCCGACAAGCCGGAACTCGCACCGCACCTGACGTTCCCCGGCAACCGCCCCACCGCGACGCTGCTGCTCGACGCGTTGACCGCGCGCACGCTCGGCGCGTTGATCGCGCTTTATGAGCACAAGGTGCTGGTGCAGGCGTCGGTGTGGAACATCAACCCGTTCGATCAGTGGGGCGTCGAACTCGGCAAGATTCTCGGCAAGGTGGTCGAGGCCGATCTGGGCGCGGCGAGTGCCGACGTGAAGAAGCATGACTCGTCGACGTCGGCGCTGATCGCGCGGGCCCGGGCTGCGTTGAAGCGCTGAATGGAAGTCTGGAGCGCACGATAGCGGGCGATAACGCGCCACAAACAGAACGAAGCGGGCTACGGCCCGCTTTGTTTTTGCTTCGACGACGACATGCTCGAGGTACGCGAGCGCAAGCCCGCGATCCGCCAGACCATCAAGCGAGCCGCCCCGCTTCGATCGTCACCGTCGTATCGCAACGCCGCGCGAGTTCGATGTCGTGTGTCACGAGCACGAGCGTCGCGCCGTGCGCGCGATTCATCTCGAACATCAGATCGATCACCGCGTGGCCGGTGGCCGCGTCGAGACTGCCGGTGGGTTCGTCGGCGAACAGGATCGCCGGGCGCGTGACGAACGCGCGCGCGAGCGCGACGCGCTGCTGCTCGCCGCCCGACAGCAGTTTCGGATAATGACCGGTACGCTGCCCGAGCCCAACCTGTTCGAGCAGTTCACGCGCACGCGCGGCGGCCTCGCGTGTGCCGATGCCGCCTTGCAGTTCGAGCGGCAACGTGACGTTTTCGAGCGCGGTCAGATGCGGCATCAACTGAAACGACTGGAACACGAAGCCGACCGCGCCGCTGCGCAACGCGGCGCGGCCGTCTTCGTCGAGCTCGCCGAGTTCGCGCCCGAGCAGCCGAACCGAGCCCGCGCTGGCACTGTCCAATCCCGCGAGCAAGCCGAGCAGCGTAGACTTGCCCGACCCGGATGCACCGACGATCGCGACGCTGCTGCCGGCATCGATGGCAAGATCGATGTCATCGAGAATCGTCAGTTCGCCCGCAGCATCCTTAACCCTCTTGCACAAGCCCCGCACTTCAATGACTGGATCAGTTCTGTTTGGCATGGTGAAGCGTAGGTTGAAAGTGCGCGCCATCGCCCCTCGCGCCGCGGCGCTGTCTGCGGCATTCGGCGCGACCATGATGGCCGCCGCGCTGGTTTCGTTACCGTTGCGGGCTCACGCGGCGAATACGCCCGAACCCGCAAAGCCGGTGATCGTCGTGCTCGGCGACAGCATCTCCGCTGAGTACGGGCTGCCCCGCGATACGGGCTGGGTCGCGTTGATGCGTCAGCGTCTGGCCGAAGAGCGCATCGATTATAGCGTCGCCAATGCGAGCATCAGCGGCGACACGACGAGCGGCGGACGCGCGCGTCTGCCCGCGCTGATGGAACGGCTCAAACCGAGCATCGTGATCGTCGAGCTCGGCGCCAACGACGCGTTGCGCGGCGTGCCGCTCTCGACGACCGAGGACAACCTGCGCACGATCATCGAACAGGCGCAGCAAGGCCACGCGAAGGTCGTGCTCGTCGGCATGTACGTGCCGCCCAATTACGGCCCCGACTATACGCAAAAGTTCCACGGCCTCTACGGCCAGCTATCGAAGGAGTTCCATGTGCCGCTCGTGCCGTTTCTTCTCGCCGGCATCGCGGATAAACCGGACATGTTCCAGGCCGATCAGCTCCACCCGACGCAGCAGGCACAGCCGCTGCTACTCAACAACGTGTGGCCCGCTGTCAAGCCACTTCTTCGCACAAGTTCGCCGCACTGAAAGACCTGCTAACGACTTGTTTCCGGAACCTGGGGGAACATGGATCGCCGAGCCGTTCGACATATGGGCAATCCCTGCCACCCGGCTCATTCTTGAGCGACTTCTGAGGAGATAACGTTGAAATATTTACCGTTAATCGCTTTGACCATTGCCATCTCGGCTTGCGCGGCTCAACCGCCGGCCGGCGTTCAGTCGGTGGGTCAAAGCCAGCAGCCGCCTCGCGCCGTCGCAACCTGCATCGCGCAGAAATGGGCGGATAGTTCGCAACAACAGGTGATCTCGCAAAACATCCTCGCCAACGATCAGGCCATGGACGTCTACGTCCCGGGCCAGCAGCCGCCCAACGGCGCGGCCGCGGTGGTCCGTCCTTCGTATAGCGGTAAGGGCACGTGGGTCGGCTTTCGCGCCGGCGGCGCTGGCGGTGGCAACGCCACCGGCGCGATCAGCGGCTGTCTGTAAAGCTGCCACCTGGCTGTAGATAAAAAAAGCCCCGCAAATGCGGGGCTTGCTTTTGGACGAGCAGGTAATGCTTACTGCGGCTTACTGATCGGCCGACTGGGCGGCGCTGTCGAGCGTACCGTAGATCTTCACCTTCGAGCGCTCGCGCAGCGCTTTCAGATAGGCTTCGGTCTCCGACTGCGCGTCCACCTGCGCGATCTGCTGCTGCGCGACAGCGAGATGCTGCGCGTCGGTGCCCGCGGGCTGCACGATCTGGTTCACGCGATAGATCGCATAGCCGTCGTCGCCGAGATCGACACCGACGTAGGCCGGCAACTTTTGCGCATCGACCTTGTAGATTGCGCTCAGTGCGGCAGGTGGCACGCCCTGCGCGTCATTGCGCGACACCTTCAGCGGCGACGAGAAACCGGCAGTCGCCTTCGACTTCTCGAACTCGGCCAGTTTCGCGACGCCGTCCTTGTGCGCTGCTTCGTTCGCCTGCACGGCGATCACCTTCTGACGCACCGCGTCCTTCACCGCGTCGAATGCGGGCACGGCAGCGGGCTTGTAGTCGGTCACGCGCGCAGCGATCAGCGTGTTGTTGCCGACGTCGATGGCCTGCGTATTGTTGTGCGCCGATACCGAGTCGTTCGCGAACACGGCTGCGAGGAACTTCGGGTTGTTCAGCGGGCTGTCGGGCGGCAGCTTCGGATCCGGCTGCGGCGTGACCGTCGCGGTCTGGATCTGCAGCTTGAATTTGTCAGCAGCCGGCTGCAGGCTCTTGGCCTTTTCATAGACGAGCGACGTGAAACCTTCCGAACTGTCGGTGAATGCCTTGCTCGCCAGTTGCGTCTTCAGCTCCCTGGCGATCTGGTCCTTCACTTCGTCGAACGACTTCGTGACCGCCGGCTTTACATCGGTGACCTTGATGATGTGGAAACCGAAGTCGGTCTGGACGATGCCGCTGATTTCGTCCTTCTTCAGCGCGAACACCGCGTCGTCGAACGCCTGGCCGCCCGCGATCATGCCGCGGCCGAAGTAACCGAGATCGCCACCCTTCGATGCCGAACCCGGATCCTGCGAGTTCTGCCGCGCGATCTGCGCGAACTGGTCCGGATGCGCCTTGAGCTGCGCGAGCAACTCCTCGGCCTTCTGCTTCGCTTTGGCCTTGTCGGCCGCGCTCGCGTCCTTCGGTGCCGCGATCAGGATATGGCTCGCGCGCACTTCGCCTTCGGTGCGGAAGTGGGCGATGTTGTCGTCGTAGTACTTCTTCAGGTCCGCGTCGCTCGGCTGCACCGATGCGCTCAGCGCGGCCGGCGACATCACCAGGTACTGGATCGTCGCCGAAGCGGGCGTCGCGAAGTCGTTGCGATGCGCGTCGTAGTACGCTTGCAGTTGCGCATCGGTCGGCTGGATCTTCGCCGCGTAATCGTGCGGATGGAACGCGATGCCCTGCACTTCACGCTGCTGCTGCGCGAGCTCGGTCAAGTGCTGCGCGAGCGTCTTCGACGTGAACGCGCTCGCCTCGATGCTCGCGGGCAGTTGTTGCATAGCGAGGTTGTAGCGCACGCGCTCGTCGTACTGATCGGGCGTCATGCCCTGCATCGCGAGCAGTTGCTTGTAGCGGTCGAGGTCGATCGACCCGTCGGGATTCTTCAGCGACGAGATCACCGGATCGGACAGCAGCGCGCGGCGCACCGCTTCGTCCGATGCGCTCAGATGCAGACGCTGCGTTTCGTCGGCAAGCACACGCTGCTCGATCATGCCGTCGAGCATCTGGCGACGGCGCTCCGGCGTGTCGAACGACTTCATGTCGAACTTCGCGCCGAGCATCTGACGCCCGCGGTCGATCTGCTGGCGCATCGCGTCGTCGTATTCGACACGGGTGATCTTGTGACCGTTGACACTCGCGACGTTTGCACTTTCGTCAAAGAAGCCGCGGAAACCCTGAATACCCACGAAACCCAACCCCGGCAAAATGACGAGGATGAGCATGAACATCATCAGGCGTTGGTGATTGCGGAAAAAATCGAGCATGCGTGAGGGGTGCCAAAAACAGAACGCCCGATCTTACAACAGCGGGCAACAAAAAAGGCGAACCGGAGTTCGCCTTTCGTGGATATTGGCGGAGTGGACGGGACTCGAACCCGCGACCCCCGGCGTGACAGGCCGGTATTCTAACCGACTGAACTACCACTCCTTATACTGCACTTTTGCGACTGGAAACACTGCAGCCGAATCTGAAACTGGTGGGTGCTGAGAGGCTCGAACTCCCGACCTACGCCTTGTAAGGGCGCCGCTCTACCAACTGAGCTAAGCACCCGTTTCGTGATTCAGTGCTTGATGTGTTTTCTGCCTTGCCGCTGCCCTCCCCGTGAATCGTTCATGCAGTCGGGTTAAGCAATTCCTCAAGCAGCAAGCGCACTAGTTTAGCGCATCCTTCAGAGCTTTGCCAGGCCTAAATTTAGGAACTTTTGCTGCCTTGATTTTGATCGCGGCGCCCGTGCGCGGATTGCGTCCGGTGCGCGCGGTGCGCTTGCCGACCGCGAACGTGCCAAAGCCGACCAACGTCACAGATCCGCCCTTCTTCAACGTGTTTTTGACGCCCGCGATGACTGCATCGAGCGCACGGCCCGCCGCGGCCTTCGAAATGTCGGCTTGCTGTGCGATGTGATCGATCAATTCCGTCTTGTTCATTCAAACCCCCGTGAATATTTATTGGCAATCGTGACAGTGCTTTCCAGCACCTCCCGCCACGCGGCCGGCGCGAACGCCAGGCCGCCTCATTAGAAGCGGCCGAAACCCTTGTGTCAACCGGGGTTGAGCCTGATCGGCGTTATTTTAGAGGGGCGCTTTTGTCACAGTATGTTGCAGCGGAAAGACTGGCGATGCGGCCTGGCGACGAAGCCGCGCGGGCAAAAAAACCCGCGGCTCTTGACCGCGGGTTTTCTGCTTCAGCGAACGACACCGCTGCAGAATGCTTTGGCGTCAGCGCATTCTGATGCGCATCGAACCTTAGTGCTTGACGACGTCCGTCGCGGCATCCTTGCCCGGCTCAGCCCCAACCGGCGCCGAGGGCTTCGGTTCTTCTTCCGGTAACGCCTGCGGTACACGCTCGAGCGCAAGTTCGAGCACCTTGTCGATCCAGCGGACCGGCACGATTTCGATCGCGTTCTTCACGTTGTCCGGAATCTCCGTCAAGTCCTTGACGTTTTCTTCCGGAATCAGCACCAGCTTGATGCCGCCGCGATGCGCCGCCAGCAGCTTTTCCTTCAGGCCGCCGATCGGCAGAACTTCGCCACGCAGCGTGATTTCGCCCGTCATCGCGACATCGGCGCGCACCGGAATACCGGTCAACACCGACACCAGCGCGGTCGTCATCGCGATACCAGCCGAAGGACCATCTTTCGGCGTCGCGCCTTCCGGCACGTGGATGTGAATGTCCTGCTTCTCGAACGCTTCGTCCTTGATGCCAAGACGACGCGAACGCGAACGCACGACCGAGCGCGCCGCTTCGACGGATTCCTTCATCACGTCGCCGAGCGAACCCGTGCGGATCACATTGCCCTTGCCCGGCATCACCGCGGCTTCGATGGTCAGCAGATCGCCGCCCACTTCCGTCCACGCGAGACCCGTGACCTGGCCCACCTGATTTTCCTTCGCGGCCAGACCGAAGTCGTACTTGCGCACGCCGAGGAACGTGTCGAGGTTGCTGCCGTCGACCTTCACCGCGCCTTCCGCCTTCTTCAGCAGAAGCATCTTCACGACCTTGCGGCAGATCTTCGAAATTTCACGCTCGAGCGAGCGAACGCCCGCTTCGCGTGTGTAGTAACGAATGATGTCGCGGATCGCAGTTTCCGTCACATCGACCTCGCCATCCTTGAGGCCGTTGTTCTTCTTCTGCTTCGGCAGCAGATAACGCTGCGCGATGCTGACCTTCTCGTCTTCGGTATAACCGGACAGACGAATCACTTCCATCCGGTCGAGCAGCGGCGGCGGAATGTTCAGCGAGTTCGACGTCGCCACGAACATCACGTCCGACAGATCGAAGTCGACTTCGACGTAGTGGTCGGCGAACGTGTGGTTCTGTTCCGGATCGAGCACTTCCAGCAGGGCCGACGACGGATCGCCGCGGAAATCCTGACCCATCTTGTCGACTTCGTCGAGAAGGAAGAGCGGATTGCGCACGCCGACCTTGGTCAGGCTTTGCAGGATCTTGCCCGGCATCGAACCGATGTACGTGCGACGGTGGCCACGAATCTCGGCTTCGTCACGCACGCCGCCCAATGCCATGCGCACGAACTTGCGGTTCGTCGCGCGCGCGATCGACTGACCGAGCGAAGTCTTACCGACGCCCGGAGGCCCCACGAGGCACAAGATCGGCGCCTTGACCTTGTCGACACGTTGCTGGACCGCGAGATACTCGAGAATACGTTCCTTCACTTTCTCGAGACCGAAGTGGTCTTCGTCGAGCACGCGCTCCGCATTCGACAGGTCGTTGTTGACCTTGCTCTTCTTGCGCCACGGCAAGCCGATCAGCGTGTCGATGTAGTTGCGCACGACCGTCGCTTCCGCCGACATCGGCGACATCAGCTTGAGCTTCTTCAGCTCGGCGTCGGCCTTCTTCTTCGCTTCCTTCGGCATGCGGGCGGCCGTGATGCGCTTCTCGAGTTCTTCGAGATCCGCACCTTCTTCGCCTTCGCCGAGTTCCTTCTGGATCGCCTTGACCTGTTCGTTCAGGTAGTACTCGCGCTGACTCTTCTCCATCTGACGCTTCACGCGCCCGCGGATACGCTTTTCGACCTGCAGGATGTCGATCTCGGCTTCGAGTTGCGCGAGCAGATGCTCGAGCCGCTCGATCACCGGGAACATCTCGAGGATGTGTTGCTTCTGGTCGAGCTTGAGCGGCAAATGCGCCGCGATCGTGTCGGCGAGACGCCCTGCCTCGTCGATACCCGACAGCGAGGTCAGGATCTCCGGCGGGATCTTCTTGTTCAGCTTCACATACTGGTCGAACTGCGACACGATCGCGCGACGCAGCGCTTCGGTTTCAGCGCTGTCGGCGTGGTCAGGTTCGAGCGGCATGACTTCGCACGAGAACTGCGTTTCCTGTTCTTCGATGGAAAGCGTCTTCGCGCGCTGCAAGCCTTCGACGAGCACCTTCACGGTACCGTCGGGCAGCTTCAGCATCTGCAGGATGTTGGCGATACACCCTACTTCGTACATGTCCTTTTCGGTCGGCTCATCTTTCGCAGCCGTCTTCTGGGCGACGAGCATGATGTGCTTGCCGCCTTCCATCGCTGCTTCGAGAGCCTTGATCGACTTCGGGCGGCCTACGAAGAGCGGAATCACCATGTGCGGGAAAACGACTACGTCGCGCAGCGGGAGCAGCGGCAGCGTAATGCGTTCCGGCGGGAGGAGTTGGGTTCCTGACATTTCATTTCCCCATGAGTGGAATCAGTTCGTTCGATAGGTGAGGCCAGCAGAAAATATTGCAAGCCTCCGCGTGTGGGAAAAGTTCAGTGACTCCGAAGGTTCAGTGACTCCATAGTTGAGAACAACCAACCTGACCACACGATAAACGAAAAAGCCGTTCACGTCGCCATGAACGGCCTTTTTGCAGAACTCGAAAGCCGATCAGTTCGAACCCGCGACCTTCGGCGCGTCTTCGTAGATCAGCAGCGGTTTGCCGTCGCCGTCGATAACGTTGTCGTCGATGATGACCTTGCTGACACCTTTCATTTGCGGAAGGTCGTACATGACATCAAGCAACGCCTGTTCCAGAATCGAACGCAGGCCCCGCGCGCCCGTCTTGCGGCGGATCGCCTTGCGCGCCACGGCCTGCAACGCGGCCGGACGGATTTCGAGCTCGACGCGCTCCATGCTGAACAGCTTGTGATACTGCTTGACCAGCGCATTCTTCGGTTCGACGAGAATCTTCATCAGCGCCGCTTCGTCGAGCTTGCCGAGCGTGGCGACCACCGGCAGACGGCCGATCAGCTCCGGAATCAGGCCGAATTTGATCAGATCTTCCGGCTCCACTTCGCGCAGTACTTCGCCGGCGTCGCGGTCCTGCTTGCTCTTCACGCTCGCGCCGAAACCGATGCCGGTCTTCTCGGTGCGATCGACGATGACCTTCTCGAGGCCGTCGAACGCACCGCCGCAGATGAACAGGATGTTCGTCGTATCGACCTGGATGAAGTCCTGGTTCGGATGCTTACGGCCACCTTGCGGCGGCACCGACGCCATCGTGCCTTCGACCAGCTTCAGCAGAGCCTGCTGCACACCCTCGCCCGACACGTCGCGCGTGATGGACGGGTTGTCGGACTTGCGACTGATCTTGTCGATTTCGTCGATGTAGACGATACCGCGCTGGGCCTTGTCCACCTCGTAATTACAATTCTGCAGCAGCTTCTGAATGATGTTCTCGACGTCTTCGCCGACATAGCCGGCTTCCGTCAGCGTGGTCGCGTCGGCAATCACGAATGGCACGTTCAGAAGGCGCGCGAGCGTCTGCGCAAGCAGCGTCTTGCCGGAGCCGGTCGGGCCGATCAGCAGGATGTTGCTCTTGGACAGCTCGATTTCGTCCTTCTTGTCGAGATGCTTGAGGCGCTTGTAGTGGTTGTAGACCGCGACCGCGAGGATCTTTTTCGCGCGCTCCTGACCGATCACGTACTGGTCGAGAATTTCGCGGATTTCCTGCGGGGTCGGCAGATCCGACTTGGACAAGCCGGCCTCGATGCCCGCGCCTGCAGCCTCGTCACGAATGATTTCGTTGCACAGATCGATACATTCATCGCAGATGAATACCGACGGGCCAGCAATCAGTTTCTTGACCTCATGCTGGCTCTTGCCGCAAAACGAGCAATACAACAGCTTTTCGCTGTTAGAACCTTTCTTGTCCGCCATAGATGTGTGAGCCTCCGGACACCGGATTAGATAATACGCCGTTTGCCCCCGCCACGCAGTTTGGGTGCGGCAGGGCTAGTGAGCACGATAACGGCGCTTGCCGCAGACGCCCGGACGGAAGTTGAACATTCACAACCGACCCGATGACGGTTTTGCCGCAACAGTGGGCAAAACAGCATGGCAAAACCGTACCAGATCAGGGACGCTTGTGCGCCACCTGGTCGACGAGGCCGTACGCCTGCGCGTCATCGCCGGACATGAAATTGTCACGGTCGGTGTCACGCGCGATACGTTCGACCGGCTGACCGGTGTGGTGCGCGAGCAGATGATTCAGCCGATCCTTCAGGTACAGGATTTCACGCGCCTGGATTTCAATGTCCGATGCCTGGCCGCGCGCGCCGCCGAGCGGCTGATGAATCATCACGCGCGAATTCGGCAGCGCGAAACGCTTGCCCTTAGCACCGGCCGCGAGCAGGAACGCGCCCATGCTCGCCGCAAGCCCCATGCACAGCGTCGAGACGTCCGGCTTGATGAACTGCATCGTATCGTAGATCGCCATACCGGCAGACACGGAGCCGCCCGGACTGTTGATGTAGAAGTAGATGTCCTTGTCCGGATTCTCGCTTTCCAGAAACAGCATCTGCGCAACCACCAGATTGGCCGTCTGGTCGTTCACTTCGCCCACGAGGAACACAATACGTTCCTTCAGCAGACGCGAATAAATATCATAGGAGCGCTCGCCCCGGCCGCTCGTTTCCACGACGATCGGCACCAGACCGAGTGCCTGCGCTTCGAGATCCCGGGACGACTGGGAGGTCAACGTGTCCAGCATTTGGGCGCGAAAGGTCATGCAATGGATCCTTGTCTGGAAATATTCTGAATATTAGCTGCTGGACACAGGTTGGTGCGACGAGCCCGTATTCAAGTGCCGTCTTCGTGTGCGCCGCACGACCGGATCCGGTACGTCACACAGATTCATGGCACAAAAAAACGGCGTGCGGGCCGTCGGTCGCTCCGACAGCCGGCACGCCGTTGCAGCGACGCTTACGCTTGCGCCGTTGCGCTTGCCAGTTCCTCGAAGCTCACTTCCTTGTCCGTCACCTTGGCCTTGCTGAGAACGAAGTCGACGACGTTGGCTTCAACGACATACGCTTCCATTTCAGCAAGACGTTGCTGGTTGGAATAATACCAGCGGACGACTTCCTTCGGGTCTTCGTAGCTTTTCGCGAATTCATCGACTTCGGCACGGATCTGCTCCGGCTTCGCCTGCAGTTCGTTCGACTTCACCAGTTCGGCCAGCACGAGACCCAGCTTGACGCGGCGCTCGGCCTGCTCCTTGAACATCGCGGCCGGGATCGGCGCGTCCTTCGCGTTCGGCACGCCGCGCTGTTCCAGATCCTGGCGAGCCATCGCGACGAGGCGCTCCTGATCCTGCTCGATCAGCGCGTTCGGGACGTCGAGCTCCGAGATTTTCAGCAGTGCGTCCATCACCTGGTTCTTGACGATGGCTTGCGTGCGGCGCTTCGCTTCGCGCTCGAGGTTGTCCTTGATTTCAGCGCGCATCTTGGTCAGATCGCCGTCTTCGATGCCGAGCGATTTCGCGAATTCGCCGTCGACTTCCGGCAAATGCGGCCATTCGATCTTCTTCATCGTGATCGTGAATTGCGCCGTCTTGCCCGCCACTTCCTTGCCGTGGTAGTCGTCCGGGAACTTCAGGTCGAATTCCTTCGCTTCGCCGACCTTCAAGCCGAGCGCCGCTTTTTCGAATTCCGGCAGCATGCGGCCTTCGCCGAGGATGAAGCCGAAGTCTTCGGCGCTACCGCCCTGGAATGCTTCACCGTCGATCTTGCCGACGAAGTCGACCGTCACGCGGTCGCCGTCTTTGGCGGCCGTGTCCGCGCCGCCGTCGCCGTGCTCGCCTGCCTCGCCGCGAGCGTGGAAGTGCACGCGCTGTTTGCGCAGGATGTCCAGCGTGCGGTCGATTTCCGCTTCGCTGATGCTGGTCATGGTGCGCTCGATTTCAGCCGTGGCGACGTCGCCCAGCTTCACTTCCGGATACACCTCGAAGGTCGCGTCGAACGCGTAGCTGCCTTCACCAGCGTCGGTCTTCGGCGCGAAGCTCGGCTGACCCGCGACACGCAGGTTTTCGGTGCGGCTGATGTCGAAAAATTCCTTGCCGACCTTGTCGCTCAGCACTTCGGCTTCCACCTGGCCCGAATACTGTTGCGTCACCATCTTGAGCGGCACCTTGCCCGGGCGGAAACCCGGCATGCGCACGTTCTTCGCGAGTTGACGGATACGCGAATCCACTTCCTTCTGCACGGCATCCTTCGGCAGGGAAATCGTCACGCGGCGTTCGAGCTTGCCGAGGTTTTCAACAACGTTAGCCATGGCTTCAATCGTCCTAAAATTATTCGAGCGAATCAGTTATCTTCTCCGTGCTGCCCGTCGATGTCGCTTCGCATCGATTTGCGCCGATTGCATCGCGCCGATTGCATCGATCACGCACCTGCGCCGCGGGCTTGCAGGCCGTCGGCAGCACGGTTGAGTCCAAAGAGCCGAATATTTTAGCAAACTATTTGCGCGCCTAGCCGGGATTCGATGATTGCATCGAGCTTTCCCTGCATTCCGGGCGTTTTGAGGGCCATTTTCGGTTAGTTTTGACACAGCGAGCGCGATTTGCCGCTGGCATCGCTTTCCGGTTAGCGTCGTGCGTTCCTCGGCGCTCTTTCGTCATGCAACAGAACGTTCGCGTGGACGCTCGCACCCGCTCGCGGCCGACGCGTCGTGCCCGCGATCCCGCCTATGCCTTTCGACATATTCAGCCGACGCCCCCATGCTGATAAGCTAACGCACTCGGTCGGGCCGCCACCGCCGGTCACCAGCAGCCGGTCGCTTCATCCGCTCCAGCAACCGCTTACAACGACTCAAACCTCTCAGAGACACCATGCCGAATTCGTCGTCCTCGCCTGTCGTCGTCATCGCTCCCGATTCATTCAAAGGCTCGCTCAGCGCGGAACAGGTCGCGCAAGCGATCGCATCCGGCGTCCAGCGCGCGCGCCCCGACGCGAGCGTGCGCATCTGTCCGATGGCCGACGGCGGCGAAGGCACGCTCGACGCAATGCTCACGAGCGGCGGCGAGCGCCGCACGCTTAGCGTGCGCGGCGCGGCCGGTCCGACGCGCGCAGCGCTGACGGGCCTGCTCACGGACGGCGGCGCCATCATCGAAACGGCGGAAATCGTCGGCATTACGGACCCCGTCGGCATGGGCGTGCCGGTCGAGGCGCGCAGCACGCGCGGCATGGGCGAAGCGATTCGCGCGCTGCTTGATGCCGGCGTGCGGCGCTTTTTCGTCGCGCTCGGCGGCAGCAGCACGAACGACGGCGGCGCCGGCCTGCTGACCGGCCTCGGCTTGCAACTTTTCGACGCGCAAGGCAACGTACTCGAAGGCACACCCGAGCAGCTTGCGCGCGTGGCGCGGGTCGATGCGTCGCTGCTCGACGCGCGGCTTGCCGACACGCAGTTCGTCGGCATGTCGGACGTCGACAATCCGTTGACCGGCGCGCACGGTGCGACCGCGATCTTCGGTCCGCAAAAAGGCGTGAAGCCAGAACAGGTCGCGCCGATCGACGCGGCGCTCGCGCGCTTCGCCGATCTGCTCGAAGCCGCGCTCGGCCGCACGGCGCGTGACCTGCCGGGCGCGGGCGCGGCGGGCGGCCTCGGCTTCGCATTGCACATGCTCGGCGCGCAGTTCGAGCCGGGCGCGGAAACCGTCGCGCGGCAAATCGGCCTCGACGCCGCGCTCACGGGCGCCAACTGGCTGATCACCGGTGAAGGCCGTTCCGACGTACAGACGCTGCACGGCAAGGCGCCGTTCATCGCCTGCGCGCATGCGCGTGCCGCGGGCGTGCCCGCCACGCTGCTGTCCGGCGCGATCGACCCCGCCGCGCTGCCGCGTCTTGCCGAATACTTCGGCGGCTGCTTTTCTCCGGCGCCGGGGCCGATCACGCTCGACGTCGCGATTCGCGACGCGGCGCGCCTGCTCGCCAACGAAGCCGAGCAGCTGACGCGCCTGAAATACGGCGTGCGTTGACCCGCGAAACGGTTGCCGCAACAATCACAGCGCCACGACCGTTCCACTCATCACGGGGTGACCATGAAGGACTCCGCCAAAGCCGGGCTCGAGCAGTTCCTCACGTATCGTCTGCATGTACTGAACAAACTGGCCGAGCGCGGCATCAGCGCGCGCTACGCGGCGAAGCTCGACGTGACGCTGCCCGAAGCGCGGGTGATTGCGACGGTGGGATCGTTCGGACCGTTCTCGATCATGGAGTTGGCACGCCATGCCAATCTCGACAAAAGCCAGGCGAGTCGCGCGGCCGAAGCGCTGATCCGGCAGGGACTCGTGCAGCGCGAAGCGAGCGCCGCGGACGGCCGCGTCGTGCTGGTCTCGCTGACGCAGGAAGGCCGCGCGCTGTATCGCAAAGTGATGCCGATCGCGCGCAAGTGGAACGGCGATATGTTCGAGTGCCTCGACGAAGAGGAAAGGGCCGCGTTCGGCGCGGCGCTCGACAAGGTGATCCGTGCCATGAACGCGCGGGAGTGATAGCGCGCGGCGAACCGGCCGTGTTTGAAAAGCGCCGTTTCACGGCATTGGGCGGCGCGTGTCAAAATTGAGCCTCGGCCAACGCGCCTTCACCCTCTTTTTCATCCAGGGACGCTTCAGTGGACATCAACAAACAGGTCGCGGCACTCACCGCGTCGGAACTCCAGACCGCCGGCGCGAGCCAGGCGAGCGCGATCGCGGTCAGCGTCGTACTGCGTCATCTTCGTTCGCCGGAACTGGCGAAACTGCTGTCGTCGGCATTTGAAAATCATCAGGCGGTGATGCTGCAAACGCCATGGCCGGACCAGATGCTGCAGGCGTTCGAGTCGACGCGCCGTTTCCTCGAAGGCGCCGCGCAAGCGGAATTGCCGGGCTCGCAGGAAGCGCCGGGAACGCCGGGTGCCTGAGTCGCGCGGTCGCGATGAAAGGCAGCGGAGCAACACTGAGGCCTTTCAGAAGACCGCGCAAAAAAGAAAAAACCCCGTCGGTCCAAAGACTTGACGGGGTTTTTCTTGACTACCAATAAGTGGTGCGAGGGAGGGGACTCGAACCCCGTCAAAGCCCCGCCAGATAAGGCTCTCAGGCTGCTACACCGTCCCATGTGGATGCGGTTTGTGGGACAGTCGGCAGTATGCCACACGAAGCCGTTATCATTGCAGGATCGCCCCAACAGAAAACAACGAACACATGAGCGACAAACCCTTTTACGCCGACATGGGCTTCTATCAGTGGGTGATTGCGCTCGCCGCTTTGGCCCTGTCCCAGTTGCCGCCTGTTCGCTTGTGGTTCAAGCGAGCAAGACTCGCGGTCGAATGCTTTGACAAGATCGTTCTAGATGAGGAAGTTGGCCTGCCTAATACGCAGTGGCATCTTTCGGTAACAAACACGGGCGGCAGAGAAGTCCGGATACAGAAGATCACCTTAACGGTGACACGAGGGCAGGACCGGGTAGAAATGACGGCACGCGGCTACTTCGAGAAATTGTCCGACCCGCGAGCCACCTTACTGACTCCGTTCCGATTGAAGGCGGGCGAGGAATGGAGTCACGGCGTAACCTTGTCGCTGACTGCGACACGCGAAGCGAGGCAGACATACAGTGCTGCGGCTAAGGCGCTGAAGGACGACATTACGGCGAAACGGGCGACGCTTCAAACTAATCACCCTGATGTAGAGGCCGACCAACGTGTGGTTCAGCCGTTGTTCGCGCTTTTCGATGCGAGCTTCTTTTGGCGGGCGGGAGAGTACGAGATTACTCTCCGAATTGCTACGAATACGCCAACGGCGGACATTGCCCGAACCTTTAGATTCACACTATTCGAATCCGAGAGCGACCAGCTAAGGGCGCATCGTGAGCAGTTGAAGTTCGGTAACGGAGTGTACTTCCGGATGCCGCCAGTTGATGCGCACTATGCCGAGGTTCATCCAATCGTGTAGGGCTAGGCCCATTGCGCTGTGATTGTTGGCGGGCAGTTTGTGCAAGCTGCGAGCGCGGCATGGCCTGTGCTTAGACCGACCGGGGCCATGCCGTACCACTACTAACTTTGAAGCGTCCAGCCGTGCGCCACCATGCAATGCTTGAAGAATTCACGCATGTTGATCGCGCCAGCGATGCCTCCCCCGAAATACCCACTTTGCCGCGCATCCTTTTCGCAGGCGTAAGAGTCCTGCTGGTAATCCGTCTGGCTCGCCCCGTATTTGTTCCAAATCATTGGCGACGCACATCCCGCCAGTGTCACAACAATAGCAACCCCGATCAGCAGCTTTCCCCGTTTCATTTTTAAGGCCCGTTGTTTGTTTAATTGGTCGCCGCATTGCCTTACGCAACCGGCACCCAAGAATAATGCATCTGGCATGCGACTTTCAATACGCAAATACCGGGACTCGCCTTCTGTTGCGCACGTGCGCGGCGCCGTGGCCGTTAGCTTGCTATGCCGAGCGAGGGCATCGGAACTAATTTTGCTGCGGTTGTTATTGGCGGGTACAAATGACCGAGACGGTAGGGGCAGGTATCGGGTTTGAGATAATTCCCCGCTGCGCGTCTTGCTGAATCGAAGCTTCCCGATTAGCTGCTAGGCGGTCGGCGTCGTTGAGAATTTGTTGGCGAGCGACTTCGCATGCTTGCGCGGTCTTGAACGCTGTTTGCGTGCTCTGCGGCGCTTGGTTGTAATAGAACCATGTGACCAATAGGATAATCATTCTTGCGCTCTCGATGTCGGTGTGAGCATGGGCGGGACGGTGACTGTCGGGCCTATCTGATCTGCTACTTCACGTGCGGTCGCTTGGATGGCGGCTCTCCCTGCTGAGTGCCACCCATAGGATAGTGAGCAGGACCACCGCGCATTGAAACGCAATAAAGTGCGTCACCCAACCGAGCCATGAGATGAACGGGTCGGCACTTCTCCAAAGGGAGAAATCAAGATCGCGTGACTCCAGCCCACCGCAATACTTCTTAGTTAGCTCCAAGTTACGCATAAGCTCAGCGTCACTCATCGCCCGCACCTCTGCTTCGGTGGGACGTGGGCACTGGGGTCCGGGCGGGACGGTCCACGCAACCTCCGTCACGTAACCATTGAACGGGTTATGAGCCAGCACAGCTAATACCGCTATCACAGCCCCGACAAACAACCCCATACGTTGCGCCCTGCACAGCCGTCCTAGCAGTTCCATGCATCCCCCGCCTTTACGCGCTTTCGTGTCTGATGATTGTAGATGGGAGCGGGCCAAATTTCGCTGCGATTACTCGCGAGGAGTTAAGCCGCGCACGTGCGGCCATGCGCCCCCGTAGGCGCGGGCGGGCCGCGCATCTTTCCAGCCTGCGGAGGGTGACGGGCACCGTGACGAGTGGGCGGCGGACGGCGCACAGGGCGCGGGACAGGCCGGACATTTGCCGCTGACTTAGAGACACGGTGCGCGGACAGGGCCAGCACTGGCGGGGCTTTGCGGGCTTCTGCGCTGTCGCGATAGTTTGGCAAGCACGCGTTGAGAATGCGATGGTGCGCGACAATTGGGAAGTCCGCTTTTGCGACAACTATGATGGCCGGTGGTGAGGAGTCGAAGGCGGCGTAGCCGCCGCAGACGACGAGCCACCGGCAGCGCCGATTCGGCGGGGGCTTAGGATGGCTGACTGAAG
This sequence comes from Paraburkholderia sp. MM5482-R2, assembly GCF_050436125.1. Taxonomy (NCBI): domain Bacteria; kingdom Pseudomonadati; phylum Pseudomonadota; class Betaproteobacteria; order Burkholderiales; family Burkholderiaceae; genus Paraburkholderia; species Paraburkholderia sp. MM5482-R2. The sequence goes on along the minus strand of NZ_JBNDLP010000002.1, from coordinate 2,220,009 downwards.
CTAAAAGAACAGTCAACCAATGCCTGGTACTCACATTACCGATCGACAGGTTCATCTCTACATGACCAAGCGCAAAGATCACACCCAGGAAGTTGCCGCCGCGAAAGCGGGTATGAGCGTGCGCACTGCACGTCGCGCGACGAACGCCACTGAGTTGCCCTCGCAGAAGCCAGAACGTCAATGGCGCACGCGCGCCAATCCGTTCGCTGATGTTTGGGATAGCGAAGTCGTGCCATTACTACGCAGTTTCCCGAAACTCAAAGCGGTCACCTTGCTGCGCAAACTGCAGGAAGACCATTCTGGTCGCTTCCCCGACGGAATGCGGCGCACGTTGGAGCGGCATGTCAGCCGGTGGCGTGCGCTGGAAGGGCCCAGCAAGGAAGTGTTCTTCCCCCAGACGTATCAGCCCGGCGTACGGGGCTTGTCCGACTTCACGCATATGGAGAAACTGGGTGTGACGATCGCCGGCGTCGCGTTCGGACACATGCTCTATCACTTTGTGCTGGCGTTCTCGCGCTGGGAGTACGCCAGCGTCGTTGATAGCGGAGAGAGCTTCCAGGCTCTTGCGGCAGGTTTGCAAAACGCTCTATGGCAGGCGGGGGGCTGCCCGAGCGAACACCGCTCTGACAGCCTGTCGGCCGCCTTTAAGAATCTTCAGGAAGAAGAAGACTTCACGGTTCGCTATAAGGCCTTGCTTGAGCACTATGGGATGGAAGGCACGCGCAACAATCGAGGCTTGGGCCACGAGAACGGTAGTGTCGAATCCTCGCATCGATGGCTGAAGGAAGCGGTCGATCAGGCCTTGTTACTGCGCGGTCATCGGGATTTCGACGACCGGCCAGCCTATGACGAATTTGTGCGCAGTGTGGTGATGCGCCGCAACCGGCGCAATGCCGCCGCATTCCAGGTCGAGCGTGAGTACCTGCGGGATCTGCCTGAGCACCGTACCACCGACTTCGTCGAGGACGAGGCGCGCGTGACGCGCTGTGGCACTTTTACGGTGGACAACAGCCTCTACAGCGCGCCGTCACGCCTGATCGGACATCGCCTGAAGGTGCGGCTCTATAACGATCGGCTTGACTGCTATCTGTCTGGCGCGCTGGTACACAGCACGGCGCGCGTCACACGCACGAGCAAAGGCCGCGGACGCGCCATTGACTACCGGCATTTTATTGAGTCGCTCAAACGCAAACCTCAGGCCTTCAGGGGTCTCGTGTTTCGTGACGATCTGTTTCCGCGCGAAGCTTACCGCCGGACATGGGAACGCCTGGATCAAGCGCTGAGCCCGCGCAACGCCTGCAAGACCATGGTGGGCCTGCTCGATCTGGCCGGGAACCACGGCGTGGAGGCTCAACTGGCAGAACGGCTCGACGCCTTGCTCGCGCTCGGGAAACTGCCCGATCTGAAGGCGCTCTTCGACGAATTCGCGCCGCGTGAGGCCGAATGTCCCGTTGTGTCGGTCGAGATGCCGGATGCCTCGATCTACGACGCGTTGCTTGATGAAGAGGTGTTCGCATGAGCGCACCAACTTACGACATCGGCCGCATGGGACTGATGCTCAATGAACTGCGTCTGCCAACGATTGGTCGGCTGTGGTCTGACTTCGCCCAGCGCTCGGATAAAGAAGGCTGGCAAGCCTCGCAACTGTTGGGCGTATTGTTCGAGCATGAACTGGCTGAACGGGCGAAACGCAGACTGGAACGTCATCGTGTCGAATCACAATTGGACCCGACCAAGACTCTTGCCACGTTCGACTTCAGTGTCGTGCCCATGGTATCGAAGGCACACGTCATGGCGCTGGCCACCGGCGATGCGTGGCTCGAGAAGGGCGCCACGATCCTCCTGTTTGGGCCACCTGGCGGGGGCAAGAGCCATCTTGGAAGCGCCATCGGACACGCGCTGATCGATGCAGGGTACCGCGTTCTATGCACGCGTACCAGTGACTTGGTGCAGAAACTTCAGGCTGCGCGAAAGAGTCTGCAATTGCCCTCGGCACTCGCCAAACTCGACCGCTTCGATCTGATCATCCTGGACGATCTGTCCTACGTCAGGAAGGACCAGGCTGAAACCAGCGTGCTGTTCGAGTTGATAGCTGAAAGGTATGAGCGCAAAAGTCTTCTCATAACGGCAAATCAGCCGTTCTCGGGCTGGCATAACGTCTTCCCGGACCCCGGCATGACGGTGGCCGCCATAGACAGGCTTGTTCATCACTCGACGATCTTCGAGCTGAATGTCGAAAGCTATCGGCGCCGCAACGCCAGCGACAAACAGAAAGAGCGGCGGCGTCAATTACCCACGGACGACCACAACGGAGCGACAACTATAGCCAATTGACAGCGACAATTACCCCCGTCGACCGGCCATCATAGTTGTCGCGCAACCGGACATCGTAGTTGACGATATCCAGAATGCGAGGACTAGCCACGCGGAGAGTGTGCAATAAACGATTGTATGTTGCACACAGGCAACACAGCGCGAAGAATGTTCATCAAGTCCTATTGACGCGTTAATGAACAGATGGGGATAATGCACACCATTGATGAACACAACGGAGTAACGAATGAGCCGCACCTTCGCCTATTGCCGGGTATCGACCGAAGACCAGACGACGGCGAACCAGAAGCAGGAGATTGCTGCCGCTGGCTTTGACGTGAAAGCCAACCGCATTGTCGAGGAAACGATTAGCGGCACCGTGGCCGCGATGGAGCGCCCGCTATTCTCGAAGCTCGTTGACCGGCTCGAAGACGGCGACACGCTGGTTGTGACGAAGCTTGACCGACTGGGCCGCAACACGACAGACGCCACGCTGACGATTAAGGCGCTGGGTGCCAAGGGTGTACGCCTGCATTGTCTCGCCATTCCGGGCATGGACCTGACGAGCGCGGCAGGTGAATTCACGATGACGGTACTGCTGGCCGTCGCACAGTTCGAGCGGGCATTGATCGTAGAACGCACGCGTGCGGGGCTGGCAAGGGCACGGAGTGAAGGACGCGTAGGCGGCAGGCCGGATGCCCTGACGGACGCACAGAAGGCTGAGATTCGGGCAGCACTGGCCAAGGGCGATACGAGCGCCCGAGCGCTGGCGAAGCAGTACGGCGTAGCACCTAACACCGTTCTCAAGCTGACGCGGGAGACGACAGCCGCGTAAGTTCGCGCACCGACACTAGACGAGGCCCGCCACTGTGCGGGCTTTGCGCTTTATGGGCTGGCCTTCGGGCTGGCCCTTTGCATTTCGGTCGACTTACAAGACACACCTAGTCGATGGGCGTCGATTCGACACCTAGTTGATTACGGACGACTCTTTGGACAGATACGAGGCTTGCGAGCCACCGACCTAGCCGATTTCCCATGACTCACAAGACAAGAGAACGTCGCCCGGATGCCATGCCGATTACAAGGCATGTGAAACACGTCTAGCCGATTTATGTAGGACTCTCCAGACACGACCGTGTCGCTTCGAAGCCACACAACCACCATCACGAGGAATGACATGACCACTACGACGAAACAGAAGGCGCAGCGCGCCAAAGGCAGCGCGCCGCTTCATCCGCTCGACGGCAATCGCAAGCTGCGCAAGCTGGCCGCGCTGTATCGAACACAGGGCAGCAACGGCGGCACGCGACTCGCCGCGCTGCGCGCCGGGATCGAAGCCATTCACGGCACGTTGCCGAGCTATCTAGAGCGCACCCGCGAGCCGAGCCGCAGCGTACTGGCTTGATGGCGACGGAATAGCACGAACTAGGCGCGATGCGCCGAGGCCGCTGGCGGGCCTGTATCCCAGTCAGAACCAACCAACACACACCCTCCAAGGAGAATCAAATGGCAGGCGGAGCATACGTAGTGAAGAAGAACGCAGCAGGTAACGAAGTTCAAGCATTGGGCAGCAGTCTGCCGTCCGCAGGCAGCGGCGCAGTGCAGAGCCGTAGCTGGTCCAATGGTGGCGGTGCAGCCGTCTTTTACGACAAGACGGTAGCGGACGAGATCATGGCCGGGTACATGCCCGCAGCACTGACCGCTGGCGACGGCACCCGCGTTCGTTATGACCAAGACCCGGTGCGATACGTGCAGGTGGCGGGTATCAATCCGCGTTCGGAACAGGATCACGAAGCCCTTCGAAAGTACCCGGAGCTTGCATTGCACCTGCTGAATGAGTCTGTGCGTGCGAACAGCATGGCGAAGGCTTCGACCGGCTATGTGGCAGGCACGGCGATTCATGCCAGCCTTGGCACCAACTACCCGGCTGATGCGAAGGCTAGCGCGACGTACTTGCCGCGCCGATAAGCAGGACGCCCGCCGTGGGCGCACCACGGCACTAACAGTTAGAACACCTACACATACGGCGCGTTACGGCAGGGCCGTGACCGCTTGGGCGGCGTCGCGCCAGCGGCGCTCGCCTTCTTCTACCAAGGATTAGACATGGCAAAGAACACGAAGAATACGACCACCGCACTCGACCGTTTCGAGAGTGAAGAACAAGCACGCGCCTACGTTGCGCGGACGGCGGCGACGCTGGCTGAACTGAAGCCGCTGGCCGAGCAGTTCCGCGCAATGCGTGAGGCGTTCGAGCAGGCGGACGCGATGGCAGCGGACCTTGCCGAAGTGCAGGCCGCGCTACCCGGGCTGAAGGCCCGCGATTGGGATAGGACGGTTGATGACATTGAGATCGTTGGCGTGCAGGACGCACCCGGCGAGTTCCACCCGCTGAACCCGATCAGCGTAACTGTCACCCGTAAGAGCCTGAAGGCGAACCCGACTCAGCGCGGCGACGTTGGGCAGGACGCGCCTGTGTCTGTGGTGGACCTTGCCACGGCGGACCGCAAGGTATGGCATGCGATTGCGAAGCAGGCCGCACATTTGGTACCGAGTCGCATCCTCGAATGGGGCGACGGCGACTGTCTGGCGGGCATTGAGGCGTACGTAGCGCACAAGCGGCGCGGGTACGTGAATCAGTGACGAGACAGCACCAACTGGCCGACCGAGAGTTGATTGCGCCGGTTGCGCACGAAGCTGAAGACACCTTTCAGGGCCGCCGATGGGCGGCTCTTTTCACATCTACAGGAGTAACAATGGCAAAGACCTATAACACCGAACGCATGAGCTACCGCGCTATCCGTGAATACCGGGCGCGACCGGGTAAGTTCGTGCTCCGCTTTAACGAACTGGGCGACGAACTGCGCGCGGCGGGATACCGAGTACATGACGCCGAGGTGCATCGCGCCACACAGGCCGAGAATCTGGACGCAGACGAGAAGCAAGGCATTGTCGAGCACTTCTTGGCGGACCTGAAGACTGTCGCGATTGCGGAGAAGTACGGCGTTTCGATTGTGACAGTGAACCGCGTTATCAAAGATGCGTTCCTGCTGGAGAAGGTGGAGCGCGCCGCAGCGCAAGCGGCACTTGCAGCACGGCAGTAACCCATGCGTACCGAGGCTAAACGGGCTAGAAGTGCCCGGACATTTGCGCGGACAAATCCGCTGTTTCCGAAGACCACGACAGGCCGGAAACCCATGACAGATAAGGCTCGCAAGCAGATTGCGCGTTGTCGTGATAGTGCTGGAACGCTGCGCCAGCAATCGCTGTTTTACTGGTTCGACCGGGCGGACTACCTGACCGGGACGAAGGCGTTGGAGTTGCGCTGGCCCGTTGAATTTCCAGACGACTGGCTGCGATGCAGGATCACGCACGAGCCCTTCACACCGCTGGCCTATCACAAGCGGGACATTGCAGACCGGGATAAGGCGCTGTTGCACTCGCTGTTCAATCGGTACACGGACGGCGGCGACGGGCGCGGCGTTGACCTGTCGAAGTTGCCGCGATGGTTGCGGCACCCGCTCGACGGTGACGAGAAGGCCACGGCGTTTCTGGCAGGGCTGCGCGGGTTCGACAAGACACTAGCCCGGCGTGTTGTTAAAGGCATGTTCGCGGACTGGTTGCCGTTGCCGCTGCTGTACCCCGACCCGATCAAACCGAACCGTAACTACAACACACACACGCGCGCGTTGACGCTCGACAAGGACTTGCTTGCCGACGACGAGCGGCACCCGTACGGCGAGAAGGACTTGCTTAGGCAGGTCATTTCGGCTGAGCCCCGGCTCGACCGGCGCTTGCGTATGGCCGCGATTCTCAGCGCGCTATCCGGTACCGAGCGCGGGCCGACTTGGCAGGCCGAGGCGCTACGGCTGACGGACGGCGACGACCGGGAAGCGATCCCGCGACAGCCACGGCGCACACCCGAGCGCGAGGCGAAGGCGCTGGCCCGGTTGCGCAAGACCGGCGTACTTGGATCACGCGCGACGAAGGCGCACAGCGAACCGAGCGAGGCGCGAGCACGGCTGGCGTTGATTGAAGAACTGGCTAAGCACGGACTGAAGCCACACACCACCACCTGATAGACACGCTGCGCTCAACCACCGGGCGCGGCTCACCAAGGATTAAGACATGACGACGAAAACCACCATTGCACCGAGCAGGAATTTTGCGCGTACGAAGGGGACCACGAGGCCGCACCTTCGCATGGCGCTTGCGATGCAGGCCGGATGCTGCGACCTGTGCGGCGGAGCACTCATGCTCGACAAAGCACACTCCGATCACGACCACCGTAATAACCTGCCGCGCGGCGCGCTGCATAAGCATTGCAATGCGGCGCTTGGAGCGTTCGAAGGGAAGCACGGCGGAGAGCAGAACGTGAAGGCGCTGGCCGCGTACCTGAAGCGATACCTGCCGAACATGCGGATTGGGAAGCTGCTGCCCGCGATTGAGCGTTACGTGACGTTCTGGACGCGGGCGACGGATAACCAAGCGGCATTGCGCGCGGCGTACGTGCAGCAGGGCAATGCTAGGGCTATCACCGACGAAATCCGCGACGCATGGCGCAAGGCGTGGCAGCAGTTCAAGCAGGCGACCGCAGAGAACCCGCCAAGCTATGGATTCTCAGGCGAGACAGCGGCGCTTATGCGCGAGCGTGGACTAGTTGAGCGCCCGCACGGATGGGTGCACGTTGATCCCGACGAGGTACAGGCCGCGATGCTGGCGAACATCGAGCACTTCGGGGCGGCGACGGTGCGCGAAGCGCTGGCGCTGATGACCGGCGACGAACCGGCGAAGGCGGCGGTATGAAGGCGCTAGTCCGCTGGTTAGGCTGCTGTGTCACTGCGGGCGCGCTGCTGTCGTGCAGTTATCCGGCGAATGCCGCTGGCCCGCGAGGGCTGGCCCCCGCCGCTGACGGCGGCGATACGCGAACGACGGCTGAGCACGGGCAGGCGGCGCGCTGCATCCGCGAGGGCGTGCCGCTGGCTTTCTGCGGTAAGGCCGTGTTGCTCGCGGCTGCGGGTGCAGACGCAGGCGCGCGCCCTACTCTGTCCGCTGAAGCCGATGCACGCCCGGTAACACGGCCACCTATGGGAAGTAAATGGCGATGACCGGCGAGGTGCGTGGGCGAGGCCGTCCGCCATTCCGCTGGCCGCTGGCGACCGGCGCTTGTCGCGCGTTCCACCACGGCAGGCACCTGAGCCGCGCATTGATCCAGCACGCGAAAGCCTGTCCGCAGTGCGAGGCGTTCCACGCCCGGCGCTTCGGGGCGATCCGATGGCGGGCGGCGTGGGCGAAACAGCCGACCTATCAGGGGCGACCGTGCGACAGGTGCGGCAGCACCGGCAGGCGTCCGCATGACGGCGAGTGCTACAGGTGCGCGACAGGGCGACGACCGCTAGACGCGGCGAACCTGAAGCCGGGACTTCGAGCAGACGGGCGCTCACGTATGGGACGGGCTGAATGGCTCAGGCGACAGGCCGCGACGGCAGACCGCGACAGGGTAGACGCCCGGCACGCCGAGCACGGCGACGGATGGCGGGCCGAGGGCGAGCGGTACGGCGACGGGCGGATTCATGTCCGCGTGCTGAACCTTGGCCGCTGGCCGCGACGCAAGCCCGGCGAAGCAGTCTTTAACGATCCGCAGTTCCACCGGCACCCGACGAGGGGCCACATTATCCGGCTGTACGACGGACCCAGCGACGGGCCGCTGTCGGCCCTACTTCACACACTCACCAAGGACGAGACGACATGAGCACAGAGGCAGCAGCGAAGGTACAGGCCGCGAATGAGCGGCAGGCGATGCACCGGGAGGAATTCACCGCACGGACTGGACAGGGCCGCGTACCCAGCGACGCATTGAACTATGCAGCGATTCAGCAGGCCGACGCCGAGCGCGTAGAGCGGCGGGCGGCGGGCGGCGCTTCTGTATTCGTACGAGCGGACCTGAACACAACGCCGGGCGGGGTGATGTCCCGCGAAGAACTGCGGGCCGATCAACTGCGACGCTGCGGGCCGGGGCGAGTGCCCTTCGTTGGCGGCGAGTTCGATCCTATGGGCAGGCTGTAGGCCCGGACATTTGCCCGGACATTTGCCCTGTTTTGGGAGGCGTCGATTCGGCGCTTTCCCTTGCGGGGCGGGCTTCTCCGGGCGGCTTCTGTTTGTCGTGATAGTGGTATCTGGCTGCGCTGAAATGCGAACGCGGGGCGGTGAAAGCCGTCTTGCGTTGCGCCGAAAATCTGTTGCAAGCAGCCGCTGAGAGGCGCGGCATGCTCGCCGCGTAGTGAACCCGACGGGCCAACGATGTAGACTGGCCCAACACTAAAGGAGGATTCAATGCAGCCGCCAGAAGTGAACGAAGGACAAGACCTGTGCCCGCGCTGCGGCGGGCGCGGGTTCCTTGACGCGCTCATGCAGCGAGTGTGCAGCCGATGCAGAGGCTGCGGCGTGGTGGACGATCAGCCCACCAGCGGGACGGCAAGGCCGCGTCGTAGCGTTACGCCGCGCCGGATACCTGCGGGTACGGCAGCGCATTCAGCGCGGCGAGCATGACGGCTGGACTGATCGTCGTATAGCTGACCCGGCCTGATGATCCCTGTGCGGCATGGCCGGTGATGGCGTCCGCTGTCTCCACGCCGATACTCTTGGCCGCAAGCGCAGACCGTATCCAGTGCCGGAAGCGGTGTGAGCCGTTCAAGTCACCGAGAGGTAGACCGGCATCCTTGCGGAAACCGAGGAACCAGCGGACAGCCGTATCAGCAGGCCCGCGAGCACGGCCAACCATCGTAGGGAATGCAGGACCACCCGCACGGCTACCGTCCATGACTGAGACGAGCCACTCAGCGAACCACGGATCGGCCAACAGGTGCGCGGCGAGCGGGATTGTGCGTTCGCTCTCTGCCCTCTTGACGGTCCCTGCTTCTGCCGTGATGCGGATAGCCGTGATGCCGTCGTGCCGCTGGAAGTCGCCGCGCCTTAGCTGAGCTATCTCGCCAATGCGCGCTCCGGTGTGCAGTAGGATCAGCAGCAAGGCGCGACCATCGGCAGGCGCTACATCGTGCCAGTGCTGGACGGTCTCCATGCGGTCCGAGAACAGCGGGTGCCCGAACATCAGTCTTAGCTCGGCATCCGTCCACGGCTCCCGTTTCCCGGCTCCGATGCCCTTGTCGAATGACAGGTCCAGCGGATTCTGTGCGATCAAGTCATCTTTGGCGGCAACCGAGAGCAGCGCCGTGATGCACGACGCGTAGTTGTGGGCTGTCTTACGCCCGAAGCCGCGAGCAGCCTGATCCAGCAGGAACCGCACGAAGGCCGCGCCGTGGACCTTCTTCAGATCGGCCAAGGGGATGACGCCTACCGCTTGCTCGAACAGCGTCAGCGCCCTCTCCGTCCGCCGCACGGCATCATCCTTCGGGGCGTTCCGGGCAACCCATGAGGGCACGACATCGCGGAGTGTCTTTACCGGCTGAGATGGGCGCGGCTGCGGGTGATCTGCTACTTGTCCGGACTGTTTCTTGGCGTCGGCGTCTAGGCGGCGCTCGACCGCACGCTCCATCTGCACACGCCGTTCAACCTCGCGGTCGAACTCCAGAGCAGCGTCCTCGTCTGCGCCTTCGTCGCGGGCGTGACTGACTATCGACTGATACCAGTCCTCAGCCTCCGAGCGGTCGCGTTCGGCGTCCTCGCTGGCACGGCGCGCAGTGTCGGCGTCGGTTTGGGCCGCTGTCAGAACATCATCAAGGGATTTCTTTGCTCGGGCTGCCGACCGGCGCGCTGACCATTCGGAATCGAGCTTGACCGACTCTATGCGGCAAAGGCGTTCGGCTTCGCGCCGGTCGGCTGTACCGAGGGCGCGGGTTACTTCGACTTTGCCGACGATTGAGACGAGATCGAGTGGGACGCGGCGGCGGATGTAGTAACGGGAACCGCGCTTGACGAGGTGTGTGCACATGGCTGGATTCTACGCGCTGTGTAGCATCCACACGGACACGGAGCCGCGCCAGATAAGGCTGACAGGCCCGAAGGCCCGCCAGCTATAGCAATTTCTGGTGCGAGGGAGGGGACTCGAACCCCTACACCCTTGCGGGCGTCAGGACCTAAACCTGGTGCGTCTACCAATTTCGCCACCCTCGCAGCCGGGTACGCCGCAATGCGTCGCGCCCGATTGTCCTGTGCACTCCCAAGCGCGCTGAACACGTGCCCGAAAGCGTAAGCGCGAGATTCTAACCGATTGATTCGCGCTTGTCTGCACCCGGCGGTATCTGCGCGCGCGACGCCGATGCTACAATTTTCGGCTCGTCGAGACGGGCGCCGCGACGGACGTCGGCGCCCTTCTCGCCAGTCCTTCCCCACACTCTCATCCCGTGAATTTCGACGACTATTGCCAGCAGAAAGCGGCGCCCCCAGGATCGAGCACCTACTATGCGCTTCGCCAGGCGCGCGCCGCCAGTCAGCCGCTGTTGACGGCGCTCTTCGCATTGCGTCGCGAGTTCGAGGAAACGGTCAAGGAGACGAGCGATCCGGCGGTCGGCCGCACGAAGCTCGCGTGGTGGCAGAAAGAAATTGCCGCGCTGGCCGCCGGCTCGCCGTCGCATCCGGTGTCCAAGGCACTCGCGGCCTATCTGCCCGACGCGCAGGCCGAATGTCGGGCTCTGCAGGAACTGCTCGCGGGCTTCGAGATGGATCTCGACCAGGCACGCTATCTCGACTATCCGAACCTGCGGCGCTATGTGCAGGGTGTCGGTGGCAATTTTGCTTCGCTGGTGTCGCGCGCGGCTGCAACCGGATCGGCCGACGATGCCGCGCATGCGTCGGCGTGGGCCGCTCCGCTCGGCGAGGCGCTGATGCTCGCGCAGTTCGTCGCCGAAACCGGCAACGATGCCCGGCACGGCCGCATCTACGTTCCGATCGACGAGATGCAACGCTACAACGTCACCGCCGCCGATCTGATCAACCGCAAATACACCGACGCTTTCACCGAGCTGATGCGGTTCGAAACGAATCGCGCGCGCGACGCGGTGCAGACCGCGCTCGCCGCGGTGCCCGCCAGCGCGCGGCGCGCGCAGCGCACGCTGCTCGCGCTCGCGGCGCTCGCGTTGGCGTTGCTCGATGAAATCGAGCACGACGGTTATCACGTGCTGCATCAACGCATCGCGTTGACGCCGCTCCGCAAGCTATGGATCGCGTGGCGCGCGAAGTAGCCTGAGCGCCGGGCGCGTCGATTCGCGCCCAGCGCCCAGCGCTCACGCCCGCAGCAACGGCAGCGGCTCGAACCGCTGCTGCAGAATCGCAGGCGCGTCCAACCCCCACCAGGGCCCGAGCACCGTCGCATAAAGCTGGCGAAAATCCACGCCGACCGGCAGGTTGCCATTCCCATCGAGCCGCGCAAGCATCGGCGGGACGCCAAACAAACCGCCCTGCACGCGACCGCCCGTCACGAAGTGCGGCGCCAGCGTGCCGTGATCGGTGCCGCTACTCTGGTTCTCGCGCGGACGGCGCCCGAATTCCGCGCACGTCATCACGAGCGTATCGTTCCACCGGCCCAACTCGGCGAGCGCGGCCTGCATCGCCACCATCCCTTGCGCGAACTGTTTGAGCAACTCGGCCTGTTGTCCCGGCTGGTTCTGGTGCGTATCGAAACCGTTCAGCGTTAGCCGGATCACGGCCACGCCCTGCCCGCTCAACGGCTGCTCCTGTGGCGCGCGTCCGGCGCCAGCTATCTTCAGCGTGTCCGAAGCGGCCAGCACCTGCATTGCCGTTTTGATCGAACTGCCGAACGCGCCGCCCGGAAACGCGGTCTTCAACTGAGGCTGCCATTGCGTCGCACGCAGACGACCGGCCGGTTTCACGATGTCGTTTTCGACGTCGAGAAGAGGCGCGAGCGCGGGATTGACCAGCGCGATCGCGCGCGCCGTTTGCGAGCGGCCCCATTTCGGCGCGGCCGATCACGACGCCGTCGGCCGCGAAACCGATGGGCACCGGCCTCATCGCGAACGCGCGCGTGAGCCAGCCGTCGCGCAGATATTGGTCGGAGCGTGACGCGGTATCCCAGATCTCGATCGAACGGAAATGCGACAGGTTCGGCTGCGCATAGCTGACGCCCTGCACGATCGCGAGCTGCCGGCTGCGCGAGAGCGGCATCAGCGGCTCCAACGCGGGATGCAGCGCGATGCGCTCGTCGAGCTGGATCATCGGTTCGCGTTTGATGCCGATGTTTTTGCGCAGCACGAGGTACGCAGGATCGGCGAACGGGATCACGGTGTTAAAACCGTCGTTGCCGCCTTTCAGCGTCGAACTGTTGATCCAGGACGCGCCGCCCGGCCATCCTTTGACGTTCGGCGGATCGAACAGGTCGTCGCCGAGCGCGCGTATCTGCGCGGCGAACGGCGCCGTGTCGTCGTAGCCGACAGCGAATGCGCGCAGCGCGCCGATCACGAACTCGACCGGCGACTTCACCAGCACCCCGCGATTGCCATCGCTCCAGAACGCATCGCTGAGAAAAGAGCGCGCGTAGCGTCACCTCGATGTCATAACCGCTCGCGCGAAACTGCATGGCGATCGGCTCGACGCGTGCCGGGTCCGGCGTGTCGGAGATGTGACGCTGATCCGGCGTCCATGCGTTGCGCTCGGCGCGCGTTGGGATCGGCTCGAATACAGTCGGGAGGTCGCGATATCGCTTCGCGGCGCGCTCGTGAGTAGCGTGACATCGTGAGCCGAGGCGCCTGTATGCACGAAGACGCGCACAAAAACGCGCCGGCGCTGGCGACTCAACGGAGCAGCGGATCAGAAAGTGGACGCTGAAGATGCAACGGGATTTTTCACGCGGCAATGCGCGCGCTGGGATTAACGCTTGTACAACTCGCGCACGGCGTCTTCGATGTGCTGCCGCAACAGCCGACGCTCTTCGGGCGTCATATGCCCGTCGCGGCGACGTTGATCGAGATCGGGGGGAACCGCGGTGCGCAGCATCGCGTCAGAGGCAGGGCGATCGATGCTCGGGTTGTGGCGGCTGGTTCTGCCATTACCCGAGCGGGGCGCATGCTCGCTCGCCGCTCTATCCGCGGACGGCTGCGCATGAGCGAGCGTCGGGCCCAGTGTGCCTGCCAGCGTACCGGCAACCGCCAGTGCAATCACGCTCAGGCGCACGTTTGGCCAAACCCCTCCCTTCATGTTGTTCCCTTCGTGGCGCGGCAACCGGCTACCTCAGATGCGTATACAAACCCCGGTAACAGCCGGGTGCGAGAGTTTTGTCGAGTGAAGTATCCACCGAACAGCCGCATTCAGTAAAGCAGTCTAAACGCGCATACTTTACGTCGCGCCACACCGCGGGTAAATTTTGTAACCGACTGTAACCCCAGAAATGGTGTAACCGCGCACCACTTTCTAATCGCGCTAAGATGCCGACCATGGAAACCAAAAACCCTTCGAAAATCCTCGTCGTCGACGACGATCCACGCCTGCGCGATCTTCTGCGCCGCTACCTCGGCGAACAAGGCTTCAACGTCTACGTCGCCGAAAATGCGCCGTCAATGAACAAGCTCTGGGTGCGCGAGCGCTTCGATCTGCTGGTGCTCGATCTGATGCTGCCCGGTGAGGACGGCCTGTCGATCTGCCGGCGACTGCGCGGCAGCAACGACCGCACGCCGATCATCATGCTGACGGCCAAGGGTGAGGATGTCGATCGCATCGTCGGCCTCGAGATGGGTGCCGACGACTATCTGCCCAAGCCGTTCAATCCGCGCGAACTGGTCGCGCGCATTCACGCGGTGCTGCGTCGCCAGTCGCCGTCCGAATTGCCGGGCGCTCCGTCCGAGACCACCGAGGTCTTCGAGTTCGGCGAGTTCGCGCTGAATCTCGCCACCCGCACGCTGACCAAGGCCGGCCAGGAAATTCCGCTCACCACCGGTGAGTTCTCGGTGCTGAAGGTATTCGCGCGTCATCCGCGTCAGCCGCTGTCGCGCGAAAAGCTGATGGAACTCGCACGCGGCCGTGAATACGAGGTCTTCGACCGCAGCCTCGACGTGCAGATCTCGCGTCTGCGCAAGCTGATCGAGCCGGATCCGGGCAGCCCGCGCTTCATTCAGACCGTGTGGGGCCTCGGCTACGTCTTCATCCCCGACGGTGCAGCCTGAGTTTGTGCTCCGTTTTCGTTTCTGTGTCACATAAGAAGGGCCCATGCGGATCGACCGGCGCCTCCTGACGCTCGCGTTCGGCGGCCTTTTCTGGCGGACCTTTCTGCTGATCGCGCTGTTGATCGCAGTCAGTCTCGCCGCGTGGTTCCAGAGCTTTCGCGTGATCGAGCGTGAGCCGCGCGCGCAGCGCGTGGCTCTGCAACTCGTCGCGATCGTCAAGCTCACGCGCACCGCACTCCTCTATTCCGATCCCGACCTGCGGCGCGCGTTGCTGCAGGATCTGGAGAGCAACGAAGGGGTGCGCGTGTACCCGCGCGAAGCCACCGACAAATACAAACTCCAGCCCGACGAATCGTTGAATCGCCTGATCGAGCACGACATCCGCGGCCGTCTCGGCGACGACACCATAATCGCGCAGAGCGTCAACGATATCAACGGCGTATGGATCAGCTTCAAGATCGACGACGACGATTACTGGGTCGCGCTCGACCGCGATCAGCTCGACAACGCCACCGGCCTGCAATGGGCCGGCTGGGGCGTGTTCGCGCTCGCGCTGTCGCTGTTCGGCGCGGCGTTCATCACGAGTCTGGTGAACCGGCCGTTCGCGCGTCTGGCGATGGCCGCGCGCCGGGTCGGCTCGGGGCAATCGCCCGAGCCGCTGCCCGAGCGCGGCATGGGTGTGGCCGCCGAAACCAATCGAAGCTTCAACCAGATGGTGCGCGACCTCGAACAGCTCGAGGCGGACCGCGCGCTGATGCTCGCGGGCATCTCGCACGATCTGCGCACGCCGCTCGCACGGCTGCGGCTCGAGACCGAAATGAGCCCGTCCGATCAGGCCACCAAGGACGCGATGGTCGACGACATCGAGCAAATGGACATGATCATCGGCCGCTTCCTCGACTACGCGCGTCCCGTGCAGCGTGTGCCGGAACCGGTGGACCTCTCGGTGATCGCGAGCGAACTCGCCGCACGCATGCAAAGCGAGGACAGCATGCGGCTGATCACGCGGCTCGCTCCGTCGGCGGTGATCGAGGCCGATGAAACCGACATGCGTCGCGTGGTCGGCAATCTGCTCGAGAACGCGCGCAAATATGGCCTCAGCGACGGCGACGGTGTGCCGCGCGTCATTCTCGAAACGCGCGTGTCGCACTCGCGCGTCGAACTCTCGGTGGTCGACGAAGGCCCCGGCATTCCCGAAGACCAGCTCGCGCTCGTCACGCGGCCGTTCTATCGTGTGAATTCGGCGCGCACCCAGGCCAACGGCACGGGCCTCGGCATGGCGATCGTGCAGCGGCTCGTCGCCCGTTATCGCGGCGCGCTGCGGCTGCGCAACCGCTCGCCCGGACCCGGGCTTGAAGTGACGATCGAGTTTCCGCTCGCGAAAAGCGCGTGAGCCGACGACGCGCGGCACCGCGCGCCGTCGCCATTCGAAACACGCCGCTTGTTGCGACTTCCGAAGGAGCCTTTGCATGAAAACCGTTGGCGATAAACTCGAAGCGTTCACCGTCATTGCCGCCAAGCCGGGCTTCAACCATCACGAAGAACACGGCGTCTCGGCGTTCGAATACATCACCGAGCAGTCGTTTCCAGGCAAATGGAAAATCATTTACTTCTATCCGAAGGATTTTTCGTTGGTCTGCCCGACGGAAATCGTCGAATTCAGCAAGCTCGTCAAGGAGTTCGAGGACCGCGAGGCCGTGCTGCTTGGCGGCAGCGTCGACAATGAATATGTGAAGCTCGCATGGCGCCGCGAGTACAAGGAGCTCGACAGGCTCAACCACTACTCGTTCGGCGACGTGAAAGGCGAGCTGATCGACCAGCTCGGCGTGCGCGACAAGGAAGCGGGCGTCGCGCTGCGCGCGACCTTTATCGTCGATCCGGACAACACGATCCAGCACGTGTCGGTCAACAATCTGTACGTGGGCCGTAATCCCGAAGAAGTGCTGCGCATCCTCGACGGCCTGCAAACGGACGAGCTGTGTCCGAGCAATCGGACGATTGGCGGCGCGACGCTGTAAGCGGCACCGCCCGTCACCCAAACAAAAAACCCGTTCAGCTCCTGACCAACAACACCGCGGCCTGCGCCTCGATGCCCTCGCCGCGGCCGAGATAACCGAGCTTCTCGTTCGTCTTCGCCTTGACGTTCACGCGCTCGATCGGCAGACCGAGGTCCGCCGCGATATTGGCGCGCATCCCTTCGATATGCGGTGCGAGCTTCGGCGCCTGCGCGATCACGCTGCTGTCGACGTTGCCGATCGCAAAGCCGGCCGCCTTCACGCGCGCCACGCATTCGCGCAGCAGCACGCGGCTGTCGGCGCCGGCGAACTTCGCGTCGGTATCGGAGAAGTGGCGGCCGATATCGCCCAACGCGGCCGCGCCAAACAGCGCGTCGGTGATCGCGTGCAGCAGCACATCCGCGTCCGAGTGACCGAGCAGCCCGCGCTCGTACGGAATCGTTACGCCGCCGATGATCAACGCGCGCCCCGGCACCAGCGCATGCACGTCGTAGCCCTGCCCAATTCTGAAATCCATGTGCGTCACGTCCTCAAGTGCTGAAGCTTTTAAAGCTTCTTTAAAGCCTTTCTAAATCTTTCCAATGTGCCCAGGCGCGGTTTCACGAACCGGCGGGGCGGCTCAGAATCGCCTCGGCCAGATCGAAATCTTCCGGATACGTGACCTTGAAGTTACGCAGGCTGCCTTGCACGAGCTTCGGCGCGTGGCCCGACCATTCGATCGCGCTCGCCTCGTCGGTCAGATCGTGGCCGTCGGCCTGCGCGCGCAGGATCGCCTCGCGCAGCATGCCGATGCGGAACATCTGCGGCGTCTGCGCCTGCCACAAGCCGTCACGCGCTTCGGTATGGGCGATGCGGCCATCGGCCGACGCGCTGTCGATACGCTTCAAGGTATCGGCGACCGGCAACGCCATGATGCCGCCGACCGCATCGTCCTTGAGCGAACCGATCAGCGTACGGATCAGCGCCGCCGTGATGCCCGGCCGCGCCGCGTCGTGCACGAGCACCCAGTCGGCGTCGTGGGCGCCGAACTCGGCGAGCGCGTGCAGACCGTTGAGCACCGACGCCTGGCGCGACGCGCCGCCCACGCGACGCACCGCGAAGCGCAGATTGCCGAAGCGGCGGGCGTCGAAGTGCTGGTCGTCGGGCGCGATGACGACGAGCGTCTGCGTGAATTCGCTGCACGCGTCGAACGCGGCGAGCGAGTAATGCAGCATGTCGCGGCCGGCGACGGTGCGGTATTGCTTGGGCATCGCGGCGCCGGAACGGCTGCCGGTGCCTGCGCACGGGATCAGGGCAAAGAGACGGGAAGTCACGAGTGCGGATGCCGCCAGGTCAAAGTAAAGGACGGATTTTATAATAGGTCCTTCGCATCCACGCCCATACACGCGTAAACTTGGCCGTCGCGTGAGCCCAGAGCCGCCCTTTTTCTCCTTTATGCCAGACATCGCCGCATCCTCGCAGTCCACCCCGCCCGTCGCGCTCGTCAAGGCCGGCCAGCGTTTCGCCTTCGACGGCACGCGCGGTTCGTCCGACGCGCTGCTGATCGCCCGCTACCATCTCGCGTATCGCGAGAAGATGCCGCTGCTTGCGGTGGTCTGCGAAAGCGCGCTCGACGCGCAGCGGCTGTCGCAGGAAATCGGCTTCTTCGCGCCGGACGCGCGCGTGCGCCTCCTGCCCGACTGGGAGACGCTGCCTTACGACACGTTTTCGCCGCACCAGGACCTCGTCTCCGAGCGTCTCGCGACGCTGCACGACCTCGGCGAAGGCCGCTGCGACATCCTGCTCGTGCCGGCCACGACGGCCTTGTACCGGATGCCGCCCGCGTCGTTTCTGGCCGCCTACACGTTCTCGTTCTCGCAAGGCGAGCGGCTCGACGAAGCGAAGCTGAAGGCGCAGCTGACGCTCGCCGGCTACGAGCACGTGAGCCAGGTGGTGCGTCCCGGCGAATATTGCGTGCGCGGCTCACTGCTCGATCTGTTCCCGATGGGCTCGCCGCTGCCCTACCGGATCGACCTGTTCGACGACCAGGTCGACTCGATCCGCGCGTTCGACCCCGACACGCAGCGCAGCCTCTATCCGGTCAAGGACGTGCGCCTGCTGCCGGGCCGCGAATTCCCGTTCGACGAGGCCGCGCGCACGGCATTCCGCAGCCGCTGGCGCGAGACTTTCGAGGGCGATCCGAGCCGCGCGTCGATCTATAAAGACATCGGCAACGGCGTGCCGTCGGCGGGTATCGAATACTATCTGCCGCTGTTCTTCGAGGAGACGGCCACCCTCTTCCATTACCTGCCCGACGGTTCGCAACTCGCGTTCGTCGGCGATCTGGACGCGGCGATCCGGCGCTTCACCAACGACACGAAGCAGCGCTTCAATTTCCTGTCGCACGACCGCGACCGGCCGATTCTCGAACCGCACAAGCTGTTCCTGTCGGACGAGGATTTCTTCACGTTCGCGAAACCGTTCGCACGGCTCGTGCTGCCCACCAACGGCGACGGCGCCTGGTCGATCGCGCTGCCGAACCTCGCGATCGATCGTCACGCCGACGATCCCGTCTCGGCGCTGCGCGCGTATCTGAGCACGACGCCGAACCGGGTGCTGTTCGCCGCCGAATCGGCGGGCCGCCGCGAGACGCTACTGCAACTGCTCGCCGACAACCAGCTGAAGCCCGCCTCGGCCGACAGCTTCGCCGACTGGCTCAAGAGCGACGCGCGTTTCTCGCTCGGCGTCGCGCCGCTCGCGAACGGCTTCGCGCTGCCGGGCGACGGCATCGCGATCATCACCGAAACCGAGCTGTACGGGCCGCTCGCGCGCCGCGCGGGACGCCGCCGCCAGGAACAGGCGAGCAACGTCGATTCGATGGTGCGCGATCTGTCCGAGCTGAAGCTCGGCGACCCGGTCGTGCATTCGCAGCACGGTATCGGCCGCTACATGGGTCTCGTGACGATGGATCTCGGCGAAGGCGAAACCGAGTTCCTGCACCTCGAATACGCGGGCGACAGCAAGCTCTACGTGCCGGTCGCGCAATTGCACGTGATCTCGCGCTATAGCGGCGCCGATCCGGAAAGCGCGCCGCTGCATTCGCTCGGCTCGGGCCAATGGGAAAAGGCCAAGCGCAAGGCCGCGCAGCAGATCCGCGACACCGCCGCCGAGCTGCTCAACCTGTACGCCCGCCGTGCCGCCCGCGAGGGCCACGCGTTCGCGCTCGAACCGAAGGACTACGTGAAGTTCGCCGAGAGCTTCGGTTTCGAGGAAACGCCGGACCAGGCCGCCGCGATCGCGGCCGTGATCGGCGACATGACGAGCGGCAAGCCGATGGACCGGCTCGTGTGCGGCGACGTCGGCTTCGGCAAGACCGAGGTCGCATTGCGCGCGGCGTTCATCGCGGTGATGGGCGGCAAGCAGGTCGCGCTGTTGTCGCCGACCACGCTGCTCGCCGAGCAGCACACGCAAACCTTCAGCGACCGCTTCTCCGACTGGCCGGTGCGCATCGCCGAGCTGTCGCGCTTCAAGTCGACCAAAGAAGCCAACGCGGCGATCCGGCAGATCAACGAAGGCACGGTCGACATCGTGATCGGCACGCACAAGCTGCTGTCGTCGGACGTGCAGTTCAAGCGGCTCGGACTCGTGATCATCGACGAGGAGCATCGCTTCGGCGTGCGTCAGAAGGAGGCGCTGAAAGCGCTGCGCGCGGAAGTCGACGTGCTGACGCTGACCGCGACGCCGATTCCCCGTACGCTCGGTATGGCACTCGAAGGCCTGCGCGATTTTTCGGTGATCGCAACGGCGCCGCAAAAGCGCCTCGCGATCAAGACCTTCGTGCGGCGCGAGGAAGACAGCGTGATTCGCGAAGCAATGCTGCGCGAGTTGAAGCGCGGCGGCCAGGTCTACTTCCTGCACAACGAAGTCGAGACGATCCAGAATCGCCGGCAGATGCTCGAAGAGCTGGTGCCCGAAGCGCGCATCGCGGTCGCGCATGGACAGATGCACGAGCGGGAACTGGAGCGGGTGATGCGCGACTTCGTCGCGCAACGCGCGAACGTGCTGCTGTGCACGACGATCATCGAAACCGGCATCGACGTGCCGAGCGCGAACACGATCCTGATCCACCGCTCCGACAAGTTCGGCCTCGCGCAATTGCATCAGCTGCGTGGCCGGGTCGGCCGCTCGCATCACCAGGCGTACTCGTATCTGCTCGTGCACGATCCGCAGGGGCTCACCAAGCAGGCGCAACGGCGGCTCGAAGCGATCCAGCAGATGGAGGAACTCGGCTCGGGCTTCTATCTCGCGATGCACGACCTCGAAATTCGCGGCACCGGCGAGGTGCTCGGTGACAAGCAGTCGGGCGAGATTCACGAGATCGGCTTCCAGCTTTATACCGACATGCTCAACGACGCAGTGAGGGCGCTCAAGAACGGCAAGGAGCCAGACCTCACCGCGCCGCTCGCCGCGACCACCGAGATCAACCTGCATTCGCCGGCGATCCTGCCGTCGGACTATTGCGGCGACGTGCAGGAACGTCTGTCGCTGTACAAGCGCCTCGCGAACTGCGAACACAACGATTCGATCGACGGCATCCAGGAAGAACTGATCGACCGCTTCGGCAAGCTGCCGCCGCAGGCGCATGCGCTGGTGGAGACGCATCGACTGCGGCTCGCCGCGAAGCCGCTCGGCATTTCGAAGATCGATGCCGGTGAAGCGGTGATCGGCCTGCAGTTCATCCCCAATCCGCCCGTCGACGCGATGCGGATCATCGAGATGGTGCAGAAGCACAAGCACATCAAGCTCGCGGGTCAGGACAAGCTGCGAATCGAAACGCGCAGCCCGGATCTCGCGGTGCGCGTCGCGACCGTCAAGGAGACCTTGCGCGCGCTCGGTTCGCCGAGCCGCGGCACGGCGGCGGCGCCTGCTCGCTGAGCGCGGCACGCTGCGCGCACAGGCTCGTGAAAACCGCAAAAAACGGGGGGACGTCCCCCGTTTTTTGCATCGATGCTGCGCTGCGCCAACGCGAGCCCGGCTTTTTGGACATCCTGACGAAACTGCAATTTGGGATATGATCGATAGACACAAAACGCTGGAGTCATGTCATGTCTCACGTCGCTGAAACAGCGCAATCGTTGCAGTCGTCCGCCTCCTCCACGTCCCCCGCTTCTCCGATATCTCTGCCCTGGGTCACCCGTCTCGTGTCGATGGACACGGTGAGCCGCAATCCAAACCTCGGCCTGATCGAAACCGTGCGCGACGAGCTGCGCGCGGTCGGTATCGACGCGACGCTGACGCACGGCAAGGGCGGCAAATGGGCGAACCTGTTCGCGACCATTCCCGCGCACGACGGCGAAACGAACGGCGGCGTCGTGCTGTCGGGCCACACCGATGTCGTGCCGGTGGACGGCCAGCAATGGGACAGCGATCCGTTCAAGCCGGAGATTCGCGGTGACAAGCTCTATGGCCGCGGCACCTGCGACATGAAGGGCTTCATCGGCGCGGCGCTCGCGCTCGTGCCGGACATGCAGCGCACGAAGCTCGCGAAGCCGATCCACTTCGCGCTGTCGTTCGACGAGGAAGTGGGCTGCGTGGGCGCGCCGCTTCTGATCGCCGATCTGATGAAGCGCGGCGTGAAGCCGGACGGCTGCATCGTCGGCGAGCCGACCAGCATGCGCCCGATCATCGCGCACAAGGGCATCAACGCGTATCAGTGCTGCGTACGCGGCCAGGCCGCGCATTCGTCGCTGACGCCGAAGGGCTTGAACGCGATCGAGTACGCGGCTCGCCTGATCTGCTACATCCGCGACATGGCCGACCAGTTCCGCGCGCAAGGCCCCTTCGACGAACTGTACGACGTGCCGTTCAGCACCGCGCAGACCAGCACGATCACGGGCGGCAACGCAATCAACACGGTGCCGGCCGAATGCCAGTTCCAGTTCGAGTTCCGCAATCTGCCGACGCTCGATCCCGAGCAGATCTTCGCGCGCATCGACAGCTACGCGCGCGAAACGCTGCTGCCGAAAATGCTGCGCGAGCATCCGTCGGCCGCGATCGAGATCACGAAGATCGCCGCGGCGCCCGGACTCGATTCGTCTGAACAGGCCGCGATCACGCAGCTCGTCCGCGCGCTGACGGCCGACCAGGACAAGCGCAAGGTCGCATACGGCACCGAGGCCGGCCTGTTTTCGAACGCGGGGATTCCGAGCATCGTCTGCGGCCCCGGCGACATCCAGCAGGCGCATAAGGCGAACGAATTCGTCGAGCTCGCGCAGCTCGTCGCGTGCGAGCGCTTCTTGCGCAAGTTCATCCACAGCATGTCGGTCGAGGCCGCTTAGCCCGTTTCGTTGCAGCGGCGCGCAGCCGCAGTGAACCTGCGCGCCGAGCCACGGGCCTCAGCGACATCGACGACTCCGGAGCGACCGCCATGTCCAGCGCCATGCCGCAGCACACGGATCACACGATCGACGGTGAGCCGATCCCCACGCTCGACGACATCGCCGCGCAGCACTTCGCGTTGACGCCCTGGGTCGCGCGCACGCCGGTGTTCGACCGGCTCGACTTCTCGTCGCTGCGCGGCACCGTCGTCAATTTCAAGTTCGAGCTGCTGCAGGCGGGCGGCAGCTTCAAGGCACGCGGCGCCTTCACGAACCTGCTCGCGCTCGACGACGAGCAAAAGAGCGCGGGTGTCACCTGCGTGTCGGGCGGCAATCACGCGGTGGCGGTCGCCTATGCGGCGATGCGGCTCGGCGTCAGCGCCAAGGTCGTGCTGTTCAGCGCGGCGAATCCGGCCCGCGTCGCGTTGTGCCGCGAGTACGGCGCCGACATCGTCTATGCGGAAGATCTCGCCGAAGCGTTCGAACTGGTGCGCCGCGTCGAGGCCGAGGAAGGCCGCTATTTCGTGCATCCGTTCAACGGCTATCGCACGGTGCTCGGCTCGGCGACGCTCGGCTACGAATGGGCCACGCAAACGCCCGACCTCGAAGCGGTGATCGTGCCGATCGGCGGCGGCGGACTCGCGGCCGGGGTCTCCACCGCGCTGCGGCTCGCGAATCCGAACGTGCACGTGTACGGCGTCGAACCCGAAGGCTCGGACGTGATGAGCAAGAGTTTTGCCGCCAACCATACGGTCAGAATGGGCCACATGCACAGCATCGCCGATTCGCTGATGTCGCCGCATACCGAGCAATACAGCTACGAGCTGTGCCGCCGCCATGTCGATCGGATCGTCACCGTGTCCGACGACCAGTTGCGCGAGGCGATGCTGATCCTGTTCAATCAGCTGAAGCTCGCGGTCGAGCCGGCTTGCGCGGCCGCCACGGCCGGCTTGCTCGGACCGCTGCGCGAACAGTTGCAGGGCAAACGCGTGGGCCTGCTGCTGTGCGGCGCCAATATCGACCCGGTCAGTTTTGCCGCGCATCTGGAGCGCGCGCGCCATAGCGAGTCACAGTTTCCTCATTAGCGACGCGCAGCAGATGCGCTTGTTGCCTTGCGGCCAAAGCACTAGCCTATCCGCTTCAGGTTGGTATGATTCGGCTATTCACATCAGGGAGGTGTAGGTATGAGCATGATCCAGGAATTTAAAGAATTTGCCCTCAAAGGCAACGTGATGGATCTGGCGGTCGGTGTGATTATCGGCGGCGCGTTTTCCACCATTGTCAATTCCGTGGTTAAAGACCTGATCATGCCGGTTGTCGGGGTCGCTACCGGCGGCCTCGATTTCTCCAATCTGTTCGTTCGCCTGGGCCATATTCCGGCCACTTACAAAGGCAACCCCGAATCGTATAAAGACCTGCAGACGGGTGGCGTGGCGGTGTTCGGTTACGGTTCGTTCATTACCGCGACGATCAACTTCATCATTCTCGCGTTCATCATCTTTCTGATGGTCAAGTTCATCAACAAACTGCGCAAGGAGCCGCAAGCCGCGCCGGCGGAGCCGCCGCCGCCGCCGGAAGACGTGCTGCTGCTGCGCGAGATCCGCGATTCGCTGAACAACCAGCAGCGTTAATCGTCGAATCAAGCTCGGGTTGCACTGGCCTGAGCCAGTGAAATCAAAAGGCCTGTTGCGATCGGCGTCGCAACAGGCCTTTGTGTTTTCACGCTGCCTTCAGCGCGCTGCGCTTTATCGAGCCTTACCCTTCCTTTTGCGCCTTCAATTGCGCCGCGCTTTCGATCATCGCTTCGAGCTGGCCGAAATTGACAGGCTTCGTCAGATGCGATGTAAAGCCCGCGCTCAAACAGCGGCGCACGTCCTCGTCGGTGCCGAAGCCGGTCAGCGCGACGGCTGGCACGTCGGAATATTCGCGAAACGCCTTGACGAAATCAAGACCGGTGCCATCGGGCAATCCGACATCGCTGACAACCAGATCGAACCTGTGCAACTGCGTCGCCGCAAGCGCATCGTCGACGCGCCCGACCACCGTCACCTGATGACCCAAGCCGCGCATCAATTGGGCCATCACGTCGGCGGTGTCGGCATGGTCCTCGATCAGCAGCACGGACAGCGAACTCGCCGGCTGCACGTTGCTCGGCACGATGACCGGCGGCGCGGTGGCCCGCGCGGCGGCGGTCGGCAGCGTGATCGTGAAGGTCGCGCCGCAATGCGGACCGGGACTCCGCGCGGTCACAGTGCCGCCGTGCACGTCCGTCAAAGCCTTCGTGATCGCGAGACCGAGACCCAGGCCGCCGAACTGCCGCGTCATGCTTTGGTCGCCCTGCTCGAACGCATTGAACAGCTTGCCGATCTGCTCCGGCTCGATGCCGATGCCGGTATCTTCGACCGAGATCTGCACCTGCATGCGTTCGTCGCGTGTGCGCACATAGATATGGCCGCCGTCCGGCGTGAACTTCGCGGCATTGCGAATCAGGTTCCACAGCATCTGTTGCAGCCGCGCGCGATCGGCGAGCACGTAGTGATGCGTCGCGTGCTTCTCGACATGCACGTCCTGCTGCTTGACCTGGATTTCGCTGCGAAAGAGTTCGAGCACGCTGTCGATCACCTCGTGTACGTCGACGGTCTCCAGCGACAGCCGCAGCTTGCCGTTCGCGACGCGCGTCAGATCGAGCAGATCGTCGATCAGCCGCGCCTCCAGTTCGACGTTGCGGCGGATCATGCGCACGCTCGCACGCGCCTGCTCCGGCAGTTCCGGGATCATCTCGAGTACGCTCGCGCCCGCGAGCACCGGCGTGAGCGGTGTGCGCAATTCGTGCGACAGCATCGCGAGAAAACGGTCCTTCGCGCGATTCGCTTCTTCGGCGGCCTGGCGCGCGGCCTGCTCGGACTCGAGCAGTCGCTCGCGCTCCTCGATCGCCTCGCGCTGCGAGTGGATGTCGGTGCAGCTACCGAACCATTTGCTGACGTTGCCATCGGCATCGCGCATCGCGACCATGCGCACGTCGAACCAGCGGTACTCGCCGTCGTGGCGGCGAATCCGCATCTCGTGCCGATAGTCGCCGCTGCGGCTCGCGACGGCCTTCAGCCAGCTTTGCCGGATCTGCTCGCAATCGTCGCGATGCACGGCCTCTAGCCACGCGAGACCATGCGAGCCATGTTCGGGCAAGCCGGTGTAGTCGTACCACTGCTTCGACAGGAAGTCGCAATCGCCGGCCGCGTCGCAGGTCAGCACGAGATGCGGCAACGTCTCCGACAGCGTGCGGTAATGCAGCTCGCGATCGCGCAGCAGCAGCGCTTCGTCGGACGCGCGTTGCAGCCGCACCTGCGACAA
The DNA here is from genome assembly GCF_050436125.1 of Paraburkholderia sp. MM5482-R2. Classification (NCBI taxonomy): domain Bacteria; kingdom Pseudomonadati; phylum Pseudomonadota; class Betaproteobacteria; order Burkholderiales; family Burkholderiaceae; genus Paraburkholderia; species Paraburkholderia sp. MM5482-R2. The sequence continues at coordinate 2,193,852 of NZ_JBNDLP010000002.1, read as the reverse complement.
CACGCGCTCCACGGCCTCTGGCAGATAGTCGAGATAGTCGCCGGACTTCGGCACCACGTCAGACACGCCCGCGCGCAGCGCCTCGATCACGCGCGACTCGTCGGTGAAGCCGGTCACGAGGATCGCCGGAATGCGCACGCCCTCCGCGCGCAGACGCCGGAAGAAATCGAGCCCGGTCTCCGGTCCGCTCAGCTGATAATCGAGCACGAGCAGATCGGGGGCGCGGCTCGCGAGCCGCTCGCGGGCCGCCTCGACGCCGGCGCAGATCGTCACCCGGCAGCCGGCGCGTTCGAGCGACTTGCGCGCGAGCCGCAAGATGCCCTCGTCGTCATCGACGACGAGCACATAGGCGGCGTGCGGCGTGGACACTTCTTCGATCATGCAGGTGCTCTCCGGCTCGGTACGGTGCTCATCTTGTCATGAACGGCTTTCGGACAGCTTCAAGGCGGCGCGAGCCGATGCCCCGGCGGCAGTTTGACCACTTGCAGGAAAAAGCCGAGCCGACGCACGGCCTCGATGAACGCATCGTATTCGACCGGCTTGCAGAGATAGACGTTGCAACCGAGTTCGTAGCAGCGCGCGATTTCGCGCGGATCGTCGGTCGTGGTCAGCACGATCACGGGCACGGCGGCGGTCTCGGGGGCTTCCTTCAGACGCCGCAACACCTCGAAGCCGTCGACGCGCGGCATCTTCAGATCGAGCAGCACGACGAAATTCGCCAGATTCTCGCGCGGCGGATAAGGATGGCCGTCGGCGTCGGTCAACGGCTCAGCGGCCGCGGGGCCGAAGAAGTAGTCGAGCGCCTGCTGGCCGTCGCGAAAGCGCACGAAGCCGTTCGAAATGCCGGCGCGGCGCAGATTCCTCTCGACGAGCGTCGCGTGGCCGTCGTCGTCTTCGATCAGAACGATGCTGACCGCTTGCGCGTGATTCATAGGCTCTCCGTGCCAACGATTCGTCATCCATGCCGCCGGGAGAATGGCAGCGACGGTGCCCGCGCCGGCGTGCGCCGCGCTCAGAGGCGCGCCGGCTGCTCGGGCAGCACCACGAAAAAGGTCGATCCGGCGCCTTCGGCCGATTCGACCCAGACGCGCCCGCCGTGCCGCTCGACCGCGCGCCGCACCACCGCGAGGCCGATCCCCTCGCCGCTTGCGACGTCCCCGTGCAGACGCTGGAACGCGCGAAACACCTTCGACAGATACACGGCCGGAATGCCGAGCCCATTATCGCGGACGTAATAGATGCGCATACGGACCGCGCGCGGCTCGCTTTCGTCGACGGGTTCGGGCGCGAGCGCGCCGACCTCAATGCGCCCGCGGCGCGCCGGATCGAGGAAAGTCAGCGCATTGCCGATCAGGTTGCCGAAGATCTGCTCGACCGCCGCCGGATCGCCCCATGCGGGCGGCAGCTCGCGCACCGTGACGCTCGCGGCGCGCTGGTCGATCGTGCCTTGCAGCCCATCGACGACTCGCGCCACCGTGCGCTCGACGCTGACCCGCTGCCACTGATATTCGAGCCGTCCCGCGCGCGAGATGCGCAACAGCGCGTCGATGATCGCCGCCGCGCGCGCGACCGCGGTGCGCAAATAGTGCAACGACTCGCGCACGTCGCCATCGAGGATCTGCGTCATGCGCCGTGCTTCGTTCTCCGGCAGACGAGCCTGTCCGACGAGCACGTCGAGTTCGTCGCACGACACGTGCAGCTCTTTCGAAAACCCCTGCAGATTGACGAGCGGCGAGCGCAGATCGTGCGACACGCTGTAGATGAACATCTCGTTGTCCTGCGTTTCCTGGCGCAACTCCTCATTGACGGCCGCCAGTTCGCGCGCGCGTGCTTCGAGCTCCGGCTTCAGCGCTTCCTGCCCGGCTTCCGCCTCGCGCAGACGCGCATCGGTCTGATGCAGCACCGTGTCGAGCGCGGCGATTTCGTCGCTGCCCGACAACGGCGCCGCGAGCGGCCGGCCGCTGCCGAGCCGCTCGGCGTTATCGGTCAGCACTTCGAGGCGTTGGCCGATGCCGCGCGCGAACCCGAAGGCGGTGACCGCCCAGATCAACATCGAGCCGAACACCGCGGCGATCAGCGCGCGCTGCTGAAGCTCGCGCCGCTCGCCGAGCGCGCTCGAGCGCTCGACGTCGAGCTCCGACGCCGCCGCGCCGAACCGGGCCAACTCGTCGCGGAACACGGCGATCTGCTCCGGCAACTCGCCGGTTTCGAGCGCGATATAGGGGCGTAGACTGCGCCCCTCGTGCAACGCCTGCGAGATCGCGACACTCTGTTCGCGATACGCGTCGATCGCGCGCCGCATGCTGCGCACACGCTCGGCTTGGGCCGGCGTTTCGGCGACGAGCGCATCGAGCTTCGCGAGCCGGTCATTCAGGTCGACCCACACCGCATGGCGGTCGATCAGCGAGGCGCTGCCCGTCACCATCGCCGTGCGCACGCGCGCGGCCTGACGCAGCAGCGGATCGACGATGGCCGACGACTCGTAGAGGATCTGCTTGCTGTTGTCGACCCATCGCGCGGCCTGCGCGGTCCGCTCCTGGGTATCGAAGACGACCCCGAGCAGCGCGAGTTCGACCACGCTCGGTATCGCGATCAGCAGCAGACCTTTGGTGAATAGTTTCATGGTTCCGTCAGGGCGTTCAGGCTGTGGTTCAGGCTGTCACTCGAACGGCGGGGCTCGCGCGCACCCGTCGCGCCCTGCAAGGCGGGCGCCGCGCGGCTGGACGGGCCATTATCGACGTGAATCGGAGATATTTCAACGACGCGCCAGCAAGCGCTCGACCACACAAAAATGACTTTTTTATTGGGATGGGATGTTTTTTCCGCGCCGCCTGCGTCTATGATGGAGACAAGGTGTGCTGGGATGCGAATGCGCGCGGCGAGGCGGTTCGGCATGATTCGTGCGGGACGCGGTGGGGCGATGCGGTAGCGTCGAATCATCGTGAATCCGGCCTTGTCGTATGCTATAAAACATCGACGTGCGGCGCGCGAAAGCCGGGAGTGGTCGCATGAGGACGCAGCGATTCTTGCAATTCTTTTTCAGGCGAATTTTTATGTCCTTCCCGAAAAAGCGTAGACGCGCGAAGGTGGACGGCGACGAGTCGTTCCTCGCGGTTCTGCGGCATTTCAAGCCGTTCGGTCAACTCGACACCAAGATTGCGCGGGCTCGCGCGCAGGACGAACCGGTGCTCTATGCACACGTGCTGCCCGGACTCGACGTGCTTCTATGCAGTGTGCGCGGCGCACAGCCGCCTTACCCCGCACCAGCCGAATTGCGGCGGCGCTGCCTCGAATCCATTACCAACGCGCTGGAGCAGCCGCTAGATGGTCTCGAGAACGGCGGCTACTGGTACGAGGCCGATGGCTTCGGCTTCCTCGTGTTCGCGAGCCGTGCGCGCGGCAAGATTCTGACGGAGTTCGGCGCGACACGAATCGGTACCCGGCGCGGCGTGCGTCGCCAGGATGCGTCGGGCGATGCAACACCACGTTCGCTCAGATAGGCCAATCGGGCACCCTGAAGTTCAGGGCTGCTGACAGGTCGTTCTCTTCGCTTCATCGAAACCCTGGCTCGACGGCAACCGCGCGCAGCTCCTCACGCGGCATCATGCCGTTGATTCGGCGATCGCATCATCGACGCGCTCGCCGCGCTTCAACCGCCCTTGTATTCGGCCGCGCTCGCCGGCGACTGCGTCGCGGGCTTACGATCCACCGCGGCTGGCGACGACGCGCCGCCCGAAGACTTGTTGACCGGCGCGCCCTCGAGCGATATCGGCGCCTTCGGCTGTTGCTTGACGCCCGGCGGCGGCGCCTTCGGCATCTGCCGCGCTTGCGCGAGCAATTGCGAGCACGGCAGCGGCTTGTTGTTGCTCGGCGCGAGCAGCGGGATCAGCGCCGCGAACGGATTGATCAGCCCGAGCCCGACCACCGCGCCGCCGCGCAACGCGAGCGCGGCCGCATTGACGCCGACGTGCGGATCCTTGAAGGTGCCCTTCACGTACAGCGGCGAGCGCAGCGAAAAGACCCGGAAGCCCTTCGTATGCGGATGCACGCCCAGGTCCATCGTCTCGTCGCGCAGATTCACGTGACCGTCGATGTTGATCACCGCGTCGCCGGTATCGAGCGCGAACACGCGCGCTTCGAGCACGCCCTCGGTCGCGACGAAATCGGCGGCCGCGCAGTTGATCTTCACGTCGCGCGCGCCGAACAGCTTTTCATAGACGACGTTCGCGACATTGAGCCCGGCCGCCTCCATCAGCAGACGGCTCACGGTGCCTTCGGTCACGAGCGCCTTCAACTCGCCGTTCGAAGTCGCCGCGAGCGCCGCCGGCGAATTACCGGTCGCGGACAGCGACGCATCGCCGTTGATCTCGCCGAGCGCGTTCTGCATCGTCTTGAAGCTCGGGAACAATTGCTTCAACTTCAGATGCCGCGCCGACATCGCGAAGCGCCCCTTCAACGGCGCCGCGCTGCCATCGAGATGAATGTCCGACGCGAGCGAGCCGCCCGCGACGCCGAACTTCAGTGGCACGAGCGACAGCACGCCGTCGGTCATCACGACGTGCGTGTACAGATCCGTGATCGGCAGGTTCGTGTTCTTGATGATGCGCCGGCCGGTGAACTTGACGTCGGCGTCGATCGCCTTCCAGCGGTCGGTGCGGAACTCCTCCACGGGCAGCGCGCGATCGCTCGGCTGACGGGCCGTGTCGCCACGCTTCGCCTTGCTCGCGTTCGAATCGGCGCCGATCACCGGCGCCAGATCCGAGAACTGCAACAGATGCGACTCGAGTTCGCCCTGCAGCAGCGCACGTGGCTCGCGCCCGGTATAGGTCAACGAACCGTTCAGATCGCTGCCGCCGACCCGGCCTGTAAAGTTTTCATACGTGAACACGTTGCCGCTCGCTTTGAACTGACCGATCAGACGACCCTCGGTCGCGTACGGCGGGGTCTCGGGCAAGGTCACGCCGGTCAGCGAATACAGGCGCGCCATGCTGTTGCCCTGCAGCCAGAGACGCAGATCGAGCGCCCCGAGATGCGCCGGATCGGTGAGCGTGCCGACGAAGGCGATATGCAGATCGCCGGCTTTGACATCGGCCTGCACCGGGAACGGCCGGTTCGCGTCCTGCAGCGCGAGCACGCCGCCGAGCTTGCCGTTGCCCGACACCGGCGTGCGGTTGTAGGTGCCCTTGACGGTCCAGCCGATCGCATAAAGCGGCGTCGCGCGCCGGGCGTCAGGTGCGGTGCCGCTCGCCCCCGAGACAGCCGCGGCCGGGCCGGCGCTCCCGCTGGCGGTTTCGGCTGGGGCGGCGGCGCCGCTCGTCGCGAGCGCGCCGGAACTCGCGGCCACGCCCGACGTTGCGGACGCGCCCGATGCGCCCGACGCCTGCGCCGCCGCTTCATAAGCCGCCGCTGCGGAAGCCGCCTTCGCCTCCGAGGCCGCCTCTGCCTCGGCCTGCGCGGCGAGTTGGCGCGCGCCCGCCCGGCCGACGGCCTGAGCCGACGCGCTGCGCGAGGCCGCTTCCTGCTGCTTCAGCGCGTCGCCGATCGGGATCGGCTGCCCGAGCGTATCGACGACCATCTGCACCTCGACCTTCTTCTGCTGATCCGACAGCGCGATGTTGCCCTTCGCGAACGCGATATCGTGCAGATCGAGCTTCCACTCGGTGGGTCTGCTCGACGACGGCAGCTTGAAGGTCCAGTTATTGCGCCCGTCGACAAGACGTTCCAGATCGACCGACGGATTCACGAGGTTGATCGCCGGAATCTCGATGTCGTGCGCGAGCAGCGGCAGCACCTCGACCTCGAAGTCGATTTCGTCGAGCGTCGCGAACTGCGGCTGTTTGGTCCAGTCGGGATTGCCGATCGCGATGTTGGCCGCCGAAAAGCGCGGCCAAGGCACCCAGCCGCGCCAGCCGGTCTCGCCGACCGCATGACGCCAGCCCACCTTCAGGTCGCCGTTGATCGCAAACGGCCGGCCGATCGCCTGGCTGACCTTGTCGTCGATGTAAGGCCGCGCGCGGTTCCAGTCGAAGCTCAGGATGAAGATGACGAGCGCGACGATCAGGATCACGAGCGCCGCCAGCAGCCATGCAAAGATTTTTCCGACCCGTCGTCCGGTGCCGCTCGACCCTGCCATTGAAAAGCTCCGCGTGTTGTTCCACGTTGTGCACCGTGCAGCAGTTATCGTACCTGGCGCGCGAGCATGAATCGCCGCGTCGGTCGTGCGCTGTTGCGCCTCGTCGCTTTATCATGGCGCACGCTTTACCGACAGCCCCACCGGCACACCCTCCCCACGGCGTTCCAACCATGACCGATGTTCCCTTCATCCTCGCCGACGGCATCGTACGGCGCGATGCGCAGCGCGGCCAGACGCTGTTGCAGCCGACCACCTTCGCCCTGCGCGCCGGCGAGCGCGTCGCGATTACCGGACCGTCCGGCTCCGGCAAGAGCGTGTTTCTGCGCGCGCTCGCGCTGCTCGATCCGGTCGATGCGGGGCGCATCCTGTGGCATGGCGCGCCGCTCGAGCGTGCGCGGATTCCGCGCTACCGGCGCGCAATCGCGTATATCCGGCAGCGGCCCGCGCTGATCGACGGCAGCGTCGAAGACAATCTGCGCTATCCGTTTGAGCTGCGGGCATATCGCGACGCGCGCTTCGATCGCACGCGCGCGGCCAGGCTTGCGATGCAGGCCGGCCGCGGCGAGGACTTTCTCGGCAAGCGCGCAAGCGAATTATCGGGTGGCGAAGCGCAGATCGCCGCGCTGATCCGCGTGCTGCAACTCGCGCCCGAAGTGCTGTTGCTCGACGAGCCGACCGCCTCGCTCGATCCGGCGTCGTCGCGCGCGATCGAAGCGCTCGTGCAGGCGTGGTTCGATGCCGCGCCGGGCGCTCACGCATCGATGTGGGTGTCGCACGATGTCGAGCAGGCGGCACGCATGAGCGAACGGCATCTGACGATGCGCGCCGGCGTACTGGCCGAACACACTTGCGTGCGGCGCGATGCGGACCAACGCGCTCCCGCGGACCAGCTTCGGGAGCCCCGCCAATGAGCCTGCAGAATCTGAGCTTGTGGGACGTCGCGATCGCGACGCTGCTGATCGTGGTGAATGGCGCGGTGTCGGTCGCGCTGAAGCTCGATCTCGAGCGCAAGCTCGCATGGGCGGCGCTGCGCACCGTGGTCCAGTTGCTCGCGATCGGCTATGTGCTCGGCTGGGTGTTCAGTTTCGCTCGCTGGTACGTGGTGCTGCCGCTGATGATCGTGATGACGCTGATCGCCGGTTTCGCCGGCGCGCAGCGCGGCAGCCACACCTATGCCGGACAACGCGCCGACAGCGTGCTGTCGATCTGGGTCAGCTCGTGGCTCGTGGCCGCGGTGGGACTGTTCGTCGTGATCCGCATCCATCCGTGGTACGCGCCGCAATATGCGATTCCGATTCTCGGCATGATCCTCGGCAACACGCTGACCGGTGTATCGCTCGGCATCGAGCGGATGACCGAGGAGCTGACCGCGCGGCGCGACCGCGTCGACATGGCGCTCGCGCTCGGCGCGACACGCTGGGAGGCCGCGCAGGCGCCGGCGCGCCAGGCGGTGCGCGCGGGCATGATGCCGACGTTGAACCAGATGGCGGTGGTCGGCGTCGTCAGTTTGCCGGGCATGATGACCGGTCAGGTGCTGGCCGGGCAATCGCCATTGCAGGCGGTGCGCTATCAGATCGTCATCATGTTTCTGATCGCCGCGGCGTCGGCGCTGGGGACCGTGGGCGCGGTGCTGCTCACGTACCGGCGGCTCTTTTCGGCCGAGCATCAGTTCTTGCCGACGCGGCTCGTCGAGCGTGAGGCACGCAAAGGATGACGCACAAGGATGACGCGCTAGCGCGTGCTACGCTCGCGCACGCGGCCATCACGCCGCACGCTCGAACCTTCACCGCTTCGCGGTGACGGCGATCTCCGTGCCGTCGGTCAGCGTCAGCGTTTTCGTCGTGCCGTTGACCGGCATCGTGAAACGCACGATCTGACTCACGCTCACATCGTTCGGACACTTGAGCGTCTTGCCGCCGCTCGTCACGGTTTTCACGCCATGCGGCGTCTGCGCCTGGAAGCTCAGTTGGACGGCCGCGGTGCCGTCGCTCGACACCACCGGCGAGAAGCGGATTTGCGTCTGGCGGATCATCGCGCCATTCTCGTCGACCGGCAGCGACGCATAGTCCGGGCATGCGTCCGTCGCGGCCACCGGACCGCCGGGCGGCACGGTCTTCCACGTGAAGTCGTCCGATTCGCCCGAGCGGATCGTGCGGGTCTCCTGGGAATTGCCGAACTGTTTCGACGTGACGCGAACGGTGTAGCGGATCGGACCGTCGAGCGGGGCCTTGTTGGTCACCGTGATCGGCGTGGCTGCGCGAGCAGCCGGCACGAGCGCGCAGGCGAGAGAAGCGACAACGGAAACGGCGGAGAGTTTGAAGCTGAAGCTCATACTGTCACCTCGTTGTTGTGCCGCTGCGCGCTCGCGTCGACGCGACTGCCTGTGCACTGTTCACGCACTGCCGAGGGCCGGCCGGTTCATCCCGGCTGGCCTCGCCGCAAGACACGCAACCGTTTTGGCATGCTGCGTCGTCAGTCTAACGCCAAGCGCGCTGCCGCGCGTGTCGTGTCGGCCCGGGTGTTAACCCGCTTGCGGCGACGCGCTTTCTGCGCGTCGATTTCATCTCAGAAGCCGGTCAGCACCAGCTTGCCGATCGCGCGTCCTGCTTCGAGCAACCCATGCGCGCGACGCAGATTCTCCGCGTTGATGCGGCCGAGGTCCTGGCCGAGCGTCGTGCGCAACGTGCCGGCATCGACGAGCCGCGCGACCTCGGTCAGCAGCTTGTGCTGCTCGATCATGTCGGTCGTGCCGAACATCGAGCGGGTGAACATGAACTCCCAGTGAAACGCGGCGCTCTTCGCCTTCAGCAATTCGACGGGCACGGCGGCGCTGTTCTCGACGATCGTGCAGACGCCGCCTTGCGGCTTGATCAGTTGCGCGGCGGCCGGGAAATTACGGTCGGTGTCGTTGAAGATCAGCACGTAGTCGACCTGCTCGATGCCGATCTCCTTCATCTGCGCGGGCACCTCGCCGAAATGATCGACGACGTGATCCGCGCCGAGCTCCCGTGCCCATTTCGCCGATTCGGGCCGCGACGCGGTCGCGATCACCTGCAGCTTGCCGAGCTGCTTCGCGAGCTGGATGCCGATCGAGCCGACCCCGCCCGCCCCGCCGAAAATCAGCACCGTACGGCCTGCGTCGGCGCCCTGCGGCGATATGCCGAGGCGATCGAACAATGCTTCCCACGCAGTGATCGCGGTCAGCGGCAATGCGGCCGCGTGCGTGAAATCGAGCGACGCCGGCTTGTGTCCGACGATCCGTTCGTCCACCAGATGAAACTCGCTGTTGGCGCCCGGCCGCGTAATGCTGCCCGCATAGAACACCGGATCGCCGACCTTGAACAGCGTGACCTCGGGCCCGGCCGCGACGACAGTGCCGGCCGCATCCCAGCCGAGCACGCGCGGCGTCTTTTCGACGGTGTCTTTCGGCGCGCGCACCTTGGTGTCGACCGGGTTCACGGAAATGGCTTCGACCTTGACCAGCAGATCGCGGCCGGTCGCTTCGGGTTTCGGGATCTCGACGTCGACGAGCGCTTCGGCGTGATCGATGGGCAGATAACGGTAGAGTCCGACGGCTTTCATGGCTGCTCCTTGTGGGTTCGGTTGATGTGACGCATGACTCGTATCGTAGGATGGTTCTTATTCTGATAAAACAGCCATAATCACTGAAACATTTTTTGGTTTTTCAGAATAATGGACGATTCAAGCCCGGCCGGCCGGTCCGTGCCCAGCGAACGCGAACGGCTCGATCTGCTCGACGTCGCGTTGTTCGTGCGTGCCGCGCTGCTCGCCAACGTGTCGGCGGCCGGGCGCGAGTTCGGTTTGTCGGCGGCGGTCGCGAGCGCGCGGATCGCACAACTCGAAAAAATCCTCGGCGCGCGTTTGTTGCATCGGACCACGCGCCGCATCAGCCTCACCCAGGACGGTGAAGTGTTCATGACGCGCGCCGAGGCGTTGCTCGACGCGGCCGCCGCAGCGCGCGCATCGGTCGGCCACGCGCAGGCCGCACCGCAGGGACGGCTGCGCGTGTCGATGCCGTCGTCGTTCGGGCGTCAGCATGTGTCGCCGGTGATCAGCGAGTTTCTGCGCCGCTATCCGGGGGTCAGCGTCGATCTGCGCCTGACCGATCAGGTGGTCGATCTGGTCGACGCGGGAATCGATGTCGCGCTTCGCGTCGGCGTGCTGAAGGATTCGTCGCTGGTCGCGCGGCGGCTCGCGGTCAACCGCCGCGTGCTGTGCGCGGCCCCCGCCTATCTGGCCGCGCGCGGCACGCCGCATCATCCGTCGGATCTCGCGGGGCACGAGTGCATCATCCTGTCGGCGCAGCGCGACTGGCGCTTCGTGACGCCCGCCGGCCCGCTCGACGTGCGCGTGAGCGGCCGCCTCGTCACCGACAACGGCGAGGTGATTCGCGACGCGCTGCTCGCGGGCTTCGGCATCGCGCTGAAATCGACATGGGACGTGGCGCCCTATCTGCGCAGCGGCAAACTCGTCAGCGTGCTCGACAGCTATCCTCTCGCGGACGACGTCGCGATCTGGGCCGTGTACCCAAGCCGCGCGTTCGTGCCGCCGAAGACGCTCGCCTTCATCGACTTCGTCGCCGCGCATTTCGGCGATCCGCCGTACTGGGATCGCGAGCCGGTTGGCCTGGCGGGCGCGTAGGCGCGATGCCGCTACGCCGCGTCAGCGCTTGCCGCCCTTCGCGCCGCCCTGCTTGCGATCCGAGTTCACGTCGGCATGCGCGTCGTTCTGCGTGCGTTGCTGATACTCGCCGCCGCCGCGGCGGTCGGTATCCTGCTGCCCATGCTCGATGTCGTCATGCGCCTGCTTGCCGACATGGCGCGGCTCGTCCTCGTGCTGCGACTCGGGATGCTGGTCGGCTTCATGCGGCAGCGGCGCCGCGGCTTCCTGCAACGACTTCGGGTCCTTGTTCGCGCGCGGGTCGGCTTGCGGGTCGCCATCGGTCGATTGCGGCAGGGTCTTCATTGCATTGCTCCTTCGCGAAGCGCGTTCGCGCGCCAAGTACGCACGGCGCATTCGCGGGTTGGATTCAGCCACTCGGACGAGCGCTCATCACGCGACGCCCAGACGCTTTTTCATCGCCGCGGTGATGCGCTGACGCGTCTTTGCGTAGCCGGCCCACGGGTCGCTTCCGAGGCCGTCCACGCGCTCGTGGACGTTGCGGATGCCCCATTGATCGCCGCTCGTCGTGCTCTCCAGTTCGTCCCACGCGAGCGGCACCGACACCCCGAGCCCCGGCCGCGCGCGCGCCGAGAATGCGGCCACCGTGCTCGAGCCACGGTTGTTGCGCAGATAGTCGATGAAAATCTTTTTCTTGCGATTCTGCGCGCCCATCTTCGCGCTGAAGAACTGCGGCAGCGTCGTCGCCATGTGCTGCGCGACCGCCTGCGAGAAATCCTTCACTTCGTCCCAGCCGGCCTGCTTCGCGAGCGGCACGACCACGTGCAAGCCCTTGCCGCCGCTCGTCTTGCAGAACGACTTCAGGCCCAGTTCGTCGAGCAGCGAGCGGGTCAGTTGTGCGGCCTCGACCATGCGCTCCCAGCCGAGCGAGGGGTCCGGGTCGAGATCGAACACCATGCGATCGGGCTTTTCGATATTCGACGCGACCGCATTCCACGTATGAAACTCGACGGTGCCCATCTGCGCGGCGCCGACCAGCGCGGCGAGCGTGTCGATCGTGATCAGCGGAGGATGGCCCGGATCGAGTCCCTCGTGCTGCGTGACGTGCGGAATCGACAGCTTCTGGCTGTGCTTCTGGAAGAACAGCTCACCGCCGATATCCTCGGGCGCGCGCACCAGCGCGACGGGCCGCTCGCGCAGATGCGGCAGCATCCATTCGGCGATTGATTCGTAGTACTGCACCAGTTCGAGCTTGCTTGCGCCGCTGCTCTTGTCGATCACGCGATCGGGATGCGAGATGCGCACGCCGGCGATTTCGCTCTGTGCACGCGAGCGTGTTGCCGTGGTTCGGGCGGGCGCGCTTTCCTTGGCGGCGGCCCTGGCGGCACCGGCGGTCTTGCTGGTTGCGCGCTTTTTCGGCGCGCCTGTTTGCGGCGTATCGGCGGTGGCGGTTTCGGTTTGCTGTTGCACGTCGGCTCCTTGTCGAGCGGTTTCCCTGACGATCTGGCGCGCCGGCTTGTCGTCGCGCAGGCTGACGAACGACGCCTGGCGCACGATGCCGTCGCCCGTCCATTCGGCGAAGTTGCATTCGGCAACGAGCACCGGCTCGACCCAATGCACGGGCGTGCGGCTGCGCTCGCGCGGTGTGCTCGCGAACGGCATGCGCTTGCTCGCGTGCGCGTCGAGCGCCTGTTTGACCGAGCGCAGCAGCGCGGCGTCGAAGCCAGTGCCGACGCGGCCCGCGTACTGCAGCCGGCCATCGGCGTCGTAGACGCCGAGCAGCAGCGCGCCGAACGCCGAACGGCTGCCGCCTGGCTCCGAATAGCCGCCGATCACGAACTCCTGGCGGCGCCGGCACTTCAGCTTGATCCACGACGGCGAGCGGCCCGACACATAGCTGCTGTCACGCCGCTTGCCGATGATGCCTTCGAGCGCCATGTCGCACGCGCTCCTGAGCAGCTCGTCGGCGCTGAACGCGAAGTCGTTCGAAAAGCGCAGCACACGATCATCGACGCCTTCGAGCAGCGCCCGCAAAATCGCGCGGCGCTGTTCGAGCGGCACGTCGCGCAGGTCGTAGCCGTTCAGAAACGGCAGATCGAACAGATAGATCACGATGTCCTGCGGGCGATGCGCATCGAACGCGTTTTGCAGCAACTGGAAGTTCGGCACGTCGCGTTCATCGAGCACGACCGCTTCGCCGTCGAGCCACGCGCTTTGCACATCGAGTGCCGCGAGCGCCTGGACCTGCTTGCTGAACTTTGCGGTCCAATCGTTGCCGTTGCGCGTGAAAACGCTGACGGCATCGCCCTTCGCTTTCGAGGCGTGGTCGATGCGCGCGAGCACGCGGTAGCCGTCGAACTTGACTTCGTAGAGCCAGTCATCGCCTGGCGGCGCGCTGTCGACGAGCGTCGCCAGCTCCGGCTTCAGGCTCGCGGGCAAGGCCGCTGCGACCGCGCCTTCGATCGATGGCGACGCGGCGAGTTCGCGTAGCGACTGCGCGCTGCGCGTCGCGACGATGTCGGGGCGTTTTGGATCGGCTGCGCGGCGCAAGGATGCGGATTTCGCCGGCTTGCCCGCGCTCGTGGCCTTGCCGTTGCGCGAGGTTTTCGTCTGCGCTTTCGATTGCTTCGTTTTCCTGCCTTTCGAAGCCCCGTCGGCCAGCACGCTGCCCGGCAGCTTCTTCAGCACGTCGTAGTCGCTTTCGTCGCGCGCTTCCTCGTCGCGCTCCTTGATCAGCAGCCATTGTTCCTTGTCACCGCTGCCGCGCATGTGGCTCCGTACGAGCGTCCAGCCGCCATGCAGCTTCTCGCCGTGCAAATGAAACTTGAGCTTGCCGGCCGCGTACGACCGCGCGGCTTCGGCCGCGCCGCCCGCCGGCTCCCACGTGCCGCGATCCCACACGATCACGGTTCCCGCGCCGTAGTTGCCGGGCGGAATCTCGCCCTCGAAGGTACCGTATTCGACCGGATGGTCCTCGACGTGCACCGCGAGCCGCTTGACCGACGGGTCGAGGCTCGGCCCCTTCGGAACCGCCCACGACAGCAGCGCGCCGTTCAGTTCGAGCCGGAAATCGTAGTGCAGACGCCGCGCGTCGTGCTCCTGGATCACGTAGGAGAGCGTATCGGGCGCAGCACGCGTTGCGCGCTTGCCGGTCTTGCTCGCGGCGCGCTTGCGGGTCGTCGCGCCGGCCGGCTCCGGCGTGTCCTCGAAGCGGCGCTTGCGATGATAGTGCTCGAGCCGGTCGTTCATGGCGATGACTCCGGTGCGTTTGGTGCCATAGACGGCTCGGCCGCGCGCTCAGGCCGCCGCGCGCCGTTTGCGGGACGTTGCGGCGGTTTTCGACGTCGCGCGCCCGCTGCCGCCGCTACCGCTGCGACTGCGCGCCGTGCTTGCCGCGCGCGGCTTTTTGCGCGCGGGCGCGGCCGCCTCTTCATCGGACTCGGCCTCGCTATCGCTCTGATCCTCGTCCTCGTCGGCGGCGCGCTTGCGGCCCGCGGTGGCCTGCTTGCCCTTGCCGCGGCCAAGACTGCGGCGCAGCAGATCGGACAGGTCGAGAATGTCGGCGGACTTGCGCGACTCGTGCGGCGTTTCGACCTCGACGACCTCCTCGGTCTTGCCCGCCTGGATCTTGCGCTCGACGAGCGCCATGATGTCGTCGCGAAACGTATCGTGATACTGCATCGGGTCCCACGTCTCGCTCATGTCGTCGATCAGCTTTTTCGCCATGTCGAGTTCTTTCGCCGACACGCCGGCGGCCTTCATGCCTTCGGGCGGCACGTTGAATTCGTCGAAATTGCGCACCTCGTCGGCCCAGCGCAGTGTGTTCAGCGCGAGCATCGGACCGAGCGGAATCAGCGCCGCCAGATGCTGCTTGTTGTGCAGCACGACACTCGCGACGCCGATCTTGCCCGACGCCGTCATCGCCTCGCGCAACAGCGCATAGACTTTTTCACCCTTGCGGTCGGGCGTCAGGAAATACGGCGTATCGAGATAGAGAAACGAGATGTCGGGCGCGTCGACGAACGCGAGGATGTCGACCGTCTGCGTCGACTCGGGGTTCGCCGAGCGGATTTCGTCGTCCGACAGCACGACGTAGTGATCCTTCTCGTACTCGAAGCCGCGCACGATGTTGTCGCGGGTCACGTCCTTGCCGGTCCGCTTGTTGAACTGCTTGTAGCCGATCGGATCGATCGTGCGCTTGTCGAGCAGATTGAAGCCGACCTTCTCCGACTGCGTCGCCGGATAAAGCTGCACCGGTACGTGGACGAGCCCGAAACTGATTGCGCCCTTCCAGATCATGTGTGCCATCGCGCGCTCCCCTGTCCCATGGCCCTGAGATATCAGGCGAAGCAGCAAGCGTGCCCGCGTTTCGGCGCGCTCGACACTGCTGCCACGCGTAAAGCAGGAGCGGGTCGGCTCGGCGGCGTGCTGTCATGGGGTTGTAAGTCTTGCGACGAGGCGGCAAAACCTACGGTTTTCCTCGTGCGCGCGGTCTACGCGGCGCCCGCATCAAGGCTCGAGCAGGACCGGTACCGACGCAAACCCGCGAAACCGCACGCGAGCGCCCCGCGTCGGCTCACCATCGACGCGATACGCCGGGAAGCGCTGCACGAAGCGCCCGATCGCAATCCGCGCCTCCAGCCGCGCCAGCGACAGACCCGCGCACTGATGAATCCCGAACCCGAACGCGAGATGCCGGTTCGGGTCGCGGCGGATATCGAAGCGGTCCGGCTCGGCAAACTGCTCGGGATCGCGATTGGCCGCGCCGATGCACAGCGTGACCGGCGTGCCGCGCGCGAGCGCGACGCCGCCGATCTCGGTATCGACGGTGGCCATGCGATTGCCGAGCTGGTTCGAACTCTCGAAGCGCAAGCACTCCTCGACCGCGGTGCCGATCAACTCCGGCTCGCGCAGCAGCGCGGCACGCTCGTCAGGCCACTCGCTCAGCGTGACGAGACCGTTGCCGATCAGGTTGGTGGTCGTTTCGTGCCCGGCGTTCAGGATGAAAATGCAGTTCTGCAGCAGTTCGGCTTCAGATAGCTGCTCGTGCGGCCCCTCCCCCTGGATCAGCCGCGTCAGCACGTCGTGCTGCGGATCGCCCGGCTCGCGGCGGCGCCGTGCGACGAGGCCGCGCAGATAGTCGACGAATTCGCTGACCGCGCGATTGCCGCGCTCGAACTGCGCGTCGGTCAGCGACGGCTCGAGCGCGCCCAGTATCGCGAGCGACCAGTCGCGCAGCGGCGCGCGTTCATCGTGCGGCACGTCGAGCAGATTGCCGATGACCTCGACCGGAATCGTCGACGCGAATTCGCCGATCAGATCGATACGCCCGCGCTGCGCGGCCGCATCGAGCAAGCCGTCGACGAGCCGGATCAGCGCGGACTCCATCGCCGCGATCGCGCGCGCGGTCAGCGCGCCGGCGATCAGCTTGCGCACCCGCGTATGGCGCGGTGGATCGTTGAACACGAGACTCGTGGTGTGATGCGCGTAGAGCAGAGAGTCACCGTATTTCGGGCGGAACTCGACGGTCTTGTCGGAGCTGAAGGTCTTGGGGTCGCGGTAGACCGCCTGCACGTCGCGAAAGCGCGTCAGGAACAGCGAGCCGTCGGGCATGCGCCGGATTGGCTCATAGCTGCGCAGTGCGTGATAGACCGGATAGGGATCGGCGTAGAACGCCGGGCTCAGATGACGCAGATCGAAGTCGCGGGCAAGGGAGGATGCCTCGCTGGCGGTTGCCGGGGTCATGCGTTGTCTCCGTGGGGCGTCTTGTTGCGCCAGTGTGGGGTGGTGGGTTCGTGTGACCGTATTCGTTCGGCCTGCTCCGTTACGGCGATGCGCCGAACGCCCGCTTCAGCCAACGCGACGGCCAGCCGCCTGCGACGGGCCAACGCACAGAACCGATACAATAGCGGGATTTTCCGCGCGCCACGCGCCTCTTTTCTTCCCGCGTCACCGGTCGTCCATGAACCTCGTCATTCAAAGCGTCGCCCCCCTTTCCGCCGACCACCACAAAACGCTCGTCGCGCTCGCACGCGGCTCGCACGCCGCCGTCATCGACGAGCACGCGATTCGCATCGCCGGCGCGAACCTCGCGCAACGCGCCGACGTCGAAGCGTATTGCTATGCGCATCGACTCGACTACGCGTTTGTCGAAACCGGCCGCCAGTTGAGCGACTTCGGCCTCGTCGCGATGGACATGGATTCGACGCTGATCACGATCGAGTGCATCGACGAAATCGCCGATTTCTGCGGGCTCAAAGCCGAAGTCGCGGCGATCACCGAGGCTGCGATGCGCGGCGAGATCAAGGACTTCAACGAGAGCCTGATTCGTCGGGTCGCGCTGCTGAAAGGGCTCGACGCCAGCGCGCTCGAGCGCGTGTACGAGGAGCGGCTGCGGTTGTCGCCGGGCGCCGAACGCATGCTGGCCGGCGCGAAACAGGCGGGCCTGAAAACGCTGCTCGTGTCGGGCGGCTTCACGTTCTTCACCGCGAAGCTGAAGACGCGCCTTGGGCTCGATTTCACGCGCGCGAACACGCTTGAAATCATCGACGGCAAGCTGACCGGCAATGTGATGGGCGAGATCGTCAATGCCGAGGTGAAAGCGCGCACGCTGCGCGAAACCTGCGCGACGCTTGGCATCGAACCGTCGCGCGCAATTGCGATGGGCGACGGCTCGAACGATCTGAAAATGATGGCCGAAGCGGGACTCTCCGTTGCATTCCGGGCGAAGCCGGTGGTGCGGGAAGCAGCCAGCGTGTCGTTCAATTTCGTTGGACTGGACGGTTTGCTGCGGTTGGTTTGAGGCTGGCGCTCGAGGGATCCGTTATCGCTCGCGCCGGCACAACGACCGACGCGCTAGCGAGCCGCGCGAACCGTTGCGTTATCTGTTGAAAATGGCCGGCAGGAACAGCGCGAACATGCCGATGGAAATCAGGATGCTGAAGATCAACACGCCCTTCATGATGCGATCGTGATTTTTGCCTATTTCCAATGACAGGATAAATTGTTTCATAAGCTCCTCCACAAGACAGAACAAGTATAAGAGCTGCACTATCCAATAAAACTAATTGAGGTAAATGTGCAGGGCCGCGGATAGAAGCGCCGCCAGGCAGGTCATGAAAATTGACGTGCCTATCGCCCCACGTGATAGCGCGCCAACCACGGATTCGGTCTGCCGGTGATCGATAACGGCGGCAATCGGCACCGCAAGGTTCAGCAACAGCCAGAAGAAAAGATTCATCCAAGCCCCTCCCCCGAGCGCCGCAACGTTATCCGGCAAGCACACGATCGTAGCGTCGCGAAGCGGCATCGAACATTCGGGTCTGCCTGATACTCAGGGCAATAAAGAAGCCCGCCGTGAACACATCCCGGCGGGCTTCTCGAACAACGTGTCGAACAGGGCTAACGCGTGTTAAGCCAGCTTGGCCAGGCTCTGCTCGATATCCGCACGCAGGTCCGCCTCGTCTTCCAGACCGATATAGAAGCGCACCAACGTGCCGCGACGCGGCCACTGCGCGGCAGTGCGCATCGACGCGATGTCGTACGGCATCGCGAGGCTATGCGCGCCGCCCCAGCTCCAGCCGAGCGAAAACAGTTCGAGCGACTCGCAAAACGTGTCGATCCGCGCCGCGCTGTACCGTTCGTCGAACACCACCGAGAACAGTCCGCCCGCGCCGCTGAAATCGCGCTTGTACACTTCGTGCCCCGGACAGTCGGCGAGCGCCGGATGCAACACCGCGACGATTTCCGGCCGGCTCTTCAACCACGTCGCGAGCGACAGCGCCACGCGATCGTGCTGCGCGAAACGCAACTGCATGCTCGGCAGGCTGCGCAGGATCAGCGAGCAGTCGTCCGAGGACACGCCGATGCCCATGCGCATGCGCGCCGCCTTCAGCTTCACATGCACGTCGCGCTCGACCGTGATCGTCGCGCCCATCAGCACGTCGCCGCCGCCCGACTGGTATTTGGTCAGCGCCTGCACCGAGATGTCGACGCCATGGTCGAACGGCCGGAACGCGAGGCCCGCGGACCACGTGTTGTCGATCGCGGTGACGACCTTGCGCGCGCGCGCCGCCGCCGTGATGGCCGGTACGTCGGGCACTTCCATCGTCACCGAGCCGGGCGCCTCGATCCAGATCAGGCGCGTGTTCGGCTGGATCAGACTGGCGATGCCCGCGCCGATCAGCGGATCGTAGTAGCGCGCCGTGATACCGAAATCGCGCGCGAGCCAGTCGCCGTGGTCGCGGTTCGGCGAGTACACGTTATCGGGAATCAGCACGTCGTCGCCGGCCTTCACGAGCCCGAAGTAGACGTTCGAGATCGACGACAGCCCCGACGGCTGCAGCAGCGCATGATTGCCGCCCTCGATCGCGGCGAGGCGCTGAGCGAGCGCGATCTGCGTCGGCGTCGCATGCAGGCCGTAGCGCCATTGCGCGTCGTTTTTCCAGTCGAGCGCGCGCATCGCGGCGAGGTCGGGAAACACCACCGTCGACGCGCGCGTGACGGGCGTCGAGAACGATTCGAAGCCCGGCGTGATCTGGTCCTCGGCACGCACGATGCGGGTCTGCAGGCCATGTTTGAATTTGGATTCAGTCATGTGAAGCTCGATGAAAAACATAGTGAAGCGAGCCTGAAGCAACGGCCGCGCTGCGCGATTCCGGATGCCCGGCGCGCGTGCGCATCAGTAGCCCGTTTGCAGGTTGCTGACGCCGCCCACTGGGTGCCCCCCGGCAGCGGATGCCGGCGCGGGAGCCGCCGCTGCGCCGTTGGCCGCGGCCGGTTGCGGTGAGGGGGCTGCAGGCCTCGCCGCCGCACCGCCGGCCGAACCGGTCACCGGCACCGCCTGCCCTGCCGCCAGCGGCTTCAGGTTGAATTCCTGCGGGTTCGAATCGTCGACGTTCATGCGGTCGCCTTCGAGCGAGCCGTCCGCCGCGAACTTGCCGACCCAGTTGCCGGTGATATGCGTGCCGTCGTTCGATTCCTCGACTTCGAGCGTATCGCCGTCGCGATCGCCGGCGATCAGAATCACCTCGCCGCTATCCGTGTACTGATACTCGCCGTGCACGCCAGATGGATCGTCGGTCTTGGGCCCGAGCCGCAGCACGATCGGCCGCGCGCCGAGCGTGCCCACATAGCGCGGAAACTTCGCGAACTCGGGGCTCGGTTTCAGCGGCAGCTGGATCGGCGGCGGCGCGGCTAGTGCCTTGACCGCATCGCTTTCGGCCCACGCCTGCGACGGCATCCACAGCACCGTGCCCGTGCACAACAGCGCGGCGGCACTCACCACCATGCCGGCGCGCCGGCGCAAGGCGTGCGTTGCCGTGCGGGTTGCCGAACCCTTCGTCACTTTCGCTTCCTGCATCCCGTCGATCCTTGTTGCTGGTTCCTGCTTGCTACCTATGTCGCGCCGGCCTGCCGTGCGCGCTCACAGACGCTCGAAAATCGCCGCGATCCCCTGCCCGCCGCCGATGCACATCGTGACGAGCGCATAGCGCCCGCCGATGCGCTGCAGCTCGTACAGCGCCTTCACGGTGATCAGCGCGCCGGTCGCGCCGATCGGATGGCCGAGCGAAATGCCCGAGCCGTTCGGATTGACCTTGGCCGGATCGAAGCCGAGCTCCTTGCTGACCGCGCAGGCCTGCGCGGCGAATGCCTCGTTGGCCTCGATCACGTCGAGATCGGCGACCGTGAGACCCGCCCGCTCGAGCGCCTTGCGACTCGCCGGCACCGGGCCGATGCCCATATACGCCGGATCGACGCCCGCATGCGCGTACGACACGAGTCGCGCCAACGGCTTCACGCCGCGCCGCTCGGCGACGCTACGCTCCATCAGTACGACGGCCGCGGCCGCGTCGTTGATGCCCGAGGCGTTGCCCGCCGTCACCGTGCCGTTTTCCTTCGCGAACACCGGCTTCAACTTCGCGAAGTCGTCCGCTGTTGCGTTCAGCCTCGCGTGCTCGTCGGTGTCGAACACGACGTCGCCTTTCTTCGACGCAATCGTGATCGGCAGAATCTGTTCCTTGAAGTAGCCGCTCGTGATCGCGTGGGCCGCGCGACGATGCGACTCGAGCGCGAGCGCGTCCTGGGCGTCGCGCGAGATCTCGTACTTGCGCGCGACGTTCTCGGCGGTCACGCCCATGTGGATCGACTGGAAAGGATCGTTGAGCGCGCCGACCATCATGTCGACGAGACGCGCGTCGCCCATGCGCTGTCCGAAGCGCGCGGCCGGCATCGAGTAAGGCGCGCGGCTCATGTTTTCAGCGCCTCCGCCGATCGCGATATCGGCGTCGCCGAGCAGCACGCTTTGCGCGGCCGACACGATGGCCTGCAAGCCCGAGCCGCACAGCCGGTTCACGGTCAGCGCGGGCGTATGCTGCGCGACCCCGCCGTTGATCGCCGCGACGCGCGCGAGATACATGTCTTTCGGCTCGGTGTGCACGACGTTGCCGAACACGACGTGTTCGACTTCGTCGCCCGACACGCTCGCGCGCTCGAGCACTTCGCGCACCACGCGCGCGCCGAGATCGGTCGGCGCGAAATCCTTCAGGCTGCCGCCGAACGTGCCGATTGCCGTGCGCACACCACTTACCACCACTACGTCCCGTTGCATCGCTTGTCCCTCCTGTTGTCTCTCCAGTCTTCCTGGATGATTGCACCAGCGCGGGCCATGCTGCGCCGCGCGCGGCTTACGTAAAACCTAGTTCGCCAGCCGCCGCTCGACTGTCTCGCGCGACGGAATCGGCGCGACCGCGCCATAACCTTGCGTGGACAGCGCGGCGGCAACGTTCGCGTAGCGCGCGGCGGCAAATGGATCGTCGCCCGCGACGATGCGCGCGATAAAGGCGCCGCCGAAGCAGTCGCCGGCGCCGGTCGCATCGACCGCGTCGACGACATGGCCCGGCACGACGCGCCGCTCGTTCGGCGTCGCGATATACGAGCCGTCCTTGCCGAGCTTCAGCGCGACCACGCCCGGACCATGCGACAGCAGAAAATCGACGATCTCGTCACGGCCGGTCAGCCCCGTCAGTTCGGTCACATCGTCCCAGCTCGGCAGGCAGATGTCAGTCTGGCGGATCGCCTCGAGCATCACCGCGCGCGCCCGCGCCAGCGGCCACAGCTTAAGACGCAGATTGGTGTCGAAGCTCACGCGCGCGCCATTCGCGCGCGCATGCGCGATCGCTTCGAGCGCGGCGTCGCAGGCGCTGACGCTGATCGCGAGACTGATGCCGGACAGATGGACGACCTTCGCCGCCGCGAGCGCGTCGCGCGGCAGATCGGCGGGTGCATAGCGGCTCGCCGCCGAGCCCGCGCGCAGATAGTCGAACGCGTGGCCGTTGGGGCCGTGAGACACGAAATAGACGCCGGTCGACGCCTGCGCATCGATGCGCACGAACGACGTGTCGACCTGCTCGCGCTCCCACAGATCGACCAGCAGGCGTCCGAAATGATCGGCGCCGACCGCCGACACGAAACCGGTCCTCGCACCCTGGCGCGCGGCCGCAATGCAGAAGTTCGACGTGTCGCCGCCGAAGCCTTGCAGGTAGTTCGGTTGATCCTTCGCCGACTGGTTGAATTCGATCATCGCCTCGCCGAGCGCGAGGATGTCCGGTGTGTGAGCTTCAGGCTGTGCGGCCGCGCTGTGCGTCATCGCTTAGACCTCGCCCCACAAATCGTGGCCGTCCGCGCCGGTGATCTTCACCGATACGAAATCGCCGACCTTGTAGCGCTTCGACGCCTTGGCGGACGGCGCGATATAGACGACGCCGTCGATCTCCGGCGCATCCGCCGCGGTGCGGCCGATGCCGCCGTCCGCGTTGATTTCGTCGACGAGCACCTTCAACGTCTTGCCGACCTTCCTCGCGATGCGCTTGGCCGACACCTGCTCGGCCACTTCCATGAAGCGCGCGCGACGTTCCTCACGCACTTCATCGGGCAGCGCGCCGTCGAGTTCATTCGCGCTCGCGCCTTCGACCGGCGAATACGCGAAACAGCCGACGCGATCGAGCTCCGCCTCGCGGATGAAATCGAGCAGCGTCTCGAACTGCTCTTCGGTCTCGCCCGGAAAGCCGGCGATGAACGTGCTGCGGATCGTCAGATCGGGGCAGATCTCGCGCCAGGCCTTGACGCGCTCCATCACCTTCCCGGCGTTGGCCGGGCGCTTCATGCGCTTCAGCACTTCCGGATGCGCGTGCTGGAACGGCACGTCGAGATACGGCAGCACGTGGCCCTTGTACGGACCCTCGGCCATCATCGGAATCACTTCGTCGACGCTCGGATACGGATACACGTAATGCAGACGCACCCACGCACCGTATTGCGCGGCGAGTTCGCCGAGCGCGGCGACCAGATCCGTCATGCGCGTCTTGATCGGCTTGCCGTTCCAGAAACCGGTGCGGTATTTGACGTCGACGCCATATGCGCTCGTGTCCTGCGAGATCACGAGCAGTTCCTTCACGCCGGACTTGAACAGGTTCTCCGCCTCGAGCATCACTTCCGCGACCGGGCGCGACACCAGATCGCCGCGCATCGACGGGATGATGCAGAACGTGCAGCGGTGATTGCAGCCTTCGGAAATCTTCAGGTACGCGTAGTGGCGCGGCGTGAGCTTGACGCCCGCGGCGGGCACCAGATCGACGAACGGATCGTGCGGCTTCGGCAGATGGCTGTGCACCGCCTGCATCACCTCGCCGAGCGCGTGCGGGCCGGTCACCGCGAGCACCTTCGGATGCACTTCCTCGATCAGCCCCGAACCGCTCGCGCTCTTCTTCGCACCGAGGCAACCGGTGACGATCACCTTGCCGTTTTCGTTGAGCGCTTCGCCGATCGCGTCGAGGCTTTCCTGCACGGCTTCGTCGATGAAGCCGCAGGTGTTGACGACCACGAGGTCTGCGCCGTCGTAGGTGCCGGAGATTTCGTAGCCTTCGGCGCGCAACTGGGTGATGATCTGCTCGGAATCGACGAGGGCCTTGGGGCAGCCGAGAGAGACGAAGCCGACTTTCGGCGTGGCGCCCGGCACGGCCGGAGCGTTCGAGGGGGTGGAAGACATGGGGAACCGCTTGAAGACGTTAAACCCTGAATTGTAGCGGTTCGCCACCGCCACCGCTCGTAAGTCTTTGAATTCTAGTCTTCAAACGGGGATGGGTTCGGCAGGACCAGGTTGATTCAGCTCGCTATTTTCGTCGCTGGAAACGTGCTGACGCGTCGGCGCCGACGCGTCTCCGGCCGCCAGCGCCTGGCCGATTACCGTAAGAATTTCGTCAGAGTCCTGCACTCGCCGGATCGCCGCATGCAGTTCGGCGGCTTGCGGCCAGGTCCGCTGCAGGTAGCTGAGCCACTTCTTGACGCGGCCGTGCTCATGGGTCAGCGTGCCATGCGCCCGCAGCTTGTTCATGTAGCCGACGATCGAACCCAGCACCTGCTGCCATTCGTCGGCAGATGGACACGGGTCGAGGAGCCCGCGGATTCGCTGCGCGAGGAACGGATCCGACACGGCGCCGCGCCCGATCATCACGTCCGCGCAGGCGCTGACCGAGCGGCAACGCTGCCAGTCCGCCACCGTCCAGACTTCGCCGTTCGCGATGACGGGCACGTCGACGGCGTCGTCGATGCGCGCGATCCACTCCCAGTGCGCCGGCGGCCGATAGCGGTCGTCGCGCGTGCGCGCATGCACGACGAGCGAGGCCGCGCCGCCGTCCGCGAGCGCCTGCGCGCATTCGATCGCCCGCGACGTGTCGGACACGCCGAGGCGCATTTTTGCCGTCACCGCGATATCGGCAGGCACCGCGGCGCGCACGGCCGAGACGATCTGGTTCAGCAACTTCGGGTTCGCGAGCAGCATCGCGCCGCCGCCGTGCTGATTGACGACTTTGGCGGGACAGCCGAAGTTCAGGTCGATACCGTAGGGCGACAGCATGGCCGCGTACGCGGCATTGCGTGCCATCCACTCGGGATCGCTGCCGAGCAGCTGGATCACCATCGGCGTGCCGCTGGCGGTCACGCTCGCGTGCAGGATTTCGGGCGCCTCGCGCTCGTAGACGCGGGTTGGCAGCAGCGAGCCTGTGATGCGGATGAACTCAGACACGCAGCCGTCGAAAGCGCCCGCGCTCGTCAGCACGTCGCGCAGCACATAGTCAGCGAGCCCTTCCATTGGGGCGAGAAACAGCCGGCTCATGAGCGGTGTGGGTGAACGGCGGGTCAGAGCAGAATGAGCCGCGCGGCCTTCGCAACGGAAGACGCTGACGCGATCAGGGAGACGGTCTGAAACATAGGACGGGTCCAGCGGAAGAAAAACGGTAACGGCGCAAGCAGCGGTGTGCCGGCAGTGGACGCAACGGACATCGAGCCGCGGCCGGAATCCGGTTCCGACGGAAAAGCGTCCCCACGCGCGGGCCGCCATTGTAGCGCGTCGGCGGCTGCACTCCCGCGAGCTCGCCGCCATTCACTCCTTCACTTCTTCTCCGTCTCCGGATTGGCCTGCGGCGTGGCCGGCGCATTGCTCACATTGCTCGCATTGCTCGCATTGCTCGCATTGCTCGCAGTGACCGCGCCGCCCGGCGTAAACGGGAACGTGGCGAACATGGTCTTCGCCTGATTCTGCATCTGCTCCTGCATCTGCACGAACATGTTCTTCGATTGCTCGATGTAGCTGGTCATCATGCCCTGCATCATCGGCGCCTGCATGTTCATGAACTGCGACCAGACTTCGGGGTTCATCGCCTTGCCTTCATAGAGATTCTTCGACTGGTCGGCAAGCTTCGCCTGAATGTCGATGAAGGCCTGGATGTTCTTTTCCAGATACGTGCCCATCATGCCTTGCATCGCATGACCGTAGAACCGGATGATCTGCGACAGCATCGACGACGAGAACATCGGCAGGCCGCCGCTCTCTTCTTCGAGAATGATCTGCAGCAGGATCGAGCGCGTCAGGTCCTCGTTGCTTTTGGCATCGATCACCTTGAAATCTTCCTGATCGAGCACGAGTTGCTTCACATCAGTCAGCGTGATGTAGGTACTCGTCTCGGTGTCGTAGAGCCGACGATTCGGATATTTCTTGATCAGTCGTTCGGCGGCGTTTTCTTTGTAGTAGTAGTCATGTAACGCCTTTAAGCTCGAGTTAAGCAAACGCGGAAACGGCGTCCGGGCTGTGCAACGGGATCCATTGCGCAGCCGGGACGCCGGCGAAACCATCTGAGCCGAAGCGCGCCGCCTTCCGGTCCGGCGCGCCGATGGCTCAGCCCATATGCAAGCCGCCGTTCAGCGAAAAATCGGCGCCCGTGGAGAAGCCCGATTCTTCCGACGCAAGCCACGCGACGATCGAGCCGATTTCGTCCGGCTGACCGAGGCGGCGCACCGGAATCGTCGCGACGATTTTTTCCAGCACGTCGGGGCGGATCGCCTTGACCATGTCGGTGCCGATGTAGCCCGGCGACACGGTGTTGACCGTCACGCCCTTGGTCGCCACTTCCTGTGCGAGCGACATCGTAAAGCCATGAATGCCAGCCTTCGCGGTCGAATAATTGGTCTGGCCGAACTGGCCCTTCTGGCCGTTCACCGACGAAATGTTGATCACCCGGCCAAAGCCACGCTCGACCATGCCGTCGATCACCTGCTTGGTGACGTTGAACAGGCTGGTCAGATTGGTGTCGATCACCGCCGTCCAGTCTTCGTGCGTCATCTTGCGGAACACGACGTCGCGCGTGATGCCGGCATTGTTGACCAGCACGTCGATCTCGCCGACTTCGGCCTTGACCTTGTCGAATGCGTCCTTGGTCGATTGCCAGTCACCGACGTTACCCTCGGAGGCGACGAAGTCGTAGCCGAGTACCTTCTGCTCGTCGAGCCACTTCGCACGGCGCGGCGAATTCGGGCCGCAGCCGGCGATCACCCTGAAGCCTTCCTTGTGCAGACGCTGGCAGATGCTGGTGCCGATGCCGCCCATGCCGCCCGTTACGTACGCAATTCGCTGTGTCATAAACCACACTCCGTTATCGTTGTCGAGGCGCCTGCCGGCGGCCTCGTGCCTCGCCTGATGCTGGTTCGCGTTGCCGCCGGGCGACCGTCTGGCAACGCGCACTGCCGACACGAGTCACCTGTTGCAACGCGCGGCACCGCCAGTTGGCGTGCCGCGCGGCCAGATGCCTGTGCCGGCGAAGACCGCGCGCGACCGGTCGCGAGTGCGCGCGGCGTACCCAGCGTACTTTAAACGCGCTCGACCGCGAGCGCGACACCCATGCCGCCGCCGATACACAGCGACGCCAGCCCCTTCTTCGCATCGCGCTTCTGCATTTCGTGCAGCAGCGTGACGAGAATCCGGCAACCGGACGCGCCGATCGGGTGGCCGATCGCGATCGCGCCGCCGTTCACGTTGATCTTCGACGTGTCCCAGCCCATCTGCTTGTGCACGGCGAGCGCCTGCGCCGCAAACGCTTCGTTGATTTCCATCAGGTCGAGGTCGGCCGGCGTCCAGCCCGCGCGCTCGAGGCAACGGCGCGAAGCCGGTACCGGGCCCATACCCATCACCTTCGGATCGACACCCGCGTTCGCGTATGCCTTGATGCGCGCGAGCGGCGTGAGGCCGAGCGCTTCCGCTTTTTTCAGCGACATCACGAGCACCGCGGCTGCGCCGTCGTTCAGACCCGATGCGTTGGCCGCCGTGACCGTGCCTTCCTTCGAGAACGCCGGCTTCAGGCTCGCGAGTGATTCGGCCGTCACGCCATGACGCACGAATTCGTCGGTGGTGAAGCGCAGCGGCTCGCCCTTGCGTTGCGGAATCTCGACCGGCACGATTTCGTCGTTGAAGCGCCCCGCCTTCTGCGCGGCTTCCGCCTTGTTCTGCGACAGCGCCGCGAACGCGTCCTGCTGTTCGCGCGTGATGCCGTGCTCCTTCGCGACGTTTTCGGCCGTCACGCCCATGTGGTACTGGTTGTAGACGTCCCACAGGCCGTCGACGATCATCGAGTCGATCAGCTTCGCGTCGCCCATGCGGAAACCGTCGCGCGAACCCGGCAGCACGTGCGGCGCGGCGCTCATGTTTTCCTGGCCGCCTGCCACGACGATGTCCGCGTCACCGGCGATGATCGCGTTGGCCGCGAGCATCACGGCCTTCAGACCCGAGCCGCAGACCTTGTTGATCGTCATGCCCGGCACGGCCGCCGGCAAACCCGCCTTGATCAGCGCCTGACGCGCGGGGTTCTGACCGGAGCCCGCCGTCAGCACCTGGCCCAGAATAACTTCGCTCACCTGTTCCGGCTTCACGCCTGCCCGTTCGAGCACGGCGCGCACCGCGAGCGCGCCGAGTTCAGGTGCGGCAATCTTCGCCAGCGACCCACCAAACTTGCCCACTGCAGTACGAGCGGCCGATACGATCACAACATCAGTCATTTCCATATCCTCCGGGCATCCCGGCCAACTGCGCCACAGCCCGTTACGTTAAAAATTGCGTTGCAACTTGCGTTGCTCTCACGCCTTCATCAACCAGACGCTCATTCACCTGCCAAACACCTATGCACCGGCCGACTGCGCACTATGCCGACGTCGACAGCAATGCCGTCCGCGCGCGTCGAGCCTGTGCGTGAACCTACTCCCGTTGCCGCACGTAGCGGCCCGGCGCCGGCTCGATGACCGGGAATTCGTCGGAGCCCAAATTGGCGCGCGGCTTCACTTTCTTGCCGCCGTACTGATCGAGCCAGTCGGTCCATTCCGGCCACCAGCTGCCGGGCACTTCGGTCGCCGCGTCGAACCATTCGTCCGCGCTTTCGGGCAGCGTGTTCGCGTCGGTATCGAGCTTCCAGAAGCTGCGCTTCTTCTTCGCGGGCGGATTGATCACGCCGGCGATATGGCCCGACGCGCCGAGCACGAACTTTAGCGGCCCGGTGAGCAGCGGCGCCGACGCATACGCGGTTTGCCACGGCACGATATGGTCTTCGCGCGAACCGTAGATGAAGGTCGGCACGTCGATCTTCGACAGATCGATCGGCTCGCCGCAGGTGGTCAGCGCACCGGGCTCGCGCAGCTTGTTCTCGAGATACGTGTTGCGCAGATACCAGACGTACATCGGCCCAGGCAGACTGGTCGAATCGCTGTTCCAGTACAGCAGGTCGAACGGTACCGGCGTGCGGCCCTTCAGGTAACTGTCGACGACGTAGTTCCACACGAGGTCGTTCGGGCGCAGGAACGAGAACGTGTTCGCGAACTCGACGCCGCGCATCAGTCCCGGCGGCGCGCCGTTCTTGCCGCCGATGCTCTGCTCGCGCATCTGCACGTGCGCCTCGTCGACGAACACGTCGAGCACGCCCGTGTCGGAGAAGTCGAGCATCGCGGTGAGCAGCGTCATCGACGCGGCCGGATGTTCGCCGCGCGCCGCAGCCACCGCGAGCGCGGTGGCGAGCATCGTGCCGCCGACGCAAAAGCCGAGCGTATTGATCTGCTCGCGGCCGCTGATCTTGCGCACGGTGTCGATCGAGGTGAGCACACCCTCGCCGATGTAGTCGTCCCACGTCTTGTGCGCGATGGACTGATCCGCGTTGCGCCACGAAATCAGGAACACCTGATGGCCCGAATCAAGCCCGTGCGCGACGAGCGAGTTTTCGGGCTGCAGGTCGAGAATGTAGTACTTGTTGATGCACGGCGGCACGATCAGGAGCGGCCGCTCGCGCACGGTCGCCGTGCGCGGCTTGTACTGGATCAGCTGCAGCAGATCGTTCTCGAACACGACCGAGCCTTCGGTGTTCGCGAGGTTCTCGCCGACCGCGAAACGCGATTCGTCGGTTTGGGAAATCTTGCCGCGCTGCATGTCGGTGAGCAGGTTCATCACGCCCTGGCGCAAGCTCTCGCCTTTGCTGTCGAGCAGCGTTTTCTGCGCTTCGGGATTCAGCGCGAAGAAGTTGCTCGGCGAGGCCGCCGCGGTCCACTGCTGGACCGCGAAGCGAATGCGCTCGCGGGTTTTCGGCTGGGTGTCGAGCGCGTCGACCATCTGCTGCAGATAGCGCGCGTTCAGCAGATACCACGCGGCGGTGAACGCGTAGGCGGGCGCCGCGCTCCAGGCGTCCGCGCTAAAGCGCCGGTCCTTGAGCTCGGGCGCCTTGATCGCCGACGCGGTGGCCTGCTGGATCAGCTCCATCGCCTCGCGCGAATAGTCGGTCTGCAGCTTCTGCAAACGCTCGGGCGGAATCGCGGCGGTGGGAATGCTCAGCCCCGGCAACGACGGCAACGCACCGGCGGCCAGCTTGCTGAAGTCGGGCATGCCGGGAAACGCCGGTATTTGCGGGAAGCCCGCCGTTATCTGCGCGAGGTCCGGCATCTGCGGCATTGAGGGCATCTGAAATGCCGTGCCATTGGGCTGCGCGCCGAACGAACGCCAGGCGTTCATCCAGGCGTCGAGAAATTGCTGCATGCCTGCGGCTGACGATACACCGCTCGTACCGGCCTGCTGCGTCTGCTCCTTCGAGGAGTCGGTGCTGGGGGAAGCTGAGGAATGAGATGCTGCCATACCTGCTTTTGACCGGTAAGTCCTTGCGGACGGGTTGAGGGGCAGGTCCGTGCGCACGTGGCGATTGCTCGCGACTTCGTCACGCCCTGTCCCATGAACGACGAGGAGCTTAGAAGGAACATTCTTGCTCCCCATCACAAGGCATGTCAATGCTTGCTCCCGATTTTGCCGCAGTGCGATAGTTTTTTAATTATCGTTTTCCCTGTATGGCAAATCGCGCTTTAACGAATCAAATGATGCCTGCCGCGGGTAAATCCGAAAAACTCCTATGGCGCATGGCACTTAAGCAAATTTATTCGTTCGGTCGCCCACACAGCTGGCGGGCGATTCGCGCTATCGGCGGGCCTTCCGGCGGCGCAACAAAAAATGCGCGTGAAGGCCGGGGAACGGGCCGTCAGCGACGGGTCGGCAGTGGGATTCGCGAATAACGACCCGGTGCGCATTCACGCGAAATAAAACCACGGCTCGATATTAAAAGTATGACAAGATGCGCCCGCGCGCCATCCCGAATTAATCGGCAATTGATTGCGCCTGTTCGTCGATCCAGATCAACGCGGCCATGCGACCGGTCTCGCGATCACGGCGATACGAATAAAAACGCTCGCGCAACGTGACCGTGCACAGATCGCCGCCGCTGATGCGCGTAAGGCCGAGCCGCTGCAGGCGCAGGCGCGCCAGCGCCGGCAGATCGGCGAGATATTTGCCGGCATTCGCGGGATGCGCGACGAACGCCTGCGCGGTCGCGTCGCGTTGTGCATCGTCGGCGCCGGTCATGAAGGCGTCACGCACGTCTGTGCCGACTTCGAACGCGGTGGGCCCGATCGACGGCCCGAGGTACGCATGCAGCTCGCTCGCCCGCACACCCGCCAGCGCCGCGACCCGCGCGGCGGTCTGCTCGACGATGCCCGCCGCGAGTCCGCGCCACCCGGCATGCGCGGCGCCGACCGCGCGCCCCGCTTCGTCGCACAACAGCACCGGCATGCAATCGGCGACCATGACGACGCACGCGATGCCCGCGCCATCGGTGACGCTCGCGTCGGCGCGCGCCGGCGCACCATGCTCGCGCGCGTGAGCGATCGCATCCTCGGCGGGGACGATGCCGGCGCCATGGATCTGTTCGAGCCACGCGGCCTCGCGAACTCCGGCAAGCGCGACGAGCCGTGCCCGATTGCTCGCGACCGCGGCGGGATCGTCGCCGGTCTTCATGCCCAGATTCAGCCCGCCGGGCTGGTCGGCGCCGTCGCGCCAGCGGCCGAACGGCGCGTCGCTGACGCCGCCGTCGCGGGTGGTCACGAGCGCGCGCACGCGCGGCGACACGTTCCATGCGGGTTGCACGACATCGGCAAAACCCAGCTCCGGCAGATTGGTGCTCATGCGTGATCGTCCTCGTCGTGGTCGCTGTCTTCATCGTACGCGCCGTCGTCGAACGATGCATCGTAGTCCGCATCCTCGCCATACGCATCGTCGAACTCGCCCGCGTCGTCGCGACCCAGACCGAGCGCGGCCGACAACGCCTCGATGTCGGCCGGCACCTCGGCGCGCCATTGCATCGAGCGGCCGGTCTTCGGATGAATCAGGCCGAGCCGCCACGCGTGCAGCGCCTGGCGCGCGAAGCCGTCAGGCAGCGGCGTGACCGAGCGCTTGCCGCGCGCGCGTCCGTACACGGGATCGCCGAGCAACGGATGACCGATGTGCGCGCAATGCACGCGAATCTGATGCGTGCGCCCCGTCTCCAGATCGCAGTGAATCGCCGTGACCGGCTGACGCTGCCAGATCGCCGAGGCCACGCGCCGGAAATGCGTGCGCGCCGGCTTGCCGGCCGCGCCCGTCACCACGGCCATGCGCGTGCGCTCGCGCGGATCGCGGCCGATCGGCGCGTCGATCGTGCCTTCGTCGGGCAGGTTGCCCCACACGAGCGCGAGGTAGCGGCGCTTGACCGTGCGCGCCTGCAACTGGCGCACGAGGTCGGTCTGCGCCTCGAGCGTGCGCGCGACCACCATCAGCCCCGAGGTCTCCTTGTCGAGCCGATGCACGATGCCCGCGCGCGGCAGACCCGCCGCGGACTCGCCATAGCGGTAGAGCAGCCCGTTCAGCACGGTGCCGCTCCAGTTGCCAGCCGCCGGATGCACGACCATGCCGGCCGGCTTGTTGATGACGACGAGCGTGTCGTCCTCGTAGACGATGTCGAGCGGCACCGGCTCGGGCGTGAAGGCGAGCTGCTGGGGCAGCAGATCGGGCACGAGCTCGATCGTCGCGCCAAGCGGCACCGGCTGGCGGATCTTCGCCGCCTTGCCGTCGACGCGCACCCGCTGCGCCTCGATCCAGCTTTGCAGACGGCTGCGCGAGAACTCCGGGAATACTTTGGCGAGCACCTTGTCGAGTCGCTCGCCGGCCAGTTCGTCGGGTACCACGACGCTGCGCGGCGCTTCGTCGGCCGAGCGCACGGGCACGGGTGCCGCCGCGGCCGCAGAGCCTTGCGGGCTGCTTGCGGCGAGCGCGTCGCCGGAGAAATCGTCGTCGACGGAATCGGCGCCCAACGCGTCGGCCGGGTCGGCGCTTACGCTATAATCTTCGTTGCTATTCCCGGAGCCTGCGGCGCCTGGAGTATTTGAGCGGGTCATTGAATCTGGGTCACCTGGACGTAAAGCTAGACTGGAAAATGCGAGCCTTGAACACCATCACTGAAGCGGCGATCAATTTGGCGGCCATCAAGAAGGCGGCCCGGAAAGTGGCCGGATACATTGCGTGCGCCGCGGCCGTCGTCGCTGTTGCGGCTTGCCACGGCCTGCCGGAGAAGACCGACGAAACGGCCGCGTGGAACAACAACAAATTATATACGGAGGCGAACGACGCCCTGACCGGTGGCGACTGGGGCAAGTGCGCGAAGTATTTCGAGCTGCTCGAGGGCCGCGACCCGTTCGGCCACTTCGCCCAGCAGGCGCAGATCAACGTCGCGTACTGCAACTGGAAAGACAACGAAAACGCCGCCGCCGACCAGGCCATCGACCGCTTCATCCAGCTGCACCCGGATCATCCGGACATCGCCTACGCGTATTACCTGAAGGGCATGATCCACTTCAACGACGACCTCGGTCTGTTCGGCCGCTTCTCGGGCCAGGATATGAGCGAGCGCGATCCGAAGTCACTGCGCGAGTCGTATGACGCGTTCAAGGTCGTGGTGGACCGCTTCCCGAACAGCAAGTACGCGGCGGACGCCGCGCAGCGCATGCGCTACATCGTGAATGCGCTTGCATCGCACGAAGTCCACGCCGCGGACTACTACTATCGCCGCGGCGCCTATGTCGCCGCCATCAACCGTGCGCAGCTCGCATTGCGCGAGTACAAGAACGCGCCGGCCATCGAAGACGCGCTGCACATCATGATCCTGTCGTACGAGAAGCTGAACAACCAGCAACTCGCCGACGACACTCGTCGCGTGCTGGCCGGCACCTTCCCCGACAGCCCGTACGTGACCGGCCACGCACGGCCCGGCACGGCGAAGTCGTGGTGGCAGTTCTGAGCCCTCACGCGCCGACGGCACACTGACCTTCGTCTGAAAACGAAAACGCCACGACCTCGGTCGTGGCGTTTTCGTTTATGCGCGCCGCGAGACTCAATCGCGCTCGAACAGCGCAATCGATTCCACGTGCGACGTATGCGGGAACATATTGACGACGCCCGCGCCCACCAGCCGATAGCCGGCCTCATGCACGAGCAGCCCGGCATCGCGCGCGAGCGTGGCCGGCGCGCACGACACATAGACGATGCGCGTCGGCAGCGGCCCGTTGCCGCTCTGCGCGATCTCCGCGAGCGCCTTCGCGATCGCGAGCGCGCCTTCGCGCGGCGGATCGACGAGGAACTTGTCGAACTGGCCGAGGGCGCGCAAGTCATCGGCGGTGACTTCGAACAGGTTGCGGCACGCGAACGACGTATGCCCGGCGACGCCATTCAGCTCCGCATTCGCGAGCGCGCGCTGGGTCAGCACTTCGCTACCCTCGATGCCGACCACTTCCCGCGAGATTCGCGCGAGCGGCAGCGTGAAGTTGCCGATCCCGCAGAACAGGTCGAGCACGCGGTCGGTGCGTGCCGGCGCCAGCAGGCGCAGCGCGCGGCTCACCAGCACGCGGTTGATCGCGTGATTGACCTGGGTGAAATCAGTTGGCTTGAATGGCACACGGATGCCGTATTCGGGCAGCGTGTAGTCGAGCTGCACGTCGAGAGGATAAAGCGGCGTGACCGTGTCGGGACCGCCCGGCTGGATCCAGAACTGCACCTTGTGCTCGTCCGCGAACTCGCGCAGCACCTGCTCGTCCCCGGCCGTCAGCGGTTCGAGGTTGCGCACGACGAGCGCCGTGACCGACGAGCCGACCGCGAGCTCGAGCTGCGGCACGCGGTCGTAGATAGACAGCTTGCGGACCATGAAACGCAGCGGCATCAGCATCGCCGACACATGGGGCGGCAGCACCTCGCAGGTCTTCATGTCGGCGATATAGCTGCTCTTCTTCTCGTGAAAGCCGATGCGCATGCCGCCGCGCTCCGGCAGATAGCGCACCGCGAGCCGCGCGCGATAGCGATAACCCCAGGACGGCCCGTGAATCGGCCGGAACACCGTTTCGGGGCGCAGCTTCGCCAGATGCTGCAGGCTGTCCTCGAGCACGCGCTGCTTGACCGCCACCTGCGCGCGCATGTCGAGATGCTGCATCGAGCAGCCGCCGCAGATGTTGAAGTACGTGCATTTCGGCGTCGTGCGGATCACGCTTTCGCGGAACACCTGGACGACTTCGGCCTGCTCGAATTTCGGCTTGCTGCGATGCGTCGAATAACTGACGAGTTCACCCGGCAGCGCGCCTTCGACGAACACGACCTTGCCTGGCGTGCCGTCTTCGCTCGTGGTGCGGCCCACGCCGCGCGCTTCCATATCGAGCGAAACGATTTCGATCAGCGGTTCGTTGCCGGTAATGACGGGCGCCGGCGCCGGGGCGTGCGCCCTGGCATGCTTCGATGAGCGCCGCGGCGAGCGACGTTGGGGGGCAGTTCGGGACACCTGCGGACTTCCTGACAAACTATGGGGGAAAGGCGAGATTGTAGACGAAGCGCCGGGCTTGCCTGCGATGCGGTGCGGACCACACGCGGAGCGAGTGCGGATCGCGGCCCGGATTGCGGCTCCCCGGCAGAGGCTCTGCTCGCGCGCGCTTACTGCTCGAACGCCGCCAGATACTCGGCCCACTGCGGCGCGCCTTCCAGCGCGAGCGCGTTCTTCACGAGGTTGATCTCGTCAGCATACTCCGACGGCGAAAAGCCACCGCGCATCAGTTGGAAGCGGCAATACAGCAGGTACGTATTGACGACGTCGGTCTCGCAGTAATTGCGGATTTCCTCGATACGCCCTTGCTGGAACGCCTGCCACACCTGACTGCCGTCCATGCCCATCTTGCCCGGAAAGCCGCACATCTTCGCGAGCGCGTCGAGCGGCGCGTTCGCGCGCGCCTGGTACATCGCGAGCACGTCCATCAGATCGGTGTGCCGCGCGTGGTAGCGGCTGATGTAGTTGTTCCACTTGAAGTCGCGGTCGTCCTCGCCGAGATCCCAGAACCGGTAGGCGGGGATGCCGTTGACGAGCGCGCGATAGTTGAGCACCGGCAGATCGAAACCGCCGCCGTTCCACGACACGAGTTGCGGCGTGTACTTTTCGATCACGCGATAGAACGACTGCACGAGCGTCGCCTCGCCGTCCTCGGGCGTACCGAGCGAGCGCACGCGAAAACCGTTGTTGTCACGGAACACGCAGGAAATCGCCGCGACCCGCTGGAGGTGATGCGGCAGAAAATCGCTGCCAGTTTTTTCGCGGCGTGCGGCGAACGCGTGCTCGGCGACGTCGGCGTCGCTCATCGACGCGGGCAAATCTTCAAGCCGGCGGATGCCGGCGACATCGGGAATCGTCTCGATGTCGAAAACAAGAATCGGTGTCATCAGGTCAGAGAACGGCGTCTTTGCGGACACCGTTTGAGGCAAAGAAGCGCTTCAGTCGCACCAGCGCTTCCTGTTGGATCTGGCGCACACGCTCGCGCGTGAGGCCCATTTCGTCGGCCAGCTCCTCGAGCGTGGCGGGCTCGATGTGATTCAGACCGAAGCGCCGCTCGATCACATGGCGGTGCTTGTCCGACAAACGCGCGAGCCATGCGCGTGTCAGTGTTTCGAGCTCGCGATGCTGCACTTCGGCGTCTGGCGACTGGCTCTGGTCGTCCGACAGCAGATCGAGCAGGCTGCTCGCCGGATCGAGATCGAGCGGCGCATCGAGCGAGGCGGTGTGCTCGTTCAGCGCGAGGATGTCGGTGACTTCGTCGGTGGTCTTGCCGGTCAGATAAGCGATGTCGTCGATGCTCGCGTCGCGGCGCTCGGCCGCCTCCCCCGAATTCATCGAGTTCTTTTCCAGATGGCGCTTCGCGCGCAACACCTGGTTGAGCTCACGAATCACATGGACGGGCAATCGCACCGTACGCGCCTGGTTCATGATCGCGCGCTCGATGCTCTGGCGGATCCACCACGTCGCGTAGGTCGAGAAACGGAAGCCGCGCGTCGGATCGAATTTTTCGATCGCGTGCATGAGGCCGAGGTTGCCCTCCTCGATCAGATCGAGCAGCGGCACGCCGCGATTCAGATAACCCTTGGCAATGCTGACGACCAGCCGCAGATTGCGCTCGATCATCACCTGCCGCGCTTCGAACTCGCCGGCCTTGGCAAGGCGCGAATATTTCTGCTCTTCCTCGACGGTGAGCAACGGCTTCACGCTGATGCGATTCAGATAATGCTGGATCGTGTCGGCCGTGAGCTCGGCCTGCAGCAGTGCGCGGAAATCGTCGGCGTCGGGCGGAGCCTCGCCGGTGGTTTCGCGCGCGTCAGCGCTCTCGCTGTCGTCGAGGCCGCTCTGGCGTTCGTCGAGATCGCGCTCCTCCGCGACCTCTTCTTCCACTTCCGAAGCGCCGCTTTCGTCCACTGCGGCAGACGTGACTTCGCTGATCGTCTCAGACTCGGCTTGCGGCGGGCGGCGCTTCGATTTCGGCATGGTCGTATCGCTTATTGCGGCGGCAAATACTTCAGTGGGTCGACTGGTTTACCCTGTCGGCGAACTTCGAAATGCAACATCACACGGTCGGAATCGCTATTGCCCATCTCTGCGATCTTCTGCCCCTTCGTAACCGCGTCCCCCTCTTTTACCATCAAAGCGCGGTTGTGTGCATACGCGGTGAGATAAGTTGCATCATGCTTGATGATAATGAGATTGCCGTAACCACGCAGCCCATTTCCGGCATAGACGACGCGACCATCGGCTGACGCTTTAACCGGCTCGCCCGCCGAGCCGCCGATATTGACGCCCTTGTTGGTCGAGTCGTTGAACGTGTTGAGCAGCGGACCGCGCACCGGCCATGCAAATGCTACGTTGCCTGCCGCGGCGCTGCCGATGTCGGCGCTCGCCGCAGAGGGATTGGCCGGAGGCGCAGCTACCGCACCATTCGCGGGCGTACCGTTCGTCGCGCCGCCGTAGAGCGGCGGCATCGCGGCGCCGACCACGGCCGGCGCGTTGTTGTTCAGCGGTGCGCTTTGCACCGCGCCCGTGCTGCCGATCGGCGCGGTCGACACGCCCGGCGTCATGGCCGCGGTATTCGCGCCCGGCGGCACGACGCGCAGCAGCTGGTCGACTTCGATCTGATTCGGGTTGGTCAGGTTGTTCCACGTCGAGATGTCGCGGTAATTCTGGCCGTTTTCGAGCGCAATGCGGTACAGCGTATCGCCCGGCTTCACGCGATAGTAGCCGGGCGGCGGCGGGCCGAGCGGCACCGCCGGTTGCGCCGCGCCCTGCGCGGTGGCGAGCGTGCCCCCGCCGGAGCGGTCGACGACGGGCGCCTGGTCGAGCCGGGATGCACAGGCCGTCATCAACAGGGACAAGGCGAGCACGCACACGCTGCGCTGGGTTACGGTCAGGGGGGTATTCGGGGTGGTTCTCTGCATCGCGCGCAACATACTCATCGGTGTCAAATCACTCCGGATTTTAAGGGTACAAAGAAAACGCGATCAAGCCGCGACTCGCGCCATTGCGCGGGGCCGAGGCGTTCGATCAGCGTCAGCACCTGGCTCTGTCCTTCCTGCGAGCCGACCGGCGCAACCAGACGTCCGCCGATCGCAAGCTGCTCGAGCAACGCCTGCGGCACGTCGAGCCCGGCCGCCGCGATCACGATCGCGTCGAACGGGGCCGCCGACGGCAAACCGAGCCGCCCGTCGCCGTAGTGCAGCCGGATATTCGGAATGCGCAACGGACGCAGATTCGTCTTCGCGCGCTCGGACAGCGGCTTGATGCGTTCGATCGAATAAACCTCGCGCGCGACCTGGCTCAGCACCGCCGCCTGATAGCCGCAACCGGTGCCGATTTCGAGCACCGTGTTCAGCGCGCGCCCGGCCGCCGCGAGTTCGATCATTCGCGCAACCACCGACGGCTTCGAGATAGTCTGGTGATGACCGATCGGCAGCGCGGCATCTTCGTACGCCTGGGCCGCAAGACCCGGATCGACGAACATGTGGCGCGGCACCGCCGCCATCGCGTTCAGCACACGCTGATCGCTGACGCCATTGGCTCGCACGCGTTCGACCATGCGTTCGCGAACCCGTTCCGAGGTCAGCGCCAAGGCGTTGTTCATCGCGCCGCTGGTCGCGCCGCCGAATGCGCCGCTCATTGCACCGGCCAACGCAGCGTTCGGCGCGGGTTTCGCGCTTTGCTGCAGTTGCGACTGGAGTGGCGATGGCGTCGCGCGTGCGCTGTGGCCAGACGCATGCGTCGAGTTTTTGCCTGGCTTGACCGACGACTTTGGTGCTTGCTTGACAGGCTGCCCCGCCAATGCACCAGCCAACGAGTTCGCCGTTGTCTTTGCGACTGGCGCGGCCTGCGGCTTTGGCGGCATTGCACCGGTCGCCGCCGTTGACGTACCGAACGAAGCGCTTTGCGTCTTCGCCTGGGGAATCACCTGGGGTCGCGTCGCCGGCGTAGCTTGCGCAGCAGCTGAGGTCCTCGCTTGCGCCCGTGCGGCCGCGCCGCCGCCCTGCGTCGGTTTCGCCGACTGCTGCCGTGCGTTCAACGCCGCGCTCGCCGCGAGCGCCGCCGCGCGCATCTCACCCGGACGTCCCTCGGGCCGGCGCGGTTCGCGCACCAGGTCCTCGAGACCTAACGGAAAGCGCTTCGCGCGCTCGCCGGTCATGAACTGCCGCTCCCGGCGCGCAGCCAGTCGCGCGCCGCAGGCAGCATTTGCGTGTAGGTCAGATCGAGCTGCAGCGGCGTGATCGACACGGCGCCGTTGGCCACCGCATGGAAGTCCGTGCCTTCGCTCGCGTCGCGCGCCTGGCCCGAGGCGCCGATCCAATAGATCGGTTCGCCGCGCGGATTGGTCTGGCGGATCACCGGCTGCGACGGATGACGTTTGCCGAGTCGCGTGATCTGCCAGCCGCGCAGTTCGTCATACGGCAGGTTAGGGATATTGACGTTCAGCAGCGGATGTCCCGGCAACGGCCGCGCGAGATAATGCGCGACGATTTCGGCGGCAACGCGGGCCGCGTCTTCGAGATGCGCCCAGTCCTTGTCGACGAGCGAGAACGCGATGGCCGGCACCCCGAACATGATGCCTTCGGTGGCGGCTGCGACAGTGCCGGAATACAGCGTGTCGTCGCCCATGTTCTGGCCGTTGTTGATACCCGACACGACCAGGTCCGGTGTATGGTCGAGCATGCCGGTCAGTGCGATGTGCACCGAGTCGGTCGGCGTGCCGTTCACGTAGTAGAAACCGTTCGCCGAACGCAGGACCGACAGCGGCCGCCACAGCGTCAGGGAATTCGACGCGGCGCTGCAGTTCTGTTCGGGAGCCATCACGGTGACGTTGGCGATCGGCTTCAGCGCTTCGTAAAGCGCGGCGAGGCCCGGCGCCAGATAACCGTCGTCGTTGCTGAGTAGGATTCGCATGCGCCGATTGTAACCGAGGAAAGATGGCACGCGAACGACATGGACGGCGTGTCTGCGTGGCGTGCACAAGCGTCGTGCGAGCCAGTATTTTCCAGGTGCGCGAATGCTTGTATCGAACGCAAAGATGCAGCTTCGCACTCAACGCGCGGCCGTGCGCGCTCGTCGATGAAATCGGATCCTGTGCGTGCTTCGCGCTGTGCAATGCAATACGGCTTGCGCGAGAAGCGCGCGCGACGCATCGAAAGCGCGCTGCAAGTTGTAACCCGCAGCGCAATAAATCGCACGGTCGTGCGCTTTGTTTTACACTCGAAAACGGTGCCAACCCTGAACGATACGGAGACACGATGCGCGCGATTCGCTGCAAGCAGTACGGGCCGCCCGAGAGCCTGGTCGTCGACAACCTGGCGGATCTCGAAGCGCCGCCTGGCCACGTCGTGATCGACGTGAAGGCCGCGGCCGTCAATTTTCCCGACGTGCTGATCATCGAGAATAAATACCAGTTCAAGCCGCCGCTGCCGTTCACGCCCGGTTCGGAAGCCGCGGGCATCGTGCGCGCGGTGGGCGAAGGCGTCACGCAATTCAAGCCTGGTTCGCGCGTGGCCGCGTTCACCGGCTCCGGCGGTTTTGCCGAGCAGGCGCTTGCGCCCGCCGCGGCCTGCGTGCCGCTCGACGATGACGTGTCGTTCGAACTCGCGGCCGCGTTCACGCTCGCGTATGGCACCTCGCATCACGCGGTGGTCGATCGCGGCGCGCTGCAGCCGGGCGAGACGATGCTCGTGCTCGGCGCGGCCGGCGGAGTCGGGCTGGCGGCGGTCGAAATCGGCAAGGCGCTCGGCGCGCGCGTGATCGCGGCGGCATCGAGCGACGAAAAGCTCGCGACCTGCGTGAAGCACGGCGCGGACGCGACGATCAACTACAACACCGAGGATCTGCGCGAGCGCATCAAGGCGCTCACCGACGGCAAAGGTCCGGACGTGATCTACGACCCGGTCGGCGGCGTGTATGCGGAGCCGGCGTTTCGCAGCATCGGCTGGAGGGGGCGTTATCTGGTGGTCGGCTTTGCGAATGGCGAGATTCCAAGGCTGCCGCTGAACCTGATGTTGCTCAAGGGCGCAAGCGTGGTCGGCGTGTTCTGGGGCGACTTCGCAAAGCGTGAGCCGCAGCGCAATCGCGCGGCATTCGAGCAGATGACCGGCTGGATTCGTGAAGGCAAGCTCAAGCCCTACGTGTCGGCCCGCTACTCGCTCGACGACACCGGCCGCGCGTTGCGCGACATGGCCGAGCGCCGCGTGATCGGCAAGGTGGTCATCACGCCGTAGCACGACCAATAAAGCAGCATCAAAAACGGCGCGGCGGCCGACTGCGATTTCGGCCGCCGGACCGCTTGCGATCCACGTTCACAGCTTCTCGGTATCCCCGGTGCGCGGCTGCCACTTCATCAAACGCCGCTCCGCGGTCCCGACGATCGCATCGAGAATCAGCGCGAACGCGGTCAACACCAGAATCCCCGCGAACACCGTGTTGATATCGAAGGTGCCCTCGGCCTGCAGGATCAGATAGCCGACGCCGCGCGCCGAGCCCAAGATACTCGCCCACCACCGAGCCGACGAACGCAAGCCCCACCGACGTATGCAGGCTCGAAAACACCCAGCTCATCGCGCTCGGCAGATAGACGAAACGCAGCAGCTGTTTGCGGTTCGCGCCGAGCATGCGCGCGTTCGCGAGCACGACCGGGCTCACTTCCTTCACGCCCTGGTAGACGTTGAAGAACACGATGAAGAACACCAGCGTGACGCCGAGTGCGACCTTCGACCAGATGCCGAGGCCGAACCACACGCCGAAGATCGGCGCGAGAATCACGCGCGGCATCGAGTTCGCGGCCTTCACGTACGGATCGAACAGCGCGCTCGCGGTCGGCGCGAGCGCGAGCCACAGGCCGACGCCGAGCCCGATCGTGGTGCCAAAGACGAACGCGAGCACGGTCTCGACGAGCGTGATCCACAGATGCAGATAGATCTCGCCGCCCGTGAACCATTCCCAGATCCGCTGCAGTACTTTCTGCGGCTCGCCAAAGAAAAACGCCGCCTTGTTCGGATCGTCGAAATAGAACGGCGGTATCAGCGTCGGGCTCGTCAGCACGTACCACAGCACGAAGCACAGCACGAGCAGCAGCCACTGCCAGATCACCAGATTCGCCCGGCTCGGGCGCAACGTCTTCCACATGACTTGGTTTGCCTTGGACGATTATTGAACACGTCTTCTTTTCGATGCGCAGGCGGGGATGCGCGGCACATTTAAACAGCGGTCAGTTGCTGCTGATAGCCCTTGAGCACCTCATCGCGCAGCACACCCCAGAGCTGCGCATGCAACTCGACGAAGCGCGGATGCGAACGGATTTCGGCGACATCGCGCGGCCGCGGCAGATCGAT
This sequence comes from Paraburkholderia sp. MM5482-R2, assembly GCF_050436125.1. Taxonomy (NCBI): domain Bacteria; kingdom Pseudomonadati; phylum Pseudomonadota; class Betaproteobacteria; order Burkholderiales; family Burkholderiaceae; genus Paraburkholderia; species Paraburkholderia sp. MM5482-R2. Next base: position 2,151,163 of record NZ_JBNDLP010000002.1, on the reverse strand, counting down.
CCGGAACTCGCCGATCGGATGCGTCGCAGGCCCGGCCGACAGTACCACCACGCGGTCCGACATCGCGATCGCTTCGTCGAGATCGTGCGTAATGAACAGCACGGCCTTGCGCTTCGCGGCCCAGAGATCGAGCAGCTCGTTTTCCATCAGCTGCCGCGTTTGAATATCCAGCGCGGAAAACGGCTCGTCCATGAGGATGATGTCGGGGTCGAGGATCAGCGTCTGCGCCATCGCGACGCGCTTGCGCATGCCGCCCGACAGCTGATGCGGATAGCGGTCGCCGAAGCCGCCGAGACCGACACGCTTCAACCACTCCTCGGCCTTCGCGCGCGCTTCCGAGGCCGGCACGCGGTGAAACGACAGGCCGGCCATCACGTTGTCGAGCGCCGAGCGCCACGGCATCAGCGCATCTGCCTGGAACATATAGCCCGCACGGCGATTCAGGCCACTGAGCTGTTCGCCGAACACGCTGACGCCGCCCGACGACGGCTGGAGCAGCCCCGCGCCGATGTTCAGCAGCGTGGACTTGCCGCAGCCAGTCGGCCCGACGACCGACACGAACTCGCCGGGCTCGATACGCAGCGTCGTGTCCTTAACTGCCGTGTAGCGCTGTGCGCGGTTGTCACGCGCGGCGAACGTGCAGGTGATGTTTTCGAGCGCCAGGGCAGCAACGGTCATCGTACGGCTCGCTTCGGGAATCGGGTTAGCGGGGAGTTGTCGCGGCGACGCTGGGGCGACGGCTGTGGACGCGGCGAATCGCCCTGTCCACGTCCCATTCGATGCGCCTGTGCGCGCGCCGCGTCGTTTATGCCTTGACGGTCGCGAGCGCCTTCTTCACGAAGTCGTTGGTCCACGTCTTCGACAGATCGATCTGCGCGTTCTGGATCACCGGATCGAACGCTTTCAGCGTCTTCAGCGACGTCGCGGGACCGTCGGCGGGCATCAGGCCGTCGGGCGACATCGCTTCGCGCACGTGCTGCCACGCGTCGAGATAGAGCGCGCGGTCGCCGAGCAGATAACTCTCCGGCACCGTGTTGATCAGTTCGCTGCCGCTCGCGTTCTGCAGCCACTTGAGCGCGCGCACCATCGCATTGGTCAGCGCCTGCGTGGTGTTCGGGTTCTTCGTGATGAACGACTGCGATGCGTACAGGCAGCCCGCCGGCATGTCGCCGCCGAACACGATGTGCGTATCGGTGAGCGTGCGGGTATCCGACACGACGCGCACGTCGCCGGCGCGCTCGAGGCGAGTGACGACCGGATCGAGATTGGCGATCGCGTCGATCTGCCCGGACTGCAGCGCGGCGATCGCGCCGGCACCGGCGCCCACGCCGATGAACGCGACGTCCTTCGGACTGAGCCCCGCTTTCGCGAGGACGAAGCTCGCCATGATCGACGTCGACGAACCCGGCGCGGTCACGCCGATCTTCTTGCCCTTCAGATCGGCGATCGACTTGTAGTTCGGCATCGTCTTCTTCGACACCGCGAGCACGATCTGCGGCGCGCGGCCCTGCAGCACGAATTCGCGGAACATCTGCTTTTGCGCCTGCAACAGCAGCGTGTGTTCGAACGCGCCGGAGACCACGTCGGCGCTTCCGCCGACTGCCGCCTTCAACGCCTGCGAGCCGCCCGCGAAGTCGGAAATCTCGACTTCGAGCCCCTCGTCCCTGAAGTAGTTGCGGCGCTCGGCGATCGTCAGCGGCAGGTAGTAGAACAGGTTCTTGCCGCCGACCGCGATGGCGACCTTGGTGGTCTCGGGCTTGCCCTGCGCGAAAGCGAACGGCGTGGCAGCGAGCGAGGCGCCCGCGAGCGCCGCACCGCCGGCGAGGAAGGTTCTGCGTTGCATGGTCCGTTGTCTCCAGATTTTTTGTCGTCCGGCTTTTTGACCGCCCGTGCGCGCGTTGCGCAAGCGCTTGGCCACGGTGTGGGGCTGCCGGTCGCAAGGCGCGAATCGTGCGTCAGCGCCGCGCTTTACGCGCCTTTCTCTACGCGTTGCGCTGTGCGCATCAGACGATCTGTTGCGCCCGCAACCGCGCGATGCCGTCAGCATCATAACCTAGCGATTGCAGGACTTCATCGGTATGTTCACCCAGTTCCGGCCCCAGCCAGCGCGTCTCACCGGGCGTCGCCGACAGCTTCGGCGTAACCGCGGGCAGCGTGATTTCCTTGCCGTCCTGCCATTTGAACCGCTGGATCATCTGCCGCGCGATGAACTGCGGATCGGTGAACATATCGGCGACGCTGTAGATGCGGCCCACCGGCACGTCGGCCGCGTTCAGCACCGCGAGCGCTTCGTCGATCGTGCGCGTGGACAGCCACGCGCCGATCGCGGCGTCGATTTCCTGCGTGCGCAGCACGCGGCCATCGTTATGCGCGAGCGCCGGATCGTTGGCGAGATCGTCGCGTTCGATCGCGATCATCAGGCGCCTGAAGATCGGATCGCTATTGCCGCCGATCACGATGCTGCCGTCGCGGCACGGATACGTGTTCGACGGCACGATGCCCGGCAGAGACGCGCCGGTACGCTCGCGCACCATGCCGTAGACGCCGTATTCGGGCACCACGCTTTCCATCATGTTGAAGACGGCCTCGTACAGCGCGACGTCGACCACCTGCCCCTTGCCGCCGTTCATCTGCTTGTGATGCAGCGCCATCAGCGCGCCGATCACACCGTGCAGCGCGGCGATCGAATCGCCGATCGAAATGCCGATGCGCGGCGGCGGCAGATCCGGATAGCCGGTGATATGGCGCAGACCGCCCATCGACTCGGCGATCGCGCCGAAGCCGGGCCGGTCGCGATACGGGCCCGTCTGGCCGTAGCCCGACAGACGCACCATCACGAGGCCGGGGTTCTCGGCGGACAGCACGTCGTAGCCGAGCCCGAGCTTTTCGAGCAGACCGGGCCGAAAATTCTCGACGACGATATCGGCCTCTTTCGCGAGGCGCCGCACGATCTCCTTGCCCTCTTCGGCTTTCAGGTTGATCGTGACGGACTTCTTGTTGCGCGCCTGCACGGCCCACCACAGCGACGTACCGCCGACTTCCGGGTACAGCTTGCGCCATTTGCGCAGCGGGTCGCCGCCTTTGGGGTCTTCGATCTTGACGACGTCGGCGCCGAACTCGCCGAAAAAACGCGCGGCGAACGGCCCGGCGATCAGCGTGCCGAGTTCCAGCACCTTGACGCCGGCGAGCGGACCGCACGCGTCATGCGGTGCGGCGCTCGCGCCTGATTCGGGGGTGGCGCTCATGAGTCTCCTTGGTTCTGCATCGTTGTGTACCCGGTCTGTCTGGTTTGCAACGACTTGCGACGATGCGTGCCTGGACGGATATGGCGGCGGCCAACGAAAGCCGCGTGGCTACATCGAACGACGGTCGAGCATCGCGCGCGCGATCGTGCCCGCGTCGACATACTCGAGCTCGCCGCCCACCGGCACGCCGCGCGCGAGACGCGTCACGGCAAGGCCGCGCGCCTTCAGCGTCTGTCCGAGGTAATGCGCGGTGGCCTCACCCTCGTTGGTGAAATTGGTGGCCAGCACGACTTCCTTGACGACGCCATCCGACGCGCGCTTCACGAGCCGGTCGAAATGGATTTCCTTCGGGCCGATGCCGTCGAGCGGACTCAACCGCCCCATCAGCACGAAATAGAGGCCGCGATAGGTCATCGTCTGTTCGAGCATGATCTGGTCGGCCGGCGTTTCGACGACGCACAGCAGCGACGGATCGCGCTCCTCATCGAGGCAGACCTCGCAGATCTGCGCTTCGGTAAACGTGTTGCACTTTTCGCAGTGACGCAGATGCTCGGTCGCGAACAACAGCGAGCGCCCGAGCTTTTCGGCGCCTTCGCGATCGTGCTGCATCAGGTGATACGCCATGCGCTGCGCGGACTTCGGCCCGACACCGGGCAGCGCGCGCAGCGCTTCGACGAGCGCCGACAGGGCGGAAGGTTGTTTCATGCGGATCGGCGTCGACGTGGGTGGTGCTCGGGTGGGCGAATTGGGATGCGGGGGTGTTGCTCGAACCGGGCCGCGCTTTCACGCCGTGACGACGCTTTCACGCGCGGCTGCAGGTTCGATGTTTCCAGCCTGCACGCGGCGCGCGGCGGCGAGCGTCTGGGTTCGCACCGCGGCAATGAACCGCCGCGGCGCTCACCCGCTTCAGCCCGTTCTCAATCAGAACAGGTTCAGAACGGCAGCTTGAAACCCGGCGGCAGCGGCAGGCCGGCGGTCATGCCGCCCATCTTTTCCTGCGCGGTCGCCTCGGCCTTGCGCACGGCGTCGTTGAACGCGGCGGCGACGAGATCTTCCAGCATGTCCTTGTCGTCGGCGAGCAGGCTCGGGTCGATCGACACGCGGCGCACGTCGTTCTTGCAGGTCATCGTCACCTTGACGAGACCGGCACCCGACTGCCCCTCGACTTCGATCTGCGCGAGTTGCTCCTGCATCTTCTTCATGTTTTCCTGCATCTGCTGGGCTTGCTTCATCAGCCCGGCGAGTTGGCCTTTCATCATGGACGTGCTCCTTCTAGATAGCGTGGAATCTGGCATTCCGGCGCCGCGCTGCGACGACGCCGCGAACGATGGATCAGTGGGCCGGCGACGCGCCGTTGGGGGCGGCGTCCGGGGTAATCGGGCGGATCGAGCCCGGCACGATGCTCGCGCCGAACTCGCGAATCAGCGACTGCACAAACGGATCGGCGCTGATCTCGCGCTCGGCTTCCTGCTGGCGCTGCGCGCGCAGCTTCGCGTCGTGCGCGGCGGCGGTACGGCGCGCCGGGCCGACTTCGACCTGCACGTCGACGTTCTGGCCGAGCCGCTCGACGAGCGCTGCCTTCAGTTTAGCGACCTGCGACGCTTCTGCGTATTGCGGCACCGGCACGTTGAGCTTCAGCGTGCTGCCGTCGAGCGCCATCAGTTCGCTGTTGAACGCAAGCTGATACGAGATGCCCTTCAGCGGCAGATCGACGGCGAGCGCCGGCCAGTCGCCGGTGAAACGTAGCGGATCGAGCGGCACGGCAGGCGGCAGCGGGCGCGTATCGGCGACCGGCGCCGGCGCGGCGGCCTGCGCGGCCGCGCCGTCCATGCGGACGTCGTCGGGGCCGCGGTCGAACACCGGCACGAAGTCGTCGTCTGGCGGAATGAAGTACGCGTCGTCCGCGGCCGACAACGGCAGGTAGTCGTCGGGCGGCATGTCGTCCCATGGTGAGATCGACGGGCTGTTCTGCTGCGCATTGCTGCTCGCGCCGCTGTTTGCGTCGCGAGCGGGTGCAGCCTGCGCGGCGGTGTCCTGCGACACGCGGCGTGACGCACCGGGCGTCGGCACCGGCACGACCATACGCGGCGCGGCGGGTTTCGGTGCGGCCGGCTTCGGTGCGGCGGGTGCGGCCGGCTTCGCGGACACGTCCGTGTTAGCACGGCCACGGTCGGACGATACTTTCATGCCGGCGTTGCGCAGCACGTCGAGCGCGGCGCTGGCGCCGCCCGCGCGGCGCGGCGCGGAGTCGGCTGCGGCCGCCGGTGCCGCCGTTGAAGCGGGCGCCGCCAATTCCGGCCGCGCTTCCGGTTCCGGTGACGTGGCCTCTTCCGCGCGACCAGGCGCGGCAGTTGCAAGCGCGCTCGGTGCGGACGAAGGTGCGATGTCGGAAACTTCGTTCGAGACCGGCGCGCTCGAGTTGTCGATCGTGGCGACGGCATTCGCGGGCGCGTCTTCCCACGGCGCCAGCGGGGGTGCCGTAATGGCAGGCGCTTCTGTCACGCGGGCGACTTCTGCGTTGGGCGATTGCGGTGCTTCTTCAGATTGCGCGGAGTCGGCTGCGGGCTTCGCGATCGGCTTTGCAGTCGGCGCGGTCGATTTCATCGCGTCGCCCTGCTCCTCGCCGGCAACGCCTACCTGAGGTCCACGAACGGGCGCAGCAGCTGCCATGGCCGTCGCGGACGACGGTGACAGCGCGCGCAGCGCGGCAACCGTCGGTGCGCCCGAGCGCTGCGCACCGGCGCCGGCGCCGCCCGCACCGCTCTGCGTGCCAGCGGCTCCCGCCGCTCCGCCACCGCCGCCTGTCGGCGCCGGCTCGAACGCGAGCATGCGCAGCAGCGTCATCGTGAAGCCCGCGTATTCGTCGGGCGCGAGGCCCAGTTCGCTTCGGCCGATCGTGGCGATCTGATAGAACAGTTGCACCTGCTCGGCGCTCAACGCGTCGGCGAAACGGCGCAAGTCGGCCGCCTCCGGCCATTCGTCGAGCACCGACGAAGGCGCGAACTGCGTCCACGCGATCCGATGCAGCAGGCTCGCCAGGTCTTGCAGCGCCGTCGAGAACGACAGGCTGCGCAAGGCCATCTCGTCGGCGACCGCCAGCACCGCCGCGCCGTCGCCCTGCCCGAGCGCGTCGAGCAGGCGGATCAGATAGCTTTGGTCGAGCGCGCCGAGCATGCCGCGCACCGCGTCTTCACTGACCTGGTTCGCCGAATAGGCGATCGCCTGATCGGTCAGCGATAGCGCGTCGCGCATCGAACCGTCGGCCGCGCGCGCGAGCAGGCGCAACGCCTGCGCCTCGTGAGGCACGCTCTCTTCGCCGAGAATGCGTTCGAGATGCGACACGATATGGCCGGCCGGCATCTGCTTCAGATTGAACTGCAGACAGCGCGACAGCACGGTGACCGGAATCTTCTGCGGGTCGGTGGTCGCGAGGATGAACTTGACGTGCGGTGGGGGCTCTTCGAGCGTCTTCAGCATTGCGTTGAACGCGTGGTTCGTCAGCATGTGCACTTCGTCGATCATGTAGACCTTGAAGCGCGCATCGACGGGCGCGTACACCGCGCGCTCGAGCAGCGCGGCCATTTCATCGACGCCACGATTACTCGCCGCGTCCATTTCGACGTAATCGACAAAGCGCCCTTCGTCGATCTCGCGACACGCACGGCATACGCCGCACGGCGTCGACGTCACGCCGGTCTCGCAATTGAGCGCCTTCGCGAAGATGCGCGACAGCGTGGTCTTGCCGACGCCGCGCGTACCTGTAAACAAATAGGCATGGTGCAGACGGCCGCCGTCGAGCGCATGGGTGAGCGCGCGCACCACGTGCTCCTGTCCGACGAGCGAAGCGAAATCCTTCGGCCGCCATTTGCGTGCGAGAACTTGATAGGTCATCCGGAAATTGTATCAGTAACAATGGCGCGCAAAACCGATTCGGGAAGACGCGTGAAATGCGCGAAACGGCCACGACGACGCTCCATCCGAAGACGGCGAACGATCAATACAAAAGCTGGGAATGACTGAGGAGAAACTGCGCAGAAGCCGTGAGCACGGCCGCGGAGAAAAAAGCAAGGAAAGGTGACGAGCCCGACCCTCGGCACTGGTGGAAAACGGCTGTGGCTGCTTCGTTCCCGACCTGACCAGATTGACCATCCCTCCATGCGAGGAGGCCCGTCACGAAGGATTCTATCATTGCCGCGCGCATTGTGCGACTGTTGACACGGGCAAAGCGCGAACGACGCTCCGCTTCGAACGGCTTCGCGCGGTTTGCGGCCGCTTTCTGCACGCCGCCAGACACCCTCCCGGCCACCGCGGCGACGCCCGCCACGCGCGTCACTTGAGTTCGCCGCGCGCGACACCATTTAGATTGCAACGCGGTCGCCGTGAGCCGCAGAAACCGGCCGACGCTGCGGCGGTGGCCTATTAGCCCCACTGCCTTGATGAGTACTATCGCCATCGGCAACGCATAGCGAATTAAGCTACACTGCCAGTTGAAAGACCCGCATACGCGACTCTTTCCGTGCATTGCGTGAAAATCCGGCGGTTTTTCTGATTTTCACAGGCATGCGCGGCGAGGCTCCGGATGCGGCAAAGCGAACAGAAGTTTTCCCAGTTTTTGACGTATCGTGGCGAGCAATTCAGGCGGGCCTCGAACCGACAGAGGTATTCATAAATGAGCGAACAAATCAAGCATATTAGCGACGCATCATTCGAACAGGACGTCGTGAAATCCGATAAACCCGTGCTGCTCGATTTCTGGGCCGAATGGTGCGGTCCGTGCAAGATGATCGCGCCGATCCTCGACGAGGTCGCGAAGGACTACGCCGATCGCCTGCAAGTCGCGAAGATCAATGTCGACGAGCATCAGTCCACGCCGGTCAAGTTTGGCGTGCGCGGCATCCCCACATTGATCCTGTTCAAGAACGGCGCCGTTGCCGCTCAGAAGGTCGGAGCTCTGTCGAAGTCGCAACTCACCGCGTTCCTCGACGGCAACCTGTAAAGCAAGCAGTACGCCGCGGCGCTCGCGGGTCCATCGCGCGCCGCAGGCAGTTGGAGAATCGGGCGCATCGGGTGAGCAAACCACCGCGCCCGCCGGTCAAGCGTGTTGTCAGCTGGCAACACGCTTTGCAACAAAGATGCCACGCTGCCGCACTGGCTTAGATTGGCGTGTGCTATGCTAGAATCCACAAAACGTCGAAAAGACGTGTAAGTCTTTGAGCGGTTCCGCTCACCCCTCCTCCCAGATTTCATTTCGTCGCACCTTCTCCTGCGGGTTCTCCGTATGCATTTATCCGAGCTTAAGACTCTGCACGTGTCCCAATTGATCGAGATGGCCAATGGCCTCGAGATCGAAAGCGCGAACCGCCTGCGCAAGCAGGAATTGATGTTCGCCATTCTAAAAAAACGAGCCAAAGCGGGCGACACGATCTTCGGCGACGGCACCCTCGAAGTGCTGCCGGACGGTTTCGGCTTCCTGCGTTCGCCGGAAACCTCCTACCTCGCCAGCACGGATGACATCTACATCAGCCCGTCGCAAATCCGCCGCTTCAATCTGCATACGGGCGACACGATCGAAGGCGAGGTGCGCACGCCGAAAGACGGCGAACGCTATTTCGCGCTGGTGAAGGTGGACAAGGTCAACGGCCAGCCGCCGGAGGCCTCGAAGCACAAGATCATGTTCGAAAACCTGACGCCGCTGCACCCGAACAAGGTGCTGCTGCTCGAACGTGAAATGCGTGGCGAAGAGAATGTGACCGGCCGCATCATCGACATGATCGCGCCGATCGGCAAGGGCCAGCGCGGCCTGCTCGTCGCGTCGCCGAAGTCGGGCAAGACCGTGATGCTTCAGCACATCGCGCACGCGATCAAGCAGAACCATCCCGACGTCGTGCTGTTCGTGCTGCTGATCGACGAGCGTCCGGAGGAAGTGACGGAAATGCAGCGTTCGGTGGCCGGCGAAGTGATCGCCTCAACGTTCGACGAACCCGCCGCGCGTCACGTGCAGGTCGCCGAAATGGTGATCGAGAAGGCCAAGCGCCTCGTCGAAATGAAGAACGACGTCGTGATTCTGCTCGACTCGATCACGCGTCTCGCGCGCGCTTACAACACTGTGGTACCGGCCTCGGGCAAGGTGCTGACGGGTGGTGTCGACGCGAACGCGCTGCAGCGCCCGAAGCGGTTCTTCGGCGCGGCGCGCAACATCGAGGAAGGCGGATCGCTGACCATCATCGGCACGGCGCTGATCGAAACCGGCAGCCGCATGGATGATGTGATCTACGAAGAGTTCAAGGGCACCGGCAACATGGAAGTGCACCTCGAACGCCGTCTCGCCGAGAAGCGCGTCTACCCGTCAATCAACCTGAACAAGTCGGGCACGCGCCGCGAAGAGCTGCTGATCAAGCCCGAAGCGCTGCAGAAGATCTGGGTACTGCGCAAGTTCATTCACGACATGGACGAAGTCGAGTCGATGGAATTCCTGCTCGACAAGATCCGCCAGACGAAGAGCAATTCCGAGTTCTTCGACATGATGCGTCGTGGCGGCGGCAGCTAACGCGCGACGTTCGTGCTGGCCGTATTAGTCGGCAACTGCAACGCATGAAAAACCGCTCGCAAACTGCGAGCGGTTTTTTTTCGTCCATCGTCCGCAGAGACAATGCGCCGCCTCAACATCAGCGTGAACGTACACGCGGTTTCTCGGAGGGGCCTCGGCTATCCCGTCGAGAACACCGGGCGGCTCGTCGGCGCCACGTCGCTGATTTCGGCGAGCGCGCTGTTCGTCTATCTGCGTTTTGCGAAGCTGCTGCCGCGCAAGAAGTGGATCATCGTGCCGGGCTTCGGGGTGGCCGCGTTCGCCGCCGGGTGGATCACACGCATGTCGCCGGACGTCGGCGAGGCGGCGCTCGCCCTGCCGCTGCTGCTGCGCGGCCTGCTGTTGCTGTTCATCGTGCCGCCGGTCGCGAATCTGACGTGCAGCATCTTCTTGATCGAGGAGGAGTTCACGCACTGCTACCGGCTGAAAAACATCGTCCGGCAGTTGACCATCTCCTTCGCGACCGCCTCGGTGATCATCGTCGAGCAGCACCGGCTCGCGCTGCATCAAAGTCGCCTCGCGGTGTCCGTGAATCCGTACAATCCGGTCTACCAGGACACGCTCGCGACGCTGGCGCGCGGCTCCGCCGCCGCCGGTCATGCGGCGAGCGAAGCGCACGCGCTCGCGATCGCGTCGATCAGCCGGTCGATTGGGCAGCAGGCCAGTTTGCTCGCGTCGCTCGACGGTTTCTATTTTCTGATCGGCGTCGCGATATGCGGCGGCCCGTTCGCCGCGTAGCAAAAACAGATCGACTGAAGGTGGGCTCCAAGCATGCTGTCGAAACTCACGAACTGGCTGGGCGCACGGCGTCGCGAGCGCGCGCTGCGCGACTACGCGATCGACGATTCCTTGTGGCAGACGATACTCGCCGGCCTACCCTTTCTCACGCATCTGGAAGCGCCGGATCTCGCGCGGCTGCGCGAGATGACGACTCTCTTCCTCGCGCAGAAGGAGTTCTCGACCGCGCACGAGCTCGAGCTGACCGATGCGATGACGGTCGGCATCGCCGCGCAGGCGTGCCTGCCGGTGCTGAACCTGAGCCTCGATCTGTATCGCGGCTGGGTCGGCGTGATCGTCTATCCGGGCGAGTTCGTGATCCGCAAGACCGTTGAGGACGAAGATGGCGTCGTGCACGAGATCGAACACGACGCCAGCGGCGAGGCGTGGGAAGGCGGCCCGGTGGTGCTGTCGTGGGAAGACGCGCAGATGACCGATGGCAGCGACGCATACAACGTCGTGATCCACGAGTTCGCGCACAAGATCGACATGCTCAACGGCGAAGCGGATGGCCACCCGCCGCTGATGCGCCGCTGGCACGCGCCGCTCGATGCGCAGGCATGGGCCGATGTGTTCGACCATGCATACGATCACTTCTGTGCGAAAGTCGACGCGGTGCCCGAGCGACGCTGGGCGCGTTTCGAACGCGAGTCGCTGATCGATCCGTATGCGGCGGACCATCCGTCGGAATTTTTTGCCGTATGCAGCGAGGCGCTGTTCGTGCGGCCCCAAGCGTTCGAGGCGGAGTATCCGGAACTGTACCGACTGCTCGCGCGCTACTACCGGCAAGATCCAGCGCGCGTCGGTTTGACGTTCATGCCCATTTGAGACGCCGCGAATGTGGGCGCCGCTTGCGCCGCAATAGAATCCGCTGGCAGAAAAATCGCCAAGCGACTGATTTTCTGGCATAATCGCGGTTTTTCGACCGTAGGCAAGTGGCTCGCGCCTGAAGGCAGTCCCATTCGAGGCTGCACGCGGGTTGGCTACCGCCAGATTAAAGGAAAGACCATGAAAGAAGGCATTCACCCGAATTACCGCGAAGTCCTGTTCGTCGACATGTCGAACGACTTCAGGTTCGTGACGCGCTCGACCATCCAGACGCGCGAAACCGCGGAATTCAACGGCAAGACCTACCCGCTCGCGAAGATCGAAGTGTCGTCGGAATCGCATCCGTTCTACACCGGCCAGCAAAAGATCATGGACACGGCCGGCCGCGTCGAGAAGTTCAACAAGAAGTTCGGCGCACGTGCTTCGGGCAAGGCAGTAAAGTAATACCGCAACGGTGCCGGCTGCCGGCCGGCAACGGAGCAAACAGAAAGGGCAGCGCGAGCTGCCCTTTTTTGTCGCCTGCGCTTGTGCGCCCGCTGGGTCGCACGCCGCGCGAAGCCTTCAGCCGGAAGTAGCACGCCGCGCTTTCGCGACACTGTGTTACAGCTTGTCCGTTGACGTTGCCGGGCGTTACCGGCCGTGACGTGCATCGCACGGCACGACTACAATGCCGGATGCTCGAAACGGGCCCTCGCGCCCTGACCTGCCGGGCCGCTCCGGCTGCATCGTTTATCCAGACTCCACACACCGCATGAGACCTGTCGTTCGCCTCACTGCCTCTGCGACCAGTGCGTTGCCGCGCTGGCTGCTGCTGGCCATCTGTATCGTCTACGCCTCGTTCGGCCTGTTCGGCCGCGATCCGTGGAAGAACGAGGACGCAGCCGGCTTTGGTGTGATGTGGACGATGGCGAACGGCGGCGCGCACGACTGGCTGCTGCCGAATCTGGTCGGCAAATATCTGACCGAGGACGGCCCGCTCGGCTACTGGCTCGGCGCGAGCGCGATCCGCGTCCTCGCACCGTGGGTCGACGCGAGCAACGCGTCGCGCGTGTTCACGGGCCTGCTGTTCTGCGCGGGCTGTGCGTTCGTCTGGTACGCGGCGTATCTGCTCGGCCGGCGTCCCGAAGTGCAGCCATTCAAATATGCGTTCGGCGGCGAGCCGGAACCGCGCGACTATGGCCGCACGCTCGCCGATGGCGCACTGCTGATCCTGCTCGCGTGCTTCGGCCTCGCCGAGCGCGGTCACGAGACCACGCCGCAGCTCGCGCAGTTCGTCTGCATCGCGATGCTCGTGTACGGCCTCGTGCGCATGATCGACAAGCCGATTCAGGGCGCGCTGATCTGGGGTCTCGCGATCGGCCTCGTCACACTCGCGAGCAGCCCGGTGCTGGTCGGCGCGCTGCTGCTCGGCACGCTCGCGATGACACTGATCGTACGCGAAACGCGATCGCGCTGGCTGCTGCTCGCGGGTCTGCCCGTGGCGCTCGTGCTCGCGGTGTCGTGGCCGATCATCGCGCTCACCGCGTTCCCGGACGACGCTGTCTGGTATCTGAACCAGTGGCTGCACGTGAGCCTGAGTTCGTTCGCGGGCCCGCCCGGCTCGGTCGCCGCGTATGCGCTGAAAAACCTGCCGCTCTTCACATGGCCCGCCTGGCCACTCGCGCTGTGGTCGTGGTTCAGCTGGCAGGGACTGCGGCGCGCGCCGCACGTGGCGATTCCGCTGTCGGTGATCGGGCCGCTGTTCGTGCTCGTCGTGCTGCAAAGCCATCAGTCGAACCGACTCTACATGCTGCTGCTGCCGCCGCTCGCGGTGCTCGCCACTTTCGCGCTGCCGACGCTCAAGCGCGGCGCGATCAACGCGATCGACTGGTTCGCGCTGCTGAGCTTCACGATCCTCGGCAGCTTCGTATGGCTCGTGTATGTGGCAGGCCTGACCGGCTTTCCGCATCCGCTCGCGCGCAATCTCGCGCGACTCGCGCCCGGCTTCGTGCCGCAGTTCAAGATTCTGTCGTTCGTGTGCGCGGTCGCGGTGACCGTGTGCTGGTTCCTGCTGGTGCGCTGGCGCCTCGCGCGTCATCCGAAGGTGCTGTGGCGCAGCGTCGTGCTGTCGAGCGCCGGCACCACGCTGATGTGGGTGTTGCTGATGACGCTGTGGCTGCCGGTCGTCAACTACAGCCGGACCTATCGCGACGTCGCGCAGCAGATCGCCGCCCACTTGCCCGATGACTACACGTGCATCGCGCCGGTCCGTCTCGGCAATGCGCAGATCGCGACATTCGCGTATTTCGGCGACATGCATTTCTCGTTCGACCAGGACTGCGACGTGATCCTGCGTCAGGACTCGCAGGACTACGGCAACCCGAGCGCGATGCCCGACTACATCTGGAAGCTCGTGTGGGAAGGCCGCCGCGCCGCCGACCGCGACGAGCGCTTCCGCCTGTACGTGCGCATCGACCGTCCCAAGCCGCCGCCCGGCAAGCGCCGCAACTGGCACAAGAAGCGCGACTGACCATGTTCGCCGACGTACGGAAGATCGCCGCGCTCGCGTGGCCCGTATTGATCGGCCAGTTGGCCATCATCGCGTTCGGCGTGATCGACACGGCGATGGTCGGGCGCTACTCGGCCGTCGATCTGGCCGCGCTCGGCCTCGGCTCGTCGATCTACGTCTCGGTCTATATCGGCCTGACCGGCATCCTGACCGCGCTGCAGCCGATAACCGCGCAGCTGTACGGCGCGCGTCGCTACGGCGAGATCGGCGAAGAGGTCCGCCAGTCATGGTGGCTTGCCGCCGCGCTGACCGTGATCGGCTTTCTGATCCTGTTCTTCCCCGGACCGCTGCTGGCGTTGTCGCGGGTGCCCGACGCGCTGCACGAGCGCACGCTCGCGTACCTGCGGATTCTCGCGTTCGGGCTGCCCGCCGGCCTCGCCTTCCGGGTCTACGGCTCCGTTGCCAATGCGCTCGCCAAACCGCGGCTCGTGATGTTCCTGCAGGTCGCCGCGCTGCTGCTGAAAATTCCGCTCAATACCTGGTTCATTTTCGGCGGCCTCGGCGTGCCCGCGCTGGGCGGTCCGGGCTGCGCGCTCGCGAGCACGCTGCTCAACTGGGCACTCGCGGCGCTCGGCATGCTGCTGCTCGCGCGCGTCGACGATTTCAAGGCACTCGGCATCTTCACGCACTTCTGCTGGCCGGTCTGGAAGCGCCAGGCCGCGCAACTGCGGCTCGGTATTCCAATGGGGCTGTCGTATCTGATCGAGGTCACGTCGTACACCTTCATGGCGCTTTTCATCGCGCGTTTCGGCACGACGACACTCGCCGGACATCAGATCGCCGGCAACGTCGGCGCGGTGCTCTATATGACGCCGCTGTCGATCGGCATCGCGTCGTCGACGCTGGTCGCGCAGGCGCTCGGCGCGCATCGGCCGCAGGCGGCGCGCACGCTGTCGCGTCACGGCATCGCGATGGCGGTTGCGATCGCGTGCTGCTATGGCGCGCTCGTGCTCGTGCTGCGGCCGTATATCGTCGCCGGCTATACGACGAACGCGCAGGTGGCGGCGAAGGCGTTGCCGCTGGTGCTGATCGTCGCCTGCTACCACCTGTTCGACGCGTTGCAGATCTCGACCGCGTTCGTGCTGCGCGCCTACAAGGTCGCGGTCGTGCCGACCATCATCTATGCGGTGGCGCTGTGGGGAGTCGGGCTCGGCGGCGGCTATGCGCTCGGCTTCGATACGACCGGCCTCACGCCGCCCTGGCTGACCGGCGCGCGCGGCTTCTGGGTCGCGAATACCGCAAGTCTCGCGATTGCCGGGCTCGGCTTGCTCGTGTATTGGCGAATCGTGAGCCAGCGCTATTTGCGCGAGGCCGCGGCGGCGCTGGTTGATTCGGCTGTTTGAGGGGATGGAGGGTTGGGAAGGCCACGAATAGCACCGACCGGACCGTCAGTTGCGCCCAAGCCGGGGTGAGAGACGACCTGTTCTGCATCCGCCTTTCCTTTTCCACGCAGCTCAGCCCGCTCACGCCGCGTATGCGGCCTGCCCCTCCCGATCCTTGGCCTCGAAAATTTCCCGCGCCGCAAACAGCGCATTGAGCGCGGCCGGAAAGCCCGCATAAAGCGACATCTGTATGAACACCTCGACGATCTGCTCGCGCGTGCAGCCGACGTTCAGCGCCGCCTCGATATGTACCTTCAGCTGCGGCTGCGCGCAGCCGAGGGTCGCGAGCGATGCGATCGTCGCAATCTCACGCGTGCGCAGATCGAGCTGCGGCCGGCTGTAGATGTCGCCGAAGCCGAATTCAATCAACAGGCGTCCGAATTCCGGCGCGACTGGCGCGAGCGCGGCGATTACCTGCTCGCCCGCCGAACCGTCGATTTCCCTGAGCTTGTCCCAGCCCCGCGCGTAGCGGTCGTTGTGTGCGTAGTCCATTGCGAGTCCTTGTCGGGGTGTGAGGGCGACGAGGCTTCGTCGTCCTGTCGTGCCGGATCGGGCTCAAGCGCGCCGCTCGTGGCCGCCTCGTAGTACGCGATCTTGTCGTCGATCGCGCCGAGGTTGCTCTGCAGATCGGCGATCCGCGCGAGCAGCGCGGTGCGATGCGCAACCAGCAGGTCGCGGCGTGCGCGCATCGTCGGATGGCCTTGCGCGCGCAGCGCGGCGATCTGCTGCATGCCGGAGATCGACATGCCCGTTGCCTTCAGACGCATCACGAAGCGCAACCAGTCGAGATCGGCCGGCGAGTACAGCCGGTGCCCCGTCTGCGTGCGTCCGACCGGCCGGATCAGGCCGGCCTGTTCGTAATAGCGCAGCGTGTGCGTGGACACGCCGATCGTTCCGGCGACCTGACCGATGGTGAGCGCGGTTGAGTGTTTCGACATGACGGACTCAGGTTAGGACTTCGAGTGCACTCTAAGTCAAGCGTCGGACGCTGTCATTCCTTTGCGTTGCTCATTCTTTATCGCAGACGAGTTATCGCGATCGATATCGACCGATAAATTCACCGGCACTGCATGCCGCTAAAAGCTTTAAATATTGTGTGGTGGATTTACTTGTCATCAATCGATCGGTATAAATCGTCCGCTATCTCAAATCGGGCCTGCGATTTGTCCTATGCTTAAACGCAGCGCCCGCTGACAGGATAGGTCGTCCGTTCCCGGCTAACTTTTTGCCCTCAATGGAGTGCTTGCCATGCTGAAGAAGCTTTTCATGCTTTGCGTCGCTGTGGCTTTGTCGCTGTCGGCCGGATTTGCCGCGGCCGTGGAAGTGAATACCGCCGATCAGGCCGCGCTCGAATCGGTCAAGGGCATCGGCCCCGTGCATGCGAAAGCGATTGTCGACGAACGCGCCAAAAACGGCCCGTTCAAGAACGCCGACGATCTCGCCGCGCGTGTGAAGGGCATCGGCCAGAAATCGGTCGAGAACCTCGAAGCGGCCGGACTGACGATCAACGGCTCGTCGGCACCGCCGACCGGCGCGAAGACGTCCACCAAGCCGGCCACGAAGACCACACCGGCGGCTCCCGCGGCAACCACCGCCGCCGCGCCCGCTGCCACGACGGCAGCGCCGGCCGCGGCTGCCCCCGCCTCGGCCGCGAAGCCGTCGAAGTCGAAGAAGAAGGACAAGGCCGCAGCATCCGAAGCGGCAGCCGCTTCGGCTCCGGCCGTCGCGGCTAGCGCACCGGCCGACGCGTCCGGCACCAAGGCTTCGAAGAAGAAAGCGAAGAAGAGCAAGGCGGCATCCGCCGCGGCTGCGTCCGGCGCTTGAGCCCGGCGGGGCTGCCGCCCTTGCGTTTCACCGCGACGCGCAACCGCGCGTCGACGTCACCCGCCCGGCCGTCATACGCGCCGGCATTGAAGAGAGACCGTCATGAGCCTACTCGACACCATCGGTTCCCTGCTTGGCAAATCGCCAGAAGGCGGCGGCCAGCAAGCGCTGATCGCCGCCGCGCTCGAATTCGTCAACAACCAGCCTGGTGGCCTGAACGGCCTGATCCAGCGCTTCCAGGAAAAAGGCCTCGGCGACGTCGTGTCGTCGTGGGTCGGCAATGGAGAAAACCAGCCGATCGCACCCGACGCGCTGCATAACGTGCTGGGCTCGGAAGCCGTGACCGGTCTCGCCGCCAAGGCCGGCGTCCAGCCGGATCAGGTGACGGGTCTGCTGTCGCAGATCCTGCCGCACGTCGTCAACGCGGCCACGCCGGAAGGCGAAGTGCCGGCCGATGGCAAGCTGAACGCGACCACGGTGCTCGGCGCGCTCGGCGGCCTATCGGCGCTGCTCGGCAACAAGGGCAACGCTTAAGCACGCTGTGCGCCATGCGCTGGCGGCTTGCAGAGACCTTCGCTCCACGGTGATGCCACCGGTTTGAAATCGGCGGGCAAAAGAAAACCGGCAACGAAGTCACCTTCGTTGCCGGTTTCTTAACGTTGGCGGGAACGACTCGCCTGCCGTCGTCCCTTAACATCATCAAGCCATCGCCTTCAGTGCACGACGCGCTCGAACAGCAGCTTGCCGTCGTCCACTTCGACCGGAATTACATCCTTCGGACCGAACTTGCCGGCCAGAATCAGCTTCGCGATCGGGTTCTCGATCTCCTGCTGGATCGCGCGCTTCAGCGGCCGCGCACCGAACAGCGGGTCGTAGCCGACCTTGCCAATGTGCTCGAGCGCCGCGTCCGACACCACCAGCTGCATGTCGAGCTTCGCGAGCCGCTCGTGCAGACGCTGCAACTGGATCCGCGCGATCGACTGGATGTTCGAGCGATCGAGCGCATGGAACACGACGACGTCGTCGATCCGGTTCAGGAACTCGGGCCGGAAGTGCAGCTTCACCTCTTCCCACACGGCGTCCTTCACGGCTTCCTGCGGCTCGCCGACCATCGCCTGGATGACCTGCGAACCGAGGTTCGAGGTCATCACGATCACCGTGTTCTTGAAGTCGACGGTGCGGCCCTGGCCATCGGTCATGCGGCCGTCGTCGAGCACCTGCAGCAGCACGTTGAACACGTCCGGATGCGCCTTCTCGATTTCGTCGAGCAGGATCACGCTATACGGCTTGCGGCGCACGGCCTCGGTCAGATAACCGCCCTCCTCGTAGCCGACGTAACCCGGCGGCGCGCCGATCAGACGCGCGACGCTGTGCTTCTCCATGAACTCGCTCATGTCGATACGGATGAGATGCTCTTCCGAATCGAACAGGAACGACGCCAACGCCTTGCACAGCTCGGTCTTGCCGACGCCGGTCGGCCCGAGGAACAGGAACGAGCCATACGGACGGTTCGGGTCCGACAGACCCGCGCGCGAGCGGCGAATCGCATCGGCGACCGCGCTGATCGCCTCGTCCTGGCCGACCACGCGCTCATGCAGCTTCGACTCGATCTGCAGCAGCTTTTCGCGCTCGCCCTGCATCATGCGCGACACCGGAATGCCGGTGGCCCGCGACACGACCTCGGCGATTTCTTCCGCGCCGACCTGCGTGCGCAACAGACGCGGACGCTTCGGACTGTTCTGCTCCTCGGCCTCGGCGCGCGTGACTTCCTTCAGCTGCGCCTCGAGACCCGGCAGCTTGCCGTACTGCAATTCGGCCACCTTCTCGAGCTTGCCCTCACGCTGCAGACGCACGATTTCCGCACGCGTCTTCTCGATCTCTTCCTTCAGCTGCGCGCTGCCCTGCACCGCCGCTTTTTCCGCGGTCCAGATTTCATCGAGGTCCGAATATTCGCGGTTGAGCCGCTCGATTTCCTCTTCGATCAGTTGCAGACGCTTCTGCGACGCTTCGTCCTTCTCCTTCTTCACTGCTTCGCGTTCGATCTTCAACTGGATCAGACGACGGTCGAGCCGATCCATCTCCTCCGGCTTCGAGTCGATTTCCATCTTGATCTTCGACGCGGCTTCGTCGATCAGATCGATCGCCTTGTCGGGCAGGAAGCGGTCCGTGATGTAACGATGTGACAGCTCGGCGGCCGCGACGATCGCCGGGTCGGTGATGTCGACGCCGTGGTGCAGCTCATAGCGCTCCTGCAGACCGCGCAGGATCGCGATGGTCGCCTCGACCGACGGCTCGTCCACCAGCACCTTCTGGAAACGGCGCTCGAGCGCGGCATCCTTTTCGATGTACTTGCGGTATTCGTCGAGCGTGGTCGCGCCGACGCAATGCAGCTCGCCGCGCGAGAGCGCCGGCTTCAGCATGTTGCCCGCGTCCATCGCGCCTTCGGCCTTGCCGGCGCCGACCATCGTGTGAATCTCGTCGATGAAGACGATGGTTTGCCCTTCGTCCTTCGCGATGTCGTTGAGCACCGCCTTCAGGCGCTCCTCGAACTCGCCGCGATACTTGGCGCCCGCGAGCAGCGCGGCCATGTCGAGCGACAGCACGCGCTTGTTCTTCAGCGTTTCCGGCACCTCGCCGTTGACGATGCGCTGCGCGAGCCCCTCGACGATCGCGGTCTTGCCGACGCCCGGCTCGCCGATCAGCACCGGGTTGTTCTTGGTGCGGCGCTGCAGGATCTGAATGGAACGGCGGATTTCGTCGTCGCGGCCGATCACGGGGTCGAGCTTGCCTGCGCGGGCGCGCTCGGTCAGGTCGATCGTGTATTTCTTCAGCGCTTCGCGCTGGCTTTCGGCGTCCTGGCTATGCACCTGCGAGCCGCCGCGCACCGCGGCGATCGCGGTTTCGAGCGCCTTGCGCGACAACCCATGCTCGCGCGCGAGACGGCCGGCCTCGCCTTTGTCGTCGGCGACCGCGAGCAGGAACATTTCGCTCGCGACGAACGTGTCGTTGAGCTTCTGCGCTTCCTTGTCGGCCTGGTTCAACAGACCGGTCAGTTCGCGGCCGATCTGCACGTTGCCATCGGTGCCTTGCACTTGGGGCAGCCGCGTGACCGCGTCGTTCAGTGCGGTTTGTAGAGGTTGTACATGCACGCCGGCGCGCGACAGCAGCGAGCGAGCGGAGCCGTCCTGCTGCGCGACGAGTGCCGCGAGCACGTGGACGGGTTCGATGTACTGATTGTCGTGGCCAACCGCCAGACTCTGGGCGTCCGCGAGCGCTTCCTGGAATTTAGTGGTGAGTTTGTCGATTCTCATCAAGAGACCTCCAATTTCGATTACCACCAAAATGAGGCGTTTTATTAGCGTTTCAAGCGCTTTTTTGGCCTCGGTCGCAACTATTTAACATTTGAGCGCAAGAACTGCCGCGATCCTTCCCCAGTGGCGCGGCCGGGCGGGTTTGCGCACCCGGGAGCCGGCCGGATGTTCTAGTTCTTGTGGCCCAGCGTCGCCGGACTGCCGCCGCGCGTGCTATCCGATACCACCGTAATCGGCAGCGGCACCATCTGAATCGTGGAGCCTAACCCGAGCAACGCCGCGAGCGGACTTTTCGGTTGCGCGACTTCGCCGATCGTAAAACGATCGAGCTCGGCGAGAAAAGCGAGGTTCGCCGCCTGCAACGCGCCACGCAGCCGGCACTGCGTCGTGATGACGCAAGGCCGCTGTCGGCCCTGCCGGTCCGGCAGACAGCCGACCAGCGCAAAGTCGCTTTCCGTGACCCGCACCACGTCGCCGACGGTCAGCGACAGCGATTGCGCGCCGAGCCGCAAGCCGCCGTTGCGGCCGCGCACGGTTTCGACCCAGCCGAGCTCGCCCAGCTGCTGCACGACCTTCATCAGATGGTTCTTCGAGATGCCGTAGGCTTGCGAAATGTCCTGAATCGTCGATAATCCGTCGCCCCGCACCGCGAGGTACAGCAGCACGCGCAGCGCGTAATCCGTATAGTCGGTAAGTCTCATAGGTCCCGGTATAGCTTGAAAGGCTGCGAGCAAGTGCCTTGAACGTCCCGATAACCGCGTCGAGGCAAGGGTTGCCGGGAACGAGCGCTACGCCCTAGCATGACTGGCTGGCATGACTGGCGGGCGGGCGTCGTTCCCCGAATCGCGCTGCAATACTGTTTCGGATAGCAATAGTAGCTTTTTCCGCATCAACCGTTTGTTAGAAAAACGGGGGGGTCAAGGTTCAGTTCAGCCGTCATCGGCAACCGCAATTTTCTGGAATCCGCATGAATCCGTCTTTCCCCGCCGCGCCGCCGGTCGAACGCGCGGCCGAACCCACCGACGCCAATATCCGCGACCTCGTCTATGGCTTTTACGATCGCGTGCGTGCCGACCCGCTGCTCGGTCCGGTCTTCGACGCGAAGCTCGCGGGCTGCTGGGACGACCATCTGCCGAAGATGTGCGCATTCTGGAGCAGCCTCGTGCTCGGCGCGAAGCAGTATCGCGGCAACGTGCAGCAGGCGCATCAGCCGCTCGAAGGCATCGAGCCGCAGCATTTCAGCCGCTGGCTGTATCTGTTCCTAGATACGGTCGAATCGCGCTATCAGCCGGCCGCGGCGGTCCGTTTCATGGAGCCGGCGCTGCGGATCGCGCAGAGTCTGCAACTGAGCCGTTTCGGCTGGGATTACAAGATCCCGCCGGAGCAGCAGGCGCTGCTCGAGCGGGTGGCGCCGAAGCGTCGGCCGCGAGATGGCGACGTTGACGACGATGGCGAGCATCCGTCGCGACCGGCTGGGGAGCCGTTCCCGGTGCCGATCATCGGACGCTCGCGGGACGAGTGAACGTCGGCCGGCGCCGACGCCTCACACAAAGACGCCGCGTGCGCCGTCGCAACTCCGCGGCCCGCGACTCGTTTACTCCGGAGTCCGATTTCCCGAATCGATTCCCCAGCGCGCGAGCGCGGCATCGTCGGTCACGCGCGCGTCGACCCAGCGCTCGCCCGCGTCGGTTTTCTCCTTCTTCCAGAATGGCGCTTCGGTCTTCAGATAGTCCATTACGAATTCACACGACGCAAACGCGTCGCCGCGATGCGCGGCCGTCGTCGCAACGAGCACGATCTGATCGAGCGGATACAGCTTGCCGACGCGATGCACGATCAGCACCTCGATGCCCGGCCAGCGTTCGCGCGCACGCTCGACGATCGCCTCGAGCGACTTCTCCGTCATGCCCGGATAATGCTCGAGCTCCATCGTCTCGACCGCGCTGCCCTCGTTGAGATCGCGCACGGTGCCGACGAAGCACGCGAGCGCGCCGATCCTCGGATTGCGCGCGCGCAGCGCGGCCACCTCGGCGCTGAGGTCGAAGTCTTCGGTCTGGACGCGAACGGGCATGGACGGCTCCTGAGGGCTTTTGTCGCGGGCGTGAACGTGATGTGCGAGAGCGCGGTTCAGCCGCCGGTGACGGGCGGAAAGAACGCGACCTCGCAGCCCTCGGTGATGCGGGTGCTCGCGCCGGTCATCACGTGGTTGCAGGCCATGCGCAGCGCGCGGCCTTCGGCGAGCGTCTCGGCCCAGATGCCGCCACGCACGCGCAGCCACGCGCGCACCTCGCCGACGGTCGCGATGCCGTCGGGCACCTCGACGCTTTCGTCGGACGTATTGAGCGCTTCTCGCACGCTCGCAAAATATCGGAGTTCAATCTTCATCGGGATACCGCCGGTCTACGCCGCGCATGCCGCGCACGACCGGCCTCAGTTCAACAGTTCGGAAAACGGAATGAAGCGCACGGTTTCGCCGGCGCTGATCGCGTGGTTCGGCGGATTGTCGATCAGACCGTCGCCCCACACGGTCGACGTCAACACGGCCGAACTCTGATTGGCAAACAGATCGAGCCCTCCCGCCACGTTGACGCGCGCGCGCAGGAACTCGTTGCGGCGATCGGCCTTGCCCTGCGCGAAGTCCGCGCGCAGCGACAGCGCGCGCGGCGCGACCGCCTGCACGCCGGCCAGCCGCAGTACGAACGGACGCACGAACAGCAGGAACGTCACGAAGCTCGACACCGGATTGCCGGGCAGGCCGATGAAAAACGTTTCGGCCGGCTCGCCCCCATTTGCACCACCCGCACCACCCGCACCACGCCGCACCGCGCCGAACGCGAGCGGCTTGCCCGGCTTCATGGCGATCTGCCACATCGACAGACGCCCTTCGGCCTCCACCGCCGGCTTCACGTGATCCTCCTCGCCGACCGACACGCCGCCGCAGGTGAGAATCAGATCGTGCGCCTCGGCGGCTTCGCGCAGCGTCGCGCGGGTCGCGTCGAGTTGATCGGCGACGATGCCATAGTCGGCCACGTCGCAGCCGAGCTTCTCGAGCAGACCGCGCAGCGTGAAGCGATTCGAGTTGTAGATCGCGCCGGGCTTCAGCGGCTCGCCGGGCATCGTCAGTTCGTCGCCGGTGAAGAATACGGCGACCTTCACGCGCCGGCGCACCTCGAGCCGCGCGCATCCGACCGACGCGGCAAGCCCCAACGCCTGCGGCGTGAGCCGCGTGCCGGCCGGCAGGATCACCGAGCCCGCGCGAATATCGGCGCCCTGTGCGGTGATCCACTCGCCCGCCTGCGGACGATGCACGATCGTCACCTCGTCGCCAGCCGCCTCGGTCTGCTCCTGCATCACGACCGCGTCCGCGCCGGCGGGCACCGTCGCGCCGGTGAAGATGCGTGCCGCGCTGTTGGGCGCGAGCGGCGTCGGCGCATGGCCGGCCGGAATGCGTTGCGAGACCGGCAGGCGGCTACCGTGCGCGAGATCGGCGATGCGGACCGCGTAGCCGTCCATCGCGCTCGTGTTCATCGGCGGCACGTCGAGCGGCGACGTCACGTCGGTGGCGAGCACGCGATTCAGCGCGTCGAGCGTCGGCAGCGTTTCGATACCGTCGAGCGCGCGCGCGGCGTCGAGCAGGATCGCCAGCGCATCGGCAGTGGCGAGCATCGGGGCGCGGGGCGTGGGTGTGGACATCTGGAGGGTGGAAGCCGCAGGTTAAAAGAACATTGTAGCGGCCGATGCCGTTAGCCTGGGCGGCCGGGCGTTATGGGGAGCTTTTGGTGTTTTTCGATGCGTGGCCGCGGAAGTGCGGCCAGCGTTTTCTCGTAGTGCGGGCGTGGGCGTCGATCAACGTGAAGCGACGCGGCCCGCTCGCCCTTATTCGCCGGTATTCGCGACAATGAAGTCCTTCACCCGCTGCGCATCCGCGGGCACGACCTCGAAGCGCTGCGGCAGCGACTCGAGCCCCGAGAACGCCGCCGGCCGCTGCGGCTCGCGCAGCAGCGCCTCGCGGATCGTCTCGCCGAACTTGATCGGCTGCGCGGTCTCGAGCACGATCATCGGAATGCCGGGCTGCAGATGCTCGCGCGCGACCTTCACGCCGTCGGCCGTGTGCGTGTCGATCATCGTGTCGTAACGCTGGAACACGTCGCGGATCGTGTCGACGCGGGTGTCGTGGCTGCTGCTGCCCGACACGAAACCGAACTCCTTTACGCGCGCGAAGTCGCCACTTGCCGCGAGATCGAAACCGCCCTTCTCCTCGACGTCGCGGAACAGTTGCAGCACGCGCGCCGGATCGCGGCCGAGCAGGTCGTACACGAAGCGCTCGAAGTTCGATGCCTTCGAGATGTCCATGCTCGGGCTGCTCGTGTGATACGTCTCGGCCGCCTTGCGTACGCGGTAAATACCAGTGCGGAAGAACTCGTCGAGCACGTCGTTCTCGTTGGTCGCGACGACGAGCTTCTCGATCGGCAGACCCATCATGCGCGCGATATGACCCGCGCACACGTTGCCGAAGTTGCCCGACGGCACCGTGAACGACACGCGCTCGGCGTTCGACTTCGTCGCGGCAAAGTAGCCCTTGAAGTAATAGACAACCTGTGCGACGACCCGCGCCCAGTTGATCGAGTTGACCGTGCCGATCTTGTACTTCGCCTTGAACGCGTGATCGTTCGACACCGCCTTCACGATGTCCTGCGCGTCGTCGAACACGCCTTGCACCGCGAGGTTGAAGATGTTCGGGTCTTGCAGGCTGTACATCTGCGCGGTCTGGAACGCGCTCATCTTTTTGTGCGGCGACAGCATGAACACGCGGATGCCCTTCTTGCCGCGCATCGCGTATTCAGCGGCGCTGCCGGTGTCGCCCGACGTCGCGCCGAGAATGTTCAGCGTTTCGCCATGCTTCGCGAGCGCGTACTCGAACAGGTTGCCGATCAGCTGCATTGCCATGTCCTTGAACGCGAGCGTCGGACCGTTCGACAGTTCGAGCAGCGACAGCGGCGCGCCGTCTTCGACGCCGAGCGTCTTCAGCGGCGTGATCTGCGCGGCGCTTTCGTCGTCGCGCACGTTGCAGTAGGTCGCGGCCGTGTAGGTTTTGCGCGTCAGTGCGCGCAGGTCGTCGGCGGGAATGTCGTCGCAGAACTTCGACAGGATCTCGAAGGCGAGATCCGCGTACGGCAGCGTGCGCCAGCGCGTGAGTTCGTCCGGGGTGACGCGCGGATAGTCGGCCGGCAGATACAGGCCGCCGTCTTTCGCGAGACCGCCGAGCAGGATCTCGGAGAAGGTATGGCGCTCGCCGGCTCCGGCGCCGCGCGTGGAGAGGTAGTTCATAGTTCGGCCTAGTTCAGCGCTTCCATGCGCAGCTTCGTGACTTGCGAGACGACGGTCTCGAGCGCCTCGATCGACCTGATCGCGGCATTGACCTGCTTTTCGACCGTCTCGTGCGTGATCAGCAGAATGTCGGTTTCGCCCTTGCCGTTCGCGTCGACGAGCTCCGATTCCTTTTGCAGCAGTGCGTCGATCGAAATGCCGGTGTCCGCCAGAATGCGCGTGATGTCGGCGAGCACGCCGGTCACGTCGGCGACGCGCAGGCGCAGGTAGTAGCCGCACGTGACTTCTTCGATCGGCAGGATCGGGGTGTTCGACAGGCTGTCCGGCTGGAACGCCAGATGCGGCACGCGGTGCTCGGGGTCGGCCGTGTGCAGACGCGTCACGTCGACGAGATCGGCGACCACGGCGGAAGCCGTCGGCTCGGCGCCCGCGCCCTTGCCGTAGTACAGCGTCGTGCCGACCGCATCGCCATGCACGACGACCGCGTTCATCGCGCCTTCCACATTCGCGAGCAGGCGCTTTTCCGGAATCAACGTGGGGTGCACGCGCAGCTCGATGCCCTTGTCGGTGCGGCGCGTGATGCCGAGCAGCTTGATGCGGTAGCCGAGCTCCTCGGCGTATTTGATGTCGATCGCGGCGAGCTTGCTGATGCCTTCGACGTACGCGCGGTCGAACTGCACCGGCACGCCGAACGCGATCGCGCTCATGATCGTCGCTTTGTGCGCCGCGTCGACGCCCTCGATGTCGAAGGTCGGGTCGGCTTCCGCGTAGCCGAGCTCCTGCGCGGCCTTCAGCGCGGTCGCGAAATCGAGCCCACGGTCACGCATCTCCGACAGGATGTAGTTCGTCGTGCCGTTGATGATGCCCGCGATGTACTGGATGCGGTTCGCCGTCAGCCCTTCGCGCAGTGCCTTGATGATCGGAATGCCACCCGCCACCGCCGACTCGAACGCGACCATCACGCCGTTCGCGCGCGCCGCCTCGAAAATCTCCGTGCCATGCACCGCGAGCAGCGCCTTGTTGGCGGTGACCACGTGCTTGCCGTTGTTGATCGCGCGCAGCACGAGGTCGCGCGCGATGCCGGTGCCGCCGATCATTTCCGCGACGATCGCGATCGAAGGATCGTCGACGACCGCGTTGAAGTCATCGGTCAGCGCCACGCTGCCGGCTTCGCCGCCGAGCGCCGCGGTCGCCTTGGCCGGGTTGCGCACGGCAATGCGCGCAATCTCGATGCCGCGACCCGCGCGACGTTTGATTTCTTCCTGATTGCGGCGCAGTACCGTGAAGGTCCCGCTGCCTACCGTGCCGAAGCCCAGCAGTCCAACTTTGATCGGTTCCATGCAGCGTGTGTTTCTAGTAGAGGTTTGAAAAGGGTGTCGGGGGTGGCACGAGCGGCGCGCCTCATTTGACACATCAGGCGCCACATCGTACGCGACCCCGGCTCAGGCCGTGTGACGTTTGCGGTAGCCGTCGAGGAAGCGCGCGATCCGGTTGATCGAATCCGCGAGGTCGTCGACGTTCGGCAGGAACACGACACGGAAGTGATCCGGCGTCTTCCAGTTGAAGCCAGTGCCCTGCACGAGCAGCACGCGCTCTTCGAGCAGCAGGTCGAGGATGAACTGCTGGTCGTTCTGGATCGGATACACCTTCGGGTCGAGGCGCGGGAACATGTACAGCGCCGCCTCGGGCTTCACGCAGCTCACGCCGGGGATCGCCGTCAGCATGTCGTAGGCGAGCTCGCGCTGCTTGTACAGGCGCCCGCCCGGCACGATCAGGTCGTTGATGCTCTGATAGCCGCCGAGCGCGGTCTGGATCGCGTACTGGCCGGGCACGTTCGGACACAGCCGCATCGACGCGAGGATGCCGAGCCCCTCCAGATAGTCTTTCGCGAGCCGGCGGTTCTCGCCGGTCAGGCCCGAAATGGCCATCCAGCCGGCGCGATAGCCGCACGAGCGGTAGCTCTTCGACAGGCTGTTGAACGTGACGGTCAGCACGTCTTCGGACAGCGACGCCATCGACGTGTGCGTCTTGCCGTCGTAGACGATCTTGTCGTACACCTCGTCGGCGAAGATCACGAGGCCGTGCTGGCGCGCGATCTCGATCAGGCCGAGCAGCAGTTCGTCCGAGTACAGCGCGCCGGTCGGGTTGTTCGGGTTGATCACGACCAGCGCGCGCGTGTTCGGCGTGATTTTCGCGCGGATGTCATCGAGGTCGGGCATCCAGCTATTCGACTCGTCGCAGATGTAGTGCACCGGCGTGCCGCCCGCGAGGCTCACGCCGGCGGTCCACAGCGGGTAATCGGGCGCGGGCAGCAGCACTTCGTCGCCGTCGTTGATGAGGCCCTGGAGCGCCATCACGATCAGCTCGGACGCGCCGTTGCCGATGTAGACGTCGTCCAGTTCGACGCCGTGCACGCCCTTTTTCTGCGTGTAGTGCATGATCGCCTTGCGCGCGGCGAACACGCCCTTCGAGTCGGAGTAGCCCGACGAGCTGGGCAGGTTCAGGATCATGTCCTGGATGATCTCGTCCGGCGCCTCGAAGCCGAACGGTGCCAGATTGCCGATGTTCAGCTTGATGATGCGGTGACCCTCTTCTTCGAGCCGCTTCGCATGTTCGAGGACGGGCCCGCGAATGTCGTAGCAGACATTCAGCAACTTGTTGGATTTGAGAATTGGTTTCACGGCGGGCACTTCATCCTGGTTGATGGCTGGGGCAAACCTTGGGCAAACGGGGCCTGGCTGACGACGCCGGGCCGCTCGGATTCACCGCTACGGGGAATTCGGACGCGGCGGCGCCGGCGGCCAGTCGCGAAATGGGGTCGAACTGTCGAGCGGCCGCGGCTTTCCGGGTTCCGGCGTGGAAAAAAACGCAGCGAAAGCGGGCGATGCCAACCCAGGTGGCCGGTGGGCCACGCCGATGCGCCCAGCGCGGCTTGTGGCGGCACTTGAGCGAGGGGCGCCGCAAGGCGGCTAAAAAGTTATAATTTAGCGGATTTTGGCCGACTTCCGCAATGCACCACCCGCATCGGCAAGCCTTTTCGGCCTTCTCGTGTGTCACACGCGTCGAACCGCGCGGCCTGTGCGACGTGCAGCCAGGCCGGCAACACGCATGACGTCTCACGACGACTTCGGAAAACCAATTTGAAATTACATCAGGATTCCAGCGGCGCGCTCAATACCGTTACCGGCTATGGCGCCGACTACGTCGAAATCAATCTGGTGCGTCACGCGGGCAGTATTCTCGTGCTGCCGGACGCGCCGGTCATTCCCTGGCCCGTCTCCTCGTTCGAGCAGTTGAGCGCCGAGCATTTCGCGATGCTGGTCGACGCCGCGCCCGAAGTGGTCGTGTTCGGCAGCGGCGAGCGGCTGCGCTTCCCGCACCCGCGCCTGACCGCCGCGCTGACCGCGAAACGCATCGGCGTAGAAACGATGGACTTCAAGGCCGCCTGCCGCACCTACAACATTCTGATGGCCGAGGGCCGCAAGGTCGCGGCCGCGTTGCTGATCGAGGCCTGAGCGTGCCCGGCGCCGGCGCACCCGGCCGGCCCGGTTCTGGCCCCCCGCGTCGCGCCCGTGCGCGCGCCGTCGATAACAAGAAGGGTTGATATTTCATGAACGATACGCCGTCGAGGCTACCGCTCAATCGCACCGCGATCCTGTTGCTGGTGCTGGTTCTCGCCGTGATCTGGTTCGTGCCGCTCGGCTGGCGCCATCTGCTGCCGAGCGACGAAGGCCGCTACGCCGAAATGGCGCGCGAAATGTTCCTGACCGGCGACTGGATCACGCCGCGCTACAACGGCTACAAGTACTTCGAGAAGCCGCCGCTGCAAACCTGGGCGAACGCGCTGACGTTCGCGTGGTTCGGCATCGGCGAATGGCAGGCGCGTCTCTACACCGCGCTGACGGGCTTCGCCGGCGTGCTGCTGATCGGCTTTACCGGCGCCCGCGTGTTCAACGCGGCGACCGGCGTGTTCGCGGCACTCGTGCTCGCCTGTTCGCCGTACTGGAACCTGATGGGCCACTTCAATACGCTCGACATGGGCCTGTCGCTCTGGATGGCGCTCACGCTGTGCGCGCTGCTGCTCGCCCAGCGCCCGAACCTGCGGCCCCCATGCGTGCGCGGCTGGATGTGGGTGTGCTGGGCGTCGATGGCGCTGGCGGTGCTCTCGAAGGGCCTGGTCGGGCTGATCCTGCCGGGCGCGGTGCTGGTGCTCTATACGCTGATCGCGCGCGACTGGGCGCTGTGGAAGCGTCTGCATCTGGTGAGCGGGCTGATCGTTTTTCTCGCGATCGTGACGCCGTGGTTCGTCCTCGTGCAGCAGCGCAATCCGGAATTCCTGAACTTCTTCTTCGTCGTTCAGCAGTTCAAGCGCTATCTGACGCCCGAGCAGAATCGCCCCGGCGCGTTCTACTACTTCGTGCCAGTACTGCTGGTGGGCTTCCTGCCGTGGCTGTCGGTAACCGTGCAAAGCGTGCGCCACGCGTGGCGCCAGCCGCGTCAGCCGAACGGCTTCGCGCCGGTCACGCTGATGCTTACGTGGATCGTCTTCATTTTCCTGTTCTTCAGCGCGTCGCACTCGAAGCTGCTGTCCTACACGCTGCCGATCGCGCCGCCGATCGCGATGCTGATCGGCATGTATCTGCCGCTCGTCACGCGCGAGCAGCTGCGCCGGCATCTGGCGGGCTACGCGCTGTTTTTCGTGGTCGCCGCGTTCGCGGCGCTGTTCCTGCCGCGCTTCGGCACTGCGCGCAATCCGGCCGAGCTGTATGCCGAATACCGCGTGTGGGTGCTCGCCGCGCTAGCCGTCGCGTTCGTGCTCACGCTGTTCGCGCTGTGGCTGAACCGCCGCGGCCAGGGCGGCGTGGGCGCCAACGCGCGAGTCGGTCTCGGCAGCCTCGCCGCGTTCGGCGCGGGCTGGCTGCTGCTCGGCACCATCGCGGGCACCGGCCACGACGTGTTCGGGCGCCTGAGTTCCGGCGCGCCGCTCGCGCCCGCGATCAAGGCCGAGCTCGCGAAGCTGCCGCCCGACACGCCGTTCTACTCGGTCGGCGTGCTCGACCACACGCTGCCGTTCTACATCGGCCACACGATGATCATGGTCGCCCACCCGGACGAGCTCGCATTCGGCGTGTCCGTCGAGCCGCAAAAATGGGTGCCGACGGTCGACGCGTGGATCGCGCGCTGGAAGGCCGAACGCTACGCGCTCGCGCTGATCCCGCCGCCGACCTACGACCGCCTCGTCAAGCAAGGCGTGCCGATGCAGGTGATCGCGCGCGATCCGCGCCGCGTGGTGGTGATGAAGCCGCTCGCCGACGCGGCTGCCGCCGCCCCGGCCGCAGCGGCGGCAGCAGCACCCGCTACCCCCGCTAACGCCGCCTCGGCAGTCGTGGAAGTGAGGCCCGCGGCATCGGCCACGCCGGCCCCCGTCTCCACGCCCGCGGCAAAGCCCTAACCCTTTCGAGAACCAGACCGTTCGATGAACCCGATTTCCCTGTTCTGCATCCTGGCCGGCGTCACGCTGAATGCCGGCGCGCAGCTGCTGCTCAAGGCCGGCACGAATGCCGTTGGACACTTCGAATTCACCCGTGCGAACATCCTGCCCATCGGCTTCAAGCTGGCAACCCAGCCGCCGATCATCGGCGGGCTCGCCTGCTACGTGATCAGCGTGGCGGTGTGGATCATCGGGCTCTCGCGCGTGGACGTGTCGATCGCCTATCCGATGCTGTCACTGGGCTACGTCGTCAACGCGATCGCCGCGTGGTACCTGTTTGGCGAAGTGATGTCGGTGCAGAAGCTGGTCGGCATCGGCATCATTCTCGTCGGCGTGGTCGTGCTCGCGCGCAGCTAGGCGCGGCGCCCCGCGTAGGAACCGGCGCGGCACACGCGCCGCCTAAGCATGACGTAAGGTGGGCCGCGGTAAGCTGAGCGGTTGCGTTTTTTAAGCCGCGGCCTTGGGTTTGCGGGTAGTTTGTGGTTTACTTCGCGCCCGTCGGGCCGCGCCCCTTTCAATCGAGCGATGCATTCATGAGCCAGTCACAAGTCCCGTTTTTGCCGTTTGTCAAACCCGAGATCGACGAGGAAACGATCCAGGGCGTCGCCGACGTGCTGCGTTCCGGCTGGATCACCACCGGCCCGCAGAACCAGAAGTTCGAGGCCGCGCTGTCCGAGTTCTGCGGCGGCCGCCCGGTGCGCACCTTCAATTCCGGTACCGCGACGCTCGAAATCGGCCTGCGCATCGCCGGCGTCGGTCCCGGCGATGAAGTGGTCACGACGCCGGCCACCTGGGTGTCGACCTGCAACGTGATCCTCGAAACCGGCGCGACGCCAGTGTTCGCCGACATCGACCCGATCACGCGCAACATCGATCTCGACCTGCTCGAAAAAGCGATCACGCCGCGCACCAAGGCGTTGCTGCCGGTGTTCCTGTCGGGCCTGCCGGTCGACATGGACCGTCTGTACGGGATCGCCCGCGCGCACGAGCTGCGCGTGATCGAAGACGCCGCGCAGGCATTCGGCTCCACCTGGAACGGCGAGCGCATCGGCAAGCTCGGCGACATCGTGTCGTTCAGCTTCCACGCGAACAAGAACCTGACCTCGGTCGAAGGCGGCGCGCTGGTGCTGAACAACGAGGAAGAAGCGGTGCTCGCGCAGAAGTACCGGCTGCAGGGCATCACGCGCACCGGCTTCGACGGCATGGACTGCGACGTGCTCGGCGGCAAGTACAACCTGACCGACGTCGCCGCGCGTGTCGGCCTCGGCCAGCTGCCGCATCTCGAGCGCTTCATCGCGCAGCGCAAGAAGCTCGTGCGCGCGTACTTCGCGCAACTCGAAGGCGGCGCGGCCGTTCAGCTCGGCGTCGGCCTGCCGCCCGCGGACTTCGAAAACAGCAACTGGCACATGTTCCAGATCACGCTGCCGCTCGAAAAACTGTCGATCGACCGCGCCGGCTTCATGGGCGAGCTGAAGGAGCGCGGCATCGGCTCGGGCGTGCACTACCCGGCGCTGCACCTGTTTTCCCTGTACCGCGCGCGCGGCTTCAAGGAAGGCATGTTCCCGCACGCGGAGCGCTTCGGCGCCACCACCGTCACGCTGCCACTCTTCACCCTGATGAACGAAGGCGACGTCGAGCGCGTGTGCCGCGCGGTCAACGAAATTTGCGAACACTACGGAAAATAAGCGGACATGACTTATTCGGAACATCGCGCCGTCGCACCGGAAGTGTCGATCATCATTCCGGTGTACAACGAGGAAGCCGGACTGGCCGCGCTGTTCGCGCGCCTCTATCCGGCGCTCGACGCGCTCGGCACCGGTTATGAAGTGATCTTCATCAAC
Source organism: Paraburkholderia sp. MM5482-R2 (assembly GCF_050436125.1). Classification (NCBI taxonomy): domain Bacteria; kingdom Pseudomonadati; phylum Pseudomonadota; class Betaproteobacteria; order Burkholderiales; family Burkholderiaceae; genus Paraburkholderia; species Paraburkholderia sp. MM5482-R2. The sequence continues at coordinate 2,118,002 of NZ_JBNDLP010000002.1, read as the reverse complement.
GACGGCAGCCGCGACAAATCCGCGGCGCTGCTCGCCGGGCAGTTCCGCGCGCGCCCCGACACCACGCGCGTGATCCTGCTGAACGGTAACTACGGCCAGCACATGGCGATTCTCGCGGGCTTCGAGCAGTCGCGCGGCGACATCGTGATCACGCTCGACGCCGACCTGCAGAATCCGCCCGAGGAAATCGGCAAGCTCGTCGCGAAGATGCGCGAAGGTTTCGACTACGTCGGCACGATCCGTCGGCAGCGCCAGGACAGCCTGTGGCGCCGCAAGGCGTCGCGCGCGATGAATCATCTGCGCGAGCGCATCACGCGCATCAAGATGACCGACCAGGGCTGCATGCTGCGCGCCTACAGCCGCCATATCGTCGATACGATCAACCGCTGCGGCGAAATCAACACGTTCATCCCGGCGCTCGCGTACACGTTCGCGCAAAATCCGGTGGAAATCGAGGTCGCGCACGAGGAACGCTTCGCCGGTGAGTCGAAGTACTCGCTGTACTCGCTGATCCGTCTGAATTTCGACCTCGTCACCGGCTTCTCGGTGGTGCCGCTGCAATGGCTGTCGTTCATCGGCGTGATCCTGTCGCTAGGGTCCGCGGCGCTGTTCGTCCTGCTGCTGATTCGCCGTTTCATCATCGGCGCGGAAGTGCAAGGTGTGTTCACGCTGTTCGCCATCACGTTCTTCCTGCTCGGCGTGATCATCTTCGCGCTCGGCCTGCTCGGTGAATACATCGGCCGGATCTATCAGCAGGTGCGTGCGCGGCCGCGTTATCTGGTGCAGACCATTCTCGAGCAACGCGACGGCGGGGCCGTCGCCGAAGCGCCGCGTCAGACCGTCGTGCAAGGCGTGCAGCCGGTGCCGGTCGCCGACCAGGGACACCATCCATGAAGCCGCGCGCCGTCGTATTCGCGTATCACAACGTCGGCGTGCGCTGCCTGCAGGTGCTGCTCGCGCGCGGCGTCGAGGTCGCACTCGTCGTGACCCACGAAGACAACCCGAGCGAGAACATCTGGTTCGGCAGCGTCGCATCGGTGGCAGCCGGGCACGGCATTGCCGTCGTCACGCCGGCCGATCCGAAGAGCCCCGAACTGCGCGCCGCGGTGAGCGCCGCGCGGCCGGACTTCATCTTCTCGTTCTACTACCGCCACATGTTGCCGCTCGACCTGCTCGCGATCGCCGCACGGGGCGCTTACAACATGCACGGCTCGCTGTTGCCGAAGTATCGCGGCCGCGTGCCGACCAACTGGGCGGTGCTCAACGGCGAAAACGAAACCGGCGCAACGCTGCACGAAATGGCCGCGAAGCCCGACGCCGGCGCGATCATTGCGCAAACACCGGTGCCGATCCTGCCCGACGACACCGCCGCGCAGGTCTTCGACAAGGTCACGGTCGCCGCCGAGCAAACGCTGTGGCGCGTGCTGCCGGCGCTGCTCGCGGGCGAGGCGCCGCATCTGCCGAACGATCTCGCGCATGGCAGCTACTACGGCGGGCGCAAACCGGAAGACGGCCGCATCGACTGGAATCAGTCCGCGCAACAGGTCTACAACCTGATCCGCGCGGTCGCGCCGCCGTATCCGGGCGCTTTCACCGAGCTGAACGGGCGCCGTTTCATCGTCGCGCGCGCGCGTCTGGCCGCGCCCGGCGCGCTCCGCTCGGATTTGCCCCCGGGCCTGCACGTAAGCGATAATGCCGTTTTCGCGATCTGCGGCGACGGCCGCGCGATCAACATCCACGAATTGCGGCACCAGCACGACGGCGGCGAGTCTGCCGTCAGTCCGGCGGAATTCGCCCAGCTCATCCAATCTCATTCATGAAAAAAGTCCTGATTCTGGGTGTGAATGGCTTCATCGGCCATCACCTGTCCAAACGCATTCTCGAAACCACCGACTGGGAAGTGTTCGGGATGGACATGCAGACCGAACGTCTCGGCGACCTCGTCAATCATGAGCGGATGCACTTCTTCGAAGGCGACATCACGATCAACAAGGAATGGGTCGAATATCACGTCAAGAAGTGCGATGTGATTCTGCCGCTCGTCGCGATCGCCACGCCCGCAACGTATGTGAAGCAGCCGCTGCGCGTGTTCGAACTCGACTTCGAGGCGAACCTGCCGATCGTGCGTTCAGCCGTCAAGTACGGCAAGCATCTGGTGTTTCCGTCGACCTCCGAGGTCTACGGCATGTGCACGGACGAGCAGTTCGATCCGGAAGAATCGCAGCTGTCGTACGGCCCGATCAACAAGCCGCGCTGGATCTACGCGTGCTCGAAGCAGCTGATGGACCGCGTGATCTGGGGCTACGGCATGGAAGGCCTGAACTTCACGCTGTTCCGTCCGTTCAACTGGATCGGCCCGGGCCTCGACTCGATCTACACGCCGAAGGAAGGTAGCTCGCGCGTGGTCACGCAGTTCCTCGGCCACATCGTGCGCGGCGAGAACATCAGCCTCGTCGATGGCGGCGCGCAGAAGCGCGCGTTCACGGACATCGACGACGGCATCAGCGCGCTGATGAAGATCATCGAGAACAAGAACGGCGTCGCCACCGGCAAGATCTACAACATCGGCAACCCGATCAACAACTTCTCGGTGCGTGAGCTCGCGCACAAGATGCTGGCACTCGCGGCCGAATTCCCCGAATACGCGGACTTGGCCAGGAAGGTGCAACTGGTCGAAACGTCGTCGGGCGCGTACTACGGCAACGGCTATCAGGACGTGCAGAACCGCGTGCCGAAGATCGACAACACGAAGCAGGAACTCAGCTGGGCACCCACGTCGACTTTCGACGAAGCGCTGCGCAAGATTTTCGAAGCGTATCGCGGCCACGTCGCGGAAGCCCGCGCACTCGTCGAACAGCAATAAGGGCGCGTCCTTGGCTCGCATCGTCCTGAAGATCGACGTCGACACGCTGCGCGGCACCCGCGAAGGCGTGCCGAATCTCGCGCGCATCTTCGACCGCTTCAAGGCGCGCGCCACCTTCCTGTTCAGCCTCGGGCCCGACCACACCGGTTGGGCGATGCGCCGCGTGCTGCGGCCGGGCTTTCTGAAGAAGGTGTCGCGCACGTCGGTGGTCGAGCATTACGGCGTCAGGCAGTTGATGTACGGCGTGCTGCTGCCCGGTCCGGACATCGGCGCGAAGGCCGCGGCCGAGATGCGCGCGATCCACGAAGCCGGCTTCGAGTGCGGCATCCATACGTGGGATCACGTGTACTGGCAGGACAACGTGCGCGCCAAAGATCGCGCGTGGACCGTCGCGCAGATGCAGCGGAGCCACGCGCGGTTCATCGAGATATTCGGCGCGCCGCCCGTCACGCACGGCGCCGCGGGCTGGCAGATGAACGGCCACGCGTTCGAGCAGATCGACGCGTGGGGCATGCGCTACGCTTCCGACGGCCGTGGCCACTCGCCATATCTGCTGGTGGTCGACGGCAGGACGCTGAAGCACGTGCAGATGCCGACCACGCTCCCGACGCTCGACGAAGTGCTCGGTGTCGATGGTGTCGATACGCACAACGTCGCCGCGTGGATGCTGAAACAAACTGAAAAAAATCCGCACGACCAGGTGTTCACGCTGCACGCGGAACTCGAAGGACAGAAACTCGCGCCGGTTTTCGAACAGTTGCTCGAAGGCTGGCGCGCCCAGGGCCACACGTTCGCGACGATGGGCGATTACTACGCCACGCTAGACCGCGACACGCTGCCATCGTACCCTGTCGCGTGGGGCGAGATTCCGGGACGCTCCGGCGAACTGATCGTCCAGCCCTGAAGGCCCGCGACGCAGGAGTCGTTGGAAGGCGCGCCGCTTGTTGCTCGCCCATTGCCCGCCCGTTGCCCGCCTGTTGCCCGCTTCCTTGCCGGGTCTGACGATCGGACAACCGCGCGCCGACCGTAATCCCGAACAACAACAACCTCGACGACAGACCGGCCGACGCCGCGGCACCTAGCGACGCCAGCCCCAACAACCGGAGAACCTCGTGTCCATCGCAGTCGACCAACCCATCCCCGACTTCACCGCCACCGCGACGGGCGGCGAAATCACGCTGTCAAAGCTGCGGGGCAAGAAGGTGGTGCTGTATTTCTATCCGAAGGACAATACGCCGGGCTGCACGACCGAAGGGTTGCAGTTCCGCGATCTGTATCCGAAGTTCATGAAAGCCGGCGCGGAAGTGATCGGCGTGTCGCGCGACAGCCTGCGTTCGCATGACAACTTCAAGGCTAAGCTCGAACTACCCTTCCCGCTGATTTCCGACCCGGAAGAAACGTTGTGCGCCCTCTTCGCCGTCATCAAAATGAAGAAAATGTATGGCAAAGAGGTACGGGGAATCGAGCGCTCCACGTTCCTCATCGACGCCGATGGCGTGCTGCGCCACGAGTGGCGCGGCGTTAAAGTGCCGGGCCACGTCGACGACATTCTGGAGGCTGTACAAGCGCTTTGATGCGCGTTATATTGGCCCGCAATGAGTGCCTGTCCACCCCACATTATTCTCCGCTGCGCCAGCCCTGACGGCCGCCTGACCGGATCCACCGGTGCCGTTCGGAGCGTGAGGCGCAACGTGAGCATCATCGTCGAGCCGCTTGCCCCGAATGCCGGGGCGGCGGCTTTTTTAATTGCGCGCGACCGTTCGTTCATTGGTTCGCGCGCTTCCGTCAAGGAGCCTATCGAAAACCAGGCGAACCGGCATCTCTAGACCGAATGCGCGCCTCCTCGCGCAGACTCGATGTCCCGTGAGGGCATCGTCAGAATGCGACGGGCGGCGCACGATATGTGACCCGATCATTTCGAGGGAAACCATGCCTTTGCCTACTCCCCCCAACAAGCTCGGCAATCTTTTGTCGCCTGACGAATACAAGGCCAAAGCCGTCACGCCCGCGCGCTCCGCCGCGAAAAAACAGGCGCGTGAAGGGGAATCCGCAGAGTCGGCCGATTACGGCCGCGTCAATGTCGCGACACCGATGGCGCACGCTGCCAACGCCGCCACCACGTTGTGGCCCGTGCCCGCCGTCGAGTCGCCGCCCGCCGCGCAACCCGCGCCCGCGCGCGGCCGCAAGACCAGGCAGACCGCCGCGCTGTTGCAGCCGGTTCCGTCCGCGCGAGCGCAGTTCGAAGCCGACGCGGCCGAAGCGCAGCCGATCGTCGCACGCGCGCCCGCCGCGAAGCAGCGCACGGACGAAACAGCCGCCGCGCCCGCCGCAGCGAGCCCTGCCGCCACGCGCAAGAAACGTGGCACGGGCGCCACGCCAGCCGAGGTGCAGAAGCTTTTCGTGCTCGACACCAACGTGCTGATGCACGATCCGAGCTGCCTGTTCCGCTTCGAGGAGCACGACGTCTATCTGCCGATGATGACGTTGGAAGAGCTCGACAACCACAAGAAGGGAATGTCGGAAGTCGCGCGTAACGCGCGTCAGGTGAGCCGCACGCTCGACGCGCTCGTCGCGAACGCGGGCGACATGGCCGACGGCATTTCGCTCGCGCGTCTGGGCAGCCGCGAGGCGTCCGGGCGGCTGTACTTCCAGACCCGACTGACCGCGATCGAGCCGGTCGAAGGTCTGCCCGAAGGCAAGGCCGACAACCAGATCCTCGGCGTCGTGCGCGCGCTGCAGCGCGATCGCGCGGATCGCCAGGTCGTGCTGGTGTCGAAAGACATCAACATGCGCATCAAGGCGCATGCGCTCGGTCTGCCCGCCGAAGACTACTTCAACGACCAGGTGCTCGAGGACAGCGACCTGCTGTACACGGGCATCCGCGCGCTGCCGCAAGACTTCTGGACCAGGCACGCGAAGGGCATGGAAAGCTGGCAGGACACGAAAACCGGCACCACGTACTACCGCGTGACGGGTCCGCTGTGCGCATCGATGCTGGTCAACGAGTTCGTTTATCTGGAGCCGCAGAACGGCGAGCCCGCGTTTCATGCGCTGGTGCGCGAACTGAACGGCAAGACCGCGCTGCTGCAAACGCTGCGTGACTATGGCCACCACAAGAACAACGTGTGGGGCATCACGGCGCGCAATCGCGAGCAGAACTTCGCGCTGAACCTGCTGATGAATCCGGACATCGACTTCGTCACGCTGCTCGGCCAGGCCGGCACCGGCAAGACGCTGGTCGCACTCGCGGCGGGTCTCGCGCAGGTGCTCGACGACAAGCGCTACAACGAGATCATCGTGACGCGCGCGACGGTGCCGGTCGGCGAAGACATCGGCTTTCTGCCGGGCACCGAAGAGGAAAAGATGCAGCCGTGGATGGGTGCGTTCGACGACAACCTCGAAGTGCTGCAGAAAACCGACGACGCCGCCGGCGAATGGGGCCGCGCCGCGACCCAGGAGCTGATCCGCTCGCGCCTGAAGATCAAGAGCATGAACTTCATGCGCGGCCGCACGTTCGTCGACAAGTATCTGATCATCGACGAGGCGCAGAACCTGACGCCGAAACAGATGAAGACGCTCGTCACGCGCGCGGGTCCGGGCACGAAGATCATCTGCCTTGGCAACATCGCGCAGATCGATACGCCTTACCTGACCGAGGGCAGTTCGGGCCTGACCTACGTGGTCGATCGCTTCAAGGGCTGGGCGCACAGCGGACACGTCACGCTGGCGCGCGGCGAGCGCTCGCGCCTCGCTGACTACGCGTCGGAGATTCTCTAGACGTCGTTCGCCGGTTTTTTTTCCGGCTTTTGATCGCAGGCCGCGTCCGGTTCGTTCCGGACGCGGCCTTTTTATTGCGCCGGCGTTCCACGCAGGCAACACTTAGCGCACAAACTTCAAGTAATTTATCAACAATTCTTGCCGCAGCCTTGTTGGGCGGCTACCATCCCGACATCCTCAGTGAGTAAATGGGCGCTTACCGCCCGTGCCGTCTTCATGCGCCGACTCGCCTTATCGCTGCTGCCCGTCCTGCTGCTCGCCGCCTGTGCCGGCGCGCCGCAGAAGACGTCGCGCGGGTCAGGCGGCAGCGTCGTCGCGAACGGCGCCTATCGCGCGCCGCCGCCCGGCTTTCCCCACTTCGTCGATCACAGCATCGGCCGCGAGGAAATCTCCATTCAGGCGATGAGTCTCGTCGGCGTGCCCTACCGTTGGGGCGGCAATACGCCCGACAGCGGCTTCGATTGCAGCGGGCTCGTGCGGTACGTCGTGCTGCGCGCGGCGTCGGTGAACCTGCCGCGCACGACGGCCGAGATGAGCGGGCGTGGCGAGTCGATCGAACCGGACGAAATCGCGCCAGGCGATCTGATCTTTTTCAACACGACGGGGCGCGCGCATTCACACGTCGGCATCTACGTGGGCAAGCTGCGCTTCGTCAACGCGCCATCGACGGGCGGCACCGTGCGGCTCGACTATCTGACCAATCCCTACTGGGCGAAGCGCTTCGACGGCATCCGCCGGATGGCGGGACCGGCGGCAACGCCGGCGCCGTTCGATACGCCGAGCTATCAGGCTGCGGCGCCGCAAACCGAGCGAGGTGCTGCGGCCGCGGCGATGGGCACGGCAACAACCGTGGCAGTTCCGGCAGCGTCGACCTACGCGGGCCCGACGGCGCTGTCCAGCGCGTCGTCGATGGCAACGGCCCGGCCGGTCGCGAGCGCGACGCCGGCGACCCGTGCAGGCGGCGGCACGCCCGTCGTGCAAGCCGATCAATTCGAGCCGCCGCCGTCGGGCCTCGGCGCCGCGCAGCTGCAGGCACGCTCAGCGGGCGCCGTGGCAGCGACGATGGTCCCCGCGGCTCAGGCGAGCACGTTTGAAAGCGGCGCTCGTTCGCCCGCTCAACCGATGCAGTCCGCGACGACCGCCCGCACCCTTGCCCAACCTTCGCCCGACCCGATCGACGCCGCCGCCGATGCATTCGAACCGCCGCCACCCGCCTCCATCGCGGAACGCCAGGCCCGGCAGATGCAGCAGACCGAAGGCACTGGATCCGTGCAGCTCATGCGTGCGTCGACGGCTTCCCACGGCGTGCCCGCACCCACTCAAAGCAGCGACGACCCAATCGCCCGTTTCGCGAACGGCAACTTCTGACGCCGTGATCTGCTATCGTCATCGATATTCTTTCGACGGCGGGTAACGACCATGGAACTCGGGCTCAGAAATAAGGTGGTGCTCATCACCGGCGGCAGCAAAGGCATCGGTTTCGCGTGCGCGCGCGCCTTCGCACAGGAAGGCGCGAAGGTCGCGATCGTGTCGCGCGACCCCGCCAACCTTGCGCGCGCCTACGAACAGCTGAAACAGGAAGGATTCCACGTGCACCGCACGCGCGCCGACCTGCACGAAGCGCACAGCGCCGCCGATATCGTCGAGGAAGTCAGCACCGCCGTGGGCCCGATCGACGTACTGATCAACAGTGCCGGCGCCGCGCGCCGGTACGACCCCGAGACGCTCGATGCCGACGCATTCCGCGCGACGATGGAAGCGAAGTATTTCCCGTATATCTATCCGCAGCAGGAAGTGCTGCGCCGTATGGCCGAGCGCGCGAAAGCCAACGGCGGTGCCGAGCCGGGCACGAATCGTCAATATCATCGGTATGGGCGGCAAGGTCGCGAGCGACATCCATATCGCAGGCGGCGCGGCCAACGCGGCGCTGATGCTCGCGACCGTCGGCCTCGCGCACTACTACGCGCGCTATGGCATCCGCATCAACGCGATCAATCCGGGCTCGACGCTGACCGAGCGCGTCGAGGAAGCGGTCCGGCTGGAAGCGGCGCAGCAAGGCATCGGCAATGACGAAGCGCTGGCGCGCGGCCAGGCCCGGATGCCGCTCGGGCGCTATGCAAAGCCGGAGGAAATCGCCGACGTGGCGCTGTTCCTCGCGAGCCGCCGCGCGAGCTATGTGACGGGCGCGATCATTCCGATGGATGGTGCGAATGCGCCGCTGATCTGAACGCGTCGTGCAACGCGCTTTTTAGTCGAACTGCGTAGGGACACCGGTGCGATGCCATGGGCGGCATGTAGCCGAAGCCCGCGCGTGCTGTTCAGCCAAACTCAGCCGAACCCGGCAGCGCAGGCCATGCATCGCATGGTGATTACAGGAAGTGGTGGCCCAGCCACCAGGCCCCGCCGGACAGCACCGCGGAAGCCGGGATCGTCAGAATCCAGGCCCAGACGATGTTGCCGGCGACACCCCAGCGCACCGCGCTCAGCTTCTGCGTCGCGCCGACTCCGACGATCGCGCCGGTGATCGTATGCGTGGTAGAGACGGGAATGCCGAGCGCCGAGGCGGTAAAGAGCGTGATCGCTCCGCCCGCCTCCGCGCAGAAGCCGCCGACCGGCTTCAATTTCGTGATTTTCTGGCCCATCGTGCGCACGATGCGCCAGCCACCGAACAGCGTACCGAGACCCATCGAGAGATAGCAGCCGCCGATCACCCACAGCGGCGGCGCGTCCGCCTTCATCGACGCGAAGCCGGTGGCGATCAGTAGCATCCAGATGATGCCGATGGTTTTCTGCGCGTCGTTGCCACCGTGACCCAGGCTGTACAGGCCAGCGGAAAACAATTGCAGACGCCTGAAGCGACGGTCGACCTTGCTAGGCGGCGTGCGGAAATACAGCCACGACACCAGCAGCATGAAAAACGAGCCGAGCACGAAGCCGAGCAGCGGTGAAATGAAGATGAACGCGACGGTCTTCATCAGGCCATCCCAGTTCAGCGATCCCCAGCCCGACTTCGCGAGCGCCGCACCCACGAGGCCGCCGATCAACGCGTGCGACGAACTGGACGGAATGCCGTAGACCCAGGTGATCACGTTCCACGCGATCGCGCCGACCAACGCGCCGAAGATCACGTAGTGGTCGACGATGTCCGGGTCGATCGTGCCCTTGCCGACGGTCGTGGCCACCTTCAGGTGAAACACGAAATACGCGATGACGTTGAACGCCGCCGCGAACGCCACCGCCTGCTGTGGCTTCAGCACGCCGGTCGACACGACCGTGGCGATCGAATTCGCCGCGTCGTGAAAACCGTTCATGAAGTCGAACACCAAAGCAATGGCAACCAGGCCGGTGACGACCCAGATAGCGAGTTGTATCGATTGCATTATGCGTTTTCCAGCACGATGCCTTCGATGATGTTGGCCACATCCTCACACTTGTCCGTGATCGTTTCGAGCAGCTCGTAGATCGCCTTGAGCTTGATCAGGACCTTGACGTCGTCTTCCTCGCGGAACAGCTTCGACATCGCCGCGCGCAGCACGCTGTCGGCCTCCGATTCGAGCCGGTCGATGTCCTCGCAGGCCTTCAGGATCTGGCTCGCCTGCTTCATGTCCGACAGCAGGCTGACCGCGAACTGCACGCGCTCGCAGGTTGCCGTGCAGATATGCGCGAGCTGGCTCGCCTCCGACGTGACCGCTTGCACGTCATACAGCGAGATCGCGGTGGCGACGTCCTCCATCAGGTCGAGGATGTCGTCCATCGTCGTGATCAGCTTGTGGATCTCGTCGCGGTCGAGCGGCGTGATGAAGGTCTTGTGCAGCAGGTCGATGGCTTCGTGCGTGAGCTTGTCGGCCGCTTTCTCGGCCTTTTGTACGTTCTGCTTGTGGGTTTCGGCGTCCTGCAGATTGTCGATCAGGAGCTCGAGTTCGCGGCTTGCCGAGATGATGCACGTTGCGTGCGAATTGAAGATTTCAAAGAACTTGCCCTCGGTGGGCATGAATCGACCGAACATTGGGATCCTGGAAATGGGTCACGTTATGGCTGACATAAAAGCGCCATATTGTACCGTTCCGCCATCATTGCCGCACTCGCGACAGCGCCGTTACAACAGCCCACGGCGCCTTGCGTCACTCGCCGCCGTAGAAGTTCTGCGCGCCCGCAAAGTTATCGAACTTCGTGTATTGGCCGTGGAACGTGAGCCGAACGGGACCGATCGGACCGTTCCGCTGCTTGCCGATGATGATCTCCGCGGTGCCCTTGTCGGGGCTGTCCGGGTTGTACACTTCGTCGCGGTAGATGAACAGGATCACGTCGGCGTCCTGTTCGATAGCGCCCGATTCGCGCAGGTCCGACATGATTGGCCGCTTGTTGGGCCGCTGCTCGAGACCGCGGTTCAGCTGCGACAACGCGATCACCGGCACGTCGAGCTCCTTCGCGAGGCTCTTCAGCGAACGCGAGATTTCCGAGATTTCGGTCGCGCGGTTTTCGCCCGACGACGAGCCGCTCATCAGCTGCAGATAGTCGATGATGATCAGTCCGAGCTTGCCGCACTGGCGCGATAGCCGGCGCGCGCGCGAGCGCAGTTCCATCGGGTTCAGACCGCCGGTTTCGTCGATGAAGATCTGCGCCTCGCTCATTTTCTGCACCGCATGCGTGAGCTTCGGCCAATCCTCGTCGGTCAGGCGCCCGGTTCGCATGCGATGCTGGTCGAGCCGGCCGACCGAGCCCAGCATACGCATCGTGAGCTGCGTGCCCGGCATTTCCATCGAGAACACCGCGACGGGTAGTCCGTACTCGACCGCGACGTATTCGCCGACGTTCATCGAAAACGCCGTCTTACCCATCGACGGACGGCCCGCGACGATGATCAGCTCGCCGCCGTGCATGCCCGAGGTCATACGATCCAGATCGACGAAGCCGGTCGGCGTGCCGGTCACGTCGCTCGGATTGGCGGTGTGATAGAGCGTGTCGATCCGCTCGACCACCTGGGTCAGCAGCGGCCCGATCTCGAGAAAGCCCTGGGTGCCGCGCGCGCCGTCTTCGGCGATCGAGAACACCTTCGATTCCGCTTCGTCCAGCAATTGCCGGACTTCCTTGCCTTGCGGGTTGAACGCGTCGGCGGAGATTTCATCGGCGACGGACACGAGCCGGCGCAGCACCGCGCGGTCGCGCACGATTTCCGCATAGCGGCGGATGTTGGCCGCGCTCGGCGTGTTCTGCGCGAGCGCGTTCAGGTAAGCGAGGCCGCCGACTTCTTCCGCCTTGCCCGAGGTGCCGAGCGCTTCGTAGACGGTGACCACGTCGGCCGGCCGCGTGGCCGCAATCAGCTTGCCGATGTGCTCGAAGATGATGCGGTGGTCGTAGCGGTAGAAGTCGCTTTTCGCGAGGAAGTCGGCGATGCGGTCCCAGGCCGCGTTATCGAGCAGCAGGCCGCCCAGCACCGATTGCTCGGCTTCGATCGAATGCGGCGGGACTTTCAGCGACTCGAGTTGGGGATCTTTGGACGGTGCGTTCATGGGGAGGAATTATCGGGCAATCCGGCGACGGCTGCGAGCGGAAAAAACGCAAATACGGTGATATACGAGAGATAGTCGGGCACAAAAAAAGCAGGGGCCGGTTTCCCGGCCCCTGCTCTTCACCAGCAATACGCTGGCTGATCCTGCCTGATGCTTGATGCGGTCGGCTTAGACGTGCTCGCCGATCACGGCCACCGTCACATCGACGAGAACGTCGGTGTGCAGCGAAACCTGAACCGGGTGCTCGCCAACCATCTTCAGCGGGCCTTCCGGCAGACGCACTTGCGCCTTTTCCACTGCGAAGCCTTGCTTGCCGAGCGCTTCGGCGATGTCAGCGTTCGTCACCGAGCCGAACAGACGGCCGTCGACGCCAGCCTTCTGTTTGATCTGAACGGTCTGGCCTGCCAGCTTTTCGCCTTGAGCCTGAGCGGCTGCCAGCTTTTCAGCGGCGTGCTTTTCGAGTTCTGCGCGGCGCACTTCGAATTCAGCGAGGGCTTCCTTCGTTGCACGGCGAGCCTTCTTGTTCGGGATCAGGAAGTTACGTGCGTAACCGTCCTTGACCTTCACGATGTCGCCGAGGTTACCCAGATTGACGACTTTTTCCAGAAGAATGATTTGCATTCGGATGCTCCTTATCGCGTCGTCGGGTTAGGCCTTGTGCTGGTCGGTGTACGGCACCAGCGCGAGGAAACGTGCGCGCTTGATAGCCGTGTCCAGCTGGCGTTGATAATGCGCCTTGGTACCCGTGAGACGTGCCGGCGTGATCTTGCCGTTCTCGCCGATGAAGTCCTTCAGCGTTTCGATGTCTTTGTAGTCGATGTACTCGACGCCAGCAGCCGTGAAACGGCAGAACTTCTTGCGCTTGAAGAGCGGGTTCTGTTGCTGACGACGCTTGTCGAATTTCTTACCAGTCGGGCGGGGCATGATTAGTCCTTTCCAATGTCCTGCAATGCTGTGATGTGAAATACCAGAGTTCGCGCGTTACGGTGCTTTTTAGCCAGAAAACCTGTGAAGAGCGTTTCGACGCCCATCTGACAGTTTTCGAGCTTACCGCTCGCTTCGCCCGCGGCGACCGCCTGCATGGTCAGTTCGACTTGACGGGCAATGCCCGCCTCGACGACTTCCGTGCGGTGGTGCAACGTGCAGCTTGCAATCGGAACGCCGGCGGGGGTGTACCGCACCGGTTCGCGTTCGACGACGCTCGCCGTAAGTTGCAGCCGGTTCATGTACCTGTTTATGTCTTCGTGTACGTGAGCGGAGCGACGCTGCGTGTCTGGCAGCTTAATAACGAGTCTTAAGCCTGCGCTTCGGTCGGCTGAGCTGCTGCCGACTTCTTGGCTTCTTCGCGCTGCACTTCCTTCATCATCGGCGACGGGCCGGTTTCGGCCTTCTTCATCTTGACGATGAGGTGACGCAAAACGGCGTCGTTGAACTTGAATGCGTGTTCCAGCTCGTCGAGCGTGGTCTGGTCGCACTCGATGTTCATGCAGACGTAGTGAGCCTTCGCGAGTTTCTCGATCATGTAGGCCAGTTGGCGACGGCCCCAGTCTTCGACGCGGTGGATCTGACCACCGTGCGACGTGATCGTGCCCTTGTAACGCTCGATCATGGCGGGCACCTGCTCGCTTTGATCGGGATGCACGATAAAGACGATTTCGTAATGACGCATTACACACTCCTTGTGCTGACTTTTGGATAGAAGCCGCCCGGGCGTCGGAACCGGTGCGGCAAGTGAGAAGCCCAAGAGTCTAACCCGAATGGGGACGGGTTGCAAGGAATTCCGCCGATTCGGCGGCGGAATCGGATGTGTTTTCAAGAGCTTAGGGTGGGGGGTCGCGGAAGTCGGGCCGTCCTTGCCCCTCAACCCGCTTCCGTGCGCTGGCTGCCGCTCTGCAAACGCGCTCTGAGCGCCGCTTCGAGTCCCTTGAGCGCATCGGGTGCGGCGTCCGAGATCGCCCACCAGGTCATGCCCGCCGCGTCCCAGTGCGCGATCGAATAGCCGTCGTGGGCGAGCGATGCCGGCGCCGCGCCGTCAATGCCACGCATCGTGGACTGCGGAAACACATACACGTCGATCACGTGCTTGCCGTAGCGGTACACGAGCACCGCGACCCGCTGGTGCGCGAGGTAGTCGAGCCGGCCCCCCTCCAGCGCGAAGCCGGCCGCCGCGAGGTCCTCGACCGGCGGCGAATAGTCGAGCCGACCGTTGAACCATGGCTTGACCGTGTGACGGTCGGTCGAAATTACGTCGATGTCGCGGCCGGAAACCTGCGCGCGCACATGGCTTTCGATGAGTTCGTCGGTGAATGGCGTGAATTCGGCGGGACGGCGCAGCGTCAGCGTCAGGACAGCGGTGGCCACACACAGCGCGATCACGAGCACCGCGAGACCGCCGCGCGCGACCACGCGGTTGGCGCCGCCGGCGGCATGCGGTCCGTTGACGCCGATTAGCCGGCCGCGTGAATCGCCCGAGCGACCCGGACCGCTGAAGCCACTGAGCCACCGGTCGAGCCACGCGGGCCGCCGCGCCCAACGACGCTGACGCTGAGGTTGGTACGTCGCCATGTCGGTCAGCCCGGCGCTAGCGCTGCCGGTAGACTCCTCCTCCGCATCTTCAGGCGCCGCCGTCGTGGCCAACCCCGCAGTTCCTCCCTCGACCGCGCCGGGCAAGCCCGCCACGATCCGCGCCCGCAACGACTGCGGCGCCCGATGATACGGCGCCGCGCGCAGCGCGCCGCTCAGCGCGCGCAGGTTGTCGCTCGCGCGCCGGCAGTCGTCGCAGCTCTCGATATGCTGCTGGACCCGGCGCGCATCGGGTGCCGGCAGTTCGTGATCGGCATTCGCCTCGAGGAGCGGCCGAGCTTCGTTACAGTCCATCCGGCGTCTCCTGAGCGGGGTCGGCGGCAGCGCCGGGAATGTTGAGGGGCCGGCCGTCGGCAAACGCCCGGAGTTGCGTCACTGTTGCGGTGGCGGGCACGACCGCCGATGATGCCGCGCGGCCGTCGCCGGAACTTCGCGGTGACCGGTCGGACGGCGCGCAGGGCGTGGACGACCCCGAGGGCGCGACTGCCGCCGACTGCACGACCCGCCCGGACTGCGCCCCCTGCTCCAGCGGCGCTTGCGTCGACCCGCGCCGGTCACCCTGCCCGCCTTTGCGTCCCCCGCCAACCGACTCCCCCCCGCCTCGCTGCAGCGCCATCAACACCTCCGCCAGCTTGCGCCGCCCACGCGCGAGCCGCGACATCACCGTACCGATCGGCACATCGGCCACCACCGCGATCTCCCGATATCCCATCTCCTCGAACTCGCGCAAGATCAGCACCTCGCGATACTCGACCGGCAAACGCGCCAACGCGTCGTGTACCTGGCGTGCATCCTCGTCGCGGATCAGCAGCGTCTGGGGATCGTCGCCGCCCGCGCTCCAGCCGTCGAGGGTCGCGTCGTCCATCGTTTCGTCGAATTCGAGCATGTCGTGCGACGGCGCGCGCCGGCGCCATTCCGTGTACCAGGTGCGGCGCACGATCGCGAGCAGCCACGGCCGCGCAGAGTCGCCGCGAAACGTATCGAAGAAGCGGAACGCGCGCATGAACGCTTCCTGCACGACGTCCTCGGCATCGTTCGGATTGCCGCACAGCCAGCACGCGAGGTTGTACGCGGCGTCGAGATGCGGCAACGCCAGCTGCTGGAAGCGGCGGCTTTTCGCTGCATCGGCATCGGCGTCTGAATCGGTCTGGACCACGTGGGCCCCTCCAAGGGCATGGCGGCTGCGTCGTGCGGGTCGCTGTTGCGCGTCCCGCGTGGTGTCGTTCCTGACGTGGCTTTCACAGCAGAACTGGCCATAGACCGAGTTTATTCCCGACTCAGGCGAGCATTCGCAAGAAAGACCGCGATCGCCTGCGCGCCCCGCTCGCCAGCTAGTACGATGGCCGGTTCCAGTAGTCGTCGCTCGCGTACACGTCTTTCAGATAGTCGATGAAATAGCGCACGCGCGCCGGCACGAAGCGCTGCTGCGGATAGACCGCAAGAATGTCGTAATCGGGCAGCGCATATTCGTCGAGCACGGTTTCGAGCTCGCCGCGCGCGAGCTGCCGCTGGATTTCCCACGTCGAACGCCAGCCGAGTCCGAGCCCCTCCGAAACCCAGCGATGCAGCAGTTCGCCATCGTTGCAGTCGAGCGAGCCGCCCACCCGCACCGTCGCGAGCTTGCCGTTGCGGCGGAAATACCAGCCGCGGTTCTGCCCGCCTTGCAGATTGAACGCGAGGCAGTTGTGGGCCGGCAGATCCTCGAGCGTCTTCGGCTTGCCGTGACGGCGAAAATAGTCGGGCGTACCGCACACCACGCGCCGGTTCGACGCGAGCTTCACCGCGACGAAGTTCGGATCGACCGCGCCGCCGATGCGGATCGACAGATCGTAGCCCTCGCGCACCAGATCGACGACCCGGTCGGTCAGATTGAACGACATCTGCAACTCGGGTTTGTCGCGCAGAAATGCAGGCGCGAGCGGCGCGACGTGCTTACGCCCGAACGCGGCGGGCGCCGACACGATCAGATGGCCGTTCACCGCGCGGCGCCCCGCGCTCAGTTCGTTTTCCGCCTGATCCCATTCGCTGAGAAGCCCGCGGCAGCGTTCGAGAAACGCGGCGCCGTCCTCGCTGACGACGAGCCGCCGTGTCGTGCGATACATCAGCTTCACGCCGAGGCGCTTCTCGAGCGCATCGATGCGCCGCCCGAGAATCACCGGCGACACGCCTTCCTCAAGCGCCGCCGCCGCGAGACTGCCCGCATCGGCGACCCGCACGAAGGTTTCGATCTGTTTGAAGCGGTCCATGTTCGTCTCCCACCTGTCTCTTGCCGGGCTGATGCCGGCCGTGAGCCGGGCTTCACGTCATTCCATACTTTTTGTTTCGGAATAAGCAACCCGGACTGATCTTATCAAACCTTTGGCGCAGGCCTACAGTGTCCCTCAACCGACGTAATTCCCGACCTTGAGGAGACATTCATGGCCAAAATGAGAGCCGTCGACGCGGCCGTTCTGGTGCTCGAAAAAGAAGGCATCGATACCGCGTTCGGCGTGCCGGGCGCCGCGATCAACCCGTTCTACTCGGCGATGCGCAAAGCCGGCGGCATCAGCCACGTGCTCGCGCGCCATGTGGAGGGCGCATCGCACATGGCCGAGGGCTACACCCGCGCGCAGCCGGGCAACATCGGCGTGTGCATCGGCACCTCGGGCCCCGCCGGCACCGACATGATCACCGGTTTGTACTCCGCGCAGGCCGACTCGATTCCTATTCTGGCTATCACAGGCCAGGCGCCGCGCGCGCGTCTGTACAAGGAAGACTTCCAGGCCGTCGATATCGAATCGATCGCCAAGCCCGTCACCAAGTGGGCCGTGACCGTGCGCGAGCCGGCGCTGGTGCCGCGTGTGTTCCAGCAGGCGTTCCATCTGATGCGCTCGGGCCGCCCGGGCCCGGTGCTGGTCGATCTGCCGATCGACGTGCAGCTCGCCGAAATCGAATTCGACATCGACACGTACGAGCCGCTGCCGGTCTACAAGCCGAAGGCGACCCGCAAGCAGATCGAGGCAGCGCTGACGCTGCTCAACGATGCCGACAAGCCGTTGATCGTGTCGGGCGGCGGCGTGCTGAACGCCGTAGCCGAAGACCTGCTCGTGAAGTTCGCCGAAACGCTCGGCGTGCCGGTGATCCCAACGTTGATGTCGTGGGGCGCGATTCCCGACGACCATCCGCTGATGGTCGGCATGGTCGGTCTGCAGACCTCGCATCGCTACGGCAACGCGACGATGCTCGCGTCCGACTTCGTGCTAGGCATCGGCAACCGCTGGGCCAACCGTCACACCGGCAGCGTCGATGTCTATACGAAGGGGCGCAAGTTCGTGCACGTCGATATCGAACCGACGCAGATCGGCCGCGTGTTCGGCCCGGATCTCGGCATCGTGTCGGACGCGAAGGCGGCGCTCGAGCTGTTCGTCGAAGTCGCCAGCGAATGGAAGGCCGCGGGCAAGCTGAAGGATCGCGCCGCGTGGGTTGCCGATTGCCAGCAACGCAAGCGCACGATGCTGCGCAAGACGCACTTCGACAACGTGCCGATGAAGCCGCAGCGCGTCTACGAAGAGATGAACCAGGTGTTCGGCCGCGACACGTGCTACGTGAGCACGATCGGCCTGTCGCAGATCGCCGCCGCGCAATTCCTGCACGTCTACAAGGCGCGCAACTGGATCAACTGCGGCCAGGCCGGCCCGCTCGGCTGGACGATTCCGGCGGCGCTCGGCGTGCGCGCGGCCGATCCGCAACGGCCGATCGTCGCGCTGTCCGGCGACTACGACT
This sequence comes from Paraburkholderia sp. MM5482-R2, assembly GCF_050436125.1. Classification (NCBI taxonomy): domain Bacteria; kingdom Pseudomonadati; phylum Pseudomonadota; class Betaproteobacteria; order Burkholderiales; family Burkholderiaceae; genus Paraburkholderia; species Paraburkholderia sp. MM5482-R2. The sequence goes on along the minus strand of NZ_JBNDLP010000002.1, from coordinate 2,099,507 downwards.
TCCAGTTCATGATCGAGGAGCTCGCGGCCGGCGCGCAATTCAAGCTGCCGTACGTGCATGTCGTCGTGAACAACTCGTACCTCGGGCTGATTCGCCAGGCGCAGCGCGCGTTCGAAATGGACTACTGCGTGCAGCTCGGCTTCGAGAACATCAACTCGCCGGAGATGAACGGCTATGGCGTCGATCACGTCGCCGTCGCCGAAGGTCTCGGCTGCAAGGCGATTCGCGTGTTCAAGCCGGAAGAGTTGAAGCCGGCGCTGCAAAAAGCGCAGTCGATGCTGGCCGAGTTCAACGTGCCGGTGATCGTCGAAGTGATTCTCGAACGCGTGACCAACATCTCGATGGGCACCGAGATCGACGCGATCAACGAGTTCGAGGAACTCGCGGAAAAGCGCGAGGACGCGCCGACGGCGATCAGCCTGCTCGATTGAGCGTTGCGTCTTCGCGGTATTCGCAGCATTCAGCGCGCTCGATGCGAGAGGGCCGAGCCCATGCTCCGCGCCCTCGCCTCATCACGACCAGCGCGCCACTCCCTGACCGACCTGAGAGACAAAAGCACCATGCCTAAATTCGCAGCGAACCTGACGATGCTGTTCAACGAAGCGCCGTTCCTCGACCGTTTCGCGGCAGCGGCCAACGCCGGCTTTCATGCCGTCGAATTCCTGTTTCCCTATCCGTATTCGATCGCCGAACTGAGCGAACGTCTGCAACAGAACTGCCTCAAGCTGGTGCTGCACAACCTGCCGGCCGGCAACTGGGAAGCAGGCGAACGCGGCATCGCGTGCCTGCCCGATCGGGTCGCCGAGTTTCAGGAAGGCGTGGGCCGCGCGATCGAATACGCAAGCGCGTTGAAGGTGCCGCAACTGAACTGCCTCGTCGGCATTCCGGGCGCGAACGTCGACGCCGACACCGCCCGCGCAACGATCGTCGACAACCTGCGCTTTGCCGCGCGCGAGCTCAAGAAGGCCGGCATCCGGCTGCTCGTCGAGCCATGCAACTCGTACGACATTCCGGGCTTCGCGCTGAACCGTTCGCGCGATGGACTCGACGTGATTCGCGAGGTCGGCTCGGACAATCTGTTCCTGCAATACGACATCTATCACATGCAGCGGATGGAAGGCGAACTCGCGGCGACGATCGAAAAGAACCTCGCGCAGATCGCGCATATCCAGCTCGCGGACAACCCCGGGCGGCACGAACCGGGCACCGGCGAGATCAACTATCCGTATCTGTTCGCGCTGCTCGACTCGCTCGGCTACGACGGCTACCTCGGTTGCGAATACAAGCCGCGCACGACGACCGATGCCGGCCTCGGCTGGGTGCAAAGCGTGGCAGGTCAGGTGCGTGGCGCGGCGCATGCGGCGGCTTGAGGCGCCTTGGGGTTCCCGATGGAACCCTGAAGCCTCAACGCACGCCCCCTATAACCCTGGAGATTCACACACATGGCAAAGATCGGCTTCATCGGGCTCGGCATCATGGGCGCGCACATGGCGCGCAACCTCATCAAGGGTGGTCACTCGCTGTTCGTGAACGGCGCGTATCCGGTCCCGGACGACATCGCGAAGAGCACGAGCGTGGTCGCCAGTTCGACCGCGGTCGCGCAGGCCGCCGACATCGTCATCATCATGGTGCCGGACACGCCGGACGTCGCCAACGTGCTGTTCGCCGACGACGGCGTCGCCGCCGGCCTCACCAAAGGCAAGCTCGTCATCGACATGAGCTCGATCTCGCCGCTCGACACCCAGGCGTTCGCGAAAAAGATCAACGCGCTCGGCGTCGACTATCTCGATGCGCCGGTATCGGGCGGCGAAATCGGCGCGCGGGATGCGTCGCTGACGATCATGGTCGGCGGTCCCGAGAAAGCCTTTGCGCTGGCCAAGCCGTTGTTCGAACTGATGGGCAAGAACATCTCGCTGATCGGCGACAACGGCGCGGGTCAGACCTGCAAGGTCGCGAACCAGATCATCGTCGCGCTGAACATCGAAGCGGTCGCGGAAGCGCTGCTGTTCGCGTCGCGCTCGGGCGCCGACCCAGAGCGCGTGCGGCGCGCGCTGATGGGGGGCTTCGCGTCGTCGCGGATTCTCGAAGTGCATGGCGAGCGCATGACGAAGCGCAGGTTCAATCCGGGCTTTCGCATCGAGCTGCATCAGAAGGACTTGAATCTCGCGCTCGATGGCGCGCGTAAGCTCGGCATCGCGCTGCCGCATACCGCGAGCGCGCAGCAGCTGTTCAACGTCTGCGCCGCGAACGGCGGCAAGGCATGGGATCACTCGGCGATGGTGCGCGCGCTCGAAATCATGGCGAATCATGAGGTCGCGCAGGCGCCGGACAGTGAAGAAGCGAAGGCGGCTTGAGGTCTTCGTGCTTCCTCTTCAGTTCAGCTCGCCGTTGATTCCGCCGGTTGCCGCTTCGGCATCGGCGAGCTCACGGTGAACACAGGTGGGGCGCCCGTTCGTTGCACGGCAGCTTGGGTTGCCGGCGCGGCGCAACGGGCAAATCGCGCCGCTCTGGGCTGAGAGCGGCAAGTGGGGTCCGCAGCGGCACCCGTCGGTGACGGGGAAGCCTTGGTCGGTCAGACGTCGTCGTCGGGTGTCCGGCTGTCGGATTCGCCAATCAATACGTATCGAACACCTTCTGCAACGCCGCCGGCGCAGTGTGGCCCGCGGCCAGCGCCAGCATCAGCAGCACCCTCGCCTTGTACGGATTCAGCGAACCCGCGCTGACGAAACCGAGCGCATCGTCGGCCGCCGCGCCGTTGCGCATCACATGCCCCGAACCCACGCGCGACGAGCGCACCACCGCCACGCCGCGCAACGCGGCATCCGCCAGTGCCTGCTGCAACGACTGGTGGATCGAGCCATTGCCCGTACCCGCCACGACGATGCCGCGCACATCCGCGGCGACCAGCGCATCGATGGCGATCCGCGACACGCCCGCATAGCTCGTGACGATCTCCACCTGCGGCCACGCCGCATCGATTGCGAATTCGCTCGCGACCGTATGCGCGCGCACCACGCCGCGCTGGAACTCGACGCGGCCATCCTGCACCCAGCCGAGCGCGCCAATCTCAGGCGACTGGAAAGCATCGACCGCATAGGTGCTCGTTTTCACGACGTCGCGCGCGCTATGAATCCGGTTGTTGAACGCGACCAGCACGCCCTGCCCGCGTGCCGCCGCGTGCGCGGCGACCGTCACCGCATTTAGCAGGTTCAGCGGACCGTCGGCGGAGAGCGCCGACGCCGGGCGCATCGCCGCGGTCAGCACGACCGGCTTGTCCGACTTGACGGTCAGATGCAGCAGATAGGCGGTTTCCTCGAGTGTATCGGTGCCGTGCGTGACCACCACGCCGTCTACGTCGTCCGTCGCGAGCAGCGTGTTGATGCGTTGTGCGAGTGTGGTCCACAGCGGCAGCGACATGTCCTTGCTGTCGACGCTGGCGATCTGCTCGGGCGCGATCCGCGCGACCGTAGACAACGCCGGCACCGCCGCGAGCAACTGATCGACGCCGACGACGCCCGCCTGATAGCCCGACGTATTGGCCGCATCCGGGGCCGCGCCGGCGATCGTGCCGCCGGTCGCGAGCACCGCGATGCGCGGCAGCGTCGGCGCGGTGCTATGGCCGGGGGGAATCGGGAGAGAGGGAGAAGTCGAGGTATTCATGGCGGCGATTGTAAGCGATGCGCTTCGCGGCGCCATGCGTCGAAGACCGGACGCGGGTTCGGCTTGCGCGAGCGTGCGCAACGCGCGAGCGGGCTTAAATCTCATGCGGTGCCCAATTGCACTCATCACCACAAGTATTGACGACGGGTGCAAGTCCCACCCTAAGCTGCTCGCAGCCCTAAGCCGCCTCGCGCAACTGCGCCGCGATGTCTGCCTCGCTCAACTGCGGCGCGAACATCTCGATCAACCGATAGGCGTACGCGCGCAGGAACGCCCCCTTGCGCAAGCCGACACGCGTCGTGCTCGCCTCGAACAGATGCTGCGTGTCGAGCGCGACGAGTTCGCTGTCGCGCTTCGGGTCGTAGGCCATTGCCGCGACCACGCCGATGCCCATGCCGAGTTCGACGTAGGTCTTGATCACGTCGGCGTCGATCGCGGTCAGCACGACGTCGGGCAACGCGCCCGCTTTCGCGAACGCCTGATCGATATGCGAGCGGCCGGTGAAGTCCTGGTCGTAGGTGACGATCGGGAATTCGGCGATCTCGTCGAGCGTCAGATTCGCACGGCCGACGAGCGGATGATCCTTCGGCACCACCACGACGTGATGCCACGAATAGCACGGGAACGTGACGATGTCGGGAAAACGGTCGAGCGCCTCGGTCGAGATGCCGATATCCGCCTCGCCGTTGATGATCATCTGCGCGATCTGCTGCGGGCTGCCCTGGCGCAGCGCCAGATGCACTTTCGGGAACACCGACGTGAACTGCCGAATCACCTTCGGCAATGCGTAGCGTGCCTGCGTGTGGGTGGTCGCGACGACGAGGTGGCCGCTGTCCTGATCCGCGTACTGACGCGCGACGCGGCGCAGATTCTCCGCATCGAGCAGCATCCGCTCGATCAACTGATGCACGGCCTTGCCCGGTTCGGTGAGCCCGGTCAGACGCTTGCCACGGCGGATGAAGATGTCGACCCCGAGTTCGTCCTCGAGATCCTTGATCTGCTTCGATACGCCCGACTGCGAGGTGTAGAGCACGTTCGCCGCTTCGGTCAGGTTCATGTTCTGCCGCACGGCTTCGCGCACGAAGCGCAATTGCTGGAAATTCATCGTTGTGTCTCCGGTTCCGCCAGAGTTGAGTTATTGGAGCCGCACATGCCAGGCGATCCACGCGGTACGGCTGATACGTTCTCTCCTGTCCACAGCGCCGCACAGCGGCGCCGCCATCTCACTGCGCCGGAAACACCCGCAGCGCGCGCGGCACCGCGGTCACGCCGTCGCCGACCGCGAGTTGCAGATCACGCCACGTTTCGCGATCGAGTTCGGCTTCGAGCAGATTGCCCTCGCGACCGGCGAGCTCGACGCGCACCGAACCGCCGAGCGTCACCACGCGCCGCACGTCGACGACAATGCCCTCGCGATGCCCCGCCGCCTGCGGATACAACTGCAGATCGTGCGGCCGCACATAGGCGAACGCCGGGCCCCTAAAACCCGCCGCGATCGCGACCGGCAGCGCCGCGCCATCGACGACGAAGCCTTGCGCGTCGACGCTGCCGTGCAGGCGGTTCGCCGCGCCGAGAAACTCGTAGACGAACGGCGTCTGCGGATGGTCGTACACCTCCTGCGGGCTGCCGACCTGCTCGACATGCCCGCGATTGAGCACGACGATGCGGTCCGCCACTTCGAGCGCTTCTTCCTGATCGTGCGTGACGAAGATCGTCGAAATATGCAGATCGTCGTGCAGGCGACGCAACCAGCTGCGCAGTTCCTTGCGCACTTTCGCGTCGAGCGCGCCGAACGGCTCGTCGAGCAACAGCACCTTCGGCTCCACGGCCAACGCACGTGCGAGGGCGATGCGCTGGCGCTGGCCGCCGGACAGCTCCGACGGATAGCGCTGCGCGAGCCAGTCGAGCTGCACGAGCTTCAGCAACTCATGCACCTTCTCACGAATCACCTTCTCCGACGGACGTTCCTTGCGCGGCTTCACGCGCAGCCCGAACGCGACGTTTTCGAACACCGTCATATGCCGGAACAGCGCGTAGTGCTGGAACACGAAACCCACCTCGCGCTCACGCGCGCCGACCGCCGCGACATCCTGGCCTTGCAGCTCGACCCGGCCGCCGTCCGCGTATTCGAGGCCGGCGATCACACGCAGCAACGTTGTCTTGCCGCAACCCGACGGCCCGAGCAGCGCGACGAGTTCGCCCGGCGGAAAGTCGAGCGACACGTTGTCGAGCGCGACGAAATCGCCGAAGCGCTTTTGCAGGTTACGAACGGTGATACCCATTTACAGCTCTCCTTGCTTGAGCGGATGTCGCTGCGACGCAGGCGTGGCGTTGACGAAAAACGAATGCGAAGCGGACTGCGCGCTATTGGCCTGCGAAGCGCCGGACGGCGACACGGGCCCCGCATACGCAGGCACTTCGCGCGCCGCCGACGGTTCCGCCGACATATGACGCTCGGCCAACAGCTTGAGCCCCAGCGTGACCAGCGCCAGCAGCGCGAGCAGCGAGGCCACGGCGAACGCGGCCGAGAAGTTGTACTCGTTGTAGAGGATTTCGACGTGCAGCGGCATCGTGTCGGTCTGCCCCCGAATATGGCCCGACACGACCGACACCGCGCCGAACTCGCCCATTGCGCGCGCATTGCACAGAATCACGCCGTACAGCAGACCCCACTTGACGTTCGGCAGCGTGACGCGACGGAACGTCTGCCAGCCCGATGCGCCGAGCACGTGCGCGGCTTCTTCCTCGTCGTTGCCCTGCGCCTGCATCAGCGGAATCAGCTCGCGCGCGACGAACGGGAACGTGACGAAGATCGTCGCGAGCACGATGCCCGGCACCGCGAAGATGATCTGCACGTTGTGATCTTCGAGCCACGGGCCGAACCAGCCCTGCGCGCCGAACATCAGCACGTAGATCAGACCGGAGATCACCGGCGACACCGAAAACGGCAGATCGATCAACGTGGTCAGCAGCGCCTTGCCGCGGAATTCGAACTTCGCGATACACCACGACGCCGCGAGGCCGAACATGAGGTTCAGTGGCACCGCGATCGCCGCGGTGAGCAGCGTCAGTTTGATCGCCGACAGCGCATCCGGATCGGCGAGCGCTTCGAAGTAAAAACGCAGCCCCTTGTTCAGCGCCTGGTAGAACACCGCGGCGAGCGGCACGGCCAGAAACAGCGCGAGAAACAACAGCGCGAGGCCGATCAGCAGCCAGCGCACGAGCACCGGCTCGCTGACCGGATCGGGGCGACGCGCCACGCTCGCCGGGTGGGTCGGAACGCGGCTCATTGCACACCTCCACCGATAGCGGCGACGCTCGTGGCCACTGGCGCCGATCCCGTCTTGCCGCGGCTGGTGCGCCGCTGCAGATACCACTGCAGCGTGTTGAACGACAGCAGCATCAGGAACGACACGACCAGCATCACGACCGCGAGCGCCGTCGCGCCCGCATAGTCGTATTGCTCGAGCTTCGTGATGATCAGGAGCGACGTGATCTCCGACTTCATCGGCACATTGCCGGCGATGAAGATTACCGAGCCGTATTCGCCGAGCGCGCGCGCAAAGGCGAGCGCGAAGCCGGTCAGCAGCGCCGGCAACACGGCCGGCAGCACGACGCGGCGAAACGTGAGCCAGCGCGACGCGCCGAGACACGCGGCCGCCTCCTCCTGCTCGCGCTCGAACTCCTCGAGCACCGGTTGCACGGTGCGCACGACGAACGGCAGGCCGATGAACGTCAGCGCGACCAGCACGCCCGCCGGCGTGAACGCGATCTTGATGCCGAGCGGCGCGAGGAACTGGCCGATCCAGCCGTTGCCCGCATACACGGCCGCGAGCGAAATGCCCGCCACCGAGGTGGGCAACGCGAATGGCAGATCGACGATCGCATCGACGATACGCTTGAACGGAAACGTGTAGCGCACCAGCACCCACGCGACGAGAAAGCCGAACACCGCGTTGATCAGCGCGCCGCCTAGCGCCGAGAAAAACGTCAGCCGATACGACGCGAGCACACGCGGCGACGTGACCGCGCGCACGAACTGATCCCAGTCGAGCGTCGCGGTTTTCAGAAAGGTCGCCGTCAATGGAATCAGCACCACGAGGCTCAGATAAGCCACCGTGATGCCGAGTGTCAGGCCAAAACCGGGCAATGCGCTCGGCTTGCGGAAGGTCAACGTGGTCATGCTGGATACTCGTTCATGGTTGATGCTCGCGCGGTTGTTCGTTTTGCCGTGCTGCCGTACTGCGGTACTGCCGCACTGCTGGCCACCGGACCCCGGTTAGCCGAAAGCGCGCCCATTGGGCGCGCCCTTTTTCCCCTGGCTGTGATTCGGGCGGTGGTTCTTACTGCGGCTGATAAATCGAATCGAACACGCCGCCGTCCGCGAAATGGGTCTTCTGCGCGTTGGTCCAACCGCCGAACGAATCGTCGATCGTGTACAGCTTCAGCTTCGGAAACTTCGCGGTCAGATCGGCGGGCACCTTGCTGGAACGCGGACGATAGAAATTGCGCGCGGCGATCTCCTGACCTTGCTCGCTATACAGGAAGTTCAGATACGCCTCGGCCAGCTTGCGCGTGCCGTGTTTGTCGACGACCTTGTCGACCACCGCGACCGGCGGCTCGGCCAGAATGCTCACCGACGGCACCACGATCTCGAACCTGTCCGGACCAAACTCCTTCAGCGACAGGAACGCCTCGTTTTCCCACGCGATCAGCACGTCGCCGATACCGCGCTGCACGAAGCTCGTGGTCGCGCCGCGCGCGCCCGAATCGAGCACGCCGGCGTTCCTGTACAGCTTGCCGACGAACTCCCTGGCCTTCTGGTCGTTGCCGCCCGGTTGATGCTCGGCGTACGCCCACGCGGCCAGGTAATTCCAGCGCGCGCCGCCCGAGGTCTTCGGATTCGGCGTCACGATCGACACGCCCGGTTTCACCAGATCATCCCAATCCTTGATGTGCTTCGGGTTGCCCTTGCGCACCAGAAACACGATCGTCGACGTGTACGGCGATGCGTTGTCCGGCAGACGCTTTTGCCAGTTCCTGTCGACGAGCCCCTTGTTCGCGAGCGCGTCGATGTCATAGGCGAGCGCAAGCGTCACGACGTCGGCCTGCAGTCCGTCGAGCACCGAGCGAGCCTGCGCGCCCGAGCCGCCGTGCGACTGCCTGAAGGTGACGGCTTCGCCGGTCCTGGCCTTCCATTCCTTGCCGAATGCCTGATTGATGTCCTGATACAGTTCGCGCGTCGGATCGTAGGACACGTTCAACAGCGTGGTGTCGGCGTGCGCTACGCCGCTTGCGCCCAACATGCCGAACGCACCGGCCGCGCCGACGGCGAGCGCCGCGATCAGTTTTCTGGTTCGAGCCGCAAGCCCCATATGCCGATGGTTCATTTCAATTTTTCTCCGCGTGATGGTCCGCTGATGAGCGTCTGGTGTTGTTCTGCGTCGCGGTCACGTGCACATGAGCGCCAACCGGAGGCCAGTCTATCGAAGCGCTTTCATTATTAAAAATAATGTTTCTTCATTTTTTAATGCTCAAAAGTGGTAACGACAGATGCGCCGGCGGTTGGGACGCCGACAACGCCGTCATGTCGCCGATAAACGACGCCCCAGCGCGACCCTTGCGCCGAACTTAAAGTAAAGCTTGAAATGCGCCGAATACTGTATAAAAATACAGTCACCTGTTCATACATACAGTGGCCATGACAAAACTCACCGCACGACAGCAGCAGGTTTTCGATCTGATCCGCCGCGCGATCGAACGCACCGGCTTTCCGCCCACTCGCGCGGAAATTGCCGCCGAACTCGGGTTCAGCTCGGCCAATTCCGCGGAAGAGCATCTGCGCGCGCTGGCGCGCAAGGGCGTGATCGAACTCGCGGCCGGCGCGTCGCGCGGCATCCGCCTGCTGTCCGGGCAGGAGGACGCGCCGTATCAGTTCACCCTGCCGCATGCGGGCCTGATGCAGTTGTCGTTGCCGCTGATCGGCCGGGTCGCGGCGGGTAGCCCGATCCTCGCGCAGGAACATATCTCGCAGCACTACGCGTGTGACCCGGCGCTGTTCTCGAGCAAGCCCGACTACCTGCTGAAGGTGCGCGGCCTGTCGATGCGCGACGCGGGCATTCTCGACGGCGACCTGCTCGCGGTGCAAAAGCGCACCGAAGCGAAGGACGGCCAGATCATCATTGCGCGGCTTGGCGACGACGTAACGGTCAAGCGTCTGAAGCGCCGGCCGAACGGCATCGAACTGATCGCCGAAAACCCCGATTACGACAACATCTTCGTGGAAACCGGCAGCGCCGATTTCGCGCTCGAAGGGATCGCGGTCGGGCTGATCCGCCCCAGCGAGTTCTGATCTTTCGCTGTCGCCAGAACGCTTGCGCCGGTTTGTCCGACCCAAGCCGCATTTACGCCTGCATCTACGCCCGCATCTACGCCGAATCGCCTGGAGAGACTCATGGAACGCCTTGCCCGCCTGTTGCCCTTTCGCCAGTTCGGCCGTCTGCGCCATCTGCGCAAGCTCACGCCCTGCGCGCTAATCGAGGCGCCCGCTGCGCGCACGCCGTCGCTGTTCGACGCGGCTGCCGAAGCTTCCGGTCTACCGTCGTCGTTGCCGGCGTTCGCGCGCGTGTCGCTGAATTCGGCGCTGAACATCGCCGAGCCCGCGCGTCGCGCGCCGGTGCGGGTCTATCATGGACCGTCGCGACTGATCATGGTCGGCACGGTCGACGCCGTATGCCGTATGATCGATCGCTGCATAGCCGACGAAGCCAACGTGCACGGCGCGGTGTTCGAAGCGTGAGCGAATCCTGAGTACGCATGCAACAAGCACTTCGGATGTTCAGAGATTCGCGTGGGATGGGATCGTTCCGACCTCGCCGTGCTCGACGTTGATCATCACTGACGTGGAGTCCCATTCGATGACAATTCGGAAACGCATACAGGGCAGCGCCACCCGGCCGCTGCTGATCACGCTGATCGTGGTGATCGTGATTGCCGCGCTGGGCTTTATTTATGCGTCACCGTATCTCGCGGTGAACAATCTCAAACGCGCCGCCGATGCGCGCGACGTGCAAACCGTCAATCAGTACGTGGACTTTCCCGCGCTACGCGATAGCTTGAAGCAACAGGTGGGCGCCATGCTGACACGCCGCCTCGAGGCGGATGCCGGCAACAAGATGGCCACGATCGGCGCGGTGATCGGCGTGACGCTGATCGGCCCGCTCGTCGATGCCTATGCGACACCCGACGGCGTCGCGGCGCTGCTGAACGGCATGCCGCCGCGTGGCACGCCGGGCGAGCAACCGTCCGCGCCGCCAGCCGCGGGCGGCGAAGCGCCGGCCGCACCAGCCGCGGGCGACACCACCACGCAGGCGAGCGCACCGCCGCCCGGGCGTCAAAGCACGGCCGGCTATCGCAGTCTCAACGAGTTTGTCATCACGTACCGGCGTGGCGAAGGTAACGCGAATTATTCGGCAATCTTTCGTCGCGAAGGTCTGGTCACGTGGAAACTCGCGGCGATCAATCTGAACGAGTGAGATCGAAGCCTGGCCGGATGGGATGCGTGGCTGGCCATCGGGGCCGGCCACTCGACAGGGCCTATTCACATCTGGACTAGATAACGGGGCGCGCGGCTTCGTGTCCCTCACTAGCCCATTACGCCGCAGCCGCCTGCTGCTGCTCCTGCGCGGACGAGCACGCCACCAGAATGCTGCACGACACGCGGTCGAGCAGCGGCGTGTTGCCCGCCCCCATCCACCACCGCGACAAACCAGTCCTGCAGCGATGACCCACCACCACGAGGTCGACCTGCAACTCGTTGGCAAGATTGGCGATCTCGTCGATCGGATGACCGAATGCGAAATGCCCTTGCGCGCTCACGCCTCGCTCGGTCAGCCAGTTCACGCCCTCCTGCAGAATCTCGCGGGCCGTTTTTTCGAAGCTGCTGCAGGCGACGTCCGTCAACAGGCCCGCGCTCTGCGCGATGCTCGAACGCATGTCGACGACCGACAGCAGATGCGTTTCCGCCTTCAGTTCCAACGCCAGATCGGCACCGCAACGCAGGGCTTTCCGGCCTTCGCGCGAGCCGTCGTAGCACAACAGGATTTTCTGGTAGCTCGCCATCTGTTTTCTCCATTCGCGCGGAAAGCGCGGTCTGAATCAATCATGGTGCGCCGCAATTCGGCTTGCAAGGGATGGAAAACGCTAAGTGCATACTCGGTGCATGCCGATCCAGTCTGCACAAGCGTTGGGCGACCCGACGCAGCGTTTGCACACGGATGCCGCAATGCAAAACTTCGTTTGCGAACGCTGCGTCGACACACTGCGGGCCGGTTGACGTGCCAGTCGTGCCACCGCCAATCAGCGGCGCGAATCGAACACCGACGAGCGCATCGCACCCTGCGCATGACGCGTTCCCGGACACCCGCTCGCATCAGCGATCCGATACCTGGAGTAAGCGGCTTCGCGTGCGCAATGCGTGCATCGCAGGTATGTTGTGTGTCGTGCGCGTACGTTGTGTCTTTTTCCGGAGCCTTGCTCGAGCCATGCCCACCGCCCCCATCGAATTCCATCAGGTCAGGAAAAGCTACGGCGAAAAAACGGTCGTCGACGGATTGTCGTTTCATGTGAACACCGGCGAATGCTTCGGGCTGCTCGGCCCCAACGGCGCCGGTAAGACCACGACATTGCGCATGCTGCTCGGCATTGCGGCGCCCGACGCCGGCGCGATCCGGCTGTGCGACGAGCCGATCCCGGGCCGCGCGCGCCTCGCGCGCTCGCGCGTCGGCGTGGTGCCGCAGTTCGACAACCTCGATCCCGATTTCACGGTGCGCGAAAATCTGCTCGTATTCGGTCGCTACTTCGGTATGAGCGCCGCGCAGTGTCGCGCGGCGGTGCCGGGTCTGCTCGAATTCGCTCGCCTCGAGAACAAGGCGGACGCGCGCGTGAGCGAACTGTCGGGCGGCATGAAGCGGCGCCTCACGCTCGCGCGCGCGCTGATCAACGATCCCGACGTGCTGATCATGGACGAGCCGACCACCGGTCTCGATCCGCAAGCACGCCATCTGATCTGGGAGCGGCTGCGCTCGCTGCTCGCGCGCGGCAAGACCATTCTGCTGACCACGCACTTCATGGAAGAAGCCGAACGGCTCTGTCATCGACTGTGCGTGATCGAGGAAGGCCGCAAGATCGCCGAAGGCGCGCCGCGCGAGTTGATCGAGTCCGAAATCGGCTGCGACGTGATCGAGATCTACGGCCCCGATCCGTTTGCGTTGCGCGACGAACTCGCGCCGCTCGCCGAGCGCACCGAGATCAGCGGCGAGACGCTGTTCTGTTATGTGAGCGACGCGCAGCCCGTGCATATGCGCCTCAAGCAGCGCGCCGATTTGCGCTATCTGCATCGGCCGGCGAATCTCGAGGATGTGTTTCTGCGGCTCACCGGTCGCGAAATGCAGGACTGAACCCATAGCGAGACACTTGATGGACGCACGTACTTACGAAACCCACGACGGCACGCCATCGGTGCAAGAACCGTTCGGTGCCTTCCCCGCCAATGCCACGAACTGGATCGCGGTGTGGCGCCGCAATTACCTGGTGTGGAAAAAGCTCGCGATCGCGTCGATGTTCGGCAACTTCGCCGATCCGATGATCTATCTGTTCGGTCTCGGCCTCGGGCTCGGGCTGATGGTCGGGCACGTCGACGGCGTGTCGTATATCTCGTTCCTCGCGGCGGGCACGGTGGCGTCGAGCGTGATGATGTCGGCGAGCTTCGAGTCGATGTATTCGGGCTTTTCGCGCATGCACGTGCAGCGCACGTGGGAGGCGATCATGCATACGCCGCTCACGCTCGGCGATATCGTGCTCGGCGAGGTGGTGTGGGCCGCCAGCAAAGCGGTGTTGTCGGGTGTGGCGATCATGCTGGTGGCGGGCGCGCTCGGCTATGCGAGTTTTCCGTCGATGCTGCTCGCGCTGCCGGTCATCGTGCTGGCCGGTCTCGCGTTCGCGAGCCTCGCGATGATCGTGACGGCGCTCGCGCCGTCGTACGACTTTTTCATGTTCTATCAGACGCTCGTGCTCACGCCGATGCTGCTGCTCTCCGGCGTGTTCTTTCCGATCTCGCAACTGCCCGGCGCCGCGCGAGCGGTGACTGTCGCGCTGCCGCTCGCCAATGCGGTCGATCTGATGCGCCCGGCGATGCTCGGTCGGCCGATGGAGCACGCTGCGCTGCATGTGAGCGTGCTGGCCGCTTATGCAGTCGGCGGCTTCATCGTGTCGGCGATCCTGTTTCGGCGTCGCATGATGAAGTAAGCCGAACGCGCGGGCGGCGCGTTGCGCCTGCACCCGCGCAAGACGACGCCGCGTCGGTCGTCGCACGGCGTGTTTGCTATCGTTGTGCGCGCTCAGTCCTCGTCATCGGTCCACGGAATGTCGACGTCGGAGATGAACGCGACCGTCGCGAACGGGCCGCCCTCGTGACGCCCGATCTTGCCATCGGCGCGCTGCCATTCCACCCGGAACACGGTGACCGGATCATCCGCGATCAGCCGCACCGTGCGCAATTCGTCGGGATCGGCGTCCTCGACCGGACCGTCGAGCGAAATCAGCAGCGCCTGTGGCCATAGACCATCGGCGGGATCGTAGATCTTGTCGCCGTCGTGAATCAGCGTGAAGGCTTCCACGCCGATGGTCGCCGACGCATCGACGATCATCTTGGCAAGCGCACGCAACAAGGCGGTCGCTCGCGCCGAGTTCGCCTGACGGATCGCGAGATCACCGCGCGTGAGAGCCTGCTCGAGTTTTGGATTGGTTTTCTGTTGCGCCATGGCTGTGTTGGTCCTATCGCTCTGTCGTGGGCAACGCGCCATCGGGACGACGCGCCGCCTTTCTATTTGGGTCCATCTATTGCCGCTTGTGTGCATTGCAGCATCGCGGGCTGGGCGGCAGGTCCGCGGTTCGACTGTCATTGTTCCGCGTTTCCCCTGATCGTGGCGCGCACCCTCAGGGTCGTTTTCTCAGGGCCGTCCTTGCCGTCCACCACAGTTTAGGTCGTGATTCGGATTCCGGGAGAACATTTGCCGCTTAGTGCGTGGCATGTGTCGCATTTCATGCATCGGCTCGCGGGCGCCGCGGCGTACGTTTACCGCGTCCACCGGTGACCTTCGACGCCTGCGCCCCAGCCGGCTTCGCATCCGCGATCCGCGCGATCAGATGGTCGCGAAACGTGCGCACCGACGGGGGCAACTCGCGCCCCGCCATCGTCTGCACCTGGATGCTGCGCTGGCGCATCTGCGGGTCCGTGAGCGGAATCACGACGAAGCCGTCGTCGGCATAGCGGTCGCGCACCGACAGCAGCCCCGTGAACATGATCGCTCCGGACCGCTGCGCGTAGCGATAACTCGCGCCGCTGTTGTTGCAGATCAGGTCCGGCTCGAGGAGGATGCCTTCGAGCGCGCACGTGATGTCGATCAACTGGCGAATCGTGGTGCCCGTCTCCGACAATACGAGCGGATAGCGACTCACCTCGGCGAGCGACAGTTTCGCGCGCGCCGCAAGGGGATGATCGGCGCGCAGCAGCACGAACACCGGCGCGCGTTCGGTGTGCTCGACCTTCACGCCCTTCTCCGGCGCGAGGCTGAACGACAGCGCGATATCGACGTCGCCGTCGCGCACGTGGCGAGTGGCGTCGGCCGGCGACATCACGGTCAGCGTGAAATCGATGCCGGGGTGCTCGGCGCGGAAATCCGCAATCGCGGCGGGCAGGAAGTCGACCGCAAAGCCCTCGGCGGTCGCGATCTTGATCCGGCTGCCGTGCAAGCTCGCGAGGCCGCTAATCTCTTTCATCACGTGCTCGGCTTCGAGCAGGCTGCGTTGCGCGTACGCAAGCAGCCGCTCACCGGCCTCGGACAGCGTCATGCCGCGCGGACGCCGCTCGAACAGCGTCACGCCGAGCTCGCTTTCGAGCCGCACGATTTGCCGGCTGATCGCCGATACCGCGACGTGCAGCCGCTCGGACGCGTCGCTCAGCGAGCCGCCGCGCGCGACTTCGACGAAATAACGCAACGCGATGCCATGCAGTGAACGTGCCATCCTGGACGCCTCGATCGAATCAGTTGCAACGGTGCCATGGGTGGGCGGGTGCCGCGGTTCGAGCCGACGCGCGACGCTTTGCTTTTCCGGCAAGGCAAGCTTCGAAACATGATCATTGTGACAAAAATGGCGCGCTTCTAGAATCGGTCGCAATCACGTTGCAGACGATTCGCCTGAACGCCGCGCCGAGCATCGAGCCATCGAGCCTCGCGGCCCTCCGCCCCTTCACCCATCCCCCGCATCGGAGACATCGACATGAGCCGCAACCAGGCCATCGAGCTTGCCACCCGGCACTTCGAATCCGGCGCTTTTCTCGCCGATCTGAACCGTCGCGTCGGTTTTCGCACCGAAAGCCAGGAAAGCGATCGCGGCGCACTGCTGCTGTCCTATCTGACCGACGAAATCCAGCCCGAAGCGGAGCGCCTCGGCTTCAGCACGCGCATCGTCGATAACCCGGTCGATGGCTTCGGTCCGTTCCTGATCGCCAACCGTCACGAAGGCCATCATCTGCCGACCGTGCTGATCTACGGCCACGGCGACGTCGTGCGCGGCTACGACAGCCAGTGGCGCGCGCCGCTGACGCCGTGGGCGGTGACCGTGGAAGGCGAGCGCTGGTTCGGTCGCGGCACCGCCGACAACAAAGGCCAGCACTCGATCAACCTCGCCGCGCTCGCGAGCACGCTCGCCGCGCGCGACGGCAAACTCGGCTTCAACACGAAGCTGTTGATCGAGATGGGCGAGGAAACCGGCTCGCCGGGGCTCGACGCGATCTGCCATGCGCATCGCGACGAACTCGCCGCCGACGTGCTGATCGCCTCCGACGGTCCGCGTCTCGCAGCGCGTCGTCCGACCGTGTTTCTCGGCTCGCGCGGCGCGGTCAATTTCAGGCTGTCGCTGAACCTGCGCGACGGCGCGCATCACTCGGGCAACTGGGGCGGCTTGCTGCGCAATCCGGCGACGGTGCTCGCCAACGCGCTCGCGAGTCTCGTCGATGCGCGCGGCGTGATCGCAGTCGATGGCCTGCGTCCGCCGCCGATCCCCGAGGCCGTGCGCCGCGCACTTGCCGACATCACGGTGGGCAACGGTCCGGGCGACCCCACCGTCGACGATAACTGGGGCGAGCCGGGTCTTTCCGCGCCCGAGCGCGTGTTCGGCTGGAACAGCTTCGAAGTGCTGGCTTTCAAGGCGGGCAATCCGGAGAACCCGGTCAACGCGATTCCGCCGTCGGCGTTCGCGGTCTGCCAGTTGCGTTTCGTGGTCGGCACCGATTGGGAAAACCTCGGCGAGCACCTGCGCGCGCATCTCGATGCGCACGGTTTTCAGCTGGTCGAAATCGACGTCGAACGCGGCGCGCCAGCCACGCGGCTGGATCCCGACGATCCGTGGGTCACGTGGGCGATCGCGTCGCTCGAAGCAACCACCAGCAAGAAGACCGCGCTGCTGCCGAATCTCGGCGGCACGCTGCCGAACGAGGTATTCGCCGACACGCTCGGTCTGCCGACGATCTGGGTGCCGCATTCTTATCCGGCCTGCTCGCAGCATGCGCCGAACGAGCACCTTCTGGCTCCGGTGGTGCGCGAGGGCCTGCAGATGATGGCGGGACTGTTCTGGGATCTCGGCGAGAATTCGCCGCTTGCGGCGAAGCGCGAGACGGTGGATACGGCAAAGGCCGCGGGTTGAGTTCGGCCGACGCCGAGTGATTCGCCGCGCCTTGCGCGGCCGCCCCGGCAATCGACCGGGGCCACCGCGGCAAGCGCGTCGCGCTTACCTCGACATCAAGGCGCCGGATTCGGCTGCAGCTCGTGCAGCCTGTCGATTTCCGCCAGCACTTCCGGCGACAGCTTCACGTCCGCGCTGGCGATGTTTTCCTTCAATTGTTCGAGCGAGGTCGCGCCGATCAGATTGCTGGTCACGAACGGCCGGCTATTGACGAACGCGAGCGCGAATTGCGCCGGGGTCATGCCGTGGCGCTTCGCGAGCTCGACGTAACGCGTGGTCGCCTGCACGGCTTGCGGCTTGCTATAGCGCTGGAAGCGCTCGAACAGCGTGATGCGCGCGCCGGCAGGACGCGCACCGCCTTCGTACTTGCCCGACAGCCAGCCGAATGCGAGCGGTGAATACGCGAGCAGACCGATGTTGTCGCGATGCGCGTACTCGGACAGACCCACTTCGTACGTGCGGTTCAACAGGCTGTACGGATTCTGGATGCTGACGATGCGCGGCAAGCCGAGTCTTTCGGCCGCGCGCAGAAACTGCGCGACGCCCCACGGCGTTTCGTTCGACACGCCGATATGGCGCACCTTGCCAGCCTTCACGAATTCGGCGAGTACCGTCAGCGTTTCCTCGATCGGCACCGTGTACGCGTCGTCGACCCACGGATACGACGGACGGCCGAACGTCATCGTGCTGCGATCGGGCCAGTGCAGTTGATACAGATCGACGTAGTCCGTTTGCAGACGTTCGAGGCTGTCGT
Source organism: Paraburkholderia sp. MM5482-R2 (assembly GCF_050436125.1). Taxonomy (NCBI): domain Bacteria; kingdom Pseudomonadati; phylum Pseudomonadota; class Betaproteobacteria; order Burkholderiales; family Burkholderiaceae; genus Paraburkholderia; species Paraburkholderia sp. MM5482-R2. The sequence goes on along the minus strand of NZ_JBNDLP010000002.1, from coordinate 2,081,290 downwards.
TGAGCGCCTCGGTCAGGTTCTTGCGATCGAACTGGTTGCCCTCGCCGCGAATATGACGCGGATTGTGCGGCTGACGCGCGGGGCCCGCGATCTTGGTGGCGAGCACGATCTTCTCGCGCGCGCTCTTGTGCTGCGCGAGCCACGTGCCGATGTAGCGCTCCGTCGAGCCTTGCGTTTCGGCGCGCGGCGGCACCGGATACATTTCCGCGGTGTCGATCAGCTTCACGCCGTGATCGAGCGCGTAGTCGATCTGCGCGTGCGCTTCCTGCTCGGTGTTCTGCTCGCCCCACGTCATCGTGCCGAGACCAATCAGGCTAACCTGCACGTCGGAGTCGCCGAGTCTGCGGTATTCCATCTAACTTGTCCTGTTGAAGAGGTGAACGGAAAGCGCAGACGTTACCACGCCGACGCATTACCTGCAGCAAGGCTAGAATGCGGGGCCATGCGTTGCAGCGCGCCGCCTGGTGCTTGCGCGTTGCGCGCTTTGCGCTCTCGATGCGCGTTTCATCATGACTTCGTTGCCATGAATCACGAACACCTCGAATTGCTGGTCACGCGCGTGATGCCCTACGGGAAATATAAAGGCCGCGTGATCGCCGACCTGCCCGGCCACTATCTGAACTGGTTCGCGAGCCAGGGCTTTCCGCCCGGCGAGATTGGCCGTCTGCTCGCGTTGATGCACGAGATCGATCACAACGGCTTGAAACCGCTGCTCGCCCCCTTGCGCAAACCGAAGCCCCTGGAGCGTTGAGACCGTCGCCGTGAAAGCGTTGCCAGGCCGGCTGAAAGTCGCGGCGCAGGCAAACTGCAAGCAATGTAGGACAGTACAAATTCATACAGGTTTTTTCTTGCGGATCGCGTCTGCGTGGCCTTTAATCGGCATAGGTCGTCGCGCTGTGAAACGTCGAGAGTGAAGCGGATCAGTCGTCATTCGCTGAACAATTTCGATGTGTTCCGGCGCCGTGCGATCCCCCGCCTTCGTGACTCCCTGCATATCCATGTCGCAATTCAGCCTGTCGGCGTTGCTCGAATTCATCGGCCACGATCTGTCGCCGGTGCGCGCGGTCATCCTGTTCTTCGTGATCGGCTACGTCGTGGTCGGACTGCCTGTGCATTTTCGCCAGGGCGCGGCCTCGCGCGACATCTGGGGCACGGCCGCCGGCGTGACGATGGCCGCGATCTACGCGGCGTTCATTGCAGGCGTGTACCCGTGGCTGCATCACGTATCGGTGATCGCGCGTTGAGCGTCGGCCGCCGTCAGGTCGGGGCCGAGACCTTCCCATAGCGGTTCACGCAATTCGCCTCGCGGCTGCCAGCGCCGCATCGACGTTCGATACGACGGTCGGCGCATCTGTGCGGAACTCGCGGTACTGACACGCCGCATCGTCTCGCGAAATGCGAGGCAATGTTCGTCTCACTCGAGCCCGCAATGCGCGAGCATGCGACGCACGTTCGTTTCGCAAGCGTCGACCAGCTCCTCGTGCTCGATCTCGATCATCACGCCCGCGAGTAGAACGCGCCGCCAGCGCGTTATCAACGCATCGTACGCGCGCTGACAGCGGCCCAGCTCGCCGAGGTGGCAGCCGAACGGCACGTCGTAAAAATGCGCGAGAAAATCGATAGACAGAATGTAATCGCGAGCGGCGGCCATGATCGATGCGCGCGTTCGGCAGCGCGAGATGAATGAGGCCGACGTTGATGGAGTTGAACGGGTATTTGTCGGCAAAGCGCGCGAGCGCGCCAAGCGATTCCGCCTCGTTGTCGCGCATGCCCTGGCGATACAGCACGTTGCCTTTGAGCAGATGATCGAACGGGGCGGGCACGCGAATCGCTTCCGACTTAAACGACGAATCGTCCGATGGAAGTTAGCAGCCACGCCCGTCAGTAACGTATCAGATCGTTAACGAAGTGTTACCGCAACACCGCTCGGTAATACGCGAGAAGATTGGCGAAACGGTCGAACGTCGCGGCAACGGCTCGCGTGGTGAAGCCCCGAGCGCACACCGCCGCGCCGGCGCCGGTAACGCTCGGACACAAACGCGGCTGAACTCCGTTGTGCGCGGTTTTTCTGAGGTTTACGTGAAGGAGAAAATCGTGACCAGGCTCATTGCATCGATGACGCTGCTAGCGGCCGCGGCAGCGAGCATCACTGGATGCGTCGTCGCGCCGCCAGCGGACTACGGCTATGCGCAACCCTACTATCCCTACGCGTATGGACCGCCTTACTACGGACCGGCGTACGGCTCGGTTGGTATCTATGGCGGTTTCGGAGGGTCGTGCTGCTATTACGGACATGGGTATTGGCACGGGCGCGGCGGATGGCATGGCGGTGGCGGGCACGGCGGGCACGGCGGATGGCATGGCGGGGACGGCGGATGGCACGGTGGCGGATACGGCGGCATGCACGGCGGCAGCAGCTCGTGGAGCAGTGGCGGCGGGACGGGGGGACATGGACACTAAGGCATTGACTCATTGACGAACCGGTGCCCGCCTCTGTCGCGACAGTGATATGGCTCCAGCGCCCGGCGGTTTCTGGCCTTGCGGTAAAATTATTGTTTTGATTCAAGCCGCCTGGCCGCTCCATGTCTTTACCTCGCACTCCCAGCCCCCGCCGCGTGTCCGTTGCCCCGATGATGGACTGGACGGATCGTCATTGCCGCTCGCTGCATCGAATGATTTCGCGCCATACCTGGCTTTACACGGAAATGGTGACAACCGGCGCGCTGCTGCACGGCGACGTGCCGCGTCATCTCGCATTCACGCCCGACGAAGCGCCGGTCGCGCTGCAACTCGGCGGCAGCGAGCCCGACGATCTCGCGCGTTCGGCCAAGCTCGGCGAGCAATGGGGCTATGACGAAATCAACCTGAATTGCGGCTGCCCATCCGAGCGCGTGCAACGCGGCGCGTTCGGCGCATGCCTGATGACCGAGCCGCAACTCGTCGCCGATTGCGTGAAGGCGATGCGCGACGTCGTATCGGTGCCAGTCACGGTCAAGCACCGCATCGGCGTCGATACGGTCGAGGAATACGGCTTCGTCCGCGATTTTGTCGGCACGATCGCGCAAGCCGGCTGTGAAGTCTTTATCGTTCATGCGCGCAACGCGATCCTGAAGGGCCTGAGCCCGAAGGAAAACCGCGAGATTCCGCCGCTCAAGTACGACTACGCGTATCAGTTGAAGCGCGATTTTCCGCAGCTGGAAATCGTCATCAATGGCGGTATCAAGACGCTCGACGAAGTCGACGCGCATCTTCAGCACGTCGACGGCGTGATGCTCGGGCGCGAGGCGTATCACAACCCCTACCTGCTCGCCGATGTCGACGCGCGCTTCTATGGCTCCGCGCAGGCGCCGCTGACGCGCGAGCAGGTCGAAGCGAAACTGATCGAGTATTGCGCGACCGAAATGGCGCGCGGCACCTATCTCGGCGCGATCATGCGCCATGCGCTTGGGCTGTATCGCGGCGAAGCGGGTGCGCGTGGTTGGCGTCGAGTTTTGTCCGACAGCAAGCGACTTGCGGCCCGTGATCTGACCATCTTCGACGAAGCAAGACAGCATCTGCGCGAGCCCATCGAAATTTTTGAATAAAGGACTAGGCAAACCACCACCTAGTCCCTATAATCTCGTTTCTTCGTCGGCGAGACAGGTTTTTAGAGTAAGTCAAGCGGATGTTAGTGGTGGCTGTAGCTCAGTTGGTAGAGTCCAGGATTGTGATTCCTGTCGTCGTGGGTTCGAGTCCCATCAGCCACCCCACAGAATTCAAGCAAACGGCGTTGTGAGCAATCACAACGCCGTTTTTGTTTTGCTGATGGCCTTCTGCATTTTCCATGATGTCTGTGCGGTTTTCCGCACCGCAATCACCCCTTCCCGCCTTCTTCCGCCTCTCAAAAACCGCTTGGCCAACAGGGCCGGATCACCGGTCCGCCTTGCGGCGCGTACGTCTGAACGATTGTTTCTTCATCGGGAATAGTAATTTCAGATTATCGGCACAAATTCTCAATAGTAGGGGTATACACTCGCTTCCATCGACGTTGCAGACACCTGGTTCACTGGCTCCTGCAACATCTTCCTGAAATGCAGTCGAAACGTTATCGGAGTCCTACCATGAAGACCAAGTTTATCGCCGCCCTGCTGGTTGCCGCTTCCGCCTCTATCGCCGCTCCCGCTTTCGCCAGCGGATATGGTCCGGCACCGTACTACCGTCCGTCGGTTGGCGCGCCGGCTTCGCAACAAGGCCAGAACGCGCAGACCGTCGCTGCCGAACGCGCCAACGCGCAATCGAATGCATACGGCGGCGTGAATAGCGTGTCGACGCAATCGGGCACGCGCAGCGAACCCACGTCGGGTCCGCAATCGGTGTTCTTCGGCCACTAAGCCGCCAGCAGTACCGTCAGGTCCGCTGCCTCTGAAGGCAGCGATCAAACTGGGCGCCGCGCATGCAGTATCGATGCCGGCGCCCAGTTGCATTTACGGCAGCCGTGGTACCCGGTACGTTGCCCGGGTAGCCTTCGGTTTGCAACCGTTGTCTCGTGCGCCTGCCGCTTCCTTGCCTCATCCGAACACGACGTCCCCTTCCGTCGCGACGCGGCTATCCGCGTCTAACTCGCCAGCCCCGCATCGATCAATTCGCGCGCCGCGCGAAAAGCCGCCTCGGCGGCCGCATGCTCGGTGGACCACAAGCTATCGATATGCACGAGCTGCCAGTCGACCACCGTCGAATCGTCGCGCAGCACCCGGAAATGCGCCTTGACGCCGGTCAGTACCTGTTCCACCGCCACCTCGATGTCGTAGTCGCCATAGCGCGCCTGATAGTCGCCCATGTCGACGCCCTTCGGCTCCATGCTCGTCTCCGTGGTTTCGCTGATCGCGGGTAGGCGGACGCGCGCGTCCCGCTGGCGTCGCGCTGGCCAATCACCTGCTCGCGACTCACCCGCGACGCGCCGCCTCGCTCTACACACCGGCCGTGCGGCCGGCCGCCGATCAGCGGATCAGTTGCAATCGCCGGAAAGATACTGCCGGCCGTTGCAGTTGATTTCGACCCCACCGCTGCCCGCTTCGGCAACCAGGTCGCATGCCAGCAACTCCGCCGCAACGGACTGCGCGACTTCGGGCGCCGTCTGTCCGACGCCGACGTCGTTCAGACGCCGCAACGCTTCCACCGCTTCAGGACTCAGGGACTTCGACATGGCCGTCTCCGTCGGAATGCTCAATTCATCGTAGCAAGTTTCATCGGCGGATGCAGGTGTGCGCCTGACGAGCCCGCTCCCCGGAGCGTCGAGCCTGGCAATTGGCGTCTGAAACCGGCATGACCGTTAGGAGCACGCCTCAACGCGCCAGCAGCGGCCCCGGAACGCGGCCTGCTACTAGCTAATTGTGCACACAGCCGCGTGTCTGCAGACGGCACGCGACATCGAAGGAGAACGACATGAAGCGAGGCAATTGGGCCACGTTGACGGCCACCGCCGCCGCGCTGGCAGCGCTCTTCGCGAGCGGCGCGAGCGCCGTCGCGCAGACGGCGCCCAGCGCGCCGCCGGACAGCCATGCGCCGATGGCCAAACCGCCCGAGGCGGCATCGGGCGCCGGCAGTTCGAGCAACCCGGACAACATGCCGATCAAGCGGCCGGCGAAGCCAACCAACGACCACATGTCACACGAGCCGCCCGCAAGCGGCGCAAACGCGAAATAGCCGCTGCGCACGCCGCTCGCATTGGCGGAGCGTCATCAAAGCCGCGCGATCGACACCTCGGTCGACTTCACGAGCGCGACCACCTCCGAGCCGACTTTCAGTTCGAGTTCGTCGACCGAGCGCGTCGTGATCACCGACGTGACGATACCGAACGGCGTCTCTACGTCGACCTCGGACACCACCGAGCCGCGGATGATTTCCTTGACCTTGCCTTTGAACTGATTGCGCACGTTGATGGCGGAAATGCTCATTTCAGATCGCTCCACAGAAGCAGTTGATAACGGATCGGATCGATTTGCCAGGAAAACTCAGACGGCCCAGCGCACTTCGGTCGGCCGCGTGAGACGACCGGGTTCGGGCAAGCCATCCGGGTCATAGGGCTGATACGCGCGATGCGCCAGCGTGTCGTCGTTCGGCGCGTTGTTCAGCACGCGTTGCAGCACGTGGTCTTCGAGTGCGGCGAAGCCCGCCGACGCCCGCGCGCGCGGACGTGCGAGCGCGACCGGCTGATCGAGCGCGATGCGGCCTTCCTCGATCAGCAGAATCCGCTCGCCGAGCGCGACGGCTTCGTGCACGTCGTGCGTGACGAGCAGCGCGGTGAAGCGATGCTCGCGCCACAGCCTTTCGATCAGCGTGTGCATTTCGATGCGCGTCAACGCATCGAGCGCGCCGAGCGGCTCGTCGAGCAGCAGCAATTGCGGACGATGCACGAGCGCCCGCGCGAGCGCGACGCGCTGCCGCTGACCGCCCGATAGTTGCGCGGGCCAGTCGTTCGCGCGTTCGAGCAGGCCGACTTCGGCGAGCACCGCGCGCGCATCGTCGCGCGCGCCGCGGCCGAGGCCGAGCATCACGTTTTGCAGCACGCTTTTCCACGGCAGCAGACGCGCATCCTGAAACATGATGCGGGTGTCGAGCGGACCGCCGTTCCCGGCGCGCTTTTCGAGCACACCCGAGCTGGCTTCTTCGAGACCCGCGACGAGCCGCAACAAGGTCGACTTGCCGCAACCGCTGCGGCCGACGATCGCGACGAAGCTGCCCCGCTCGATCGACAGATCGAAGCCCGACAGCACCTCGCGCTCGCCATAGCGCTTGCCGACGCCGCGCAATTGCACCGCGTAGTCGCTCGCGGGGCGCGCGTCGCTGCGGGCCAGCGCGGGAGCGGGTTGCAAGCCGGCTTGCGAGCCGTGATGAGTCCCGGCCGCCCCGTCCCGCTCAACCTTCGCAGCCTCGTTCGCGTCGTGATCCGCGAGCCGCGGCTGCGCGAGTTCGGTCTCGAGATCGCTGCCCACGATACCGCCGAACGTCGTCGATAGCGTCGTTGCGCTCATACTTTTGCTCCTCGCTGATAGGCCGGATGCCAGCGCAGCGACACGCGCTCGAGGCTCTTCGCGAGCATGTCCGCGAGTTTGCCGAGCGCCGCGTACAGCAGAATGCCGACCACCACCACATCGGTTTGCAGGAATTCGCGCGCGTTCATCGTCATGTAGCCGATGCCCGATTGCGCGGAAATGGTCTCGGCGACGATCAGCGTGACCCACATCAGACCGAACGCGAAACGCACGCCGACCAGAATCGACGGCAGCGCACCCGGCAGAATCACGTGGCGGTACAGCGCGAAACCTTTGACGCCATAGCTGCGCGCCATCTCGATCAGGTTCGCGTCGACCGAACGGATGCCGTGAAACGTGTTCACATAGACCGGGAAGAACACGCCGAGCGCGACGAGGAATACCTTCGCTTGTTCCTCGATGCCGAACCACAGGATCACGAGCGGAATCATCGCGAGCGCGGGAATGTTGCGGATCATCTGTACGGTCGAATCGAGCACGATTTCCGCGGGTTTGAAGAGACCCGTCGCCAGTCCGAGCACCAGACCGATGCCGCCGCCGATCGCGAAGCCCGACACCGCGCGCCAGGTGCTGACCTTCACGTCGGCCCACATTTCGCCGGACTGGATCAGCGACCATGCGGCCTTCACGACCGCGAGCGGCTCGGGCAGCACGCGCGTCGACAGCGCTCCGCTGCGCGCGGCGATTTCCCACGCGAGCAGGATCGCGATCGGCGCGAGCCACGGCAGCAGATGCGCGCCGAAACGGCGCAGCGCGGCAGCGCGCGCCGTGGACGCGGGCTGCGGGGTTACCGCCGTTCCCGCGCTCAAAGTGGTATCACTCATGTTGGCTTTTCTCCTTGTCTGTCGATCGTCGCGCGCGTGTCGCGCAAGCCGCGCGACCCACGCTATGCGCGCGCTCAACTCGCGCTCGCCGCCTTCGGCAGATAGCTGGTGCCGACGATTTCGCCGAACGGCCCCGACAACGGCCCGTTGGCAACCTTGCTGAAGCGTTGCGGCAGCAGCGGAAACACGAGTTCGGCGAAGCGGTAGGATTCCTCGAGATGCGGATAGCCCGACAGGATGAACGTCTCGATGCCGAGCGCCGCGTACTCCTTCATACGCGCGGCCACCTGCTCCGGATTGCCGACCAGCGCGGTGCCCGCGCCGCCGCGCACGAGCCCCACGCCCGCCCACAGGTTCGGATAGACCTCGAGCTGCTCGCGCCCGCCACGCCTGCCGCCGTGCAGCGCGGCCATACGGCGCTGCCCTTCCGAATCCATCTTCGCGAACGACGCCTGCGCACGCGAGACCGTGTCGTCGTCGAGCTTGCTGATCAGCTGGTCGGCCGCGGCCCACGCTTCCTCCTCGGTCTCGCGCACGATCACGTGCAGACGGATCCCGAAGCGAATCCGCCGGCCGCGCGCCGCGGCGCGTGCGCGAATGTCGGCGATCTTCTTCGCGACCGCTTCGGGCGGCTCGCCCCACGTCAGATAGGTGTCGATGTGCTCGGCCGCGATATCGTGCGCGGCCGCCGACGAGCCGCCGAACCACAGCGGCGGATGCGGGTTTTGCACCGGCGGATATAGCGCCTTGCCGCCCTTCGACCGCAAATGCTTGCCGTCGAAATCGATCGCTTCGTTGCTGTGCGACGCGGCGAGCAGCTTGCGCCAGATATGCAGGAATTCGTCGGTGATTTCGTAGCGCGTGTCGTGATCGACGAACACGCCGTCGCCGGCCAGTTCGGCCGCGTCGCCGCCCGTCACCACGTTGATCAACAGACGCCCGTTCGACAGCCGGTCGAACGTCGCCGCCATACGCGCGGCGAGTCCCGGCGACGACAGCCCCGGGCGAATCGCGACGAGGAACTTCAGCCGCTGCGTCGCGGCAATCAGGCTCGACGCGACGACCCAGGCGTCCTCGCACGAGCGGCCGGTCGGCAGCAGCACGCCCTCATAGCCGAGCGTGTCGGCGGCGACGGCGATCTGCCGGAAGTAGTCGTAGTCGGCTGCGCGTGCGCCTTGGGACGTACCGAGATAGCGGCTGTCGCCGTGAGTCGGAATGAACCAGAACACATTCATGTTGTTACTCCTGTCTGTCCCTGACGTAATAAAAACGGTGAGCGCGAGCGCCGGCCGCGCGCATCGAGCCGGCAACCGGCAAGGCGCTGCGACGCGTTGAAGGATTGAGAAACGGACGATGGACTCAGGCCATCGGCAACTGCGTCAAATCGATGAAGGCTATGCGCCTGGCGGACGACACCGCGAACACGACCGCGCGTGAGCCCTGCGACAACGGAGATTCGGTGTGAGGCTCGACATTGCGACGGCTTTCCTCGACCAACGTGCGCGTGATGCGCTCGATTTATCGGATGACGGCGACACCCGAGCCGTCTGCATGAGGAAACAGTCTATGGAGCGGTCCGCGGCTTTTGAACGATTTTATTGAGCTTTGGATTTCCGCTTTCGTGATTAGCCCGGTTCTACCGCATACGGTTGTTGCGCTTTATACACGCGACCCCGGCCGCCCAACCCCGGTCGATATAATGGCGCTCGTTTCCAATCACCCGGTACAGGTCTTGCGAGTCGCCTGTACGTTGCCGGTGCAATGCATGCAAAAAATTATTCTGCCGTTCGTCGCCGGTTTTCTGGCTTCTTTGTTCTTTCGCGAATCGACGCTGGCGCTGATGCACGCTGCCGGCATGATCGACCCCAGCGGTTTTTCGACCGCGCCGTTTTTGCCGCTCGGCCTGCCTGAGTTCATCGCGAACGCAATCTGGAGCGCGTGCTGGGCCGTGCTGATGGCCTGGCTGCTGCGCGTTGCGCCGCATCGGCGCGCGCCGTGGGTACCCGCGTTCGTGTTCGGCGGCATCGTGCTGACGGCGGCGGGCGTGTTCGTCGTCGATCCGCTGCGCGGCATCTGGCCGAGCGGCAACATGCTGCCGCGCCTCGCGGTGGGCTTCACGGCGAACGCGATGTGGGGCTGGGGTGCGCTCGTGTTCATGCGCGCGTTCATGGCGAGCGAGGCAGAGGAATAAGCGCGGCGAACATGAATTCGCGCAACGCGTAGATTCGCGCGGGCGGGTTCGCGAGGCCGCGCGTTCAGCCGCGCAGAGCGCCCAGTGGGTGTTCGTTCGCCGGCCACGGGCTGTCGAACATCTGCTCCACATCGGCCCGGTTGACGTCCTCGATGCGCGCGAAACGCCAGCGCGGCGCGTTGTCCTTATCGATGATGCGTGCGCGAATGCCTTCCACCGTATCGCCGCGCAGAAAGCTCGAGCGCGTCAGATCGAGATCAGTGCGCAGCACGTCGGCCATCGACCCTTCCGCGCGCGTGACCACTTCGAGCGAGACCGCCATCGACAGCGGCGAGCGCTCGCGCAGCACCGCGATCGTCTGCTCGGCCCACTCCGCCGCGTCGCCACCGCGCTCGCGTTCCTGTTCGAGCGACTTGAGTATCCGCGCGACGTCGGGCAGCGCGAAATGCCGGTCGATCAACGTCCGCGCCTTCGCGAGCGCGCTCTCCTCGGGCCGCGGCGCGACCTGATACGCGAGCGTCTCGCGCTCGACGCACGCAACCACATCAGCACCGCGCTCGAACGGTTCGCGACCCAACCTATCGACGAGCGCGGGCAACGCCGCGTCGTCCATGTAGGCATCGGCGAGGCCCGCGTACAGCGCGTCGGCCGCGCCGATCGTCTCGCCGGTCACCGCCAGATAGCGGCCGATCGCGCCGGGCGTGCGCGCGAGAAACCAGCTCGCGCCGACATCCGGAAAGAGGCCGATACGGGTTTCGGGCATCGCCATCTTCGTCGATTGCGTGACGACGCGCAGGCCGCCGGAGCGATGTGCGCCCTGCGAAATGCCCATGCCGCCGCCCATCACGATGCCGTTCATCAACGCGATATACGGCTTCGGATACACGAAGATCGCGTGATTGAGCCGGTATTCCTCGCTGAAGAATGTATCGCGCGCCTCCTGGTCGCCGGTTTGCGACGCTTCGTACATGAAGCGGATGTCGCCGCCCGCGCAGAACGCGCGCTCGTGCCGGCTGCGCACGACGACGGCCAGCACCTCGGGGTCCTCGCGCCACTGGTCGAGCGCCGCGTGGATCGCGCGGATCATGCCGGTCGACAGCGCGTTCAGCGCTTTCGGCCGCTCCAGTTCGATGAGACCGATGCGGTTGGCTACGTGGGTCGCGATTTCGTCGCTAGTGGCGGGCAAGGCGGACGTGGACATGGAGAACTGGGCGCGGCGGCGCGGCATGAGGTGGAACCGAACGTTATCACGGGCCTGCCGCTTTGCGTTTGGTGGGGAGCTCGCGGGCCGGGTCCGTGGAGCCGGCCGACTTGGCGTGGCGCCGCGCGACGGTTTTTTTGCCGCGGACTGCGGCGCTGTTCGATGCGCCCGCCGCCACGGCCTGCGGCACACCGAGCCATGCGTCGAGCGTTACACCGACGAGCGTCTCGAGCGGCACGCTCGGAAACACCGGGCACGTGAGATTCAGCGCGACGATGCCATGCAGACTCGCCCACAACGCCTCGGCCCAGATGGCCGGCTCCATCGATGCGACCGACGCCGACAGACGCCCCGCTGCTCGCAACTCGTCGAGCGCGTCGATCATGATGTGCAGCGCGGCGTCGCCGGGATCGTCGTCGGCAACGCCGCCGGCGGCGTTGCCCAGGGAGGCGGTCGAACCACCGGTCCCGGTGTTCGCGCTTGTGTCGCCCGTGTTGCCGTCGTGTTTGCCAGTGCCCACCCCGCCACCGAGCGCCGCGCCGGTATAGCTCGGGTCCTCCATGAAAATCAGCCGGTACGTTTCAGGATGCTCGACGCCAAACGCGACGTACGCGCGCCCGAGCGCCTTCAGCCGTTCGGCGGGATCCGCGATCTGCACGAGCGGCACGAAGGTCGCGAGCAACTGCGCGTAGCCTTCGGCGCACAAGGCCCGCGCGATGTCGTCGCGACTCGCGAAATGCAGATACAACGTGGCGGGCGAATATTCGATCGCGTCAGCGATCTTGCGCATCGACAGCGCGGCAAAGCCCTCGCCCACGACGATGCGCCGCGCGGCATCGAGGATGCGTTCGCGCAGTGCCTGCTTCTGGCGGTTTTTTCGTTCGGCGATTCCCATGACTCGCAATTTTCAGATTGACAAACTGAAAAGTCAATTTAAACTGAACATCGTTTACTGAACAATGTTCAGTAAATTTTCATCTGTCAAATCGAGCAGCCACGAGCGCGCGACGATGTCGCGCCGCCATCTGAGGGAATCGTCATGCAAACCACGGGAAAGGTCGGTTTATTCGGTGCAGCGGGCGCTGCGGGTCAAAGCATCGCGACGGCGCTTGGCGCGGCGGGCCGCGATTACCGGGTGGTCGGCCGCTCGCGCGAGGTATTGCAACGGACTTTCGGTGACGACCCGCACGCGGAGATCGTCACCTGGAACCCCGACGACCCCGCCTCGATCCGCGCCGCGGCCGCCGGTCTTCAGACCGTGATCTACCTCGTCGGCGTGCCCTACGACCAGTTCGCGCAGCACCCGCCGTTGATGGAGAAAACGCTGGCTGGCGTGACGGCCGCCGGTGTCGAGCGCTTCATTCTGATCGGCACCGTGTATCCGTATGGCCGCGCGCGCGGCAACCCGGTCCGCGAAGATCATCCGCGCGAGCCGCACACGTTCAAGGGCCGCATGCGGCTTGAACAGGAAAAGCTCGTGCTGGCCGCGCATGGCCAGAAAGGTCTCGAAACGCTGGTATTGCGACTGCCCGATTTCTACGGACCGGGGGTCGAGCGCAGCCTGTTGCACGGTGTCTTCGTTGGCGCCGCTACCGGCAAGCGCGCGCAGGTGCTCGGTCCCGTCGACGTACCGCACGAATTCATCTATCTGCCGGATGTCGGTCCCGTGATCGAACGACTTACGCGCACGCCCGAAGCCTACGGCCGCTGGTGGCATCTCGCGGGCGCCGGCACGATCACGCAGCGCGAGGTGGCGCGCGAGGCCTACGCGCTCGCGGGCTCCGGGCCGAAGCTGATGGTGGCCGGCAAGGGCATGCTGCGCGTGCTCGGGCTATTCAATCCGCTGATGCGCGAGTTGGTCGAGATGAACTATCTGATGACCGAGCCGGTCGTGCTCGATGATTCGGCGCTGGCGACGTTGATCGGGCCGCTCAGGAAGACGTCGTATCAGGAAGGGATCAGGCGGTGCTTCGAAGCGGCGCGCGAGGTAGTGCCGGCACGCGACATGAATTAGCGGCCAGGCGTTGGCGATGCGTAGGTGAAGTGAAAACCGCAGAGATGGACCTGCACCCGGCCTCTGGCGCCGACGGTCCGTAGGCAGGTCCGCTTAGCCTGCCATCTGCCCCGGCGGAAAGTGGCCACTCTTGAGCAGCACGGGTGTGCCGTTACTGATCTGCAGATGCTCACGCGCAACGGCCTCGATGCGCGGCCGGCCCGCATCGAACGCGCGCAGCCAGCCGTCGAGGTCCTCGCTGTAAGCGCCGAAATGATCCTCGAGCGCTTCCACCGAGATCGCGCACGGCACCGGCTCACCGTCCACCAGCGCGGAAAACACGACGGTCAGGTTGGAGTCGCGGTAGGCAGGCGCGTCTTCGGGAAAACGGATTTTCATGGTCGCCTCGTCAGAAGTTGGCGGCGGGAATGTAGCTCGCGCGGAAGGCCGCTGCGCGCCGCCGATCCTCGCGAGTCCCGCTATGGTACTCGCGCCGCCGGATCACGGTCCAGCGCGCGCGGGCGCCTGATTCAGGGCATCGCGCGCTGCCTTGGCGAGCCCATCGGCGGGCCCTTTGCACGGAAATCGCCGAGACGCTCACGGCCCATCCAGCAATCGGTCGACATACTCGCGGGCCGCCCGTTCGACGAACGCGAGCGCCTCTTCTTCACTGTCGAAGCGTTGCCGGTCGCCGAGCTCGAGCAGCGTTTCCATCCGGTGCGGATCGTCCGGGCCGAGCTCGGCGAGGCTGACCGTGCCGACGTAGGTACCGTCCGCTTTGGTGTGCGCGTCGCCCGACGGGCCCGACGTGCTGCCCCCTGGCACGAGGCGCGCGGCGGCGCTGATGTAATAGCCGCGATAAGGGCCACTGACCCGTTCAGCCATCTTCGTCCTCCTGTTGCGGTTGCAGAGCTGGCGCCAGTCGCAACGGCGCCGCCCTGATGCTTCAGCATGCGGCGCGCCGCTGCACTGGGTGTGTGCGGGCAGCCGTCCCACAACGATAAGGCGCGTTGCAGCGCGATAAGTTCTGCTCGCGAGACGCGCCCCCCGCGCCGCGCCAAAAGATCCGCGCCAAAAGATCCGCGCCAAAGAACCGCGCCGCACTTCAGCCGCGCGCGCTGGTCGAACGGTCCATACCGGCATGCTCCATGCTGTCGCACGGTACCTGTTACGACGCCATTTCGAGGCCAGCGAGCGCAATATGGGAAAATATTTTCTGCAGGATCATGAACTGCCCGAGCCGGATGCGGCGAACCGCTGGTTCGAGTACGCCGAAAGTCACGGCATCGACATCCCGAAAGCGATCGGCATCTGGGAAGACGCAGCCACTGAAGAAGGCGCGGAAGCCCGGCGGCTCCTCAACGCAGCGGGCATCACGGTCGAAATGACCTGAGCCGTGACGCGCGCCCTCGCGCTCCACAGCGGCCGACCCGACCCGGCAGCCCCCTCTATCTGAATGAAAGGACACAACACGATGCAATTCACGACGCAACCGCGACGCGCCGGCCGATTCCACCGCCTCCGATCCAGCGCCGCGCTTGCCCTCGTGCGTCGCGCGTCGCTGTCGGCCGCCTTGCCCGCCACGCTGCTGCTCGCCGCGGGACTGGGCGGCTGCGCGTCGTCGAACACGACCACGCTGATCAATCTGCCCAACGGCCAGACCGGCTTCGCGGTCAACTGCAGCGGCGCCGACGCCGGCTCGAGTTGGGCCTCGTGCTACGTGCAAGCGGGTAAGGCCTGCGGCGCGACCGGCTACGACATCGTGTCGAAGGACAACGACGAAGGCGGCACCGCCGGCGGCAGCGTCACGAACGTGGCGTCGGCGAACGTGAAGGGCCGCTCGATGATCGTGCGCTGCAAGTAAGCCGATTTACGTGCCTGGCGGCAATCGCGGCGGCTGGCGCGGGCGCTCAATGCGCCTGCATCTTCGAGAAGAGATTCAACACCGCGACGCCAGCGACGATCAATCCCAGCCCGATGATCGCCGGTACGTCGGGTACCTGCCGGTACAGCACTAGCGCGACCAGCGTGATCAGCACGATGCCCGCGCCGGACCAGATCGCGTAGACGATGCCGACTGGAATGCTTCGGAGCGTCAACGACAGGCAATAGAACGCGATGCCGTAGCCGAGCACGACGACCATCGACGGCAGCAGCCGTGAAAAGCCGTCCGAGGCCCGCATCGCGGAAGTCGCGATCACTTCGGCGACGATCGCGATCGCGAGCAGCGCATACGGGGGTACGCGCATCGCGTCAGTTTTTCGCGAGCGCGAGCTTGCCGTAGTCGTGACCGAGATGCGCGCACAGCGCTTCGACCACGAGTTCATGATCGGCGCGCTGCGGCAGACCGGACACCGTGATCGAACCGATCACGCCCGCCCCTTCCACCGCCAGCGGAAACGCGCCGCCGTGCGACGCGTACTCGGTGGCCGGCAGTCCGTGCTTGTCGGCGAGCGTCGCGCCCGCGAGCTGCATTTTCAGACCGATCGCGTACGAGCTACGGCGAAATTGCGCGACGGTGTTGCCCTTGCGACGCGCCCAGTCGACGTTGTCGGGCGTCGCGCCGTCGAGCAGGCTGAAGAATAGCGGCTGGCCGAACGTTCGCACGTCGATTGCAGCGGCAATGCCGCGCGCTTTCGCGACTTCGTGCAGATACGCGCCGACTTGCCACGCGCGGTCGGCATCGAAGCGGGGAAACACGAGGGTTTTTTCCTGAATGGCGATGACCTGCAGGTCGTGAGCGATATCCATGGGGTTCAGAACGGGTCGGGGCATCAGAGTCAAAGGGGCCGCCGTCGTGAAGATCCGGCGAGCCGCGTGGAGAATCTGAATTCTAGCGCAGCGTCCGCGCACGGCTTTCCAGAGCCTTTCCGATAGGCGACGTCGCGCGGGCAGAGCGAAGCGCAATGAAGCCAATTCTTACATGGCTATTGCGCTGACCGTATGGCTGGTCTATAATCTTTTCTTCGACGGACGCGGGGTGGAGCAGTCTGGCAGCTCGTCGGGCTCATAACCCGAAGGTCGTAGGTTCAAATCCTACCCCCGCAACCAACCGAAATCATTGAAGGGTTACAACGCATCGGCGTGTAACCCTTTTTTGTTTTTGTGGCCTTGGGCTGGTGATCCCCTTGACCGCCCCTCCCTCAGGCGAAAAAAACGCGTCAACTGAATGACGCGCCAAGCTACGGGGCAATGTACAAGAGAGAAAAGATGACTGCGGTGGACGCGGTGGCCTCCATCTCAACCATCAGGACCGATGCCATCAGCGCATCCAAAAATCGACTGTCAATCAATGTCGGACACGACGGCGCTCGCCGCCTTGGACGTCGTCTCGCGCAGCCCCTGTCGGCGCCTCAGTAATCCCTCGCCCCGGTGATAAACTCCTATCACCCTTTCTCGTCCCCTTTCCAATGAAATTCTGTTCTGTCTGCGGCCACGGCGTCAGTCTGAGCATTCCGCCGGGCGACAATCGCGAGCGCTTCGTATGCGGCAGTTGCGGCACCGTGCATTATCAGAATCCGCGTAACGTGGTCGGCACCGTTCCCGTGTGGGACGACAAGGTGCTGCTGTGCCGTCGCGCGATCGAGCCGCGCTACGGTTACTGGACACTGCCCGCCGGCTTCATGGAAATGGGAGAAACGACGGCCGAAGCCGCCTCGCGCGAAACGCTCGAGGAAGCCGGCGCCCGCGTCGAGGTGCAGAACCTGTTTTCGCTGCTGAATGTGCCGCACGTGCATCAGGTACATCTGTTCTACATGGCGCGGCTGCTCGATCTCGACGTCGTCGCCGGCGAGGAAAGCCTCGAAGTGAAGCTGTTCGAGGAGCACGAGATTCCGTGGGATGAGATCGCGTTTCCGACCGTCGGCCAGACGCTGCGCTTTTTTTTCGCCGACCGCGCGGCCGGCAGTTTCGGCCTGCATACCGGCGACATCTTCCGCTCCCTGCGCGAAGGCTGAGCGGCGCGCATGGTTCCCTGGCTCGGAGCTGACGACCCGTTTCCGCCCGTCGAGCGCGCGCTCGGCGCCGCGAGCGGCGCGCCCGGTCTGCTGGCGGCAAGCGGCGATCTGCTGCCGTCGCGCCTCATCGACGCGTATCGGCGCGGCATCTTCCCATGGTATTCGGACGGCCAGCCGGTGTTGTGGTGGAGCCCCGATCCGCGCATGATCCTGCGCCCCGCCGAGTTCAAGGTGTCGCCATCGCTGCGCAAGACGCTCAAGCGCGTGTTGCGCGACGACGCGTGGGAAATCCGCGTCGATCACGATTTCGCCGCCGTGATGCGCGCCTGCGCGCAGGCGCCGCGCCACGGTCAGCGCGGCACGTGGATCACCGCCGACGTCGTCGAAGCCTATTCGTCGCTGCACCGCCTGGGCGACGCGCACAGCATCGAAACCTGGCTCGAGGGCAAGCGTGTAGCGGGATTGTATGGCGTGTCGCTCGGGCGGATGTTCTTCGGCGAATCGATGTACACCGACGTCACCGACGGCTCGAAAATGGCGCTGGCCGCGCTGGTCGGCCACTTGCGACGTCACGAAATAGAAATGATAGACTGCCAGCAGAACACGTCGCATCTGGCGTCGCTCGGCGGCCGCGAGATAGCGCGCAAGGCGTTTGTCGCGCATGTTCGCGCGTCTGTCGGCGCGCCGGCTATCCCGTGGCGCTTCGACAAGACCGCCCTGCTCGACATCCTCGCGCAGGCGGCGTAGGAAAAATCAGGCCGAATCCGGTCCGCCGCCCATCGAATAGCGGCATCAACCGCCGGGCGTGCCGGGTTTGCATTACCAGAGACGCTTCGAGAGCTGCCAACGTGACTCATCCCAACGAGCTGCCTCTTTCTCCGCTTTCCGCGCTGCAATTTTATGCAACGGCGCCCTATCCCTGCAGTTACCTGGACGGCCGCATCGCGCGCTCGCAGGTCGCCACACCCAGTCACCTGATCAATTCGGACGTCTACACCGACCTCGTCAAGGCGGGCTTCCGGCGCTCGGGCGTGTTCACGTATCGCCCGTATTGCGACGGCTGCCGCGCGTGCGTGCCGGTGCGCGTGCCGGTCGAGCGTTTTCAGCCGAACCGCACGCAGCGGCGTGTATGGAGAAAGCACGGCGACCTGATCGCGACCGTCGCGCCGCTGCACTACGACGAGGAGCATTACGCGCTGTATATGCGCTACCAGTCGGCGCGCCACGCGGGCGGCGGCATGGATCGCGACAGCCGCGACCAGTACGAGCAGTTCCTGCTGCAAAGCCGGATCAACTCGCGGCTCGTCGAGTTTCGTGAGCCACCGCCGCTGCAGCCCGATGGGCGACCTGACGCGCGGGGCGCGCTGCGCATGATCAGCATGATCGATATCCTCGGCGACGGGTTGTCGTCGGTGTACACGTTCTTCGAGCCGAGCCTGCCGCACGCGAGCTTCGGCACCTACAACATCTTCTGGCAGATCGAGCAGGCGCGCAGCCTGAACCTGCCCTACGTGTATCTCGGCTACTGGATTCGCGAAAGCCCGAAAATGGCGTACAAGGCGAATTTCCGGCCGCTCGAAGGCTTGATCGACGGCGCGTGGCGCGTGCTCGATCCGGCCAGCATCGACCTGCCGCCGGTCGATTTCGCGATGCATGGACGACGCGGGCCGCTCAGGCCGTAGTCGAGGCGCCGTCCGTCGAGTCGTTGCCGGGTCCTGCGTCGCCGGCAACGCCCCCACCAGTCTCATCAAAGCCCAAAGCCGGTAAAATAGCGGGTTCCCATTTTCCGGCCGTCCGGCTTCATCCCGTGCTCAGCTCCCTTTATCCGCTCGTTCGCGCCCAACTCTTTCGCATGGACGCGGAAGACGCTCACCATCTGACTTTGCGCATGCTCGGCGCCGCCGGTCGCACCGGCCTCGCCGGCGCGCTCGCGTCGCGCGTGCCGGATTCGCCGCGCACCCTGATGGGCCTGACGTTCCGAAACCCGGTCGGACTCGCGGCGGGCCTCGACAAAGACGGCGCGTGCATCGACGGTCTGGCGGCGCTCGGCTTCGGCTTCATCGAAGTGGGCACCGTGACACCGCGCGCGCAGCCGGGCAATCCGCGTCCGCGCATGTTCCGGCTGCCGCAGGCGAACGCGGTGATCAACCGGATGGGCTTTAACAACGCCGGCGTCGACCAGTTCGTGAAGAACGTCCAGGCCGCGCGCTATCGCGGCATCCTCGGTCTTAATATCGGCAAGAACGCCGACACGCCGATCGAGCGCGCCGCTGAAGACTATCTGTACTGCCTCGAGCGCGTGTACCCGTTCGCGAGCTACGTGACGGTCAACATTTCGTCGCCGAATACGAAGAACCTGCGCCAGCTGCAGGGCGCCGACGAACTCGACGCGCTGCTCGCCGCGCTGAAAGACAAGCAGCAAAGACTCGCCGACATGCACGGCAAGCTCGTGCCGCTCGCACTGAAGATCGCGCCCGACCTCGGCGACGAGCAGGTCAAGTCGATCGCCGACACCTTGCTGCGCCACAAATTCGAAGGCGTCATCGCGACCAACACTACGCTCTCGCGCACCGCCGTCGCCGGCATGCGGCATGCTGACGAAGCCGGCGGCCTGTCGGGCAAGCCGGTGTTCGACGCGTCGAACGAGGTGATCCGCAAGCTGCGCGCCGAAGTCGGCGAGGCCGTGCCGATCATCGGCGTCGGCGGCATTTTCTCGGGCGACGACGCGCGCGCGAAGCTCGCGGCCGGCGCGTCGCTGGTGCAGCTTTATACTGGTTTCATCTACCGCGGTCCGGCGCTCGTCGCCGAATGCGCGCAGGCGTTGCGCTAGGCATCCGCGCCGCCGCATATAGACATAAACAAACGGTATTTAGGTGGCGATAGGCTCGTTTGCTATGCTCTCGACCGTCAAAACATCAGACGTACAAGGAACACGATGAAATTCGGCCTGTTGAAGAAGCTCCTCGCCACCGCGCTGATCGGCGCGTCGCTGAGCGCCGTTACCGCGCACGCGGAAGACCTGCTCGACCAGGTCAAGCAGCGCGGCACGCTGCGCATCGGTCTCGAAGGCACCTTCCCGCCGTTCAACTCGAAAGCGCCGTCGGGCGAGCTGGTCGGCTATGACGTCGACATCGCCAAGGCGGTCGCGGCCAGGCTCGGCGTGAAGCCCGAGTTCGTCACGACCGAGTGGAGCGGCATCATCGCCGGTCTGCAGGCGGGCAAGTTCGATGTGATCGTCAACCAGGTCGGCATCACCGACGCGCGCAAGCAGACGCTCGACTTCTCGCCGGCGTACACGTACTCGGCGGCGCAACTGATCCAGCGCAAGAACGACACGCGCCAGTTCACCTCGCTCGAAGACCTGAAGGGCAAGAAGCTCGGCGTCGGTCTCGGCACGAACTACATGGACATGGCGAAGGCAGTGCCGGGCATCGACGTGAAGACCTACCCGGGCGCACCCGAATACCTGCGTGATCTGGCCGCCGGCCGGCTCGACGCGGCGTTGAACGACCGTCTGATGCTCGCGTACCTGCTGAAGAACTCGAACCTGCCGCTGCGCACCGGCGCGAACGTCGGCCCGGGCAACCCGTCGGGCATTCCGTTCAGAAAGGGCAACCCGAAGTTCGCGCAGGCGATCGACGACGCAATGACCCAGCTCGAAGCGGACGGCACCTTCACGAAGATCTCGGACAAGTGGTTCGGCATCGACGTCAGCAAGCCGATCAAGTAACACGCGTGGAGTCGAACGAAGGGCGGCATCGATCACGATGCCGCCCTTCGCGCTTTTTGCGGCCCACGCGAGTTGCGGGAGCCGCGGGAGCCGAACCGCGCGCCGCGTATACCCCGAGCCGCATCGCGCGGCCCGCGCCTGAACGCGCGCCAAAGTTTATGATGTGCGCTTTGTGCGTCAATAAGAACACTGCCCATGTCCATCACATCCCTGCTGCTCCAATCGGTGCCGGTGCTCGCACAAGGCGCGCTGCTGACGATCAAGTTCGCGATCCTGTCGATGATCTTCGGCCTGATCGGCGGCGCCATGCTCGCGCTGATGGGCATCAGCCACAGCCGTCCGCTGAACTGGATCGCGCGCGTCTATGTGAGCGTGATGCGCGGCACGCCGCTGCTCGTGCAGATCTTCGTGATTTATTACGGTCTGCCGAGCTTCGGCATTTCGCTCGATCCGACGCCGGCCGGCGTGATCGCGCTGTCGGCGAACGTCGCCGCGTATCTGTCCGAGAGCATGCGCGGCGCGATTCTGGGCATCCACCAGGGCCAGTGGCTCGCCTCGTACAGCCTCGGGCTATCGCGGCGTCAGACGCTGCGCTACGTGATCGCGCCGCAGGCGCTGCGCATCGCGGTGCCGAGTCTGTCGAACAGCCTGATCAGCCTGATCAAGGACACCTCGCTCGTGTCCGTCATCACGGTGACCGAGTTGCTGCGCAGCGCGCAGGAAATCATCGCGTCGACCTACCAGCCGCTGCCGCTTTATCTTGCGGCCGCGGCCGTGTACTGGGTGCTGTGTCAGGTGCTCGAGTGGGCGCAGCGCTGGTACGAGCGGCGGCTGTCGCTGCCGACGCGGCACTGAGCGCCGCCCACTCCTTTTCGTTGCCCCCAGCGGCTCATTCCCCTGCGAACTTGAGCCCCAACGCCGCGCGCGCCGCGTCGGCCATCGCGATCATCTGTCGCGACGTGTCGTGCGGCATCAGCGGACTCTCCAGCACACCCGCGCGGATCAGCTCGCAAAAGTGCGCGGTCTCGTAGTTCAAGCCGCCGCCTTCGAACGGTTCGTCGAGTTCGACGACGCGGCCATCCGCATAACGGATCGTCGCGCGCGACGGGTTCCACCACGGCTCGTGCAGCGTCACGTGACCGCCTTGGGCCATCAGCAGCGCATCGCCCTTGCCATGCAGATCGAGCCCGCAGAATAGCTGCGCGATACCGCCGCGCTCGTGCAGGCTGTTCAGACTCGCGAACGTATCGACGCCGGTCGCGCCAAGCCGGCCGAAGGTCTGCACGTCGCGTGGCGCGCCGAGCCAGTCGACCGCGAGAAACATCTCGTAGATGCCGATATCGAGCAGCGCGCCGCCCGCATGCTCGAACGACAGCGACGGATGATCGGCCGGCACGCCCGGCACCGAGCAGCCCGCGCGCACGAGCCCGACCTCGCCGATCGGCTCGGCCGCGAGGCGCTCGCGCAACCTTCTGTAGAGCGGATAGAACGGCGGCTTCATCGCTTCCATGAAGAGCCGTTGCGAAGCGCGCGCGGAGTCGAGCACGCGCTCGAGCTGCGGACGATTGATACACGCGGGTTTCTCGCACAGCACGTGCAGCCCCGCTTGCAACGCGGCGATCGCATAGTCGGCGTGACTGTCCTGCAGCGTCGCGATATAGAGCGCGTCGATGCCGCTCGCGAGCAGCGTGTCGAAACTGTCGCAGACGGCGCCGCCGAATTCATCGGCGAACGCCTGGGCCGGTTCCACGCGACGCGACCACAGCGCCGCGAGCCGCGTCCGCGGCACGAACGCGAGCCCTTGCGCGAAGCGGCGCGCAATCCGGCCGGTGCCGACGATCCCCCAGCGGATCTCGCGCGATGAAGTGGTGTCCTGCGCTGCCCGATCGGTCGGTTGGGTGCTGGCAGCGTGCGGTGCCGCTGTCGTATCTGTCATCGTGTGTACAAAGGTCCATGCGGTTCGGAACAGCCGCTATTGTCACCGATGCCGCTTGCGAACGCGGCGAACCCGGCCAATCGAACCATGCGGCATCACTGCCGCGCACCGACCTTCGACACCCCACCCCGCCGCTCCCGCCGGACATTGACATACGCTCGGTCCGCGCTCGCAATCACGCTCAAACCCGCGCCGGCGGCTCCGCGGAAAACCGCCCGCCGACCTCCTCGGCCGCGTAATCGATCATCGCGAGCGCAGCGATCTCGGCCTCCTTCGGATCGCGCCGCTCGATCGCTTCGATGACGCGCTGATGCGATGCGATCGCACTCTCCCACAGCCCTTCCCGGTCGTGCACGATCGGATTGAGGGTCGACAGCGCGCCGCGAATGATCGCCGCCATCTGCTTGAAGAACTGGTTGCCGCTCGCGATCACGATGCGCGTATGGAACAGCTCGTCGGCTTCCTGATAGCCGGCCTCGCCCGGACGGATCATGCGAAACGCCTCGAACGCCTCGCGAATCGCCGCGACTTCCGCGGCACTGCCGCGCGCGGCCGCCTGCGCCGACGCGCGCGGTTCGATCAGCATGCGAAACTCGATCACGTCACGCAGAAACATCGGATCGGGCTTTGCGCGGAAACGCCAATTGACGACGTCCTCGTCGATCATGCGCCAGTCGCTCATCGGCCGGATGCGCGTGCCGATCTTCGGCCGCACGTCGAGCATGTCGCGCGCGAGCAGCATCGATAGCGCCTCGCGCATCACGGTGCGGCTCACATCGAATTCCTTCGACAGCACATCCTGCGGCGGCAGAATCGCGCCGTATTTTTCCTCGACGATGCCGCTGACGAGCCCGTCCATGACTTTGCTCACCAACGAGCGATCCTTGTTTGCGTGTTCCATGACATATCCCCGAAGCGGTGTTGACCCCGCGTGGCCTGTTGATTGAAGGGCCCGTACGTATCTGTTATGCCAATAGAATCGTTTTTCGATACGTTGCAAGCTTCGAAACGGATGCGCCAGTGGGACACTTCCTGACAGGGTTATCCCTCTGAAGATTTGTTTCGTTCGTGTAACGCCATCTGTTTCGCCAGGCACAAAGCTCGCTCGTCAAAGCGTGCCTGCGTTGTGGGGTTTGAATTGTGCGCATTCGCACGTTGGCGTGATGAAATTGTCTGATTTGCACGGACGTGGTCGGACGCCTGCGTGTTCCGGCGAACAAAGATCGGCTCCTGCGCCTCCGACAGCACGCTGACGCCGAACAGCTCGGCGTCCATCAGCCGTGCAAGCGCACGATGTCGTCTTCGCCGGGAGCGCCGCCCGACTGCACCTCGATGATTTCCAGCGGCGTCTTGCCAGCATTTTCGAGCCGATGCCTGACGCCCAGCGGAATCAACGTCGACTGATTCTCCGACAGCAGGAAGCGCTCGTCGCCGTCCTTGCTCGACGCGTCCCACACCGAGTCCCAGGCGCCGGTGTCCGACCAGCCCGCGTCGAGCGGCACCGTCACGCCGACGAGACGCGCGTCGGTGCCGATGCGCTCCATCACCGCATAGTCGACTGAGTCGGACGGACACGCGGCGAACGCGTCGCGCGCGAGATGCAGCGCGCCGGCCTCGTCGATGCTCGCGCCTGCGAATGCGTCCTTGCAGGCCGCCGCGATCAGCGGACGGCACAGGCCGATCGCGTCGAGCCACACCGACGCGCGCACCACGAACATGCCACTGTTCCACCAGTACTCGCCCGACGCGAAGTAGCGCTCGGCCAGCTCGGCATCGGGCTTCTCGACGAAGCGCTCGATCGTCCGCGCACCCCGGTTTCCCAAGGCCGCGGCGGTGCGGATATAGCTGTAGCCGGTCGCCGCGCGCTGCGGCGGCACGCCGAGCGTGACGATCGCGCCCCGCGAAGCATGCGCGAGCGCTTCCTTGAGCGCCGCGCCGAACGCCGCTTGATCGGCGATCGGATGATCGGCGGGCAGCGCGACCAGCATCGGATCGTCGCCGGCCGCGGCATGCGCGCGCGCGGCGAGCGCCGCGACGGTCAGCGCCGGAGCGGTGTTGCGCGCCATCGGTTCGAGCAGTATGCGCACCGGCTTGCGGTACTGCTCGAGGCGCTCGAGCGTCGGTAGCCGCAGTTCCTCGCAGCAGACCACCAGCGGCGCGGCGGGCGGCGTGGTGCGGGCCGCGTCGGGCGCGGCCGGGTCGAACGCGTCGTCGAGGCGGCGCAGCATCGCTTCGAGCAGCGACTGGTCGCCCATCAGCCCGATCCGCTGCTTCGGATTGCGTTCGCGCGACAGCGGCCACAGCCTCGTACCGGAGCCGCTCGCGAGAATCACCGGTTGCACGGTCAGTTCGCGCAGCGCGGCGGCGGTCCCAGCCTGCGGCGCGGGCGAATTACCTGGTTCTACCATTCGATTCATTTGCGATCCTGTCGAATCCAGATCCTGTTCACGGGCCGGCATGACGGCAGCAAGTGCCTAGTGGTCGCACGCGCGTTCAGTCGTATGCGCGCGACGCACGCTGCGGCCTGGGCGCCCCTGTCTGTCCGCGTGCTCCCTATGCTTCTCCGAACGGACGCAACGCCCCCGCGGCGCGATGTTCATCGTGCCTGTGCAGCTCGCCGTCGAGCGCCGCGCTGTCGGGCTGACGCAGCTTCGTGAAGCCGCCGCGATAGACGTTCTCGACGTACGACATGATGTTTTCCTGCGCTACCGACGACAGGATCGCGTGATCGGTGTGCTTGCAGAAGGCCACGTGAATGCGCGTGAAGCGCGCGAGCCGCGTGCCGCGCACGCCGAAGTAGCGCTCGAGCTCCTCGACGCCTTCGTCCAGCACACCGAACACCAGGTGCGTGTCGACGCCCCGTGCTTCCAGGTTCGCGAACAGATGCCGCTCGTCACGCGCGCCGAATTCGAGGCCACACAGTTGCTCGATCCGGTCGGCCAGCGTTTCGCCGGTCCGCGCGAGCTGGCGTACCACCAGCTCGCGCACGAGGCCCCAGCCGCCCGTCTCGCCCTTGAGCACGCGCAGCCATTTGCCCGGCTGCTTCATCGAGCGCATGTAGTTGCGCGTCGAGCCGAACGCGGACACCGGGATCATCGGCTTGCCGTGTTCGTCGCAGACGTTACGCCATCTGAACTTCTGCACGTTGACGATCACCGCGCCCACCACCGCCGCTTCGCGCATCGCCGCATGCAGGCCGGTGTATGCGCCCGAGCAGATGCCGAGCAGCAGCGCGCCCGCATGACCGCGCGCGGCAAGCCAGCGCGACGCGTACGCGGCGTCGCCGACACTCGACTGAGAGTACAGCGCGTCGAGGCTCAACGTGTCGCACGACGGCATGCTGTCGCCGACACCACGGACGTCGATGCGCAGCGACGCGATCCCCTGGCGTGCGAGACGCCGCGCGAAATGTACGCCGAAACGCCCATTGCCGATCCGCGACACCGCGCCGGTATTGAGCAGCAGCACCGCCGGGGCGCGCGCCGCCGCGGCGCCGTCGGGCCGGCAGTAGATGCCGAACACCTTGCCCTCGTTCAGCCACACCGGCGTCTCGTGCAGCCTCGGCGCGACATAGTGCCCGCCCGCCGGCTCTTCGCCTCGCTCGGGCACGCGCGCCACCGTTTGGGCCGTTTGCGCGCTCCCCGCCAGCAGCCAGTTCTCGATGGTCTCGAACGCGGCGTGCGGTATTTCGCTTTCGAGCGGTTCCATCATGAAGCGGCTGTATTCGTCGAACGGGTGACGCTCGAGCTCGACGCCATGTTCGCTGTAATGCGCGGCGAGCGCACCGGCGCGAGCCGGGTTCAGTGAATCGAGCAGCAGCACGCGCGCGGCCGGCCGGCTCGTCGCGCGATACAGATCCGCCGCGTGCAGGCTTTGCAGCGTGTCGCGATACATGCGGAAGCCATACGCTTCGACGAACTCGTCGGTATCGGGCTCGACCACGCAATCCATCGCGGCCGGATCGTTCAACCACTGCCGGTAATGCGCGCGCAATTCGCGCTGGTAAGTCTTGCCCGACAGCACCGGCGACATCAGCACGAGACCGTGCACATCGCCAAGTTCCTGCGCGGCAAGCGCGGCCAGCATGCCGCCGAGACGCAGACCGCACACGCTGACACGCTCGACGCCGGTCGCCTCGCGCAGTTGCGCGACCGCCTGCTTCACGCTGTCGATCCATGCGCGCCACAGGCCGGCGTCGGTCGGGTCGCCGGCTGAATCGCCGGTCGCCGGGTAGTCGAAGCGCAGCACCGGCATGCCGCGCGCGGCGAGGCGCTCGGCGAGCCGGCGCATGCCGCGATACGTGCACAGCGTGTCGTAGCCAAACGGGGAACACATCACAACGCCATCCGGGCCGTTCGCTGGATGCAACCAGCCGAATTTGCCGTCGAAGACGATGGGTCTCACGGTCCGCTCCTTACTCTTCCTTTTCAAATGATTACAACAAAGGTGCTCTCGCGCATATGTGCGTCGCGCCACATTAGTTTGGGTTCCGAATCGCGCTGCGCTGGCGTGTGTCGATGAGCGTGCTGTGCAGTGCAGCATGCCCCGCGTGTGGACCGACGCGCGGCGGATCGCGTCGGTCATGCGCTGTGATCGATGCCCGCGACTGCGTGCAGCGTGCCGGAGCATTACGTGATGGAGACGGCGCGGGCGCGCTTAGGAATGCTCCGCAATGCGGTGCGCGCGGCCGGCTCGTGGCCAACCACCGCGCTACCCTATGAGCTTTGCCATTTAACCCCCTCCCGATCGCGGCTATCTGTACGGCCACCCACACAGTCACGCGGCGCCCGGGGGCAAGATGCAAGACCTGCGACGCGTTGATGCCGCCGCGTATGTCCGCGCGGCCCTTCTCACCGGCCCGGCAATGGAACATGGAACGAAGCATCGTCAGGAACATCTTCATCAACCTTGCCGGCGCCGTCGCGCCGACCTTCGTTTCCCTCGTGACCGTGCCCACCTACATTCATCTGCTGGGCGCCGAGCGTTACGGGGTGATCAATCTGGTGTGGGCGGTGATCGGCTACTTCAGCGTCCTCGATCTGGGCACCAGTCTGGCGACCGAAAACCAGATCGCCAAGGCTCGCGCGGCCAGCGACGATTCGATCGAACCGATTTTCTGGAGTGCGTGGTTCATGAATCTCGGTACCGGCATCATCGGCGGCGCGCTGATCTATGCCGGAGCCATTGTCTACATCACCTACGGCGTGAAAATCGAGCCGACGTTCCAGCATGAAGTGATGGCGAGCCTGCCGTGGATCGCGGTCGCTGTGCCGATCGCGAACGTGACCTGGGTGTTCGCGGGCGCGATTACCGGCGTCGAGTGCTTCACGAGCTACAACATCAACCAGACGCTCGGCACCGCGCTGTTCCAGTTGCTGCCGATCGCGGCGGTCCTCTGCTTTTCGCCGTCACTGGCGATCGCGATTCCAGCCGCCGTGATCGCGCGTTTCGTCGGCGGCCTGATGCTGGGCGTGGCCGCCATTCGCGCGCTCGGCATTCGCCGTATGCGGATGCCGCAATGGCGCTTGATGATCGGGCTGTTCCGCAACGGCCGCTGGCTGCTGATGTTTTCCGGCGCCAACATGATCGCGTCGACGCTCGACCGCGTGTTCATCGGCGGACTGCTCGGCGCGCGCTTCGTCACTTACTACGCGACGCCGCAAAACCTGATCAATCGATTGAACCTGCTGCCGCTCGCTATGGTGCGCACCCTGTTTCCGCGACTGTCGGCGGCGTCGCGCGAGGATGCGGATGCGCTCGCGCACAACGCGCTCGCGTTTCTCAATGGAGCATTTACGCCATGCGTGATCATCGCGCTGTTCGCCCTGAAGCCGTTTTTGCTGCTGTGGCTCGGACCGCAGTTCGCCGCCGCGGCGCCGGTCGCGAGCGTGCTGATCCTCGGCGTGTGGCTGAGCGGCCAGTCGAGCATCCTCGGCAGCCTGTTGCAGGCGCAGACCCATCCCGTGGCAGTGGCGAGCGTCAACTGGCTTCAGTTGCCGTTCTTTACCGGCGCGTTATGGTGCGGCATCCACTGGTTCGGCATCATGGGCGCGGCGGTCGTCGTCGTGCTGAAGGTGCTGCTCGATTACTCGGTGTTGCTCGCGTTCTCAGGGCTGCATGCATGGACGATCGTGCGCAACATGCTCGCGCATCTCGCGTTTCTGCTCGTCGCGCTCGCGCTTGCGGATTCGATCAGCGCGTTGCTGCTGGCGATCGTCGTCGCGCTCGCGTTGAGCGCGGCGAACTTCGGCATGTCGCTGCGCGGGTCGAGCGAGTTGCGCGACGCGCTTTACAGGCTCTGGCTGCGTTGCGCGCCGTCGTCCGGACGGGCACAAGGCTGAGTCCCGGCGCGCGCAATCAATGACGCCGGTCCACCGCTCGTTCACGGTCGGTGGACCTGGATGCCAAGGCTGAAACGCGTACCCAGCCGACCCGGCATCACAACAGTTCGAACGTATTGACGAACGGTGCGCCGTCGCGCTCGCGGCGCCTCGGACCGAAGCGCGCCTGAGCGCCGCGCACCTGACGCGTGAGACCGATGAACGGCATACCGTGTTCGAGGTACGGTCCCTCCGTCTTGCGAAAGCCGAACTGCTCGTAGAACCCGCGCAAGTCAAGCGGTGCGCTCACGCGCGTGGCGCGGCCCGGCCAGCGTTGGGCGACCGCTTCGAGCACACGCTCGATCAGCATCTCGGCGGTGCCGTCGCCGCGCCGCAGCGGACTCGTCAGCACCTTGTCGATCGTCACTTCCGGATCTTCGGAATCGCCGGGCTGCACCCGCGCATAGGCGAGCACCGGCATCGGCCGCGCCATGTCTTCGACCGCGAACACATGCAAGGCCTGCTCGTCGCGACCGTCCGCGTCGAGGCACACATGCGACTGCTCGACGACGAATACCGCACTGCGCGCACGCAGTACGACATACAACTCACGTGCAGATAGCTGATCGAACTCCAGCGTTTTCCAGTTCATCACGCCCCCGGCTGTCAAAATTTTCGGCGGGTCCGGCGATGCCTGCCGTGCGCGACGGCAGGCCGATCCATGACGGTCCCTCATCATCGACTACACGGTAACGTGCGCTAAAGATGTGCTTCCGTGCGCCATCGCACTGACGCTCGGGGTTGACGATCCTTAAATACGAGCCAACGAAGCGCAGCCTTGCCACGTTCGCCCGGTATCGCAGATGGCTTCACGCAGGCCCGCCTGCAACACTGCACTGCACCATCGCGAACGCACGCCGCGGTCTTCGCACCGCACGAAACTACACACGAAAATCAGGTGCCGACGTCATTCGACCTCGGTACCCATCGGCAGACCTTTGACCATAAGGGAGCACTGCATGAAAACTGCATTGAGACGCATCCTGTCCGAATCCGCACGCCTGGATGTCCCGCTGGAAAGCCTCGCCGACGACGCCGACCTCTATGCTGCCGGACTCTCATCGCTCGCGACCGTGCATCTGATGCTTGCCATGGAAGACGAATTCAACGTCGAAATTCCTGACCGTATGCTGACGCGCCGCCTGTTCTCGAGCATCGACTCGATGGCCGCCGCGATGACGGAGTTGCAGCAGGCCAAGGCGGCAGCATGAGTGCGCCGCTGCTGGATCAGGCCGCCGCAGCGGCCTGCGGGGCGGCCTCGAACTCGGCTACTGACGCCCGGACCGGCGACGGCCGGGGCGCTGCCACCGGGACGCTGAGCGCGCTCGATACCGGTCCCGAATGGCGTGCTGCAGCGCATCGTTGCGCGGCGATCGCCGCGCAGTACGCGGACGCCGTGGACCGCGAGGCGCGCTTTCCGGTCGAGGCGTTCGACGCGCTCAAGGCCGAGCGTTTGTTGTCGGCGATGGTGCCGACCGCTTTCGGCGGCGCGGGCCTGTCGCTTGCCGATATCGGTGCGATCTGCGAAACGCTGGCGCAGGGCTGCGCATCGACCGCGATGATCTATGCGATGCATCAGATCCAGGTCGCGTGCATCGACTCTCATCGCGGCGCCTCCGCCTGGCAAGCGAGCCTGCTTGCACAACTGGCCGAGCAGCAATGGCTGCTCGCGTCGGCGACGTCGGAAGAGACGATCGGCGGCAACATGCGCACGAGCGCGTGCTCGGTGGAGCTCGATGGCGCGCGTTTTCGGATCGAAAAGCTCGCCCCGACGATCTCGTACGGCGCGCACGCCGACGGCATCCTCGTGACCGCGCGGCGCACCGCCGACGCGGCCGCGTCCGACCAGGTGCTGATCGTCGCGCTGCGCGCCGATACGCAGCTCGAGCGGCGCGGCGGCTGGGACGCGATGGGCATGCGCGGCACCTGCAGCGAGGGCTTCCGGCTCGTCGCGACCGGACTGGCCGAACAGATCCTCGCGACGCCGTTCGCCGACATCGCCGATCAGACCATGCTGCCCGTGTCGCACACGCTGTGGGCCTCGGTATGGACCGGCATCACCGTCGACGCGGTCAATCGCGCGAAAGCGTTCTTCCGCGCGCAGGCGCGCGCGAAGCCCGGCACGATGCCGCCGGCGGGCCTGCGGCTCGCCGAAGCGGTCGGGCTGCTGCAGATGATGCAGGCGCGTTTATCGGTCGCGCTGGAGGCCGCGCGCGCCGCGCATCAGGCACGCGAGGGCGCGACCCAGGCGGACGCCCCGCTCGCGGCGATGCTCGGTTTCGCGTCGGACATGAACACGCTGAAGACCAGCATTTCGACCACCGCGCTGCAGGTGGTACAGGAAGTGCTGATGATCTGCGGCATGGCGGGCTACAAGAACGGCACGCCCTATAGCGTCGGCCGCCATCTGCGCGACCTGCACTCGGCGCCCTTGATGATCAATAACGACCGTATCGCGCAGAACACCGCGAGTCTGCTGCTCGCGCAACGTCCTGCCGCGCCGGGGAGACCCTGAATGAAGCTGATGACCGATACCGCCGCTATCGCCGCGGCCGCCGCCGCCACGGACGTGGGGCCTTCGCTCACGCTGCGCGACGAGATGCTGGCCGCCGGCCTGCTGATCGACACCGGTGAAAACGGACTGTATGGCCGCAGCCAGGTTTTCGAGGACGTGATCGAGCGACTGAACCTCGCGATTACGCAGCTGGGTAAAGATCAGCAAGCCGAAGTATTGCGTTTTCCGCCCGCGATGCGCCGCACCGACTTCGAGGATAGCGAATACCTGAAGAGCTTTCCGAATCTAGCGGGCACCATCCATTCGTTTTGCGGCGACGACATGGGCCACCACCGTCTGCTGCGCGCGCTCGACGATGCGATGGCCGACAGCGGCGACGACCGCGGCGACGCGTGGCTCGCGCAACAGAAACCGACGCGCGTCGTGCTGACGCCGGCCGCCTGCTATCCGATCTATCCGGTGATGGCGCGGCGCGGCGCGCTGCCCGCCGACGGCCGCACCGTCGACGTGCTGTCGTACTGCTTCCGTCATGAGCCGTCGCTCGATCCGGGCCGCATGCAGATGTTCCGTCAACGGGAATACGTGCGTCTCGGCAGCCCCGAGCAGGTGATGGCGTTCCGGCAGATGTGGATCGAGCGCGGCTCGCTGCTTGTGAAGCTGCTAGGCTTGCCGGTCGAAGTCGATCTCGCGAACGATCCGTTCTTCGGCCGCGGCGGCAAGATCGTCGCCGATAGTCAGCGCGCGCAGGCGCTCAAGTTCGAGTTGCTGATCGCGGTCGCCGATCCGCGCGGCAAAACGGCCTGCCTGTCGTTCAACTATCACATGGACCACTTCGGCGCGATCTGGAAGATCGCCTGCGAAGACGGCGCGACCGCGCATACGGGCTGTGTCGGCTTCGGCATGGAACGCATCACGCTCGCGCTGTTCCGTCATCATGGGCTCGACGTCGACGCGTGGCCCGACGACGTGCGCGCGCTGCTGTGGGGCGAGACCGAGACCCGCGTCGCGGATGCGCTGCAGGCGGCGCAATCTACGCAAACCGCGACCGTCGCCGGGGAGCGCGCATGAATCCATCGCCGACTTCGGCGCTTGCCGGCGCGCTCGCCAACTCGTCGTTGCCGCGACGCGCAGGCGATCCGCCGACGCATCAGCAGACCCACGCGCTGCCCGGTGCCGGCACGCAGTTGCGCGAGCACGTAGCGCACGCGCTGCATCAAGGCGAACGCGTGTGGCAGGAGACCAACTGCTATGTCGATCTGTGGATCGAGCTGCTGCACGGCTTCGGGCTCGATCCGCGTGCGGCGCTCGCGTTCACGGTCACGCAGGATTTCGAAGGCGATCAGTTCACGTTCTTCAAGTTTCCGCTCGACGATCTCGAACATCTGTATGGCACCCAGGTGCAGGAGCTCGCGATCTACGACTCGCTCGAAGAACGCGTGCTCGCGCAGACGCTGCGCGGCCACACCGTGCTCGTCGAGGTCGACGGCTACTACCTCCCCGATACGCGCGCGACCTCGTATCGCCGCGAGCATCCGAAGACCACGATCGGCATCGACTTCGTCGACACCGCCGCGCGCCGCCTCGGCTATTTCCACAACACCGGCTACCACCGGCTCGAGGGCGACGACTACGACGGCGTGTTTCGCAAGCTGCCGCATTTCACCGCGCAGCCCGATCTGCTGTTTCCCTACGTCGAGTTCGCCAAGCAGGCGCGGCCCGCGCTCGAAGGCACCGCGCTCGCGGAGGCGTCGGCGGAACTGCTGTGCGCGCATCTGGAACGGCGTCCGTTGACCAATCCGATTTCGCAATGGCGTGCCGCGTTTCCCGCGCATCTCGATACGCTGTTCGAGCGCGACGAGGCGTACTTCCATCTGTACTCGTTCAATCTGATGCGCCAGCTCGGCGCGAACTTCGAGTTCCTGCAGAAGTATCTGCAGTGGCTGTTCGCGCAAGGCTTCGAGATCCCGCCGACGATACCGGCCGCCGCACAACGCATCGCGTCGGAGTCGATGGTGATGCAGTTCCGGCTCATTCGCGCGATCGCGCGCGGCCGTCTCGATACCTGCGAAGACTGCTTCGACGTGCTTGAAAGCGCTTATGAAAAAACGCTGCCACCGCTGGCCGCTCTGGTGCGCTAATACGGTGATGCGTGGTTGCGCGCACTTCGTGCCGCGCGGTTTTTCCGGGAATTGACCGTGGATGTATCGACACTCGATCCGCCCGCTGACGAGGGCGATGCTGGCCGTGCGCGCGCGACCGGCGCGATCGCGCAAGCGCATGATGCAGGCACTGCCCGCGCCGCGCCCTCGCTATGGCCGCAACGGCTCGACACCGGCTGGGCCTGTCTGAGCACCGCGCCGCACGCCTATGAGTCGCCGACCGATCTGCCCGCGCAAGGCTGGCTCGCCGCGCAGGTGCCCGGCACCGTCGCGAGCGCGCGGCTCGCCGCCGGTCTGCTCGATGTCGATCACCCGCCACCGCTCGCATTCGACGATCACTGGTATCGCGTCACGCTGATCGATACGGGGCGGCGCCGCTTGCGTTTTCATGGACTCGCGACGCTCGCGCAAGTGTGGCTCGACGATGTGAAGCGGCTCGAGTCCGCATCGATGTTCATCGCCCATGATCTGGATATCGAACTGGATGGCCGCGCGACGCTCGTGCTGTGCTTTCGCTCACTGACGCCAGCGTTGGCGGCCAAACGCTCGCGTGCGCGCTGGCGGCCGCGGCTCGTGTCGCCGCCGACGCTTCGCAGCGTGCGCACCACGCTGCTCGGCCATATGCCCGGCTGGTGTCCGTCGATTCAGACGGTCGGCCCGTGGCGTCCGATCGAAATGCTCGGCGACGCGCCGCACGCATTCGACACGATTGATCTGACCAGCCGGCTCGAGCAAGAGGATGGGGTTGTTTCGTTGACTTTACGTTTCGTACGCCCCCACGACGTCGCGGCCTGCCGCGCGACACTTTCTTGCGGCGACCATGTTTCGTCTTTGCAATGGCACGATGCATATACACTCACCGGCGACGTGCGCGTGCCCCACGCGAAACGCTGGTGGCCGCATACGCATGGAGAGCCCACTTTATATCCTCTGACGTTGCAGCTCGTCGACGGCAACGTGATCTCTCAGTCTCTGGGCTCGATCGGCTTTCGTCGTATCGAAGTGGACCGCGGCGCCGATGCTGCGGGTTTCGCCTTGCGCGTGAATGAAGTGCCCGTATTCTGTCGCGGCGCATGCTGGACCAGCGCCGATCTCGTCACGCTAGCAGGCACCGAAACGCAATTGCGCCATACGTTCGAGCTCGCGCGCGCCGCTGGCATGAACATGCTGCGCGTCGGCGGCACGATGCTCTATGAGTCCGATCTGTTTTATGCGCTCGCCGACGAGTACGGCCTGCTGATCTGGCAGGACTTCGCGCTGGCGAATTTCGACTACCCGAACGATGCCGCGTTCAGCGCATTGATCGAGCGCGAAGCGAGCCAGTTCCTGAGCCGCACGCGTCGCTTTGCCTCGCTCGCGGTGCTGTGCGGCGGCAGCGAGGTCGACCAGCAGGCGGCGATGTTCGGACTGCCCGCGGCGCAGCGCGCGCAAGCGTTGTTTACCGAGCTGCTGCCCGCGCTCGTCGCGCGCGAACGTGAGGACGTGCCCTATGTCAGCAATTCGCCATCGGGCGGCGCGTGGCCGTTCTCGACCAACGAGGGCGTCACGCACTACTACGGCGTCGGCGCGTATCAGCGCCCGCTCGCCGACGTGCGCCGCGCGCAGGTGCGCTTCGCGGCCGAATGCCTGGCATTCGCCAACGTCCCCGACGAGGCGACGCTGCACGACGCGCTCGGCACGATCCACACGCACGATCCGCGCTGGAAAGCCGCCGTGCCGCGCGATCCTGGCGCAGGCTGGGATTTCGACGACGTGCGCGATCATTATTTGCAGGCGCTTTACGGCGTCGAGCCGGCGCGCTTGCGCTATGAAGATGCAGCGCGTTATCTGGATCTGTCGCGCGCGGTGGTTGCCGAGCTGATCGGCGACGTGTTCGCCGAGTGGCGGCGCGCGGGCTCGTCGTGCGGCGGCGGCCTCGTGTGGCAGTTGCAGGATCTGCGCGCGGGCGCGGGCTGGGGCGTGATCGACGCGACGGGACGGCCGAAAAGCGCGCTGCACGGCTTCGCGCAGACACTGCAGCCGTTGCAGATCACGCTCACCGACGAAGGCCTGAACGGCCTCGATATTCATCTGATCAACGAGCGCGCACAAACGTTTTGCGGCGAACTCGAACTGGTCTGTCTGCGCGACGGCAGCGTGAAGGTCACTTCCGCGCGACGCGCGCTGACGCTTGCCCCGCGCAGCCTGCAACGCATCAGTGCGGCCGCGCATCTGGGCCAGTTCTTCGATTTCACGCATGCGTACCGCTTCGGCCCACGCGCGCACGATGTCACGATTGCAACGCTCTACGATGCCGCGAGTGGCGAGATCGTGTCCGAAGCGTTTCATCTGCCCGAGCGTAGCGTGCACGCGCGTGATGACCTCGGTATGACCGTCGAGGTCGAACGTCGTGGCGACGGCAGCGGCTGGCAGCTTGCGATCGAAACGAAGCGCTTTGCGCGCTTCGTTCATATCATTGACCCTCGTTATCGCGCGGTGCGCGACTGGTTCCATCTCGCGCCGAACCGGCGCTGTATCGTGCCGCTGCGTGCGCTCGAACCGCTGCTGCCGACCGCCTTCGCGGCGTCGCCGCAAGAACTCGTTGCTCCTGCATCAAACGCGGCCTTTAAAGTGGATGAAACATGCGGGGCACCCCAGGGGGAAGTCCGCGCGATCAATGCGCTATCCGCCATCTTCTACGGCTAGTGGTCATTCCGAACTAGTCGCACGTACGCGAAGCGCCCCAAAGCTCGCTTCGCAGCTCTCGAACTGTCTGCCCGGCTCGCTCACTGTTGGCTCGAACGCGACTGTTGCCGGCTTTGAGAGGCCTTACGTGCGACAGCGCACGCACTCCATTTAACACTTCTGAATCATTTCCGGCACTTCACGAGGAGCGCTTCAAAACGTGCATGCGGCGCCAGGTTCAAATCTGAGACAGCTTCGACAGCACCCAGTTTTTGGCCGTGAAGCCTTTGATATCAAGGGATTCGCCCAAACCCGAAGCTTTCATACGATGCATTCCCCATCCGGCAGGGGTGTGCAGAACTGAAACAAAAAGCCGCCTTTACTCTCCCGACGCGCTCCGGGCTTCTTCGCTGCGCCGCATCAGCAGGCGTTTTCCCTAACGTTGGCACGGTCCTCGCTACTACCTCCACGCAACAGAGTGTCACCGCACACGAGCGCAACAACAGAGGCGGTGGCAGACAGGCCTAAAACGGGGCCGATGTGTTCATCCAGGCTGCTCGCCGGGCAGCCCACTCCCGAGGATGCGGGCATCGGATCAAATAAACGGAGAGAGTCGCGCGAGGCGCGACTTTCATGCGAGGACCGATCATGTTGACACTTCAATCCGATTTGCACGGTAACCATCTGCTGGGCGCAATGCCGTCGCACGAATGGCAGGCACTAGCTCCCCACCTCGAACTGGTTCATCTGCGCACCGAGCAACTGCTATGCGACTCGGGTCAACGGATCCATCATGTGTACTTCCCCACCACCGCGATCATCTCAATGCTCTCGACGATGGAAGACGGCAGCTCCGTCGAGATCGCCGCGGTCGGCCGCGAAGGCATGACCGGCGTGCCGGTCCTCACGGGCGGCGAAACCATGCCCAACCGCGTACAGGTGCAATGCGCGGGCTTCGCCTACCGGATGAGCGCGCAGGCGCTCAAGCAGCAGTTCGCGCGCTCCGACTTTCTGCGCCGCCTGATGCTGCTGTATATGCACGCTCTTCTGACCCAGGTCGCGCAGACCGCCGCGTGCAACCGCCATCACTCGCTCAACAAGCAACTGTGCCGCTGGCTGCTGATCGAGGTGGACCGCGTGGCGTCGAACGATCTGATCGTCACGCAGCAGCTGATTGCCGACATGCTCGGCGTGCGCCGCGAAGGCATCACCGAAGCGGCCGGCAAGCTGCACGACGAAGGCCTGATTCATCATAGCCGCGGTCATATCAAGGTGCTCGACCGCAAGGGCCTCGAAGCCCGCGCGTGCGAATGCTACGGCCTCGTGAAACGCGAATTCGATCGTCTGCTGCCGCGACTGCGCCAGGCCGAGACCGTCGAATAAGCGGCACGCGGCTAGATGACCGGGGTCGATTTGCCTATGTTCAGGATTACTGCTCGATGTCTCGACGCACTGTTCGTGATTGCAGGCGGTCTGCTCGCCCACTGGATGCGCTTTTCCGCGCCGATCGCGTTCGCCGATACCGAGCGTCTTCTGATCGCGTTCAAGTGTGTGCTGGTTCTGTTGCTGTTTCCGGGCTTCGGGGTCTATGAGACGTGGCGCGGCAAGGCGCTCGCGCCGGTGCTCGCGCGAATCGCCGCCGCGTGGCTCACGGTGGTCGCGACCGCGCTCCTGCTCGCGTTCACGCTGCATCGGACGGATGCGGTGTCGCGCCTGTGGCTCGGCTACTCGACGCTGATCTCCGGCGCGTTGATCATCGCGACACGCTGCATCATGCACGTGGTGCTGCGCTTCGTACGTCGCCGCGGCATGAACGCGCGCACCGTCGCGATCGTCGGCGCACCGGGGTTTGCGCGCACGCTGCTCGCGCATCTCGAGCATGCGCCGCAAGCGGGCTTCAAACCGGTGTGCGTGTTCGACACCAGCGTGCAAGGCCACGACGCGTATGGCGCGCGTCTGACCCGCCTACCCGTGCTGACGGATCTGGAAGCGTTCGCGACGAAGGTGCGCAATGAACGCGTGAACGAAGTGTGGCTCGCGTTGCCGCTTTCCGAGGAACACACGATCTACCGCTTCACGCGCACCTTCAGACACGACTTCGTCAATCTGCGCTTCATTCCCGACGTGCGCAGTCTGTCGCTGTTCAATCAAGCGATCGTCGATGTCGTCGGTTTGCCGACGCTGAATCTGAGCGCGACGCCATTCTCGTCGCCGCAGATGTGGCCCAAGCTGATGTTCGACCGCCTGTTCGCCGTGCTCGCGCTCATCGTGCTCGCGCCGGTGTTCGCCGTGCTCGCGATCGGCATCAAGCTCACGTCGCCGGGACCGGTGTTTTTCCGGCAGATCCGCAAGGGCGTCGACGGCCAGCCGTTCGGCATCTACAAGTTCCGCTCGATGACCGTGCACCAGGAAGAGCACGGCCAGATCACGCAGGCGACCCGCAACGACTTGCGCGTGACGAAGCTCGGCAGCTTCATGCGTCGCACGAGTCTCGACGAGCTGCCGCAGTTTCTGAACGTGCTGCTCGGTCAGATGTCGGTGGTGGGTCCGCGTCCGCATGCGGTCGAACACGATGATCTGTACAAGGACCAGGTATACGGCTACATGCACCGTTACCGCATCAAGCCCGGCATCACCGGCTGGGCCCAGGTCAACGGCTATCGCGGCGCGACCACCAAGGTCGAGAAGATGGAAGCGCGCGTGAAGTTCGATCTCTTCTATATCCAGAACTGGTCGTTCTGGTTCGACATGAAGATCGTCTTCATCACGATTTTCAAGGGCTTTGTTGGCCGCAACGCGTTCTGATCATGCCATCGAGGCAATCGCATCCGGGAGTGTCGGTCATCGTGCCGGCACTGCGGCGCATGCGAAGTGCGGGTACTGAAGGCGGTGCGCTGAAGGATCGCCGGAATGCGCCTGCGTTCCATTCGAGAAAAACACCCAACCGGGCAACAACGCGTACACGCCGCTGCGAATAGAAGCGCCAACGCCGGCGGCCCGATCGACAGCCGCCGTGGTTGACGCAAGATGAGCAGCCGCGACGGACCACGTCATGGACGGGTCCGCCGCGCGACACCGCCTCTACAGGAACGCGCTGACATCGGTCTGAAACCGTACCGCGAGCGCCTTGGCGACTTTCTTGCTGATCGCGCGGCGCCCCGCGAGAATATCGCTGACCACGGTCGGCGACGCGATGCCGGCCAGATCCTTCTGCTTGAGACCATGCGTGATCAGCAGATGGCGCAGGACCTCGCGCGGCTCCGCTTTTGGAATCGTCAGGTTGCGCGCTTGCCAATGACCGACCAGTTCCGTCACGATCGCGTGCAGATCGGCGAGCGGATCGTTGTCGTTGCCGCTTAGATGATCGGACAGCGAATTGGCGACTCGCACCATCTGGTGATAATCCTCTTCGGTGCGAATCGGCGTGATCGGCAACTGGCTCTTCAGCGCAGCCCACGTTGCGGAGATGTCGGGAAAGGGTCCCGGAAGGCGATCGGCATTCATGAGTTTTAATTCGTCCTCGTCCAAAAGCCGTCGGCGCGTTAATCGGTGACGCGCGAATGACGACTGCCTGTTGTAGTGAATCGCCGTGACACGCCGAATTGCCGGCACGGCGAACTTCGCAGTGAGGAAATTCAGCGATCACGATAGCGAACGTCTGCTTCAGGTCGTTATGGCCACGCGAGGCATGCCGCGCCAGCGAATATCTCGCCCATAGCGCGTGGCGCGCACCCCGATGTGGTTTTTTGAAGTCCAATACTGCTTGCTTGACAATGACCCGCCGCGGCTGGCCTTGCACGCGCGGCGCCTATCGCGCGATACGCGATACGCGCTGCCGACACAAAGCGCGAAGCGGACGCGCCCACACCAAGAGCCGCCCGGACGCGTTGGTCAGAACGGCTCGTTACTGCCCGTTGCGAAATCACTGCATGACGACGAAAACCTCTTTCTCTCCTATCGAAAACTCCACGAGGCGAGAACAGCGAAAGATCCTCACCTCATTGCCTCCACCTGCTTTTCGGCGCCGTGTCGCTGGCGATGCCGAGTTCCCGGGTCGCGAGATCGGGCTGCGCCCACCTCACCGGCTCCCCCAGCTCCATCGCCGGCAGACCCTGAGCGACCGCCGCAATCGTGCGCGTGACCTCGGCCATGAACGCCCGCCGGAACACCTGAGGCGAAAACCGCTCGGCATTCGCGCGACAGGCCGCCGGCGTGATGTACGCGCTCAGCCGCTCGAAGCGGTCGATCGCGTCGAGCATTGACACCGCCGTCTGACGCGCGAAGAAAACGCCGGTCGGATGCGGGTCGCCGACCGGCACTACCGTTTCGAGCGCCCCGCCCCTGGCGAACGCAATGACCGGCGTGCCGCAGGCCTGCGCTTCGAGCGGCACGATGCCGAAATCTTCCTCGGCGGCGCACACGAAGGCTCGCGCACGCGCCAGATACTCCTTCAGTACGCCGAATGGCTGATAGCCGAGGACCGTCACGTTCGGTCCTGCCTTCGCGCGGATCGACGCCATTTGCGGCCCGTCGCCGATCGCGATCAGCTTGCGCTGCGGCGTGGCGTTGAACGTCTCGACGATCAGATCGATGCGTTGGTGCGGCACCATCCGCGACACGGTCAGATAGAAATCGTCTTTTTCGGTGCGCAGTTCGAATTCGTTCACGTCGACGGGCGGCGGAATCACCGCGGCATCGCGCCGATAGGTTTTCATCATGCGCCGCGCGACCGATTGCGAATTCGCGATCAGACGATCGACACCATTCGTCGACTGCGCGTCCCAGCCGCGCAGGTAATGCAGCAATACCCGCGCGGCCCACGACTTCGGCCCGCGCAGCAGATTCGCTTCGCGCAGATACTGATACTGCAGATCCCACGCATATCGCATCAGCGAGTGCACGTAACTGATGTGCGTCTGATGAGGGCCGACCAATACGCCCTTCGCGACTGCGCAAGAACTGGTGATGATCAGGTCATAGCTCGACAGATCGAACCGTTCGACGGCGAGCGGCATCAAGGGCAAATAGGCGCGATAACGGCTGCGCGCAAACGGCAGGCCTTGAATGAACGACGTGGTGACCGGCTTACCGGCAAGCGGCGTGCGATCTTCGAGAAAATCGACGACGCTGAAAACGTCGGCGTCGGGAAAGCACTCGATGATCTGCCCGAGCACTTTCTCGGCGCCGCCGGGAGCGACCAGCCAATCGTGCACGATCGCTACTTTCATATTCCGTCCTATCTGTCACGAATCGCCACCTGGCCTCAGAGAAGAGTGTATGTGCCACGTTCCTGACTGTGCGTGCGCGTGCCCACATTCGACGTGCGACAGTAAGCGAGTAATTCGCAGACTCCGTTCGCGTCTGCAAAAACACGGCTTCATTCCGGCGCTTTCGTATGTGCACTACGCCTGACGTATCGCCTCACGCCTGCTCGCCAGTCCAGCCCACCCCTTTACGATCGGAGCGCTGCGCGAGCGACGGGCGTGCGACCTCGACGGCCGCAGTGCCTCGCGTGCCTGGCGTGCCGTTTGGCGATCGGAGCAGTCAGTTGGGAGGGCCGGGTTCGGCCCTGGGGGAATTCGCCGTGCGCTGCACGGCGCGCGACGCAGTGGTGCTGCTGTCGGACGGTCCATTGCGCGTGCGCTTCGAAGCGCCTGGCGCGCGGATGATCGGCGACGCGCGCGTGTCGGGCATCGCGCGGCGGGCATCGGCGGCTAATTGTCTGCGCACGGTGCCAGACATTTTCCGCCAGGTGCGCGCGATTGCCGCCGCGGCGGGCGGTATAAGCGGGATCGTGCGGCACGACCGCAACAAAAAACGCGTGTGAACCGTTGGAGCGGCTCACACGCGTCAGAGCGAACAGAAACACAATTCGCTTAATTCTGGCCGTACGTGATCGTTTGCACGCCGGTGTCCGTGCCGAGCAGGCACAGACTCGCGCCGCGGCCCGCGAACAGGCCGACCGTGACGACGCCGGGCCATGCGTTGATATGCGCCTCGAGCGTGCGCGGGTCGCTGATGCTCAAGCCCTTCACGTCGATGATCTCGTTGCCGTTGTCGGTGATGAACGGCACACCCTCTTTCGTCACACGCACGACGGGCACGCCGCCGAGCGCCGTCACGCGCCGGCCGATCGCGGTGCGCGCCATCGGCACGACTTCGATCGGCAGCGGGAAATGGCCCAGCGTCTCGACGACCTTGCTCGCATCCGCGATGCAGACGAAAACTTCCGACACCGACGCGACGATCTTCTCGCGCGTGAGCGCGCCGCCGCCGCCCTTGATCATCGCGCCGCTGTGATCGATTTCGTCGGCGCCGTCGACGTACACCGGCAGCGAGTCGATCTCATTCAGGTCGAGCACCTTGAAGCCGTGCGATTGCAGACGCGCGGTGGTGGCGAGCGAACTCGACACCGCGCCGCGATAGCGGGATTTGGTGGCGGCCAGCGCGTCGATGAAGCAGTTCGCGGTGGAGCCCGTGCCGACGCCGATCACCGAGCCTTGCGGCACGTTGGCATTCACGTAATCGGCGGCGGCCTGGCCGACCAGTTGCTTGAGTTCGTCTTGAGTCATGGGAGAGGCGGGAAAAGCGTGAAAAACCCGTAGTTTACCGGAGTGGCGCGGAGAAGGCCGGGTTTGGGTGGCTTTGTGCCGCGGACCACGTTTGTTTGCCGGACACGATTGGACACATTGAGACACAGGAATCATCCATCGCCATCACGAATTGATCGGCGAAATTGATCTATTCATGAATGCGCACCCGATGGACCTTGATCCCGCTTTCGAAAGGGAATACGACACTGGCTTTTGCGCCAAATGTGGGGCTACACCAAAGCGCCTCCTGCGCAAATAGCTGTATTTTCCGCACTCAAAGCAAAACGCCCGGAACCACCACCGCGTTCCGGGCGCCCACAATCGGACAACAAACAAGAACGACGACAGAAAAACTACTTCTTCACCGCCCGCTGCCGCACAGCCTCGAACAGACACACTCCGCTAGCCACGGATACGTTCAAACTCTCCACCGTCCCCGCCATCGGAATGTTCATGACGACATCGCAGGTTTCACGCGTCAGGCGTCGCATGCCCTCGCCTTCGGCTCCCATCACGAGCGCCACCGGCCCGTCGAGTTCCGTTTCGTAGACACTCTTCTGCGCGTCGTCGGCCGTGCCGACCACCCAGACACCCGCGTCCTTCAGTTCGCGCAGCGCGCGCGCCAGATTCGTGACCGTGATGTACGGGACCGTGTCGGCCGCGCCGCTCGCGACTTTCGCGGCGGTCGCGTTCAGTCCCACCGCGCGATCGCGCGGCGCGATCACCGCGTGGGCGCCGGCCGCGTCGGCGACGCGCAGGCAGGCGCCGAGATTGTGCGGATCGGTCACGCCGTCGAGCACGAGGATCAGCGGCGAGCCGCTGATGCCGTCGAGCAGTTCGGCGAGATTCTGCGCAAGCGGCAGATCGCCCGCGCGCGCGACCACGCCCTGGTGACGTTCCGTGCGCGCGAGGCCCCACAGACGCGTTTCGTCGGCGGCGATCAGACGCACGCCCGCGTCTTTCGCGGCGTGCAGGAATTCGGTCATACGACGGTCCTTGCGCGTCGCGTC
This sequence comes from Paraburkholderia sp. MM5482-R2, assembly GCF_050436125.1. NCBI lineage: Bacteria > Pseudomonadati > Pseudomonadota > Betaproteobacteria > Burkholderiales > Burkholderiaceae > Paraburkholderia > Paraburkholderia sp. MM5482-R2. Next base: position 2,037,107 of record NZ_JBNDLP010000002.1, on the reverse strand, counting down.
GTAATAGACATCCTCGACCGTCGACGCATCGTGCCGGATACGCGCGGTCACTGCGTGGAAACCGTATAAGACCTTATGACGTGCCATGACTGAACAACCTTTGATGGGGCGCGCATTCAACGCGCGCCACTGTGATGAATATGAAACCAAAAGGCAGACCGCGCGCAACCGGCACGTGCTCACGTGCCCGCTGCGCGCGGTCCCGGCGCTGTGAAAGCCTCAGCGCTTCTTGCGTGCCTGCTTCGACGCCGCCTTGGTCGCGACACCGTGCTTCCTCGCCACGCGCGCTTCCTTGACCGCCGCGCTCTGCGCGGGCGCGGCCTTCTTGCGCCGCGGACCCGGCACCGACGCGCCACTTTCCACCGGCGGCATCACGCGCACGCGCGGGCCAGCGCCTTCTCCCTTGTCCGCCGCGATGCCACGTGCCGCAGGCGGCTTGATCGGCGTATCGCGCACAAGGCGGAAGTCGATCTTGCGCGCGTCGAGATCGACGCGGCTCACCTGCACGCGCACGCGATCCGACAGCCGGTAGCGAATGCCGGTTCGCTCGCCGCGCAGCTCGTTCTTGATCTCGTCGTACTGGAAGTAGTCGGAGCCGAGTTCGGTCACATGCACGAGGCCTTCGATGAACAGCGAATCGAGCTGCACGAAAATACCAAACGACGTGACGCCGTTGACCATGCCGCCATACTCTTCGCCGAGCTTGTCGCGCATGAAATAGCACTTGAGCCACGCTTCGACATCGCGCGATGCTTCGTCGGCGCGGCGCTCGTTCGCCGAGCAGTGCAGCCCAAGTTCTTCCCAGATCGCCACGTTGTTCGCGCGCCCGCGGGCGCCCCGCTTTTCCTCGTCGGCCTGTTGCATCGCGCGGGCGCGCGGCGACAGTGCGGTATTGAGCTCGACGCCGTGCGGCGGCTGCGGCTGATACTTACGGCCCTGCAGGATCGCGTAGATCGCGCGATGCGTGAGCAGGTCGGGGTAACGGCGGATCGGGCTCGTGAAGTGCGCGTAGGCCTCGTAGGCGAGGCCAAAGTGGCCGATGTTGTCGGGGCTGTAGACCGCCTGCTGCATCGAGCGCAGCAGCATCGTCTGCAGCATCGAGGCGTCGGGCCGGTCGCGGATCTGCGCCATCAGTGCGGCGTAGTCGCTCGCGTGCGGCGTGTCGCCGCCGCCGAGCGTCAGGCCCATGCCGCGCAGGAAGGTACGCAGGTTCTCGAGCTTTTCCGCGCTCGGGCCCGCATGCACGCGGAACAGGCCCGGATGCTTGTTGCGCTTGAGGAAGTCCGCCGCGCACACGTTCGCGGCCAGCATGCATTCCTCGATCAGCTTGTGCGCATCGTTGCGCGTGCGCGGCACGATCTGCTCGATCTTGCCCTGCGCGTTGCAGACGATGTACGTCTCCGTCGTATCGAAGTCGATCGCGCCGCGCTTCTGACGCGCCGCGAACAGCGCCTTGTAGACGCCATACAGATTCTGCAGTTGCGGCAGCAACGCGGCGCGGCGGGTCGCTTCCGGGCCTTTGGTGTTTTTCAGCACCGCGGCGACTTCGGTGTAGGTGAGCCGCGCGGCCGAATGCATGACGCCCGGATAGAACTGATACGCCTTCACGTCGCCACGCGCGGTGACGATCATGTCGCACACGAGCACGCAGCGGTCGACTTGCGGATTCAGCGAGCACAGTCCGTTCGACAGCTTCTCCGGCAGCATCGGGATCACGCGGCGCGGGAAATACACCGACGTGCTGCGCTCGATCGCGTCGGTATCGAGCCCGCTTTGCGCAAGCACGTAATGCGACACGTCCGCGATCGCGACGATCAGGCGGAAGCCGTCGCCGCGGCCCACCTGCACCGGCTCGCAATAGACGGCGTCGTCGAAGTCGCGCGCGTCCTCGCCGTCGATCGTGACGAGCGGCACGTCGCGCAGGTCGACGCGATGGCGAATGTCGGCCGGGCGCACTTCGTCGGGCAGCTTCGCCGCTTCGGCCAGCGCGGCCTCGCCGAACTCGTGCGGCACGCCGTACTTGCGCACCGCGATTTCGATTTCCATGCCGGGGTCGTCGATATCGCCCAGCACTTCGACCACACGGCCGAGCGGCTGCGAATGACGGCTCGGAAAATCGGTCAGCTCGACCACCACGACCTGGCCAACTTTCGCCTTGCGGGTGTTCTGCGTGATCAGGATGTCGTGGCCGATGCGCTTGTCTTCGGGCGCGACGATCAGCGCGCCGTTCTCGTTGAGCAGACGGCCGATCACGCGCTTGTTCGCGCGGTCGGTGACCTCGACGATGTGCCCTTCGGGCCGCCCACGCCGGTCATAGCCGACGATGCGCGCGAGCACGCGGTCGTTGTGCATGACCTTCTGCATCTCGCCGTTGGGCAGGAACAGGTCGTCCTGGCCGTCGTCGCGAATCAGGAAACCGTAGCCGTCGCGATGGCCCTGGACGCGGCCCGCGACGAAGTTCGACGGATGGGTCAGTTGATAGAGATTGCGCTGATCGAGCCGGATCTGGCCGTCGCGCTCCATTGCGCCGAGACGCTTGAAAAATCCTTCGCGCTCCTGGCGCTTGATCGACAGGGCTTCGGCGATGTCGTTCGCGGCAAGCGGCACTTCACTCGTGCGCAGCACGCCGAGGATTTCTTCGCGGCTTGGAATCGGATACGGAAATTTGCTCAAGGGCTTATCGATGATTTTTTCTCGTTGCATGGACGTCGGTCGGCGATGTGATCCGGCCTGGAAGGCGTTTGCGTAATGCGCGCAGTCGCGCTCGGCTGCATCTGCACGGCGGCTGCGCTGGCTCGGTCATTGCACCTGCTGCTTTCTGCTCTTCTGCTCCCACTGCGATTTGCACCGGAAACTGCCTGGGTCCGGCTCGTTCGACGCCAGCCGACGCGCGTCTGCCTGATCGCAAGTGACACTCGCGTCGGGACGCCGGATGTGCATCGTGCCAACGAACTACTGCGAGGCATTCTAACACCCGTGTCGGGCGCCACGCGGGCCTGCGGCGGTGGTTGGGACGCATAGTGCGCCGGGCTCGCCGCGAGGTTGAATCGCGTTCGGCAAATCGCTTGACAGGTCGGAATCTGTCGCTATAATTGCGGTCTTTGCTGTTCATCACCTGCCCAGGTGGCGAAATTGGTAGACGCACTAGGTTCAGGTCCTAGCGGTGGCAACACTGTGGAGGTTCGAGTCCTCTCCTGGGCACCATCAGTTGTTCCGGCGTAAGCCGTAGTGGTCCGAGAAACCCCGTAAGATCAAGGTCTTACGGGGTTTTTTGTTGCCTGCAGTTCCGTTACGTTCCGCTGACGTCGATCATTTTTACGTATACTGTTGCGTATACCAGATTCGGGGGCTTTGTCATGCCCAGACGCGTCGATTCGAAGTCGGAATTGGTCTTTCGCGCCGCCAAGCCGCGCGCGCAGCCTTACCTGCTCGCTGATGGAAATGGTCTTGCACTGAGGGTCCGGCCAAACGGTACCCGGACGTGGCTGTTGCGATATCGGCGACCGGGCACCAGCAAGGAAAACTTCCTCAGCCTTGGTCCCTACCCTGACGTCTCGCTCGTGGATGCGCGTAAAGCAGCCACCATCGCGCGCAACCTCGTCCGCGATGGCACCGATCCCGTCGAGCACCGGAGAGCCGAGTCAGCGGCGCGCAAGCGCGCAGCCGAAGGCGCATTTCAGCTTGTGGCTCAGAAGTGGCTCGCATTCAAGCGCAAGGAGTGGGCCGATGAGACGTACCGGAAGGCCGAGTTCGTGGTGCGCGAGTACCTGAGTCCGGCGCTTGGCAATAAGCCGATTTCGACCTTGGCTACGCCCGAGGTCAAACCCGTGCTGGAAGCGATTGCGGCGCACGCGCCGAACCTCGCCACGAAAGCGCGCCAGTACGTCGGCGGCATCGTGACCTACGCAATACAACACGGTCTAAGAGAAGACGGTATTCCGCTGTCGCTGCGCGGCGTCATCCCACGGCATAAGAAAGGGCATATTCCGGCAATCACGAAACCCGCCGAGATCGCGCCGCTCGTGCAAGCCATTAACACCTATAAATCGCCGATCACGCGGGCCGCCCTGAAACTGACCATGCTTACCGGTCTGCGTCCGGGGATGGTCGCAGCCGCACCCTGGGACGAAGTGGATCTCGATGTGGCCGAATGGCACGTCCCGGCCGGCCGGATGAAGATGCAGCACGAGCACATCGTGCCACTGCCGAAGCAAGCGGTTGAGTTGCTCGAGGAGCTCGAGGCTCTGACCGGCCGCGGACACTACGTCTTCCCCTCACCGGCGCGCCAGAAGACGCCGCATTTGCACCGGGATGCCCTAAGCAAGGCATTGCGCGAATTGGGCTTCCAGGGAAAGCATGCAACTCACGGATTCCGCGGCATGCTACGCACCGTGGGGAGGGAGCGGCTAGGCATCGACATCGACATTTTGGAGGCGCAACTCGCGCACGCAAAACGAGGGGACGTGCAGAAGGCGTATGACAGGACAACCTTCGACGATGACCGTCGCCGCGTTATGCAAGAGTGGGCTGATTACATTGACCGGCTCTGCAGCGCGAAGCCGTAATTGAGCCGACCGATGACGACGCCCTCGCTACTTGGAGCACCGCCCATTCTCATTCAACGCCTTCTCGCTCGTCTTGGGGCACCCTCCCCACTCGATTGTCAATCCCAAGGCGGGAGCCCAGTCGGGACAGCGTTTCCGCCTTGTCACGCTGGATCGATACCGTCAGTGATACCGGAAACTCCAAGCAGCAGTTGTCAGCTTTGACGAGACTGTATCGGAGAATCGACCCGTGCTTCCATTGAAAGATCGCAGACACGAAGCATTCGAGGACGGCTTCTGTCGAAATACCGTCGTCGATACCGTCAGGCACGTTCCAACACGGTCCCGGCAGAGCCTGCGGAAGCTATGCTACGCCCCTCAGAAGCGGGGAAGCTTCTCTGCGACAAAGCAAACGCTCTCGAAGCGCTACAGCCGCCGCAATCAAAATAATAGTGGCAAATTCTTGCACCGCCACGCTCAATTCCACGATTCCGGGCTGCGCCTCACCGATGTCGATCTCATATTGGCCGGCTGCTATTTCGACGTCTACATCTCATTTGCGCGGGCCCACCCGGTCTCAGCACCACCAGCGGTCAGAAAACCGACCTGGGATCCGACTCCGCTAACGGCACGTCGCTGATCCAGCGGTTCTTATTGACCCAGCGAGACTCGCGTCCTCCACCGTCAAGGCCGATCGTCAGCGATTTCTTCGCCCGTGACCTCGGCTAGGCGCAATGTCAGCATATTTTACACATAAGTTGACATTGTCAGATTTAAATCGTACATTGCTGACATTGGAGGGCGCTATGTCTGACGGACCATTCAGAAATGTCGCATTAACTAGTCGTTGGAAGGTATACGGCCAAAAGCTGGTTAGCGACGCCACGAGCGCTGAAGAGCGCATGGCGCAGGCTTGCCACAGCATGATTCGCGACGTAGACATGAAGACCTTCCATCCCCTTTTCGGCGAACTCAGAGCACATGCCCAGCGCCCCCAAATGGATCTGGACCCTGCGGCAGCGATCGAGACGATCTTTGATCGCCACCCCAGGTCGTTTCTGTCCGAGTCTCTGAACAGGCATTTGATCGCCAATCTCAGGGATCAGATTTCGACGAAGCAAGCACTTGATCAAGCGTTGGGGAACACGGCAAGAGAATGGATCGGCACCACTAAGAATCGGCTCGACGAACACTGCATTCGTGCCCGCGATCTTGGAGACATGAAGCGCGAGGATTATCGAAAGGGCCTTGAGCGAAACCACGAAACCTTTTCTGCCATGAAGCCTGATGAGCTCTGCGCTGCTTTGGCCTCCGGTAACAAGCGCGCATTTGGCGAAGCGCTCCATAAGAAAAGCGGCGTAGATGAGGGCCCTGAAGAATGAGCACTAGCGTCAAAAAACCAGCTAGATCGGAAAAGCGTCTGGTTGTCCTCGAGAATGGGCAGAAGCGCGGTCGTGCCGTCCCGAAGGATGCCGAAATCGCGGAAATCGGCCAGCACATCCGCTTTGATCCGTCAGCTCTCGATAGCTTCGACGTTGAGGGGTGCAAGCCAATTCACTACGATATGCTCGTTCTCTGTGCCGCCGTGGAGTTCGCTGATCGTCGCTGGAAGCGGCCGCTGGGCTGGCGGCGCATCTTACATGTGACTCTTCCCGTTGCCGCCCCCGAGAGTTGGCAGCAGCCGGAGGTTCTGAACAGCCTCCAGGGCGTCTTGAACCATCTGACCGGCGACACGTGGCAATTCACCTTTGTGAAAACGAAGGCGCCCTCGCCAATCGGCTCGCGACAGATACCTTTGGACTTTGGTAAGACCAAGACCTTTGCTGTTGCCTACAGCAATGGTTTGGACTCGCGCGCAGTATCGGCCTTGAGCGGCGCAAGGGACGAAGCCCTTTGTATCCGGGTCGCTGGAAATTACCAGCGCCCCAAGGACGGCGATAGCTACTTCACTCAGATTCCCTTCGAGACCAAGGAATACCGTGGCAGCGAGAGTAGCTTCCGCTCACGCGGATTTCAGTTCGCAGCGGTAACAGCGATTGCCACGCAGCTCTCGAACGTGACTCGGATTGTCGTTCCAGAGAGCGGACAGGGAGCGCTTGGACCGGTGCTGCTTCCGCTGTACAACGTTTACCCTGACTATCGCAACCATCCGACGTTCTTTCGAAAGATGGAGCAGTTCATCAGGGCATTGCAAAACTACCAGGTCAGTTTTGAGCAACCGCGCCTTTGGTTCACGAAAGGCCAAACACTAAGCGCATTCTTGCACATACCTGGAAAGTCTAAAGAGCATCTGACGAATACTCGATCCTGCTGGCAAACACGCCGAGTAGTTAATGTAGGTGAGAAGAAACAGTGTGGCCTGTGCGCTGCCTGCCTGCTGAGGCGCTTGAGTCTGCATGCCGCCGGAGTCACAGAGACTCGCGACACCTATATTGTGTTCGATCTTGCCGCCTCCGATGTGGGAGATGCTTTGTCGGTCATCCCTCAGAAGGCCGATAGAGACATCATGATCGAATATGGAAGCGTCGGTGCGCGCCATCTGCAGCATCTTGCGGACATGGCCGGTCGACCCGACGACGGTCTTCGCGCGTACGCTTCGCAAATCGCGATCGCGACCGGGGAAACATATGAGGAAACTTTGAAAAAACTGAAATGGATGTTGGCATCACATGCCAAAGAATGGCGAGCATTTCTGTCCGCTCAAGGGCAACAAAGCTTCCTGAACAACTGGATGGATGGAGGACGCTATGGCTGATCTAAATGAGCTGACCTCACAGGAAATTGGACGCCGCCTGCGAATAGCACGAGAGAACGCAGCCATTCGGCAAGAGGATGCAGCCCAAATCATCGGCGTTTCCCGCCCCACTCTCGTATCCATCGAGAAGGGCGTACGCCGCGTGCGTATTCAGGAAATCCAGTTGCTCGGCCGCCACTACGGCGTATCAGTGAACGCTCTGCTCCGCCGGGAAGCCGTTCACGTCGACTTATTGCCTCGCTTTCGAAAATTGCGTGAAACAGAAGACGCGCAAACCGCTGATGCTATCCGGCTATTCAACGACTTGATTAAAGCGGATGTTGAAATGGAGAATATACTGGGCATTCAGCGCCGACGAAATTATCCGCCGGAGCGCGGCCTCAATGAGGGCGACGTCACGGCACTTGCCGAAAAGCATGCCAAGGAATTGCGCGACTGGCTTGGTCTTGGCTCTGGACCGATTGCCGACATTTTCTCGGTAATCGAGCTGGATCTTGGCATCCGCCTGTATCAGCGTCGCCTTGCTTCCAACTCGAAGATTGCGGGCCTCTTCAACTACGATGAAAGCATTGGTGCCTGCATTCTTCTCAACGCTAGTCATCCGTTACCCCGGCGCATCCAGTCCGCGGCGCATGAGCTCGGCCACTTCTATGGGACGCGTCAGACTCCGGAGGTGCTCGAAGAAGATGAGAAATTCCTGTCACGCGACGAGCGCTATGCCAACGCTTTTGGTCGTACTTTCCTGACGCCGGCCGAGAGTTTCTCGGAAAGCTTCCGCCAATTGAAGCAGATCACTGGCAAGACGACCCGCCGTCTAATAATTCTCCTCGCCCAACAGTACAACATATCGCGACAGGCGTGCTGCCTCCGGCTCGAGGAATTAGGGCTTGCCAAGAAAGGTACCTGGGTCTGGTTCGAGAACAATGGCGGCATCACCGATGAGCACGCTCGGGAGGTTCTCGGCGAAATGACTGAACGCCGAGATCCGGCGAAAAGCGATGCCGACCGTCCCATCTCCCACCGCCTGAGCTTGATGGCACATGCCGCCTGGAAGCGCGAATTAATGTCGGAAGGACAATTGGCGGAGTTACTAAAGTTAGGCCGAGTGGAAGTACGCGGCATTATCGATCAAATCGAGCTTGAGGAAAGGGATACGGATGAACTGCTCAAGCTCCCGGATTGATATCGTGAACCAATGGGTTCTCGACACCAGCGTACTGATTAACCTTCACGCGTGCAAATATGGTGAACGAATCCTCTCGGCCATCCCGAACGACATTCTCGTTCCCGAAATCGTCGCGGGAGAACTGGAACATGAGAGAAGCCGTAAAAATGGCGAGTACACCTTTCTGCAGGCGCTTGTGGCAGATCGAATCGTTACTGTCGTCGGTCTAACCGACGCTGAGTATCTGATTTTCCACGAACTTACTTCGACGTCTCCGTCGCTGGATGATGGTGAGGCCGCGACGATTGCCATCGCCGCCTCCAGGCAACTTCGACCGGTTATTGATGAACGAAGGGAGCGAATACGCGCCGGCACACTGCTGCCAGCGTTAGTGCCGCACTGGTCGCTAGACCTTCTTTGGCATCCGACGGTCATCGCCACACTTGGTGTCCAACATGCTGTAGACGCGCTATATCACGCCCTACGCGATGGCCGCATGCGGATTCCCTCGGAAAATGCGGATGAAGTTATTGCACTCATAGGCGTAGAGCGGTCGCGCGACTGCACTTGTCTCCCCGGGTATCGCGAACGATTTTCTGGCAGTCAAAACCATCAAGATGGTGACGTCACCGCGTTGACGGAGCGCTAAAAATAACTACTGCGCCAACTCTTCACCCACGTCGATCGGCCTTTGCAAGCGCATACGGCGGGAAGGCAGATGTCGAGGTCGAGGGAAAGCAAGGTGATTATCTTCGCGCTCAGGCAGTTGAAAGACGCCTCAGGAAGTACGCTGCGCACTCCTTCTCGAAGTCTTTGCTGTTCCGTCCCTGTGGCACAATGAATTTGTCTGGAAAATATATCTTGTCCCCAATGTCGCTCGATACACCCGCCGAAACTACCAAAGCCAGTCCGCCCGTTGAGCATCGTCCTCCCAGTGGGGCAATCGTCTTGCGACCGGTCTCCGGAAATGTCAGACCTAGTGAGGATCTCCGCGCGATACAAGGGAAAGTCGTGGTTTGGTGGTTCGGCGGCATAGTTCAGAACCGCCGCGATGAAAGCGTGCCCAAAGTCGCAGTGTTCCTCCGAACGCTCGACAAGGACAATGTACCCCGAGCATGGCAGCAAATTAGCGTGGCGTTGACCCACTTGGGCATTCTGCGCATTGGGACGGTTTGGCAAAATGGAGTTTGTATTGGCAAAGCTGAACAAGACGATCTGCGTGCCGAGAACGAGTTTACTCCAGGGGAATGGAGTTTTACCTCTCCTGACGAGTGTTTGTATAAAGGTGAACCGAGCCCCCTGTCCGGCTCCGACTACCCGCTCCGGTATCAACGCGACAGGAATTGGTTGATTAGCTTCCGCTTGCCCAACGGAGGCAATCTTCTTGTCCCATGCATCGAGTTTTTGACCCGATGTTATGGCCGCTCCCAGGAAGTGCCTCGCATACTTACAACGTATCGTTGGGAAGAAGCTGCGAACCGCTTTTTCGCTCCATTCGACGCGACAGCGGTCGAGCCAGGGTACTGGCCGATCAGATTACGCAAGCGTCTGCACAACGGAGACACGGTATTCCTCGCCCATGCATTGCACGACGATTTCGCGCGAAACGCAGCAAAGAGCATTTTCACTCAGATCAGCACTGCATTCAACCGCGGCGACTCGTACGCTTTCCCCAAAATAGGCCCGTGGTTCTCGGGCACAGCAACGATCAAGGTCCGTGGCCACTGGATAAACAATGGCCGGACGTTTTTGGCTCTTCGCGTCGATGGCTTGACAGAACCAAGCGGCATTCCACTACAGCGCGATAGGGAAAATTCGAACAAAGTGGAAAATCCGGCGACAGGCAGCGGCATCGGAGAAGCGTGGAAAGGAGCACCGGGCCGTCACATCGTTCGCCCCCCAGAGATCGTGGACCTCACTGATGCTAATGCCCCGCAGTTCGGGGCCGCGTCGACCGACGTGGTCGAAGACGACTTCGAAGTATTGGGAGAAAAGCGGGCAGTTAAGGATTATCGCCGCTACCAAGCGGAAACATCCGCAGGGAAACGCAGCGATGGGCGCAATCCAGACTCGTTCTCAAGTGGAGAAGTCCGCGGTGCCGGGACTGACACCGGCCATGCTTCCATTCACGCGCATGTGGCAATGGAATCCGAAGGCACACTACGTGACATGTGGAATGCTCTCCGAAAACTCCCAACGTCACATCCCGATCAGGTTCGCAGCGTTGAATGGTACACGCACGAGAATGGTTTCAGAAGCAGCGAGCCACCACAACTCGTCGCGCTTACACCGTTTGACAAAGACGACAAGGACATTACAACGAAGAAGCGCAACTGGCTTTTCTTCGATGTCGAACACCGCCTTCCTCGCGGCATACTTGTAGCGCGCGTTGTTAGCCCCAAAAAGGTAATTTACATCGTTGAAATTCAGAGGCGTCCGCGAATTGCGAAAGGAGATGATGGCACGGAAACTGGTGCGGAAGAAAGTTTCCAAGGTCTGGTTTTCGAACTTCACGATGAACTTACGTTTCTCGACTGGCTGAATTACTTGCTGTCCGAGATTAGGCATGTCGTCGGTATCGTAAAAAATCTGACAGCTCCATGCCCTGGCAATGCTTTTTCGTTCAGGCACGTACGGTCCGGCGACAAGCATCCAGGTCAAGCTGCAGTGAGAAATGCTCTCGAGAAACTCGACATCAAAGTCTGACAACAAATCAATCCTTGCATTGTGCAAGTCAGCGTAACATTGGACCGGCTGACTCCAGACTCATTTTTTTCCAAAAAGCATCCAACGGGTCCTGCATGTGCCAAGCGACGGACACAGAGGTCAACTTTCAACGCGAACTGCTGGAGCGGGTAGAAACTGAGAATCCCTGCCCCGTTTGATCGCGAATTGTTTCGCTCCACGTACTACTGCATAGCCCGGTCATTATCTTCCCCTGCCCGACGTGCATGCTGGCCGGGAGCGACCGATTTCACGCCTCTATTAGGTCTGTCCGTCGCGCGAGCACACGCCACCGTCCGCGTGTCTTCGATCCTCTCGCCACGCACGTAAAGCGTTAAATGGCTCAACAACAAGCAAAGCCGTCAGTCATAACGTACTCCACACTGCCGCCGCGATGACGAGAAAGTACATTTCCGGGTTTGTTGTCAATACCGATTCCCGTGCATTCGCGCTTGAGCCATATGCTCATAGCTTGCAAACCCACTAGCAGGCCATACGGATCGCCAACTGGCGCGCTCGCTCCCGGAGCTCCATGTACAAAAAGCAACACGGATTGTATCCAATCATAAATCTGCCTTTGGGTCGCCGCATCGAGGTCTTTCAACAGTTCAGTTTCCGTTACAGTGTATGGATCATTCGATCCTGAGATGAAAGGTCCGAGCGGCGCTCGATGACAATCGATTCTCGGAAAGCAAGGTAATGACTGGGTATGGACGAATCGGACAAACTGATCGTAGGCTTCGTCTTGAGAGATCTTGACCGCTCTCTCCGCTGCATAGTTCAGAAGGACGAATGACCCCGTTCCAGAATGTGTCGAGATTTTTTCGTACCCGGCAGATGTGTAGTGGGTTCGTTCGCTTGTTAGATACATAGTTTGCATTTCTGACGTGACCTCTTGATACGAGAACCGCTACCCCCAAACAAGACAGCACAAGACCATCTGGCAATCCGCCTGCATTTATTGCGGGTGAAGCTATCAAACCGAAGCGGAAGACTCGACCTTTAGTGGTTTCGACGTATACGCCACCGCGTCAATATGAAAGAACTGCGGCCTGTCGTGAAGCTTCACTGGGAACGTCGGCTCGTGAGTAAGATCGTCCAGCAGCGCCGAAACCGCACTATCGCTGAAAACAACAAAGTTGGTACCACCCGCATGCTGAACGGAGGAGAAAATCACACCACCGAAATCGCCCGCGAGTTTGTGACGAATAAACTCGACCATCGCTTGTGTCGTGATATAACCGGTTTCGCCTTCGCGCACTGGCTTAGCGATGACCTCCGGCAGATGGAGCAACAATTCACGGCAGATCTGTCGCTCTTCATAGTCCTCGTACCAGTAGCCCAGCTTCGTTGGAGCCCTGAAGTTCTTAAAATTTCGGAAATCAAAGAACCTGATGGGACGTGTAGTCTCGAATAGACCAACCGCTACCGTCACGTCAAGGCGCCCAGTCGTCGCGTCCCTCAAACCCGCGTCGCGTCCGGGTTTCGCATTTCTTTCGGAAACGAAAAAACGAAAATAACGGGATCGTATGCGATATGGATACGACAACGTCGTCACCAGCACTACGGGCTCTGCCGGGCAGCACACTCGCACGACTGTGGAATGCTGCGCCGGATTGCTTGGCATCTCCCCTGGAATCGTTGCCGCATTTGCTTGTTTCCTGATACTGTTCTGCGCGAGAGCGATGAGGTTTACCCCAATCCAAATATAGAATTCCCATGGGACCGAGCGGCGAGGCCAAATCAACAGTGCGTGCACCGAGCGCGCCCAACCCTGCAACGAAACGCAATACCAGCGACCCCGGCGACGCCACGGAGCGCAATTTCCGGTATCAGCATGCGTACGGGGTCATGCTTATGGTTGCGGCCCGGCTTGGGACGCGACCGTACACCGCGCTGTGGTGCGAACATCATGAGGACTTTCTCGCCGAGAACGGCCAGGGCATCTTCGATGCATACCAGATCAAGACATCACGCCCGGAACGCGGCGCCTGGGACTTGGCCGATAGCGAACTGACAAGGTCGATCGGGCGCTTCGTTGATCTCATAGCGGAATTCGGCGACCGGATTGGTCACGTCTACTTCGTCTCCAATACAGAGTTCGACGAGCCAACGCCGGCGAGTACAGACCAGAAACGACGCGGGCGCAGTCCACGTCTATTCCTCGAGCATATCCGCCAGTGTCCCGGCAGGGCCGAAATATCATCGCCCTTTGACGGCGCTTTCGACGAACTACTGGCCACCTGTGGCTGTGAGGTCGACGAATTGCTGCTCACCCTGCACCGCATGGATCTGATTCTCGGTCCGTCGCGTGGCGAGTTCGATGCCGCGTTGTCACACGAACACATTGCCCGGCTGCCGATCTGCCGCGAGTTCATTGCTGAACAGCTCGATACATTCAGGGACAGCCTGGTTGCACTCGTCCATCGGGCCGCATCCCTTCAGGTGAGCGACCCCATCAGGCATCTGCGTGCACTCATCGATCCTGTGGATCCCGATCCAGTCCTGCTGGCCAAGCGTATCGACATCGCACAGGCGCTGCTGGCTGTACCTTCGTCAGCCGGGAAACCCTCCTTCCGGTTTCCGGGCAAACCGACGATCGATCTCAATGCGGGCCTGAAGACCAGCGTGCTGGAACAGAAGCTCGTTGCAGCTGGATTGTCAGAGGATGTTGACTACATGCTTGCGCGTGCACGTGCGGCCGAATATAACCTTCTCGAAGAAGCAACCCGATACCCTGAAAAGTTCCCCGAGCGACTCCAGCAGATTGAGCAGCGCGTGCATGGGGAACTGTCTGAAGCCAATCTTCGCGCGCGCCAGCGAGACGCACCCTACGGCCCCTCGATGCTGATTGACGTCCAGGATCGTCTTCGAGATCTTGCCTCGCAGCACGCGGGACAAGTCTTCAACCAGAGCTATGAATGTCTAGTCGGCGTCGCAGGCCTGCTAACCGGGGAATGCCGGGCATGGTGGGGTCCACGGTTTTGGACTTGCCCCTGCATAACCGGACATGCAGTCACGCTTAGGTTGGTGAATTTGCTCGCTGGCGAAACTCGCGTGGTGAGCAGTATTTCAGGGCGCTGTGCGGATGCGACTCGTTGTAGTGGTCAAACGCGATGGCCAGGTTCTGCAACGCCGTTCTCGCGTCCGGCTTGGGCATCCCTCTCTTCATCGTTTTGACGAAGCTTTCGACCATCCCGTTGCTCTGCGGACTTCTGACCGGAGTCGTGATAGGTTTCAGGCCCACTTTTTTCGAGAAGGTGAGCGTCTCCTCGGCAATGTAGCAGGAACCGTTGTCGCTGAGTCATTCGATTTCGTTGTCGGCCTTCAGTGCACCATCGAAACGGTTTTCCACAGCCTGAAGCATAACGTCACGCACCATGTCTCCGGTGTAGCCCCCGGTGGTCGCGCAGCCCAGCTCATGGCCTCCCGGTCGCAGCAGTCCAGTGCAAAGATAACGCGCAGCGGCGAGCCGTCATCACAACGGAACTCGAAGCCGTCCGAGCACCAGCGCGCATTGCTCTGGTCCACCGCGACCCTGCCGTCGTGCCGGCGAGTTGACTGGGGATGGCGCGGCCGGCGTTCGAGCAGCAGACCATGGGTATGCATGACCCGATAAACCCGTTTTGCATTAACGCGAGGCTGCCCATGTGCGTCCCGATTTCGCCGTAGCAGGGCCCAGGCGCGTCGGTAGCCGTAAGTAGGCAAATCAGCAACCAGCCCTTGAAGTTCCGCCACGAGCGGCATGTCGTCGCGGGCGGGCGTCTTGCGCCTGTCGACCCATTCAGCGTCGCGCTTTGATTTCACCGCGAGATTAGAGCGCGACACACCCAGGACTTCACAGACCGTCTTCATCGGTCGTCCCCCGGCGGCAATGGTGAGCGCGCAATCAATTTTTTTGCCCGGCCGTACTCCACTGCTTCGCGGAGGATTTCCACTTCCATCGTCCTCTTGCCCAGCAGCCGCTGGAGTTCACGAATCTGCTTCATCGCTTCGGCCAGGTCCGACGCCGGCACCACCTGCTCGCCGGCACTGACTGCTGGCAGGCTTCCGTCCTGATAGAGCTTGCGCCAGGCGAATACCTGGTTTGCATTCACCTGATGACGACGGGCGACTCCGGAAACGGTTGCTCCGGGCTCGAAGGTCTCGCGCACTATCGCGAGCTTCTCCTCGACAGAGCGCCGACGGCGCTGTTCGGGTTGGGTCAGAACTTCAATGGGTTCCACGTTAGAGCTGGGCTTAAACATAGGCGTAAGACTACCTCAAAGTTTAAGCGTTACCTTGTGTCCGGTTTTCGCGGGGGCCGGCCCACCTACTTCGTGCACGTACTCACCGAACTACCGCAACGCGAACCGCGTGCCGACGTGACTGACCTCCTGCCGTTCAACTACGCAAAGCTCACCGCAGCCGCTCGTTGAGCTTGATCTGGCCGACGCATTCGAAGCGCCTTGCCGATCGATGCGCTGCCGTATTGCATGTCGCCTTCCGTATATCCCTATGAACTCGGTGTGCTAAATCGCGCGCTTACCATTGATCACGCGCGAGCGTGAACTTTACGCCCTGTTCGATTTCTCGCGCTTCACCTCGCGGCGTCTCCTGCAGTTCGGTTTCTTGATGGGCCACGCGCCGGTCGTAAAATTCCAGGTCGAAACCACCGAAGTGATTTGCAAGGTCTTGACCGTAGTCATTTGAACCGGGATGTGTGTTGGACTGTGATTTAAAAGAATAGCTCATATCATTTACCGTAACTGAGTGCGCCCTCTTCGTCAGACACTTGAAGGAATGCCTGCAATCGCGCGAAGTCGCCCAAGTCCCGACGCTGCGCCGATATCGCCTGCACAGACGCGGACAGGACCATGATCGGCTTGAATCCGAACTTCGTTATTGCACGATCAACAGCATGGCAAATAATGCACCCCGAATGTCGCTACAAACTCGGCTGAATGACAAACCGATTTAAGAAGTAGTAACCTTTTTGTCGTTTGTTCGGGAATATCGCGAGATACTTACACAAAAAAAGAGCTACGTTGCCGAAGCAGCATAGCTAAATCCCTCACTTCAAAATCCGAATTCAGACCAGATCAGCAGCATCTGGTTTGAAAATCTTGGACAACTTCTTCCAGTCGCTGATGCGGCCGATCGTCGTCTTGAACGTCATCATCGGCAGGTAGTAGCGGATATACCAGACCAACAGCACCAGGTTGACGTAGAGACACCCGACGCCCATGTATGGCGTGAACATCTTATCGAAACGATGGTTCAGGATGATTGCGTTGTACCAGACCACAAACGACACCGGCAGCAGGACCAGTAGCCCGATCGGCACGAAGAGGCCAAGCACGAGAGACAGGCCGCCCAAGATCTCAAGCGTCTTCACGATGTGGAAGAAGTGCGTGTGAACCATCGTGACAAGCAATTCATTCGACGCATGGAGCGTGCCGAACGGCTGCGGAAAGATTGGTCCCATCCCGAGTACGGTGCGCCAATAGCTGGTGCCGCTCACCACCATCCAACCGCCGAGATACAGGCGACAGAAGGTCAGAATAATTTTGCCGACGAGTTGAGCCGTCGTCCTACGATCATCGTTAGACATATATGCTTTCACCGTTTTGTTTACGACCCGCTTATTTGGAGCCCCGCTTTTGCGCGGCAACCTCAGTGTTCGCCGCCTGTTCTTGCACCGGAGCCGTGAGACGATCACGTCGAATGATCCAGCCCGACCCGTCGAGCTGGAATACATCAACGACGTCTTGTGCGGCCTGACCGCGCGCGGCGCCAATCGTGTGGTAGACAGCGACGTCAAAGCCTTCAACGATAATCTTCTTCACGTGATCGGGGATCGGCTCGCCATCCCGGTGATCGACGGTCTGGGGCGCGGTATCAATCGCTTTAGCCGAGAAGTATTCCTTGTAGGCCTCGCTCCCATGGCCCTGCGCATAGGCCATGTCCATAAATTCGTGAACGACCTCATGGGGAAGTTTGCCGGTGCCTGCGTGCCACTTCCAACGTGGATCCGAATGGAGATCGTGCGCAATCCAGCCGACGAAAATGAATCCGACAAGCATTGCTGCTACACGTCCCGTCCAACTATCGAGCCATCCATCTGCTTGCGCGATGAACTCGGGCGACGAAAGACCACCCTGAATGTTTGACATCCTTTCTCCTTGGCACATTGCAATAGGAACCTTGAGCCCGCTGCCCCGGTCCGCGTTTTGTATTCAATTTAGCATATCTAATGCTATAGGCAAACAAGAAGCCTTGTAAACGTGGGGAAAACCCGATTTTGACTTCCGACCCTAAGAAAAATGAGTCCCTATTGCACATTACTTTGCATCGCTAAGTAACAAAGTCATGCCAAATGGATCACGCGACTGTCATCTAGTGGATACCCTTAAGCAACATTTTGGTGCTTTTTCCACACAACTTATGCAACAAAGAATATCATTTTGAATTCGTACACCCCATATCTCGGCGTGTCACGGTGGGTCGGCAGCCCGCCCTACGACCAATATCAATTTTTGGAGGCTTCCAGTGCGTAAACTTATTACCTGCGGCGCAATTGCCGCAGCAGCATTCGCGCCGATGATGGCTCAAGCGCAGCAGAGCAGTGTCACACTGTATGGCGTGGCCGATGTGTTCATGGGTTATTTTGCCAACTCCAATGGGCAGCACGTCATCAGCATGAACAGCGGTGGTGCAGGTGGTTCGCGCTGGGGCTTGAGGGGCCAGGAAGATCTCGGTAACGGTCTATCGGCAATCTTCACCCTCGAAAGTGGCTTCAATATCAACAACGGCACCTCAGGCCAAAGCGGCCGTCTGTTTGGTCGTCGTGCGTTTGTCGGCCTGCATAGCGCACAGTACGGCGAGTTGATCGCCGGTCGCCTCCAGACGATGGGTTACGATTGGGGTGGCACGTTCGACCCGATACTGCTCGCACCGGGATCCCCGCTGGGTTCGATCGGCGGTGAGAATCCGCGTCCGTGGCTGTTCAACATGCTGCAAGACCCGGCACGGTCGGACAATTCGATTCAGTACACGAGCCCGACATTTCGCGGCTTGACCGGCACGCTAACCTATTCTTGGGGTGATCCCTCCGATCCGCTGACGGCTCAAGCCTACCAGCGGCACTTCGAACTCGCGACGCTGCGGTATGAAAACGGCCCCCTGATCACGGAATACGGTTTCGGCCATAGCCTTCAGAACCAAGCTGCCGTGGCTCGCAATACGTACGAAAATGTCCTTGGCATCCGCTACAACCTGAATTTCATGGAATTGTATGCCTCGGGCCAAATCCGTACCAACGATCCAGGCTTCGTTGACAAGGGGTGGCAGGTTGGCTTCACGGTCCCGACCAGCCCTTTCGGCACGGTCCGCGTCTCGTATGGCGAGCTGAGCGACCAGAATCTCACTGCGAGCGGCACACAAATCACGACGCCGGTTAAAGTCGGAGACTGGTTCATCCGTTCCGCTGCTATCGGCTACACCTACTCGGTTTCGAAATCCACTATGCTCTATGGCTTCGTCAAGAAGCTCTGGAATAGCGGTATCGCAAGTCAGTCGATTTACCCCCCGGGGGGCTTGGCTACTACCGGTCAGCACTCGAATGTGACGGCTATCGGTCTGGGCATGTCGACGCGCTTCTGAGCGTAGTTGCTGTTGCAATTGAAAACCCGCCGAGCGAACTGACCCCACGAAGTCGGACAGTTAAAATCTGGCGGGCCATCAAGGCCTGAGTCCTTTTCTGAATAGGACTTAGGCCATTAATTTTTCCTGACGCGTTCGTGGTTGTTGTAGTGGATGTATCTATCCAGCGCGCGTGCAATTGACCGGCGCACGCAAAACGTTCGAGCCCGGCGGATTCAGACTGAGCGCGCCGAAGAGGCTTTCCATGGCCGCCTTATCGAGGCAATCGCCCTTGCGGGACATGCTTTGCACGTGGCTGCGGCGGTCCTGCAGTTGACGATAGGCTGACGTGCAGCGGTGTCAGCACTGGTCTGAACGCTGCAGTGGCCACTCCTTGCGTGGGAGTGCGGTCTGTGCGTTCTTCAACCTCCGCTGGCCAGTTCGTAGCTGAGTCGCTGATCCATCCGGAAGCAACGATTTCTCCGTTGTATGAATCCATCACCGGCGACACATAGAAGCTTCGGCCCGTCGACGTTAAAGCCGGCTACATCGGAACCCACTTCTGGACGGGCCACCGGCGCGGTACTTGATCAACTGTCCAGCCTGCCGGATCGCCTCCATGACATGCACATCGCCGTAACGCGCCCGTGATGATCATAGTCGCTCCGGAGCTCGACTGTGAGGTCCGCGTACCGGACGCTCGTCCCCAGAGTAGCGTCCCTGAAAAGGCTCGATGCGCTGCTGCAGGCAAAGCACCGACGGCCTAAACCGGGCATCGTGGCCAATGACCTTAGTGCACTGGCCGGCCAGGCGATGTTCCCGGTAGCTCGCCCCCGGGTCGGATCGCCCTGCCACCCATGCCATAACGCGCGGCCGACGTTCGTGTGCTCGCGCCCGGCTCCAGATACCACTGAACTATCTGCCGCCGAAACTGCTCGTTGTACTTTGCATCCAAAGGCCGGATCAATATCCAACTACAGGGGCGCGGTTCACGCGAGCGGTCTTTCCAGTCGAGGATCGCCGCGGTCAATGGCGCGCGCCACCCGCAGGAGTGGCAGTCTCTGCACGCCGTTGTGCGACGATCGCGCCTGCGCGTAACGCGCTTTCAGGGTAGTGAGACCAATCGTCGGACTGATCGTAGCCCGCCCGCTGCCATTCGATCACCTCGGCGCGCACCTGGGCGCGCGTCAGCGGCGCTGTGGAATCGTACGGTTGGGCGAGCGCCGCAACGGACGCAAAGCAGCACGCTGCGGCAAGGGCGCCGAGCGCAATACGCGGAAGAGAGGTCATGGCAAGGCCTTTTTTATCGGGGATATCCCTGAGAGTATAGGCGCTGTCTTGACAAAAAAAAGGCAGATCGAAACAACATTCATTCTGCCTGATGTGTACCGGCGAGACCCTCGAAATGTGGCTCCAGCAAGCGGCGCGCCGACTTGGTGCCCTACTTCCTGCGCCGCCGAGGCAAGCTTCGACAGACCGCCGGCTTCGCCGCAGTCCTTCGTCCAGGCGCGAATTTGTACCTTGCGGCCATGGCCGGCCCGAGGTGTTTGATGGATCGCCTAGCATCGAGCCACGCCGCAATTGTCAAAGGAATACGCGGCGCAATCTTCTGGCTGCCGTCCATCACAAAGGGACGTGAAGGGCGGGAAGCCCGCGTCGCGTCTTCAATGCGGCAGAGTGGATGTCGGGCACCGTCGTCGCTTCTTCACGACATGCGACGTTATGGAAAACGTCGGGACGCTTGAAATCTGCTTCGCCAGTTTCGCATTCCGGCAATACTGCTTCTCGATGACCGTCAGCGAGATGATCCGCACCGTTCATCCCCCTGCAATTCGGAAAGGCGAACGAGGTCAAACTGAATCCGTGAAAACAGATCTTCTGCTTTCGCGTTTGTAATGTCTCTTGCAAATTGCTTCCAGAGTCGCCCTCGATCTCACGCCGACGCGACGGTGCACCTGACGAGCGCATCGCCCCTCGCCGCGTCAGCTTATGCATCCATCCCGCTGGTCGCCCCATAAACACCAACATGATCAAAGATTGCGACGACCGGATGAATCCGCCTTTCCTTTCCTGCTCTACCGCTCTCAGGGCGCGTTCAGCGGCATGGTTGTCGATCTCGACTATCCCCTCCTCGACGTACATTGTAAGCGCGGGCCACTGGTTGAGCGCGTAGTTGATGGCTTTGGCGGTATCGCCTTTCTGCGAAATATGACTCAATGTCGAGCGCAGCCAGGTCTCGAGGGCGTCGAGTAGCGGACCCGCCTGCTCCTGACAGACACGTCTTCGCACGTCCGTGGCTTGCCGCGGATCGCGGGCTCAATTGCATACAGCTCGCCTCCGGTGTAGCGCCCAGCCCTTCGGTATTCCGCCTCCTTGCACCATCCGGTTCTCCGGGCTCAGTTCAGTGCCTGGGCTTTTTCTCTTAACGGTTAGGCCCGACGGTATCGTCCGCAAAGTCTAGTCGACAAGCAGATCGGGCCGAATGTGAAGCATGCGAAGCGCACATCGCGATCGTGGCCATCATAATGGCTAGCCTAAACTCCGCCCGAAATTGTCGCTGACTGCGGGTGCGCATCCGGCGCTCATCGTTTTAACCGAGGTCACTTACCGCAGCTCGGCACCTTCATCGTTCGGAAGACGGAGGAACGCAGGCATTGACAGACAACTCAACGCCCCGACGATAAAGAACATCATCGGAAAATCGCTCATCGTCAAATGCTCCGCACTATGCCCGTGAGCCCGCGCACTAAACGTCAAGCAGGAAGCGCATAGTGCGACACCAATACTCATCGACGTCTGCTGCATCATAGTTGAAAGTGCTGTTGCCTTGCTCATGATGGCCTTCGGGACGCCGGAATATCCGACCGTATTCATCGTGACCATTCCAAGCGAATTGAAGATGCCAGCCGCGAAGAGCACGGCGCACATGAAATAGATCGACGTTCCGGGCGAGAACAAACCATAAGCAGCAAATGCGGCACCTGACAGTACCGTCGCTGCAATCATAAGAGGTTTGAATCCGAATCTATTAATCGCCCGTCGCATAATTGGCCGAATCCCAAAGGCTCCAACCGAAAGCCAGGCACTCGTCAATCCGGCCTGAATAGGCGTGAATTCCAAACCGACTTGCAAAAGCAGCGGAACGAAAATCGGAGACGATCCGACCGCTATTCTTAATGGCATACCGCCGATATTTGTGATACTGAATGCTTTATATCGGAACAGGCTGGGCGGAATGATCACGTCAGCACGATCTCGACTATAGATCCAATAGGCGATTGATGCCACGATACCAATGCTTGTAACAAAAATTGTAGCGCTCAGAGAAACAAAATTGTGCCCGATAGTTTCCAGGCCGCAGACCACTCCAGAAAGTCCGATCGCCATCAAAACAAAGCCGGTGACATCAAACGGTTCCCTTTTTTCTGATCGCGAATCCGGCACAAACTTTAGTGACAACAAGATCCCCAGCACGCCGAAAGGGATGTTGAGCAGGAATATCCAGCGCCATGACGCCAGCGTGACGATGAAGCCTCCGAGGAGCGGTCCCAAGACACGACCGATGGTCCCAGGCACAGTAAACCAGACCATCGCCATTACCAAATGTGCAGGCGGAATGCTGCGCAAGAGAATCAACCGGCCGACTGGCACCATCATTGCGCCGCCAAGGCCCTGCAATACCCGGAACAGAACTATTTGAGTGATAGAAGTTGCGGCTCCGCACAGTGCCGACGCCACCGAGAATATCGCAACTGCCGAACAGAAAACACGGCGGGTACCGAAGCGATCCGTGAGCCAACCGCTCGCGGGCAGAAACAGCGCTAAACTTAAAAGATACGCGGTGATGGCGAAGTTGAGGTGAAGTATCTCGACGTTCAACGACGTAGCAATCGATTGAAGTGCCGTGCCCAATATCGACGTATCGATTGCCTGCAAAAACATCGGCACAGCGACGATCATAGGAATCAGTCGCGTCTGCCGAGAGGGCGACGCCGTTTTGGCGTCCTGCTTTGCCCCGAGGATTATATTTTCGTCACTCACCGAATTATCTAACGCTTTGCTATCTGACGCCGATAGGTATCGAGAATTATGGGATCGTAGTTCCGGAAGAATTGCTCTCTGACGGGCTCCGTCATAGATTCCATCCTTGCAATTTCCTTTGGCGAGAGGCTCTGAACGATCATTCCATGATGTGCAAGTGTGGCTCTATCTGCCTCGGCCTGTTCTCGAACCAGGTCGCGTTCATAGCGCCCTGCTTCCACCGCTGCGTGTTGCAGAACATTCCGGTCCCCAACCGACAACCTTTGCCATATTGCGGAGTTAGCAACGACTGCAATCGCGCTATAGGAATGATTCGTCACCGTCACGCTCGACTGAACATCATACAGATGGCCAACCAGGATTTGGGAGTAAAAGTTGTCTTCGGCCTCCACTCGTCCCGACTTCAGAGCCGGATATAGATCGGGATACGGAAGACCAACGACCTTGGCACCTAAGGCCTTAAACGTCTCCACAAACGCCGGTTCCGGAATCACACGAACCGGACGGTCAGTCAGATCATTAGCGTGTTTGAACGGCTGCCCCGACGTCGTGATCTGCCGGAATCCGTTTTCCCACCAAGCGAGACCCGTCAGTCCATGGCCTTGGAGACGCGACAGCAATTCCCGGCCAAAGGGACCGTCCAGCAGTTCATGCGCCTGGCGATCGCTGTTGACCACGAACGGAAGGTCCATGATTTCGAATTCGCGTTCGAGATGACGCAGCGCCGGCGTAACCAGCAGCATCATATCGGGAGCACCAGGCCCCCCCTTTTGCAATGCCTTGATCTGGTCTTCGGGCGATCCAGGAACCGTCGCTCGACTTACTGTCACTGCCAGGCGTCCGTTGGACTCCTCGTTGACGAGTTCCGCGAACCGGATCATGCCGCGCACTGTCGGTTGATCCGAATTCAGGGGCGACCGATATTCCATGATCGTAAGCGTTTGCAGCGGCTGTGCATGTACCCATATCGGCTGTGCAATCAAAAGCGTTCCGAGCAGCGCCCCGGTAATGTGATTGCAAATATGCTTTAGCGACCATATCGACTTGGAACGTGTAAATCGCTTCGTCATGTTTCCAGCGTCCTTCGAGACGGTGAAGTGAAGGTACGGGTGCGCTGTGGACGGCGCGTCAATCTTTATATCGCCTTGATACCGCGGCCCGGATCATCATCGCCAAAACAATGATCCCGGCGCCCAGGGGCGGACCATAATCATAAAGACGTAGATGACGCACGAAGAAAATTGTCGAAGTGGAAATTACAATCAGCGTGACCGCCACTACAACCATAAAAACAACAACGAAGTCCCTCTTCACGACTCACCCCTCGGCTCAAGTCCTTCGCGTTTCATCCCGTCCCAAAACCAAAACGGCTGCGCCTTTATACGGCAAAAATTTGCATAGTATCCACCGTATGCCAGCAAGAGTGCGCCGTTCAGGAACAACTCCTGAAGGCCAGTGAACAATTCACGCGGATCAGGCGAGACGAAGAGATTCAGAAAGACGATCGTCGTACTGATACCCGCCATGACGATCAGCGCAAGCGGCACCCCTATATCGAGTAGCAGCGACGTACCGAGTATGACCTCAACATACTTGATCATTTGATAGAACCCGACGTCCGCCATCGCACCGATATACGCACCAACTTTGCCTGCGTGGCTGAAATCCGGCACGTATCTAAAAATTACGTAATAAAGTCCTGACTCAAGATAGTGGAACGCGAAATACAACCTCCCCCACATGACTAGGTACTTCCACGGTGATTCGTGTGCCATCTTCATCGTACTTTCCTTTGATACAGATAAAAAGACTACGTCACCTATGCGAGGCAGCGAACCCTCACTTGGGGTAATCAGTTGCAATTTCGTATATCCGATTTACAGACTTACGCGACGTCCGGCCAGCAAATGCTCGACAACGCCTTCCAGTCGACGATACGGCCGATCACCGGCTTGAACATCACCATCAGGAGCAGTACCTGGTGTGCCACACCATCATGTACTGGCACCTTTGCGGAAGCCTCGTCCATGAACTCCGGTAAAGATTTCATGCCGGAGCTTGCCTGTGTCCGCGTACGAGTGCCAATGCGGGCCGAAGTGGAACTCGTGAGCGATCTGCACGATGAACAAGACCCCCAGAAGTGCGACGCCCCACATCCATGCAAACTGTCGAACCAGGCGCTTACTCGGGTCGCAGTGTGCTGCTCGAGCAGAGTTCCCGGTGGCGAACCAAACATACTCCCCGCGGGGCTCAACGAAAGAAAATCGCCCGCAGCTTTTGTATTCAATTTAGCCTATCTAAAGTATAGTATATCGTCGCGCCGCGTGGACACAGGGAAAACCCCCATTCTAATTCCGACAGCTCATTCCGGGGGGCAGGCGCAGGTTTGGCGAAAAAATTCGCTCAAATTCCGATACTCCTCGGGAATGTTAACCAGGTTAAACCTTGAGGGCCGGGCCGTGCGTGCATGGTATATCTTCTTGCCTACGATATTGCCGGCATAAAGAGCTCGCTATCGAGTGTGTCTGCGGT
This sequence comes from Paraburkholderia sp. MM5482-R2, assembly GCF_050436125.1. Classification (NCBI taxonomy): domain Bacteria; kingdom Pseudomonadati; phylum Pseudomonadota; class Betaproteobacteria; order Burkholderiales; family Burkholderiaceae; genus Paraburkholderia; species Paraburkholderia sp. MM5482-R2. The sequence continues at coordinate 2,011,723 of NZ_JBNDLP010000002.1, read as the reverse complement.
AATCAGAAGCAGGCTACTTACGGATTCGATGTGTTTTCGATTTGGTAGCGAACATATTCGATTCCGCAAGCCGCGAAGTGTCGTTCGCCAGTCCTGCCCTTCGGACAAGCGTCAAAATTAAAACGATCAGGAGACTATCTCTCGTGAAAAGGACCAGGTACAGCGCGCTATGCGCAGTCGCTTTACTCGCGGGCACCAACTGGGTTTATGCCCAATCCAGCGCAACCTTGTACGGCATCGTCGATGACAGCCTGAGCTACAACTCCAACTCCAATGGGCACTCGCTCTGGTCACTAGCCAGCCAAAAGCGTTGGCCGAACATGTTGGGGATGACCGGAACAGAAGATCTGGGCGGCGGTCTGTCGGCAGTCTTCCGATATGAAACCGGTATCCAGTTGAATACTGGCGGTTCGTACACGCGTCAAACCTGGGTTGGCCTGTCGGACAAGAAGTACGGTGTGCTCACGTTGGGCAAGCAGTATGACGCCGCTTACGGTATCGTGCCGTTCACCACGGCGATCGACAACTCGACGACGGCGGCGCACGCCGGCAATTACGACCGCGGTACCGGTCTGACGCTGAACAATACGATCAAGTACCAAAGTGAGCCGATTGCCAACACGCGCGCGATGCTGTTCTACAGTTTCGGCTCGCCCGACTCCGGGACGACGAACACGGGCCGGGGTGTCGGCGGCAACCTCGTCTACTCCAACGGTCCGTATAACCTGTACCTCAGTTATCAGAGCATCAACGGCACGACGATTAACCCGGCGACTGACATCGGGGTTCATCGCATGTTCGGCCAGAATTTTTCGGCGCGAAGTTTCCTCCTCGATCACAGCAATGTATTGGGTGTCGGCGCGATGTATCGGACCCAAGACCTCAAGGTAACGGCGACGTTCACGCAGACGAAAATGGCGTTCCACGACATCACCGAAACGATGTCGAGTTACGAAGTCGGCGGTCGCTATAACGTCATGCCCGACGTCATCGTCCAAGCCGCCTATTCCTACTCGACCATGGACCAATACAAGTGGAACGTGTTTGCTGTGTCATCGGCGTATCTTCTGTCGAAACGCTCGCAACTCTTCACCACGCTTGTGTATCAACAAACGGGCGGCGATGGTCAGGTCGCTGTTCTAAATGGAGAATCGCCATCCACGACGAACAAGCAGCTCGTGTTGCGTGTCGGTATCCTGCATAAGTTCTGATTTGCTGAAGCCCGGGGCGGCCGTGGAGGCCCCGTCGCAATACGTTCTACATAGAGTGAGAAAGCGTCATGGCGCCAAACGAAAATTCAGAGGCTTTCAAGCCACCGATCGACAATCCCACACTCGAAATCGTGAAGATGGCGCGAGGCGTTGGGATCGAAAATCTGCCACAGCAAACACAACGTCGCGTCAGATCGATTCTGCTGGATACGATCGGCTGTGCGGTTGCCGGCTCAACAACAGAAGTTGGACGGATCGTCGCCGACTATTGTGCTGGAGAGCACGGACCTCTGGAAGCCACTATGTTGGGCCATAAGCCCGTCAGCCTACTGAGCGCCGTTTTCGCAAACACGATCTTCGGAAACGCCCTTGATTACGATGCATTCGGTCCTGAAGGACATATGGCAGTCGTCGTTGTACCTGCCGCCCTTGCAGTAGCGGAAGCCATCGACTCTTCCAGCGACGACTTGATCACCGCTATTGCGCTTGGAATGGAAATGGGGGGCCGTCTCGGTGCCGCCCTTCGCAGGCCGACTAAATCGAAGGCTCCGCTGACGGGACATACCTTTGCAACGATTGGTGCTATGGTCGCCGCCGGTCGCCTTTTGAACCTTTCTGAAAACGAATTTCTGAACGCGTTCGGTATCGCAGCCTACTCCGCACAGATACCGACCCTCCGGCGGTTCTTCAGCAAGTCCCAGGATGCGATGACCAAATATGATCATATCGGTTTGGCGGCGCGCAATGGAGTCGAGGCTGCACTGCTGGCCCGCCGCGGCTTTACCGGCGATCAATCTGTCCTTGAGGGCGACTATCCGTTTTGGCGATTATCCGGCGCCGAGGGCTGTGACTGGGACCATCTTCTCACGGGGCTCGGTGAAGTCTGGAAACTCGATACTGTCGAATTCAAGCCCTACCCTGTCGGCACCGGGTCTGTACCGATCATCGAGCTGTTGCTCGGTCTCATTTCCAATAATGATCTGACCATAGGCGATCTCGATCATGTCGAGGTCCTGACAAGAACACACTATCTTCATCACGAGAAAGATGTCAGCACCCCCATCGAAGCGTGGACCGACTTGCGATACGGCCTGGCACTCGCGATTCTTCGCGTTCGTCCCTATCGCGATTGGTATGAGGCTGAAAACATCTCAAACCCCGTCGTCCAGTCGATGATGAAAAGGATTAGCATCTTGCCGCTAAATACGGGCCCCGGACGATGGTCTACAGAGATTACTCTGCAGACCCAGGACGGGCGTTCATTTACCGGTAGCCAGCACGGAGCTTCTCCCGTAACAAGGGCGCAGATCGTCGAGAAGTTTCGAGACAATCTCGACGGATTCGGATTTGACACGGCCAAGGCTGTACGCCTCTGTCAAGACGCAGATCGATTCTCAGTACGTTCTCTCGCGTCCCTCTTCTCTGTCGTGTGAGCAACAAATGGTAGAAAATCTCGACGTTGCAAGTCTTCTCGGAACGAAGATCGCGATCTCCATTGGGGCCGCTGAAATTCCGATTACGCCTTTTCGCGCGCTATCCGGTTTCCGCAATCATGTAACCGTGTTCTATGCATTGATCCGCGATGGAAATGACCGGTGCGGATTCGGCCATGTGCAGCACATGACGCGCGAGGCTTCGTTGGATGCGGCGCATGCCGCTCAAGAGCTATTGAGAGCACAGAGCATTAAACTCTCCACCCTGATCGCTATCGAAAGAAGCGAAGAACGGCATTTCGGTCGGGATTCGGATAACGCGACTCGCGCGGCAGCATGCGCTATTAGTCTTGCAGCGTGGGACCTCTTAGGTAAGATCCTCGATGTTCCGGTTGCGCATCTTTGGGGCGGTTTCGCTCGTCCGGTGCCCTGTTATAGCAGTTACCACCTCGCATTTGCAGCCGACGACGATCTTGAAGCGGCGGCCACTCACTGCTTTGAAGAAAACTTCACTCGCGCGAAAATGATCGTCGGAGCCCAGCCCTTCGAGGTAGATATCAAGCGCGTCGAGCGCATGCTCATGATGTTCGGTGCGGACAACCTGGCGATCGACGCGCTTCGTCGCTGGACGCCGCAACAGGCGAACGATTTCGTCAAGCGACTTTCGGCCCCGCTGTTTTGGGTAGAAGATCCCGTTGCCTATCCAGAACTTAACCGTGTATCGGTCGCCTCGCCCGTTGCCGTTGGTGAGATTAGCACGAGCGTCTCCGAGCTGCTGCTCCTCGCCGAGTCAGGCGCTACCCATATGCTGCTCGATATGGGACTCTTGGGCGGTCCATTGCGTCAACTCGAAGCCGCCCGCATTCTAAACCGCATCGGAACTCGCGTCGGCTCCCATGCCTATCCGTACTACTCCGCGCATATCGCCTGCGGCGTGGACGATCATCTGCCCGTAGAAGTATTGGACTGGGGCGACTGCCTGTTCCACAAGGTGCCGCGTCCCGACGGAGTTGGCAGCCTGGCCGTTAGCGGACCTGGCTTCGGCCTGGACGTGGATCGTTCCTTCTTGGAAAACCGCTGCTACTGGTCCGTTGAGTTTTAATCCATTTAGCATTTTGGACTATTTGCTAACAGAGGATACCCGTGATTGAAAATATATTAGGGCGAGTAGACGTCGATAAGATGATCGAAGGCGCGAAGTTTCAAGGCCTTTTGATCGCGGTGTCGATCTGTCTGTTCTTTACGCTATTGATTGACGGCATGGACTTCACGACACTCGGCTACCTGATGCCGGTCGTGGCCAAGCATTTCGGCGCGAGTCGTAGTCTCGTGACGCTGGCGCTGTCTGTCAGTCCGATCGGTGGCGCTTGCGGTGGATTTATCGGTGGCTCGCTTGGTGACCGGTGGGGCCGTCGCCGTGCATTGATCGCAAGTGTGATTCTTTTTGGTAGTGCAACGGTTGCGATTTCGGCGGCACCCAGCATGCAGGCTATCATCGCATTTCGCCTGATTGCTTCCGTCGGACTTGGTGCCGCAACTCCGAATATCGCATCACTCCTGTCCGAACTGTTGCCACAGCGCATTCGCAGTCAGGTCATGGCCACGGCATTTATCGGATTCCCGCTCGGTGCATCGCTGAATGGTCTGCTGATTCCATTGGTCTTGCCGCATTTCGGTTGGCGCGGTGTCGTCATGTTTGGCGGTGTAGTGCCGCTACTTCTCGTTTTCGTACTTTTCGGACTCGTGCCGGAATCTCCCGGCTTTCTTACGCTGAGAAAATCAAGAAATAAGGAACTCGCGACCACGCTACAAAAGTTGCGCCCGGACCTTACGGTATCAAGCGAAAGCCAATTCTTCGTTGAACGTCCCAAGTTCGGTCGCGTTGGTGTTCGCATGCTATTTTCGCCGCAATATCTCCGGGATACGCTTTGTCTTTGGGTCAGCGGGGCGTCCAATCAGTTTGCGGCCGTCTCTTTCTCCAGTTGGGCTTCCTCGGCACTGACGGGCATGGGCTTCAGTTTCTATGTCGCAGTTCACGGCCTGATGGTTTCGAATTTTGCCGGCGCAATCGGCGCATTGATCGGCGGCTGGCTGCTTGGCCGGTTAGGTTCCAGAAAATCGCTGCAGTATACTGCTCTGCTCGGCGTATTCGTTGCCCTCGGATTGTTCGCGCTCACAATCAACCACGTGAACGGCCCCTCAACACCGCTTGAGGACCTGGCGTTGATTGTCGGCATGGGCTTGACCGGCATTTCGATCGCAGGCATTCAACTCGGCGAATATCCTCTTTCCACCAATATCTACCCCCTCGAATTTCGTGCGTCCGGAGTGGGGTGGGTGGTCGCCGTCTCGCGCGCGGGCGCCATTTGCTCCGTTTCGATTACTGGGTGGGTGATCAAGAGTTTTGGTGCGCCGTATCTTTTCTTGGGCGTTGCAATCTCCATTGCTGTCACGTTTATCGCGCTTGGTTTGCTCAAGACTCATATTCCGAAACGATCTGTAGAACAGCAGGTTACGGAATCCCAAGCATCGCCCGTCTAGAGTTCGCTGAATGACTCACGGGATGACTGATCGTCATCCCGCTTTTATATTTGGAGAATCATATGAATACTGTTATTGATGACCCCTGCGACTGGCGCGGCGCCGCTATGGGGTCCGCAACAGACTGGATTCACTCGTTGACGCCGGATGAAATTGACGAGATCGAACGGGCAGCAGCGCATGCCTATTCCCTCGGAAAGACAATCGATACGTTGACCATGGAAGATTTTCCGCTTCCGGACGTCGGCGTCCGCTTGTCTCACCTAAAGGAGTCACTGGAGAATCAATACGGGCTGTATGTCCTTCGCGGATTTCCAACAGAAGGCAAATCAGTCGACGATCTCCGTTATATCTTTTGGGGAATCGGATTGCATCTCGGGACCGCCGTTTGCCAAAGCTATAAAGGAGATTTTCTCGGCGATGTCCGTGATTTTGGTACAAGCGATGGTCGACTTTACAATACCAACGCCGCCGGTGGATTCCATGTCGATACCTGCGACGTAGTCGGTCTGTTTGTCGTGCGTCCGGCGAAGTCTGGCGGACTGTCACGAATTGCCAGTACCGTCGCAATACATAACGAAATCGCGCGGACCCGACCAGATCTGTTGGAGGTGCTCTACCAGCCGTTCTGCTGGAAAACTACAATCCCAGCTCCGTTTAGTGCAGGTCATCCGCCCTACTTCCAGCAGCCGTTGTTTTCGCGAGTAGCCAACAAGCTCTCGTGCTTGTGGCTTCCCGTGAAGATCAATCTCGCCCAAGGGATGGAAGGCGTTCCCCATCTGACGGATAAGCAACGCGAGGCCATCGACCTGGTCACCCAACTTGCCGAAAGCGAAGAGTTTGCAGTGTCCATGATGTTCGAGGCCGGTGACATGCAGTTCGTCAATAACCATGTCTGTGTCCATGGACGTACGGCGTTTGAGGATTACACCGACGAAGCGAGGAAGCGCCATCTGTTCCGCCTCTGGCTCTCGGTGCCGAATTCTCGTGAACTTGATGTGAGCCTGAAGCCGACATATGGGGAGGTCGGCGCTGGCCAAGTCCGTGGTGGCATTGGCCGTGAATGTGGGCTGCGCAAGTATCGTACATACGAGGCGCTGGTAGATTAATTTCGTAGGAAATGCGAGGTGGTACCGCTCGCCGCGCTCCTCGCGTTTCTATTCCTCTATAGTTCTACACGAATTTGACGCACGTATCTTCCCAAGGTCCATATGGCGATGGACACTTTGGCGCTGTTGCCCCCGTGCATGTGACGGCAGCCAACGAGCCGCAGACGTGCCAGTTGGCCAACTGGCGCGTCGAGTTCAGAAAGCCGCCGGTCAGACTGTCCGGTGGCGCTCGCCGGTGACAGTTCACCGGCGAAGAGCCTGCCAGGCCGAGTCGGGCAAGGCATCCAGCGTTAGTCGTCAGGCTACCGGTCGCGAAAAAACCTTCGCTCTGTTGCGGAGCCGCTAAATGGTCGAATGCATCTTCTGCTGGCTCAGCAACTTCGTATTCTGCGAGCTTCAGCGCATCCACTTTCGAACTCTCAACAGCACCTTTTAGCGATACATTTCAAATAGAAAAGCCCGGAGAGTCGTCTCCGGGCTCTTTTATAGATCCACAACCGAGGCTCAGGCTTCACCTTTGATCTTGTCGCGGATGAGCACGCCGATAAAAAACAGCCAGGAGATGCCGAGACCGAAGTAATCGAAGTTACGCAGCGGACGGTAGTCCGCCCAACCCCAACCCGTTGATCCGTCGATGGCCAGCAGCGTCAGCGCGATACAGATGGCGATTGCGATCCAGGTATTTTTTTTCATGCGAGTGCTCCTTAAGCCGATACTTTTTCTTCGACAGACACACCGACCAAAGTTGGGTCGGTTTGCAATAGACCACCTTTACCCTTCAGGTTGAAACCATTCCAACCGTCCCACAGCCACATAGGGTTCAGGGTCGGGCGGAAGCATGCAGCCATATAACCGCTATACGCAAGCAGCAGCAAACCGTTCATCAGCAGTTCTTGCGGGCCCGAAAACAATTGACGCGGCGTTGCGGAAATGAACGTATTCAGCCAGAAAATCGTAACCGTCGTCGGCATTTCGAGAATCAGCGTCAGTAAGACAAAACGGTTCGTCAGAAGCAGGAAGCCGTAAATCGCCTCCATATACTTGACCCAATGATACATACCGATTGCATCGGCACCGGCCAAATACTGACCAGCAAGACCAGGAACCATCGGTACGTACCCGTCGATCACGAATCGAATGCCTGAGAAGAAAAGGTGTGCGCCGAAATACAGCCGAAGCCACGTAATGACGTACTTCCACGGGGAAGAATTAGCGCTTTGCATAAGGAAATATTTCCAAAAAGTTAGTGCAGTACAGCGACGAAATATGCCTGCGGCAGGCATACCCCAAAGGCGGTGGTCCAGACCACTGCCTGAGAGCCCGTTAAATGATGCCTTTGCGTCGATCCCGAATTAAAACGGTGATGACGCAGATCCATGGAATTGCCAGGCCAAACATATCGCGTGCGCGCAATTCTCGATATTCTGTATAGCCCAGTCCTGTGGATCCGAAGAATACCCAGCACGTCATGATGACGCAGCATGCAAGGCCAATATAAAGATTCCGGTTACTTTTCATCTTCGATCTCCCTTATGCGAAATCGCTTGATTTCTTAATAGTGGACGTCGATTCGGCGCCTTTACTCAGCCTCAAATGCTCTTTCCAGACGTCGACCTTGAAGCCCTCCCATAGCGCGAGCGGCTTGTTTGGCTTAAACACACTTGCCATATAGCCGCCATACGCCACCAGAAGGAGGCAATTCATTAGTAGTTGATTCGGACCCGAGAACAATTGACGTGGAGTCGCAACGATAAAGGTATTAATCCAGAAAATCGAGATAGATGTCGGGAACTCGAGAATTGCGCCGAGCAACACGTATCGGTTCGTCAGCAACAGGATGCCGGCCAGCATTTCCACTGCTTTGACGGCATAAAACATGTGAATGGCATCGAGCGCCTGCACGTATTGGCCTCCGATGCCTGGAATAAACGGAACCCAGCCTGTCGAAAGATAGCGGAAACCCGACCACAAAAGATCGGCGCCGAAATAAACCCGGAGCCAAAGTACAGCATATTTCCACGGTGGCGAATTAAGTCGGTGCATCGAATATCTCCTATATTGGATTATGGTTATGCAACGCGCCGGAATCGAGCCCGCCGCCTTGTGTTCCGCTATTACGCTTCGACAACCCGATGCTGCTGTCCCGGCGTATGAATCTTGGCCAGTAATTCTTGATTCAATGCAAATCCGAATCCGACGCCTTCACTCGGATACGCAAAGCCGCCGCTAAAGCGCTGGCCGCCGATAGCCAAGTCCTGATCGACGGGGATCTCACCACTGTTCCATGCTGCGTGGATCGCGAGAGGGCCCATGCTTTCGCTCATGAACTGGCATGCCCACTCGTTTGCGACCATGAGATGCGTGCTCGGCCCGGATTCGACACCCGATCCGATCAGCGTGCTGCAAAAGACAGGAATGTCGTACATGCGACATGCGGCCAGGAATCGCTGTGCCTTGACCAGCCCGCCGACCTTCTGAATCTTGAGAACGACGCCATCGGCCGAACGGCGTTCGGCGATTTCGCGGAGATCGCCCAACTCTTGCGCTCCCTCGTCTGCGTATATCGGTGTGGTGATACGCTCGCGCAGTTTCGACAGGCTGTCGCGGTATTGATGCGCCAGTGGCTGCTCCATGAATGAGAGGTTGTATTGATCGAGGCGCTTCATCGTCGCCAACGCCTGCTCGTAGTTCCATGAGCCATTCGCGTCCAGGATGATCTTGGCATCCGGACCGAGCGCGGCTCGCACTTCGCGGACCGTAGCCACGTCGTTATTGAACGTATGACGGCCGACTTTGAGCTTGAACGCCGAGAAGCCATTTTCGCGGACCTGGATCGCGAGCTCGGCCACCTTTTCGGGCTCACCCGCCGACAATACCCAACCGAGCGGAATCTTCTCGCGAGTGCGGCCACCCAACAGGCTGTAGACTGGCACGCCCAAAGATTTGCCCTTCAGATCATGCAGAGCACAGTCGACCAACGCCTTCGCCTGATTGTTGTCGCGTGCGAGTTGATCCATCATGCCGACGATCTTTTCGATATTGCTCGCATCTTCACCAAGCAAAATTCGTGGCGCGAAAATATCGGAAATCATCGCCGTCATCGACGCTTGGCTTTCACCGCGATACCACGATGAAGTGTCCCCCGACTCCGCATAGCCGACGAGACCGTTGTCGGCTGTAATAGCCAAGAAAAGCGTATTCAGGCATGTGATTGTGACATTCGGAAGCTTAATCGGCTTCTTCAGCGGCATCGAAATCGGAATGCACTCAACGCGGGTTATCTTCACTTGATTTAAACCTATAGATATTCGTGGGAAGGGACGTCAGAAATGACGCCCCGACGCGACGACGAGTTATTGCACAACTGGCCGACGCAATGCACCGCTGACACGGATCAGCAGAATCACTGCCAATGCCACGGAGACCACGTAGCAGATGACGAACGAGGCGCCAAGTGCATTCGCACCGTCGAAGAATTTAGCAACGAGCGCCACCACGGTAGGGCCGAGTGCCAACCCGACGAGATTCGTGATCAAGTAATAGAGGGCGGTGATCTTGCCCATCATGTTACCCGGCGTGAACTCGGCATTCGTTGCACCGCCTGCCACCGCGAACATCGCAAACATGAACATTTGGACGAAGTAGAGGACGATACCCGCGCTCATCGTATGGACGAGCGGGAAGCATGCCGTAACGACTGCGGCGATTGCCGTTGTGACTGCCGCTACCCGAACAGGCGCATCGACCATGCCGCGCTTGCGCAACCGGTCCGCGATTCCGCCGCAAATCAGGAGACCGAGTGGGGAAGCGAGCAGTGCAACACCGCCTATCGCCTTACCGATTTCCGGACGGGCAACATGTAGCGTGCGAGCGATGATTTCCGGAAGCCATGCCATCTGGGAACCAATGGCAATACCGTATAGGCAAATCGCAGCCCAGAGTTGAACATACACGCCACGATTCTTCCAGACGAAGCACATGGTCTGCTTGTACGTCACATCGGAAATATCGGTCTGGAAACGACGGGGCGGCTCACGCAGCAGCCAAAGCAGAATCGCGAACGGAACCCCAATGATGCCCGGCACCAGCAGTACAAAGTGCCAGGGCTTCATGCCGCCGACGACAGGTAGTGTATCGAATGCGCCTGCAGAAGCTGCCTTCAACAGGACGGCACCGAGAGCCATGGACAAACCAGTACCCAACATCGGACCGATATTGTAGATACCGAAAGCAATACTGCGACGATGCGGCGGAAATGCGTCACGAATCATCGACTGCGATCCGGGTGCCAGCGCCGATTCACCAACACCGAGACCAACACGTGTGAAGAACAACTGGAGATAGGTCGTACTCAGACCACAAAGCATCTGAACCACCGACCATGCCATGATCGCGCCGCCGAGGAGCGTCTTCCGTTGGTATTTGTCGACCAGAATGCCCATCGGAATACTGAGCATGCTATACAGCAACATAAAGGAAAGGCCAAGCAACAAACTGACCTGAAGATCGGAAATTCCGAGGTCTTCCTTAATCGGTCCGACAACGAGAGCAAGCGCGCCCCGATCGATAAACGAGATGACGTAGGTGGACGTCAAAACGATAAGCATCCACCATGCACCTTTGGTCGTCTTTGAATCTTCCACGTTGTCGGCGGGGGCCAACTTCGTTTGTACATCTGCGATCTCACTCACTACGGTGTCTCCTTGCTAATTATCCGTACAACTATTTAGCGCCCTTCTCCCGCCCACTATCGGCGAGTGCGGTCTTTGCCGCCGTCACGCCAGATACGATGAACTCGGCGATATCGCCCATCGAGTTGTAATACGGTCCCCATAGCGATCCGCATTCTCCGATTGCATAAAGACCGGCAATCGGCTTGTTCTGATGATCGAGAACACGCTGACCTGCGTCGTGTTTCGGACCGCCGTGCGTGTTCAAATAGGTCGGGAGCATTGGCCCGATCGCGTAGTACGGGCCTTCATCGTTGAGCGGCACGAGGAACGTTTCGCGCCCGCAATCGCGATCAAGGTTGTTGCGGCACTGATCGTTGTAACGCTCAACCGTCTCGCGAAGTGCGGCCGGATCGAGGCGGCCGGCCTTGCACACACCCTGGATCTCCGGCCACTGGCACTTCAACGCCAGTTCTTCAAGCGTATCGGCCTTGATGACGAGGCCTTCTTCGATTTCCTTGAGGTTGTCTTGCGACCACGGCGGCACACGCGAATTCAGCGTCGTCATTGCCGCACCGCCCGCACGCACCTTTTCATCGAAAATGTGGAATGCCGGCACGTTCGTGAATTCCGGGGTGCCCGGCGTCGTTGCCAACCAGGTATCGCGATTGGCCAATCCATGTTGGACAACCGACGTGTCCACCGTTTCGTTATGGAAGCGCTTCGCCTGGCGGTTGACCCACAACAGACTGCCGCCGTCCTTGAAGGCGCCGCTTTTATAGCCGAAGCCCGCGACCTTGTTCAGGTCGTAAGTCACATAGACGTAGCCTTCCTTCGTCTTGATGCCCATGTTCAGGGGGCCCGCTACGGCGTTCATGTGCCAGAGTTGCGCGCCAACCTCCTGCGCCATTCGAATGCCGTCGCCGGTCAGATTCGGGCTACCAAGGAAGTAGATCGGGCAAGCAGTCAGGAATTGTTTGCACATGGCGTCGTTCGCCTCGAAGCCGCCACTGGCCAACACGACTGCCTTGCGAGCACGCACCGCGATCGTCTTGCCGTCATGTTCGGCTTCAACACCGAGAATCCGTTTCGTGGCCGGGTGCTGAACCAACCTGGTGACGCGAGTGTTGCACTGGACGCGGCCACCCGCCTTCTCCGCTTGTGCGGAGATCGCATTCCAGAGGCCAGCTCCGCCCGGTGCGGCGACGACGCTCATACCTTTGATGCTTTCCCCGCCGGGAGCCCCCGGGAATTCGGGAAAAAATCCCGGTGCCGAGAACGGCTGCGGGTTGTCCTTGAGCGGCAATTCGAGTTTGTGCTGCCAGGCGGGTATGTTCTTGAGGCTCGACACGAAATGGCGAAGAACGCTTTCATCAGTTTGGCCTCCACACAGCCAATTCAGATATTTGAACGACTCTTCTTCGTCGACAGAGGTCATGATCAGACCGCCCGCGACGCAGACCGAGTTGCCGCCGCCCTGCGCACCCTTTTCGAGAATGAGCACGTCGGCGCCCTGCTCAGCAGCTTCAAGCGCAAACACCGCGCCGGCGCCGCCGTAGCCGACAACAACCATATCGGCCTGGTCATCCCATCGGGGCTCGGTCCAATTCAATTCCATTTTCGTTATTCCTCGTGTCTCAGAAAACATACCAGCGCGGTTCGATCTACCTAGGCTGCGGGGGCAGCAGCGGCTCGCTCAGCCTCTTCCGCCGAGCGAAGACCGTTGTAGATTTCGTTGTAACGCAGCACCGGTTGATCCATCACCAACATGATCATCTTGCGCCCCGGCGTTTTCGAGATCGTTGCCTGCTGCGTCTCGATGATTGCCTTGTCTTCAGCGAATGCGGCTTCGGCGATCGCGAAAGCGTGATCTGCCAGATCGGCATGCTCGTGATCAGGACCGAAGTTGTAGAAGAACATCGATTCCGTATCGTTGATCGGCGTGATCATCTGGCATGTGCAACGGCGGAAGATCGGCTCTTCTGTGGGCCTGCCATCGACGAGACGATCCTGAACGCCCGGGGCGTACGAATGGATCTTGAGGATGAAGACGCCCGGCACGAGGAACGTGCTGACGACGTTGTCGTCGGAAGGGATTTCACCGAAGTACGGATTCGACTGACGTCCCAGGTGCCAGCGGTCAGCAACGACGCCACGCTCGACCGTATCGATGCCGCGCTTTGCTTCACCATCTTTCTGAATCTTGAGCGACACTTTGTTGTTGGCACCGAACGTCGCTTCGTGAACATACGGTGCGTGCGAAAGGTCGAGCAAGTTGTCAGCGACAATTTCCGCGTTCCCCTTCCATACCTTCTTCGAGCATTTCATCGCGAAGACAGCGCTGTCCGGACCTTCGATCGGCGGAATCAGCGCGGGATCAGCCTTTGCAGCGTCACCCATCCAAACCCATGCAGCACCATGTTTTTCTTCGATCGGGTAGCTACGAACGCAGACCTTCGACGAGATACGATCGGTGCCCGGGATTTCGGTGCAGCGTCCGTCGGCGGAGAATTTCAGACCATGGTACATACAGCGCAGTTCATCACCCTCCTTACGGCCGACCGACAGCGGAACCAGGCGGTGCGGACACAGATCTTCGAGTGCTACGAGCGTGCCGTCTTCCTTGCGGTAGAGCGCCAGTGCCTCGTTCATCACCGTGAACGGGACGATATCAGTAGCCGAAAACTCGCTCGACCATCCAACCATATACCAGCAGTTCCGGAGGAATTTCATTGTCAGTCTCCTGAGAAAGGAATCGAGAACGGATAAATCGGAACAAGGTGCGACACAATAGACCTGCCAGTTTGCGCATGCGACCTCTGTGACTCAACCGGACTGGCATCCTAAATTGTATTCAATTCAGTATTCATGGCATCTTATCGCGTTGCTTCGCGCGACATGACTCGGGATAACCCTGAAATGCACGTAAACGGCGTTCCAGTCAGAACGCCGTTTATGTTTGCAACTTCATTAGCTGAAGTAGACGCGCTCAGCCGTCGTATGCAGCACCTTGCGCTGATCTTCGGCCGACAGGGTGGAGACGGAGTCCTTCGCAAGCTGGACCATGTCCTTGTAGTCGCCCTTCGATTGAGCGATGTCGGAACCCCACATCACACGATCGGCACCGAACGAGCGCACCACACGCTCGACAACCGGCGCGGACGGCAGCTCGAGCGCTTTCAACTTGCCGAGGTTGATCATGGAATACAGCAAGAAGACGTTCGGACTGTCGACGAATTTCAGCAGTGCTTCATCCACGCCGTAATGCGGTCCCGGGCCCTCGCCGACAATATTTGAAAAGTGGTCAAGAATAACCGGCGTATCAGGGAACTCCGTCACCACGTCTTGAAGCGCTTCGAGTGCTGCCAAACGATTCCAGCGGTAGAAGTGCAGACGCACGCTGCCGCCGAGATCCGTCACTGCTGCCCATGCACGACGCGCTTGCGTCGAAGCGAACCAACTGCTGTCTGCACCTTTCTTCGGTTCCGTCAGACGGATGCCGACCGAGCCGCGCTCGCCGACCCAGTATTTCACCGTTTCTTCGACGTTCGGTGCCAGTGCGTCGAGCATGCACAGCGAACGCAGACGGTCCGGATATTTCTGTGCGGAATCCACGACGTAGTCGTTGTGGAAGCCGTAGAGGTGCGCGCGTTGGACCGCGAGCGCCTTATCGATACCGAATGTGCCGAGCAAGTCGATCAAGCGCTCAGCCGTTACCGGATTGTCGAATGCGTTTTCTTCCAGAACGCCGCTCAGCGGCGACGGCGGATATTTCTCGCGGTCGGTCGAAATAAGGTGTGCGTGGCTGTCAATCATGACGTTACCTCTATTAAATTCAATTTAACCAATGATCTGCGGCATTATTTCCACGGGTCCACGCACACGTGGATCGCACCTTGAATGCCCCGACCTGCGGTGGCCAGAATTGCGTCGTGCACCTGCGACAGGCCGAACGTGTGCGAGCACACTTCATCGATCGGATAGCGGCCTGAGCCTACATAGCGCAGTGCCAATTCGACCGCTGCATAGCTACGGCCACGCGGTGCACGAACCGTCAGATAGCGCTTCTTGATCTCGCCGATCGGTACGTGCTGCTCCAGGCCGTTCAGGCTCAGATAGGCGCCTTTTGCCGCCAGTGCGATCGACTGCTTGACGATCTCGCCCTTGGGGTCGCCGGTCGTATCAACCACGACGTCCACGCCCCGACCCTTGGTGATACGCATCACTTCGGCTTCGAGCTCTTGCGTTTCGACGTTGACTGCATAGTCGGCGCCCAGGCGCAGCGACAGATCGAGACGACTTTGATCGCGCGTCATGCCGGCCAGAATCACCGTATATGAGCCTGCGGCCTTTGCCGCCAGCACGCAGCCCAAGCCCTGCTGGCCCGGTCCCCAGACGAGTACGACCTTACCGGGACCTGCGCCGCCGTCGAGACACGCCCACTGCACGCCGTTACCGAACGGCACTGCCAGTGTTGCGTGCGTTGCCGGCATGTTTTGCGGAATTTTATGCAACACCGTGTTGAGCGGCAGATGCATATACTGTGCGTAGCCACCCCACAAATGCGGTGCCTTGTTGGCGGTGGACATGCCGAACCGATCGGTATTCAGGCGATCCTTCACATTGAAGAAATCGACGTCCATACACAGACGGAAATCTCCCTTCATGCACCATTCGCAGTGCCAGCACGGGAGATATTCGTGCAGAGCAACGCGATCGCCGGGCTTCACGCCCCAACGCTTGGCCGCGACTTCACCGACTTCTTCGATGGTCCCGACGTTTTCGTGGCCCATGATGACCGGAACGTGGCCGGCCTTGCGGTAGAGCTCGGGATCGCTGCCACCTACGCCACTGGCTTCGATGTGCAGAATTCCGGTTTCAGGCTTGACAGTCGGATAATCGAATTCACGAATTTCCGTGGTTTCGACATCCGTCTTAACTGCTGCCAGTACCTTCTTCGTCATGTGTTTGTCTCCTGCTCGTTTTCGATCTCAGAGTTTCCCAAATACGCGAAGTGCGTTACCACCGAAGATCGCGTTGAGATCCTCATCAGGTAATCCATTGAGTGCAATACGGGTGAGATCCAATGCATTCCCGTAGCCTTCGCGAGAACTCACGACTGGGAAATCGGAACCCCACATCAGGCGATTCGCGCCGAATGCGGCTACCGCCTCGTGGACAAGCGGCGACGCCGCGTCCCCGAAGGGACGGCCCAGATGCCAGGTTTTCGGGTCGCGAGGCATCAATTCGCCGAGCCCCGGAACCTTGAGCATGACATTCGGAAAGGCGGCGAGCTTGAACACCTGGCGACGAATAGCTAACTGCTCATCTGTCGTGACGGGCGTGCTGGTGCCACCCAGATGTTCGAGGACGATGGTCGTCCCTGCCAACCTCGCAACCAGTTCGATAAACCCCTGCGCGTTGAATGCTTCCGCCGACCCCACGCAACTGACGGGCAATCCAGTTTCCTGGACTGCACGCCATGCTTCCGGAAGACGACCATCCGGAAGACACGAGGAGGGGCGAAGCCGAATACCCGACACGCCATCGGTTGCGAGGTTTTTGATCGTCATTGCAACGTCCGGGGCTTCGACATCAACCCAAGCCACGCTCGACAGACGGCCCGGATATCGCTTGACGCAGTCTTGCTGATATCGGTTATCCGTCTGTCCGATCATCTGAGTGAGAATGGCCATATCAACGCCATACTCATTCATTTGGTCGATCAACGTCTCGACAGGCTCATACCAATGAGGCGAAACATGCGCGTGACTATCGACGATCATGTGGACCTCAGGCCTTCAGAGCGACTTCCGGATTGAGGGGTACTTCTTCTTTCCACGTACGGTCGTTCGGGAAAATCACCGTCGAAGCGTGAATCTCATTCCACGGAATCGTGGTCGTCAACACGCTCGGCAATTCGCCGCTTTCCGAGTAAGCACGAGCCGCACGGATCATCTGACGACGCCATGCAACGACCGCGACATCCGATGTGCCGAGGTGTTCCTTCGTGCGGTCGAGGATACGGCCCTGAGTTTCACTGACTGCGTGGTCCTGCGTCAGGATGCCCTTGATGCCCGACATCGACGTCGTCTTCATGGCCTCGCGATCCTGCTTGTACCAGTTGTCGATGTTGAGCTCCTTGCGGAAGTTTTCATCGAGCCAGTGACCGCCTTCCTGAATACGATATTCGATATCGACAGGCTGCGTTTCGTCGAAGAACCACTGGATATGCCACGTCGATTCGTCATCGCGCGGAACAAATGCATTTGCCATGCGACGGTTCTTGCGCACGCCGAATCCATCGGGCGGAATCAGCGTGAAAAACGGCAGGATCACTTGCGTGACGCGGGCGTGCAACTTGCCTTCTTCACGGAAATTGCGCACGCCTGCATAGCGCAGGCCGTAGTGCGTGTACTCGACTTCGATCTTCGGACGCAGATCGCGTTCGTGTTCGTACTTGGCCGGCGCTGCCCACGGTTGTTCACGGTGCAGGACGCCTGCGTGTGCGGAGTCGATCGTGCCCTCGACGGCTTGGGCGTAGTTGCAGTCTTCGAGTACCTTGAACGCAACAACCTTTTCCGCCGGGTACGATAGGAAATCGAAGTCGGGGAATTGGGGAACCTTCGCGGGATCGCCCATGTACGTCCAGATCACGCCAGCGACTTCTCGAGTCGGATACGCCACTGCCTTGATACGCGAGCACAGCTTCGAATCTTCCGGCTCCGTCGGAGTGTCCATGCACTGACCATCGACGGCGAACTTCCAACCGTGATACAGACAACGCAGGCCGCCGTCCGAGTTGTCGCCCAGCGCGAGCGACGCACGACGGTGCGGGCACTGTTCTTCGAGCAGGCCAACCTTGCCGTCGCTATCGCGGAACGCCACTAGGCCTTCGCCCAACAGACGCACACGCACGGGCTTGCCGCCCGGCTCGCTGATTTCCGACGCCAGCATCATCGGAATCCAGAATTGACGGATCATGTCGCCGTTCGGCGTGCCCTTACCAACCTGGGTCAGAACGTCGTTATCTTCGCGGGAAAGCATGGTTTGCTCCTAGATTTTGTTTATCTGTGAATATGCGCGGGAGATAAATGCGCTCCCACTAGCGTTAAACGAGTTCGACGGCCTTCAGCAATCGATCACGCGCGTCTACGGTGTTGCTGTCGTTGCCAATGAAATCGTGCGCTTCGACAATCAGGTTGCGCAGAGCAGCAAGGTTCTGCACTTCCCGCACATTCGAGCCTTGCCGTGCAGCAGCGACGATATCGTTATCGAGCAGCCGCCAGACTTCATCGAGCTCGGATTCGCGGTAAATCATGTGCTCGAACGTACTCGACTTCTCCACGCGCCCGATCAGTTCACGCAGCGTTTGCGGTGAGTAATCTTCGATCGAGTGAATATCATCCACGTTCATGGCTCATCCTTATTTCTTGGGACCTGGACCGAACTGCGAAGGTGGGAGGCCGAGCGCATGGCGACCAAATGCCGTCAGCGCCGAATCCCACGTGAAAGCAAAGTGCTGGGCGGCGGAATTGACGTCGCGCCAGATACGTTGGAGCTCCGAAGCGTTGTAAATGCTGGTGCCGCCGGCAGCTTCGAAGACACTGTTGGCGGCGCGACGAGCGGTTTGAGCGGAATACGCCCAGTCGCGCGGTATACGTGACCATTCGAGCGCCGTCAGTGACTCTGCACTTTCTGCCGTATCGACGCGGCGCGTGTCTTCGAGAATCAATGCGTAGGCCGCGTCGAGATCTGCCGTCGCGTGTGCCAGGCGTTCGATCGTAGCCGACTGTTCCGCCATTTGAGCGGCCGGCATTGCCTGAAGACGCGGCGCCAAACCCTCAGCGAACGAACGGAGTGCTGCGCGTGCCATGCCCAGCGGCGCGCCGATGAGCGAGAACGGCGTGACGTTCTGGAAAGGCATCCGGTAGATCGGGGCACGCATTGCGTCAGCGCCTTCGACGTTGCCCGTCATCATGTCTTTGACCGACACCGAACGATGTTTCGGGATGAACGCTTCCGCGACCTTGATCGTGCGGCTACCGGTGCCACGCAGGCCAGCCGTGTGCCAGTCATCGACAATTTCGATATCCGAACGCGGGATCACGAAAAAGCGCGGTTCAGGCGGCCCATCGGAACGCTGCACGGCGTTTCCGATGATGACCCATTGCACGTGGTCGATACCCGAACAGAAGCGACCGTCGCCGTTCACGAGTTTGTAGCCGCCGTCGACTTCGGTAATCGTGCCGCCCAAGCGGAACACGGTTGCCGTCAATACGTGGCCTTTGCCAAGCACGTCTTGCTGTGCTTGCAACGGGAACAGATTCAACATCCAGCTATGACCCGCCAGAACGCCGAAAACCCAACCCGTCGAGCCACAGGCCGATGCGATTTCTGCCGTAACTTCGACGAGCGTAGTGAAACCTAGTTCGGAACCGCCAAACGTCTTCGGTGTGATGATGTTGAAAAGACCCGTTTCGCGCAGTGCATCGATCGTTTCTTTGGGCACCACGCGGTCGCTTTCGGTCTGTTTGACGCGTGAACGAATCGCGTCATGCAAACCACGGGCAATATCGAGGGCTTCCTCGCGGCTGTTAATACGGCTCAAGACATTCTCCTGGGAGGACTTGGTGCGCCGGAACGTGGCCGGCGTGCAGAATGGTTTTTGCTTAGATATCGCTCAGTGTTCGTTGCGACCATAACGATCTTCGACGGTCATACGTTCCTTGGCGTCGAGGAACCAGCGATAGTGACCGCCCTTCGAGATCGGCGGAACGTCTTCGGAGACGACGTACCAGCTTTCGCCGTCGTTTTCCGTCGCATAGATTTCGCCCGTTGCCGTACCGGCGATGAGCATGATCTTGTCATCCCACCGGTACATACCCATACCCTCGATGTTGCCGATAATTTCCTCGGGCAGACCGTTACGCATATGTTTCCAGGTAACACCACCATCAGTGCTCTTGAGAACAGTTGCGTTCGCCGACTTACGGGCGCCCCAATCGCGCGGTGCGTTACCCGGTCCACCGAGATACAAAACGTTCTCGTTGCGCGGGTCGATAAACATGGCGTCGGGATAACCGATAAGGTCTTGACGCGTCATCAGGTGAACCCAGGTCTCGCCAGCGTCTGCGCTGTAGTGCAGGCCTTCGCCGCCGCACATGAAGATCTGTTTCGGATTCGACGGGCGGATCACCACGCGGTGGTTGTCGTGGTAGAACTTGTCGTTTTCCGATTCGTACGACCGCGGCTCGTTCCACGTCTTGCCGTCGTCGGTAGTCTTGAGAAGCGCGCCCTGTTCAATACAGACATAAAGCGTTTCGGGTTCGGCCGGGTGAAACGAAATATTCTTGACGTGTGCGATATGCGGGGGCGGCGGGAACGTCCACCTGTCCTGGTCCGGCACCGTCATCATTTCGGGAATTTCGACCCACGAAGCACCCAGATCGTCGCTGCGATAAAGCGCGGACGGCTCAGTGCCCAGGAACAGGACGGTCTTCCCGTCGCGCTCCTGCTGCGCCATCGTATAAATATGCGTGCTCTTCAGGCCATTGTTGGCTGGTTCCCACGTCAGGCCCAAGTCCTTCGAGACCACGAGACTGCCTTGGCCGTGTGCGCCCGCGAACAACAGGCCCGCACCCGGAACATAGAGCAACGCGCTCACGTGGCGATCTTCCAGCGTCGTGCGCGTGAGATCCCACGGGGCACTGGCGTCTTCACGCTCGAATACGAGCATGCCGCGAATCGTAGCAACCAGTAGCGTCGTTGCCGCGCCATCACCGTGCGTAACGGTTCCACCGTTGGTGGTCAGAACTGCAATCATTTCTCCTCCCTAGGGAATACCCCATGTGATGTCGCCTGTCTTTGACTTTTTCCCGCTCAGACGAAATAATATGCAAAAAAGAATTACGCGTCAAACGGTTGGCAAGAAACTTTCAATGATTGGTGACTGAGGAAGCGTGATGTGTGATGCCTGCCCCCCATTCGCAGGGTTCCGCGCGTTCTATGATTTTGGAGGTGAGATGACTGAACTTAATGAAGTGATGACTCTGCGCTTGACGGCGAGTCAATATTTAGCGCGCAACACGCTGGCTCTGACCTTTGAAGACCCCGAGGGCGAGCGTCTGCCCGCCGCTGACGCGGGTTCGCACGTCGCACTGATCCTGCCGAACGGATTGACGCGTCAGTACTCCCTCCTTGAGTCCAGCAATAGCCTGACGCAGCGTTCGTACGTGATTGGCGTCAAACTCGACCCGCAGTCGCGTGGTGGCTCCCGCTACATCCACGAAACGATGCGTGTCGGCGACCTCGTGCAGGTCGAAACCCCGCGCAACAACTTCCCCCTCGACGAAGACGCTGAGCACACGATTCTGGTTGCCGGTGGTATCGGGATCACGCCTATTCTGTGTATGGCGCGTCGCCTGAAGGAAATCGGAAAGTCGCCGCGTATCTATTATTCGTGCCGAGACCGGGTTGACGTCGCCTACGCTGAAGAATTGAAGACGTTCGAAGGTTCGCTCGTTCACGTCGACGCAGAAGTCGGCACGTTTCTGAATATCGAAGACGTGGTGAAGCGGGAGCCGGCGTCGGCCCATTTCTATTGCTGCGGCCCCGGCCCGATGCTCGAAGCATTCGAAAAGGCTTGCTCGACTTTGCCCCCTGAACAAGTCCACGTCGAGTACTTCAGTGCCAAACACGAAGCCGCACTCGATGGCAACTACGTCGTTGAACTGCGTAAGAGCGGCAAGACGCTCACCGTCCCTCAAGGCAAGACGATTCTCAACGTCGTGCGCGAAGCCAGTGTACCGATCTCATACTCGTGCGAAGAAGGCGTATGCGGTGCATGTGAAGTCCGCGTGCTGGAAGGTGAGCCGGATCACCGCGACGCCATTCTGTCGGAGCCCGAAAAGGCTTCGAACAAGACGATGATTATCTGCTGTTCTGGCTGCAAGGGCGATCGTCTCGTCCTCGATCTGTAACAAACACCCGTGTGCCTACGGGCACCCACCATCACGTTAATCAAGGAGACAAGTAAGTGATTATTGATTGCCACGGTCACGTCAGCGCACCCGCAGAATTGTGGGTCTACAAGGCACACATTCTGTCGCATCGGGGCGAACACGGTCGCAAGATGCCGGAGGTGACCGACGAGGAAATCCTGCACTACGCCAACAAGAAGGAAATGGCGCCGGTTGGCCACCTCGACATGCTCGACCGCGTCGGCACGAACGTCCAGCTGATGTCGCCGCGTCCGTTCCAGATGATGCACAGCCAGAAGCCGGGCAAGCTCGTGCACTGGTTCACGGAAGAAACCAACAACATCATCTCGCGCACTGTCAAGCTGCTGCCGAAGCGTTTCATCGGAGTCGGCGGCCTGCCGCAAGTGTCGGGCGACCCGATCGAGGTCGTGCTGCCGGAACTGGAGCGCTGCGTCAAGGAACTGGGCTTCAAGGGCGTACTGCTGAATCCCGACCCATTCGAAAACAGCGGCGTCGAAGCCCCCGGTCTCGGTGATCGTTACTGGTACCCGCTGTACGAGAAACTGTGCGAACTCGACGTACCGGCGCACATCCACGCTACTGGCTCGCAGTCGGCTCGTTCGCCGTACACCGTTCACTTCATTAACGAAGAAACGATCGCGGTGTTCAACCTCGTCAATTCGAACGTCTTCAAGGACTTTCCGAATCTGAAGATCATGGTGTCGCACGGCGGCGGTTCGATCCCCTACCAGATCGGCCGTTTCCAGTCGGGCGCCTCGCGTGCCGGCCGCAACTTCCTCGAGGGCATGCGAAATCTGTACTACGACACCGTGCTCTACTCCGAAGAATCGCTGCGTCTACTGATCAAGACGGTTGGCGCTGACCGCTGCATGTTCGGCGCTGAGTGCCCGGGCGTGGGTTCGGCTATCAACCCGGACACCGGCCGCACTTTCGACGACATCAAGCCGTATATCGAAAGCTTCGACTGGCTGTCGAAAGCAGAGAAGGATGCAATTTTCTTCGGGAACGCTCGCGACTTCTTTAAGCTCAACCTCGCGGATTACGAATAATCCCGACGCCCACAGGACTCGAAATCATGGCAAAAATCGTATTGGGAATGGGAACTTCGCATGGCCCCATGCTCATCACGCCACCGGAGACCTGGGGCGCTCGCGTACCTGATGATCGACTGAGCAAGCATGATTTCGAAGGCCGCGAATGGGCCTTCGATGAACTCGTTGAATATCGCCGTAGCGAGAACCTCGCGGATCAGATCACGCCGGAGAAGTGGAAGGAGCGCCATGCCCAGTGCCGGGCGGCTATCGAGGAAATGGCGCGGGTGCTGGCTGAGGCCAAAGCTGACGTCGTTGTCATTGTCGGCAACGATCAGATGGAAATTTTCACCACTGATTGCATTCCCGCATTCGGCGTCATGCACGGCCCGACGATCGTGAACAACATGATCAGTCACGATAAATTGATGCAAATGCCTCCGGGCGTGCGCCATTCGATGCCGGGTTACAAGCCGGAAACTGCCACGCATGAAGGCGTTCCAGAGCTTGCAAAGCACATTATCAAGAACGCGATCGCCGACAACTTTGACGTGGCCGCTCTTGGCCGCTTGTCAGAAACGGAAACGCCGCATGCATACGGCTTCGTGTTCCGCCAGCTGATGAAAGACCAGGTCGTTCCGACCGTGCCGGTGTTTGTCAATACGTTCTATCCGCCGAATCAACCGACAGTCGCACGCTGCCACGCTTTCGGTGCATCGATTGCTCGCGCCATCGAATCGTGGGATTCGGACGCACGTGTAGCTGTCATCGCTTCCGGTGGTCTGACGCACTTCGTCATTGACGAGCGCGTCGACAATCTGATTCTCGACGCGATGAAGAACCACGACCTCACGCCGGTATTCGCGTTGGGCGAAGAAATCTTCCAGGCGGGTACATCGGAAATCAAGAACTGGATTCCCGTCGCCGGCATGATGGATGAACTCGCCTTCGACATGACGGTGGTCGACTATGTGCCCTGCTATCGCAGCGAAGCCGGTACCGGCAACGCCATGGGCTTTGTGTACTGGAAGCCGCAGTCCGAATAAGGAAACATCAAATATATGGCAACCAAAGACGAATTGATCCACCGCCTTCGTCGGCTGGACTGCTGCGCAGTCTCGGACGCACTCGATAAACTCGGCTTGTCCGGCGTCGTGAGCGGCGTCGCCCAAGCCTCAGGCACGAAGCGCATCGCAGGTCGCGTTATCACGATGAAACTCGGTGTTGGTGATCCGCCTCCCGGCCCGCCGCGTCATCTGGGCACCACCGCGATCGAACTCGGCAACTCCGACGATGTGATCGTTGTCGAGCAGCGCACCGGTATTGAAGCCGGTTCGTGGGGCGGCATCCTGTCGCTGGGTGCCAAGGTTCGCGGTATCGCGGGCGTGATCGCTGACGGTCCGGTTCGCGATATCGACGAATCCCGCGAGATGGGCCTGCCGGTGTTCACAAACAAGTTCACGGCGCTCACCGCTCGTGGCCGTATCGTCGAAAAGGGCGTGAACGTCCCCATTGAAGTCTTCGGGGCCGCAGTGGAAGCCGGCGACTACGTGATCGCCGACAGCAGCGCCGTGATTTTCATCAGCAAGGCAAACATCGCCAGGGTGGTCGAGACTGCTGAATCGATCGTCGCACGCGAAGCCTTGATGGCGAAGGCACTACTGGCGGACACGCCGATCCATGAAGTCATGGGTGGCAACTACGAATTTATGCTTAAGGATTAACCATGTCCGAAATCGAACAAGACAAGAATGTTGCCCGCGCAGCGAAACTCGAAACGGCGACCCTGAGCGACGCACTGGACCGATTGGGCCTGAACGGTCAGTGCTACAAGATCAAGCCGCGTGATTCGTCGTTCCGAATGGCCGGTCGGGCATTCACGATTCTCTACGGCCCCGCCGCTTCGCCCGCAGGCACCGTGGGTGACTTCATCGACGACGTTCCGCCGGGTTCGGTCATCGTCCTCGACAACGGTGGTCGCGAAGACGCAACGGTATGGGGCGACATCCTGACCGAGATCGCTCATCGCCGTGGTATCGCTGGTACCGTAATCGACGGCATAAATCGTGACGTACACCTGTGCCTGTCGCTCGGTTACCCGGTTTTCTCCAAGGATAACTGGATGCGCACGGGCAAGGATCGCGTGCAGGTCGAAGCCACCAACGTTCCGGTGAATATCGGTAACGTGCGCGTTGCTCCGGGCGATCTGCTGCGCGGTGACGCGGACGGCGTGATCTCGATTCCGAAGGAACACGAAGAACGCGTGCTTGCTGCTGCTGAAGAAATCGATGCCGCGGAAAATGCAATCCGACGGTCTGTGGCAACGGGTATGCGGCTAGACGAGGCTCGCAAACAGTTCAAGTACCATCAACTGCAAACGCGTCGGACTGGAGAAGAGGCATGACGGGCCCGGTTTTCAATCGTCATGAGACCACGCGTCTCGCTATCGAGCGACCGGACGTCAATTTGCTTGACGCCGCCGCGAAATTGCCGGCAGCAACGCTTCACGAGGCTGCCGGAAAGATCGGCGTCCTGCCTTATGAAATTAAGCCTGTCGCGCCCGGCTTCAAGATTTGCGGCCCAGCTGTGACCGTCCATTCGCCCGGTGGCGATAACCTTTGGCTTCACCGTGCGATTTACGGAGCACAACCAGGTGATGTCCTGGTCGTCTCCGTAAGCGAAGCATATGAACACGGGTACTGGGGCGAGATCATGTCAACGGCCGCAAAGGTTCGGGGGCTTGCCGGTCTCGTCATTAACGGCTGTGTTCGTGATCAGCGACTGCTGTCCGAGATCGGGTTTCCCGTTTTCGCTCGCGGTCTTTGTATCCGTGGCACAGGAAAAGATTTCGGCGCCAGAGGTTGGATCAACGCCCCGATTCGATTCGACGATGTCACTATAAATGCAGGTGACCTGATCGTTGGTGATGAAGACGGCGTCGTGTGCATCCCGCGTGAGCGAATCGCCGAGGTGATCATTGCATCCGAAGCACGCGAAGCAGCAGAAGCACAGCAGATGAAGCGAATGGAAGCGGGCGAGAGCACGCTCAGTATCTTCGGTTGGGATCAATAAACCGGCTGAGACTCGCGTCTATAGCATGGGTGGCGCCCCGAAAAAACGCCACCCCTCCATTTTCTCCGTCTGGTTTTTTGATTGGAGGGTGAGGTGAGCATAGAAGAATCCGAATTCAAACGCGCCATGCGCTGTTTGACCGGGCACGTATGTTTGATCACTACCGGTTCGGACACGGACGGACCGCTTGCCGGCATGACCGCAACCGCTGTGACGTCTGTTAGTGCAGCGCCTCCTATTCTGCTGGTCTGTATCAATCGTGCAAACTCGTCTCTGGCGCACGTGCAGGCCACTGGCAACTTCGTCGTCAACGTTCTGGCGCGCAGTGAGCGGGAATTGGCGCAGCGGTTCTCGCGACCCATTTCGCCGCAAGAAAAGTTTCAGGCAGGGACGTGGAATCGTATTAAGACGGGGGCTCCGGCTTTGGCCAATACTATGGTCAATTTCGATTGCAGCGTCGAACGTATCATTGAGATTGGTACCCACGCCGTGATTTTTGGGCATGTCGAAGGCACTGCCATTAATGGCGACGCAACGACGCCGCTGCTGTATTCCCAAGGCTCTTACGGCGAATTTCAGGCGAATAGAGCCGTCGATTTCCATGATTTACTGTGGATCTCCAACTGGGGGTCCGACTAATCCAAAAATTTCAGATGGAGGTACGGCCCGCATTATTCCGCACGCAAGATATGATGCGATTTTGTTAATCACAAAATGCATTATTGTTAGCCGCCTTTCAGGCATCCTTTAGAATACTTGGAGACAATTGATCTTGAAACTGACCCGGAAACTCTTCCTCTCGACAGTCCTCGCAGCGGGCGCACTGATCTCGGGCGTCGCCCTCGCGAGTACACCTGCCAAACCGGCACCTGCACCTATTGCTGCACCTGCGGCTAAGCCGGCAGCGGCAGCCCCGGTTGGTGCGCCCACGGGTGTTGTTCTGGTCGCTGAAATCGGCAAAGGCGTGTCCGGAACCGACATCAAGGACTACGCGGATCTGATTAGTCGCCTGAAAGATAATCCGGATTGCTACACCTTCGGTACGACGGCTGACGGTACGCGCGACCTGACCGCGATGACCACATTGCAAAAGCGTAACGGTGTTCGCATGGTCAAGTTATCGTACAAGGATACCGCAGAGGAAATCGACGGTTTGATGAAAGCGAAGGTGCAGGTGATCCCGGTTCCGTACGATGTCGCAGCCCCGTACATCAAGAAAGGTCAGATGCGTCCCCTGGTGGTCTTTGGTTCGGCGCGTATCCCCGAGATCAAGGATGTTCCCACTGCGAGCGAAGTGATGCCCGGCTTCGTGTACTGATCTGAAACCACGGTGCAACATAGAAAACCCCTATCGTTGCACTGAACCCCAAGAATTGGAGATAAATCCGACCCTTGGGGTTTTTCATGGCGAAGCTGGATAAGACGCTTAAACCCAAGGTCGTAATGAGCTGGCTTTTGCGTGACCAGGTTGCAATGAAAGCGTGATCTTGGCGGCGTTTGGCATTCGGATCACGCATGCGCCACCGGTGCCGTGGAAGAATGTTTCGCACTTCGCCAGCAGGAGATTTCGACACACTTGAACATGTCGCGCAGTACCAGCCTACCGATACATTTGTAGCCTACGCAGCACCGGATCGGTGGCGCAGGACGAACGGGGAAGTTTCTGTTTGGGGCCTCGACTGCTACATCTGGCACTGGCCGAAATGTCTCTGAACAGACGTACTTTCATCTATGCGGACATAAAGTCCTTCACGCTTCTCCACATTGACAGTGCAGCGTGGCGAATTTGCGGGCGGTGGTAACCAAGTTTTTTGCGCAAGCCAATTCCGGGGTATAAATGACTGCGCGTCTGGCTCAGCCGGCGGACGCAGTTGAGCCAGCAAAGCTGCGTTCGCGTGGACCTCGCCGCCGCATTTTCGTTTGTAGCCGTCGTGACCCGCACGTGGCGCTCTCGCGTAGGTCGACCGTCCACAAAGACCGCGCTCGATTTACCACTGCGCTCCTGCGCGACCCGGACGATCGAACACAGGTCATTGTCTATCGCATCGAGACAGCCTCCTCAACCCAGCGCTGCGTCTGCTGTTCGACGACTCCCACGCTCGAAAGTCATTGGGCAAGCAACAAGCGTCACGATGCACCAGCCCACAACCCAGCAAGGAGTGTTGAACATCTCGCGCGGGGCATAGCGACGCTGTGGCGCGTTCTCGTTCATCAACGTCAGCTATACGGCGCGCAGAAGTACCATTCCTCACCCGATTATCTCCGTTGGCCAGGCTCTGCGCTTTTCCTGGCCGGGAGTTTATAAGACCTTCTAACGGTCGATCACCGAATCGCCTGACAACGTTGTCAGGCGAAGATTCTCAGATATAATACTAAAATGAATGCGATTCCGACACCAGGCCGAACTCCTATTGCTACCGTCCCGGAAGTGGATGGCATTGACTTTCCAGCTCAGGTGGCGTCAGAGACGCGAAAACTGATCAATAGGGGAACGCTCGCGCCCGGCTTTCAACTACGACAGTCGGACCTCGCGGAACGTTTCGGCATCAGCCGTGTGCCGGTGCGTGAGGCATTGAAACTACTGGCGGCGGAAGGCATCATCGAACACGATCCGAATCGTGGATTTTTCGTCGCTCAGTTGTCGAGCGGTGAGGCCCGACAGTTGTATTGGATGCGCCAACTCCTCGAAGCAGAGTTGCTCATGACGGTTGAATGGCCCACATCCGCGCAGATCAGGGAATTCAAGGGCTTACTGTCCCGACTTGAAGAATTGATTCAAGCCGGTAATCGTGAGGGGTGGATCGAATTACACCGCACACTTCACGATAAGATTTTCAACCTCTCGCCTAATAAAGTGATTAAACGGGAAGTCCTACGATTGTTGCGACTCACCGATCGTTATCGGGCGCTGGCTGCCGATATTTCAACGCATCCGCAAAATCGTAACGCTAATATCGAAGCAAAACTCGTGAACGCTTTGGAAAGCAAAGACCGGGAATTGCTGCTCTCAACTTATGAGAAAGGGCGAACGGTGGTTCTTGACGGGTTGATGATAGTGCTTGCGGCCTGGGAATAAACGAAAAAAACGGCACCGTGAGTGATCTGCTGTCGGAATCCTGAACAGAAAAGGGCTTTTCTTCATTTTGCCAACGAGAGATACTCGGAAGTTCGAATCTTGATATATAAGACCAAAATGTATTTCGTTTTGGTGGGGAGTAGATGGTCACCGCACTTCGCGAAACGGACACCGTTGATTTTCCGGCTCACGTGGCCGCAGAGACGCGCAAGCTGATTAATCGAGGGGTGTTAGCACCGGGCCTCCAACTGCGGCAGTCGGAACTTGCTGATCGATTCGGGATCAGCCGCGTTCCGATCCGGGAAGCACTGAAGCTCTTGGCGGCAGAAGGCATCATTGAGCACGATCCGAATCGTGGATTCTTTGTCGCACAGTTGTCAAGTGATGAGGCCCGACAACTATATCGGATGCGTCAACTGCTTGAGGCAGAACTGCTGAGCACGATCGAGTGGCCTACGCCCGAGCAGCTGACGCTGCTCAAGCGAATGCTTACAGATCTCACGGAGTTGCTGGCGGCGGGTAATCGCGATGGCTGGATCGAAAAGCACCGTGCTTTCCACGACACGATTTTCGAACTGTCTCCACACAAGGTGATCAAGCTAGAAATCCTGCGTTTGATGCGTTTGTCGGATCGCTATCGTGCGCTGGCCGCGGATGTCTCGGCAAGTCCGGAACATCGCCGGGCAGATATCGAAGCGCGATTGGTGCAGGCACTGGAAAGTCGGGACAGAGTTCATCTGCTTGCAGCCTATGATCAAGGGCGTTCAGTGGTTTTGGAAGGACTGGTGAGGGTGCTGGCCGCTAGAGGGGCCTAAAAACGAAAGGAGGGCCGCAATCTGTGCCCCCTTACGCTCATTTGATTGGAACGTCGTGTACAGGAGGTGTTCGGCCCCACGGTACCTTGCCGCTGGACACGATGTTGGCATTCGTGGTGGCTTCATGGCGTTGTCAGCATTATCCGTGCGGTGATACGCGCTCACCGCCCAGTCCCGCGATTTTCAGTAGTGCGGCAAGCGGATACCGAGTCCGCAGCCCTTCACGATTTGCGTGTTTTTCTTTTGTGCTGTTTGGTTTTTTCCCCTGGACAGCGCATCGAGCTTTTTCAGATACGCCGCCTCCATCCGCAGATACACGAGTTCCCTGAGTTGTTCTTCGCGTGATCGCGTATCGGCAGCTTTCTCTTCAACAGGCAGGTCACGCCGGGTCTTGGCCATTTTTTGGACGCCATCGTCGGCGGGGCATCAGAGCATCTGCAGCGCCCTCATCATATAGGCGCACCCATTGCGAGACCCTGGCAGGATCGTGGATGTCCTACAGAGCCGTGACTTCGCGCAGGGAAAGCCCCTCACGCGACGTGAGCCTGAGCACCTTCGGCCCGCGAAGTGAACGTCGTATCGACTGCGCTTAGGGCATAGCGTTGCGTCGCCGTGCAAACGATAGGCATCAACCCAGCGACGCAACATCGAGTAGCCGATCTCGTGGCGGGCTGCCAATACTGGCCGCCCAACTCCCCTCGCGCAAATGCGTGTTGCTTAACTTCAGTTTGAACCGCTTATCGTACTTCGCCATGAAAAACACCCCAAAGGTTGGATCCGTGTCGAACTTTTGGGATGCAGTTAATTAACATCGGGGGCTTTTTCTCGGTTCTGTTGCAATAAGTTGTCCGCAGTACCGCAGTCTTCGTCGATATCAAGGAAACCATCCCTCATCGATGGCTTTTTTTGTGCCTGGAGACTCTGATTTAGATGGCGCGTGCGATCTTGAAGTTAGTAACCAGTGTCTGTAGGCGCTCTGCTTCTGCATGAACGCCACGGGCTGCAGCAGCGGCCTCTTCGACCAAGGCTGCGTTGTGCTGGGTCACTGTATCGATTTCGCCGATCGCCTTATTTATCTCCATGATGCCGCGGTGGCCGTCATCGGATGCGTGGGTGATCTCCTCCATCAGAGTCGAGACCCGGGTGAACTCACTCACCACGTCGTTGATTTTGGACCCGGCATCGTTCACCAGTTGAGATCCTTGGACAACGCGGGTGACCGAATTGCTGACCAATTCCTTGATCTCTTTGGCCGCCGTTGCCGAGCGTTGAGCCAGCGTGCGGACTTCCTGGGCCAC
This sequence comes from Paraburkholderia sp. MM5482-R2, assembly GCF_050436125.1. NCBI lineage: Bacteria > Pseudomonadati > Pseudomonadota > Betaproteobacteria > Burkholderiales > Burkholderiaceae > Paraburkholderia > Paraburkholderia sp. MM5482-R2. The sequence continues at coordinate 1,980,464 of NZ_JBNDLP010000002.1, read as the reverse complement.
GACGGCGAAGCCACGGCCTTCGTTGCCAGCACGTGCGGCTTCGACCGCCGCGTTAAGGGCTAGGATATTGGTCTGAAAAGCGATGCCATCGATAGTCGCAATGATGTCGGCGACTTTCCTCGATTGATCGGCAATGCCGCTCATGGTGGTCACAACGTGTTTCATGACCTCTCCACCGCTGTTTGCCAGATCGGACGTAGTCTGTGCGAGTTTGAGGCCTTGTTTGGCATTCGCCGCGTTGTTCTGCACCGTCGCCGTCAACTGCTGGATCGAAGCTACCGTCTGCTCGAGAGACGCCGCCTGTTCCTCGGTGCGCTGGCTCAGATTCTCGTTCCCCGCGGCGATTTCGGATGCGCCGGTCAATACCGCCTCACTGCCGGACCGGACCTGCTTTACGATATCCACGAGACTCTCATTCATGCTGCGAAGCGCGCGCATCAATTGGCCAAGTTCAGTATCGGAATGTACCCTGACTTCTGACGTCAAATCCCCTGACGCAACTGCCTCAGCAATCTTTACGGCGTCATTCAACGGGAAGACGATCGACGTCGCAACCGTGTTGCAGACATATACCGTAGCAACGATAGCGATACATATTACGGTGAACGTCAGCATCAAGGCCACATCATAGTCATGAATGGCCTTTTCCGCAGCCTGATCTGCCTGCTTCTGAATGAAGTCCATATGGGCGGTGAGCGTCTCCTCCGTGGATTTGAAAACAGCAAAAATCTTGGTGTTGGCGAGCACACGCTCGGTAGCAAGATCCGGATTATCAGACATTGCAAGCGTGTAGAGTTCTTTGTTGATCATCGCGTACGCAGCGATTGCTTTCTTATCGTTCTCGAAATACTGACGATCCTCGCCCGGGCGCGCGTGTTTCTCATAGCGATCGACACTCTTTCTCAGCTGATTCAAGGCTTCGGCTCGAATCGCAGCATTGGTATCTTTGGCATTCTTGGTATCAGACAAGACAAGACCCAGCGTGGAACGACGATCTGTACTGAGCGCCAGACGAAGATCCGCAATCGTTTTGACTGACTCCATCCAATTCTGTTTGATGTCCATTAGATGTGATTGAATCTGATGCGCCTGGAAGAGCGCAAATCCCGCGGCACTGCATAGCAGCACGATAACGATTGCGAAACTTACAAACAGCCGGTTGCGTATTTTGAGATTGCAAAGAAGCAGGAGCATGTTTTATTGCCTACATTAATTGTATACTTTGTATTTCGGCATGAGCCCTATGAGTATGGATAGGTGACAACGTTAATTGTGTAATCTGGCCTGATGCGTTATAGCCGCGCCCCGCAAGATCGATAACCGCCCTGTACGCGTGCGCACTGGAAACTCTGAACTCGAGCAGGACCAGCGTGCCGCGCATGCGGCATCCGGACAGTCGCGTCGACTGGGCGAAAGCCGTGCATGGCGCGCAATGCTGGCGTTTGTTCAGACCGTTGCTCGCGGCCGCGGCGGCGAGAAGACGTCGTGGGTAAAGGGCAACGCAAAGACGCGCTGGATTAGATCATCCGCTGGCCACGTTTTAGGGCGGAGAAGGGAGGTTGCCGTTCACGCCGGTGCGCCAACGACGCTGGAGGGTCTTGGACTGCCCGTCACGGCAAATCTCGAGACATCGATTGAGCCGTGGGCTGGGGAATTAGCAAGCAGGCGCTTAAGCAACGCAATAAAAATATCGGCTTCATCCTCGGTTAAGAGGCCAATCAATTTATTGTCAGCTGCGCCGAGAATGGCTGTAATGTTCGCAGCCATCGCAACTCCGCTTCCCGTAAGCTGAACACACCAGCAGCGACAGTCGTTTGGATGCCGAGACCTCATTACAACTCCAGCATCCATGAGACGCGGAATGATTCTGGATAGCGCCCCCATATCGAAATGCAGCCGGTGCGCGAGTTGAACCTGCGTCATGAATTGGTGCCCAGCCAGGCATGCGACGACCTTCGCCTGTGCAAACGAAATCCCAAGCGATGACTTCAAATGTTGATCAGCAGACTCGGAGATCGCTTTGTCAATCTCAACAATACGGGTGAGCCAACTTAAAGCCGGGACTTCCGCCTCATAACCTAGGTGTAGCCCCTCCTCGCTCTTCATTTCTTGCTGCTTTTCCTGCAAAGGTGGTCGGAACCAGTGGTTGGGCGTGCTCTATACGTCCTAAAACCACCTCGTACTATGGTTGATCATTCGCTCCTGCGCTGCTACTGCTTGCCCGGCGCACCGAATTGCTCTCATCCGCGGGTCGAACGTTTCCGAAGACGTTGGACTTTATTATAGCATTCAAATGTGAATATTATCATTACTTCGAACGAGGGGAAATTGGGGCACTTTCTGAGCTTGACGGGGCGGACTTTCCTACCCAAATCGCAGCGGAAAGGCAAAACTGATCAATCGAGGCACGCTGGCACTGAGTTCGAATTGCGCCGCGCTAACCTTGGCGACCGCTTGGAACGGACGGATGGCAGTATTTGCGGCCCCCGGTGCATAACCCAAGAAGGCCACGACAGCGATGACGAAAACATGATCATCGCTGCCGTTCCTCAATGAAGCATCAGAATCGATGCATCATGCCAAGCTGGAAAACAGTCTGGATATTGCCGCTTGCCACGATGTTCCCGATTTCTGCAGCGTATGCGCCGTTGGTGCGTTGATATACGCCGGCGGCATAGACCGCGGTGCGTCTCGACAACGTGTACGTCAACTGCAACGCGGCCTGGTTGATCACCACGTTCTTCAGCAACGCGTTACCATTTTCGTAGGTATAAGCGCCGCCGAGGTTCCAGGCCGGTGAGAAGTCATATCCGACGCCACCGGCCAGGGCGTAAATCTTGGCCCCCGTATGGGTGTTGCGCGCGTCGCTATACATCCCTGAGACAGTGAAATGGCCGAACTTCGTCCTTGCTCCGGCGAGCAGGTTGGCGATGCCACTATGTCCATTGTTGACCGGCGCATAGTTTTGCTCAGTGTAAACAACAGCAGCACGCGTTTCACCATTCCGGAAGCTGATCGCCGCGCTTTTTCCGGCCCCGTTGTTGAAGTCGCCCGCTGTGCCGCCGAAGCTATACATGACGCCAGCCGACAGCCCGGCATATTCCTCCGACACAACCTTGATGGCATTCGCCATCCGCTTGCCGCCGACACGATCCCAGTTGATGGCCGCTAATCCAGAAATTTGGCCGTTCGTCGTGATAGGCGCGAACGGGCCGCCCGAGACGGCGCCAGCAATCTGCGCCGGCCCTGAAACGCCGAGCAGGTCGGCACCGAAGCTACCGGTCCGGAAGTTGAGCATACCGCCAGCGATGCCCGTTGCCGGATCGATACCACCGATCAGGTAGTAGTCGAAGGCGAAGTCGTTCTGGCGCCCGAGGCGGAAGCTGCCAATCCCTGCTTGACTGAGTCCGACCCACGACGAGTTCTCGAACATCGCGCCGCGCGACTGCGGATCAAGTCCCCCTGTGCTCAGGCTGATCATCGAGTCGAGGCTGAAGTTTGCGCGCAGGCCCCCTCCCATGTCCTCGCTCCCGCGGAAGAAAAACTTGGTGGGAAAGATGGCGGAATCCTGCATTTGATACAAACGGGCCCCACCTGAATCACGATAGGTGGCGACACCTTCGTCAAGAAATCCTCCAAGCATGACGCTACTTTGCGCACGGGCGGCCGTAACGCTCATGCAAACTGATGCACATGCAAGCGGCACCGCGGCCCACCGGTGTTTCCTCCACGTCCCCTGGTGATTCATACATTCTCCTGATTGTTATATGTGATCTCTGAAACCGACTGCTATTGAATTACAAACGCGAGTAGGTCAATTTGTTACGCCGGTCCGTTGCCCTCCTGGAGATGTGCAGCATCCAATGCGACGTCGGGACCCGGCGGGACGCCCGAAGCAATTCTTGAATGGCGAGCGCCTGGGGCGGTGCCAGTTGCCCGTAGGCACCGACCAAATAGAGAAAGGGGCCGGCGTCGGCCCAGTTGTCGACCACCCCTAGTAGCCATGAGCTTGACCACACCGTCTTCCGACTTCCCACGGCCATCAATCACCTTCTAATCCGTCACTCCGTGAGAGTCCGCGGATCAGCCTTCAGCATCATGTTCGGCTTCGGATTCGCATGATCTCGATAACGCTTTTCTAATGCATCCTGATACCACCTAATGCGCACCAATAATGCCGATCGCAACCGCCGCCCCGACGGAAACGTAAGCAGCAACCGACGTCTTGATTGCCAATCCGGCGGTCGATACCGCGCTAATCGCACCGACATGGGAGAGAGTCACCATTTATCCCACACCGGATCCCCGGAACGTGTTGGATAGATATGGGTCGACAGAGGATATTCGCCAAGCTGTATGCCTGCGATCGAAATGCCCTTCAGTATCATCCTCGCGATCAAAGCCACGTTTTCGGCCGTCGTAATTGCCCCGCCACCATGACCCGGTGACAAAAGAAGAAGAAGCGCGCTCGCAGCCGTGACCCCGCGGACCGCGAAGAGCCGCGTGTCACGAAGACACGTGGCGGAAAGCAGGGCGCGCATGCCAACGTCTTCCACTGGAAGCGCGCACCTAAAAGCAGGCACAATAGAATTCGTTGTACTCAGTCAAAATAGTATTTATAGCGGCCTACAATGTCAATGAGCCATATTCTGGTGAAAACCCTTGGCTTCCCCAACTGGCGCAATTTGCCATTCAATGGTGGCGGTTCGCGACTATTGAGTTGCGCGTTATAACCTTGCGCACGTATCACGACCTTGTGCTGTGATGCCGCGCGATGTCGCAGCAGCTAAGGCCTTTTTCACCAAGGCAGTCAAGCATCAGGGCGACCACGGGAGACGGCCACGCCATATGGGTATGCAGCGTCGCACCGGGCTGGGCGTGAGATGAAGTCCTATGGACTGCTTCCAAGGATACGAAGGTGCGCTCCTCGAAGTACCTCAATAACCTGATCGAACAAGACCATCGTCACATCAAGTCCAGGGCGAATGTGATGCGCGGGCTCAAGAGGTTCATAAATGCCCAGACTACGATTTCAGGCATCGAGTTGATGCATCGCATTCGCAAGGGGCAGTTTGACCTGTCCGCTCTTGCGCTTGAGGACATCACTGCCCCTCCGTCTGGAATGCCGTCATTTTCAATTGATAAGGCATCCATATCTCAAGGCATAACGGACCCACTATCCACTACCTATTTGCACCAGATCCTCGTCGATCACCAGAGCACATTCGATGCGTTTGTCTGGCAGTTTGACTGCCTCAAGCCGCAACGGATCATTCCGATACGAGGCGGGTGGTCACTCTCGGTACACATTCCGCAAGCTCCCCAGTAAAGCCAGCGACCTGCGTAGTGGTCGGCTTTCGCGCGAAGGCGCTTGCCGATTAAAGTCCCGGCTTCTGATGTGTCACGCGACTCCGGTCACGGCGTGCCGGAGATAGCGGTTCGACCAAAGGGCGCAAGCCCCGTCAGCTGGACGGCGTAAGCCCCGATTTTCTCATCCCTTGCCGAGCGGCGGCCGACTTGGGAACCCCGCCAGGTTGCTCAACTGGACTAGCTCATTGGCCGCCTCGCCCAGCAGTACCGAATACTCGTGTATTTTTCCCACGGTCAGCCGTCCTCTCGGACCGGCCGGGCTGATGACGCCAACGCAGCGCGAGCCGCACGGGCGTGGTAATCGCCGACATGCGCGGCGCGAACACCTCGTCGATCATCGCATAGCCACGGACCCGTGCAGCGTGCAGAAAACCGAGCAGCGCCCTGAGCGTCGTCGGCGCATTGGGTCCGAATTCATTCGGCTGTCCGAAGCCCTGTTTCAAGACCAGCGCGGCCGCCTGTTCATCGGTCATCGTCATGAGCCATGCGTGTCCGGTCGACGTGCATAAAAGTCGTGCTGCCTGGCCCACGTCGGGATCGTAGCAAAAGGCCGTCCGCTGCCCGTCCGCCTTCCCCACCCAGATGATCGCTATCATCGCGTCCGCGCATTTGACGATGTTGGCGATGACGTCGATCGTCCAGATAGACTCGCCGCCGAAGCTCGCGATTGTCTCGTCCTGCATGGCCATCGCGAGCGCGAGCAGCGGAAGCATAGGCCAGAGGTGCCGATGCATGCCATGCTTGCGCGTGTCAGTCGGCCGGGCCGAGGTAGGCAGTATGACTTCCTGCGGGACAGAGGCTGGCCTGCCGCAACGGAATCAAACGCGGGTTAGCATTGCTGTCAGAGCCGCACGGTGCGGACGTGCCGCACCCGGCGATTTCCGACGCGGAGGCCAGCATGGAGCACGATAGCACTCTTTACGTGGGTCTTGATGTTCATAAGGATTCGATCACGGTCGCCTATGCCATTGGTTCGGGCGAGGTTGAACTGCTCGGCAAGATCGGTACTACGCAGGCCGACGTGGAACGGTTGTGCAAGAGACTGCAATCTAAAGCGCGATGCGTCAGCATCGTCTACGAAGCCGGTCCGTGCGGATATGGGCTTTACCGGCAGCTTGTCCAGAAAGAATTCCAGTGCATGGTCTGCGCGCCCTCGCTGATTCCCCGCAAGCCAGGTGAGCACATCAAGACTGACAGACGTGATGCCGTCAAGCTCGTCCGATCGCTGCGTGCCGGCGACCTGTCGGCCGTATACGTCCCCAGCATCGACGATGAAGCATTCCGGGATCTGGCCCGCGCATGGGTGATTGCCAAGGACGACCTCAAGCGTGCACGGCAACGGGTAAAAGCCTTTCTGCTGTCGCACGGCGTGCGCTACACCGGCTCTGCCGACTGGGGGCCGGCGCACCGACGCTGGCTGAGCGCATACAGCTTCGACAGTGCGTGGCAGCAGTTTGCGTTTGAAGAGCTACGTCGCGCGATCGAAGACCGGCTCGCCCAATGTGACCGGCTGGAGTCCGCGCTGCGTGAGGCAGTCGTCAACTGGCGCTTCTATCCCGCCGTCCTGGGCCTGCAGGCAATGCGCGGTGTCCAGTTCACCACGGCAGTGGGCATGCTCGCCGAGCTGGGCGATCTCTCACGCTTCGTGCACCCACGCCAGTTGATGGCGTGGCTCGGGGTGACGCCGTCCGAGCACTCATCGGGCGGCAAGCGTCGTCAGGGCAGCATCACTAAAAGCGGCAACAGTTATGCAAGAAAGCTGCTAGTTGAAGCTGCATGGAGCTATCGCCACCCTGCGCGTGTGAGCCCCGATATTCAGCGTCGTCACGAAGGTCTGCCTAAACCGATTGTAGATCGAGCCTGGGACGCACAGGTGCGCTTGTGCCGACGCTATCGCAAACTCGTCGCGCGCGGCAAGCAGAAGAATATCGCCGTAGTCGCAGTTGCCCGTGAACTCAGCGGATTCATCTGGGACATCTGCCGGCTCTCCTTGTCGCTGGCCATACCGCGCGAGACACAGATGCCATGATGTACAGCAATGCCCTGCGTCTGCATCCACCGTAACGACACGTGCAGGAGTTTCCTGAAGGCGGCGTAGCCCGGCACACGAGTAACCCGCGACCAGGGTAGGCAACGGATCTCATCCGAATTGCGGTGGTAGGTAGCGGAAGGCTCATTGGGCGGACATCTGTAATGCGGTAGCCAATCCGCGGATATCAGCTTGATCCACCGTCGAGATTTACTGCTACGTCGCCCTCAGGAAATTCAAACATCGAAAACACAGAACCGATCATATTGACACGAGAAGTCATATCAACCCTGGAACCCCGAGCGCAGTTCTGCTCTCTTTGCGAGCTTCACCGCCCGCTTGACCAGCGACGCGTATACGGCGTCGCTCTTGGATACAGGCAGAGGCAATTGCGCTTGCGCTTCGACTATGGAGTACTGCCGCCGCTCGCCGAAAAAGTCGGCGATACCATCGAAGCGTGCATCCGACAGCACCGGATCGTGCTGCGCGCCGTTTCATGTACCGGAGAAGCATTCATTCGCAAACGCGGGAGATGCGCGACGCGCATCCACGGTGTACGCCGAACAGCTTATTGACCGCAGCGCGCTCGGCCAGTTGACGCCGCTCGAGCAATGACCCTAAGCGATCTTCCTTACACGATCAAAGTCGGAGAACCGCGCCCGGGCATGGTTACGAATCGTCGGTAACTGCATGCCATCACGCATCGGCCTCCTACCTCAAGCCCGTTCCGAACCGATTGAGCAGTACCAACGCACAGCACACCCGCTCAAATTAAACTTAGTTACCGCGTAAATAATCTGGAAAGTCTGCGGAGCTTCAATCACTACGTGGTCTACCAATGCCATAGCTGCGCATTCTGTTGCGTTCGGAACGTAATCCTTATTTAGAACCTTTTGACAAGCAACACGTAGCTTCGCGCATGTAGGCGATGCGGTCGGAAGTGTTCGATTCATCTTCGACACTGATTGCCCGTGGTAAGAGGCGGCACCCCAAAAAGGAAAGTAACCATCTCGAATGGCAACGTGACGGCGACGGCCGACGGCCGACGGCAGCTCACCTTCAGCCGTGACCGTCTACGGTCACCCGAGCCGCAGTGGCGTCACGCAACGGTCATCCAGCGGACCGCGCTTCTACACCCTTCCCTGCTATTTACTCGAGCGGCGCGACAGAGGCACCTGCAATACGGTGGCGTTCAAGCGCTTGCGCGACGAAACCGTTTCGTTTCATGTCCTCAACGAACTCACGCAACATCTTCGCAGCCATTTCGCGCCGACTCCTGGCGACACCCATCGCCTGCCGGATGACCATGAAGGGCACTGTCAGGTTGGTGGGGAGGCGGCGGTAGAATGAAGTGATGAAAGAAACGAAATCGCCTTATCACGGCCACCGCTTCCCTGCGGTCATCATCAGTTGCGCGGTTCGCTGGTATTGCCGGTTCAGCCTGAGCTTGCGCGACATCGAGGAGTTGATGCTCGAGCGTGGTGTCGTGGTCACGTATGAAACGATCCGTTGCTGGTGCGACAAGTTCGGCGCTCGATTCGCCCAGTGCGCGAAAGCGGCGCGGCGCAAGCCGGGCAGCACCTGGCATCTGGACGAGCTGTTCGTGACGCTGCGCGGCGAGCCGTATCTGTTGTGGCGTGCAGTGGACGAGCATGGCGCCGATCTCGATGTGCTGGTGCAAAAGCGGCGCAACAAGGCCGCGGCAAAGCGCTTCTTCAAGCGCCTGCTGCGTTCAAACCCGGCGCGGCGCCGGATCGTTACCGACCAGCTTCGCAGCTATCCGGCGGCGAAGGCTGAGATTCCCGAGCTCGCTCATGTGAAGCACGTTTTCGTCAAAGCAGCTGCATGCGTGAACAACCGCGCCGAGAACAGCCACCAGCCGACCCGCAGGCGCGAACGCCAGATGTGCGGCTTTCGCGATCCCGTCGCACGCAGACATTTCTCTCATGCTTCGGCCCGATCGGGCAGCACTTCGCGTCGCCCGGACATCGGATGACCGCGGCCTGTCATCGTGCCGTACTCAGAGAACCCTTCGCCGCATGGCATGCTTGGACTGTCTCTGCCGCAGTCGAGAAAATTATTTGATAAGGATAACTACTCTTGAGCGACACAGGTCAGTCTGTGCCCGCCAAGCTGACAAGAGCCCTACTTCGCGGCCGCTGTATTACGGTCCTCGACGACCGGCCCTGCCTCGATTATGCGTACAGCAGGAATTTTGATAATTTCCTGCTTGTACGCGGGGTTGTATGCCTCGAACACGAAATTACTGACAGGCCCGATTTAGGCTACCCAAACAGACGCTCCAAAGCCATCTCTGGCAACGCCGCAGCAGGAGGAAAGACCTTCCAGCATCCGTCGTCGTGCCGAAAGAAAAACAGTGCGAGTCTTTCGCTGCCGTGTACGGTCTCGACGCACACGAAACGCCCTTTGCCCGAGCGCGGACGGCCCAGTGCCGTCACCCTTGCGCTCTCTGGAGGTTGCAACCCGAGCCACTTTTCAACTACGAAACGTAAAGATTGCTCTCCGGTCTTCATCACTTTATCCTCTCTGTCCCGCGAAAAGGCGCCTGTCGATGCACTGTGCCGATGTTGGGTGCCCGTGCGATGCGTATGCCAGTGCTCCAGCGCAAACCATCGACAAGCGTGCTATTTCCACATTCTCTGAACCAAGAATTGACGGACGGAAAGGCGGATGATCGCCCGTCGAGGTGATCGTGTCGAGCGACCAACCAAAAGACCCGGATCCACGTCGTCGGCAAACCGTATCGTGTCGGTGCCGCATCATCTTGAGCCGCCTGCTACTGCATCAGCCCCGGGTCATACCTCTATGCGCTTACCGATCGCTGGTCACGTATGAGGTTTGCAACAAAGACCAGCTAAGCCACACCCAACCCGAAGTAGTCGAAATTGCGCAGCGGACGGTAATCGGCATACCCCAAATCCGTCGAGCCAATATACGCCGCCACGGTGAGCAAAAAACAGATTCCTGCTGCTATCCAGGTATCCTTCTTCATATCAGCCTCAACGGTTATGCGTCGCCTTGATGTGGTGATGACAGCGCACGTTTCGCTGTTGAACTGTTGGGTTCGCTCCGGAAAGACCTTTTCCAGCCGTCCCAAAGCCACATCGGTTCGAGTTTGAGTCGAAACACCGCCGCCATGTATCCGCTGTAGGCCAGCAGGAGCACGCCGTTCATAAACAATTCCTGCGGCCCGGTAAAGAGCTGGCGCGGCGTGGCGACAATGTACGTGTTGAGCCAGAAGATCGTTACGGTGGTTGGCATCTCGCGGATTAGCGCGAGCAGTACGCCCCGGTTCGTCAAGAGCATCAGCCCGTAAAAGAACTCCATTTACTTGACCGCTGAATACATATGAATTGTTGTGGCCGCCGCAACGTAAGCTCCGCCGATACCGGGGATTTCCGGCACCTAACCGCTCAGGATGTATCGATCCCCGAGTAGAAAAGATGAACTCCGGAAGCAGAGCCGCAACCACATGACGACGTACTTCCAGGGTGATGCGTTGGCGCAATTCATTCAAGTCTCCTAATCTAAATGCTCGCGATCGATTTGCGCGGCCATCCGGCCACAGCATTTGCATTTACCGTGACAGCCAGCGCTACTCCAGCGCTTGGTGTGACGCAAACTGCGCTATCGGCTGACTGTAAAACCTGCCAAATATTATTTAATTCAGTATTCACCATATTATGCGACATGACCACGAGACACAAGGGTTGCGATTGGCGGGTATACCCGAGATGGTTCGAGAACGTGCTTCAACTCATACGGCGTCTGAACGACCGAGGCCGCATGTTCAACGTCACATTCTGGGTGAGGGTTTCCCCGCCCCGCTTTTCACGTCCGAGCGCGCTTAGAGACCGCGCTTCGAGGGAAGCAATCAGATTTGCTTTTCCCGCCACCAGTCGCAGTCATGATCCGGGGGTGTTGTCACCGGGTCTGGTGGGTGGCTGGTGATCGCTAATAGGGGCTCGGTCAGGATATCTTGAGGCCGTCCGTAACGTGGATACCGAGACCTGCAACGCCTTCGATGCAAGAAAACTAACAACATGACTCCAGTCGACGTATTCGTCGGCGTCGATGTCGGCAATGGCCGCCATCACGCCGTCGCTCTCGATCGGACCGGAAAGCACCTGTACAACAAAGTGCTGCCCAACGATGAGGCCAAACTGCGTGCCCTGATCACCGAGCTCAAGACGCATGACCAACTTCTGTTCGTCGTCGACCAGCCCCGCCACGATTGGCGCGTTGCCCGTGGCAGTCGCCCGTGATGAAGGCGTCCTGGTCGCCTATCTGCCGGGTCTGGCCATGCGCCGCATCGCCGATCTGCATGCAGGCGAAGCCAAGACCGACGCCCGCGATGCCGCCATCATTGCAGAAGCCGCGCGCTCGATGCCGCATACGCTGCGCTCGCGTCGAGTGGCTGATGAGCAACTTGCCGAACTCACCATGCTATGCGGCGTCGATGGCGATCTCGCCGCGCAGATCACATAGACCAGCAATCGCATTCGCGGCCTGCTTACCCAGATCCATCCCGCACTGGAACGGGTTCTGGGGCCGCGCCTCGACCATCCGGCCGTGCTCGATCTGCTTGCGCGGTACCCGTCGCCCGCCGAGCTTGCCGCGACCAGCGAGAAAACACTCGCCAACCGCCTCACCAAACTTGCACCTCGCATGGGCAAAAGCCTTGCTGCCGAAATCGTTCAGGCGCTCACCGAACAGGCTGTGGTCGTACCTGGTACGCAGGCAGCAACCATCGTCATGCCGCGTCTGGCCCAGCAGCTCGCGTCTTTGCGCAAACAACGCGACGAGGTTGCCAGCGAAGTTGAACGCCTGGTGCACGCGCACCCTGTTTGGCCGGTCCTGACCAGCATGCCGGGAGTGGGCGTCAGGACCGCCGCCAGACTCCTCGCGGAAGTCGCCCACAAAGCCTTCGCTTCAGCTGCGCATCTCGCCGCCTACGCCGGCCTCGCCCCGGTCACCCGACGCTCAGGCTCGTCTACCATCGGCGGATTTCTGGACGAGAGCATCGCGGGTTATCGGGATGCGAATGGCTCTCGCCTGATCCAGATGCAGGACTCTGCGATCTTTCCGACGAAGTTCTTCTTTCGCGGCACGAGGACCTCGGCGGTGGGCTCAGCGCCAATTTCAGCCTGGACTCCCTGATCAGCCTGAGCACCGGCAACCTTGACCCGCAGTCGCGCGGGGCGCTATTCGAAAACTCCGCTTCGGTCGGGATGCGCCAGACAGGGCTGGGCTTTTTCCGGTTGGGGCGACAGAATGATTTTGCCTTCGACTACTTTCTGATCGGCGGCATTGATCCCGCAACGGGAGCAGCACGAGGCATGCTGAACTTTCGCACCGGAAGCTACGGCGCCGACCTGCTCTGTGTCGCGGGTCCCGCGCAGATCGGCGCGGTGGCCGCAGTCGGCCCGTACCCGCCCATCATCAACAACGGCGTGCCCACGGGCCTGGGGCGATCAACTGGGACCGTGTGAGCGGCAAGCGCATGTCCAATGCGGTCAAGCTGACTTCGCCCCGGCATGGAATCTTGGTGCAGCCCACATCGATTCGGAACGACAATGCCTTTTTGAAGAATGTCGCAATCAACCAAGCGGCGGTCCAGCTCACCCACGCGCTATCCAAAAACCACTGCAGTCCACCTGGCCGGTGTGTTTCAGCGTACGAACGTAATCGGCAATTCACCGACGTCCTTGCGATGTCAGGCGATCTGATGCAAGGGCGAGCGCAGCGGATTGCCGGCGAAGAGCGATTTCCACATCCGCGGCGTGAGTTCATGCACGCGCGATGCCGGATGCTGGCCCACGCGCTGCAGCACGTCGACCAGATAATCGTAGGGATCGATGTCGTGTAGCTTGCACGTCACGAGGAGGCTTTGCGCGATACCGATCTGCCTGGCACCGAGTTCGGTCCAGCAGAACATCCCGTTTCCGATTGCTCTTCTCTAGCTGATGCCGTCATCGCCTGCTCCTGATCGAATTGAACGAAGAGCATTGTGCGATCGCCTCTACGCGAGATCTATAACGCCCATGGCTTACCGCTTACCTACGAACGGCGCTTACCCTGCCGAAATTGGCACCGCGGCGGCGGGCAAGATCCAGTCGGTCCCCGCTGCCGGAATGCAGTTGCGGTTCTAGAAGCAGCGAAACGGGCGCGCCGCGGACCAGCCTGATCCCGGCGGCCCCTTAATGAACATTCCTAAACGCCGCGCGCAGCCAAAACCGCCATCAAGCCTTGGAGCACGATGGCGCGGCCCTTGTCGTAGGTGCTCAGGAGCAGTTTGCGATCTTTCGCCGACAATGCCTTGAGAAGCTGTTCCTCGATTCGCGCGTCGAGGTGCGTACCTTGGCGCGTGATGTCCGCCGCCAACGAGCGATACCGATCGGTCAGGCGCATCAGCCGCAAAGCTTCACGCTTTAGGATCTTGTTTTCTGACAGATCGAAGATCGCGTCGTGAAACGCCCGGTGGCGCTCAATCCAGGCGTCGCGCGAGCCGCTTGCCAGTAACTGGTTGAGCTCGGCCACCATCGCCTTGAGGCTCTTCAACTGGGGCGGGTTGGGCCAGACAATGGTGGCGAGCAACTCGGATTCAAGCAGATGGCGCATCCGATAGAGTTGACGTGCCTCGTCACTGGACAAGGGTGCCACGAAAAACCCACGATTCGGGTCGTGTTCGATGATGCCCTCAGCTGCCAGAAGCTTGAGCGCTTCGCGCACTGGCACGCGACTGATGCCAAAACGTTCGGCCAGATCGGACTGGCGAAGTTGCAAGCCCGGCGCGAGTGTTCCGCGATTAATCAGTTTGCGCATCTCCGACGCGATCTGGGACGGGAAGTCGATCCCATCAAGTTCTGTAATTGTCACGATGACCGCCCAAGAGTTGTATTCAATCCGAAATTATATCCTGATTGTCGACGGCGCAAGGCGTTCGAGCCCTTCCTGATTGGGCCGCCCGGGGGCGCTACATTTATTTATTACCGGCCGAGGACCGTGGTGCCACGAGGCGGGAGTACATCAAGCCTCGCTCGTCAACGAAGCTTGATCGCCCACTGCGCATGACCGCAAGCGATGCACCAATGCAGTTGCGCATCGCATCGATGTCGAGGTCGCCCGGGCTCTCGAGGGCACGGCTATAGCCGAATGCCCGATGACGATTTCCGCATTTCCCAACAAGGTTCAGAACCGCATCTGCATGCCGATGCCGATAGCGGACACATGTTCATCGTACGCGGTGGGCGCGGGCAAGCCGCCGGGTGGGAAGATTGTCTGCTTCGCGACTCCGCGATTCCAGAGCTTCTTATAGAAGCCATAGAGCGAAGTGGTCTTCGATAGATAATAGGTATAGCTGACTGCGAATGAGCGCACGCTCCAGTTTTGCGAGAGGACCTGGTTCTCGTCGCTCAGCCCGCCGTACGCAAAGCCGAACATACCCACGGCCCCTGTCGGCACCGTGAAGCCCGCTTGCCATGCCTTGTCGGTAAATCCAGGATTGTTTAGCCGCAACTGATACGTGCCGTAGAGGGAAAGCCAGTCGAACCGGTATTTGACGCCAAACGCATGTTCCAGTGTATTGGCGTCGCCACCTGGCGCCACGGTGAGACTGCGGCCCAGTCCGTAGCTGGCGACCAGACCGCCATTCGTATACCACAGCGTGCCGATCTGATACTTCGTATTCGTGGCGGCGCCCTGGTTTGAGCCAAACGAGTAGCCCAGGGTCGCGCTGAGGCCATGCCAAGTGGGCGAGCTGTATTGCAGCGCATTGTCCTGGCGGGCGGGATCCTGCAGCGGGTTGAAGATCCACGGTCGCGGTTCCTCGCCGGTCATTGACCCCAGGACCGATCCTGCAGACATCAAGATCGGGTCGAACGTCGTGCCCCATACGTAGCCTGCCGTCTGCAAGCGCCCCCCGATGAGCGTTCCCCACTGGCTGTCGATGCCGACATACGCCTGGCGGCCAAACTCCCGACCGCCCTGCCCGAGCGTTCCATTGTTAATGTTGAAGCCGCTTTCAAGAACTGCAATTGCAGTCACGCCGCCGCCAAGATCCTCCTTGGCGCGAATGCCCCATCGTGATCCGCCCAGTCCGCCCGAATTGAGGCTGCTCACGCTTGTGGCGGAGTTCTTGAAGTAACCGTAAAACACGTCAGCAACGCCGTAAAGCGTGACGCTCGACTGAGCGTGCGCTACGCATGGCAGCAAGACACCCAGCATGCATCCAGCAATTCTTTTGTGCACTTCCGTCTCCTGTCTTTTGATCTCTGGGTTGCAGGTACCTTTCATTCCTTGCGAAATCCTTCTGGTGTCGATTTCAGTCTGTCGCCGCAACTCCGTGCCGATACTTGCTTTCAATCGCCATCGCACGGCGGCATTGACGGCGATCAGCTATGCACTCGTCTATGCGGGTTTCGGCGTCGAGGCCGTGCGTGGCGCGCCGCCGCGAGCAATGGCGCTGCGATGGTGCGTCCACCTCGTTCTTCGACACGACGCTTGGCGTGACAAGCCGCTTCTTGGCTTGCTGACCGGACATGCGGGAATTGGGCCAGGATTCTTGGCGGGTGCGGCGTCGGTCACTTGCTCAACGGCGGGCGCCTTGGCGTTGAATTCCATGCGACGAGAAATGCCGCCCGCATCCTCTGCGCAACCGTTGGCCGGGATCGCGCAGTACGACGAAGACTAAAGACAAGCCACTCCGTGAGGTTGAGGGACGACAACCCCACCACCACTAGGCTTAACACCTCGTGGACCACGCCATCAAGACGCATGCCCGCGTCAATGTCATGCTCAACTATACGAAACTCACGCCTCGCTCGCTCGACGCTTGACCGCTTGCACGTAGGGGAGTGCGATCGCATGGTCGACGTCAACATTAAGGGCGAGTTGTACGGCATCGTCGCTGCGTTGGAGTTGACGATGGTGGCTAATAAAGCACACGTCATCAACGTCTTGTCGGCGACCGGACATAAGTTCGGTCCATGCATTGGACCGACATACAAGAAGGTCCGCCAGAATCCGGCTATGACTTGATGTCGTTGTGTGGATCGCGCAAAAACAAAATGCGGTTAGGCCCAGACTCTGCGGGGTTTGCCGCCGTTTCTGGCGGAGAGGGAGTGATCGAACAGCGCTGCGCTCTGCGGAGTGATAAACCTATAGGAGCCTAATCGATGTTTCGATCTGAGCAGCGATCCACCACCTTGCAGTGTCCTTTTCGACGCATAAGCTGCAATCGCATCCGCTCATAGAGATTCCCCCAGGCTGTTATCGATAGGCCGTACTAGTATCCAACGCGCATTCCTGGTTTTCCTAAGCGAATGAACTGCTGCTCCGCCGCCCTACAGTTGGACCGCTGGCAGCCCCCAAGCCGTCAGAAATGGGGCTGCGTTACCAGTAAACAGGTTGTCGCGAGCACAGTTCGCGCATTGATATACGAGTCTCAATCTCGTGAGCAGCGAACGCGGCCGGCCCCTCGACGCGACCCAAAATTCCGCTTTGTTCCCGCGAGAGCCGTCCGTCCTGTGGGGGCAAACGTGGGGGCAAAATCGCCCCAAACGAAAAAGGCTCTCACAGCCGAAGCCATGAGAGCCTTATATCTATTGGTCGGGGCGAGAGGATTTGAACCTCCGACCACCTGCACCCCATGAAAGGAACAAATCTCCCCGAGCTGAAGAGTCTGTTCGCCGTCGCGGCGTGCGGAGCCATCCGGCACGGAATAGCGTCCTGTGGGATCCAACATTTTTGCGTATACAGGTGCGTATATACGCCATAAATCAACAATTTTTTTAATTTAAAATCAAGCACTTGAACTTCACATTCGAGTCCTCTCCTGGCACCAGATTCAAAAGTAGAGCCGCCTTTTGGCGGCTCTCTTTTTTTGTAAGGCCTGGTAGTCGAAATCGTTGTTTGTGTTTCGATTGCCGGATCAGCAGGACGGTGGTTCAGTAGCGATTGCATTACTTCGCTGCGCGTTCAACCGAGCGGACGAGAAAAGCAAGTTTGTTTGAAGCAGGAATTGACAAACTTAATCATCTTGCTAAAATAGCGGTCTAGCTTGAAGACGTGCCCAGGTGGCGGAATTGGTAGACGCACTAGGTTCAGGTCCTAGCGGTGGCAACACCGTGGAGGTTCGAGTCCTCTCCTGGGCACCACAAGGCTGTTTAGCGTAGTACAAAGAAGTCCAGAAGACCCCGTAAATCATTGAATTTGCGGGGTTTTTTGTTTATTGCCGTCCAAGCCGGGATACGGCAAGCCACGTGCAGATGAGTACGTTTTTGAGTACATTGAAAGTTCGAGATCGCTCAATGTACTCACCATGCCGCTCACAGTCCGCGAAGTCGAAGCAGCCCGTCCCCAGCCAAAGCCTTACGGTGTGGCCGATGGCGACGGTCTCGTCCTTTGGGTCACGCCCGAGGGCAACAAATTCTGGCACTTCCGTTACCGCCTGCACGGCAAGCAACCGCGCATCTCGTTGGGACGCTACCCCGACGTCACGCTTCAGAAAGCGAGGCAACAAGCAGCGGCCTACCGGACACTCGTCGCCGACGGTGCCGATCCTCGCGCAAAACGACGGATAGACCGGCAGCGGGCGGATACCAGCGACGACGGCACGTTCAGGGCAGCCGCTGAACTCTGGTACAAGAGCAAACAGGATGCGGGTCGGTCGGCGTCGACGCTCGACAAGATTCGGACGTACCTCGACAAGGACATCCTGCCGGAGCTCGGTTCGATCAAGCTGGCAAACATCACGCGTGCTGACTGCGCCCGCGTCCAGGAACGCTTCGAAAAGCGCGACGCACTCAACGTCTCGAAAAAGGCCCGCGGGTGGTTACGCGAAATCTTCAGTCAGGCCATCGCACGCGGCAAGTGCGAATTCAACCCGGCGTCGGAACTCAAGGTCATTGCGAAGGCCGCCCCAAAGGCTAAGCCTTATCCTCACCTGCTCGAACCGGAGCTGCCCGACTTCCTGCGGGCGCTTGAAAAATCAAAGAGCCGCCTCATCGCATACGTCGCGGTCTGGATGACAATCTGGACGGCAAGCCGGCCGGGTATGGTCCGCTATGCCGAATGGACCGAGATCGATCTCGACGGCGCCCTGTGGACGATCTCCGCTGAAAAAATGAAAATGCGGCGCAGCCACGTCACTCCGCTTCCATCGCAACTAGTCAAGGCACTGCGCGAGCTCATGGAGCTGACGGGCCGTCACCAGTACGTCTTCCCCGGCATCGGCACGAAGCACGAAGTCATCAGCGAGAACACCATCAACCTCGTGTTTTCGAAGATTGGCTACAAGGGCCGTATGGTCGGTCACGGCACACGCCATACCGCGAGCACCCTTCTTCGCGAGCACGGCTGGATAAAGGATCACGTCGAAACGCAACTAGCTCATCTAGAGGAAGGCATTGCCGGCGACTACAACCACGCCAAGTATCTGGTGCAACGTCGCGCGATGATCCAGTGGTACGCTGACTACCTTGATGTGCTGAAGACCGGCATGCAACCTGCCCAGCAGCAGTCATTTGCCCAACGGGTCAACCAGAAACCCGTGCAATCGCCATCTACATCTTCGCAATCGCTCGACAACGACGAAATCGCAGCCTGATGAAGCCGCGGTTCGTTGCTTCAACGTTATCCACTCGATCCGATGACAACGACGGGAGCTTTTACAGAATGCAAGAGCTGCCGGTTGTCGGCGATCCGTGCGCCCAGTAATGTGGGACATGTTTACGCCGACCGAAAATTCAGCCACATGTAGGGATCGCGCCGACTGAAAATTGAGCCGGGCAATCAACCTATCCTGCTAGTTTTTCTGGCAGGGTGTTTGGGGATGATCCCGATGACGATGATTGGCAAGGTGCGGCGGATGTTCCACCGCCAGAACAAGTCGGTACGCGAGATAGCACGTCTCACAAGCCTGTCGCGCAACACGATTAGTAAATATCTGAACATGGATGTTCAGGAGGAGCCGAAGTATCAGCGGCGCTCCCAGCCGACCCGGTTGACGCCGTTTCATGAGGTGCTGGTGCAGGCGCTCAGTGTCGACGCGCGGCGACTGAAGAAGGAGCGGCGCACCGCCTGGATGCTGTTCCAGGAGATCAAGGCGGGCGGCTACGACGGCTGTTACTCGCGGGTGACCGATTTCATCCGGGCCTGGCGGCAAGGCGAAGGCAAGGCGGTTTCGAAATCGGCGTTTGTGCCGTTGCGATTCGAGCTGGGCGAGGCATTCCAGTTTGACTGGTCCGAGGAAGGACTGGTTGTCGGCGGCATTTACCGCAAGCTGCAGGTGTCGCACATGAAGCTATGTGCGTCGCGGGCGTTCTGGCTGGTTGCCTATCCGAGCCAGGGGCACGAGATGCTGTTCGATGCCCATACGCGCTCGTTCGCGGCCTTCGGCGGGGTGGCCCGCCGGGGCATCTACGACAATATGAAAACGGCCGTAGACAAGGTTCACAAAGGCAAGGGTCGCACGGTCAATCCGCGTTTCGCAGTGATGTGTTCGCACTACCTGTTCGATCCGGACTTCTGCAACGTCGCCAGTGGCTGGGAGAAAGGCGTCGTCGAGAAGAACGTGCAGGACAGCCGTCTGCGCATCTGGATTGAGGCGCGTGCGCAACGCTTCGGCAGTTTCGCTGATCTGAATGCATGGCTGGCGACCCGGTGCCGGTCGTTGTGGGATCAGGTGAAGCATCCAGACTATCGTGACCTGAGCGTCGCCGACGTGTTCGAGCAGGAGCGCGCCCATCTGATGCCGATGCCGACACCGTTTGACGGTTATGTTGAGCGTGCGGCACGAGTCTCGTCGACCTGCCTGGTGGTGATTGGCCGCAATCGCTACTCGGTGCCATGCGAATTCGCAGGCCAGATGCTCAGCACGCGGCTCTATCCTGGCCGTGTTGTGGTGGTGAGCGACGACGCGGTGGTAGCCGAACACGATCGACTGGCCGACGAAGGACTGGTGCGATACGAGTGGCAGCACTATATCCCGCTGATCCAGCGCAAGCCTGGCGCCCTGCGCAACGGTGCGCCGTTCCAGGATATGCCCGAGCCGCTGCAACGCCTGCGTCGGGCGTTACTACGCGAGCCAGGTGGTGACCGGGTAATGGCGAAGGTTCTGGCGTTGGTCCCGGAAAGCGGTCTGGATGCCATAGTGGTTGCAGTCGAACTCGCATTGGAGCAGGCGCCGCCCTCCGGGCGCGTGAGCGTCGAGCATGTGGTGAACGTGCTGTCGCGCATGCGCAGCGTGCAGATGCCGCCGAAGATCGATACTGCGCTACAACTGACGACACCACCGCTGGCCGACACATCGCGCTACGACGGGCTGCGCCCGGCGCTGCAACAGCCGGAGGCCGGTCATGCGTGATCTGATCGTCGAACTCAAACACTTGCGGCTGCACGGCATGGCTGCCGGCTGGGCCGAACTGCTTGAACAGGTGAATGTCGAGGCGGCGTCTTCGCAATGGCTGCTCGAACGGCTGCTGCAGGCCGAGGTCGCGGATCGGGCCGTGCGTTCGGTCAGCCACCAGATGAACGCGGCGAAGTTCCCGGTGCATCGCGACATCGCCGGCTTCGACTTCGATGGCTCGCCGGTCGACCGCCAGCTCGTCACGCAACTGGCCGGCATGACGTTCACGGAGGGCGCGCACAACCTGGTTCTGGTCGGCGGCCCGGGCTCGGGCAAGACGCATCTGGCGACCGCCATCGGCGTGTCCGGCATCATGCACCACGGCAAGCGGGTGCGCTTCTACTCGACCGTGGATCTGGCCAACGCACTGGAGCAGGAGAAGGCGCAGGGACGCGCCGGGAGGATCGCGGCGAGCCTGCTGCGCCTCGACCTGGTCATTCTGGACGAACTCGGATATCTGCCCTTCAGCCAGGCCGGCGGGGCGTTGCTATTCCACCTGCTGAGTCGCCTGTACGAGCATACAAGCGTTGCGGTGACAACGAATCTGGACTTCGCCGAATGGTCCAGTGTGTTCGGCGACGCGAAGATGACCACAGCATTGCTGGACCGGCTGACGCACCACTGCCACATCGTGGAAACCGGCAACGAAAGCTACCGTTTCCGCCATAGCAGCGCCAGTGCAAAGAAGCGTATCCGCTCGCGTGAAGCAGCGCGCAGAGCCGACGGTGCGAGCGCGAACGAATCGGCCTGATCGTCGCTTGCCGCGCAGTGGAAGCCGCAACGGGCTACGCCCTTCGCAGCTTCCACTGCGCAATGAGGCCTCACACGAAGGAGGACAAGCACTCCCGAAACACATACACTTATCCACAACCGGTCCTTCTTCAGACCGGTCTCCACCCCGGCTCAAAACTCGATCGGCGCGGCGGCTCAAAATTCATTCGGCGCGGACAGTGGGACAGTGCGTAGCGGGCAGGCGTCAACGCATAGCACACTTCAACCTTGACACGCCGGGCGACTTCGATCACGTTCAACGTCGTGCCCTCCTCCCGAACCACGCATAGGTATCAACAAAAAAACATTCTGTCTGGAATGCGGCGGCGGCGCCGCCCCACAGCCGCCCGAGGGCTTCGCGTCGATGGTTTCCTTCGTTCAGGTGCCAAAGCGCCGCCTTCGGTACACCAACAGACGCGCACCTTCGCTGAAAGTTGTTGCCCGATTCCAGTGGTTAATACACGCGTGTAACGGGCTGGGCATTCATTGCCTCCGCGGATCGTTGTCTGCCTTCCGCAGGACCATCCTTGCCCAGCGGGGACGCGATGACGACACCGTTCAGTGATTCCTTCCGAAGCATGCCACTGCGGCTTCAGCCGGCGCCAGGCCGGCGTGGAAGTAGCCCTGGAGACGTTTGATGATCGTCGCGTCAGGGTGATACGGCGGGCGCACGAAATTCGCTGCAACGGCTTCGTCGTACCAGGCGCACGTCCATACTTCCAGCTCGCGGGCGTACTCGGGCGTTAGCGGCTTCGATTTCTCAAACATTTCTGTACTCCACTCAATCCCGGACTTGCCCGGCTTTGATGGCCGGGTCGATCCTCTATCGCGCTGCACTTGCGGGAAACACTCCATCACGGAGGTTCGGACTCAGGCGGGAAGACGCATCAAGCGCGGTCATTGTCGCGGAAGAAGAAAATTGCAGGCGGGCCTGCAGGTCCGCGTGTCAGGGATGGGCTGTGTGACGACCGGCACGCCACTTCCAGGTTTGTACTGATAGATGTCGCTCATGACTTCTCCTTTCTCCCGCAGGACCTTCCATCTCGCGCATCAGTCCCGTTCGGGCTCAGACGCGGATCGTGTCAAACCGGCGGCGAAGATGGGCTCGAAGAGATATCCCTGAACCCAATGCGCGCCACAGGCCTGGGAGACGTGCAGGCCTTCCTCGTCCTCGACACGTTCGACCACCACCTGCGAAGCGCATGTTCGCGCCAGACGGATCAGCGCACCCAGATGTACTCGTGCGCACCCGTTCGAGCGGGCCTGATGCAGATATCCACCATCGACTTTTGCAATGTCCACACCCAGTTCCATAAGACTCCGCACGGAACTGTAGCCTGCACCGATGTCATCGAGAGCGACGCGACATCCGAGCTGTTGCAGCGCCCGGACGAAGTCCACGACTGCGTCGATGTCGGTCAGCGGCGCGCTTTCCGTCAACTCGATGACGAGCCGTGCCGCGACCTGAGGCTCCCCGGCAAGGGTTTCGATGACCGTCGACCGCCAGCCGCCGAGCGCTGCACTCTGAATCGACACGTTACAGCCTAGCGACATGCCCGGATGCGCACGCAGCGTATCGATCACGGTCGTCACGACCCATCTGTCGAGGCGGCTCACCAGTCCGAGCCGTTCGAGAGCGGGAATCCATTTGCCTACACTGACCGGTACGCCATCTGCGGTCCTGCACAACAACGCCTCCCAATAGCTGACGCTCTCCGTACCGGTCGCGCTGCAGACCTTCTCATAGCGGAAGCACAACTCGTCGCGTTCCAACGCGCCTAGCAGTTCCCCGGCAATTTCCATGTCCCGCGCGTATCGGGTCCGCCACTTTCTGGTGCCCATGCGCATCTCTGCGGATGCTTCTTTTTCGGGGTCGAACGGTGTGCCGTCGCAGGTCGGGATCGATGCACCGATGGCTGCGCGGATCAGGCCCATCGACGTGAACACTGGCGCGTCGCCCAGCGCCGCGACGACCGCATCGACGATGCTATGGTCGCTGCAAACTGCGTGAGCGTTCGCCAGGTCTTCAGGCACAGCACGGTCAATCAGAACGACAATCTGCTCTCCGCTGCGCGTCATGATGCCCGACTCCCGCGTACAGAAATCGCGAGCGCGCCTGCATACAACATGCCTGACGGTCAGCGCGGTTGCGGTGCCGTAAGCGCTTTCAATGTGCGCGAGGTTACGGATTGACGCCACGATGCACAGTGGGTTCCCGCGTGCGGTGCTCTCGGACACCAGACTTTCGTTCGCTGCCTCGCATGTGCCCTGCACATTTTCCTCCTCCGCTATCGAAAGCGATCTGACCTCCGTTGGCCGGCGGACGAGCCGAAGGCGATTGCTCATCGCGGCACCGTAGGCCGCGATGCGTGACGGAAGGCAAGCTCGTGCACGCAGGCTGTTCTACCGCTCAGTGCTCCTCGAATCACTTCGAGACGTGCACGGACAGAAGGTTCTTTAGCACTGCGCCGCAGCACAAAGGTGCACATCCGGGTTATCAAGCGCGCTGCCGCTTGATCGGCGGCAAAGATAGTTGAATTAGTGACCACAAGACATCATCGGGTATCGGTTTAACCATTGCATCCTTCCAAGGAGGCAACGATAAGGGAAGCGGAGCATAGTCCGGGCAACAGCTCCGTCGGCCTATTGATTTACGCTTTCGTGTTCAACACAATGCCCCGCAACCTGCATGGCGGGTCTTTCTGGCTGTGGCGGGAAGATGCACCATGACCCGTCACGGTGGCGAAAAAAAAACATTGCCCTTGAGCCCGCCCCATTGTCTGCGACGACACAAACGTAGCGCCCGTGTCCGGATCGTCCGACGTGACTGACTCTAAACCCTCGTTTGGGATCGGGTGCCAGCCAATCCTGAACCATATTTCTCAACGACCTTCCTACGCTTCCCATGACTTTCTCCATCCTGTTTCAACCTCAGTGCGGCGATCGTACGGATCTCGCAGATGTGACGCTCTCTTTCCAGCTGTGCCTTGCCAGCTGTCAATCATGGATTGCGGCGCTCCCGCATTCGGCATGTTGAATCCCGCCGGCGCCCCGCAAATCGATTCAACGCTTTGATGCGATCACCGCGTATCCGCTGCGCGAGTTCCGCCGTTTCGTCACTCGCCGTGACATTGTCGGCAAACATGCTCTTCTGCCGTTTATGCCGCTCGCAAAACTGCCTCGCTGTTAGTACTTCTGCTGAACCTTTGGGAGCTGAGTTCGCTTTCATAGCTCGATGAGCCATTCGTCACCAGATCCGCAAGGATGCCCGCCGAGACGGCAGCCAGCGTGAGGCCCAGATGCCCGTGCCCGGTGGACACAAAGATGGAACGATGGCCTGGAACGCGCTCGATGACCGGCAAGGAGTCCGGTGTACTGGGGCGCTCACCGCTGCGTACCTCGAATCCTGGTCGAGCTCTGAGACCCGGCAGGGATTTGCGCACGTGATCCAGCGCGGATAACAGCAGGTCGGGCCGCGCTCGGAAACCTGGCAGCCCGAAGTGACTGAGGCCGGAAATCCTGGCTCCGCGTTCACTCGGCGTCAGAATCACGCCAAGGCCTGATAGCGAAACAGGCCTACTGATAAATCCGGGCTCGACGTCCAACTCGATGTGGTACCCGGTTTCGGCAACTAGCAGAATGCGATGATCGCAATCTGCCAGAAGCCGGTTCGAGTGTGCGCCGGTCGCGAGAACAACGGTTCCGGGTGAGTAGTCTCCCCGGGCACACTTCACGGCGACCTTTCCGCATCCTGCGCTATTAAGGCCCTGTACCCTGTCGAAGCACAGGAGCCCGCCGCGTTGGACAAATACGTCCGCAAGACTGGCAACAAACGCAGCGGTATCTGTCACGTGAGCCGCCCCTGCCAGGAAGGTAGCTCCGGCCGCACTTGGCCCAAGCGCGAGACGGCAAATCGCAGGCTCTAACGCGGCCAGTTCTCCGCCAGACACTATCCTGACAGCCGCGCCGAGCGACGTGCGAATCGAGTTCAGACATGTTGCCCGATCGACTTCGCAAGAGGAGAGATGAACCGCCAGGTGACCGCATCTGCTGAGGGGCGGCAGGTCCGAGCCAAGCAGCAGTTCGAGAGAACGAAGTGAGTCCCGACAGAGTTCATGAAGTAGGTCCGTGCCATGCCAGACGATGTCCGACCGCGTTGCTCTCGCGTATTGAACACACCACGAAAGCAGGCCTGGAGCTGATCGCCAATCAAGGGCGGCAGACGAACTAGCCTTGAAGAAAGCGGCGGGAAGCTCGGGAATGCGATAGTACGTGCTGGACGGGAATGCGCCTGGGTAGATCACGCCCGCACTGACAAAGCTGCAGCCCTGCGCGACAGACTGCTGGTCCAGCAGCATGACCTTCAACCCACGCTGTTGAAGTTCCAATGCCGCGGTGATCCCTATGACTCCCGCTCCAACGACGATTGCATCCAACTTGAGACTCCATGCCGTCACAAAAAACCGCGGTAACGAAATGTCCGGCTTCCTCGAGACAATTCCGCTTAGCCGATGTCGAGGGCCGGTGATGGTTAAACAAATCGGCGGTCGGCGGGCCGAAAGCCAGAACCCGCATCTAGCATCGCGCTTGCGTGCCACGGAGTAGTCGAGTCGCAGTTTCGGGTCCTCAGTGGGTCGATTCCCGTCAGCCTGAAAGGGGCTCCTTATGCCGAACGCCGAGCCGATGATCTTCTCGCTTCGCTCGACGGCTCCGGACTGCTTGTCGGCGGCCAGTCCTTTCCTTATAAAAGCTATCCTCACGTGTCAGGCCATGTGGCCTCCGCGTACTGCACCAGTCCCTTTGCCCAAAGCGGGCAACCTGCATTCTGTTTGGTGTGGGATGGTGGCATCGTCCCACGCCTCTATCATGTAGAACGCCACCACGCCCGCCATGTTGACTGCCTGTTCCCCGTGATAGGTCACATCTACGCTGCGGCGGGTCATCACTTTGGTCCTTATAAGAAGCCGGGCGGCGCCCGGTGGGATCTGGGTGTGGCCGGCAAGCTGATGGCTTACATCGCGCTGGGCTCCGTTGACGAAGATATCGTTGAGGTATTTCGCGAGCTTTATCAGGCACGCTTTGCTGGCGACACGGAGTGTGCACAAGCTTATCGCGAGAACATCCACAGCGCGGACGCGTCACTAGCGGCTGTAGGAGAGTTCTTCGAAGCAAGCGCGCTGCGACTAGAAGCCAAGCCGCCCGAAGACGTACTCGCCTCGTTTCATGTATTCCTCGAGCGTCTTCTCGTTCATGAAATGGGTATCGCGCTGCAGCGCCATTCGATTGCGGGCCCGAAAAATTTGTGCGTCGCTGGCGGATGCGGACTCAATATCAAATGGAACAGCGCCCTGCGCGCGAGCGGTTTGTTCGACGCAATCTGGGTGCCGCCGTTTCCCAACGATAGCGGGTCTGCGATTGGCGCCGCTTGTTGCGCGCTGGCAGCCGAGAAGGGCTTCGTGCCGCTGGAGTGGTCGGTATATAGCGGACCGGCCTTAAAAGGTTGCCAAGTACCGCCCGGATGGACGGCGTCTACTTGCTCCATTGCAGAACTCGCCAGCATACTCGCCAGTAGCAAGCCCGTCATTTTCCTTGCCGGCCGAGCCGAGCTCGGACCACGAGCATTGGGGGGCAGAAGCATTCTGGCCGCCGCGACTTTGCCCACAATGAAGGATCATCTCAACGACATCAAGTTTCGAGAGCACTTCCGTCCCGTGGCGCCAATATGCCTTGAGGATCGTGCACCGACCATTTTTAGCCCGGGGAGCCCTGATCCCCTATATGTTGTTCGATCATCAGACGCGCGCGGAGTGGCGAGAAAAAATCCCTGCCGTCGTGCATCTCGACGGATCTGCCCGATTGCAGACCATTTCAAGAACTTCCGAGCATCCGGTGGCGCAACTTCTGGTCGAATACGAAAAGCTGACGGGTATTCCGTTGCTCTGCAACACGAGCGCCAACTATCACGGACGAGGTTTCTTCCCGGACGCTGCTTCAGCCTGTGCGTGGGGACGCGTCGAACGTGTGTGGTGCGATGGTTTGTTACTGACCAGGACTGGTCTTTCGCCGTCAGTCGACGAAACACTTTTCGCTACGTCGCCGTTCGAAGATTGCTGACGTTGCAGCTCAGTGGTCAGTACGACGCAGTCATTGTCCCGGCAGCTCGCTCTATCGCTACGGTCCGAAGACGATCAGCCGGCCTCCCTTGGCTCGATTTTCGCAAGCACTTATCCCCCGGGCGGAGGTTGCTCATCGACCCGCGGAACCTCGATGCCATCTTCTGAAATTTTCAAGGTAGTTGTCGCCTCAACGTTTGAGTTCAGACGGCCTTTCGCTCCTGCTGATCGCGCTGCGGAGTGCCTGGCAGGTTGTGAGTTCGATCCGGGTTCAGATGCTCAGCACTTACGCGCTGCCCGTTGCGCGTGCGGCCTTTCATCGCAGCGGATTGCGCTGCCGGGCAGTCTTGTAGAGCGCCATGCGCCGATCCAGAATGTCCTGATCAAGGTTGGCATGACGCTGCGGCGGCGTCACGAACTGGATCGCGCTGTGACGATGTTCGTCGTTGTACCCGCACACCAGTGCGCCCACCCAGCTGCGCGCGGCGAACGGGTATCGAACGCCTTGCGGGTAAGCGGGCCGGTACTTCATGGGCTTGAACAGCGACTCGGAACAGGGGTTGTCGTTGCTCACGCCCGGGCGACTCAACGACGGCATGACACCCAGCGCCTGGAGTGTGGCAAGCATCGCCGCGCCTTTCATCGGGCCGCCGTTATCCGAATGCAGAATCACCCGGTCAGGCTGTATCGCTTCACGCGGGCAGAGGTCCCTGAGAACCTCGCTGGCCAGCGCGCTGCTTTCCTCCGCATAGATCTGTCAACCCACTATCTTGCGACTGAATACATCCAGAAACAGGCACAGATAAAAGTAATGCCCACGGATCGTCGTCGGCAAATACGTGATATCGCAGGAATACAACTGGTCAATATATTGCCATGCACAGCCCGGGGTGGAAAAACCCCAAGCACGCCGACCAGTGGACCAATACCCTCGACACTTACGCGATGCCCGTCATCGGCAAGCTCGATGTCGGGCTTGTCGATACCCAGCATATCGTGCAGATCCTGGAACCGATCTGGGTCAGCAAGAACGAAACTGCGTCCCGCGTACGCGGCCGCCTGGAGCGCGTGCTGGCGTGGGCCAGAACCCGCGGCCTGCGCACCGGCGACAACCCGGCGACCTGGCGTAATCATCTTGATACCCTGTTGCCCCGTCCCGCCTCGGTACAACGGCAGAAACATCACGCAGCCCTTCCCTTCAAGGACATCCACGCGTTTGTCACCGGGCTGCATGCGCAGCCCGGCCGTGACGGCGCGAGCGCTCGAATTCACGATTCTTACTGCGACGCGCTCCGGCGAGGTCATCGCAGCCACCTGGGAAGAGATCAATCTGCGGGAGGCGGTATGGATCATTCCGACGACACGGATGAAGGCGAAGCGCGAACACCGGGTCCCGCTGTCCAGCCGCGCGATCGAACTTCTGACGCAGATGAAGAAAGCACGCAGGAGCGATTTCGTTTTCCCGGGATGGAAGGCGGGAACCGGCCTGTCGAACATGGCCATGCTTCAGTTGCTGCGCAAGGCAGGCTATCCGGAACTGACGGTTCACGGATTCCGCTCCACGTTCCGCGACTGGTGTGCCGAAATAACTGCCTACCCTCGCGAGCTCGCCGAAGCAGCGCTTGCGCATACGCTGAGCAACAAGGCAGAAGCCGCCTACTTCCGCAGCGACATGTTTGAGAAGCGGCGCAAATGATTCAGGCCTGGTGCCATTACATCAGCATGGCGCCAGCCGGAACACGGCGACCTCGCACCGCCGGACCCGACCGAGCCGCGGAGCCCTCGCGGGAGGTTGTTTCCGGCTAACGTGGAGCATGCATGCGACCATGCCTGGTTGTCCAAGGTGCGGTCGACATTTTGGGGCCACAGGACGGGAATTTTCGTTGCAGCTGCTGGCGAGATGGTCTCTCACTCTACGCTTGATTGCCGACGTCTATCGCTCGAATCAACATTCGTGACATGCAGCATAAGAGCCGGCACCTTTCATGT
Source organism: Paraburkholderia sp. MM5482-R2 (assembly GCF_050436125.1). Taxonomy (NCBI): domain Bacteria; kingdom Pseudomonadati; phylum Pseudomonadota; class Betaproteobacteria; order Burkholderiales; family Burkholderiaceae; genus Paraburkholderia; species Paraburkholderia sp. MM5482-R2. The sequence goes on along the minus strand of NZ_JBNDLP010000002.1, from coordinate 1,950,763 downwards.
CCCTTGTCACCGGCCACGTAGTGCCAATTTTTGCACCCCAAAGCCAGCTCCTTCACGCTGCCGAATGTCAGGAATGGTAGGCTGATTCCCCATGCGAACTGACATCGAGCCCTTCCCGCTCACCCTCCTGTTCGATACGCAGTCCGACCGTCATGTCGACCAGCTTGAACGCGACGATCGATACCACCGCCGACCAGACCAGGGAGATACCCACGCCCCAACACTGCGCGATCAACTGAGCGAACATATCGTAGTCGCCGACCTTGTTAGCGACATAATCGTAGACACCGGTGCCACCGAGTCTCGGCGACGCAAACACGCCCGTCAGCAGTGCGCCAACCACTCCCCCGAGACAGTGCACACCAAACACGTCGAGCGAGTCGTCGACACCAAGCAGACGCTTTAGCCCGTTCACGCCCCAGTAGCAGACGCCCCCGGCGATCAAGCCCATCACGATCGCCCCCATGGGCCCGACGTAGCCGCATGCGGGCGTGATCACGACGAGTCCGGCAATCGCGCCGGACACCGCGCCGAGCATCGACGGCTTCTTCTTCAGCACCCATTCCACCAGCGTCCACGATACGGTGGCCGCGCATGTGGCGAGCAGGGTCGTGATGAACGCCAGCGTGGCCGCGCCACTGGCTTCGAGGTTCGAGCCGACGTTAAAACCGAACCAGCCGACCCACAGCAGCGATCCGCCCACCATTGTCATCGTGAGGTTATGCGGTGCCATCGTTTCGCGACCGAAACCGGTACGCTTGCCGATCATGACCGCGCCGACCAGCGCCGCGATGCCCGCGTTAATGTGCACCACCGTGCCGCCCGCAAAATCGATCGCACCCTTCTGGAACAGGAAGCCCGCGGTCGCGGTCGCCTTTTCGCCCGCGGCAGCGCTTGTGTAGGCATCGGGACCAGGCCAGTACCAGACCATATGTGCAATCGGAAGATATGAGAACGTGAACCACAGCACCATGAAAAGCAGCACCGCGGAGAATTTGGCGCGCTCAGCGATGCCGCCGATGATCAACGCCGGGGTAATCGCCGCGAACGTCAACTGGAATGACACATAGATGAATTCCGGAATCACGACACCCTTGCTGAACGTCGACGCCGTCGAGTCCGGCGTAATGCCGGCAAGAAACGCCTTGCTCAAACCGCCGAAGAAGGCATTGCCCTCGGTGAAGGCGATGCTGTAGCCATACACGGCCCACAATACGCCAAGCAGGCAGAACACCACGAGTGTCTGCATCAGCACGGACAACATGTTCTTGGCACGCACCATGCCGCCGTAAAACAACCCGAGGCCCGGCGCGGCCATCATCACGACGAGCAGCGTGGCGACGATCATCCAGGCGGTATCGCCCTTGTTCGGCACTGGTGCGGCTGCGGCGTTCTGCGAGTACACCGGCACAGCGAACGCCAGCATCATGAGTAACGCAAAAACCCTGTTCAGTCTTTTCATTGCGCGATCCTGTAGAAAACGTCGAAGCGTGCTCGTGCGCGATGGACCATGCGCGAGCAGGCGGTGACCGTGATGAGTGTGGGGTAAAACAGAATCCAATGGCGACTGCTACGCTGGTCTAAACCAGCGGCGATACCCGACCGCCGCGGCGCGGTCCTCCGTTAGCGCCGCACACAATGCATCAACCTCCGCGACAGTCCCGACGCCCGGCGTTACTCGCATGGCGAGCCCCGCACCGGGCGTCGAATCCTGCACCGATCAGTACGTCTGCCCCGGAATCCACGACGTACCCGCCAGCGGAATACGCGCCATTGCGGCGGCTTCCACGGTCAACGCAACGAGGTCCTCGGGCTCCAGGTGATGCACGTTCTGCTTGCCGCAGGCCCGCGCGATCGTCGTCAACTCCATGTTCAGCGTCTTCAGGTAGTTGCGCACGCGGCGCGATCCTTCTTCCGCCTGCACGCGCTGTTCGAGCACGGCGTCCTGCGTCGTCACGCCGACCGGGCATTTGCCGGTGTGGCAGTGATGACAGAACCCCGGCGACGTGCCGAGCGCGGCATAGTCCGCCGTCGCCGGATGCAGCGCGCCGTTCTGAAAGTACGTGTCGCTATTGCAGCCGAGCGCCATCAACATGCCCTGCCCGATCGCGACCGCATCGGCGCCCATGGCGAGCGCCTTGGCCACGTCCGCGCCGGAGCGGATACCGCCCGACACGACCAGTTGCACCGTGCCCTTCATGTTCAGGTCCTCGAGCGCGTCCACGGCCTGACGAACCGCAGCCAGCGTTGGAATACCCACGTTCTCGATGAAACACGTTTGCGTGGCGGCGGTGCCGCCCTGCATGCCGTCGATCACCACGACATCGGCGCCGGCATGCACGGCCAGCTTGACGTCGTTGAACGTGCGCGTCGCGCCGACTTTCACGTAGATCGGTTTTTCCCAGTCGGTGATTTCGCGCAATTCCTGAATCTTGATCGCCAGATCGTCGGGACCGGTCCAGTCCGGATGACGGCTCGCCGAGCGCTGGTCGACGCCCGCGGGCAGTGTGCGCATGGAGGCGACGCGCGGGTTCACCTTCTGCCCGAGCAGCATGCCGCCGCCGCCCGGCTTCGCGCCTTGACCGATCACGACTTCGATCGCATCGGCGCGGCGCACGTCGTCGGGATTCCAGCCGTAACGCGACGGCAGGCACTGATACACGAGCGTCTTCGATGAGCGTCTTTCTTCCTGCGTCATGCCGCCGTCGCCGGTGGTTGTGGACGTGCCCATCGCGGTGGCCGCCTGGCCGAGCGCTTCCTTCACGTTCGCCGACAGCGCGCCGAAGCTCATGCCCGCAATCGTGATCGGAATATCCAGCACAACGGGCTTCTTCGCGAAGCGCGTGCCGAGCACCGTTTGTGTCGTACACTTCTCGCGATATCCTTCGAGCGGATAGCGCGAGAGCGACGCGCCGAGAAACAGCAGATCGTCGAAATGCGGCACGCGGCGTTTCGCTCCGAGACCGCGAATTTCATAGAGTCCGCGCTGCGCGGCGGTGTGGATGTAGTCAATTGTCTTGCGGTCGTAGCCTTGCGACTCTTCCTGCTGCAAGCGGGCGAAATGGATGGGTTTGGCTTCCATGGAAATCTTCTCTGTGAACTGGTTGTTCGATTGCAGCTGCAGGCAGCGCTCAATACTCCTGGTCCGCGTCAGCGTTCCAGTGGTAGAGCGTGCGGGCCGATGCAATGCGCTTGAACGAGCGCGGGTCGTGACCGAGACCCGCGGCGTCGAGCAATGCGCTGACCGCCGTCACGTCCGCTTCGGTCATCGGTTCGTACTGCGCATCCGCGCCGAGCGACTTCACCTCGCCGCGCACATACAGCACGGCTTCATACAGCGAGTCGCCCAGTGCGTCGCCCGCATCGCCGCAGATCACCATGCGGCCGGCCTGCGCCATGAAGGCGGAGAAACTGCCCACCGAGCCGCCGACCACGATATCGCCGCCCTTGAGCGAAATCCCGCAGCGCAAGCCCGCATCGCCGTCGATCACGAGCAGGCCACCATGTGCGGACGCCCCCGCGCCGTTGGATGCAAATCCCTTCACGTGGACCTTGCCGCTCATCATGTTTTCCGCGACGCCGGTGCCGGCGCTGCCCTCGACGACGATCGTCGCGAGCTGGTTCATGCCGCCCACGTAATAACCGGCGTGTCCTTGCACCGTGACCGTCACGTGCGCGTTGACGCCCACCGCGATGTTGTGCGCGCCGTTCGGCGACGTGATATCCACCTTGACGCCTTCGAGCGCTTCTTTCTCGCCATGCAGGTACTGGTTCAGCGCGCGTACCGACGACCCTTCAAGGTCAAACGTCATGCTTTCCATACATACATCTCCTCGGGTGCGGGTTCGAATACCTTGGCGTTCCTGATGTCCGGCAAGTGCGCGAGCGAGCGAAACTCGGAGGCGATCGCCACGTAGTCGTCGTTTTCCGCGACCACCGCCGGCTTGCACGCGAACGGATCGCGAATCAGCGCGAGTTCGGTCGAGGTGCCCATCAGGAACGTGTAGAAGCCGTCGAGTTCTTCGAAGCCCTTCTGCAACGCGACCGGCAGTTCATCCCCTTCACGCAGCCGCCATTCGAGAAAGCGGCACGCGGCTTCGGTGTCGTTGTCCGTCTCGAAGCGGATACCTTGCGGCTCCAGCTTGCGGCGCACGCCATGCGCATTCGAGAGCGAGCCGTTATGCACGAGGCAGAAGTCTTCGCCGGCCGTGAACGGGTGCGCGCGATCCGGCGTGACCGCCGACTCGGTCGCCATCCGCGTATGGCCGACAAGATGCGAGCCTGTGAGGTTCGAGAAGTCGTAACGTTGCGCGACCTCGGCAGGCGAGCCGATGTCCTTGTACAGATCGATCGAGCGTCCGGTGGACAACAGGAACAGCTTCGGGAAATGCTCGGTGAGCCACGCCTTCACTGTTTCGACATTGCCGTTCACGGTCAGCACCGCATGATTGCCCTTTGTCTCGACGCGCGCATTCACGTCGATCGCGCCGTTGAGCGCATCGAGCAACGCGTTCCAGTCGAAGTCGTTTCCCGCGTCAGTAAAGCCCGCATACAGGCTCAGCTTGCGCTGGCTTTCGTCGACCGCGCTGCCGAACACGGCGAGTCCGGCCGAGTCCGGGCCGCGCTCGGTCATGCCGATCAGCATCGGCACCATCAATTGACCAAGTTGCGCGCGCAGTGCCGGCGTCTTGACCAGCAAGCCTACAATTCCACACATAGTCGTACCCCTTAGAAGAATTCCAGATAACTTTTCATTTCCCAGTCCGAGACATGACGCATGTACTCGAGCCATTCCATCCGCTTGAGCTTGATGAATTCGTCGGCGACGGGGCCGAGCGCATCGCAGATCAGTCGATCCCTTTCGAGTGCGTCGAGCGCCTGTTCGAGGTTCTGCGGCAGGATGCCGATCTGGTGCTCGCGCAACTTCGCAGGCGACCAGTCGTAGAGGTTTTCGTTGGCCGGCGCGCCCGGTGACAATTCACGTTCAACGCCGTCGAGACCCGCGGCGATCACAGCGGCCGTCGCGAGATACGGATTGCATGCGCCGTCGGGCAGACGCAGTTCGATGCGCTCGCCGGGCATGCGCACCATCGTCGAGCGGTTGTTATCGCCATAGCTGATGTAGGCCGGCGCCCATGTCGCGCCCGTCAGCGAGCGGCCCACCACGAGACGCTTGTACGAATTGACTGTCGGATTGCATAGCGCGGCGAGTGCCGGCGCATGCGCGAGCAGTCCCGCGGTGAACTGGTAGCCGAGCGTGGACAGCCCCATGCCGAGCTTGTCGCTTTTGTCCGAGAACAGATTGCGCTCGCCATCGCCGATCGACATATGCATGTGCATGCCGTTGCCCGGACGGTTCGCGAAGGGTTTGGGCATGAACGAGCAGATCATGCCTAACTCGTTTGCGATCTCGGAGGCGGCCATCTTGAAGAACACGTAGTGATCACACGAAGTCAGGCAATCGGTATACGTGTAGTTGATTTCGAACTGGCCGTTCGCGTCTTCGTGATCGATCTGATAGACGTCGATGCCGACCGAGCGCATCGATTCGGTGAGCCTTTCCAGGAAGACCCGCGTACGCGACAGTCCCTTGTAGTCGTAGCACGGCTTGGCGAGCGTATCGCTCGGGTCGCACGGTTCGATCGCGCCCGTCACCGAGCGCTTGAGCAGCGAGAACTCCGGCTCCAGTCCGGTGAAAAGCGTCCAGCCGCGTTGTGTCATGCGCGCGACCTGCTTCTTCAGCGTGACGCGCGAGTCGTATGCCCACGGCTGCCCGTCGACGTGGCCGTCGCAGACGATTCGCGCGAGACCGTCCTGCCAAGGCACCGGCGTGAGCGTCGACAGATCGCCCACCGCCATGTAGTCCGGACCGTTCGGCTCGATGCCCACGCCCCAGATCGCGAAGCCCGCAAAGCCGGCGCCCGCCTTCAGCACACCCTCGAGATGCGCGACCGGGACCGACTTGGCCTTCGCGACCCCGTGAATATCCACGAATTGCGCCAGCACGTATTTCACGCCGCGTTGCGTGAGATAGTCCTGGGCCTCTTCAGCCGAGCCAAAGCGGGGCACGCTACCCAACTCGTTGACCGGCAGCTTGCTCGCATCGTTCAGGTTCATCGTCACTCCTTGCACCACCATCGCTGGCTGATTGGCGAGTCATGCCCCATTGCACGACCCCACTGCGAGCCTGTTCGCAGCATCAATACAAATTTATTACCGTGCAACAATAGTTCCCAACAAGAAACATTCAGGGCGCAATGCGGCCTTTCTTATCTGCTACCCTCACGCCTTTCAACGAGGTTCAACCATGCAAAACGGCGAAGACAGCAAAAACTCGCTCGAACGCTATCTGGGTGCCACGATCCGCGAACTTCGCCAGCGCCACGGGCTGACCATCGCCCAGGTGTCGGAGCAGGCCGGGATCAGCCGCGGCATGCTCTCGAAGATCGAGAACGCCCAGACTTCCACCGGACTCGACGTGCTCAACCGGATCGCCAATGCGCTCGGTGTGTCGATGTCCACCCTGTTCCGCCGCTTCGACGTTCCCGAAGGCGGCGCCCAGCTCGTGAAGAAGGGCGAAGGCATGGAGGTGGTCCGTAAAGGCACCAAACGCGGCCACACCTATCACCTGCTTGCCTACGACCAGGGCCCCAAAAAACTGTTCGAGCCGTTCCTGATCACGATGGACGATGAATCGGAAACCTTCCCCGTCTTCGAACACCAGGGCACCGAGTTCATCCACATGCTCAAGGGTGTCATCGAGTACCGGCACGGCCAGCAAACGTACATCCTGCATCCCGGCGACACCCTCACCTTCCAGGCCGACGTGCCCCACGGTCCCGAGCGGCTGATCAAAATGCCGATTCAGTTCCTGTCCATCTTCGTGTACGGCGAAGGTGACCGGGACTGATGCGCCTTCATTCGCCGCTACCTCTTATGCAACCTCCATGCCATGATTACCCGTAGGAACATAAGATTCATGATGGGAAACACTTTGGGCGAACCGACGGCATGAAACGGGTGACTTCCGCGGATCCTCACCGCATCAAAGCAGTGCGGTTTACCGACCTGCGCGGTGCCTCGCTGCACAGGAACGGCATCTCGGGTTCAGATAAATCAACAGCATGACTTATACAAGTGGTCACAGGTGCTCGAGCGCATTCAGCGCGCCGCCCACCATGCGTTGCAGCGTCGGTTGAAGCGCCGCGGCGCGCGCGTCGTGATAGGAGAACGGCGCGTCTTCATTCATGTAGATGCACTGACACATTTCAAGCTGAACCGCGTGGATACCGCGCTCGGGTTCGCCATAGTGACGCGTGATATAACCACCCTTGAAGCGCCCGTTCGCGACCCACGTATAGGCGCTGTCCGCAGCGGCTCGTTCGGCTGCGTTTTGCACGAGCGCGTTTGCGGTGCGGCCGTCTTGCGTCCCGAGATTGAGATCCGGCAACTTCGCGTCGAAAAGGCGCGGCAGTACGCTCGCGATCGAATGTGCTTCCCATAACAGTACATTCGGATGCCGCTCGCGCAGCCTCGCCAACTCCGCTTGCAATGCCGTGTGGTATGGCTGCCAATAGGCAGCCACGCGGCGTTGCTTCTCCGCCTGATCGGGTTCCTGGCCGGGCCGGTAAACCGCTTCGCCCCGAAACGTTTCCGTCGGACAAAGGCCCGTCGTCGTTTGGCCGGGGTACAGACTCTCGTCGTTCGGCGGCCGGTTCAGGTCGATCACGTAGCGCGAGAGTCGCGCACCCAGCAAGGTCGCGCCCAGCGCTTTCGCAAAGTCGTAGAGACGGTCGAGATGCCAGTCGGTGTCCGCCACACTCAGTGCCACCTCCGAATACCCATGCTTCAACGACGACGGAATCTCCATGCCGAGATGCGGGATCGAAATCAGCAATGGCGCATCGCCGATATGCAGCTTGTAAAGCTCGCTCATCGTTGACTCCTTTAAGTTTATTTCTCAGCGCAGCGCGCCATCGGGCAAATGCGGCAATACGCGGGCCAGCGCCGGCCGGATACTGTGATCGAGCACGCCACGTGTGAGTGTGATGATCTCCGACGCGAAATCGTCCCATTCACCCTGACGATGCAGCAGAAAAAAATCACGACGCCCAAGACGGCTATCGGGCAGCGGCAATACGGCAATGTCGTCGAGATAATGACGCGCCTGCCACAAACAGAGCGGCGTCGAAATGGCGAATCCGAGCCCTGCGGCCACGAGACTCAATAGCGGATCGGTCGCGTCGAATTCATAGCGCCGCGCGCTCTCTATGCCAAGATGCCGCGCGAACCGCTCAACCTGCTGGCCGATCACGGAGCGCGCCGTATAGCGGATCAGCGGCAATTCCACTGCGAGCGTGCGCCAGTCGACGTTCTTGCGCTGATCGAGATAACGTCGCGCCACGACGGCCACGAAGGCTTCCGAAAACAGCGGGACTTCGACAATCCGTGCGTCGCTCAATAACGTCTGCGTGCAGATCGCCACGTCCAGTTCACGGTCGTGCAGCTGCTTGCTGAGGCCCGGCGTCAGACCAGACCAGAGCGAGATCTGCCGCGCCGAGCCCGATACCGCCCGGATCAGTTCGGGCCCCACGGTGGCCGCGAACGAATCCACGCAACCGAGCCGCACCGGCAGCTTGCCTGCATGCGACGCATCGCCGACGCGTGCGCTCACCATCTGCGCATGTTCGATCAACGGACCGGCCAGTTCCAGCAATGCGCGTCCAGCGATATTGGGGCGTGGCGGCCGGCTTTCGCGATCGAACAGATCGACGCCTTGATCGCGCTCCAGCGCGCTAATGGCCTGGCTGATCGCGCTCTGGCTTACGCCCAACTGCTTCGCCGCGCCCGTCATGGACCCCGCCTCGCAGACTGCGATGAAAGCCTGCAACGCGCGCAGGTCGATGGGAGGTTGGGTTCGTCGCATGAAAACTCCGCTGGTTATCGCGTCTGGCGCCTTTCGCCTTCTTGCCCTCTTTTGTCACGGAAGAGCGTGCATGATGCTTTTTTTCTGCCGGCACTTGCCGACCATGAGCAATCCACGGTCTGCACCATAAGTTTGCCTAATACAAAAGTCCCGTGGGGTTCGGTTGCCTAGAATCGGCTCCATCTTCAACGCAGAGGTTCACATGAGCCATTACGATTTTGTTGTGATCGGAGCCGGTGTGATCGGAGCCTCGGTAGCCCATCATCTGGCCGCGCTCGGCGCGAAAAGCGTGCTTGTGCTTGAACGCAGCACCATTGGCGCGGGCACGACGTCACAGTCGTCCGGTCTGTTGCGCACCCATTATTCGGTGAAACAGAACGTCGAACTGGCTCGCTCGTCGTGGTGGGCTTTCAACAATTTCGCCGAATATGTTGGCGACGACGAAGCATCGTGCGGTCTCGTCAAATGCGGCTACATGATTTCCGCACCGGACGGCGGCAAGATCGATCCGCTGCGCGCATCGTTGACCGCACAGCAGGACATGGGTATCGAGGTCCAACTGCTGGACCGGGCCGAGGCGCGCGAACGCCTGCCGATCGCGCAATTCGACGACGCCGCGTTGATCGGCTACGAGCCGGAAGCGGGCTTCGCCGACGCGTATCTGGTTGCGACCAGCTTCGCTCGCGCGGCGCGCCGGCAAGGCGTCAAGATCATGGAGGGCGTGAGCGTCACCGGCGTAGTACGCGAAGGCCGCAAGGTGGTTGGGGTTCAGACGTCGGCGGGCTCGTTCAGTTGCGGCGCGCTGATCAGCACGCAGAACATCTGGACGCCGGAGATGGCCGCGTGGATGGACGTCGAATTGCCGGTCAAGCCTGAACGTCATACGGTGCTTGCACTGGAATGCGACGCAGCCGCCTATTCGTTCAAGATGCCCGCGTTCAAGGATCTTGGCTCAGCCGGGATGCTTTACTACCGCAGCTATGGCGGCAGCCAGATGCTCGTGTCCGAAGGCGTGGTCGGCGAAACGTTGAATGCGCCGGAGACCGAGCAAGGCGATATCTCGCTCGATTACGTCGGAGAAGTCGGAGCGCAAGTCGCCGAACGCTTTCCCGCTTATGAGACCGCAGGTCTGGCGTCGTCATGGACGGGTGTGTACGACGTCACGCCCGACTGGAATCCGGTGCTCGGCTCAGTTGGCGATATCGAAGGACTGGTGGTGGGATTCGGTTTCTCGGGACACGGTTTCAAGCTGTCGCCGGGGGTCGGTAAGATTCTCGCGCAGCATGCGCTCGGACTGCCCACTGACGTTTCGCTGGACCCCTATGCGTTGAGCCGGTTCGCGAGCGGCGCGCTGCTGGTCGGCAAATACGGCGCGGGCGCCGTGTCCTGATCCGGAGCCTATCCACATGACCATTCGAATTCTCGTTCCCGTCAAACGGGTCGTCGATGCCAACGTGCGCGTGCGGGTCAGCACGAGCGGCGCGATCGACACAACCGGTTTGAAGATGTCGCTCAACCCCTTCGACGAATGCGCGGTCGAAAAGGCGCTGCAACTGAGGGAGGCAGGCGTGGCCTCCCAGGTAACGGTGGTGACGTGCGGCCAGTCCACCAGCCAGGACGTGTTGCGCACCGCCCTCGCGATGGGCGCCGACGACGCCGTGCTGATCGACACTGGCGCCGCCAGCGCCACCGTGGACTCGCTGGCCGTCGCGCGCTCGCTGCGCGCGTACATGGCAACGAGCGACTTCGGCCTCGTCCTATGCGGCAAGCAGGCAATCGACAACGACATTGGCGGCGTCGCCGCCATGCTCGCGGCGTTGCTTGGCTGGTCCCAGGCGCTGAACGCAAGCGCGTTGTCCGCACGCGACGCTCACTGGCAGGTGACGTGTGGCGATGACGGCGGCACATCCGTGTGGGAACTGGACGGTCCGAGCGTTATCAGCGCGGACTTGCGTCTGGCCGAGCCGCGTCGCGTCACGCTGCCGAGCATCGTCAAGGCGAAGCAGAAACCGCTTGTGACGATCGACGGCGCATCGCTCGGCGTCGATCTGACGCCGAGCACGACGATCGTCGAACTGCGAGACCCGCCTGTGCGCGAGGGCGGCATCAAGGTCGCGAATACCGTCGCGCTGCTGGATGCGCTCGCCGCACAGCGTCCGTTGGACAACCTGGGAGCACCGGTATGAGAAGCCTTGTGGTAGGGGAATGGGAGCATGGCGAGCTCGCGGAATCGACGCGGCGCGCCGTCACTGCGGCGTTGCAACGTGGTTTGCCGGTCGACGTCCTGGTACCGGCAGCAGGCGCCCACGCTGCGGCCAGCATCACCGGCGTGGAGCGCGTGCTCGCCATCACGGGCGATGTGGCTCATGTTCAGGTACCCGAAACGCTCGGCATGCAGCTTCAGGCCGTCTCTCACGATTACACGCTGATCGTCGCGAGTCACCGCAATCTCGGCCGCAGTGCGTTGCCGCGTGCCGCTGCGCTAACCGATGGCGCGTTTCTCGCGGACGTGACCGGCATCGACGCGCAAGGCCGCTTCACGCGAGGTCTTTATGCGGGCAGCGTCATCGCCAAAGTATCGGTCACAGCGCGCGTGACGTTTGCCACGGTACGAACCTCATCTTTCGTTGCGGCGCGGGCATCGGGCGGTGCCGCCGCGATTGTCGAAACGGAACCGGTCGCCGCGTTCAAGAAAACGAAGCTACTGGAGCGCCAGGCATCCGGACAATCCGGACGCGATCTGAGCACGGCACGTGTCGTCATCTCGGGCGGCCGCGGACTGGCATCGAAAGACAACATGGTCCGTCTCGGCGAGTTCGCCGATCGCATAGGTGCCGCACTCGGCGCATCGCGAGCCGCCGTGGATGCGGGTTATGCGCCGAACGCCACGCAAGTGGGACAGACCGGCAAAACCGTCGCACCCGATGTGTACTTCGCATTCGGCATTTCCGGCGCGATCCAGCATCTGGCCGGCATGAAGGATTCGAAGGTGATCGTCGCCGTCAACAAGGATCCGGACGCGCCGATTTTTTCGGTGGCGGATTACGGCATCGTCGGCGATCTGTTCGATGTATTAAGTGAACTCGAAGCCCACGCCGGCGCAGGGGCAGCGTGATGGAACTCGACCTGCCGAACCCCATCTCGCGCGATAGCGGCGAAGCGCTGGGTCATCTGAAAACGCATCGTGCCGACGACAACCTGCCGTCGGTCCGCTTTCTCGACTGCACGTCGGTCTCGCCCGAACCATGGGTCAACGGCGGCGGTACGACCCGCACCCTCGCTCGTGGTGCGAATCCGGCGGGCGTAGCCGACTGGCGCGTGAGTCTGGCGGACCTTAAGGGCGCCGCGCGGTTTTCGCAATTCCCTGGCTTCGAACGCACGCTGCTGCTGATCGACGACGGCACAGTCGATCTGCATTCGCAGGATGGCCAGTTGCTCGCGCGAACCGGCCAGCCTGTGCAGTTCTCCGGCGACCTGCATGTATGGGTCAGCTTGCCGACGAAGCCCGTTCAGGTACTCAACGTGATGGCCCGGCGCGGAGCCTGCCGCACGCAAGTCAGTGTAGCGACGAACGCGCTGCGGATCACGCCAGCAAGCGTGCAACTGTTGATCAGTCTCTCCGGACGATGGAGCCTGTCGAGTGAGTTGCTGAAGAACGTCACGCTGTCGCCGATGCATGGCATCTGGATCGAAGGCCGAAGCGAGGAGCTGGATCTGCATCATGTCGGCCCCGGCGCAAAGCTGGTGTCGATTGCGATCGAACCGAACGTCCGGACGCCCGCGCAATAAGGCATTCGACCATGCACAACCTCATTGAGCAGTACGGTCCTCGCGAGTCGATGGAATATGACGTCGTCATCGTCGGCGGCGGCCCGGCTGGGCTGTCCGCGGGGATCCGCCTGAAACAGCTGGCGGCGGAAAAAAGCGTCGAGCTTGGCGTGTGCGTCCTCGAAAAAGGCTCAGAGATTGGGGCGCATATTCTGTCCGGCGCGGTGATGGACCCGCGCGCGCTGACCGAACTGATCCCGGACTGGAAGGAAAAAGGCGCGCCGCTGACGGTCGACGTGACCGAAGACCGCTTCCTGTTCCTCTCGGCGACGGGCGCGAAGAGCGTGCCGAACTGGGCGTTGCCGGACAACTTCAAGAACCACGGCAACTACGTGATCAGCCTCGCGAACGTAACGCGCTGGCTGGGTCAGCAGGCCGAAGCGCTCGGCGTCGAGATTTTCCCGGGCTTTCCGGCGGCCGAAGTGCTGTACAACGACGACGGCTCGGTCAAGGGCGTCGCGACCGGCAACCTCGGCATCGGCAAGGACGGCGAACCGACCGGGAACTTCCAGCTCGGCATGGAGCTGCACGCGAACTACACGCTGTTCTGCGAAGGCGCGCGCGGCCACCTCGGCCGCCAGCTGAACGAGAAGTTCAAGCTGCGCGACGGCGTCGATCCGCAGGTCTACGGCATCGGTATCAAGGAGCTGTGGGAGATCGATCCCGCCAGGCACAAGCCGGGTCTGGTGATGCACACGGCCGGCTGGCCGCTCGAAAACGACACCTACGGCGGCTCGTTCCTCTACCACATGGACAACAACCAGGTCGTGGTCGGCTTCGTGGTCGGCCTCGGCTATTCGAATCCGTATCTGTCGCCGTTCGAGGAATTCCAGCGCTACAAGACGCATCCGGCGATCCGCGCGATTCTCGAAGGCGGCAAGCGCGTGTCCTACGGCGCGCGCGCGATCACCGCGGGCGGCCTGATGTCGTTGCCGAAGCTGGTGTTCCCGGGCGGTGCGCTGGTCGGCGACGACGCGGGCTTCCTGAACGCGTCGCGCATCAAGGGTTCGCACGCCGCGATCAAGACCGGCATGCTCGCCGCCGATGCCGCGTTCGACGCCGTGCAGGCCGGCCGCCAGTCGGACGAACTGAGCGCCTACCCGGAAGCGTTCAAGACGTCGTGGCTCTACACCGAGCTGTATCGCGCGCGTAACTTCAAGCAGTGGATGAGCAAGGGTCTCTACCTCGGCACGCTGATGGTCGGTCTCGAGCAGAAGCTGCTCGGCGGCAACGTGCCGTGGACGCTGCATCATCAGCATTCCGATCACGAGATGCTGAAGCCGGCTTCGCAGTGCAAGCCGATTACGTATCCGAAGCCGGACGGCAAGCTGACGTTCGACCGGTTGTCCTCGGTGTTCATCTCGAACACGAATCACGAAGAAAACCAGCCGGTGCACCTGACGCTGAAGGATCCGGCTGTGCCGGTCAACGTGAACTGGCAGACCTACGCGGGGCCGGAGTCACGCTTCTGCCCGGCGGGTGTCTACGAGTTCGTGAAGAACGAGCAAAACGAAGACCGCTTGCAGATCAATGCGCAGAACTGCGTGCACTGCAAGACCTGCGATATCAAGGACCCGACGCAGAACATCGTGTGGGTCACGCCGGAAGGCGGTGGCGGTCCCAATTATTCGAACATGTGACCATGTCAAATTAGAAAGCGGCTTCAACTTTGAAGCCGCTGTCTCGTAAACACTGACGAATCAACAAGCATTTGCCACCACCATGGCACAGGGCCTTTTCAACGTATTACAAAGAAACGAGAGTAAGCGGTTCGCGCCGACGGTCGCAGGCAGTGACTGACATAAACATCAAAGCAGCCTCTTGAACGGCACTAGACCTTCATGATCTCGCTTGCGCAATACGGACCTCCGCAAGCCTATCCGCCGTCTAAGCCCTCGACAATCGACACTTGCGCGATGCAGTGCCCGTCTCGCGCCTGCTTGGCCGACTGATATTCGGGTGAACTGTAGCAATCCAGCGCTGTTTGCATGTCGCTGAACTGGATAACCACGTGGCGCTCGAACGACTCCCCTTCGAGCACTTTCGACGCGCCTCCACGCGCCAGGAAAACCGCCCCGAATTTCTTGAATGCCAGCGGTGCGATGTCGGTGTAATCCTTGTATTTCACAGGGTTGAGCACGGTGACATGAGCAATCCAGTATGCAGTCATCTTTCCTCCTTTCCACCTTCAAAGATCTCTTAGCCATTACCGCCTGACACGCTGACGTCGAATTTCCGGCTCCTTCGCGCGACGCTCGTCAGCGCACATTGACCCTCGCACGAGTGCATTTCATGTCCTGAGCGCGGGCGACGCCATTTTCTGGGCCGCCATCCGTGCGCTAGGGTTAACACTCATGGTACGCCGTACTATGGCATACCACAATACTTTACATCAACAACTGACCTTGGGACACCTTGCCATGAGCCTGATTCGCAAATCTATTCTCCATGTCGAGACGGTCTTCGTGGATGGCGACAAAGCCGCCGCGAAGCCGCTGAAGATGATCGGCGCGGCGGCCGTCATCAAAAACCCGTGGGCAGGCCGAGGCTATGTCGAAGATCTGTCGTCCGAGATTCGCGCAATCGCGCCGCAACTCAGCGAGCACCTCACGAAGCTCATCCTTGACGAGGCGGGGTCAGGCGAAGCGGTCGAGGCGTTCGGCAAGAGCGCGATTGTCGGCCTCGACGGTGAGCTCGAGCATGCGTCCGCGCTGATCCACACGCTGCACTTCGGCAACATCTATCGCACGGCCGTCGGCGCCAAGTCGTATCTGGCTTTCAACAACACGCGCGGCCCGGCAAATGCGCCGCTGCTGATCCCGATGATGGACAAGAACGACGAAGGCCGCCGTTCGCATTACCTGACGCTACAGTTCGCGATCGCCGATGCGCCGGCGCCGGACGAACTGGTTATTGCAATTGGCGGCTCGACCGGCGGCCGTCCGCATCACCGCATTGGCGATCGTTACAAAGATCTGGCAGAACTCGGAAATGACCTCAACAATCCTGCATCTGTCAAGTAATCGCGTCGCGCACTATCTCGAGCAGGGAACTGGGGAGCCACTGGTCCTGATTCATGGGGTGGGCATGCAGGCGCGTGCGTGGCACCCGCAGATCGACGATCTGTCGGCCGAATTCAGGGTGATTTCGGTCGATATGCCCGGGCACGGCACGAGCACCGCGCTGGACGTGAATGCCGGATTGCAGCAATTCGTGAATTGGGCGATCGAATTCATCGAAGCACTGAACGCAGGCCCCGTCAATCTGGCGGGTCATTCGATGGGTTCATTGATTGCCGCGGGCGTGGCCGTCACACGGCCCGATCTGGTCAGGCGCGTAGCAGTTCTGAACGGCGTGTATCGTCGAACACCGGAGGCCCGCGACGCCGTGCTGCAACGCGCGGCCGAACTTCGATCGGGAACCATTGACGTCGAGACACCGCTCAGGCGCTGGTTCAATGCCGGGGAAGCGCAGCGCATCGCGGCGCAAATGGTCGAGTCCTGGCTGAAATCCGTCGATCTGGCAGGTTACGCCACGGCCTATACGGCCTTCGCGAGTGGCGATGAAGTGTACGCCGACGGCTGGCATACGATTGCCTGCCCTGCTCTCGTGCTCACCGGTTCGGATGATGCGAATTCGACCCCGGAGATGGCAGAACAGATGGCCAGTGCCGCCCACAACGGTCGTGCCGTCGTAATCCGCAACGAGCGCCATATGGTGAACCTGACCGCCCCCGAGGAAGTCAATCGCGCCCTGCGCGTCTGGCTGCAGACCGCAGCATCTCGCCGAAACGTTGAAATCGGAAGTGTGATATGACCCAAGAGACCGCCAGAATCAATCCTCGCGAACTGCGCGATGCATTCGGCGCCTTCATGACAGGCGTCACAATTGTGACGACGGCAGGAGACGACGGCAAGCCGCTCGGCTTTACCGCAAACTCGTTCTCGTCAGTTTCGTTGGACCCGGCCTTGCTGCTCGTGAGCATCGCAAAGACGTCGAGCAACTACCAGACGTTTTCCACGACGGGACACTTCGCCATCAACATTCTCGCGGAAGGCCAGAAGGATCTATCCAATACCTTCGCGCGGCCCAGCGACGATCGCTTCGCCGACGTGAACTGGCATCTGAGCGCGAACAACAACCCGCTCATCGGCGACGTCAGTGCGTGGTTCGACTGCACAACGCACACGGTGATCGATGCGGGCGACCACGCGCTCATCGTCGGCAAGGTCGAGGCATTCCACTCTGCTGGCTACGCGGGCCTCGGCTATTACCGCGGCGGCTATTTCACGCCCGCCAAGGTATCGGCCGAAGTGATCGCCGGCCCGAAAGTCATCGTGAGCGCGATCATCGCGCGCGACGACAAGGTGCTGCTCACGCGGGACGCGGACAACAGATGGCGTCTGCCTTCGAAAGAAATCGGCAAGGAAGGCGCCGACAAGGCACTCGCCGAGATCTTCGCGAAGTACCAGCCGGACGCATCGGCAAGCTTCATCTATTCGGCGTACAACAACACCGAAACCCACTACCAGTACATCTCGTTTCTCTGCAGCGCGCCGGATGAGGCCGCTGTTGCGGGCGAATTCGTGAGTCTCGACGAGATCGGCTCGAATCAGTTCCAGGACGCCGCCGTCGCCAGCATGCTCGAACGCTACCGCAAGGAAAGCCAGTTGAAGAGCTACGGCATGTACTACGGCGACCATAGCCAGGGCACCGTCCGCCCGCTTCTTTCCTGAAAGGTTACCCCATGCGTTTTTCACTTTTCGTGCACATGGAGCGCGTCTCCGACCAGACCAGTCAGAAACAGCTTTATGACGAGATGGTCGAGCTTTGTCAGATCGCGGACCGGGGCGGCATGCACGCCGTCTGGACCGGCGAGCACCACGCCATGGACTTCACGATCGCGCCCAATCCGTTCCTCAACCTCGTGGATCTGGCCAACAAGACCCAGAACGTCAGGCTGGGCACCGGCACGGTCATCGCGCCATTCTGGCATCCGATCAAGCTTGCTGGCGAAGCGGCGATGACCGACATCATCACCAACGGCCGTCTGGAATTGGGCATCGCACGCGGCGCGTATTCGTTCGAATACGAACGTCTGCTGCCGGGCCTCGATGCATGGGGTGCCGGCCAGAGAATGCGCGAACTCATTCCGGCAGTGAAAAAACTGTGGGAAGGCGATTACGCGCACGAAGGCGAGTTCTGGAAATTCCCTTCGACAACGTCGTCTCCGCGACCGCTCCAGCAGCCGCACCCGCCACTCTGGGTAGCCGCCCGCGACCCGAACAGCCACGAGTTCGCCGTGGCGAACGGCTGCAACGTCCAGGTCACGCCGTTGCATATGGGCGACGAAGAAGTCGAGAAGCTCGCCGGCCATTTCAACGCGGCATGCGAGAAGTTCAGCGACATGCCTCGCCCGCAGATCATGTTGCTGCGCCACACCTATGTCGCGAGCAGCGAGGACGACGCGCAACTGGCGGCCGACGAAGTGAACGTCTTCTATAACTACTTCGGCGCATGGTTCAAGAACGAACGTCCGGTAAGCCGTGGCATGATCAAGTCGCTGAGCAAGGAAGAGATCGCCGCTCACCCGTTCTACACGCCACAAGCCATGCGCAAGAACAACGTCATCGGTACGCCCGATGAGGTGATCGCGCGCCTGAAGGCATACGAAGCGCTCGGCTTCGACGAGTATTCCTTCTGGATCGACACCGGCATGAGCTTCGAGCGCAAGAAGGCGTCGCTCGAACGGATGATCAACGACGTGATGCCGGCCTTTCAGTGAGGACGTAATTCCATGAGTTTTCATTTTCAGCTTTATATCGACGGCCAGTTCGAATCGGGCGCCGCGACGTTCGGAAGCGTGAACCCGGCTACGGGCGAAGTGTGGGCGCAGATGCCCGAGGCCAGGAACGACGAGGTCAACCGCGCCGTGGACGCCGCCAGCCGTGCGCTGACCGATCCTGCGTGGGCCGGCATCACCGCGTCGGCCAGAGGGAAACTGCTGCACAGGCTTGCCGAACTCCTCGAAAAGGCTGCGCCGCGACTCGCTGAAATTGAAACCAACGATACCGGCAAGATCATCCGCGAGACGTCCAGCCAGATCGCGTACGTGGCGGAGTACTACCGCTATTACGCGGGCATTGCCGACAAGCTCGAAGGCAGCCATATTCCCGTCGACAAGCCGGACATGCAGGTCTGGCTCGACCGCCAACCCGTTGGCGTGGTGGCCGCGATCGTTCCATGGAATAGCCAGTTGTTCCTCTCCGCAGTGAAGCTCGGGCCGGCGCTTGCCGCCGGCTGCACGGTGGTGCTCAAGGCATCCGAGGAAGCGCCCGGCCCGTTGCTCGAATTCGCTCGCGTGGTCCACGAAGCCGGGTTCCCTCCGGGTGTCGTCAACGTGGTCACGGGCTTTGGCGCGCAATGCGGCGCCGTGCTCAGCAGCCACCCAAAGGTGGACAAAGTCGCCTTCACGGGCGGCCCCGAAACCGCGAAGCATATTGTCGCGAACACGGCGAATAACCTCGCCAAGGTTTCGCTGGAGCTGGGCGGCAAATCGCCGTTCATCGTATTCGCTGACACCGACATTCAAAGCGCCGTGAATGCACAGGTCGCGGCCATTTTCGCTGCCAGCGGTCAGAGCTGTGTCGCGGGCTCGCGTCTGTTGATCGAAGCATCCGTCAAGGACGAGTTTCTTGCGTTGCTGGTCGAACGCGTCTCGCGCATTCTCGTCGGCTTGCCCAACGACATGGCAACGGAATACGGGCCGCTTTGCACCGAGCGGCAACTGCGTAATATCGAGTCGGTCGTTGCAAGCTCCGTGCGCCAGGGCGCCAAAGTGTTGACGGGGGGCAAGGCTATCGAGCGCGCCGGCTTCTACTACGCGCCCACGATTCTGGACTGTACCGGTGTCGCGAACGCGGACAGTATTACGACGGAACTCTTCGGGCCGGTGCTTTCGGTGGATACGTTCGCCACCGAACAGGAAGCAATCGAAAAGGCAAACAGCACAGCCTACGGTCTTGCAGCCGGCATCTTTACTACCAATCTCACGCGTGCCCATCGCGTTTCAAAGCGCGTTCGATCGGGCATCGTCTGGATCAACACGTATCGGGCGGTTTCGCCGCTCGTCCCATTCGGCGGCTTCGGACTGTCGGGGCATGGCCGTGAAGGCGGATTCGCCGCTGCGCTCGAATACACGACGACGAAGTCCGTGTGGCTTCGCACCTCGGACGACCCGATCAGCGACCCGTTCGTGATGCGCTAGACGGGCGCGCTCCCCTGCCGTATCGATTCAAAGCCGTAAAGGCTGCGCTGTCGCCACACGCATTGCGTTCGTGGTGCGGCGCAGTCTGGTATAAAAATGGAGACATGATGACAAACCCGGCGAACGATAACAGCGTTCTGACCATCGAAAGCAACTCGATCGAGTATGTTGCGCCGGAAAACCGGCACGGCAAACCGGTCGATCTCTTCACCTTGTGGTTCTGCACGAATGTCGCGCCGCTGGCCGTGATTTCCGGCGCTACCTCAGTGCTGATTTTCCACCTGGATCTGGTGAGCGCCATTCTTGCCATCGTCGTCGGGCAATTCTTCGGCGCGATTTTCCACGCCCTCACCTCCGCGCAGGGGCCGCTCGTCGGCGTGCCGCAGATGATTCAGAGCCGTGCGCAATTCGGCCGGTATGGGTCGTTGCTCGTGGTGGAATTCACCACGCTGATCTATCTCGGGTTCTTCGTTTCGAACATCATTCTCGCGGGCAAGACGCTGCACGCCGCTATCCCGCCGGTTCCCGTGCCGGTTGCGACAGTGATGGGCGCCGTTCTCGCGACGCTGGTCGGCGTGATCGGCTATCACTTCATCCATCGCTTCAACAAGGTTGGTGCGTGGTTCATGGGCAGCGCGCTCCTGATCGGCATGATCCTGATGGCGCCGGGCCTCGACGCCCACGTCTTCCAGCAGGGCCATTTCGATCTCTCCGGCTGGTTCGCGATGTTCGGACTCTGCGCGGTGTGGCAAATCAGCTTCGCACCGTATACGTCCGACTATTCGCGCTACCTGCCGAGCTCCACCGGGTTCGTCAAGACCTTCGCATTCACCTACTTCGGCACGTCGCTGGGAACGATCTTCGCATTCGTGTTCGGCGTGGTCGCCGTGAGTACCGGCCATACCACCGACGCCATGCAGGCCATCCGCACGCAGACGGGCATGTTCGGCTATGTGCTGATCTTCCTCTTCCTCGTCAACATCATCGGGCATAACGGCATGAATCTGTACGGCGCTGTGCTGTCCTTCATCACCGCCGCGCAAACGTTCCGTCCGCACTGGATGCCTGGCCGCAACGTTCGCGTCGTCGTGTCGACGATCCTGCTGATCGGGTCCACCGTCACCGCGTTGTGGGCGTCGAGCAACTTCATCGCGATCTTCCTGAATGCAATCTTCGCGATGCGCATCGTGCTCGCGCCGTGGATTGCGATCAATCTCGTCGACTTCTACCTCATCAACAAACGACACTACCACGTCGCTGAAATCATCAGCAGTGACGGCGGCATGTACGGCTCGTTCAATGTGACGGCGATCGCACTGTACGTCTTCGGCATTGCGGTTCAGGTGCCGTTCATGGAAGAGAGCTTCTTCCACGGCCCTTGGGCGTCGCTGCTTGGCGGTGCGGACGTTTCCTGGATGGTCGGCCTCGTTGCGACGGCGCTTGCCTACTACCTGCTCGCGCCGACCAACGGTTCACGCTCCCCGCGCCGCGCTCCAGCAGGCGCCACGGCGTCCGAGTAACCGCGCCCGTTGAATCGCGTTTATTGAATTGCGATCTTCAGCCGGCTCGTTGCTGCAACGAGCCGGTTCTGCGTTGCCGCTACGGTCTACGCGTGTTGCCCAGCGTGATCCGCGAGATTGAATACCGCAACGGCATTTTTCAGATCCATCGCGTGGTCTTCCAGCGACTGGGCCGCCGCGGCAGCCTGCTCGACGAGCGCCGCATTCTGCTGCGTGACCTTGTCCATCAGGTTCACAGCCTGGTTCACCTGCTCGATGCCCCTGCTTTGTTCGTCGGATGCTGCCGCGATCTCGCTTACGATGTCGGCCACCTGCCTGATCGCGAGCTTCACTTCGGTCATCGTGCCGCCTGCGTTATGCGCCCGCCTCGCTCCGCTCTGGATTGTCTCCACCGATGACCCGATCAGTTCCTTGATTTCCCGCGCCGCTGTTGCCGAGCGCTGGGCGAGCGCGCGCACCTCGTTCGCCACGACGGCAAACCCGCGTCCCTGATCACCTGCGCGCGCGGCTTCGACCGCCGCATTCAAGGCCAGGATGTTCGTCTGGAAAGCGATGCCTTCGATCACGCCGGTGATTTCCGAAATCTGGTCCGAGCTGCCGCTGATGCGTTCTATCGTCTCGACCATGCCGTGCACCGCTTCATTGCTTGCGTCCGCCATGCTGGACGCGCGCGTCGCCAGTGTACTGGCCTGACGTGCGTTGTCCGCATTCTGGCGCACGGTTTCGGTCAGTTGCGTCATGCTCGCGGCCGTCTCCTCCAGCGAACTCGCCTGCTCCTCGGTGCGCGAAGACAGGTCGAGATTACCAACGGCAATCTCGCTGGACGCAGACGCAATGCGATCGGCGCTGGAGCGAACTCCGCCCACGATGCCCGCGAGACTCTGGTTCATCGCCTTCATGGCCAGCATCAATTGTCCGGTTTCGTCCGTCGACGTCGCTTCGATGCGATTCGTCAGATCGCCTTCGGCGACACACGTCGCCACCGATACGGCCTGTTTCAACGGCCGGGAAATCGTGCGCGATAGCCATCGTCCTGCGAGAATCGACGCTAGCACGGCAATCGACGACGCGCAGAGCACGCTAGCGTAAATCGAGGTGCGCAGCGAATCGAGCTGCGCACGATTCGCCGACACTCTCTGCTGCTCATAGCTTTCCAGCTTTCCGACCGCCGCAATCAGTTTTTCGGTTCCCAGATATGAGCCGAAACTCTCGGTCAACGTGGAGAGGTCGCTCACGTTCACCGAAAAAGCGTCCACCTTCTTGCGCATCTCCACGAGCGGGTCGACGACCGTTCTTACCCACGCGTCGTATTCCCGCTGACCTTCGTTGACCAGTGCCGCACCTTCGGGCGTGGGATCCATCGCGCGGAGCTTCGTCAATTTTTCGCCAAAGTCTGGGCGGTGATCGACGATCCATTGCTTGTGTGACGCCTTCCCGTTGAGGTTGTTCGCCAGAACCGCCCAGATTATGTTGAGATAGTCGCCCGTCCCGTCTTTCAAAAGACGCAACATCTGTTCCGATGCTTCGATCTCTTTCTGCTTCTGATCAATGGCCCGAACGCTGTAAAGACAAACGCACGCGCTGACAATAAAAACGAAAATCGCGCCTGAAAACGCGATGAAGATCTTGCTGGAGATGGAGACGCTTTTAATGATTTTCATGTTGAAACTGGCAAGTTGTGGTTGTAGTTCAGTCTCGTATCGGCCTTGTGCGATTGCCCGGTACCATCAGCACGGCGATTGCCGCCAGCAGACCCGCGGCAGCGAACACAAAGAAGTTCCACGCGAGCACGACGTCCCATTGCGCCAGAACGCCACCGATCAATGGTCCCGCGATCGCGCCGAAGCGTCCTATGCCGAGCGCCCAGCCGATTCCAGTCGCCCGACTGTGAGGCGGGTAGTACTGCGTGATATAAGCGCCAAGCAGCATGGTGTTGCCGATCGTGCCAACCCCCGCGATGCTGACCAGCACATACGTGAGCACCACGCCATGGGCAAACGGCAACGCGCATAGGCTCGCAGCCGCCAGCAGATACAACACGCTGACCACGCGTTTCGAACCGATGCGATCGGCCAACGCACCGCCGGACAGCGAGCCCAGCGCGGCGGCAAGATTGAGCGTCATGAGCAATGCGAGGCTCGACCCGAGCGGATAGCCCGCCTTGCGCATGAGTTGCGGCAGCCACGTGCTCAGGCCGTACAGGAGAAGCAGGCCCATAAACATCGCGAGCCAGAACGCCAGCGTGGCATGAATGAAGGAGCGATCGAACAACGAACGCACAGGCGCGGGGGCGCTTTTTTCAGCGATACGTACTGCGTCGCCGCCGCACTCGTTTTCAAGCCACGCGTGCCGGATCCGCAGCGCACGCGCCAGCGACCGCGCTTCGTCAAAACGTTTTCGTGCAATGAGGAAATCGATCGACTCCGGCAACGAAGGCCCCGCCGCGAGCACCAGCAGCAGAGGCAGCGCGCCCAGGCCGAACAGCCATCGCCAGCCATGCGTCGGCAACCAGGCGATCGCGAGCAGCGCGACGAGAATGCCGCCGAGCGAATAGCCGGTGTAGATCAACGCGTAGTTGAACGAGCGCCGGTGCGGTGGAGAATATTCGACGGTGAGCGCCGCGGCGGTCGGCACGACGCCGCCCAGCCCCAACCCGCCCACGACACGCGCGACGACGAAGACCGTGGGCGTGGGCGCCAGCGCCGCCGCAGCCATCATGGCCGAGAACAGCGCCACGCTGCCGAGTAATACCCAGCGCCGGCCGATCAGGTCGCTCACCGTGCCGGCACACATCGCGCCGATCATCATGCCCGCCAATGAGCAACTCGCAATCGCGCCCAACTGGAATGGCGAGAGCGACCAGTTCGTGCCATGCGTCAGCATGGGCAGCACGGCGCCGTAAATTGCGACGTCGTAACCTTCGGCGAGGATCATCGCCAGACAGATCGCGACGACGCGTATCGTTACCGGCAACGGTATGCTCACCGCGCCGGGTTCGGTGCGATCGAGCGCCGTGTCGTGCAAACGGGCCGCGCCCGCTTCATTGTTTCCGGATGACCAGGTATTCATGTTCGAGCGTCCGCTTTTGCACCCCGCTTTTTTCAGGTCAAACCGCCATGCACAGATATTTGATGACGACATAATCGTCGATGCCGTAGTGCGAACCCTCGCGCCCCATGCCCGACTGCTTCACGCCACCGAATGGCGCGACTTCGTTCGAAATCAGGCCCGTGTTCACGCCGACCATCCCGTACTCCAACGCTTCCGCAACCCTCCAGACGCGGCCGATGTCCCGGCTGTAGAAGTACGATGCGAGACCGAACTCGGTGTCGTTCGCGAAGCGGATCACCTCGTCGTCGCTGCTGAATCTGAAGAGCGGCGCGAGTGGGCCGAAGGTCTCGTCTTTTGCGACTCGCATCGCCGGGGTGACGTCCCGGAGCACCGTCGGTTCGAAGAAGCCGTGGCCGAGCGCATGACGCTTGCCGCCCGTGACGACGGACGCGCCCTTCGCGAGCGCATCCGCGATGTGGGCTTCAACTTTCTGCACCGCCGCCTCGTTGATGAGCGGGCCTTGCGCGACATCGGGTTCGGTGCCGCGTCCGACCTTCAGGCGGCTGACCGCTGCGGCGAGCTTTTCCGCGAACTGGTCGTACACGGTGTCGTGCACGTAGAAGCGGTTCGTGCACACGCACGTCTGCCCGCTGTTGCGGTACTTCGATGCGATGGCACCCTGGACGGCCGCATCGACGTCGGCATCGTCGAACACGATGAACGGCGCGTTGCCGCCGAGTTCGAGCGACACTTTCTTGACCGTCGACGCGCACTGGCTCATCAACAGGCGGCCCACCGGCGTCGATCCCGTGAACGAGAGCTTGCGCACGACGGGATTCGACGTCAGCTCCGCACCAATCGACTTCGGGTCACCCGTCACCACGCTGAACACACCGGAGGGCACTCCTGCACGCTGGGCCAGCACGGCCAGCGCCAGCGCCGAGAACGGCGTCGCTTCGGCGGGTTTGACGACGATGGTGCAACCGGCGGCGAGCGCGGGTCCAACCTTGCGGGTAATCATCGCGGCCGGGAAATTCCACGGCGTGATCGCGGCGCACACACCCACCGGTTCCTTCACCACGACGATGCGCTTGTCGCTCGCCGGCGTCGGAATCGTGTCGCCATACACGCGCTTGCCTTCTTCCGCAAACCATTCGAAGAACGACGCGGCATAGCCGATTTCACCCTTCGCTTCCGCAAGCGACTTGCCCTGCTCCGTCGACAGGACCAGCGCAAGATCATCGGCGTTCTCCATCATCAGATCGTGCCATTTGCGCAGAATGGCGCCGCGTTCTTTCGCGGTCTTTTTGCGCCACGCGGGCGAGGCCGCGTTCGCTGCGTCGATCGCCTGACGTGTTTCGCTCGCGCCCATCAAAGGAACGTTGCCGACGAGCGCGCCCGTTGCGGGATCGCGAACCTCGAATGTTTCGGCGTTGGCTGCGCTTTGCCATTCGCCGTTGACGTAGGCCTGTTGTCGAAACAGCAGCGGATCCTTCAACCGGGTTGCCAATTCCATGGTCATTCCTAAAGGGGTTGCAAAAAAGTGTCGCGCACCCCGATGCTGGTCAGGGCGCGCGATATCAAGCTGGGTCGAAACCGTGCTCCGCGCCAGGACGGAGCACGCTGCTATCAGAACTGGTGATACATACCGATACGCACGGCGGTCTGATGATTGTTCGACGACGCCGATCCCACCGCGCCATCGAAGATGTCGGCATTCGACGCCGCGCCCGCTGCCTTTTGCCAGACGCCCATCGCGTATAGCGAGGTGCGCTTTGACAAGGCATAGGCCGTCGTGAGTCCCACCTGGTGGTAAATCGGAATCGACTGGTCGTAGCCGACGTTGCCGTGCGTGTACACGTACTGCGCACCCACGTACCACGCCGACGTCAGGTTGTAGCGGCCCCACGCTTCGTAGTTCGCAAAAATCACCGTGCCCTGCGTGCCGTTGGCGTCGTTGAACTTCGTGTTGGTGTAATCCAGACCGAGCGTCGCCGAACCCAGCGCGTAATTGATCGCCGCACCGAAGATCTGCTCATTGGCCGGGTTGCCCACGTAGCTGAACGGGCCGCTCGCGCCAATCGCCGCGCCGGTGGTGTTGCTCACGTAATTTCCGTCGGTCAGAAGTGCCGCGGGATTCTTCGCGTACAGGTAAGCGCCCGCGATGTTGAACCCGCCAAAAGCGTAATTCGCCCCAAGGCTCCACAAGCCGGTCGTTCCACGGCCGGGCGCGTTCGTATTGGTGAACGAATAGAGGCCGCCAAAGGTCAGGCCGCCGATCTTCGGACTCGCGTATTTGATCGAATTGTCGACGCGAAAAGAGTTGTCCGTGTTGTCGATGTCACCAGCATGAACGAGCGGTCCCCCGAGTTGTCCGGGCGCGGTGAGCGGTTGCAGATAATCGACCACCGAATCGTACTGGCGCCCGAGCGTGACCGTGCCGAGATGCGCATCCGAAAGCCCTACGTAGGCCTGACGGCCGAACAGGCGTCCGCCCTGGCGGCTTTGGCCGTTTTCCGTGCTGAAACCCGATTCCAGCTTGAACAGCGCGCTCAGACCGCCGCCGAGATCCTCGCTGCCCTTCAAACCCCAGCGGCTGCCATAGACGCCGTCATACGTACCGTCGCGCATGCGCCAAAGCGAATGGCCGCCGCTGTTGCTGACGTAGTCGATGCCCTCGTCGATCACGCCATACAGCGTGACGGACGATTGCGCGTGCGCGTTCAACGCGACGAAAGCGCTCCCCGCCAATAACCACATAGCAATGTTCTTCTTATCACGACGTTTCATGCTTTCTTCTCTCCTTGTCAAATGCGCTGCTAACCCGCCACGAAACGTGGGGGCGTGTGGGTGAACGTGCTTTTTCCTTCTGAACGCTTCGTCGTACCGAGCCGTTTTATCTTTTCTATCGCCGCTTCTGCGCAAGGAGCAAAGGGCCCGAAGATTACCCCGCGCGTTTCAGGAGCAAGAGGCCCTGCCCTTCAACCAACAGCTTCCTGGCGATTTCCGCCACCCCGCTGATGTGCGTGACGGCGGCGCTGTGCGCGGCGACCGCGTCCCCCGCGCGTATCGCGGCCAGGATCTGACGCATTTCCAGAACTGCCTGGCTGCCGCGATCGTCGGACGCGATGGTCAACGCTCGCAGACGGTTGATTCTTGCCGTCAGCGACTGGACGATTTCCCACGCGACATGTTTGTGGCCCGCGGTGAACATGCGCTCGTAAAACGCCGTCGTGAACGCCAGCACTGCGCGATAGTCCCGGTCATCGAAAGCGAGCTGAATGCTGTCGATCAGTGCGTCCAGATCGTCGACGGTGCGTGCGTCGGCAAGCCGCGCACAGGCGGACGCCGCTTCGCCCTCCAGCAGGCCGCGAATTTCGTAAATCTCCGTTGCGGTCTTGAGATCGAGCACGGCAACGATGGGCCCCTGATTCGGCAGGGTATCGACGAGCCCCTCCGTCTCCAGATGGCGCAGCACTTCGCGCACGACCGTGCGGCTCACGCCCAGCTCTTCACACAAGGTCCGCTCGACCAGCCGGGCGCCTGGCTGAAAACGCGCGTCCAGGATGGCGCTACGCATTTTCTCGAGCGCAAGCGCTCTGAGCGTGGTCGTTCGGCGCTCAACTTTCAGGGACGAGATCGGTTGGTGCATTGCTGTATCCGATCAAGCCTGCGCGAACAGCCTCGTGTCGCGCGCATCCCAGTCGATCCAGGCCTGCGTGCCGATGACGATCCCACTGTCCCGATGATCTCCCGCGGGCATCCGCACTGACATGTCCTGTGCCCACGGCGTCGTCACCGAGTAGTGCATGGCGTCGCCCAGATAGGTGATGTCTCGCACGGTAACTGGCAAGCCCGCCGTGTTTTTGGCCGCGCCGGCAGCGCGAATGCGGATCTGCTCGGGGCGAACCATCAGCGTGCCGTCGCCGCCCACCGAAAGCGTGGCATCGCCGGTGGCCGCGATTGCATGGCCGCTCGGGAAGACGGCGCTCGATTGCGCCGCGTCGCGCGCGGTGATGCGAACAGGCAGGAAGTTCGAATTGCCAATGAAGTTGGCGACGAAGCGCGAAGCCGGATTTTCATAGAGCTCTTCGCCGGATCCGCATTGTTCGATGCGGCCCTTGTTGAACACAGCGATACGATCCGAAAGACGCAACGCCTCTTCCTGGTCGTGCGTCACGTAGAGAATCGTCACGCCGGTCTCCTGGTGGATGCGGCGCAATTCGAGCTGGATTTCCTCGCGAAGCTTCTTGTCGAGCGCGGACAACGGTTCGTCCATCAGCAGCACAGGCGGGTCGTACGCCAGCGCGCGCGCAATCGCCACCCGCTGTTGCTGGCCGCCCGAGAGCTGGCCGGGCATGCGATCGCGGAACTCCGCGAGATGAAGCAGCGCGAGCATCTGCTCGACCTTCTTCTTGATCTCCGCCTCGGGGCGGCGGCGCACCCGCAAGGGGAAAGCCACGTTTTGCCCGACGGTGAGATGCGGAAACAGCGTGTAGCGCTGAAACACCATGCCAATGTTGCGTTTATTGGGCGCGACCGACAGCAGCGGTTTGCCGTCGAGCAGCACGCGACCCTCAGTCGGCTCCTGAAAACCCGCGACGATATAGAGCGTCGTGCTCTTGCCCGAGCCCGACGGCCCGAGGAAGGTCATGAACTCGCCCTTGCGCACATCGAGCGAAACCTGGTCGATGGCAACGACGTCGTCGTAGGTCTTACGCAGGCGCTGGATTTGCAGGAATGCGGAAGTCATGGCTAATCACCTCATTGTTCGGGCGTTATCGGGCGCGGCGCAGCACTGCGCCCGCCAACATCAAAACGGTCGTCAGTCCAACGAGCAGCGAGGATGCTGCCGCGACGACGGGAGTCAGGTCCTGCCGCAGCGTCGCCCAGATGCGCACGGGCAGCGTCTGCAAGGTCGGACTCGACATGAAGATCGACACCACCACCTCGTCCCACGACGCAAGGAACGCGAAGATCGCCGCGGCGAACAGGCCAAGCCGGATCGCCGGCAATGTAACGCGCAGCTTCACTTCGAGCGGCGATGCCCCGCAGATCAACGCTGCGTCT
This sequence comes from Paraburkholderia sp. MM5482-R2, assembly GCF_050436125.1. Classification (NCBI taxonomy): domain Bacteria; kingdom Pseudomonadati; phylum Pseudomonadota; class Betaproteobacteria; order Burkholderiales; family Burkholderiaceae; genus Paraburkholderia; species Paraburkholderia sp. MM5482-R2. The sequence goes on along the minus strand of NZ_JBNDLP010000002.1, from coordinate 1,921,101 downwards.
TCCAGTGCGGTATCGAAGCTCGACAGCGAGTTGCTGATTGAAATGATCGAAAACGGCAAGGCGATGATCAGATGGCCGATCACGAAGCCGGTCATCGTGCCGGTCAGGCCGATGCGCAGAAAGAACGCATAGAGCGCCACAGCCAGCACCACCACGGGCAGCACCATCGGCGTCAGAAAAAACGCCTTCACCGCGTTGCGGCCGCGAAACTTGCCGCGAACGAGCGCAAGCGATGCAAGAAAGCCGATCAGCACGGACAGCACTGTCACGATCACCGCAAGTTTGGCGCTCGTGAGCAGCGAGTCGAGCCATCCCGGGTCGGTGAAAAGCTGGCGGTACCACTCCAGCGTCCAGCCCGGCGGCGGAAAGATCAGCCACTGCGAATCGCCGAACGACAAGGCGACGATGAACACGATGGGCAACAGAAGGAAAAGTGCAACGGCAGCGCCGATTGCAAGCAGCGCCCAGCGCAACGCACCTAAACGGTCGAAATCGAGCAACATGTCAAAGGCCTCCAGCAGTGGCGCGCGCGCCGCCTGTGAACCGCAGTTGAAGCGCGTAGAGCGAGAGCGTCACGGCGAGCAGCACGAAGGCGGCGGCACCGGCGAGACCCCAGTTCAACAACTCCTGCACGAGCTGGGCCACCAGTTCGGCGAGCATCATGTATTGCGCGCCGCCGAGCAATGCTGGGGTCACGAAGTAGCCGAGGGCCATGACAAATACCATCAATGCGCCCGATGCGATGCCCGGCATCGCCAATGGCACAAGGACGCGCCAGAAGGCCTGCCAGCGACTCGCGCCGCAGACCGCCGCGGCGCGCAGTGTCGAGGGGTCGATGCTGCGCAGCGTCGCGTGCAGCGGCATGACGAGAAATGGCAGCATGATGTACGTCATGCCGATCGTCACACCGATCAGGTTGTTCACGAGCGGCAGCGGCTCGTGGATGAGGCCGATCGCCATTAACATGCGGTTGATCGGGCCCGTCGACTGAAGCAGAACCATCCAGGCAAACGTGCGCGCCAGCAGGTTGGTCCACATCGAAAGCAGCATGATCGAAAACAGCAGCGAACTCAGCCTGCGCGGCGCAATGGCGAGCAGCCATGCGGTCGGGAAACCGATCGCCACCGTCACCACGGTCACGACGGTCGCGACCAGGAACGTGTTGCCGAACACGCGCAGGTAGGTGGAAGAGCCGAGAAGCTGCTCGTAGTTGTGCAGCCCCGGTGTGGGCTCCAGCACGCTGCGCAGCAGGAGCGAAAGCACCGGCAGCATGAAGAAGATCACGAGGAGCACGAGCCCCGGTATCAACAGGCGAATGTTGCGCCAGTCGCGACGCCGACGCGTGGGTGTCGCCGGCGGATGGGCCGCGGTACTCAGAACATTGGGCATGGTATCTCCTGCATTCTCCAGTTGCTGCTACGCGCCTTCTGCCTGACCGCCGCTTCGGGGCACGCCTCTTTCGCTGACGCTTATTTCGATTGCCACGCGTACCAGCGCTTCGCAATCGCGTCGCGATTGTCCGCCCAGTACTTCATGTCCAGGTCGATCTGGGAGGTCTTGTACTGGTCCGGCATCGTCTTCGCGACTGCAGCAGGCATCAGCGCCGCCGACTTCACGTTGATCGGCGCGTAGCCCGTATCCTGCGCGAACTTTGCCTGCGCCTGCGGACTCGTCGCGACGGCGAGGAACTTCATCGCCTCGGCCTTGTGCTTCGCGCCCTTCGGGATCACGAGCATGTCCGCGGCAGTCAGGTTCTGGTTCCACGAAACGCCGACCGGCACGCCCGTCTGTTCGAGCGCATGCAGACGGCCGTTCCAGAACATGCCGACGGGCGCCTCTCCCGATGCGAGCAGTTGCTGCGACTGTGCGCCGCCGCTCCACCAGACGATGTCGCTCTTGATCGAGTCGAGCTTTTTAAATGCGCGGTCGAGGTCGAGGGGATAGAGTTTGTCCGGCTGCACGCCGTCGGCAAGCAGCGCAATTTCGAGCACGCCGGGTGCGGACCACTTGTAGAACGTTCGTTTGCCGGGAAATTTCTTCGTGTCGAACAGATCGGCCCACGCCTGCGGCTGCGCGCCCTTGAAGCTCGATTTGTTATAGCCGAGTACGAACGAGTAATAGAAGCTGCCCACCGCATCGGCGCTCGAGAAGCGTGGATCGAGCTCGCCCTTCTTGACCACGGTGTAGTCGATAGGCTCGATCAGCCCTGCCTTTTGCGCGGCATAGGCAAAGTCGCCCTCGACGTCGACGACGTCCCAGCTAACATTGCCGCTGTCCACCATCGCCTTGAGCTTGCCGTAGTCGGTCGGACCATCCATCAGCACGGTGATGCCGCTCCCCTGGGTGAAAGGCTGCGCCCAGTCCTTTTGCTGCGACGATTGCGTCGTGCCGCCCCAACTCGTGAACACGATGGGATCTGCGGCAAGCGCCGGCGTCGCCATGAACGCTGCCGCGCACAGCGCGAACAGCGGAGAAATCATCAGACTGCGGGTGCGGGTCATATCGGTATCCTTCAAGTCGGTTTGGTCGCGCTAAATTGACTGCGTGGTCGTCGAATCGGTCTTCTCTGCGGCCAACGGCGAAGAACGCGCTGGCTTCATGTTGCTGTTTTCCATCTTTTCCTTTGTCTCCCCACTGCGATGCTGGATTGATGGATCTTTTTGGTGGATTAACCCCAGACAAACCGGTCGTCGCAAAGCGTATCTGGATGACGGCGGCAGCCGTGCGACACCGGGCATCTCAATGTGCTGTCGCGAGCGTCTGGACCTGTCCTGCCTCTGTGTCGCCGACGTAGATGCCGAAGGCGTCTTCGCTGCGCTCGCGCACATAGCGCTGCAGCATCGAGCGCACGGCGTCGTCGCGCAGTTCGCTCCATGGAATCCGTGGCAGCGGGACGATGTGGATCGCGGTGTCCATCATTGCGGCGAGGCTGCTGCTCACGCGTCCCCGGTAATAGACGTGGACGCTCGCCGACGGACCACTACCCGATTCGAAAACGGCAAAAATGAAATCGAGATGCGCGGTGAGACCGAGTTTCGCCAGCACGCCGCGCAGGCTCCCCGCATCACTTTCGGGTTCGAGCTTGACGCCGGTCGGCAACTGCAAACCGTTTTTCGTTTCAAGCAGCACCAGGCCGTCGCGATGTTCGAGAATTGCGCCCACCTGGGCGCGCGCGCCGGTTGCCGCGAGCGCGTCCTGCGAGAGACTGAAGTTTACGTACGCGCCACGGCAGTAACCCAACGGCGAAGAATTCGTATGCACGAAGTCGACCACGCGCCCGATCAGAATGATGTGATCGCCGGCACCCACGACGTCGTGCGTCCTGCAATCGAACGTCGCCGCCGCGCCCTCCATGATCGGCGCGCCCGTTGCGCGGACGCGCCATGAGACCTGCGCGAACTTGTCGACCGACTTCGACGCGAAGACGCCCGACACGGCCTTCTGCTCCCCCGCCAGCACGCTGACTGCGAAGTGATTCGTGGTGGCAAAGACCGCGTGGCTCGACGCGCTCTTCGCGATGCACACGAGGATCAGCGGCGGATCGAGCGAAACCGAGGCGAACGAGTTGGCCGTGAAGCCGCGCGGGGAACCGTCCGGCTGGATCGTCGTGACAACAGTCACGCCGGTGACGAATGCGCCGAGTGCGCGGCGAAATTCGAGAGTGTCGAAAGTCTGTTCGATGATCGGCTCAGACATGGTCTTCCCCCACGTTCGTTGCATTTGCCCCGTTTCGTTGCGCTGCTTCGGCGAAAAAAGCAAGCAGGCGTGCGGTGACTTCTTCTGGATGGCTAACGTTCATCATATGACGCGCACCCGCAATCACCTCGGCCCGACCGAACGGCGCGGCCTCCGCCATCGCCCACGACATGTCCGGACTCGAGTTCAGATCTAGCTCGGCGGTCAGGAACAAGGCGGGCACAGCGAGGCTCGTCAACCGACCGACGTGGACGTCGTCCGAGCAGGCGAAGAGACCGTAAGTCCGCGCATAGCCGACCGGATCGACCGAGAGCAGCAGGTGCCGCACCGCTTGCGCCGCCTGCGTCAGATGCGCCGGCACCGGGTCACCGAACCAGCGTTTGAGCGTGGCGTCGACGCCCGCAATCGCGCCCGTATCGGCCGGTGTATCGCCGAGCGTCGCGGCGCGCGACATTACTGCTTCGCGTTGTGCAGGCGAGCGGTCGTAGACCGCGTTCAGTGCAGCGACGCTCAGCGTACGCGGCGCACGAGTCAGCGCGAACTCGAGTGCGACGAGTGCGCCCATCGAATGACCGGCGACGTGCGCCTGCTCGATGTCGAGGCCGTCGAGCAGGCGTTCGAGCTGGGCGGCGTAATCATCGAGCGTCGGCTCGGCCGGAGGCAGAGCACTGGCGCCATGACCGAGCATGTCGTAGACCACGACTTCGTAGTTTGCCGCCGTCAACGGCTCGATCTGCGACGACCATACGCTCTGATTCATCCCCACGCCGTGAATCAGGACAACTGTTGCCGGCGCTTCGCCCGACTTCGGCGCATGCACGCTGTAGCTCGTCCCTGCAATCTCGCCGCGCGCTGCGGCAAGCCTGGGCGTCCGGTCAGGATTCATTCGGCTCATGCTCCACAAGATTATGGTATGCCATACTACAGCAAACTTTTCGCGTCAAAATATTATGGAATACCATAATTTCGAACGGAGAACTGGCTGGCATGGACGTTGCTGACGGCACGCGGTTGCCGGTCGGAGCCTCGCGCTGAAAAACCAGGAGCGCCTCGCGGCCGGGTCGAGCGAAGACAACGCCGCGAGCGAACGGCGCGTTATGGGGAGTGGAGTGGGAGTGGTCTGGCGCTCGGAAGGAGCGCGCGGAGCGCGCCGCGGAACCGCGGCGCAGACAAGCGGTAGAGAATCGTCAGGCCGTTCGCGTCAAGCTTCGGCCGCCCCTTCGCTTCGTTGAGCAAGCGCCGCAAGCGCAAGCTCCGCCGTGCGCCTGATATGCGCGATCGAGGCGGAAGACGCGGCATCGCCGTCGCGCCGTTCGATGGCATCAAGCATCATGTTCATCTCGCGATTCGACTCCTGGCTGCGTCCCGGCGTGGCTATCGTGAGTGCGCGCAATCGATTGATCCGCGCATTGAGCGTCTTGACCACGGCCAGGGAGACGGTCCGTTGCGCGCCCTCGAACAACGCCTCGTAGAAGTGTTCCGTGTAGGCGAGCACCGCTGGCAAGTCTTTGACCTGGAACGCTGCTTCGATCTGTTTGCGGATCTCCCGCAGTCGCCTCACGAGTTCGGGTGTGGACTGCTCGGCACACGCGCGTGCGGCATTCGCCTCCAGTAGCCCGCGCAGTTCGTATATTTCGCTAACCTGGCCGGCATTCAGTTGCGCGACGACCGGCCCTTGGCGCGCGATAACATCCACCAGCCCCTCGGTCTCGAGGTGCCGCAATACTTCGCGCACAATCGTGCGGCTCACCCCCAACTCGTCGCACAGCGTGCGTTCGACGAGGCGTGCGCCCGGCTGGAAATACCCCTGCACAATTGCGTCGCGCAGCTTGTCCAGCGTCAGTTCACGAAGGGTTTTGGTTTCGCGGACAACTTTAAGATCTGACATAAGTAAAAAAGTGGACAGAGAAAGCTCGGGTCACACCATGGCGTGATCGGAGCGTGGAATGCCATATTATCCACCATAAAGGAAGAGATTAGATGCGGTAAGGAGCGCGGATCGCACATTGCCGGTATGCAAAGTGCAGCCATAAGCGTTAAACATGTCTCCTCCGGCGCGAAGACGCACTCGACTCCGCAGACTCCGTCCTCTGCGTCCTGAGCTGGCGCAGCTTCTGGCTCACGATGATCAGCCGCGCAGTTCCACAGGCCACACCCGAAGCGGTATTCACGAAAACGGAAATCGAGTTACTGGATCGCCTGGATCTCGCCTGGGCGTTCATCGAAGCTGCGGCGTGCGACTTATTACATGATGCGTGATGACCAACCATTCGAGGTAACGCGATGCTTTAGCCAGGTTTGGCGGGAGACTGAGAGCCCGGTAGAGTCGTTGGTCCGAAACCATTGAGTTGATTGTGCCCAGTCCCCGGCCATCCCGCTGCTGCGAACACCGAGACGCCCAGGTCATAAGCCGATAGCTGTCTGGTACCGCCATGCGGGCGACCATGGAATTGACATGTATCCCTCTGGACATTGGCCCGGCACCGACGATTCTCTGGAGCTCGACTGAGCCAGGGGTGAATACCGGAAAGCGGAGGTTCACCTTGATCCCGATGAGTGACTGGTGCGGATCAGTTCCGCAGCCAGACGACGAGAAACCGGACGCGCCACCAAGCTTCGCATTGCCAGGATGGCCAAAAAAAGTACGCGATGCAGGGCTCGGGTCCTTGAGGGGAAGATTTATTCACTTACTCCAGTCTTGCAATGGGTGACAACTCCGCGGACCTGCGTAGGCTTCACTCCGTCTGGCAGCGATGGCCGGTTTCAAGGTCAAACGATCATGCGCTCACATGAGGTCGTGGCCGCAAATCGGCCATGGTGGATATCCGCTGCATTCACCCGTCACGGATCGCTGGATCGGCCTCCCCATAACTCCATTCGAATCCTCTGCCAACCCGCTTTACCGTGCCCGCCGATGTTTCCGCGAAATGCGCGGCAAATACTGTCGCGCCCGTTTCTAGTGAGAAGCGGCAGACGATGTTGATGAGCCTGAGCAGCGGTCCACCGCCTACGGACATGGCGGACAAACGCAGGCCGGGCCAAGCGCGCTAACGGAGGCGCGCGCTATGGTTGACAAAACGGGGGGCGTTATTAGCGCAAGCGTGCTTTCAACACGCGATCGCAGTCGCCGGCCATCAAGCCGCGAAGTCGCTCGAGCTGCGCGCCACGTTGAACCTCCTGCGCCTGTGGCAAGCACAAGGCAAGAGTGAGGCGGCCCGCCAGCGGCTCGCTGGAACCTATGGCGCTTTCACGGAAGGCTTCGACTCCACCGACTTGCGAGAGGCGAAGGCGGTGCCCGAAGAGCTATGAGCTGTCTCGTGCAATCGCCACGATGCAAGCCGGGGGCCCTCGCCTCAGAATTTCGTCCGCATCCCCACCACCCCGAACACTTGCGTTTTCGTGCCGGAAGGCGACAGCGAATAGATCTGTGCGAACTTTGCATCGCCGGCCGCGCGCTGGTAGGTGCCGACGAGAAAGAGGTCGGTCCGTTTGCTCAGGAAATAATCGAGCCCGACATTGATCTGATGCCATTTCGGGTCGACAGGTTGTGGGTGATAGCTGCCTGATGTGTAGATGTAGGCCGCGCCGGCGAGCAAGTCGGGTAAGACATAGTCCACCAGCGAGACCTCGAAGTTGTTCAGGTCGAGCCTGGACGTATCGAGGTAGTCGAAGCGCGACTTCGTATAGAGCACGGACGCGCTTGCCGCGCCGAACTTATAGGCCCCGCCTGCGCCGAACATCCACTGTTTGGCGACGCCTGCGCCGGTCGCCGGATTAGTGATGAACGGCGAAGTGAAGCCGTAGTCGCCGGAAACGGCGCCGCCGGTGTTATTCGGATCGTTCGGCTTTGTGACCTGGTTATAGGCCGCGCCGAGCGACAGCCCGCCGTTGTGGTACGACACGCCGGCGCTGTAGCTGCTGTTGTCCGAGAACCCGTCAGCCTTGTTCGAGAAGCCATACAGCGCGGCGACTTGCAACCCGCGATAGTCGAGACTTTTGAACTGGACAGCGTTGTTGATGCGGAACGTGTCGAACACGTTATCGTTGTCGCCGATATGCGTGCCGTAGGCGGCGAACTGGCACGCCGACTCGTAGCCATAGAGGGTTGCGGCGCCGAGGTCGTATTGCCGCCCGATCGTGAGCGTGCCGATCCTATCGGACGACAAGCCGACGAACGCCTGCCGCCCGAACATGCGGCCGCCCTGCCCAAGCGATCCATTGGTGATACTGAAGCCGTTCTCCAGCGTGAAGATGGCATGCAGCCCGCCGCCGAGGTCCTCGGTTCCCTTCAGTCCGAAGCGTGGCGCCTGCATCGGGCCGTTTGCCACGTACCATGAAGAGGCGCCTTTCTGATTATTCGCATAGGCGATGCCCGTCGAGATCAAGCCGTAGAGGGTCACGCTGCTCTGGGCACTCGCCAGCCCGGCGAAGCTCAGTAGGCCCGACGCAACAAGAAGATTGGCCAATTTAGATTTCACGCGTCTGTCTCCATTCCATTTATTTAGTAAGACTGACTACCGTCTCTATGCCGACGGATTCACATTCCGCCGTGTTCTGAACGAGCCGATGACGCCCCCTGCGGTCTATGGCCATCCGGCGCGACATCTGCCGTTCAGTGCGGTTCGCGCGTGCCGGCTTCCGCGCAATTCGTCATCGCCTCAATTGTTTGGCGTGGGCGTAACCGCCCACCTTGCGGCGCAGTTCCTAGCCCTCCCTGGCAAGAACGCCATGCATTCTTCGGCAAGTCGCTGAGGGTCAAGAGCGAGACCTTGCTGTGCCACCGCAGCGGGCGTTTGGAAGTCCGGCCCATTGGTAGCCATTAGAGCCTATCGGTGCCAATAAGTAAATTGCAATTCACTTTTGGTTTACCCGAACTGTGCTGCCAGTAACGACCTGCGAGTTTGTGCTGCGCAGACGCGAAGAATCGGGGGGTGAACCGTTAGACACTGCAGCCCGTCGCAATACACGAAGCGCAACGATAGGCGTCAGTCGAAGTTGAGTTGAGCCACGAAAGACGGACTCTTTTCTTGGATGAGGGGAATGTCGGCACGGGCAAGCTTCGAAAGCCTCGTGCCACGGATATCCAGGCGGAGATGTGGAGTTCGTGAAGACTGGGCGCACGCCCAGACAATTGGTGCGCGAGTTCTCGAGCCGACAGCAGAGGATCACCAACTGGGTGGCGCAGCCGGTCCCCGAAACATCCATGCGCTGAACGCGACTTCGCGCGTGGCCTCCGGCCCCCCATGCATTTCGAGGCCTCAACCACTACATAAGATTCGCCGGCTCAGCGGCGCTCCGATTTTGCACGACGCCGTACCGGATCGCGGCCGGGTTCCTTGTCTGCGGGAGACGCGGCTGTTGTCTCAGCGGCGCCTCCTCTCACACCGTTCAGGACCAGTCGAGTCAGTACCTCAATAGCCGCCCCGTCATCAATCAGCCGGTCTGGGAAGTCACCGGCGCGCGCAGTCCAGTTGTAACCGGTGTATTCGAGCATCGAACATAGTGCCGAAGCAATCAGTTCGCTATCGAGCCCGGCGCAATAGCCTTCCTTTTGGAGGAGCTTGATCACGCTCGACATGCCTCGTATGCCCTGTTGCCTCACGCCATGCCACGCACGAGCGAACTCACGATCCGCCATCGACATCTGAAATGCTGCAGTTGCCACAGGCCAGTCATCGCGATAGATCTTCCAGAACGCACCTAACCGCTCTTTCAGGTGTTCAAGCGGGTTCCCACGCGTGTTCAAGGGGCGGTTTACTTCTGCCTTGAGGCGCGTGCGAAATTCGTCAAGCAGCTCGTGCAGCAGTGCTTCCTTGCTTGGATAGTATTTGTAGAAGGCACCCGGTGAGCGGTTGACGCTCGCCATGATGTCGGCGATTTTCGCGTTCGAAAACCCATCTACTGCCAACGCGCGCTTCGCCGCAAGCTTGATCGCTTCTCGCGTCGTATTGCCCTTCGGGGTCCGCCGGGTCGCCGGCTCGATGAGTTCGTCCATAACGAGAACAATCGTCCATTAGTCTGACCGGCACTTGGCCGGAATATTCGTCAATTGCGGCTTCCCGCTGCTCAACGGGTTTTCGACATCACTCAGTCTCGAGGAATCCAGGTCACGCCGGGGCGCCCGCCCCCCCAGATTCAACGCCCGAGTGCGTGTCAAAGCGCCGCCTGAGCCGCATGGATCGGGAGTTTCCGCTGACGTCCCCGGGACGCGTAATTGTAATTCAGATTCACTTTCGCCGGCATCGAAACCATGCACGCTCTTTCGGCCTGCCGAGAGTGTCTAGCCAGGACTGGCGGGGCAACGGCGGGACGAACACCGTAGAATTTACTGTTCACTTTGGGAGGTGCGGCGCTTCGATTCGTTACGTCGGGAAAGCCAGCCGCGTGATGGAGTGCTCAGTGCGGTCAACTGCCGGCCGGATGGGCAGGCCATCGAAAGTGGCGGGCTCGAGAAACTCGGCCTGCCGCGGGAACGTGAGGTCCTCATGCGCGGCGCGGATTACTCGGCCACCGAAACTCCGGTGGCCGCCACCGCGTGGGCCGGCGGCCCACTGACCTCATCGCCTTGCGCTGCTCTCAAGCACGAAAATCAGACGTCGTGGGATTGCAGCCATTGCACATAATCAGCAACGCCGGTCGCAACCGACCATCGTGGTTCATAGCCGAGCGCACGCACGCGCGTTATGTCCAGATAGCGTTGGTCGCTCGAAGGCCCATGAGGGTGCAGCGGCAACGGCGGTATCGCGCCTGGGAACAGCGCGTTGACTGCATCAGCGAATTCGTCCAGCCGCGTGGTTTTGCCACTGCCCACGTTGTAGACCTTGTGCTCCGGGGCAATCGCCTGATGGACCAGCGCCATGCCGTATGCATGGTCCTTGACATAGTTGAAGTCCCAAGCCATGTCCGCGCATGGCAAGCGCCCTTTGTCCGAGGTCAGATCCATGGGGACGCCGCGCACGGCGGCGTGAACCATCCGTGCGACGACGTTGATCATCTTGTTGTAGAGCGGCCCGTATGTGCCGTCGATTCTCACGATTCGGATATCGAGGTCCGTCTGGCGCTGAAAGATGGCGGCGATCGCCTCGAGCAATTTCTTGGGCCCAGCCTGAATATAGTGATGGTCCTTCTGTTCAGTGATGGCGATCGGCCCGGCCTCGCTATACGGATAGTATTTTGAGTCCAGGCCCCAGTAGATGTCGCTGGAACTCGTGATCGTCAGCTGTCCGACATTCATGATTCGACAGGCTTCGATCACATTGAGCGCACAAGCTGTTCGTAAATGGACTTCACGCGCCGGCGACATCGATTTTGGGGCATACCCCGACGCGTCGAATACCTTATCGGGCTTGATACGGGCAATCGCATCGAAGACGTCATAGCTGACCGTCAAATCAATTCGTTCCTGCTGCGGGGCATCTCCGAAAAACTCCCTGAGTTCCGCAGGCGAGCGTTCTGCTCTCGCACCTGCAATCACAATCTCTTCGCCCCTCGCGGCAAGCTCGCGCGCGACATGCATCCCTATGAAGCCAGTACCGCCCAGGACAAGCGTTTTCATTCAGGACTTCCTTTTATCCGTGTTTCAGGAGAGCACGAACCCGCGGTATCCGGCATCGGCCACCTCGTTCAGAATCTTGCGGTAAGCCGGTACCCCGCCCACGTAGGGCATGAAGATTCGAGGCTTGCCGGGGATATTGGCGCCGACGTACCACGAATTGCCGCGTGGGTAGAGGGTGCGATCGGCCACCTCGTTGACGTGGTGAACCCACTCGTTCTCCGCCTCGAGGTCGCAAGCGACGTAGGCCCTTTTGGTCTCACGCGCGTGCTGAATGAGCCGAGTGACCCAATCGACGTGCTCTTCGATGGAGTGCACGACGTTGCTGAGCACCGATGGGCTGCCGGGCCCCGCGATGATGAACATGTTCGGAAAGCCCGCGCACGATACGCCCAGGTAGGTGCGTGGACCGTGCTGCCACCTTTCCCCCAGCGTCACGCCTCCGACTCCGCGGATGTCGATGGCACGCAGCGCACCCGTCATGGCGTCGAAACCGGTCGCGAACACGAGGATGTCCAGCTCATACGCTTGGGCGCTCGTGCGCAGCCCACGCGGTGTCACTTCCTCGATCGGCGCAGCCTTCACGTCGACCAGCGTCACGTTGGGGCGGTTGAATGTTTCGTAGTAGCCGGAGTCCACACAAAGGCGCTTCGTGCCGAAGCGCAGCTCCTTCTTGGGGCAAAGCAGCTCGGCCACCTTCGGGTCGCGCACGATCGCACGGATCTTGGAGCGCACGAAGTCGGAGACATACTCGTTGGCTTTTTCATTGACCAGCAGGTCATTGAATGCGCGGAGCATCCGGAATCCACCACCGGCACCGCGCCAGCGGAACTCGAACTCGCGCAGCCGCTCCTCTTCTGAAACCTCGAGGGCCGATTTGTCGACTGCCTCCAGATACAGGCCGTTGTTGGCTTCTCTCGCGCGAGCCCGCCGCTCACGGTAGTGGGCCTTGGCATGGCGGACGGCCTCATCGTCGAGCGGCTCGTTCTGCGCCGGCACGCTGAAGTTGGCGGTGCGCTGGAAGACTGTCAAATGGTCGGCCTGCTCCGCGATCAACGGAATCATCTGCACACCGCTAGAACCGGTGCCTATCACCCCTACCCGCTTGCCAGCGAAATCCACGCCCTGTTTCGGCCAATCGGCGCTGTGATACCAGGTGCCGGCGAAGCTGTGCAGGCCCTTGAAATTCGGGGCTTGCGCGATCGAAAGGCATCCAGTGGCCATAACACAGAACTGCGCGTCGAATGACTCGCCCGCGTCTGTCTCCAGGGTCCATCGCTTTGCCCGCTCGTCAAATACTGCCCGCGTCACACGCGTGCGAAACTGGATGTCCCGCCGCAGGTCGAATCGCTCGGCGACGTGGCGGATGTAACGCAAAATTTCCGGCTGTGTCGCGTAGCGCTCGCTCCAGGTCCATTCCTGTTCGAGCTCCTTGTCGAAGGAAAATGAGTAGTCGAGGCTTTCTACGTCGCACCGCGCGCCGGGGTAGCGGTTCCAGTACCAGGTGCCGCCGACGTCCTCGCCGGCCTCGATCACGCGGGCAGTCAGGCCCGCCTTGCGGGCGCGGTGCAACTGGTAGAGGCCGGCGAAGCCGGCCCCGACGATGACGACATCAAGCGACTTTTGTTGATTTGATGCATTCATTCCGGGGTCTTCCGATTCAGGTTGACAAAGCAGTAGCGCGCTGCGATCGCACCTCAGGAGCATCGGGCGTTCGATGCAGCCCGCCTGCGCGGCGCTATCTTCGAGCAGCCCTCCTCCCCACGCGGCGCCTAAACATCTGTCCTGAAATCCTCCGATTTCGGTGCGCGGTGATGGGTCCAGCGCGGCCCATGAAACGTATTACAATGCATGGCGCACAAAAAGTAAATCCAGATTCATTTATCGGAAACCCTTATTTGAAGTGATGGTAGCTTCGTCGAACTGGCGCTTGGTTAGCCGACCATGCCGCCCCTTCACCGCGGGAGAGTCGCGGCCATGCATGCAGACCAAAGCGAGAGGCGATCAAGCAGCGCGCCATGCGCGCGACATCGATGGCTTTGCCGCCGCGAAGGCCGCGGACGTCATGGCGCAGGCGGATTCAACCCCCGGTGGTCCTACTATTTCAAGATGAAGGAGTCGATCAGCAATGCCTCATACGCCGCAGCCAACCAAAGTCTGAGGACAAGTAACTTCGGTGGGAGAAATTCCGTCCGATGCGGTTTTCCGGCTAACCGGCTCTGCTCTTTTCAGCGGCAAGCCACGCTTCCCGCAGTTGGTTCTTTTGAACTTTGCCGATACTTGAAAGTGGTAACGGCTCGCTGCGGATGTCGTAGCTGCGTGGAACCTTGTAGCCGGCAATCTGCGCCCGGCAATGTGCGTCCAGTTCTGAGATGCTCAAACTCGCGCCAGGTTTCGGAACAACCGCGGCATGCACCCGATCTCCCCAGCGCTCATCGGGCAGACCCAAGACTGCGCAGGCGTCTACCGAAGGGTGCGAAGCCAACGCGTTCTCGACTTCGGCGCAATAGATGTTCTCGCCACCACTGATGATCATGTCCTTTATCCGATCGACGATGTACAGAAAACCGTCCTCGTCTAGATAGCCCGCATCACCGGAATAGAGCCAACCGTCAACGAGCGTCTGGGCAGTCTTCTCGGGCGCCTTCCAATAACCGCGCATGATAGCCGGGCCGCGCAGCAGGATCTCGCCCGCTTCCCCCGGTTTGCATGGGCGAGATTGATCGTTTGCAATACGGATCTCAAAGCCGGGCAACGCCTGCCCTGCCGATTTCAGTTTTCCCGCCTTGGGGCCGCTCAAGACATGCCGGTCGGGGGGCAAGCTACAAATGCCTCCGCATGCCTCGGTCATTCCATAGAACTGGTTGATCCGCGCATTGGGAAAGGCCTGCAGCATTCGAGCAAGCAACGCCTGCGATATCGGAGCAGCACCGTACTGGATCGAGCGAATTCGCGATAGAAGCTCGTCATCGCGCTCGGGCCCGTCCAGGACCATCGCAACCATCGTTGGGACGAGCTGAACGTGCGTGACACCATCGTCGCGCAGGCGCCGATAGAAAACCTCCGGCTTGAATTGCGCTATGAAGCTGTGCGTGCCGCCGCCAAGCGTCACAGCCAGCCCATTTGCAAGGTCTCCCAAATGGAACATCGGCGTCGAATGGAGATAGACCGTGTCCTGGTTGTACCCGAGTTCGCGATGCAGGCTCATCGCGGCGAAGCTGAAGTTCAGGTGCGTCAACTCCACTCCCTTGGGCAGTCCGGTCGTCCCCCCTGTGTAGCAGATCCCGGCTAGCGAATTGAGGTCACCGCAAGCATCCTCAACACGCGGGTGCTCGAGCATCGCCGCATACCGCGCGTCGTCGAAGCGGATGAATTCCTTTAGAGACGGCAGAACCTCAGCCATCCGCGCTCCGAACTCCTCGAACGACTCGTCGCTGAACAGCAGCACGGAATCGGAGTGCTCCACGATGTGGCGAAGCTCCTCGAAGGCCAAACGCGTGTTGAGGGGAACAATCACTCCGCCCGCCCACCAGATCGCCATCAGGAGTTCAAAATAGCGAGGCGAATTCCTCGCCAGCGTGGCTACCCGATCACCGCGCTCGAGCCCCGCAGATTGCAGGGCGCCAGCCAGCGCTGAGACTCGTCCCAACAGCTCGGGCCAGGTGCGCCGTTCGTCACCACTGGAAATGGCCAGCCCTTTTGGACAAATGCTCGCCGCTCTGCGCAGCGCTGCCGTCGACATCATAAATGGCGCTCCATGATCGTAAAAACTGAAGATTCAGTCGAACAGGCGAACCCGGCTTCATGGCCGAAGCCCCGCCGCACATCCGAAGCCGAAAAGGTGGTTTGCCGCAAGCCTGTCCGCTTCCACAGCGAATTGTCTCATCATCCATCCTTAAAAGTAAATCTTGAATTACCGAGGAAAACCCTACCACATTGGCGCCGTTGCCCGTTGCAGTAGCCAAGATTTGCGTGTAAATTCTGATTTACTTTAAACAACCATTCTTCAACGTCATGACCCGTCCGCCGAACACACTAAACGATTTGATTTCTCGTCGACACACCTGCAGAGCCTTTCTGCCGACTCCCGTCGCGCGCAGCACCATCGAGTCCATCCTGGAGGCCGCGCAGCGAACACCTTCGTGGGGCAACGTGCAGCCCTGGCAGGTGACCATCGTTTCGGGTGACGCCGCCGATACATTCCGAGAGGCGTACACCCGCTTCGCTCAGAAAAACGAACCGATTGCGCCCGACTTCGAATTTCCGCAGTCCTATGAAGGTGTCTTGAAAGATCGCCGTCGGGAATGCGGCTGGCGGCTCTATGAAAGCGTGGGCGTCAAAAAGGGCGATCGCGAAGGTTCGGCGCGTCAAACGCTGGAGAACTTCCGTTTTTTTGGCGCTCCACACGTGGCGATCATCACGACCCACCGTTGTCTCGGCACGTACGGTGCCGTCGACGCCGGCGCCTACCTGGCGAACTTCATCCTTGCGGCACAGGATCTTGGAGTAGCCTCTGCGCCGCAAGCAGCCTTGGCCTCGTATCCACAGTTCATACGTTCCCATCTGGGTATTTCCGACGATCGACATGTGGTGGTTGGCATCTCTTTCGGGTACGAAGACACCGCTCACGCAGCGAACAATTTCAGGACGGGACGTGCTCCACTCGATGAAGTGGTGACCTGGATCGATTGACGCCGGAGAAAGCGGGAAGCTGCCCCTGCGCGCCGATATCGGCCGTTCCGAACAGCGACCGCATGAACACGAACTCCGATGCGTCGAGACGCTTTTGGGCATGAGGGGATTGACGTCCAGCACCGCTGGGGCGTCGATCAGCGCAAAGCGGCCCTGCGGCGCGATCCATTCCACGATATCGGCGAGGTGCGCATAGGTGTTCGTCGTGCAGAACACGAGAGCCGGTGGCGCATTGAGCGACAGCGCCTCGACCCCTGGCCGGTGATGCCGAATGATCGACGACAAGATGTGCGCCGAGCGACCGAACCCACTCGATCGTCTCGGGCCGCGAGGCGGTGGCGATGACGGTGATATCGGTCAGGACGCGTGCAAGTTGGACGGCGATTGAGCCGACGCCACCTGCGCCGCCGACGATGAGGAGCGCCCGGGCCGCACCGGGCACACTCCCATTCACGTCTAGCCGATCGAACAGTGCTCCCAAGTCAACTGGCCTCCCCGCTCGCCAAGCACGTTGTCTCGATCCATGATTCTGGATAACGGGCGGCGCCGCGATCAGCGGGGGACTTGCCCGCCATCGACGGTGAAGGTCTGCCCCGTGATGAACGACGCTTGGGATGAGTTGAGGAAAAGCACCATGCCAGACATTTCCTCAGGCTCCGCTGGGCGGGCGAGCGGGATGGTCTGCAACAATCTTTGACTGAACTCAGCGTCTTCCAACCAACCCTTGGTCATGGCAGTGGCGACCAGGCCAGGAGCGATGGCATTCACGCGGATGCCCTGAGTGGCATAGTCGAGCGCGGCTGCCTTTGTAAGACCGATCACGCCATGCTTGGCGGCGACGTAGGAAGACGTGTTCCGGCCGGCGATCAGCCCGGCCACTGAGGCCGTGTTGACGATCGAGCCGCCCCCCGCCGTCAGCATGTGCGAGATCTGATACTTCAGGCAGAGAAACACGCCGCGCAAGTCGATCGAGATGACCTTGTCGAAGTCCGCGACCGACATTTCGGCGAGAGGGGTGGCTGTCGGCAGGATGCCGGCGTTGTTGAACGCGCAGTCGAGGCGGCCGTAGGTATCGACCGTGGCCTTGACGAGGGCTTCGACCGAAGCAGGATCGCTTACGTCGGTCCGCACGAACAGGGCCTCGCCGCCAGCCCGCTTGATCTGCGCAACGGTTTCCGTCGCGCCCTCGTTGACGTCTCCGATCACGACCTTCGCGCCTTGGCCGGCGAACGCTTTCGCGGTCGCTTGTCCGATCCCGGTAGCGCCGCCGGTGATCAGCACAACTTTATCCGTGTAGTCTAAAAGGTTGGGCATTTCCTTCATCCATAGGAAAGTATGAAGTCCGAATAACCACGAGGACGGGTTCCAAGAATGTTCCCCGTCCTCGAACTCACCATCAGACCAATTCGGCGAGCGCCGCTGCGTCGAACCCTTTCAGCGCGCCGTATTCGCCGTGTTCGACCTTTTTGACCCAGCTTGGGTCGTTGAGAATGGCTCTGCCAACGGCGATCAGATCGAATTCGTCGCGTTCCATTCGCTCGACGAGACGGTCCAGGCTCGCAGGACTCGATCCCTCGCCGGCAAAAGAGGTGGCGAAATCCTTTTCAAGCCCGACCGATCCGACGCTGATCGTCGCGGCACCCGTCACCTTCTTGGCCCAGCCGGCAAAATTTAGCCCATTTTCGCCATCGATCTCAGGAAACTCGGGTTCCCAGAAGCGTCGCTGCGAGCAGTGCAAGAGATCGACGCCGGCTTCAACCAGCGGCAGTAGCCAGTCCTCCATGATCGCCGGGGTCTCGGCGACGCGCACGCTCAAATCCTGCTGCTTCCACTGACTGAACCGCATGATGATCGGGAAATCCGGACCGACGGCGTCTCGCACGGCAGCGACAATCTCACTTGCGAAGCGGGACCGCTCCTTGATCGTCGGCCCACCATAGCGATCGGTCCGCTGGTTGGTCCCCGACCAAAAAAACTGGTCGATCAGATAGCCATGGGCGCCATGGATCTCTGCCGCGTCGAAGCCGAGCGCTTTGGCGTCTCTTGCCGCCTTGGCGAAGGCGGCAACCGTATCCGCGATGTCCTCTTCGGTCATAGCCACGCCGCGAGGGTCGCCGGGCGCCACTAGCCCGGATGGGCTTTCGACCGGCGCATCGGGCTCCCAGTTGTTGATGTAACGGGTGGAACCGGTGTGCCAGATCTGCGGCGCCATGCGTCCGCCTGCGCCGTGGACGGCATCGATCACATCTTTCCAACCAGCTAGCGCGGCCTCGCCATAAAACAACGGAATGCCGCCGTCGTTGCGTGATGCAGGACGGTCAATGACCGTCCCTTCGGACAGAATAAGCCCCACGCGCCCTTCCGCCCGGCGCCGGTAATAGATGACGTTCGCGTCGCCAGGCACGCCCTCGGGGGCAAAGAGCCGCGTCATCGGGGCCATGACGATCCGGTTCTTCAGGTTGAGCGAGCGGATTGAGAAGGGACGAAACAGGGTGCTGGTATCGGGGTGAAACATTGAAGAGGCTCCGTTGCAAACAAAGGCATCATGGTATATGTTTGATACCTGCCGTCAATTAGGCACCTGAAGTCGCCCAGGTGTATCGAAGGAAACCACCATGCCCGTTCCCGAACTGAAATGCTTTTCGTCTGACTGTCCCAGCCGCGCACTCTTCGACCAGATCGCGGACAAGTGGTCGATGATGGTTCTGGTCGTGCTGGATGACGGGCCGCAGCGTTTCAACGCCATCCGGCGGCGCCTCCAAGGCGTCACGCAGAAGGCGCTCACCCAAAGTCTTCGCCGGCTCGAGCGCAACGGCCTGATCTCGAGGACAGTCGTTTCGCTGTCTCCGGTGGCGGTGCAGTATCAGATCACGCCTCTTGGGCGCACGTTGCAGCCGCCATTGCGGGCACTGCATGAGTGGACGCTCGTCAAGTTTTCCGAGGTCGAGGCCGCACGTCAGGCGTTCGACGCGGCGGCGGGTGGAAGCGCGTTGGCGGAAGGATCAGAACATCGGCAGTTTGCTTGACGAGCGACCTGCAGGCTCTTGTCGACCAGGACCTGTGAGGGCGACCGGGACACTACCGCCGAACGGGTTGGCCCACGGCACCCGGTATCCTCAAGCCTACCAGCGCTACTCCAGGTGCCTAATTGACGTCTAGGTCTACGACATATACCTTGGCCTCCTTTGACGACGATGGAGAGTCCAGATATGCGCAACAATCTTCAGTTCTATATCAACGGATCGTGGGTAGAGCCTGCCGGCGACACCGTGATCGATGTCATCAACCCCGCGGATGAATCTGTCTCCGGCCAAGTCGCGATCGGCGACGCCCGCGACGTCGACCGAGCGGTCGCCGCAGCTCGCGCTGCGTTCGAGACCTTCTCGCTGACTTCGGTCGAGGACCGTCTTGCGCTCTTCGACCGTATCATCGCCGCCTACCAACGGCGTGCCGGAGACCTGGCCCACGCGGTTTCGGAGGAGATGGGCGCGCCGCTTTGGCTTGCCGAGCAGTATCAGGTGCCCGTCGGTCTCGGCCACCTTCAGATCGGCCGGACTGCGCTCGCGGGCTATAGCTTCGAGGGCCCCCACGGCACTGCACACATCGTGCGTGAGCCGATCGGGGTCTGTGCGCTCATCACCCCTTGGAACTGGCCGCTCAACCAGATCGCCTGCAAGGTCGCCGCGGCGCTGGCGACCGGTTGCACGATGGTCGTGAAGCCGTCGGAAATCTCGCCGTATTCGGCGACGATCTTCGCCGAGATCATGCATGAGGCTAAGACGCCTGCCGGCGTGTTCAACCTGGTGCAAGGCGACGGAGCAGGCGTGGGCAATGCCCTGACCGCACATCCCGATGTCGATCTCGTCTCGTTCACCGGATCCACGCCAGCCGGCATCCAGGTGGCGCGCAATGCGGCCCAGACGGTGAAGCGCGTGCATCAGGAACTGGGCGGCAAGTCGCCCAACATCCTCCTGCCCAGCGCCGATCTGGCGTCTGCTGTTGCGGCGGGCGTCGCGGGCGTCATGATCAATAGCGGTCAATCCTGCGGTGCGCCCACGCGGATGTTGGTTCCCGCCGAGCGGATGGCGGAGGCCTCCGAGCTTGCCAGGGCCGCAGCCGAGCAGTGGACCGTGGGGCATCCGGCTAGCAGCGCGAAGATGGGACCGGTCGTATCTGAGGCGCAGTGGAACAAGATCCAGCGCCTGATCCAGTCCGGCATCGATGAAGGCGCGACGCTCGTCACCGGCGGTCCTGGCCGACCCGAGGGACTGGAAACGGGCTTCTATGTTCGCCCGACCGTCTTCGCCAATGTGAAGAACGATATGGCGATCGCACAGCAGGAGATCTTCGGTCCGGTTCTCGCAATCATCGGTTATGCCGATGAAGCCGACGCCATCGCCATCGCCAACGACACGGTTTTTGGGCTGGCGGCTTACGTCCAGGGCGAGCCGGCCCAGGCCGAGCGCGTTGCGCGCAGGCTGCGCGCCGGCCAAGTCACGCTGAACTATGCCGACATGGACTTTGCCGCGCCGTTTGGCGGGTACAAGCAATCGGGCAACGGACGCGAATGGGGCGAGGTTGCCTTCGGCGAATACCTGGAGACCAAGGCGATCATCGGCTCTCGTCGGGCCGTCTGACGTAACGTACACAGCCTCGCTTCGGCTGCAATCAACTCCACCCTCGTTGGCTTGCAGCCGACACTGGCGACACTTAGGAAGACGAACATGAAAATTGGCATCATCGGCGCAGGCAACATCGGCGCAACGCTCGCGCAAAAATTTTCCGCGAACGGGCACAGCATCAAGCTGACCTCAACCCGCACCCCCGACGAACTACGCCAATTGGCCCAAAAGGTGGGCGCGGAACCGGTCACTCCGGCCGAAGCAGTCAAGAACGTCGACGTCGTCGTCGTTTCCATTCCTTTCAAGAACAACCCGGAGCTCGCCGGCCTGTTCGCCGATGTGCCGGCGGACGTGGTCGTCATCGACACCTCGAATTACTATCCCGTGCGCGACGGCAATATCGCCGAAGTCGACGACGGCAAGCCCGAGAGCGTCTGGTCTAGCGCCCAGTTCGGCCGCCCGGTAGTGAAGACGTTTAACGCCATTCTGGCTGGCGTGCTTGCGGACGGGGGAAAACCGCGCGGCGCAGCCGATCGCATCGCCGTACCGGTTGCAGGCGATGATGCGGCCGCCAAGGCGATCGCGCAGACGCTGGTGGACGAAACCGGGTTCGAGCCGGTCGATGCGGGAAGCCTTGCCGACTCCTGGCGTCAGCAGCCGGGCACGCCGGCCTATTGCACCTCCCTGACAGCGCATGACCTGCGCAAAGCGCTGGCGGCAGCGGACAAGGCCCGTGCGCCGCAGAACCTCCAAGCGCTCATGGACCGACTCGGCGCGTACCCCGCTTTCCCGAGCACCGACGAAATGACCGCGCTGAACCGAGAACTCAATCGCGGGAGCTAAGTGGTGCACTGAGCCGATGACGCCGATCAGCGGGAACGCAATGATGGGCGCTTCGACGTGCCGACAACGGAACAGGCCTTCGCTGCGTGCAGCAAGAGCCAACCACGCGTTTGCAATGACCATCGTATAGGTCAAACCAGGGCGAGTCTCCGGCTGCGCCAGCGGCTCACCTCACTGAGTTAGCGGGCGGTTATGCCGCCATCATGAACAAACACTTGACCCGTGACATAGCTCGAGGCATCGCTCGCAAGGTAGATGACGAGGCCCACGAGGTCAGCCGGCCTACCTCTATAGCCGAGCGGCACCTCCCGCTCGACAAAGGCGTCCATCTGCGCGACGGCCGCGGCGCCGCCCGTCGTGTCGCGCTCACGTCCAAGGCGCGTGCCACTATGCCAGCCCGGCGCGATCGCGTTCGACCGCACTTGCTCGGCCGCATACTCGATTGCGAGCTGCCGCGTGAAGCCAATCAGTCCGGCTTTCGATGCCGCATAGGGAATCGCGGTGACTGGGAAGCCTGGGTAGACACCGACGGTGCCGAGATAAGAACTGATGTTCACCACTGAACCGCGCCCGCTCTGAATCAATGCCGGCAGCAGTGCCTGCGTAACCAGGAAGGCGCCGCGCAAGTTGATCGCGAAGACACGATCCCAGTCCTTCGCCTGGACGTCCAGCAAACGCCCGGGCCGAGTTGCGATGCCAGCGTTGTTGATCAGCACGTCTAGCTTTCCGCCACACCAGGCAAGGACTTTTTCTGCCATCTGTGAAACGCCCGCTTCGTCGCCAAGATCAGCGACAACGCGGCAATCGCAGACGCCTACGGCCTCGCAGGCCGCGAGCGCCTCCGCCTCGCGATCGACCCAAGCCACCGCTGCGCCAGATTGGGAAAGCGCTTCGGCAAACATACGGCCCAAGCCGGATGCAGCACCGGTCACGACAACTTTCCTGCCGGCCAGGTCAAAGAGAGCGCCGGGCAGACCGCTCTGTGGTGTGCGATCCGTCGGCATCATCGCGCAACGGCCTCGCAGTCACGACGAATCGATTCGCAGCGTGACACGCTGGATCGAGCGAATGCGACGCGGATTGCCGACGCTGCCAAACCGGCTGCGTTTATCTTCTTCATGTCACTTTCTCTTTGTCTTCTTTTGGCTCGGCGCACGGACATTAGCGATGCGACCTCATCAGGCGATAGCGGTTGCCCAGGGCCGCGATGCCACCAGGAAGAACATAGACTGAAACAATCAGAAGCACCCCATACACGACCCAAGGGGCTGACTTGGAAACGCTCTCCGAAAAAGCAGGAATCACCATAATGAAGACCGCGCCGAAAGCGGCGCCCCACAGCGTTCCGACACCGCCCACGACAATCCCGACCAGGAGAGTGATTGACAGAAACAGGGAGAACGAATCGGGCGCCACGAACTGCACCGCCAGTGCTGAAACGGCGCCACCCACGCCCGTATAAGCGGCGGACAAGGCAAAGGTCTTCGTTTTGACGCTCGTTATGTTAAGACCCGTTGCCTCGGCCGCCAGCGCATGGTCACGGATCGCGCGCATGGAGCGACCGGCAGCCCCCCGAAGAAGGTTGTTGGCCATCCAGAACACGATCGCGCAGATCAAAACCGCATACAGAAACAGCCACTGATCCTGCGACAAAGGCAACCCCAATGGCACCTCTGGCTTGATCACTGCAATGCCTTGAACACCGCCTGTCCATTGTTCGAGTAAGCGGCACTTCAAAAGCTGTGGAGTCGCCACGCCAAGGCCAAAAGTGGCTAACGCCAGGTAGATTCCATCGAGCTTGAGTGCTGGCCAGGCAAATGCGTAACCAATGACCAGCGAGACGATTCCGGCCAGCGGCACCACGAGCCAGTAGGGCAAACCAAATCGATCCATGAGAATCGCAACCGTGTAAGCACCAATGCCAAAGAATGCTCCATGTCCGAGGGAGATTTGCCCGTTGTAGCCGGTCAGCAGGTTTAGGCCGAGTAGAGAGACCGCATACGTCAGCAGCATCGTCGCTTGAAAAAGCTGATACCCGTTACCGACAAAGAGCACGCCCGCCGCGACCACGAACAATCCCGCCCAGCAAAGGCGGAACGGAATGCCAACGGCGCGCTGTGCGGTATATGCGCGATCGAGGAAATTGCTCATGATCAAACCCTCGTGACGACCCGGCGGCCAAACAGGCCGTCCGGCGCAAATATCAGAACGACCACGATCAGCAACAGCGCTATCGATAGCTTTAGATCGGTGCCGACCACATAGGTCCCCAACAGATTTTCGGAAATTCCGACCAGGAATCCTCCAACAACGGCGCCAGCAGGATTGCCGATCCCGCCCAACAAGGCGCCGGCGAATGCATAGAGAACCGCTCCCATCATCATGGACGGGTCCAGGAAAACCATC
Organism: Paraburkholderia sp. MM5482-R2; assembly: GCF_050436125.1. NCBI lineage: Bacteria > Pseudomonadati > Pseudomonadota > Betaproteobacteria > Burkholderiales > Burkholderiaceae > Paraburkholderia > Paraburkholderia sp. MM5482-R2. Next base: position 1,897,290 of record NZ_JBNDLP010000002.1, on the reverse strand, counting down.
GGCGCCACCAATAAGCCCGATACAGCGCCGATCGCTCCAGCGAGGCCCCACCCTAGCATCAGCATCTTGCCGACAGAAATGCCGACCAACTGAGAGGAAACGCGATTTTGCGCAACCGCGCGCATTTTCAATCCGAGGCTCGTTCTGTAAAAAAAGGCGAATAACAAGGCGACCAAAAAGAATGTCAGCGCAATCGAGCCGGCCTGATGAGCCGACAACAGCTGTGGAAATCCCCATGGCAGGTTGGCGAACGGACTGGGGAAGTCGTGGCTGTCATAGCCGAAGAGCCAACCGGCCATGCCGTGGAAAGTCACCAGCAGGCCGATGAATACCACCACCATGGACAGATCTGGGGCGTCGCGAAGAGGTCGAATCACGACCAGTTCCAACGCCGCCCCCATGACGAAGGAAACGGCGACAGTCACGAGGAACGCGGCCCAGTACGGAATGCCAGCCTGGATCAATACCCATGCGAGATACGTCGAGAACATCGCCATTTCCCCCTGAGCGAAGTTCACGTGATGGGTCGCCTGGTAGATCACTGCGAGCGCGAGCGCCACGATCGCATAGATGCTGCCTGTGCCTACTCCAGCGAGAAGCTGTTGGCCAAATGCTTCCATTCTCAGTCCCCTAGATAGGCTTGACGAATGCGCGCGTTCTTGCGCATGTCGTCGGCTTTGCCGCTCATGACGATGCGGCCTTGTTCAATCAGGTAAGCGCGGTGCGCTAGATCCAGCGCGATGTTGGCGTTCTGTTCGATCAACAGGATCGCCATGCCCTCCTCCCTGTTGATCCGCCGCATGATGCTGAAGATGTCCTGAACGACCAGGGGGGCGAGGCCGAACGAGGGTTCATCCAGCATCAGCAGTTTTGGACGCCCCATTAGCGCCCGTCCAATCGCCAGCATTTGCTGCTCGCCGCCGGAGAGCGTGCCGGCCTGCTGCTTACGGCGCTCGCGAAGGCGCGGAAAGTAGCCGTACATCCTCTCGATATCGGAAGCGATGGCCCGCGCCCCGCCCCGGGAACTTGCTCCAAGTAGCAGGTTTTCTTCGGTGGTCAATCCAAGGAAAGTTCCTCGTCCATCTGGAACATGAGCCACTCCTGCCCTTGCGATTCGCTCGGTTGTAAAGCCATCAATTCTTTGCCCGCCAAAAGTCACCGTGCCTTCGGTCTTCACCATCAACTGGCACAAGGCACGCAAGGTGGTTGTTTTGCCCGCTCCATTGGCACCGAGCAGAGCACAGATCTCGCCGTTATCCACCTGAAGATCAACACCATGGAGCACGCTTGTTGAGCCGTACCTGGCCGCGAGCTGATTCACGTCAAGCAACATAGGAATGCTCCGCTGACTTGCCCAGGTAGGCCTCGATAACTCGACCATCATTGCGTACCGCTTCCGGCGTGCCTTCGGCAATCTTGCGGCCGAAATTCAACGCGACCACCTTGTCGGAAATTGACATCACCAAGCCCATGTGGTGTTCCACAAGCAGCACCGCGAGCTTGAACCGCTGCCGTACATCTTGCAGGAGCCCCCCCAGCGCCTCGACTTCCTCGTGATTGAGACCGCACGCGGGCTCATCAAGCAGAAGTAAGCGAGGACGCGATATGAGGGCCCTCGCCATCTCCACTCTCTTCTGTGTGCCAAAGGGCAGCTCCGACACTGTGCGTTCCGCGACGGCCGCCAGCCCCAGGCTATCGATAACCTCCTGCGCGCGCCGCTGATGGTCCGCTTCGACAACGCGTTCAGAACGAAATCGCCAAGCGCTTGCCAAGAAACGCGGTTGCACTCGGCCATGCACGCCGAGCAGCACGTTCTCGCGCACAGACATGGTCTTGAAGAGCGCAAGGTTCTGGAACGTGCGACCTATACCCATGTGCGCGATCTCGTGCCTGGGCCTCGACAGTGTGGATATGCCGCCGACTTCGACGCTCCCCTCGTTGCAGTCATACAGCCTCGACAAGCAGTTGAATAGCGTGCTCTTGCCTGCGCCGTTCGGCCCGATGAGCCCGCAAATCTGTCCGGCTTCGACGTCGAAGGAGACCTTGTCGAGGGCGACGACGCCCCCGAATCGGACGCTGACATCCCTGATGCGCAGAAGAGGTAGGCAAGAGCCAATCACCCCCGTGTTTTCAGCGTCCATCACCGCCCCTCCAAGAACGCTTGGCGCTCGTTGGCGGATCTCTCCGTCGCGTTCGACTGTGCTGTGGTCGTGATCATTCATCAGAATCCATACGCCGCGGTATTTCAATTCGAAAGAAGCGCACCTTGCGGCACCCATTTGGTCCCATCAAAGCGAACAATCTGGAACTGCTTGATGGGATCGCGATCCGAGTCGCCGACATTCACCGTGATCCCAGGCAGCAAGAAGGGACTGGCTACTTTGCTCAAGCTGGTAGCCTGCTTGATGATGTTGGCACGAGTGAGGTCGTCGCCGGATTGCTCGATGATTCTGGCCAGAAGCGAGGCATCAAAATAGGCGATGGCCGCATTCCTGGACCGGGGATTCACGTCCGGCACATACTTCTTCATGAACTCAACGAACTGCACCATGCTGGGTTCGTTGGAGTAGGCAGGATCGCTCGGCTCCTTGAAGTAACTCGCAGTGATGATGCCTGTGGACTTTTCGAGGCCAACGGGTTTCAGCACCGCTTCGATCGATGCCCAGGGCGAGTCGAGGATCTGCAGCGGCCTCCAGCCGATTTCATATGCTCTGCGGATGGACAGGCTCGTTGCACGTCCCGTGGTGAAGTTCATAAAGACGTTGGCGCCGGATGCCTTCAGCGAAATCAATTGCGAGTCGAGCATTGGATCGGTGGGCTCGTAGCTCACTTCTTTTACGATCAGCGAGGCGGCTTTGGCGCCCATGCCCGCTTTCACGCCTTTGACGAAATCCCGGCCGAAATCATCGTTTTGGTAGAGGATTCCGACCTTCGGAGCGTGCGAGGAGGAAGCCGGGTCTGCCGCCAGCTGGGCAACGTAGCGCCCATAGATGGCGCCCTCCCGTTGATAAGCGGGCAATGCGGCGGTCGTCCAGGGCCAGGTCTTCGCGTCAACGAATCGAGATCCTCCGCTCGTCACGAGGATCTGAGGCACCTTGGCGGCGTTGAGGTAACGTTGAGTCGCCGCATTGGTCGGCGACCCAAAAGGCAGGGCAATGAACAGTACGCCATCCTCCTCTACCAGCTTTCTCGTCTGCTCCATGGTTCGCGGCGGGCTGTAGCCATCGTCCAACGTGACGAAGCGGATTTTCCGGCCGTTGATACCGCCTTTCTCATTCAGGCGCTCGAAATACGCGGCCTGCACTTTCGTTTCGTAGGCCTCCGATGCGACTGGACCGCTGAGCGCCCATGTCTGCCCGATCTTGATCTCGGTGTCGCTCGCTCCTCTGTCATAGCGTTTCTCTGCCATGGCATGCGAACTGAGCAGTGCCGCTACGAACGCGGCAGTCAAAGCCCCTAAGCGACCCTTGTTTCGAAAATGCATGTCTGTCTCCTTGTTGACGGCAAGCTTCGCCGGCGGTCGGCGCCGCCTTGATCCGGCCATGTGCGACTGGCTAAAGTAAGCCACGGCCAAGCTTAAAAGTAAATCACGATTTACTCCGCATTTACCCGGTATTTGTCTTGCTTTCATGCGATGAGGAGGTCGATAGTCCGCAGCCAAACCGGCGCCTGAACGACTATCACCTCTTGCAGGGCGTTTCCCTGCTCGCGCACAGGCTGCTGGGTCACGCAAACGGAGCCGGCACCGAGCGGCTGGCACATTCCCATGCAACCTTTGCCGCGAAGGCGGCCCTCGGTTTCACCGCATCGAGCACGCACGGGCCGCTCGCGACCACGGGGCCGCGAATGGTCCAAGAGCGGAAAGCGAATTGAGCCCTTTAGCCGAGACTGATTTCTTGTTTCATTGCTATTTGAAGACCAGATCTACTGAACATAAAAACCGCTACCGCGGCGAGCGCAAAGGGAACGGCAAAAACAGTGTAGAGCGCGTGACCGCCACTCCCGGTGCCGAGCAGCACGCCAGCGGCAAACGGCGAGATCATGTCCCCGACGCGTCCCATGCCGAGAGCCCACCCCTGGGTGTCCACGATTTGAATTTCGAATTCAGCATTTGCGATCCTTTCCGGTTTGGGCGACCTGGGGCGGCAGACCTTAACAGGAGTCCCCGCATGTACCGCAATCACGCTGCGTGCAAGTAAACACCCATCGCAGGCCGTTCGGGGTTAGGCGGGAATACATTCCATGTGCCGTCACGGTGGCGAAAGAAAAACATTGAAACCGAGCCCGTCGGCCAAAGTGCCTCGACGCGTACATAGCGCCCCCGATGTGAGCGGAAGTGCCCGAACTCGATGACTCGAACCGCCATCGCCCGATTCGGTGCGAGCCAATTTTCGACCATCAAACGCAGAGGTTTTCCTGTGCTAGCCATCATCTCTTCCTTCATTTCCCTTGATCGGGATCGATCCTATTACCGTAGCCGCGATGCAATTTGTAGGACAGGGAATCGAATTGCTCTGCACCCTGCTACAGATTCTTTCGGCCTCCGATGTGCGAGAAAACGGAGATCTCGCGCGCTTTGCGGCCCGATCCATCACTCCCGGAAATGCCGCAATCCGCTAACCAACTGAATGTGCGAAATTAAACCGACACTACTTATCGCACTTAAATCCTTAGTCGCGCACCAGCACCTGAACCACGCAGACGGAGCCGGCTCCAAGCAGATGGCACATCCCCACACGATCCTTGCCGCGCAGGCGCCGCACTGTTTCCCAAATCTGTGCGAGGCCGGTCGGTCCACCCGGATGACCCCGCGCAAGCAGCCCGCCGTCGGTTGAAAACTCCGGCAGGCCAAAGCGGTCCCGCGAACCGGGTCCGAATGCCCCTTCGCCGACTAACGCTTCCGTCTGGCCCGGTTCGGAGAATCCGAGGAGCTCGTAGTACATCAGTTCCTCCACGGCGAATGCATCGTGCACCTGCACGACGTCCACATCGGAGCGTTTCACTGACGCCTGGGTCAACGCCTGGGCCGCGGTTCGCTGCGAAAGTTCCGGCGGACCCACAATCGCGCCCTCAAGGATTAATTCAGGGGAGTACGCGTCGCTTCCGAATGCGCTGCCGGCCAGACGTATCCGGGGTTGCGTCGCGCCCACCGGCCAACCGTCGTCGCTGCACAGCACGGCCGCGGACGCACCTTCTCCCCAAGGCGTGCACATCATCGACGTGAACGGATCAGCAATCATGCGGCTGCCTAGCACCCGCTCGATCGTGACCGGCTCGGGAGCGCGGCGGGCAGCGAAAGGGTTCTCCCGCGCATAGTTCCAATTCTTTGCCGTGATGGCGGCAAGGTGCTCGCGCGTGGTGCCCGATTCATGCATGCGACGTTTGGCCCAGAGCGCGAACGAAACGACCGGTGGCAAGTTCCCTTCAGCCACGATGATGTCCTCCACCGGTACTGCCTTTTGCGGCGAGTCCATGCCCACGACGAGCACCCGTCGTGCATCGCCCGAGAGAATTGCCTGCCGGGCGCAGTGCATCGCCGACAGCCCGGTGGCGGACGCGTTGGTGACGTGCTGGACTGGCACGCCCGTTAGCCCGAGTTCTTTAGCGACAAAGATTCCTCGCGGCGACAAGGGATGCGCTGTACCGACAACCACGGCGTCAATCTCGGCGTAGGTCAAATGGGCATCTTGCAATGCCGCGAGAGCAGCATCGCGCCCCAGCTTCACGCCAACGCCTGGTCCGTGATTGCCGAACGGGACCATGCCCACGCCTGCGATCAAAACGTCATTCATGGGAGAATCTCGTCTCATTGTTGGTGTCACCGGTTTTCGCAATCACGCGATCTCCGATACGATCGGTGCCTGCCGCAAGAAGGGCCTGGATACGAGCGCCGCAGTCGAGATCCACGATCCCATAGGCTTGGCCATTGAAGGTGGTGGCGCTATACAACAGCCCCTGGGCGGGAACTTCGATCAGGTCCGGCTCCCGCAGGGAGCCGTCGGCAACGAGGCTGCGGGGCGGCACATAGACTTGGCTCGTACTGGAGTCGCGGGCCGCCTTGAGTTGTACGACTGACAAGTTGTTTCTCCTGTTTCCGATAAAACCGATTAGTGCGAGGCGTGAAATGAAGCGCCCGATGCGGCCATCTCGCGCAGGAGTGCGGGAACGACGTAGCGAGGGCCGAACTCCGTCGCCATCTCATCGCTGCGTTTCACGAACTGGCGGAGCCCCACCTGGTCGATATGCGCCAGCACGCCACCTCGGAATGCGGGATAGCTCCAGCCGAGCACTGCACCGAGATCCAGTGCGAGTGGATCGCTCGCGATGCCTTCGGCGACCACATGCGTGGTTTCGATAGACTGCATGTTCAGCAGTCGCTCCATCACCACGCTCGCTTCGGGTTGTTGCCGCTGTGGAGGGAAAACAGACGGCAGTTCGTCCCACACGGTCTTGCCCGTGGGCCCATAGCTGTAGACGCCCCCGGCACCCTTGCGTCCAACTCGTCCGGCCCGCAGCAACCTGTCAATCACATCCAGCGCCGGCTGCGACTGCACGGCCGTGCCCCGTCCGGCCTTCGCAAGGCTGGTCAAGATGTTCTTCAGCAGATCGTAGGAAGTGAGGTCGCCCATGGCCAAAGGTCCGATGGGGAATCCGGCCATCGCCGCCGCTTTGTCGATCAACTCTGGCGAGATACCTTCGCCCAGCATCTGCAGCGCTTCGCGGGAGTAGGCCGCTACCACCCGGGATGTATAGAAGCCTGGCCCATCATTGACCACGACAGGCGTCTTGCCGAGCAACTTCAGCAGGGACTTCGAGCGAGCGAGCGACTCAGCGCTCGTCTGACTGCCCATCACGACTTCCACGAGTGCCATCCGGTCCACCGGGGCGAAGAAGTGCAAGCCGATGAAGTTTCCAGGTGTCTGAACCGTCCCGGCCATCTTCGTGATCGATAGCGTCGAGGTGTTGCTCGCCACGAGGACGTCCGGACCCGCCGCGTCGAAGATCTTCCTGAACACCTCGCTCTTCACTTCCGCGATCTCCGCTACTGCCTCAACGACGGCCTGGCATCCCTCGAGGCGCCCGAAGTCAGTCGTGGCTTCAATGCGGGAGAGGGCCTCGTCGCGTTGCCCGTGCCCCATCAGTTGTCGCGCCACGGCAGCGTCCAGCGTCTTGGCGATGCGATCCAGTCCCTTGCGCGCCTCTTCGTCTGTGCGGTCGATGAGCACGGTCTCTATGCCGGACCTGGCACACACCAGAGCGATACCGCCTCCCATTGTCCCGGCACCCACGACCCCGATGCGCGTTGGCGTGAACGTCGCCGCGCCGGCTCCGGATTGGCCCGCTTTCCTGACTGCGCCCGTTGCGATGAACTGCGTACGAATGCGATTCTTGGCGGAGGGCGAAATCGCCACCGTCCCGAAACGGCGGGCTTCGATCGCGAGCCCTGCATCGATGTCGACAGCCAATCCCTCCCTCAGCACCTCCAGGACGGCGTGGGGCGCGACATCTTGCGGAGGCGATTTGCGCTGCCGCTCCGCGAACGCTTTGTCGAAGAACGCTTGGCCTTCGGCCGAGTGCGGCTGGAATCCCGGGTACTGGAACCCCTCGCGATCCCACGCTTGCTGTGCTGATGGGTGATCAAGCACCCACCGGCGCGCGGCATCCAATGCCTGGTCCGCGGGAACGATCTCATCCACGAGGCCGCAGCCGAGTGCCTCCTGCACGTCTATGGGCTTCCCTTCAAGCAACATCTTTGTCGCGGGCGCGATTCCTATGAGCCGCGGCAACCGCTGCGTGCCACCCGCACCCGGGATCAGCCCAAGATTGACTTCCGGACAGCCAAGCTGCACCCGCGCGTCGTCGCTTGCCACTCTTCGGTGGCAGGCGAGCGCAACTTCGAGCCCTCCTCCAAGCGCCGAGCCCGTGATGACTGCGACGAACGGCTTGGATGAGCGCTCGATCGCGCGTAGGCACGCGCCAACCGGAGCCACCATGGCCTGAGCTTCTTCCGGCGTCTGGATTGCGTAAAGCGCCACCAGATCGCCGCCTGCGACATAGTCGCGCTTTGCCGACCGGATCAACGCCCCTTTCACTGCGTCATCGTTGATGGCGCGGTCGACGGCGCGTGCGAATGCATCGACAGCCGCCGGGGTCTTGACGTTCACAGGACCGTCCGGGTTGTTCCAGATGATGTGTGCGATGCCATCCTTGTCCAGTTCGTAATCAATCACTTCTTCATTCCCTTTCGTTCGTTGCCGTTGCGGGTCCCGTGCGGACAAACCAAATTCGGACAGTGGCATGGCGCATAGGGGTGGTCCCTTTAACGCCACTCCGATGACGTGGTGTCCTTGAGCGGGGCCTCTCGTGAGCATTGCTCTGCGCTTAACGGCCATGGGCAGGTCTGCTGGATAGAAGTAAATCACGATTCACATGCGAAAGTAAATGGCGCGTCACATAGGGTTTTCCCCTTCAAAGCGCTGTGCCACCGAGCGCAACGGGCCAGCGTGGCAACGAACAGATGCGCGACCCGCCCCCAATACGGCGCAAACCGCTCCAGCGGAAGACGTGAACAAGCGTTCAATTATTGAGCCATGTACAGTCCCGACCATGTGCAGGTGAGCACACTCGGCGGACTCCTTTGCGGACGTCCATGCCTGCAGAGCTTTTCGGAACTCACTGTCCGGCGCAGCAGCAGCTAGTCGACCCCGAGGATTGCGCAGAGAACACCTTTGTCGGGGAACCGCGACCTTGGCCGGTGGCCTGCGGTTCGCAGGTGAAGGCAAACCTATTCAGTCATAGCCGCGCCCCGTCCGCGATATTGGGTCGGACGCTTACCGGCAACTCAGTCTCGTCAGTCGGCATTTGTACAAGGATGCGGCACGGGGAAATTCAATAGGACGTCCTTACACACGCCTGCACGAACGTCGCCATCTCAACTCCCAGGTCGTCCGAGTCGACGCCGAGGTGCTGGACGGACGTAAAATGATTTTGGTCTGGAATCAGAAACGTCGTGGTCTTAGCGCCTGGTGTCGACGTTCTGGCGCTGACCACGGTTTTCCATTGGCTAATGAATTCCGGTGGATCCAATTCTGCCGCGACCAGCAACAGAGGAGCTTCAGTCGCACCGATGCCATTGACTGTTGAATAGCGGCCTGGCGTTAAATCGTCGCCGTAGTAAGCAAACGCGCCTTGAAACGGAAGCAATGAAGGGACAAAGATACCTGAAATGAGCACGGCCCCACGGAGGGCTGACGAATCAGGGATTCGGCCATGATGCCCGGACAGCCAAGAAGCGAGATGCGTTGCACCTGCTGAATGACCGATGACGATCAGTTGCTCAGTTGATATGCCGAGTTGCCCCGAATGCATGGCCAGCCAATCAATCGCTCGCTCGATATCCTCGGCACCTGCTGGCCACTGAGCTGCAGGAGCCAAACGGTAGGACATCAATGCTGCCGCGAAGCCATGAGAATTGGCCCACGCAGCAACGTTGGAGTAAAGATAACTGCCCGGTATGCGGCGGTTCCCGCCGACAAACCCACCACCGTGGACGAAAAGAACGAGCGGCTGGCTCGGTCCCGCTGCATCGACCGTGCGATAAAGATCCAGACAATGCCGGTCATCGGGTCCGTAGCGCAGATCTGGCGTAACCGTGCTGCACGCCGCTCCTACGTCGCGCGAGTGGAGCGGCGCGCAAAGGGTGAGCGACGCTTGAAAGCTCTCCGTAGAGAGTGTCCTCGGAATTCTTCGGATTTCGGCGAGATACTCAGGTGCCAGCGGTGGCGCAGCTTCAATTCTCAAATTTGACATCGTTTTACGCAGCACTGCGTTCCGAAAAGTGGTTTGCAAGATCCGATGCGAATGCCCTACTCACAGCTGAGCTACCGACTCGAAACCATGGTCATCCGGGCCTTGTGGCAAAGGCACCTGCAAAACGACCGTACCGGACGATGGAGGCTCGCGTTAAGCGTTCTGAACCGGTTGCGCAGATCCTGCGGGCTCTCTCTCGAGCGACATTCTGGTGGATGTCATTCAGCAACGGCATCAACAAGTCCCACGAAGCTCCATTGCTTGCCCGGTGCCAATCCCGCCAATTCCTTGCCGCACTCGCTGAGCATCACGGGCGACGAGGTGACGTGTTGGGAACCGGCGTCCATGTCCCTATAGATCCGCTGTTTTGAAGAAAGAAACGAGATACCGAAGCCCGCATCCGCAGAATTCAAGAGGGCCAGGAAACCTGCGGTATGCGCAATCGAGACAACCACGAGCGGCGGGTCGAGGGAAACGGACGTGAAGGCATTTGCAGTCATTGAGCGCACACCGCCAGAATGGGAAACGCTGAGCACTGTCACGCCACTGGCGAAGCGCCCCCATCGCTCTTCTGAACTCACCGGCAGACAGTGCCTCGCCGGCGAGGCTATCCCACTCTGCCTTCTGACCTGTGCCGATGCTCCGCTCTGGAAGACTCATTTTCGAACCTCACAAGGTCGGCCGCCGTGACATTAAAGCCGACCCGCGCTACAAAGTAAATGTAGATTTACACCTAGTTTACCCGAGCGTTGCGGTCAAGCAAGGATCCGCGCGCTGCGGCCTAACCTACAGGAAGAAGAGTGGAATAAGAGCGCGGCTGCGCCACCGAGGTCGGGCGATTGTGGGACGATGACAGGGCAAACGCCACGTAAATCCATATTCACTTTTACAGATGACCATGCTTTAATTTGTCACACTGCGGTCTGCGCCCACGCCGAGCTTCACACAGCTCAGCCGAGGACAAAGCGAACCCGATCATGCATGCAATTGCTTTCACCACGTTGCACGACGGTCCGAGCTGCGAATGCAACCTCAAGATTAAGAATGACCGGCGCGAGGTTCGCCCAACCCACCGACACCATAACGGCGGCACGCTCATGCTCACTGCCGCGATATGGAAGTCTCAAATAAACGCGCGCCAGCGATTTTCGAACCCAAGGTTCTACGTCTTGCAAGGGAGCAAGCGCCTGGCGCTCGGTAGCAAAGCGTTCGATCTGCGTACCAGGCTGACGATCAGTTGAGACGGAATAACTACGGGGCACTAGCTGTTGTCCGTTTGATGCCGCGCGCTCGTTGGACGCGCCCTGTCGTTGTAGTCTCAGCGCCCTTCCTTTTTCGCCAGCCAATCATGACGCCATTCGATCCAGATCACCTGCTCCGCCCCATCGATGACAGCACGCCGACAGGCGAGAACCTCGAATACGATCCAGAATTCATCGCGCTGGAACGGCTCGCCACACCGACATCCGAGCGGGCGATGGGCGACAGCCTGAAGGCCGCCGTAGAACCGGACTGGGATAAGGTGGCAACCGCCGCCGAGGCTTTGTTCAACCGTACCAACGACCTGCGTGTGGCCATCCATCTGACCGCCGCCTCGACCCGCATTCATGGCATTGCAGGCTGGAGCGCCGGTCTGGGGCTGGTTCGCGGTCTGCTGGAACGTTACTGGGAAGCGGCGCACCCGCAATTGGACGCGGCCGACGACAACGACGCTACCGCGCGCACCAACGCGATCATGCCGCTCGGCGATCCCCGGAGCGTACTCGCCTATTTCCGCAACGCGCCCTTCGTGAGCTCACCGCGACTCGGCCGCTTTTCGTTGCGCGATCTGCGTATCGCGACGGGCGCAATCACCCGGCCACCCTCTGCGGAGGGCATGCCTGCGACCACGCTGATCGATCTCGAAGCGTGCTGCATGGATTGCCCCGAACACCAGTTGCCCGATGCGGCCGCAGCACTCGCGATAGCGCTAGAGCACGCGCGCGCCATTGATGCAATTGCGAGCGAAAAGCTGGGTACCGCTGGACCGGATCTGGGCCACCTGACCGACGATATCGAAGAGTTGAAGAAGTTCGTCGATGCACAGTTGGCGCGGCGCTTTCCAGAGCGCGGCGAAGCGCTTGCCGCCGGATTGGTGTCGACCGGCGAAGACGCGCCCACGAACCCTGCCCCTCGGCGCGATAACGGACGAATCCAGGGACCCGATGACGTCGTCCTGTGCATCGACGAAATCTGCGACTACTACGAACGTCACGAACCGTCCAGTCCGCTGCCGATCCTGCTCAAGCGAGCCAGACGTCTGGTCGGCAAGCGCTTCGCGGAGGTCCTTAAAAACATCGCGCCCGGCGGCCTCGCAGAACTGCAGACGCTATCCGGGCCGGACGAAGAATAATCCCTGCAGATCGGCGCAACATTGAGCGGCTGTTGCGCTCGGACTGGCTGCTTCGAAAACGCGGCTCAATAGGCGAAGACAAACCAGCAAAACAGCATGACGCCCACCGCGGCCACGCCGAGCAGCACGGCGGCCCACGCGGCGAGCGGTCGCGCGCCGAGGTCCGTGCGCACTGCCCCCCCTTCAGCACTTGCCGCACTTCCGGCATCGTGACCTTCCGCCGACACGTCCGGCTGTTGCATGACGCCCGACAGCACGACCCGCCGCACGGTGTCGCCTGTACCCGCAGTGTCCCGCCCCAGCGATTCGAACAACATGCGTCGGCGGTACCGGTATTCGTTGCGCTGAATCCGCTGTAGTTGATGGGCTTCGTCGAGCGCGCGCAATGCGTCGTTGACCTGCTGCTCGTCCACACTCATGCCTGCTGCCTCCTCGGTCGCAGCCACTCGCACTGCACGACATCCTGCCCGTTCGGATCGCTGCGGACCGACAGCGCAGGCGGCACGATAGTCATGCCGTGGTTGCGGCGCACGGATGCCGATAACGCACCGGCCATCTGTGCGGACGATGAAGTGGTGGAACGCGCGCCAGTTCTCGCGGGTGCCGACCCGCTGCGAAGAACGTCGATCTGACGCTCACAACGTGTCCTGAAAGCGTCGGATAGCGCGGCCAGCTTCGGCGTGCGCCCGTGATAAGCGGAAGGGATGGGGTCCGGATGGTTCATGGCGGAAATTTCACGATGCTTCGAGCCGCACGATGACGGCGGAAATGTTGTCGCGCGCGCGACGCGCAAGGGCGAGTTCGAACAGGCGCTCGATCTGCCGGCGTGGACTGTGCTGCTCGCGACAGGCGGCGGTCAATTCGCCATCACTCAGCTCCTTGTTGACGCCATCCGAGCACAGCAGGAACTGCATGCCGGGACGGCTGCCGGCCATGGCCCAGTCGACGTAGAGCGTCTCGTCGACGCCGACCGCCCGGGTCAGCACGCCAGTGCCCACGCCTGCCGGCGCGCGCAGTCCGAAATGCGTGATGTCGACCGCTTGACCATGCACGTGGTCGCGAGTGAGTTGCGTCAGTGCGCCGTTTTCCTGAACGTACACGCGGCTATCGCCGACCCAGCCGCACAGCACGAACTGCTGGTCATGCACCAGCAGCGCGACGGTCGAACCGATCACGTCGGTTTGTCGCGCGACGGCGGCCTCGCGCAGTTCGGTGTTCACCTGCTGCAGGCTGTCTTCGATCGCAGCAATGAAGTCGAAGACGCTGCCTTCGCGCGTCAGCGCACCAAGGCGTTCGATGATCAGCGTGCTCGCGTAGTCGCCGGCCGAATGGCCGCCCAGACCGTCGGCCACAGCCCACAGTCCGAGGTCCTCGCGAACCAGAATCGCATCTTCATTGCGGCGGCGCACCTTGCCTGTCTCGGTGTGGCCGGCGGAGCAACAATGCGTCGTCATGAGCCGGCTTCAATCACGGCCAGCGGCCATTGCGCGGGCTGCGTGCCGAGGCCCGCGCACATCGCAAGATGCAGGCGGGCGTCATCGTTCGTGGTCAATGCCAGCGCCTCGAGCAGACACGCGTGCGGAAGCTGGATGAGCGCGCGGCTGACGAGCAACAGCAGGCGATCGTCATCCTCGAGCGTGATGCACGCTTCGTCGCAATCCGGCTCTTCGGAGGCGCCGATGCCGGGCATCGCGAGCCATGCATCGCCGAACAGCAGATCGTCAAATTCGCCGCCCGCGCCTGCCGCCCGCTCGACGAACAGTGGTTGCAAGTGGCCGCGCCGCCAGTGCCAGGCTGCTGCGGCGCCGATCCGCAGCAGTCGCACCTGCGCTGCGTCAAAGCGCGCGACGAGGGCAGCGCCGTTTGCTGCCGCTGCGTAACGCGCATCGTGCGCATCGTGCCGGGCGCCGCGCAGTTGCGCGTGCAGCGCCAGCAGGCCGGTCCGCAGACTGGGCAGATCCGCCGCACTGCGCTGCGCCGTCTCGCGGATGGCGCGCGCTGCACCTTGGTGCGAGTGAGACGGACCGTCATCGGCACTCAGCAACAGCGTGCGGCCGTCGTCGAGTAGCAGCAGCGCATCGCTGGCATCTGCAGCGTGACCGGCTGCCGATGAACCGACGGGCAACACTCGATCATCGTGACCATCCTCCGCGTGCAGAGCGGATTGCCCGGCAGCGATCTCTTCATCGCCCAGCAACGCAACAGACTCGCACTGACGAGCGGATGCCGAGCCGAACTCGCGCAGCGCATCGCCCATGTCACCCATGTCGCCCACGTCGCCCACCCTCGACACCACCGGCTCCAGTAGCGCTGCGTAGCTCAACGGCAAACCACGCGTCGCCAGCAGGCACGCAGCACGTTCGGTCCACCAGAGGCACCACGGCCCCGGCCGCTTGCCGAGTTGCGACCATGCCTCGGCCAGCACCACCCCAACGGCCGCGCCTTCGGGCATCGCCAGTCGCCATTGACCGCCGTCCCACGGCAGCGCGCGCCAGAACGCAGCCATGTCGGTCGCGGGTCGCACGTGCGTCAGCGGACCGGGCAACGCCGCCACACGCACATCGAAGGTGTCGACGCTCACGACCTCGTGCTGCGCACTGCGATAGACGCACTCGAGCGCGTCGAACCACGCGTGATTGCCGAGCACGGTCGCGACATCGCCGCCACAGGGCGCGGCCAGCATCATCGGAAAGGCGCGGCCGAGCCGATCGACGGCCGGTCCGATCAGACCGCACCACGCGACGTTGCCGCACACCGGTGCCGGCAGCACGAAGCGCCACGCCGCGCCCTGTCGCCATGCGGCGTCCCAGTGCGCTCCGAGTTCGCGGCGCCCGGTTTCGACCGCGCGCTGGAAGTCACGGTCCCAGCCTTCGACGAACACGGACGGCAGCCGTCGCTGAACAAAATCGCCCGCGCTGGGCAACTTCCCGAAGAAGCCGACTCCACCGTTCATCGCGGACACCTGAAACGACGGACTTCGTCGTTGAGGAACGGGTTCTTCAGACTCGCGGGCGCGATCGGCAGCTTCACTGCATGGCCGCCGAAGTCGAAGGTCGCGAGATAGCGCAGGTCGCTTTGCTTTTGCAGACGGGCCGCATCGAGCGCGTGGAAGAACGCCCAGTCGCCATTGAATTTCAGCGGCGTGCCGACCGGCTGGCCGGACGTATCGAACGCACTGACGACCACGTGTCCGGGCTGCGGTCCAGGCCACATCATCGTCATGCTCGCGGGGCCGTTCGCCGCGTAGTCGTACTTCTGCCCGTCGATTTCGACGGTCAGCTTCGCGATTGCCGGATCGAGCTGCGGCGCGAGCAGCGTAAAGCCGACCTGCAGTTGCGCGCCGTTGCGGAAATAGATCTGGCGGATCGCGTCGGCACTCTGCGCTTCGCTCAGCACGGCGTCGGGGCCGGCCGGCGCGCCGGGCTTCCAGCGCCAGTTGCGGCCACTCGTGTCGACTGATTTCGCGAGCGTCGACTTGAAGAAACTGTCGAACCGTCCGCCATTGCCGAACAGCTCGGCGAAGTTCTGCACGGGGATGTCCGATGCACGGTTCGACGCAAACGGATAGCGGCCATCGACGAAGCTCGCGCAGTCGTTGCCCGCTGCCTCGCGAAACTGGCTGGCGAGCGCGGCGCTGCTTCCGCTCGCGACCAGATCCGCGCTCCTGCCAGTGAGGCCGGAAATCAGCGAAGCCACCTGCGGCGGCAACTGGTCGCTCTCCTGGCGCGCCGCGAGCACGGCCGGATTGTTCTGCGCGCCGGGTGCGCTCAGGTCAGTCATCGTTAACAGGTTCTTGCCGAGCTGGTCGAGCACGGTGGACATCTGATCGAGCGGCGTCGAACCCGGCGTGCCGACGCTCATCTCGTTCAACTGCGCGAAATGCGCCTCGATGGCGGCGCCCGGCTGGCTGGCCGGCGCTTCGCCCGAACCCGGTTTGGTGCTTGCGGTGCCGTTGGTCGTGGTGCCGTCCGGCAACGTTGCGCCCGCATCGCGCAATTCGCCGGCAAGGCGCGTGTTCGCAGCGCGTCTCGCGACCAGGCTCTCGCCTACAGACGCCGCCTGCGCGCCCACCGCCGAAGCCGACAAAACCGATGAAGCCGAAGTTGCACCGTCAGCCGTGGCGCCGCGCAACATGTCGCTGGTGTTGTCACGCACGAGATGCAGCAGCGCTTTCAGCGGCGAACTCGGACCCGACAGTTTCGCGGCCAGCGCACTCGCGCCCTGAATGTCGGACACCGGCTGAAGTTGCAGATCGGCGAGCAATGCGTCCCACGCCTTGATGTAGTCCTGCTCATACAGCGCCAGCACCTGCTGTTCATAGCGCGAGCGCGCGAGCGGATCGATGCGGCTGGCGTTGAAGACCCAGTAGTCCTTCACGAAGCCGTCCACCGATCGATCGATTCCGCCGTTTACTTCGGCGGCGAAAACCGGCCTCGTGAACAGCGCGGGGAACGGTTGCGAAAGCGGCGCGCCACTCTTGCGGCGAAACACGCTGCCAAGCAGTCCGAGCGAATGGTCGAGTCGCACCGGCGGCGCCCCCGAACGCCCGGCGTCGAGCTGGACGCTGCCGTAGATCAGCGTCGCGAGATCAGCGGTCTTCAGCGTCGCGCGCGCCTGATCGATCAGCGCGTTGTCGAGCGTCAGCGCGCGCGGCTTCGCCGGATCGTCGACCAGCGCGGAAAAGTGTTTGCCGAGCGCGTTCTGGATCGCCGGGTCCTGCGGGAACATGCGTTGCCATTCGATGCGCGCGAGCGCGGCCAGCTCGCCGGGATCGAGATGCTGCGGCTGGCCGAGCATCAGATAGCCCTTCAGGTAGTCGTAGAGTGCCTGCGGAGCGTTGGCACTGGCGTTGAGTCCTTCCCGAAAGCGCACGCCGACGCCGGGCAGCAAGGTGCCGTCGAGTTCGCGCAGATACGCGGCATGCACCTGCCCGAACAACGCGTGGCCCTGGAACAGGCCGAAGCGCATCAGCCAGGGCACGTGGCCCTGATACTGGCCCGCGACGCCCTGCGCGCCCGAGATGACTTCGAGGCGCGCGAGCGCTCGCGCGAAATACGTCTTGAGATCCGGTGCGCCGACGAGGCTGCTGGCTGGCGGCAGGTCTTCCAGGGTGTCCTGCACCTGCGCGACGTAGAGACGGTTGCGCGTGTAACTGGTGGCGAAGCCGGTGATCAGCAGCGCCGTGACGAGCGCGATGCCGATATACATCCCGGCCTGCATCAGCAGCTTCTGCCGTTCCAGCCGCGGATTGGTGCCGGCGAGGCCCGACTCGCGGAACAGCACTTCCTTCAGCAGCCGTTCGACGAAAAAGGTCCGGCGTTGCGTGCCGCCGCCCTGCACGCGCGCCGCGTCGACGCCGAAGGTGCGCGCGACGGCGTTCAGCATGCGGTCGATCGGCGCGCCCTGCTGGGTGCCGGAGGTCAGATAGACGCCGCGCAACAGTGGCGCTGCGCCGTACTGATGACGCCCGAACGCGCCTTCGACGAACTGCCGCGCAATTTCGCGAAACGCGCCGAGCTGCTGCGGAAAGCTGAGCACGGCGGCGCGTCGGCTGCGATCGCGCTCCCCATGCAGACGCTCGATCACGCGCGTATTCAGACGCTCCAGCAACAGGTCGAACTCGCCCGCGAAGCGCGCGCAGGCGCTACAGTCGATACTCGTGTCGACGGGAAACGTCATGCCCCAGACCTGATTGCGCAGATCGGGCCCGAGATCGTCGAAGAACTCGGTGAAGCCCGCCACGAGATCGCACTTGGTGAACACGAGATACACGGGCACCGCCACCTTCAGGTGCTGCGCGAGTTCGTCGAGGCGCCGGCGCACGGTGCGGATGTGCTGCTGACGCGTGTCTTCGTCGAACGTCAGCAGATCGGACACGCTCATGGTCACGATCACGCCGTTCAGCGGACGGCGCCGCCGATAGCGGCGCAGCAGCGACAGAAACGCCTGCCACGCGGACGCGTCGGCGGCCGCATCGGAGTCCTGCGTCGTGTAGCGGCCCGCGGTGTCGAGAAACACCGCCTCGTCGGTGAACCACCAGTCGCAGTTGCGCGTGCCGCCGATGCCGCGCAGCGCCTCCTTGCCGAAGCGCTCCGAGAGCGGAAACTCGAGCCCGGAATTCTGCACCAGGGTGCTCTTGCCCGAGCCCGGCGGACCGATCACCACATACCACGGCAGCGCGTAGAGATTGCTGCCATTGCTGCGGGTCTTGCGCAACATATCGATTGCTTCGCGAAAGCGACGCTGCAACTGCTCGCGTTCGGCGCTGCCGGGATCGTCGAGCGGAAGCTGCGCGTCCTGTCCAGCCAGCTCGCCGGACAGTTGCGACGTCTTGAGCCGCGCGCGCCATTGCATGACCTGTTCGACCAGCAGCCAGCCGAGCACGATCGCGAAGATCAGAGCCAGCCGGGCCGCGGCGCTCGCGAGCGGTTGCCGTTCTCCGATCCCGAGATAGGGGCCGCCCAGCCAGATCAGCGCAGCGATCAATAGCAATCCGATCGCGACGGTGAACCACCGGGACGTCACCCAGGTTTTCAGCGTGTTCATGGGTTCAGTGCTCCGGGATATACAGGATTTCCACGCGACGGTTGCGCGTGCGGTTCGCCGGCAGATCGGCCGGCGTCGCGATCGGCTGCGACGAGCCAGCGCCGCTCGCTTCGAGACGATGCGGATCGTCGAGCCCCTGCGCGAGAATCTGCTGCGTGTTCTGCGCGCGCGCCGTCGACAGCGCGAAGTTGTCCTTGAAGGTCAGCGAACGCACGGGCTGGTCGTCGGTGTGGCCGACGACGATCACCCTGCCCTTCACCTGATTCAGCGCCGACGTGATCCGGTGCAGGAGCGACACCACGTCGGGCGCGATGTCGGCGCCGCCCGACGGGAACAGTTCGGCGGCGGCGAGACGCACCGTGTCGCGGCCATCGGGTTGTTCGTCGACGCTCAACTGGCCGGCCTGTTCCTGTGGCGCGAGCAGTTGCTTGAGCGTCACGCGCGCGGCCGTGGGCGCGGGCGTCGCGACGGTTTGCGGCGGCGGCGTGTTCTCGAGACCGATCGCGGCAAGCTGTGCGCCGACTGGCGCAGCGAGCGCGTTGAGCTTCGTGAAAAACACCAGAAATGCACCCAGCAGCACGACGGCCGCAGCCGACGCGGCGACCCACATCGGCACATGCCGCATCACCGGATTGCGGCGGTCTTCGACGCCGCGCCAATGCGGCGCCAGTTCCGCGGCGGGCGCTTCGCGCAGCCCGCGAATGCGTCGATAGAGATCATCCTGAATGTCGGCCAGGCGCGCGAGGCCGCCTGGTTCCACGAGATAGCGTCCGCCGAAGCCCAGCGCGAGACAGATGTACATCAGCTCGATCAGATCGAGATGGCGCGAGAAGTCGACGCTCAGGCGATCGAGAATCTGGAAGAACTTCGCGCCGCCGTAGGCCTCGCCGTGGAATGTCACGAGCAGCGTCTTTTGCGCCCAGCCGCTCAGGTCGCCCCACGGCGCGTTGTTCACCGACTCGTCGAGCATCGTGCATAGCACGTAGCGCGCTGCCACGATGGTTTGCGTGTCGATGCCCGCGCCCTGTGCATAGCGCTCGAAGCTGCGCACCTGTGCGACCGCCTGTTCGCGCAGACGGCCGACGTCGGTGGGCGGCGCAACGCTGTGCCGCAATTGCACCGTCAGCAGCAGCAGCGGATTGGCCGCACGGACGAGCGGATTGGCGACACCGCTCAGGAAGTCGCCCAGCTCGGCGCGCAGCGGCGGCGGGCCAGGCGGCTGCGACGGCCGGTTTGCCGGCATCACGCGCGAAGTGGGCGATGCCGGCCGCACGATGCGCGTGAGCTCGCCGGCGTCGGTGTTGGGATCGGCGTTGGGATCGCCGTTGACGGCGCGCTGCGGGCGCACCATCGTCGCATCGCCGCGCCGGGTTGCGTCGGCGGAACGGTCGTTGGTGGTATTCATGCGCGTACCGCCCACAGTTGCAGGTCGAGACCGGCGAAGCCGCTACCGAAGTGCATCGCGATGCCGCCGGACGTCTTCAACATGCGCCACATCGGCGAGTTTCTGTCGCACTCGAAATAGAGGAAGCCCGACATGTAGGGCAACTGGCGCGGCGCGACCGCCATCGGCGATACGCCGATGCCCGGCAGTTGCAGGTTCACCAGATCGCGGATCTTTTCGACAGGACCGATCTTCGATTGAGTCGGCAGTTGCCGGCGCATGTCTTCGGACTTCAGGTCGGCCTTCGCGGCGAGCACGAAGCTCGCCGTATCGAGCAGCGTGAGATCGGGCACCATGCCGACCCACACGCCATACTTGCGCTGCTGCAGCGGAATCGCGACAGCACTCTGTTCGAGCACCGCGCTCAACGCGATGCGCAGCGCCGCGATCACCGGCTCGAAGCTTTCGCGCAGCAGTTCGTGCCGATACGGCGGAAAAGCCTGCGCGCGCTTGCCCGGCGTCGTGAATGTAGCCAGCTCGCCGGCCAGTTCGAGCAGCAGCCGGTAAAGCGCTTCGGGGTGCAGCAGCGGCGCCTCGGCAAGATGCGCGACGAGCGGCTGATAGCGGTTGATCACCTGCAGCAGCAGAAAGTCCGCGATTTCCGCGGCACCGCCGCGATCGGTCTCGCTCACACGTCCTGCGAGCGCCTCGCCGCGCTGATGCAGCAGACCGAGCAGCTCGGACAGGAACGTGACAAGCCGCCCGGCCGCTTCGGTGCTCTGCGCGGTCGGCATGAAGCCATCGTCGAGGATCACCCGCCGATCGGCGCGGCATTCGACGACCCGTGCCAACGGAATCCGCATCAGGCCTTCCATCGGCTGCAATTCGGGTAAAAGACGTGTGCTCATGCCCGCGACTTCGAGCGCGGTGACGCCTTCCATGCTGCCCGACGCATCGCGCACTTCGGTTTCGCGCACGCGATAGCGGAACAGTTGATCGCTGCCGGCGCCGGGCCATGCGCTGTCCGGCTGCGTGGGCGAACGCAGCGGCAAGGTCAGATGGACGATCTGGTTGCGCCAGTTCGCATCGATATCGAGCGGCGGCGGCAGTGGATCATCGCCGGGCATTGCGAACGGCGTGCCGTCGGGAAACACGCCGCGTGCGCGCTTGATGCCGAGCTTGCCGATTGCGAGCAGGTCGCTTTCCAGTTCGAGTTCGTGAAAGCCCCATGCGTGCGGACGCAGATTGCCCGCGCGCAGCTCCACGTATCGCTCGAAATAGCGTTCCTGCTGCTGCATGTGCTGCGGCCTGAGGAACAGGCCTTCGCTCCATACCACCTTGTTGCTCTGGGTCATGTCGGTGAACCGGATAGGGGTTGTCACACGTCGCGCGACGAGTGCGGGTCGCGACGGCCTCGGGCCTCGCCGCACCGCGTTACGCCGGCGGGTCGCGTTGGCTGGTTACGTTGGCTCGTTGCGCCGCCTTTTCAGGCGTCCGAGCTGTTCTTCGTAGGCGCGCGCGAATTCATCGCCGAAAAGCCGCCTGAAGCATTCATCGGGATTGCTCGTGACTTCTTCGAACTGTTCCTTGTAGCGCTCCCAGTGACGCGGCCGGCCACCGAGCGGCAAACGGCGCACGCTCCCTTCGGCTTCCCGTTCGATCCTCGCCGGATCGAAATGCGCGAGCAGCGACTGGAACGCGGAACGCACGCCAGCAAGCATCGCCATCTGGTGATTGCGGATGTCGTCGGCGGCATCGTTCAGCGCGGCGTTGCCGCGGAGGAAGCCGCCATCGGGCGGCGCGAGCAGCCTCATGACGGCTTCCTGCGCGGTCGGCGCGAACTTCAACGGGTTGTTTTCGGAACGCTGGATCAACGTCGCGGGCAGCCGGAAGCTGTTCTTCAGTTCGGCGCGCGCGCGTAGCACGTCCATCATCGCGTCGACGGCAAGGTGGAACATTTCCATCAATTCGGGAGCGTCTTCGCCGGCGGGCGACGGGGCGGCAGAGGCGAGCGGAGCGGTCGGAACCGCAGGCACTGCCGGCGATGCTACTGCCGCAGCGATCACGACGGGTGTTGTGTCCGGCGACGCGTGCGAATGCATCGGCGTTTCCGACTGCGTTTGATTTTGCGGCGGCACCTGCGTCGGCGTCGATGCGTGCGTTGGCGCAACCGCGAATGGTCCGGTCAGATCTCCCGACCAGCGTTGCTGTCGCGGCGACGGTGCGGGCACAAGCGCCGGGATCCCGCCAGTCGTCATGGACACATCTTCAGAAGTTTCGAACCGCCCCTGCCCGGAACGCGCGGCGACCAGGCTCGCGCTCGCGTCCCAGTCTTCCGGGAGCACGGGCCCGCTAAGCCGTGCCGCCTCGGCCTGCGGCGGCCGGAAGCGGTCGGCCGCCGCAGGCGTGTGGTTCCAACCGGGCGCGGACGATACGCGAGGCAGCGGTTCGTCGGCGTAGGACGACGGCACATCGAACAACGCGAGTGGATCGAGGCTCGCGCCCGGCGCCGATCCATCGGCGACGCCTGGAATCAGGCCTTCGGCCTCGCCCGCATGCTCCTGCGCCGGGGTGGCGCGCCGTGGCGCGAGCAGCAGGCTCAGGTCCAGCGGACCCCTGTTTTGCGCAGGCGCAGGCGCCGGTGCGCAGGCAGGGGCCGGCGCGGCAGCAACGAAAGACGCGGTGCGCCCCGGATCGACCGAGCCGGCCCGCGGGTTCGGTTCGGTCGCACCGTTGCCGCTCAAGCGCACGCTGACATCGAATGTGTCGATCTGCAAGCGGTCGCCTTGCTTCAGGGCGGCCGGATCGCCTTTTCGCAGTGGCGCGCCGTTCAGCGACATGCCGTTCGTGCTGCGGTCCTCGATGAAATACATGCCGTTCAGGTAGCGCACCAGCGCGTGCAGACGCGACACGCCTTCCGTGCCCAGCACCCAGTCGCACTCGTCGGAACGGCCGATGCTCCCATCGCGGCAGTCGAACACCTGCTCGCGGCTTGCGTCGAAGCCGCCAGTCCCCTCGCCTTCTATCGAGAGAATCAGCCTCTGCGCGGCGCTCATTGCATACCTCCATCGATACCTTCAGGAACACTCAGCAGGCCCAGCGCATCGCGCACGAACGCGGCACGGCGTGCATCGAACCGCGCAGGAACCAGCGCGGCCATGTAGCTCACCGCGGCCGTCGCCGCGATCGCCGTCAGATGCTCCGGCGGCGGCGTCGGCCGCTCGTGCTGCGGATTCAGGTTGCCGCCCGACCAACCTGCGGCGGCAGCCGTCCATGCGCCGATCGTCCGGTAGCGATGCGTCTTCGCGAACGCGAGCGCCGCGGCGCGTTGCGCTTCCATGGGATCGCGCACCCACGCTTCCGCGAGTTCGAGACCTGCGCGGTCGTGTTCGTCGAGCGACTGACGGCGGCAGCACTGGCACGCCCACGCCACCGCATAACGGCGCGGCAGAAGACGACCAAGCAGGCTCAACGCATCGGCTGAATGTCCGGCGTCGAGCAATGTCTGCACCGCCGAACGCGCCGCCATCGACGGCCGCAGGCACGCTTGCGCGCGCGTGGAAAGCCGCATCTGGCGCGCTGCTTCGAAAATCGACGGCGTGCTCATAAGATCATCGGAGCCGCGCCGCCCAGTACCGCCGTCGCGGTCCCGATCAACTGCAGGTTGGTGGACTGCACGAGGCAATCGGCCTCGGACAGGATTTCCATCGCCGCGATCGAACTCATGTTCAGATTCGCTTTCGAGTTGATCTCCATCGCAAGGCCCGATGCCATCGTCACGTTCATCTCTGCGTTAAGCGAGATGCTGGTGCCTTGAATCGCGATCTCGCCGGTGCTGTTCATCGTGATGCTGGCAAGTCCGGTGACCAGCCTGATCTGGTTGCCCGCCGTCAGCGTGTAGTTGCGCGCGACCTGTACATCGTGGTCGTGCTCCGACTCTTCGCGCAGATCCTTTTGCGCGTGAATCAGCACCTGCTCGCTGCCTATCCGGTCTTCGAAGCGGATCTCGTTGTAGTCGTCACTACCGCCACCTTCGTGGCTGCGGCTTTTCACACCGCTTTGGGTCTTGTTGTCCGGCAGGTTGTACGGCGGCATGTTGTCGGCGTTGTAGACACTGCCGATGATCAGCGGCCGGTCCGGATTGCCGTCGAGAAAGCTAACCACCACTTCCTGTCCGACGCGCGGGATGAACTGCGCGCCCCAGCGCTTGCCGGCCCACATCTGTGCGACGCGCACCGGGCACGAGTTCCGCGCGTTCGGTTTGCCCTGACGATTCCAGAAGAACGTGACCTGCACGCGGCCGTATTTGTCGACGGCGATGTCTTCGGGCGTATCGCCGTACACCACCGCCGTCTGCAGGCCAGCGATCACCGGACGCGGCGTCGTCGGCATCGTGCGAAACAGCTGGCGGCTGCGGATCGCCTTGAAGCCGCACTTGAACGGCGCCTCGCCATCGTCTCCACCGCCGCCCGCCGAGTAGTCCGGCTCGACGAGGCGCGTCACCGCGTCGATCACGAGGTATTCGTGATTCGCGTCGGCAAGCGGAAAGTCCTTGAGCCTGAACAGCGCACCCGTGGCGAGACCACAGGCGTCGGTGTGGCCGGCGCTCATCGCGAGCGGCACATTCAACGCATCCGCGCGCACCTGCGCGTAGCGCTGGCCGTCGGACAGACGCTCGTCGTAGCCAACGTAGTCGTACCCATAGTCGTAAATGTCGAGGCCGCTCACGTTGTGCGCGTCCTCCAAGTCGGTCAGCTCTTCGGTGGCAAGCAGCGATGCTTTCGGCTTCAGATAGTCGTAGTCGTCGAGCTGCACCTTCGTCGCGTTGACCGCGCGAGAGGTCTCCCAGTCGCTGATCGACGCCTTCATGCGCTTGCCCCGCCCGATCGGCGGCGCATAGGGAATCTGCTCGAAGCCAGCCACGCTCGAGTGTGCGCCGAGCGCATCGGCGAGCACCATCGTGTGCGTGCTCTGCGTATGCGTGAAGAAGTAGTAGATGCCTTCCTGCTCCATCAGCCGGCTGACGAAGTCGAAGTCGCTTTCGCGGTACTGCACGCAATAGTCGCGCGGCGGATAGCTACCGCTGAGGCTCACCTTCAGATCGCTATAGCCGATGTCGCCAAGTACCGACTTGACGATCTGCGGCACACTCATGCTTCGATAGATGCGGCAGTCGCGTCTGCGCGTCGCTAACCACGGTTTCGGCACGAGCGTGAACGTGTAGACCGCATAGCGCACGTTGTCGATGTTGACGAAGCCGCCTTGCTCGCCTTCGCGGACAATCGCGTTGAAGTAACGCGTATAGCCTTGCGGCGTGACAAGCTTCACCGTCATCGGCGTGCCCAGCAGCGAACGCAGATCGACTTCCGCGTTCTTGCTGATCGCTTCGAGCCGATATGAAAACAGCCGACCGAGCGACTCGGTCGCGGTCATGTTTGCGAACAGGAGACTGCTGCCGAGACTGGAAGTGAGTGTGATTGCGTGGGCCATGACGTGATCTGCGAACCTTCTTTACGTTGCGGGTAAGTCGTACTGGACGGAAAGCCGCAGCGCGGTGATCGAACCGGTATCGGCGCCGCTATTGCGAACCGGACGCCTCCAGGTTGACGGTTTTTGCCTGCTGGCATCGCTCCATCTCCCGGCGCGATTAGTACGCCCTTTGGCAAACAGAACACCCGGCCCACGCGATCTATTCCTTCGCCATGGCGCAAATGAATTTGATATAGGTCGTCCTGCGTGTTATGGATCAACCCGATATTGACGTGATCCCGGATTCGTTCGAAGAACTCATACGCCAAGCCAATCGTGAAAGTAACCGTCCCTGACCTTGTGCATGGGGAAGTACCAGTTATCTCGCATGAATAGATTGTTCTGCAGTTTCTGACCCGCGGTCTGAGAGCGGACTTGCTCCTCGAACATTTTGTCCCGGACCTTTTTGAAGCCTGAACTCTGCGCTGCTGCCGTTGGTCCCGTCATTCTGATCGTGCTCGTCCGGACGTCATTCATATATTCTGTTCGCAGATCACTGCTGGTCTTGATCGATCTGAAGTTGCTGTGTATGAGCGATTTGTAGGACTTCAAGCCGCCGCTGCCAGCGTGACTCGCAATGATCGAGTTGCTGATCGATGGCGTCTGGTCGCCTCTGACGTACTGTTCCCACCAGTTTGGATTCACCCAGTCGCTCTCGCTTATTCCGTGATACCAGGCGGGATGCACGGCGGAGAATCGCGGGTAAGACTGGTGGCAGATGATTTCCCCCAAGGGACTGACGCAGCTGACGTCGGTATCGACATAGAGACCGCCATGCTGAAGAAGAATCTCGATTCGCAGAATATCGCTGGCCGAACCGAAGTTGGCTCCGCGATTGACCAATTCGCGTCGGTAAATCGTCGAGTTCTTACCCATCTTCAAATCATGCTGCACCTCGCGCAGCTTGAGCCTGTTCTGCTCGCAGAAGTTTATGATCGAGTTGACCTGCCGGCCCCGCATTCCACGCAAATCCTCGCCGCGCATGTTCAGATACTGATTCAGATATCTCATCGTTGCCGAATCGCCCCCGTCCTGACCCAAACGTTGAGCCACCTCATCCCATTGGTTCGGAGTAGTGCTGGCATTGTGTTGTACGCTGATCTGGCGGCGACGTTCGCCTGTCAGTAACTGATTGGCGTCAATCCAGAGATTCACCTCCCAATCGGGGTTCAACCTTGGAAACGTTATGATGCAATCGCGGTTTCGTTGCGGGATATCGCCGCCAATCCAGATAATATGAATTATCTTTGGAATAGCTTTCACGTTTTGAACTCCTCGTAAAGGTCAATTTCTTTCGACCGCCTCAGCGCGTGGCGCCCCGGCCACACTAATCAGGAATGCTGGGAATCGCGGCGATGAGCGGCGCACACTCGTCGAAGCGATACGCAAAATCGCCGTCCTCGACGCTCACGCCAACCCGCTCGATCGCGACGCCGTCGATCATGCGTGCGAGAAACTCGCGGCTGATCGCAGGCAACATCGTGTTGGTCAGAATCGCATCGATCATCCGGCCACCCGATTCGCTCTCCGTGCAGCGACTCACGACCAGTTGCGCCACGGCGTCGTCATAGTCGAGCGGCACGCGATAGCGACCCTCGATACGCCGCTTGATGCGATCCAGTTGCAGTCTCACGATCTTCGCGAGCATCGCGCCACTGAGCGGGAAGTAAGGAATCGGCACGAGCCGGCCTAGCAGCGCGGGGGGAAACACCTCGAGCAACGGTTCGCGCAGCGCTTTGGCGAGGCCCTGCGCATCCGGCATCAGCTCCGGGTCCTGGCACAGGCCGGCGATCAGATCCGTGCCGACGTTCGTGGTCAGCAGGATCAAGGTGTTCCTGAAATTGATCGAGCGGCCTTCACCGTCATCCATCACGCCCTTGTCGAACACCTGAAAGAAGATTTCGTGGACATCGGGATGCGCTTTCTCCACTTCGTCGAGCAGCACCACCGAATACGGCTTACGCCGCACGGCCTCGGTCAGCACTCCGCCTTCGCCATAACCGACATAGCCTGGCGGCGCGCCCTTCAGCGTCGAAACCGTGTGCGCTTCCTGAAACTCGCTCATGTTGATCGTGATCAGGTTGTGCTCGCCACCGTACAGCGCCTCGGCGAGCGCCAGCGCGGTCTCGGTCTTGCCGACGCCCGACGTGCCGGCGAGCATGAACACGCCGATCGGACGGTTGGGGTTGTCGAGACCGGCGCGCGATGTCTGGATGCGCCTGGCGATCATCTCCATCGCGTGGTCCTGACCGACGACGCGCTCGCACATCAGGTCGGCGAGATTCATCACGGTCCGCAGTTCGCTACGGACCATGCGCCCGACCGGAATGCCGGTCCAGTCAGCGACGACCGACGCGACCGCCTGGTAGTCGACATTCGCCAGGATCAGCGGGTTTTCGCCCTGCCGCTCGGCGAGCTGCGCCTGCAGTCGTTTCAACTCGGCAAGCACCTCTGCCCTCGTGTCATCGTCGAGCGCCGGCGGCGCGAACGAGTTGGTCGATGCGTCGGACTTCGCATCGCCGTGCGCAGTCGGTTCCCGCGCACTGCCGGCGCTCTCGCCCGGCGCGGCCTCGCCTCCTAGCCGCGCGCGCAACGCCAGAATCTGCTGGACCAGCGATTTTTCGTTGTCCCACGCGGCTTCGAACTGCTGCAAACGCAGCCGTTCCGCTTCGAGCGTCGCTGCAGCCAGCGACTCGCGATCCTCCACCTCCATGCCGACGCTTTTCTCGCGCGCGATGATCGTCTGCTCGGTCTGCAGCGCCTCGATCCGCTTGAGCGTGTCGTCGATTTTCGCCGGCACCGCGTGCTGGCTGATCGCGACACGCGCGCACGCGGTATCGAGCAGGCTCACGGCCTTGTCCGGCAACTGACGCGCGGGAATATAGCGATGCGACAACTTGACGGCTGCTTCGAGCGCTTCGTCGAGAATCTGCACACGATGATGCTGCTCCATCACGCTCGCGGTACCGCGCATCATCAGGATGGTCTTCTCTTCGCTCGGTTCGTCCACCTGCACGGGCTGGAAACGTCGCGTCAGCGCCGGATCCTTCTCGATGTGCTTGCGGTATTCGGCCCAGGTGGTCGCGCCGATCGTGCGCAGATTGCCGCGCGCGAGCGCGGGCTTGAGCAGGTTCGCCGCGTCGCCGGTGCCCGCCGTACCGCCCGCGCCCACCAGCGTATGCGCTTCGTCGATGAACAGGACGATCGGCTTGCGCGAAGACTGCACTTCGTCGATCACCTGACGCAGGCGGTTTTCGAACTCGCCCTTCATGCTCGCGCCGGCCTGCAACAGGCCGATATCGAGCGCACGTACCTGCACGTTGCGCAATGGCGGCGGCACGTCGGCACGCGCAATGCGCAGTGCGAACCCCTCCACCACAGCCGTCTTGCCGACACCCGCTTCGCCGACCAGCATGGGGTTGTTCTGGCGCCGGCGCATCAGTACGTCGACCAATTGGCGAATCTCGGCGTCGCGGCCGACCACCGGGTCGATCTTGCCGTCGCGCGCCTGCGCGGTCAGATCGACCGTGAACTGCTGCAACGCCTGTTGCCTGCCCATCTGCGCGGGCGCCATCGCACCGCTGCTCTCGCCCGGCGCAACCGCGCCGGACGCAACCGCGCCGGCACGAAACCCGTCGGTGGCAAGCTGGCCGTCTTCCGGCGAGCCTTCGACGATGCCGGCGAAGTCGTCGGCCAACGTCTCGGCGCGTAGCTTGTCGAATTCCCCCGAGACATCGAGCAATGCGTGGCGCAAGTGTCGCGTACGCAACAGGCCGACGATCAGATAGCCGGTGCGCACCTGGGCTTCGCCGAACAGCAGCGTAGCGAATACCCAGCCGCGCTCGACCGCTTCTTCCACCTCGGCCGACAGATCGGAGATGCTCGTACTGCCGCGCGGCAAACGTTCGAGTGCGACCGTGACGTCGCGTGCAAGGTGCGACGGATCCAGGCCGAAATGCCTGACGATGCGATGCAGATCCGAATCCTGCAGTTGCAGGATCTGATGAATCCAGTGCGCCAGTTCGACGTACGGGTTGCCGCGTAGCCTGCAGAACACGGTAGCGCTTTCGATACCCCGATAGGCCAGCGCGTTGAGCTTGCCGAACAAGGCGCCACGACTTATTTCAGCCATGATTCCAATCCTGTATGACCAGAGGCGGCCGCAAAGCAGTCGCCAGTTCAGTTGAAAGATGCCCGGACATGCGTACGCCGGACTTCACTCGGCCGGGCTCAACACGACCTGGTCGGCATCGTTGTGCTGCGGATAGCGGCCCATCCACGTGTTGAAGCCCATGCGGGCCGCCTGACCCAGATGCGTCAGCGGCACTTGTTCTTTCTTCAGCACGAGCTGCACGTCCCAGCCCTTCTCTTCGCCCACATACAACTTGACCGCCGCCACCAGTTGCGGGAGCGTGTCGCCGCCCGGCAAAAAACGGTTGAACTCGTTGCGGGTCAGCGGCCCGACGCGCAGCCGGAAGCGCTGCTGCGCGCCGCGCACATGCGTGCCGAGCAAAGCGTCGCGGCCCATCGAGGCCATGCTCTTGCCGATATGCAAACGCGCGTCCCGAGGCAATTGCATCCACCCGGCGACGAACTCGAGCACGCGCACCGGCACACCGAAGAAGTGCTCGAGAAAACGCCTGAGTCCTTCGGCATTGCGCGCTTGCGGCACCAGACGCCCGGCGAAAAAGCGCTTGTACTGATCGGGCAGCGCGTCGCGTCCGTCGAGGTGCGGCGTGGCGATGCCGATCAGCGCGCCGACATAGGTGCGAAACCGATCCTGTTCCGGACGGTCCAGCTGCACGGTGGGCTGCGCATCGGCCCACGCGCGATAGAAGAGGCTCAGCATCCGGTGATGAAACACGTCGGCAAACGCGACGAACGTCGGGTCTTTCGCGTTCCGCTCCCGATCGACGGCGTATTCGGTGAGGTGCAACGGCAGCGGCCCGTTCGGTCCGAACAAACCGAGAAACAGCCCAACCAGCCGCGCCGGCCGGCCGGCCTTTCCCGCCTCGAAACGCGCGATGCTGCGCGACGGAAATTCCAGTGCCGCGGCATGGGCGAGACGCACAGGATCTTCGGCCGGCCTGGTCGAATGACCGAACCGCGGCCGTTCCGGATACCCGCATTCGAGACGGCGCATTGCCTCGAAGAACTCGAAATCTTCCGGGCTCGCGCGCAACGCGGCTTCGAGCACTACAGGATCGGGCGCTTGCCGGGATTCGCGGGCCATCGGGCCACCTCGTTTCGTTCGAGCGTGCGCAACACCGTCTCGGCGAACGAATTCAGCGAGACATAGCGCGCAAAGAAATGTTGCAATACCGACGCGAGCAGAAATGCGCCGCTGCCTTCAAAAGCGGCATCGTCGCAGCTCAGCGTAATCTCGAGCCCGCGGCCATACGTGATCGGCCCGGGCACCGGCACGCGACGCGTGATGGGCTTCGCCGCGACATGCTTGATGCCTTCGATCTGCCGTCGCGTCGCGGCGTCGAACTCGTCGTGATACAGGCCGAGCATTTCGCGCAGCGCCGCCGCGCCCGTTTCGCCTTCCTCGTCGAGCAGTGACAGATAGTTCAACTGCAGGTGGCTGATGAGCCGCCACGCGGATTCGCCGGTCGCGGTCGGCGCGCGTGGCCGGGTCGGTCCAGCCACGCAGCGGATCGACGCCACGGGCGCGTCGGTATCGAGCGTGAAATCGGTGTACGACTTGCCCACCGGCATATGCAGCGGCAAATCGCGATTCGTGCACAGCAGCCGCAGTCCTAACTGGCGCAGCGTGGTCGCATAGGGCGCGTCGTTGGCGTCCACGAGTGCGATAAACGTTTCGCTGCCGACGTAGCTCGAGCGTGCGCCGCGTTGCTTCTGGCGGCTCGAGATCAGTCGCGGCTCGCGGCGCAGCGTGTAGAAGGCCGCCTGCCCGCCGTGCCATGTGCGAGCGGTGCTGTCGTAGAACGGCAGGAAGCTTTGCTCCGGCTCCTGGCGATCGCCGTAGCCCTGCACTTCCAGCACGCTGTGCACTTCGAAATCCATCGGCCGGGTGTGGTCGCCGAGCACGTGGTACTCGGTGTCGCCCTGCTGCAGATGAATACGGTCCGCGCGGCGCTCGAACAGATTGATTGCCGGCGCGCAGAACAGGCGGAAGTTGCCTGCATCGATCGCGTTGTGCAGGCGCGTCACGCTGCGCTCGAGCCACACCACGATCTCGAACTCGTTGCCCCGCGAACGGGCGAGCAGCGGGCGCAGCTCCGTGAACTCGGCAAACAGGAAACGCTCCGGACACGCGAAATACTCCTGCAACAGCCGGTAACCGCTGAACGAACGGCCACCGTAGGGCAGTATCGCGTCCTCTTCGTCGAAGCCTTTGGCGCGCAGCGCCGACGCGTCATGCTGTGTCTCGATGATTTGCCCATCCGGCGCGGTTGCGCGCACCGTATAGCCGATGCGGTTGGCCATCAGCTGCTCGTAGAGCCATCGCGGCAGATCGTCGGCGCCGGCGAGATAAACCGGCAGGCTGTCGAGCGCGAGCGTGTTCGCCGGCACGCCGCAAAGCGTTGCGAACTTCAGGCGCAAACCCGCGCGGACCTGCCCGGCTTTCGACGGCGGCGGCACGAGGTCAGCGGCGGCAAGCGCCGCGGGTGTGTCCAGGTATCTCGCCTCGGTGATCGCGAGCGGCCACAGCGTCACGTCGTGCGCGGTGCGGTATTCGCACGCCGTGCGCTCGCCGAAGCCGGTGAGACCGCGCAACACCGTGTGCCGCGCGACCGGGTGTCCGGTGGCAGGAAGGTCTTCGGCTTGATCCGGATACAACTGCACGACCGCCATCGACGGAATCGGCGTCAGGTAATGCGGGTAGATCATCTCCAGAAGATGCTGCGTGAATACCGGATACTGCGCATCAAGCTTCATTTGCACGCGCGCCGCCAGAAACGCGAAGCCTTCGAGCAACCGTTCGACGTACGGGTCGGCGCAATCGAGACCTTCCATCCCGAGACGGCCGGCAATCTTCGGATACTCGCTCGCAAACTCCGCTCCCATCTCGCGGACGTGTTGCAGCTCACGGTTGTAGTAGCGCAAGTGTCGTGGGTCCATGACGATCAGCCGAAGCGTTGCGACACGTGAAACTCGCCGGTCTCGAGATCGACGTCGGTGCGAAGATAGAGAGAAAGCGGCATCGGGTTCGCCCACATGTCGGCTTCGATCAGGAAACGCAGCGAACGGCTG
Source organism: Paraburkholderia sp. MM5482-R2 (assembly GCF_050436125.1). NCBI lineage: Bacteria > Pseudomonadati > Pseudomonadota > Betaproteobacteria > Burkholderiales > Burkholderiaceae > Paraburkholderia > Paraburkholderia sp. MM5482-R2. The sequence goes on along the minus strand of NZ_JBNDLP010000002.1, from coordinate 1,864,408 downwards.
CCCATGCGCGCCTCGTCGACCTCGACGCTCACCTGAACAGTGCTGGCGATCAGACGTGGTTCGAAGTCGAGCAGCGCCGAACGGATCCGGTTCTGCAACAGCTCGGCATCGATACCCGACAACGCCGCACCCGCAAGATCGGGGATACCGAAATTCAGTACGGAATTACCCACCTGCGCGAATCCGGTCAGCTCGTCGCTGCTCCAGTGCCGCGTGCAGTTGAGCAGCCACGCGATATCGCGTGTCACGTATTCGCGCAAACGCGCGGCCGTAATGACACGCTGCTCCCGGCTCTCCTCGCGCTGCGCAGGATCGAAATCGGTGAGACGATCGAGCAGCGACGGCTGCAGACGCTCCTGGGGCATCAGTTCTGCCATGACGTGCGCCCCCTCAAGCTGTTTCGAACGTGATCGAGCGCACGTCGAGCAAAGGATATTCGTCGACGTCGGTGATCAGCATGCGCTGACCAACGCCGATGAAACAGCCGTCGCCCAGATCGGTCCACGCCGTACGCTTGGCCAGCGCGAGCGCGACGTCTTCACCTCGCTCGCTGCCGCAATAGCGGCAAGGCACGAAGCCGATCGCCTCATCACCGCTCTTCCAGGTGATTCGCACCGGCGCCCAGATCTTGTCGCGCAGATCAGTGGGCGCATCGAAAGACAGCGCAGCGACGCGCGAGAACGGCACCCACGCATAGCTGTCCTTCAGGATCACTTCGAGGCACGGCCCGAAACGCGGGTCTGCGTCGGCGATCCATTTGAACGGCACGCCGTCGATGCTGCCGCGCACCGTTTCCGCTTCGTCGAAGGCTCGCGCGCGCAATGCGAGCGCTTCGGCGATCCGTCCGCCGCACAGTTGTTGCAGCGACTGCAACAGCAAGCGCTCCCATTCCGACCGCTCGCCGACCGTCGCCGGGTTACGCAGGGCGGCCAGCACGGCTTCGCGTTCGCGTTCGCCGACCAGTGCCGCGCGGTAGGCGGCGACCATCAACGCGTTTTGTCGTTCCAGTTCGCCCGCCACGGTCAACTGGGTTCCGGCACGCTCCCAGTCACCCCGCAACGCAAGCAACTGAAACAGAAACACGCGCAGCGTCGCGTCCGCCGGCGAGTTTTTCACTTTCGCGGCCAACGCTTGCAACGCGTCGTTCAAGTGACCGTCCGCGAGCAGCTTTTCAGGTTTGACATCGACTGAAGAAAGTGTCACTGGATGTGCTCCATTCAATCAAAGAAAGCGGACGAAAAGACCGGTATCGCCGCCTGCTTACTGCTTGGTGACCTGCTGGATATCGAATGTGAAATCCTTGGTGCCGCCGTTTGCCTTGCCTTCATCGTCCTGCGGCTGGAACGAGTACTTGAACTTCCCGAAATGCAACGTGATGTTCTCGGTGAGTCGTTCGTCGCCACCGCTGCCGCCCGTGGATACCGACGTGACCAGCACCCCTTCGCTCAGCTCGATGGTCAGGAAGTCGGTCTGCTGACCCGTTGCGTTGGTGACGTACAGATAGGCGTTGTCGACGCGCGCGCCCGTGCAGCAAGCGTTTAGCAACGCGTTCGAGCAACTGTCGATGTACTTCGTGACGGTGATGTCCTGAATGTTGGCCTTGCCGCCCGATGCATAGCCCGCACCCGTGTGCAGATTGCCGGTATTGCTGGCGCCCCACGACCACGCGATGATCGGAACCTGGTTCTTGTGCTTCGAGTGATTGGAAGCGCCCTGGATCGTGACCGCTCCGGAGCCGAATTTCAGGTGCATGTCGAATGCCATAGTGACCTCTATTTGTGAGCCAAAGAGTGCGCTCGCCGTAGCGACGAACGATCAGGACCGGAACGCTGCCGCTCCGGACGATTACCTGCAAGGTGAGATGCAGCAGAAGCCTCAGGCCGCCTGCGCGGAAGGCAGTCGCGATACGAGCCGCAGCGATACGGTGAGTCCTTCGAGCTGGTAGTGCGGCTTCAGGAAGAACTTCGACGTGTAGTAGCCGGGATTGCCTTCGACATCCTCGACGACGACTTGCGCGGCAGCGAGCGGCTTGCGGGCCTTGGTTTCCTCGCTGGAATTCACCGGATCGCCATCGACATAATTCATGACCCAGTTCGACAGCCAGCTCTCCATCTGCTCGCGCGTGCTGAATGAGCCGATCTTGTCGCGCACGATGCATTTGAGGTAGTGCGCGAAACGGCAGCACGCGAACATGTATGGCAAACGTGCCGACAGATTCGAATTCGCCGTGGCGGCCGGATCGTCGTACTCTTCCGGCTTCGCGACCGATTGCGCGCCGATGAATGCCGCGATGTCCGAATTCTTGCGATGCACGAGCGGCATCAACCCCATCTTGTCGAGTTCGGCCGAGCGCCGATCGGTGATCGCGATCTCGGTCGGGCACTTCATGTCGACGCCACCGTCGTCGCTCGGGAAGGTATGCACCGGCAGACTGTCGACCGCTCCTCCCGACTCGACGCCGCGAATCCGCGTGCACCATCCGTAGTACTTGAACGAACGGTTGATGTTCACCGCCATCGCATACGCAGCGTTCTGCCATGTGTACTTCGATGAATCCGCGCCTTCGGTGTCTTCTTCGAAGTCGAACCCGTCGACTGGGTCGGTCTTCGCGCCGTACGGCAGGCGTGCAAGCGTGCGCGGCATCGTCAGCGCGAGATAGCGCGCGTCGTCCATTTCGCGAAGCGAACGCCAGCCCGCGTAGTCCGGCGTCGTGAAGATCATCGACAGATCGCGCGGATTGGCCAGCTCGTTCCAGCCTTCCATGCCGAGCAACGTCGAATCCGCCGCCGAGATGAACGGCGCATGCGCGGCGGCGGCGACCTGCGAAATGCCGCGTAGCAGTTCGACGTCCTGGGGACCGTGATCGAAATAGTAATCGCCGATGAGGCAGCCATACGGTTCGCCGCCCAGTTGACCATATTCTTCTTCATAGATGCGCTTGAACACAGGGCTCTGGTCCCATGCAACGCCCTTGAAGCGCTTGAGATTTTTTGCGAGTTCCTTCTTCGATATGTTCAGCACCCGGATCTTCAGCATCGGATCCGTTTCGGTGTTGGTAACGAGATGGTGCAGCCCTCGCCACGCGCCTTCCAGCTTCTGAAAGTCCGCGTGGTGCATGATCTGGTTCAACTGCTCGCTGAGCTTGCGGTCGATCTCGGCGACATACGCGTTGATGGTTTGCGTCACGTCATCCGAAACGATGTGCGAATCCTGCAGCACCTGCGCAGCGAGCGTACGCACGGCCGATTCGACTTCCTGCTTCGCGCGCTCGTTCTTCGGCTTGAACTCCCTGTTGAGCAGCGCGGCGAAATCATCGGCGCCGCTCAATGAGTCCTCGACGCCTTGCTCGATCTGATTCTGGCTTTCCATGATCGCGCTCACTCCTGTGCGGGTTCGGTGTCGGCGGCTTTCGGCGCCGCGCCCAGGGATTGCAGCAAGGCGGGATCCTTGATCGCCTGCGCGATCAGCTTCTCCGCGCCCGACTTGCCATCGAGATAAGTGCCGAGGTTGGCGAGCTGCGTGCGCGCCTCGAGCAGCTTCGCGAGCGAGTCGACCTTGCGCGCCACTTCGGCGGGCGAAAAATCGTCCATGCCTTCGAAGGTGATATCGACCGCCAGATTGCCTTCGCCCGTCAGCGTGTTGGGCACGCTGAAGTTCACCCGCGGCTTCATCGACTGCATGCGGCTGTCGAAGTTATCGACGTCCACTTCCACCGCCTTGCGCGCTTCGAGCGGCGGAAGATCGCCGGCATTGGCGCCTGACAGATCCGACATCACACCCATCACGAACGGGATCTGCACTTTTTTCTGCGCGCCGTACAGCTCCACGTCGTACTCGATCTGTACGCGTGGCGCGCGATTGCGCGCGATGAATTTCTGACTGCTCTGTCTCGTTGCCATGCGCTGATTTCCTCTGGTATCCGTAGGGTTTCGTGAATCCGGCGATGCGTCTTACGAGCCTGCACTCGACTTGCAGCGTTGCAGACGCGTCGTCCATGCACCCAGAACAGCGCAGCATCGCGATCTATTCCACGTCTGTCGAAGCTGTTGCGTTCATGTTCCAAATCACACTCGCCGCCGTCTGCGCAAATCAGAACAGCCCAGCCGGGCAGATATTCCGTTCCGTCGTGGGCTGCATCTTTTCGTGCGTGCGTCACGCGGAGACCAGGTCACTATCTGGGACACACGGAGGCGAGTTTGTGATCATCGAAACCCTGGAATAAACGCGCGAGCCGGCTGTTTTATTGATACTCGCGCGATATAACGCGCCGCATTCACTGCGCTTCGTCAAATGAAACGCTCAACCCAACTCATCTGGATGATCTTCGGACTTTTCAAGCGGTCTGTACCGTTCGCCTTGCTGCTGCTTGCACCCTATGCCAATGCGGCGTGGACGCTCGTGCAGGCCGATGCGCCCGTCACCGTCATTCATGAGACGGGGCGTTATCAGGCAGATGTCGGGCAGCGCTTTGCGCTTGACGATATGGTCGAAACGCCGACGAGCGCAGGCGTGCAGATCCAGGACGACGCGGGCAATAGCGTCGCGCTGGGTCATGGCACTCGCGTGATGCTGATGCGCGACGCGCATATCGCGTTGCTCGGCGGCTGGCTGAAGGTGCTGCACGCGTGCGACGCAAACACGGCGAATTGCGCCGCCCCTGTGATCGAAACCGCGCGCACGCGATTCACGCCCGCGGACAATGCCGTGCTGGTCATCGCGGCAACGGCAACGAATTATCGGAGTGGCAATGAGCGGAACGCCAACGTCCAGGACACCGACGCAGTGTTCTGTGAGAGCGGCGCGGCCAGCATTCTCGGCATCGGCACTTCGCACGGCAATGTTGCGCCGCTCAAGCTCGATGCGCCTCGCTTCGCCACGCATCCCGCCGCGAGCGACACGATTGCCGTGACAGCAGGCCCTGATCCCGCTTTCGTCGCCGCGATGCCCGTTACATTCCGCGACGCGTTGCGTGTGCTGCCGATGCCGGCCCATCCACGCAACGAGCCGCCGGGCAGCATCCGACCGGTCGCTTACGACGACGTATCGGACTGGCTCGACAGCGAACTCGCGGCGCGCAGGGATCCATCGACGCGCTTCACTTCGCGCTTTCGGGCGCGCCTGACCGATCCCGCGTTTCGCCGCGCAGTCGTGCAGCGCATTCGCGATTTGCCGGACTGGCGTGCGCTGGTCTTTCCGCCGCCAGCGCGTGCCGTGATACGGAGCCCCGCAATCCAGACCGGTTCCGTCTACGGTTCCGTCTACGGTTCCGCTTACCGTTCCGCTTACCGTTCCGCTTACCCATCCGCTCCGGTTCGCCCATGAAGCTGTCACTCGCCATCAAGTTCAATCTCGTGTTCATCGCGATCTTCGCGATCGGACTGACCGCCATCGGATTCGTCGCGGATCGTGTGTTGCAACAGCAGGCGCTCGACGAAACCCGTCACGATGCGGACGTGCTTCTGAACGCCGCCAGCGCGATGCAGAACTACACGGCGCAACACATCACGCCGCTGCTCGCGACGCAGATCAAATATTCGTTCGTGCCCGAGTCGGTGCCGGCGTACTCGGCGATCGAAATGCTGAACTCGTTGCAGAGCGCGTTTCCGAACTTCTCGTACAAGTCGGCGATGCTCAATCCGACCAACCCGCGCGACCGGCCAAGCGACTGGGAAAGCGAAGTGATCGCTCATCTGCACGACCATCCGGAATTGAAACAGGCCACCGGACAGCGTCATACGCCGGGCGGCGAGCAGTTGCTGTTTCTCGCCCATCCGAGCCGCATTACCGACGCCGCGTGCATGCAATGTCACAGCACGCCGTCCGGGGCGCCGCGCACGATGATCGACAAGTACGGGCCGGCCAATGGTTTCGGCTGGACCATGAACGCCGTGATCGGCGCAGAGTTCGTGTCGGTGCCGATGTCGGAGTCGATCGCGCGCGGCCGTGCGGTATGGCGCAGCCTGATGGTCTCACTGACCGCTGTATTCGCGGTGGTGCTCGTCGTGCTGAACGCGATGGTGCACTTCCTCGTCACGCGGCGTTTGCAGATGTTGTCGCGCGCCGCGGACGAAGTGAGTCTTGGCAAACTCGGCGACGTCGAACTGCCGGCCGGCGGCAGCGATGAAATAGCGTCGCTCGCCGTGTCGTTCGGACGGATGCGCACGAGCCTCGTCGCAGCGTTCGAAATGATCGAAGAGCGCCACGAGTAAGCGTGCCGCACACATCGTGGACGACTCCATGACTTCCCAAACCGGCGCGACTGAGCGACAGATCGGCCGCTATCGGATCGAACGGGTGCTCGGTCGCGGCGCGATGGGCACGGTCTATCTCGCGACCGATCCGCATATCCAGCGCGAGGTAGCACTGAAAACGATTCGCACCCCGTCACTGAACGACGGACAAGGCACGGCGGAGCCATCCGGTGCGGAGCTGACCGCACGCTTTCTCAACGAAGCGCGCGCTGCCGGCCGTCTCGTGCATCCGCACATCGTCGGCGTGTTCGACTATGGCGAGGCGCAAGGCGTCGCGTTCATCGCGCTTGAATACGTACGCGGCGAGAACCTCGCGCAACGGCTCGCGCAGCACGCCCGCGATGGCAGCATGATGCCGTTGCTCGATGCGCTCACGTGGTTCGCGCAACTGCTCGACGCACTCGCTTATGCGCACGAACTCGGCGTGATCCATCGCGACATCAAACCCGCGAACCTGCTGATCGCGCCGCGCGGCGAATGCAAGGTGACCGACTTCGGCATCGCACAGCTCGATACAGGACGCCTGACGCAGGCCGGCATGATGATCGGCACGCCAAGCTACATGTCGCCGGAGCAGTATGCAGGCGCGGAGATCGACGCACGCAGCGACCTGTTTTCCGCCGGCGTCGTTCTGTACGAGATGCTGAGCGGGCAATGCCCGTTTAGCGGCGCGCCAGCCGCCGTGATGCATCAGGTGATGAACGAGACGCCGCCGCCCCCATCGACGCATGTCACAAGCCTGCCCGCCGAACTCGATGGCATGGTGCTGAAGGCGCTCGCCAAACGGCCAGACGACCGCTATGCGTCCGCGCAAAGCTGGCGCAACGCCTTGTTTACGCTGCACGACTCATTCATGGCGCGGCTCGATCCCGACCATACCGTCGTGCGCGCGCAGCCGTTCCGTCAGACGCTTGCGCCACCGGCGGGGGCTGCCAGACCAGACTGGCCACCCGAGTTTCTGGCCCAGTTGGAGCAACGGCTCGCCAGCCACGTCGGCCCCATTGCCTCGCTGCTCGTGCGGCGCGCCGCGTCGCATGCGACCGACTCGCAAACACTGGCGGCTCAGCTTGCGCGCCATTTGTCCAACGACGCCGCTCGTCGTGAGTTCGATACGCTGCTCAAGCAGCACGTGATCGCTTCGGGCGATGACTCGAAGCGCGGTACGCTGCCCATCGAATCGACATCCGCGGCGTGCGTGCCGCTCGATGCCGAGCACGTCGAGGCCGCCGCGCGGCGGCTCGCATCGCACGTCGGACCGTTCGCACACGTGATCGCCGAGCGGGCCGCGCGTGGCGCGGACGCAGCGACCTTCCGTGCGCGACTGGCCGACGCGCTGCCGGCGTCGGTGGATCGCGAGGCTTTTTTGCGTGCCTTCGACGACCCGCCACCCTGAATCTCCCGGCTCGCGCCGCCGATCGATCGTCAGGCGGCCGCGATCAGGCGATCGATCCGTAACCGCAGCGCTACGGGCAATGCGGGCAAGCTTTGCCGGCCAACGATCTCAGTGTATGGAAACTTCGATGCCATCAGCCATATCACGCGATTCGCAATATCGACGGACTCGTGCATCGCTCGCTCTATGTCGGCCACGCGCGCGTGAGCCAACGTACGATCGACATAAGCAAGCAGGTCGGCGTCGTCGATCGTCATCGCCCGACTTCGACCCGAGGCGGAGCCGAACGTGCGGCCGGTCCCGCGCCGCCGTCGAAGCGCGCGCCAATGCTTTGCCGCGCGCGCGACAGGCGGCTCATGATCGTGCCGATCGGAACATCGAGCACCTGCGCGGCTTCGGCGTAACTCAATCCTTCGAACGCGACGAGCAGCATCACCACGCGCTGAGCCTCGGGCAAGCGCCCGACGGCGGCGATGATCTCACGGCTCAGCAGCACATCTTCCGGAGAACGCGCGGCAGGATCGGAGACGGCTAGCAATGCGTCATCCCACTCGACACTCGCCCGGCCTCGTACGCTGCGTGCCCGCAATTCGTTGAGCCACGTGGAATGGATGATCGAGAACATCCAGCTGAGCGGCGCCGTGCCGGGCTGCAGTTGATGCGCCCGTTCGAGTCCGCGTACGCACGAACGTTGCAGCAGGTCTTCGGCGTCGTGCTGATTGCCGGACAGGCGCAACGAGAAAGCCCACAATCTGGGCAGCATTGCGGGTAAAAGGTCCGGCAAACTCTCAACGACAGTGGTGGACATGGTTGAGTGGCCAATTTCGAGTAGAGCCCTTGAACGACGGCTCGACGTGCCGCTTGAGGGTCACGTCGAACCAGGCCCTAACATCGATCACATCAGGAACAAGGCCAGACAGAATTTCTCTGGACCGGTTGATTGGTCTCTTCGCCGAGCAGAGGTTTGGCGGATCTGACGCCACCTCTTTATCTGGGACCGTTGCATGGAGTTCGTCAACGGCTTAAACGCGGATGCTTGCAGAATTGCCAGAGGCAGCGCCGCTCCATTTCGATTTTGACCGAACGCGTGCGCAGGGCATCTTTATCCAAAAACCACTGTTGCGACCAATCGTTTGTGGCTATGACCTCGATTACGAATCGCGGCTCACGGGTCGCCGTTTACTGAATAGAACGAAACAACGACCAGCGAGGTCATCGTTTCGTTTCACTACGACTCTCCTGTCATACCCCGTCACGCAAAAAACCGGCAGAACTTGACTCCGGACGCCGTCACGCGGAATGGCCCGCACTGCGATCAGATCGCGCCGCGCTCATGTACTCGCATCCCTCGGCTTCGCATCGGGCGCATCGTTAAGCGCGAACAACGCGTCCACGCTCCTGTTCGAGATCCGCTGTGCGATCGACTGGAGATCGGTTGAGTCCGGTTTGCCGATCAACGCATAGGCAAGATCGTTCTGCCGCCACGATACGACGGTCATGCCGTTCAACTGCTGTTGCGCGATCGCCTGGTCCGGTCGCGCGTCCTTCATCACACACAGCGCAACCGGCGCGCCGTGGTCGGGCAGATAGACGATCTGGACCAGCGGCTTGTCGTTGAAGCGCAGGCGCGCGACTGCCTTGAACGACAGCCCCGCCTCCCGCAAATCCGGCACACGCAATGCAATGCCGTCGACGTACCGGATCGCCGTGACGGTCTTCGCCGACGCGCCGAGGTCGGGCGTGATGTCGGCAACGGTATCGCGTGTATAGAGCCGTTGATAGCCCACCGCTGCATGGATCCACGACGCCGCATCGTTCGACGCGACAATTGCGCCGCCACTGCCGGGCACGCCCAGCCATGCAGGTCCGAGCCGCATCGCGAGGCCGGCGCAAAACGCGCCGGCGACAAATGCCGCGGCAAGCCACAGCCGCGCCTGCGGCTTTCTTGCGGGTATCGGCTGATGGGATGCGTGATTCGATTCGTCGCGCCGTGCGGCGCTCGCCATTGCTTCGATACGGCGCTGCAATTCGCCCGGTAAAGGCGGTAGCTTCTGCGTTGAAAACGCCTCGCGATAAGGGAGCTGCGACGCGCGCAGCAAATCGACGCTCTCCTGCAACTCAGGCGAAACGGCGAGTTCCTTTTCGATCGATGCCGCCTCGGACGGGTCAAGTTCGCCATCGACATACGCGATCAATTTACTGTCGTCGGGTCTCATAGGACGATAGGCTTAAAGGAAGTTGAGCACGATCAGCATTCGCCTGCAAGGCGCGGGTCGGGCACCGCCCGTTCGTCATCAAATTCCCATGATAACCGTAGTTGCGCGTTGTTCGCAGGTCGTACGCAGCGCGCGGATGAAGCGTGGATCACTGGCCAGGACTTGCTATTGCCAACCGTTTTCTCAGGCGTCGCTCCCGACACCTCGCGGTAGAGACGACATTCAACGACCATTCGATCCGGCAACGGCCTCCTCCCGAGTTCGGCGATTGAACGATACGCTATACGTCGACGACCGCGCGGCCAGCAACGGATCGGCGGATGGCGCGATGCCATCGGGCAGGATGGTCGGATCGAACGTGATGTCGCGACAGGGACCGTCGATCTGCGCCTGCGCGCGATCGATGACGATCGTGCCCACGTCGACCCGCTCGCGTTGCGGTGAGTCGATCCATTGCCGCGTCGAGTCGTCGATCGGATCGCCGGGCATCGCGACGTTCAGCACCAGATGCCAGCGCAATGGCCCCTTCGCGAGTTGCGTCATCAGAGCGTGCGACAGAAAGTCTGGATCGCTTTGCGCGCGAGCTTCGACAGGACGCCAGGGACTGTCCGGCACCACCTCCCAACGCACGAAACGCTGCACGCCCTGCGCATCCGTAGTCTGGAACGAACTGATACCGAAATAGGCCGCGTTGTCGAAGCGGGACGATGGCGGGTGCAAGCGGACCCATTCGAGAAACGCGCTGGCCTCAGGATGGCCGTCGAGAAACGCCTGCATTTTTGCGGGGTTCGCCTGACCGGTGTGCGGATCCAGCGCTTCCGCCTGAAGCTGTTCGAATAGCGCCTGCGGCGTGCGCACCGCGAAAATCGGCGTCGAATTCATCGCGAGACGCCATTGCTCGCGGTGCGGCAGCGCGATCAGCAACGCGAAGCTGCGCACCAGGGCTTCGCCGTCGTCTTGTTGCGGATTGCCGCCGGGCCTCGACAGTCGCCCGACGACGGCGTAGCTGCCGCGTTCGAACACGCTTGCGCGCGATACCGACGCGCCGTTGCCGTTGCTGTCGAAGTGTCCGGTGATGCAGATGCCCTTCGCGTGGTTGCGCCGGAAGCCCGGGTGCGGCGTCGTCGTCGCTTCGAATGCATCGACGATCCGCTGCGAAGTCAGGCGCGGCGGGAACCATCCGGCGCACCAGACGAACAGCGCCAGCAGTAACATAGGCGCCGCGAAAACCGCGAGCCAGCGCAGCAGCAAGCCATGGCCTCGCTGGTGATCAGCCCGACCGGGCATCGTCATGCGCGTCCGTGCGGCCGATGGTGGTCGACACCTCGCCGCCGTAAAGGCGTTTGCCGAGTGCTTCGAGATCGACGCCGCCGTGCTCGCCGATCAGCGCATAACCGAGTTGGCCGCGCCGCCACGCCACCACGTCCATGCCGCCGACGCGATCGCGCGCGGGCGCCGCGTCGGCCTTCGCTTCTTTCAGCACGCATAACGCGACGGGGCCGCCATGCTCCGGCAGGTAGACGATCTGCACGAGCGGTTTGCCACGAAATCTCAGGCGCTGCACGCGCTTGAACGAGAGCCCTTGACTGCGCAGGTCGGGAATCTGCAACGCCAGATTGTCGTATTGACGAATATTGGCGGCGGTGACGGCGGTCGCGCGCATGTCGGGTTGCAACGAGGCGACGGTGTCGCGTGTGTAAAGCTGCTGATAGCCGGCCGCCGCAGCGATCCACGGCGACACGCCCGGATCATTCGATGCCGTCGTGATGGCGCCGCCACCGGTCAGTTGCGGCAACAGACGGAACGCGATGCCGCAGGAGAACACGCCCGCGACGAACGCCACCGCCAGCCACGGCAATGATGCGCGCGGCTTCAGCCGATGCACATTGCCACCGGACGGGATCGATGACTCACCGCTGGTCGCGGTATCGATTGCGTCGGCGGCATTGACCGCGCCTTGTGCCGACGCACCTGCCAGATGCTGTCGAATCAGTTCGTCGACTTTGCGGCGCAACGTCTCCGGTACCGGCGGCAAAGCCTGCTGGCTGAACGCTTCCGCGTACGGCAATTGCGAGGCCCGCAGTATCGACAGGCGCGACGCCACGTCGTCCGACTTGCCGATCGCGCTCTCGACATGTGCGCATTCGTCCGGCGGCAATTCTCCGTCGACGTACGCCAACAGGGTGGTGTCGTCGATCGTCATCACACTTCTCGCTCGCTGCCGGATGAGCGCGCCGCCGTGGTTTCACGATTGCCGAATTGCGCCCCAATGGTCTGCCGCGCGCGGGACAGGCGACTCATGATCGTGCCGATCGGCACGCCGAGCGCCTCGGCGGCCTCGGCGTAACTCAGGCCCTCGACGGCCACGAGCAGCATGACGATCCGTTGTGCCTCGGGCAGACGGTTGACGGCGGCGATGATCTCGCCATTCAGCAGGTTCTCTTCCGGCGTGCGCGCATCGGGATCAGCAACGGTCTGCAGAAAATCGTCGTCCCATTCCATGCTCGAGCGGTTGCGCACGTTGCGCGCTCTCAGCTCGTTGATCCAGGTGGAATGAACGATCGAAAACATCCAGCTCAGAGGAGAAGTGCCTGGCTGCAATTGATGGGCGCGTTCGAGTCCGCGGACACAGGCCCGCTGGACGAGATCCTCGGCGTCGTGCTGGTTGCCGCACAGGCGCAGCGAGAACGCCCATAATCGCGGCAGCATTCCCGGCAGTTGACTGGGCAGACTCTCAACCTCTGCTGTTGGCATGATTGACTGGCTAATGGCGGCTTAATGGCGGCTTGATGGCGGCCGGGCGTGGCGGCCAACGACTGGCCAATTCCGGCTGGTTTCCCCAAGCCGTATTGTGCAACGTTCGCAAAATGTTTGCCGACGCGCGGCAATCGGCTCGCAAACATCATCCGCGGGCAATGAGCGTCAGATCGGCGAAGCACGCGCGCCGTCTTTGACGGTCGCGTCGGCATTCGACGCGCCTTCCTCCGCTTACTTCATGATCCATGGTCGCCGGTGTCCTCACCGGCGCCAATGTGTTGTGGAAATTGCCATACGTCAGCCTGGCTTGCCCCTGGGCACATCGTGCGTTGATCGTGCGGGCGCTCGAGGGCTTGAACGAGATGGTCAGTATGTCGGTGATCCACTGGCTGATGCTCGAGCACGGATGGACCTTCGCTGAGGGGCCCGGTACTGTGCCCGAAGCGCGTACGAGGAAGCAGTCGAGCCGCTATTCGAGACGCTGGCGTGGCACGAGGAGCCGCCGCACGCGCACGGAAAGACCGGGATGGTCGTGGGCCATCTCAGGCTAGCCAGCCGCGCAGCCGCGCGTGATCGAGAAAGCGATAGACGTCGGGCGCAAGTTCGGACGTGCCGAAAAGCCGTTCGAGTTCGCCGATGATGTCGTCGAGCTCGTGTTCTCCGTCGCAACGTGCGAGGATCGCGCCGGCGCTAGCGTTGAGCTTTACCATCCCTTCGGGATAGAGCAGCACGTAGGCGTCCTGCGCCGCTTCCCACTGCAGGCGGAAGACGCTCCGCAGGCGGGGGGCGCAGCGGCACGCCGCTATCCGCGTCACGCGTGTTCATAGGGGCCAGGCCTTTTCGACCGCATCGAGGATCGACCAGAGAATATCGAGTTTGAACCGCAGGATATCGAGCGCGCGCTGCTGCGCCTCGGGCGTGCCCGGCGTGGCGAGCGCCGCCCGCGGCGCCACTACGGCACTGCGGGCGGCATGCCGCAGCCCGCTCAGCGATTGGCGATATACATCGTGACTTCAAAGCCGAAACGCACCTCGGCGTACGACGGGGTGATCCATTGCATGGCATGTCTCCTTGTTTGCGATGGGACGGAAGAACCGCACTCGATGCGCGGCCGTTCCCTTCAGAGCAAAGGACATGCCGATGTCGCCACGCGAGGCTCGTTTGGCTCGCGCACAAGCCTTCGCCTGGGTATGGGCGCCGACATCGTCAATTCGCCGACGTAAGCGGGACGAACGCGTCGCCATACGACGCGCTCGGGAGATGGGCAGTGTTGATTTTTGGAGCACCACTGCTGCGGGACGCAACAACGGTGTGACAGCACGTGGGCGAAACAGAAGTGCTGATGAAAGCGGCGCGGTGGGTTCAGAAGTCGTCCACCTCACGATCCGGCTCGACCGCGGGCATCTTGCGATAGATCGTGTTGCGCGACACGCCGAGCTCGCGCGCGGCCGCCGAAACGTTGCCGCCATGCCGCGCGAGGGCGGCGGCAATCACCGACACGGTCACGTCCTGCAGGCGCGCGCACTCCGAAGCGAACGCATTGCCCGAGCCCGGCGTATCCGCCGCGCCGCTCGACGAAACGCCGCAGCGCAGATCATCGAAGAAGTCATCGGGCAAATGCTCGCGCCGGATCTCGCCGTCCGCGTCGACCATGGCCGCCGCGGTGCGCAGCAGGTTGCCAAGCTGCCTGAAGTTGCCCGGCCATGGACAGCGCTCGAACATCGCCATGACATCGGGTGCGACGTGAAGCGGCCGTCCGCTCGCGCTGGCGATCGATTCGCGCAGCAACATCTTCTGGATCACGACCGCGAGGTCGGTACGGTCGCGCAGCCGCGGCAGACGCACCACGAGGCCATTGAGCCGATAGTAGAGATCCTCGCGGAAGCGGTTTTGCGCGATCATCTCGCGCAAGTCCCGGTGCGTCGCGCAGATGATCGCGACGTCCACCGCGATGCTCCTCGTCGAGCCGAGCGGGTTGACGACGCGTTCCTGCAGCACGCGCAGCAGCCGCACTTGCAGCGAATACGGCATATCGCCGATCTCGTCGAGAAACAGCGTGCCGCCGTTTGCCTGCAGCAGCTTGCCGATCGCGCCTTTGCGCCGCGCCCCGGTGAATGCGCCCTCCTCGTAGCCGAACAGCTCGGATTCGATCAGCGTCTCGGGAATCGAAGCACAGTTGACCGCCACGAACGGCCCGGCGCAGCGCGGCGAATCGTTGTGGATCGCCTGCGCGAGCAGTTCCTTGCCCGTGCCGGTCTCCCCATTGATCAGGATCGGAATGTCCTTGCCGATCACCCTCCTGACCTTCGCAATGACCGCGGCGACCTGCGGGTCACCCGTGTCGAGATAGCTCAGACGCGAGAGTCCGGCGGCCGCCTGCGGCGGCTCCTCGCGCGCGAGCGCGCGGGCGCCGTCGTGCACGGCGACCGGACGGCTGCCCTCGGCGAGCGACGCCCGCCTGAACTGCACGCGCGCGCAGACGACCGCGCCGCTGCTCAGATTGAGCATCAGGTGCGCGTCGAGGCTCACGCGCGCGCGATCGATCAGTTGCGCGCTCGTGGTCTGGAACAGCGACGACAGCGTATGCGCGCGCAGCCCGGCGAGCGACATGCCGAGCTGGAACTGGGCACTGCGATTGGCCGACAGAAAGCGTCCGTCGCTCGTGAACGCCACGAGGCCTTCCATCAACGTGCCCAGAAACTCCGGACGACTATGGAAGGACACCTGCAGCGTTTCGTGAAAGGTGGTCGTAAAGAGATGATTCTCGATCATCTGCACCGACATTTTGGCGAGCGCCATCGTGTGCTGATGGTAGCTGCGGTAGTCGCCCGTCACGTCGAGCACCCCGATCGCGTCGCCATACGGATCGAGAATCGGCACGCTCGAGCAGGTCAGGAAGCGGTTTGCCGCCAGGTAGTGCTGGTCGCCGTGCACGACCATCGCGCAGCGCTCGGCCAGCGCCGTACCGATCGCATTGGTGCCCTGGCGGTCCTCGGCCCAGTTCGCGCCGGGCCGCAGCGCGACTTTCTCCGCGCGCGCGAGGAAGTCGTCGTCGCCGATCGAATGCAGGATCAGCCCTTCGGCATTGGTCAGCACGATCATGCTTTGCGTGTCGGCGATCTGCTCGTGCAGCGACTCCAGCACCGGCATCGCATGCGCGCACAACACCCGGTTCTGCTCGCGTTTGAGCACGAGACCCGCGTTCGAAAGAACCTCGTATTCCGGCCGCGCCGACGCGCACAGACCAAACGTTTCGGAGCGTTCGTGCGCTTTCTGAATTGCCGGCACGGGAAAGTCATTAGACCGTATGGCAGTCTGAGCCACGGCCCGGTGAACGTCATCGCGCATTGTCTCCCTCCTGGAAAGCCTGGTACCTCGCCAGACTTTTCTCCGTCCTCTTAAGCAAGCTCCGGGCCATCCATTTCAGCGACAGCTTCGCCCGCGATCCTGGCGTCGCCCTCGACCCGAGCATGCGCGCCAGCGCTGCAACTGTCCTGTTTCTCAACACTCCATCGCCCAGCGTTGTACCGGGATGCAACACATGGAGCGCCCTGCGCGCGATATGTGCCGCCGCACGTTTCAGGCGTGCCGCCCTTTCGGACTCGCCCACAAAAATGGCATGTGACTTGCAGTAACGGCACCGCAACCGGATCGACACGGAACAAAGGGGCGACGCCTCTGCCGGCACTGCATCGACAAACACTCAGGAGACGACCATGAAGAACCGTTCGCCCGCCGCAGGCCGGCTGGCTGTCCTTGGAGCGAGCATCGCGATCGCGGCACTGAACGTGGCTCCGGTGCACGCCGCCCCGGACTACCCCGCCGTGACCTACGAGCGCCTCGCTCAAGCACAGAGCGACCCAGGCTGGCTCACCTACTACCGCAGCTATAGCGGCCAGTCACATTCGCCACTGAAGCAGATCGATGCATCGAATGTCGCCGGGCTCAAGGAGGCCTGGAGCTATCAGTTCCCCGCGGAACTCAAGCAAGGCTTCGAAGCAACCCCGATCGTCAACGGCGGCTACCTTTTCGTCAGCACGCCGAAAGACAACGTCTATGCATTCGATGTCAAGACCGGCACGAAGCTCTGGAAATACGAGCCGAAGCTCGGTGCGGAATCGTTCAGGACCGCATGCTGCGACGTAGTGAATCGCGGCGTCGCGCTGTATGGCAAGAACGTCTACGTGGCCATGCTGAGCGGCGAGGTAGCCGCGATCGACGCGCAGAGCGGCAATGTCGTATGGAAGAAGCAGATGTTCGAACCGGGTCTCGGCTACGCGTTCTCGCTCGCGCCGCTCGCGCTCGACGGCGCGATCGTGGTCGGTACATCAGGCGGCGAGTATGGGATTCGCGGCTATATCGCCGCACTCGATCCCGACGACGGCTCGATCATCTGGAAGCGCTATACGATCCCGAATGCCGGCGACAAGGGCGGCGATACGTGGCCCGACGGCATGCAGGAACATGGCGGCGGCGCGGCGTGGCTGACCGGCACCTACGACGCCGCCACGCGGACGCTGTACTGGGGCGTCGGCAATCCGGGACCGTGGCTCGCCGCGCTGCGTCCCGGCGACAATCTGTACTCCGATTCCCTGCTCGCGCTCGATCCGAAGAACGGCGACCTGAAGTGGCACTATCAGTACACGAGTAACGACACGTGGGACTACGACGGCGTCAACACGCCGGTTCTTGCCAACATCAGCTACAAGGGCAAGCAGTATGACGCCATCATCCATGCCGACCGCAACGGCTTCTTCCACGCGATCGACCGCACGACCGGCAAGCTGATCTACGCGGAGCCGTTCGTCAAGGCGCTGTCGGTGACGGGCTATACCGCCGACGGCAAACCAGTTCAGGACGCCAGCCGGTTTCCCAAGGCCGGCACGACGATCAACACCTGTCCGAGCTTTCTCGGCGGCAAGAACTGGTGGTCGACTTCCTACGATCCCGAGCGGCACATCGCGGTGGTGCCCTCGCTGCATGCGTGCATGAGCCTGTCCGGCAAGTCGGTCAGCTACATGGAGGGTCTGCCCTACCTCGGCGAAGGCTTCGAGATCCAGCCTGAACCGGGCAGCCAGGGTTATGGCGAGCTTCAGGCCATCGATGTCAATACGGGCAAGAAGCTGTGGGGTCACTGGACCAGGATGC
Source organism: Paraburkholderia sp. MM5482-R2 (assembly GCF_050436125.1). Taxonomy (NCBI): domain Bacteria; kingdom Pseudomonadati; phylum Pseudomonadota; class Betaproteobacteria; order Burkholderiales; family Burkholderiaceae; genus Paraburkholderia; species Paraburkholderia sp. MM5482-R2. The sequence goes on along the minus strand of NZ_JBNDLP010000002.1, from coordinate 1,846,643 downwards.
CCTGGAACGGTGGCGTCGCCACCACGGCCAGCGGCCTCGCCTTCAGCGGCTCGCTCGACGGCCATCTGTACGCGTTCGACGTGACGACGGGCAAGGTGCTGTGGGAGAGCCCGCAACTCGCGAGCGGCATCGTCGCGCAACCTTCCGTGTTCGAAGTCGACGGCAAGGAATACGTGGCCGTGCTCGCGGGCTACGGCGGTGCGAATCCGATCTGGGGCGGCCCGATGGCCGACGTCGCGAAGGACGTTCCGCGCGGCGGCACGCTGTACGTGTTCGCGCTCGATCGCAGCTAGGCGCAGCCACCGCACCCGCATCGTTCTGCCCATCCGGCCTTCGCAGCCGCATCTTTCCGCGCCCGCGCGCAGCCCATGCGGGCGCGGTGTTCCCGCCATCACAGGAACGCACCATCATGAACATTCGATTCACTCACCTTGCTCTCGCCAGCGCGCTCGTCGCCGGCGCCGCACATGTTGCCGTCCAGGCGGCCGCGCGGACGTCTTCCAGCGTCCGTGTGTGCACGATGCCCGGCAGCCCTTCGGCCGAGCTGGACAAGTCCGTTGCACGCGCGGTGTTGAGCGCGGCGGGCATTACCGCGACATTCGCGCCGCGCGGCATCGACGACGACGGCGGCGACGACGGCATCTCCGCTCGCGAGCTCTCGACATCGCTGCAGCGCAACTGCGACGTGATCGCGGGCTTTCCGCGTTCGAGCGTGGCCGACGGCTCCGACTCGCACCTGCTCTTTTCCGACAGCTATCTGCACTCCGGTTACGTCAGCGTCACGCTGCGCGGCGCCCATGCGGCCAACACCCCGGTCACGGCGCCGGACGGCAAAATCACCATTGCCGCCACCTGGTCGAGCCCGTCGCAACTGATCGCGGTCCAGCAGAAGAACGCGCGCTTCGATCTGGAAACCACCTCCGAGCTGACCGTCGACGCCCTCGCGAAAGGGCGCGCCCAGCGCGCGATCGTCTGGTACCCGGCCGTGGTGGCGTATCGGCATGCGCACCCGCAGCAGCACTTCGACGTTGCCGTCGCCGAGTCGCCCTATGCCGACTGGAATCTGGTGTTCGCGTCGGGGCCCGACACGCAGCCGCTGCAAAAGCGCATCGATGACGCGCTCACGCGTCTGCGCAGCGATGGCCGGCTCGCAGCGCTCACGCGCAACTGGGCGCTGCCAACCACCCTCGCGAGCGGTTCGGCGACCGCGGCCAGCACTCACGCGAGTCTCGCGCGCTATCTCGACGGCCCGACCCAGGCGTCGCCGCGTGCGGACCTATGGCGCGTGGGCGGCATGCCCGCCGCCAGCGGCTTCATCAAGGTTGCGGCGACGACCGAGACACCGTCGTTCGATCACGATCAGGTCACCCACGGTGAACATCTGTATGCCGATTCGTGTGCGAAATGCCACGGCGAGAAGCTCGAAGGCAACACCGCGCCGTCGTTGATCGGACCGGCCTTCGCGCCAACGGCGAACTCGCATCTGACGATCGGCGGCATTTACCAGTACATGTCGACCAACATGCCCGCGGATCATCCCGGCAAGATGAGCGACGAGGAGTACGCCGATCTGATGGCCTTCCTGCTCTATACGAATGGCTACGACGCCGGTAACGCGAAGCTGACCGCGCAAGCCGCGCAATCCTCGACCACACCGCTGAACGCCGGACCGCGCCACTAACACGTTGCTTCGCACCGCATTACGACGCCACGCCGCTTCAAGCGAATGCGGCATGGAGGACCCATTTCTTTTCTCAGGGCATCATCATGGTCTCTCACAACCGCAGACACTTCATTCTCCAGGCCGCGGGCCTGTGTGCCGCGCTCGCCAGCGCCGAGCTCGCGTTAGCCGCGCCGCCCGCCGTCGATGAAAACGACGCCACGGCCAGCTCGCTCGGCTATCGTGCGAAAGCGAGCAGCGTCGACGCAGCGAAGTTCCCCAAGTACCACGCGGGCCAGGACTGCGCGAACTGTCGTTTCTACACTGGCGCAGCGGGCGAGGCTTCAGGACCGTGCCCGATGTTCCCCGGCAAATCGGTTGCCGCCGACGGCTGGTGCAACGTCTATGCGCCACGCGTTTGAGGGCTGGTCCGTGGGTGCGCCGCCAAGCGGCGCACCCATGACGGCAGGCGAAGACACGTCGCCCCTGGACCCTTCGCTCGCTGATTCGATGCGATAGCTGAACGACGTTCGAGCTCTGCTAAGCTACGGTCCGCCGCACCTATTCTTAGGCTCCCGAACAAACCGCGAGATCATTTGAACCGGAGAAGATCGATGTCGACACCCTGGCTGGGGCGCTGCCTGTGCGGCGCGGTGCAATACGAAGCTCGCGGTGATTCACTCGCGCAACTGATCTGCCATTGCCGCGATTGTCAGCGCGCGTCAGGTTCCGCGGGGTTGCCGGTTGTCGTAGTGAGAGCCGCCGGCTTTTCGTTCAAAGGCGACGTCAGGCCTTATACGAAGATCGGCGGCAGCGGAATGCCCACGACGCGCAACTTCTGCGCTCATTGCGGCAGCCTGCTATTCGCTACGCCGCATCATGCGCCGGACATCGTGACCCTCTATGCCGGCACGCTCGATGATCCTGCGCGGTTCAAGCCCGAGTTCGCCCAGTTCACGTCCGAACGCCGTCAACTGGATGCCCACCAGCCTGACATTCCCCACCATCCGCAAAGAGCGCCCTGACCGGTGCAATCAAAGATGCCGTGTTTGCGCGGGCGGATTGCCCCAGTCGTCGTGCAGCCCATCGCGATAGGTGACTGGCGCATTCAGCGCGGCATCGAGATCGAGTTCATCGAGGCACATGATGTTCACGTTGATATACGGATACCCCGTGCCGTTTGGCATATCGATGCGATCGAATACGTGGACCCCGCAGCGTTTGCAGAACGGGTGATGCGCGACCGCATTGTGCCCCTGATATTCGCTCAGCGCGGCTTCATCCGAAAGAAGACGAAAATCTTCCCGGCGAACCTGCACGTGCCAGAATCGCAGCCTGCTGCAGTAGCTGCAATTGCACTTCGACGTGCCCTCGTCGAAATCGATGCGAGCCTCGAACTTCACGAATTGGCAATGGCAACTTCCGAGGTACGTGCGCAACATGGGGTTCTCCGGGGTTGAGGGCCGCTGCCATTATGGACGGCACGACTTCGCGCTGCCAATGCACGAGCCGTCGCAACCCTCGCAGTAATGGCGGTCGCGCACCGCGCGATCCACGCGCCAGACGTTGGCCGCAACCGGCGCCGCCGTCCCCGCCGAGCGTCCGTTTTCCCGCGCATGAAAGGTCGGCTCGCCCGCCTTGCCGCGGCGAATCGCTTCATCGACGTCCTGCTCGCCGAACACCGCTTTCAGTTCGGCCACGAACGCCGCGATCTCCGGCATCGGATGCCCGGCTGGCTTGCGCACTCGCATGTCCATGAACCCGCCCCCCAAAAAGTGCCTGTTCGCTATCTCATAAAACCATGTAGGATACTGTATATCCATACAGGTATTTTCGCAAATGACAGCCCCCCTGCCAGCACCGGAAGCCATTCACCCGTCCTTGTGGCGGGCGTCCCAGCTTGGCGCTGGCCGCGGCCGCAGCGTCGATACCGGCTATCCGGCCCTGTCGGCGGAGTTGCCCGGCGGTGGCTGGCCGCTCGGCGCGCTGGTCGATCTGCTCGTGCAGCAGGCCGGCGTCGGCGAACTGCGGCTGTTGCAGCCGGCGCTCAGCGCCGTCGGCGAGCGTCCGCTCGTCTTCGTGCAACCGCCGCATACGCCGGACGGCCTCGGGCTCAACTACATCGGCCTGTCGCTGCAGCAGGTGCTGCGGATCAATGCGCCGAAAACCGCCGACGCGCTGTGGTCCGCCGAGCAGATCCTGCGCGCCGGCAGTTGCGGCGCGCTGATCTTCTGGGCGCAGTACGCGCAGGCGTCGTCGCTGCGCCGTTTGCATCTGGCCGCGCAGTCGTCGGAGACGCTTTTCATCATGGTGCGGCCGCTCGCCACCGCGCAGGAGGCATCCCCCGCGCTGCTGCGGCTCGCGCTCAGGCCATCGGCCGAAGGTCTCACCATCGACATCGTGAAACGACGAGGGCCCGCTCGCGCAGAGCCCCTGTCGATTCCCCTTCAACCCACTCCCGTTCTGCTTTCCCGACATGCGCGTCTTTCTCGCCGTTCATCTGCCAAAGTTGCCGCTCGAGGTCTTCAGACCGAAGTGGTCGCCTGAGCCCGCGCATGGCTGCGCGGTGCTGGAGAAAGACAAGGTGGTCATGGCCGACCCCGCCGCGCGCTCGGCAGGCGTGCGTCCGGGCATGAGGCGCGGCGGCGTGCTGACGCTGTCGCCGCAGACCGAGATGTATGAGCGCGATAGCGGCCGCGAAACGGCGGCCCATCGCGAGGTGGGTATCGCGCTGATGCGCTTCTCGCCCGAAGTCGCGCTGCTCGATGAGGCGACGGTCGTCGTCGAGATCGGCGCGAGTTTGCGGCTCTTCGGCGGCCTGCTCGCGCTGTGCCGCGATACGAAAACCATCCTCGACGCGCTCGGCTTCACCGCGCGCATCAGTGCCGCGCCGACCGGCCAGGGCGCGTGGCTGCTCGCGAAGTTTGGCAACCGGCGCGTGCTGAAGCTCGCGTCGCTCGACCAGCGCCTGTCCGCCCTGCCGATGCTCGCCGTGCCCGAAGTCCGCCCGTTCGCCGACTGGTTCACGGGCCTCGGTTGCGAGCGCATCGCCGATCTGCGCCGCCTGCCCCGCGCCGGCCTGCAGCGCCGCTGCGGCGAACATCTGCTCGACTCGCTCGACCGCGCGTTCGGGACTGCGCCCGAACTGTTCGACTGGCTCGAACTGCCGCCCACGTTCTCGGCGCGCATCGAGATGCCGGACCGGCTCGAACACGCGGATGGCGCGGTGTTCGGCGCGCAGCGCCTGATCGTGCAACTGTGCGGATGGCTGTGCGCAAAACAGCTCGCGCTCACCGGCATTCGCCTGTCGCTCGAACACGAGCGCGGACGCGCTGCGATCGAGCCGACCACGATCGACGTCGCACTCGGCGAGCCGACCTGGCGCGAAGAACATCTGATGCGGCTGCTCAAGGAGCGGCTGCATCGTATCGAACTCGCCGCGCCCGTGATCGCGTTGCGGCTCGACGCGTCGAACGTCGAGTCGGCCGCGCCCGCGTCCGACACGCTGTTTCCCGAACCGGGCGGCTCGCAGGAGGATCACGCGCGGCTGCTCGAACTGCTGGTCGCGCGGCTCGGCGAAGAGAACGTGCTGAAACCCGCGCCGAGCGCCGATCATCGTCCGGAGATCGCGAACCGCTGGCTGCCGGTGTCGCAGCCGGTCAAGCCCGGCCCGCTGCCGCAGAATCTGCCCCGCCCGACGTGGATGCTCGACACGCCCGTGCGTCTGCTGATGCGCCAGCACCGCCCGTTTTATGGCTCGCCGTTGCGCATGGTGTCGCCGGGCGAGCGCATCGAGAGCGGCTGGTTCGACGGCGAGCTCGTCACGCGCGACTACTTCGTCGCGCAGGCGGACGACCAGAGCTGCTACTGGATCTACCGCGAGCGCGTGAGCAGCCGCGACGCGGAAGAAGAGCAACGCTGGTTCCTGCATGGCCTGTTCGGCTGATAGGCGCGGATGAGCGGCCATGGACACCACCTTCACGATGCTGCCGGCGTATGCCGAGCTGTTCTGCTTTTCCAACTTCACGTTTCTGCGGGGCGCGTCGCACGCTGAGGAACTGGCCGAGCGTGCCGCGCAACTCGGCTACTCCGCGCTCGCGATCACCGACGAATGCTCGCTCGCGGGAGTCGTGCGCGCGCATGTCGCGGCGAAAGAAGCGAAGCTGCCGTTCATCGTCGGTTCGTATTTCCGGCTCGTCAACGCCGATGGTTCGCCGGCGTTCGGCCTGATCCTGCTCGCCCGCAACCGCAACGGCTACGGCAATCTGTCCGAGCTGATCACGCTGGCGCGCATGCGCGCGCCCAAGGGCGAATACCGGCTCACGCCGCAGGATCTGTCGCGGCCGGAGAAGGAGTATCGCCACCTGCTCGGCATGCCCGACTGCCTCGCGATTCTCGTGCCGGATTTCCCGGCCAGCGAAGACGCGCTCGATGCGCAGGTCGAATGGCTCGACGAAACGTTCACCGGCCGCGCATGGGTCGGCCTCGTGCTCCATCAACGCGCGATGGACGACCTGCATCGCGGCGCGGTCGAGTTCGTCGCGCGCAGCCGCGACCTGCCCGTCGTCGCGCTCGGCGAAGTCGTGATGCACGTGCGCTCGCGCAAGCCGCTGCAAGACACGATGACCGCGATCCGGGTCGGCAAACCGGTCCATCAGTGCGGCTATGATCTGGCGCCGAACGCCGAGCAGCATCTGCGCTCGAGGTTGCGGCTCGCCAACCTGTACCCGCAAGACGCGCTGGCCGCGACGGTCGACATCATGAGCCGCTGCACGTTTTCGCTCGACGAGCTGCGCTACGAGTATCCCGACGAGCTGGTGCCGGCCGGCCATACGCCGGCCTCGTATCTTCGTCAGGAAACCTATGTCGGCGCGCAGCGGCGTTTTCCCGCGGGGATTGCGCATCACGTGCAGCAGCAGATCGAGCACGAACTCGAACTGATCGCGGATCTGCAGTACGAGCCGTATTTCCTGACCGTCTACGACATCGTCCGCTTCGCGCGCAGCCAGCACATTCTGTGTCAGGGGCGCGGGTCGGCCGCGAACTCGGCGGTCTGCTACTGCCTCGGCGTGACCGAGGTGGACCCCGCGCGCGGCAACATGCTGTTCGAGCGCTTCATCAGCAAGGAGCGCGGCGAGCCGCCCGATATCGACGTCGACTTCGAGCATCAGCGGCGCGAAGAAGTGATCCAGTACATCTATCGCAAGTACGGCCGCGACCGGGCGGCGATCGCGGCGGCGGTGTCGACCTATCGTCCGCGTGGTGCGCTGCGGGAAACGGGCAAGGCGCTCGGCGTCGATCCGCAGATCGTCGACGCGGTCGCGAAGTCGCATCACTGGTTCGATACCAGTCGGGATCTGCTCGCGCGTTTCGCGGAATCCGGCCTCGATCCGAACCAGCCCCTGATTCAGGCCTGGGCGAAGCTCGCCTCGCAACTGCTGAATTTTCCGCGCCACCTGTCGCAGCATTCGGGCGGCTTCGTGATCAGCCGCGGCAAGCTCACCCGGCTCGTGCCGGTGGAAAACGCGGCGATGGCCGACCGCTCGGTGATCGAGTGGGACAAGGACGACCTCGAATCATTGGGCTTGCTGAAGGTCGACGTGCTCGCGCTCGGCATGCTGTCGGCGATCCGGCGCACGCTCGACCTCGTTTCGGAACAGCGCGGAGAACGCTTCGAAATGCAGGACATCCCCGCCGAGGATGAGGCGACCTACGCGATGATTTCGGCCGCCGATACGGTCGGCGTGTTCCAGATCGAATCGCGCGCGCAGATGAGCATGCTGCCGCGCATGCGGCCAGAGAAGTTCTACGACCTCGTCATCGAAGTTGCGATCGTGCGGCCCGGTCCGATTCAGGGCGGCGCCGTGCATCCCTATCTGCAGCGCCGTCAGGGCTTCGAGCCCGTGACCTATCCGAGCGACGCGTTGAAGACCGCGCTGGGCCGCACACTCGGCGTGCCGATCTTCCAGGAGCAGGTGATGCAGGTGGCGATTCTCGCGGCCGGCTTCACCGCCGGCGAAGCCGACCAGCTGCGACGCGCGATGGCCGCGTGGAAACGCAAGGGCGGACTCGAAAAATACTATGACCGCATCGTGCTCGGCATGCAGGAGCGCGGCTACGACCAGGCCTTCGCCGAGGCGATCTTCGAGCAGATCAAGGGCTTCGGCGAATATGGCTTCCCCGAAAGTCACGCGGCCAGTTTCGCGCTGCTGGTCTATGCGAGCAGCTGGCTCAAGCATCACGAACCCGAAGCCTTTCTCGCCGCGATGCTGAACAGCCAGCCGATGGGCTTCTATTCGCCGTCGCAACTGGTTCAGGATGCGCAGCGGCACGGCGTCACGGTGTTGCCGGTCGATGTGACGATCAGCGGTTGGGACTCCTCGCTCGAACACCGCGCGGGGGCGACGCGCCCCGCCGTGCGTCTCGGTCTTTCGCTGCTGCGCGGCATGAAGGACGGCGCCGCCGAACGGATCGAGAACGCGCGCGCGGTTCGCCCGTTCGCGAGCGTCAACGATCTCGCGCGCCGCGCGCAGCTCGACCGCAAAGACCTGCATGCGCTCGCGGATGCGAATGCGTTGGCAGCGCTCGCGGGAAACCGCCGCGAAGCGCTGTGGCAGTCGGTCGTCGCGGTGCCGGACAAGGATATGCTCGCGGCCGCGGCGACTCAGGACGAAACGCCCGAACTGGGCGCACCGAGCGAAGCGAACGACATCGTCGCCGACTACCGTTCGCTCGGCCTGACGCTCAACCGCCATCCGCTGGAACTGCTCCGGCCGCAGTTGCTCGCGAACCGGCTGATGCCGGCCTCGACGCTGCGGACCTATCGCGACGGCCGCCTCGCGCGCGGCTGCGGACTAGTGACGGTGCGTCAGCGTCCCGGCACGGCCAAGGGCGTCGTGTTCGTCACGCTCGAAGACGAGACGGGCAACGTCAATGTGATCATCTGGCCGAGTCTGCTCGAAAAGCAGCGCAAAGAAGCGTTGGGCGCCGCGCTGCTCGCCGTATACGGCACGTGGCAGTGTCAGGGAGAAGTACGGCACCTCGTCGCGCAGCGGCTGGTCGACATGTCTCATCTGCTGGGCGAGTTGCAGACGACGAGCAGAGACTTCTGCTGACGCGAGCGCGCAAATGCGTATCATCGGAACGGCAAACGGAGGCATCCATGTGCTATTCGGCTCAGATTCTGGCGGACTACCGGCGCTACGTCCGCATGTTCGGCGCGCACATGAGCATCGAGGAATTCGCGCGTCTTTTCTTCGAACGCGCAGAGGACGGTCAGGCCAGGATTCCCAAAGCGATGGAAGACGCCTTCTCGGAACCGCAGTCCGACGCGCAACGGGAAGTCTGGGCGCTGATCGAGCGCTTCAGATCGCAGCAGACCGTGAAGCTCGAACAGGAACTGTTCAAACAGCGCACCCGCTTCGCCGATGCCGAGCGCTCTTTGCAGACCAAAGCCACCAAGGCGGCGACCGAGAGCAAACGGATCGCGAAAGACAAGATCGACCGCACGCTCGAGCGACTCGACGACCTCGGCCAAACCGCTCCCAAAGCAAGCGACTCGCGCATCTTTCCAGGCTACTACGCGCCGGTGATGCTGATGGAGAATGGCCAGCGCGTCGTCAAACCGATGCGCTATCAGTGCCGCCTGGCCGGCAAGCCCGCATCGTACGACACCCGCTATCCCGGCACGTACAACGCTCGTCGGGACAGTCTCGAAAGTTTCTGGAAAGCGCTATTCGGCTATTCGCATGGACTCGTGCTGGCCAGTTCTTTCTATGAGAACGTCTCGCGCGCGCGAATGGAAGGCCGCGAACCGGCGCCCGGCGAGAAAGATGAAAATGTCCGGCTCGAGTTCCGGCCCAATCCGCCTCACGACATGCTGATCGCATGCTTATGGTCCCGCTGGAGCGGCAAAGGCGAGCCCGATCTATTGTCCTTCGCGGCCATCACCGATGATCCGCCACCCGAGGTGGCCGCTGCCGGCCATGATCGCTGCATCATTCCGATCAAGCCTGAGCATATCGACGCGTGGTTGAATCCCGATCCGCGCGATCTGGCAGCGTTGTACGCAATTCTCGATGATCGGGACCGGCCGTTCTACGAACATCGGATCGCGGCCTGAATACAAGACGCGGTTTCGCGGGCCGCGCGAGACGGTGTCGGATCATCCTTGCAATCTTCGCGCAGTAACATATTCTGCGTTATGGATGTTCATCGGCTGGCGAAGAATACCCGGTTGTAGAGGTCCGCCAACAGGCGCGACTCGGACCCCATCAATCATCGAAGCGCCTGCGCAGCGCACCCGACGCGATCCACACCCTCGGGTTGCGGCTGCAAGCACAGGAGACGTCGGTATGGGCAAACATCCCGCGGCGGACGCTTCGCAGCAGACCGCGCTCGGCAGCGACGAACTTCAGCTGATCGATGCGTGGTGGCGCGCATGCAATTATCTTTCGGTCGGCATGATCTATCTGCTGGACAACCCGCTGCTGCGGGAGCCGCTGAAAGTCGAACACGTCAAGTATCGCCTGCTCGGACACTGGGGCGCGAGCCCGGCGTTATCGTTCGTCTGGGCGCATCTGAACCGCGTGATCAAACGCGACGATCTCGACGTCGTCTTCATGGCCGGTCCCGGACACGGCGCACCGGGCGTGCTCGGCCCCACCTATCTGGAAGGCACCTACTCGGAGATCTATCCGGACAAGAGCGCGGATGCCGAGGGCATGCAGAAGTTCTTCAAGCAGTTCTCGTTTCCCGGCCATATCGGTTCGCATGTGACGCCGGAGACGCCCGGGTCCATCCATGAAGGCGGCGAGCTTGGCTACAGCCTGTCGCATGCGTATGGCGCCGTGCTCGACAACCCGGACCTCATCGTGGCCTGCGTGGTCGGCGATGGAGAAGCGGAGACCGGCCCGCTCGCCACCGCGTGGCATTCGAATAAATTCATCAACCCGGCCCGCGACGGCACCGTGCTGCCGATCCTCAATCTGAACGGCTACAAGATCGCCAATCCGACCATCCTGTCGCGCATCAGCAGCAGAGAACTGGAAGCGCTCTTCGTCGGCTACGGCTACACCCCGCATTTCGTCGAAGGATCGGATCACGCGGAAATGCATCGGAAGATGGCGCACACGCTCGATACCGTGCTCGGCGAAATTCGCGCAATTCATCAGCAGGCACGCGCGAACGGCAATCTCGAGCGGCCGCTCTGGCCGATGATCGTGCTGCGCACGCCCAAGGGCTGGAGCGGACCGAAGCAGATCAACGGGCACAAGGTCGAAGGCTCGTGGCGCTCGCATCAGGTGCCTTTTTCCGATGTGCGCAACAACTCCGCGAATCTCGAAGTGCTCGAAGAATGGATGCGCAGCTACCGGCCCGCCGAACTTTTCGATGCCGAGGGCCGGCTGATCCCCGAACTCAAGGCGCTGTCGCCCCAAGGCCCGCGGCGCATGAGCGCCAATCCGCACGCGAACGGCGGCGTGCTGCGCCGCGAACTGAAGCTGCCCGACATCCGCGCGTACGCGGTGGATGTGCTGCACGCGGGCAAGGTGCTGCAGGAGAACACGCGGCCACTCGGCGAATTTCTGCGCGACACGATGCGCGCGAACATGAACACCTTCCGCGTGTTCGGCCCGGACGAAACGGCCTCGAACCGTCTGCAGTCGATCTACGAGGTCAGCAAGAAGGTGTGGATGGCCGAGATGCTCCCCGAGGACGAGGACGGCGGCGAACTGGCGCGCGACGGCCGCGTGATGGAGATGCTGTCCGAACACACGCTGATGGGATGGCTCGAAGGCTATCTGCTGACGGGCCGCCACGGCTTCTTCCATACCTACGAAGCGTTTGCGCACGTGGTGGATTCGATGTTCAACCAGCACGCGAAGTGGCTCGACATCAGCCGCAATCACGTGCCATGGCGCGCGTGGGTGTCGGCGGAAAACATTCTGCTGTCGTCGACCGTGTGGCGGCAGGATCACAACGGCTTTTCGCATCAGGACCCCGGCTTCATCGATCTCGTCACCAACAAGAGCCCCTCGGTCACGCGCGTCTATCTTCCGCCCGACGCGAACACGCTGCTGGTGGTCGCCGACCACTGTCTGCGCACCACCGACTGCATCAACGTGATCGTCGCCGACAAGCAGAAACACCTGCAATTCACCACCATCGACGAAGCCGTCGTGCACTGCGCCAAAGGCATCGGCGTGTGGCGGCGCGCGAGCAACGACGAGGACGCCGAACCGGACGTGGTGATGGCCTCGTGCGGCGACGTCGCCACCCAGGAAGCGCTGGCGGCGACGGCGATCCTGCGCGAACGTCTGCCCGAACTGAAGCTGCGTTTCGTCAACGTGGTCGACCTGTTCAGGATGCAGCCGGCGAGCGAGCACCCGCACGGCTCGACCGAACGCGAATTCGACAGCCTGTTTACGACCAATAAGCCGGTGATCTTCAATTTCCACGGTTACCCGTGGCTGATCCACAAGCTCGCCTATCGCTTTCGCAATCACGAGAATCTGCACGTGCGGGGCTACAAGGAGAAAGGCAACATCAACACGCCGCTCGAACTGGCGATTCTCAATCAGGTGGACCGCTTCAATCTGGTGATCGACGTGCTCGACCGCGTGCCGCGCTTGCAGGGCAGATCCGCGCATCTCAGGGAAGACATGAGGAACGCGATCGTCAGCAACCTGAACTATGCGCATACGCATGGCACGGACCGCGCCGAGATCGTCGACTGGGTCTGGCCCTTCTGAACGTCACGCGCAGCATGCACCGAGGAAAGCATCATGGCCGACGCTCCCACCACGACCTCGCAGCAAAGCGCGGATGCAGCGCGCACCGGCCTGAGCGCCGCCGCGCTCCAACGCGGCGTGCTCGACAATCTGCTGTGCCTGCGGGGCCGCTATCCGGCGATCGCTTCCCCGCATGACTGGTACATGGCGCTCGCGTATAGTGTGCGCGACCGGCTGCTGGCCCGCTGGGCAACCTCCGTACAGACCTACGCCGGAAGCGATGTGCGGGTCGCCTGCTACCTGTCCGCCGAGTTCCTGATCGGCCCGCAACTCGGCAACAACCTCGTCAATCTCGGCATCGAGGCCAACACACGCGAAGCGCTGCGCGCGCTCGGCGTCGACCTCGATATGCTGCTCGAACTCGAGGAAGAGCCGGGGCTCGGCAATGGCGGACTTGGCCGCCTCGCGGCCTGCTATCTGGATTCGCTCGCAAGTTTGGAAATACCGGCCATCGGCTATGGCATCCGCTACGAGTTCGGCATCTTCGACCAGCAGATTCGCGACGGCTGGCAGGTCGAAACCACCGACAAATGGCTGCAAAAGGGCAATCCATGGGAGATCGTGCGCCCGGAGGTTGCGTACTACGTGGGGTTTGGCGGCAGCACCCACAACGAAACCGATGCACGCGGGAACCTGTGCGTGCGCTGGACACCCACACGGCAGGTCAAGGGCGTGGCTTGCGACACGCCGATGCCCGGCTATCACGTCAACACGTGCAACACCTTGCGGCTGTGGAAGAGCGAGGCGGTCGAGTCGTTCGACCTGCAGGACTTCAACGCCGGCGACTATTACGAGGCCGTCAACGAAAAGGTCATCTCCGAGACGCTGTCGAAGGTGCTGTATCCGAACGACGAGCCCGCGATCGGCAAGCGCCTGCGTCTCGCGCAGCAATACTTCTTCGTGTCGTGCTCGCTGCAGGACATGCTGCGCCTGCTCCAAATCAAGGGCGAACCGGTCGGACACTTCGCGCAGTTGTTCAACGTGCAGTTGAACGACACGCATCCGTCGATCGCCGTCGCCGAGCTGATGCGTCTGCTGGTGGACGACAGGCAGGTGCCGTGGGACGAGGCCTGGGACATCACGCGGCGCGCGCTCGCGTACACCAATCACACCCTGCTGCCCGAAGCGCTCGAAACCTGGGGGCTGCCGCTGATGCGCAACCTGCTGCCGCGCCTGCTCGAAATCATCTACGAGATCAACCGCCGCTTCCTCGACGAGGTCCGGCAGCGCTATCCGGGCGACGACGCGCGCATCGCACGCATGTCGCTGATCGACGAGCGCGGTGACAAGCTCGTGCGCATGGCGCATCTGGCGACGGTCGGCAGCCACGCGATCAACGGCGTCGCCGAACTGCATTCCGGGCTGCTCAAGCAGACCGTGCTGCGGGACTTCGCCGAATTGTGGCCCGAGCGCTTTCACAACGTCACGAACGGCGTCACGCCGCGCCGTTTCATGCTGCTTTGCAATCCGGCGCTCGCGCGGCTGCTCGACGAGACCATCGGCGCCGGCTGGGTCACTGATCTCGCGCGACTGCGCAAGCTCGAAGCCTATGCCGACGACGCCGCGTTTCAGCAGCAGTGGCGTAGCGTGAAGCAGTCGAACAAGGCCGTGCTCGCCGAGCATATCCGGAGCGTCACGGGCATCGGCGTCGACACCGCCGCGCTGTTCGACGTGCAGGTCAAGCGCATCCACGAATACAAGCGGCAACATCTGAACGCGTTGCTGATCGTCACGCTGTACCGGCGCCTGCTGCGTGATCCGCAGCTCGCGCTGACACCGCGCTGTTTCGTATTCGGCGGCAAGGCGGCGCCCGGCTACGCGACGGCCAAGCTGATCATCCGTTTGATCAACGGCATCGCCGAAGTCGTGAATAACGACCCGATGGTGAACGGGCGGCTGAAAGTCGTGTTCTATCCGGACTTCAATGTGAAGAACGCGCACTTCATCTACCCTGCCGCCGACCTGTCCGAGCAGATTTCGACGGCCGGCAAGGAAGCATCGGGCACCGGCAACATGAAGTTCATGATGAACGGCGCGTTGACGATCGGCACGCTCGACGGCGCCAACGTCGAAATCCGCGAAGAGGTCGGCGACGAAAATTTCTTCCTGTTCGGCCTGAGCGCCGACGAAGTGGAACGTGTGAAGCGCGCGGGTTATCGCCCCGCGGACTATGTGAAGGATGACGCGGAACTGAGCGAAGTGCTGCAACTGATCGCCGACGGTCATTTCTCGCGAGGAGACCGCGAGATGTTCCGCCCGCTGATCGACAATCTGACGCACGCGGACCCGTTTCTCGTGCTCGCCGACTACGCCGCCTACGTGGCGCGTCAGGACGACGTGAGCGCCGCCTGGCAGGACACGCGGCGCTGGACCCGGATGTCGATCCTGAACACCGCGCGCTCGGGCAAGTTCTCTTCCGACCGCGCCATCGGCGAATACTGCGACAAGATCTGGAAGATCCGCCCGATGAGGATCACCCTTGATCAATGACCCTGAAACGGGATCGGTGCGTGCTCATGCGGTTCGCTCCGGGTCGCGGTTTCCCGTGGGCGCGTCGGCGGTGCCCGGCGGCATCAATTTCTGCATCTTCTGCCGTCACGCGACGCGCGTCGAGCTGTTGCTGTACGACGCGGCTGACAGCCCCGAGCCGTTCCAGATCGTCACGCTCGCCGCCGCTTGCAACCGCACCTTCTACTACTGGCACGTGATGGTCGAAGCGCTGCCGTTCGGCACCTACTACACGTGGCGGGCGGACGGTCCGCGCGATACGCGCTCTAGCGGCCACGCGTTCGACCCCGACCGCGAACTCCTCGACCCGTATGCCCGCGCGGTCAGCGACGTGCTGTGGACGCGGCCTGCGCTCGACCAGCCGAATCCCGACGGGCACAAAACCCACCGCGCGATCGTGACGGAACCCCTGCCCTCGTCCCCTGGGCGTATCTCGCGCGGACTCGACGACGCGATCATCTACGAACTGCATGTCGGCGGCTTTACACGTGATCCGTCGAGCGGCGTGCAGCATCCCGGTACCTTCGCCGGCCTGATCGAAAAGATTCCGTACCTGACGCAGCTTGGCGTGACCCACGTCGAGCTGCTGCCGGTGATGGCCTTCGACGAACAGGACGTTCCGCCCGCCACGGCGGCCCTCGGCCTGAGCAACTACTGGGGTTACAGCACGCATAGCTATTACAGCCCGCATCCTCGCTACTGCCGCGATCCCGCGCGCGCGCCCCAGGAGTTTCGCGCGCTGACCGACGCCATGCACGCCGCGGGCATCGCCGTGCTGCTCGACGTCGTGTTCAACCATACGGCCGAAGCGGGCGAGACGGGCCCCGTCATCAACTTCAAGGGCCTCGTCAACGATATCTTCTACCACCTCGACGCGGCCGACCGGCGCCGCTACCGGGACTACACCGGCTGCGGCAACACGATCAATTGCAACCATCCACTGGTGACGACGTTCATCGTGCGCTGCCTCGAATACTGGGTGGAAGAACTCGGCGTCGATGGCTTCCGGTTCGATCTGGCGAGTATCTTCGCGCGCGACCAGCGCGGCGAGCTGATGGTCGATCCACCGCTGCCCTGGGCGATCGAGTCTTCGCGTGTGCTGTCGCGCGTGCCGTTGATCGCGGAGGCGTGGGACGCCGCCGGCATGTATCAGGTCGGCGCCTTTCCCGGCATGGCGTGGGCCGAGTGGAACGGCCGCTATCGGGACGTGATTCGCCGTTTCGTGCGCGGCGACCCGGGGCTCATCGGGGCGGTCGCCACCTGCATCGCGGGCAGCTCGGATCTCTATGCGGACGACGGCAGGCTGCCCAACAACAGCGTCAACTTCGTGACGTGCCACGACGGCTTCACGCTGATCGATCTCGTCAGCTACGAATCGAAGCACAACGAAGCCAACGGCGACGAGAATCGCGACGGCAGCTCCGACAACCTGTCGTGGAACTGTGGCGTCGAGGGCGAGACCGGCGACGCCGGGATTCTCGGTCTGCGACACCGCCAGGCACGCAACGTGATGGCCATCCTGTTCCTGAGTCTGGGTGTGCCGATGACGCTCGCCGGCGACGAGGTGCTGCGCAGCCAGCGCGGCAACAACAACGCCTATTGTCAAGACAACACCCTCAGCTGGTTCGACTGGACACCCACTGAAGCCGGCTCGGCCATGTCGCGCTTCGTGCGCGAGCTGATCGCGCTGCGCAAGCGCCACGCAAGTTTGCGGCGGCGGTATTTCCTGACCGGCCGGCCCTCGCCGGGGCAGACTCGGCCGGATGCGGCATGGCACGGCGAGCGCCTGAACGAGCCGGGCTGGCACGATCCAGGCGCGCGGCTTCTCGCCGTCACGCTGGGCGGCGAAGCGCCTGGCGAGCCGGCACTGCACGCGGTGTTCAACATGGACGATTGCGCCCGCACGGTCCAGTTGCCCGCGTCCGACGGGCGGCACTGGCGGCGTATCGTCGATACCGCGCGCGACAGTCCGCATGACATCGTGCAAGCGGCGCAACAGGGCGCTGTCGAAAGCGATCAATTTCGCGTGGAGGCGCGCAGTGTCGTGGTTCTGGAAGAAGCGAGCTGAACCGACGCAAATAACCCGGGTTCTTGTCCTCTAACGTCGATGCTGTGGCGGATATGCCGTGCGCAGTTTCGATTTACTGGCGGAACAATCCATCGGCCACGATCGCGGAGGGGCATCATGAGAATCAGCGTAGACGGGCCGTCCGTCGTCTTTGCGATGGTTGCGGTCGTGGCCCATGGCAGCGCATTCGCGAGGTCCGAAGCCTGCCATCCCACCTCCGAAAAGCAGATTTCCGCACTGTTCGATCGCTGGAACGACTCGCTGAAAACCGGCGACCCGCAGAAGGTCGTGGCGAACTACGCGCCGAACTCGATCCTGCTGCCGACCGTCTCGAACAAGCCGCGTTTGACCGCCGACGAAAAGCTCGACTATTTCAAACACTTCCTCGAAAACAAACCGGTCGGCACGATCGACTTCCGCGACATCATGATCGAATGCAACACCGCGATCGACTCGGGGCTCTACACCTTCAAGTTCGCGGACGGCTCGGTCGTCAAGGCGCGCTATACGTTCACCTACGCGTGGAATGGGCACAAGTGGCTGATTACCAGCCATCATTCGTCGAAAATGCCGGAAGGCAATTAGCCGATGTGGTTTAGAAAAAGTCAGGCTGGGACTTGAACCTCATTCATGAATGACCTGAATACGTCCCGCCTCGACTGCCGCCTTCAATACCGTCCAGTCCGCCTCATTCTGTTCCGCGCCTCGCTATCCCGTCCTTTCCGCCCGATGCGCGGCCTCCTGCACACCTCGTACAGCCGCGGCCACGATCAAGCCGGTGAATACCACACCGATCAGCCCGAGGCATGCGGCGTCGATCCGGCCGAACGCCGAAGTGGGCACGACATCGCCGTACCCGATGGTGAGCGCCGTGATCGCGCAGAAGTACACGGTTTCACCCAACGGCGACGGTGTCCGGTTCGCTGTCTCGACGGGCGCGCCCCAGTAGTCCATGCCAATCGTCAGCAAGACGAACAGTAGAAGCAGACCGATCAGAATCGCTCTCAGATACCACAGGGTTATCGCCATTTCCTTCAGAATCTCACCAGCCCGAGGACGGACCGCGCCATCGCCTGTCGCATTTCCCATTGCACGCTCCTGTTGCGATCACCCGATCGGCTTTGCAGCATGCCGCACCGCCTCACTCCGCACGGCGGTGCTGCTCGAAAAGCAGAAGCATCAAATACGCATAGGCCGTTACGGCCAGAAAGAGCCCCATTCGCACGGCAAACGCGGTGTAGACATCCTTGCCCGCCACGCTGTCCTGCACCGATTGCCCGAGCAGAATGATCATCGTCACGAGACTGTTCAGCCAGAAGCCCGGCGAACAACGCGTGGGTTGCAGGCCGTACAGCTTGCGTCCCACCAGCAGGCCGAACAACAGCATCCACAGAAAGAACATCCACAGATGCACGAACAGCCTCAGCGCAAACCAGAACGCGATGGCGAGCAGACCGCCGAGCAGCGTCGAGCCGATCAGATCGCGTGCGGCGCCGCGGGCCGAGGTCGTGCAGGTTTGTCTGCCGAGGCTGACGGACTTCATGATGATCGGCATGTAGTTCGCCGGGTCGGTCATCGCGAGCAGATAGGCCGGCATGACGACGAGCGCGGCACGCAGCGCGATATAGGCCGCCTCGTCTTCCGCCATCGCTGCCGCGGCGGGCTGTTCTCGCGCGCCCATGCTTTCAGGAAACAATCTGTGCGCCAGCGTCGACGCCAGCACGGCAAGCAGAAGTCCCTTCGCCAGCGCGCCGACGACCGTCAGGGCCAGTTCGAAGTCGGCCGTGCCCGCGGCGGAAATCATCGTCAGTCCCGCGACCAGAAAAGTCGCGACGAGATTGTTGCCGCCACGCAGCCCGTAACGAAACGCGAAGAACAGCATGAGGCCGACGATCATGATGCCGGCCAACGCATAGTGACGAAGCAACGGAACGAGGAGCAGGCCGCTGCCGGTGGTCGACGCCACCACCAGCGAAAGAATCACGCCGGCCTTCAACGATAGC
Source organism: Paraburkholderia sp. MM5482-R2 (assembly GCF_050436125.1). Classification (NCBI taxonomy): domain Bacteria; kingdom Pseudomonadati; phylum Pseudomonadota; class Betaproteobacteria; order Burkholderiales; family Burkholderiaceae; genus Paraburkholderia; species Paraburkholderia sp. MM5482-R2. Next base: position 1,827,614 of record NZ_JBNDLP010000002.1, on the reverse strand, counting down.
GGGCGACTCTGCGTGGCCAGCAGAAAAACCGTGAATACCGGCGCGACGACGGGTATCGGGAAATCGAGTCCAAAGCTGACGGCAAGAGCGATTGCCGTTCCGATAGCCACACGTATCGCGCGATAACCGAGGCGCTGGGTCACGGGTTGCATGGGCTTCTCAATAGACGTAGGAAAGCCAGCTCATCAGCCGGATGAACGCGTGTCCCAGCGGATTGAGCGGATTGCCCTGGGTCGGAAAGGCCATCACTTCGGCCTGCCCGCCCACCCGCAGATCGCGCAGACGCGCGCGCTCGTTATCGTCGAATTCGACGATTACCGGGAAACGCTGCGCGGGACGCAGCCAGTCGCGGCTATTCTGCACAGTGGGCAGGCTGCCCGCCGGCGTGCTCTGCCCCACACTCACGCCATAGCCGATACTGCGAACCCGCCCGCCGAACACTTCGCCGGGCAGCACGTCCAAGGCGATCTCGACGCGCGTGCCGGGTTTGAGATGGCCCAGATTGTTCTCCGTCATGTCGGCGCTGACCCACACGTCGCGGATCGCGATCAGCGTCATGACCGGATTGCCCGCCGCGGCGAACTGACCGACTTCCGTGCGCAGATCGGTCACGACGCCGCTCGAGCGGGCTCTGATCCGCGCGTTGGCGAGATCGAGTTCGGCCTTCTCCAGCGCGCCAGCGGCGCTGCGCAACTGTGCATTCTCCGCCTCGCTTCCGCCCTGCTGCTCCCGCGCCCGCTCGACTTCGGCACGGGCCCCGTCGACCTGGCTTAGCGCCTGTTCATGCGTCGCCCGCGCGACCTCGAGGCGTCGCAGGGAGACGGTGCCCTCGTCTTCACGATAGAGCCGCTCGAGACGGTCGCTGTCCTGGCGCGCCTTGACCTCGTTCGCGATGGCGGCCCGCAACGCCGCGACTGCCGACTCGATGCCGGCCGTGCTGGCACCGAGCTGCCGGCGCGTGGACTCCAGATCGGCGCGCGCGCGGTCAGCGGCAATGCGGTAGGGCTCGCTATCGACTTCGAACAGCACGTCCCCCGCGTTGACATCCTGGTTGTTATGGACGAACACCCGCGTCACGCGTCCCGACACCTCGGCGGCGACGGGCACGACATAGGCCTGAATCCGCGCCTGCTGCGTATACGGCGTGAAGCGGTCGGCGAGCAGATACCAGATCAGGCTCAGCACGATCAGACAGACGACCCATTTGACCGCCCTGCCCGAAGGGTCGGCGGCAGGCGTCGACGACTTCGGCGGGGCGGCGGTTCGAGGCTCACGGGTATCCTGGGTATCGCTCATCGTGACGCCCCTTCGGCTTGCCCCGGCGTACCGGAAGACGGCGCCGTCTGGTCGAGCAGGTCGCCCCAATCGGTGCGTTGCCGCATCTGCGCGCGCGTCGCCGCGTCGACGAGCGGCTGTTCGGTTTCCCAGCCGCCTCCGAGCGCCTTGTAAAGCGCGATCACACTACCGAGCGCATTGCTGCGATTGACCACGTACGCGTCCTGCTGCGCGAACAGCGCGCGCTGCGCATCGAGGACCCGCTGGAAGTCCGAATACCCTTCCCGATAGATCGTATTGGCGAGCGTCAGCGAGCGCCGCGCCGCGCCCTGCGCGTCATTCAGAATGGTGTCGCGCTGCAAGGCGGCGAGCAGCGCCGTCGCGGCATCGTCGGCCTCGCGCGCCGCCTCGCGCACCGTGTTCTGATAAGCGAGCGTCAACTCTTGCAGCCGTGCGTCCTGGACGCGCACGTTGTTCGTGATCCTGCCGTAATCGAACACGTTCCACGTCACGCTCGGGCCCGCGGCAAAGAGCAGTGTGCTCGGTGCGCCCGCGAGCGAACTGGCGGTCCACGTCAGCGTGCCGAGCAACGATACCGACGGGTACAGATCCGCTTTTGCCACGCCGATGAGCGCCGACTGCGAAGCCATCTGATACTCGGCCGCGCGAACGTCAGGGCGGCGCAACAGCAGATCGGCCGGCACGTCCTGCAGCACCGCATGATCCACCAGCGGCACCACGCCTTCCTTGCCCGACTGCACGTCGAGTTCCGGCAGCGGACCCGGCGCTCGCCCGATCAGCACCGACAGCGCATGACGCGCAAGCACGATCTGGCTTTCGAGATCGGGGATGCTGCTCAGCGTCCCAAGGTACTGCGTCTTCGCCTGCTGGAAGTCGAGTTCGTCGGATTCGCCAGCCTTGAAGAGCTTTTGAGCGATGTCGTAGCTGCGTTTTTGCAACTGGGCGTTCTCGCGAGCGATACGTAGCCGCGCCTGCGCGACCCGCAGCGTGAAATACGTATCCGCGACCTGCGCGTGCAACAGAACCAGCGCATCGTCGCGGTTGGCTTGCGCGGCGAAGAACCCGGCGTCGGCCGATTCGATCGCGCGGCTGAAGCGTCCCCAGAAATCGAGTTCCCAGCCGATGCTGAAGCCCGCGCCGTACTGCACGAAGGCGCCCGAGCGCGGATTGGAACCATCCGAGCGCTTGCGCGCCGAAGCCAGTACATCGGCACTCGCCTGCTGCACCTGCGGATAGCGTCCCGCGAGCGCGATGCCGAGCTGTGCGCGCGCCTCGAGCACGCGCAGTCCGGCGATCTTCAGGTCGCCGTTGTTCGCGTCGGCTTCGGCGATCAGACGTTCGAGATTCCTATCGTCGAAGATCAGCCACCACTGGCGCACATCGGGCTGTGCACCCTGTTGCGTGACCCGCGTGATCGATTCGCTACTCCAGTGCTCGCTCCACGCTTCATGCTGCGGCTTGAAGTCCGGGCCCACCCGCATGCATCCGCTCAGGCCAACCGCCGCCCCGAAAAGCACTGCGATCCCGTACGGACGCATCAACGGTGACACGGAGCCATCCTCGAGCTTCAGGTCTGCTTCTGTTCGTGGGTCTGCGTGGGTTGCGTGGGTTGCCTGGGTTGAGGCTGGTCTCGGACCCAGCGCCAGAACAGCTGATAACCGACGGCCAGCATCACGGGCCCAACGAATAGCCCGATGACGCCTCCCGTCACCATGCCGCCGAGCGCTCCGATCAGCACGACGGGCATCGGCACCGCGACGCCACGGCCCAGCATCAATGGCTTGAGCACGTTGTCGGCGAGGCCCGCGACGAACACGTAAACCGAGAAGATGATGTTTGCGGTGTTCACGCCGTCCGTGACGATCACGAAGGCGATCACCGGAATGGTGATCAGCGTGGCCGGCAATTGCATGATGCCGAGCAGCAGCACGGCCAGCGCGAGCAACCCCGCGCCGGGTATCCCCTTCACGACGAAGCCGATGCCGATCAGCAGCATCTGGATAAACGCGATGCCCACTACCCCTTGGGCCACCGCGCGAATCGTCGCCGTGCACAAGTCGGCGATCTGAGCGCCGTTCTCGGGGCCCGAGATGCGCGAGGCGATCTGCACCGCGCTGTGATAGCCCTTCTCACCGTGGGCCATCAGGATTCCTGCGACGATCAGCGCGACGAAAAATATCACCAGGCCGGCACCGAGACCCGTCACCGTTGCAAGCACAGCGAGCCCGGCCTCCTTCAGCTGCGGGGCGAATTTATGCGCAAGACCGGTCAGGTCCGTCGATGCCTGTTGCCAGAAGTCGTACACACGCTGGCCGACCAGCGGCCAACTCGCCACCGAGTCCGCGGGAGGCGGAATCCGGAAGCTACCGCTCCTGGCAATGGCTATCGATTTCTCGACCGAATCGGCTACCGCGAGACCCAGCGCATACGTTGGCACCAGAATCACGACAAGCGCGACAAGCACGATCAGCGTGGCGATCAGGCCATCCTTGCCGCCGAGCATGGAGCGAAGCAGGACCTGCAGCGGATAGAGCGTGATCGCAAGAATCACCGACCAGGCCATCAGGTTAAGAAACGGCGCGAAGATCCGAAAACAGAATACGGCCAGGACCGCGATGAGTCCGGCGCGGATCAGGACGTCGAGCATCTCTCGGGACGGAGTCCGTTGGGGAATCGGTGTGAGCAGCATAAGTTGTTCTCCCGCCAGGTCGCGTCGCGGTTCGGCGGCGACACCGTGATAGGCCTGCAATCGCGAAAACTCAAACCCACTGGAACGTTCTTGACGCCAATACCAAGGCCTGCCTGCAATTCCGGCATTTTAGGAAGAGGATCGCGCCGGCTTTGTCGTCGACAGAACGCGGCGTTTCACTACTATTGAACCCGCGCCTGAAATATTCAATTGGACTTTGGTCTCATAGACCTCAAGCCGTCCGGAGCTCAGCCGCCGAGCCGCCGCTCACGGCCGGAATCTGGTATCCCACCGATGCGCCGGCCACGCCGCACGCCTTGGGCGACGTCACCCGGACCGTTGCGGCCGGCACGCCGATAGCAGGCCATCACCTGCCGCTGATCGTGCTGTCGCACGGCGGCGGCGGCTGGTACGGCGCCTTTCGAGTCGATGTTGCGATAGGAAGGAGACTCACCCGAATTCGTCGTGTTGCGGCAATTGGTCGGTGATCGAATACCACGGTGCCTTTGAACCCACGAAAATGTGGGCAGTGGGAGACATGGCGGGCGAGTCCGTGAGTGTTCCCAGCGTGACGTGAACGTATTGCCCCTGACGAACCACCGAGAACATAAGGCTTCCACATATTTTGCAGCGCACGTCATGCGACGCTCGTTCATCGCCGAAAATCAACAGGCTGTCTTCGCCCCGAGTGATGCGCAGCTTGTCGCGCTCGATTCCCGCGAAGGGTTTGAACGCCGAGCCGGTCGCGCGCCGGCAGTTTGAACAGTGGCAGTTCAACGCATAGACGAATTCGTCTCTTACCGAGTAATGGACGGCACCGCAAAGGCATCGGCCGGCAAGCAATGGTGTCATGGCTGCTTTTAAACAGAAGGTACGTCGCAAATTGGAAAGTCACGCAGCCGTGATTATTCGCGAGCCGACGCGCGATGTCGAACCGCCAGACCGCTAGCGCCTGAAAATGACCTGCGCCGTGCCGACCTCGATCGGAGAGGAGGTGTGCTGGTGGACAATTTTCCATCCGTCGGCCTGCTGCCTCAGCGTCATGGTGAGGCGATTGTCCATGGAGCGCAGTTCCGATCCGTCGGCGTCGACGGCTTTATATGTCGCGAAGGCGTGAACGACGGCGAGGTCCGCGGCGACGATCGTTTGCGCCGCGCTGAAATCGACTATCACACGTTCCGTACCCAGCGAACCGAACCAGCCCTCCACCATGGCGCGCCACGATGCGATGCCGTTGTACGACCATGTCCCCCACATGTCGAAGACCACCGCATCGCGGTCGTATAGCGCAACGAACGCGTCCACGTCTTTTGCCAATACCGCGGCTTTGTAGCCCTCCAGGACTTGCAGGATCGGATTGTCGAGTCGGTTCACAGTGTGCTCCCAGGTCGGATGACGATGGCGGCCAGACCTGGCGCAAAACGGCAGATCCAGGGTTCCTGACCAATTGTCTTACCAGGTAACGACGATCGACGCACCATCGGATCGACATCCCCCGAAAAAACCTTCAACACGATATTGCGTTGCATTGATCAGATCCCCGCCCGCTGCGCGGATCACTGGGCGATCTGCTGACGTTGATACTCGTCGTGCTTCATTTGCATATAGTCGGCGCGGCTGACCTCGTGCAATTGCCGCGGATACTGCTCGGTGGCATCGAACCAGTCAGCGAGGCGTTTGTCGAGGCGGGCGTTGGGCGGGCTGGAAAGCGCGCCAAGATAGGCATCGATGGCGAGGTAGTAGCGCATCGTATTGCGTTCGACCAGGCCGCGCACGCCGCCGATGTATTGCGGCTCGCTCGTCGACGAATCGGGCGTTGCGGAAAAGCCGACCTTGTCGCTGCCGATCGTCGCCAGGTAGGTTTTCATGGCAATCCGTCCCGCCGTGCCATATCCGTACGCGTAGGTCAGGTGAATAAAGGTGCGGTTATCGCCCACCGGTATCGCTTCCAGCACGATACGGTAGTCTTTCGTGCTCAGCGGACCCTTGGCGGCAGTGAGCTCGACGCGAAAATAATCAGGGGTGCTCGCTACCGCACGAAAGTTGAATTGCACGCGGTACGACGACGAAAGCGATTCCTCGGTTTTCTTGCCGATGTTCACGGTGAGGATCGTACCGCTGTCGCTGGTCGACGCATGGCAGTATTTGGTGTTCAGATGCAGGATCAGCACGTCGCACCAGTTGGCCGGGCCCTGAGTCGGGTCGTTGAGCGCGCCGCTGACCACCGCGAAAGGATAGTTGAGCACCCCGTAAATATCGCCCTTGAGCGCCGACGGCAACTCCTGCGATTCGAGGTACAGCGGTCGCTGAAACTGGTTGTGCGCGAGTTGCTGCGTCAGACTTTGATATTTCGCGTGCAGGCGAGCCGCGCCGTCGTCCGCTTGCGCGACGACGCTCTGGCATAAGAAACAGAACACCGTCGTGATCAAGACAATCCACCACGGTCGCGTCCGCCGATTACCTGCCGGGGATGTCGCAAGCCTGCTCATGGTCCTCCTCCTACTTTGGCTCAGGTCGTGGCGCAACGGAGGCGGATCCGATCCTGGCGCCCTCGTGGTTCCCGCATATCGCCGACGTCATACGGCCATGCGCAAATACAGGCCGCGGAACCCGGACCCTCATCGCTCGCCTACGCTGATTCGCCTGACGTCCACCGACATCATCCGAGCATAGGTCTCACTCATTTTCGCCGCGAGCAGTCTTTTGCTCTCGACAGAGTAGTGATCGTTTACATCAAGCTGTAGATAAGGCATTGCGTCGATCTCCAATGAGAGTGTTGCGCACGCGCCAACTATATGCCGCGCCATCCAATCGATCAAAACCGTCGCCGCACCACGCTCTGGCGAGCCGATCGTCGCTCGTGTCCGTAGCAGTGTCGAACGCCAGGCATGCATGGCTGACGGGCACTCTGTTTTGGCCAATTGCCCTTGCATAATGGTCTTCACTATTTACACGAAGTCCCGGATCAACGAGGTACGTTCGCTGCCGGGAACTCGCCACCGACATTCAACAGCGATGAGTCGTTTATTTCATTGGCTGTCCTATTGTTTGTTCGCGTTCTCGCCAACAGCGTGCCTGCTGTCAAATCGATCGTCAGGAGAATCGTCATGCGTAAGATGCTTACCGTCGCTGTCGCAGCGTTTTGTATTGCGTCCTTTTCGCACGAAAGTCGTGCCTCTGGCGATGATGATGTCCCACAAGCCCGATGCACGCTACCTCAAGGTACGGTCGCATTGGTGGAAAAGCAGTTGCATACGGTCGTGAACCTGTCCGATGCGAACGGCGGGATCTTCAAGCCTAACCGGATGTGGGCGGCCATTGTCGATCGGCAGGGGCATCTGTGTTCGGTGATCGTGACCGGCGACGCCTGGCCCGGTAGCCGGGCCATTGCAATCGCGAAGGCTTATACCGCGAACGGTTTCAGCAACGACGCACTCGCCCTATCGACGGCAAATCTCTATGCGGCCGCCCAGCCGGGCGGCTCCCTTTACGGCCTGAATAATTCGAATCCTTTCGACGCGCGCTTCCTCGAACAGGGCAGCGGCATCGGACACACGCTTGGCGGCGTCATTACCTTCGGCGGCGGCATCGCGCTTTATGCAGCAGGGAAAGTCATCGGAGGATTGGGCGTGAGCGGCGATAGCGCCTGCGCCGATCATGCGATCGCCTATCGCATGCGCAAGCTCGCGGGGCTCGGCACTGTACCCGCCGGCCAAGGCCCGAACAACACGGATAACATCGTCTATTCAACGAGCGGATCTCCGATCGGCTTTGAGCATCCTCATTGCTTCCCGAGCGACCTGAGCGCCGATAAGATCGAGCAGATACCTTCGCACTGACCGGCTCCGAACGGTTGGCCGGCGACACCCACTGACGACGGCAATCATCGACCCGTGGCATCGGGCTTCCGGACAACGTATCGGAAGCCCGCGTAGCGTCTCGGACAGTCGGATCTGGAGTGCGTTCGTACCCGCAGAGTGATGCGGTGAAAATCGTCAACGCATCTGCCCGTCAATTTGCCTGCGCAGACGATTCTCCTCGTCTTGAAGCTCGGGCGTAAAAGCTTCGCCAAAGTCCGCAGGCTCAAAGAACGGGCGAATCTCGATCTCTGAATCACTGACCATCGGATTCGGGCAGCGCTTTACCCATTCAATCGCTTCGTCCATCGATTGAACCTGCCAGAGCCAGTACCCGGCGATCAATTCCTTGGTTTCCGCAAACGGGCCGTCAATGACGGTGCGGTCCTTCCCTGAGAACCTCACGCGAGCGCCGGCCGAACTCGGCTTCAACCCGTCGCCGCCCTGCATGATGCCGGCCTTGACCAATTGCTCGTTGTACTGCCCCATCGCCGTGAGGAGTTCGGTACTCGGCATTTGCCCGGCTTCCGATTCGGGGGTTGCCTTGATGATGACCATGACGCGCATTTGGGTTTTCCCTTAGAAGACGAAAGTGTCTGGAGGCAACGGCGCCTCCAGTGACGACGACGAATGATCATAGGGGAAATCGACATGCGCCAGACACGATTGCTGGTCACGGCACTGCGAACGCGTTGTGCACCGACTTTTCGCCTGTATCGGCGGGCCATTGTGCGCGGATCTTCGTCACGACCAGCTCCGGAAGCGGTATGTAATCCAGCGCGTTGACCGTCGGCCCACCATGACTCAACGCCCATTCGAAAAACTTCAAGGTGGCTTCGTCGTGGCCCGGCTTGTTCGGCATCGCGGGAAGCAACACATAAGTCGCACCCATGACCGGCCAGGCATCCTTGCCCGGCTGGTTGGTCAGCGATTGCGAGAGAGAGCCCGACCAGTCGGCGCTCGCCGCGGCTGCCTTGAAGGTCGCGGCGCTGGGCTGAACGACATTACCCGCCGCATTGGTCATGGCAACGTACTTCAAGCGGTTCTGTTTCGTGAAATCCCATGCGACATAGCCGATTGCGCCGGGCAGATAGCCGACATACGTGGCAATGCCCTCGTTGCCCTTGCCGCCGATGCCGAGCGGCCACCGCACGCTAGTGCCTTCGCCTACCCTGCGCTTCCATTCGGGACTGACCTGCGCGAGGTAGTGAGTCCAGATCAGCGTCGTGCCCGAGCCATCCTGGCGACGCACCACGGCAATCGGGTAATTAGGCATCTTGATCTTTGGGTTCAACCGCACGATTGCCGGGTCGTCCCAGAACTGAATCTTGCCGAGATAGATGTCGGCGACGACCGGCCCCGTCAACATCACCTCGCCGGCTTTGAGCCCCGGAAGGTTCACGACGGCTACCACGCCGCCGATTACGATTGGAAATTGCCGCAAGCCGTTGCGGGTCAGTTGATCGTCGGTCAGTGGCGCGTCCGAGCCCGCAAAGTCGACTTCCCGGGCGATGACCTGCTTGAGCCCATCGGACGAACCCGTGCCCTGATAGATCACCCTGCTGCCACCCGACTTCTGGTAGTCGGCGGCCCATTGGGTGTAGAGGGGAGCGGCGAACGTGCTGCCGGCTCCCTTGATGTCGGCGGCGTAGGCCGCGGCTGCGCATGAACAGCAGATCAGACCGGCCATGATGGCGTCGGATGTTCTCACGAATGTCTCCCGTCGGTTCTTGTTCCGGGACATCGCTGATCCAGACCTGCCACCGCATGAGCTCGTTGGAGGGCGACCGTGCCGGTAATTCAATGTGCAGTTTTCATCGGGTGTGTCAGGTCTCCTGCATGACGCGCCATACGACACATTAAAGAACGGTGACAGACCGAATTCCAGTTGAATCATGCTATCGAACGCGCCGTGCCCGGCGGCCTCTTCCCCAATTGCAGGCATCCGGTTTCCGGACAGCCGACACACATCAGACATCCCTTCACGTCTCGTCCCACGGTGGCACGCCCGAGAACGCGTTGACCAGGAAATCGATTGCCGCACGAACTTTTGCGCTCACGTGGCGACGGCTCGGATACAGCGCGAGCACATCGATATCCGGCAAACGGTATTCAGGCAATACCTGGACGAGCCGGCCTGCGCGTAGGTCAGCGACGCTGGCCACCAACCTGACGAGCGCGTTTGTCGGCGCCAAGCATCAGATTCCTGAAATGATCAAGCAAGGCGGTGGGTCGATCATCTTCACGTCGACGTTCGTCGGCTACTCGTTCGCCTTCGCGGGGACCGCCGCCTATGCCGCGAGCAAAGCCGGGCTGATCGGACTGACGCAAGCGCTCGCGGCTGAATACGGCCCGCAAGGCGTGCGCGTCAACGCGATCCTCCCGGGCGCGGTGGACACGCAGATGTATCGCGGTATGAACGATACGGCCGAATCGCAGACGTTCGTGACCGGGCTGCACGCGCTCAAGCGGGTCGCAAAGCCGGAAGAGATTGCCCGCTCGGCGCTCTACCTTGCTTCCGACGATTCGTCCTTCGTGACGGGTACCGCTTCGTTGGTGGACGGTGGGGCTTCGATTACGCGCACCTGAGCTTTCTTGACGACGGCACCCGCGGGAATGCGGATGTTCGACGACGACCCGCGAACGGCTGCTTGACCCACGCTTCGATGATGTCGGCTCGTGTCCGGAGGTACGGTCTCGGATGCGCGGCCGACATCGGAGCGTTCGGGCGCTAGCGTCGACCGGCGTCGGCTGATGGACGAACCCCCTACCATGAAAAATAAACGACCACTGTGCGGTTCCTCACCTAACCTTTGATCAGTTGAACCGCGAAAAGCAAAGCGCGAGTCAGCCGGAGTAACCAACAAGGAGGCGGGCCATCATGAAGACGTTAGTCCACACAGCTTGCGCGGTCGCGGTCATGGCTGTGTCAGTTGCATCGCTGGCGCAGTCGGACGGGGCGCTGACGCACGCGCAAGTGCAGGCAGAAATCGCTCAGCTCGAGCAAGCCGGCTTCAATCCGGCCAATGCGAATACCGTCGACTTTCCTACCAACATGCCGACCACCAACGCCACTGCCGCAGGCCAAAGCAGCGGCTACGGCCCCGCGACCAGCGGTACGCAGCAGATGGGTAATCCGGCCAGCACGAGTGGGATGAAGCCGGTGTTCTTTGGCGGATCGTAAGCCTGCTCGCCTGACCAGCTCGACGATGCAGAGCATGCCGTCCCCGCCGGGACGGCGTGGAGTGTCGTGCTATGCGCGCTTGCAGAGTGGTTTCGGCCGCCGCCTGAATGCCCGAAGCCGTCATGACGACGATTTCGGACGCACCCGACCCGAGCGCCATGTCGCATGGCGCCTGTTGTATTGCCAGCCTTGTTTCGCTGAGCGCCTGGGCGCAAACAGCTAACACCTCGTCAGCGTTTGTTAACGTCGATGGTCAGGATTTCGTATCCGGGGTCGGCGTGCTCGTTCGCGACTTTATTCGCTTCCTCATACGAGCGAAAGGACGTGGCTTCCTTAATCTCCGGTGCCATGCCGATATCGCCGTCCTCTGCCGTGCAGAGGAACTTTTCGCCGGTCTTTACGACGTAGACGGTCGTCATATTTCCCTCCATGGCTTGCAGGGGAACTTCCAGTCTAGCAGGCTGGTAGGGTTGCACACGGTTCGCTGAGGCGATTCTGCTTTGCCTGGTCCGATCGCTGCATTCGCTCAGGGCGTCACTGCGCGATCGACCGCCGCACATTGCGGGCGATCCACGCCGCAAGACCGGAACGGCCCGCGATCGACAGCGTGCGGCGCGGCCCCAGCACGATGCCGCCGATCACCAGCGCGAGAAGCAGCGCAACATGCGGCGCCTCGGCGAGCGACGCGAGCACATTGCCGGCGGAGTAGCGCGAGGCTGCCCGCACCGCCGGCAACGCGGCAGTCTGGTTCGCCGCGACCAATGCGGCTCGCGATGCCTCCATGCGTTCCAGAATGGTGACCCGGGCAAGCTCATTTGCGTGATGTGGCTGACTCATTTGAGCGACTCCCTGAGAGCGTCGAGATCGGAATGAATCTCGGCCTTGAGCACGTGAAGCGATTGCGCCGGTTTCTGCGCCCGCAAGACGAGCAAGGACACGATGCACACGAGCAGCCACGCGGCGGCAACGCCCCAGACCACCGCAAGGAAGTAAGGCGTCTGCCACGCGGTGGCGATGATCGCGATGCAAATGAAGGACAGCGTGAACAGGCCCGCGACTGCCAACGCCATGAGTGCGCTCAACTCGCGCACCAGACGCTTTCGCGTCTCCTCGACTTCCAGCGCGAACAGTTCGCTATAGTCGGTTACACGTTCGACGCAGAATCGCCCGACGTTGCGCCACCTCGTGACCTTCGCATGGATCGACATTCCGTCCTCCTTACGATTCATTTGCGGCGGCCGCCATCAGCAAAGACTTCGCCTCTCGGCCGACAGAGCGAAGCGACGCCAGCGTTGAGCGCAGCGCAAGAGCCGGGCCCGCGCTGAGCGCTCGCACGCCGCGTGCCCGTTCCTGGACGGATGCCTGCACGCGTTCGCCCTGTCGGCACAGCGCTTGCTCAAATCATGCAGATCATTCGCTCGCCGAGGACAGCATGACCCCGCTCCCCCCAACCGATCACACTGACCGCACCGCCGGCGCAAGCATCGGCGAGACCGGCTCCGATATGGCTAGCGCGGACGGACGCGCGATGCCGGCCGCGCGCGCCGAGCCCGGCTCCCACCACGCGATGCATGACGCGCACCGCGGCGCGCTGATCACGGTGACCGCGCATCGGAACTCGCGAGGCGCCTGGATCGCCGACGTGTCGATTTCCCGCGAGGGCCGGCCGCTGGAGATACCCGCCAATCTGGCCAACGCGGAGCCCGTGACGCCGGAATGGCTCACCGAGGCGGAAGCGTTGCGCGCCGGCATCGAACAGGGCCGCTATCTGATCGACCGGATGCTGGGCGGCGGCTCCGCACCTCTGTCGGCGTCGCTGGGGCCGGTGCGCTGACGCGGGCGTCGCCACACGCGCACGTTGCAATACGCGCACGTTGCAAATGTCGTGATTGCAGGTTCGACGGATTGTCCGGGTCGAGATTGTCTTTCTGATCGCCGAGGCGTTAGAACCGTGCCCGAGCCGGCGACCCGGCGCAAACGCGTTACTCGTCGCTATCGAGCCCGCCCGGCGGCGGCCCGATCGTCATGCCCGCGCCCGACCCTGTGCGGGTTCCGGGGGGATAGGCATCGGTTGCTGTCTCGGGCGGAACGTCCGCGACGCAGCGGCTCGCGTCGCCGTCGCGCAGACATTGCACGAAACGGTCCGCCTCCTGCGGCGAGCGAAATCCGTAGATCTTGCTGGCAACCTGCACCTGTGTGTCCGACAGTCGCTTCGACGGCGTTTCCATCACCACTCCTTTTTGCTCGAAGATCTATCGCTACGAGCAACGCGCGCGCCACCTCCAATGCAATCGCGCCGCGACTGCGGCACAGCGCTTGCGTTGGCCCTACGCAGACCTGGCAGGCCTAGCGCGCCGCGCTCAACCGTCTTGCGTCGGCGATGCCGACGGCGGCCCGCAAGTCGTCCGGATGAACCATCAATTCGCGGACCTCGCGCAGCGTCGCGTACTGGTCGAGCGCCGTCCGCCATCTCGGCGATTCGAGCAACTGATGCCACACCGGTTCCAGCACCGCGCAATCGGCATCACGGCCATCCGCCAGTGCTGCCGCGAAATCGAGGCTGGCGTGCGCCGACAGCAGCTGCATCCGGCTCGCAGGGCCCAGCACGCGCGGCGCCGCTTCGACGGGTGCGTCGCAGCAATACAGCACGGTCCTGCGAAGACCGGCCCCGTCGCTCGTCAGCGCGGCGAGCGACGCGCCGCTCAATCCCACCGTCCCCTGCTGCGTCCGAAACGGGTAGACGGTGTGCGGGTCCGCATGCGCAAGCAGCGTCAGTCCACGCACGAGCCGCGGCAGATCGGTGGTGGCCGCATCGACCGATGCCTTCGCTTCGACGAGCAGGCAGACGTCCCACGCCGCCGCGTCGGCCGGGGGCTGTGCCTGGCGCAGCAGCACCACGTCCCATTCGGTTTTCGCGCGCTCGTGGCTCGCGGGTATCGCGGCCGGCACGCGCATCGAGTTCACGACACGGTACGAGGCGAGCGCACCGTGCGCGTCATTGAGGCGCCGCGCGAGCGCGTCGAGCGCATCGGCGGCCGATGCCTCGACCGCGGCGCCGCGCTGCTTCGAACTCAAGCCTCGTGCTACGGCAGTCGAGCTTCCCGGCCGCGGCCCCTGGCGATCCCACAGCGTCTGGTACTGACGCACGCGCGCGTCGGACGCGAGCGCGTAAAGACGGCGCAAGCGCTGCAAAGCGGCACTCTCCAGCAATTGCGCGAGGCCGCGTTGCAGCGCCGCGTCGTGCGCGATTTGCGGCGTATCGATGCAAGCTTGCACGGCTTCGGCCAGCGCGGGCCACGCTTCGGCGAACGCCAGCGCGTGCAGATGCGCCAGCGCGTCGCGTTGCAGGCCGGGTAGCAGCCGCTGCTGTTTGGCCGGATGTGCGATCGCATTGACGGCCGCGTAGATCAGCCGGCGATCGACGCTCGCGTGCGCGGCCAGCGACGCGTACTCGCGCACCACCGTGCTGCGATGCCGTAGCAGCATCGCCTGAAACACCGGGTCGCCGGCTTCCTCGCGCATCGCCTCCCGAATCATGCGCGCGAGCGCCTCGACGAAGAAGCGCTGGTTCGCCGCATCCGGCGCTTCGCCACGCGCGCTCGCCTCGCGAGCCTGCTCGATCGCGAGCGCGAGCACGGTGGCGGGTCTCGCTTGCTGCGTCGGCGCGCAGACGGCCGCAAGCGCCGGCAGGCGATAGCGACGCGCGACAGCGTCGAGCATCTCGTCGAGCAACGAAGGCGATGGCGTCAAGGACATAGCGATATGTCGATCAGTTGGCGAAATAACTGTACATGAAGGTTCGATGCGGCGCGCGGACCGGCACGGGCCGCCCCGTCAAAACGCCATTGCCATAAACTTCATGAAAAATGGGCGCTGGGAAATCCCGATAAACATTACAAAATACAAACATGAATCGAACCGGCAATTGCATTTTTCCGACATTAAACATGCACTACGAATTCAGCACGAATATTGCTCTCCGGATTAACACGGAGAAAACCGGCTTCAACCATGCAGACGTTTAATGCTCGGCGTACACTCGCCGGGAAGCGCTTGCCATAAGGCGCAAGGGCTACGGTGCCGTCCGCGATCAAACGCGGTTTTGTGGAGACTGAGGAGAACAATCAATGAGCTGGACTCGGGAACAGAGAAACGTCACGATCGCCGCCTATCTAGGCTGGACGCTCGACGCATTCGATTTCTTTCTGATGGTGTTCGTATTGAAAGATATCGCGCAGGAATTCAATACGGACATTCCTTCGGTCACAGTCGCGATCATGCTGACCTTGATGATGCGCCCGCTCGGCGCATTGATTTTCGGCTGGCTCGCCGACAAATACGGCCGCCGTCCGACACTGATGATCAACATCGCGTGCTTCTCCCTGCTCGAACTGCTGTCCGGTCTGTCGCCGAACCTGATGACGCTGCTCGTGCTGCGCGCGCTGTTCGGTATCGCGATGGGCGGCGAATGGGGTGTCGGCGGCGCGCTGACCATGGAAACCGTGCCGACGAAGTCGCGCGGTATCGTGTCGGGTCTTCTGCAAGCCGGTTATCCGAGCGGCTACCTGCTCGCGTCGATCGTGTTCGGCCTGTTCTATCAATACATCGGCTGGCGCGGCATGTTCTTCGTCGGCGTGCTGCCCGCGCTGCTCGTGCTGTACATTCGCGCGCACGTGCCGGAGTCGCCCGCGTTCAAGACGCTCGAGAAGAAGGTCCGTCCTGGCCTCGTCGCGACGCTCAAGCTGAACGTCGGTCTGTCGATGTACGCGATCATCCTGATGACCGCCTTCAACTTCTTCTCGCACGGCTCGCAGGATCTGTATCCGACCTTCCTGCGCGTACAGCGCCAGTTCGACGCGCACACGGTGTCGTGGATCACGATCACGCTGAACATCGGCGCGATCTGCGGGGGTCTGTTCTTCGGCTGGGCGTCGGAGAAGATCGGCCGCAAGCGCGCGATTTTCATCGCCGCGTTGATCGCGCTGCCGGTGCTGCCGCTGTGGGCCTTCTCGACCACGCCGATCCTGCTCGCGCTCGGCGCGTTCCTGATGCAGATCTCGGTGCAAGGCGCCTGGGGCGTGATTCCGGTGCACCTGAACGAAATCTCGCCCGATGAAATCCGCGCGACCTTCCCCGGTCTCGTGTATCAGCTCGGCAATCTGATCGCGTCGGTCAACGGTCCGCTGCAAGCGAAAATCGCCGAAGTGCACGGCAACAACTACGCGCTCGTGCTGGCGATCGTTGTCGGCATCGTCGCGATCCTGATCTGCGCGCTGATTCCGTTCAGTCGCGAGCGCCGTGGCATCGACATGACGCAGTCCGCGCGTGAAGTCGTCGGCGCGGAATCGACGGACGGCGCGGTCGGAGGACGAGTTTAAGAGCTTGAGGCTTTCGAACCAGACGGCTAGCCAATACGCGTCAACGCGTGGAGCCGGGTCAACCCGGTCGTCGAGCGCAAGGCCAGATTACATCGCAACACGACACGAGGCCGTTCCGATTCGTTCGGAACGGTCTTTTTATTTTCCGCGCGGCATGACGCGCCGCGCTTCGCCAGCATGGCTCCCCGACAGGTCTTCTAGAGGAGTTCGTCGAGCCCGTCCCTTGATCGCACCGACCATCCTTTCTTATCCTAAAAAAAACGGTCGTTTCAAATATCGATTTGAATCGCGTGTTTGCGAGCCGGCAGCCCCGGCAACTGGGAGACGGCAACATGGCAGTTCGCACAGCCGGCCGGCATGCCGGCGATACGAAGTCACGCATTCTCGACGCCGCGGAGACGCTGTTCATCGAATGCGGCTATGAGGCGATGTCGCTGCGCCAGATCACTTCGCGCGCCGAAGTCAATCTCGCGGCGGTCAACTATCACTTCGGCAGCAAGGAATCGCTGATTCACTCGATGCTGTCGCGCCGGCTCGATCAGCTGAACCGGGAGCGCCTGAAGCTGCTCGACCGCTTCGACGTCATGCTCGGCGCGCGCCTGACCTGCGAGCACGTGCTCGGCGCGATGTTCATTCCGGCGCTGCGTCTGTCGCGCGATCCGCGTGTCGGCGGCAAAGCGTTTCTGCGCCTGCTCGGGCGCGCCTACACCGACCCCGCGTCGTTCATCCGCGACTTTCTGAACGCGCATTACGAAGCGGTGGCGATGCGCTTCTTCGACGCGTTCCAGCGCGCGCTGCCGCATCTGCCGCGCGAGGAGCTCGGCTGGCGGTTGCATTTCGCGATTGGCGCGCTGTCGGGGGTGCTCGCCGGCACCGATACCGACAGCCTGATTGCCGAGTTCTCGCAAGGCAAGTCGATGAACGATCTGCAGCTCATCGCGCGCCTTGCGTCGCTGATGGTCTCCGCGCTGAAGGCGCCGCTGCCGGACGGCTCGCAACTGGCCGCGTTCGGCGCCGTGCTCGGCGATGCGACCGACGGCGGCGTGGACGGCACGTTCGCCAGTGCGCAAGAACAGACCAGCGGCGAGGCGGCCAAGTGCGCAGTGGCACGCGACACGTTCGACAGCAACAGCCGCGGCGGCACGATGGAAGCGGCGCCGGCAAGCTATCAGCATGGGCTGCACGGCACCGCCTGACGACGTCTCACGGCGTCATCGCGTCATCACTCGACGTAACCACCACACGTCGTACATGGAACCCGAACGAGCTCGCTTACCCGAGCAGTACATCTACGTTGCGCAGCGTCAGTCGAGTCGGTAAGACACGGTAACGCCCGACGCAAGAGCGCGACTCGCAGCTGGCCCGGCGATTGCGTCACCACAGAGGAGGAAACGTCATGCCGTGGTTCATCCTGGCGCTCGTCATCGCCGCATTCGCTCTCGTCTACGTTCAGGCCCGCGCCTCATGGTGGCTCGCGGCGCTGATCGTCTGGGTCGCGGCCGCACTCGTGAGCGGCGCGGCCGGCCCGCTGCTGACGACACTGCTCGCGATCGTGTTCGTACTCCCCGCCCTCGTGCTGACGATCAAACCGCTGCGCCGCGCATGGCTCGCGAAACCGGTGCTCGACACGTTCCGCAAGATCCTGCCGCAGATGTCGCCGACCGAGCGCGACGCGATCGAGGCGGGCACGGTCTGGTGGGATGCCGAGCTGTTCTCGGGCCGCCCGCACTGGGACACGCTGCTCGGCTATGGCCCGGCCATGCTCAGCGCCGAAGAGCAGACGTTCCTCGACGTCGAATGCGAGCAGCTGTGCGACCTCGCGAACGACTGGGAAACCACGATGGTCTGGCAGGACCTGTCGCCGCCAACGTGGCAGTTCATCAAGCAGCACGGCTTTCTCGGCATGATCATTCCGAAGCAGTACGGCGGCAAGCAGTTCTCCGCGTACGCGCATTCGCAGGTGATCATGAAGCTCGCGACGCGCTGCTCGGCCGCAGCCGTGTCGGTGATGGTGCCGAACTCGCTCGGCCCGGCCGAGTTGCTGATGCACTACGGCACCGACGCGCAGAAGAACTACTATCTGCCGCGTCTCGCGCGCGGCGAGGAAATCCCCTGCTTCGCGCTGACGAGCCCGTATGCCGGGTCCGACGCCGCCGCGATTCCCGATGTCGGCATCGCTTGCCGGGGCCTGCACGAGGGCCGCGAGACGCTCGGCTTTCGCGTCACGTGGGACAAGCGCTACATCACGCTCGGGCCGATCGCGACCGTACTCGGCCTCGCGTTCCGCGCGCTCGACCCCGACCATCTGCTCGGCGCGAACGACGAACCGGGCATCACCTGCGCGCTGATTCCGACCGACCACCCTGGCGTCGACATCGGCCGGCGTCACTGGCCGTTGAACGCGGTATTCCAGAACGGTCCGAACTCGGGCAAGGACGTGTTCATTCCGCTCGACTGGGTGATCGGCGGACGCGCCCAGGTCGGCAACGGCTGGCGCATGCTGATGGAGTGTCTGGCGGCGGGCCGCGCGATCTCGCTGCCGTCGTCGAACGTCGGGATGGCGAAGATTGCCGTGCGCGGCACCGGCGCATATGCCGCGATTCGGCGCCAGTTCCGCACCGCCGTCGGCAAGTTCGAGGGCGTGCAGGAAGCGCTCGGCCGCATGGGCGGCAACCTGTACGTGATGGACGCCGCGCGCCGGCTGTCCGCGCAGGCGGTCGACCTCGGCGAAAAGCCCTCCGTCATTTCGGCGATCGCCAAATATCACATCACCGAGCGCGCGCGCATGGTCATCAACGACGGCATGGACGTCGTCGCCGGCAAGGGTATTTGCATGGGGCCGTCGAACTTTCTGGCGCGCGCGTATCAGCAAATGCCGATCTCGATCACCGTCGAAGGCGCGAACATTCTGACGCGCTGTCTGATCATCTTCGGCCAGGGCGCGATTCGCTGCCATCCGTACGTGTTGAAGGAAATGACGGCGACGCGCGAGCCCGATCGCGCGAAAGCCTTGCGCGAGTTCGACGCGGCGTTCTTCGGTCACCTGAATTTCACGGTGTCGAACGTGGTGCGCAGTGCCGTGTATGGGCTGAGCGGCGGCGCGCTGATCGCGAAGCCGCGCCGCGCGTATGCGCCGCTCCATGCGTACTATCGCGCGGCGACGCGTCTGTCGGCCGTGTTCGCGTTGCTCGCCGACGTGTCGATGTTGGTGCTCGGCGGCGATCTGAAGCGTCGCGAACGCATCTCGGGACGCCTCGGGGACGTGCTGTCGCAGCTGTTCCTGATCTCGGCGACGCTGAAGCGTTTCGAGGACGAAGGCCGACAGCACGACGACTTGCCGCTCGTGCGGTGGGGCGTCGAGGATGCGCTGTACAAGGCGCAGCACGCGCTCGACGGCGTGCTCGCGAACTACCCGAACCGGGTCGCCGCGACGCTCGTGCGTGTGCTCGCATTCCCGTTCGGCCTGCCGCATCGCGAGCCGTCGGACCGGCTCGGCAGCGAGATCGCCGAACTGATGCAAACGCCCGGCGCCGCGCGCGAGCGGCTCGTCGCCGACTCGTACGTGCCGCACCCCGACGTCGATGCGCTCGGCTATGGCGAGCTCGCGTTCGCGCTCAATCCGCAGTTCACGCAAATCGAGCAGAAGCTGCGCGAGGCGGTGAAGCAGGGTCTGCTCGAACCGCTGCCGCAAAGCCTGCCGCAGTTCGCCGCATGGACCGATGCGGCGCAACGCCAGGGCCTCGTCGACGCGGACGAGCGGCGCGTGCTCGACGACTACGCGCGCTACGGCGCGCAGGTCGTCAAGGTCGACGATTTCCCGGCCGACTTCGACCTGCTCGCGAGCTTGCAACAGCGCAAGCAGGCGCTCGAAAAGGCGCTGGAACTGGTGGCCTGATGCGCGCGCTGACGCAGAAAAAACTACCGACCCAGCGCGGCAAACCGTACCCGAGTCACGCAACTCAAGGCACACTGACACACGTCCGGCGCCCCTGAAAATCACGGGGCTGCCCGCGGCGCGTCCAGCAGAGCAACCGATAACATGAACGACTCCTACCTGAAGTTCGTCAACTCGCCGTTCGGCGGCCGTCTCGCGCACTCGCTCGGGCTGCCGAAGCCCGAGGTGCTGCGGCGCTATCGCGCGGACCGGCCCGAGTTCGACGGACTGATCGCGATCGGCGCGGGCCGCGAGCCGCGCCTGTTCGACGCGCTCGCGAGTCTGATCGCCACCATCGGCATGACGAGCGTCGCGCACGAAAGCGCCGGGCTGTGGGTGCCGCTCGCCCATCGCCACGGCCTGATGACCGGCCGCTTCGAGCCGGCCGAAGCGGGTGCGCCGGGCAAGCTTGCCGCGTTGATGTTCGACGCGAGCGGTATCGACGACAGCAGCCTGCTCGAACCGCTGCACGGCTTTTTCCACGACACGCTGCGCTCGCTCGGCAAGTGTGGGCGCATCGTCGTGCTGGGCCGGCCGCCCGAGGCCTGCGCGAGCCCGCGTCAGTGGACTGCCCAGCGCGCGCTCGAAGGGCTCGTGCGCTCGCTCGGCAAGGAAGCGCGGCGCGGCATCGCCGCGAATCTCGTGTACGTGGAGGAAGGCGCTGAAAACGCCATCGAGGCGACGCTGCGCTTTTTCCTGTCGCCGCGCTCGGCCTATGTGTCCGGTCAGGTGGTGCGGATCGCGGCACATGGCGCGCCGCCGCACGACGCGTCCGCGTTCGACTGGCGCCAGCCGCTCGCCGGCCGGCGCGCGCTGGTCACGGGCGCGGCACGCGGCATCGGCGCGGCGATCGCGAGCGTGCTCGCGGCCGAGGGCGCGCATGTGATCGGCCTCGACATTCCGTCCGCGCGCGACGCGCTCGATGCGACGATGCGGCAGCTGAACGGCAGCCCGCTCGCGTTCGACATCGCCGCGCCCGAAGCGCCCGCGCAGATCGCCGCCGCGCTCGACGAGCTCGGCGTCGACATCGTCGTGCACAACGCCGGCATCACGAAGGACAAGACCATCGCGAAGATGACCGACGCCGTCTGGCAAAGCGTGATCGACATCAACCTGAACGCGCAGGAACGCATCGACGACGCGCTGCTCGCGGGCGGCATCTTGCGCGATGGCGGGCGCATCGTCGCGGTGTCGTCGATCAGCGGCATCGCGGGCAATCCCGGCCAGACCAACTACGCCACGTCCAAGGCTGGCGTGATCGGCCGGGTGCAGAGCATGGCGCCGCCACTGCGCGCGCGCGGCATCACGATCAACGCGGTCGCGCCCGGCTTCATCGAAACGCAGATGACCGCGAAGATTCCGCTCGCGATCCGCGAGGCCGGCCGCCGCATGAACTCGATGAGTCAGGGCGGCCAGCCCGTCGACGTCGCGCAGACCATCGCGTGGCTCGCTCATCCGGGCTCGGCCGGCGTGACGGGCCAGGTCGTGCGCGTGTGCGGTCAAAGCCTGATTGGCGCCTGAACGGGAGCATGGGTATGGACGAACCGCGTGATCCGTTCGGCAACCGTCAGCTCGCTCCCGCGCCGGGCGACGGCGCGCGGCCGAAAACCGTCGTCATCGAAACGCTGCCCGCGCCGGCCAAGCTGTACGGGCGCGCGCTGACGGGCATCGTCAAGCGCGGCCGCGACGCGCGGCTGCCGCCGTTGCGGCTCGTGCGCCCCGCCGTCGTGCTCGAGCCCGGCCCCGTGTGGCGCTATGCGCGCGTGTGCGGCTTCATTCCCGAGCACGGCGTGCCGCTCACCTACCCGCACCTGCTCGCGTTTCCGCTGCATCTGCTGATGCTGACCGACCCCGCGTTTCCGTGGCCCGCGCTCGGTCTCGTGCATCTGGCCAATCACGTGCGGCTGCGCCGCCCGCTCGCCTACAAGGACCTGCTGCGCATCGAGGTCGAATTCGGCGCGCTGCTGCGTCACGACAGAGGCCAGGCGTTCGTCGTGCATACGCGCATCTATCGGCGCGGTGAGGCGGTGTGGGACGGCGACAGCGTCTATCTGAAGCGCGCGGTGCCGGCGCTCGGCCATCCGCTCGAAGCGTTGACGCTCGGCCCCGATGCGCTGCAACGGATCGCGCGCTGGCAGCTCGCGCCGCAACTGGGCCGCGACTACGCGAGCGCGTCCGGCGACTACAACCCGATTCACATCAGCGCGCTGTCGGCGAAGGCGTTCGGCTTTCCGCGCGCGATCGCGCATGGCATGTGGACGCTCGCGCGCGCGGCGTCGTCGCTGCAGCCGCCGAAGCCGCTCGCCGAAGCAACGCTCAGCGCCGAGTTCAAGGTGCCGATGCTGCTGCCGGGCGAAGCGTCGCTGTGGAGCGCATCGCCTTCGCTGATCGAGCGCGATCTCGAGGTGCGCGATATCGCCGGGGAAAAGCCGCATTTGCGCGGGCGCATGCAGTGGCGGCTGCTGTGAACCGCGAGCGCGCCGTTCGCATCGACCAATAATCTGGGAACGACCCAAAGGAGCCGAGCATGTCCCACCCGCAACCTGCCGTGCGCCGCGTCGCCGTCATCGGGGGCAACCGGATTCCGTTCGCCCGCTCGAACACCGCGTACGCGAGCGCATCGAATCAGGACATGCTGAGCTTCACGCTGCAAGGGCTGATCGATCGCTATGACCTGCACGGCGTGCGTCTCGGCGAAGTCGCGGCGGGCGCCGTCATCAAGCACTCGCGCGACTTCAACCTGACGCGCGAGTCCGTGCTGTCCACCACGCTCGCAAAGGAAACGCCCGCCTACGACGTGCAGCAGGCCTGCGGCACCGGCCTCGAAGCCGCGATCCTCGTCGCCAACAAGATCGCGCTCGGGCAGATCGACGCGGGCATCGCGGGCGGCGTCGATACCACGTCCGACACGCCGATCGGCGTCAACGAGCGCATGCGCAAGATCCTGCTCGAAGCGAATCGCGGCAAGAGTACCGGTCAGCGTCTCGCCGCACTCAGCAGGCTGCGGCCCGGCATGTTGTTCAAGCCGCTGTTGCCGCGCAACGGCGAGCCCCGCACGGGGCTGTCGATGGGCGAGCATTGCGAGCTGATGGCCAAGCGCTGGAACATCTCGCGCGAGGCGCAGGACGTGCTCGCGTACGAGAGCCATCGCAAGCTCGCCGATGCGTACGCGCGCGGCTTCGTCAACGATCTGATGACGCCGTACAAAGGCCTCGCGCGCGACAACAACCTGCGCGCCGACCTGTCGCTCGAAAGGCTTGCGAACCTGAAGCCCGTGTTCGACCGCGACGCGGGCACGCTGACCGCCGGCAACTCGACGCCGCTGACCGATGGCGCATCCGCGGTACTGCTCGCGAGCGAAGCGTGGGCGGCCGAGCGTGGCTTGCCCGTGCTCGCGTATCTGAGCTGGTCGGAAACCGCGGCGGTCGACTTTTTCGACAAGCAGGAAGGCCTTCTGATGGCGCCCGCCTACGCGGTGCCGCGCATGCTCGCGCGCGCCGGCCTCACGCTGCAGGACTTCGATTTCTACGAAATCCACGAAGCGTTCGCGGCTCAGGTGTTGTGCACGCTCGCGGCATGGCAGGATGACGAATATTGCCGCACGCAGCTTGGCCTCGCCGGCGCGCTCGGTGCGATCGACCGCACCAGGCTCAACGTGAACGGCGGTTCGCTCGCGACCGGCCATCCGTTTGCGGCGACGGGCGGACGTATCGTCGCCGCGCTCGCAAAGATGCTGGCGCAACTCGACAAACCGGCCGGCAGCGCACGCGGGCTGATCTCGATCTGCGCGGCGGGCGGCCAGGGGGTCGTCGCGATTCTGGAACGCTAGCGCGGCAGCGCATACCAACATTTTCAGGAGGCAACCGATGACCGAGCCCACCCAAGCCCCGCTGCACGTGCCGGACGCAGGCGGCACGCCTCGTCGAAACCCGGTGCCCCACCCCGCTCCGAACACCGACGGCATCTGGTACGCATCCTATCCGGACGACGTGCCGCGCGACATCGACGTCACGCAATACGAGTCGATCGATCAGTTCTTCGACGAATGCATCGCACAGTTCCGCGAGCGCGTCGCGTACGTGAGCGTCGGCGCGAACCTGACGTACGGTGAACTGGGCCGCAAGGCGAGCGCGTTCGCGGCGTACCTGCAAAGCATCGGCGTGGAGCCGGGCGAGCGCGTCGCGATCATGCTGCCGAACACGTTCCAGTATCCGGTCGCGCTGTTCGGCACGATCAAGGCGGGCGCGGTGGTCGTCAACGTGAATCCGCTCTACACGGTGCGCGAA
Source organism: Paraburkholderia sp. MM5482-R2 (assembly GCF_050436125.1). Classification (NCBI taxonomy): domain Bacteria; kingdom Pseudomonadati; phylum Pseudomonadota; class Betaproteobacteria; order Burkholderiales; family Burkholderiaceae; genus Paraburkholderia; species Paraburkholderia sp. MM5482-R2. Next base: position 1,802,990 of record NZ_JBNDLP010000002.1, on the reverse strand, counting down.
CTCGCGCACCAGCTAAAGGACAGCGGCGCGCAGACGATCGTCGTATTCGAGAACTTCGCGAAGACGCTCGAAGATGCATTGCCCGGCACCAAGGTGCGCAACGTGATCGTGACCGGGCTCGGCGATCTGCTCGCCGACGGCGCGAACCTGAAGGGACACCTGCTCAATTTCATGCTGCGTCACGTGAAAAAGATGGTGCCCCCTTACAAGCTGCCGCAGGCGGTGCCGCTCCTGACAGCGCTTTCGGCCGGTTATGCGCGGCCGCACACACCGGTGCGCGCGACCCACGAAGACATCGCGTTCCTGCAATACACGGGCGGCACGACCGGCGTCGCGAAAGGCGCGATGCTCACGCACCGGAACATCCTCGCCAATCTGTTGCAGGCGAAGGCGTGGGCCGCGGGGCAGCTGTCCGGCGAGGGCGAAACGGTGCTCACGCCGCTGCCGCTTTATCACATCTACTCGCTGACCGTGAATGCGCTGATCTTCATGGGGCTCGGCGGGCGCAACATCCTGATCGCGAATCCGCGCGACATGAAGCGCGTGATGATGATCATCCGTCACGAAAAATTCACCGGCATGACCGCGGTCAACACGCTCTATAACGCTTTCCTCGACAACGAGGAATTCTGTCGGCGCGACTTCTCGGACCTGAAGCTCGCGATGGCGGGCGGCATGGCGACGCAGAAAGCCGTCGCCGAGCGCTTCAAGGCGGTGACGGGCAAGCCGATCATCGAGGGCTACGGACTCACCGAGTGCTCGCCGATCGTCTCGATGAATCCGGTCGATCTGACCAATCTGCGCGACTTCGAGGGCTCGATCGGCTTGCCCGCGCCGTCCACGCAGGTGCGCTTCAGGAAAGACGACGGCAGTTGGGCCAATATCGGCGAGGCGGGCGAGCTGTGCGTGAAGGGCCCGCAGGTCATGAAGGGCTACTGGAACCGCCCCGACGAAACCGCGAAGGTGATCGACGACGACGGCTGGCTCGCGACCGGCGACATCGGCGTGATGGACTCGCGCGGCTTTATCCGTCTGATCGATCGCAAGAAGGACATGATCCTCGTGTCGGGCTTCAACGTGTATCCGAACGAAATCGAGGACGTGATCGCCGCGCATCCGGACGTGCGCGAAGTCGCCGCGATCGGCGTGTCCGACCCCGCGCAGGGCGAGCGCGTGAAGGTGTTCATCGTGCGGCGCACGCCGACACTGACCGCCGAGCAGGTGATTGCGTACTGCCGCAAGAATCTGACTGGCTACAAGGTGCCGAAGCTCGTCGAGTTCCGCGACGAGCTGCCGCAAACCAACGTCGGCAAAATTCTGCGCCGTGCGTTGCGCGACGAGGAACTCGCGAAACAGAAGTCCGCCTGACGGGAATAAGCGTTGCTTCAAAGCGTTATTGCTTTGTTGCTTCGCGTTATTGCCTTGCAGGTTGCATGAGCGGCCGCGTCACTTTCTGGAGAAATTCATGAAGCACCGCATGACCGCCCGTTCGCATCGCCGGCGACAGCGCTTGCTGGGTGCGCTGCTCGTCGCGCTCGGCCTGCTGTCGGTGCCGACGGCCTTCGCGCAGAACGACGATCGCCCGCCCCCGCTCAACACCGCGAGCGCCGTCAAGCCGCCCACCACGCCGGCCGCGCAGGTCGGCATGCTGACGCTCGACCAGCAGGTCAAATGGCTGCGCGCCGCGCAGCAAAGCGGCACGCTCGAAAAGCTCGACGACGCGCAACTGGTCGCGCTGTTCCAGTCGCTCGATCCGCTCGCGCTGCCGCGCTATATCAAGGAAGGGCCGAACGACTACCCGTCGTACGAGTTCACGATGTCGCGCTCCGAGCGCATTCGTGGCATATGGCCCGACAAGCCCGATCACATGCTGGTGCGCGTCGCGCACGACCCGCTGCGCATCTACGCGAAGTGGCTGCCCGACGGCGCGCACGCGGGCCAGGAAATCATCTACGACGAATCGAAACGTAGCGACGAAACCTACGGCCACCTCGGCGGCATCATGAACGTGATGCCGTTGTGGACCTCGCTGACCGGCGCGCTCGCACGCTCGCAATCGAATCACAGCGTGCGCGATCTCGGCACCGAGTACGTTGCCGATCAATACCTGAGTGAAGGAAAAAAATACACCGAGGCCGGCTTGCCCCTTTCGGTGCAGATCGCAGTGAAGACCATCGACGGTGTGCGCGTCGTCGCGTTCACGTTCGAAACACCGGTCGGCCAGCCACGGTTCTACGCGAAAAAGGAGACGCTCGGGCTCGATCTGCGTCATCCGTTCTTTCGCAGCGTCCAGTCTTACGACAACGACGGCAAGATTTTCGAGCAGATCGTGTTCGAGAGCATCACGCCGAGGACATTCGACGATTCGACCTTCGATCCGAAGAACAAGGACTACAAGTTCTAGCGCGCGCTGCGCGGCGTCAGCGCGAAGGCCACGTGGGCGGGTTGCGCGTCCAGCCCCTCGCGCGCTTCGTGACGATGCTCGACGAAGCGTCCCGTGCGAAGCGCTAGGTGTTGCAGGACGAAGTAATCGGACGCGCGCGTGAAGCCGATCAGCGCGGGCATCGCGTGCGGGGTCCGCCCAACGTCGAGCAGTGGCGCAAGTGTCGTGAACCAGAGCGCGCCCGCATCGTCGCCGGTTTCGAAGGTCGGCAAGCGAAGATGCGCGGCATAGCGTCCGAACGACGCGCCGCATTCGAGCGTCGAGTCGACGATCGCGAACGCGCGCGCATCGTCAGCGCACGCGGCGGCTCGTGCGAGCCACGGCCATGCGCCGCCCGCGGCCGTCGCGAGGCATGCACCGGTGAGCATGAAAGTGCGTCGATCCATTGGCGTGTACGTTCCGTTCTGTTTGCGCTTCGGTCTGCCGTGCGTGTCCGTACGCGTCGTTCACGTGTACCCCCGCCGGTCGCGCCATGCCGCCGGCCAGATGCCCTGCTTGCCCGGCGCGAGAATGCCGTTCGGATCGAGCGCATCCTTCAGCGTTTCGGCGAAGCGCAGCGACGCACCGTCGTTGAAGCTGTATTGCGCGGCCGCGAAATCCATGTACGCGAGATGCGCGCGATATTCGCCGTAGCCGGCCGCGCGCGCGTCGCTCATCAGCGAGCGCAGCAGCGCGCCGGCCTGCTCCACCTGGTTCGCGTCGTCGCGATCGAAAATCGCCGCGAAAATATGATGCAGATGCCGCGCGCCCGCGGTGAAGCCACCGTAGTAGTCGAAGCCGTATTCGGCGGCGCGCGCTTTCACCATCGTGTACTGGCGCATCGCGTCGCGCCCGGTCGCCGGACAGATCGGCGCGAAGTCGACGTGCGCGCCCGCGCCGCCGCGCCAGTCGAGCATGCGAAACGCGGTCATCGCGGGAATGCCGGCCATGTTGCGATCGCCGCCGCCAGTCGGCTGAGCATCGCCCGCATAGCGCGCCGCCATGAGCCGCGCCTCCGGCACACGCGCGAACGCGCGCTCGATCAGCGCGTAGCGCGCATCGATCAATTCGGGCGTGCCGTACAGCGCGAAATGCAGGTTCCAGCGTCCGACGCCGAGTTTGTCGAGCATCGCCTGCACCGCGCTCCCGGGCATCGCGCCCGCGCCGTCGTACCACTGCCGGCGTGGCGACAGGCTCGCCGCGCGCCGCAATCCGCCCTCGATCACTGCGTGATTGCGGATCGTGGCGTCGAGCCGCAACGGCCGCAGAATCTCGACGATCTCCTCCAGATCGGCCTCGCGACGAAACTGGATTTCGCCGAGCAGATACGCGGGCGGCGCGGGCATCAGCCACACGCCGAGCTTCGTCACGATGCCGTAGTTCGACTGCATGAACATCGCATCGAACGACGGCCCGTAGCCCGGCTGATACAGCTGCCACGCAGTGCCGATCTCGACGCCGCCCATGCCGGTGCGCAGCACGTCGCCGTTGGCGAGCACGACCTCCATCCCGCATTGGGCCGCCGCGTGATCGCCGTAGTCGGTATAGCCGAAGCCGCGCTCCAGCGTGTTGCCGACCACGCTGCCCCAGCCGGCAGCCGGTGGATCGACCCACAGCTTGTAGCCCTTGTCGCGCAGATGCGCGTACAGATCGAAATAGCTGACGCCCGGTTCGACCAGCGCATAGGCGAGCGTTTCGTTGACTTCGAGGATGCGGTTCATGCGCTGCAAGTCGAGCACGACCGAGCCGCTGAGACGCGGCGCCGCGCCGCCGTACGCGAAGTTGCGCCCGGTCGACACGGTCCACAGCGGAATCCGGTACTGATTGGCGATGCGCAGCACCGCGCGGATTTCATCGACCGACGCGGGCAGCAGCGCGGCGCTCGCGACAAACGCCCCCGGCTCACCAGGAGCGAACGGATCGACATAGGCGGCGAGGCCGGCGTCGGAACGCAGCACGTGCGCTTCACCGACGATCGCTCGCCAGCTGGCGAGCGCCCGGTCGAACTGCGCGGCGGACAGGTTGGGCGGCAGCGTCTGGGGCAAGGCGTCTCCTTGTCGGTCGGGCAATCCGCGGGTGCAGTCGCGCGGGCAGCCATGCGTACGTCGCCGCTGACGGCCTTGACGACACGCTACCGCCCGCTACTGCTGCCACGTCTCGGGCTTACCACCGAGCTCGCTGCACACGTCGATCGCGATCTCGCGCAGCTTGCCTTCCGCGATCGCGCCAGACAGCGCGTAGCCCATGCCGTCGCTGATCCAGTAGAAGGTGCGGCGGTCGCCGTCGCGAAACAGGCGGAACGCGGTTTCGTCGCGGGTGACGCCGGTCACGTACAGCGTCAGGCGCGCGCCGGTCTGGTTCTCGTACATGAACTGCGCAGCCGGCCCGGCCTCGCCGGGCAACAGCCGGCCGCCCACCAGCGAATAACCATACTCCTGCAGCGACGGCACCGACAGCGGACGATTCAGCCGCTTCGACAGCCAGGTGATCAGATGCTCCTCTTCGCTCGCGGCGACTTCGACCGGATGACGCCGCTCCGGCGAGTACACCGCATACGCGACATCCGCGCGCTGCGCAAAACCGGCCGGCTGTCCGCCGAAGCCGCTCCACGCGCCGCCGGTTAGCCGCGGCGCGAGCGGACCGAGGGCCAGCGCGAGCCCGGCGCCAGCCGCGAGCCAGCAGGCGGCGAGACCCGCGCGCTGCCACCACGGCCGCGTCCGACGCACGACGATAAAAGCCGGCTCCTCCGCCTCCGTGGGCTGGCTGCCTGCATAGCTTCGCTCGCCGGCTTCAGCGGCTTGCTGCCGATCGTCGGCCCGCTGCCCTGCTTGCGCTTGCCGCGCATCGCTGTCCGGCGCGCTGCACAGCGCCCGCAGCGCCGCCTTCTGCGCGCGCCACGCGGCCACGCGCGCGGTGGCCTGCGGATGCTGGCGAAGCTGCGTTTCGATCGCGGCGCGCTGCTCTTCCGGCAATTCGCCATCGACATAGGCCGACAGCGCGCGCAGATCGAGCTCGTCATGCAAGCCGGAATCGGAGTCGTCGTTGTTCATTATCGGTTTCTCACCACTTTCAGCGGCGCGACTTTATGCGCCGCCCGCGGCGCACGGGGCTGCGGTCCGTGCATCGGTCCTGGCGGCTCCTCGCACAGCAACGCGCGCATATGCTCGCGCGCCCGCGACAGCCGCGACATCACCGTACCGATCGGCACCCCCAGCGCGCTCGATGCCTGCTGGTACGACAGCTCCTCGACGCACACCAGCAGCAGCACCTCACGCTGCTCGAGCGGCAGGCAGTACAGCGCGCGCTGCACGTCGCGCAGCACCAGACCGTCGACCTCACCTTGCGGCGCCTCGAGATTGCGCCACGGCGCGCTTTCGTCGTCGACGGCGATCTCGCGGCGCCCGCGCAGCTGGTCGATGTACAGATGCCGCAGGATCGTCAGCAGCCACGCGCGCAGGTTGCTGTTCGGCCGGAATGCCGACCAGCGCGCAAGCGCGCGCTCCGCCGTATCCTGCACGAGATCGTCGGCCCAGGCGCGGTCGCCCGTCAGCGCGCGCGCATAGCGGCGCAGCTGGGGCAGCCACGCGATCACTTCCGCTTCGAATGTCACCCGGCGTGCCAGGCCCGGTCGCGGCGTTAGTAGCCGCCGCCGCTGCTGTTGCTGTTGTTGCTCGAACCCGACGCGGCGTTGTCGGTATCGGCCGCGTGCGCGAGGGAGCCGCACGCGAGCGCGAGCAGGACGAAGAGCGCTGACAGAATACGGGATGCTTTCATGGTGAGCCTCCTGGCAGATGCCCGGCACGCGATCGACCGACCGGCGCGGCGGGCGGCAGGCCGCGGAATGCGGTACTGCCATACTGGACTCAACGCCGCGATCGCGTGGTTTATTCCATCGCCGTCGTGGCGCTGTTTCGCTGCGCTGTTTCTCCGGGCTTTTCGCGGCGCTTCGACGCCGCCGCCGTGGTCGCGCAACATGCCCCTATGTTCTTCCTTTTCCGCCAACCATGCCGGCAATGCCTGGAGAGACCGGAAGAAGACGACATTGACCAGCTGATTCGTAACTCAACGTTACAGTCCCGCGTTATCGGATGCTTATGTGCTCACAAGTCGTTATAGTGGACAAAGTTCGCCCCGTCGACGCGTTCTGCCCCCGCATAGGGTAGAAAGGGTAAAATCGCGGCGAACCACCGTCTATCTAACCTGAATTGTCCATGGCTTCCGCAGAATCGCATCCGCAAAACGACTTCATGAACGCTGCGCGCAAGGAACGAAAGCGCGTCGAAATCTATCTGGTCAACGGCATCCGCCTGACCGGATGCATCGAGTCGTTCGATCAGTACCTGGTGATGCTGCGCACGCCGGTTGGCCTGCAAGGCATCTACAAGCGCGCGATCTCCACGATCCAGCTCGACACCGGCACGCGGCCGGCGCCGCGCACGGGCCGAACGTCGCATGGCGAACATGGCGCGCGCGGTCCCCATGGTTCGCGCGAACATCGCGAGCCGCGCGAAGGGCGTGAATCGTACGGCACGCCGTCGGCGGAACGCGCGCCGAGCGAGCGCAGCGGCAACTCCGAAGGTCCGGTGGTCGTCACGCGGCGGCGGCGTCTGTTCGGCACCGGCGGCGAAAGCGGCAATCATGGCGGCAACCACGGCGGCGGCAGCTCCGGCGGCAATCAGGAATAAATACGAAGAAGCTGTAGCGGCCGCGCCTCGCTACTCCGCGGACGAACCGAGGCGCCGCAGAATTTTCTCCAGTTGGGTCAGCTGACGCTCGGTCAGCTCGAATCTCCCCTTGACCGCCAGCACGCGGCGGCGCCAGTAGCCGGCGTCGAACAGGTGCAGCGCCGGTTGCCGCGTCGCCCAATCCAGGTGTTCCAGTTCGGCTTCCACGACGTGGGCTGCGAGCACTCGTCGCGAGCCCGCCGGCTTTTTCCCGTTCATCTGGTTCGCTGTGTGATGGATCGATGGAGGTGTCGTTCGCGGCTCGAGCGCGGCTCGAGCGCGGCCGGGACACTCGGAGAACGAATCGATGCCGGCCGGCTTTAAACGACGCGCCTGCGCCATCTGGCGGTCGTTCGCCGATAGCCGCGATGCGCTATGCTGAATAATCGACCCTCTACCGATGGAGCGCGCCATGACCAGCAAAAACCAGCATGCCTCCCGACCGGCGCGCACGCGCCGGACGCCCCCGACGTCCGCCGATACGCGGCTCGACGAAGCGCTGATGGAAAGCTTTCCCGCCAGCGATCCGATCGCCGTCGACGTGACGCAGCCACCTCGCGAACGGATGCGCAAAACGCAAGCGGATACGCGCAAGCGGCATTGAAGTCGCGCCGTCTTGCGTCGTACGACGGCGGCGCACAACGACGCGGCAACGAGCCGTCAGGGCTCGCGAAAAATACCGAGTGCAAATGCCGAAAAGCCCGGCGGTAAAAGTGCGATGCGCGGGCTGGCGGGGTGTGGAAAGCACCGATCAAACACAACAACGGTAACGCCCGCGGACGAGCCGGACGGCGCACCGATTTCCGCGCCGTCCCGCCACTCCACCCAGGCTCACACCGTCGTGCTCAATGCACCGGCAAGCCGCTATTGAGCTGACGCTGCAGGTCGCGCACCTGGCGCTGCGCGACGCGCAACTGATCCTGCGCGGCGGCCTTCTGCTGCGCCAGTTCGGTCGCCTCGGCGCGCTTCTGCTCCTGCTGGCTCGCGACGATGCTTTGCTGCTGACGCGCGACGTCGAGGTCGGCCTGCAGCCGGCTTGCGCGTTCCTGCGACAGCGCGACCATGCGCTGCGTGAACGCCTTCTGCGCTTCGAGTTGCGTACGGCGGATCTCGATGTCCGACAGTTGCATCGTCTGCCGCGCGAAATCCTTGTAGATCAGCTCGGCGCGCGCGGCGTCCTGCGACTTGATCACGCGCCAGAAGTTTTTCTGCTGGAACAGCGCGACGTAGTAGGTCATCTCCTTGCCGTAGAACAGCAGGCTCGCGCCATAGCTGCCGTTATACGTGGTGCGCAATTCGCTCAGATCCGGGCCGTGGATCATCTGCTGCAATTCAGCCACGTTCCCGGTGGCGGATTGCCGGTTTTCATCCGGCGTCAGTGCAGTGGTTTCCGCCTGGCCGGCCTGCGAGGTGTCGGGCAACGCACTCGTCGTACCCGGCTGGGACACGACCGTACCGCTCGCACCACTGTTCTGCAGAGCCTGTGCATTCGCGCCCTGAAGGGCCCCCAATACGATGCATGCGGCCAGAGCAATCTCTCGTAGCTTCGACTTTCGGTCCATGTGATACCTGTTGAACAGATTTTGTTTTAGTAGAAAACGGGGAATTATTACTCACTTTGGCGGCTTTCGGGATCTTCGTCGAAAATATGGTACTTGCGCGTTTGCTTCTATAACAGGCACAAACGTAGTCCCACCTCACCGGCGCGGCGGTAGACGACGATCCGTTCGATTCCCTGCCGCTGATCGCTCGTCGGCAAGGACATGCCATGAGCCGGGCGATGCGTCGGGCGATTCCGGCTGGGGCGCGACGGTCGAGGCCAACCGGCCGGTCACGCTCGGCTTCACATATGCGCACTGCTACAGCCTCGATGTGTCCGTCGGAAAAGCGGTCGGTGATGCGCCGGTGGAGAGCGCATCGCACAGTCCGCGCATCAACGCGAGGTACTGCTACCAGCTGAATTGACACGCTTCAGAAGTGCCGCGAGCGGATTAGAAGCTCCACTATCAAACGACACATGCACTTTCGCGTATTCTGCGCTGACGCTGCAAACGGCACACCGCTGGCATCGTTCCGCATCGCGAGGGCCGGTACCGCACATCCGACCACGACGCCCATAACGCCGCGCGACCATGATCGCGCTGTCTCATATCAAGGAGGAAGGCAATGACGCAATTCACTCGACGTGCCAGCGCGCTTGCGCTGCGCACCGCCCGTCACGCCGCGCTCGCCGGCGCCCTGCTCGCCAGCGCCGTGACCGCGATGGCGCAGACCGATACACCGATCGGCACGTGGCAAACCATCGACGATCACACGGGCCAGCCGAAGGCGCTCGTGCAGATCACACAAGACGGCAATGGCGAACTGAACGGCAAGGTTATCAAGGGTCTCGGCGCGAACGACCAGCCGGATCGCCGTTGCACCGAATGCACCGACGCGCGCAAGGATCAACCGGTCCTCGGCATGACCATCATCAACAGCATGAAGAAGGATGGCGACGCATGGGATCACGGCCAGATTCTCGATCCTGAAAACGGCAAGGTCTACAAATGCAAGATGCATCTCGAGGACGACGGCAACAAGCTCGTGGTGCGTGGCTACATTGGGGTCGCGCTGCTTGGCCGCTCGCAAACGTGGATACGGCAGCAATGAGGGTCGACGTGCGGCGCATGCGTGGCGCCTGGCACGTCGCCTGAATGTGCGCATGATGCTGCAACGATGCGCGCTCTGCGTCAGGAGGTGCAACATAAAAAACGGCCGGCGATCAAGAATCGCGCGGCCGTTTTCATTGGGGCAAGCTGTTTGCGATGCTCATGCTGCCTGCTTGAGCGGTGCAGCGTAAGCGATCGGCGACGCCGGCACCGACGTGGCCGGTACCGGATCGTATGTGGCGGCCGGAATACGAAACGCCGCGGGCACGCGCTTGGACGCGGCGCGCTTGTGCCGCACGCTCGCGTGCATGCGCATACGCGCTTCCATCAATCTGCAGAAATCTTCGCTCGCGGTGCCGAGCAGTTGCTCCGTGACGTGCTTGAGCACGCCCAATTCGTACCACGACTTGAAGCGGCGATGACAGGTCTGATATGACGGGTAGCGGCGCGGCATTTTGGACCAGGTGGCGCCGTTATACATGACCCAAAGCACGCCGTTGAGCACCGAGCGGGTATCGGCAAGTGGACGGCCACGCATTTCGGTACGCGGCCGGAGTTCGGGCAGCAGTGGCGCAACGCGCTGCCATTCTTCATCGGTGATTTCGCGATACGGGTTCATGCTTCCTCCTTTGTCAGAACAACGACAAAAGATAGCCAGTCATCCGTGCGCGGAATATCAGACCACTCCGAATCCTGAAAATATGTCGTGCGCGGTAGCTCAGGTTAGGGACGTGTCGACGATCCGGCGCGGCGTGTCGAGATACTCCTTCGACTGCATCTCGACGATGCGCGACACCGTACGCGTGAATTCATTAGCCATCGGACCGTCGACGTACAACTGCTCCGGCGGCACCGCAGCCGACATCAACAGCTTGACCTTGTGGTCGTAGAACACGTCGATGAGCCACGTGAAGCGGCGCGCTTCCGACGCCATGCGCACCGACATCTGCGGCACGTCCGACAGGATCACCGCGTGAAAGCGGGTCGCGAGTTCGAGGTAGTCGTTCTGCGAGCGCGGGCCCCCGCACAGCGTCGCGAAGTCGAACCAGACCACGCCGTCCGCGCGGCGCAGCGCCTTCAGCTCGCGCTTCTCGATATGCAGCAGCGGGCTTTCGTCGGGCACCGCGGCGAGGCGCGCGAAGGCGTCGCGCAGCGCCTTGCCGGCGGCGGCGTCCAGTGGCGTGTGATAGACCTCCACCTGCGCGAGCGTGCGCTGGCGATAATCGATCCCCGCGTCGACGTTGATCACGTCGAGCTTCTGCTTGATCAGTTCGATCGCGGGCAGCATGCGGTCGCGATGCAGGCCGTCCGGGTACAGCGTGTCGGGCGCGTAGTTTGACGTCATCACGAACTGCACGCCGTTCTCGAACAGCTTGTCGAGCAGGCGATACAGGATCATCGCGTCGGCGATATCCGAGACGTGGAATTCGTCGAAACAGATCAGCCGATAGCGCTTCGCAATGCGGCGCGCGAGTTCGTCGAGCGGATCGGCCCGGCCTTTGAGTTCTTCGAGCTCGCGATGCACTTCGCGCATGAACTCGTGGAAGTGCAGACGGGTTTTGCGATGCAACGGCACGATCATGTAGAAGCTGTCCATCAGGAAGCTCTTGCCGCGGCCCACGCCGCCCCACATGTACACGCCGCGCGGCAGATCAGGGTGAATGATCAGCTTTCTGAACGCGTTCGAGCGGCGCGACTTGTATGCGACCCACTCTTCATAGCACCGCTGCAGGCGGTCGACCGCCGCGCGCTGCGCCGGATCGGATTGATAACCGCGCGTCTGCAGTTCTTTTTCGTAGTATTCGGTGACGTTCATCGTGTTGCTGCAAAAAGAAAGGCGGGAGGGATTGAACCCCGCCCGCCTTTGGTGATGCCAAGGTTGCGTTTCGCTCAGGCGTGCGTGCTTACATGTTCAGCGCGCGCTTGTCGACGGCGAGTGCCGCTTCGCGCATGACTTCCGACAGCGACGGGTGCGGATGGCAAATACGGCCGATGTCTTCCGACGCCGCCTTGAACTCCATCGCCACCACGGCTTCCGCGATCAGGTCCGATGCGTTCGCCGAGATGATGTGCACGCCGAGCAGTTCGTCGGTCTTCGCGTCGGCGATCATCTTGACGAAACCGTCCGCCTTGTTGATGCCGAGCGCGCGGCCGTTCGCCATGAACGGGAACTGGCCGGTCTTGATCTCGCGGCCTTCCGCCTTCAGTTGCTGCTCCGTCTTGCCGACCCATGCGATTTCCGGTTCGGTGTAGATCACCCACGGAATGCAGTTGTAGTCGATGTGCGGCTTCTGACCGTCGATCACTTCGGCAACCAGCACGCCCTCGTCCTCAGCCTTGTGCGCGAGCATCGGGCCACGCACCACGTCACCGATCGCGTACACGTTCGGCACGGCCGTCGCGCAGTGGTCGTCCACGTCGATGAAGCCGCGCTCGTTGGCCTTCAGGCCGATCGCTTCGAGGCCGAGGTTGTCGGTGTTCGGCACGCGGCCGACCGACACGACCAGGCGGTCGGCTTCGAGCGTCTGCGCGTTGCCGTCCTTGTCCGTGTAGGCGATCGTCACGCCGTTTTCGCTCGTCTTCACTTCGCCGACCTTCACGCCGACTTGGATGTCGAGACCTTGCTTCTTGAACTGCTTGGCCGCTTCCTTCGACAGCGCCTGGTCAGCCACGCCGAGGAATTCCGGCAGCGCTTCGAGCACGGTCACGTCCGCGCCGAGGCGGCGCCACACCGAGCCGAGTTCCAGACCGATCACGCCTGCGCCGATCACGGCGAGCTTCTTCGGTGCCGTGTCGAACGACAGTGCGCCTTCGTTGTCGGCGATCAGCTTGTTGTCGACCGGAATGCCCGGCAGATGACGCGCCTTCGAACCCGTTGCGATGATCACGTTCTTCGCCGTGACGACTTCGCTGCTTGCACCATCTTCGCCTTCGCCGCTCACTTCGATCTGCACGCCGGCGTCCGTCTTGCCGGTGAACTTGCCATGGCCCTTGAGCCACGTGATCTTGTTCTTGCGGAACAGGAATTCGATGCCCTTGGTCATCTTCTCGACGATGCCGTCCTTGCGGCCCATCATCTTCGAGATATCGACCGAGACGTTTTCCACCGAGATGCCGTGGTCGGCAAGGTGATGCGACGCGTTCTCGAACTCTTCCGACGAAGCGAGCAGCGCCTTCGACGGAATGCAGCCGACGTTCAGGCAGGTGCCGCCGAGCTTCAGCGTGCCGGCCGGGTTCTTCCACTTTTCGATACATGCGACGGTCTTGCCGAGCTGCGCTGCGCGGATGGCGGCGATATAACCGCCAGGGCCTGCGCCGATCACGACGACGTCAAATTCTTTGGACATGACAATCCCTTTGATGGCGGAACGGCGCCGGGCCACTCGAGGTGGCGCGCGCCGTTCCTGTACTGCCGAATGCTAAAGACGTGCTACGGATGACGCCGGCCCGCGCAAACCACGGGCCGGCGTCGGTGGAACGTGCGCTTACAGGTCGAGCAGCAGGCGAGCCGGATCTTCCAGCGCATCCTTCATCGCGACCAGCGACAGCACTGCTTCGCGGCCGTCGATGATACGGTGGTCGTACGACAGCGCGAGGTAGTTCATCGGGCGGATCACGATCTGGCCGTTTTCGACCACTGCGCGTTCCTTGGTGGCGTGCACGCCGAGAATCGCGGACTGCGGCGGGTTGATGATCGGGGTGGACAGCATCGAGCCGAACACGCCGCCGTTCGAGATCGAGAACGTACCGCCGGTCATTTCTTCGATGGACAGCTTGCCGTCCTTCGCCTTCTGGCCAAATTCGGCGATCTTCTTCTCGATGTCGGCGAGGCTCAGCTGATCTGCATTGCGCAGGATCGGCACCACCAGACCGCGCGGCGAACCGACAGCGATACCGATGTCGAAGTAGCCGTGGTAGACGATGTCGTTACCGTCGATCGACGCGTTCACGAGCGGGAACTTCTTCAGCGCGTGAACAGCCGCCTTCACGAAGAACGACATGAAGCCGAGCTTCGCGCCGTGTTCCTTCTCGAACTTGTCCTTGTACTTGTTGCGCAGCTCCATGACCGGCGCCATGTTCACTTCGTTGAACGTCGTGAGGATGGCGTTGGTTTGCTGCGACTCGAGCAGACGCTCGGCGATACGAGCACGCAGACGCGACATCGGCACGCGCTGTTCCGGACGGTCCTTCAGCCATTGATCGGCCGATGCCGGGGCCTTGACGTCCGGCAGCGACGGCTTCGCAGCCTTCGGTGCGGCAGCCGGGGCCGGTGCAGCCTTGGCAGCCGGAGCAGCCTGGCCGGCGACGAGCACGTCGCCCTTCGTGATACGGCCATCGCGGCCGGTGCCGGCGACGTCGCCCGCAGCCAGACCCTTCTCTGCCATCAGCTTGCCGGCAGCCGGCGAAGCAGCGGTGTTCGACCCCGTTGCGACAGCGGCCTGAGCCGCCGGTGCGGGAGCCGCGGCAGCGACCGGAGCCGGCTTCACTTCGGCTTCGACAGCGGCGGCGCCTGCGGTGCCTTCCGTGTCGATCTTCGCGATCACCTGCTCAGCCGTGACCGTGTCGCCGTCGTTCGAAATGACTTGCGCGAGCACGCCTGCTGCCGGTGCCGGCACTTCGAGCACGACCTTGTCGGTCTCGATTTCGATGAGGATTTCGTCCTGAGCGACAGCCTCGCCGGGCTTCTTCTTCCACTGCAGCATGGTTGCCTCCGAGACCGACTCGGAGAGCTGGGGAACCTTGACTTCAACAATAGCCATTATGAGTATCCTGAATACGTATCGGGTGACGGCGCTTCTTCACGACCGCCTGCGAACCGTGAACGCCGCGCCTGAACCTCATGGGAAACGTTCGGCGCGGCGCGGGAAAGCGCACTGCGCTTTCCCGGCTCGTCTGTTTCTTTATTTAGCGATCGACGCGCTCTTGAGACGGCCGAAAGCGCCTTCGATCAGCGCCTTCTGCTGCTCGTAGTGCTTCGCGTAGTAGCCGACTGCAGGCGAAGCCGAAGCCGGACGGCCGCTGTACGCCAGCTTCTGCCCTTCCTTCATGCCTTCCTTCAGATGGTGCTCGATGTAGAACCATGGGCCCTGATTCTGCGGCTCGTCCTGCACCCACACCACTTCGGTTGCGTTGTCGTACTTCTTCATTTCCGCTTCGAACTGCTTGTGCGCGAACGGATAGAGCTGTTCGATACGGATGATCGCGACGTCGTTCACCTTCGCTTCGCGGCGATGCGCGACTAGGTCGTAGTACACGCGGCCCGAGCAGGCCAGCACGCGCTTGACCTTCTTCGCGTCGATGGTTTCGTCCACTTCGCCGATGACCGGCTGGAACGAACCCTTCGCGAGTTCCGACAGATCCGACACGGCTTCCTTGTGACGCAGCAACGACTTCGGCGTCGCGACGATCAGCGGCTTGCGGAACAGGCGGATCATCTGGCGACGCAGCAGGTGGAAGACCTGCGCCGGCGTGGTCGGCTGAACGACCTGCATGTTGTGGTCTGCGCACAGTTGCAGGAAACGCTCGATACGCGCCGACGAGTGCTCCGGACCCTGGCCTTCGTAGCCGTGCGGCAGCAGCATGGTCAGGCCCGACACGCGGCCCCACTTCACTTCGCCCGACGAGATGAACTGGTCGATCACGACTTGCGCGCCATTCACGAAGTCGCCGAACTGCGCTTCCCACGCGACGAACGTGTTCGGTTCAGCGGTCGAGTAACCGTATTCGAAGCCGAGCACCGCTTCTTCCGACAGCACCGAGTCGATCACCGTGAACTTCGCCTGACCTTCGGCGATGTTCTGCAGCGGCACGTAGGTGCCGTCGTTCCAGCGCTCGCGGTTCTGGTCGTGCAGCACTGCGTGACGGTGCGTGAACGTGCCGCGGCCCGAATCCTGACCGGTCAGACGAACTGCGTAGCCCGAAGCGACCAGCGATGCGAACGCGAGGTGCTCGCCCATGCCCCAGTCGAGCTTCGCTTCGCCGCGGCCCATGGCGCGACGGTCGTTGATCACGCGCTCGACGAGCGGGTGAACCTTGAAGTTTTCCGGAATCGTGGTGATGCGTTCGGCGAGGCGCTTCAGTTCCGCGAGCGGCACGGCCGTGTCGGCCGCGTCGGTCCACTTGCGGTTCAGGAACGGCACCCAGTCCACCGCGTACTTGCTCTTGTAGTTCGAGAGCACCGGGTCGACCGTGTGGTGGCCCTCGTCCATCGCCCTGCGATAAGCCTTGACGAATTCCTCGCCATCCTCGGCCTTGATGATGCCCTGCTGAACGAGCTTTTCAGCGTACAGCGCGCGCGTGCCGGGGTGCTTCGAAATCGTCTTGTACATCAGCGGCTGCGTGACCGCCGGGGTGTCCTGCTCGTTGTGGCCCAGCTTGCGGAAGCAGACGATGTCGACGACGACGTCCTTGTGGAACTGCATGCGGAAGTCGATCGCCATCTGGGTGGCCAGCACGACCGCTTCGGGATCGTCACCGTTCACGTGCAGCACCGGCGCTTCGATCATCTTGACGACGTCCGAGCAGTACAACGTGGAGCGCGAGTCGCGCGGGTCCGACGTCGTGAAGCCGATCTGGTTGTTGATGACGATGTGCAGCGTGCCGTGCGTGCCATAACCGCGCGTTTGCGCGAGGTTCAGCGTTTCCATCACGACGCCCTGGCCGGCGAAAGCCGCGTCGCCGTGGATCTGCACCGGCAGCACCTGAACGCCGTTTTCGTCGCCGCGACGGTCCATACGCGCCTTCGCCGAGCCCTCGACCACCGGGTTGACGATTTCGAGGTGCGACGGGTTGAACGCGAGCGACAGGTGAACCGGGCCGCCTTCCGTCGCGACGTCCGACGAGAAGCCCTTGTGGTACTTCACGTCGCCAGCCGGCAGATCATCGACGTGCTTGCCTTCGAATTCGGCGAACAGGTCTGCCGGCATCTTGCCGAGCGTATTGACCAGCACGTTCAAACGGCCACGGTGAGCCATCGCGATGACGATTTCCTGAACGCCGCGCAGACCGCCGTGACGCACGACTTCGTCCATCGCCGCGATGAAGCTCTCGCCGCCTTCGAGCGAGAAGCGTTTCTGGCCGACGTACTTGGTGTGCAGGAAACGCTCGAGGCCTTCGGCGGCCGTCAGGCGATTCAGGATGTGCTTCTTCTTGTCGTTGTTGAAGCTCGGCGTCGAACGGATCGATTCGAGGCGTTCCTTCCACCAGCGCTTCTGCTCCGGATCGCTGATGTACATGTACTCGGCGCCGATCGTGCCACAGTACGTGTCGCGCAGGGCTTTGACGATCTCGCGCAGCGTCGCGCGCTCGAACCCGAAGTACAGATTCGTTGCGCTGAACTCCTGGTCCATGTCGGCTTCGGTGAAGTCGTAGAACGCGGGTTCAAGTTCGGGGATCGCGGGACGCTCGCGGCGCTTCAGAGGATCGAGATTGGCCCATTGCGAGCCGAGGAAGCGATATGCGCCGATGAGGGACTGGACGTAAACCTGTTTGCGGGCGGTTGCGAGATCTTCGCCGCCGACCGTTGCGCGCGGCAGGAAGGCATTGGCCTTGGCGCGCTGGGCAAACGATTCGATGATCGGGCCATGGGCCACGTCGTTGGCGTTGCTGCCGTCCGATGCGGGCACGTTCTGCAACGCATCGAAATAGCTGCGCCAGGTCTCGGGCACTGACGCCGGATTATCGAGATACGCTTCGTACATTTCTTCAACGTACGGAGCATTGCCGCCGAACAGATAAGAGTTCGACTGGAATTGCTTCATCATTTTTACGCTCACCTTTCTTCGAGTTTCTCGAGAAATAGCGGGTTACCGAACCTTCCGCGACACGGCCTGACCGTTTAGCGGATTGCGCGAATCAAGTCTTGCTTGGAAGGACCTAAAACTTTGCACCCGGGAGCATAGCACAGAACGAATAGCCCAGATAGCGAACGGCACAGGCGCAAAGCCTGTGATGGCGGACGTTTCGCGGGCGACGGGGTGCCTTTTCACAGCGCGCAAAAGTGTTCTGTGAGAAATGAAGGCGAACGGCGCAATGGGTGTCTACATGTGTGCCGCCCCGGAAAGTGGCAGGCATGATGCAGCGCCAAACGTTTTGATGCGCCGAAAACAAGGAAGCCACCCGAAGGTGGCTTCCGCTTCCTGCTATCCAGACGGATATTCGAGTCCGGCTTATTCGCCGGCAACCTTGTTGCGGCTCGCGCTGCGGCGTTCGTGTTCCTTCAGGTAGCGCTTGCGCAGACGGATCGACTTTGGCGTGACTTCGACCAGCTCGTCGTCGTCGATGAACTCGACCGCGTACTCGAGCGACAGCTGAACCGGCGGCACGAGACGCACGGCTTCGTCGGTGCCAGACGCGCGCACGTTGGTAAGCTGCTTGCCCTTGATCGGGTTCACGACGAGATCGTTGTCGCGGCTGTGGATGCCGATGATCATGCCTTCATACAGCGCTTCTCCCGGCGCCACGAACATGCGGCCGCGGTCCTGCAGCTTCCACAGTGCGTATGCGACTGCCGCGCCGTCGTCCTGCGAGATCAGCACGCCGTTGCGACGTTCGCCGACCGCGCCTTCCTTGACCGGCTGGTAAGAATCGAACGTGTGGCTCATCAGACCCGTACCGCGCGTGAGTGTGAGGAATTCCGACTGGAAGCCGATCAGACCACGCGCCGAAATACGGTACTCGAGACGCGTGCGGCCACGGCCGTCCGATGCCATGTCGAGCATTTCGCCCTTGCGGCGGCCAAGTTCTTCCATCACGCCGCCCTGGTGGGGGTCTTCCATGTCGACGGTCAGATTTTCGTACGGCTCGTGCTTCTCGCCGTCGATTTCCTGCATCACGACGCGCGGACGCGACACGGCCAGCTCGTAGCCTTCGCGGCGCATGTTTTCGACCAGAATGGTCAGGTGCAGCTCACCGCGGCCGGCCACTTCGAACGTCGTTTCGTCGCCGGTATCGCGCACGCGCAGCGCGACGTTGTGATTCAGTTCCTTCATCAGGCGGTCGCGAATCTGGCGGCTCGTGACGAACTTGCCTTCACGGCCCGCGAGCGGCGACGAGTTGACGAGGAAGTTCATCGTCAGCGTGGGTTCGTCGACGGTGATCATCGGCAGCGCTTCCGGCTGTTCCGGCGAGCAGATCGTCACGCCGATGCCCACTTCCTCGATACCGTTGATCAGCACGATGTCGCCCGCCTCGGCCGAGTCGACCTGCACGCGATCGAGACCCTTGAACGACAGCACCTGGTTGATCTTGCGATTGAGGATTTCGCCTTCCGGGCCCGATCGCACCGCGACGGCCATGCCCGGCTTGATGCGGCCGCGCGTGATACGGCCAATGCCGATACGACCAACGTACGACGAGTAGTCGAGCGACGTGATTTGCAGTTGCAGCGGACCTTCCGGGTCGGCCGGGCGCACCGGCACGTGCTGCAGGATTGCCTCGAACAAAGGACGCATGTCGCCGTCGCGTACATCAGGCGTGAGACCCGCGTAGCCGTTCAGGCCCGATGCGTAGACGATCGGAAAGTCGAGCTGCTCTTCGCTGGCGCCGAGCTTGTCGAACAGGTCGAAGGTCTGGTTGATCACCCAGTCGATCCGCGCGCCCGGACGGTCGACCTTGTTGACCACGACGATCGGCTTCAAACCCAGTGCGAGCGCCTTCTTCGTGACGAAGCGGGTTTGCGGCATCGGGCCTTCCACCGCGTCAACGAGCAGCAGCACCGAGTCGACCATCGACAGCACGCGCTCCACTTCGCCGCCGAAGTCGGCGTGCCCCGGCGTGTCGACGATATTGATGTGCGTGCCCTCGTACTCCACCGCGCAGTTCTTCGACAGGATCGTGATGCCGCGCTCTTTTTCGATGTCGTTCGAGTCCATCACGCGCTCGGCGATCTGCTGGTTCTCGCGGAACGTGGCGGTCTGACGGAGGAGCTGGTCGACGAGCGTGGTCTTGCCGTGGTCGACGTGAGCAATGATGGCGATGTTGCGTAGGGCGCGGGTCATAGGAAACCTGAAGACGGTTGAGTGCGCCGCTTGCTTATGCTGCTGGTTGAGGAGCCAAACCACGACAACAAGCCCAAAGCGCACTTTTGGGAACCCAAAATTATAGCACGCACGGATGATCCTTTTCTGGTATTCCCCGATAGACCGTCCGCTCTCCGCGCCTGCGCGAGTTGCGCGAATCGCGCCTTGCCCCGCCCTGCGTCATTCCGTACGGTTTGTTGCTTGAGCGCGAAATAATCCTTGCCTAAGCTGTATTAACGCTTGTCGCGTCAATCAACAGCCAGCTATACTAATGCCTAGTCAACCATTGCATTCGCACGAGAATCATGACGGAGCCGTCCAACGAATCCACGCCGGATCTCAGCGAGTACCAGCTCGGCGAAAGCGTCGGCTATCTCATCTCACGGGTGAAATCGACGCTATCAAACCTGATCACACAGCGCAGCATGGCCGAACTCGGCATCACCAGCCAGCAAGGCAGCATCCTGTTCATGGTGGCGAGCGGCAAATGCCTGCTCGCGGCTGAGTTGGCGCGTGAATACGGTATCGACGCAAGCGCCGTCACGCGCCTGATCGATCGGCTCGAAAAGCGCGGCCTGCTCACGCGGGTGCGCAGTAACGAAGACCGGCGCGTCGTGCGCCTCGCGTTGACGCCGGAAGGCCATGCGATCGCGGCTCGCATGCCGGCCATTTTCAATGGCGTGCTCGATAACCTGCTGAACGGGTTCACCCCGGAAGAAGTGGGCTTCCTGAAGAGCATGCTGCGTCGCGTGCTCGTCAATTCCGGCGAACACTCGGGACTTTCCCGCGACGCCGCAAGCCATCCCAATAGCAAATCGTAATAGCTTGCTTGCTGCGTCCATCAATACATTCCACTCAAAGAAGAGTCGAGCGATGAAATCCCTTTCCCTGTCCGCGCCCGCGCTGTCGAGCCGGGCCGCTGTCGCCGCCGCGGTGACGGCGCTCGCCCTCACGGGGTGCGCGAACTACTTCGGCGTCAAAAGCGACAAGCAGATCGCGTCGCCGACGCAGTACGAGTCGACGCAGAGTCTGCCCAACGAGGGCGGCCAGTGGCCATCGCTCGACTGGGCCAACCAGTTCGGCGACCCGCAACTGCCGAAGCTGATCGCGGAAGCGCTCGAGGGCAGCCCGTCGATCGCCCAGGCGCAAGCGCGGCTCGCAAAGGCTTCGTCGTATATTGAAAGCTCGCGCGCAGCGCTGTTCCCGAAGGTCAGCGCGAGCTATTCGTGGACCCGCGAGCTGTACTCGGCAAACTCCCTTTACCCGCCTCCGTTCGGCGGCACCTGGTATAGCGAGAACAACGTGCTCGCGAGCGCGTCGTGGGATCTCGACCTGTGGGGCAAGAACCGTCAGCGGCTCGGCCAGGCCGTGTCGCAGCAGAAAGCCGCCGAGGCCGATATGCAGCAGGCGCGCGTGACGCTCGCCGCGTCGGTCGCGAGCACCTACAACCAGCTCTCGCAGCTGTATGCGTTTCGCGACATCGCCGCGCGTGAAATCGCGAACCGCCAGGACGTCGGCCGTATCACGAATGACCGCGTGACGGCCGGCCTCGACACCAACGTCGAGAAGCAGACCGCCGCCGGCAACGTCGCGACGAGCCAGTCGAACCTGACCGACCTCGACGGCCAGATCACCGTCGTGCGCTACCAGTTGGGCGCGCTGCTCGGCAAAGGCCCGGACCGTGGCCTGCAGATCGACAAGCCGGTGCTCACCGGCGGCGACGTGGTCGCTCTGCCGGACAACATCCCGGCCGACCTCGTGGCGCGTCGCGCGGACATCGTCGCCGCGCGCTGGCAGGTCGAAGCCGCGATGCATGACGTGAAGGAAGCGAAAGCCGAGTTCTACCCGGACGTGAATCTCGCGGCCGGCTTCGGCTTCGACGCGTTCGGCTGGGGCCGTTTCCTGACCGCGTCGAGCCGTCAGATCCAGTTCGGCCCGGCGATCCATCTGCCGATCTTCGACGCCGGCGCGTTGCGCGCGCAGTTGAAGGGCCGCTACGCCGACTTCGAGGGCGACGTCGCGAACTACAACCAGACGCTGATCAACGCGCTGCAGGACGTCTCGACGCAGGTGTCGTCGATCCGCTCGATCGACCGCCAGGAGGGTGACGCCCAGCGCGCGCTCGACGCGTCGAGCAAGGCGTACCAGCTCGCCGTAATTCGCTACAAGGCCGGCCTGTCGCCGCAGCTGCAGGTGCTCACCGCCGACGAAAACCGCCTTGCCGCCGAGCAGACGGTCACGGGTCTGCAGATGCGCCGCCGTAGTCTGCAGATCGGTCTGATCAAGGCACTGGGCGGCGGCTTCGACGCAACCCAGACCGGTCTCGTCGTGCCGACCGATGCTCCCGCATCGGCCAACGCCGCGAACCACGCCACGAGCACCGCCGCGAACTGAGCGAGCCCGCCCGCGCCGACGCACACGCATACATACGAACACCCGAATAAACGACGACGTTCAAAAGAACCCGGAGCACATCAATGAGCACCCCCCAGCAGCCCGCCACTCCACCGCAAGCGGCGAACAACGGCAAACGCAAGCGCATGATGACGCTGCTCGTCATCGTGATCCTGATTGCCGCGGTCGCGTACGGCCTGTACTACTTCCTCGTCGCGCGCTTCCATGAAGACACCGACGATGCCTACGTGAGCGGCAACGTCGTGCAGATCACCCCGCAGGTCACGGGCACCGTGATCGCGGTCAACGCGGACGACACCCAGGTCGTCAAGGCCGGCGACCCGCTCGTCGTGCTCGACCCGGCCGACGCGCGCGTCGCACTCGAACAGGCCGAGGCCAACCTTGCGCAGGTGGTGCGCCAGGTGCGCGGTCTGTTCGCCGACGACAGCCAGTACGAAGCGCGGGTCGCGGCGAGCCAGGCCGATCTGTCGCGCGCCCAGGACGACCTGAAGCGCCGTATGACGGTCGCGCAGACCGGCGCGGTATCGCAGGAAGAGATTTCGCACGCACGCGACTCCGTGAAGAGCGCGCAGGCCGCGCTCGACGCCGCCAAACAGCAACTCGCGGCAAACCGCGCGCTGACCGCGAACACCACGATCGCCGATCACCCGAACGTGCAGGCCGCCGCCGCGAAGCTGCGCGACGCATACCTGAACCACGCTCGCAATACTCTGCCGGCGCCGGTCACAGGCTATGTCGCAAAACGCTCGGTGCAGGTCGGCCAGCGCGTATCGCCCGGCTCGCCGCTGATGGCGATCGTGCCGCTGCATGACGTGTGGGTCGAGGCGAACTTCAAGGAAGTGCAACTGAAGCACATGCGCATCGGCCAGCCGGTCGAACTGACGGCCGACGTCTACGGCTCGTCGGTGCCGTATCACGGCAAGGTGGTCGGCTTCTCGGCCGGCACGGGTTCGGCGTTCTCGCTGCTGCCCGCGCAGAACGCGACCGGCAACTGGATCAAGGTCGTGCAGCGTCTGCCGGTGCGTATCTCGCTCGATCCGCAGGAGCTGGAGAAGCATCCGCTGCGTATCGGTCTGTCGATGCAAGCTGACGTGAACATCAAGGACGACACCGGCGGCCAGCTCGGTCAGGCGCCGTCCACGGTTTACCAGACCAACGTCTTCGACAAGTACGGCGCGGAAGCCGATGCGGAAATCGCACGCATCATCTCGGAAAACGCCGGCACGAACGCGAACGGCGGCGCGCAGAAGTCGACCGCGGCGAGCGCCGCGAAACCGGCGGCCCATAAGAGCTGAGGCTCCGTCCGACGATTCAAAGAAGGCTCTTTTAATGGCTCAGGCTCAGGCGCAAGTCCCTCACCCGCCGCTCGAGGGCGCGCAACTGGTGATCGGCACCATCGCGGTGTCGCTCGCCGTGTTCATGAACGTGCTCGACACGTCGATCGCGAACGTGTCGATCCCGTCGATTTCCGGCGACCTCGGCGTATCGTCCGACCAGGGCACGTGGGTGATTACGTCGTTCGCGGTGGCCAACGCGATCTCGGTGCCGCTGACCGGCTGGCTCACCGACCGCATCGGCCAGGTGCGGCTGTTCATGGCGTCGATCGTGCTGTTCGTGCTGTCGTCATGGATGTGCGGGCTGTCGCCGAACCTGCCGTTCCTGCTTGCGTCGCGCGTGCTGCAAGGCGCGGTGGCCGGCCCGATGATCCCGCTGTCGCAGACGCTGCTGCTCGCGAGCTATCCGCGCGCGAAAGCGCCGATGGCGCTATCGATGTGGGCGATGACCACGCTGATCGCACCGGTTGCCGGTCCGATCCTCGGCGGCTGGATTTCCGACAACATCTCGTGGCCGTGGATCTTCTACGTCAACATTCCCGTCGGCGCGGTCGCGGCCGCCGCGACGTGGATGATCTTCCGTAACCGCGATTCGGTCATCAGGAAGGCGCCAATCGACGGCGTCGGCCTCGGTCTTCTGATCGTCTGGGTCGGCTCGCTTCAGGTGATGCTCGACAAGGGCAAGGACCTCGACTGGTTCTCGTCGACGACGGTCGTCGTGCTCGCGCTCCTCGCGGTGATCGCGCTCGCGTTTTTTATCGTGTGGGAGTTGACGGCCGAGCATCCGGTGGTTGATCTGTCGCTGTTCAGCCGGCGCAATTTCACCGGCGGCACGATCGCGCTGTCGATCGGCTATGGGCTTTACTTCGGCAATCTCGTGCTGTTGCCGCTGTGGCTGCAGACCGATATCGGCTACACGGCGACCGAAGCTGGACTCGTGATGGCACCCGTCGGTGTGTTCGCGATCCTGTTGTCGCCGCTGACCGGCAAGGTGCTGCCGCGTACCGATCCGCGCTATATCGCGACGCTGTCGTTCCTGATTTTCGCGCTGTGTTTCTGGATGCGCTCGCGTTATACGACGGGCGTCGATACGTACTCGCTGATGCTGCCCACGCTGATTCAAGGTATCGGTATGGCCGGCTTCTTTATTCCGCTCGTGTCGATCACGCTGTCGGGCTTGCCGGGCCATCGGATTCCGGCGGCCTCGGGGCTGTCGAACTTCGTGCGGATCATGTGCGGCGGTATCGGCACGTCGATCTTCCAGACCGCCTGGGATCACCGCACGATCATGCACCACGCGCAACTGACCGAACAGGCGAATGCTTACAACCCAGCGTTCGGTCAATCGATTCATCAGATGGGCGCGGTGGGTCTGGATCAGCAGCAGACCTATGGTCTCTTCAACACCATGGTCACGCAGCAGGCCGCGCAGCTCGGCGTAAACGATCTGTTCTTCATTTCGGCCGGTATTTTTGTCGCGCTGATCGCGCTGATCTGGATCACGCGGCCGGAACGGGCAGGCGGCGATGCGGGAGCGGCGGCGGCCGCGGCGCATTGAGGGGGGTGTTTGTGATGTTGCTTTAGTTCGACACCGCTCCACCGGAGGGCATGATCAAAACGGGATCGCTCGATGGCGATCCCGTTTTTTTATTGTCCGCGCCGGGCTGGCAAAACGGCGACCTCTAGCTCTCCGTCGTCACGATCAGACGGTCGGGTGCGAGCACGCCTTCGCCCGGCTTCGCGACCCCCAGAAGCCGCCCCTGCGCCGAGTACACCCTCACGCGCGGGGCATTCACCGCGTCGGCGGCGATCGTCAGCGACGACAGCTTCAGGCGCTGGCCGTGAAGGAAGCGGCGCGTGTCATCGTCGTTCAGACAGACCTGCGGGAACGTGGACAGCAGCGCGTCGACCGGTTGCAGCCATGCGTCGCGTTCGAGTTCGGTCGCGTAGGACAACGCGTCGAGCGTGACCGAATGCTCGAGCGTCAGCGCGCCGACGCCCGTGCGCCGCAGCGCGACCAGATGCGCGCCGCAGCCGAGCGCTTCGCCGATATCCTCGGCAAGCGTGCGCACATAGGTGCCCTTGCTGCACGTCACGCGAAACGTCACATCCGGCAACGCGCACGCAATCAGCTCGAGCGCGCGAATCGTCACCTGCCGCCCTTCCCGTTCGACCGTCTGGCCGGCGCGCGCGTACTCGTACAGCGGCTTGCCATCGCGCTTGAGCGCCGAGTACATCGGCGGAATCTGAACGATCTCGCCGATGAATTTCGGCAAAGCTGCCCGCACCGCCGCTTCGTCGCAGTCGACGGCACGGATGTCGAACGCCTCGCCTTCGGCGTCGCCGGTGGTCGTGCGAATACCGAGGCGCATCGTCGCCTCGTAGGTCTTGTCGGCTTCGAGCAAGTCTTGCGAAAACTTGGTGGCCTCGCCGAAACACAGCGGCAGCAGGCCAGTTGCCAGCGGATCGAGCGTGCCGGTGTGGCCCGCCTTTTTCGCCAGATAAAGACGTTTCGCGCGAACCAGCGCGTCGTTGCTCGACAGGCCGAGCGGCTTGTCGAGCAGCAGCACGCCATCGAGCGCGCGACGCGGCACGCGGGGGCGTTGAGGTGCGGTCATGTCGAGGGAGGCAGAACGTTCGGGAAATGCGAAAAACGGCGCCGCGCGCTACATGGAACGCCACGGCATGGCAGACGCTCAGTCGTCTTTCGCGCGCGTGGAATTTGCCTCGTCGATCAGACGCGACATCTCCACGGCGCGCTCGATCGTCTTGTCGTAGTGGAAATGCAGCGTCGGCACCGTGTGGATATGCAGGCGCTTGAACAGCAGATTGCGCAGATGGCCGGCAGCGTGCGTCAGCGCTTCGAGCGTTTGCTGCGGGTCGCCCGTCAGCGTCGTGAAGTAGACCTTTGCGTGCGCGTAGTCGGGCGTCAGCTCGACGCTCTGAAATGTGACGATGCCGATGCGCGGATCCTTGACCTCGCGCAACAGCTCAGCCAGGTCGCGCTGGATCTGATCGGCGATCTGCACGTTGCGATTGGGAGTAGTACGTTTCTTAGGCATGGTGTTGTGTGCTCCGCTAAGACGGATGCAAAAAATTGGTTCGCGCGAGCCGTGTTCGATATTCGTTCGATACGACGGCGTCGCGGTCGCCGCGGCGGGGTGAGAGTCCATTTGCGACGAACGCGGCAGCCAAGCCAGCAACAAACTCGACACTGCGGGCTCAAAAACAACGGGCGGAGCGGGCGTCAAGCCCGTTCCGCCCGTTGTGCCGTGCCGCGTGAATTACAGCGTACGCGCGACTTCGGTGACCTCGAAGACTTCGAACTGATCGCCTTCGACGATATCGTTGAAGTTCTTGATCGACATACCGCACTCGAAGCCCTGACGGACTTCCTTCACATCGTCCTTGAACCGCTTGAGCGAATCGAGCTCGCCCGTGAAGATGACGACGTTGTTGCGCAGCACGCGCACCGACGACGAGCGCTTGACGAAACCGTCCGTGACCATACAGCCGGCCACCGTGCCGACCTTCGGCACCTTGAATACCTGGCGTACTTCCACCGTGCCGGTCACGACTTCGCGCTTCTCCGGCGCCAGCATGCCCGACATTGCCGCCTTCACCTCATCCACGGCGTCGTAGATGATGTTGTAGTAGCGGATGTCGACGCCATTAGCTTCCGCGAGCTTGCGAGCCTGCGCATCCGCGCGGGTGTTGAAGCCGATGATGACCGCCTTCGACGCCGTCGCGAGATTGACGTCCGACTCGCTGATGCCGCCGACCGCTCCGTGCACGATCTGCACGCGTACTTCGTCGGTGGAGAGCTTCTGCAGCGACTGCACCAGCGCTTCCTGCGAACCCTGCACGTCGGCCTTGACGATGAGCGGCAGGTACTGCACTTCGCCCTCGCCCATCTGCTCGAGCATGTTCTCGAGCTTCGCGGCCTGCTGCTTTGCGAGCTTGACGTCGCGGAACTTGCCCTGACGGAACAGCGCAACTTCACGCGCCTTGCGCTCGTCCGGCATCACGATTACTTCTTCGCCAGCCTGCGGCACTTCCGACAGACCCTGGATTTCGACCGGAATCGACGGACCCGCGGACTTGGTCGGCTTGCCGGTTTCGTCGAGCATGGCACGCACGCGACCGTAGGCGCTGCCTGCCAGCACGACGTCGCCGCGGTTCAGCGTACCTGACTGGACGAGGATCGTTGCGACCGGACCCTTACCCTTGTCAAGCTTCGCTTCGATGACGAGACCCTTGGCCGGCGATTCGACCGGTGCCTTCAGCTCCAGCACCTCGGCCTGCAGCAGCACGTTTTCGAGCAGATCGTCGATGCCCGCGCCGGTCTTCGCCGACACCGGCACGAACGGCGAGTCGCCGCCGTACTCTTCCGGCACGACGCCTTCCGTGACGAGCTCCTGCTTCACGCGCTCCGGATTCGCTTCCGGCTTGTCGATCTTGTTGATCGCGACGACGAGCGGCACACCGCCAGCCTTCGCGTGGGAGATCGCTTCCTTCGTCTGCGGCATCACGCCGTCGTCGGCCGCCACCACCAGGATCACGATATCGGTCGCCTTCGCACCGCGGGCACGCATTGCCGTAAAGGCTTCGTGACCCGGCGTGTCGAGGAACGTGATCACGCCGCGCGGCGTTTCGACGTGGTAGGCGCCGATGTGCTGCGTAATGCCGCCCGCTTCGCCTGCCGCAACCTTCGCGCGGCGGATGTAGTCGAGCAGCGAGGTCTTGCCGTGGTCGACGTGGCCCATCACCGTGACGACCGGCGGACGTGGCAGCGCTTCGGCGTCGCTCGCTTCGCCTTCGACCAGCATGGCTTCCGGATCGTCCAGCTTCGCCGCGAGCGCATGGTGGCCCAGTTCCTCGACGATGATCATCGCCGTTTCCTGGTCCAGCATCTGGTTGATCGTGACCATCTGGCCGAGCTTCATCATCACCTTGATGACTTCCGAAGCCTTCACCGCCATCTTGTGCGCGAGATCCGCGACCGTGACGGTTTCCGGCACATGCACTTCACGCACGATCGGTTCGGTCGGCGCCTGGAACGTGGTGCTCTGCTCCTGATGCTTGCCACGCCCCTTCGGACCGCCGCGCCAGCCACGATCGACGCCGCCGCTCGAATCGCCGCGCGTCTTGATGCCGCGGCGCTTCGCTGCATCGTCCTGCCAGCCGCTCTTACCGCCGCCCGGCTTCTTCTTGTCGCCCGCCGACGGTGCGCTCGCGGGCGCCGGAGTCGCGGCGGTTGCCGGCTTTCTCGCTGCCGGGCGCGCCGGTGCTTCACCAGCCGGACGCGCCGGCTTATGCAGCGTGCCCTTGGCTTCGGCCGCCTTGGCCGGCTCGGCGGGCTTCGGTGCCGGTTCCGGCGCCTTCACCTGCGCCTTGCGCGGCGTGTTCATCATTTCGCGAATCGCGCGCGCTTCGGCTTCGGCCGCCGCGCGGCGCTTGGCGATTTCTTCCTGTTCG
This sequence comes from Paraburkholderia sp. MM5482-R2, assembly GCF_050436125.1. Taxonomy (NCBI): domain Bacteria; kingdom Pseudomonadati; phylum Pseudomonadota; class Betaproteobacteria; order Burkholderiales; family Burkholderiaceae; genus Paraburkholderia; species Paraburkholderia sp. MM5482-R2. Next base: position 1,773,947 of record NZ_JBNDLP010000002.1, on the reverse strand, counting down.
GCGCGCGCCTTTTCGGCGGCCACGCGGGCGGCGTCTTCCGCTTTCTTCGCGGCTTCGCGTTGCGCGGCGCGTTCCGCTGCCGCGAGTTCGTCGTCCTGCTCGTTTGCCTTCTCGGCAACCGGTGCAGCGGCTTTCGCCGCCGCCTGCTGGGCCTTCTCGCGAGCCGCCGCCTCGGCCGTAGCCGCTGCGCGCTTCTTTGCATCTTCTTCCGCGCGCTGACGCTCGGCTTCCGCGGCCTGCTCGCGCGCCTGACGGTCGACTTCTTCGCGCTCGAGCTGTTCCTGGCGCGCCTTCAGCTCCTGCGCCTGCTTTTCGAGCAGCTCAGCTTCGTGACGTGCTTCTTCCTCACGACGCTGCAGTTCGAGATCTTCTGCGTCCGCGTTCTCGGCCACATGATTCGATGCATCCCCGCCTTCCGCGACAGTCTCGTCGCGGCGGACGAACGTGCGCTTCTTGCGCACCTCGACCTGAATGGTGCGAGCTTTGCCCGTCGCATCGGACTGCTTGATCTCCGACGTATGCCGTTTCGTCAGCGTGATCTTGCGCTTGTCTGCATCAGTCGAGCCGTGAGACTTGCGCAAGTGGTCGAGCAGACGCGCCTTGTCCGTTTCGGACAAGGAGTCGGCTTCGCTCGCTTTTGTGACGCCAGCTGCCTGCAGCTGCTCAAGCAGCACGCCTGCAGGCATTTTCAGTTCCGCGGCAAATTGGGCTACGTTGTTACTCGCCATTCATTCCTCTTAATGCAAGGACCGATTCCTTGCGGTTAGCATCGGGTCATGCGGCCTGACGGCCGCGTTCAATTCAGTGCGCCATGGTCATTTCTCACTGGAACCAGTGTTCACGTGCTTTCATGATCAACGCCTTAGCGGCATCCTCTCCCATCCCAGTCATCTCGACCAGTTCATCCACGGCCAGCTCGGCGAGTTCGTCGCGCGTCTGGATCTGATGTTCGGCCAGTTTCGCGAGCAGGTCGGCGTCCATGCCGTCCAGGCTCTTCAGGTCGAGCGCTACATTCTCGACCTTTTCTTCGTTCGCGATCGCCATCGTCAACAGCGCGTCGCGCGAGCGGTTGCGCAGTTCGTGAACGGTGTCTTCGTCGAATGCCTCGATTTCGAGCATTTCGTTGAGCGGCACGTAGGCGATCTCTTCAAGGCTCGTGAAGCCTTCGTCGATCAGGATGTCGGCGACTTCCTCGTCGACATCGAGACGCGCCATGAACAGGTCGCGCAGGACGCCGCGCTCCTGATTCTGCTTCTGCGCAGATTCGTCCGGCGTCATGATGTTGATCTGCCAGCCGGTGAGCTCGCTGGCAAGCCGCACGTTCTGGCCGCTGCGGCCGATCGCGACCGCGAGTTCGTTCTCGTCGACGACGACGTCCATCGAATGCTTTTCTTCATCGACGACGATCGACTGCACGGCTGCCGGCGCGAGCGCACCGATCACGAACTGGGCGGGGTCTTCCGACCATAGCACGATGTCGACGTTTTCGCCACCGAGCTCGTTGCGTACGGCCTGCACGCGCGAGCCGCGAATACCGACGCAGGTGCCGATCGGATCGATGCGCTTGTCATAAGCCACCACGCCGATCTTTGCGCGCACGCCCGGATCGCGAGCCGCCGCCTTGATCTCGAGCAGGCCCTGCTCGATTTCCGGCACTTCCATCTCGAACAGCTTCATCAGGAATTCCGGCGCCGTACGCGACAGCTCGATCTGCGGACCACGCGCGGTGCGGTCGACCTTCGCGATATACGCGCGCACGCGGTCGCCCACCCGAAGGTTTTCCTTCGGGATCAGCTGGTCGCGGCGCAGCAACGCTTCGACGCGACCCGATTCGACGATGAAGTTGCCCTTGTCGAGGCGCTTCACCGAGCCGGTCATGATGTGTTCGCCGCGCTCGAGGAAGTCGTTCAGGATCTGCTCGCGCTCGGCGTCGCGCACCTTCTGCAGGATCACCTGCTTGGCGGCCTGCGCGCCGATACGGCCGAATTCGATCGACGGCACCGGCTCCTCGATGAACTCGTCGAGCTGAATATCGGGCTGCTGCTCGCGCGCCTCGAACAGAAGAATTTCCTGATCCGGTTCCTGCAGACCTGCTTCGTCCGGCACCACCTTCCAGCGGCGAAACGTTTCGTGCTCGCCGCTTTCACGGTCGATGTGGACGCGGATATCCGCATCTTCTTCGAAGAGTTTCTTGGAGGCCGAAGCGAGAGCCGCTTCGAGCGCGGCAAATACCACGTCCTTATCGACATTCTTCTCGCGTGCCAGCGCATCCACCAGCATCAACACTTCGCGACTCATTGTTTGCGGCTCCTAAAGTCAACTTTCGGAACAAGGCGCGCCTTGTCCATGTCCGCGAGCGTGAAATCGAGCATCGCGGCCCCTTCTTTTCCTTCAAATTCCAGACCGATCGTCTCGCCTTGCGGAGCACGCAAAATGCCCCGGTACGATTTCCGACCGTCCAATGGCTTTTTCAGTGTGATAACCGCTTCGCTGCCCGCGAAACGTTCAAAATCCGCCAGTTTCTTCAGCGGGCGATCGAGACCGGGTGACGATACTTCGAGCCGCTCGTAATCGATATTTTCGACCGTCAGAACGTGCTGGAGCTGACGCGTGACTTTCTCGCAGTCTTCGATTGCGATGCCGGCTGGCTGGTCGATATAGATACACAACATGCCGCGCCCGGTGCGCTCGAGATCGACGAGCTCGTAGCCGAGTCCCACGACCGTGGTTTCAATCAGTTCCGTCAGTTGCACAGTGCCCTCTTAGATGTTCGCGCAGCGAGCCTCGCCTCTTCTGCAAACAACCAATGCGGGCCGCGCGCCAAGCCGGCGCACGTTCGTGCGAACCCGAGATGCCGAACCACGATGAACTGAGCGGCAAAAAAAAATGGGCTGAACGCCCATCATCTTATTGCCGGTGGTCGCACCTGAGCCGCACATGAAACCGTACGCCCAGCGACTTCGCGATTGTAGCCATTTTCCGGCCCAAACGCAATCCGCGGAACGCCGGGCGATGTGCATTTCCGCTTGAATTGATAGGAATCTTTCGACAATGTGGCGGCAAATCCGGGCTTTTGCAAGGTCGCCCGAGCCGTCGGGAAGGGGAGCCGGACGGGCTACGCCAACACTTTGCGGCGATGCGTCCTGTCGGTCTTCAGCGCAGTTTCGCACGGCGTTTGACGCATCGGAACGCCGTGCGAACGCGGCAAACAACAGGCGGCATAAAATCGCCAAAAACGATAAACGGCTCGGCCGGGAAGCACTCGACATTGCTAGTCAGTATGCAGTATGACTCCCGTGAGGCAATGGCTGGCCCGCCGTAAGGAATCAAGCGCGGGTTAGCATTGCTGCCAGAGCAGCACAGTGCGGACACGGCCGCTCCCGGCGATTTCCGGCACGGAGGCCAGCATGGAAGACGATAGCACGCTGTGCGTCGGTCTCGATGTACGCAAGGACTCGATCACGGTCGCGTATGCGCCGGGCTCGGGCGAAGTCGAACTGCTGGGCAAGATCGGTATGACGCGGGCTGATATCGATCACCTGTGCCGGCGCCTGCAGTCGAATGTGCGGCACATCTGCGTTGTCTGCGAGGCCGGTCCATGCGGCTACGGACTTTACCGGCAGTTCGTGCAGAAGGGATTCGGGTGCATCGTGTGCGCCCGATCGCTGATTCCGAAAAAACCGGGTGAACGGATCAAGACTGAGCGGCGTGATGCGATCAAGCTTGTGCGGTCTTTGCGCGCCGGTGACCTCTCCGCGGTGTACGTGCCGAGCGACGACGAAGCGTTCCGCGATCTGGCACGGACGTGGGTGGCGCCAAAGACGACCTGAAGCGCGCACGGCAACGCGTGAAGGCCTTTCTACTCTCGCTTGGGACGAGTAACCCGCGACCAGGCTACGCAACGGACTACTGCATCCGACTTGCGGTTCCAGATAGCGGCAGGCTCATTGGGCGGACATCTGTAGTGCGGTACCCAACCCGCGGATATCAGCTTGATCCACCGCCGAAATGTACTGCTACGCCGCCCTGAGGAAATTCCGGCAACGTGAATTCGAGAAACTAAAAACCCGATCCCAATTGACACCGGGAGTCATATCAGCCTGGCAGGTCATGCGAACTGCACCAAAGGGTATGGCCGTTCAACGGCCACCCCTCAAACGCGGTACAGCGCCCCGCTCAACGGCCGCGCGAGCGACCGCGCGCCGTGCCGCCGCCACGATTCGCGCCGCCCGAACCCGCGTTGCCGCCGGCACGGTTGGCGTTGCCGCCACGATTGCCGCCCGGCCCGCGATTGCCGCCGCTGTCGCCGGACGCGCCGGCACGCTTGCCGCCAGTGCGCGCACGGTTGCCGTTGGGCGACGACGCGCGGTTGCCGTCGACGTCGCGGCCGCGCTGCCCCCCGGCGCCGCGATTGCCCACACCGACACCAGAACCAGTGCCGGCCCCCCATCCCCGCGCCGAAGCCACCGCCCGCCGCGCCACGGCGACCCTGTCCGCGCGGCTGCTGCTCGAAGCGGCTGTGCGACATCAACACCGGCTCGCGGTTGATAAAGCCCATCGACGTCTGCATCGGATCCGGCTGACGACGCTCCGGCGCCGCATTGCGGCTACCGCGCTCCTCAGTCGGCGCCTTCAGGCCGACCGATGCCATCAGTGCGCGCACCTGATTGTCCTCGAGTTCTTCCCAGCGGCCGCGCTTCAGACCACGCGGCAGGGAGATCGGGCCGTGGCGCGTACGGATCAGCCGGCTGACCATCAGGCCGGCCGCTTCGAACATGCGGCGTACCTCGCGATTCCGCCCTTCGGCGAGCGCGACGTGGTACCAGTGATTCGTGCCTTCGCCGCCGCCGTCGCGGATGCGCAAGAAATTCGCCGGGCCGTCCTCGAGTTCGACGCCGTTTAGCAGCTTCTGACGCATACCCTCGGCGAGTTCGCCGACGACACGCACCGCGTATTCGCGCTCGACGCTATAACGCGGATGCATGAACCGGTTCGCGAGATCGCCCGAGGTGGTCAGCATCAGCAGACCTTCGGTGTTGAAGTCGAGACGCCCGACCGCGACCCACTTGGCGGTTTTCATCGGTGGCAGCTTGTCGAACACCGATGGACGGCCTTCCGGGTCCGCGTGGCTGACGATTTCGCCGGTCGGTTTGTGGTACAGCAGCACGCGCGGAGGCTTGCCGGCGACCTTGCGCTTGACCGGCTTGCCGTTGATGCGGACCTGGTCGGTCGGCATGATGCGCTGGCCGATGTGCGCCGGTTCGCCGTTCACCGACACGCGGCCGGCGATGATCAGCTCTTCCATGTCGCGGCGCGAGCCCATGCCCGCCTCGGCGAGCACCTTGTGCAGCTTCGGCGCGTCGTCATCGGGCGACAGCACGCGCTTCGGGGCCGCTGCCTTGCCATGGCGCAGCATCGGCGCGCGTACGCCGCCAGTCGTGGTGTTGTCGGCATCGAATGCGGGCGACGTCACGTATGAGAACAGATCGTCCTGAGCTGACTCCGCGGCCGCATCGGCGCCGCGGCGATTCTGGCGCTGGCCCTCACGTTGACCTTCGCGCGGCTGACGTTCGCGCTGGTCTTCGCGTGATGCGCCCTCGCGCTTCGCACCGCCAGCGTTACGACGCCCGCCCTGTTTCGCACCCGCGTCCTTGCGCGGCGTGCGCACCTGGGCGACGACCTCGCCGTCCGGCGGCGTTTCGGCGACGACCGGCGCGCCTTGCGCGGGCGCGCCCTCGGCTGCCTTCGTCTTCGCGCCGGCGCGGCGTCGCGCGATCAGGCTGCGCGGCCCGCGACGCAGACCGCGGCGGGGGCGCTCTTCGCCCTCTGCTTCCGCGCCATGAGCCGGGCGCTCGCCCTCGCCTGTCGCCGCTTGCGTAGTGCGTTCGTCGGTCCGCGCCGACGGCACGGGGCGCTCGGATTCGGACGAATCGGTGTCGTGGGTATGTGTCAAAACAACCTCAAAATGTCAGGTCGCGCGCGCCCGTTGCGGGCGCGGCAAAAAAGTTCGGTTACGTCAGGCGCTGCGCGACTCGGTTTCGTCGTCGGTCAGAAAACCTGCGTCCTGCGCGGCATCGCGGCGATCCTCGGGATCGTCGTGCGCCGCCTCGATCGGGTTCGGCTCGGCAGCGTGCTCCGTATTGCGAGCCACGCCTGAGCCGTGCGCGGGTGTTGCCGGATCGGTCTGGGCGACCGGATCGTAATGCTGTGCCGAGCCGGCGACGCTGGCATGCGCTGCCGCGGGTGCCGGTTCGGGCTGTTGTTGCATGTCGTGCGGCGCGCTCGACGCGTCTGACGCACTCGACGCATTCGTCGTGCCGGCCTGCCCGGTCGCTTCCGCACGGGGCTCCGGTTCGAGCGTCGACTCGGCTACCGTCTCGGGCGGCGCTGCTTCAAATCCCGACGCGGCGTGCTGCGCCGCTTCCGGCGGAGCCGGCTCGCCAGCCTCACCCGCCATGTCGTGCCCGGCATCCTGCACCGGCTGCTGCATGCTTTGCGCGTCGCCCTCGGCAAACTCGATCGCGTGCTGATCCAGCAGATCCGCGTTCAGTTGTGCGGACGGATCGGCAAGCGGAGGCAACTCGTCAAGCGCCGTTAGACCAAGGTCATCGAGGAACTGCCGCGTGGTCGCATACAGCGCCGGACGCCCCGGCACGTCGCGATGACCGATCACCTCGATCCAGCCGCGATCCTCGAGCTGCTTGACGACCTGCGTATTCACCGTCACACCGCGAATTTCTTCGATATCGCCCCGTGTCACCGGTTGCCGGTAGGCAATGATCGCGAGCGTTTCGAGCACCGCGCGCGAATATTTCGGCGGTTTTTCCGGATGCAGCCGATCCAGGTACGAACGCATCGCGGGCTTGCTTTGAAACCGCCAGCCCGACGCCAGCCCGACCAGCTCCACACCGCGCCCAGACCAGTCCCGCTTCAGGTCTTCGAGCAAGGTCCGAACAGTGTCCGCCGACACGCCGTCGGCAAAGAGCTTGCGCAATTCGCCGAGCTTTAACGGCTCCTGCGCGCAGATCAAGGCAGTCTCGAGGACGATCTTCGCCTCTTGGGTATTCATGCAGCTAGGTCAGACCCTGTGGTCAAAGAACCGGATCAAACAGACGATGTGGAACTGAAGACGCGCTCGCCCGATTCTGATCGGTCATATTGATGGGAGCACGCACCGGGGGGTGGCGAACAGACTTATCGAGCCAGACCCAGCCGGACGGAGCGGCGATATTCCTGAAAGGAATCGCGTGACTGAGCGCCATATTACGCAAAAACGACCGGGGCGTAAAGCCGCGATCTGCCGTGCATCTTCTGCTGCGGCGCCGACCGGTGTAGCCGCGCCCGCCCGCGTCGAGTCGACAGCAAGAAGATTCTGACGATTCGCGGCTTTTCGCAGCTCACGGTGCGTCAACACGAAGCGCGGGGGCGTACGAGGCCGCATGATCAGGCCCCGGCGTGGCGCGCCAGAAACCGCGTCAAGCGCTCGACGCCGGCATCGAGCCGCACCGTATCGCACGCATAGCACCAGCGCACGAACCCCTCGCCCTGCGGCCCGAACGCGCTGCCCGGTGCCACGCCGAGCCCGACCTCCCGCACCATCGCCTTGCACAAATCGAGACTGCGCGTCGAGCCCGGCATCGAGAAGAACAGATACATCGCGCCCAGCGGGGCCTTCACATCGACGCCGGGAACCGCCGACAGCGCGCGCACCAGATGATCGCGCGACGTCCTCAGGTCGCGCACCAGCTGCTGCGTAAAACGCTCGCCCTGCTCGAGCGCCGCGACGCCCGCCTGCTGCACGAACGACGGCGCGCACGACGTGTTGTACTCGACCAGCTTCGCCAGGTCGTCCATCAACGCGGTCGGCGCGACGATCCAGCCGAGCCGCCACCCCGTCATCAGCCAGGCTTTCGAGAACGAATTCACGCAGATCACGCGTTCGTCGCGTGTCGCGAGGTCGAGAAACGATGGCGCGGTGCGCACACCGGCCGCCTGGGCAGCGTCATCGCCGGGATAGTAGAGCCGCTCATAGACCTCGTCCGCGACGATCCAGATGCCGTGCCGCCGGCAATGTTCGAGCACGCTGCGCTGGTCGTCGCGATTCATCACCCAGCCGGTCGGGTTGTTCGGCGAGTTGATCATCAGCATCTTCGTGTCAGGCGTCAGCGCGGTCAGCAATTGCCCGACGTCGAGCTCCCAGCCGCGTTCGCCGTAGCCGAGCGCGACGGTTTCGACATGCGCGCCGAGAATCTTCGGGATTTCGACCAGATTCGGCCATAGCGGCGTCACCGCGACGACGCGGTCGCCGTCGCCGACCACCAGCTGCGCGGCGAGCATCAGCGCGTTGACGCCCGCGCTCGTGACCGCGACGTGCTCGGGCGACGTCGCCCCGTGCAACTCGCTGACGTAGCCCGCAAGTGCCGCGCGCAATGGCGCGATGCCGAGATTGTGCGTGTAAAACGTCGCGCCGGCGGCGAGCGCGGCGCTCGCGGCGTCGCGAATGAATGCGGGTGTGACGCGATCGGACTCGCCGAACCAGAACGGCAGCACGTCGTCGACGCCGAAACCGGCGTTCGCGACTTCACGGATTTGCGATGGACGCAGCGCGCGTACGGCGTCGCGCGCATTCGGGATGGAGAGCACGGGCAGGTCCAATTCGCTCATCGAGGCTTCCGGGTGGGTGAAGGATAAGAGGCTCGGGGCGCAACCGCGAAGGCGTGCGCGATGAAGATGGTAGTTTAACGCGCCGGGTAACCGGACAGCGGCGCAGCGAGTAGCGGTAGGCGGCGTGTGGGCGGCGGGCCGCGCCCGGCGCCAATCCACCAGTCGAACGGATCGCACGCGATCCCGCCCGTTAATTCAACTCCTCGGCCCGGCCCGGCAACTGGCGGATCAGATTCCACACCGCCTCGGCCGCGGGCGACAGCGACCGGTCGCGCCGCCGCACCAGTTCGACGAGGCGTTCCGCGCGCGGCACCAGCGGACGCGCGACCAGCGACGCCCCCGCCGGCAGCGGCAGCGCGAGCCACGGCAGCACGCTGATCCCGACGCCCGCCTCGACGAGCCCGAACACCGTCGCCGAATGGCCGAGTTCCTGCACCACGGTGGCGTTCACGCCCTGCGCCTGCATCACGGCATCGATGAGGGGGCGGCTGCCGGACGCATAATCGAGCATCACGAGTTGCTCGCCGTCGAGGTCCTTCCACGTAACCTGCTTGCGCGCGGCGAGCCGGTGATCGTCACGCGACACGATGCAGAACGAGTCCGTCATCAGCGTCTCGCTGAGCAGATCGTCGTCGGAGAACGGGCCGATGATCACGCCGAAGTCCACTTCACCCGACTTCACCTTGCGCACTACGTCGCTTTGCACGTCGTCGCGCAGCCCAAGCGTCACGTAAGGAAACTGCTGTCCGCACGACGCGACTACGCGCGGCATCAACCGGCACGCGACGGTCGGGCTCGCCGCGACCACCACGCGTCCGCGGCGCTGCTCGCCGATTTCGCGGATCTCGCGCAACGCGTCGTCGAGATCCCCCAGCAGCCGCGACACACTCGCCACGAGGTTGCCGCCTACGTCGGTTAGTTGCACTTCGCGCGTCGTGCGATCGATGAGCTTCAGGCCGATCTCGCTTTCGAGCTCGCGTACGCAGCGACTGACCGCCGACTGCGTGAGGCCGATTTCGGCGCCGGCCCGACTGAAGCTTTGCAAGCGCGCCACCTCGATGAAAACCCTGAGCTGTCGCAGCGTCACATTCATTTGTTCACCTCATCAATAGCGCAGCTTGATGCGCATTGTACGACCAAATACATGCGGCATAGCACCGTCCACGTGGGCGCTGCAATGCAGCAAAAAAGCGCGAACGCACGCCGGCCGGGCTTTTCTGCCCCAGATTGGTGATTGTCCCGATTTGCGAGATGGGTTTTTTGGATTCTTATACGGCCCTGGCTGGCGCCCGCGTTGGCCCGCCGCCACGGGGCTTTCAGGCAATCGGCAGCAGATTGGCACACTTCGTGCGTTGTGAAACGCACAGGGAGGGCGCCCTGATTTCCGATGGCAATCCGTGGCAAGCCCGTCCCCTTTGGCACTCGCCTATCGAGTGCGTGAAGAGTGCGCGGCGCGGGGCAGCGCACCGGAGTTAGCTTCGCTGAGGTGAAACATGATGCTGTTCGACGATTTGAGAGATAACGAATGGGCGCTGGTCGAGGCTTTGTTCTGCGCCGAGCCGGCGCGCAGCGAACGGCGCGGTCGACCGCGCGTGGAAGCTCGGGCGGTGGTCAACGCCGTGCTTTGGGTGTTGTCGACAGGCGAAGGCTGGTCCAAGTTGCCGGGCCGCTACCCGTCCCCCCCGACTTGCCGCCGGCGCTTCGACGAGTGGCAAGCCGATGGCACGCTCGCTGAAATTGTGAAACGGCTTGGCACGAGCGGCCGCGAAATCTCGTTGCGCGGCCGGATCGGCGCAACGGCCGCGAAACCGCCGGCACCGCCGAGCCGCGACCGCCTACGCGGCGCGTTCTGGACCAATCCGGAATCGTGGCGCGCGCCGGTCAAGATGGCCTGACGCGAAACTACGCGGTCACCGGGCGCCTGTAGGCACCCGGTTTTTTATCCAGCCGACTTTCCACGATTGCGTGCGCGCCCACGACCCGCCAGCATTTGACGGTCGCCGCGAGACGCTGTCTTCTCCGCTTCGCGCGCCCCTTTCGTCGCGCCTCCCGCACCACCGCCACAGCGCTCCTTGCGCGCTGCCTCAGACTGCCAAACTACCCGATAGCTCCGGGTGAAACATCCATTTACTATTAATTACAGCGTGCTTTCGTCCCCCGGCATACGTTAATACTTATGCAAACAGGCCTTGAGTCGAGGGGCTCGAGGTTGAGGGGGATTTCGGAATGAAACCAATGTCACTGGTGTTGTGCGGCATTGTGATTTCATCGATGGCCGCGCCCGCAATTGCGCAACAACGCCCGCAAGGGTGGAACTGGCGCCCGGACCGCCAAGCCACGCTGGAAGCGTGGCAGCAGAGCGAGGCCCATAATCGCGACTTCACGCCGCCGACGCCGCGTGGCGATCTGCGCGGCGATATCGCCAGCAATGTGCGGGCACGGCCCGATGCGCCGCGTGAGGATCAGCGGCGGCGTTGATTTGCCAAGTCGCCGCTCGGACGGCGCGTCGCGCGACGCGGTGCCCAGTATCTTGCATTGCGCACTTACGATCGGGGAACCACCGGACGCGGCACCAGTCTGACTCAACGCCATTAGCACAGCGTGGCAGTAGTAATTCCGGTATGCCCGTATCTTCGTGATACGGGCTTTTTTTCGCCCTCGAGGCGTTGATGGCATGAAAGGCGCGCAACGGCAACGACCTGCGCGGATCGCGTCGCCGCCTTGTCGATGGGAAGCCGAGATTCGCCCCGGGACGCGCCCGGCGACCGGTCGACGTCAGCGACGGCCCGCCGAGGGAGTGACATGCCCGGGCGGACAGTGACTCAGTTCGGATAAGCGATGAACCTTGAGCTAAGATCTGATTTCGGCTGTCGCGGCGGACTGCGGTTCGGCCGCGCCGAGAACATAATCGTTCATGCGTTGCGCTGTCCATGTGAGCAGACGCTCGTCGTGTTCGAGGCGCGCAAACTCCGCTTTGCCGCGTTCGGTGAGCACCGCGATGTCGACGGGAGCATGAAAGCCTGGCGCCGGTGCGACGGTTCGCTGACGAACGGTGTCCATCAGCCCCAGCGCGCGAAGATATTGGAAGACACCTGGCCTTCTGGCCCAGGGAACCTGACGATATTGCGCTCGCCGCAGCGCTTCAAGTACCGCTTCGTTGGAATACGTGGTCATCTCACTTCTTTCTTAAAGTGCAGCTATGACACATTCATGCCCACGCGTCACTGCGCCACCGGCGACGCGCGTAGCACCCGCTCCTGGTCGGAAGCTCGCCGCCTGTCTGACGGCGGATTTCCGCCAGGTGCTGCCTGGTCTCGTTTTCGGAACCCCCGTCAGAACGGCATGTTAGCGTTCTCTCCATGAACCGACGATGCAACCGCCGCGGCGCGATGGCAGGCCCGTGGATTTGTCCCGAAAGACATACGTTACCCCATTTAAATTGATTCTATTCACTTTATTAGCGCTTTTTTTTGCAGCAATCGTGCTATGGAAACGTGCGCGCCGGCCGCTCGTCGTCTGCATGATCGCGCTGTTCTGGCTGCTCGCGGCCGGCTGGCTAGCCGCGCCACTGCTCGATCTGGCGCAGCCGCAACGACAGAGCGCCACGGCCGCCACCTTCGCGCCACGCACCGCGATCATCCTGCTCGGCGGCGGCACGGTCTACGACCACGACCACGTGCTGGTGCCACCGCGCGACGTACTCTCGCGCATCGAGGTCAGCGCGCAGAACTACGCGGCCTGCAAGCGCACGGCGAGCACGTGCCGGGTGATCGTCAGCGGCGGCAATCCGCAGCGGCATAGCGCGACCGAAGCCGACACCTACCTGCTCTATCTGCTGCGTCAGCAGGTGGCGCGCTCGGACATCGTGCTCGAACAAAGCAGCCGCACGACCTATGAGAACGCGCACAACGTCTCGGTTATTGTCGGTCAATCACATTACGACACGTTGATACTTGTCACCTCCGCATATCAGATGCCGCGTGCGCTGCTCGATTTTCAGCGCTTCGGCGTCGAGCCGCAGCCGCAGATTTCGAGCGCGCGGCGCGCGCGGATCGGCGTGCTGCCGCGCTTCGCCAATCTCGTGGCCTCGGAGATAGCGTTGCATGAGCTAATCGGCCTCGCGCAATTTCACCTGTATCGCGCGATCGGCTGGTTCTGACGAACGATGTAGGCCGCTGCGCTCTCGCACTCGAGGACGTCGCAGTTTATTCAACCAGCGTCCAGTTATTACAAAACGTAACAAGTGTTGAGTACGGTTACAAAGCCATCGGCTGGAGAAGAGTTTGCTCGATAGAATGCATTGTCTTTCCCACTGGACAGGCAATACTCGGGTCCACCACCATTCTACGGAGGTAACGATGAAGAAAGTGTCCATGGCGATCCTGGTTTCCTTGTGTGCCGCAGCCGGCGCGGCTCACGCGCAGGACAACGGCATCACGACGAGCACCGATCCGGCGAAGGCCGCCGACGTCGAGCAGCGTGCGCAAGATTTGCAAAACCGCGAGCAGTCGATGGGAAGCGCACCGGCCGCGCCGGCCAAGCATCACAAGATGGCTCCGCATCATCCGAAGAAGGGTGCCGACGCGTCGGGCACCTGAACGACTTCGCGGATCTCGCCTCGCGGCCTCGTCGTGAAGGTGAAAAAGCCGAAGCTGGCAGCGCCGGTTTCGGCTTTTTTTATTTGTGCGACCCGCTCGCTGCTGGCAAGGCACTCCGAGCGCGCACCGGCCTGGCAAGCCGCCGGCGCTCTGCTCTCTGTATGCTAAAGTCGCGCACCGACCGGCGAGCCGCCGGCATCCCCTAACCCGTGCGCACCCTGGTGCGGAGGACAGCATGAGCAACATCCAGCTTGATATCGAATGGACCGAAGCAGCATCTCGCAAGATCGAAAAACTGATGCCGCGTGGCGGTCAGGAAGCGTACCTCGCGCTGCCGCCCGTCGAATGCCTGCCGATGGAAGGCGACGTGCTGTTTCTCGGCCCGGCTGGCAAGCAGGAGCCGTTCATTGTCGCGGAGCGCCAGTATCACCATGACGGCGACGCCGACTGGACCATCATCCTGATTCTCGATGTCCCGCAAGCAACCCACTGATCGCTGACGGCGCGCCGGCGGCCTCAGGGCCGCCCCACCTGTCCAGCATGTCCGCGCGCCGCTGACGCCCGCGCCCGAATTCTGGCGATCTTCGACACCACGCGAATCTCCGCGTGCTCGATCCAATCCGCGGCCGCCTTCTTATAAGCCTGGATACGCGCGGATTTCGCATGCGCCGCGAGCGCATCCTGGCTTTCCCACCGCTCGATGAACACGAACCGGCGCGGCTCCTGCACGTCGCGCCAGAATCCGCCCGGCAGAGCAGTGCCAAGCCCGCCGCCCGAATGGCCGCATCAGCGCCTACAGCGGCACTAGCATGTGAGCACCGTCGGCCTGGAGTTTGGCGGGCGACCACCGGGCGCCCTGCTACCCTCGGCGTGGTACGGTAACTCATTGCGATTGAGAATCGGTTTCGCGCGTGGCAAGCGCGCGGGACGCTCCGGCGCATTACCGCAACGGATTGCCGCACGGCCGTAGGCAGCCGTTTTGCAGACAATTTTCACGCCCATGCGTTTGTGATAACCCGCACATTGTCGCGCGCTGCAAACTGCTAGACTCATTTTGACCAATTCGCCGGAGTCCAGCGTGGCTGGCACCGCCCTTCGTGTTCGCGGGACGCATTCGTTTCGTTCCGGCGGCGCTTCGGGTGTGCGAGCGCTACGCGCCGAATGGGTTTGCGTGCCCCTTCATTCCCTTGCCGCAACGATCCCATGTCAGCTTTCATGCCCGCTTCTATGCCATCCGTCAGCGAATTGACCGTGAGCGGCCTGCTCCCGCACCTGGTCCGCGGCGAGTCGGGCTGGACCGCGACCTGGCGCGCGTTGACATTGCACAGCGTGTTCCAGCCGGTGCTGTCGGTCACGCATCAGTGCGTGGTCGGCTACGAGGGGCTGTTGCGCGCGTTCGATCCGGTCGGTCTGCCCGTCTCGCCCGAAGTATTGTTCTCGGGCACGCGCTCGGCCGCCGAAGCGCGCGAACTCGATCGCATCGCGCGCTGCCTGCATGTGGCGAACTTCATGGAGCAAGGCATCAGCACCGGGTGGCTGTTTCTGAACACGCGCCCGCAGGTGTTCGAAACCGGCTGGCCGCAGCGCGCTTTCATCGACGAGTTGTCCGCGCATTTCGGGCTGCCGCAGGAGCGCATCGTGATCGAAGTGCTCGAGCAGCCCGCCGACGATGAATCCGCCGTCGCCAGCATGCTCGCCGCCTCGCAGCCGCGCGATTTTCTGATCGCGATCGACGACTTCGGCACCGGCTTCTCGAACTTCGATCGCGTGTGGCGCTTCCGCCCCGACATCGTCAAACTCGACCGCTCGCTCGTCGCGCGCGCGGGCAAGCGCGAGGGCGACGAATCGATGATCAGCCATCTGATCGCGATGCTGCATCAGTCGGGCACGCTCGTGCTCGCCGAAGGCGTCGAAACCGATGAAGAGCTGATGATCCTGATGCAGGCCGACGTCGATTTCGTGCAGGGGTTCTGGTTCGGTCAGCCAGAGAGCAGCGTGCTGGCCGCCTGCACGAAGGTGCCTGCGCTCGTCGCGTCGATCTGGAGCAAGTTCGCCGAATACGAGCGTGCGCACGCCGGCCACCAGCGGCTCGGGTTCGAGGGCTTCGCGGAAGCGGTGCTGGCCGCCGCCGACACCTACAAGGCGACCGGTGACCTCGAACAGGCCGCGCAAAAGGTCTGGCATCTGCCCGAAGCGCGCCGCGTGTTCCTCACCGACGGCCTGGGCGAGCAGACCCAGCCTTCGGTGACGGCGGCGTCGGTCCCGCCGCCTCCGAAGCGGCTCGCGCCGCTCTATACGGAGACGCGCAGCAACTGGTCGCGTCGCGCGTATTTCCGGCACGCGCTCGCGGCGCCGGGCCGCGTCGCGATGATGGGGCCGCATTATTCGCTCGCCGATGGTCAGGACTGCTACACCGCGGCGATCGCGTTCGAGCGCGACGGCACGCACGTGCTGTGCGTCGACTTCGTGCCGGAGGCGTCGCCGCCGGATGTGCGCACCGGCACACGCGGCGCGAGACGTTAGCGACCCACGCCGCTACTCGTGCACGCGGCCGCGCCCCGTCTTGACCTCGCTGCGCCTCGCCTTGCTGTCGAGCCGCCGCAGGTTCGACGCGCGGGTCGGCCGCGTCGCGACCCGATGCTTGCGGGTCACGCTGACGCTTTCGATCAGTTCATCGAGCCGCGCGAGCGCCGCCGCGCGGTTCATCTCCTGGGTCCGATGCTCCTGCGCCTTGATGATCACGACGCCGTCGCGCGTGAGCCGGTGGTCGGACAGCGCGAGCAGACGCATCTTCAGCACTTCCGGCAGCGACGAGGCACGCACGTCGAAACGCAGATGGATCGCGCTCGACACCTTGTTGACGTTCTGGCCACCCGCCCCCTGCGCGCGCACGGCGGTCAATTCGATTTCGTTGGGCGGGACCGGATAGCGGGATGTCATGGGTGGTCGGCAAGGAAGATGCGTCAGTGTACAAGCGCTCGACGCGAGATGCCCGAACTCGCGGGAAGGCGGCGGAGCGCCCGGTGCGGCGCCCGGCGGCACCGGCTCGCGAACGCTACGAAAAAAACCATTTGCGTCGGCCCGACCGGTTCACCGATACTGGTTCTTTCGCTTACGGCGTAAATTCATATGAAAATCCGTCCCGGTTTCGTGCTCGAACTGGCCGTCAACTTTCTGCTGCCGTGGCTTGCTTACCGGCTCGCGTTGCCGCGGGTCGGCGAGACCGGCGCGCTAATCGCGTCCGCCGTGCCGCCGCTCGTGTGGAGCGCGATCGAGCTCGCGCGCTTCAGGCGCGTCGATGCGCTCAGCGTGATGGTGGTGGCGGGCATCGTGCTGTCGGTCGCGGCCATGGCGCTCGGGGGCAGTCCGCGCATGCTGCTGTTGCGCGAGTCGCTGGTGTCCGGCGCGGTCGGCGTCGTGTTCCTGCTGTCACTGCCGATGCGTCGTCCTCTGATCTTCTACCTCGCGCGCGCGACGGTCGCGCGCGAAATGGAAGGCGGCGCCGCGCATTTCGAGGCGCTATGGCGCGAGCGCCCCGGTCTCGCCACCGCGATGCGAACCATGACGCTCGTGTGGGGCATCGGGCTGACCGCCGAAACCGCGCTACGCGCGTGGATGGCGCTGACGTGGCCGATCGAACGTTTCCTCGTCGTGTCGCCGTTTATCGGCTACGGCATCTACGCGGGACTCGCGCTGTGGACACTGTGGTATCGCAGGACGATGCGCAGCCGCGTCGAGGCCATCGAGCGGGCGAGCGGGGTTGCCGGTTGAGCGCCGCTCGCACCACAAGTCCGCCACTTCGCTTTTTCTGCCTGCTGCCGCGCAATCAACGCGATGCTTCGGCAATCCGCGCGGCCAGCCCCGAATCACGCTGCGTCGGCGTCGCGATCGCCTGCGCGAGCACGGCCCGCGCGCCGATCACCTCGACGCGTTCGCGCGCGCGAGTAATCGCCGTATACACGAGCTCACGCGACAACACCCGGCTGAACGCCGACGGCAGCACCAGCACCGCTTGCTCGAACTCCGAACCTTGCGACTTGTGGACCGTCAGCGCGAACGCGGTGTCGTGCGGCGGCAGCGCGGCCGGCGACACCGCGCGCACACCGCCGTCGCCGGTGCGGAAGTACACGCGCAGCGCGCCACCCGCGCCCGGCAGCGCAATGCCGATGTCGCCATTGAACAGACCCAGCGCGTAATCGTTGCGCGTCACCATCACCGGACGTCCGGCAAACCACTGCGCGCCGACCGCGAGCGTGACGCCCGCGGCGCGGCGCACCTCAGCCGCCATCGCCGCGTTGACCTGATCGACGCCGCGAGGTCCGAGCCGCGTCGCACAGAGGATGCGGAAGCGGTTGAGCACGTCGAAGAGCGGCACTGGATCGGGCGTATCGACGGCGAGCGCCCTGGCAAGCGCGTCGGCGTACGGCGCGAAGCCACCGGCAAGTCTTGCGGTGGTGCGCTCGGCCAGCGTCGTGTGAGCGTCCTCGTGCAGCGCCGCGGCGCAGACTTCGGTCGGGTCGATCTGCAATACGTCGAGCGCCGCGCTCGGTGAGCCGTTGCGAATCGCGACGGACAAACGGCCGATCGGCGACTCGAGGCCGAACCGGTAGTTGCGCTCGAGCCAGACGACGCAGTCCGCGAGCGGGTTGCGTTCGATCGCCGATCGCTTATCGCGATCCGCCTGCTCGCCAGTCGCCGATGTCACGCCGTCACCGAACAGATCGCCCGACGCGGGCGACTCGAAGGTTTGCGGCGTCTCGGGCGGCGCAAATAAATCGTCCAACGGTGCTTCACCGGCTTCACGCAACGCGCGCGGCAAAGCCCGCGCGAGCCGCGCCTCGTCGATGTCGAGCGCCTGCGCGACCCGTCGCAATCCGCTCCCGCTCAACGCCGGCCGCGCGCTGAGTTCGGCGAACACCGCGCCGGCTTCGACCGCGGCGAGCTGGTCCTTGTCACCGAGCATCACGAGCCGCGTTTGCGGCCCGATCGCGTCGAGCAGATGCGTGGCCATCGCCACGTCGATCATCGACGCCTCGTCGATCACGACCACGTCATACGGCAACGGATTATCGCGATGATGCCGGAAGCGCCCGCCCGGCCCCGACCCCAGCAAGCGATGCAGCGTGTACGACGTCTGCGGCAAACGCGCGGCGAGTTCGGGCGGCAGGTCGCCCGCGCGCGCGAGCAACGCTTCCTGCATCCGCTGCGCCGCCTTGCCGGTCGGCGCCGCCAGCGCGATGCGCAAATCGGCCCGCGCATCGAGCAGACACGCAAGCACGCCGACCACGGTCGTGGTCTTACCGGTTCCCGGGCCGCCGCTGACGATCGTCAGCCGCCCCGACAGCGCCATCACGGCCGCGACGCGTTGCCAGTCGACGTCGTCGTCTCGCGGACGACCGAAGTAGCGCAGCAGGCGTTCGCGCAAAGCGGCGGGGGTGGTGTCGGCGTCGGCCTTCGCGGTGCTCGCCTCGCCCGTCGCATGCGCGACCAGGGCGTGGGCCAGGCGCCGCTCGTAGTCGTAGTAGCGCGCGAGATAGAGACGCTCCTGCGCGTCGATCACGAGCGGGCGCAACGCCGCCGCGCCCGCCGCGTCCGCTGCGCCATCGCTTGCCATGCCGCTCGCGAGCAGCGCCGCGCGCACTTCGGCGCTCGACGCGTCGAAGCGGCGCGCGAGCGTCGCGAGCGGCACGCACACGTGCCCTTCGGCGGTCGCGCGGCTTGCGGCGAACGCGCCGCGCGCGGCCCACTTCACCACCTCGGTCGATGCGCCACCGCGCCGCGCGAGCATGCCGATACGGCGCGCGAACCCTTCGGCGAGCGCGATGCTGAAATCGGCCGGCGCGGGCAGGTTGACGCCGATGTCTTCGATGCCGAGCGGCGCGGCCGCGCGCTCATCAAGCGTGCCGGGCGTGCTCATGCGCCACCTCCGATCATCGCCGCGTCGAGCAGCGCCACCAGTTCGAACGGCGCACGCCGCCTGTGCACACCGGCGGCACCGTCGACATCGCGCCAGTCGGGCCGCACGCCGCGCACGAACAGATACAGGTAGCCGCCGATATGCGTGTCGTATGCATAGTCGCGCACGCGCGTCTTCAGATAGCGATGCAGCGCGACCGTATAAAGCAGCGCCTGCAGGTGGTACGCGTGACTCGCCATCGCCGTTTCGAGCGGCGCGGCCGCGTAGTCGGCGGCGGTGTCGCCGAGATGGTTCGACTTCCAGTCGACGATCCAGAAGCGGCCGTCGTGCTCGACGATCATGTCGATAAATCCTTTGACGAACCCGCGCAGCACGCCGGGCTCCAGCGCGACGTCGGGATAGCCGTATTCGATCAGCAGCTCGCGCAGCGCCGGAAAATCCAGCGACGGGGCCGCGAACAGAAACTCGAGTTCGTTCAGGCGCCGACGCGGATCGAGCCGCGCGAGCGTCATGCCCGGCACGAGTTCGGTCGAGACGACGTCGGCGATCAGCCGATGCATCATCGCGGGCAAGCGCGCGGCGAGCTCGGGCGCGGCCGGCGCCGGACGCTCGCGCAGCGCGCCGCGGATCGCGTCGGGCCAGGTGCGCGCCTCGGTGAAATCGGCGAGTTCGAACATCCGATGCAGGCAATCGCCGGCCGCCGCGCCGCGCGGGAACCCGAGGATGTCGTCGTCGGCATGCGCCGGGGCGCTCGCCGCGGCGAGCGGCGGGAGCAGCGGCGCGGCGGGTAGCGCATCGGCGATTTCATCGTGGTCGGGCCGCACGTCTTCCTGCGGCGCGTGCGCGTGCGCATCCCCGCTCCTGCCGCCGGCCGCGATCAGCCCGCTGAAACTTGCCATGCGCCACTGATCGCGCAACGGCCGCCGATTCGCGCGCGCGTGCAGATGCGCGCCCTGATCCCGCAGACTTTCGAGCGGCACGCGGCGCGTCACTTCGGGCAGCGCCCGCAACGTGACCGGTCCGCCCGCGAGCGCCTGCCAGCTCGCCGCGAGCGCGGCTTCGTCGGGCGGCTCGGCGAGCCAGGCGTCGAACGTGTGGCCGCTGCCGCCGACGAGCCAGTTCAGCACGCTGCGCCGCGACTCCTTCGTCGAGCGCGACGACAGATACGTGCCCGCGACCAGGTAGCAGCGATACACCGCGCGCGTGAGCGCCACATAGACGAGCCGCGCGCGTTCCGCCGCCTGCTCGCGCACCGCGGAACGCGAGGCGCGCTCGGCTTCCTCTTCGTCGCAACCGTAGTGCAGCACCGCATCGCCGCTCTCGTCGTGATACTCGCGCGCATCGGGCAAGCCCGACGAGGGCGGCTCGCGCAAGCCGCCGTCGTTCAGAAACGGACAGAACACGACCGCGTATTCGAGTCCCTTCGATTTATGGACCGTGACGATCTGCACGAGATTGCGATCCGACTCGAGCCGCAGTTGCGCCTCGTCACCGCCGCCCTGCTCGCGCTGCGCGGCGAGCCAGCGCAAGGTAGGCGCGATGCCGGGCTGGGTGGCCGCGCGCGCCTGTACGAGCTCGGCGAGATGGTTCACGTTGGTCAGCCGACGCTCGCCGTCGACACCCGCGACGAGCCGCTGCGCGACGCGCAGCTCGCGCACCAGCGTGCGCCACATCACCGCGAAGCCGCGTTCGTGCCACAGCATCCGGTAGCGCGAAAAACGCTCGACCCAGCCCATCGCGTCGGCGGCGTCGAGCGCTGGCGCGGGGTCGTCAACGGCCGCGGCCGCGGGCGCATCGGCAACCTGCGTGAGACGCCACAGCGCGGCGGCATCGAGCCCGAGCCAGTCGGTGGCGAGCGCGGCGCGCAGGCGACGCAGATCGCCGGGCGTGTCGATGGCGGCCAGCACGCGCTCGATCTGCTCGGCGTCGAGCGTCGCGAACACCGACGCCTGCGCAAGCTCCACGCTGCCGACGCCCCACGCCGCGAGCACGCGTTTGACGAGGCTGCCCTGCTTGTGCGTCTGCACGAGCACGGCGATATCGCCCGGTGCGAGCGGCTTGTCGCCGATCGTCACGACACCTTCGCGCGCCCCTCGCAAAAGCCGCACGATCTCGGCCGCGCACGCTTCGCTCGCGGCGCGCTGCGCGCTGCGTTTGTCCAGCGGCGTTGCGCCGCGCGGCAACGTCCAGATGCGGAAATCGCCGCCGCTCGCGTCGGGATCGGTAAACGGCGCGCGGCGCCGCTCGCCCGCACGCACTGGCTGATAGTCGAGCCCGTCGAGCACGAACGCCTGGCGGTTCGCTTCGAAGATGCGGTTGCACGCCTCGACGATCGGGGCGGTCGAACGCTGGTTGACCGCGAGCGTGTAGCACGCGGACGCCGACTCGCGCGCCGCGAGATACGTATGCAGATCCGCCGCGCGAAAACTGTAGATCGCCTGCTTCGGATCGCCGACGAGGAACAGCGGTCCCGCCGGCGCGAAGATGCGGCTGAAGATCGCGAATTGCAGCGGATCGGTGTCCTGGAACTCGTCGATCAGCGCGGCCGGATAGCGGCTACGCAATGCATCGGCGAGCCAGGCATGCGCGGCCAGTGCGCGATACAGATTCGCGAGCAGATCGTCGAACGATACAACGCGGCGCGTGCGCTTGCGCGCCACCAACTCGGCCGGCGCGTAGTCGAGCCATGTCTGCACCAGCGCGAGCCAGCGCGCGCGCTGCGCGGCCTCGGCGGCGACCACGGCCGCGGCCAGCGCGTCGGCATGCTCGAAGAACGGATGTGCGGGCGGCTCGAACTTGACCTTGGTTGCCTTCTTCAACGCCGACGCTGTCAGCTTCAGCGCGGCGCGCGGCGGCGGCGCATGGCAATCGCCCTGCGCGAAGTAGTCGGTCCACGCGGCGATCGCGGCGCTCACGTGATCGGGCTTGTGCGTAGTCTTGCTCAGGCGCTCCTGTGCCTCGGCCAGTAGCGCGACGATCGCGTCGCGTTCGGCCCGCCAGATCGCGCACGCGACATCGAGGCCGGCCTGCGGATCGGCGCTTGCGCCGGCCGCGTCGACGCTGCCCCAGCGCAATTGCGCGAGCGGCTTTTTCAGGCGCCGGGCCAGTTGCTCGTCGAGCGACGCGGGACCGGCGCGCTTGGCCACCAGCCACGCGGCGAACGCCGGATGCGCATGCGCGACCGGCTCGACCTGCTCGCGCCAGAAATCGGCGGCGAGTTCGAAACGCAGCGCCGCGTCGTCGGCTTCCATCTCGAACGCGAATGGCATCGCGGCCGCGAACGGCGCTTCCTGCAAGGCGCGCTGACAGAACGCGTGGATCGTGTGGATCGCGGCCTGATCGAACGTGCGCAGCGCGCGGCGCACGACCTTCAACGCGGCCTCGCGCTCGATACCGCGCTCCGGCGCGAGCGTCGTTTCGAACAGCCGGCGGATGAACGGATCGTCGCCGTCGTCGTCCATCTCGATCGCGCGGTGCAGTTCCGCGAGACGGCCGCGTATGCGCTCGTGCAGCTCCGCGGTCGCGGCCTTCGTGAACGTGACGACGAGAATCTGATCCGCGTTCAGGTTCTTTTCGAGCAGCAGCCGCACGTACAGCGCGCAGATGTTCCACGTCTTGCCGGTGCCCGCCGACGCTTCGATCTGGTTCACGCCGTCGAGCGGACATGCGAACACGTCGAGTTCGTCGGCGGCGATGGTTTGATGGCGCAGCGCGTCGCTCATGAGGCGCTCCGCAAATGCTGGATCAGTGGCTTGAAGACGATCGCGGCGAGGCTGCCGAACGGTTCGTCGAGCGTGAGCGGTGTGCCGCGCAGCGCGATGCGCAACGCGGGGTCGTCGGATTCGCCGCGCACGCGGTCGTTGACCCATACGCCTTGCGCCGCCGATTCGCTTTCGCTGACCCGCGCCCATGCGCTTTTCGGGAAAAAGCGCAGCGGCAGCCGGCGGCCGGCATTGAAGAGCGCAGCCAACGGCGCGAGTTCGTCGAGCGGAGCCGCGACGGGCGCGAACTCGAAGCTCTCGCCGCTGCCGTGCCACACGGTGCGGCGCGGGCCGTCCGGCTGCGCCGCGCAATAGACCAGATGCGCGAGCCACGCGGACAGATAGTCGCGCGCGCTGGCTTTGGCATAACGAAAGATCACTTGTCCCGTTCCGGTCAGCAGGTTCAACGTGCCGCGCAAATGCAGCGGCGTTTCGGCGGATTCGCGCAGCAGCGCGTCGTAGTCGCCAAACAGGGACACGGCGCTGTCGGTGCCATCGCCGCCTTGCGGCCAGCGCGGCGAGACGTCGAGCACGAACGGCAAACGCTCGACGCCCGCGGCCACTTCGCGCCGCACGCTTTGCGCCAACTGCCGCAGCGCGGACAGCTCGCGCGCGCGCCACACCGCGCCGGTCGCGCCGCCGGGCAACTCGGGGCTCGCCTCGGCGACGCGCTGCACGCGGCTATAGATCACCTCGTCGTCGGTGCCGGCGTCTAGCAGCACCGGCAGCAGGCGCTCGGCGAGCGCGTCGCGGCCCGCATAGTCGAGATCGAACGGCTCGGTGTCGAGCAACTCGCCCTGCGCATCCGACAACGCGATACCGAGCCGGTCGCGCAGCAGTGCGCGCGCCGGATGACGCCAGAAGCGCACGAAGTCGTCGAACTCCACCTCGTGCATATCTTCCGGCGGCAGCGGTTGATCGAAGAACGGCGTGGCGGCGGCATGCTGCGGTTCGGCAAGCAGCGTGGCCAGCTCGGCGCGATCGGCGTCGTAGGTGAACAGGTCGGGCTTCGCCGCGAAGTAGTCCGACGCGAACGCCTGCAACGGATGCTCGACGATGAACTCGCGCCGCGCGCTGTCGACCTCGGCCGGACTCGCGTCCTCGCCCGCCGACACCTGCGCGAGATGATCGAGCAGTTCATCGACGAGCGCGGCCGGCGGCAGCGGCGCGTTATCGCGAATGCTGCGGCCCGTGTAGGCGATGAAGAGCCGCTCGCGCGCGGCGAGCAGCAGATCGAGGAACAGATTGCGCTCGTCGTCGCGGCGCTGACGGTCGCCGGCCTTACCGAACGCGGCCATCAGATCGAATTCGTCGGCGCGTGCGAGCGACGGCAGCACGCCGTCGTCCATGCCGAGCAGGCAGACCACACGGAACGGCAAACCGCGCAAGCTCGTCAGCGAAGAAAACGTCACGCTGCCCCACGGCACGCCGCCGCGTGCGGGGTCGTCGAGCGCTTCGGTGAGCGCGGTGCGCGCCACCGACGCCGGCAGCAACACATCATGCGCGCCGGCCTGCATCGCGGCGCTCATCGCATCGAGCGCGTCGCGCACGGCCGCGAGCGAATCGGCGAACTCGACGCCGCCGTCGAAGCACTGCCCGAGCGTTTCGAGCAGCAGTTGCGACCAGTCAGACGGCGTGCGCTCGATCGCGCAGCTCGCCGCGAAGCTGTCGATGTCGTCGACGAAACGCGACAGACGGCCGAGCAGTTCAGCATCCGAACCGCCCGGGCCTTCGACCGGCAGCCACGCATCGACCGGCTCGCCGCCTGCCGGCATCGCGTAGCCGAGGTACAGGCGCGTCAGCGCATCGGCGAACGTATGACGCGCGACCGGCACGTGTTCACCCAACGGTTCGAGCGGCGCGAGCCCGCGCCGCGCGCCGGCGGCCGCGAGCCATTCCTGCGCGGCCTCGAGCGAATTCGCATCGATGCCGTAGCGCACCGCGACCGCATCGACGCGCAGCCATTCGATCAGATCCGGCGCGCCGACGCTGCGCTCGGGCAGCGCGAGCCAGTCGAGCAACAGACGCGCGACCGGATTGGCCTGCGACGGCGGCAGGCCGGTAATGCGGTACGGAATGCGGCGCGTGTCGCCGGCAGGCGTGGTGCCGAACACCGCATCGATCAGCGGACCGGCCGCCGCGAGATCGGACACCGCGACCAGCACGTCGGACGGCTGTAGATCGTCGAATTCGTCGAACCAGCCGAGCAGGCGATCGTGCAGCACTTCGAGCTGCCGGGACAGGCTATGACAGACGTGCACCTCGATACCGCGCTCGATAGGCAACTCGTCGGCATCGGCCTCATTGCGCAAAGCGAGGATGCCGTTCTGCACGGCGGCGAGCCAGCTCGGCTGCGGGTTTTCGGTGAAGTCGCCAGTCTCGGCCGATGCGGCGCTTTCGGTCAGCTCGTGCAGCATATGCAGCTGCGCCTGAGTCTGGCGGCCCCATTCGGCGAGCAGCGGATGACCGACTTCCTGATAGTCGAGCTGCCCCGCCGCGTCGAGTGCCTGCACGCGCCCTTCGCTGACCACGTCGAACCAGAACTCGCGGCACGGGTTCATCACGTACAGACGCACGTCGATCCAGCGCGACAGCGCGCGCAGCAACGCGATATGCAGCGGCGGCATGGTCGGCAGCGCGAACACGCTGACCGCCTCGGGCCATCGCGCGTTCGAGATCGCCTCGAGATCGAGCGCCGCGATTTCATCGAGGAACCGGTACGCGGGCGGCAGCGCGGCCGCGGATGTTTGCGCATGACCGCCGGCTTGCGCGAGCTCGGCGAGCACCGCGCGCCACAGCGCCGCCTGCCAGCGCTCGTCCTCGCGCGCCGCGTCGCTCGCGCCGGTCAGACGCGGACCGGTGTCGTCAGCCGCGCCGCTCGCGAAGATCGAGCCGCCCTTGTGCCATTGCAGCAGCCATTCGGGGCGATAAGTCAGATAGTGATCGAGCACGGTCGCGACGCGCCGCGCGAGTTCGTAGCGCATCGACGCGTCGGCCGCATCGAGATAGGTGCGCAGACGCGGCGACGCGTTCCACGGCAGCGCTTCGTCTGAGTCGTCGAGCAGCCGGTAGCAGCGCCACACGAGCCGGTCCGGCGCGAACGGCGAATGCTTCGGCACCTCGATCACGCCGCCGATCTGCGCCCACAGCCATTGCGCGAGATAACCAAAGTTAACGTTCGCGCAGATGCCCTGGCGCGCGGCGATATCGAGCTCGAGCCGCCGGCGCACGGCCGCGCTCGGCACGATCACGGGCCGCGCGGTCCACGGGTCGGACGGCGCTTGCGCGAGGTCGCCGAGCAGCGCGCCCACCAGCGTTTCGTAGCGGTTCGAGTAGAAGAGCTGAAGCATGGATTCCAGATCACATTTGGCACGCTGATGGCCCGCGAGCGATGCGCGCGAGCCACGGCGGACATTGAAGCGACAGCATAACAAACCCATCCCCAGGGCATAACCTGGCCGAATGGACGAGGTCAGAACGCGCGCAAAATCAGTTAGACTCGACGGCAGTTTCGCGCTGTCTTTCCAACTGCGGTTTTCTCGGTGAATGGATTCAGGTAGTCGATGCGCTATTCGGTCGAAATAAGAAAATTCCTTTATAGCCAGTACTTTTATGGCGGCCTGCGCATCGCGGTCGGCGTGTCGTTACCGGCCATCCTGTGCCTGATCGTGTTTCACAATCGTGACCTCGGCTTCACGATCGCGACCGGCGCGCTCGGCGCCTGCGTCGTCGACATGCCGGGCCCGCTCAAGTACAAGCACAACGAGATGCTGGCCTGCTCGGTGATCGGCTTTCTGTCCGCGCTCGCCACCGGCCTCGCCACCGTCAATCCGCTCGCGCTGTGGTGTACGGTCGTGCCGCTCACGTTCGTGCTGTCGCTAATCGTCGTGTACGGCAATCGCTGGCCGCAGATCAGCTTCGCGACGCTGTTCATGATGATCATGACGCTGGAGGAGCACTTCACGCCCTTGCAGGCGCTCGTCAACGCGTCGTGGATCCTGCTCGGCGGTCTCTGGTACACGTACTGGTCGACCTTCGTGAGCCGCTGGATGATGCATCGGATCGAGCAGCAGGCGCTCGCCGAAAGCGTGTTCGCGTGCGCGGACTATCTGCTCGCGCGCGCCGCCTTTTACGATCTCGACAACGATCTCGACGAGTGCTATCGCAACCTCGTCGACAAGCAGATCTCCGCGGTCGATCGCCAGGACGCCGCGCGCGACATCGTGCTGCGCAATCTGCCCAAGTTGAAGCGCGGCAAGCTCCAACCACGCCGCGCGATGCTCTACAACCTGTTCATCAATACCGTCGATCTGCACGAGCTGTTCGTCGGCGCGCAAACCGATTACACGCTCGTGCGCAGCACGTTCGGCGGCTCCGATCTGCTGGTGTTCTATCGCGATCTGATCCGCAAGGCGGCCGAAGATCTCGAGGAGATCGGCCTCGCGGTGCTGCAGAACCAGGCGCCGCGCATGCGCGTGAACGTGAAGGCGGAATTGCGCGCGATCGAGTATGAAATCGAACTGATGCGCAAGCAGGAGCTGCCGACGCAGAACCCGGAGGCGTATTCGGCCGTGTCGTCGAATTTCCGCCGCATCTGGAGCGCCACGCGGCTGATCGACAAGATGCGCCGAAGCCTTACCGCCGAGCCGAGCCCGACCGAAACCGAACTGCGCATCGACCAGGCGCTGAGCCGTTTCGTGTCGAGCCGGCGCGTGCCGTTCGGGCAGATCCTGTCGAATCTGACAATGGCCTCGCCGAGCTTTCGACACGCGTTGCGCGTGACGATCGCGGTCGCCGTGGGCTTCTGGCTCGGCCGCCTGCTGCCGCTCACGAACGCGTACTGGATCGTGATGACCACCGTGATCATTCTGAAGCCCGGCTACTCGCTGACCAAGCAGCGCAACGGGCAGCGGATCATCGGCACGCTGATCGGCTGCGCGGCGAGCATCGCGCTGATCATCTTCGTGAAGGAGCCGCACATCCTGATGGTCGTGATGTTCGCGTCGATGGTGATGAGCTACAGCCTGCTGCTGTTCAACTACACGGCGAGCGTCGTGTTCACGTCATCGTATGTGCTGCTGCTGTTCCATCTGCTCGCGCCGGGCAGCATGCGCATCATCGGCGAGCGCGCGATCGACACCGTAGTCGGCTGCGCGATCGCGATCGCGGCGAGCCACCTGTTCCCGTACTGGGAGTACCGCTTGATGGGCAAGCTCGTCAACAACATGATCAGCGCGACGCGGCAGTATCTCGAAGCGAGCTGGTGGTGGAGCGGTAAACCGGCCGCGGCGGTGGTCGCGGCCGTGACCGAAGCGGGCGCGCGCGCGCCGGCGGCGGCGATGGCGGATCCGGCGATCGGCTTTGGCGGCCCGGCGCTCGCCGTCGCCGGCTCCGGCACCGGAGCCGAAGTGGCGAGTGGCGTCGGTGCGCGCGGCGCTGGGCGCGCCGGCGTGGCACAGCCGGTCGCCGACGCCAATGCCGAGGCGAACGCGGGCGAGGCCAGCCATGACACCACCACGATCCGCAACGCGACCGCGCGGCCGGCAAGCGGTGCATCGGTCGCCGCTGCCGCCGCGGCGACCGCGCTCGACCGCGATTACCGTTATCGGCTCGCGCGCAAGAACGTTCACGTTGCGTTCGCGAATCTCGGTCAGGCGTTCCAGCGGATGATGCTCGAACCGAAGTCCGCGCAGAAGTTCGTGCCGGAGTTGAACGGTCTGCTGGTGCGCAGCCATGTGCTCGCGTCGCAGATCACGGCCGCCGCGCCGCTGTTGCGCACTTCCGCGCAACAGCAGCACCAGGTCGAGGATATCTCGCTACAGCCGCTGCAGCGCGCTTTGAGCCTCGTGCGCGACAACCTGAGCGCCGCCGAAGCCGGCACCGCGTTGCCCGCCGAGCAGGGCGAGCAGATCAAACTGATGAGTCGCGAACTCGATGCGATGGTCGTCGAAACGGAGAAATCGCCGGACTATACGGCCGATGCCGTGCATGACACGAAGCTGCTCGCGCATCAATGCAAGCAGATGCTCGCGGCGTCCGCGCAGATTCGCAAAGACGCGAGCATGATCCGGCTACCGGAGGAGTGAAGCAGGAAGCGCGCGGGCGTTATTGCGCGGCGCCGCTCGCCGGTTTCATCGCGGTGGCCGCCGCGGCTGCCTGCGAAGCCACTGGCGGCACCTGCGTGGGCTGGCTGTCGAACTCGTGCTTTTCGCGGATCGCGTTATAGAACAGCGTGGCAATCACCAGCAGGATCGCCACCACGATAAAGACGGAGATGCCAAAGGTCGGATTCTTCTTGCGCGGCGGTCTGGTCATGAAGCGGGCTCGGTTCGCGACGCAGTCGCGGATGGGTCGGAGAAGGCGGCATTCTACGCCCAGTGGGCTTGCACGCGGCTTGCAGCCGGGGGAGCAGTATGGATGCGCTGTGGCGCGTTTACTGTCGAGGTAGCAAGCGGCGCTCCTTGGTCTGTGCTCTCCCGTCGCCTTAAATGCATCGACCACGTCGCCATCGTAGCGAACCCGTGTTCCGTTCGTTCGTCACCGCCCCATCGCATGTCGCGCGTCAGCCGTTATTTGTGACAGTCACAGCCGGCCGCACCGGCAATGCCGTCGAATACTTGATCTGCTCCATCGCAAAGCTCGAACTCACGTCGTACAGCGGCACGGCCGTGATCAACTGCTTGTAGATCCGGTCGTAGTCGTCGATATCGGAGACCACCACGCGCAGCAGATAGTCGGTCTCGCCGCTCATCCTGTAGACCTCGACCACTTCGGGAATATCGCGCACCGCCTGCGTAAATGCGGCGGCCCATGTCTCCGTGTGCTGATTCGTCCGCACCGCCACGAACACCGTGGTTCCGACCCCGAGCTTGCGCGCGTCGCACAGCGCCACCTGCGCGCGAATCACGCCCGCCTCCTTCAGGCGCTGCAGCCGCTTCCAGCAAGGCGTCTGTGACAGGTTCACGCGCTGCGCGAGTTCGGCGATCGGCATCGTCGCGTCTGCCTGCAGCAATTCGAGCAGCTTCCGATCGATGATATCCATACTCATACCACCACCCCTCATAGGAAATTATTCTACTTTTCTGACGGTCGAGGGAATTATATGGAAACTCTTTCTCCGGGCAAACCGGTATAAATATCGATACCGAAAATTGCCGAACTGCAGCGCCCGCGCTGCAATAAAACCATGAGCGACGACCTTCGCGCCACCGCTTTCGAGCACCTTCCCGACTACCTGAAGTCGCTGCCGGACCCGGCCCGACTTGAAGCGGCCACGTTACCGACACAAACGCTGGGCGAGATCGGGCGCACACCGCTCGAGCGCCTGTGCGAGACGCTCGACGCGATGTTCGAAGCCTGCGCGAAATTTCCGGAACCGTCGCATTCGACGTTCTTCGCGCGCACCATGCGGCTCGCGCTCGCCGAGGCGGCCGCCGACCCGGCGCTGCTCGCACCGATGCAACGCGAAGGTTCCGCCGACACCTATCGGCGCCATCTGCTCATCGCCGATCCGCAAGGCCGCTATGCGATCGCCGCGCTGGTCTGGCAGCCCGGCCAGGCGAGCCCCGTGCACGCGCATCACACCTGGTGCGGTTACGCGGTGGTCGAGGGCAAGCTGAGCGAAACGGTCTTCGAATGGGACGACGCGCATCAATGCGCGAGCGCGCTGCGCGCTCAGACGCGCAAACGCGGCGCAGTGTCGTTCGTGCGCGGCGGCCGTGCTGCGATTCATCGGCTTGGCAACAGCAGTGATGCGCCGGCGGTGTCGCTGCATATCTATGGCGTCGAAGGCGCGCGGATCGGCTCGCACGTGAACGACATCGTGCGCATGGCCGACGCGGCGGAGATGGTTTGACGGTTGCACGGCCCCCAAACACACCCCCGCCTCAATTCTTCCCACCCACATCACCCGCCGTCGGAATCTGCGGCGGAATCGGCGCGGTCTGTCCGGTCGTCGGCGGCGCCGGACGCGGTTCGTGCGACACGTCACGGGCGGGCGCAAGCGGCACCTGTGTCGACGCGCGCGCCGACGGGCCAACGACGCCCACCTCATACTCAGCTTCGCGCGGATACTCGTGCGGCCCTTCGCGGTCTCTTTCGCGAGTGGGTTCATGCGCCCTTTGATGGGTTTTGCCGCGCGCGCCGTCCCGCGCCGGCTGCTGCGCCTCGCCATGCGCATGCCGGCTGTCATCGGCACCGGCATTCACAGGCGCGACGAACCCGGTCATCTCATCGTCGCGCAGCGGCTCGCCCTCGCTATCTTTCGACGATGTGTACAGCCGCATCTGCGCGACCGGAATCTCGATGCCGGCCTCGTCCATCTTGCGCTTGAGCCGCAAATTGAACGCGCGCGCGACGCTCCATTGCTGCAGCGGCCGCGTCTTGATCTGCCCTTTGACGACCATCCAGTTCGGATCGAAGCGATCGAGGCCCCACACCTCGATCGGCCCGAGCATCTCGCGCCGGTAGCGGAAGTCGGCCATCAGCTCCGCGCCGACTTCGCGAATCAGCTGCGTGATCTCGTCGACATCGGTCGAGAACGACATGCGCACCTCGAACACCGCGTACGCGAAATCGCGCGACAGGTTCTTCACGATCTTGATCTGCGAGAACGGAATCGCGTGGATCGCGCCCTGCCCGTCGCGCAGCCGCACGGTGCGGATCGACAGATGCTCGACCGTGCCCGCATGCCCGCCATCGACGTCGATCCAGTCGCCGACCGAGATCGTGTCCTCGATGATGATGAAGAGCCCGGTGATCAGGTCGGTCACCAGCGACTGCGCGCCGAAACCGATCGCCAGACCGATCACGCCCGCGCCCGCGAGCAGCGGCGTCACGTTGATGCCGAGGTTCGCGGCGGTGACGATCCCACCGATCGTCATGATCGTGACGAGCAACACGTTGCGCACCAGCGGCAACATCGTGCGGGCGCGCATGCTCGGGCTGCGCGCCTTGTTGCGCGGGCTGCCCGGATTGAGCGTCTCGGTGATCGCGGTGTCGACCAGAATCCACAGCAGCCACGCGATGAACACGGTGGCGACGATCGCCGTCATCGCATGCGCGACGCCGCGCGCCGCCACGTTCCTCTCGATCACCGCGGCCAGCGACACGCCCCACAGACGCGCCGCGGATTCGAAGAAAAACAGCCAGATGAACAATGTCAGCAAGGTGCCGCAAAAGCGCAGCAGCCGCGTCAGATACGGCGAGCGGCGCCGCGCGCGGGCGCTGCGCGGCCGCGTCATGCGCAGCACGATCGCCGACAGGAAGAACGCCAGCACCAGCAGCAGCGCGGTGACGATCGAGATCTGCAGCACGTTTTCGCTGGAGCCGGAGCCGCCGAGCGTCGCGACCACCGACGCGGCCGCGAGCACCAGCACCGGCACGTGCCACAGCGCGGCGAGCACCTCGAACGCTTCGGTCGCGGCCTTGTGGTCGTTGCGCTGTTCGTACGGCCGGTTGCGGATCAGATGCGCGACCGGCCGGCGAAACGCGAGCGCGAAATAGCCGGTCAGCACGGCGGCCGTCATGTTGGCCGCGGTCGAAATCAGCGCGGCGAGGTTGGTGCCGAGCTGATGCTCGACGTCGTAATTGACGGCTGCGTCGCCGAGCGCGCCGCACACGCCGATCACGAACAGCACGCGGCGCGCGTGATCGATCAGCAGACGCACCGCGACGCGGCGGTGGCCCGAGCCGAACAGCGAAAACATGATCAGACAGATCGCGGAAAACACCGCGCCCGCGACGATCGCATACGCGACCACCATGCCCAGCGTGCGGCCGAGCGAATCGGGCATCGCGCGCATGAACAGCAGCGCCGCGATGAACGCGATGATCCACGGACCGACGCGGCGCAACGCGAAGATCAGCAGCTCGCGCGTGGTGGGATTGGGCCGCAGCACCAGCTCGACACCGAAGCGCCGGTGCAGCCGTTGCTGCAGATAGATCAGCGCGCCGGCACAGGCGCCCCAGCCGGCCAGCATCCCCAGCATCGCCAACAGGATCGTGCCGACACCCTCGTGTCCCTGGCCCGAGACGATCGTGTACAGCTCGTTGCCGGCCGCGGTCACGCGCCCGCTCCAGTAGCGCACCGGCGTGCGGCCCTGATGCACGTCGGATTCGAACGACGCGATGCCCGAGGCGATCGCGCCGAGCAGGCCCGGGCTAGGTTGCGCGGACGCGGGCGCAGGTGGCCCGACGGTTTGCGCGGCGCTTTGCGACACGTCGCGCAGCTTTTTCAGTTGGGCAACGAGCGCGCTGCGCTGGCGGTCGTTGTCGAGCGTGGCGATCACGCTGTCGAGCGAGCGCGCCAGCTCCGCCTGGCTCGCGGGCGACGGCGCCGACGCCGCCTCGGGCGCCGACGCCCCCGATGCCGCGGACGCCGGCGTCGCGTTCACCGTCGCGCTGTTGATCAGGCTCTGCAATGCCGGGATCACCGGCGTGCCGCCGCCGACCGCGGGGCCCGCGGCTTGCGCCATGCGCGGCAGCGCGCCGAGGCACAGAATCAGCGCGGCGCACAGCAGCGCGGCAAACCAACCGACGGCATCTGTGCTCGCGCGCGGGCGGGCGTCGCCGCTGGCAGTGTCGCAAGCGGTGTGAGCGGAGGAGAGATGGGGGGCGCTGAGAATCGCCGGCTGCTGCCCGCCGCCAGACGGCGCAGCCTCGGACTCACGCTGCGACGGGCATGACTGCATGGCAATCCGTGAGAAAACGGCAGACGCCAGTGTAGCCGCAGTTTCGCCCGGCGCGGCCGAACATGCGTAACCGAATGTTAGTACGCTTGCGCGGCCGGCGAATTCGAACCGCCGCTCGTCAGTACGCGACCGTCGCGATCTGGCGGATGAAGCGGCCCTGCTCCAGTTCGTCGACGAACGCAATCGCGTAGTCTTCGGCCGAAATGCGGCTGTTGCCGTCCGCGTCCGCAATCAGCGTGTTCGCGCCCGTGCGGAACTTGCCGGTGCGCTCGCCCGGCGCGATCAGCGCGGCCGGCGCGAAGAACGTCCAGTCGAGATCGGTCACGCCGCGGTAGTACTCGAAGGCGTCGCGGTGCGCGAGTGCGATACCCTTGTACGCGTCCGGAAAGCCGTCGGTATCGACCAGTTGTTTGCCCGCTGCGACTTCGAGCGAGCCCGCGCCGCCTACCACGACGACGCGCTTCAGCCCCGCCGCGCGCACCCCCTCGACCAGCGCGCGTGTCGCTTGCGTCAGGGTGGCGAGATCGCCCTGCGGCGGCGCATACGCGCTTGCGACCACGTCCTGACCGCGCACCGCCGCGCCGACGCTCGCGGCGTCGAGCAGATCGGCCTGCGCCGCATGCAGATTCGCGACGCCGGCCGGCACGCGCGCCGGATCGCGCACCAGCGCCGTCACCTGATGCCCGCGACGCGCGGCTTCCGCGGCAATCCGCGAACCGATCATGCCAGTCGCGCCAAACAGGGCGATCTTCAGTTGCTTGCTCATATCAACGTACTCCTCAGGTTGTCTTATATGTAACTTTTATAGTTACATATAACGAGAAAAAAAGCGGGGCGCTCACCCCGTTCCTTTGTTTGGCACGCGTGCCGGAATAGTTCGACCCGCGCCCTACGACACTGCGCTTCTATCGTTCACCGCCGACGCGTCTTGCGCGCGAAGGCACGCTCAAGCACGGCGCTTGCGCTCGCGCTGCTTCTCCGAGCGGACCACGTCGGCGGTCGCGTCGGCGAGCGTGCGCGCGCCCAGCGCCGCTTCCATTGCCTGCTGCGCTTCGTCGATGATCCCGCTCAACACGCTCTGGATATTGCGCCCCACCATGCACGCTGGATTTGGCTCCTCGCGATGCAACGCGAACAACTGCGCGTCTTCCACCGCGCGATAGACCTCGAGCAACGTGATCCGTTCCGGCCGCCGCGCAAGCAACGCGCCGCCACCGGCGCCCATCTGCGAGGTGGTGAGGCCGGCGTCGGAGAGCATGCTCAGAAGCCGGCGAATGAGCGCGGGATTGGTGTTCACGCTGCCCGCGATCATCTCCGACGACAACGGCACGCCGCCCTGTAGCGACAACAGCGCGAGCACATGCACGGCAAAGGCAAACCGGCTACTCGTGTTCACAGCAGATCCGTCCCGAAACGACAATGTGTAACCATCGTAATTACATATAACGCTAATGTCAAACGGCGAAACCGGATCGAACGGCGCGAGTCATTTATCCATCTGCTTCTGCGCGTCGGCGGAATCGGTCGATGCAGTCGACGAAGCCGACGCGCCCGCATTCTGCGCCGACCACGCCTGCAGCTTGCGCCCCGCCGTTTCGAGGCCCTGGCCCGTGATCGACGCGGCCTTGCCGAGCTGCGCGTTGGCCGCGCTCGCCGCGTTCTGCAGGTTGGCCTGCGCGCTCGACGCGAGCGCGGCCGGGTCGATCTTGAGCGACGGCGCGGAGGCCGAGTCGAGGTTCTGTTGCGCGGCGTCCTTGGTCGCGTCGACCTGTTGGCCGACGTAGCTCGCGGCCTGATCGAGCTTCTGACCGGCAAGCTGCGCGGCGTCGTTCAGCTTGCCCGCGGCCTGGCCGGCCGACGCGTCGTTCTTCTGGCACGCGGCCAGCGCGCCGAACACGAGGACCACGACCGCCGCGCGGTGCAATAACGATGAGGAAAGAGATGAAATCATGATCTGGAAGGAGCCGCGTCGAGCGGCTCGCACATGCGAAGACGTGCCCATGATACCGCCGTTGCGCCGCGCGCCCGCTTCGGATCGCCCCGGCGAGTTGGTCGCGGTTCTGTCGAACCTGATGGAGCTGACGTCCGCGCGATTCAAGAGGCGACCCTTCCCTCAACGATCGTCTTCGGCGCGCGCCTGTTGCCGCGGCAGTATTGCGAAGCCGACGCGCGCTGTATTGCCGACCATGCGCGCGAACCGCTCGGGCCACGTGATCAATGTTTCATCGATTGGCGGCTATCGTGCCGCGGCGGGCTTTGGCGTGTATTCGTCGACGAAGTTCGCCGTCGAAGGCATCACGGAAGCGTTGCATGCCGAGTTGAGACCGCTGGGCATTCACGCGACAGTCGGCACGCGGATCGCCCACCGAGTCCCGAGACCACGTGCAGCAACGAGCGTCGACTTGCAGCGGCGCTCGCCTCGACATCGCTCAACAGCGCCCCACAATTCAGAATCTTCCGACAGTTGCAGGCGAAACACCTCCGTATAGTGTCGCGGCTGCTTTTGGGGAGTGCTGTTTCGATGAAACTGATCGACTGGATCGTCACCCTCGTCATCATGCTGATGGCGATCGTTTTTTTCTGCGCGCGCCGGCTGCCCACCTGGTCGCACGACACCCGCGCTCGACATATGAAAGGGACCCGTTTGCTGATGCAGGCCGCGTGTGCACTGTGGGCGGCGCTGCTGGGTGTCACGCACGGCCTGTTTGCCGTTGAGGGTCTTGCCGGCATTCGGCCAACACCGGCCGAAACGTTCGCCGGCATCGCCGTGCTGCTGGCATGCGGTTGCTACTGGTCGGTGCGCGGCAGAAGACTGCTGAAGCCGCGGCGGATTTTCGCCGGTTGATGCGCGGACGAGCGCCATCCGCGCCGCACGATCGAGCGCCCCCTACCGCGTGCTGATTCCTCGCACCGCGTCGATCGAACGCGCGGACGACCCGCTGCCTGCGCCCAAGCCTGGTCCCGCAGCGCCCGGCACACTCTGACGCGCACCGCGCGCCGCCGGAGCCGGACCCGCCGCGGCGAGCGCAGCCGCGCCAGCCGCGGCCGGTTTCGCGCCCGCGGCACCCGCCTCTGGCAGCGACAGATAGAACGTCGTGCCTACCCCCTCCTTCGATTCCGCCCACACGCGGCCGCCATGTCGCTCGACTATCCGCCGCACGAGCGCGAGGCCGATGCCCTCGCCGGCCGCGGCATTGCCGTGCAGCCGCTGGAACGCGGTGAACAGGCGCGGCAGCGCGATCGCCGGGATACCGAGGCCGTTGTCGCGCACGTAGAAGATCCGCAGCGAATGCACGCCCGGCGGCGCAGGCGTCGTGCCGATTTCGACGCTGCCCTCGCGCGCCGGGTCCAGATAGTTGACCGCGTTGCCAATCAGGTTTGCGAAGATCTGTTCGAGCGCGGTCGGATCGCCCCATACCGCGGGCAGTTCGCCGACCGTCACTCGCGCGCGCCGCGCACGGATCGAGCCCTGCATCGCATCGACGACACGTTGCACGATGTCGCGCACATCGACATTCTGGCGCCGGTACTCGACCCGCCCGACCCGCGACAGCCGCAGCAGCGCGTCGATGATGTGTGACGCGCGCAGCACCGCGGTCTGCAGATAGTGCAGCGCCTCGCCGATGTCCTCGTCGACGAGGCGCTCGATCCGCTCGCGCGTGCTGATCGCGAGCGACGAGTTGCGCACCGCGTCGCGCATCTCGTCGCTTGCGCGAATCAGCTCCCTGGAAAATCCCTGCAGGTTCACGAGCGGCGCGCGCAGGTCGTGCGACACGCTGTAGATGAACGTTTCGTTTTCCTGGGTCTGCTGGCGCAGCGTCTCGTTGCTGCGCGCGAGCTCGGCGGCGCGCCGCTCGAGGTCCGCGTGAAAGCGAGCTTCGATGCGCTCGGCTTCGAGCAGTCGGCGGCTCGTCTCGTGCAAGGTCAGATCGAGCCGCGCGATTTCATCGCTACCCGCGCCGAGCGGCGCGAGCGGCTCGTTGCCGGCGAGCCGGCCCGCGTTGTCGGACAGTAGCGCGAGCCGGCCGCGCACGCCGCGCGTGAACATCCAGACGGCGAGCGCGACGAACAGCAGCGAGCCCAACGCGGCCGCGACGATCAGCGTCTGTTCCCGTTCGCGCACGGCGGCGACGGCATTCGAGCGCGAGCTGTCGAGACGGCGCTCCTCGGCCTGGAACGCGCTCACCTCCACACGGAAATGATCGAGCACGTCGGCCTGGGCGAGAGCGTGGAAGCGCGCGAGAATCTCGCCGGTCCGCCCGGCGTGCAGCATGTCCTGGATCCGGTCGGACCACTGGCGGTACGTCTGCACCGCCTGGCGCACCTCGGCCACGCGCTTAACCTGCGCCGGATCGTCCGCGACGAGTTCGGCGAGCTCGTCGATGCGCCGGTCGACGTCCATCCATACCGCGATCGGGGTGGTGAAATGCGCGTCGTTGGCGAGCACCGCGCCCCGCAGCGCGACCGATTCGGCCAGCACCGGATCGAGAATCTCCGTGGTCTGGCGCAACACCTTCTCGCTATGGATCGCCCAGCGCTCGGCCATCGTCGCATCGGTCTGGGCCTTCACGACACCGGTGAGCAGCGCGAGTTCGAAAACGGCCGGGATCGCGATCAGAAGCAGGCCTTTCGTGGTCAGTCTCATGCGTGCCCATGGGAGGGGTTGGCCGGCGGATCGTGGACGGAGTCGGCACATTATGTCGGCGTTTGCGCGGGAAAAGAAAGAGGGGCACGAACGCGTCGACGGCAGCTTCTGCCGTTCGCGTACAGTGCGCCAGAAATGGGCATCGACGCGCCGGCCAGCGTCTCGCTGCGTCAGGATGCCGAATGAAAATGTAATTTAAATCGAATAGTTCGCCCTCGTCTGGGTCAATCTGCGCAAGGGCGTCGATTTATGCACTTTTCTTGTGCCATTCCTCTCTGTTAAGGTGCATGACGCGCTCGGGCGGCGCATGGCTCAAAACCCACCGGATGCCCATCCCGGTGCCCGATTGCACCGTGTCGACGCGACCAGCACAGCTTTGGCCCGCTTTGGCCCGCTTCTTGCTGACATAGCGCACTTTTTTGGCATAAGCGGGACATATCGATGGAAAGTCTGAAATACGGCGCCGATACCGAGTTTCTTTTGATGGGCGCTGCCATGGTGCTGGCGATGCACGCGGGATTCGCCTTCCTGGAGCTTGGCACCGTGCGCAAGAAGAATCAGGTGAATGCGCTGGTCAAAATTCTGGTGGACTTTGCGGTCTCGACGATCGCGTACTTCTTCATCGGCTACACGATCGCATACGGCGTGCAGTTTTTCGACAGCGCGGCGACGCTCGCCCAGCACAACGGCTATGCGCTCGTGCGCTTTTTCTTCCTGCTGACGTTCGCCGCCGCGATCCCCGCGATCGTGTCGGGTGGCATCGCCGAGCGCTCCAAGTTCAATCCGCAGCTGTTCGCGACGTTCGTGCTGGTCGGTTTCATCT
This sequence comes from Paraburkholderia sp. MM5482-R2, assembly GCF_050436125.1. Lineage (NCBI taxonomy): Bacteria > Pseudomonadati > Pseudomonadota > Betaproteobacteria > Burkholderiales > Burkholderiaceae > Paraburkholderia > Paraburkholderia sp. MM5482-R2. The sequence continues at coordinate 1,734,848 of NZ_JBNDLP010000002.1, read as the reverse complement.
ATCCGTTCTTCGAAGGCATCGCGTGGAATGGCCGCTTCGGCATCCAGGACTGGCTCACGCAGGCCTTCGGCGCGCCGTTCCATGACTTCGCGGGCTCGGTGGTGGTGCACGCGTTCGGCGGCTGGGTCGCGCTGCCGGCCGTGCTGCTGCTCGGCGCGCGCCACGGTCGCTATCACCGCGACGGCGGTATCGCCGCGCATCCGCCGTCGAACATTCCGTTTCTCGCGCTCGGCGCATGGGTGCTGACGGTCGGCTGGTTCGGCTTCAACGTGATGAGCTCGCAGACGCTCGACAAGATCAGCGGCCTCGTCGCGGTCAATTCGCTGATGGCGATGGTCGGCGGCACGCTGAGCGCGTGGTTCGCGGGCCGCAACGACCCGGGCTTCACGTACAACGGCCCGCTCGCCGGGCTCGTCGCGGTGTGCGCGGGCTCGGACATCATGCATCCGCTCGGCGCGCTGGTCACGGGCGGTATCGCCGGCGTGCTGTTCGTCTACATGTTCACCTGCGTGCAGAACCGCTGGCGCATCGACGACGTGCTCGGCGTGTGGCCGCTGCACGGGCTGTGCGGCGCATGGGGCGGCATCGCGGCCGGGATCTTCGGCATCCATTCGCTCGGCGGGCTGGGTGGTGTGTCGTTCGCCTCGCAGGTCATCGGCACGCTCGGCGGAATCGTCGTGTCGGGGCTCGGCGGCACGGTCGTGTACGGCGTGATCCGCATGACGGTCGGTCTGCGCCTCGACCAGGAAGAGGAATACAACGGCGCCGATCTGTCGATTCACAAGATTTCGGCAACGCCGGAGTGAACGAAGGCGGCGCTCGCGGGAAACGGGACAGGCGCGAATCACGCGCCTGTCCCCAAATGCGCGCGCCGATGTTAGACTTCGCGGCTGGAGATGGCATTCTCCATTAACCGCCCTTGGGGCTGATGATGCCTGCTACGCCCGGTTATGCGGACGCGGCATCAACTCGCCCGCATCAACCGGTCTGTCGACATTCCGGTTTCGATCCTCTTCCATGTATTGGTCTTTTCTCGCTGTCGCGATTGGCGGCGCACTCGGCTCGCTGTTTCGCTGGTTCCTCGGCTTTCGACTTAACCCGGTCTTTAGCGATCTGCCGCTCGGCACGCTCGCCGCCAACGTGATCGCCGGCTACCTCATCGGCGTGGCGGTCGCGGGCTTCGCGCGTGTGCCCCAGCTCACGCCGGAATGGCGGCTGTTCGTCATCACCGGTCTGATGGGCGGGCTGTCGACGTTCTCGACGTTCTCCGCGGAGGTCGTGCAGCGTCTGCAGGACGGCCGGTTCGGCTGGGCGGCGGGCGAAGTGGCGATTCACCTGAGCACTTCGCTGATCATGACGATTCTCGGCATCGCGACGGTTTCGTTGCTGGCGCGCTGAGGCGAACACGTTGACGAGGATCACGGACGCGGGCCCGAGCCGTCGGCAATTGGGCTAGCGCCCGTTTGCATCTGAGCTCGGTGCGAGCCAGCTCGACGATCTCGTCGCCGCGTCCGTTCAATATCGCACGCAGCATATAAAGGCTGAATCCCTTCGCATGGGCACGTTCCACCTTCGGAGGCATGGCAAGCTCATGCTTCGATGTGATCACATCGACGAGTGCGGGACCGGGATGCGCAAACGCCTGCACCTGGCCGGCAGCGCGTCTCACTGTGTCTTCGGCACCGACGTCGCTGGCAGCGGCGCGGGCCGCGCTGCGTCCCAGCGACTCTTCAGCACGCGACGCAGCCTGGTCCTGAGCGGCAACACGACCCGCTCCTGAAACAGCACCGACGCCACCAGCACCAGGACCAGATAGACCGGATAGGCGGAAAAATGCACGGGCACCTGGCTTGCCGCCTCCCGGCAAACATGCGGTCGATGCACGCATGACAACAGCGAATACGGAATGCCAAGCAGCTTCTGCACTTTGAGAAAGCCGATAAATAGCGGGTATTGCAGCGCGAAGATCGACAACGAAGCGTTGCCGAGCCGTCTCGTCCAGGCGGCCACGCGCGGCGACGCGTTTTGCAGTGCGCTCGCGCAAACAAAAATCACTGCGACTTGCGCGGGCAAGAGCGCGCCGTTGTGAAGAAGTACTTCCCACGAACGCATTCCCGCCGTAAACAGAAAAGTGGCGCCGATGAAAAGTGCCCCTGTAGCAGCGAATATGATCCACCGGCAACTCGCGATCATGCCGGTAATGCTTTCGACGTTCGCCTCGAATATCCCGTAAGCGAGAATGCCCGCCAGAAACTCCGGAAGCCGCACCAGCGGATTGGTATGCAACACACCGATCGGCCACACCTGATACCAGCCGCCTGCAACGACGATCACGGCCGGCAACAGGCTGGCGCCCCACATCGCCATCAGCATCGTGGACTTCCAGCGCATCGACAGCAGGCGTGGCGCGAGCGCCGGAAACAATAAATAGAAAAAAAACAGCGTCGACAACGACCACGACGGAATGTTGAATGACAGATAAAAGGGATTCCAGGCCTGCAATAACAGGATCTGTAAAACCGCATTGACCGCCACTTCCACACCGCTCATGGTGTGCACAATCGGCGTTGCTGAATCGAGGTTGCTCAGTTCGGTGTCGAAGGGATGGGAATTCACAGCCATTAATGCAATGCTCAGCGCTAACGTAACGATGTGAATGGGATAAATATTGCTAAAACGGTTGATAAAAAACTTCGATGCCGAAACCTTCATCGCTTCGCCAGTTTTCTTTTCCACCGAAACGTGCGATAGAATGAATCCTGACAGAATAAAGAAGATACTCGTCGCGCAGCCGCCGAATTTGAAGAAGTCGGCCATTGGCATCGCCCTCGCCTCGGGGTAAATGACGAGCGTGTGGAAGACGACCAGATAGCAGGCCAGCAGGAACCGCAGGATGTCCAGCCCCGGGAGCATCGCCTTCATTTTGTTTTCCTTTTTCTTACGTGGAAATATCGCTTCATTGCGTTTCCTTTCATTTTATCTTCTTTGATTTTTAAATTGAAAGCATTTACGCGACTCGATATGCGGAGCATGATTCATGGAGGCGCGGCAACCGGTATGTGCGCTTCCGCACCAATTGCAGCTGCAAAAAAACCACTGTGTGCGAAGATCGCCGGAAACCAGCGTGCGCGTCTCTCCGCCCGCCATCCCGTTAATGAGAAAACAGTGACAAAATAAATGCGCAGAGCTGCGATGTAAAAAAACGCCACCAATAGGCGTGTCTCAGAACACGGTGGACGGAGCTTGGGCAATGCCGGTGAAGAGACGCCACGCTTCAAATCGCGCGGCGAGCTGTTTGCGATAGAGCGAGGCGCTCAGCAGATGACTGCGTGCGTTCGGGCAAGCGAAACCCTCGCATCCGGCGCTCGCGTTCACGCGTGGGTTGATGGCTGTTTTCAGCGCGGTTGTTCGCGCGCGCAGGCCTTGACGAACACGTGCTTCACATTCGCCAGCTCAGGGATCTCTGTTTTCGCGGGCCATGTGCTGCCCGGCTTGCGACGGGCAGTCCTGACCTGATGCGCAAAACTGGCGCCGAACCGCGATATCGGCGACATTCTCGGCATGGCGCCGCGCACGGTGAACAAGCACCTCGAACATCTGTTCCGTAAGCTGCACGTCGAGACGCGCGCGGCTGGCGCTGCGCTTGCGATCAAGGCGCTGGACAGGGCCTGAAATAGCCGAACGGTCGCGCAAGCGATGACGGAAACTACCCTGCCTCGTTGTTTTACCCGAGCAGCCGCGGCACGCTCGACGCTTTGTCGGGAGCCACACGAGTTGCGGGAGTTGCAGCGCAAGAGACCCCGATGAACGCTGTAGCCACGGCGTTGCGCGCGGTGTACACGGAAAGCAGAGGAAGCGGCTTGAATGTCACTGTCGAGCGTCCAACAGGTGACGCTTTAGTTTGAGGTTGCAACCAGCATGTAGCCGAGGCCCCACACCGTGCGGATATGTCGGGGCGAGCTTGCCTCTGTCTCAATCACCTGTCGTAAGCGAAGAACTTGCACGTCAACGCTGCGGGCGCTCGCCTCATATTGCGACCCGCGCGCGCGCTCTATCAGATTTGCACGGCTTACGGGACGGTTTGGCGTCTCCGCAAGCGCACACAGGAGACGCATTTCAGCTGCGCCGAGTTCGACGATGCCCGCTTCGTCCGACATCAATTCTCTACGCCGAACGTCCAGCCTGAAGGCGCCGAACCGCAAGCATTGCGACTCGCCTGCGAGCAGCATCTCACCCCGCACGTTTTGCAGGCGCACCTGAAACTGCTGCCGACGTAACATCGCCCGAACCCGCGCTATCAGCTCGCTCGGCAGAAACGGTTTCGCGAGATAGTCGTCGGCGCCAATCTCCAAACCTACGACCTTGTCCGCGGGATCGCCACGCGCTGTTAGCATGAGGATGGGGATTGTCTCTCTCCGAGCACGCAACCGACGGCAGATGGACAGGCCGTCTTCGCCTGGCATCATGATATCGAGAATCAACAGGTCGAACGGGTAGCGCTCGATCAAGACGTCCAACTCAATGCCTGTCTTCACCGCGCGCACCGAGAAACCTTGTGCCGTCAGAAAGCGTTGCAGCATATTGCGGATTTCAACATCGTCGTCCAGCACGATGATGCGACCGGTTGGCAGATCATCTGACATATGATTAAGCAGATACCTCTAATAACGCCTGTCTTTTAGTTCCTGTTTCCGATGCTACGCGGCGAACCGCTTAGCTTTGCTACAGCCGTCACGTGCCTCGGTGGGCGGCGACAATCTCGTCGAAGCGGGCTGCGCCGGGCGGCCTGCCGGCCTGCAGTTGCGCCTGCACTGCTTACCAATCCGCTTGATGTCTGCGGCGATACGTTGCACCTCGGACAGTGCCAGTGCGGCATGCAGCTCCGGTAGCGACATCCAATGCCTCCTTTGGCAAGAAAACGGACTTGCAACCCGCTAACACCTTCGCATGCATCTGCATGCCACAGGAAGTTCCGTATGGTTCGACGAACGGAATATACAAGGATCTCCGCACTGGATGTGTTGGAAAGGTATGTCAAAAGATGTCATCGATTGTGCTGGCCACAACACTGACTGGCGAAAGCCCACGACCGCCCGGCGCCACCCGTATGTACCGGGCATGCCATCCTGACTGCTCATATTACAGCTGTCGCTCGTGGTCAGCGAAAAAGCGAGTGCACCCGTGCGTTTGCGGACAGAAAAACAGGCCCCGTCGATGACATTTCCTGACATGATTTGCTAACACCTGGCGTTATGAAATTCGCCTACATTTCTTCGATCGATCGTGTGCTGCAGCTTCTGCGGTGCGCTCGCATTGCGGTTAGTCGCGGCCCCGGTCATCACTCGTTTGTGAGCGTTATTCTCTTCCTATGTCAGCTCAGATTCTTCTAATCGACGACGACGCCGAATTGTGTGATGCGACTCGCCGCTACCTGGTAAGGTGGGGTTTCGACGTGTCAGTGCTACATGATGCGCGTTCGCTCGAACACCGGCTCAAACACGAACGCCCAGACCTGATAGTGCTCGATCTTATGATGCCGGGCGTCGACGGCTTGACGGCACTACGTAGGTTGCGCGCATCAGGCGACGACATTCCAGTCTTGATGCTCACCGCCCGCGCCAACGAAGAGGACCGCATCGCTGGCCTTGAATTGGGTGCCGATGACTATCTCCGCAAACCGTTTAACCCGCGTGAGCTGGTAGCACGGATTCAGTCCGTGCTGCGGCGCCAGCGCGCCGTACCCGATGCGGGCATTCCCCAACGACGGCAACCTTACACATTCGGCGCGTTCACGCTGGACTTTCAGTCGCGCACTCTGAATAGCGGAGAGACGTCTCTTACCTTATCTGCCAGTGAGTTTGCGCTGCTGCAGATTTTCGTTAATTCTCCCATGTGCACACTCACCCGCCGGCGTCTGCTCAAGTCACTTCATGGCGCGGAATCCGAGTCCGCCGATCGCGGCATCGACGTTCAGATCTATCGTCTGCGCCGCATCGTGGAAACTGACCCGTCGACACCACGATTCATCCAGACCGTTCGCGGGTGCGGATACATCTTCGTGCCGGACCTCGAAGAGCATTCTGCCGGCACATCGACTCACCATTCGCATAACTGAGGTCTCTTGTTGCCCTCATACTGCTGTATATGCGCTTATTGCTTCGAGCGCGACCAGTCGCCAAACTACTATACGGTAGCAGCGGCCAAGTGGTGACCACCGCGAACGCCATGGCAAGGGTAATCGAAGATAAGTCGAGCGCCGGCTCACTGACTCACTCGGATATACACGATTTTTGAGCGGCCGTTATATCCTGGTCGCTATCCGTGAACTGGACGCAGTTGCGCATCGTCCCTGCGGCGAGCTTCGGACAGGATGCAAAGCGGCCGCTATGCATCCCGCCCGCCCACGGGGCGGACACGAATAGACTCAGGTCAATAGTACGCGGGAGCGACGATCAGTGGCGGTCGAGGGACTACAACCAGTGGCCGGGCCATTATTGGACGACCCACCGGAACGACTACACAGCCGCTAAGCACCGCGGCACTCATGCAAAAACCGGCAGCAAGCGCAAAGCGACAAAGAACACGCGCATTAAGCATTAATTCAACTCCTTTCGATTGAGGCTCAGCGACTGGCATTAGGGATGCGTTCAGGCGTTACCGCTGGGGACGCCGCGCCGCTCGTGTCCCAGACCGTAATCCGCATTTGGGGGGCCAAGATTCGCGGTGTTGGTCTCCCTGTCCAGGTCGCCCTTCACTGGAGCGCCGGGCGCGACGAGCACGCTCGGATTGATTTCGGTGCGCCAGGCCCGCAGGACTTCCAGCTATCGACTTGCCCATGGCGGGTTGCTAGCGTCGGGTAACCGGAGCGCGCAGCAGCCCCATCATTCGACGTGATGAGGCGACCCGATGGGACATATTCAATACACGGTTAAACCACCCGAGGGTATTGAAGCTTGCCTTGCAAGCGCTTACTGCCGATGCTGCGCAGCGAACTGCTCGATCTGCTCAAGCGTCACGTACCCTTGATGCGTAGTATCGATCTCATCGAAATGGGCTGCGACGCGCGGCATACCTGCCTCCGCCTGTTCTTTCGTGAGCTTGCCGTCATGAGTTGCATTCGCGGCAGTAAAGCGCGCTTCCAACATCTGCTGCATGCTGCTCTGCGCGAACGCAGACGACACAGCGAACGTTGCAGCCAGAATAATGAATAAACGTTTCATCAAAGACTCCTTTAAGAAAATGAATGACGTGCACGGAATAGCCAGGGGACAAAGCTCGACCCAGGATTTCCAGCCGGCAGAATTCCAGGTCAAGCCATGACACGACCATACGAGCGAAATCAGTACGGCGCGTAGTAGTAAGGTGGGGGCGCGCCATAGATTACGGCGCGGGGCGGCACGGGGCGTACGGGCACGACGATCGCTGCCGAACGAGGTGTTTCGATCGTATCTCCCTTCGCCGTGATGCATTGCGCGTACGCGTTGTCGTATTGCTGCTGCAACGACGCTTCGGTCTGATTGTGCTGCGCCGAGCCCGTCATGCTGCCGAGCAGCAGTCCGGCACCCGCACCGATTGCGGCGCCGGCACCGGCGTTGCCTGCCCCGGCGCCGATCAGAGCCCCGGCCGCAGCGCCTCCAGCTGTGCCGACGGCGGTAGCAGCAAGTCCGGAGGTTGCCGGCTGATGCGAGGCCGCCGCCGGATTCATGACCTGCGTCGCGTACGTGCGGCAGCTATAGTCGTCCTGCTGGAACTGGTTGAGGGTCTTGCCGTTCGCTGGGACCGCCATGACGGTAGGCGCACTCGGCGGCGTGACCGCACACCCCGCCATGCCCAACCCAACAGCGAGGCAGACAAGCAGTGGCGCAATACGAGTCGATGTCAGATTCTGGTTCATTGATAGTGCTCTCACGATGATGCAGCGCGAAGTAAGCGCTCAGAAGTGGTAAGCAGCGCCCACCGATCCAAATAGTGCCAGCGCGCGAACGCACCGAAGTCGAAGGACGTTGCGATATCTCCGGTGCCGTTGAGCACCGCCGCATAGTCCTGGTTGCGGCCCAGTTGAACGCCGATCAGCGGGCCCACCGCAACACTCGGCCCCAACGGGTAGGCGACGCCGCCCGTGAGCCCCTGCACGAAGATTGCCCCGTTCAACAGCGACAGCATGGGCAACGGCAGCACACGATAGGACTTGCTGCCTTCATAGTGGGGCAATGCGGTCACGTTGATGCCCACGCTATCGTCCGGCGACGACTGCGCCAACGCTGGTGAGTAAGGCAGGCACTCAGTGGCGATGACGGCGAGCGCGCCCAGCCACCGTCGTGCGCGGCTTCGCTTGAGAACCGCGGCGACAAAGCGATAGTCATGCATGTTCAAGCCCATCTATCGATGGTTGTCCGGCGAACCGCAACGCCCACGCTGATATCAATCGCCAGGGACCCAGCAGGCGCCTTGCCGACAGCCATAGAAATTGCCGCACTGGCAGCAGACACGAGAACGATTTTAAATTTCACTGCACACTCTCCATGTGATGGATTCACCCCACTGGCGAACCCCGCATGACACAGCCGCCAATGTAGGGAACCTGTGCGCTACATGTTGTTGGAAATGTGTTGCATGTCATGTCAAGCCACGTCGCGGGGAAGCGATACCGCACAAGTGGACGTAACGGGGCCTTGCACGCGGTTCGAGACGCGGACTTTGAAAAACGGTCGTGGGCGCTACCGGACTCTGGACCGCGCAGATCGGCAGACGACGTCACAACGGCGCGCCCGCCATCATGAGATCGGGGCCTGGCTCTTCGACGACATCCAGCCGCCGCCGAGGTTCTTCACCAGCCCAACGCCGCTTTTCGCCAGTGCCCCCTGCGTGTCGTTCAGGTTCTGTCTGGCCGTGAGTAGCGTCACTTGCTGAGTCAAATCGGACTGCTCGCTCGCGGTTCCGGCCGTCAGTTGCGCGGCGACGCTCTCCAGCAATTGCCGGTTGCGCTGGTAAATGTCGGCAAACGCGTGCTCCTGCTGGCGCAGATGGTTCAGCGACGACAGGCTGTCTTCCACGTTCTGGAACGCCGTGAGCACGGCTTCGCGATAAGATGCGACGTCTTCGTCATAGGTCGCCTGCGCCTTGTGCACGGCGGCCACGCGGGCACCACCGTCAAACAGCGTGGCGGCAAGTGAGGGACCGAGCGACCACATCCGGGTCGGCAATGAGAACAGCGTCGCGAAGGTGTTGTGTTGCACGAGACCCTGTGCCGATAGATCGAGGTCCGGAAAGAATGCGGCCTTCTCTACCCCGATGAGCGCGTTCGCAGCAGCAGCGGTGCGTTCCGCGCTGACCACGTCAGGCCGTCTTTCCAGCAACGCAGACGGCAGCACGGATGGCACCTCGGGCTCGCGAAACACATAGTCGAGCCGCGGTGCAATCGACAACGAAGCCGGCGGCACACCCGTGAGCGCCGCGATTGCGTGCTCGTCCTGCTCGCGCGAGGTCTGTGAAATTTGCAGGTTCGCGACAACCGCCTCCTGCGTGTCCTGAGCATACAGCAGATCGACTTGCGACGCGGTCCCCTGTGCCAGCGCTGAGCGCGTGATCGCGAGAATCCGCCCGTTGACCGCCTCCTGCTGCTGCAACAGGTCGATGTCGATATCGAGCTGGCGGATGTCGAAATAGTCGGTCGCCAGCGTCGCGGCAATCGACAAGCGCTCGCCGGCAAGCGTCGCATCCGCGCTCTGCGCGTTCGCCTTGCCGGACTCGATCTGCCGGCGCACGGCGCCCCACAGATCGACTTCCCAACTCGCGTAGGCCTTCGCGTATTCCGTCGTCGTGCTCGAGCTGTGCGAGGCCGACGCGTCGACACCGAGCGTCGGAAACAGGCTCGCCCGGTCTGCAGCGACGGTGGCCTGCGCGAGCCGATAGGCGGCCGCCGCGCCTGCAATCGACTGATTCGACTGCAGCGCTGCGTCGACGAGCCGGGACAGCTCGGGATCGTCGTACGCGTCCCACCACCGGGTTGAGAGCGAAGCCTGCGGATTGGGCGCCGCAAGTCGCCACTGTGTGCCCGCTTCCTTGAACTGCGTTGGAATCGCTACGGCCGGCTGGTGATAGTCCGGGCCGACCGCGCAGCCCGAAAGCCAAAGCGTGGCGCCGAGCGCGCAGGCGCAGCAGCGCATGCCGACCGACACGGCCGACAGGTATCCGATGGGCGATTTCATGCGTGTTTCCTTCGGCGCCGCAACCGCCGCGACGCCCGATCGAGCCAGAGATAGATGACAGGGGTGGTATAGAGCGTGATGACCTGGCTGAACACCAGACCGCCGATGATCGAGATACCGAGCGGCTTGCGGAATTCGGATCCGTAGCCTGACCCCAGCACGAGCGGCAGCGCGCCGAAAATTGCGGCGACCGTCGTCATCATGATCGGACGGAAGCGGATCAGGCCCGCGCGCACGATCGCCTCCTCCGGCGGCAGTGCATGCTGACGCCCTTCGGCAATCGCGAAGTCGATCATCATGATCGCGTTCTTCTTCACGATGCCGATCAGCATCAGCACGCCGATCAACGCGATGATCGACAGCTCCGTGTGAGTGAGCAGCAGCGCGATCAAAGCGCCGACGCCCGCAGAAGGCAGCGTCGAGAGAATCGTCAAAGGATGAACCAGGTTCTCGTACAGCATGCCGAGCACGACGTACACCGACAACAGCGCGGCGAGGATCAGCAGCGGCTCGCTCGCCATCGACTCACGAAACGCTGCTGCCGTGCCGGCGAACGCGCCGGAGATACTCGCCGGCATTCTGAGCGCAGCGACGGCCTGACTGATCTGCTGCGTCACGGGTCCGATCGATGCACCGGGGCGCAGGTTGAACGATACGGTAATGGCGGGGAACGTAGCCTGGTGATTGATCGAAATGGCGCTGGGGTCGGTCGAGAACCGGGCCATCGCGGCGAGCGACACCAGCGCTGAACCGTTCGCCTGGGCCGCGGCCGACGGCGTAGCGGCGCTTGCGCCGGTCGCCCCCCCGGCGGCGGTCGTCGACGCGCCGCTCGTGGCGAGCGCCGGACTCGCCGGAACATGGATGTCCTTCAGTACCGAAGGACTTGTCCAGTACTCGGGTGCCACCTCCATCACGACGTGATATTGATTCGCGTTCCCGTAGATGGCCGAGACCTGCCGTTCGCCGAACGCGTCATAAAGCGCCTCGTCGATATCTTTGAAGCTCACGCCCATTCGCGCGGCGGAGTCGCGGTCGACCTCGATGCCGACCTGCATGCTCTTGTCCTGCTGGTCGGTGTTGATGTCGGCCAGCGCCGGCATCTTGTGCATCTGCGCGACTAACTTCGGCACCCATTGATCGAGTGTCGCCTGGTCGTCCGCGGTCAGGGTGTACTGGTACTGCGCGGCGCTCTGTCGGCCACCGGCCGCGAGGTCCTGCAACGACTGCAGATAGAGCTGTGTCCCCGGCATATCGGCAAGCCGTCGGCGCACCTGAGCGATCACCTGATCGGCCGTCGCGCGACGCTCACCCAGGGGCTTGAGCGTGACGAACAGCAGTGCGTTGTTAAGCGCGTTCGCTCCCCCCACGAAGCCACCCACGAACGCGACGTTCGGATTCTCCTGCACCGCCTTGTTGACCATCTGGAACTGATGCTGCATCTCGTGCCAGGAGATGCTTTGCGACGCCTGCAGCGTGCCAAGCAGCAGCCCCGTGTCTTCCTCCGGGAAGAAGCCTTTCGGAACCACGGTGAACAGCCAGAGGTTCAGCACGAACACCAGCACCGTCACGCCACCCATCAATAGCGGATGCCGGATGACCCAGCGCAACGACGTGCCGTACAGGCGAGAAAATCCGCTCTCGTGATGCTCGTCGCCGTTCCCGGCTTGCGGTCCTGCGCGCAGGAAAATGCTCGTCAGCATCGGCGTGACCGTGAGCGAAATCAGCATCGACATCAGGATCGCAACGGAGAGCGACACCGAGAACTCACGCAGCAGCCGGCCCATCAGGCCACCCATGAACAGCAGCGGGACGAATACCGCGATCAGCGAAACGCTGATCGAAAACACCGTGAAGCCCACTTCCTGCGCCCCTGCGAGTGCCGCCTCGATGGGCTTCTTGCCGCGCGCCAGATGCCGCATGATGTTTTCGACGACGACGATTGCATCGTCGACCACGAAACCGGTCGAAATGGTCAAGGCCATCAGCGAGAGGTTGTTCAAGCTGTAGCCAAGGACGTACATGACCCCGAACGTACCCAGCAGCGACAGCGGTACGACGATCGCCGGAATGAGCGTCGCGCGCCAGCTGCGGAAGAACGCGAACGTGACGGCCGTCACGAGCACGATCGATATCAGCAGCGTCATTTCGACGTCGAGCAGCGAGCCACGGATCGTCTTCGTACGGTCAACCGAAATCGCCAGCTTGATGGTCGACGGGATCGCCGCCTCGAGCGCCGGCAGTTCGGCCTTCACGTTGTCGACGGCGTCGATCACGTTCGCGCCCGGTTCCTTATAGAGGACCAGCAACACGGCCGGCTTGCCGTTCGACAGGCCGTAGTTCTCAAGCTGCTCGACATCCTGACGTACATAGCCGAGGTCCGACACACGCACGATGTTGCCGTTGTTCTGCCTGACGATCAGCCGTCCGTAGTCGGCGGGCGAATACAGCATGTCGTTCGCGCCGATCGAATAGTTCTGCCCGCTCGCCGACATCGATCCCTTGGGCAAATCGACATTCGCATTCCCGATCGTGCTGCGGATCTGCTCCAGACTGATGCCGTAGTGGCTCACCCGATCTGGATTCAGTTCGACCCGCACCGCCGGCAGCGCGGCGCCGCCCACCACCACGTTGCCCACGCCGGTTGTCTGCATCAGCTTCTGTTGCAGCACCGTCGACGCCGCGTCGTAAAGCTGGGCTGGCGTGGCCGTGTCGGAGGTCAGACTGATCACGAGGATGGGCGAATCCGCGGGATTGACCTTGCGATACGTCGGGCTGCCGTCCATGTTGGGCGACAGGTTGGTTTTCGCCGCGTTGATCGCGGCCTGCACGTCGCGTGCCGCGCCGTCGATATTCCTGCTTAGGTCGAACTGCAACGTGATCTGCGTTTGCCCGCGCGAGCTGACCGACGTCATCTGGGCCAGGCCCGCAATATGGCCGAACTGCCGCTCGAGCGGCGTCGTGACCGAGGTGGCCACCGTCGTCGGATCGGCGCCGGGCAGTTGCCCCTGCACCAGGATCGTAGGAAAGTCGATTTCGGGCAGCGGCGCAACCGGCAGCAGCCTGAATGCCAGGATACCGAACAGAGCAAGGGCGACAGCCAGCAACGTCGTCGCGATGGGCCGCCTGACGAATGGGCCAGACAGGTTCATTGCACATACTCCGTTACGATCGGCTCGTCCGCGGCAAAGCGTCTTTCCAGACGATGCATCGCCAGATAGATCACCGGCGTCGAGAACAAGGTCAGCAACTGGCTGACGCACAGGCCGCCGATAATCGCGATGCCAAGTGGATGCCTCAACTCGGAGCCCATGCCGGAGCCGAACGCGAGCGGCAGTGCGCCGAACAGCGACGCCATCGTCGTCATCAGGATCGGACGGAAGCGCTGTTCAGCCGCACGCCGGATCGCATCGTGTGCGGACAGGCCGTGGTTGCGCTGCCCGTCCAGCGCGAAGTCGATCATCATGATCGCGTTTTTCATCACGATGCCGATCAGCAGCACGATTCCGATCAGGCCCATGATGTCGAACTGGGTTCCGGTCATCAGCAGCGCCAGCAGCGCGCCAAGCGCCGCCGAAGGGAGCGTGGACAGGATCGTGACGGGATGAATGAAGCTCTCGTACAGGATGCCGAGCATCAGATAGACCACAATCACGGCAGCGGCGACCAGGTACCCTTCACTCGCCAGCGACGACTGAAAGGTCGCGGCCGATCCTTCCAGCGACACCTGGACGGACTGCGGCAACCCTATCTGCTCCTTGACCCGCTCAAGACGGGCGATCGCCGTGCCGAGGCTGTATCCGGGAGCGAGATTGAACGACACGTCCGCATACGGGAACTGGCCCTTGCGATCAATCCGCAACGGCGCGGGCATCACCTTCATCGTCGCCATCGACGCGAGCGGCGCGAGGCTGCCCGACGACGTATTTACATAGAGTCCTGAAAGCAGATGCGCAAGGTCGTCGGCGTTGTTTCTCGCGACCAGCACCACGTGATACTGGTTCAACTGCGTGTAGATCGTCGACACCTGGCGCTGACCAAACGCGTCGTACAGCACATCGTCGATCGCCTGCGGGGTGATGCCAAGGCGCGACGCGGTATCGCGGTCGAACGTGAGTTGCACCTGATTGCCTGACTGCATCGCCTCGCTCTGCACGTCGGCAAACGCCGGATCGCCGCGCAACGCGCCAACCAGCTCGCCAGTCCAGCGAGTGAGCAGCGCCGGATCGGTCGACTGTACGCCGAGACGGTAGCTCGTCGTCGAGACGGTGTCGTCGAGCGTCAGATCCTGCACCGGATGCAGAAACAGGCGCACGCCCGCGACGTCTGCGGTGTCATGGGTCAGGCGGCGAATCACCTCGTCGATGCGCGCTCGCTCGCCCTTGTCCTTCAGATTGATCAACAGGGTGCCCTGATTGATCGTCGGTCTCGTCTGGTCGATGCCGACAAACGACGAGAGACTTGCGACTGCCGGATCGCGTGCGACCCGGTCGACGACCTGCTGCTGTTGGCCGATCATGCGCTGGAACGAAATGGTCGGCGCGGCCTGCACGACACCTTCGATCAGACCTGTGTCCTGCTCGGGAAAGAAGCCCTTCGGCATCAGCATCAGCACGACGAACGTCAGCGTGGCCGTCAACACCACCGATGCGATCGTCAGGCGCCGATGCGACAATACCCAGTCGAGACCGCGTATGTACCTGCTGTTGAGCCGGTCGAAGAAATCGACCCGATGCGAGTGTGGCTGCGCTTTTAACATGCGCGAGCACATCATCGGCGTAAGCGTCAGCGACACCAACGCCGACAGGACGATCGCGACCGACAGCGTCAGCGCGAACTCGCGGAACAGGCGCCCGACCACGTCGCCCATGAACAGCAACGGGATCATCACCGCAATCAGCGACACGGACAACGAGACGATCGTAAAGCCGATCTCCTTCGCACCCTTGATCGCGGCCCTCAGGGGCGTTTCCCCAGCCTCGATGTAGCGTGTAATGTTCTCGATCATTACGATCGCGTCGTCGACGACAAAGCCTGTCGCGACAGTCAGCGACATCAACGTGAGGTTATTCAGCGAAAAGCCGAGCCCGTACGCGACCGCGAGCGTGCCAACGAGCGAAAGCGGCACGGTGACTGCGGGAATCACGGTAGCGGGCACATTGCGCAGGAATACGAAGATCACCATCACGACGAGCGCCACGGCGATTGCCAGCTCCGTTTCGACGTCGGCAACCGACGCGCGGATCGTCTTCGTGCGATCCGTCAGCACGGCGACCTTCACCGATGCGGGCAAGCTCGCCCGCAGTTGCGGCAACAGCTTCTGCACGCTATCGACCACATCGATCACGTTGGCGCCCGGCTGCCGCTGGATGTTCAGCACGATAGACGGCGTGCTGTTGGTCCACGCCGCCTGTTGCAAATTCTCGGCGCTGTCGATCGACCTGGCGATCTGCGCCAGCCGAACCGGTGCGCCTTGCCGGTACGCGATGATCAGGTCGCGATAGTCCGCCGCCGATTGCAGCTGGTCGTTCGCACCGATCGAATACGACTGGTATTTTCCGTCGAGACTGCCCTTCGCCTGGTCAACGTTGGCACTGCCGAGCGCGGTGCGCACGTCGTCGATCGACATGCCGAGTGCGTTGAGCGCGCCGGTATCGGTCTGCACCCGCACGGCCGGCCGCTGACCGCCGCTGATCGTGACCAGGCCCACGCCTGAAATCTGCGAGATCTTCTGCGCAAGCCGGGTATCGGCCAGATCCTCGATCTTCGTCAGCGGCAGCACGTCGGATGTCAGCGACAGCGTGAGCACCGGGGGGTCGGCAGGGTTGACCTTGCTGTAGACAGGCGGATACGGCAGATTCGCCGGCAGAAAGCTCGACGACGCATTGATCGCGGCCTGCACTTCCTGCTCGGCGACGTCGAGCGAGAACGACAGATCGAACTGCAACGTGATCACCGATGTGCCGTTCGAACTCGTCGAGTTCATCGCCTTCAGCCCCGACATCTGGCCGAGCTGTCTTTCGAGCGGCGAGGTGATGGACGAACTGACCACATCCGGGCTTGCGCCGGGATACTGCGTGTAGACCTGGATCGTCGGATAGTCGATTTCCGGTAGCGCCGAAACAGGCAGCAGGATGTATCCCAGCACCCCGGCCAGAAACAACGCGATCATCAACAGCGCGGTCGCAATGGGTCGCTCGATAAAGATTCGTGAAGCGTTCATCGTCGGCTCCGCTCAGTGCGCCACGACTTTCACGAGCGAGCCGGTATCGAGCCTGTCTGCACCGTCGGTCGCGACCCGCTCTCCTTCCTTCACCCCGCCATCGAGAATCGCCGTGTCGTCGCCTTTTACCGGTCCGGTCTTCACGTTGCGCAATGCCACTGCGCCTGCGCCGCCGATCACGAAAACGAAATCGCCGTTCGCGCCATGCTGGATCGCCGTAGTCGGCACGACCGGAATCCGCTGCAGCGTGTCGACCTGCATCCGGACATTCACGAATTCGTTCGGGAACAGCGCGTTGCCGGAATCGGGGAAGACTGCCTTGACGTTGATCGTGCCGGCGCTCGTATTGACGAGGTTGTCGACCGCAAGCAGCGAGCCCTTCGCGAGCAACGATTTGCCGTCACGGTCATAGGCCAGCACCTGAACCTCCCCCTGCGACATCGCCCGCCGGATCCGTCCCAGGTCGTCTTCTGGCACCGAGTAGGTCACGGTCGCCGGCTGCAGTTGCGTAACGACCGCGATACCGGTCGTGCTGGTGCTGCTCACGTAGTTGCCGGGGTCAACCAGGCGCAGGCCCACGACGCCGTCCACGGGAGACGTGATGGTGCAATAGCCGACCTGAACCTGCAGATTGTTCACGTTGCCCGTGTCCGCCAGCACCGTGCCTTCGTCCTCCTGGACGGTAGCAACTTGCGTATCGAGCGTCTGCTGCGTAATCGAGCCCGCTTTGATCAGCTGCTGATAACGTTGCAGGTCCAGTTTCGCGTTTGCGAGTACGGCCTGGTCATGACGCAGCGTACCCTGTGCCTGCAGCAGCTGCGCTTCGAGCGCCCGCGAATCGATGCGTGCAATCACCTGTCCTTTCCTGATCGTCTGCCCCTCGCTGAAATCGACGGAACGCAGTATCCCGTTGACCTGCGTGATGACCGTGACGGTACGTGTCGGTGTCACGGTGCCGAGCGAGTCGATATAGACAGGAACATCGGTAACCGAAGCCGCAACCGCGCTCACGGGGATCGGATCGGGTGCGACAGCCGTCTGACGGTGACCGTGAGCCAGGTGGAACCACCCAACGGCCACGACGCCGGCCATGAATATACTAAGTACCGCAAAGTATCTTGTAAGGTTTTTCATCACACAACCATGAAAAATGGCCATCTCATCAAATGCTCACGCTGCCCTGCCAGACCCTTTGGGCGGGGCTCGAGCGTCACATTAAGTCGTAGTCCCTGCCACACCACGTCGACGGCGCAGTCATCGCGCCGACAAGTGCCCGTTAAGGAATGGGAATTTGCACCACGGCCTTGAGTCCGGACGGCGCATTCTGGAAGAGATCGAGCGTGCCGCCATGCTGCTGTGCGACGTGCTCCGCTATCGCGAGGCCGAGGCCGCTCCCGCCCTTTCGATCCGCCTCTGAGCCGCGCCGGAATGGCTGCTTTATCAACGACAGAAGCTCTTGAGGCAGGCCCGGCCCCCGATCCTCAACCGCAATCGTGACACTTCGCGCGTCCACGGTAGTCCGGACTGCGAGCCCGACCTGACCGTACACGACCGCGTTCTGCATCAGGTTCATCAATAGGCGCTGCATGCCGACCGGTCGGAACGCAACAGGTGGCAATTCCGCGAGCGACAGTTCGAACGTGCGACCGAGACCTGCATAGTCGGCGGCGAGCTGTTCGATCAGCGCGTTCAGATCGCCGTGCGTCGCCGGTTCGCTATCCCACCCACGGGCGAAATCGATAAACTGCTGGACGATGGTGTCGATCTCCTCGACAAAGCGTTCCGCACTGGCGGCCGGGGCCTCGAATGACTCCGGCGCGAAGATGGCCATGCGCAGCTTGGTCAGCGGCGTGCGGATATCATGCGATATGCCCGCAAGCATTTCGGCGCGCGTCGCTTCGAGATCTTCGAGCGTCGAGGCCATCCGGTTGAACGCCTCCGCTACTGTTGCCAGCTCGCGCGGGCCGCTCACGGGAACCGCTTCGGGCCAAACGCCACGCTCGATGGTGCCGGCAGCGCGCGCCAGCCGGCGCAGCGCCTGTTCGACCGGCCGGTGGATCAGATAGGCCCCAAGAGCAGGAAGGGTGGCCGCACTTAACAACAGGCCGATCAGCGCCCAAGGCAGCGTACTACTCATGGCCGACGTTCCACGCAGCGCCACCCAGTACCGCACGTCCTGCACATGGAGACGCACCCAGATCCGGTGCCCGTCGCGCTCCCAGCGAAGCTGTTCGTCCGGGGCAAGTTCCGATGCCAGTCGACCGAAAAAGCGGTGCGCCATGTAGTCGGGAGGCAACCCGTCGCGAGCCTGTGGCGGCGGCAGTTCACCTTGGGGCGCTCCGTTCATTTCCAGCAGTTGCCGGTTTCGCTCGTCGTCCGGCAGGACTGACAACAGCCGGTCCAGGATCCGGATCTGCGATGCCACGAGCGCTGCGCCATCGTCAACTCTTGGCTTCTGGATAAAGTTCAGATAGACGGCAAAGACCAGGATCTGACTTGTCAGCATCAGTACAATCAACAGCAATACGTTGCGCGCGAAAAGGGAACCCCGCCATACCGACATACCGCTTCCTTTCATCTCGCTCTCTCGATGACCTGCTACGCAGGTATACATAAAACAGTCAGATGCCTTTTGCATTCGATCGACCGGTCCCGGGATCGCAGTGGGTCCTCTGCATCCTTGCCCCGGAAAGGCACTCATCCACTTGCGCGGTCATGCCGTACAGCGCGTCCAAAACGATGGCGGACGAATTGCCATAACGTCGCGCGAGCTCCGCCAGGTTCATTAGCGCCGCATACGGCACTGTGCACTGCTATGCCAAGCTATTAAACGATGGTGAATTATCGCTGCGGGGGACAATCGTTTGGGTGCACGTCCATTCAGCCTCATGCACCCTCCAACCGTAAGTGCACCGAGGATGCCCAGCAGCACAAAGTCGGCAACCAGCAGACCGCGGCGAGCAGCGTTGGCGCCGAAGCGATGTGCAACATGGCTTTGCTGCTTTGATGGACCGGGGTGATGTATCGCACGAGACGGGTTCGGCGCAGAGATTTCACAACCAGTGACCGGCCACCCAAACCCCACCTACCCAGTGACCAGGCATCCAGACGCGACGCGGCACCGTAACTAGGTGCATCACAGGACGACGTGGCATGACGACGACCGCCATGGGAGGTGGGGGCGCTGGCGCAACCGTCACAACCGGTGCGACTGCCGCCGGCACGGCGGCTGCTGCGTAACCGTTTTGCACGACCACGGTCGGCGGCGCATAGACAGGTGTCGCCGGAACGACAGCGACGGGAGCCGGCACGGCGATACCGACGACCACGCCGGCGAACGCGGAAGCAGTCATGGATGTGAGCAAAGCCCCACCCACCAGCATGGCAAACGTTCGAGTTTTCATGAGCATCCTCCTTTACATAGAGGGCGCACGAAGCGGATCGCGCGCCGAGAAGAGAATGTACAGAGATCGCGACCTCAAATCTGTTGGAAAGGTGTGTCAAAAGATGTCACTTTGGCACTAGGGTCTGTTTACATATGGAACGCACGTGCGTTGCCTGGATTTCATTCCAGGGGAATGCCCGCTATCGGCCGCATGGCGGCGTCGTGCGTCGCTCACGTGGCGCGGCCACGCAGCGCTCCTTACTCCTTGCCCTGCGCCCCGAAGGAAGTCCCCTTGGGGGACGCCCCGAAGGAAGTCCCCTTGGGGGACGCCCCGAAGGAAGTCCCCTTGGGGGACGCCCCGAAGGAAGTCCCCTTGGGGGACGGCCGATAGCGGGCATTCGCACGTGCGTTCCATATGTAAACAGACCCTAGAAGTGGCGCCGAGAATTCGGAGAGGTCGGTAAGTGGAAAAGCCGGGACGTGAGTCGGTCACAATGGCCGGCAACAAGGAACCAGAAGATGACGAAACGCAACCGACGGACACACTCACCGGCGTTCAAGGCAAAGGTGGCACTCGCGGCGCTCAAGGGCGACAAGCTGGCGGTCAACACGCAGATCAGCCTGAACTCGCTGACAACCTCGTGCCCTTGCGCCTGCCGGACAGCCAGTTGCTCGCGCACGACGAAAGCTCGGTCGACGTCGACGCGATCAGAACGCGTTGCTTCGATCCGGATGCCTGATCAATATCTCTGGGGCTCGGAAACCACGCATTCGGCGCTCGCGCTCGCGCGTCGGCTGATGACTGCTTTGCGCGGTTGTTGACACGAGCGCTCGCCTTGACGAACACATGCCTGAGGTTCGCCAGTTCGGGGATATTGGCCTTCGCCGCCGGATAGCTGCCGTGAACACGGCTAGCGGAATTTACGAACATCAACACCGGCCGATGGGAAAGGCCGGCTCACCGGCCCCTCGGCGTTATGCGGTTTTCGATTGCCCCCGGCCTTGCCTCTGCGCTCAGCCGTGCTGCTGAGCCACCGTCGCTTGCCAGCCAGTGCGCGATTCCACCCACTCCGCCAACATCAGCAAATCCAGGTCGCCGTGAGCGGCGCCCACCAGTTGTGCGCCAAGCGGCAAGCCCGCCGGCCCGAATCCCACCGGAACGGTCACGGCCGGTACACCGAGGAACGTCCACGGTGCGCAGAACGATGCGTCGCCCGTATAGTCGAGTCCGCGCGGCGGCTCGCCCGTGGCCGGCGCGACCAGCAGCGCATCGAGCGCCATCGTGCGCGTCAGCCAGTCGTGAAAGCGATGCGCCATCGGCATCTGCGCCGCCTTGATCCTGGCGTAGGCGGTGACGGGCAGCTTGCGTCCCTCGTCGACGAGACCGCGCATTGCCTGGCTCACGAGCTCGGGCGTGCGATCGACCAGTTCGCCGTGCGTGATGGCCGCTTCCACGGACATCAGTTTCAACGCATGCGCGGGCGTTTCGAAGATCTCGACAGGCAGATCGACTGAGACTATCTCGGCACCGTCTCGCGCGAGCTGGGCCGCGAGCCTGTCCAGCGCGGCCTGCTGCGCCGGCTCGACTTCGCCGCCGACCTGTTTCGACAGCACGCCGATGCGCCGGGTCCCAGTGCCGCGCGTCGTCGCGCCAGTGTGCGGAACGTGCGAGACGTGCGGATCGGCTGCATCGGCCCCAGTGACGAGCGCCAGTGTGTAAGCTACATCGGCGACGCGCGTCGCGAACATGCCGACGTGATCGAGCGACCACGCCAGCGGCAACACGCCCGTGCGCGCGATCGCGCCATAAGTCGGCTTGAACCCGACGATGCCGCAGTACGCCGCAGGCCGGATCACCGAGCCCTGGGTCTGCGTGCCGAGTGCGAGCGGCACGATGCCCGCCGCCACCGCCGCCGCGGAGCCACTCGACGAACCACCCGGTGTGAACCCGCCATTCCACGGGTTGACGGTCGCGCCCGGCTGACGCCAGGCGAATTCGGTGGTCACGGTCTTGCCGATAATCGACGCGCCCGCCGCACGCAGACGCGCCACCACCCACGCATCGTGCTCAGGGCGTCGGCCCTTGTAGGCGGGTGAGTTGAATTCGGTCGGCATGTCGGCGGTATCCAGAACGTCCTTCACCGCGACAGGCACGCCCGCCAACGACACCGTCGCATCGACGGCATTGACCGGCGCGATCTCCGGCAAATAGCAGAACGCATGCAATGACGCCTGCGATTCGCACGCGGCATCGTAGGCGCGCACGACGTACTGCGCGACGTCTGCATTGCCCGAGGCGACCTCGGCGCGAATCCGGGCGATAGTGGGAATCGGGGCGACGGTGGAAGAAGCAGGGAACATAGTCATGGAAGCGTCGGCAAACGGTGTCATTTCGCGGCAAGCGCCGGCTGAATGTAACTCTGAACGATGAACCTGTCGTAGCTGGGTTGCTGCTTCAGGTTGCCGAGCGCGATCTGCGTGTCCATCGCGACGGTCAGCGCTTTCGGCGTGATGCCGACGTTCTTCGGATACACGCCTTCGTCCAGCATGCGCTTGACGGCTGCATCGACCACCACGGGATCGAGCGTCGGGAATTCCTTGCGAGCGATCGCCGCGGTTTCCGCAGGATGGCCCTGCATGAAAACCAGCGCGTTTTGCAGCCCCTTCACGAACCTCGCGGCCGCATCAGGATCGACGCTGCGTTTGGCGGAGATCGACGAGAACGCGTATTCGCCATAGAGCTTCGGAAAGCCGAGCACGACTTTCATGCCCTTCGCGACGGCCTGATCGAGACCCGGCTCATACATCACCGCGATCTTCGACTGACCGGCGACCAGCGGTCCGATCTCCGAGCCGAGCGGCACCTGAACCAGCTTGATGTCACTCTGGGACATGCCGTTCTCCTTCAACAGCTTGAAGAACAGCGACGTGCTCGTAGTCGGCATCTGTCCCGACACGACAACCTGATCCTTCACATCCTTGATGCCGCTGAACTTCACGTCCGGCGCAACCGCGATCCACACCGCCGCACCGTTCACGACGTTGGCGATCACGTCGACATCCGCGCCCTTCTCGGCGGCCACGGCCGTCCACTCCGGCCCGTGCAGCGAGAAATCGGCGCTGCCCGACAGCACGGCGGAGAGCGCCGCGCTCGGGCTACCCGCCGTCTGCTTGCTAACGTCGAGTCCCTGCTTCTCGAAGAAGCCACCGTCGATCGCTACATAGAGCGGCAAATACAGCATCGACTGGAACGCCTGCGAAATAGTCACTTTCTTGCCTGCGGCAAGCGCCGGCGTCGAAACAGCTGCAACGCTCACTGTTAAAGCGATGCTCAGCGCGCTCAGCGCCTTTCTTGCGGTTAGTGCCATCGTCTGTCCTGAGATGAAGTGGTTGGACTGCCGGAAATGGGTTAAACCTTGAGCGTGGTGGTATTCGACGCCTGCCGCCACGGCAGCAGCTTGCGCTCGAGCAGGTCGATCAAAAAGTACAGAACGAAGCCGATCGCCATCAGTACGAACAGGCCCGCCCACACGGTGTTGAGGTCATACAGGCTCGACGCTGTGAAGATCATGTGCCCGAGGCCCTTCTCTGACGAGATGAATTCGCCCACCACCGCGCCAACCAGACCGAAGCCGACGTTGATGCGAAAGGTGGAGATCACATAGGGTAGAGTGAACGGCACCACCACCTTCATGAAGACATCGTTTTTGTTCGCGCCGAGCGTGACAAGCAGCGCCTGCAAATCGGGATCGGCGTCTTTGGCCGCTTCATACGCGGCGATCAGCGCGACGATCGCGGTCAGCGAAATGGCCAGCGCGACCTTCGAGATCAACCCGGTGCCGAACCACAAGATCACGATCGGTGCGAAAGCGATCTTCGGCACACTGTTGATCGCGACGATGAACGGCTCGATCAGCCGCGCGACGAACGGCGAATACCACAGCGCGAGCCCGCATACCGATCCGACCGCCGTGCCGAACACGAAACCGAGAATGGCTTCGAAAAGCGTATAGCCGGTGTCGATAAAAAGCTGATGCGATTGCGTGTCGCGCACGAGCGCCGCGAGGATTTTCGACGGCGAGCCGACGAGGAAATTCGATACCCAGCCCAAGCGCGCCGCCCCTTCCCAGATGGCGAAGAACGCAATCACGGCCGCCAGTTGCAGCAGCGAGCGGCCCCAGCCGCTGTCAAGTGCGTACCGCACGCGAGCCTTCGGTGCACGCCGTGCCGGTGCCGATTTATGGATGGAAATGGACTGTGTCATGCTGCCTTTACCTCCGTCTGAATATCGAGCTCGCCGCACAATGCATGAAAGTAACCCGCGAAGTTGGGGTCGCTGCGCGCACCGATCGGCGAGCGCGCGGCGATGTCGATGTCATAGATCTTCTTCACCTGCGAAGGCCGGCCGCCGAGCACGACCACGCGCCTGGACAACGCGACCGCTTCGTCGATGTCGTGTGTGACGAGCACCACTGTCTTATGGAACGTTTCGACAGCTTCCATCAACACGCCTTCCAGGTACAGGCGCGTCTGGTAGTCGAGCGCCGAGAACGGCTCGTCCAGCAAGATGATGTCGGGATCGTTGATCAGCGTGCGGATGAGCGCGACGCGCTGACGCATGCCGCCCGACAGCATGCGGGGATAGGCATGTTCGAAGCCCGCGAGGCCATACGTGTTGAGGTATTCCATCGCCATGTCGTGCGCCTGAGCGGCCGGCATATTCGACAGTTCCGGTCCGATCAGCACGTTTTGCAGCACGGTACGCCACGGCAGCAGCAGGTCGCGCTGCATCATGTAGCCGACCTTGCCGCGTAAGCCGTCGACGCTTTGCCCGCGATAGACGATATCGCCGCTATCCGCCTCGAGCAGGCCGGCGATCACGTTGAACACGGTCGTTTTCCCGCAGCCCGAAGGCCCGATGATGCTGACGAAATCGCGTTCGTGAATATCGAAGGTCAGACCGCCGAGGACGTCGACCGAGCCGAGTTTGTTCGAAAACGATTTGCGGATATTGCGTAAGGCAAGCTGAACGGGCATGTTTGTTCCTCGACGACGGTTCGGTGTGCATTGCGGCAGACGGCGGGCGGAGTCAAACGCCCCGCTGTGCGGCGAGAAAGCGGCGGCGCATCGGCTTAAGCACGGCAATGGCCAGCAGTGCGGTGGCGATATCGAGCGTGATCGCGGTGGAGAACACCGGCTCCCAACTGCCCGCGTGCTGATGCAGCAATGCCGCGAGCGGGCCGCCGAAGATCGAGCCGATCCCTTGCGAGATGTAGAGCCAGCCGTAGTTCTCGGTGGCGTGACGCGTGCCGAAGGTGTCCGTCAGCGTCGCCGGGAACAATGAGAAGATTTCGCCCCAGCCGAAGAACACCACGCCCGACAGCAGTACGAATAGCACGGCGTTATCGCGCGTGAGCAGCCACAGCGCCATTGCTACGCCTTCGAGCGCGAACGCGAAGAACATCGTGTTCTCGCGCCCCACCTTGTCCGACACCCAGCCGAACAGCGGCCGCGTGAGTCCGTTCGTGAAGCGGTCGATTGTCAACGCCAACGGTAGCGCAGCCATGCCGAACACGAGCACCTTGGTCACGCCGAAGTCGGCGGCGAAGGTGGCCATCTGCGAGGTGACCATCAGACCCGACGTGGACATCATGGTCATCATCGCGAACATCAGCCAGAAGAGCGGCGTCTTCAGTGTCTGCGACGGGCGAAAACTCGCGACCGTCGGCGCGGAAATGGAACCCGCGGAACCGGCGGCATCGTCGTGCGAAGGCGGCACGCGCAAACCCTGCGAAGCCAGCAGACCGACCACGGCGAACGCAATGCCGAACATCCACAGCGTGGCTTCGATGCCGCGTGTCTGCAGCGACGTGGCGATCGGGAACGTCGTGACGATCGCGCCCATGCCATAGCCGGCAGCCACCGCGCCCGCCGCGAAGCCGCGCTTGTTCGGGAACCAGCGCACCATCAGCCCCACCACGCCGACATACACAATGCCCGTGCCCAGCCCGCCGATCACACCGTAGGTCAGATAGAGCATCGGCGCGCTATGCACCTGCGAGGCCAGAATCCAGCTCAGGCCCGCCATCGCGGTGCCGATCGAGATCGGCATGCGCGGTCCGAAGCGGTCGATCAGCTTGCCCTGAAACGCCGAGAAAAACGTCTGCAATATGATCAGCAGCGAGAACGTGACTTGCAGTTCAGGTAGCGCTACGCCGAGTTTCGCGGCGAGCGGTTTGGTCATCAGCGTCCATACATATTGCGGACTCGAGATCGCCATCATGCAGACGAGACCCAGCCCCAACTGAAGCCAACGGTTGCCTGTCACGGTGGTCGAAGTGCTGCGGAGGTCCGCCGACGCCATGGATTGCGAGCGTGTGGGTGTGGTCATCGAAACTCCATTTACTGAGCAAATGCCTGCCGGCGCCCGGCAGACGTGCAGCGTCCTCCGGGCCTCGAAGGCCGGACCTGCAATCTGATTGAAAAAAAGCGCGCGTGTGCGTCTACCAGCCCGCGGCTGCCCCGTCACTGCGCGGATCGTAGCCCGCTTCAATCAATCCATCTGGATACCGAACGATTGCGCCGGCGTGTCCCATTGCCTCGTCGTAGGCCTGCATCGTCTCGACCTGGTGGCCGAGCGCTTCGAGCCGGGCCACTGTGCCGGGCGCGAAGCGCGCTTCGAGCTTGAGGGTGTCGGTCGACTGGCCCCAGGTCCGGCCCAGCAGCCAACGCGGCGCATCGATCGCGGCTTGCGGATTCCAGCCGAATTTCGCGATGCGTGAGAAAACCGCGCTCTGCGATTGCGGCTGGCCGTCGCCGCCCATGTTGCCGTAGACCATCGTACGGCCGTCGGCAAAACGTGCGAGCGCCGGGTTCAGCGTATGAAAAGGCCGGCGCAGCGGCATCAGCGGATTGCGTGCGCGCTCGTCGAGCGAAAAACTGCAGCCGCGGTTCTGCCAGTTGATGCCCGACCCCGCCAGCACAATGCCGCTGCCGAACTCGTGATAGATGCTCTGGATGAAGCTCACCGCGACGCCGTTGCTGTCTGTCACGCCAAGCCACACCGTATCGCCCGGCCCGCGACCGGCGCCCCACGGCGCGGCCTGGGTGATCGAGACTTGCGCGGCCATCGCGTCAAGCGCGGCCGGCTGCAGCAACTCACGCGGATCGACGCGCATGTAATCCGGGTCGGTAATCTCGGCGTCGCGCACGGCGAACGCCAGCTTGGTCGCTTCGACGCACGCATGCACGAACTCGGGACCAAGCGGGTCCATGTCCTTCGTCAGCACCCGATCGAGGATGCCCAGAATCAGCAGCGACACCAGCCCCTGGGTCGGCGGGGGCATGTTATAGATCGTGCCCAGCGAGTGCTTGAGCGCGAGCGGCGTTCGCAGGCGCGCCTCGTGCCGTTCGAGATCCGCAAGTCTCAGCAGGGAGCCCGCCGACTGCAGATCGCTGGCAATGCTGCGTGCGAGGTCGCCCCGATAGAAGTCGTCGAAGCCCGCGTCGGCCAGACGTTCGAGCGTAGCGGCAAGACGCGGTGCGACGAAGCGCTCGCCGGTAACGGGCGCGGAACCGCCGTGTAGAAAGGTTTCGGTGAAACCCGCGAGCGGGCGCAATTCGGCAAGGCGGCTCTCCACACACTGCGCCTGGCTGCACGTGACCGGCACGCCGTGCTTCGCGTAATGGATCGCGTCTTCCAGCAGGCGTTTGACCGGCAGCCTGCCCCCGAGCGTTTCGGCCGACCAGCGCTGCGCGCGCTGCCAGCCCGACACCGTGCCGGCCACGGTATTGGCTGCGAGCGGGCCGCGCACGGGAATCGCCGACAGTCCGCGCGCGCGGTATTCGTCGATTGTTGCGGCCAGCGCCGCCGCGCCGCATGCTTCGATGCCGACCGGCTCGGCGCCGGGACGGGAGATCAGCCAGAAGCCGTCCCCGCCTATGCTGTTCATGTGCGGATAGACGACCGCGATGGTCGCGGCGGCGGAAATCATCGCTTCGACGGCGTTGCCGCCTTCACGCAGGATCGCGAGAGCGCTCTGCGCGGCGAGCGCGTGGGGCGCAACCGCCATGCCGCGGGTTCCGCGGCCCGGATTCAGGAATTTGGATGCCATGGGAGCAATAGGAGTTTGCTTGTATACATACCCACGCGAAAACCGTGCCATCAGCCAGAATTCCCGCAGAGGCCGACTGCAGAAGGAGCTTAAAAGCTCGAGCCGCTCCAACGTATGTTGCTAGATGGTGCCGCGCAACCTTGGTGGTGCATAGGGAGCGCTGTGAGGCTCCAATGCGGTGCGGGCGCGTTGCAGGCGCTCGGTCGTCAGCGTGCGCACCTCCGCCCGGCTCCCTTCTATGTGCCGTCCCAGCAACTCGACGGCACTGTCCGCCGCAAGATTGCGGATGGCCGCGAGAATTGCAATGTGTTCGTCGTAAGTGTCATCGATGCAGTCACCATAGACGAGGTCGAGCCGCCGCACCACGCGGATGCGGTCGGTCACGCGCTGCATGGCCGCGCTCAACTCGGCGTTGCCGGCGGCGACGACCAACGCCTCGTGAAAGGCTTCGTCGAGTGCCACCATCTCGCGGCCATCGCGAACGCGCTGTGCGTGAGGAACGTTCCAGATGCGCGCGAGCCGCTCGAGCATCTGCAAGGCGGTCGCGGATAAGGCGCCGTCGACCCCAAAGAACCGGCTGACCGAAAACGTCTCGATCAGCTGGCGCATTTCGTATAGATCTTCGAAGCGCCTGAAATCGATCGGCACGACTTCCCAGCCGCCGCGCACATAGCCGCGCATCAACCCGTCGCTTTGGAGGCGCTGCAGCGCCTCGCGCGCCGGTGTGCGGGAAACGCCGAAGCGATCCGCGATACTGCCTTCGGTCATACGATCGCCGGGCAGCAGGCGCATGTCGAAGATATCGTCGCGCACGCTGAAATAAACATGGTCAGCGCGCGATGAGGGAGATTGGGTTGTGTCTTTCACACATGAGCCTGGAATTGACGGGTCTTTTCGGCAGTGACTATCGGTAGCCTCAAAACATTCATGATGCGAGGTTGCCGCAGCCGCTCGATGAGTGTTTGCAACGACAATTGATACAGTGCAAAATTTCTCTCGATGTCCCGCTCTGCAATCAGGGCGATATTGCGAAGGTTGATTCGAGTAATTCGCCGTTTGCCAAGCGTGAAGTGAACTTCGCGGCTTTGAATAGCGCTAACACTACTGTGTTACGATTGCTTACACACTGTAGTAAAGAACGGACGCTTGGTAAAGGCGGTTTTGTCCTCGCGACAAGCGGTAGCGCTGGGCAAATCGGACCTGCTGATAACACGCTCACGCCCTTGCCTTGCGCTGCGGTATCCAACCCGGGGGATTGAGTGAGCCGTCTTGTTGTTGTTTCGAATCGCACTGCTGACCTCCGGAAGGCCGCAGCGGGAGGTCTCGCTGTAGCGGTAAAAGAGAGTCTGCAACAGACAGGTGGGATGTGGTTTGGCTGGAGCGGCAAGATTCGCGACGCGGCACCCGAATCTGACAGCGAGACCAGCGTCAGACTGCAAACAATCGGGAACATACAACTGGTGACGCTTGACCTGAACCAGCAGGATTACGATAGCTACTATCTGGGATACGCGAACGATGTCTTATGGCCGGTATTCCACTACCGGCTGGACCTTGCGAATTTTGATGTACGATTCGCAGCAGGGTACCGGCGGGTCAACCAGCTGTTCGCGCGAAAGCTGCTACCGTTGCTCAGGCCCGACGACATCATCTGGGTCCATGACTATCACCTGATCCCCCTTGCTGCCGAACTCAGAGCGATGGGGTGCGGCAACCGGATCGGATTCTTTCTGCATGTCCCGATGCCACCGCCTCTCATCATGGCGGCCATTCCAGAGCACGAATGGCTCATGCGTTCACTATTCGCCTACGATCTGGCCGGCTTCCAGAGCGAAGCGGATGTAACGCATTTTACGCACTACGTAGAGTCCGAAGCCGGCGCTGACGCGCTACCCGGCGCACAGCTTCGGGCCTTCAATCGCACGTTGCGGGTCGGGGCGTATCCGATAGGAATCGACGTCGATGAGTTCGCCGCTCTCGCGCAGGACCGGGAGGGTGTCGAAATGTTCGATCGTATGCGACAGGAGTACTCCCGACGCCGCCTGCTTCTCGGCGTCGACAGGCTGGATTACTCAAAGGGTCTACCGCAGCGCGTGCACGCGTTTCGTGAGCTTCTCGCGAACTACCCCGAGAACCGCAACAGCGCAACACTCATCCAGATCGCGTCCCCGAGCCGGGAAGACGTGGGTGCCTATGACGATCTGCGCCGCGAGATGGACAGCCTCTGCGGCGCGATAAACGGTGACTTCGGCGAACTTGACTGGATGCCGGTTCGTTATATTCATCGCAACGTCGCCCGTAGGCGGCTACCGGGACTATATCGCGCAAGCCGCGTCGCGCTTGTCACGCCACTGCGCGATGGGATGAACCTGGTCGCCAAGGAGTTTATCGCCGCGCAGGACCCAGCCGATCCCGGCGTGCTGGTTCTCTCCCGATTTGCCGGCGCAGCGGAACAATTGAAAGAAGCTCTTCTGGTGAATCCGTACGATACGCACGGGACAGCGCAGGTCATTCAGCGTGCGCTGACGATGTCAATCGAAGAACGGATCAGTCGTCACGCAGCATTAATGGGGCGGATCCGCCAGTTCGATGTGCACTGGTGGAGTTCGAGTTTTCTGAGGGATCTCTCGGCTGCTGAGCGCAGTGACGACCGTGAACCGGTGCTGGGACATTCAGCCGATCGCGCGAGCTAACCGACGGCGATTGGCGCATCGTGCCGCCCTACGCCGACGACGCAATCGGCTCGAGTACCCACGCGACATCGCGTTGCAGCCCCGCTGAAGAGCACATGCAGACTCGGGCCTGCCGGTTTGGTGTTGCACCGGTTTTCCAGCCCTGTCATGTGCCCGCTCACCCACGCTCATAGGTGTGAGACCGGGCCATCCTTAACCATAACCCGGTCCGCGTATGACCAAAGCTACCAGGCAACAGCCTTCTTCCCGCCCCCCCGTAGATGCGCTTCAGTATGAACGTCTCGCGCTGGCTGCCTTCCATCTCTGTGAACGGCAGGGACAGCAACTTCAACATCTGATTACGCTTGCGACTTCATTGTTCAGGAATCCTTCTGTAACGCCTGAGGAAAGACACGACCAGCGGAATCTGCTTGAGGTCATGATTCATATCGGCGAGGACTAGAGGCGCATGAACAATTGCGATCATGAACTGCTCACGGTTCTGGCGCTCGACGCCAAGGGTATTCCGGACCGTCGTCTTACTCCCCGCGATGCGGCGGACCTGCTGGCCGATGCGGCGCAAAGCGTTCAGGACAGACTTGCGACTCCTGGCACGACCACGACGAAGCACTAACTGGCTCTGTCAGCAATCCAATGAAGGCGGCTTGATGCCGCCTTTTTCAATTGCACGGCGAGAAGCAGACGTTTATTCGTTTTGCATATTGTGTCTGCATATGTTGTCACGCGCGTCCATCAGATAAATCATGTGCCTCCCGACCCGACCCGAACGAAACGCGCGGGGAGATGCTGGCCATGATTGAGCGCATCGCCGAACTTCTGGAGGCGCGCGCTCGCGGCGACGCCACGCTTCTCTCTACCACGCTGCGCTATCACGAGCAGCAGGGCTGACCGTTTCCCGCGCGCGATCGACTCGCATGCGTCGTTCGCCATTAGGTGTTGCTGCACCCGTTTATCACGCATTTCCATCTCGAAAAAGCAAAGGATTCCGATTTAACGATCATTCACAAAATCGTTGGCAATTTCGCACAGGGTGAGTGGAGTGATTGACGGGCAGCGGGTACCGCCCTAGATTTTTTCGGTTGAAGGTTGCTGACGCAACAGTTGTGCCTCGTTTCTTTAACCATACAGGGATGTGTGGATGAATGCTGTCACGAAAAACTTTACCGCCGCGCTCAGCCATCCGAGCGCGCGCCTGACCCAGCACCTCAGGATCTGGATCGGCTCCCAGCCCCATGACCTCGACGTGCTCGATTTCAAGGCCAGCGGTGGCTTCTGCAAGGACTACCGCGTCGACGTCACGGTTACGTCGCCACGGCTGGAGATCGACGGCAAGCAGTATGTGGGCCGTCGCGCGGGCCTGCAGATCGACGAGCAGGCGGCGGTGCCCTCGGTGAGCTACGTGCAGCCCGTCAGTCACGCCGCCGCCACCTTCAACGGCGTGGTGACGAGCTGGAAGCGCATCCGCACGAGCCGCGACGAGTCGGCTTACCAGATACGCATCGAGCCGCGCTTTGTGGCCCTCTGCAAACGCATCATCAAAAGCGACACATTCAAGGATGTGACGTTGCAGGAGCTGATCACCCAGGCGCTGGTGGACCGCAAGAATTTCGATGCCTTCGATGTCGAATTCCAGATCGAAGGGCTGCAGGAGAAGATGGAGCAGGTGGTGATGCTGGAGGAGTCGCTCTGGAATTTCATCGCCCGCCATTGCCGCCGCCTCGGCGTTTTCTGGTTCTACAAGCAGGGACGCGGCAAGGACGGCAAGCTCGACACCATCGTGTTCGCCAACAATCCGCGCGCCTATATCCGCTCGGTCGACGTGCCGCTGCTGGATGCCTCGGGCCTGCACGCGAGCTGGCACGAAGCGGCCCAGGCCGTGCATGAGCAGCGCGCGCTGGTGCCGGCCACCATCGAACTGTGGGAGCGCAACTACTGCACGCCGGACGATCCCCTTCGCGCCACGGCGAATGTCTCCATCGGGACGGATGACCGCTCGTCGTTCGGGCAGATCAGTCGCAGCGTCGAAGGCCATCTGACGCCAGCGCAGGGCGAAGCATTCGCGCAGACGCGGCGCGATGAGCAGATCGCGCGTCAGGCGACGCTGGCGGGCAGGACCGACGCCAAGGGCATCGCGGCGGGCGTGGTAATGAAGCTCACCAATGCGAAGATGCCGAGCGCCGAATACGGCTTCGTGATCACTTCGTTCAAGATGAAGGGCAGCCGCACCAAGCCGGCCTATACGCGCTTCAAGGCGATGCCGGCGAACCTGACCTACCGGCCCAGGTTTGACTTTGAGCGGGACTGGCGTTTTCTGCCTGGTCCCGCTGTGGGCGTGGTCACGACGAGCGACTCCGCCCCCTACGGCGACATGGACGACCACGGGCGTTATAGCGTGCTGCCGAAGTTCCTGCAGGGCACGGGCAACACCGACAACAAGCTGCTGAAGCTGCGCCTGCTGCGTCCGTCATCGTCCTACCAGGGCGGCTTCCACTCGCCCCTGCTGCCGGGAACCGAGGTCCTGCTCGACGCCGAAAATCGCGACGTGGACCGCATCTACATAGCGGGGGCCATGCACGACTACGCCCACCCGGACGTGGTGCGCGGAGACCAGTCGCTGTTTAGCTATGCCATCTGGCGCTCGCCGCTGCTGGGGGCCGAGGTCATTTTTAACGATCTGCAGGGCAAGGAAAGCGCGCGGATCGCGACGGTGTACAGCCAGTCGGCCGTCAATCTCGGTTACCTGCTCAACAGTAAAAAGCTCCTGCGGGGTGAAGGGTCCGAAATGACGACCCAGGGCTGGGGCACGACGCGCGCGGCGAAGGGACTGTTCCTCTCGGCGGATGCGGCGGCCGGGGCCGATACGCCGCACCTCGACATGCCCACCGCCGTCGCGCAGCTCAAGGCCGCCCTGCAGCGCGTGACGGATCTGGCAACCGCGACCACGCAGGCCGGGGCCGATCCGGCTGACCGCGCCACGCAGTCGGCGCTGCTCGACGGGCTGAACCAGCTGCGCGACGCGGGGCTGCTCGCGAGCGCGCCCGGCGGCATGGCATTCGTGACGCCGAAATCGATGCAGCACTCGGCGGGGCAGAACGCGATCGTGACGGCGGGGCAGGACATGGACGTGAGCGTCGTCCAGCGCCTGCGCATGGCGGTGGGCGGCATGATCTCGCTGTGCGCGCACAGGCTCGGCATCAACCTGACTGCAGCAAAGGGCAAGTTCACGGCCTCGGCGCTTACCGACGGGATGGACCTGTTCGCTCAGAAGCAGTTGCGCGTCGCCAGCGAAAGTGCGGATGTGCAGGTGTCGGCGAAGTCGAAGATCACGCTCAACTGCGGCGGGGCCTCGGTTGTCATGGAGGGCGGCAACATCACGTTCCACTGCCCCGGCGCATACACCATCAAGGCTGCCTCGTTCACGTTTGTCGGCCCCGGCAACGTGCCGACCCAGTTACCGTCCCTGCCGAAAAGCAGCCTGAAGATTTCCGACCCGTATTCGTCATCCCACTGAAGCCATGATCATCAGCCCTCCCTTCCTTCCCGCGTCGGGCCTGACGGCCAGCGACGCGTCGAAACCGGACCCCATGATGGAGCTCATCGACCAGTTCGAGATCGGTCATCACGGGGTCTGGCCGGTCACCTTCGACCGGCGTTCTCATTGCGGCATCCATCTGAACCCGGGTGAGCAGACGGAACCCGTCCGCGCGATCGCTGATGGGGATGTTGTTGCGTACCGGGTCTGCAAGAATGGCATCTCGGATGGCACCACCAATTCGACGACCGGGCAACCTGAGCTGAACTCGAATGCCGGTTTCGTCCTGCTTCGGCACAAGACCAACACGGGAGACGGACGCACGATCACGTATTACTCGCTCTACATGCACCTGCTGGACATGACCAGCCAGGAGCACATCGTCCCCCAGCCTAACGACCCGCCGGAGACCGGCTCGGCGAATGCGCTGCCCAAATGGCTGCTCGATACGGCAGGGGGCAAGGATGGGGTAGTCCAGACGGCCGGCACGAAGAAGGTGTATCGCAAGGACATGCTTGGCTACGTCGGCCAGCATCAGGGTGTGGCGCATCTGCACTTCGAAGTATTCATGGCGGACGGCGATTTCAAGGCCTGGTTCGACAAGGTACAGATCGGGGTGAAAAAACCGGCCCAGCCGACCACGGGCGACTATTGGGGGCACAGCTATTTCGTCATTTCCGGCCCGCAGGAGTTCTATCCGCAGCCAGCGGGCATGGATGAGAAGTGGTTTCCCCGAGTGCCGGGCGGCTCGCTTGGCGCAGGTGACACGCTCTATGTCGAGGCGTGGTTCAACAAGGGGCAGCGCTTTACGCGGGCGTGGATCGATCGCGGCAGCAGCGGCAACGTGATGCTGCTTACGCCCGACCCCGTTGCGGACCCATATGATCACGGCACCGACAGCCACCACAATCCAAAGCGCTACGAATACGACCTGTGTGATCGCGCGATGGCACTCTATCCGACGTGCCCGAGCGATGGTTATGAAATGCTGCGGTTTGGACGCATTCTCTCGGACCATCCGACGCTGACGGGGACGGCTTGTGCCACCTGGATCGCAGTGCCGTTCGACGGGAACGGCACGCTGGGCTACGTCAACATCGCGCCGGACGCGATCAAGAAGCTGTCCGATGCGGATTTCCCGTTCTTTACGGGTTGGCAAAAGGTGGATGGCGACAACACGCCGTTCAACGACGCCGGGCGATGTGATTACGCCACGCTTTGCGGGTTGACCGGCATTCAGGATTCGCTGCCATCGGCACAGCCGCTTGAAGCCGATCCAAACAACAACAATGAGGTCAACCTGCAGCTTGCCAGCTATGTGCAGAACACGGACGGCGTGGATGAAAAGCTCCGGGGGATGGTGTTCAAGGCGCGCAGCGAGTGGGATCCGTCCAACAACGACGAACGGTACAAGGACCTGAACGACCCGTATGGCTTTTTTGGCAAGCAGAAGGATACCAACCCCGATGGGTACGCCAAGTTCACCGATTTCCTGAGCAAGTTCCAGTTTCTGGACAAGACGCCGCTCGCTGGGAAGGAGCTGTGGTTTTTCCATCCTCTGGCGTTTATCCGACATTTTAGGAAGTGCTCTTGGCTTGATGCTCGGGAAATGGCAGAGTGCTTCCCGCGTAGCTTGCTCCAGTTAGAGTTGACTCAATTTCGACCGTCAAAGCTGCCTTGGAATAGTGCGCTTTCTCACGCGGAAAAATGGAATAAATCGTTTAATGTCGGAACGAGAAAATATGGGATTAACTCGATTCGGCTATTGCATTTTTTGTCTCACGTTATTCCTGAGACTGGCAGGCTGAGCTTGGTCAAGGAAATTGGTGGTGAGCGCCAACATTATAATCCATATTATGGGCGTGGGCTTATACAGCTAACGCACCTCGAAAACTATAAGCCTTATGGGAATTTTCGGAAGTTCCAGTCCGGAGCCGTTCCCGAGAAATTTCATGCGCTTGGATGGGATCCTGATGCCTTGATCGCTAAAGACAATAATGGGGGGCAAAATACTGATAATTGCGTTGATAGCGCCTGCTTTTATGTTGCGAAGCGCAACGGAATGCTATCGCATGTGGATGCAGGTGTTACGCAAGACGATGCGATCAGGGCGAGTAAGGATGTGAACGGCTATGTCGCCATTGAAAACCTTAATGGATTAGATGTTCGCCTTCAATCCGTCGTATATTTGCGAAATATTCTTACGGATGAGATTTTCAAAAGTGAGCAGGTGATCATAACTTTTGAATGGCGGCGAAACTCCCAAAGAGAACCTGTCTTGGACGCGCAAGGTTCTCCAGTCATGGAAGGCCATCCGCCGCATCAGCGCCCGAAAAAGAAATTTTATAAAACGATTCATACCATCACTGCATCTATTGAACGGCAGATTCCCGAATGAAAAAAAGTCTTAGGCAATTATGTGCTGTCGCTGTCGTGTTGCTGCCAGCAGTCGCACACTGCGAAATTTCGGAAGAGGTATATTGCTTCGATTCCAGCGGCCCGGGATCAAAGAATTTTGGCCTTCATGTTTTGTACGATGACGCTGCAAAGTGGTCCGGTGCATTTGTAAAGTATCGCGGTGCTAAGTCGGCAATAACGTTGGTATCGAAAAATGAAGAGACGGAAGAGATAAGTCCAGGGCGTCCGGATCAAGTGACAACGACATGGTATGAAGTGTACGGAGGGAAAATTGCGGGAGAGTACGAAATGATGAGTCAAGGTGCAAATATATATTCTATGACTTATAAGAATTACGGAACTCGTAAGCAAATTGCGTTTCTCTTTAATCCCGAGGCGCTGGGGGAAAATGGCTCGGAATGCATTTGGTGATGTGGTGAATTCCCTTATCTGAGTTCGCTGAATTTATGAAATGGTGCGGCGCCTATTTTTCTCGTAATGTGCCGTTGCGTAACTGAAATTCATGAAGGGTCTCGATTAATATATGCAATCTCCCGTCCGCAAAGGCGACGAACTCGAACACGGCGGCGAAGTGACTGGCGGCTCGCCATGGATGAACTTCATGGGCAGGCCGCTTGCCCGCAAGGGAGACGAGGCGATCTGCGCGCAGCACGGCCCGACTGTCATCGACGAAGGCTACGCGAAGTTTCCCGACCGCGACGGCAGGGAGGTTGCCTTCCATCATTACCGCTGCGCGTGCGGCTGTCGTCTGCTTTCGTCGCTCATGAATTTCAACATCGAGTAATGCCCGTCGATCTCTCTTCCGCCGGACGCCCCAGCGGGTATCCGCCCAGGATGCGTTTCTGGCCATGGGCGGCGACCTGGTTCGTCTGTAACGTGTTCGGCCCCGTGATCGTGCTGCTTGCGTGGCCGAAGGGTGAGCCTGCGCGCGGCCTGGAGTTCTGGAGCTGGATGGTCGGGGCACCGAACGGCGTGTTCCTGGTCCTGCTCGGCTTTGCCCGCGCGGGCTACGAAGCGCTGTGGTATCGCGCGTACTGGCGCAACCATCATCGTGATCGCTGGCTGGCGGAGAAAATCCGTTTCGCGCAGCGCCCGCTGCACGTACTCGAGGCAGGCTACTGCCTGCCGCTCGCGCGCAGATCCCTGGCCGAAGTTCTCGCTGGCAAGCAATCGCTCCTGAAGATGCAGAGCGCCCGCCATGGATCGGGCAAGGTCTCGTGCAACCGCTTCGAGGATCAT
Organism: Paraburkholderia sp. MM5482-R2; assembly: GCF_050436125.1. NCBI lineage: Bacteria > Pseudomonadati > Pseudomonadota > Betaproteobacteria > Burkholderiales > Burkholderiaceae > Paraburkholderia > Paraburkholderia sp. MM5482-R2. Next base: position 1,697,039 of record NZ_JBNDLP010000002.1, on the reverse strand, counting down.
GATCCGCTGCTGGCCGGGCTGCCCATAGCGGGTGAAGAGGAAAGCGAGGGCGGCGCAGGCGTACTGACGAAGACCGCTCCGGCTGTCCAGATGATCCGTGCTGCGCTTGAGCCGCTGGCCGGAAGTATCCAGGCACTAACCCGATACGAAAAGGCGTACTGGCCGCAGGTGCGCGTGCTGGCCGGGCCGGAAACTGCGGACCTGCGTGTGGCCCAGGTCCGCGACGCGTTGCGGCTGGCGGCGCTGCCGCCGCTCGAGGTTCAGATTGTCCCGGCATCTGACGGGCTGCTGGTGGCCGATGCCTGGCTCGATGCGCACGAGTGCCGTCCGCTTCTCGTCGTCGCGGCAGCGTGGTACGACGATGCCATCGACGAAGGCTGTGCCGAAGGATGCGCTGCAGTGCTCTTCGGCCCCGGCTACTTCAGGCTCCCCCCGGAGGTCAGCCCGAAAGCGGCGCTGCACCGGCCCGTCCAGGGGATCGACGGTGAGGCCGAGTACGGCTTCGCGAATGCCGCGATCTGGGGCAAGGTCAAAGCCGCAGCAGTGACGCGCGCATGGATCACGCGCCCGGTTGAGCACTGCGACCGGGCTCTGGCTGCTGCCGGTTTTCAGGCCGCTTCGAAGGATGCCGCGCAGTGCCGCCTGGATCGTATTGTTGGCGACGCCGGCGCAGCCAACGGCCTGCTGGCAATCGCCGCTGCCATCGAATCCGGTGCCGCAGGCGGACCGCAACTGGTTGTCGATGGTTTGCAGTCGGCCATCCTCCATGTCTTACCCGCAGATCAAGAAAACGCATCCACGCATGACGATACCCAAAAATAACCTTCAGTACACGGAGCCTGATGCCGCCGCCAGCAAACCGGCTCCGAGCCGCGCAGCGATCTGGGGCATGCCCCTCGCCGCGCTCGTCCTCGCCATCGCCGCACTCCTGCTGGTCTGGTTCGGGAGTGACCGCCTTGGCATCGCGGATGGCGCGCCTCGCACGCGGCTATTGATCGGCATTCCGATGGTGCTGGTCATCATCGTGATCGCCCATCTGTTCGCGGTATCGACAGGCGCATACGGCGGGGCCGCCAGACTGTTCCGCTCTGAAACCGGCGATCACGCAAAGACAGCAAAACCGCTCAGGCGCGATGCGCGGCTGCAGCGCGTGTACGAGGAACTGCGCGTCTCGCACGGCTGGTTCTGGCGGCACCGCCAGCGCTGGCTACTGGTGAACGGTACGGATGAACGCGTCGATCAGGTCGCGCCGGGACTCAGGCAGGCGGGAATCATGCACGTGGCCGAAACCATTCTCGTGCATGCGTCGCCGGACGGCATCGAGGCGGCGAAGTGGCTGGGCCAGGTCCGCCGGCTGCGCCGCCGCTACCCGGTCGATGGCGTCGTGCACGTCGCGCGCGCGGACGACAGGGATACCGAACTGCCCCGTGCACTTTCGGGCATCGCTACCGCGCTTGGCTGGGCCGCGCCTGTTACGTTTCTGCACCCGGTCGAGGCGAAGGATAGCCCGTCCGAACGCTTCGACGCGGTCGGCACCTTCATGCCGAACGATTCGCGCAGGCAGGCACGGGAAGCCGCCACCAGGTTGCCGGAGCTGCTGAACGAGGTCGAGCAGCGGTCTGCGGACGCGGGCGTACATCTTTGCACCCGGAATAACCTCCGGGCGACCTGGCTGATGGAAATCTCGAAGTACGTCGGCGACCATTGCGAGCGCATCGTCGATGGCCTTCGGGGACTGGCTGCATCGAACTGGCTGCGCGCGCCGCTTGCGGGCGTCATGTTCGCGCCGGTTTTTCCGGGGCCGACCGTCGTACCGGTGCCGGTAGCCAACGGCGACGGGACGCCCGGCGAGCCCGCCGACGCGCCACCGGCAGTAACCGTCCTGCGCGTGCAGCCCGCCGCGTTGCTGCCGGTGTGGCGCGAGATCGCGGCGGGGGCGCCCAACTACCGGGGCCGGCGCGTCGGCTTCTACTGGCCCAACGCGCTCGCCACGCTCGTCACGGCTGCGGCGATCCTGTGGTGCGTATGGATGACGGTGTCCTTCGTCGGCAACCGGCAGTTGATGCGTGAGGCCAGTCAGACAGCGCAGGCCGCTGTCGATGCAAAACCGCAAACCGCCGAGGCCTGGCGCGCCCAGCTCGCGCTCCAGCAACTGATGGAAAAGCTTGAGTACCGTCGGCAGCATGGCGCGCCCTGGTATCTACGCGCGGGCGTTTCTTCGAACGACGCCCTTCTCGCTGCGATGTGGCCGCCATACCGTATCGCGGCGACCCGCAATCTGCAGGCGCCGGTCGTGCAAACCATCACCGACCTGCTGAAGGCTGCGGGCGAAGCGCGGGCCGACGCGCTGCAGTCGCAGGAGGCGCGCGGCAGCACCTACAACGCGCTCAAAACGTACCTGATGCTTGGAGACCCCGCCCGCGCCGACGCCGCATTTCTGCGCCGCTCGCTTGTCGCGTTGTGGCGCCGCCCGGTCGACAAGCCGGAAGGTGAGCGCGACGATACCGGCCGCCGGCTCGCCGCGTTTTACGCCGATCACCTGCAGGCGCACCCCGAATGGCGCATCACACCCGACCAGAGCCTCGTGAGCACGACCCGCAACGTGCTGGTGACGCAGATGGGCCTCGCATCGGCCGACGACACGGTGTACCAGAGCATCCTCGACGAGGTCAAAGGCAAGTACGCTGACGCATCACTCCAGACGTTGCTCAACGGCGCGGACGCGCAGGGGCTTTTCAGCACGTCGCAGGCGGTGCCTGGCATCTACACGCGCGCGGCGTGGGACGGCCTGATCGCGGACGCGATCGACAGGGCCGCAAGCGAGCGACGCGTGAGCGGCGACTGGGTGCTGACCGGCGCGCAGCCATCGCAGACCATCGGTAACACCCTCGCACAGGGTGCGATCCGCACCAGCGCCGCAATTGACGAGAAGCGGGCGGCCGAAGAACTGAAGCAGCGACTGACAGCGCGCTACTTCGCGGAGTACACCGCCGCCTGGCAGACCATGCTCAACAGCCTCCAGTGGCAACCGGCATCGAACCTGAACGGCGCGATCGACCAACTCACCCGTCTCGCCGACGCGCAGACCTCGCCGCTGATCGCGCTGATGAAGTCGGTGCAGTATCAGGCGCAGGCAGGACGACCCTCACAGGCGCTGACCGATACGCTGGTCCGCAAGGCACAAAGCCTGATCGGCAACAACGACGACGCGAATGCCCCGATCGTCAATCCGCTGGACAAGTCATTCGGCCCGCTGCTTGCATTGATGGGAGAGAGCGGCGTTGCAGCGACGAACAGCGGAAACGGCAAGGCCGGTGCATCGACGAACGTCGCGCTGAGTGGCGTCAGCCTGTCGCGCTATCTGACGGCGGTCACCACGATGCGACTGAAGCTTCAGCAGATCGCAGGCAGTCCCGACGCACAGGCGATGGCGCGCTCGCTCGCGCAGGCGGTCTTCCAGGGCAAGCTCTCGGAGCTGTCTCAGGCGCGTGACGATGCGGCGCTGACAGCCGCGAGCCTCGGCTCCGCGTGGGCGGGCTTTGGCAACGCGGTGTTTGCCCAGCCGCTCGAAGCGGCGTGGCAGACCATTCTGCAACCCGCCGCGGCGAGCCTGAACGAAGCATGGCGCGCAAGCGTGGCTGCACCATTCAACGCGGCGATGAGCGGCCGCTATCCGTTCTTTGACACGCAGGCCGATGCATCCTTCGCCGAACTCGGCCGCTTCGTGCGTCCCGACACCGGCCTGGTCGCCCGTTTCATCTCGACGCAACTCGCGGGCGTACTCAAGCTCGAGGGCGATCACTGGACACCGAACGAACTGGCACCACAGGCACTCCAGTTCGATCCGAAGTTCCTTGCCGGCCTGCGCCAGCTCTCGACGGTCGGCGCGCAACTCTACATAAAGGGCGATGCCAACGAGCGCTTCGAGATGATGGCCTTGCCGACGCCGGACGTGACGCGCTCGGAACTGTCGGTGGACGGCAAGCAGATCGTCTACTTTAACCAGCAGGAAAGCTGGACGCCGCTCGCCTGGCCCGGCGACGGCCTGAACGGGCACGCGGGTCTGACGTGGCAGACACTCAACGCGGGCCTGAGGCAGGCGTTCGATTCGACGGGCGACTGGGCATTCCTGCGCCTGCTCGCAAAAGCCGATGTGAAGCAGCTCGACAGTACCCGCTACCAGCTCACGTGGAACGACGCAAATGGCGACCCGTTGCGTTACCTGCTGCGAACCCAGGTTGGAGCCGGTCCGCTCGAACTGCTGAAGCTGCGCGGCTTCCAGATGCCCGAAAGGATTTTTGTTGTCGGCAAGGCTGGTGCCGTACCGATGCTTCCTCCCCTGCCACCGGAATTGCAACCATGACCGCACCCTGGAAGAAAAACCCGACTGAGCACGAGAATCCGTTCCTCAGGTACTACGACGAAGAGATGCGCTACCTGCGCGAGGCAGGCCGCGAGTTTGCGCAGGCGCAGCCTGACGCCGCGCGTCGCACGGGGATGCTCTACGGCGAACCTGAGGGGGCTGCGCGCGCGGTGAACGAAGCCTTTGCATTTCTCTCGGCGCGGCTACGCATGAAGCTCGACGACGGCATGCCCGAGGTGACCGACGCGCTGCTCGATAACCTCTATGAGCACGCGGCGCGCGCTATTCCGTCGCTGTCGATCATCGAATGCTCGCCGCTGAACCGAACGGGCGCAACTGCGGTGCCGATTCCCGCCGGAGCCGTCGTACGCTCAACGCCCGTCGGTCCCGATAAGGTGCAGTGCGTGTACCGGACGACGCAGCCCGTCGAGCTGTTACCGCTCTCGGTAGAAGATGCGGTCGTCGCCGTACGCGCCGACGGGCGTACGGTGATCCGCCTGACGTTTGGTCTCTGGCTCGGGGAGCAGCGCGAGCGCATGGACCTGTCGCGTATTCGCCTGTACCTGCATGGCGACCGGCCCGCTGCGGCTACGCTATACGCGGCGCTCACGCGGCAGGTTGCGTCAATCGGGCTGCGTCTGCCGTCAGTACGGGACGGCGCCTTGCAGCCGCTGGACGGGGTGCATGTCGAGGCGGCAGGCTTCGGCCCGTCGACGCGGCTATGGCCAGTCACAGACGCGAAGCGCGACGGGCAACTGGACCGCGAGCAGACGATGCTGGAGTATTTTGTGTTCCCGCAAAAGTTTCACTTCGTCGACCTGTGCGGGTTCGATGCTGCGGCGCTGCCGGCGGGTGAAGCGCAGATGACCTTCGAGATTGAACTCGATGCCCGGATGCCTGGCGACTATCCCGTCAGCCGCGAGAATTTCCGCCTGTTCTGCACGCCTGTCATCAACCTGTTTGAGGTCGATGCGTTGCCGTTGGAACCTGTCGGCTGGCACGACAGGGAGCACTGCATCCGCGTACAGCCTGGCATCGCCTCTCATGTCGAGCCGTACGATGTACTCGCGGTGATCGCCGCCGAGCCGGAGGACAGCGCACGGCACGACTACCGGGCGTTTACGAGTTTCCGGCATCGTGGCTGGGCGTTGCGTCACGAAAAGCCTGAGCGCTACTTCCATACGTCGACGCGTTTCGGTCCGCTTGGGCGGGAACTCTGGGTGACGCTGGCGGGGCAGCTATGGGCCGGAACGTACCGGCACGCAGAGAACGACGAGGACCGTCCCGATCCGGACCGCTACCTGACGGTACGCGCGCTCGCCAATAACGGGCGTCTCCCGCGCATGGCGCTGGCCGAGGCGACGATCACTGAAACCGTATCGGACTTCACCGGGATTGCATCGGTGCGCAACCTCACGGCACCGTCCATGCCGCTCTATCCGCCGCGCTATTACCCGGGCTACGACTGGCGCGTATTGGGGCACTTTACGGCGGGTGGCGCGAACGAACTGAACCGGGTCCATATGGAGGGCGCACCGGCGCTGCGTGAGACGCTGGAACTCTACGACTGGACGCCAGACGACGGGGTCTCGCGTCGTATCGACGCGATCAGGGACGTACGTTTCTCCGAGAAGCAGAAGGTGGAGCGGGCATACGTACAACGTATTGCGTGCGCATATGTCGAACTCGATCCGACCGCGTTCGACGGGCCGGGCGATGCTGCGCTATTCGGCGAAGTGCTCAATCACTTTCTGGGGCGCTACGCGAGCCTTCATGTTTCCATGCAACTGGTACTGAGCATCGGTGGCAAGGAGACCGTCTATCCTCGCATCGACTTCGAGGGAGCACCTTTGTGATGAGTGTCCGGATTTTGCGGGGTGCGCTCGGCGTGGGCCTCGCGCTGGCCGTCTCGGCATGCGGGACCTGGCAGTCGGTGAAGGACGGCACCGTGGATGTCACACGCGCGGTGTTCAAGACGAAAGTCAAACAGATGAACCTCGTGGTGACGGCACGCGGCGCACTGAACGAGGATGTGCGTGGCGCGTCGCTTCCGGTTGTGCTGCGCATCTACCAGTTGAAGGACGACAAGCCTTTCGTAACAGCGACCTACGCGCAACTGCTCGCGGGCAACGAGGCGCTGAAGGCCGCGACGCTCTGGAGCCGGGACGTGACGCTGGGACCGGGGCAGACATTGAAGATCTCGGAGCCGATCGGCGACGCAGCGAACTACGTAGGCGTGGCGGCGTTCTTCCTCGATACGGCCAACACCGAATGGTCCGTGCTCGTGCCGAAATCACAGTGGAAGAAGACCGATCCAGTGAGGCTGCTGGCAGTGGACCGCACACTGCAAATTGACGCGGAGCATCGATGAGGCTTCTGTACAGCTGGATGGTGGCCATTACCGGGTAGTCAGTTGCATGTGTAGAAGGTAGGACTTGGTTCGACAGACGATGTGAGGTCGTCGATCTCAGTGCGGCCGCTTTCGGTCACTCAACCTCAGTCCCTATATAGTTGTAGTGAAGCGGCGAATGTTTTTTTTGACTTTGTGAGAAATTCGGGGGAAGTATGCGTGACGAGTTGATGACCGAAGCGTTGTGTTGGGAACTCGAAAAGATGATCACGGTAGAGTACGCACGTGCAGTAAGGGCTACCGAGGACTGGGTTTTCTACTGTCCGCACGAGATCTGCCTAACGAACGTTCACACCCGAACGTGGAAAAATACATATTTCGCCGCTCGCCCCAGACACGTCAGCGGATGTCCGGATGAGGCGCCTTCGTCAGAGTCCTCCATAATTCCCGGTGCACCGAAGTGCAAACCTGTGCAAGTCAGGGAGAAGCCAATACCCAACCTGCTGGGGCCACAGCCTGCGCTAAAGCAAAAGTCCCGCGCCCCAACAAAAGAAGAACTCTTGCAGCTGTCCCGGGCGGTGCGACATATTCCAGCGCTATACCCGGGCACGCTGGAAGAAGTTGTTGACGCCTGGATCCGGATTGCGCCAAAAGAACGAGACCAACGAGCACTGACAATTGGCAATCAGGAACTGACCTACAAGAGTGCCTTTAGATTCCTTGGTGGGGCTTCTGACGACGTAAACTCGCTTGATCCCTACCGACAGATCATTTTCGGCGCCGCGACTGTAGAGAGATGGAAGCAGTGGATTCTAGTGAAAAGCAGAAAGAAGTTCTCGGCCGGAGAGGCAACGGTGCCTCTGCGTCTGGCAGTGAAGCAAGACGAGGCGCCGTGCTGGCTCCCAGAACTTGTCGATCGGCCGGCGACACTCTTCTGGCATGGCGTGATACCCGAGTTGGGCGCTAAGAAGGATGCGTACCGGTTTGCGGTCGATTTCGACTTGCTTCATGCAGGGTTCACCGTTCGGGCCGAGCATTTGATGCCGTGACGCCCCACCTCGCCAATCAAGGCGATCGGAAGTGGTTCCGATATAAGGTGGGCTAAGGCTTGGAGTCCAGAAAAATAGGGGAAATTCTTGCCGATGCAGAATCTCCCCACTTTTCACACCTACTCGGGCCGGTTCTTTTCGCGGGCCGCTTTCAGGATGCGAACCGTCGCCGTCAGAGTCTCCCGATCCGGCACAGATCAAGCAACACGTCGCGCCATGCGTCCTTCGATTCGTGATAGCCGTCGGCGATCGCCACGCGCTCCTTCGTTCCATCCGGCTTCACGCCGATGATGACCAGCAGGCACTGGCCGTCAGAATCGTCAGTGCGCAGTCCGGTATGAATGCCGTCGGCCCACCAGTAGAACCAGCGCGCGCCTGACAGGTCACGCCGGTTCCATAGCAGGTGCTCCTCGGCCCATTGCGCCTTCAGGCGGCTGACCACGTTCGGTGAAAGCCCTTTAGCCTGTTCACCCAGGAGCACGCTGAGCGCCTCACTCATGTTGCCGGTCGATACGCCGCGCAGATAGAGCCACGGCAATGCCGCCGACACACGTGGTGACTTGCGGATGTATGGCGGCACAATGTTCGAATTGAACTTCACTCCCGAGCCTGAGCGGTCGCGTACCTTCGGTACCTTGACCGGAACCGGACCGATCGCCGTGACGACCTCACGCGCCGGCAGATAGCCGTTGCGCACTACGGCGCGCCGGCCGTCGAGCGTCTTCACGTTCCCGTACTGTTCGAGCAATGTCGCCAATTCTGCCTCGATCGCTTGCTGGATGATCTGTCGCGCGCCTTGCTGGATCAGCTCATCAAGGCTGCCGACGCCTGCTGCTGCTTTACCGCCGTTCGTTTCTTCCGTAAGCTTCTTCATGGTGGTGGATTCCGGTTCGCTGGTTCGTTACTCTCGACAAGCAACATTCTCAGCTAACCGCCACCGCCTTCTCAAATCCCCGCCTCATCCCCATACACCACTTCTGACGATAACTCATCAGACTGATTGCGTGACAACTGATGTAACAAACGAATGTTGAGGTGCCGCGATGCAGTACAACTACGGAACATTTCACATCGATTGCCGGGCGCACCGCGCTAACGATGGTCGCTACGTTGCGAGAGCCAGAATCAGTCGAGGACCGGGCGACGCGGAAGACCGCGTCGAAACGCATGATTCAGGTGATATCGATTCGTTCGCCGACGAGGCCGATGCCATATCTTGCGCGAAAGCGTGGGCTATCAAATGGTGCGACGAAAACTGGGACTGAGCCGCGCACGGCGGTTCCGCATACTTGACGATGGAGACCGACATGGCTGAGCGGCGAGAGCAGCTTGACGAGTACAACGGCTTCGTCGTGCTGGCCAAACCAGCCTGAACGCATCGAGTTTCTCAGGAAATGCACGACACTGGATTTCTGAAGAGGTGAGCCGGACGAGCGCCCGGGCCGCGCCAGATCGAGTCAACGGGGAATGCGCATCCACGCCACCGACTCGCGCTAATTGGGGAACTATCTTCCTGGAGGCCTGACAGACTGGTACGAGCGCTTACACCGCTCACGTCTTTGAGTTCCGTCACTCGGAATCAATTGGGGAGGAAAATCGATGAAAAAGTGGCTCGACCTGAACGTGTTTCTGGGTATCCCTGCCAGCGAGTGGGTCTATGCGGCGATCGCGACCATCGTCAGCTACCTGGCGTTGATCTATCTGCTGAAGTTCGCCATCACGCGCCTTTCGATGCTGTCACAACGAACGTCAACCCGTCTCGACGATATGCTGGTTCAGGTCATTGAAGGCACGCACCGGCTTACGCTGCTCGCGGCAGCAGCGCTGGTCGGCACGAAGTTTCTGACATTGCCGGACAGGTGGGACGCCCGTCTTGGCCATCTCTGGTTTCTCATCATCGGTTTTCAGCTGGCCCTGTGGATAAACCGTGGCGTGACGCTATGGACCGAGAGGCGGCTGGAAGCGACAGAGAGGCTTGCCCACAATCCGGTCATCACGACCATGCTGTCGTGGACGTTGCGCGCGCTGCTGTGGTCCGTTCTTATGCTGGCGGTGCTCGCCAACATGGGCGTGAACATCACCGCGTTTGTCGCGAGCCTGGGTGTGGGTGGTGTTGCCGTCGCACTCGCGGTACAAAGCATTCTGAGTGATCTTTTCGCATCGCTGGCCATCGGACTCGACAAGCCATTCGAGATTGGCGACTTCATCGTCTTCGGTGAGATTGCCGGGAGCATCGAGCACATCGGACTCAAGACTACGCGCATCCGGAGTCTGAGTGGAGAACAGATCGTTTGCAGCAATACCGAACTGCTGAAAAACACGATTCACAACTACAAGCGAATGGCCGAGCGGCGCATTCTGTTCAATTTCAGGGTGACATACGATGCGAGTCCCGAGCAATTGCGCGCCGTTCCTGCCATGGTACAGAAGGCAGTCGAATCCGCCGGAAAGACCCGCTTTGATCGTGCGCATTTCAAGGGGTTCGGCGACAGCTCGCTCGATTTCGAAGTCGTGTATTACGTCACCGATCCCGCCTACAACCTGTACATGGACATACAGCAGGAAATCAATCTCGAGTTGATGACGCAATTGGGTAGACGGGGTATTGAATTCGCTTTCCCGACGCGCACGCTCCACGTCGTGAACAAGCAACAGGCGGAGGACGGTGCAAAGAGGTCATCGTTCACACCGCAAGCGGAATTGGCTACTCGAGAGGCACAATAAACGCTTCCGAATACCGCCCGGGCCGTTCATGAGCGTGTTCGGGTTAATGCCTGGGACAGGATTTCAGGCGCCTGGCTGCCCCACGCGTCTGCCGGATGACCTGTCTGGCAACCGCGCATACTCCCGTTTCGCAAGGCACGGCTGGAGTCCGGATGCAGAAAATTCAACATAGATTTCCCGTGCGAATCCGATCACCCGATCCAGCGCCGCTGGTCCGCTCAATCCAGCCCAGAACCTTCATCCCCCGCCACGCCGCATGCTCGACATCATTGCCATCTGTCTGGTCGTCACCGCGCTACTGGCGTATGTGAATCACCGCTTTCTGAGGCTTCCGACGACGATCGGCGTCATGGTAACGGCGCTCGGACTCTCCCTTGCGATCGTTGGACTGGACAAGCTTGGCGTCGCGCACGGTTTGCGCGTTGCAGAAGAGCATCTCGTCAACTCGATCAATTTCAGTGAGGTGCTTCTGCAAGGCATGCTGTCGCTTTTGCTGTTCGCCGGCGCGATGCATGTGGATTTACGCAAGCTGAAGGCTTTCCGGACCCAGATCATCAGTCTGGCAGTGCTCAGTACGGCGACCTCCACGCTGCTGATCGGATTCGCGATGTGGAAACTGCTCCCCCTTTGCGGAGTCGAACTCGCGCTGCCCTTCTGCCTGCTGTTCGGCGCCCTGATTTCGCCGACGGACCCCGTCGCGGTGATGGGCATCCTGAAGTCCGCAGGCGCGCCCGAAGGCCTGAAGGTGGTCATTACTGGAGAGTCGCTCTTCAACGACGGCGTCGGGGTCGTGCTTTTCTCTCTGCTGCTCACGATGGCCAGCACGGGCGTCACTCCATCCGTCCAGACGGGGTTGGCTGCATTTATCCTGGAAGCCGGCGGCGGCCTGCTATTCGGCGGGGTCGTAGGCTATCTGACATATCGGCTGCTCAAAAGCGTCGACCATTACCAGGTCGAAGTCCTGATGACGCTCGCATCGGTGATCGGCGGCTACGCGCTCGCTAATCATCTGCATGTCTCCGGGCCACTCGCCATGGTGGTTGCGGGCGTGATGATCGGCAACCGCGGCCGCGCCGACGCGATGTCCGAGACGACCCGGCGATACGTGGACATGTTCTGGGAGTTGATCGATGAGATTCTGAATGCCGTTCTTTTTGTATTGATCGGCATGGAGGTTCTGCTCGTCGAGTTCCCCGGCAGGATACTACTCGCTGGCGCCGGTGCGGCACTGGTCGCACTGCTCGCGCGACTGGTTTCTGTGGGACTGCCTGTCATGCTGCTTGGGCGGGCGTCCCGGCTACCGAAAGGAGCGTGGAGCGTGCTTACATGGGGCGGGCTGCGTGGTGGCATTTCCGTTGCACTGGCACTATCGATTCAGCCTGGACCGGGGCGCGACATCGTCCTCGCGTTGACGTACTGTGTGGTCGTTTCGTCGATCCTGGGTCAGGGGCTCACGGTTGGCTGGATTATCCGTCGGGCAGCAGGCGTCAAGGAAGAATGAAAACGGTCCGTATGCGGTGGCCAGTTACGACAAAAGGATTGCCAGGCGTCGACCGCTAACGACAGCGCGTGAGACGCGATCTCGAGCATATCGTCTATGTGACCGGCCCTGGATTGTCCTGCACAAATTGTGCGCCAGGATCATCAGGCGTCACGCCCAGAAGATTCATGGTCTTCGCCGCGATATCCGAGAAGGCAGGTCCTGCGACTGCGCCGCCGAAATGCGAGCCCACGTGGGGCCGGTCGATCGACACCGCGATGATCACCCTCGGATGTTGTGCCGGGACAATCCCAACGAACGACGCCCGATACTGACTGCGGTCGTAGCCGCGCGCGGTCCAACGATATGCGGTTCCGGTCTTGCCTGCGGCCGTATAGCCCGGTACGGCTGCCTGTGGTGCTGTACCGTCCTCGGACACCACGGACTCAAGCATGGTGAGCACTTCCGCCGCGACGCGTGGCGAATAAACGCGTCGACCATGCGCCGGCATACCATGTCGCGGATGAATCGTAGCGGGTACAAACAGACCTTCATTGCCGAATACCGTGTACATCTGCGCCAGTTGCAGCAACGATGCGGACAGACCGTAGCCGTACGACATCGTTGCCTGCTCGATCCGCCGCCAGTTCTGGTAAGGACGCAGCGTGCCGGTTGCCGCGCCCGGCAACCCCGCGCGCGGCGCCCGACCCAGCCCGACAGCATGGAAGTTGTTCCACATGTCGTGTGGCTTCATCAGCAGCGCGATTTTTGTCGTGCCCACGTTGCTTGACTTCTGCAGGACGCCGCTAACCGTCAAAGTGCCGAAGTCCTTGTCGTCGTGAATCACGGCCCCGTCGAGTCGCAGCCTTCCACCGTTGGTCGGTACCACGGAGCGAGGCGATACCTCATTGCGTTGCAACGCCAGTGCGACCGTCAGGGGCTTCATGACCGAGCCCGGCTCGAACACATCGGTGACAGCGTGGTTGCGGACAGCATCGCCCGCTCTGCCGCGGGGGGTATTCGGATCGAAACTCGGCCAGTTTGCCATTGCGAGAATCTCGCCAGTATGTGCATCCAGAACGATCGCCGAGCCTGAGTGAGCATCGGTGAGCTCAACGGCGTCACCCAGCGCCTTGAACGTCGCATACTGGATCGGCTGATCAATGGTGAGCTGCACGTCCTCGCCAGCAACGGGTGGTTGCAACGCAAGTGTTTCGATGACCTGCCCTCTGGCGTTTCGCAGCACGCGGCGACTTCCATTGCAACCGGTCAGTAGGCGATTATCGACTTTTTCAATGCCCTCCAGACCATTACCGTCGACGCCAGCGAAACCGGTGACATGCGCCACAATGCTGCCTTCCGGATAGTAGCGACGGTAATCTGGTTGGGCATAAACGCCCGGCACATCGAGAAGCATCGCCCGCTGCGCAACATCCAGGGGCACCTGCCGCTTGAGGTAGACAAATGATTTGTGGGACGCCACCATTGCGCCGATCCGGTCCGCGTCAATGTCGAGCAACTTACCCAGTGCAGATGCCTGGTCGGACGAAACCGTGTCCGCACCGTCCGCATCCAGCCATAACGTGCGCGTCGGAAGGCTGACCGCCAGCGCTCTCCCGTCGCGGTCGAGAATGCGTCCACGCGTCGCATGAATGCTGAACTCGCGCACCTGTCGAAGTTCCCCCTGCTTCTGATAAAACCTATCGTTGATCCCCTGCACCCACGCCGCTCGCGCAGCGAGGACGAGAAACCCCAATGAGAAAGCCGCTCCCAGCGCGTGCGAACGCCAACGCGGCAGCGCATGTGGTCTGGTCGAAATTGGCGAAAAATTGATGGACCTGGAGCGGAAACGCATTGAGTGATTTCAGAGGAGATGACCTTCGCCACCTGGACGGGAACGGCCGCCAACATGGGCAGTACGAGGAAGCATCGGAGCCTGGGATCTCCGAAATACTAGCACGAGCCCCTCTGCGCTCGATCTCTACCGCACACAGCCTTTCACAAACGACATATAGATGTGATCTGTCGTCCAGCTCAGTCGCGCCCGAGTAAATGGGTGCACCTTCAAACACATCATGCGTTCGTGAACACGATATGAGCATGGCGCATCCAAATGCCGCGGCAAGCATCCAGTTCCTTCTCGTTCGGCGGTGATGCGAGTATCGCTCCGCTCCGGCAATCCCGACTCGCAGCACTGCTGCGCAATTGTCGTGGGCATCCCCGCTTCGGGCAAAGCGTGCAGAAAGCCGGTTTAAGGCTGCGTGTATACTCACGGTTTGTTGCCCTATGGATAAGTGCCCCCTGCGGGCTTGCTACCGAATGAAGGTCATCACCAGTCTTTTTTTTCTCGTCGTATGTTGCTGGACCTATCACCTGGCTCACGCGCAACCGAAACCCTCACCACTAGCCGACTACGCCTTTCTCAGACGCATCCATGTTCGCGAAGCGGTCGTAAATTGCATCGCGGCGTTCGACCAATGGGTTCGAACCGGGCAGCGCTACGATTCAATTATCGTCTCGGCAGGCAATGCGTTACACGCAAAAGTATTGCCCGGGAGAGGCGCGCAAGAATCAGGGCAATCGGCAACACTCGATGCAACGGTAGATATGCCTGCAGTCGCCAAGCTTCGACAAAAGTATGTGTGGATTCCCGTCACGGCTTCCTGTGGTGTCTGGAAGAAGCACGTCGTTTCCTTTTCACTTAGGCCTAGAGAGCGACGCCCATAAAGCGCACGCTGGCTGCCGTTGCACCCGAAGCTTTTAACGACTTTACTGGTAGTCATGCTTGTCCGAGCGCGTCAGCGCGATTGGCAAGGCGTCTGCAGCAAAACGAATGCTACGCACGCCGTAGCGGTCGGAAGAATGGGGCTGGCCAGCAGCCAGAGGGCACTGACGGATTCGTCAGAAAATCCCCCTCGCACAAGGATGATCTCGGCCGGACTGGGTGCGTTGGCGATGACCGTTAGCCCTCCCCCGATCACCGCGCCTGCAACCAGCAGATATCTTGCTTCATGCGATAGCCTGCCGCCGATCTCGTGCCCGTTGTCCTAGCCGACGCTCGCATTCTTTCCTTGACGCTCTGTCAAATTAGCCATCACTCGCCGGGAAGCCGATAACGTCACGTGGTCGATCGAAGATTCGGATACCGCGAAGCTGCGAACGTCAGGCACCTAACATAGTCAGCGACCAGCGTTCGATCCTTCAACAACATCGCAATCCGGGCGTGCGGCAAAATCCACCTGCCGTCGCTAGCTCGCGAAACTTGTTTCATTGACACACCGCTGGAATAACGATTCGATCGCCGACCCGAGCTGTGAGGCCGCCGCGCAAAACCGCGCAAATCAGTCAACGGTGGGCGTTGCGAAACGCAACCTCGGCGACGGACGCAACGCCCCAGCGCGTTGCGCGCTCAGCGGTGGCGCATGGTTCGGATCCAGCGCCGCAGCTCGATCGCGTCCTGAAAGTGCGCGTGCGGATTCGGAGCGCCGAGCAGCACGATCACCATCATGTGTCCGCTCACCGGCGTCATCACGATCAGGCAATGACCGGCCTCGTTCGTAAAGCCTGTTTTTTGCAGCGCAACGTGCCATGACGCGCGATGCACGAGCGGATCGGTGTTGTGATACATCAGCGGGCCGTCGCCGCCAAGAACGACTTGCCTATGGGACGTCGAATACGCTTGTATCTTCGGATACCGGTACGCGGCGCTTGCGAGTTTCACCAGATCGCGCGCGCTCGATACGTTCTGCGGCGACAGTCCGGTCGGATCGACGAAATGGCTGTGAGTCATGTGCAGACGCCGCGCCTTGCGATTCATTGCTTTGACAAAGCCGGCACGTCCGCCCGAATAATCACGGCTCAGCGCAAATGCCGCGCGATTCTCCGACGACATCAGCGCGATATGCAGCATCGTTCGACGCAGCAGCAGCGAGCCGACCGGCAGGCGCGAGCGCGACCACTTCAAGCGGTCGACATCGGCGTCCGTGATGCGTGACGGCTTGACCAGCGAGCGTTTCGAGTCGATCACCACCATTGCGGTCAGAAGTTTGGTCAACGACGCGATCGGGAGGCGCTGATCCGCATGCTTCATATACAGCGCGCGCCCGGTCGTCAGATCGACGACCATCGCAGCGCGCGCGAGCACCGCGGGTTTCGCCACGACGCGTTTGATATGACGGGCGCGCGCCATCGCGGGACCGGCGAATAAGGAGAACAAAACCAGGATCAGGATGCACGCACGCATGTCCCGACGCTCACGAAACATCTGCCGGACGTATTGCCTGCTGCGCGAGCCGGGCGCGACCGGTCCGTGGCAGCGGGAGTGGCGGCGAGCAAAGCGCCGGCGCATCCGTCGCGTGGACGCAAGGGGTCGAACGGAAAAACAGGAGTTTGCCGGTGCGTGCTGCCGGCACTTCGAATGTGGGAAAACTCATGAAGGAACGGCGGGAAGCGGTGATATTGAACGACGGCGACTTGGCTCGCGTGCCGTCACGAATGAAGAGAGGCCGGACCCGATGCCAACTTTGCATGGCCACGCCCGCCACGCTCATTCGCGCTACGCACGCGTCGCGAAGCTCGGGCTTGTTCGGATACCGCTGTCGGTGCGCTTGCCCAACATCTGTCCGCATGCCTTCGGGGCGACCGTGTCTTCGGAGGGGTAACCGTAGAGATCGAAACTTAAGCGAAACTTAAAACGTCAATCGATTCACAGGGTCGGCACCGCGAAAGCGAAGCCCGGGGTCAAGCGTGAGAACTCAGTAATGGTCAGCGTGCGCGTTCCGCAACCGGCCCGGACGGTCCGCCGCGGCAGCGAGGTTGGTGATCGGGATCACTTGCCGCGAATATAGGACATTCCGAAAACAAAAGGATGCCCACTCGAGACCGGCGTGATCGGCGGGATCATCGTGGCTGGCTGTTATGAGGTGAGTAGACCCGGGGAGTTGCACGCCGAGTCTCTCGCAGAACCCAACGTGAGCCTCTCGACTCATTCGGCTCCCGTTATCCGACCGATACGCCAACGATACGCCAGTGGACAAACAACCTGAGGTGGGCGAACTTCATCTTGCGTAGCCATTCCGCACTACGTCGCTTGCGCTGCCGCAGCCTCCTGTACTTTCGTCGAGCCCACCGCATAAGCCATAGGTCGATGTAGCCGAAGAGGCTGTGCATCGCCGCCCGGTAGAACGCCCCATAGTAGTTCCACCACCCTTGTATCGTCGTGTTGCATTGCTGCGCAAGTTCATCCAGCGTCGCCGATGTTCGTCGGTGTATTCGCCAACTTCGCACGTGCTGTCTCATCCGCTTTAAGGCATCGCTGCTCGCCGCTGGCAGAAAGCCAGTAAATCGCCGCTGGTGTTTGCTCAATGCCCCTCTCGGTCTAAACGTAAAACCGAGGAACGTAAACTGCACGTTCGGATAAGTGCCAGTGCGATTGCTGTCCTTGCGATACACGATCTTCGACTTCTCCGGATACATCATCAACCCAATCCAGATTGGGGAGTTGAGTGCGCTGCTGACGCTTGCTTGACATCACATCAGTATGAACAGGCTGCCTTGGGTTATTACAAGCTCGATGCAGCTGAGCCGAGGATCGCATCGAAGGTAGCGTACTGTGAATGGATGCTTGGCCACGACGAAGAGGCATTCGATCGCCTCATGTCGCTTGGCGAAGAACTTGACGCAGATGGTGTAGGCCTTCTGAGCGAGTTGATTCGTACTCGCTATGGTGACAAAAATCGTAGTGCACACATGGAGGCGATTTGGGCGCGCCTTAAGGTCGTTACGACGGCTGATTCCGTACCGCTTTTGGCTGCCGAGGCACGCGCACGTGGTTTGTGGCCTGGAGACGCTGAAAATCGCGAACAGAGGCGCCGAGAAATCGAGAGGCTCCTTTCTCTTCACCCGACCAGTCAGCGCATTCGCCTAGAAGTTCTTAACGAGTTGCGATGCTCCGACTCTCCGGCTGAGGAACGATATGCGTTGTTGCGCGGTTGGAACAGTAGCGACCTAATCCCGAGGTTCCAATGGGAATCTGCTTGTGTGGCTGCTGAAGTGCGAAAATTCGACGAGGCAATCGATTACCTCCGCCAACTGGAAAAGAGAGAGCGTCAGAGCGCACGCCCATCACAGAACCTACTTCTGAATATCGACCTCGCGCGGTGCGATATCACAGTTCGCTCTGCTGATGCTCCCGATTTATCTGGCTACGATGCAATTCTGAGCGGCACTACGCTCGACGGGGAAAATAGCGCGCGCGTTGTCCGTGCAGCACTTGCGGCCGCCTGCAGTTTCGCCCCGGAACGGGTTGCCGAGCTGTGCGATGGTTTGCTCAATGCACTCAAATCAACCGAGTATGGATTCCCGATCGATGCTTCAGCGCTGTTCAACGAGTCGTATCCCGTCAGTGGTCAAGAATGGGACGACTGTGCCCATACTTGGCCGTGCGGCAACCTCTTTCCCCATCAAGATATTCTTCTCGCAACTACAAGGCCACGCGAACGCGTTCCTCCGCGCCGCTTTCGCCGCGTCAAAAATTAATGAAAACTATATGGACGACGATGTAGAACCGGAACTCCCAGCGGGATTCTGGGATGACATCGAAGCGCTTATTGGAAATAGCACGGGAGATGATTCTGAGCTC
Organism: Paraburkholderia sp. MM5482-R2; assembly: GCF_050436125.1. Lineage (NCBI taxonomy): Bacteria > Pseudomonadati > Pseudomonadota > Betaproteobacteria > Burkholderiales > Burkholderiaceae > Paraburkholderia > Paraburkholderia sp. MM5482-R2. Next base: position 1,678,433 of record NZ_JBNDLP010000002.1, on the reverse strand, counting down.
GGTGGCAAACTTTTGTCACTCCAAAATGCCGCTCGCGCGCATCGCCACCGTCCCAACAGGACTGCGTTAGGGCAGTCTTGGATAAAATCCGAAATACTTCGCAGCCCCGATGACTATGCCGTCACTTACGGATGGCTGACCCTGAAGGCAGCGACACGAACCGCCACCGCTGCACGGACCTTTCCTCTGGAGTTCTCAAGCAATTGCGCGATAGCGCAATTGAGGCGCCCCAAGCGTATGACTTGGTTGAACCACTCGTGGAAATCCGCATTCGCGCTCGTGATCTCGGCGTTGAGACAAAGTGCTCCGGTTTGCATCGCCGAGGCAGAGCACCAATCTATCACCATTAAAATTGGCGCATTGCACAATAAAAATACGCGTCGCCGCAGACTTTGTTGTATCTGAACCGCTCTCCCTTACTTCCCGCAAAACTTTGTTGTGCTCCCATAACAACAAAAAAAAAGCGTCACGTTGCCGTGACGCCTTAAAAAGTTCTAGCCATTCCGAGGGCCGTGCTAGAACCTGAGAGAAGGTAATTCGAAAGGCGCAAGCGCATCGGACGGGCAATCGATCCTGCATTTTGGGATTTTTCCGCTCGCGCGCACCAAAATGCAGCGGAGACAAGCGACTTTCGAAATGCGGTTCCATTTTTTATGGTTATGCTGACTAAGTCAAGCAAAAAGAAGTAGTCGACCATCGATCGGCAATTTCTTCCGATACAATGACTTTTCTTAAAAATGTATGAATGGGTGCCCCGGTTTGGAGATGTCCCTGCCTCTGTGAGCGGCCATCAACAGGTTGTCCCACGAACAATTTGAAATGCTGTTCCATAAAAACGCATGAACCGATCCACTCCCAACCAACCCGTCGCCGCCAAGGTCCCCGCCAGCAAAGACCGAGACGGCCCGGGCGATGAAGTCACCGCGCTCGCGCGCGGCCTGACCGTACTGCGCGCCGTCGCTGCCGCGCACGCACCACTCAGCAATCGCGAACTCGCCGAGTTGACCGGCATCCCGAAGCCCACCGTGTCGCGCATCACCGCGACGCTCGTCGGCACCGGTTTTCTGCTGCGACTACCCGACAGCGAACGCTTCGTGCTGACCTCGTCGGTGCTCGAACTGAGCAACGGCTTTCTGCGCAACTTCGACATCCGCTCGCGCGCGCGGCCGTTTCTGATCGAACTCGCGGAACGCACCGCGTTGTCGGTGCATCTGGCGGTGCGCGACCGCTACGACATGGTCGTCATCGACGCGATCCGGCCGCGTTCGGCGGTGCTCGTGTCGCGACTCGAAATCGGCTCGCGCATGAGCTTGACGCGCACCGCCGTCGGCCGGGCGTACCTCGCGGCGCTCGCGCAACCGGACCGCGACCGTCTGCTGGTCGGCCTGCAGACGGCCGAAGGTGACGATTGGGGCTATATCGGCAGCCGTCTCGCAAGCGCGATCCAGGACACCCTCGAGCGCGGCTTCGCAATCGCCACCGGCGAGTGGTACAACGGGCTGAACGCGATCGCGCTCGGCTTCGTCGGGCCGTCGGGCGAGCGCTACGCAGTCAATTGCGGCGGCTCGGCCGACCAATGTCCGCGCGACTGGCTGATCGCGCGCGCCGCGCCCGCGCTGCTCGAATGCATCGACAAGATCGTCCTGGAGATCGGCGGCACGCCGGGGCGCCGGCTCGACGAATAAGCCGTCGGCGGCATCGGGCGCCAAACGGCGCCCCGCGCGGATCGAACGCGGCGCCAGCCGCCCGTGATGTGCGAGAGTGGCGACGGCGGCCCGCCCTCGCCCGACGATGCGCCGACATGCTGTAACCTTCGTAATCAACCGAAAAATACGCGGCTGGACTGTTACAGACGCCGCAACGTACGATCACGCATCCCGTCGCGGGACCGCGCGCCGCGAGCCGTGAGCGTCGTCGAACCGGCCGCGTCCAGCCGCGATGATTCCGCATTGCGTTAACATCTCTGTCCCGCGCCTCGGGTAGCATCGCGCTGAACATTGCGCGGCGCCCGCCGCCACGACCGCCTGACATGCCGCCCATGTGCCGGCCCACCGCCCTTCGAATGGCGGCGAGCGCATCGGCGGCTCACATCATCAAGCCAGCCACCCGACCGAACCGATGGACGAACAACAAAAGCACCCGGAAACCCAACGCCCTGCCGCTTCCCAGCCGTCCGCGAACGGCGCGCAATCGAGCGCGCCCGGCGCGGTGAAACGCCACCGTGGCCGCACTGTCGCGCTGATCGTCGCGGCGCTGGTCGTGTTCGGCGTCGTGCTGTGGCGCTGGCATCCGTGGGGCGGCGCCGGCAGCGGCGCGAGCGCGCCGGGGGCGGCGAGCGGCGCGCGCAGCGGCCGCTTCGGCCGCGGCGGCCCGAACGCGATGGCCAACATGGCGCAGCCGGTGCACGTCGCCGCCGCGACGCAGGGCGAGATGCCGGTCGTGCTGACCGCGCTCGGCACGGTGACGCCGCTCGCCACCGTCACCGTGCTGCCGCAACTGAGCGGCGTGCTGCAGGACGTCTATTTCAAGGAAGGCCAGATGGTCAAGAAGGGCGACGTACTGGCCCAGATCGACCCGCGCCCGTACGAAATTTCGCTGCGCAACGCCGAGGGCACGCTGGTGCGCGACGAGGCGCTGCTCGCCACCGCGCGTCTCGATCTGAAGCGCTATCAGACGCTGCTCACGCAGGACTCGATCGCGAGTCAGCAGGTCGACACGCAGGCGTCGCTGGTGCGGCAATACGAAGGCACGGTGAAGTCCGACCAGGCCAACATCGACAGCTTCAAGCTCGACCTCGTGTACGCGCGCATCACCGCGCCGGTGTCGGGACGCGTCGGTCTGCGTCAGGTCGACCCGGGCAACTACGTGACCTCGGGCCTCACCAACGGCATCGTCGTGATTACGCAGCTCGATCCGATCAGCGTGTTGTTCACGACTTCCGAAGACAATCTGCAGCAGATCATCCAGCACACGCAGAACGGCGAGTCGCTGTCGGCCACCGCGTACGACCGCAGCAACACGCATCCGCTCGAAGTCGGCTCGCTAAAGACGATGGACAATCAGATCGACACGACCACCGGCACGATCAAACTGCGCGCGATCTTCGAGAACAAGGACAACGGCCTGTTCCCGAACCAGTTCGTCAACACTCGCCTGCTCGTCGATACGATCAGGAACGCGGTGATCGTGCCGACCTCGGCGGTGCTCAACGGCTCGATGGGTACCTTCGTGTACGTCGTGAAGCCCGACAACACGGTCACCGTGCGCCAGGTCAAGGTCGGCCCGGTCGACGGCGAGCGCACCAGCATCCAGTCGGGCCTCGCGGTCGGCGAGCGCGTCGTGATCGACGGTTCGGACCGGCTGCGCGAAGGCGCGAAGATCACGATTCCGGCCGAGCGGCCGCGTGGCGCGTCCGGCGCATCGGCCGCATCCGGCGCGCACGCGCATCGCGGCCGGCACGCGGCGCAAGCATCGCAATAAAGTAAAGGCACGGCACTTACCGCATGAATCCATCCCGCGCTTTTATTCTGCGTCCTGTCGGCACCGCGCTGCTGATGGCGGCGATCATGCTGGTCGGCCTCGTCGCGCTGCGCTTTCTGCCGCTGTCCGCGCTGCCCGAGGTCGACTATCCGACGATCCAGGTGCAGACCTTCTATCCGGGCGCGAGCCCGGACGTGATGACGTCGTCCGTGACGGCGCCGCTCGAGAGGCAATTCGGGCAGATGCCGTCGCTGAACCAGATGTCGTCGCAAAGCTCGGCCGGCTCGTCGATCATCACGCTGCAGTTCAGCCTCGACCTGCCGCTCGACATCGCCGAGCAGGAGGTCCAGGCGGCGATCAACGCGGCGGGCAACCTGCTGCCGTCCGACCTGCCCGCGCCGCCGATCTACGCGAAGGTCAACCCGGCCGACGCGCCGATCATCACGCTCGCGATCACGTCGAAGACACTGCCGCTCACGCAGGTGCAGGATCTCGCCGACACGCGTCTCGCGCAGAAGATTTCGCAGGTCGCCGGGGTGGGTCTCGTGAGCCTGTCGGGCGGCCAGCGCCCGGCGATCCGCATTCAGGCGAACCCGCGCGCGCTTGCCGCGTACGGCCTGAATCTCGACGACCTGCGCACCACCGTCTCGAACCTGAACGTCAACACGCCGAAGGGCAATTTCGACGGTCCGACGCGCAACTACACGATCAACTCGAACGACCAGTTGACCGACGCCGACGAATACAAGAGCGCCGTGGTCGCGTACAAGAGCGGCCGTCCGGTGATGCTGACCGACGTCGCGAGCATCGTGGCGGGACCGGAGAATACGAAGCTCGGCGCGTGGGTCGACAACACGCCCGCGATCATCCTGAACGTGCAGCGCCAGCCAGGCGCGAACGTGATCCAGGTGGTCGACAGCATCAAGGCGCTGCTGCCGCAGTTGCAGCAGTCGCTGCCCGCCGCGCTCGACGTCGAGGTCGTCACCGACCGCACCACGACGATCCGCGCGTCGGTGCGCGACGTGCAGTTCGAACTGGCGATGTCGGTCGTGCTGGTCGTGCTGGTGATGTACCTGTTCCTCGCCAACATCTACGCGACGATCATTCCGAGCCTGTCGGTGCCGCTGTCGCTGATCGGCACGCTCGCGGTGATGTACCTGTGCGGCTTCTCGCTCGACAACCTGTCGCTGATGGCACTGACCATCGCCACCGGCTTCGTCGTCGACGACGCGATCGTGATGATCGAGAACATCGCGCGCTACGTCGAGGAAGGCGACACGGCGCTCGAAGCCGCGCTGAAGGGCTCGAAGCAGATCGGCTTCACGATCATTTCGCTGACGGTCTCGCTGATCGCGGTGCTGATTCCGCTGCTCTTCATGGGCGACGTGGTCGGGCGCCTGTTCCACGAATTCGCGATCACGCTCGCGGTGACGATCGTCATCTCGGCGGTCGTGTCGCTGACGCTCGTGCCGATGATGTGCGCGAAGCTGTTGCGCCACACGCCGCCGCACGACAGTCACCGTTTCGAGGCGAAGGCGCACCGCTTCATCGACTGGGTGATCGCGCGCTACGCGGTCGCGCTCACGTGGGTGCTGAACCGTCAGCGCTCCACGCTGGTCGTCGCGGTGCTCACGCTGGTGCTGACCGGCCTGCTGTACGTGTACGTGCCGAAGGGCTTCTTCCCGGTGCAGGACACCGGCGTGATCCAGGCGATCACGCAGATGCCGCAGTCGGTGTCGTTCGCATCGATGGCCGAGCGTCAGCAGGCGCTCGCCGACCAGATCCTGAAGAACCCGGACGTCGAAAGCCTGACCTCGTTCATCGGCGTGGACGGCAGCAACATCACGCTCAACAGCGGCCGCATGCTGATCAACCTGAAGCCGCGCGACGACCGCAGCAATACCGCGAGCGAGGTGATCCGCCAGTTGCAGAAAGACGTCGCGCATATTCCGGGCGCGTCGCTGTACATGCAGCCGGTGCAGGACCTGACGATCGACTCGACCGTCAGCCCGACGCAGTATCAGTTCATGCTGACCGATCCGAACATCAGCGAATTCACCACGTGGGTGCCGAAGCTGGTCGACCGGTTGAAGCAGTCGCCCGAGCTCGCGGACGTCGCGACCAATCTGCAGGACAACGGCCGCTCGGTGTTCATCGAGATCGACCGCGCGACCGCCGCGCGCTTCGGCATCACACCGGCCACGATCGACAACGCGTTGTACGACGCGTTCGGCCAGCGCATCATTTCGACGATCTTCACGCAGTCGAACCAGTACCGCGTGATTCTCGAAGCGCAGCCGACGATGCAGCACTACACCACGTCGCTGAACTCGATCTACCTGCCCTCTTCCACGTCGACAGGCGGCCAAGTGCCGCTGTCGTCGATCGCGAAGTTCATCGAGCAACCCGCGCCGCTGCTGGTCACGCACCTGAGCCAGTTCCCGGCCACCACGGTGTCGTTCAACCTCGCGCCGGGTTCGTCGCTCGGCGCGGCGGTCAAGTCGATCCAGCAGGCCGAGAAGGACGTCGGTCTGCCCGCGTCGTTCCAGACGCGCTTCCAGGGCGCGGCGCTCGCGTTCCAGGCATCGCTCGCCAACGAGCTGTTCCTGATCCTCGCGGCGATCGTCACGATGTACATCGTGCTCGGCGTGCTGTACGAGAGCTTCATCCATCCGATCACGATTCTGTCGACGCTGCCGTCGGCCGGCGTCGGCGCGCTGCTCGCGCTGCTGATCACCGGCCACGATCTCGACATCATCGGCATCATCGGCATCGTGCTGCTGATCGGTATCGTGAAGAAGAACGCGATCATGATGATCGACTTCGCGCTCTACGCCGAGCGCGAGGAAGGCAAGCCGCCGCGCGAGGCGATCTACCAGGCATGTCTGCTGCGCTTCCGGCCGATCCTGATGACCACGCTCGCCGCGCTGCTCGGCGCGCTGCCGCTGATGCTCGGCACCGGCGCGGGCTCGGAGCTGCGCCGGCCGCTCGGTATCGCGATCGCCGGCGGCCTGATCGTGAGCCAGCTGCTGACCCTGTTCACGACGCCGGTGATCTACCTCGCGTTCGATTCGCTCGGCCGCCGGTTGCGCGAGCGCTTTAACCGCGGCGATTCGTCCGGTAGCGCCACGCCGCCCGCCACCGATGCAGGGAACTGAGCGATGAACCTGTCGCGTCCGTTTATCTCCCGTCCGGTCGCCACCACGCTGCTGGCGATCGGCATCGCGTTGTCGGGGGTATTCGCGTTCACGAAGCTGCCGGTCGCGCCGCTGCCGCAGGTCGACTTCCCGACCATCTCGGTGCAGGCGACGCTGCCGGGCGCAAGCCCGGAGACCGTCGCGACGAGCGTCGCGAGTCCGCTCGAGCGGCATCTCGGCTCGATCGCCGACGTCACCGAGATGACGTCGCAGAGCTCGGTCGGCTCGACGCGCATCACGCTGCAGTTCGGCCTGAACCGCAACATCGACGGCGCCGCGCGCGACGTGCAGGCGGCGATCAACGCGGCGCGCGCCGACCTGCCCGCGAGCCTGCGCAGCAACCCGACCTACCACAAGGTCAACCCGGCCGACGCGCCGATCCTGATTCTCGCGCTGACGTCGAGCACGCTGACGGCGGGCCAGCTCTACGATTCGGCCGCGACGGTGCTGCAGCAGTCGTTGTCGCAGGTGCAGGGGGTTGGCGAAGTGGATGTCAGCGGTTCGGCGAATCCGGCCGTGCGCGTCGAGTTGCTGCCGCATGCGCTGTCGCATTACGGCATCGGCCTCGAGGACGTGCGCGCGGCGCTCGCTGCGGCCAATGCGAACAGCCCGAAGGGCTCGATCGAGTTCGGCGAGAACCGCGTACAGCTGTACACCAACGACCAGGCGAGCAAGGCGTCGCAGTACAAGGACCTCGTCATTGCCTATCGCAACGGCGCGCCGGTCAAACTCTCCGACATGGGCGAAGTCGTCGATTCGGTCGAAGATCTGCGCAATCTCGGTCTCTTCAATGGCAAGCGCTCGGTGCTCGTGATCCTGTACCGGCAGCCGGGCGCGAATATCATCGAGACCGTCGACCGCGTGAAGGCGATGCTGCCGCAACTGCACGCGTCGCTGCCCGCCGACGTCGACATCGCGCCGACCTCGGACCGCTCGACGACGATCCGCGCGTCGTTGAGGGACACCGAGCGCACGCTCGTGATCGCGGTCACGCTCGTCGTGATGGTGGTGTTCCTGTTCCTGCGCAACTGGCGCGCCACGCTGATTCCGAGCGTGGCCGTGCCGATCTCGATCGTCGGCACGTTCGGCGCAATGTACCTGATGGGCTTCTCGATCGACAATCTGTCGCTGATGGCGTTGACCATCGCGACCGGCTTCGTCGTCGACGACGCGATCGTCGTGCTCGAAAACATCTCGCGCCACATCGAAGACGGCGTGCCGCGCATGAAGGCCGCGTTCATCGGCGCGCGCGAGGTCGGCTTCACGGTGATGTCGATCAGCATCTCGCTCGTCGCCGTGTTCCTGCCGATCCTGCTGATGGGCGGCATCGTCGGGCGGCTGTTCCGCGAGTTCGCGCTGACGCTGTCGCTGGCGATCGCGGTGTCGCTGGTCGTATCGCTGACGCTCACGCCGATGATGTGCTCGCGCCTCCTGCGCGAGCCGCACGAAAAGCATGAGGAAAACCGCTTCGGCCGCTGGCTCGAACGCGGCTTCACGTCGATGCATCGCGGCTACGAGCGCACGCTCGGCTGGGCGCTCGTGCATCCGCTCCTGATCGTCATGGTTCTGCTGCTGACCATCGCGCTGAACGTGGCGCTTTATATCATCGTGCCAAAGGGCTTCTTCCCGCAGCAGGACACGGGGCGCCTGATCGGCGGCATCCAGGCCGACCAGAGCACGTCGTTCCAGGCGATGAAAGGCAAGTTCTCGGAGATGATGGAAATCGTCAGCAAGAATCCGGCGGTCGACAGCGTGGCCGGCTTCACCGGCGGCCGGCAGACCAACTCGGGCTTCATGTTCATGTCGCTGAAGCCGAAGAGCGAGCGCAAGCTGTCCGCCGACCAGGTGATCCAGCAGCTGCGCGCGCCGCTCGGCGACGTGGCCGGCGCGCGCACGTTCCTGCAGGCGGTGCAGGACATTCGCGTGGGCGGCCGGCAATCGAACGCGCAGTATCAGTTCACGCTGCTCGCCGACTCGACGCCCGATCTGTACAAGTGGGGGCCGAAGCTCACCGAGGCGCTGCAGGCACGCAAGGAGCTCGCGGACGTGAACTCCGACCAGCAGCAAGGCGGTCTCGAAGCGATGGTGACGATCGACCGCGCCACGGCATCGCGCCTCGGCATCAAGCCCGCGCAGATCGACAACACGCTGTATGACGCGTTCGGCCAGCGCCAGGTGTCGACGATCTACAACCCGCTGAACCAGTATCACGTCGTGATGGAAGTCGCGCCGCAATACTGGCAGAGCCCGGAGATGCTGAAGCAGATTTTCGTCAGCACGTCGGGCGGCAGCGCGAGCGGCGCGCAGACCACCAACGCGCCGGCCGGCACCGTGATGTCCAGAGCGACCAGCACGTCGACCACGACGAGCGCGGCAACCGGCGGCATGGCCGCCACCACCGCGACGAGCGCGGCCAGCATCGCAGCCGACTCCGCGCGCAATCAGGCCATCAACTCCATCGCGGCGAGCGGCAAGTCGAGCGCGTCGTCGGGCTCGGCGGTGTCGACCGCGAAGGAGACGATGGTGCCGCTGTCGGCGATCGCGAGCTTCGGGCCCGGCACCACGCCGCTATCGGTCAATCACCAGAGCCAGTTCGTCGCCTCGACGATCTCGTTCAACCTGCCGCCGGGCGTGTCGCTGTCCACCGCCACGCAGGCGATCTACGACACGATGGCCGAGATCGGCATGCCCGCCACGATTCACGGCAGCTTCCAGGGCACCGCGCAGGCGTTCCAGCAGTCGATGTCCGACCAGCCGATCCTGATCCTCGCCGCGCTCGCGGCGGTGTATATCGTGCTCGGCATCCTGTACGAGAGCTACATCCACCCGCTGACGATCCTGTCGACGCTGCCGTCCGCGGGCGTCGGCGCGTTGCTCGCGCTGCTGCTGTTCAAGACCGAGTTCAGCATCATCGCGCTGATCGGTGTGATCCTGCTGATCGGCATCGTGAAGAAGAACGCGATCATGATGGTGGACTTCGCGATCGACGCGTCGCGCAAGGGAATGTCGTCGCGCGACGCGATCTACCAGGCCTGTCTGCTGCGCTTCCGGCCGATCATGATGACCACCTTCGCCGCGCTGCTCGGCGCGTTGCCGCTCGCGTTCGGCAGCGGCGAAGGCGCGGAGATGCGCGCGCCGCTCGGTATTTCGATCGTCGGCGGGCTGATCGTCAGCCAGATGCTGACGCTCTATACGACGCCGGTCGTCTATCTGTACATGGATCGCATCCGCGTGCGCTGGGAGGCGAGAAAGGCACGCCGCGCGGGTGGCGCGACGCCGACGTCGTCATGACGTAGTGAAGGTGGCGCTCACAGCTTCTGCTCGATGGCCAGCGAGAAAATCCGCTGCCATCGGCGCGCCGCCCGCTCGTTCGACATCGGCACGAGCCACTCGCCGTGCCGCGAGTCCTTGACCTTCAGCGCGAGCCGCGCCTGTGCGTCGCGGCCCTGTGTTTCGGCGCCGAGCAGATCGGCGAAGATATACGCGCCCTGCTGATCGCCGACGCGAATCTCGCAGAGCCGCTTGGCCGCCGCGAGCCGCACCGAGCCCCAACTGCCCTTCAATTCGTGCGTCCAGTCGCCGTCGCGCACGTTCGGCGCGACTTCGCGGCGCCGCTGCCGCCAGTACGCGAGCGCACCGGCGATCAGCAACGCAACCAGCACGGCCACACCCTCCGCCACCGCCAGCCCGAAAGCGGCCTGCAGCGCATAAAAGGCACGCACCGCGCCGTACCCCAGCGCGATCAGCGCAATCAACGCAACGACAATCGGCATCGCAAGCTCATCCGGCAAATGGTTTTAGTCGGCTAACGTCGGCAAACGCGACGGCGCGTTCGGCCCCTCACTGCCCCTCACTGCGCCTCACTGCCCCTTATGCGCGGCCGACCACTCCTTGAGCGCGTTCAGCGTGTTCTCGACATGCTTGTCGGGCGACAGGCTCGTGTACTCGTAGATGATCTTGCCGTCGGGCGAGATCACGTACGACACGCGATTCGCCATGCCGGCCTTCAACGGCATGGCCGCGTCGTACGCATTGATCACCTTCGCGTCGGCGTCGGCCGCGACCGGGAATTTGCTGCGGCATTCGCTGACCGAAAACTTCGTCAGCGTATCGATGTTGTCGTGCGACACGCCGATCACCGTCGCGCCGTACTTCTTGTATTGGTCGACCGCATCGGCGAACTCGTGCGCCTCGATCGTGCAGCCCTTCGTGAACGCGGCCGGATAGAAGTACAGCACGACCGGGCCCTTCTTCAGTTCGTCGGCGAGCGAATACGCGTAGGTCTTGCCGCCGAGCGAGGCCTCGGCGGTAAACGTCGGCGCCGTATCGCCGGGCTTCAGGGTTGCCGAGGCGAGCGGCGAATGCATTGCGAATCCGAACGCCATGACGGCGGCCAGTACCGCCGGTATGGGTTTTGTCTTCATCTGCTCCTCCACGCGTGAGCGCACGCAATTGATCGGGTCCATCGGAGACAGCTTCGGCCGACGTCACAGGCCTTCGCTGAACTTACTATTGGACCACGGATGCGCACGCGGCGTGGGTCGTCGCCCGGATCACAAGCGAATCGAAAGGGTGCGGCGCGCGAGCTCGACGTATCAAATGCCCAATTCCGCCACGTGCGCGCCGAACCACGCCGCCGCCGACAGGTTCAGCTCCGACAGCACGTCGGGCGTCAGCGCGTGGAAGCCCGCCGCCGTCGCGACCGGCGCCGCGTCGCCGCCCTCGCCCGCGACCTCGGCGATCAGCAGCAGCGCGCCCAGCTCGCCCTTGCGCGCGACGATCGCGTCGCGAATCTGCGGCGCGAGGCCGAGTTTCTCGAGCACCGCGTCCGGCGTGCTGTCGAGCACGATGTGCACGAGCGAAAAAATCCCGGTCATGAACGCGGCGTCGGCGAATTCGCCGTCGGCCGGACGCAGCCAGTTCGCGGCGAGTTCCATGAAGCGCGAGCGCGTCGCCGCCAGTTGCACGAGCGGATCGGCGCGCCACGGCAACTCGCCGGTGTCCGAGTACAGCAGCAGTTGCGCCCAGCGCGCGATCTGCCGCGTGCCGGTCGCGATGATCGCCTCGCGCAGCGACGCGATGTTGCGCCCGAGGCCGAATGCACTCGAATTGACGAGCCGCAGCAGTTGCACGACCACGCCCGGGTTGACCTTCAGCTCCGCCTCGAGCTCGACGATGCCGGCGTCGCGCGACAGCAGCGCGAGCAGCCGCAGCAGGCCCGGACGCAGCGAGCGGTTGCGCGGCGCGGCCAGCACCTGCGGCCGCGCGAAGAAGTAGCCCTGGAACAGATCGAAACCGAGCTCGTGGGCGAGCGCGAAGTCCTCGCGCGTCTCGACCTTCTCGGCGAGCAGCGTCTTGCCGTGGCCGCGCAGCGTCGACGCGAGCTTCGCGACGGTGCGGCGCGGCGTCTGCAGGAAATCGATCTTGACGATGTCGGCGTACGGCAGCATCGCGCTCAGCTCGTCGGACAGATCGTGCACGTCGTCGAGCGCGACCTGGAAGCCGGCGCCGCGCAACTCGCCGAGACGACGCGCGAGCGAGGCGTCGTAGCGCACGGTTTCGAGGATTTCGAGCACGAAGCGCTCGGGCGGCATCAGATGGACGATGTCGCTAAAGAGTAGCGCGCGATCGATATTGACGAAGCCGCGATGCTGGCCGAGCACGGCGGGTACGCCGATTCCGCCGATCGTGCGCGCGACCACCTGCGCGGTGGCCTGCGTGTCGTCGCTGATTTCGGCGTAGTTGTACGTTCCGGCACGGAACAGCAGCTCGTAGGCGTGAAGCGCGCCATCGCGATCGAGAATCGGCTGGCGGCCGACATAGACGTACTGCGGGGCAGCGTCCAGCGCCCCGTGCTCACGATAGCCGGCCGACGCGCCGGCGAGGACATCACGCACCTCGACGTCCCGCGGGACGGGCCGTGGGGCTCTGGCGGACCTGACGACGGGGCGTTCGGACATGGATCATCAGTGCAAGGTTCGGAAAGTCTATGCAGCGCGACGTCATCAGCGTCGCCAAAAAAAGGGGATTCGCCGTATTAACGGCCGCGAAGCGACGTCACTTTAACCGAATCGTCCCGGCGACGGCGCCGGGCTTCTCCTTACCAGATGTTTTTCTCCACGGGCCGCTAAAGATTTCCCCGCATGCGTCGTTATCTCGTTCTGATGGGGCGGCCTGCTATCTCCTGGCCGCCCGGAGCGGCGGACAAGCAGCCCCGCCTGCGGACGAACCCAGGTTGCCAGCGACAAACATGGAAGCGAACACGATCACCGCGCCCCGCCGGGGCTCCTTGCGCACGGTCATCGACCGGCTGTGGGCGTTCGGCCGGCGCGAGGACGACGACCAGCCGAGCAGCGCGAAGCGCCCGCCCCCACTGGAACAGGTGGTCGGCGCGGTCGATCTGCTCGCGCACGTCGACGATGCGCTGCGCTTCATCTACGTGTCCGACGCGAGCCTGCGCTTCATCGGCTATCACCGCGAATACCTGAAAACCGCGACGCTGCACGATCTGGTCGCGCCCGCCGACGTGCCGCGCCTCGACGCGCTGCTCAAGCTCGCGGCGGCCTCGGGCAATGTCGAGAAAGCGACGCTCGGGCTCGTCAAGTCGCTGACCTATCCGATCACGGTCGAGCTGCGGGTCGTGCGCAGCAGCCACGACGGCGTCGACGGCTACGCGATCGCCGGCTTCGACGTGTCGTCGTGGCGCGCCACCGAAGAGCGCCTGACCCAGGCGCTGCATCTGGACCGGCTGACCAGCCTGCCGAACCAGTCGGGCTTGCTGCACGCGTTGCTCGACGCGCAACAGAAGGCCGACGCGCACGGCACGCCGGTCGCGCTCTTGCTGCTCGATCTCGACGACTATCAGCGCGTGAATCGCGCACTCGGCTACGACGCCGGCGACGAGATGCTGCGCGACACGTCGCGGCGCCTGTTGAACATGACGAGCCCGAACGAAACGATCGCGCGCGTCGCCAGCGACGAGTTCGCGATCCTCGTGAAGCCTGCCGCGAGCCGCACCGACGCGGCGGCGGCCGCCGAAGCGCTGGCGCGGCGTCTGTTGACCGCGATCCAGCAGCCGTACGTGTTCAAGGGTCAGCAGGTGCACCTGTCGGCCAGCATCGGCATCGCGCTGTACCCGGACGTGCGCCACGCCAACGACACCGGCGGCCACGACACGCACCTGCTGCGCTGGGCCGACCACGCGCTGTTGCAGGCGAAGGCCGCGGGCGGCAACACGCTGGCGTTCTACGTACCCGACGACAACCCGGCCGACGCCGAGCGCCTCAAGCTCGAGGCCGACCTCTACGACGGCGTACGCAACGGCGAGTTTTCGCTACACTTCCAGCCGATCACGAGCAGCCGCACGCGGGGCGTGGTCGGTGTCGAGGCGTTGATTCGCTGGACGCATCCGGTGCATGGCCTCGTGCCGCCGTCGATGTTCATTCCGCTCGCGGAGTCGATCGGGCTCATCAACTTTCTCGGCAACTGGGTGCTGAAGGTCGCGTGCATGCAACTGATCCAGTGGGACGCCAAGGGCATTTCGCTGCAGTACGTGGCCGTCAACGTGTCGCCGCAGCAGTTTCGCGATCCGCGCTTCAAGGACTCGGTGCGCGAGGCGATCGAGCTGACCGGCATCGATCCGCGCCGCCTCGTCTTCGAGATCACCGAAAGTCTGCTGATGCACGATCCGGCGCACGCGAAAGGCTTGCTCGAAGAGCTGACCGCGATGGGCATCCGCTTTGCCGTCGACGACTTCGGTACCGGCTATTCGAGCCTCGCGTACCTGCAGCGTTTTCCGCTCGCGAAGCTGAAGATCGACCGGAGTTTCGTGGAGAATCTGCTAACCTCGCGAAACGATCAGGCAATCGTTAGCGCCGTCGTCGGCCTTGCGCAGACGCTCGACCTCGAACTGGTAGCCGAGGGCGTCGAAACGGAAGCGCAACGCGCGTTGCTCACCGAGATGGGCTGCGATCACATTCAGGGCTGGCTCGTTTGCAAGGCGCTGCCGTCCGAGGAACTCGCGCAGCGCTTCGAATCGCGCGAGCTTCAGTTGCACGGCGCGTAACGGGCGATGCAGACACGACGCCCAGGCAGCGCAACAAGCCGGCTCACGACCGGCATGGCATTCACTGGAACACGTATGGCTTTTGCGGGACTCACATGGTAAAGGCGGCAGTGCTCGACCGGCTCTGGACGCGAATGAGCGAGCGCGGCGATTTCCCTATGCTGTCGCAATCGCTGCGCACCACCATGGCGGCAGTGACCAACGACGACCTCGACTTCACCGGCCTCGTGCAAGTGGTGCTGTCGGACTTCGCGCTCACCCAGAAGGTGCTGCGCCTCGCGAACTCGGCGATGTACATGGCGTTCGGCGGCAACATCACGACCGTGTCGCGCGCGCTGATGGTGCTCGGCATGGATGCGGTCGGCCATCTGGTCGTCGGTCTGAAAATCGTCGATCACTTTCATCAAAGCGCGCCGCGCCGCATCGACGCGAAACTCGAACTGAACCGCACGCTGCTGTCAGGCTGCGTCGCGCGCAAGCTGACCGAGCGCGGCGACTTGCGCGCCGGTGAGGAAGCGGTGGTCTGCACGCTGATGCGGCAGATCGGCAAGCTGCTGGTCGTGTTCTATCTCGACGCCGAATGGGACCAGATTCGCCGCCATATCGACGGCGGCGCACTCGAAACCGATGCGTGCGTGCTCGTGCTCGGCGTGACGTTCGATGAAATCGGCGCCGAAGCCGCGGTGCGCTGGCGCCTGCCTGACACGATCCGCTCGGGCATGGGTGAGTTCGATCCGGAGGATGTGACCCAACCGCGCCAGGTGCAGTGGCTGCGCGCGATCACCAATTACTCGACCGCGGTCGCCGACGTGCTCACCCAGCAGAACATGCCCGAGGGGGAGCGCGAGGCACGCATCGGCGAGCTTGCGCACGAGTACAGCGGCGCGCTGAACACCGACCCCGAGGTGCTGCTGCAGATGAGCGTCGCGCTATCGCGTGAGGATGGCGGCGACAGCGTGATGCGCGAGATCGTCGAGTTACGCGCGAATGCCGATGCGATCGCGCGCGAGGCGCTTACACCCGAGGCGCGCATCGAGATCGGGGTGAAGGATCTGCGCGACCTGCCCGAGGGCAGCCCGCTCGCACCGACGCTCGCGATGGCCGCCGAGACCGTGCTCGCGGCGCTCGGCTTCTCGCGCACCGTGGTGTACGTCAAGCACAGCAGCGGCACGTTCAAGGCGCGTCTCGGCTTCGGGCCGAAGATCGACGCGGCGCTGCCGCGGCTCTCGTTCAGCACCGCGTTCGAACCCGACGTATTTCATCTCGCGATCGCGAACTCGGTGGGCATCTTCATCGAGAATGCGCGCGATCCGAAGATGGTCGCGCGGCTGCCCGAGTGGTTCCGGCGCTCGTTCGACGACGCGCGCGCGTTCGTGCTGCTGCCGATCGTCGACGAAACCGATCAGACCGTCGCGCTGCTCTACGGCGACTGGTCGCATACGCAGGAGGCGCGCCGCATCTCGCAGAAGGAGATGAGCGTGCTCAACGAACTGGCACGGGAGTTAGGACGTTTTTTCGGCCAGGGGCAGATGCGGGAAATGGAGATGATGTGAAGACCTGGCGTGATCGTTGATCACGCCGCTTCACTTCGATCCTTTCCGTGTTTGCCCGAAAACGATTTTATCCGGGCACCGTGCGGGGCTTTTACCCCACTCAATCGTCGATCCGCTCGAGCCCTTCCGCGCTGCGATCCGCGACGCCGGCCCATGCGCCGGCCGCGAGACCCATCTGCGCGACCTCTTCCACGGTCAACGGAGCAAGACGCTCGCATAGCGTGGCGACGCGCTCCCATGCGCCGCCTTCGAGCGCTTCGACCGCGCTCAACAGCAGACCCAGCCTGCCCTCGCGATGCAGGATTGCTGCCTGGATCGGTCGCGACAGCGTAAGGATGTTCAGCGTATTTTCGAGCGAGCCGCCGAACACCGCATCGACGAACGAAAACACACCGGTCAGGAAGGCCGCATCGGCTTCGTCGCGGCCCGCCTCGGGCATGCGCTCGATCGCGAGTTCCATGAAGCGCGCGCGCGTGGCCGCGAGTTGCAGCAGCGGATCGTCCTCCAGCGCGACCTTGCGGCCGTCTGCGTAGAGCAGCAGCTGCGTCCAGCGCGCGATGCGGTCGGTGCCGGTCGCGTTGATCGCGTCGCGCAGCGTCGTCACCTTGTGACCGACCGGGAGGCCGCTCGAATTCGCGAGCTTCATCAGATGCATGACGAGCACCGGGTTCAGCTTCAGCTCGGCTTCGAGCTGCGCGACCGTCGGGTCCCCCGCGAGCAGTTGCAGCAGATTGAGCAGCGCGTGGCGCGGCGCGCTGACGCGGCGCGTCGCCGAGCTTTGCGCGCGCGCGAAGTAATAACCCTGGAAGCGGTCGAAGCCGAGCTCGTGCAACGTTTCGAAGTCGGCCTGCGCATCGACACCTGATGCGAGCAGCAGCTTGCCAGCCGACTTCAGCACGCTCGCGAGCTTCGGCAGCAGCGCGCGCGGTGTGCGCGTGACGTCGATCTTGACGACTTCGGCGTACGGCAGCAGCTTCGCGAAAGTCTCGTTGGGCTGCGTGACGTCGTCGAGCGCGAAGCGGTAGCGGCGGCCATGCAGATACACGACACGCGCGATCAACGCGTCGTCGACTTCGAGCGATGAAGGCAGCTCGAGCATGAAGCGCTCGGCGGGCAGTCTCAGGATCGCGTCGTCGAGCAGCAGCTCGCGGCTCACGTCGACGTAGGCCGGATGGCCGGTCAGCGCGCCGCGCACGTCGCCCTGCACGAGCCCGCGCACGATCGCGCGCGCGACGCGTTGCACCGGCGTGGACGCGCGGCCCGGCAACGCGTCGGTTTCGGGCGGGAGATCGGTATTGGCTTGCGGGGCGATGCGGTCCGCGTCGGCGAGCGGCAGCTCGGGCGCACGCACCTTGATCTCATAGCCGCACAGCATGCCGTCCCGATTCAGAATGGGCTGCCTTGCGTAGCTGGCGATGAGCGACGCGTCGTCGGTCGTGCCGCTGTGGCTCAGAGTCTCGATTGCGATGGTGGTCATTCCAGTCCCCCGCTCGGCGCCGCTGGCGCCTGGCCGCTATGTTCTGTTTTTCGCTGCACGTTGGCGCGTTTCTATGACGTTGCAAGCTCCGTCGCGCGCGGCAGTGTGCGTCGCAATTTTATCGCAGCGTCATTGGGCACGAACAGGCTTACGAGACAATATCTCGAAATATTTGCTGAACGTTTGCGACACGCGTGCAGAAAGCAAAACGGCCGCAACGCGCGGCCGTTTTGCACACTTCGATGCATCGCTACTTCAGCACGACTTTCACGTCGAAGTATTTGGCGGCGAGGCGGTCGATCGTGCCATCCGCCTTCAGCTCCTTCAACGCGCCGTTCAGCGCATCCTTCAGTGCCTTGTCGTTCTTGCGCACGCCGTAGCCGACACCCGCGCCGAGCAGCTTGTCGTCGCTGACGGCCGGACCGGCGAACTCGAAGCCCGCGCCCTGCGGCTTCTTCAGAAAGCCCTTCGATGCCGCTTCGGCGTCCTGGAACGACGCATCGAGACGGCCCGACGCGAGGTCCGCGTAGATCTGGTCCTGCGTCTGATAGGGCACGACGTCGACCCCGGCCGGCGCCCAGCGCGCCTTCGCATAGGTTTCCTGGATCGTGCCCTGCAGCACGCCGACGTGCTTGCCCTTCAGCGATGCGGGCGTCGGCTGCAGAGCACTACCCTTCTTCGCGATCATCTGGTTCGGGATCGTGTAGATCGGATCGGTGAAGTCGATCGCCTGGCGACGCTGGTCGGTGATCGTCATGTCCGAGTTGATCGCGCTGAACTTGCGCGCTTCGAGCGCCGGGATCAGGCCGTCGAACGAGTTCTCGACCCACACGCATTTGGCCTTCAGCTTCGCGCACACGGCATTGCCGACGTCGATGTCGAAGCCCTGCAACTCGCCAGCGGGCGACTTCGATTCGAACGGCGCATACGACGCCTCGACGCCGAAGCGCACTTCCTTGATCTCAGCCGCCGACGCGGTGCCTGCCGTCAACACCGCCGTCGCGAACAGCGCGAGTGCGGCCAGGTTGGGCCAATTCTTCTTCATTACGGATGTTCCTTTACGGTGTGGACTGAAACGGAGCCGATTCGGCGCGCACAGGCGGATTACGCCGCCGCGCTTCGGACTCGCGCGGCCGGCGTGACCCGTGGATGCGACAGCCGCGAAGCCCGCGATTGTACATGGAACCTGTCTAGACAAGCCTGGACAGCGTGTCGGCAGTGGTGTCGACGACGAGCAGACCGGCGCGCAGGCCGGGCTTGACCGTCGGGTTCGGAAACACGATGCGCTCTTCGTCGCGCTGCACCGTGTATTGATAGTCGCCGTCGCGCGCCAGCAAGCTGCCCTTGATGAGCGGCGTGAAGTTCGGCACGTCCGGCGCGAGCAGCAGCTCGAATGCGTCGCTTTGCTTGGTCAGCTGATCGACGACGGTGAACACACGCGGCAGAGCGGCTTGCGCGTCGGCTTGCGAACCCACGCGCGTGCCGGCCAGCAGCGCGCGCACCGCGAGATCCGCGCCCTCGAAGCGTGTCAGGTCGTTCTCGCCGAACGGCCGCACCTTGCCGAGTTCGAGCGTGCACGCAGCAGCGCCACACGCTTGCGCGGTGAAGTGCGAATAGGTGTTGCCCTTCGTCGTGTGCAGCAGCACCGCGCTGATACGCGCGTCGCCGAGCCATTCGAACATCGCGCGCGAAAACGGCTTGCCGGTATGCGGCAACAGCGCGAAGCGCTCGAACACCGACACGCGGATCGCCGTATGCATGTCGATATGCCAGCGCGCGCCGGGCGCGGCGGACGCGTCGGCGAAAAAGCGCGTCGCGGCCTGTTCGAGCGCGGCCGCGCGCGGCGCCTCATGACTGTGCGGCAGTTGCAGATGACGGCCGCTGAACAGCCGGTTCAGATCGTCGTCGCGATAGCGGCCGCCGTCGCGCATCGCCTCGATGTTGCCGAGAATCACTAGCAACCGGCATGCAAGCACGGCGCGGCCCTGCGCGATATCGGCGACGATGCGCGACAGCAGTTCGATCGGCGCGGTTTCGTCGCCATGCACGCCGGCCGACACAAGCACGCTACGGATGTCCGAGTGCTGCTCCGCGGGCTCGATGACGAGTACACCGTCGCCCTGCCACGTCCAGCGCACGCCGTTCGCACACGTGCCTTGCGCTTGATGTGCGGCAGGCCGGGACCCCGCGAGCGTCCACGCGAGAAAATCGTCGAGCATCGCGCTCGGGACCGCCATCGGGTGCTCAGCGCTGGAAGTCATACAGCGAACCCAGAGCGAGGATTTGCGTCAGCTCATCGAGCGCAGTGCGCGACTCGACCAGCAGCTTCGGATCGGTCAGATCGGCGGGTGCGAGACGATCGCGGTAGTGCTTTTCGATCCACGCATCGAGACGGCCGAACAGCGTGTCGTCGAGCCACACACCCGGCGCGACCGCCGCGCGTTCGGTGTCGTCGAGTACGACGCGCAGCCGCAGACATGCGGGGCCGCCACCGTTCTTCATGCTCTCGCGCAGATCGAACACGAGCACTTCGTCGATCGGACCGCTGTGCGCAGTCAGCTCATCCAGATACGCGGCCACGCGCGGATTTTCGCGGCATTCCTGCGGCACGACCAGCACCTGCTTGCCATCGGGCCGAGTCAGCAGCTGGCTGTTGAACAGATACGACGTCACCGCATCGGCGACGCTGACCTGGGCGTCGGGCACTTCGATTACGTTGAACCCCGCGTGCAGGCTCGCGAGCTTCGCGCGCAGCTCGTCGTACACCGCCTGCTGCTCGACGAACGCGAGCTGATGGCAGAACAGCGTGTTGCGATTGCCGACCGCGATCACGTCGTTATGGAACACGCCCGCGTCGATCACTTCAGGGTTCTGCTGCGCGTACACGGTCGCCGCTTCCTGCAAGCCATGACGATGCGCGACCGCGCGGCTCGCCTCGAACGTCTGGCGCGCCGGATAGCGCTTCGGTTCCGGCCCGCGACGATACTCGCTGCGGCCATACACGAAGAATTCGACACCGCGCGCCTTGTATTGCTCGCAAAAGCGCGTGTGATTCGCCGCGCCCTCGTCGCCGAGCGCGGGCGTGCCGGGCAGCGCCTCGTGCACGACGAAGCGGTCGGTGTCGCTGAACATCGCGCGCAGCGTGCGGCGTGTCGACTCATGTTCGATCGCGCGATGCAGCTTGCTGCACAGATTGGCCGGCGTGAAATGCACGCGGCCGTCGTGCGTATCCGCGGACGGGCTCACCGTCGCCGCGTTCGCGGTCCACATCGCCGAGGCCGAACTCGCCGCCGCGAGCAGTTCGGGCGCGTTGTTCGCGACGCGCGCGATCACCGAAGCATCGTCGCCGGAAAAACCGAGCTCGCGCAACAGACGCATCGACGGACGCTCCTGCGGCGGCAGCACGCCCTGATGAAAGCCGAGGTCCGCCAGCTGCTTCATCTTGCGCAGACCCTGGCGCGCGGCGGTCTTCGGATTCGCGACCGACTTCTCGTTGTTCTGCGACGCGACGTTGCCGAACGACAAGCCCGCGTAGTTGTGAGTCGGGCCGACCAGGCCGTCGAAATTGGCTTCAGTGGCTTGCAGCATCGTCGATCCTTAGAATTGAAGGCCCGGCGAGACGCTCGCGGGCATGGTCAGTTGCGCGCTCTCGACCGAGGCCATTGGGTATGCGCAGTAGTCGGCCGCATAGTACGCGCTCGGCCGATGATTGCCCGAGCGGCCCGGCCCGCCGAACGGCGCCCCTGAAGAAGCGCCATTGGTCGGCCGGTTCCAGTTGACGATGCCCGCGCGAATCGTGCGCTGGAAATGCGTCCACAGCGCTTCGTCGTCGGCGAGCAGGCCCGCCGAGAGACCGAACTCCGTATCGTTCGCCCGTTCGAGCGCGTCGTCGAAATTGCGGTAGCGGATGATCTGCGCGAGCGGACCGAAGTGCTCCTCGTCGGGCAGGTCCTTTACGTCGGTCACGTCGAGAATCGCGGGCGTGACGAAGCCGAGCTGCGGATCGCGCTGCTCCATTTTCAGCAGAGCCTTCGCGCCGCTCGCGAGCAGACGCTCCTGCGCGCCGATCAAACGCGAGGCCGCGCGCGCCGACACCACGGCGCCCATGAACGGCTGCGGCTTGGCGTTGTATTCACCGACGCCGATGCGCGCGGTCACTTCCGTCAGGCGCGCGAGGAAGCGCTCGCCGAACGCATCGTCGGGCACGAAGATGCGGCGCGCGCACGTGCAGCGCTGCCCCGCCGACAGAAACGCCGATTGAATCGTGTGGTGCACGGCGGCGTCGAGGTCCGCGACCGGGCCGATCACGAGCGGATTGTTGCCGCCCATTTCGAGCGCGAGCACGATCTCCGGCCGTCCGCCGAACTGTTTGTGCAGCAATGTTCCGGTATCCGAACTACCGGTGAAGAACAGTCCGTCGATCTGCCGGTGATTCGCGAGCGCGATGCCGGTATCCTTCTCACCCTGTACGAGATTCAGCACGCCGGCAGGCAGCCCCGCGTCGCGCCAGATCTGCACGGTCAGCGCCGCGACGCCGGGCGCGAGTTCGGACGGCTTGAACACGACCGCATTACCGGCGATCAGCGCGGGCACGATATGCCCGTTCGGCAGATGGCCCGGGAAGTTGTACGGCCCGAACACCGCCACCACGCCATGCGGACGATGCCGCAGCACCGCGGTGCCGTCGGCCATCGCCGAGCGCTTTTCGCCGGTGCGTTCGTTGTAGGACTGAATCGAGATCTCGACCTTCGCGGCCATCGAGGCCGCTTCGGTGCGCGCTTCCCACAGCGGCTTGCCGGTCTCGCGGCCGATCGCTTCGGCGAGCGCTTCCTTGCGCTCTGTCACGAGCGCGGCGAAGCGGCGCACCACCGCGCAGCGCTCGTCGAGCGTCAGCGCCGACCATGCGGCGAACGCGCGGCGCGCGCTACGTACCGCGCGATCGACGTCGTCCGCCGACGCGCTGTTGCCTTGCCACACCACCACGCCCGTGCCGGGATTGCGCGATGCGAATACGGGTCCTGTGCCGGCGGCCCATTCGCCGTCGATGAAAAGCTCGCTCATGATCATCCTTGTTTGTGTTTCAACGGCAGCACCCGCAGCGGATCGCCTGCCTGCACGCGCAGCGCGTCGGCCTCGGCCGCGCTCAGGCGGCACACACCGTTGCGCGGCACGCCCGCCACGACGCCTACGCGAAAATCGCCGAGCGATGTATTCGATACCATCGACTTCGGCCCGTCCTGCGCGGCTTGCTCTGCTGCCTCGCCAATTTCAGCCGCCACCAGCACGCTTTCGCGCACCGTGCGCAAATCGGCGATATGGCATTCGAGCACCGGACCCGCGTCGAAAATATCGACGTGATTCTCATAGCGCAGCCCTTCGGCTTCGAGCATGCGGCGCGCGGGAATCGTGTCGTTATGCGTGAGGCCGACGCAGCGCTGCGCCTCTTCCGGCAAAAGTTCGACGTACACCGGATAGCGCGGCATCAGCTCGGCGAGAAACGCCTTGCGGCCGTGCGAGCTCAAATAGTCGGCCGCGTTGAAATCGATCTGGTAAAAATGCGAGCCGACCGCGCGCCAGAACGGCGACGTGCCCTGCTCGTCGAAATGGCCGCGCAGCTCCGCGCACAGACGCTGCGGAAAACGCTCGCGAAACTGCGCGAGAAACATGAAGCGCGAGCGCGACAGCAAGCCGCCGACGCCGCTCGTGCGATAACGCGGGCTCAGAAACAGCGAGCACACTTCCGCATAACCGGTGAGGTCGTGCGAGATGTTCAGCGCGTGCATGCGCGTCCAGATGCCGAGATCCTGGCTCGCGTGCACGACCGTGCTCACGCGATAGTTGTAGAACGGCTGCTGCAGACCCACCGCCGTTTCGATACCGCAGACGCCGGCCACGTCGCCGGTCGCGGTGTCTTCCATCACGAAGAAATAACCGGCCTCGTGCGGCGCGGCCTGATCTTCCATCGTGCGGCGCGCGCGCTCGACACGCGCCGCGAGCGCATCGCGATCCGGTTTGAAGGTGGTCAGGCCCGGCCCGGTTTCCTGCGCGAGCCGCATCAGCGCATCCACATCGCCTCGTTGTACTACGCGAACGACGATCATTGCGCGTCTCCCGATGGTTCATCCTGCGGCTGATGCAGCGGTACGCAGCGCACCGCATCGCCTTCCCGTACGCCGAGCGCGGCGCGCGCCGCCTGTAACAACCCGGCGCCCGATTCCTTGCCGGGCGCGAGATCGCCGAGCACACAACGGAACTCGCCGGCGGCGCCGTTGTGCGCGATCAGGTACGTTGCGCCGCGCGTCGCGGATGCCTCGCGCACGACGCGCGTTTCGTTGTGCTGCACGCTGACACTGCGATCCACCTGCGCGGTCAGCACCGGACCCGCGTCGAAGATGTCGACGTAGCGATCCGTCTCGAAGCCTTCCTCGAGGTGAATCTCGTAGGCGAGCAGCGCGTTCGCGTCCGGTTCGCCGAGCACGCGCTGCGCCGCTTCGGGCAACAGCGGCACATACACGGGATAGGTCGGCATCACTTCGGCGATGAAGGTGCGGCTGCGGCCGCCCGATTCGACTTCGATGTCGGCGAAATCGCGGCCGAAAAACTTGCGCCCCACCGCTTCCCAGAACGGCGATACACCGTTTTCGTCGGTCACGCCGAGCAGCAGCGAGAACACCTCGGGCGTGAAGCGCTTGCGATTCGCGGCGATGTACATCATCCGCGCGCGCGAGATCAGTTGCGCGGCCGCGTCGCCGCGCAGCGACGGGTCGATGTAGTAGCCCGCGAGCCGGCTCTTGCCGGTCAGCTCGTGCGACATCGTCAGCGCGTGAATCTTGCGATTCACATGCAGTTCGCGCGACGCATGAATCAGCGCGTCGTTGCGAAACACGTAGAACGGGTCCGCGTACCCGGCCGCCGCGACGATGCTCGCGGTGCCCATCAGCTTGCCGGTCTCCGAGTCTTCGAGCACGAACAGATAAAACTCCTCGCCCGGAAAATCGACCTCCGCGCGAAACGAGTCTTCCGACAACGCGACCCGCGCTTCGAGCGCGCGCCGGTCGTGCGGCAGGGAATGCAGCACCGGCTGCGCGGTGCGCGCCATATGCTCGAGCGCATCGAGATCGGCAAGGCGGCCTGGACGTACGAAGAGCATCATCGTTCCTGTTGAATGTGACGCATGATCCGCTGCATCAGCGTGGGCGTGCGGGACTGCCTGAACATCAATGCGACGCCGCCTGCGCGTTCGCGCCGACGAGTTCGCCGAAGGCCGTCTCGAGGCGCGCGAAGCCTGCGGCCATGTCGTCGAGCGGCATGATCAGCGACGGCACGAAGCGCAGCACGTCCGGACCCGCCATCAGCATGATCACGCCGTGCTGGCCGGCCGCGGTGACGAAGTCCTTCGCGCGGCCCCGGAACGTGTCGTTCAGTTCGGCGCCGATCAGGAGACCCTTGCCGCGCACTTCGGTAAATAGCCCGAAGCGCTCGTTCAGTTTCGCGAGATGACCCCTCAGCACTTCGCCGCGCGAGCGTACGCCTTCGAGCAGCTTCGGGTCGCTGACGAGTTCGACCACTTTTTCCGCGATCGCCGAGCCGAGCGGATTGCCGCCGTAAGTCGTGCCGTGCACGCCGACCTTGAAGTGCGCGGCGAGCTCTTTGGTGGTCAGCATCGCGCCGATCGGGAAGCCGTTGCCGAGCGCCTTCGCGGTGGTCAGGATGTCCGGCGTCACGCCGGTGTCCTCGTACGCGTAGAAGAAGCCGCTGCGGCCCACGCCGGTTTGCACTTCATCGAAAATCAGCAGCGCGTTGTGCTGGTCGCACGCTTCGCGCAGCGCCTTCAGGAACGCCGGATCGGCCGGGATCACGCCGCCCTCGCCCTGGATCGGCTCGACGATCACCGCGCAGGTCTGCGCGCCGATCGCCTTCTTCGCCGCTTCGACGTCGTTGTACGGCAGATGCGTGATGCCGGCCGGCACCGGGCCGAAGCCTTCCGAGTACTTCGGCTGGCCACCGACGCTGACGGTGAACAGCGTGCGGCCGTGGAACGACTGCGCGAACGAAATGATTTCATCTTTCTGCGCGCCGTGACGGTCGAACGCGACGCGGCGCGCGAGCTTCAGCGCGGCCTCGTTCGCCTCGGCGCCCGAATTCGCGAAGAACGCGCGGTCGGCGAACGTGAGGCTTTCGAGGCGCTTCGCGAGGCGCAGCACCGGCTCGTTCGTATAGCCATTGCCGATGTGCCACAGCTTGCCGCCCTGCTCATGCAGTACCTTCAGCAGCTCGGGATGCGCATGACCGAGCGCGGTGACGGCGATGCCGCCGGCGAAGTCGATGTAGTCGCGGCCTTGCGTGTCCCACACGCGCGAGCCGAGACCGCGATCCGGTACGAAGGCGGCGGGGGCAAACACCGGCACCATGACTTCGTCGAAGGTCTGGCGTGTCACAGTCAGGTCGTTCATGGCAATTCCTTTTACGGGTGACAGGTAATACAGCTAGTGTAGGAAACCGCGCGCGGCACGTCTTGCGCATACGCGACGCGTTCTATGAGGTTCCGCGCGTCGCGGCTGTCGAGCTTTGCGCTGAACTTGCCGCGGTTTCGCTTTCAGATGGCTTGCGTCAATCGAGCTCGGGCCGCTCGATCAGCGCCGCCGGCCGCGGCTCGCTCGCGCCGCCGTGCGCGCCGGTCTGGCGGTCGATCCAGTTGCGGCGATCCTCGCGCGGGGTGACGCCGAAGCGCTCCCGATACGCATTCGAAAAGTGCGCCGCCGACGCAAACCCGCATGCGAGGCTGATCTGCACGACGGATTTGCTGGTGCGCTGCAATTGCGTGCGCGCCTTCGACAGCCGCAGCCCCAGATAGTATTTGGACGGCATCGAGCCGAGATACTGGCGAAACAGGCGCTCGAGCTGCCGCCGCGAGACGCCGACGAAGCCGGCGATTTCATCGGTGGTCAGCGGGTCCTCGATATTGGCTTCCATCAGCAGCAGCGCGTCGTTCAGGCGCGGGTGACGCTCGCCCGGCGCGGTCACGAACGGAATGCGCTGACGCTCCTCGCCCGCGCGCAGCACGCCTACGCCGAGCGTATCGGCGATGCGCTCCGCGAGTTCGGGCCCGTGCTCGCGGCCGATCATCGCGAGCATGAAGTCGACGGTCGCCTGGCCGCCCGCGCAGGTCGCGCGATCGCGATCGATTTCGAAGATCTGCTGCGTGACGATCGAGCGTTCGAACTGTTCGGAGAACTGCTGATAGGTTTCCCAGTTCACGCTGACGCGATAGCCGGACAACTGCCCCGCCATCGCGAGCCACCACACGCCGTGGTGGATACCGGTGACGAGCGGCGTGCGCTGACCGACGCGCGCGAGGCTCGCGAGAAACAGACGATAGTCGGCGAACTGCTGGAACCGCTCGCTGACGATGATCAGCCAGTCACACGCGATCGCGTCGCCGAACGCGGCATCGGCCGGCCATTGCGCGCCGCCCGCGAGCGGCACCGCGCGGCCGTCCCACGAACATACCTGCACGCGATACAGCGCACGGCCGTCGATTTCATTGGCGAGACTGAGCGCGTCGACGATCGGCCCGACGCCCGACATCGACACGGGCGGCAGTGCCACGATCACGACCTGGGTCGTGCGAGCCGGGCTGGACGTGCGGGCCATCGGGTGTCCGTGAAAAGCGAGCCGCGCGTTACTTCAGGCTGCCGGACAGGAACTGCTTCAGGCGCTCGCTGCGCGGCGCGCTCAGCACCTCGGCGGGATTGCCCTCCTCCTCGGTACGGCCCTGGTGCAGGAACATCACATGGTTCGACACATTGCGCGCGAAGCCCATTTCGTGCGTGACGACGATCATCGTGCGGCCTTCGTCGGCGAGCTTCTGCATCACCTTCAGCACTTCGCCGACGAGTTCGGGGTCGAGCGCGGAGGTCGGTTCGTCGAACAGCATCACGTCCGGGTCCATCGCGAGCGCGCGCGCGATCGCGACACGCTGCTGCTGGCCGCCTGACAGATGCGACGGATACTGCTTCTCGAGACGCGGCGCGAGCCCGACCTTCTCCAGATACTCGCGCGCCCGGTCCTCGGCCTCCTTGCGCTTCAGACCGAGCACATGAATCGGCGCTTCGATCACGTTCTCGAGCACGTTCATGTGCGCCCACAGGTTGAAGTGCTGGAACACCATCGCGAGCTTCGTGCGGATGCGCTGCAGCTGCTTGTGATCGGCGACTTCGAGATTGCCGGCGCGATCGGTCTTCGTCTTGACCGCTTCGCCGTCGACGATGATCTGCCCGGCGTTCGGCCGCTCGAGAAAATTGATGCAACGCAGGAAAGTGCTCTTGCCCGAGCCGCTCGCGCCGATGATGCTGATCACGTCGCCCTTGTTCGCGTTGAGCGACACGCCCTTGAGCACTTCGTTGTCGCCGTAGCGCTTGTGGATGTCCTGTACAGCGAGCTTGCAAGCTTCGGTTTGA
Organism: Paraburkholderia sp. MM5482-R2; assembly: GCF_050436125.1. Lineage (NCBI taxonomy): Bacteria > Pseudomonadati > Pseudomonadota > Betaproteobacteria > Burkholderiales > Burkholderiaceae > Paraburkholderia > Paraburkholderia sp. MM5482-R2. The sequence continues at coordinate 1,650,201 of NZ_JBNDLP010000002.1, read as the reverse complement.
GTGGTATGGAGCAAGATGCTCTCCCAGTGAGAATACGGATCGGTCTGGTGCGGACGCCGCCCTGCCGAAGCTCGAGGCGCCCGATGCTATGTCGTCAACGCGCGCTCAGTGCGTGCGCACCGCGAGATGCGCGAGCCAGCGACGCTCGGCACGCCGGAACAGCGCGACGAGCGCGAACGACACCACGAGATAAATCAGCGCCGCGAGCCCGAACGCGTTGAACGACTGGTAGGTCGCCGAGTTCGCGTCGCGCGCGACCTTCAGGATGTCGGGCACCGTGGCCGTGAACGCGACCGTCGTCGCGTGCAGCATCAGGATCACTTCGTTACTGTACAACGGCAACGCGCGGCGCAGCGCGGACGGTATCACAATGCGCCAGTACATCGTGAACGCGCTCATGCCGTAGGCACGCGCCGCCTCGACTTCGCCGTGCGAGGTCGAGCGGATCGCGCCCGCGAAAATCTCGGTCGTGTACGCGCAGGTGTTCAAGGCGAACGCGAGGATCGCACAGTGAAAGCCGCTGCGAAAGAACGCATCGAGCAGACTGTGCGAGCGCACGAACGCGAGACTGTACACGCCGGTGTAGATCAACAGCAGCTGGACGTAGAGCGGCGTGCCGCGAAATACGTAGGTGTACAGACGTACCGGCGTCGACAGCCAGCGCTTCTTCGACACGCGCGCGACCGCGAGCGGCACGGCGCACACGAAGCCGATCGCGATCGACGCGACCAGCAGCCACAGCGTGACCGCGAGACCCGACAGGCGTTGCCCGTCCCAGAACAGATACGCCTTCCAGAATTGATTGAGGATGTCGATCATGACGCTCAGAGCTCCGCGTGTCGCACGCCGATCGAATAGCGGCGGTTCAGCCAGATCAGCACGAGGTTCGATACGGTGGTGATCGCCAGATAGATCAGCGCGGCGACGAGGATGAAGAAGAACATGTTGAAGGTACTTTTGCCCGCGTCCTGCGCGGCCTTGACGACGTCGGCGAGACCGATGATCGACACGAGCGCGGTGGCCTTCACGAGCACCTGCCAGTTGTTGCCGATGCCGGGCAGCGCGAAGCGCATCATCTGCGGGAACAGGATGCGCGTGAACACGCGCACGCCGCTCATGCCGTACGCGCTGCCCGCTTCGAGCTGGCCGCGCGGCACCGCGAGAAAGGCGCCGCGAAACGTCTCGGTGAAATACGCGCCGTAGATGAAACCGAGCGTCAGCACGCCGGCCACGAACGGATCGATGTCGATCTGCTCGATGCTGAACATGTCGGTCAGATCATTGAGCCAGATCTGGATGCTGTAGAACAGCAGCAGCATCAGCACGAGGTCGGGCACCGAGCGGATCAGCGTCGTGTAGCCGGTCGCGATGACCCGCAGGGGCCGGTTGAACGAGAGTTTCGCCGCCGCGCCCGCGAGGCCGAGCAACACAGCGGCCGCCAGCGACAGAACGGACAGCTCGATCGTCTGGAGCGTGCCGGCGAGCAGCACGGGACCAAAGCCGTATAGGAACACGCGTGTCTCCATCCAGGTTCGTAGAATTGGCGCGGATGGCGGCGGCTTCATGGGCTGCTCGCTGCTCCGGCATGGCGCGGAGTCTCGCAAGCTGAAATCAATTTCTCAAATACCCAGCGGGTGGTTTGCTGCGACGCAACATGGCACTTCGACGCACGAGGGAACGCTCGTAGCGCTTGGTTTCACGGGGGTTATCGTGTTGTCGCACGCGCGGCGCGCGCCTGGCCGTGCGGCGATTTCGCAAGTTTCGGGTCGCTTTTTCGATAGGCCGCGCCGACGGCGGTGGCACCGCCCGATCGCGTCGCGCTGTTGCATCAGCGCGTCCACGCCGGCTCCGACGCCTGACAGCTCGCGCTCAGTCGAGCCCGAGCCGCGCGCGAATCGCCGGCAGCATCTGCTCGACCGCCTCGCGCCCTTCCTCGATGGCTGGCGCCGCGCGATGAAAATCGAAGATGCCCATGCCGCCGAGACGCGGCTGGATCAGGATATCGGCCGGTTCGCCAGCGAGCCGGCTGCGCGTGATGCGCACCTGCATGATGTCGATGCTTTGCGCGATCGAGCTCAGCATCGACGGCACCTGCGCGCTTGGCTTCGGCGGCACGCGCACGTCGTCGGTGGCGCTCGCCTCCGCCGGCGCGAGCCAGCGCGGCCATGGCTTGCCGTTGCGGCGCAGCGCGACGGGCGGCGGTGCGGTGGGATCGAGCGCGGGCGTTTGAATGACCGGGCCGCCGAAATCGCGGCCGTTCAGGATGTCGTTGTTCAGATCGATCGCGATCACGCAGTCCGCGCGCATGCCCCGCGCGACCGACACCGGCACCGGATTGCTGAGCCCGCCGTCGACGAGCCACACGCCGTTGTGCCATACCGGCGTGAAGATGCCCGGAATCGCAATGGATGCGCGCACCGAGTCGATCGTGCTGCCGTCCTGCAGCCAGATTTCGCGGCCCGTGTCGAGTTCGGTCGCGACCGCCGCGAACGGCATGTGCAGTTGCGCGATCGAGCAGCCGGCGAATTTGTCGGCGAATAGCTGGATCACCTTGCGCCCGCCAAGCAGGCCGCCCGAGATGCGCAGATCGAGCAGCCGCACCACGGTCTGCCACGTGAGGCGCGACACCCACTCCTCGAGCCAGTCGAGATCGCCGTTCGCATAGACCGCGCCGACCAGCGCGCCGATCGACGTGCCGCACACGACGTCGGGCCTGATGCCCGCGTCTTGCAGCGCGCGAATCGCGCCGATATGCGCCCAGCCGCGCGCGGCGCCGCCCCCCAACACCAGCCCGATCCGGCTGTATCGACGTCGACGTATCATGCCTACCCCGCTTTTTCGGCCCGCTTATCCGGCCGTCTTCTGATCGACATTGCCCCCGCCTATCGCCCGCGGATCACGTCCGAGCGTGACGTGGTGTACACCCTCTGGTTCCGGTCGAAGTGAACGTTGAAGATGCCTTCTTCGGTCACGCCGCCCTCGCGCCATTTCCAGCTCCACACGGTTTCCGGCTTCAGCGGAAACACCGCCACCTGTCCAGGCTTGCCAAGCAAGCGCCGCACCTCGTCCTCGGTCATGCCCGAGCGAACCTGCGCGAAGTTGTCCGCGGTCAGCACCTGCGTGATCGCCTGCAGCTTGCCGTCGCGATCGATGTCGACCATGTAGGTGTTCAGGCCTTGCGGGCCGCGCGGATATTCGAAGCGCTTCGAGCCGTCGGTGAAGGTGCGCGTGGTCTCGGGCTTGCCCATCTGCGCGAGGATTTGCGCTTCGGTCGTGACGCCCGGCGTCATGTTCTTGAGCAGCAACGCGTCCGGTTTGACGGCGTTGAAAAAGTCCTTGAGTTTTTGCACGGCTTGATCGCTCTGCTGTTGGTCGCAGCCGGTCAGCGCAAAGCACGCTATCAGTAGCGTGACGCCCAGCGGTTTGAGGCTCACTTCGGTTCCTGTCCGGAGGTGTGGGATCTGTCGTCGCGGCGCCTGGCCGGTCTGTAGTGTGTACTACAAGGATAACCGCGCACGGAGAAAACCGCGAGCAACGCGGGCGCGACGGGTGCGGCTACGCACGCAACGTGTTGCGCGTAGCACTAATGGACCGGCTGAGGTCCGTCGAGATGGGCACGCCAGAAGCAAAAAGGCGACGCTGTGTACAGCGTCGCCATGTCGGTCGATAGGATCAACCGAAAGTGACGGCGGCTTATTAGCCGCCTTGCGCGAGGCACCGCGGACGACGCGCAGCGGTCTGCTCCAGACGAAGCGATGAGCAACCTTGGCTACTCACCTTGCGCCATCGCCGAATGACAAACCGCTGCCTTTTATGGCCGCCCTGGTCCCTCGAAAAGCCTTCCAGATGCCGCTAATCTAAACGCATCGGAGGCTTTCGACGAGAGCGCGTTTACACCGAATCGGCAGAAGATTCGCGTGGCGCAAGAGGGGTGCCGGATGGCCGGCCCCCGGATGGCCGGCCCCCGGATCGCCGGCCGCCGGATGGCCGGCCCATCAAATCACACGAAAGCCGTGCGTGCCGTCGCGCGCGAGTTGCGCGACGAGCCCATGCTCCCACTCCAGATACGCGCTCATCGCTTCGCGCGCGTTCTCGGTGCCCTCATACGGCCGCTGATAACGATCGATCCGCGGCGACGCCATCCGCGTGCCGCCCGACTCCACGGGCAGGCCCGCGTCGATCCACGCGATCGTGCCGCCGCGCAGCACCTGCACCGGCCGCCCGGTCGCCGCGGCGAGCTCCGGCGCGACGAAGCGCGCGAGCACGTCGCTGCCGCACGTGAGCACATAGCGCTTCGCGTCGGGCAGTGTGCGCAGCGCGTCGGCGAGCTGACTGCGGATCACGAACCACGCGCCCGGAATATGCCGCCTCAGATAGTGCGTGCTGCTCGTGAAGTCGAGCACGACGGTTCCCGTCGACTGCAGCAGCGCGGCGAGCTCGGCCGGCGCGATGTCGTCGACGTCGGGCGGCGTGACCGCGTTGCGCGCCAACGGCGCCATGCCCTTCTCGGCGAAATCGGCCGCCGTCAGGCCATCGACCACGTACACCTCTACGTTCATTTGCGCGAGCCACGATGCGGTCATGTTCGCGCGCACACCGTCGCTGTCCGCGAGGATCACGCGCGCGCCGCGCACCGTCACGAAGAGGTCGGTTTCCTGCACGAGCTGGCCGCCTGGCGCGCTGCGAAAACCGGGAACGTGGCCCGCCTCGTATTCCTCGGGGTTGCGAACGTCGAAGCGATAGACGGTACGCATCGCTTCGTCGGCCCAGCGGCGCGCTTCGTCGCGCGACGTGCGGCGCACGCGCGCCCGGTCGGCAAGCGCGCGCGCGCCGTCTGCCGCGGCCAGACGGGAAGCGTCGTCGACCGCGCCTTCGACACGCCGCGCGCTGCCGTGCGCGAGCGGTTGACCGGCGAGCGTCCAGCCCATCGTGCCGTTGCGCAGCGCGGCCACCGGATTCGGCACGCCCGCGTTGATCAGCGACTGCGCGCCGATAATGCTGCGCGTGCGCCCCGCGCAATTGACGATGATGCGCGTGGCCGGATCCGGCGCGAGCTGCCGGGCGCGCAGCACCAGCTCCGCGCCCGGCACGCTGATGCTGCCGGGGATGTTCATGATCTGAAACTCGTCGAAGCGGCGCGCGTCGAGCACCACGACATCGGCCTCGCGATCGAGCAGCGCCTGCACCTGCTGCGCGGACAGCGACGGCGTATGACGCACGCTTTCGACCAGTTCGCCGAACGCCTTGCTCGGCACGTTGACATCCTTGAACAACTCGCCGCCCGCTTCGCGCCAGCCTTGCAGGCCGCCTTCTAGCAAGGCGACGTTGGTATAGCCGAGTTCGGCGAAGCGCTCGGCCGCACGCCTCGCGAGGCCTTCGCCGGCATCGAACACGACGATCGGCACGGCCGGGCGAGGCAGCCGCAGCGGCGCGTCGAGTTCGAGCCGCGACAGCGGCAGATTGGCGGCGAACAACGGATGACTGCGCGCGTGCGGATCTTCCTCCCGCACGTCGACGAGCGCGATCTCCTCGCGGTCGAGCAATGCATGGGACACGTCTTGGAATGACCGGGTACGAAACTCTTTGACGACATTCATGGGATCGGGAACTCCTTCGCTACATTCCGGATGTCCGGCAACGGGTCGCGTCACCGCACCGATACTTAACCGTACACTCGAATTCCGATCGGCGCACGGTCACTCGCTGGATTGCTGATTCGGGCGCACTGCGAATGCCAAGCACTGCCGCGCGAACACGCTACGCACGCGCAATTTCCGCGCCATGGGTCGCGCCTCGGCGCGCCTCATCGGTCCTGCCGACCCTTCGGTCGACAGGGGCATCGCCGCGCCGCCAGCAGAAAAGGCGCCGCTTTGCCACAATGCCCCATCGCGCGAAAGCGCCGCCCATCGCAATCAACAGACAATGATCCCCTTCTCGGTTCTCGATCTTTCGCCGGTCACCGCGGGTGCCACGCCGGCTGACGCGTTCAGGAACACACTGTCACTCGCGCAGCACGCGGAAAAGCTGAACTACAAGCGTTACTGGCTCGCCGAGCATCACAACATGACCGGTATCGCGAGCGCGGCGACCTCGGTCGTGATCGGCTACGTGGCCGGCGGCACGAAGACGATTCGCGTCGGCTCCGGCGGCATCATGCTGCCGAACCATGCGCCGCTCGTGATCGCCGAGCAGTTCGGCACGCTCGCGTCGCTGTATCCGGGGCGGATCGATCTCGGCCTCGGCCGCGCGCCCGGCACCGATCAGACCACCGCTCGCGCGCTGCGCCGCGATCTCCAGGCGAGCGCCGAAACCTTCCCCGACGACGTCGTCGAATTGCAACGGTATTTCGCCGAGCCGGTCGCGGGCCAGCGCATTCGCGCGGTGCCGGGCGCGGGCCTGAACGTGCCGCTGTGGCTGCTCGGTTCGTCGCTGTACAGCGCGCAACTGGCCGCGGCGCTCGGGCTGCCGTTCGCGTTCGCGTCGCACTTCGCGCCCGATTACATAATGACCGCGTTGCAGGTGTATCGCACGCAGTTCCGGCCGTCCGCGACGCTGGCGAAGCCCTATGCGATGGTCGGCGTCAATCTGTTCGCCGCCGACACGAACGACGAAGCCGCACGCCTGTTCACGTCGCTGCAGCAGCAGTTCATCAATCTGCGGCGCGGCACGCCGGGACAATTGCAGCCGCCGGTCGAGCGGCTCGACGCGTCGGAGATGGAGTTGAACAACGTCGCGCGTGCGCTCGCCTGCACGGTGCTCGGCGATCGCGACGCAATCCGCGAAGGTCTGCAATCGATCATCGAGCAGACCGGCGCGAACGAGTTGATGCTGACCGCGCAGATTTACGATCACGCCGCGCGGCTGCGCTCGTTCGAGATCGGCGCCGAGGTGCGCGATGAAATGATGGCGGCCAGATAAGCGGTTCGCGAACCGTTCGGCGGACGCGACGACGCACGAAAAAAGGGCGGCTCATGGCAAGCCGCCCTTGTCTTTGCACTGAGTTGGGGCCGGTCGTGTGAGAAGCCGGCCCAATGCCTTCGCGGTCTAGAAGGCGCTTTTTATAACGCCCCCGTCGGCCCGCAACGCGGCTCCCGTCGTGGCCGACGAAAGCGGACTGGCGATATAGGCCACGAGCGACGCGATTTCCTGCGGCGAACCAAATCGCTTGATGAGCGAGGTGGGACGGACCTTCTCGAAGAACTCTGTTTCGAACGCTTCAAACGATTTGCCGTCGGCCTTGGCAAGGGTCTCCGCGAATTCACCCACTCCCCGCGATTTCGTCGGCCCCGGCAGCACGCTATTGACCGTAATGCCCGTGCCGGCAACGGCTTCGGCGAGCCCCCGCGAGACCGCCAGCTGCGCGGTTTTCGTCATCCCGTAGTGGATCATTTCTGCTGGAATCTGCACCGCGCTTTCGCTCGAAATGAAAATGATGCGCCCCCAGTTGGCCTGCCTCATTGCAGGCAAAAACAGGCGAGCGAGGCGTACCCCACTCAAGACATTGACGTCGAAGAACCGCTGCCAGTCCGCATCGGGAATCTCTTCAAACGGCTTGGGCTCGAAGATGCCCAGGTTGTTGACCAGAATTTCCACGTCCGGATAGCGTCGCGCGAGCTCTTCTGCTGAAGCGGCGGTACTGAGATCGCCCGCAAATCCCTGCACGTCGCTGCCCGTCTGCGCTTTCAGCTGCGCGACCACGTCGTCCACAGATGACTGGGCGCGGCCGTTCACGATCACACGAGCGCCCTCCTGCGCCAACGTGGTGGCGATAGCGAGACCGATGCCGGCTGTGCTGCCGCTCACCAGTGCGAGCTTGCCTGTCAGGTTCAGGTCCATGGGTGATTTCCTTTCAATGGATGAATTAAAAATGGCGACATCGGAACTTGAACGTCGGATGCCGCCAGGAGGTCCACGTACGTGTAATCGATGCGCCACCATCGACCAGTGAGGCGGTTCGGTCAAGAACGCCTGCGATTCGTTGCTGTCGTTCATGCCTAGATACATCTGCGTGTCCACGGCGCCCGGCAACACCGATTAAGTCAGGATCGGGCGTGGAGCCTCGCTTTCGAACAGGAAAAAGAGTAGATGATCTGACGGAGATGGCCAGGAGCAGCAAAGCGTATATGTGGGGCACGCACATGAGTGGCGGGCGGATAGCGAAGCAGGCAGACCTGAAGTACGTGTAGGAGAAGGAAAGCAAGGCCATGTCAGCGATTTTCCAACTTCGTTTGGCTAAGTGATGGTGGCGCCCAAACTCGCATCATCGCGATTCACGGGGGGATGCGCTCCGCACATGTCACGCCCGGATGGCATGACATGTGCGTTGTGTGCTGCAAGCAGCCGGCCGCTTAAATGTTTGTACAACCCTCTTTCAAGGAGACACATCATGAACACGCTGACCATCGACGACATCCAGAATTCTGCAGAACTTGATCACCAGGAGATGACCAAAATCCAAGGCGGCCGGATGAAACTACCCGGCCAGCACATCGGCTCGATCCTCACGTCCGCTGATGGCGACCCTGTCGGCGTCTATGTCGACGGCGTGCTGCAAAACTCGGTCACCGACGGCTTCTACCACGGCTGACAGCAAAGGAGGCGCGCAGCCCTGCGCGCCTGATGCCGTCGGTGTGGCAGCCTACCTGTCGTGAAGCTGGCTCACCAGGTAATCGATGAGCGCACGTGCTCGAGACGGTAAAAAACGGCTCGACGGATAAAGCAGCCAGACCGGTCCCATATATGTACGGGCCTCGAATTCCCAGTCGGTCAGCACCCGGAGAATGTCGCCCCTCGAAATCGCCTGCGCAGCAGCAAAATCGGGCAAGCTCGCAATGCCCAGCCCATGCAGCGCAGCATCCAATCGCGCGCCCGCATCATTGGCGATGTATCGCCCCTTCACTTCGACCGACTGTGTCTCAGAATCGCGGCGGAAATGCCATCGATTATCGTCGACCGTCTCCCCTAGATACATGCATGCATGCCGAGCAAGGTCGTGCGGCTCGGCCGGGGTCCCCCGTTCCGCGAGATAGGCAGGTGACGCGCATAGAACCCATTTGACCGCTCCAAGTCGCCGGGCAGCAAGGCCTGGCGGAGGCGAACGCGTGAGTCGGATCACCATATCGACATCGTCACGTAGCGGATCGACTTCGTGGTCGGCGAAGACCAGATGGACATCCACGTCGGGCCACATGCGCAGAAATTCGGGAACAAGCGGATGGATGACAGATCTCGCAAATGAAATCGGCGCACTGATGCTGACCTTGCCTCGCGGATCACCCGTCACTTGTCCCGCGACGTCGACGGCGCCCGACGCTGCGCCGACCATATCCCGGCAATACCGGTAGATCTGCGCGCCTGAATCCGTCAAACGGATGCTACGGGTCGAGCGCTCAAGCAACCGCGTGCCAAGCGAATCCTCAAGGCGCTTGATCTGCCGACTGACAGTCGACGGTGTACTGCCCAGTTGCCGCGCGGCAATGGAGAAGTTGCCGGCGTCGACGACCCTCGCAAAGGTCGCCATGTCGGGTAGCAACGCAAAGAGTTCATTGGGATTCATCGCGACCCTCGCACCCACCAGTTATTTGTGCATCTCAAACATAAAAGATGTTCCACTGACCCGGATTATATTTATCAATGCAATACCTGACAATTTGGGCCGTTCGAATGAAAAACAGAAGGTCCGTCATGTCGAAGCAAAAGAGCCCGTTATGGATATCCGACCTGATGCTGCTTGCGGTCGCGATGGTGTGGGGCACCAGTTATGGGGTCGTGAAAGGCGCGCTCACGATCTATCCCGTGCTCGGCCTGCTGGCGTTGCGCTTCGGGCTGACGTTCCTTGTGTTGTCGCCGGCGTTGCGCTCGCTCCGACACGTCAAAGCGTCCGCCTTGCTGGGTGCGCTCGGCTCCAGTGCAATCCTGCTCGGCATCTTTTTGGCCGAGACGTTCGGGATAGCGCACACACGCGCGTCGAATGCGGCGTTCCTTATCAGTCTGTGTGTCGCGCTTACGCCGCTGGTCGAATGGGTGTTGCTACGACGAAAGCCGTCGAGTGGCGAATGGATCGCCGTGGGCCTGTCGCTGACGGGCGCCGCGTTCGTGAGCGCAGGCGTGATCATTCCGACCGCAGGCGACGCGCTGATTCTTCTTGCGGCGTTACTGCGTGCGCTGATGGTGTGCGTGACCAAGCGTGTGATGCGCGAATCGGAACTTGCTCCGCTGTCGGTGACGGCGGTCCAGGCAGGCGTCGTTGCATTGGGCAGTGTCCTGGCGGCGTTCGTGCTGCCGTCACAACATTGGGATGCGCTGCCGTCGCTCAGTGGGCACGGTGACTTCTGGGCGAGCATCGCTTACCTCGTGCTCGCCTGTACGTTGTTCGCTTTCTTCGCACAGAACTTTGCCGTCAAGCGCAGCAACCCAACGCGCGTCGCTTTGCTGATGGGAAGCGAGCCCGCGTTCGGTGCGCTATTCGCATACGTATGGCTCGGTGAGCATCTTTCTGGCTGGGCATGGTTTGGCGGAGGTCTGATGGTACTTGCATCGGTGCTGGCGGCGGTTCCGTTTAAAAGGGACGCCAACGCGGCGCTTGAAATGCATCCCGCCACTTCGGTTGACGGTTAGGCTGTCTTCAGGTCGCAAGCAGCCGTTCGACCTGAGGCTTTGATGACCGCTACCAAGGCGACTACGGCCGGCCGCATCGTTGTATCCCGCTCCGATGCTCGGCTGTGTAACTCGGGCCGACCAATCCGGCCTTTGGGGTTGTGAAAGCCAGTTCGGACGCGCAACAGCCATATCCGCCTTATAGAAAGCCTCTCATATAGAAAGCCTCTCATACAGTTCAGCGACCGCCGGAAGAAGAGCCATCCGCCTCGTCCGACCTGTTATGGGGGTCCGGCCCGCGACGGCAAGGTCGCAACTTCGCGAACAGCGGTCATTGCCTGATAAGCCTCCTGTTGAATGCGCCGATCGTTTGAATACGCCAATCCGTAGGGTGTTTTTGACGATCCGGCATTCGTGTCTGACCTATCGTCTTATCCTTGGGTGAGCTTCGTGGAATCCCTCGGTCGGATCGACCGCAAACAATATAACAAGGGCATGCTATGTGGAGGCCAGGTCCTGGCTATGACTAACGCCGTCGTGTCAGTCCGTCCCGCCAACGCGCGGAAGAATATCGAAGTGTTCACTTCGTTGCGCGGTATCGCATGCCTGATCGTTGTTATGGCGCACGTGTGGAGCATCCTTGACTGGCCACGCCTTTTTGCCAACGATCGTTCAGTCCTCTCTTCGTATCAATTCATTGGCGGCTTGTTCAATGCTTCGGGCGCCGTTCAGATGTTTTTCGTGTTGAGCGCATGCGTGCTTGCAGTGTCGCTGTCAAATGAACCAACGCAACAGGCGCCGCCGGTTAAAAAGTTCTATGTGCGGCGCTTTTTCAGGATCTACCCAGCCTTATGGGCTTCAATTGTCCTGACGCTATGTCTCTGGCATTTGATTCGATCCCCGCAGGCGTTGGACTCTGGGCTTTATAGCGCGTGGGGAGCGTGGCAAGCGTACCCTTCGCCGCCCACTGCAAAACTCATCGCGCTCTCCATGCTGGGGCTCTACGTACACCTGAACGGGCCGCTTTGGACCTTGCGTGTCGAGCTGTTTTACTCTCTCGCATTTCCAGTTATCTATCTGCTTGCCCGGCATCCACGCAAGCGGTGGGCGTTACTCGCTTGTGTTTCCCTATTGGCCCTGTTACCGATCCCGCGGGTGTTTTGTATGCATTATGCGTTAGCCTTCGGACTCGGCGCCGCCATTCCTTTCCTGCAGCGCGCGGACGATGTTCCATACCGCACCACAGCTACCATCGCATTGATTGCGCTGTTGTTCTCGCAGATGCCCGCGGACAGGCTCGGTATAGACATGAAAGCTGCCGAGAACATCGAGATGCTGGTCGCGTTCGTCGCCGTATATTGCCTGTATCACAGCGGAAGGTCGATGCAGGCACTTGAAGCCAGGCCGTTCGCATTTATCGGCGAAATCTCCTACAGCGTCTATGTGCTGCATTTCCCAATTCTGTTCGCGTTGACGCCGCTAGTCGTCGAGGGTTTCGGACCGACACAGGTGCGCGCGCATCCGTTGGCGTCTCTGCTCGTTCTCACCGTTGTCGCCCTTTGCACAACGATCTTCGTGGCAGCGCTCTCGCGCCGTTATGTCGAACGGCCTGGGGAACGCCTCGGTCGGATCTTCTACGCAGCGAGCAAGGAACAGTTTTCGCGCGGGTCTACCACTGGCAAGTCACCAAGCGGCGCAAGCAGGCGCCCGTCTGCGCGGGACTGACAGAGAAGCCCCAGCTTGCGCATGTCTTGCTGCAGGCTATATGTCTGCGGGTTGAAATCCTCATCTTGCCAGTCACGCGGCAGTCCGAGCAACGTGAATCGTCGGCGCACAAACGACCAGTCAATGGCGGCAAACCGCCATTGGGTGTCAGGTTAGCGAGCTACGTGACGGACCGTTCCTGCCCGACTACCGCCTGTCCGCAGCCGGCCCTCTCCGAAACACCGCGACGGACCGCAAAATAGCCCCAGGCACCTTAGCTTAACGGAGAGCGAAGCAGGAGTATGGCGGCGGGACAGAAACCCACGTGATCGATCAACGGTTTCCCGGCGCCGCTGTCAGCCCCTCCAACAGCGCCTTATGAAACGCCTGCGGATCCTGCATCTGCGGCGCATGACCGAGTTCCGGGAATTCAACCAGGGTCGCGTGCGGAATCGCTTTCGCAGCCTCTTTGCCGAGTTCCGGGTAACGGCCAATCTTCGCACGCACCTCGGGCGGCGCTGCGTCCTTGCCGATCGCGGTCGTGTCCTTCTGACCGATCAGCAGCAGCGTCGGCATGCTGAGCTGGCCGAGTTCATAAAAAGCCGGCTGGGTGCTGGCGTGTCGACTATAAACAATCCACGAAAAGAGCCGAAAGGCTTGCCAGTCTTGCGTTTGCGGTATTCACACGTGCCTTCGTTGTACCGCTAAATTCGCGCAGGAATCGTTCATGCTTACCCAGCGGGCCGAATCTCGGAGGATCACGCCATGTGCTATCAGGGGTGCCGTCAGTAAAGGGATTTTTTCGTACGCCAAGCGCTCAGGGCGTGCATCCCGAGCGTCGCTGATTGGCCGAACCCGGTCCGATAGCTGAATTGAGAACCGCTTGCCGGCCCGCAGCGGATGATCGTCGCAAGTCGAGCCACATTAGCCCGTCATGGGGTTGCGATACCATCGGCCGCTTCCGGGTTCTTCGGACATCCGCCGCGCTTCACGAACAAGGTATCGTCGGCAACCGCGAACGTCGTTCTAGCGATGCGGCGCTATGCCAGCAAACGGTCGCGGCGCACTTGCGCAAAGTCTGTGCCGCATCGACCGTGCATCGTCCCGAGGCGATACGTGTCACAAATAATCAATGCGGTGGAATAATGCCGCGCCGTGGGCGTTTGTAGATTAGGCGTCGCGTGCAAGACCGCGAAGCCGCGAAACGGAATCGTCGGCCGCGCACAGCGGTTGCGTCCCCGTTTTGCAGGGGGTTTGTCTGTCCTTTTTGTAAACGTTCACCGGCGTCGCGGCACTTGCCGCCAGCGATCCGCGACTCGCCGGCTCAACGCGCGGCCGCGCGACAAGTCAGTCGCGTTTGCCGTGCAGGAGAGTTCTACATGAAAGTATCAAGACTGCTATCGGCCGTATGCGTGATCATCGCGCTAGGAGTCGCATCGTTGTCGTTGGCCGCGTGCCAGTCCACGGGCGACACGAGCTCGTCGGGCAGCAGCAGCGGCACCAGCAGCAGCGGCAGCGGCTATTGATGCGCGCTCGCGCGGCCGTCAGCGCCGCGTGAACTTCGAAGCGGAAGTGATATCGCGGCTCCCGCAGCCGCGGCGCTATGCGCGTGCGCTGACGGGCGACTCAGTCTGGGCTGACCATCTGGTTCACGATACGGCCGAGCGGGCGCTCGCGCGCTGGAAAGGCTTTTGGCCCGACTGCAATCTGCGTGCGTGGCTGCTGACGATCCCTGCGACACATTGTCTGTCAGGCTCGTGAGGAAAATGCCGACATCTTCTTCTGGGACGAATCTGGCTTTCGGGCCGCTTCTTGAGTAGAGCAGCCGGTTGAATGACCATCTAAGCGCAAGGGCGAACGACCGTAGGTGGCCGACCTCTGCCTGACGCGATCGGCGGCACGCGACCCATCAGAGACATCGGAACAGCATTTCGCAAACGTCTCACACATGGCCATTCTCAGACATTCGACGTTACTGCCTGTACTCCAACCGGCACGATAAGGTCAACTGCTCGTGGACATGGCATGCGGGTCATTTTCTTCGCATTGAACCGAAACACATCAAGGCCGATGGCTCAGCTCGACCCACTCCGGTCTCGAGTCGTCTGCGCGATGGACAGTTCCACCAACATCGCGCCAGGCTAATGTTCCACTTGCCACCGCAGCACTGGATGCGTGGCGCCAGTTGGCATGACCCACACGCCGTTCGGCCCGAAGTCCCAGCCGACGAAGCTCGCCGGGTTGCTCATCTGGGCCGTGGTGAGCCCGTTGGACGCAGGAAGGTTGCCGCCGCTCGTCGGTTGCCCGGTTGTCTGGACATCCCAGTAAACGTCGGTGCCGAGACCCGAACAGTCCACGCAGATGCCTCCCTGGACCAACCCGTTGCCGCTCGAGACTCTGCCCGATGCAAACGACTGCGTAACGGAACCGAAGTTCTCCAGGACTAGCCCGGCGCCACCGCCATGCGTATAAAAGCCTGTAGCGGAGCCCGTTGCATACGACTCGTCGATCCTCCCATAGTTGGTGAAAACGAGTCCGGCCGCCTCGCCACCGGTCCGAACCGTAACACTGCTTCCAGAGCGTTCGATCAGCCCGTAGTTCGACCCAACGAGTCCTGATAGCGTTGCGGAAAAGCATTCGCAGCTGTTCGCGCCAGAGGCGAATGTATTGACGATCGTGCCATGGCTATTGATCGCCAGGAGACCGATTCCACCGTAGAACCCTGTGTCATTGGCGGGCGGGTGGCCGTCGACTTTCAGGTCGCGCACGACGCCGCCTTGCCCGATGTCACCGAAGATAGCGTCGAGGTTCGGCGAAAAATTCGAAATGGTATGCCACATGCCGTCGAATTGGCCGGCGAACGGCGCGCTAATCGTGTAGTCGGTAGTGCCCAGCGTTGTGAACGCAGCGTTGTTCGCTTCGATATCTTTTCCCAGTGCGTAGTTGCCGGTCATGTCGTTGCCGACGGCCTGAAGGTCCGCTACCGAATTGACCAGTCGATAGCCGGTGATCTGCGTGACCAGGCCGCTGTAAGCCGGGGCGGTCCATAAAGCGTTGCCGATCGACGTACCGGGGCTGTAACTGCCGTTCATATCGTAGAGCGCGCTGACGATGCCCGTACTCTTCGACCAGTCGATGGTGCCATTGTTGACGACGCTGCCGCCGTTATCGATGCCCGAAGCGTCGGCGCGCAAGGTCAGATTGCCCGTTCCGTTGTTCGCAATCGTCCTGCCGCTCGCCACTGAGACATCGCGGTACGCGGCAAGCGTGAGCGAAGCGGAACTCTTCCAGCGCAGGCTCGACGCGACGCCCAGGTCGCCCGTTGTGCCGTTTGCACCCGTCGTGGTGACATCGACCGAGGTGCCGGCGTTCAGGCTGCGGCGCAATGCATGCGCGGCGACATCATCGATCGTGAAAACAGGCGTCGAGAGATTCCATTGGGCTGCATTGACCACTGTGTGCTTGCCGAACGTCAGCTGTGCCGCCTGTGTATCGACGGTCCCGCCGCTGTCGTCCGCGTTGCTCGCGGTGATCTTGCCGACTTGGTCCACACGGCCGCTGTCGGCGACCAGCCACACATGGCCGTCGCGGCTGGCCGTGCCCGTCGCGCGGATGCGCGTGCCGCTGCCTGCGAGCGCATACACGTTGCCGTCGGCGGCCTGCAGGCTGACCTGTGCGGCCGTTATCCGCCCCTTGTCTACGACCATGCCCTGACTGCCTGTCTGCACGAACACCTGCCTGCTGCTGGCCGAGTCCTGCAGCAACACCTGCTCGCCCGCGGCCAGTTCCGCCGTGCCATTGGGTGCCGCCACGGCCCCGGCGTTGATGACGGCGTGTCGTGCAATCACGAACACATCGCCGCCGCTCGAACTGATGCTGCCGAGGTTGATCACGCTTGCATCGGAGTCGCCCGACAGTGTGAGCGTGCCGCTACCGGTCATGAATGCGCCGTTGCAGACATCGAGGGTGGACGCGACGAAGCGGCCACCCGTGCTGATCACAGCCGACGGGCCCACGACGATGCCCTGCGGATTGATCACGTACAGGCTTCCCGTTGCACTGAGCCTGCCGAGAATGGCCGAGGGTGAGCCACCCGTTACCCGGTTAAGGGTCGCGCCCGAGCCGTTGTCGAATGTCACGCTGTTGTGCCTGCCGATCGAGAAACTGTTCCAGTCAATCACGCCGCGCGTCGAACCCGGTTGCGTGATCACGAGACCGTTCCGCTGGCTGGCTATCGTGCCCGTGCCGGCGACGTACCGGCCGCCTTGCGGAAGGCTGCCCGCCGCGAGCGCCACGGGCGTCAGGGACAGTCCAGTCAGCGAAATGCCGATGGCGAGCCAGATGTGTCCGCGCGATTGCTGTCGACGCAGTGCGCGTCGCGCGGGCCGAGGTAGTTCCGCATGTAACATACAGCCCCTTTTCCGCTGCGTGCGGAATGGCTGCCGACGACCCGCAGAGCCGGACGGAAACGCGTGAGTCCCGGCGTCTGAAGAATAGCACTCGGCGTCGCGAATGCATGCCGATATCTCAGCGTATTGCGCCTTCCTGTTCGGACTATTGCGGCGTCTGTTGCGTGGTGGGACTTATGGTGCGCGTCGGCAAAATCCGACGCCAGATTGCGCCAAGGCATCAAGAGCAGCGACCGTGTCTTCCACTGTTTCGGTCTCAAGGTGAGCTGTCGACAGCGGAAAATATGGCGATCGAAGATAGGCGTTCGTGTTCTGGAGGCCAATGGCCGCTTGCGATTGCAGAACCGACGTCTGAACGTCTGTTCAACAATAGGGGCGAATGACACTTCGTGGCCGTGTGCCGACCCATGCAATTTGCATACACAACGTCAACCTCGCGAGGCTGCGATCGGCAGCACACGACCCACTGCGGACCTACAGATGCTCATCAGTCGAATGACAGCTTCCGAAGGTGGAACTGCCATTGACGCGAAGATCGCCACTGCCCGCTCATCGGCCATGTTGCGGACATTCATCTTCCTTTGGAACTTGCTTATAGCGAATGGCCGGTTACGAGAAAAGCAAACGCGCGATGCCGAGCGACCGCAGGTAATCGTTTGTCACGCTTGAAAAGTCGGCTCCGTGGCGTCACGATTGGGTCAGTTTCTCTATCTGCCCGTTTACTTGACGCGATGGAAAAGTATGGCGCCTCGTCTGGACAAGCAGTGCTCCTGCGAGCTCAGCGTCGACACTGATCATGTGAACCGCACGCGGCAGTTCTTCGAAGCATCGACGGGAATCACTGCCGTGGCAGCGCCGAAGCGAGTGTTCCCGCATGGGCGATCCCCCAATCGACATAAACATGAACGTGCCGTCGAGACCAAACGCTAGCCTGTCGGCAGGGCAAACCCCATAGGCTGAACGGCGTGACACACCACATACGCGACTACGCCGAAGCTTTCTGGCGGCGCCCGTCTTGCCGCACTGAGGATCGACCGCCTCGCCAGCTTTTCTAACCCACCAGAAATTTGTCGACCAACTGATTGAACGCATCGGCATGTTCGATCTGCGTCCAGTGCCCGCATTGACCGAAGACGTGCAATTGCGACGGGCCGATGAGTTCGAGCAGCCGCAGCGAGTTGGCGAGCGGAATCACCTGATCGTCGCGGCCATGCACGATCAACGTCGATTGTCGGACCTCGCCCAGTTCATGTTCGTGACACGCGAGCGCATCGACCCAGCGTTGCCGCGGCGCCGGAAACATCGCGGAAAACGACTCCTGATAGCCGGGCCGGATGCTGGCCCGATAGCGCGACTCCGCCAACTCGGGCGTGAGGCGTGAACGATCGAACGCGAACACGTTCATGATGCTTTGCATGTTCGCGACCGTTGGCTCATAGCCCCACACTGCATCGAGCCCCGGCGTCAGATCGAAGCGCACACCCGCTGCACCCATCAGCACTAGCTTGCGCACGCGCTCCGGATGACGCACGGCCATTGCCAGCGCGAGGGCGCCGCCGAACGAGTTGCCGACCAGGTCGGTGCGCTCGATGTCAAGCGCGTCCAGCAGACCGACCAAGTGGTTCACCCACAGATCCATGTCGCAATGTGTGCCCGCGCGACGCTCCGTGTAGCCGAAACCCGCCATGTCGGGTGCGATCACGCGGCGCGTACGGGCGAGCGCTGGGATCGTAAGACGCCAGTTTGCCCACGCGGTGACCCCGGGCCCCGAGCCGTGAATCAGCAACGCCGGTTCGCCGGCGCCGACGTCGTGATAATTCGTGTCGAGGCCCGCCGCGCGAATCCGCAGGCCGATTTCAGGATCGTGTTGCTGTGTCATGGTGAACTCCTTGGCCGTCGCCTTCCTGGCGGCGGCATTGATTGATTGTCAGAACGGGATGACAGCGCGCGCCCACACCGCCTCGCCCGCCGGTCTGTTTCTCACGAAAAGCTCCTTCACCACACGCACGTCCACGCTCCCCTTCGCAAACTCGTAGCGAAACCCCGGGCCGATTGCGAAGACCTGACCGCGAAAACCGTCGCCGTTCACCGACGCGCCATATTGCGTGTCGTCCGTGGTCTGCTTGACGAAATAGCCCGCAATGCCGACCCGCGCCTTTGTCGTCACCGCATAGCTCGCGCCATAGTCGACGTGGAACAGTTGGCCCGAGTGGTAGTCGGTCGCGGTGTTCATCGAGTTAAAGCTGTAAGTGATCTTCGCCGACATCTCCAGTCCGGGGGCCGGAAACCAGCTGACGCCGAATATCGGTCTCACCGTGTAATAGTGCTTGCCGGTGTTTAGCGCTGCGTTCTTGTCATACTGTCCGGTCGGCAGCACGAATTCGAGCGCGCCCACCGTTCGCAGGGAACCATCGCCCCACGCGATTAACGCTGGGCTCACGATCAGATCGCCGAGATTGGTGCGATCGAACGACGCGCCTCCCGCGTCCAGCGACAGATGCTCCATCGGCAGCACCACATACGCGCCGAAGCGCCCGCCGAGCAGCGACAGATTCGACATGTACAGGAGCCTCGGAATCAGCACGTCGGCATTCAGCTTGAACCCTGGCACAGAACTGTTGCCGTGCGAGTCGTTGAAGCGCGACGCGAAGTAATGCGTGTAGTACAGCAGTCCATATAGACCCGCGGGCGGAAACGCTCCGGCGAAAAAGGCCTCGGCGCCCTCGCCTATCGTGTCGCTGCCGCCTTCGGTGGCGTGCACGTTGGTGCTGAGTGCGGCGCAAATGCCGGCCAGCAGCATCCCTCGCCTGAACGCGATTCGAACTTCCATCTTGCTGTCTCCTTGATATTGTTTTCGTGAGCCTTTGCGGGTGGACGGCCTGGCGGCCGCCCGCAACGGGGTTACTTCTTCAGATCGAGCGCGACATCGACGATCATGTCTTCCTGCCCGCCGACCATGCGCCGCCGACCCAGCTCCACAAGAATATCGATCGTCTTCAGACCGTATTTCCCGGCGGCCGCCTCGGCGTGCCGCAGGAAGCTCGAATAGACGCCCACATAGCCAAGCGCCAGCGTTTCGCGGTCGACCCGCACCGGCCGATCCTGCAACGGACGCACGATGTCATCGGCTGCGTCGAGCAGGCCGTACACATCGCAGCCGTGATTCCACCCATGCCGGTCCGCCGCCGCGATAAACACTTCGAGCGGCGCGTTGCCCGCCCCCGCACCCATGCCCGCCAGCGATGCGTCGATCCGGTCGCAGCCCTCCTCGACCGCGACAATCGAATTCGCCACCCCGAGCGACAGGTTGTGGTGCGCGTGCATGCCGGTCTGGGTGCCGGGCTTCAACACGTCCTTGAAGGCGCGGAAGCGCTCGCGCACGCCGTCCATCGACAGTGCGCCGCCCGAGTCCACGACATAGACGCAGGTCGCGCCATAGCTTTCCATCAGCTTTGCCTGCTGCGCCAATGCGGCGGGCGTCGTCATGTGGCTCATCATCAGAAAGCCGACGGTGTCCATGCCGAGTTCGCGCGCGTGCTCGATATGCTGCTTCGACACATCCGCCTCGGTGCAATGCGTCGCGACGCGCACAATGCGCGCGCCCGCATCGTAGGCGTTGCGCAGATCGTGGACGGTGCCGACGCCCGGCAGCAGCAGCGTCGCGACCTTCGCGTGGCTGACCGTTTCAGCGACGGCCGCAATCCATTCGACGTCGCTGTGCGCGCCGAAGCCGTAGTTGAAGCTCGATCCGCAGAGTCCGTCGCCGTGTGCGACCTCGATTGAATCGACGCGCGCATCGTCGAGTGCGCGCGCGATCGCCTTCATGTTCGCGATGCTGTATTGATGACGGATCGCGTGGCTGCCGTCGCGCAGTGTCACGTCGGAAATATAGAGTTTGCGGTTATGCATGGTGTCGCTCCGTTGCGCGATCAGGCCGCGAGCGGCGCGAGCCGCGTTTCGGCGATACGTTCGGCGCACGCGAGCGCGGCCGAGGTCATGATGTCGAGGTTGCCCGCATAGGCCGGCAGATAGTGCGCGGCGCCCTCCACTTCGAGAAAGACCGAGGTCTTCAGTCCCGTGATCGGGCCGAAGCCCGGCACGTTCAGCGGCTGGCTTGCGTCGAACAGATCGAACTGCACGCGCTGCTTGAGCCGATAACCCGGCACGTAACGCTGCACACGCTCGGCCATCGCGGCGACGCTCGCTTCAATGGCGTCGCGATCCGCGGGATCGGACAGCGTGAAGACGGTGTCGCGCATGATGAGCGGCGGTTCGGCCGGGTTCAGAACGATGATCGCCTTGCCGCGCGTCGCACCGCCGAGCACCTCGATCGCCTTCGACGTGGTTTCGGTGAATTCGTCGATGTTGGCGCGCGTGCCTGGACCGGCAGAGCGGCTGGAAATCGACGCAACGATCTCCGCGTAGTGGACCTTCGCCACACGCGACACCGCGTTGACCATCGGAATCGTCGCCTGCCCGCCACACGTCACCATGTTGATGTTGGGCGCGTCGAGTTCGTCGTCGAGATTGATCGACGGAATCACATACGGTCCGATCGCGGCGGGCGTCAGGTCGATGACCTTGATGCCGTGCGCCTGCAGCAGCGCGTTGTGATGCTTGTGCGCGCCTGCCGAGGTGGCGTCGAACGCGATGCGGATGTCACCGAAGTCCGGCATGGCGAGCAATCCGTCGATGCCGCCTGCAGTCGTCGGCACACCGAGCCGTTGCGCGCGCGCGAGGCCGTCCGACTGCGGATCGATACCGACGAGCGCGGCCATCGCGACATGCTTGCCGTGACGCAGAATCTTGATCATCAGGTCGGTGCCGATGTTGCCGGAGCCGATGATGGCGACTTTTTGCGGCGCCGATGCGCCGTGTACGTTTGACATGGTCAGATTTCCTTTGATGCGTGGCGCACTAGCGCCCGAGTTCGAATGCGGTTTTGCCGCCAATCCCGAAGTGCGTCTTCGGGATTTCGATCAGCAGCACGCGCACCGATTCGCGCGGCGCGCCGATGGATTCGATGGCGGCGTCGGTCAGTGCGCCGATCAAACGCGCCTTCTGTTCGTCGGTCCGGCCTTCCATGAGATGAACGTTGATGATGGGCATAAATTTCTCCGTTTATGCAGGCACGCTTCGCTCAGACGAAGCGCATTGAAACGCTGCCAAGATGCTGGAAGCGCGCGGTGACCGAATCGCCGGCGGCAACTGCAATCGCCTCGGTCACGCCGCCGGTCAGGATCAACGTGCCCGCGGGAATGGCCTTGCCGCGCGCGCCGAGCATGTTGGCGAGCATCGCGACGCTGGCGGCCGGATGGCCGAGCACCGCCGCGCCCGACGCCGTCGCGACGATTTCACCGTTTTTCTCCAGCACCACGCCAAGATTCTTCAGGTCGAGACCGGCGGCGCTGCGATGCCGGCCCCCCGTCGCGAAGCGCGCCGACGATGTGTTGTCGGCAATTACGCTCTTCAGGTCGAAGCGGAAGTTTTCGTAGCGCGAGTCGATCACTTCCACCGCGGGCAGCACAAAGTCTGTTGCGGCCAGCACGGTGCCGATGTGGCAGCCGGGACCTGCAAGCGGATGCTTCGTCACAAACGCGATTTCCGCTTCCACTTTCGGGTGGATCAGCGACGACGTGTCGATTGCCGCGCCGTCCATGCACGAACCGTAGTCGGTGAGAAAGCCGTAGACCGGGTCTGTCACACCCATCTGGCGCATCTTCGCGTGCGACGTGAGGCCCATCTTCAAGCCCGCGACTTTCATGCCGCGCGCTTCCTTGCGGGCACGCAGCGAATCCTGGATCGCATACGCGTCGGCCCAGTCGATCTGCGGATACGCGTCGGTGATCTTGGTGACCGCCTCCCGTTGCAGTTCAGCTTCGTCGAGCCGATGCGCGAGGGCGTCGATCGTCGTTTGATCGAGCGTCATGGTTTTTCTCCCTGAATGAAACGCACCGACGCGCTGCCGATGCCGCCGAGACTGATCCGCAGCGAGTCGCCCGCCGTCACCGGCACCATTGCCGCGAGCGAGCCGGACAGAATCACCTCGCCCGCTTTGAGCGTCATGCCGAGCCGGCCGAGGGTGTTCGCGAGCCATGCCACCGCGTTGGCCGGATGCCCGAGCGCCGCTGCGCCCGCGCCGGTTGCCGCTATCTCGCCGTTCTTTTCGAGCGTCATGCCGACCAGTGCGAGATCGAGTTCGCGCGGGTCGATCGCCTGATCGCCGAGCACGAATACGCCCGACGACGCGTTGTCGGCCACGGTGTCCTGAATGCGGATCTTCCAGTCGCGAATACGCGAGTCGACGATCTCGAAGCACGGCAGTACGGCCTCGGTGGCACGCAATACGTCCGCATTCGTCACGCCCGGCCCCGCAAGGTCGTGTTTCAGCACGAACGCGATTTCGCCCTCGGCCTTCGGCGCGATCAGTTGCGACACGTCAATCGCGGCGCCGTCCGCGAACACCATCGCCGACGTGAGATGCCCGAAGTCCGGCTGGCGCACGTCGAGCATGTTCATCACCGCTTCGCTCGTCACGCCGATCTTCTTGCCGATCACTCGTTCGCCGCCGAGCGCGATGCGGCGTTCAATCATCCGCAACTGGATACGGTAGGCGTCGTCGATCGTAATGCCGGGTTCGCGTGCGGTCAGCGGCGCAACCGGCTCGGCATGACGCAACGCGCGATAGAGTTCGTCGCCGTAGCGCTCGATCGCTTCGGGCGCGAGCCCTTCTGTTTTTAACGGATTCATCTCAGCCCTCACAGCTTGACGCATACGTTGCGCAGCTCGGTATAGAACTCAAGCGAATGGATACCGCCTTCTCGGCCGATCCCCGACTGTTTCGCGCCACCGAACGCGGTGCGCAGATCGCGCAGAAACCACGAATTGATCCAGCAGATGCCCACGTCGAGCGCGCGCGCCATGCGATGCGCGGTGCCGGTGTCGCGCGTCCACACGGTGGCGGCGAGACCGTAGGGCGTGTCGTTGAGCTTTCGCGATCACTTCAGCTTCGTCATCGAACGGCGCGACGTGACAGCACGGGCCGAAGATTTCCTCGCGGATCACGCGCGAGCCGTCCGGGAGGCCAGTCCAGATCGTCGGCTCGATCCACGCGCCGTCCTTCAACCCGGCCGCCATATCGGGTACGCCGCCGCCGCTTACGACCACCGCGCCGTCGGCGCGCGCCTGCTCGTAGTACGACAGCACCTTGCTGCGATGCGTCTGCGAGATCAACGGACCGAAGGTGGTGCCTTCGGCGCCGGGGCGCCCCGGACGCAACGCCTTCGCTCGTGCCGCAAGCGCATCGACAAAGCGCTCGTAAATCGGCCGTTGCACGTAGACGCGCTCCGTACCGAGACACACCTGCCCTGTGTTTTCAAAAGCGGAACGCGCGATACCTATCACGGCCGCATCGAAATCGCAGTCGGCAAAGACGATGCCCGCGTTCTTGCCGCCGAGTTCGAACGACACCGGCCGCACGCCGTTCGCCGCAGCCTTCATGATGGCTTCGCCGGTGCGCGTTTCGCCGGTAAAAGTGATCGCGTTCACGCCGGGATGCTCAGTCAGGAACGCACCCGCAGAGTCGGGACCGAAACCGTGCACGACGTTGTAGACGCCCTTTGGCACGCCCACTTCGTTCATCACTTCGCCAAGCAGCGTTGCGGTAGCCGGCGTTTCCTCGGACGGCTTCACCACCACCGTGTTGCCGCATGCGAGCGCCGGCGCGACCTTCCATGTCATCAGCAACAGCGGCAGGTTCCACGGACACACGACCGCGATCACACCGCGCGGCGTACGCACACCGTAGTTGAGGGCTTCACCGCCGTCCTGCATCGCCATGGCGAAGCTTTCGGTGGGGACGTTGCGAATCATGTCGGCGAACACCTTGAAGTTCGCCGCGCCGCGCGGAATGTCGATGTGACTCGCCAGCGCATGCGGCTTGCCGGTATCGGCAATTTCGGCGGCGAGAAAGTCGTCGAAGCGCCGGTTGATGCCGTCGGCCACCGCGTACAGCAGTTCGACGCGCTGCGGCAGCGTCATGCGCGCCCAAGGTCCGTGCAAGGCCACGCGCGCGGCCTGCACCGCTGCGTTGACCTCGGCGCGGCCGGCCTCGTGCACGAGCCCGATCACACTGTCGTCGACCGGGTTGCGGTCTTCGAACGTGCGATCCGTGCCGACCCACTCGCCGCCAATGAAATTCTTGAATTCAGTCATGGATAGTCTCGATCGTTTCGTTGCGCCAGTCGCGCGGCTCAGGTCAACACGCTCAGGAAGGCCTCGTTGAGCTTGCGGTCGTGATAGAAAATCGCGCGCCCCAGATCCTTGTCGTGCCACGTGATAGTCGGCTTGTCAGGGTAGTGGATGTAGCCGCCCGCGAAGACCTCGTTGCGGTTGCCGGACGGATCGAAGAAGTAGATCGTCGCGCCGCGCGTGATGCCGTGACGCGTCGGCCCGATGTCGAGCGCAACGTCGTGCTTGGAAATCAGATCAGCAGCCTTGAGCACGTCGCCCCAACTGTCGAGCTGGAACGACACGTGGTGAAATTTGTTCTTCGCCGCGTGGCGGATAAACGCGACGTCATGTGCCTTGTTCGAGCACGTCAGGAACGCGGCGATCTGCATGCCTTCCGGTGTAACGACCTGCTCGGCCAGCGAAAAGCCGAGCACGTCGCGAAAGAGCTTCACGGTATCGTCGAGTTCGTCGCCGTACAGCAGGCAATGATCGAAGCGGCTCGGCGACATGCCGCGCAGGCCGTCGGGCCAGGGGTCGGGGTTCACGTCGCCGGTCGCGCTGCCGACCTTGTCCTTCGTCGCGAAGAGTTCGATCGAGTGGCCGGTCGGTACGGTGAAGCGGAAACGCCGCCCTGTATGCAGATGCTCGCCGGCTTCCATCCAGAGGAAGTCTTTCGCGTAGCCCGATTCCTTCACCGCGTTCGCGAGCCGGTCGAGCGTCGCTTCGCTGTCGACGCGAAAGCCGAGGTAATCCATGCCCGGCTCGTCCGCTTCGCGCAGCACGACGCTGTGATGGTCATGTTCGTCCCATGCCTTCAGATACACGCGCCCTTGCGCGTCGCGGCCGGTTTCATGCAGGCCGAGCACGTCGATGTAGTGCTTCAACGCCGGATCGATTTCGAGGACCCGCAGCGCAATATGGCCGGGTCGCAGTACGCCTTGCAATGCCATGATGTGTCTCCTTGATGGTTCTGGTTCAGACGCCGCCCGGCGCCTGTTGCTGCTGGATGGATTCGTGGTGTTCTTCCGCCACCATTCCGGCGCGCGCCTTGTCGATGCAGCGCGCCATCCTGCCGATCACGCGCACCGACAGATCCGTGAGCGGACTGATGCGGCATGCGAGCACCGTGCCGCGCGCTTCCTCGTCGGCGCTCACGCAAGCGCGGCTCATCTTGCAGGCGTGATAGCGGCCGCTCAGCACCTGCACCTTGCACACACCGCAGCCGCCGCCGCGACAGCCGAGCGGAATGCCTCGCCCGCCTGTCGCCGCCATCGCATGAAGCACGGTGGCGTTCTCCGCGCAGCCGAACGTGTCGCCGGTGTTTTCAACTTCGATCCGCCAGGTCATCACCGCTCTCCTAGAGTGAGCTGACGGAGCGCGTCAGATGCGGAACAGCGGGCTTTTGGCCGCCTCGCTCGCATCCGCCGCCGACAGGAACTGCTCCGTGTAGATGTCGCGCTCGAACAGCCGGCCCTGCATCAAGGTTTTGATGCACGCCTCGACCATCGGCGGCGGCCCGCACAGATACGCCTTGTGGCCGCGAAAATCGGTGATGCCCGCGGCGTCGGAGTACTGCGCTTTCAGGACCTCGTGCACGAAACCGCGCGGGCCCGGCCAGCCGCTGTCGTCCGGCTCGCTCGACAGCGCGGGCAGGTAGCGGAAATTCGGGTGGCGTTCGGCCAGGTCGTTGAAAAAGGCTTCGAAATAGAGTTCGTCGCGTGTGCGGGCGCCGTGGATCAGCGTGATCGGCAACGTCGAGCCTTCGTTCAGCAGATCGAGGATCATCGACTTCGGGCTCGACAGGCCCGAGCCGCCGGCGAGGAAGATCGTCGGCATCTGCGCCTGTTTGCGCACGAAGAAGCGGCCGAACGGCGCGGCGAACGCCAGTTGCGCGCCCGGTCGCAGTTCGTCGTGCAGCCAGCCGGTCGCGACCCCGTCCGGCACACGGCGAATGTGCATCTCGATCTCGCCGTCATGTGGCGCATTGGCAAGCGAGAATGCGCGCGGCTGCCCGCAGCCCGGCACATGCAGATTCAGGTACTGGCCTGCCTGAAACGCGACACGCCCGGCGCCCTCCACCGCGAGCCGGATCACGCGGATAGTCGGCGTGGCGTCTTCGATCGCGACGACCGTGCCCGTGTAATCCTGCAGCGGCAGATTTTGCGCGTCGGGGTCTTCGTCGATGTCGGCTTCGATCACGAGATCGGACATCGGCGTCGCGCAGCACGCCAGGCACTTGCCCTCTTCGCGCTCGAAGTCCATCAGCGCGAAGTCCGACGCGTCGCCCTGATCGATCTCGCCGTCGATGACCTGCACCTTGCAGGTCGCACACAGCCCGTGACAGCAAGCATGCGGAAGCCACACGCCCTGACGCAAACAGGCATCGAGCAGCGTCTGCCCCGCTTCGATGCCGATGGTCTGGCCGAGCGGTTCAATACGTACGGTGTAGTCCATCACTGTCTCCCGCGTTAGCTGCACGAACCGCCGATGCCAGTCAGGCCCGGCGTCCGCAGACGGATCACGTCCTTGTGAACGAGACCGTTGTCGGCGAGCGAGCGCTCGCTGTCCGGCCGCCACGGCTCGCCGGATCTGAACCACTGCGCCGTGTGCCAGTCGATCGCGGCAAAATCAGGATGCGCGTCATACAGACCCGGTAGCACGTCCGACACCAACGCGCCGAACGTCATGTCAGCCGGCACCGGCACGCACAGCGGCGCGCAGAACATCAAGTGGTCCTCCCAGCCGATATAGAGCAGCCGGTTGCCATGAAATTGCGACTCGCGGTCGGCCGGTTCGAACGCGTATGGTTTGATCGCGGTGATGCTCATGCTTGTCTCCTTCGTCTGTCTGTTCTCGTGTCGCGTCGCGCTCATTCGCCTGAAACGTGGGCGCCGGATGCGTCTTTCCACGCATTCCAGTTGCGTTCGTCGGGCGAGCCCGCGAAGTCGAGGTTGTCGTGACCGTGGTTGAGGTTGTAGTACTTGAGAACATCGTCGAGCGACGCGCCACCACAGTTGCCCTGATAGATCTGGTGCACCGGCAGCCACGCCTGCACATATTTCTCGGGCTCGCCTTCGAAGATGTCCTTGCAGCCGTCCGAGCAAAAGTGGAACTTCATGCCGTGATACGTCGATTCGCGGTAGGCGATTTTGGTCGGGTCGTCCGGCTCGCTGAAGAACATCGGTACCTGGCAGGTCTGGCAGAGCATCGGCAGACTGGCGTTGTAGAAACGCTTGCCCGCCTGCTGCTGTTCGCGCCAGTATTCGAAACGCGGCCGGTAGACGCTGTCGAAGGTCTCCGGGTACTTGGCGGAAAGCCAGTCGAGTTCTTCGTCGGAGGGCACCCAGGTGTGGAAGTCAGCAGCGGCGCCATAGTTGTAGAACGTTGCCCAAGCCTCATGCGTGACGCGGTCTTTGGTCTGCGTCGCGATCTCGTGATACTTCGGCATGCGCAGGCCATAGCGTTCGAGGTCTTTGAAGAGCGCGCCGCCCGCGTCTTCGAAATAGATCTTCCACGCCTCGGACCACGACATCACGCGCTTGGGCAGCATGTAGTCCATCATCATGCCGACCAGCGTCAGCAGCCGGAAACCACGCCAGAACCATTTGTCGAGCCACTTCTGCACGATCGGCACATTGTCGGGGTCCTGCTCGCAGAGAAACTTCACGACTTCGAGACCGAGCGTCATGTGACGCGACTCATCGGACTGCGCGGAGAAGCCGAAGGTGACCGTCGCCATATCGCCGTTGTACGCCGCGCCTGACATGAACGGCATGAACAGCAGGTTCGTCAGCACGTATTCGAACGAAAACGAAATCGCCGTGATGAATTCGAACGGACCGGCGCTCATCGCATCTTCGAAGTACGACTTCGGCACCGATAGATACCAGACGCGGTCGTACATATGCGGCCATTCCGCGAAGCCGTTGAAATACTTGTTGTAGAGCGACAGCGTGTGGACCTGAGTCTGACAGTGACGCAATTCATCGATCGACTGCATCTGGCAAGCGACGCGCGCACCAACCCCGCGAAAATGGCGACCCAGATGCGCATAACCGCGATGCGCCGCGTATTCGAGCGGCGTCACGCCGGTCAGGAACAGCTTGAGCGTGTTGATATAGCGTGCGTCGGAGACATTCATGTGCCCGTTGTTCTGCGCGAACGAATCGATGATCGCGTAGAGTTTGCGTTCCTTCTCCGCCTGATACTTCCAGTACGCGTCCATCGTCATGCGGAACGGGTCTTCCCACTTGTCCCAGTCGTGAATCTTGATGCCCTCGTACTGATCGAACGGGAACACCTTGTCCATCGGCTGATAACTGGTTTCCCAGCCGAGATCGCGCGTCATCAGCGCGTACTTGTCTTTCAGGTTCAGCTTCTTGCGTGCGTCCATCATTCGTCTCCGTTTATATCAGGCGTGCCATTGCAGCGTGAAGGCATCGTCGGTTTCATCGATGTTTCCCGACAGCGACACCAGATTCAGTTGCAGCTCCTGGATGTTCCAGTCGCGGCCCAACTCTTCCGATACGTGGGGGCGCGAAATCACGAGCTTGCCGGGCGCGTCGATCTTCACCATCGCCGGATACTCGTTGACCGTAGCCTCCGGATTCACGGCGGTAATCGCGGCAACGATCGCGCGCGTTTCGTCGGTGTTCTGCAATGCGATGTAGACGTTTTGCATGACGGCCTCAGGGTTGGACTACTGCCACCGGCAATGCGCCGAGCTTCGTAAGACGAGCGGCGAACTGCGCGCCGCTTTCATCGAGTGCGGCAGCGCCCGCGCCGTCGAGCAGCGTGCCTGCAACGGGGAGAAGCGCGTCGAGCGTGCGAGCGCGGTAGTACTCGACCCAGCCGGCAATTCGTTGCTGGTTCTCGGGCGATTCAGCGCTCACCGTGCGGATCAGCGCGTCGACCCACTTGGTGTGATCGGACTGCCATTGCTGCGTGAACTCGGTGAGCATCGCGAGACTTGCACCGAGGTACTGCGCAACGAACGCGTCGAAGTGCTGATAGACGAGCGGATACAGCAAGCCGTCGAGCACAAGGTTCTGCGCGACGAAGGTCTCGAACCAGTCTTCGATCACGAAGAGGTCCTCGACGAGGCGGCGCATCGGCTGCCAGGCCTCGGCTTCCAGCCACGCGGTCTTCGCGCGTTCCAGCGCGACGCCCGTGTTGCCGTCGAGCGCGAGACCGATACGCGACAGATACTGGGCAATGCCGAGCCGGTCCATCGCGCAGAACGTGCAGGCCTGCGTAATCGCGGTGCCGTAGCCGTAATCGGCGCACAGCGTGTTGTTCATATTGGCGCCCCATTCGATGTGACGCAGCGGCAACAGCCCGGCGATCAAGCGCTCCTGCCATTCGTACGACAGCCCCGCCAGCAGTCCGCGACGCTCCACCAGATCGAACGCGCCTTCGGCCGCCTCCTGTTGCCGCGCGCGTGTCGTCACATAAGCGCCGTAGTAGTACTGGCGCGGATCCTTCAGCGCGTACCAGTCCTTCATGCGGATTTGCGTGCGGCTCGCGTCGAACAACTCAAACTCCGGCGCCCATGTCGGCCGATAGTGAAAGTTGGTGGTGGGCTGAATGTCGTAGGTCGCCTCCTGATATCGCGAGGCCGGCTTGTCGCCGAAACGGCGCCCGACGTGCCCATAGGTTTGACGCAGCGGCTGGGCCTTGAGCGTCTTGATTTCGACTTGCATGAGACTGTCTCCGTGTTTGTCCACTACTCTTCTGAATGAGCTGTTTCGCCTGGCGCTAGCCCTCGTATCGCCAGCGTTCGCGCGTAAGGCCGATCTGTTCGTCGGTTTGCGTAATCGTGCGAACCGAGTTCACCTGGCAGAAGCGATCGAACATCGTCTGGTTCATGATCAGTTCGACAGCTAGATCGGGGTCACCGACCGAGAAATCGAATTCGACATAACCATCTTCGCGTTGCGCAGTTATCCGAATGAATCGTCGAGTCCTGTCGAACAGCGGTCTCGGATCTTGCATCGTTGCCTCCTCGTTTTTCTTGTCTATTGCACGACCTGTGCCATGTGCGGTTTGTACAAAAAAACGAGGGTTTGCCCGAAGAAAAACCGCAAATCTCGCGAAATGGCGGTGCGAGGCGATGATCAAATCATCAAGCGATGGCGGCCTGTTTGATCATTTGATGAAGAGCACGCCGACACGCCGTGTCGACGGCGATTTCTTGCATGCGATGAGACTGCGGCAGCGCGCCTGTGCGTCGTCTGGAGTGGCGAAACAGGCGTGGCAATGCGGTACATGGGTCACGCGTGGCACCAGCCGCGCCGATGCTCTGCCAAGACGTTTGATCAATTGATCAAACGTCTCGCGAGCCACGCATCGCACAGCAGAAAAAAAAGCCGCCCAAAGGGCGGCCCGAATCGTCAAGCGGAGCAGCGTGATTATTTGTCCGCGGGCGGAGCGGTCTTCTCGCGATTGCGCCAGCGATAAGCAAGCTGCGGCCGCGTGATGCCGAGCATTCTCGCCGCCTGGCTCAGATTGCCGCCCGCACGTTCGACCGCGGCTTCGATGAGCATGTTCTCGACGCGATCGAGCGGCACGCCTTCGCGCATCATGTGATCGAACAACGCGTCGGCGACGTCCGCGTTTTCGCGCAGCGGATGGCCACGCTCGTCGAGTGATGCGGCGCTGTCGTCCCCGGACTCCGGCAGGGCCGTGAACAGATCGCGCTCCGTGATCTGACCGCCTGGTCGCGCGAGGATCACGCCGCGCTCCACCGCGTTTTCGAGTTCACGCACGTTGCCGGGCCACGCGTGGGCGCGCAGTGTCGCTATCGCGCGATCGGTGAGCCCCAGCACGCGCTTGCTGTGCCGCACGCTGTACTTCGCGATGAATCGCTCGACAAGACGCGGGATATCGTCGGCCCGCTCGCGCAGCGGCGGGATCGTGACCGGATAGACATTGAGACGATACAACAGATCCTTGCGAAACGCGCCGCGCCGCACCGCTTCCGTCAACTCGACGTTGGTCGCGGCGACAACCCGCACGTCGACCTTGCGCACGCGGTCGTCGCCGACGCGCTCGAACTCGCCTTCCTGGAGCACGCGCAGCAGCTTGGCCTGCGCCGACGCCGAGAGCTCGCCCACTTCGTCGAGGAAGAGCGTGCCGGTATCCGCCCGCTCGAAACGGCCGATCCGCGTCTGATGCGCGCCGGTAAACGCGCCTCGCTCAACGCCGAAAAGCTCGGCCTCGAGCAACTCCTCCGGCATGGCGGCACAGTTGATGGCGACAAAGGGCTTGTCGCGCCTCCGGCTCACGCCGTGCAACGCGCGCGCGAAGCGCTCCTTGCCGACACCCGTTTCGCCGAGCAACAGCACGGTCACGTCGCTCGACGCCGCGCGCTGCGCGAGCCCCCACGCCGCGAGAAAACCCGTGGACGCGCCGACCAGTTCTTCCGGCTGCGCCACTTCCTGCTGCAGCGAGCGCAGGTTTTCCACTTCGCTCTGCAATTGCAACAGCGTTTCGATGACCGGATCGGGCGTGTACAGCTTCAGCATCTCGTCGCCGTCGAGCCACTCTTCGACCGGCTTGCCGACGATGCGGCAATGCGGATCGCCACAGCCCGAACACAGCGTCTCCTTGTAGAGGATGGTGCGGCCCATCAACGCCGACGTATAACCACTCGCGTAACCGACCTGCATCCAGCAGACCGGGTCATTGCTCAGCCCGAAAATTTTCTGATGCACTTCGGCTTCGAACGAGTCTTCCCACAGGTGGTCGCCGTAGTACTTGCCGTTGGCGATATCGATGTCCACTTCGATCGGCGTCACTCGCACGTTGCCTTCGAGCACGTGCAGGCACGGCCCGAGTTCGAGCAGGCCGAAATCGCTCGCGGTGGGGCGTAAAGTGCGGGCGAGTTCTGCGTCGCGCGTGCCGGATTGAAAGCCCATTCGCGTGAACAGGCCCCGCGTGCGCTCCAGGCCGAGCGTGTCGACGAGTTCCTTGCGCAGCGCGCCCAGCGTGGCTGTGTGAAGGAGAATCATGCGATTCTCGCCGAGCCAGATGTGTCCCTCCTGTCTGACAAATTTCAGGCGGCGCGAAAGGTTCTCGATCCCCTCCCGCATGCTCGCCGAAAACCGCGCGGTGCTGTCTGTCACAGCGCCTCCTTTTATGTGAATGAGGTGTCTCCGTCTCTATTCTAGGCAAAGTCCATGCCGGGAGGTCGGCTCATCGTCACGGCTCAGGGCCGCGATTATGAGGGGCTGATCTGCCGTCGGCTTTGGGGGTTGGCTGTTTGGGCGCCACCGCTTGCGCGGGCGAATCGTCATGACGAGGTCAGTACTTACCCCAGCGACCGATTGATCAAATCATCAAAACGACCCGGAATGGACTGTCCATTTGGTGAAGCGTCTTATGCCTGCTAGCGCTCGCAACTGGGCCAGCGAAATCGCCACGCATGCGCGTGCTTGTTCATTTGGTGTAAACGCACAGCGGATGGCTTCGTCAGCACGCGAGCCTATCTGTGGAGACATGAATTGGTTTTGCGCGCACGAATTGCCTGAGCATGTTGACCAGCGCGTGCAGGCAGCGCTGCGGCAAGGCGACCAGGGCATCGATCTGATCGCTTCGGCTTTCGCCGCACAGACACCACGCGCAGAAATGCTCGCAGTTGTTCGTGGTCACCCGGTAGCAGTCTTCGCCGAGACGCGAGTACGCACGCCGGACCACTTCCTCACGCGAGTACCTTCTGCCGGGCGTCCGCTCGACGCGGATCTCGTGGCCGTCGGCAAACTCACTCAAGGAAGTCTCCTGCACCGGGGCGCGACGCAGCGAACAGGACCATCCGGCGTAATGCAACACCTTGCCATCGCCGACGTAGATGCCGTGATGCGTGTAGCCGATGCGGTGCGTGACAAGATGCCCCCCTATGACCAAGGAGGCATTTCCATGCTGGCCTATTTCGTTTGCTGATTCCGACATGTCGATCACCGCGTTCTGCTGGGTCCTGCGGTGACCTAGGCATAGGACGTGCCGATACTCTAGACGAGCGGTGCCGCACCGCGCCCGGCGGACGTGCCGACGATAAATGCAAACTGGGTCAGCCTGCGAATGCTGCGGCCGCGCTTCACCAATTGATAACGGCGCACGCGCAGCCTTTAAATGAAATGTCGCAAACCGCCGCTGGTGACGCAAACAGCACTTCACCAAATCCGATACCGCAAACCGCCCGCTTGACCATTTGATCAATCCTGCATCAGGGTAAATCCGGCCTCTGTCGATGTGCTGCCAGACGTCGAGTCATCTTCAGGTTTATTCAACGCCTGCCCGCACGCGCTATCCCGCGTTTCCACGCCCGCAGACGTGGGCAGGCATCGAACAAACCTCAAGAGATGTTAGCCTTGAGCATCCGGCAGGTTGCGGAGGCGAACCAGCCGTTCGAGTGACCGCACTTGTGTCGGGGCGAGCGGCAGAAATTGGCCGACTACAGCCTGTCCGCGAGCGTCCCCCCTTGAAATCCGCGAAGAACCATAAAGTAGCCGCCAGGAAGTTTCGCCTAGCGGTGAACGACGTAGGAGTACGGTGGCGGGACAGAAAGCCTTTTGAACGCTCACCGATTCGCCGGCACCGCCGCGATCCCATCCAGCAGCGCCTGATGAAACGCTTGCGGGTCCTGCATCTGCGGCGCGTGCCCCAACCCCGCGAATTCGACGAGGGTTGCATGCGGAATCGCTTTCGCGGCCGCCTTGCCGAGTTCCGGATAATGGCCGAGCTTCGCACGCACTTCCGGCGGCGCAGCGTCCTTGCCAATCGCCGTCGTGTCCTTCTGACCGATCAGCAGCAGCGTCGGCATGCCGAGCTGCCCCAGCTCATAGACGACCGGTTGCGTGTAAATCATGTCGTAGAGCAGCGCGGAATTCCACGCGACGATCTGCTTGCCCGGCCCACGATACATGCCCGCGAGCATCTGCACCCACGGTTCGTAGTCCGCGCGCCATTGCCCCGCGTAATAGGTCGCCTGTTCGTAGCGGCGGATGCCGTCGGCGGTGGTCTTCAGCTCCCGCTGATACCACTGGTCGACCGACAGCGACGGCACGCCCTTCGCCTTCCAGTCCTCGAGTCCGATCGGGTTCACGAGCACCAGTTGCTGCGTTTCGCGCGGATACATCAGCGCATAGCGGACGGCGAGCATGCCGCCCGTCGAATGACCGACCACCGTCACCTCGCTGACGCCGAGCGAATCGAGCAGCGCATGCGTATTGCGCGCGAGTTGCTGGAAGCTGTACTGGTAATGCTCGGGCTTGCTCGATTTGCAAAAGCCGATCTGGTCCGGTGCGATCACGCGATAGCCGGCATCGCTCAGCCGGCGAATCGTCGCGTCCCACGTCGCCGAGCAGAAATTCTTGCCGTGCAACAACACCACGGTGCGGCCGTTCGCATGCGCGGGCTTCACGTCCATGTAGGCCATCTGCAAAGGCACGCCCTGCGAGGTGAATTCGAAGCGTTCGACCGGCGCCGGGTAGCTGAAGCCCTGCAGCTCCGGACCGTAGGCCGGGCCGGAATCGTCGAGGGAAGACGCGGCCGCGGCGCTCGCGACGGCCGGGCTCGCCTCGCCGACCGGCACGCCCGCCGGCGTGGCGGCCTCCGCGACAGACGCCGCGCACAACATGGCGCAGGCGCAGACACTCGACAGGGCAAGCAGGAACGGGCGGTGAAGATTCATCGGAATGCTCTGCAAAAAACGCAATAGGGATGCACGAGGCAGGGAGCGCACGATTCTACGATGCGCCGCCGAACTCCGCCGCCAGTCGCGCACTGCGGGCACGGCACACGGCCGCGGCGAGATGGCATGCATATTGCGCGCTCTGGGCTCAGAGCATCGTCCGGACACGACCTCGTGGCCAATGTGTTGCGCCGCACCGAAAAACGCGCCGTAACAGGCGATCGTTTGAGGATGATCCGCCACGCGGCCCTCGCAATAAACATTATTCGCTCGCGTCCAATCGGTGCTAGAACTGACTGAGGGACCCGCGAAAACAGGCAGCGAAGAACGGCAATGCGGCACGACTGCCAGGCAGCCCGAATCATCAGCGCAGAGGAAGCGACCAGATCATCCCCGGGGGTATATCAATCAAGCAACCATCTTGCATGCGGTCGGAGCGAGTGCTGAAGGGCTCACTCCGATCGACAGGAGACAAATATGAATACTCCGGCACGGCTGAACGACTTACAACGCACTACCCTCGCGATCGTCCTCGCCGGCGGACGCGGTACCCGGCTCGGCCCGCTCACGAACAAGCGCGTGAAGCCGGCGGTGCACTTCGGCGGCAAATACCGGATCATCGACTTCGCGCTGTCCAATTGCCTGAATTCCGGCATCCGCCGCATCGCGGTGGTCACGCAGTACAAGGCCCATTCGCTGCTGCGGCATCTGCAGCGCGGCTGGAGCTTCCTGCGCGGCGAGATGGGCGAGTTCATCGACCTGTGGCCCGCGCAGCAGCGCGTCGAAGGCGCGCACTGGTATCGCGGCACCGCCGACGCGGTGTTCCAGAACCTCGACATCATCCGCTCGATCCGCCCGAAGTACGTAGTCGTGCTCGCGGGCGACCACATCTACAAGATGGACTACACGCGCATGATCGCCGATCACGCGGACAGCGGCGCCGACTGCACGGTCGGCTGTATCGAGGTGCCGCGCATGGAAGCGGTCGCGTTCGGCGTGATGGCGGTCGACGAAAATCGCCGCGTGACCGGCTTCGTCGAAAAACCGGCCGACCCGCCTGCGATACCCGGTCGCCCCGACACGGCGCTCGCGAGCATGGGCATCTACGTGTTCAGCGCCGACTACCTGTACACGCAGCTCGAAGAGAACATCGCCGCAATCGATACCGATCACGACTTCGGCAAGGACATCCTGCCGCGCGTCGTCACGCAGGGCGTGGCGATCGCGCATCCGTTCAGCATGTCGTGCGTGTCGTCGGACCCGAGCGTCGAGCCGTACTGGCGCGATGTCGGCACGATCGACGCGTACTGGGCCGCGAACCTCGACCTCGCCTCGACGATACCGACGCTCGACCTGTACGACGAGTCATGGCCGATCTGGACATACCAGGAGCAGTTGCCGCCCGCGAAGTTCGTACGCGACATGAAGGGGCTGCAGGGCTCGGGCAACAATCTGATCGTCTGCGGCGGCTGCGTGATCTCGGGCTCGCAGATTTCGCGCTCGGTGCTGTCATCGAACGTGAAAGTGAGTTCGTTCTGTAATATCAATGAGGCAGTGTTATTGCCGCAGGTCACGGTCGGCGCGAGTTGCCGCCTGCAGAAGGTCGTGATCGACCGTGGCTGCACGATTCCGGAAGGCACGGTGATCGGCGAAGACCCGGCGCGCGACGCCGAGCGCTTCTATCGCACCGACGAAGGCGTCGTGCTGGTCACGCAGGAGGCGTTGCGCCAGCATCCGGAGTAGCGCGCCCCGCCACCTGCCCGCGCCGGCGGCCACGCGCCGCCGGCCAGGCTTCACCTTGCTTCACCCGGCTTCGCCCGAACCACCGCTGACTATTTGCCGACCCCGAGCAACCCTGCCACCCCGACAGAGACCCGGCCTATGACGATTCGCGCCCTGCACGTCGCAAGCGAGCTGTATCCCCTCCTCAAAACGGGCGGTCTCGCCGACGTCGCGGGCGCGCTGCCGTCCGCGTTGATCGAGCGCGGCGCCGACGTGCGCGTGCTGCTGCCGGGCTTTCCGGCCGTGCTCGCCGGCCTGCGCGATCTGCAGCCGGTCGCGCAACTGGGCAGCCGCTTCGGCGCGCCGAACGTGACGCTCGAACGCGGCACGCTGCCCACCAACGGGCTGGCCGTCTACGTGATCCGCGCCGCGTCGCTGTACGACCGCCCCGGCAACCCGTATCTGAACGACGAACACGTGCCGTACGGCGACAACGCGCAGCGCTTCGCGCTGCTCGGCTGGGTCGCCGCGCAACTCGCGCAGCAAACGGACCCGACGTGGTCGCCGCAGATCGTCCACGCGCACGACTGGCACGCGGGGCTCGCGCCCGCCTACCTGAAGGCCGCCGAACGCGAGCACGGCCGCGCGCCCGCGCGCAGCGTGTTCACGATCCACAACCTCGCCTACCAGGGAATTTTTCCCGCGCATCAGTTCGGCCTGCTCGGCCTGCCGCACGATTTCTTCAACATGCACGGCGTCGAGTTTTATGGTCAGCTGTCGTTCCTGAAGGCGGGGCTCTACTACGCCGAGCGCATCACGACCGTCAGCCCGACCTATGCGCGCGAAATCCAGACGCTCGCGCACGGCGGCGGGCTCGATGCACTGCTGCGCCATCGTGCGCACGATCTGAGCGGCATCCTGAACGGCGTCGACTACACGGTGTGGAATCCCGCCACCGATACGCTGCTCGCGACGCACTACAGCGCGTCGAGGCTGGCGGGCAAGCTCGCCTGCAAGGAAGCGCTGCAAAAGCGCTTCGGCCTCGCGCAGAGAAGCGACGCGCTGCTGTTCGGCGTCGTCAGCCGGCTGACCGAGCAGAAGGGCCTCGATCTGCTGCTCGGCGCGGTGCCCGAGATCGTCAAGCGCGGCGGGCAACTGGTCGTGTTCGGCACCGGCGATCCGGCGCTCGAGAATGGCCTCAGGATGGTCGCGCAGGCGCATCCGGAATCGGTCGCGGTCGAGCTCGGCTTCGACGAAACCCTCGCGCATACGATCATCGCCGGCAGCGACGTGGTCGCGGTGCCGTCGCGCTTCGAGCCGTGCGGGCTCACCCAGCTCTATGCGCTCGCCTACGGGTCGCTGCCGCTCGTGCACTGCATCGGCGGTCTCGCGGATACGGTCGCCGACGCATCGCTCGAAAACCTCGCCGACGATTTCGCCACCGGCTTCGTGTTCGAACGCTTCGATCCGAAGGGACTGGCCTCGGCGATCCGCCGCGCGTTCGCGCTGTACGGACGCCGCACCGAATGGAAGGCCACGCAGCGGCGCGCGATGCGCCGGGACTTCGGCTGGGGCGCGTCGGCCGACCGCTATCTGGCCTTGTATCGCGAACTCGTCTGAAGCATCCGGCCGCACGCTGAACTGTCAGGTTTCGTTAATCTTCACGCGCGTTTGATGGTTCGGCGCAACAGCACGGGGACGGATCAACTCGCGGCTGTCAAACTCCTGTATCGTTTGCTGGCTTGCCGGCTATGCAGTTCGTGGGTTTTTCCTGCACCATCTGTATCAGGCATGTCTGCCGCACGGCGCCCGGGCCATCGGCCCGCCCGCGCGAGCCTCCCCTTCCAGTGTTTTGTTGACCGCGCATGACCGGTTGCGCGAGCCTTACCATGACGAAAAACGTTCTGAGCATCCAGTCCCATGTCGTGTTCGGTCACGCCGGCAACAGCGCGGCCGTGTTTCCGATGTGCCGGCTCGGCGTCAACGTGTGGCCGCTCAACACCGTGCAGCTCTCGAATCACACGCAATACGGGCATTGGAGCGGCAGCGCGATCGACGCATCGCAGATGGAAGATCTCGTCGACAGCATCGGCGCGATCGGCATGCTGCCGCGCTGCGACGCAGTGGTCTCCGGCTATCTCGGCACGAAGGAACAGGCGCAAGCGGTGATTGACATCGTCAAGGCCGTGAAGGCGGCCAATCCCCGCGCCTGGTACTTTTGCGATCCGGTGATGGGCGCCACGGGCGGCTACAAGGTCGAGCCCGGCATCCAGGAATTCCTCGTGAAAGAAATGCCGCAAGTCGCCGACGGGATCGCGCCGAATCACATCGAATTGCAGCGCCTCGTCGGTCGCGAGATCGAGACGTTCGAGGAAGCCGTCACCGCGTGCCGCGAGCTGCTCGCGCGTGGGCCGAAGCTCGTGCTCGTCAAGCATCTGCTCGATCGCAACAGTCCCGCTGACCGCTTCAACATGCTCGTCGTCACCGAACGCGAAGCGTGGATGGGACAGCGTCCGCTCTATCCGTTCGCGCGCCAGCCGGTCGGCGTCGGCGATCTGACGAGCGCGGTCTTCGTCGCGCGCACGCTGCTCGGCGATTCGATCCGCTCGGCCTTCGAGCACACGCTCGCCGCGGTCAATGCGGTCGTCAAGGCGACCTGGCAGGCCGGACGCTATGAACTCGAACTGGTGGCGATGCAAAATGAAATCGCCCAGCCGCGCGAGTGGTTCGATGCGTGGGTCGCGGAAACGGCTTAGATAACTTAGGCACGTCGCTCGTTGCCGAGCGCCCTCGCCAGCACCCTGCTGGCGGCCGTCCTATAATGCGTGCCGCGTGGACCAGGGCTTGCGCCCTCGCGCCACGGCATTTTCAGCATCCGGCATTCAGCAGACGAGGCATTCGATGGACGGTCATATCCGCAGCGAGCGGGAAGAATTTTTTGAGCAGTTGTGCATCAGCGTCGACGCGGACGAAGCGCACGAACAGGAAGCGATCGAGTTCTTCGAGAACCAGTTCGACCAGCCCGACTTCGATCCCGCGCAATGGCTCGATATCGCGCTCTACTACTCGGCCGCCGTCGCGCGCGGCATCGTCGACATGGTGACGGCCGACGACAAGGCACGCAGCAATATCGCCGAAATCATCGCCGACAATCTCGACATCTCGTACGGCGAGGACGACTGCCAGCAGTTCGCCGAGACGATCGAATTCGCGCTGAACAACGGCGTGCCGGTCGATCTCGACGTGGTGCTCGACGGCTGCCAGCGCGCAATCGACGATCTCGACACGTGGGCCGACGAAGACACGAAGGCGCCGCTTTTGCGTCTGCGTGAAGAGCTGCTGCGCCAGCAAGGCGAGCGCTAGGCAAAAGGCTCGAATCTCCTCCGACAACGCAACACCGCAACACCGGCCGGCGCGCTCGCGCCGGCTTCTTAAGCATATGCCGTAATCCGCAGCCCAGGCGGACCTTCGCACGGCAAGCCAGCTTGCATGCCTCACGCACGCTCCATGTGCACCACATGCACCTGTTGCCGCCTATGCCGAAATGCTCATCCAAAACGCCACGAATTGCCAAGACGACGGCAATTTGGCTTTCTATATTCGCCCCAGATTGACGTCGCGAACACGCTGCGAGGCTCAACGCCAGTGCGCGTATTCCAGCATTGTGAGCGGCGAGCGATCCTTCGTAGTCTTGCGATGCGCGAGGGCTTGCCTCGGCCTCACGTGTCGTACCGCTTCGCTGTCGTACCGCTTTCATAACAACCGTCGATGCAAGGAGAGACCATGAGTCTTCGCAACACGCTGAAACCGCTGGCCATGCTCGTGGGTGCGATGTTTGCCGTCGCGCCTGTTGCCAGTTTCGCCGACGACCTGCCGGTCAAGATCGGCTTTGCCGCGCCGCTGACGGGCGCCAATGCCGGCTACGGCAAGGATCTGGAAAACGGTGTGCGGCTCGCGATCGACGAAGCCAACGCGCAGAAGATCAAGATCGGCGACAAGGTCGCGCATTTCGAGATCGTCTCGCAGGACGACCAGGCCGACCCGCGCGTCGGCGTGCAGGCCGCGCAGAAGCTGGTCGACTCGGGCGTCGCGGTGGTCGTCGGCCACTTCAACTCGGGCACGACGATCCCGGCCTCGCAGGTCTACGAGCAGGCTGGCATTCCGGTGCTCGATCCCGCCGCGACGAATCCGATCATCACGGGCCGCGGCTTCGCGAACACCTTCATGGTGATTTCGACCGACGCGCAGAACGCCGGCAATGCGGGCGCCTATGCCGTCGACGTGACGAAGGCCAGGCGCATCGCGATCATCGACGATCGCACCGCGTTCGGCCAGGGCGAAGCCGACGAGTTCGAGAAGGCCGTGAAGGCGCACGGCGGCAACATCGTCGCGCGCGACTACACCGACAACCACGCGGTCGACTTCAGCACGCAGATCACCAAGTTCAAGGGCGCCAATGCCGACCTCGTGTTCTTCGCCGGCCTCGACAGCCAGGCGGCGGGCTTCGCGCGGCGCATGAAGCAGCTCGGCCTGAACGCACAGCTGGTCGGCGGCGGCGGCGTGATGGACGAGGACTTCATCAAGCTCGCGGGCGATGCGTCCGACGGCGCGATGGCCTGGGAATACGGCCGCCCGCTCGCGCAACTGCCGGGTGGCAAGGACTTCAACGCGAAGTTCAAGAAGCGCTTCGGCGCGGACGTGCTGTCCTATGCGCCGTTCGGCTACGACGGCGCGTGGGTCGCGATCAAGGCGATGCAGCAGGCCAAATCCGACTCGCCGAACGTGTACCGTCCGGCGCTCAAGTCGATCGACTACGACGGCGTGACCGGCAAGATCTCGTTCGACAGCACCGGCGCGTTGAAGAGCGGCGCGTCGACGCTGTATCAGGTGAAGAACGGCGCGTGGGTGCCGGTCGTGACGAAGAGCGGCACCTAAGCTCCACGTCCAGTAGATCGTCGCGGCCCTGCCCGGCGCGTGGCCGGCGCGGGGCGCGCTACTGGCTCGCGCTCGCCGCCCGGACGACCACCTCGGCATCGAGATCGCGCTCGATGCGCACGAGGGCGTCGCGAATCGCCGCGAATTCGTTTGGCGTACACATCTGATGGCCGAACGCGGCGCGCAGATGCCGGTTGACCTGCAACGTGCGCGTCGCCGGATCGAAGACGTAGTGCGACGCAAACGTGAGCAACGGGTCCTCGACCGTGCTGTCGGTCGGCAGGTCCGTCACGCGCACGAAGCGCGGCAAGCTCATTTCCAGCGTTTCATCGAAGTCCCCGCCGATGCACGCCCACGGCTGCGTTCTGACTGGCTCCGCGAGCCACGCCTCGACCTGCGAGCCCATGCCGCCGGCGAGGCTCGTGAGCGCCCGCACGGCGGTCGTGCCGTCCGGCCAGATCAGATGCGGCACGCTGCCCTGCATCGACGTCGCGAACGGACCGCCGGTCACGGCGACGTCGTCGGTCTGCAATTGCGCGGAGCCGTGCAAGCCCGCTTGCAGCAGACGCCTGGCGGCAAGCTGCTGCGCGCCCTGGCGCGTCGCGCGGCGGAACGTGTTGCGTTCGAGCTCCGCGGTATAGCCCCGATCCTCGACGCGGTACGCATAATGTGCGGTGCCGTTTTCGTCGATGTCGATCTGCACGCGCGCCTTGCGTTCGCGCCGTTGAGTGGCCGGCGTGCGCGCGAGCACACCGTCGTCGACGAGCAGCACCGGCCGGTCCATGACGCCGCCAGGCAGATAGCCGAACGCGGTGCCGCCCGCCGTCGTGTCCGCGAATTGCGCCAGTTCGGGAATCCAGATGATCGCGTGATTGATCGCGCTCGCGCCGTAGCCGGGGACCTCGGGCAACGTGTAGTACGGACCGAGATTGAGCAGCACCGGCTCGCTGCGAATGCCGGCGGC
The DNA here is from genome assembly GCF_050436125.1 of Paraburkholderia sp. MM5482-R2. Taxonomy (NCBI): domain Bacteria; kingdom Pseudomonadati; phylum Pseudomonadota; class Betaproteobacteria; order Burkholderiales; family Burkholderiaceae; genus Paraburkholderia; species Paraburkholderia sp. MM5482-R2. The sequence continues at coordinate 1,606,949 of NZ_JBNDLP010000002.1, read as the reverse complement.
CGCGAGCAGCGCGCCGTATAGCGCGACGTGGTCCTTGCAGTCGCCATAGCGGTTGCGCAGGATGTCGGCCGCCTTGTGCGGAATCGCCGCCGTCTCGCCGAGAAAAAGCGCGACGTAGCGGATGTTCAGACGCATCCAGTCGTACAGCGCGCGGGCTTTGTCGCGAGGATCGGTAAGGCCGGCCGTCAGTTGCTGTGCGAGACCGATGATCGCGGGATCGTCGCGGGTCGCGTCGTTCTCGGCGGGACCGCGATAGCGCGCGGCGAAGCTCGCGAAGTCTGGCACCGTCGACACCATCAGCCGGTCGCCCCAGTTCGCGTAGCCGACCGCGCCCGCTTCGAGCCGCGCATAGGGGCCGTGCCGGTAGTCGAACTCGTAGCGCGTGCGGCCGTTCGCGGTGACGGGCGGCATCGCGACGTAGCCGCGCGCATCCGCATAGAGCGGCACGTCGGCGGGAAGATCGAAGATCAGACGCTGCTCGTCGACGGGCTGGAGCGACGGCTCGACCAGATAGGCGAAGGTGCCCGCTTGCAGCGGCTTCGCGCGGGTCTTGCGAAATGCCAGGTGCACGCGCGAGCCGATCGTGACGCCGGGGAAGATCACGGTGCGCAACACACCGTCCTCGAAGCTCGGCGCGCCGGACGAGCGCGGCTCCTGCACATCGCGGATCGCCTCGGGACCGACCGCATGCGCGGTGCCGTCGGGGTCGATCGTGTCGGCGGCCAGCAATTGCACCTGCTCGATGTCCTTGTTGAACCACACGTAGCGTTGCGCGATCTCGTCGACGCCGCTGGCCGTGTCCGCGCGCATCAGCGTGTCGTCGTGTTCCTCGACGGAACCGTCTTTCTGGATCACGAACAAATGGACGTCGCGCTCGATCGTCGCAGGGGCGCGTTCGTTGGTGGAGGTGACGATTTCGCCGGCTGCCGCGCAAAGGGGCAAGGCGATGCCGCTCGCGGCGGATACCGCGGCAAGCAACGCCGCGGCGCGCACGCCGCGCCCGCGGCACGCGAGCCCGATCATCGCGATCGACGTGTGCGCCAACGTGACGACGACGTTCCCCAAGATCCACCTCGGACAGGTTCGTGTCGTCGTTGTAGCACATCGCCGACCCGTGCGTTTCGGGCCGGAGTCGGCGTTGCCGCGTCGGGCTCGAGCGGCATTGAAGTCACCGGCGCACCCGCGACGCAGCGGCCGGCGTCGATCGTCTTCACTCGCCGTCGTCGAGCTGGCTCAGCAGCGCCTGCAGTTTTTCCACGTGCCGCAGCAGCATGTGCCGGTGCTTGTCGATCTGTTCAAGCCGGCCCTCCAGGTCGGCTTGAATGCGGTCGTCGAGTTCGGCCGCGGCCATCACGTCCTCGACCTTCGCGCGCATCGATGCAAGCTCCACCGGCGCGTGCAGCAGATGCCGCTCGAAGCGCCGCACTTCCTGCGTCGCGAGATCGCGCACCTTGCGAAAATGCGCATGACGGCGGTGCGCTTCGACATCGAGCGTTTCTTCCTCGAGGCGTCGCGCGGGCGGCGGCTGCCCAAAAATCGGCTCGGGCCGCAACACCGTCTTCTTGCGCACCGGATGCGCGGTGCCCCGAAAGCGCGCGAGCGGCTGCTCGTTGTCGATCGCCTCTCGCGCATTCGGCGGGATCTCGTGACCGGTGTGCGGCACGTTCATCCAGCCGCCCGGCAAACCGGTGACGGCCTCGACGCCGCGCACGAATTCCTCGCTGAATTCGCGTTGCCCGGACAGCATCAGCTTCAGGTAGCTCGCGGAAAACGTCATCATGCGCGCGAGCCGGCTCGCGGCGCCGACCTCGCTGGTCAGCAACACCAGGTTCGCGCGCCAGACTGGCAGCAGCAATTCGTCGGAATCTTCCATCGCTGGGTCTTCCATCTTTTCGCCTGATGAATCGATGACCGCGTCGCGCATGTCATCGTTTTGAAAGGGTTGGTCGTCTCGCGGTGTCGCGTGCAATGCCGCTACGTCGCTTTGCGTGCGGTGGGGCCCAGATGCCGAAGGTACACATTTGACACGGTACGCACCGGCCAATTCAGCGCAAAGCGCGTCAAAACAGGGCTGACGACACATCGCGTGTTGCATTGACACACGTATTCGCGCGCCGGTCCTATCCGCGGCCGCTTGATGTGGCATGCTTACACGCCGATGCGGCACGCGTCGTGCTGCATGGCTTGCTCCACAACACTGACTTAAGGGTTTTGTAATGAAGAAAATCGTTCTCGCCGTCGCCGCAGCCGTCGCCACCCTGAGCACGATCGTCCCCGCTCAGGCCAATGAGCATCAGCACGAGTGCCATAAGGTGCGCGTGCATCATCATTGGGAAAAGCGCTGCCACTAATGGCGGTGAAACCGTGTCCGATGGACGCGGTGCACATCAAAAAGCCCCGCTTTCGCGGGGCTTTTTTTCATGGCGCGCCGCGTCTTGAAACAGCCGGCGCACGATACGCTGTGCGCGCTCGACGCTCAAACCATTCCATATGAACGCGCCCGCACGCAATCACGGACACATGCTGTTACACCTTCGCGATACGCTGACCGATGCGGGCCGACGCGGACCGCGATGCCGCGCGTTCTTGCAGCAATCGTGATCCGCGTGGTGAGAAAGGAATACAAGCTTCAGGCGGATTTCACGCGAGCGAGCGCCGTCGTTACCAGCGCTTCGAGCAGCGGCGCGACCTTCGCGGCGAGGTCTTCATCGTATGCATAAGGCAGGCGCTCTTCCATGTACGTGATCTGCGACAGCTCGAGTTGCACCGCATGCACGCCCTGCTCGGGCTGCCCGTATTGCCGCGTGATATAGCCGCCCTTGAAGCGGCCATTCGCGATCGCCGTATAGCCGCCGTGGCGCCCGACCAGCGCGGCCAGCTCGTCAGCCAGGCCCGGCGCGGCGCTCGCACCGTTAGACGTGCCGAAGTTGAAATCCGGCAGACGTCCGTCGAAAAACCGCGGCACGCGCGAGCGGATCGAATGCGCTTCCCACAGCAGCACCTTGCCGTGCTTCGCCTTCAGCGCCGCGAGCTCGCCGGTCAGCGCGTCGTGATACGGCTTCCAGTAAGCGTCGCGACGGCGCGCGATTTCGGCGTCGTCGGGCAGATGGCCGTCGCGATAGAGCGGCTCCTTGTCGAACGTGTCGACCGGCAGCAGACCCGTAGTGTCCTGCCCCGGGTACAGGTTCGCGCCGTCGGGCGGACGATTCAGGTCGACCACGTAGCGCGCGTAGGTCGGCGTCAGGATCGACGCGCCGAGGCGCTTCGCGAATGCATAGAGGCGATCGAGATGCCAGTCGCAATCGTCGGTGCGTTGCGCGACCGGTGTCATCGTCACCGCGATGTCGGCGGGGATTTGGGTGCCCAGATGCGGGATCGAGATCAGCAGCGGCAGGCTTCCCTGATGCAGCGAGAAAACCGGCGTGAGGTTCGAAGCAGTCATGTCAGTCCGGAATCGGTGGGATCGGAGAATCAGTTCGGCGGGTCATGGCCGTTATTTGAGCAGTTCCGCGAGCGCCGCGCGATAGCGCGCATAGGCGCCCTCTTCGTCGCGATGCCGGCGATCGTCGACGACCTTGACGCCGCCCGCGTAGACGTCGCGGATCGGCGTGTCGCCGTGCTCGCAGAATACGACGCCTGACAGCCACGCCTCGCGCTCATGCCCGGCGATGCTCGTATGGTCGGCGTCGAGCACGAGCCAGTCCGCGCGATGGCCCGGCTGCAACGCGCCGACCGCGCGGCCGGTCGCACGCGCGCCGCCGTCGAGCGCGGCCGCGTACAGACGATCCGCGACATGCGGAGCTTGCGCCGACGCCAGCACGTTGCGCTGCCGGCGCGTCAGACGCTGGCCGTATTCGAGCAGACGCAACTCGGCGCGCCAATCGACGCCGACATGGCTATCCGAGCCGACGCCGATGCGGCCGTGCGCGTCGAGATAGTCTTGCGCGGGAAAAATGCCGTCGCCGAGATTGGCCTCGGTGGTCAGACACAAACCCGCGACCGCGCCGCTCTTCGCGAGCGCGAGCGTTTCGTTCGCGTCGACGTGGGTCGCGTGCACGAGACACCAGCGGCTGTCCACATCGAAACGATCGAGCAGCCATTGCACCGGCCGCGTGCCTTCGGTTTCAAGGCACGCGTCGACCTCGGCGGTTTGTTCGGCGATATGGATGTGGACAGGCACGGTTGCGTCGATGCCGCCGAGCAACGCGCGCAGCGACGCCTCCGATACCGCGCGCAGCGAATGCGGCGCCACGCCGTAACGCAGCGCCGCATGTTCGGGGCGCGCGGCGCGTAGCGTGCCGAGCAGATCGAGCAGGCTCTCAGGCGTATTGATGAAGCGCCGCTGATCGTCGCGCGGCGCGCGCGCGCCGAAGCCGCTGTACTGATACAGCACCGGCAGCATCGTGATGCCGATACCGCTCGCCGATGCCGCGTCCACCACGCGTTGCGCAAGCTCGGCCTGATTCGCGTAGCGTTGGCCGTCCTGCGCGTGGTGCACGTAGTGGAACTCGCACACCGACGTATAGCCCGCCTTCAGCATCTCGATGTAGAGCCACTGCGCGACGCTCGCGAGGCCTTCCGGCGTGATGCGCGCGGCAAAGCGATACATCAGGTCGCGCCACGACCAGAAGTTATCCGTCGCATTGGCGCGATATTCGGTGAGCCCCGCCATCGCGCGCTGAAACGCGTGCGAGTGAAGATTCGGCATGCCTGGCATCAGCGGGCCCGCCGCCTTCGGCACACCCGCCGGCGCCTCGGGTTGATCCGTCGTGACCGCGGTCAGCGTGCCCTGAGCGTCCCATTCGAGCAGCACGTTGCGGCGCCAGCCCTCAGGCAGATACGCGTCAGCGGCGAACAGCGATTGATTGGATTGCGTCATCTCTCAGGTTCTAGTTCAGGTCGCACGCGACTCGCGCCGCGTATAAACGGTTTCGCCCGCGCGCACGACGCGCGCGCAGAGCGGCCGGCCAATCCAGTAAGCGAGCTCCGCCAGCGAATCGACCGACCACACCGCGAAGTCGGCCGCGCGACCGACCTGCAGCGCACCGTGCCGATCGCTCTTGCCGAGCGCGCGCGCAGCGTGCGTGGTGACGCCTTGCAGCACCTCGGGCACGGTCATGCGAAACAGCGTGCTCGCCATGTTCATCACCAGCAGTAACGAAGTCGCCGGTGAGGTGCCCGGGTTGCTGTCGGTCGAGATCGCGATCGGCACCTCGTAGCGCCGCAGCAGTTCGAGCGGCGGCAACTGGGTCTCGCGGATGAAGTAGTACGCGCCCGGCAGCAGCACCGCGACGGTGCCCGCTTCCTTCATCGCGGCGACGCCGGCTTCGTCGAGAAACTCCAGGTGATCCGCCGACAGCGCGCGATGCCGTGCCGCGAGCGCGGTGCCGCCGCCGTTCGACAACTGCTCGGCGTGCATCTTGACCGGCAGTTCGTAGCGCGCGGCCGCGTTGAACACGCGCTCGCTCTGTTCCAGCGAAAAACCGATCCGCTCGCAGAACACGTCGACCGCATCGACGAGGCCTTCGTCCGCGAGCGCGGGCAGCATCGTGTTGCAGACTTCATCGATATACGCGTCCGCTCGGCCCGCGAATTCAGGCGGCAACGCGTGCGCGCCGAGAAACGTCGTATAGACCGTGACCGGATAGCGCTCGCCGAGTTGCCGCGCGACGCGCAGCATCTTGCGCTCGCTCGCGAGATCGAGACCGTAGCCCGATTTGATTTCGATCGCCGTCACGCCTTCGGCGAGCAGCGGTTCGAGCCGCGCGGCCGCTTGCGTGAACAGCGACGCTTCGTCCGCGGCGCGCGTCGCGCGCACCGTCGACACGATGCCGCCGCCCTGTCGCGCGATTGCTTCGTAGCTGACGCCCGCGAGCCGCTGCGCGAATTCGTCGGCGCGCTGGCCGCCGTACACGAGGTGCGTATGGCAATCGACCAGGCCCGGCGTCACCCATGTGCCGCGCAGATCTTCGCGCGGCCATGCAGCATAGGGCGTGGGTAAATCGGCGAAAGCGCCGAGCCACGCGATACGGCCGCCGTCGACCGCAATCGCGGCATCGGCGAGCGTGTGGCGAGGATCGCCCTGCGGGCACAAATTCAGGTGATGCCAGACGGTTTGCTTCATCGCGTGCTCTTTGCCGCTCGTTGCGTGTCTGTGGATGGGTTGTCCGTGATGGAGCGCATGTGAGGCCCTATCACGGTTGATTCGTCATCGCGTGTAGCGGATCGTGATCGCGAGCACCGCGCCGTCGCCCGTCAGCGTGCAAGTGAGCGCGTTCGGCCCGTCGACGCGCAGCGTGTCGCCGGTGTCGAGCCGCACGGCTTGCGCGTGGTCCGCCGCCAGTCCGACCGTGACCGCGCCGCCTGCGCAAAACAGCAGCGCCACGTCGCCGTCGAGCACGCGCGGCGCATCCTGCCGCGTGCCAGTGCGCCACACGTCCAACTCGCCCTGCGCCACGTCGCGCCGCACCATCAGGTTGAAGTCGCGCGTCGCGCCGTCGACGAGCCGCGCGTCGATGCGCGGCGCGCCATCGAAGCGCGCGATGTCGAGCGGCTGCCGCAACACATGCGTCGAGGCGACGCCCGCGTCGCCCAGCTCATCGAGCAGCATGCCCGCGCCAGCCAGCAACACCAGCGTCCGGTCAACGCCGTCGAAGCGCGAGAACGGTCCCGCCTGCGCAACGTCGGCGACGCTCACGCGCCACACGAAGTCGGCGCTCGCCGCGCCCTGGCCGCCGCCTGGCGACGGAAATGCCGCGACCTCACGCGTGAGCCCGCCGCCGTTTTTCCACGGCGTCGCCACGAGGTCGGCGCCGCGAATCAGCGTGACGCCTGCCATGCCGCCCGCGTGGTTGGCCATGGTCACGATCAGCGGCCCAGCATCGGCAGATTGAGACCGGCCTCGCGCGCCGTCTGCTGCGCGAGTTCGTAGCCCGCATCCGCGTGACGCATCACGCCGGTGGCCGGATCGTTCAACAGCACGCGGCCGAGGCGCTGGTGCGCGGCTTGCGTGCCGTCCGCGACGATCACGACGCCCGCATGCTGCGAGAAGCCCATGCCGACGCCGCCGCCGTGATGCAACGACACCCACGACGCACCGCCCGCCGTGTTCAGCAGCGCGTTCAGCAACGGCCAGTCGCTGACCGCGTCCGAGCCGTCCTTCATCGATTCGGTTTCGCGGTTCGGGCTCGCGACCGAACCGGTATCGAGGTGATCGCGGCCGATCACGATCGGCGCCTTCAGCTCGCCGTTCCTGACCATTTCGTTGAACGCCTGGCCGAGACGATAGCGATCCTTCACGCCGACCCAGCAGATCCGCGCCGGCAGACCCTGGAACGCGATGCGTTCGCGCGCCATGTCGAGCCAGTTGTGCAGATGCGGATCGTCGGGGATCAGTTCCTTCACCTTCGCATCGGTCTTGTAGATGTCCTCGGGATCGCCCGACAGCGCGACCCAGCGGAACGGGCCCTTGCCTTCGCAGAACAGCGGCCGGATATACGCCGGCACGAAGCCCGGGAAATCGAACGCGTTTTCCACGCCCATTTCGAGCGCCATCTGGCGAATGTTGTTGCCGTAGTCGAGCGTTGCCGCGCCGCGTTCCTGCAGCGTCAGCATCGCCTGCACCTGGCTGGCCATCGACTGCTTGGCCGGCGTGACGATGCTTTCCGGCGCGGTCTTCATGCGCTCGCGCCAGTCTCCGACCGTCCAGCCCTGTGGCAGGTAGCCGTGAATCGGATCGTGCGCGCTCGTCTGGTCGGTCACGCAGTCCGGCGTGATGCCGCGCGCGACGCACTCGGCGAACACGTCGGCGGCATTGCCGAGCAGGCCAACCGAGATCGGCTTGCCGGCGCGCTTCGCTTCGTCGAGCATCGCGAGCGCCTCGTCGAGCGTCTTCGCCTTCTTGTCGACGTAGCGCGTCTTCAGACGGAAGTCGATGCGCGTCTCGTCGCATTCGACCGCGATCATCGAGAAGCCCGCCATCGTCGCCGCGAGCGGCTGCGCGCCGCCCATGCCGCCGAGACCGCCGGTCAGAATCCAGCGGCCCTTCGGGTCACCGTTGAAGTGCTGGTTCGCGACCGCGAAGAAGGTCTCGTAGGTGCCCTGGACGATGCCCTGGCTGCCGATGTAGATCCAGCTGCCCGCGGTCATCTGGCCGTACATCATCAGGCCCTTGCGGTCGAGTTCGTGAAAGTGTTCCCACGTCGCCCAGTGCGGCACGAGGTTCGAGTTCGCGAGCAGCACGCGCGGCGCGTCCGCATGGGTGCGGAACACGCCGACCGGCTTGCCCGACTGAATCAGCAGCGTTTCGTCTTCGTTCAGGTCCTTCAGCGACGCGAGGATCTGATCGAAGCAATCCCAGTTGCGCGCGGCGCGGCCAATGCCGCCGTACACGACGAGCGCGTGCGGGTGTTCGGCGACTTCGGGGTCCAGATTATTCTGGATCATCCGGTACGCGGCTTCCGCGATCCAGGTCTTGCAGGTCTTTTCCGCGCCGCGCGGTGCGCGGATCGTGCGAGTCGGATCGAGACGCGGATCGGCGTGTTTCGGATTGTTCATGGTGTCCCTAATCATGCGTGAAGAGGTTCGATAAAGATTCGGCGAAGACGAAAAAGCGAATTCAGAAATGCCCAGTGAAGCGGTAACGGGTGCCCGGATGCCACAGATTCGCGATCGAGGCGACCTCGCCTTGCGACCATGTGCGCCGGTGCAGCACCAGACACGGCTCGCGTTCACTCATGTTCAACAGCTCGCGCGTGATCTCGTCGGCGGCGAGCGCCTCGATGCGGTACTCGACGCGCTGCAGCGGCGCGACGCGCACGAGGTACTGGTTGGGCGTGGTGTTCGTGAAGTCCTGCAGCGCGTATTCGGGTGCGACGGCCGGATTGACCGAGCGTTCCTCGAGCTGCACCGGCTCCTCGTTTTCGAAATGCAGCAGGCGCGAATGAAACACGGGGCTGCCCGCGCTCACCTGCATCTCTTCGGCGAGCGCCGCATCGGCGATGCTGGCGCCGATGTTCAGCACCCTCGCCTGATAGCGATGACCGCGTGCAACGATTTCGTCGGAGATGCTGCGGATCGCCACCAGGGTCGACTCGTACTTGGGACGCGCGACGAAAGTGCCCGAGCCTTGTACACGTGTCAGCACCTGCTCCGAGGTCAACTCGCGCAACGCGCGGTTGACCGTCATGCGTGCGACGCTGAATTCGCGCGCAAGCTCGTTTTCGGAGGGCACCTGATCGCCTTCGGCCCACTCGCCCGCATGAATGCGCGCGAGGATGAAGTCCTTGATGCCCTGATAAGCGGGTGCGTTCATGGGTGTGATCCGCGCTCTCGACGACTCATTGTTCCGACGCGAACGAGAACGGGCTCAGCTTCGCGACCGCGCCGGCCTGCACGAGCTTGGTGACCGCCGCGATGTCCGGCGCGAAGTAGTGATCGAGCTCGTAGTGCGCGACGTCCTTGCGCACGAGGTCCATCACCTTCTGCAGGCTCGGGCTGGTCTTGTGCGGCGCGCGCAGATCGACACCCTGGGCGGCAGCGAGCAGTTCGATCGACAGGATGTTCGCGGTGTTGTCGGCGATATCGCCGAGCTTGCGCGCGGCGAACGTCGCCATCGACACGTGGTCTTCCTGGTTCGCGGACGTAGGCAGCGAATCGACCGAAGCCGGATGCGCGAGCGTCTTGTTTTCCGACGCGAGCGCGGCGGCCGTCACGTGCGCAATCATGAAGCCGGAGTTCACGCCGCCATCCTTGACGAGGAACGGCGGCAGGCCCGACAGCGTCGCGTCGATCAGCAGTGCGATGCGGCGTTCGGCGAGCGCGCCGATTTCCGCCACGGCGAGCGCCAGGTTGTCGGCCGCGAACGCGACCGGCTCGGCGTGGAAGTTGCCGCCCGACAGCACTTCGCCGGTGTCCGGGAAAATCAGCGGATTGTCGGAGACCGCGTTCGCTTCCATCAGCAGCGTTTCGGCGGCCTGACGCATCTGGTCGAGACACGCACCCATCACCTGCGGCTGGCAGCGCAGGCTGTACGGGTCCTGCACCTTGTCGCAATCGGCGTGCGACACGTTGATCGCCGAACCTTGCAGCAGCGAGCGATAAGCCGCGGCCGCGTCGATCTGGCCTCGATGGCCGCGCAGTTCGTGGATGCGCGCGTCGAACGGCTTGACCGAGCCCATCGCCGCATCCACCGACAGTGCGCCGGCGACGAGCGCCGTGCGGTACAGGTCTTCGATCGCGAACATGTTGTACAGCGCGAGCGCGGTCGAAGCCTGGGTGCCGTTCAGCAGCGCGAGACCCTCCTTCGCCTGCAGCGTCAGCGGCTTCAGACCGACGAGCGCGAGGCCTTCGGTGGCCGGCATGCGCTCGCCCTTCGCGAACACTTCGCCGACGCCGAGCAGGGCCGCCGACATATGCGCGAGCGGCGCGAGGTCGCCCGATGCGCCGACCGAGCCCTTGACCGGGATCACCGGCAGTACGTCGGCGTTGAACAGCGCGATCAGCGCCTCCATCACTTCGCGGCGGATGCCCGAGTGGCCGCGGCCGAGGCTCGACAGCTTCAGCGCGATCAACAGACGCACGACCGGGCGCGACATCGGCTCGCCGACACCGACCGCGTGCGACAGCACCAGATTGCGTTGCAGCAGTTCGAGCTGATCGCGCGGAATGTGCGTGCTGGCGAGGCGGCCGAAGCCGGTATTGATGCCATAAGCCGGCTCGCCCCTGGCGGTGATGTCGGCGACGGCCTGCGCGCACGCGTCGATGGCGGCGTGGCTTGCGGGATCGAGTTGCAGGGTGACCTGCTCACGCGCGATCTGGCGCAGTTGCGGGAGGCTCAGGTAGCCGGGCTTCAGAATCATGGTTGTCGTCCTGTCTATACAAGTTCAATTAAGTCTAGCCGGCGTGCCTTGTATATACAACTTGTTTTTCGAGATTTCGTGCCTGGGGATTTCCATTATTTGGCACGTGGCTCGGCGGGAGCGCGGCGGGTTTGGCGGCAGGTCGCAGGCGGCGGGTGCTGGACGCATGGGCCGGCGTGGCCGCCGTGATTTAGCCCACAGTTGTATATACACCTTCGCGGCGCGGGTCGCCATCTGGCCAAAATTGGGCGCTCTCTCGCTGGCGGGAAGCCGGACACGCCGGCTCCGCCGATATCTGGGTTATAGGACAGAAGGCTCCGCGACGCGGATCAGAGCTTGACCCGCGCCGCGATGAAATCCAGAAAGCACTGCACGCGCCCCGCGAGCGATGCGCTCTGGTAGTACACCGCATGCACCGGCTGCCGTTCATCGACGAGCAGGTTGCCGAGAATCGGCACGAGGCGGTTTTCGCGCACGTCGCCGGCGGTCATGAAGTCGGCCAGACAGGCGACGCCCCAGCCGGACAGCGCCAGTTGCCGCAAGGTTTCGCCGCTCGACGCGGTGATCGACGGTTCGATCTTCAGCAGCGCGGCTTCGTCGCGCTGCCCCTTGGCGCGCTTCGTTCCCCTGCCCCCTTCCCGCAACGGCCAGCGATTCAAATGCTCCGGCGCCGTAAAGCCGATCAGCCGATGCGCGTGCAGCGCGTCGAGCGTGGTCGGCTCGCCGTGCTCGGCCAGATACGCCGGGCTCGCGAGCACGCGCAGCCTGCTCTCGCCGAGCGCGCGCGCATGCAGCGTCGAATCCTGCAGCGCGCCGATGCGAATCGCGATGTCGACCTTCTGTTCGAGCAGATCGACGATCCGCTCGTTGCTGGTCAATTCGAGCCGGATCTCCGGATACAGCGCCGAAAACGCGGTCATATGCGGCGCCACGCAATGCAGCATGAACGGCGACGCCGCATCGACGCGCAAGCGCCCCGACGGCCGTTGCCGCCCGCGCGCGACCGACTCCTCGGCCTCTTCGAGCGCGTCGAGGATCGCGCGGGCGCGCCGCAGGAACGCGTCGCCTTCCTCGGTCAGATGCAGACGCCGCGTCGTGCGCCGCACGAGCGCGGTGTCGAGCTTCTGCTCGAGGCGCGTGAGCGCGCGGCTCACGCCGGAGACGGTCTGCCCCAGCTTCTCGGCCGCCGCGGTAATCGAGCCGCTGTCGATCACGGTGACGAACACCAGCAATTCGTCGGTGGAGGTTTTCATTGTTGATTTCAGATCAAGATTGATTTGAGACTAACACGCTTTTTGCGAGAATCCGCGCGAGCGATACTGCGTGCCTGTCGATCGGAGTTGGCGCTTTAGCGCTTACTCCGATCCCATGCAAGAGATTGCGGTCTTGGCATTTCCCTCAGGAGAACGTCTTGAAGATTTTCGTTACTGGCGCAAGCGGTTTTATCGGCGGCTCGATCGCGGCCCATCTGGCGCGCGCCGGCCATCAGGTGCGCGGGCTGATTCGCAAACCCGAACACAGCGGCGAGTTGCAGCGGCTCGGCATCGAGCCCGTGCTCGGCACGCTCGACGACCGCGCGTTGCTGATCGCCGAAGCGCAAGCGGCCGACGCGGTGATCAACGCCGCGAGCAGCGATCACGAAGGCGCGGTACGCGCGCTGATCGACGGACTCGCCGGTTCGGGCAAGGTGTTCCTGCACACGAGCGGGTCGAGCATCGTCGGCGATGCGTCGGGCGGCGAAGCGGGTGAAGCACGCATCTATCACGAAGACGCGCTGCCCACCCCGACCGCCGACAAGGCCGCGCGCGTCGCGATCGATCAAACGGTGCTCGACGCCGCGCAACGCAACGTGCGCTCGGCCGTGCTGTGCAACACGCTGATTTACGGTCACGGCGCGGTGGCCGGCAGCGCGAGCGTGCAGTTGCCGCGACTCGTGCGCCAGGCGCAGAAAAGCGGCGTCGTGCGTCATGTGGGCAGCGGCGGCAACGTCTGGTCGAACGTGCATATCGACGACGTCGCCGAGCTGTATCGCCTCGCACTCGATAAAACCCCTGCCGGCACGTTCTATTTGGTCGAAAGCGGCGAAGCGTCGTTCCGCGACATGAGCGCCGCGATCGCACGCGCGATGAAGCTCGGCGCGCCGCAGGACTGGCCGCTCGAAGACGCGAAACAGGAATGGGGCTACGAAATGGCCTCGTACGGTCTTGGCTCGAACAGCCGCGTGCGCGGCGAACGCGCGCGCAAACTGCTCGGCTGGCAACCGCGGCGCAGGTCGGTGATCGAATGGATCGAACGCGACATGATGGGGCCGCAAAGCACCGTTTGACGCGGCTTTGCGCGCCGCGCGACGTAAGCTATGTAAGCGCGGTCGTTGCGAATCCGTAAGCTCCTTTCGATAAAATCGCGGGCACCTGACGGTGCGATTCCACCGTCGCGCACACGCCCCGATTCGACCGATGAGCTTCGCGCTGAACTTCGACTGGCTGACTAACCTGATGGCGATTCTGTTCGTCGTCGCGTGTCTGTACGACACGCGTTACGACGAATACGGCGTGCTGACGCTCGCGGCCGCGGCGATGAGCCTCATCGTGATGGCGATGGAAATGTTCCTCAGACCCGCCTTCGAGATGGCGCTGTAGCGAGCTGATGCAGCACAGAGGCGCCGCGCCAGCTAGCGCGGCGCGCGCCCCTCGCCCCCTTCGTCGGCCCGCTTCACCACTTCACCGCTTCACACCGTGTACGATCCGCACGCCGGGCAAGCCGCGCGCGCGTGGTCGTCGTAGCGGTCGTGATGCCTGACCCAGTCGGTCAGACTACTGTTCTCGTTGCGGCCTTTCGGCGCGATGTCCAGAAGCGCGTAGGTGTTCACGAAGCGCTCGTCGCCGCGTGCGTAGCATGAGTACGTGTGATACACGTCGCCGTTTGCGTCCTTGTAGAACACGCTGTGGCCGTGCTGTTCGTCGATGCCGACGTCCTGCTCGGTGAAGTTGTAGAACGCCTTTTTACTCGCCAGTTGCTCCGGCGTGAACGACACGTGGTAGTCGAAATTGAAATCGCTGCCGCTCGACGACACCCACGGAAAGGTCCACCCCATGCGCCGTTTGAACGCGTCGATCTTCTCGAGCGGCGCGTGCGATACCGTCACATAGCTGACGTCGTGATGGACCAGATGCGTGAGAATGCCGCTCATATGGTCCGACAGAAACGAGCAGCCGACGCACCCCTCTTCCCAGTCCGGGCCCAGCATGAAGTGATAAACGATCAGCTGGCTGCGGCCGTCGAACAGCTCCGCGAGCGTCTTGCGGCCTTCCGGCGCATCGAACGTATAAACCTTGTCGACCTTGACCCACGGCAATTCGCGGCGCTTGCGCGCGAGTTCGTCGCCGGCGCGCATATGCGCTTTTTCGTCGGCGAGCAGCGCGCGGCTCGCGGCAAGCCACTCTTCCTGGCTGCCGATGCGATGTTGCGGTTCCATCTGCGTCTCCTTTCCTGCGGATGCAGGGCTTGACCTCAAGCTTAAGGTTTAGAGACGCTGACGCGAAAGTCAAGGAGCCGCAACGAAACTCAGATCGCCCAGCCGCCGACATAAAACCCGACCAGCACGACTGCGATCGCCACGGTCCCGACATTGAGCTTGCGATACTCGCCGCTGACGACGCGTCCGATCACGAGCGTCGCGAAGCCGAGCATGATGCCGGTCACGATGTTCGCGGTCAGCACGATGAACACCGCGCACACGAGCCCCGCCATCGCGTCGACCATGTCGTCCATATGCAGCTTGCTGACGTTCGACAGCATCAGCAGCCCCACGTACATCAGCGCGGGCGCGGTCGCATACGAAGGCACCAGCGCGGCGAGCGGCGAGAAGAACATCACGACGAGAAACAGCAGACCGACGACCGCCGCCGCCATCCCCGTCTTCGCGCCCGCCGCGACGCCGACCGTCGACTCGATATACGCGGCCGCCGGCGCGCCGCCGAGCAGGCCCGAGAAGATCGAGCTCAGCGAATCGGCGGTCAGCGCGCGGCCGCCGTTGATGATGCGGCCGTTTTCGTCGAGCTGCCCCGCCTGGCCCGCGACCGCGCGGATCGTGCCGGTCGCGTCGAACACGGCGGTCATCACGAGCGCGAGCACGCTCGGCAGCACCGCCATCGACAGCGCGCCCTTCACGTCCATCGCGCCGATCAGCGACGCATGCCCCGGCGCGCTCAACGACGGCACCGCGAAGATGCCGTGAAACGCCACGGCCGGATCGATCGCGAGCCCGATCGCCGAGATCGCGACGATCACGATCAGGATCGAGCCCGGCACGCGCCGCCGCACGAGCCCGACGATCGCGGCGAGTCCGGCGACCGACATCAGCGCCGGCAACGCCGCAATATTGCCGAGCGACACCGGCAGCCCCGCGCCCGGATTCTTGACCACGAGCCCGACGTCGTTCGCGGCGATCAGCAGCAGGAACAGGCCGATGCCGATCCCGGTGCCGTGCGCGATGCCGACAGGCAGGTTGCGCAAAATCCACGAGCGCACGCCGGTCACCGAAATCGTCGTGAACACGACGCCCATCAGGAACACCGCGCCGAGCGCAACGGTTGGATGCAGGCCCTTGCCGAGCACGAGGCCGAACGCGGTGAACGCGGTGAGCGAGATCGCGCAGCCGATCGCGATCGGCAGACGCGCCCACACGCCCATCAGCAGCGAGCCGAACGCCGTGGTCAGACACACGGCGACGAACACCGCGCTGGTATCGAAGCCTGCCTTGCCGAACATGCCGGGCACGACGAACACGGAGTAGACCATCGCGAGGAAGGTCGTGATGCCCGCGACGATCTCCTGGCGCTGCGTGCTGCCGCGCGCGGAAATGTCGAAGTAGCGGTCGAGAAAGCCCTTACCGCGGAATGATTCGGTGTCGAAGGATTCGCTCGCGACGTCGGAATTCGCGAGGGCCTGGGGTTCCATCATGATGAGTGCCTCCTTTATCAGCGCGCTGAAACGGCCGCTAAAGCGGCCGTCATCAGGTTCGTCTCGTGGATTGGTTGGTGTGGGTAACGCTTTTCTGAGTCGAAATGTAGGTGAAGCGAACTATGTGTCCAATCGCATGAATGGCATGCCGGACATGTCGCGCGACTTATATCTTTTGCGCGACGGTCGCTCGCGCGAGCGCTGCGCGCGTATACACCTACGGCATACGGGCAGCCGCGAAACGCGCCGAACCCACCCCGGCGATCGCGTTCCAGGCACGCGGCGTGCAGCGCCATACCGCCAGCGCATCGGCGAAACCGCCTGCAACGCAACCGGCGAAAGGCTGCCCGCGCGGCAGCGCAGGTTAAACTCTGGGCCGTATCCCATCCAACCGCGGCGGCTCATCGCGCCGGTCCGCACCTGCCCGTGGAGTTTTTCCTGATGACTGGCGGTTTTCCGCGCCCCGCCGGGCGCCTGCCGATTGTCCCGTTTGGACCGCTTGGATCGCTTCGCCCGCTCGATTCGCCTGATTCGCCTGATTCGCTCGATGTGCTTCGACTGTTCCGCTGGCTGTGCACCGTGGCCGCGCTGTTCGCGTTCGCCGCGCTGTCCGGCTGTAGCAGCCTGCTGTGGGGTACGCAGCAGGCGCCGATCGTCGATGCGACGGTGATGCCGGTCGAGCCGGCAAGCGCGCCGCTCGCCGCGTCCGCGCCCGAGCCGGTCGAGAGCGAGGCGAACGAGGGGCCCGAGGAGCCGAAGAAACCGAAGAAGCCGGTCGTGAAGCCGCACAAGGTCGAACCGCCGCCGCCCGTTGTCGTGCCGGCTCCGCCGCCTCCCCCGCCGCCGCCGCCGCTGATCGTGCTGCGCACGATCGAGCGCAGCGACGCGCGCGCGCTGCTCGACAGCCAGGTGCAGAAGCCCGACGGCAAGGTGGTCGGCCGCGCGGTCGACATGATCGCCGACGCAGCCGGCAAGCCGCGCGAGATGGTCGTCAATCTGCAGGGCTTCCTCGGCGTCGGCGACCGCAAGGTGAACTTCCCGTGGGGCGCGTTCCACTTCACGCCGACCGCGAAGGGGGCGCCGATCACGCTGAACCCGACGGCCGTGCCGAGCACCGCGAACAAATCGAACCCGCTGGAACTGCCGCTGCTCGATGCGACCGTCGAGCGCGCGAACGGCGCCAAGGTGGGCCGTGTGGTCGACGTGCTGATCGACGGCAACGCGCAGCCGCAGGCGATCGTCCTCGACGTCGGCGGCATGGTCAGCCCCGACCGGCGCACGATCGCCGCGAACTGGTCGGCGCTGCGCTTCGTCACGCGCGACAAGGAACTGCATCCGCAGATCGATCTGAGCGACGCGCAGATCAACGCGACGCCGCTCTACGCGAGCGACAAGCCGATTCGCGCGGTGTCGCCGGCGCCGCCCGCGCAGCCTGCCGCCAGCGCCGCGCCGGCGGCCTCGGCGCCGCCGGCCGCGTCGTCGGCCGTCGCGGTTTCCAACGCACGGGCGGTCCGATGACGGTCCGTACTATGGTCACGGCGCGAAGTCTGCGCGCGCTCGATTGGCTCAACTTCTTCGTCGCCAACGTGCAGACGGGCTTCGGGCCGTTCATCGCGTCCTACCTCGCATCGCACAAGTGGACCCAGGGCGAGATCGGCATGGTGCTGTCGGTCGGCACGATCAGCGCGATGGTCAGCCAGGTGCCCGGCGGCGCCGCGGTCGACGCGTTGCGCAACAAGAAGGCGGCGGCCGCGTGGGCGATCGGCGCGATCATCCTCAGCGCGATGCTGCTCGCGATCAGCCCGACCGTGCTGCCGGTGATCGCCGCCGAGGTGTTCCACGGCTTCGCGAGCTGCATGCTGACGCCGGCACTCGCGGCGATCTCGTTCGCGCTGGTGGGTCGCGCGAATCTCGGCGACCGGCTCGGCCGCAATGCGCGCTGGGCATCGATCGGCAGCGCGGTCGCGGCCGGTCTGATGGGACTGTTCGGCGAGTACTACTCGCCGCGCGCGGTGTTCGTCCTGACCGCGGGCCTCGCGGTTCCCGCGCTGATCGCGCTCGCGATGATCCAGCGCACCGACACGATCGAGCTGCCGCAAGCGGCGCCCACCCCCGAGCAGCTCGAGCGGCGCGAAAGCCTGCGCGAGCTGCTGCGCGACAAGCGCATGCTGCTGTTCGCCGCCTGCATCGTGCTGTTCCATCTGTCGAACGCGGCGATGCTGAACCTGGCCGCCGGCGAAGTGACGGCCGGCATGGGAGACAACGTGCAGCTCGTGATCGCGGCATGCATCATCGTGCCGCAGGCGATCGTCGCGATGATGTCGCCGTGGGTCGGGCGCTCGGCCGAACGCTGGGGCCGCCGGCCGATTCTGCTGCTCGGCTTCTCCGCGTTGCCGATCCGCGCGCTGCTGTTCGCGGGCATCAGCAGCCCCTATCTGCTCGTGCCGGTGCAGATGCTCGACGGCTTGAGCGCCGCGGTGTTCGGCGTGATGCTGCCGCTGATCGCCGCCGACGTCGCCGGCGACAAGGGCCGCTACAACCTGTGTATCGGCCTGTTCGGGCTCGCGGCCGGCATCGGCGCGACGTTGAGCACGACGGCGGCGGGCTTCGTCGCCGATCGTTTCGGGCAACACGGTGAGCTTCTTCTGCCTCGCGGCGGCCGGTGCGCTCGCGGTGCTGCTGGTGTGGGCGGCGATGCCCGAGACGCGCGACGCGGCGACGGCCAGCAACGGCGACGGCGCGGCTGTGCCCGGTCGTGGATAGTCGGCGGCGAGGTGAGTCGCGCGAGCTGTATGAGCCGGGGCGTGATCTGATGGTCGCAGTCGGATCACGTCGCAACGGCTTGATCACTCTGGAAGTCAGGTGAGTCAGTCGGCGAGAAGCACCTCTTCGCCTCGACCCAATGGCACGACGACGGGTCGCTGCACGACGGTCTCGATATCGATGTGCCGCCCCTCGCGCGACGAGCGTTCGAAGGCATCCAGCACCTCCAGCACGTGTAACGCCAGTTCGCCGCTCGCGCGATGCGGCCGACCTCGACGCAACGCCATGGCCATGTCCAGCACGCCCACAGCGCGGTAATTGGCCACCCGCGCACCACTCCTCAACGTGAAGTTGTCGACGCCAAAAGCATGGACCTGTGTGTCGAGCGGCTTAAAGCCGCTATCACGTTCAGCCACGCGCGGACTCCCGCCAAAGAAATTGGGATCGACGCCCAACAGGCTACCTTCCGTGCCATAGATCTCGATAGGCGCACGCTGATGGGCCCACACGTCCCAGGAGGCGCTCATCACAACGTTGGCCCCACCCTCAAAATGCAGGATACCGTTGACCGTGGTGGGCACCTCGACCTCGATGACCTGGCCCCTCAGCGGCTCACTGGAGACGATGCGCTGGGGAAAACCGATGGTGGCGCAAGCAGACACGCGTGCCACCGGCCCAAGCAGGTTGACCAACTGCGTCACGTAATACGGGCCCATGTCGTGAATCGGGCCGCCGCCAGGCTTGAAAAAAAACTCAGGATTGGGATGCCAGGACTCCATGCCGCGGGACAACACGGCCACGGCCCCGCCAATGGCACGCCCAATGCGGCCCGCATCGAGCGCCGCGCGGCACGCCTGATGGGCCGCGCCGAAGAAGGTGTCCGGCGCGCAGCCCACGCGTAATCCCGAAGCCTCGGCTCGCGCCAGCATCGCGCGTGCGGACGCGAACTCGGTACCCAGGGGCTTTTCGAGGTAGACGTGCTTGCCCGCCTCCAGAATCTGCAGGCTTACCGGCACATGCGCGTGCGGCACCGTAAGGTTGATGACGAGTTCGATGTCGGGGTCGGCCAGCAGCGCAGCCACCGTCATCGCGGCAACGCCGTGCTGCGCGGCCTTGGCTCGGGCGGCCTCCGGACGCAAGTCGGCGCAAGCCTTGATGCGGACGAATTCCGAATTCGCCGCGCCGGTGAAATAGGCATCGCTGATGTTGCCGCAACCGATGATGCCGACGAAGACAGGTTTCATGGATCAGGCTCCGAGCTGGTGCAGATAGGCAAAGGCATTGCGGGCGAAGCGTTCGCCGTCGCTGGGATTGTCGTGCTCGGCGGCGAGGAAACGCGCCCCCGCTTCGCGGCAGGCGGCGGCCAGCGTGGGCCAATCCATGACGCCGTGACCGACGTCGGCCCAGCCGTCCTCGTCCAGTTTTTCACCCGCGGGCGCGAGGTCTTTCGCATGGGCCGAGACCACGCGGCCCGTATAACGACGAAGCCATGGCAGAGGATCGGCGCCGCCGCGCACGAGCCAGGCTACATCCACTTGCCAGCCGAGCGGGCTTGCCCCGGCGGACTCGAACAGCAGTTCCAGCGCCGTTGCGCCGTTCTCCTTGGCGCTGAGTTCCCAATCATGGTTGTGGTAAGCGAGGGCGATGCCCTGAGCGGCTAGCCGATGGGCGAGGCTGCCCAACTCGTTGCCGAGCGCCCGCCAGTATGCGGCGTCACTGTCGCGCTCGGCGGGCGGCACCGCGGGCATGACCAACTGGGTGATACCGAGGGTCTCGCACGCCGCGCTCACTTCGTGCAAACGCTCACGCAGCATGGCCATGCTGAGGTGGCTGGAGGAGGCGCTCAGGCCGCGCGCCTGAAGCTTGTTCCGGGTGTCGGCCGCATTTTCGAGCAAGGACCCGATCAGCTCCACCTGGCGAAATCCGGCCTGGGCGGCAATGTCGAACTGCCGGTCGAGTTCGCCCGCATTACGCAGACTGTAAATCTGGATGGAAATGGGCAAGGCTTGATTCATGGTTGTCAATCCAAAGAGTCAAGGTGGATGCGGCACGGATGGCCTACGGAGCTGGGCGCAAGTCAAAAGGTAAGCGCTTTCCCATTTACCTGGAACAGGGGCTTTACCCTATGCAGCAGGGACCGGCACAAACAGGAGTACGCGAGAAGCTTCGGATAAGCGGATTGCATAATGCTGCGGTTTGCAGCAACACCATGGATTCCCGCAAGCCGAGTCTGAATCCCGCTCAGTTTCGAGGTTCGATGACGCATGAGGGGAAAACCTTTTCCCGTGATGCTAAAATTGTTACCTTCCTGCTGGCGACAAACGCGCCGCTGCCTGAACGAACCAATGCGAAGCAAACCCTCCATCGAAGCCGTTGCCCGCGAGGCTGGCGTTTCCATTGCCACGGTGTCGCGTGTGCTCAACGGGACGAAGGCCGTGACGGCGGCCACGCGTGAGCGGGTCGAGGCAGCCGTACGGGCACTGAACTACCGGGCCAATCCGTTCGGCCGCAGCCTGAGTACCGGTCAGAGTCGCATTCTGCTGATGCTCATGCCGGATTTCGCCAACCCCTACTACGCCGAGATCGTGCGCGGGGCCGGCGCGGTCAGTCGCCAGGCCGGTTACACGCTGCTTCCGGCGGACCTGGAAGCCTGGACCGGCACGGCGGACGCCTCGCTGCCGACGCTGGCCGGCAGTCTGAGCGACGGCGTCATCAATCTCGTGCCCATGTCCGACCCGGCAGCCCGGCGCGAGGCGGCGAACGGCAAGCCATGGGTCAATTGCTCGGAATTCTTGCCCGGTAGTGACGTGCCTTATGTCAGCATCGACCACCGCCAGGCCGGTACGGATGCCGTGCAGTACCTCATCAACAAGGGCCACCGGCGCATCGGCTTCATCACCAGCGACGAGCGCTTCCTGTATGCGCGTCAGCGCCGCGAGGGCTATCACGCGGCACTACTGCGCGCCGGTCTCGCGCCTGCGCCCGAGCTTGTCTGCGTTACTGGCGACAATAGTTACGCCGCCGGAAGCCAGGCGGCGGCAAAGCTGCTGGCGGTGGTGGATCCACCGAGCGCCGTGTTCGCCGTGTCGGACACGTTGGCCATCGGCGCGATCAAGGGCTTTAGCAAAGCCGGCCGGCGGGTGCCGCACGACGTGGCGGTAATGGGCTTCGACGACGTGCCCATCGCTGGCATCTTCGAGCCGGGGCTGACGACCGTGGCCCAGCCCATGGTCGAGCTGGGCGCCGCGGCGGCCGAAATGCTGCTGGCGCTGCTCGACGGCCAACGCCCAGCGTCGCGCATCCTGCAGCATCAGTTGGTGCTGCGGGAGTCGGTTTGAGCGGTCGATCGGGAGAAGTAGAGATCTGCTTCGCCCACCGAGGTGGTTTGTAGCTGGCTCAGTTTTGGTGAGGCTGCCGACGCCGATGCATGTCGGCCACCTTGCTCCCACGGCTCATGAAATCGTTCGTTGAAGCTTTCGTGGTCGCCGTGGTTGGCGCCATCGCTGTGGCGGTTTTTGCTCAGTCGAGCCAGCCGAAGACCCATCAGCAAATAGCAGGTGCGGGCGCACGCGAGCGAATGGCTGGAGATGGGCCGGCTACCACCCGATGCGCTCGGCTGTTGTCGACCCCAAAGAGACCTTCGACTTTGGGGCTGACAGCCGTCCGTTGCCAAGCGGGGTCCGGTCATTCAGGAAACCGGTTCCGCGCACTAGCGATAACTCGGTAACCGAGAGCCGCGCCGGCCTGTGCGTGGTTCCAGTCCAGAAGCACGACACCGATCGCAAGAGCCTTTGGACCCAAGCGCCTCAACCAAGGCTACATCTGCGTACCTGGGGTCGCCGTGTCTGACGCGGCAAGCTGTCATAGGTCGATGCCTGCAAGTAACACATGGCATAATGCGCCGCATTCACCTTCACCAGACCAATATCGAACCGTCGGCCTTATGCTGAGCTGCTTCTTCCGGAAATTGGGCTCCTATCTGGGATTGCTGGCAATCCTGATGGCAACGCTCGCGCCGACGGTTTCGCAGGCACTGGCTGACCGCAATGAGGCTGGGCTTCCTTCAGCCTCGCTCTGCTCCGCACATTCGACTCCAGGCAATCCGCCGGGCAACGAGGACACCTCCCACTCGCTGGCCGCTCACTGGCATGCTTGCGGCTACTGCAACCTGATTGCGCACATGCCCGTGCTGCCGAGCGTCCAGCCTGAATTTGCGGTCACGGTCTGGGCCATCCAGCATCGCATTGCGACGCGGTTCGAGAGCATCCGTCGCGTCGAACCGCTGGTATCCGCCCAGCCGCGCGCGCCCCCCGTTTCATCCTGAATTGAGCCCTGATGGCGATGCCGTGCACGAACGCATCGCCAGGCGTCGTCGTGTCTCTTCACAGACTCGCGGCCGCGCAATGACGACCTCAATCAATGGATGAAACATGCATGCCAATACCTTGCGCCATGGCAAACCCTTCTTCGCCACGGCATCGATCTCGTTCGCCGCAACTGCGCTCCTGCTCGCCTCATCGCCAGCCGCTGCCCATGCCATCGCGGGCGACCGCGTCTTTCCGTCAACGTTGGCTGTCGATGATCCAGGTGTCGGCGATGAAGCTAACTTCGAATACGGGCATCAGCGTGTTCCTGGAGACAACGGCGATCAAAGCATCAATACGTTCAGCTTCGAGTACGACAAGCTGATCACGTCAAGGCTTGCCCTGTCCGTCGACGGCGCTTACGTGATGCAGAACAATCCGACTGCGCACGGGTTCGATAACTTTGGAGTCGGCCTGAAGTATCTGCTGTATGTGAACGCCCCGCACGAATTCATGACTTCAGTCGGGGTGCATGCGGAATTGGGTGGAACCGGCAGCCACGCGATTGCGGACAGCTTTTCGACCATCTCGCCGACGATCTACGTGGGCAAGGGTATGGGCGATCTGCCCGACTCACTGGCCTATCTCCGACCCGTTGCCATTACCGCCGAAGCTGGGCCTTCGTTGACCACCGGGGCCGGTCAGCCCAATTCTTTCGACTACGGTTTCACGGTCCAGTACAGCCTGCCCTATCTGCAGCAGCAGGTGCATGATTTCGGCTTGCCGCAGCCGCTCTCGAACATTGTTCCCATCGTCGAGTTTCCGCTATCGAGAAGTCAGGGCCAAACCACTGGGACAATCAATCCAGGGTTCATCTGGATCAACCGCTATGGCCAGTTCGGTGTCGAAGCCCAGATACCAATCAACAGCGCGAGCGGTTCGCATGTGGGCATCCTGGTACAGGCCCATCTTTTCTTCGACGATATTGCGCCGAAAACGCTCGGCAAGCCGCTGTTCTAACGTGTAAGGAGTCCTCTCATGAAACTGCACACGATTGCACGCGCGGCCATCGCCGCGCTGATGATCGCCGGCTGCAATCTCGCGCAGGCGCACGCCTACCCGACCCAGGAGGCGCCGGGGGCCGGTGCGACCGTCACGACCTCGCAGAAGGACGTGGCGATCGACTTCGACGATGGTCTGGAGCCCGCCTTCAGCTCGATCGCCGTCACCGACTCGCAAGGCAAGTCCGTGACGAGCAGCAAAGCTGCGGTTGACCCGTCGAACAGGAAGCATATGTCGGTAGGGCTAAATCCCCTCGTGCCGGGCGCCTATACCGTCTCGTGGGTCGCCGTTGCCAACGACGGCCATCGCACCCAGGGGCATTACACGTTCACGGTGAAGTAACGGTGGATCCGCTCGTCGTCGCCCAGATTGCACTGGCCGCGATGCAGGACATTCTGTTTGCCGTCGCTACCGGCGCTCTTGCATGCGGCGTGCTGGGCGCGCGTAGCGGATTGCCTGGGCAAGACACGACGCGAGTCTGGCGGACGGTCGCGTCAGTCGCACTCGCTCTCACCGCCCTGGCGTACCTCTGGCTTCAGGCCGCAGTCATGAGCGGTTCGCCGCTCGGTGAAGCTGGTTCGGCTATCGCCCCAGTACTGACGCAGTCCCACTTCGGTAAGGCATGGTCGATCGGCGTTGCCGGCGCGCTGCTCGCGGCGTTGAGTGGCCTCAAGAAAGAGCGCGGCTCAGCGCTCTTTGCTGCGGGGTTCGTCCTGTGGGTCGCGGGCAAGGCAGCCGCGAGCCATGCGGCCGACTCCGGCGACTTCTCGTGGCGTGAGGCGATCCACGTCGTCCACCTTTCCGCGACTGCGCTTTGGGCCGGCAGTGTCATCGTCGCCGCGATCCTGCTGCGCCGGCTCGAACGCGAACCAGGCCGTCCGCCCGGCCGGAGGGCTGCGTTCTGCTCGGCGCTGTCTCATCTGGCGACGACTGCGCTCGTGTTTGTTCTCGTCACCGGTTTCTACAACGCCGTTCAGGACACGGCGCAGGCCAGCGCGCCGCTGCTGCGCACACACTGGGGCCGGTTGCTCGCCGCAAAGCTTGCATGTGTGGTCCTGGCGACATTGCTCGGCGGCTGGAACCGGATGGCGATTCTGCCCGATCTGCTCGTGCTTGCCGAGCGGAACGATCCGGATTACCCCGCCGCGCAACGCCGCTTCGACGGCGTTCTCTCTGTCGAAGCGCTCGTCATGCTAGCCGTACTTGCGCTGGCTGCGGTGCTGGGCCATACGTCGCCGACGGGCGGATAGCGGAGCGACCATGTAGACATGCGACCGATATGACGATCGAGCCTTGCCTCGGTGCCGCGACGTAGGTCTCACCGGCCCATCACATTTTCCTTAACGTAGAACAGGAGGTTATGCCATGCACCACCCCTTCTTCCGCCTGGCTATCGCGCTGCCGCTCGCGGCTGCTTCGCTAACCGCTTTCGCCGCTTCGTCGGGCGCCATGATGGTGTCCGACTGCTGGATCCGCTCGATGCCGGGCGACGTGCCGTCCGGCGGCTACTTCAAGCTGATGAACATGGGAGACAAGCCCGTCGATCTCGAAGGTGTTAGCACCGATGCGTTCGGGATGTCCATGCTGCATCAGACGCAGACTACCGGGAGCACGTCGAAGATGGTCATGGTCGACAAGGTGACCGTCCCGGCCAACGGGACACTCGCATTCGCGCCGGGCGGCTATCACGTGATGTTCGAGAAGGAAAAGAAGCCGCTGACGGTCGGTTCAACGGTTCCCGTCACGTTCAAATTCAGTGACGGGGAGAGTATCGTCGGGCAATGCGCGGTGAAGAGCGCAACCGGCCAGTAATGACGCTTGCAGGCCGCGCGAAATCGATCGCGAGACTTGAGAGCGCGGGCTGCAACGATTCGGGCAACCGGCGGACGTTTGTATCTGGTCAATGATGCTCGATGCGTTCGGCGGCACGCGACCCCGAGCCGCCTTTCGGACTCGCGACACCGCAACGGCCGCTTCGGAGGCGCAACCTGTCGTCTGTTGTATGGCGATGCCCCGAAGCACCCAGCGGATCGTCTAAACTGCAGAATCGACGAACAGGCCATTCCCGCTCGGCTACCCCGCCATGGCGCACATCTTCTTCGCTGCTTCGATTCAACGGCATATCGCAACGCCCGAGCGCGAGATCGACGCGCGCACGCTCGGCGAAGCACTGAAGGCCGTCTTCGCCGCGCAACCTCGACTGCGCGGCTACATCCTTGACGATCAGGGCTCACTGCGAAGACATCTCGCCGTGTTTGTCGACGGCCGGCCGGTGCGCGACCGACAACATCTGTCCGATGCGCTCGGCGAGGAAAGCCGCGTTTACGTCATACAGGCGTTGTCGGGCGGATAAGAAGGTTCCACTCTTACTCGAGCTTTGCATGGGACCAGAGTAAGCGCTAAAGCGCCAACTCTGGTCGACAGGAGACACTCCACATGAGCGATCGATTGCTTGTTGCAACCCGCAAGGGATTGTTCGTTCTGCAAGCCGACGGCGAGGGCGGCTGGACGCTCGGTGAGCCGTATTTCGTCGGCGAGCCGGTGAGCATGGTGCTGCCTGATCCGCGCGACGGTTCGCTGTATGCCGCGCTCAATCTCGGCCACTTCGGCGTGAAGCTGCATCGCCGGCGCGCGGGCATAGAGGATTGGGAAGAGTGCGCGGTCCCCGTCTACCCGCCGCAGCCTGCCGACGAGACGCATGCCGGTGACGGCGCGGACACGAGCGCGGACAATGCGAGCGCGGCCGTGCCCAGCCCGCCGGCTCCTCCCTGGACGCTCCAGCAAATCTGGTCGCTCGAAACCGGCGGCCCGGACGAGCCGGGCGTCCTGTGGGCCGGCACGATTCCCGGCGGGCTCTTCCGTTCCGACGATGGCGGCGATACATGGCTGCTCAACCGGGCGCTGTGGGATCGCCCGGAGCGCCGAGAATGGTTCGGAGGCGGCTACGACGCGCCGGGCATCCATTCCGTGATGGTCGATCCGCGCGACAGCCGGCACGTGACGATCGGCGTGTCGTGTGGCGGCGTCTGGCAAACCGCCGACGGCGGCGCGACCTGGCGCGTTAGTGCCGAAGGCATGGAGGCCGACTACATGCCGCCGGAGCGACGCGGCGATGCCAACGTGCAAGACCCGCACCGCGTCGTGCAATGCGCCGCAAATCCAGATGCGCTGTGGACGCAGCATCACTGCGCGATCTTCCGCTCGACCGACGGCGCGGCGCACTGGCAGCGGATCGAAGCGCAGCCATCGAGCTTCGGCTTCGCGGTTGCCGTGCATCCGCACGAGCCGGACACCGCGTGGTTTGTGCCCGCCGTGAAAGACCAGTGCCGGATCCCGGTGGACGGCCAGTTCGTCGTCACGCGCACGCGCGACGGCGGCCGCACGTTCGAGCGTTTCTCGAACGGGTTGCCGCCTGCACCGGCGTATGACCTCGTGTATCGGCACGGGCTCGCTGTAGATGACTCCGGCACGCGCCTCGCAATGGCGTCGACCACCGGCGCGCTATGGACGTCCGACGACGGCGGCGAAAGCTGGCATTTGATTTCAGCGCATTTGCCGCCTGCTTATTGTGTTCGGTTTGGATGAGGGCGCGGGGCGGGCTGGTGAGACATGAAACGCCTACATTGCCTTCATGCGCCGGACATAGCCTGAATGCGTGCATCGGCGTGATGGATCGATACTTCGAGCCGTACGCGCCGGCGAACCGCTTTGTGTAGCTCGGCTTGTCGCAAGAGACCTTTGACACTTCGCCGAACGTCTGATCAGCACCAGCAGTCACGCGGACGCCCCCGCGCGAGAGACAGCTTTTGGCGGAGGACGCAGCTACTACAGCGTCAAGGCGTGCGAGACTTCAGTGCTAGTTTTCCGCCTTTTTCCCCTCGTCTGCTGTACGTAGTGCTGCGTTGGCTGTGACCAGCAGTTTCGCATCGTGGTCCTGGACTGCAGCGTCAACCGTGTCGAACGCTTTCTTCAGATCCTTTTGTGCCAGCTTTGTCGCGCTTCCATTTTCCAAAATGGTTTCGGCTTCCTTTCTCAGGCGCTTAACTAGTTTCGCGGCGCATCTGGTGTCGAGCGTCCCATTGATGACGAACTCACTGATGTAATTCGCCAGCGCGGCCAGCGTCGCAGCGGTCGACTCATTCGCGCCGCTCTTACCGCTCGCTTCGGACTTCTTGCTCATCAGGACTCTCCCGTTAGGACACGCTTCCGCGATGCAGGACCAACGCTACGCTCACGGTCGGTGTCGCATGAAATGGTGACAGACTTCGAGCGAAAATAAGACGGTTTTTTTGGATGAAGAGGCGCTGTCATATCGCAACGTTCGGATATCGGTCGATTGTTGCCGCGTGGGGCTATGGGCGCGGTACTGCGGGGTGAATTTTGGTTTGCTACAGAATTGCTACAGATGGAGTGAGCGGCTATATCTGGCGGGCCTTGGGTTTGTCATTCCACCCTCTGAACTATCGCCCACCTGAAGGGGCAAAGCAACTTTGAACGTCCCAGTTCCACTGGCGGATTCAACCGGTCGATGCAATAGTTCGATGGAACCGCTTGCCGGCCCGCAGCGGAGGATTGTCGCAAGTCGACCCGTTGCAGCCGGTCGAGCAGTCTCTGTTCTAAGGGTAGGTATCGGAGTGGAACGGTCATTCCGTGCCGTCGCCTGGGGGACAAGTCATCGGCCTCTGCGGACGCTTAGACCCGTGAGTTGGTGAGGCGGCTTACGCCGTGCAAGGATGACGTCTTGCTCGACCCTCGAATTGCTCTCGA
Source organism: Paraburkholderia sp. MM5482-R2 (assembly GCF_050436125.1). Taxonomy (NCBI): domain Bacteria; kingdom Pseudomonadati; phylum Pseudomonadota; class Betaproteobacteria; order Burkholderiales; family Burkholderiaceae; genus Paraburkholderia; species Paraburkholderia sp. MM5482-R2. The sequence goes on along the minus strand of NZ_JBNDLP010000002.1, from coordinate 1,578,232 downwards.
ACTTAAGTTTGATTTCTCTATAAGCAATCAGCTTGTCGTTCACCAGATCGAAAGGAAGCGCCCGCAAGGTTCGGGATGGTGTTCAGAACTCGTTTTGCCGCACTGAGCCATCCACATAGGGCCGATGCGGTGGAAGCGGTGCGGCACCTGGCTCGAATGCAGCGCTACGTTCGGCATAAGGAAGGCGCCGATTGCCTGCCCGCGCGGGCGGCTTTTGCGCTCATGCAGCGGCCTCGCGCATCAGTCGTTCGCGCGTCATCCACAGATTGCTTAGAGCGAACAGCGTGTGCAACTCTGCGGGTTCTTCATCAAGCCGCGATAGCGCACCTTTAGATGCCACCGTGCGCGGCGATGAACATGGCGACGGCCGACCGGCAATAGGATTCGATTTCGTTGTCATCCTCTGCTCTCGCCTCATCGAAGCGTGCGACAAGCAGAAGATCTGATCCTTTGAAAAGCGCGGCAAACAAGCGGGCGGACTGGGGAGCATCGGGTACGTTCAGAATCGCTTTCGCGTGCAACTGACGCAACACGGCCTCGATTTGGGCGATGACATGGGCGGGCCCGGCTTCGTAATGGAGCTTGCTTAACGACTTTTGATTCGTCTTGTCGGCCAAAACCATGGCTTCGACGCTGCGGACGTCCGGGCTCAACAGCGTGCGAAGCAGGGATGATCCCACCGCCATGAGCTGATCTTCGGCCGACCCGTCGACGCCTTCAGAAAGCGCCTGGGGTGCGAATTGATGGCAGTGGGCCGCCATGGCCGCGCTGAACAGCGTCTCCTTGTTCTCGAAGTGCCGATAGATGCTGAGCTTGGATATCTTCGCGCGCTGCGCGACCTTGTCCATGGTCGTCGCTTGAAAACCCAATTCCACAAAGAGTTCGCAGGCGGCGTCGACGATCGTATGGCGAAGCGCCTCGTTGGCGGGCCGGCCGCGCCGGCCCTGGCTATTTTCGGTCACGACAATTCCAGTACTTGACAGTATTCAAATTCTTGCACTACGATACCACGCAGTATCTTAAATGTGCAAGCCAAGGACAGGTTTCAACCAGTTGCCCAAATCAGGTTTCCCCGGGGCGCCTGGCGATATCGAATGCGGGATTGTGGGGCCGATCACTACAGCCATCAGCAACTTTCTCGCCAATGCCGAAGCCCTACTCGCTGACCGTCTCAAGCGCGTATCGCTGGACGATATTGCACACCACGCCCAGCCCACCCCTCCAATCACAACACGGAGCCCATCACCATGGATGACGTCATCATCATCGGCGGCAGCTTTGCCGGCCTCGCCGCCGCCCTGCAGCTCGGCCGTGCCCGCCGCAAGGTCACGGTTCTCGATACCGGCCGGCCGCGCAACCGCTTTGCAGGCCACTCGCATGGCTTGCTCGGCCACGATCACAAGCCACCGCTGGACATCCTGGTCGAGGCGCGGCAGCAGTTGACGCGCTATCCAACGATCAGGCTGGTCAATGCCCGGGCCGAGAGCGTGTCTGGCGCCATCGACGATTTCTGCGTCGTCACTGACGATAACGAAAGCCTGAGGGCGCACCGCCTGATCCTGAGCTATGGCGTCGCCGACCAGATGCCTGATGTTCCGGGCTTTGCCGAAAGCTGGGGCACGTCCATCGTGCCCTGCCCCTATTGCGACGGCTTTGAAGTCGCCGGCCAGCATTGGGGCCTCGTCTGGTCCAGCCCGCAGTCGCACCAGTCTGCCAGGCTGTTCCGCGATTGGACGGACAAGCTGACTGTCTTCGCCGATGGTCATGACATTGCGCCCGATATCCAGGTCGATCTGGCGCGTCGCAACATACGTGTCGTCGATGGCCGGATCGTCGAGATCGCCCATCACAAGGGCCATATCGACACCGTCAATCTCGATACCCGCCGCAATGTCGCGGTCGACGTCCTGTTCGCCCATCCGCGCAACAAGCCGTCCGCACGCCTGCATGAATCACTGGGCCTCGCCACGGTCGATACGCCCACCGGCATCGTCCTCAAAGTCGACGAGCGCCGCCAAACCAGCATGCCCGGCATCTACGCCGCTGGCGACCTCGCCACGCCCTTCTTGCCCTCGGTCACCCAGGCTTCATCGCAGGGCGCGATGGCGGGTATCTTCGCCCAGCAGTCGATGGTGGTTTGAGAGCACAGATCCTTGTTGCGTCGTCGCCTTCGAAAAGGTTGGCGTAAATCGACGCGGCGAAAGGCGGATCGTCGAGTCAAGGAGATGACATGGCAAAGCAAAGTGCTGATCAGGTGGGTGACTGGAATGGTCAAAGCGGGGAGCGCTGGGTCGCCAACCAGGCCCGGCTCGACGCTCTGGTGGCGGTGTTCGGCCAGGCCGCGATCGAAGCCGCCGCGCCCGCGACGGGTGAGCGCGTGCTGGACATCGGCTGCGGCGCGGGTGCGTCAAGTCTGGCTCTGGCCGCTCGCGTCGGCGCGGGGGGCCAAGTGCTGGGCGTGGACATATCCGAACCGCTGATCGATCGAGCGCGCGCGCTTGCGCGCCACGATACGCCGGCCCTGTTTCAGGTGGCCGACGCCAGCAGCGCAGAGCTGCCCGAAGGCGCGTTCGACATTCTGTTCTCGCGTTTCGGCGTGATGTTTTTCCCCGATCCGACAGCGGCGTTCGCCCATATGCGACGCGCGCTCCGGCCGGGCGGCCGGGTCGCTTTCGTCTGCTGGCGCGGTGCGGCCGAGAACGATTGGATGCGACTGCCGGTGGGCGCGCTCAAGGACATCGTCCCGCCGAGCGCGCTCCCCGATCCCGAAGCGCCCGGCCCGTTTTCGTTCGGCGACCGGAAGCACGTGGCGCGCATCCTGACGGCGGCCGGTTTCACCGAAATCGTTATCTCGCCCTTCGACGCGGCCGTCCCATTCGGCGAGGGCGAAACGCGGGACTCGGCGATCGACGACGCAGTGAGGATGACGCTTGAGGTCGGCCCGCTGTCGCGTGCGCTCGCTGGTCAGCCCGACGACATCCGCGCCCGTGCCTCCGCCGCAGTTCGTGCCGCCTTCGCGAGCCTCCCCGGCGAGGGGTCGGTGATGATCAACGGCGCGGCATGGGTCGTCATGGCACGAAATCCGGCAAGCTGACAGGGATTAACAGGGGAGATGCCTCCGCTCGGTCGAACAGGGCGTCTTTGGCCGGCCAGATTGATGTCCCTTCTGGCCGCTGAACGAGCGCTCGCCTTGCGACAATCAGATGGCCGGTTGCGAAGCAGAGCCGGCGCCTGAGCGGCCTTCCGGCGGCGCATGTGACCGGCAGTTTGTGGCCGAACCGAGCCAGATGCCGATTCGCCCGAGTTCGCCCCCCTTTGCGGACATCCGGCGCCCGGAGGACAATGCCCTTGCGAATCTCTTCCGAGGCTGCCCAACATGGCTAAATTTCAGCCCGATGGATGGCATACCGTCACGCCCCGAATCGTCGCACGGGATCCGGAAAACCTGATCACATTCATCAAGATGGTGTTTCAGGCACAGGGCGAATTCCGTCACGGGCGGCCTGCCGAACTCATGATCGGCGATTCCGTCGTGATGGTTAGCGGCGCAGACGGCCTTCGCGATCCGATGCCGGCATTTCTGTACGTCTACGTCGAGGACGCCGATTCGACCTACCAGCGAGCGATTGCGGCGAATGCGATCTCACTCGAAGTTCCGACCGACATGCCATACGGCGACAGGCGAGCAATGGTAAGAGATCCGTGGGGAAACACATGGCAGATTGCCACACATCAGCGCGACCTCTGTGCTGCCGAGATTCGTTCAAGGTAGGACGTTACCGACAGCAGCACTTTTCTGTCGGTTCGTCTATTCGCTAAAGCTCAAGAACGGTGCGGCACGCTCGGTCGACGTTGGGTGTTTTGCCTCCCGACGAATGCCGTCACCCCTTCGACGAAACCGGGCTCATCTGCGCAATCGATCCATTTGCGCCGTCCGCCAACCAGATGCGCCGGCAGACTGACGTCGTAGGCAGAGCGGTGTCGCTTCGGTGCAAGCCTGGCAGCGGTCCGGACTTACTTACGAGGACCACTTACTGGCCGAATACGCGTTTGAGTGTCAGATTGTTTTTCACGGTTGTCACGCCCGGCACGGCTTCGGCAACCCCGGCCGCCCTGTCGATCTGCGCTGCATCGGGCACCGTGCCAAACAGCGTCACCGCGCCACCTCTCGCACGGACACTGATGTTTGAAGCACTGATCTCCTTGTCCTTCATGAGCGCAGCGCGTACCTTCCTGCCGAGCGCGCGATCAGCCTGTCTGGAACTCGTCGAAGCGCCGCTGCCCGGCGACGCCATGACGGTTGACGCTGGCGCACTGCCCGATTCGCCAGGCTGGGACCACGCATTGATCCATGTCGTCACGATCAGTGCGCCGACCGCCAGTTTGAGTGCCCTGATTACCTTCATTGCTTTCTCCAGTCTTCCTGAGTCTTGTGGGATCCCCGTTGGAATCGCTGTTCTGCTACCGCGGGGCGAGCCGGCACGCTTCACCGGCCAGAGGTCTTCATTTCGAGCTCAATACGGAGGATCCCTAGAAGTAGTGGCGTATCCCGAGCATGACCGCCGTCGTCCCGAGGCCAGGCGCGACGGGCTGGCCGTACGTAATCGTCTGCGTCATATCTCCGTGGTTGTTCACCCAACCCACCTGGCCATAGAGCAAAGTGGCCTTGGACAGACTGTATTCGGCGCCTCCGGCGACCTCGAGCGATTTGTTGGCCGAATTGTTCGCGTCCTTCAGGTAATACACGCCACTGGTGAGCTTGAATGCCGGTGAGAACTGATAGCCGAGGCCGGCCGAATACAGGTCGAGGTTGACCAGATTCGCGTGCGCCGGATTCCTGCCGTTGGAATATGACGCGGAAATGGAGAAGGCGTGATAGGTGTACAGCGCCCCGAGGTAGTAGAGGCGGTTGTTGGCGAGTCCGGTGGGCACCGTCGTCGGTCCGGGATTGGTGTCGTGACCGTTGTAGTAGACGGCTCTCAGATTGAGGCCATAGTTCGAGTATTTGAGCACGGCGGACTCGCGCGTGCCGCCCTGGAAGCTGCCTGCCACACCGCCGGGCGCATATTCGAGCGCTGCGGACACGCCGGCGAATGTCGGCGACTCGTAGACGATCGCATTGCTGTCGTACAGCGCGCCGATCGGTCCGTTGGTGCTGGTGCCGGACCAGCCTGCGGCCTGGTTCATGCCCAGCCATGCCGTCAGGATGCTGCCGAAATACTGGCCCGCCCGCACGTCGGTATCGGCCATCGCGTAGGCCATCGGCACGATCTGGCGACCGGCGTTGACCGTGCCGAACGGTCCCGACACGCCGACCGTTGCGAACTGGTTGAACTGCGCCACCGCGCCCGGCGTATCCGCCAGGCCGAACTTGCCGGTGCCGCTGTCGAACGACCCCTGCAGCTTGAAGTTGACGTGATAGCCGCCGCCGATATCCTCGGTCCCCTTCATGCCCCAGATGCTCGCGTAGATCCCGCCGTCCTTGTAGCGATAGACCTTCCCCAGATTCTTCGCCGTCGGGCTGAACGAGGCCGCCGAGGTACTTTGATATAGCAGACCGGAATCCACGACGCCGTACAGCGTCACCGACGACTGCGCATAGGCCGGACTTCCAAGGACGGCCACCGCGGCCGCAGCTACCCATTTCAGTTTCATTGCGTCTCCAGTTTTGTAGCTTTAATCCACCCGTAACGACGTACGTTCAAGACGTACGTTCAATACTCAATACGCCAGGCCACCTGCTTCCTTAAGTCGGCAACAGATAGTCCTGAAACGCTTCGCGCAGCTGGTTCTTCAGCACCTTGCCGGTAGCGCCAAGCGGCACCGCATCGACAAATACGACTGCATCCGGCGTCCACCATTTCGCGATCTTTCCTTCGAAGAACGCCAGCAATTCTTCGGCTGTCACCTGTGCACCGGGCTGTTTCACTGCGACAAGCAATGGCCGCTCGTCCCACTTCATATGCTTCGCCGCAATGCAGGCCGCGCTCGCTATCGCGGGATGCGCGGCTGCGAGGTTTTCGATCTCGATCGAGCTGATCCACTCGCCGCCGGACTTGATCACGTCCTTGCTGCGATCGGTGATCTGCATGAAGCCGTCGGCGTCGATGGTCGCGATATCGCCGGTCGGGAACCAGCCATGCGCGTCGGCATCGATCCGCAGCGGGTTGCCACCTTCATTGCGGAAGTAGTTGCGCACCACCCATGGGCCACGCACCAGCAGATCGCCCGAGCTCACGCCGTCCCATGGCAGTTCCTCGCCGTTCTCACCGAGGATCTTCATATCGACGCCAAATACCGCGCGCCCCTGTTTGGATTGCAGGGCGCAACGGTCTTCCGGACCCAGTGCGAGGTGCCTTGCTTTCAACGCGCCGATGGTCCCGAGCGGACTCAGTTCGGTCATGCCCCATGCGTGCAGGACCTCGACGCCGTACCCATCCTGGAACGTGTGAAGCATTGCGGGCGGGCAGGCTGCGCCGCCAATGACGGTGCGCTTCAGGGTCGAGAAGTTCAGGCCACCTTGCTCGAGCCAGGTCAGCAGGCCTTGCCATACTGTCGGCACGCCAGCCGCGAAGGTGACCTGCTCGGCTTCGACGAGCTCGTAGAGCGCTTGGCCGTCCAACCCGGGGCCGGGGAAAACCAGCTTGGCCCCGACCATGCACGCGACATACGGAATGCCCCACGCATTGACATGGAACATCGGCACGACCGGCAGCATCACGTCGCGCGCCGAGCAGTTCAGCGCATCCGGCAGTGCGGCAGCGAACGTGTGAAGCAGCGACGAGCGATGCGAGTAGAGGACGCCCTTCGGGTTGCCGGTGGTACCGGACGTGTAGCACAGCGCACAGGCGGTATCCTCGTCAAAATTCGGCCATACGTAGGTCGACGAGCTGCGCTCGAGCAGATCTTCGTAGCACAGCAGGTTGGCAATGCCGGTATCCAGCGGCATATGCGCGCGATCGGTCATCGCGATAAACGCCTTGACAGTCTTGCAGCGGCCCGCAATGGCCTTGACCAGCGGCAGGAACGTCAGATCGAAGAACAGGACCTGATCTTCCGCATGGTCGACGATGTAGGCGATCTGCTCTGCGTGCAGGCGCGGATTGATCGTATGCATCACTGCGCCCATGCCGGATATGCCGTAGTACAGCTCCATGTGGCGATAGCCGTTCCAGGCGAGGGTGCCGACACGGTCGGACGGCCTGATGCCCAGACTCGTGAGCGCATTGGCCATCTGTCGCGCGCGCCGGTGACAGTCGCGGAAGGTGTAGCGATGGATGTCACCCTCTACCCGCCGCGACACGATCTCCGTATCCCCATGATGGCGATCGGCATGCACGATCAGCGAGGAAATCAGCAACTGCTTTTGCAGCATCAAACCGTTCATTTCGTCCGTCCATTCTTTAATGCAGAGTCACGAGCCGACATCGCCCGCGGCAGCATTCGAGCCATCGGGCGCCTGCGGTCTTTTACCGCCGGTCAGTCGTCTTTTGTCAAAGACCGATCTCCAGAAGCGCTCACAATCCTATTCGCAGAACTGATCGTTATGGCAGATGCTGAAGAGGTCGATGCAAGGATTTTCAGGCGTGATCGCTTCAGGTCACGCGGCGCATCCGGTCATATCACCACGCCGCCATTCGGGCTGATCACCTGGCCGACCAGGTAGTGGTCGCCGGCCAGATAGGTCACCGTCGAGGCGTATTCTTCCATCGTGCCCAGGCGTCCGGCCGGCACCACTTGCCAGAACTGGTTGCGCTTTTCCTCACCGGCGGCCTCGAAGTATTCCGTGAATTCGGGAGTGGCCACACCCCCAGGCGCCATCGCGTTGACGAGGATATTGGCGCCCGCGACTTCGGCTGCGACCGACTTCGTGAAGGCAACCACCGCGCCCTTGGTGGCGCTGTAGTGCGGGCTATGGGCGCTCATGGCCGAGATGCCCGCAATCGACGCGATGTTGATGATCCTGCCGTCGCGCTGCGGCTGCATCAGCCTGAGCGCTTCGCGGGTGCAGTAAAAGAGGCCGTGCACGTTGACGTCCCAGTAACGATGCCACTCCTCGTCGCTGATGCTGCTGGTGAAAGCCAGCGCTTGCCGCTGCACGGGCGTGGTGAGATAGGCGTAATGCCTGTTGCGGCGTCCCGTATCGATCGGCGTGTTCGGCACGAGCGCGGCGTTGTTGACGAGAATGTGCAACGTCCCGAAACGCTCGACGATCGCGGCGAACAGGTTGGCGACTTCGCTGCTGGACGAGACGTCGCAGCGCAGCGCCAGACACGGCGCGCCGGCCGCTTGCACGGCAGCGCGCGTTTCTTCGAGAGCCGGCATGTCGATATCGCAGATCGCGACCCGTGCACCGGCGCGGGCCAGATCCACGGCGATGGCACCGCCCATCCCGCGACCGGCACCGGTGACGAGGGCGACACGCCCTTCCAGATTTCGACGTTGGTCTTGCATGTCCATTACCTCGCAGGTTGTATGTTTTGCAGCGCGAGCGCACGCTGCCTGCGCGAGGCGCGCGCCGCGAGGGCGAAAAACAGCGCTGAACTGATCGTCAGCACGTCAGTGGCGATCAGGACACCCGTCAGCGGAGCGGTGGCGCCAGCCTTGATGAAATGGTCGGCGGCCATCCCGATGACCACGGTGCCGATGGCAAGGGCGAATACGTTGATCGACAGCATCGTGAAACCGAAGATCGTCGAGCGCATCTTCTGGGGTGCCATGCTCATGATCGCCGCCGCCCCCGGGCCGTACACGGCCAGCGGCAGGAAGAATCCCGCGCACATGCCGATGTAGAACAGCGGCGAACTGACCGGGACGAAACGACAGGCCAGCATCAACGGCGCGCAGATCACGACAAGGAGCGCCATGAAGCTGGCGTGTCCGCCGCGCAGTTTGCTCGCCACACGATCGCCCATGACGCCACCCATCACCGCGCCCAGCGTGCCGAACACCAGTTGTAGCGCGCCGATCCTGGTGGCAATGCCAGCCGCGTTCATGCCGCGTTCGTTGACGAGCCACAACTGCGAGAAGGAAAAGCTGGCAAAAACGAGGTGTACCAGTACGAAACCAACGATTACGAAGCCCAGCGCACGGTTGCTGCCGACGGTGCGCAACACCGCGAGCGCCTGGGCTACGAACGGTGCGCCGCGTTCCTGCGGTGCGAGCTGGCTACGGTCTTCCTTGAGCAGCGCCAGCGGCAAGGCAACGGCGACGCCGACGATGCCAAGGACATAGAACGTGGTCCGCCAGCCATGCGTGGCGCCAAAGCTGCCGGCGAGCAGGAAACTGCAGCCGACGCCCATGGGTATCCCCATGAAGAACAGCCCCATTGCCGTGCCTCGTCGCTTCTCCGAGAAGAGTTCAGCCAGCAGGGCCACCGCGGCAGGTACCAGCGCCGCCTCGCCGCTGGCAACGAAAAAGCGCGCCACCACCATCTGCTCAAAGCTCTGGGCATGGCCCGAGGCCAGCGTGCAGGCGCTCCAGATCAGCACGCCGGCGGCGATGACCCGGGTGCGGCTGAAGCGGTCCGCAAGGGTGCCCATGAACATCGCCATCACGCCGAAGCTCAGCACCCATACCGCGCCGACCAGAAAGCCGTATTGCGTGTTGCTGAGCGCCAGATCTTTAATGATCTGCGGCGAGAAACCGAGCAGCATATTGCGGTCGATGTGGGCCAGCAGGTGGATCACCAGTAGCGACGCCAGAACCGCAGAGGGGCTTTTCTTCCAGAACATCATCTGTCTCCATGCCTGAGAGGGTTCAGAGCGAGGCGCAACGCCATACGCTGCCGCGTTGCGCCCCGTTATCCCCGCTCAGGCGACCTTGCGTGCCGGCACGTCGCGCCGGCCGGACGTGCGATTAGGTACCATGCGCAGGTTGTCCAGCGTCTCGTCGACCGAACCCCACCGGGTGCCGATCTGGTAGATGCGGTGGGCATCCTCGCCGCTCGCGATGTCGCGATTGAGCTCGCGCGCAATGCGCACCATCTGCTCGATCTGCTGCACTGAAGTCGCCCGCTCGCCGTTCGGGCCGAACAGCGTGTCTTCGATACCGACCCGTACATGCAGGCCCAGCGCAATCGCCAGCGTATTCATCGGCACCACGTTCCGGTTCAGCGTTTCGAACGTAAGCACCGCGCCCTCCGGGGTGCGGCGGGCAAACTCGATCATGTCGGCGGGATGCAACCCGGCCGCGCCGCCGCCAATTGCCACGTAATTGATATTCAGCGGACCGCTATACGCACCGTTGCGAATCAGACGCTCGACCGTTTCGAGTTGCGTCAGATTCCCCAGCATGAACTGCGGCTGGATGCCGTTGGCGACGAGACGCCTGATGTGTTCGACGTGCCATGAGGGATTGGACGGCACGATCATGTCGCGATAGGCAGCCTGCAGCGCCGGGTTCATGAGCGAGGTACCCGCGATGTCGGCCTCGGTCATCAACTCCATCACGTTCATCTGGCTGGTGTTGATTGCGACGGTGACCTGATCCGGACGGGGGTTCAACTCCGCGAGCATGTGACGTGTGTCGTCGTTTTGCCATTGGGCCGCTTCGCCTTCATTCTCCGGCGCGAATGAGATCGAGCCGCCGACCTGCAGCACCATCTTCGGCACAGCATCGCGCAGACGGGCAAGCATGTCGTTGAACTTCGACAGACGCTTGCTGCCCTTGCCGTCCTCCTCGCGAACGTGCACGTGCAGCACGGTCGCGCCTGCGTTGTAGCAGTCGACGGCCTTCTGCACCTGCTCGTCCATCGTGACCGGGATATCGTCCGAATCGCCGGGGATCCATTGCGGCCCATAGGGCGCCACCTGGATCACGAGTTTTTCCTGGTTTTCAGGCAGCAGGGAGTCGTCCATGAAATGCATGGTCTGTGTTCCTCTTTGAAAATTAATGAAGTGACTGCGCTGACGTCAGGCAACGGCCTGCGCAGCGTCGACGTTTGCCTTCTCGAAGGCGGCCAGTTCTTCCAGCAGGATCGGCGCGCCGAGACTGGAGGAATGAATGCCAAGGACGCTAACCGCCTGTAAGACCGCAGCGATTTCTTCCCTGGTGGCGCCCAGTTCGAGCGCGCGGCGGATGTGACGGCGTGTGCCCGGCGCATACATATGCGTGCAGGACGCGTCGACCGCGATGGCGAGGAACTCGAACACCTTCGGTTCCAGCACACCCGACATCACGGTGTGCATGCCCATCGCCATGAATTTCTCGGCCCAGACAGGATCGAGTTCTGCAATCGCATCCCAGGCGGGATTCCAGTTGCCGGTTGCGCGCAACTGATCGCAGACCGGGGTCGCGCTGCGGCTCGTCTCATTGCTCATTGTTTCGCCTCCTCTCGAACTTCTCGAATTTCCGTACGCGTTGGTCATCACGCGTCTCTGGAGGCAAGTATCGGATACTGGCAAATAGCGGTTTGACAGATTGAGGCAAAAAATTTACATTTTGATGCATGAGGGAAAACCATATGTCCTATCTGCTTCGCAGTGCCTCCCTGACCAGTTACGTCGAAGTGGCCCGATCGGTGGGCCTTGATCCTTACCAGCAGTTAAGTGATGCCGGCATTGACCGTTCCGCGTTGCTGAACCCCGACATCATGATTCCGGCCGAGGCAGTGGCGCGGTTGCTGGAAACCTCCGCCCGGGCCGCTGCCGTCGAGGATTTCGCGCTGCGCATGGCCGAGACCCGCCACCTGTCCAACCTTGGCCCTCTCGGTTTTGCGATGCGGGAACAGCCGACACTGCGCCGCGCGCTCGAATCGATGGCGCACTATCTGCGCCTGCAGAACGAGGCGGTGGTGATGCGCGTCGAGGAGACGGCAGGACTCGCCATCATCCGCGAAGACCTCATGGGCGGCATGCCTGGCTCGATGCGCCAGGCAACGGAGTTGATACTGGGCGTCCTGTACCGGACACTGGGCCTGGTGCTGGGCGCCGCCTGGAAGCCGCGCACCATCTGTCTCACGTACAGCGCTCCAGCCAGCCTCGCCATGCATGCGCGTGTATTTGGCGCGCCCGTTGAGTTCAACCAGGATTTCGACGGCATCGTGTGCCTCGCAGCGGATCTCGACGCCGCGATTCCAGCTTACGATCCGGTCATGGCGCAGCAGGTGCGCCAGTATCTGGATTCGATGCTGCTTCAGTCCAACGCAACCATGTCCGACAAGGTCAGGAAACTGGTCATTGCGCTTTTGCCGTCTGGCACCTGCTCGGCCGACCGGATCGCGCAGCATCTGGGCATGGATCGCACGACCGTGAATCGCCACCTCGCCCGTCGGGGTGACAGCTTTCTGTCGATTGTCGATGCGGTGCGGGTTGAACAGGTGATGCGGTATGTCAGTAGCGGCGACCGGCCGCTGTCTGAAGTGGCCACGCTGGTAGGCTTCTCATCGCTGAGCGCGTTTTCCCGCTGGTTCAACGGCCGCTTCGGCTGCAGCGTTTCGACGTGGCGCCGCAAAAATGCACAACGAAGTGCTGGGGCCCGCGATGCATCGCCTGGCTAGCCAGCGCGTTGGGCCGCTGATTCTCTACCCTTGCGCCCCAGTGCCAGCGATCGTGACTATCGTTTGCGATTGCGCCCATGCCGCACAGGGCATGGCCAGAAGGATGATCCAGGCAGACTGGATAAGCCTCGCGCGAATGGAGCAATTCATCGCCGACCTCCCGGAGTTGTCCCGCCCAAATGATTTTCACGACAGCATCTGCGTCGTGTCGAGTTCCACCCTGTCGACAAGCCTTCGCCATCTACTGACCCAGTTGCCACCGCAGCACGGGGTGCGTTGCTCCGGCGGGCATGGCCCATACCCCGCCAGGTCCGAAGTCGTATGTGGGACCGAAGCTGACGGGGTTGCTCATCTGAGCGGTGGTCAGGCCCTGGGCGTTGCCAACCTGGGCGCCATGAGCCACACTCACTACAGCGACGGTGGCGCCGGTCGTCTGTGTATTCCAGAACACGTCGCTGCTTATGGTCACTGGCCCGTAGTTGAAGCCCGCGATGCCACCTCCGCCTCCCTGCCCTTGAACGCTGCCAGTGGCAAATGATTGCTCAACACTGCTATATAGATTCACTCCCACTAGCGCTCCCGCGGCTGCATCAGTCGCGCTGACTGCACCCGTCGCGTACGACTGCGTGATCGTTCCTGCGTTTTGACCGGCCAGCCCGCCGGCATAGGCCGAAGTGCCCACAACGCTCCCCGATGCGAAAGACTGCCTGATGACTCCCCCGTTGTAGCCGACGAGTCCACCATCGGAGAAACCTTGAGACGACGACACGTCAGCATTGCTGGAGGACCGTGTGATAGTGCCATCGGACCAGCCGACGAGGCCGCCCGCCTCTTGAGCGTTCTCGACCGCGACCGTACCACTGGTGTGGACGGACGCAATGGTGCTGGTGTTGAGCCCAGTTTCCAACAGGCCGGCCAGAATCCCATAGTAGCCGGCGTTAGCCGTGCCACTGACCTCGCCTTGCACCGTCAGGTCGCGTACGACACCGCCAGATCCTATGGCGGAAAACAAACCTGCGCCCGGGTCGATGTCCGACGGTGATGCCTGAATCTTGAGGTTGGATATCGTATGGCCCATGCCATCGAACTGTCCGGTGAAAGGACTCGCTGGGAAAGCGCCAATCGGCGCATTGAACGTGCCCGACGGCGGCGTTGCATCCACGTCCTTGCCTAGCGCGTAGATGCCCGAAAGGTCCTGGTTGATTTTCTGGAGGTCGGCGAGCGAGTTGATAAGTTCATAGGCGGTCGACTGCGTGACGAGACCGCTGTCAGGTGGCGCCGTCCACGCCTGATTCAACAGAATGGTTCCCGCGCTGTAGTTGCCCCCGATGTCGTACAGCGCACTGACGATACCCGTGCTTGCCGACCAGTCGATGATGCCGTTATTCGCGATGCTGCCTCCATTGTCGCTGCCCGTTGCGTCGGCGCGCACGGTCAGATTGCCGGTACCGCGGTTCGCTATCGTCGTGCCCGTCGTCACTGAGACGTTGTGGTACGCGGCAAGCGTCAGCGAAGCCGCTCCCTCCCAGATAAGGCTGGATGCAATGCTCAGGTCGCCCGTTGCGCCATTGACGCCCGTCGTCGTGACCGCGACCGATGTGCCCGAATTCAGGCTCTGCTGCAACGGCCGGGTGGCCGCACTATCGATTGTGAATGTGGGTGTCAACAGGTTCCATTGGCCCGCGTGAACGGCTGCATGCCTGCCGAATGCGAGTTGTGCCGCTTGCGTGTCGACCGTTCCGCCGCTGCCATCCGCGTTGCTCGCGGAGATCTTGCCGAGTTGACTGACACGGCCGCCATCGGCGACGAGCCACACGTGACCGTCACGATCCGCCGTGCCCGTCGCGCGGATGCGCGTGCCGCCGCCAGCAAGCGCATAGACGTTCCCATCGGCGGCCTGCAGGCTGATCTGCGCGGCGTTTATGCGCCCTTTGTTGACCACGGTACCCTGGCCGCCCGTCTGCACGAACACCTGTCTGCTGCTGCCCGAATCCTGTAACAACACCTGTTCGCCTGCAGCCAGTTCGGCCGTACCGTTGGGCGCTGTGATAGTGCCCGCGTTGATCACGGCGTGTCGCGCGATCAGGAACACATCGCCGCTGCTCGAACTGATCTTGCCGAGGTTGATCACGCTTGCGTTCGGGTCGCCCGACAACGTGAGGGAACCACCGCCCTGCATGAACGCGTCGTTGCAGACATCGAGCGTTGACGCGACGAAACGGCCACCGGTGCTGATCACGCCCGATGGCCCCACGACGATGCCTTGCGGATTGATCACATACAGACTCCCCGTTGCACTGAGCCTGCCGAAGATGGCGGACGGCGAGCCGCCCGTCACGCGGTTCAGCGTCGCGCCCGAGCCGTTGTCGAACGTCACGCTGTTGTTCCTGCCGATCGAAAAACTGTTCCACTCGATCACGCCGCGCGTCGAACCCGGTTGCGTGATCACGAGGCCGTTGGCCTGGCTTGCTATTGCGCCCGTGCCGGCCACGTAAGTGCCGCCTTGTGGAAGTTTGCCCGCCGCGAGCGTCGCATGGGCAAAGCACAGTCCGGTGAGCGCGCTGCCGATGACGAGCCACCGGCGTCCGGCTGACTGCCGACGACGCAGCGCGCGTCGCGCGGGCCGAGGTAGTTCTGGACGTGACATACACCCCCCTTTCCGCGTGGGGCGCGGAATGGCTGACGACGACCCGCAGAGCCGGCCTGAAACGCGTTAGTCGTAGTGTCTGAAGAATAGCCGTTGGAGTGGCGGATGCATGCCGATACCTCTGCTTTTTGCGCCTTTTTGACCGGGCGTTTGTGGCCGCTCGTCCTGTGGGGACCCTTCTGACGCGCTTCTTCTATCCCTCAGGTTGTGCGTTGTTCAAGTGCCCAAGACTAATATTTTCCCGATGAAATATAAGCGGTCTCGTAAGCGATTCTTGAACTGGACTCTAAGGCTTGCTAAATTTCAGGGACATTTCCAATGTAAGTTGATGCGGCGATCGATAAGCAAAGGGGAAAGATCTATGGCTGTCGTCGTTCACAACATCGCTGTGGGTCATTCGAGCTGGAGCGCGGCGTGATGCCGAACCAGGCAGCGCCCGGTACGTGCGCCTATCAGCATATCGTGCGCGCCCAAGGTATCAGCCTGTCCTACGGCAAGATACGGGCGCTGTCCGGCATCGATCTGGCCATTGGGCGGAACGAGATCGTCGGCCTGATCGGTGATAACGGCGCGGGTAAGTCGACGCTCATCAAGGTACTGACTGGTGTCGTGCGGCCGAGCACGGGCAAGCTGTTCATCCGGGACAAGGAGGTCGACTGGAACCGCTTTTCGGTGCGCGAGGCGCACCGACTGCGCTTCGAGACGGTCTATCAGGAAAAATCGCTGGGCGAGAAGCAGCCGCTGTGGCGTAATTTTTTTGTCGGCCGGCAGATCACCAACCGGTTCGGCTTCATCAAAGTTGCCGACCAGCGGCGCATTGCCAACGATATTTTGAAGCGCCAGCTCGGTTTCCGCGGCGTGGGGATCGACGCGGATTCGCTGATTGCGAAACTCTCCGGTGGCGAGCGCCAGGGCATCGCGATCGGACGGGCGATGTATTTCGACAGCGATCTGATCATTCTCGATGAACCCACGGTTGCGCTTGCCATTAGCGAGGTACGTAAGGTTCTCGACTTCGTCCGGTCGATCAAGGAGTCCGGCCGCGCCTGCATCTACATCGAACATAACCTCGCCCATGTGCACGAGCTCGCCGATCGGCTCGTCGTGCTCGATCGTGGCCGGATCGTCGCGGATATGAAGTCGGGTGAGATGAGCCTCGAGGAACTCACCCGGTTCTTGATTTCGCTACAGCAGAGCGGGCACGGGCCGGCGCTGGCTGCGGGGCAAGGACGTGAGTGATCCGATAAAAGACGAACAGCCGGCGCGGCTGGTGCGTTTTCGCCTGCCGGATTTTGCACGCATAGAGGGAGTGCCGAGCCTGGTCGTGTTCGCGTTGGTGGTCGGCCTGTTCATGGCAACCGCACCGCGCGTCTTTTTAGGCTGGCCAATCTACTTCTCCTTCCTGACCACCGTGCCACCGCTGGCGGTGTTGGCGATCGGGCTCACTCTGGTGGTTGCGGCGGGGGAAATTGATCTGTCCTTCCCCTCCGTGATGGCATTCTCGGGCTTCCTGTTCGCCTGGTGCGTGAACACCACCGGATCAGCCTGGTTAGCCGGGATCGCGGCATTGGCGGGCGGCGCGCTGGTCGGCGTGGTGAACGGGGTGCTGGTCGCGGTGGTCGGTGTGCCTTCGATCATCGTGACAATCGGCACGCAGTTCCTCTGGGCTGGGGTTGCTTCGATCCTGTCCGGCGGACTCTCCAATGCGCTACAGGAGCTCGCCAACGGTTCAGCCTATGCAGTATTCGCGGGCACGTTGTTCGGTGTGATCCCGATGCAAGCGCTCTGGGCGCTCGGGCTCGCAGTGTTCATGTGGTTCATCCTCAATCGTCACCGTTTTGGCGAGCACCTGCTGTTCATCGGAGACAACCGAAACGTGGCGAAGGTCGTGGGCATCAATGTCGTGCGTGAGACGGTGAAATTGTTCACGCTGATGGGTGTGCTGGCCGGTTTCGCCACGGTGCTGCTCACGCTCGAGAATCTGAACTATTTTTCAACCCAGGGGCAGGGCTATCTGCTGCCGGCGCTGGCCGGCGTGTTCATCGGCGGAACCTCGGTGTTTGGTGGCACGGCGACGATCGTGGGTACCTTCTTCGGCACTTTCGTGATAGGCATGCTGGAGGCCGGAATCGTTGCGACAGGTATCGCCGGCTTCTGGGTACAGGCGATCGAAGGGGTGGTGTTCATCGTCGCTGTGACGCTGCATCTGTTGGTAGAGAATCCCGCCAAGCTGCGCGTGTTGCGCGAAAGATTCAGGCTTGGGGGGCGATAAAGCCGTTAAATCAGGAGAAAGGAGCAGAAATGATCAAGATCATGACGAGATCCCTCCTGGGGGCGAGTATTCTCGCGTTTGGCCTCGCGCAGACGGCCGGTGCCACCGAGCCGACCACGACGGGGCCGCTCGGCGCCGGTATGACAATGTATATGCAGATGGGCGGAAACCCTGGCGACGGCGCGACGCTGCCACGTCAGACCGGGGCTGCGGACGCGGGGCATGCCTTAGGCATCAAGGTGATCGAGCAGTTCTCGGCCTGGAGCCCGGAGACAATGCTTGCGCAGTTTCGCCAGGCGATGGCGGCGCATCCGACGTGCATCGGCATCATGGGCCATCCGGGCGATCCAGCCTTCGCGCCACTGATCAAGCAGGCGGTAGACCAGGGCATCATCGTTACCGTCGGCAACACGCCGCTACCCGAGAACCAGAAACTTTACGACGCGAAGGGCTTCGGCTACGCCGGCGTCGAACTCTACGTCGGCGGGCAGATCACCGCGCAGGCAATGCTCAACGCTGGGATCAAGAAGGGCGACGAGGCGCTGGAATACGGTGTGTTCAACGAGAGTGTGCGCAGTCAGTCTGACCGTGGCCTTGCCGAAACGCTGGAGAAGGCCGGCGTAAAGGTGACCAGGCTCAATATCTCACCTCAGGTGGATTCCGATTCATCGCTCGCCGTGCCGATCCTGGTCGCCTTTATCCAGGCGCACCCTAATCTGAAGGCGATTGGAACTCAGCACGGCGGTGTAACCGGGTTCATTCCGCAGGCGCTCCAGCAGGCTGGCAAGAAGCCGGGGCAAATCATCATTGGTGGCATCGATCTGGCACCGGCCACGATTTCGGGGCTGCAGAGCAAATACATTACCGCGACGCTCGACCAGCAACTTTATCTGCAAGGCTTCCTGCCGGTCACGCAATGCGTGCTCTCGGCTGCTTATCATTTCGCGGGACTGACCATCAACACCGGCGCAGGTGTCCAAACACCTGCGACGATCGACTCGCTCATTCCGTTGATCAAACGCGGAATCCGCTAAGGTCGGATGATGTGAGATGGAATGGCGTGTGCGTTGCCGTCACACACGGATCAGGGTTAGCGTTTGCCGCGACCACCAGCGGGTTTGCCAGCCGGCTTACGTGAACCCGCAACTGGCTTGCTGGCCGGTTTGCTGCGTGGCTTTTGCACGCTGAATGGGCTACCGCTGGACAAGCTTGTGCCGTTACCCGCGGCCACAGCGCGTTGCGCTGCAGGCTTGCGTTTGTTTTCGCCACTTTTCGGGCGCGGTTTTTTGCTGAGCACCTGCATGGCGCCCGGCGCAGCTTGCGGCACTTTGGGCTTCTTAGGCTTTTTGGGTTTCTTGATGATCTGGCCCGTCGCGCCAGTTTGCGGCACGCGGTGTTCGGCTTCAAAACCCGGCTCTTCTTCACGGGGCAGCGCTCGCCGGATCAGCGCTTCAATCGCGGCCAGTTGCGGGGCTTCATCGGCGCACACAAGGGACACCGCCACGCCGCTGGCGCCCGCTCGGCCGGTACGGCCAATACGGTGCACATAGTCTTGCGCCACGATCGGCAGATCAACGTTGATCACCAGCGGCAGATCGTCGATATCCAGCCCGCGCGCAGCCACATCGGTAGCGACCAGCATATGTACTTCGCCCGTCTTGAAGCGCTCCAGCGCACGCAGGCGCGCGGGTTGCGGTTTGTCGCCGTGGATGGTGTCGACCGCATAGCCCGCTTCATCCAGCATGGCCGCCAGGTAATCCACGCCATTGCGGGTTTTGACGAACACCAGCGCGTGCTTCCAGTCGTTCTCAGCCACAAGGTGCATGAAAAGGTCGGGCTTGTTCTTTTTATCCACCGGCACCACCCACTGCTTGATCTTGCTGGCCGTGGCATTGGGCGGGCCGACGCTGATATTGACCGGGCCGCGCAGAATGCCCGCCGCCATGGCGCGGATCTCATCGGTAAACGTGGCAGAGAACAGCAGGGTCTGGCGCTGAGCGGGCAAGGCAGCGAAGACGGCGTTGAGCTCGCGCGCAAAGCCCAGATCCAGCATGCGGTCGGCTTCATCCAGCACCAGCGTTTGTACCTGATCAAACTGCACTGCGTTCTGGCGATGGAGATCTAGCAAACGGCCCGGCGTGGCGACGAGCAGATCCACGCCTTTGCGCAACTTCATCATCTGCGGGTTGATGCTCACACCGCCGTAGGCGGCCAGAAATCGTAAGTCGAGGCCTTTGCCGTAAGCGATAAAGCTTTGCAGCACTTGTTCGGCCAGTTCACGCGTGGGCACCAGCACCAGAACACGCGCGCGGTTGCTGGACACCGCAGGGCCGTGTTGCACCAGCCGTTGCAACAGCGGCAGCGCAAAACCCGCCGTTTTGCCAGTGCCGGTCTGTGCCGCGGCCATGACGTCCTTGCCACTGAGCACAGCAGGAATCGCCTTGGCCTGCACCGGCGTAGGTGTCTGGTAATTGAGGTCCTGCACATTGCGCAGCAAGGGATCGATCAGGCCAAGCGAGGCAAAAGACATTGGCGTATTCCGGGCTAAAGCCGCAATTCTAGCGGTTACCGCCTGAACCGTCGGTCTCTGGATGGCCCCTGCAAATCCCGCCGAAATGATATATGATGGTCGTCATGAAAAATGCATCCGTCACCCGGAAGCCAGCCAGCCGCAAGGAAATCACGCACGAGCGCATCGTCGAGGTCGCCGCACGCGCGATTCGGCGCAGCGGCTACGACGGCACGGGCGTGGCTGACATCATGAAGGAGGCAGGTCTGACGCATGGCGGCTTCTATGCCCATTTCCCGTCGCGCGAGGTGCTGCTTGCCGAAGCCGCTGACCGCGCCGGAGCTGAATCCGTCGCGCTGTCGGAGCGTATCGCCGCGTCCGTGCCGCCGGAACAGGCGTTGCCGGCGATGATGCGCGCCTATCTGTCGAAGGAGCATTGCGAGAGCATCGAGACCGGTTGCCCGATCTCTGCCCTCGGCTCGGAGATGCCGCGCCAGGCGCCGGCCGTACGGCGCGCGGCCACCCGCCGCATCAAGGAGATGATCGATGTCGTTGCGCGCCAATTGCCCGATTGGGGTCAGCCAGGCGCGCACGAACAGGCGCTTTTGATGGTCGCCACAATGGTTGGCACGATGGTGATGGCGCGTGCCGTCGACGACCCCAAACTATCGGAGAGTTTTCTTGAAGCGGCATTGAAAAAACTCGCACCGATTGATGCGTAAATACGCCGGCCCTGTGCCGGTTTTCGTTGGACCGCAAATATGACTGTCATCATATTTTAGTGAAACGAATGCTCAACCACCCACGCAAAGACATCTTGGGAAGAACATCATGCAAACCAAAATAGCGCTCGTGACGGGCGCCTCGTCAGGAATCGGCGAAGCCACGGCAAAGCGGCTTGCGAAGGCCGGATACAAGGTCTACGGCACCAGTCGGCGCGGCCAACGAGCCGGCCAACAGTCGTTCGACATGCTGCCGCTCGATGTGACCAGCGATGCATCCGTTGCAGCCGCCGTCAGCGAAGTGCTGCGCCTGCAGGGCCGCATCGACCTGCTGGTGAACAATGCCGGTTTCGGCGTCGCCCCTGCCGCCGCGGAAGAGAGTTCGATCGACCAGGCACGCACGATCTTCGATACGAACTTCTTCGGGATCATCCGCATGACGCGTGCTGTCGTGCCTCATATGCGGCGACAACGCAGCGGCCGCATCATCAACATCGGTTCCGTGCTCGGTTTTCTGCCCATGCCCTATATGGCGCTGTATTCCGCCACCAAGCACGCGGTGGAAGGTTATTCGGAGTCGCTCGACCATGAGTTGCGTACGCTGGGCATTCGCGTATCGGTCATTGAACCTGCCTACATCAAGACGCCTTTCGACGCGAACTTGATCGCGCCCGACGCCCCTCTCGACGAATACCGCGAGGTGCGCTCGGCCGTGGACAAGCGAGTGAAGGAAGTGGTCGAGGGCGCCGACGGTCCCGAGGTCGTGGCTGAAACCGTACTGCAGGCCGCCATCGCGGCTCGTCCGAAACTCCGCTATACCGCTGGCGGACTCGCCGCCCGTCTGCGATTGCTGCGCAGATTTGCGCCCGCTGGACTGGTGGACGCCGGTATCCGCAAAGATCTGCGGCTGGCAACGTAGACGACGTGACTGTCTCCTCCCTGTTCAAAGGCTCTGCATCCGTGCTATTGCCAGCGAAACAACCAGACTTAACGAGCCACTGACAAGGAACCATGATGCAAGCATTCGTCGTCGATCGATATGGACGCAACAATGGCTTACGATCCGGCGATATGCCGGCTCCAGAGCCGCGCGAGGACGACGTATTGATCCAGATCCACGCCGCGGGCGTGAACCCGCTCGATGCCAAAATCAGAGACGGAGAGTTCAAGCTCATTTTGCCCTATCGTTTGCCGCTGATTTTGGGCAACGATCTGGCAGGGGTCGTCGTGCGCGTCGGCTCGCGCGTGCGGCGATTCAAGCCCGGCGACGAGGTCTACGCGCGCCCGCACAAGGATCGCATCGGCACTTTCGCGGAATTCATCGCGGTCAAAGAGGATGGCGTGGCCCTCAAGCCGACAGCACTCACGATGGAGGAAGCGGCTTCAATCCCGCTGGTGGGATTGACCGCCTGGCAGGCGCTGATCGAAAAAGGGCAATTGAAGAAAGGGCAGAAAGTGCTGATACATGCCGGCTCGGGCGGTGTCGGCAGCTTCGCCATTCAACTGGCGAAGCATGTGGGCGCGACCGTCGCGACAACAGCGAGCGCGCGGAATCTCGAACTGGTGAAGCAACTCGGCGCGGATATCGTCATCGATTACACGAAAGACGACTTTGCGACCATCCTGAAGGACTACGACCTGGTACTGGATACGCAAGGCGGCAATGCGCTCGAGAAGTCGCTGCGTGTGCTCAAGGCCGGCGGCAAGCTCATCGGGATCGCCGGTCCGCCTGATGCCGAATTTGCGAAAGAGATCGGTGCCTCGTGGTTCCTGAAAACGGTGATGCGCTTTCTGAGTTATGGCATCAGGAAGGCCGCGAAACGTCATGACGTCAGCTATACATTTCTCTTTATGCGGGCGAGCGGAGAACAGCTCAGCCGGATTGCCGCACTGATCGACGCGCGAGCGATACGACCCGTCATCGATCGGGTCTTTCCGTTTGAGTCGACCCAGGAGGCTTTGGCTTATGTCGAAACCGGACGTACCAAGGGTAAGGTTGTCATCAAGATCCGATAGTCAGCGTGAAGCAGGGCAAATGGCAAAAGAGGCGCGATCGAAAAGATCGCGCCTCTTTTTTCAGCGGACCCCGATCGCCATCACGTCAATCGATCGCCCTACCCGCGGTCTCTCGCATGAACGGCAACGGCAGCAACGACACGACGCTGCAACCGATCAGATACCACGCCGGCGCGAGATTGCTGCCCGAAATCTGGATCAGCCAGGTCGCGAAAAACTGCGCGAAGCCGCCGAAGACCGACACGCCGAGGCAGTACACGATCGACATGCCGGTCGCGCGGATCGCGCGCGGAAACAGCTCGGGCAGCATCACGATATTGGGCACCGCGGTGAACGTGACGAGCAGCGCGAGGCCCGCGACCACCGCAAGCAGCACCGGCACCGTCGGCGACGCGTTGATCGTCATGAAGGCCGGGTAGACGGCGAGAATCAGCAGCACGCGCGATACCCACAGCACGCGCTTGCGGCCGACCCGATCCGACAGCGCGCCCGCGAACGGCGAGCAGATCACCGTGACCACTGCGCCGGTCCACGCGGCCCACAGCGCGGTCGCCATCGGCAGATGCAGGATGCGGATCGCGTACGTCGACAGGTAGAACAGCACGATGTAGTTCGCCGCGGTGCCGCCGATCGTCGTCAGCACGCCGGTCGTGATCGAGCGCGCGTGGTCGCGGAACAGGTCGCGCACAGGTAGCGACTGAACTTGCGCAGCGGGCTTCGCAACGGTAACCGAAGCAGCCTGCGCAACAGCGCCGCCAGACGCTGCCGTGCCATCTTCAACACCCGGCAGCGTCTCGTCGAGATGCCGCCGGATATAGATGCCGACCGGCCCCATCGCCATGCCGATCACGAACGGCACGCGCCAGCCCCAGCTTTCGAGCGCGGCCGGCGACAGCGTCGCGGCCAGGGCAACGCCGAGCAGCGAGCCCACTACCGTGTTCATTCCCTGACTCACGAACTGCCAGCTGCCGTAGAAGCCGCGCGTGCGATCGCTGCCGTATTCGAGCAGTAGCGCCGTCGATGCGCCCACCTCGCCGCCCAGCGCGAAACCCTGGATCAGCCGCGCGAGAATCACGAGCAGCGGCGCCGCGACGCCGATCGCCGCATAGGTCGGCGCGAACGCGATGATCGCGGAACCGAGCGTCATCAGCCACAGCGTCAGGCTCATCGCGGCCTTGCGTCCGGCGCGGTCCGCGTAGCCGCCCAGCACGATGCCGCCCACCGGCCGCATGATGAAGCCGACGCCGAACGTGCCGACCGCGAGCATCAGCTGCACGAGCTGACCTTCGACCGGGAAATACAGCTTGCCGATGATCGTCGCGAAGAAGCTGTAAACCGTGAAGTCGAAAAACTCGAGGCCGTTGCCGAGCGTGATCGCGGCGATCGCCTTCGCGTGGCCGACGCGCTTTTTAGGTTCATCGGCGAGGCGCTGCACATCTAGCGCATCGAGCCCATTGGCGCTCGCGGACCGCGGTGTGGCTGAATAGTCCATCTGTGTCTCCGTCATTATCTTGTGGCTGCTACGGCAAGGCGCTCGCGCGCCGCCGCCGCGTCAAACGAGGAACGTCTGCGCGAGCTTGGTCCAGTAGGCCGCGCCGGTCGCGAGGCAAGCGTCGTTGAAGTCGTAGCCGGGGTTGTGGACCATGCAGCTGCCCTCGCCGTCGCCATTGCCGATGATCAGATAGCTGCCCGCGCAGCGTTCGAGCAGGAACGCGAAGTCCTCGCTGCCGGTCAGCGGTTGCATGTCGTGAATCAGCCCGTCGACGCCCAGCCAGTCGAGCGCGACCTGGCGCGCGAGCGCGGTCATGGCCGCATCGTTGACGAGCACCGGGTAGCGGCGCTGATAGTCGACCTCGGCACGCGCGCCGAACACGGCCGCCTGCCCGGTCGCGACCTCGGTGATGCGCTGCTGCAGATGGTCACGCACCTCGGGCCGCAGCGCGCGCACCGACAGGCGCATCTCGGCGGTTTCGGGGATCACGTTCGGCGCTTCGCCCGCGTGAATCGCGCCGACCGTGATGATCGACATATCGAGCGGCGCGATGTTGCGCGACACGATCGACTGCAGCGCGAGCACGATCTGCGCGCACACGACGACCGGATCGACCGCCTTGTGCGGCACCGCGCCATGGCCGCCGCGGCCGATCACCTTGATGATCACCGTATCCGACGACGCCATGAACGACCCCGGCATGAAGCCCAGCTTGGCCGTAGGAAAACCCGGCATGTTGTGCATCGCGAACACGGCGTCGCAGGGAAACTGTTCGAACAGGCCGTCGTCGAGCATTTTCTTCGCGCCGGCGAGCCCCTCCTCGGCCGGCTGGAAGATCAGATTCAGCGTGCCGTCGAAGCTTTTTTCGCGCGCCAGATGCCTGGCGGCGGCGAGCAGCATCGCCGTATGGCCGTCGTGACCGCATGCGTGCATCTTGCCGGGCAGCTTGCTCGCGTACGGCAGGCCCGTGGTTTCTTGGATCGGCAGCGCGTCCATGTCAGCGCGCAGGCCGAGCCGGCGCGTGCCGTGGCCGAGCTTCAGTTGCCCGACCACGCCGGTCTGCCCCAAGCCGCGATGGACGCTGTAACCCCACTCCCGCAGGCGGTCGGCGACCAGATCGCCGGTTGCAAACTCCTCGTAGGCCAGCTCCGGATGCGCGTGGATGCTGCGTCGCAGCGCGATCATTTCCTGTTCGACTTCGGCGATGCCCGCCGGAATGACCATCGTGTTCATGCCATCTCCTGTCGATCGGACCTGGCGCTTCAGCGCTTAGTCCGATCCCATGCAACTGGTTGCGCCCCTGTCAGCGTGAACCCAGCATAGCGGCGCCGATATCCGGGCGGCAGGCGTAGAATCGTTGCGGTGCCAACCCTTGGTTGCCCCCGTCACGCCTCTCATTCGAATGAAACTGCATCAGCTCAATACCTTGGCGGCGATTGCCGATACCGGAAGTATCCGGGCGGCCGCCCGCTCGCTGGGGCTTTCCCCGGCCGCCGTGACCAAGGCGATGCGCGAGCTCGAAGCCGATCTGCACGCGCCGCTCGTCGTGCGCAGCGCGAGCGGTGTCGCGTTCACCGAGTTCGGGCGCGCGCTCGTCGTGCATGCGCGGCTCGTGCTCGGCCAGTTGCAGCGCGCGCAAGCCGAGATCGAGGCGTTGCGCGGAGCCGCCGCCGGCAAGCTGTCGATCGGCGTCACGCCGTGGGTCGCGCTGACTTTTCTGCCGCCCGCCGTGCGGCGCTTTCGCGAGCGGATGCCGGAGGTGCAACTGGAATTTTTCGAAGGCCTGCTCGCGGTCGTGCAGCCGCGTCTGCGCGACGGCAGCCTCGATTTTTCGATCAGTCGGCCGCCGCCCGCGTCGCCGCAGTCGGAGTTTCAGAACGCGCCGCTCTTTTCGACGCATGCGGCGGTGGTCGCGCGGCGCGACCATCCGAAGGCCGGCTGCCGCACGCTGCTCGACCTTCAAGACGCGGAATGGATACTGAACTGGGACCCGGCGAGCCGCGAGTCGATGTCGAACAATCTGTTCGTCAAGCGCGGCATGCCGGTGCCGCACACGATCGTGCTCGCGCATTCGCTCGCGATCGTGCTGGGCCTGCTCGCGCACACGGATATGGTCAGCGTCTTTCCGTGGCCGCTCGTCGAGGCGATACGCGCGAAGGAAAACCTGTGGGCGCTGCCGCTGCGTGAAACGCTGGACGAAACCATCATCAGCATCACGTCGCGGCGTGGCGCGCCCACGAGCCCGGCGGCCGCCTGCTTTCTCGACTGCCTGCGCGAGACGATCGACGAAGGCGCGCGCTCGCAGGACCCGGAACAGCGCCGCCTGTTTCATTCGATCGAGCTGTTGCTATAGCAGCTGCCGCATTTCTGCATGCGGCACCGCCGCGTAGTCAATCGAGAAACTCGCCGGCCCGCTTTCTGAGCATCGCGCTGAAATCGTCGAGCCAGCCGATCGACAGACGCCAGCTCTGCCAGTACAGATCGACGTCGATATGCTTGCCCGGCGCGATCTCGACCAGTTCGCCGCGCTGCAAATGCCCGGCGATCATCCGCTCGGGGCACATGCCCCAGCCGAGGCTCATCACGCACGCGCGCAAAAAACCGGCGACGTGCGGAATCCAGTGCAGCGGCGGATCGAGCTCCGCGCGCGTAATGCGCCGCATGAAGCGCTTTTGCAGTTGATCCTTCGGATTGAAGTCGACGCACGGCGTGCGCCGCAGGCTGTCGCGCGTGACGCCGTCGGCGAAATAGCGCGCGAAAAACGCCGGCGAGCACACCGCCAGGTATCGCATGCGGCCGAGGCGCGTCGAGCGACAGCCCTGCACCGGTTCGGCCTGCGTCGTGATCGCGCCCTGCACGCTGCCGTCGCGAATGCGCTGCGCGGTGTAGTCCTGGTCGTCGATCACGAGGTCGAGCAGCATTTCGCGTTCGACGCAGAACGGCGCGACCGCGTCGATGAACCAGGTGCCGACGCTGTCGTCGTTGACCGCGACGCGCAGTGCCGGCCACTGCTCGACGAGCGCGCCGGGCAGTGCCGGCAGGCGGCCTTTCAGCTCCGCTTCGAGCAGTTGCACGCGTTCGGTATGGCGGCATAGCAGCGCGCCCGAGGTGGTCGCGACGCACGGCTGCCCACGCTTCACGAGCACGCTGCCGACGCGCTCCTCGAGCAGCTTGACCCGCTGCGACACCGCGGACGGCGTGATATTGAGCTCGCTTGCGGCACGGTCGAACGAGCCGTGGCGGACCACGGCGGCCAGCGCGTCGAGCAAGGCGTAGTCGAGCATTAGCGTTCCTTAATCGGCATTAAGCAAATTAGCTTCTCTTATGAGATGCCAACCCGCAGACTAGCGCTGTTGGATTTTCCCGTCTATCCCCGCTGCTTTCCTTTTTCCGGACCATTTATGAACTGGTTGTCTTTTTCCCATGGCGCTGCGCTGTGCGCGTCGCTGATCGTTACGATCGGCGCGCAGAACGCGTTCGTGCTGCGGCAGGGCATCATGCGCTCGCATGTCGGCAAGATCGTGCTGTTGTGTACGTTGTCCGATTTCATTCTGATCGGCGCGGGCGTCGGCGGCGCCGCGGTGCTGATGGAGCGTTTCCCGCGCTTCGTGCACGCGATGCTCTATGTTGGGCTCGCGTATCTCGCCTGGTTCGGCATCAGCGCGCTGCGCCGCGCGGTGCGGCCCGGACATGCGGTGCTCGATGGCTCGGCCGGCGCATCCCGCGATCAGGCGCCGCCTGCGCAACGCGCGCTGCCGATGATCCTGATGACGCTTGCGTTCACATGGCTCAACCCGCACGTCTATCTGGACACGTTTCTGTTGATCGGCACGGCCGGCGCGCGTGAACCGGAAGGCGCGCGGGTCGCCTTCGCGCTCGGCGCGATGACGGTCAGCGCGGTGTGGTTCGTCGCGCTCGGCTATGGCGCTCGCATGCTCGCGCCGCTGTTTCGCCGCGCAACTGCGTGGCGCGTGCTGGATGGCGCGATCGGCAGCATGGTGTTGCTGCTCGCGTTCACGCAATTGCGTTGAGCGTTCGACGCGGGCCTTATTTCAGCGCCGATTCTTGCGGCTCGCCTCGCGCGGCGGGCGCATCGGCTTCGTCGCGCGGCACGAGGTTCATCAGCCGCGCGAGCACCGGCCACTTCAGCAGCGACTGCTGGTCAGCCTCCTTCGCCTGGGCATCGGAATAGCGCCCCGTCTCGACCTCCGGCAGACGCAGCGCGAGGCCGCCGATGTCGTCGACGGGCCAGCCGCCGCGCGCGGCGGACCGCTGCGCTTGGCGGGCGGCGCTCGTCGGCTATCTGATCGTGAATCGCTGGAACGTCGGCGGCAATCAAGCGATGGCACATCTATTGCTGAAATCCGCTCGCCGGCATCTCACCCGTGAAGCCGCGTGACGTACGCAACGGGGCGCCGTTCAAACGTCATTTCAACAATCCACCGGTGGAGGCACCATGCTTCGATACGCTGTGATTTTCTTCATCATCGCCATCATCGCCGCGGTGTTCGGCTTTGGAGGCATTGCCGCGGGCGCAACCGAAATCGCCAAGGTGTTGTTCTTCATCTTCCTGGTGATCTTCCTCGTCACCCTGCTGATGGGCGTGATCCGACGCTGACGGCTGCATACAGCGTTCGGTGAATTCACGCCTCGCCCGATGCGAACTGGCCACGCTGCGTGGGTCCCGCGTCGAGGATTGCGCGGCCGCTGTCGCCGTTGCAATACTTGCCGCAGCATATTGCAATAGTTGCCGAAGCATCGGGCGCTTCAATTCTGCTTTCCTTCCGCTTCTTCTTTCCGTATCCCGGAGGCGTATGCGGCGTCGCTTCAGGCCGCATACGCGATCTGCGGCGTCATGGAACGCGATCAGTAACGTGCCGATGCCGCGCCCCTGCCATGCGGGATCGACCGCGAACTGACGCAGGCTCGCGACATCGCCGTGCCGGTATAGCTCGCACGATGCTTCGCCATCCGAAGCATAAAGCGTCATCGTGCCGACGATGTGTCCTTCATACACCGCGACATGGCAATCGCCACGCAGCACACGGCCGCGGGTCGTCTCGATGGTCTGATCCACGCACGTGCAATTGAGCCCCTGCGCGCCGAGCGGCGCAAACGCGCGACACACATAGCGGACCGGAACGGATTGCGGATGGCTTGCGCGACGCTTCACGTTGAGCACCTCGTACTGACTGGATACCCGAAGTGTAGGGTTGGCCCCGTCGTTCACGAGATGTTTTCAGCCTCGTACAGACGACGGCCCGCCGCATCCTTGCTGCCGAGGATGGGCTGAAAGTCGATCGGCCACTGGATGCCGATGTCGGGATCGGACCACAGCAGGCAGCGCTCGAGTTCGGGGAACCAGTACTCGGTGGTCTTCCACATGCATTCGGCGACATCGGACAGCACGACGAAGCCGTGCGCGAAACCGGGCGGCACCCAGATCTGCCGATGGTTGGCTTCGCTCAGATACTCGCCGCTCCATTTGCCGAAGTTCGGTGAGTTCAGGCGCACGTCGACCGAGACGTCGAAGATCTCGCCGCGCACGACGCGCAGCAGCCGCCCCTGGGGACGCTGCACCTGGTAGTGCAAGCCGCGCAGCACGCCATGCACGGCGCGCAGATGGCGGTCCTGCACGAAGTTGAAACCCTGCGCGACGTCGTCCGAAAACTCGTCCGCGCTGAAACTCTCGAAGCAGAAGCCGAACTCGTCGATGAACACTTCCGGCTCGATGAGTTTCACCTCCGGCAATGCCGTCGCCATGACCCTGTTGCCCATCGCCACTGTGCTCGTAAAAAGGCTGGCCAGCGAACATACGGCCGCTCTCGCGACCGCGTCCGACAGACGAGGCGCGCCCGCAACGCGGGCGCCCAATCGCATGCTAAAGATACATGCTACGCCTCACTGGCCGCCCGGCTGCGGGCGCGATACTCGGTTGGCGACAAAGCCATACGCTTGCGGAAAATTTTCGCGAGACGATCGCCGTTGCCGGTGCCGCTGCGACGCGCGATCTTGTCGACCGGCAATTCGGTCTCGGTCAGGAAGTTGCACGCGATACGCAGCCGCACCTGCAGCAGGTAGTCCGACGGCGTGATCTGCATCTCGTGCTTGAAACGGCGCAGGAAATTGCGCTCGCTCATTGCGGCGACCTGCGCGGCATCGGCGACCGAGACCGGACGGTCGCAGTTGGCCTCCATCCAGCGCGCGGCCGCGCGAATCTTTTCGGCGACGCTCAGCGTGCCGCCCTCGGCCGGCAGCGGCACCCACGTCGCAGCCATGCCGGGCATCACGCGATCGGCGACGCTGCGCGCAAGCTCGGCGCCCAGGTCGCGCTTGATGAACATCAGCGCGCTGCGGGCGCAGTCGTGACGGTCGTTGGCCGCGCTGAACGCGCCTTCGCTCGCGCTCGCGCCCGGATAGCGGCTCATCAGGCCGTCATGCTCGGTCGGGCCGGCCGCTTCGAGCACGAGGCGCCCCTCGCCGATCGTTTCGATCGCGCGTGTGCGCGATTGCACGGCGCGCAGCCAGTTCAGCAGGCGTTCGTCGCGCGCGGCCACGTGGGCGCCGTAGCCGCCAGCGATGAACAGCACGTCGAAACCGCCGCCAAAGCGCGTGTCGATGTGGTCAGTCCAGATGCGCGCCGACGATGAACTGGCGACATTGCCGCCGTCCATCGACAGGAACTGCACTTCGTAGGGCGGATCTTCGCCCGCTCGCGTGCCCGCGAACTCATTGGCGGTCTGGAACATTTCCACGACGGTACCGGGGCCGAGCAGCCAGAAGCCGTCGAACAGCAGAATGCCGATTCGCCGCGCTGCAGTACGGACGTTCAAAGCGGGCGTGTGTAGCCACGTAATTCTCGTTGTATCAAGGTGCATGTGCGGCATGATCTTCCCCAAACGGTCATACGTTGCGGACCCCGATTTGCCCCGCCATCAGACGGAACGAGAGAATGCGTTATTACGGCGAAAAAACAGACTTACGCCGCATAAAGGATTAAGCGTGATGTTAGCGGAATGGATCGCTATAGTAAATTTGAAAAACGAGTTTCATCAGGACAGCCCATGTCTGAGGAAAAGCGGTTATTGAGCGATTGATATGAGCGCGCGACACGCCGGGCAACTATGCAAGCCGCGCGAAGAGCTTGAGGAGATCTTACCGCAAAGCCTTGATGGACGGCACTCTCGCGCATTCGGACAAAGTTGCCGATAATGCGAAGCCTGGCCATTGCGCGTTACCGAGTACGCTTCTTGCGCGGTTCAAAAATGTTTCAATTGTGAACTGCTTATCGCCCTATTATGTCCCGGCAATTCGGTGGTTTATTCGCAAAGCGTAAATTTATTGCCCGCGGCATTAGGCATTTCCGTGGCATTCGCTCCGCACCACAAATTAATATCCAAATGCTGATTTATCAGGGGATCTAAAAATGTTTCTATTTTGAAACATCGCTGGCCTCTTTCGTATGATTTAAACGCGCGCATGCGCCGCATTGATCGAACTTCGGATGATTGGATGCAGCGCAGCAATCATGTGTGGCGGACACGCGACGAGGCGCCGGCCGTTGCAACCTGCGAAGTTGCAACGGCCGCGCCACCGCTCGTCACCGTGCCTCAGCCATTCGTCCCTTCGCCGGCCAGCGTCGCCGCAGCGGCCGTGCGCGCGAGCACCGGCCGCAGAGCCGCGCCCGTGTGACTCGCGGCCACGCGCGACAGGCTTTCCGGATCCGTTGCTGCAACGATCGTACCGCCGCCCACGCCGCCCTCCGGACCGAGGTCGATGATCCAGTCCGCCTCGGCGATCACGTCGAGATCGTGCTCGATGACGACGACGCTATGCCCGCCATCCACGAGCCGGTGCAGCACGCGAATCAGCTTCGCGACGTCCGCCATGTGCAGGCCGACCGTTGGCTCGTCGAGCACGTACAGCGTGTGCGGCGGCTTCTGGCCACGCCGCGTGATGTCGTCGCGCACCTTGCTCAGCTCGGTGACGAGCTTGATGCGCTGCGCCTCGCCGCCCGACAGCGTCGGCGATGGCTGGCCGAGCGTCAGATAGCCGAGCCCGACGTCTTTCATCAGTTGCAGCGGATGCCCGATGTTCGTAATCGACGCGAAGAACTCGACCGCTTCGTCGATTTCCATGGTCAGCACGTCGCCGATGTTCTTGCCGCGCCACGTGACCGCGAGTGTCTCCGGATTGAAGCGCTGGCCGTGGCAGACGTCGCACGGCACCTTCACGTCGGGCAGGAAGCTCATGCCGATCGTGCGCACGCCCTGGCCCTCGCACGCGGGGCAACGGCCCTCGCCCGTGTTGAACGAGAAACGCGACGCGGTATAGCCGCGCGCGCGCGCCTCCAGCGTGCCCGCGAACAGCTTGCGGATCGCATCCCACACGCCGATGTAGGTGGCGGGACACGAACGCGGCGTCTTGCCGATCGGCGTCTGATCGACTTCCAGCACGCGGTCGATGCTCTCCCAGCCGGTGACCGAATCGCAGCCCTGCCATATGTGCGTGACGTTCAGCGGCGCGCGCGGCGCCGAGCGCGCGAGCACGCTCGAACGCCGGTTCGCGGCCGGCTTCTCCCCGGCGGCCGCACGCGCACGGCGCGTGGCCGGCGACGACAGCACCGAGCGCCCGACCGCATCGAGCAGATTGGTCATCAGCACGTCGCGCGCGAGCGTCGATTTGCCGGAGCCGCTGACGCCCGTCACCGCGACGAGCCGCGCGAGCGGAATGCCGACCGTCACGTCGCGCAGGTTATGCAGCTTGCCGCCATGCACGGTCAGCCAGTTCTCCGGCACCGCTGCCGCACGCTTGCCCGGCGCGACGACCTCGCGGCGCGGCTGCAGCGGATGCACGATCGGCTGCGCGAGGAAACGCCCGGTCAGCGAATCGGGCTGCGCGGACAGGTCCGCGACGCTGCCCTGCGCGATCAGCGTGCCGCCGCGCTTGCCCGCGCCCGGCCCGATATCGATGATGTGATCCGCGCGCCGGATCGTATCTTCGTCATGCTCGACGACGACGAGCGTATTGCCCTTGTCGCCGAGCTTGCGCAGCGCGTTCAGCAGAATCTGGTTGTCGCGCGGATGCAGACCGATGGTCGGCTCGTCGAGCACGTAACACACGCCCTGCAGATTGCTGCCGAGCTGCGCGGCGAGCCGGATGCGCTGCGCTTCGCCGCCCGACAAACTCGGCGCCGCGCGATCGAGGCTCAGATAGCCGAGCCCGACTTCTTCGAGGAACTGCAGCCGGCTGCCGATTTCGCTGACCACGTCGCGCGCGATTTCGGCGTCGCGGCCCGTCATGCGCAGCGTATCGATCCACGCGCGCGTGTCGGACACGGTCCATTGCGCGACGTCGACGATCGCCTGCGAGTCGAACGTGACCGCGCGCGCGACCGGATTCAGACGCGTGCCCGCGCAATCCGGACACGGCTCGTCGACGAGTCCTTCCGGTTCCTGCTCCTCCGAGGGCAGGCTCTGCTCGCGACCGCGATTGTCGTCGTCGACGATCGTGTCGTCGTACGCGGCCCGCTGCTCGCGCGTCAGCGACAGCCCCGTGCCGACGCAGCTCGTGCACCAGCCATGCTTGCTGTTGTACGAGAACATGCGCGGATCGAGCTCGGGGTAGCTCGTGCCGCACACCGGACACGCGCGCTTGGTCGACAGCACTTTCACGTCGCCGAGCTTCGCGGTGGACTCGCCGCCGTTGAGTGCGTCGTGCAGACCGTCGAGCGGCGCGAGCAGATGCATGATGCCTTTACCGATGTCGAGCGTCTGATCGAGCGCTTCGCGCAGCTCCGCTTCGTGATCGGCCGAGATGACGAGGTCAGCGACCGGCAGCTCGATCGTGTGCTCGCGGAAACGGTCGAGCTTCGGCCACGGATCGACCGGCACGAATTCGCCGTCCACACGCAGATGCGTATTGCCGCGCGCTTTTGCCCATTTCGCGAGGTCCGTATAGACGCCCTTGCGGTTCACGACGAGCGGCGCGAGGAAGCCGACGTGCTGGCCCTTGTGATCGCGTAGCAACTGCGCCGCGATCGATTCGGCGCTTTGCGACGTGACCGGCGTGCCGTCGTGAATGCAGTGCTGCAAGCCGAGCTTCACGTACAGCAGACGCAGGAAGTGCCACACCTCCGAGGTCGTGGCGACGGTACTCTTGCGACCGCCGCGCGAGAGCCGCTGCTCGATCGCGACGGTCGGTGGAATGCCGTACACCGCGTCGACTTCGGGCCGTCCGGCTGGCTGCACGATCGAGCGCGCGTACGCGTTCAACGATTCGAGGTAGCGCCGCTGACCTTCGTGGAACAGGATGTCGAACGCGAGCGTCGATTTGCCCGAGCCCGACACGCCGGTGATCACGTTGAACTTGCCGTGCGGAATGTCGACGTCGAGCGCCTTCAGGTTGTGCTCGCGCGCGTTGACGATGCGCACGACGTTCTCGCCTTCGATCGCGCGACGTGCGCGGGCCGCGCTCAGGGCCTTCTGCAGCGGGATGCCCTGGGGCTCCGCCGCGGTTGCGGTGTCCATCGCACGGTCGTATTGCAGCAACGCCTCGCCAGTATGCGATTCGGCGCACGCTTTCACTTCGTCCGGCGTGCCCGCGCACAACACGCGGCCACCGCCGTCGCCGCCTTCGGGACCGAGGTCGATGATCCAGTCGGCCGCGCGGATCACGTCGAGATTGTGCTCGATTACGATCAGCGAATGACCACTCGCGAGCAGCTTGCCGAACGCCTGCATCAGCTTCGCGATGTCGTCGAAATGCAGACCCGTGGTCGGTTCGTCGAACATGAACAGACGCTTCGCGATCACCTGCTTCGCGCCGCGTGCGCCGCGCGCCTGTGCCGATTCCGCGAGAAAGCCCGCGAGCTTGAGCCGCTGCGCCTCGCCGCCCGACAGCGTCGGCACGGGCTGGCCAAGCTTCACGTATTCGAGCCCGACGTCGACGATCGGCTGCAGCACGCGCAATACTTCGGCGTCCTGCGCGAAGTACGCGGCAGCCTCGCTGACGGTCAGTTCGAGCACGTCGGCAATGCTCAACCCGCGTGCCGGCTGGTCGCGCTCGATCTTCACCTCCAGAATCTCCGCGCGATAACGACGCCCGTCGCAATCGGGGCAGCGCAGGTACACGTCGGAGAGGAA
This sequence comes from Paraburkholderia sp. MM5482-R2, assembly GCF_050436125.1. Taxonomy (NCBI): domain Bacteria; kingdom Pseudomonadati; phylum Pseudomonadota; class Betaproteobacteria; order Burkholderiales; family Burkholderiaceae; genus Paraburkholderia; species Paraburkholderia sp. MM5482-R2. The sequence continues at coordinate 1,542,931 of NZ_JBNDLP010000002.1, read as the reverse complement.
CTGCATTTCGATGTGCTCGAAGCCCGAGCCGCCACAGGTCGGGCAGCGGCCGTCGCCCGAATTGAAGCTGAACATGCCGGGGCCGTAGCCGCGCTGTTGCGCGAGCGGCGCCTTCGCGAACAGCTTGCGGATTTCGTCGAACGCGCCGACGTAGCTGGCCGGATTCGAGCGTGCGGTCTTGCCGATCGGCGACTGGTCGACGAACACGACGTCGGTGACCTGGTCCGCGCCGTTCAGCGCCTTGAACGCGCCCGGCGCTTCGGTGGCGAGCCCGAAGTGGCGCGCCATCGCCGGATACAGGACGTCCTGCAGCAGCGTCGATTTGCCGGAACCCGACACGCCGGTCACGCAGACGAGCCGCTGCAATGGAATTTCGACCGTGACGTCGCGCAGATTGTGCTCGCTCGCGCCTTCGAGCACGATGCGCGGCGTGCTTGCGTCGACCGCGCGACGCGACCAGTGCGCGGCATCCGCGACATGGCGCCGGCCGCCGAGGTACTCGCCGGTCAGCGTGCCGGTCGAGCGAATCGCCTCGGGCGCGCCGTCGAAAATGATCGAGCCACCGCGCTCGCCCGGTCCCGGACCCATGTCGATGAGCCGGTCCGCCGCGAGCATCACCGACGGATCATGCTCGACGACGACCAGCGTATTGCCCGCGTCGCGCAGCCGGTGCATCGCTTCGACGATGCGGTTCAGGTCGCGCGGGTGCAGGCCGATGCTCGGCTCGTCGAGCACGAACAGCGTCTTGGTCAGCGACGTGCCGAGCGCGGTGGTCAGGTTGATACGCTGCACCTCGCCGCCCGACAGCGTGCGGCTTTGCCTGTCGAGCGTCAGATAGCCGAGACCGACGTCGCATAGATACTTGAGGCGCGTGCGCACTTCGGCGAGCAGCAGCTTCAGCGCGTCGTCGAGCAACGCGCTCGGCAGCGTGATGTCGTCGAAGAAGCGGCGGATGCGCTCGATCGGCATCAGCATGAGATCGTGCACGGTCAGGCCCGGCAACGCCTCGAGCTGCGCGCGCGACCACTTCACGCCGCGCGGCATGAAGCGCTGCGCGGGCGCGAGCACGTCGTTCGCATTGGCCTTGCTGCCGAGGCGCCACAGCAGCGATTCGGTTTTCAGACGCGCGCCGCCGCAGGTTTCGCACGGCGTGTAGCTGCGGTATTTCGACAGCAGCACGCGGATATGCATCTTGTACGCCTTCGATTCGAGATAGTCGAAGAAGCGTTTGACGCCGTACCAATGCGTCTGCCACTTGCCGTTCCAGTCCGGCGAGCCGTTGATGACCCAGTTGCGTTCGCGCTCGCTGAGCTCGCCCCACGGCGTGTCGCGGCGGATGTCCGCTTTCGCCGCGTAGCGCATCAGGTCGTCCTGGCACTCCTTCCACGCGGGCGTCTGCATCGGCTTGACCGCACCTTCGCGCAGCGTCTTGCGCGCGTCGGGGATCACGAGACCGAGGTCGACGCCGATCACGCGGCCAAAACCGCGGCAGGCATCACAAGCGCCATAGGCCGAGTTGAACGAGAACAGCGCGGGCTGCGGGTCGGCATAGCGCAGATCGCTTTCGGGGCTGTGCAAGCCGGTGGAGAAACGCCAGATGCGCGGCTCGGCGGCTTCGGCCTGCGGCTCGTCCGAGGTAGCCGGCAGCACGTAAATATTGACGCGCCCGCCGCCGCGCTTCAGCGATGCCTCGATCGCCTCGATCGCGCGTGCTTTATCCACCGAGCGCAGCCGGAAGCGGTCGGCGACGACGTCGAGCAGCTTGCGCTTGCCGGTCGGCGAATCGACTTCGCGCTGCGCCTGCACGCGCGTATAGCCGCTCGCCGACAACCACTGCTCGACCTCCTGCGCGGACGCCGACTCCGGCAGCTCGACCGGGAACGTGACGACGAGCCGCGGCTCCTCCTGCGCGGTGCGCTCGAGCAGTTCCGCGTAGATCGTCTCCGGCGTGTCGTGCCGCACCAGATACGCGCTCTGGCGGTCGAACAGCTCGGCCGCGCGCGCGTACAGCAGCTTCAGGTGATCGTTGAGCTCGGTCATCGTGCCGACCGTGGAGCGCGAGCTGCGCACCGGGTTGGTCTGGTCGATCGCGATGGCGGGCGGCACGCCGTCGACGCGGTCGACCTGCGGCCGATCCATCCGGTCGAGGAACTGGCGCGCGTACGCGCTGAAGGTTTCGACGTAGCGGCGCTGACCTTCCGCATACAGCGTGTCGAACACGAGGCTCGACTTGCCCGAGCCGGACGGCCCGGTGACGACCGTCATTTCGCCGGTGCGCACGTCGAGGTCGACGTTTTTCAGGTTGTGCTGGCGGGCGCCGCGAATGCGGATCGTGCCCTGGATCTTGTTGCCGCTCGGGTTGCCGCCTTGGGGAGTGTCAGCGAGGGTGTCAAGGGTTGCGTCGTTGGAGGACAATTTTTCCGACCGTCTGAAGGAGTGGGTCACCTCTCACGGCCGGCTCTCGCGACCGCGCAAGTTCGGTGCAGCCGGGTCGGCGCGAGGAGCGCCCGGAAGCCTGGCTGTAGGGGGATACTATACTGTATGTTTATACAGTTTTCCATGGCGGGCTCGGGCGCCCTTTGACCTCTGGATCGGCGGCGATGATCAAACGGCTGCGCCGCGGTCACGCTGCCTGACTAGCCGAGCGCGCTTTCAACCCGCGAGCGCCCGGCCGCATCCGGCGTCGCGCAACCCGCCGGGGCTACGCGCGCGACACCGTCGCCAAGCGCATACGCAACGCAGCGCCTCGCCAGTACGTCGGTCGGATCGACCAGCCGCACCACGCGCCCGCCCGGACACGCGAGCACCGGTTCACGCAACAGCAACGGCAACTCCGTGCACGCGAGCACGATCACCTGCACGCCCTGCGCGAGCAGATCGTCGACAGCCGCCGCGAGGTCCTCGCAGCATTCACCCGACGCGTGCCCCGCCTTCACGCCGCGCGGGCCGTAGATCGCGTTCATCAGACGCGCTTGCGCAGTGGCGGACGGCGCGATCTGCACCAGGCCGCGCGCGTCGAGCGCCTGTTCGTAGACGCGGCTCGCGAGCGTACCCGAGGTGGCCAGCACGCCCACTTCGCGCAGACCCGGAAAGGTCTCGCGCAGATAATCGGCGGTACAGGTCAGCATATTGACGATCGGCACGCGCAGCGCCGGCTGGAGCCGCTCGACGAACGCATGCGCGGTATTGCACGGAATCGCGATCAGATCCGCGCCGCCGTCCTCGAGCGTCTTGCAGGCCGCGTACAGCGCGAGGGTGGGATCGTCGCCGCGCTCGAGCAGCGCCGCGGTGCGGTCGGGGATCTGCGGATTCTGCTCGACCATGATCCGGATATGGTCCTGGTCGCGCGCGGCCGGCGTGTTGCGCACGACCTTGGCCATGAAATCGACGGTCGCGGCCGGCCCGATGCCGCCGACCACGCCGAGGCGGAACGCCCGCTCCGGCTGCGTGTACTGCGCCGCCGCGACATAGCGCGCATACACCTGGTTCGTATCGACGAGCGGCACCTCGATGCGCCCGAGCGCGCGCAGCACGAGGCCGATCTCCGCGAGCCCCGGCACGATCACGTCGACGCCCTGCGCGACCAGATCCGCGCACGCCGCGCGCAACAGCTCGACGGGCCGCCCGTGCAGGCGCCCATCGCGGATGCCCCCGACACCGAAGACGGCGCTCGTCACGCCGTCGAAACCGGTGTCGTTGCGCGGATAGCACACGTCGAACTGCCCGGCTTCGAAGTAGCGCTCGAACAGGCCGTTCGTGCGAATCGCCGCCGACGTCAGCACGCCGATTCGGCGCGCCGACGGATAGGTGCGCCGCACGTGCGCGGACAGCGCGGTCATGATGTTGGCGACCGGCACGCTGACGTTGGCCGCGAGTTCGTCGATGAAGGTGTGGCTCAGAAAGCACGGCAGCACGATCGCGTCGACGCCGCGTTTTTCGAACGCGCGCATCGTGTCGAACACGTGGATCTTGAACTGCGGGTCCGTCGCCTCGGGCGCGGCGGGCCCCTGCCACGCGCGCGGTTCGAAAATCAGATCGAAGGGGCGCGCGGCGCCTGGCCGGCGCGACGCCATGCTCATCCGGCTGAGGATGTCGGCACTGGCGAACTGCGCCGCGCCCGTCGCCACACCCAGCGAACGAAAACGATTCATGATCAGATCCCCCGGTCGTTCTGTGCGTCCACCCTCGATCACGGGCGGCTTTCTGCGCTCTTGAGAATGACATTATGCGAGGCGCACATGTCCAGGCGTTAACCACGAAAACGCATTCCTTTGCGTTTTTCGCTCCCTCAGCTCACCGGCTCGAAAATCTCCCGCAGCCACTGCGCGAACACCCGCACGCGCGACGACAACTGCCGGTTCTGCGGATACAGCACCGACACCGGCATCGGTGGCGGCGGATAGTCCGCCAGAATGACCCGCAGCCGCCCCGCCGCCAACTCGCCATCCACGCGGTAACGCGGTACCTGCACGATGCCGAGCCCGGCGAGGGCCGCGCCCGTGTACAGTTCGGCGCCGCTGACCGACACCGCCGACGGCAGCACGAGCGCGGCATCCCGCCCGTCAACGCGGAATTCGAGCGGCACCGGCTTGCCGGTCGCGCTCGACACGTAGTTGACCGCGCGATGCGTCGACAGCGCGTCAGGATCGGCCGGCTCGCCATACGTGGCCAGATACGCGGGACTCGCGACCGTCACCTGCTGCAGTTGCGCGACGCGCCGCCCGACCATCGACGAATCCTGCAGCACGCCCGCGCGCAGCACGCAATCGATGCCCTCGCGCACGAGGTCGACGAGCCGGTCGTCCTCGCCGATCATCAGCTCGATGTCGGGAAAGCGCGCGAGAAACGCGGGCAGCGCCGGCACCACGAAGTGCCGCGTGAGCGTGCCCTGCACGTTCACGCGCAACAGCCCCTTCGGCGCGAGATTGGAAAACGCCCCCTCGGCCTCCTCCAGATCGGCGATCAGGCGCACGCAGCGCTGGTAGTGCGCTTCACCGTCGGGCGTGAGCCGCACCGTGCGGGTCGTACGTTCGAGCAACCGCGCGCCGAGCCGCTGCTCGAGGCGCTTCATCAGGTTGGTGACAGTCGCGCGCGGAATTTGCAGGTCGTCGGCGGCGCGCGTGAAGCTCTGGCGCTCGGCGATCCGCACGAATACGCGCATTTCCTCGAAACGGTCCATAGCGGCGGATTATTAAAGCAAACGGAATGATGATGGCGAGTCTAATCGGATTATCTCTGCGCGCAAAGCGTTCATGATTCACCTCACCGATCCACCACCTTCTATGAGGAAACCAATCATGAACACGAACCCACAACCGAAAGTCGCCATCGTCACGGGCGCATCGCGCGGCATCGGCACGGCGATCGCACAGCGGCTCGCGAACGACGGCTACGCGGTCGCCGTCAACTACGCAGCGAGCGCGGGCGAAGCCGACGCGCTCGTCGGCGCGATCCGCGAAGCTGGCGGCAAGGCGGTCGCGGTGCAAGCCGACGTGTCGAAGCCCGGCGACGTACGTCGCATGTTCGAAATCACCGAACGCGAACTCGGCAAGGTGGATGTGCTCGTCAACAACGCGGGCGTGATGAAGCCCACGCCGCTCGCCGACACGCCCGACGCACTCTACGACCAAACCTTCGACATCAACGTGCGCGGCACCTTCAACACGCTGCGCGAAGCGGCCGCGCGCCTGAACGACGGCGGGCGCATCGTCAATTTCTCGACCAGCGTGCTCGCGCTGAACCTGCCCGGCTATGGCATCTACACGGCGACCAAGGCAGCCGTCGAAGCGTTCACGCGTGTGTTCGCGAAGGAACTGCGCGGGCGCAACATCACAGTGAATGCGCTCGCGCCGGGACCGATCGCGACCGCGCTGTTCCTCGAAGGCAAGACCGACGAGCAGATCGAGACGTTCGCGAAGATGCCGCCGCTGCAACGCCTCGGCGAGCCGGAAGACGTGGCGGGCGTGGTCGCGTTTCTGGTCGGCCCGGATGCGGGTTGGGTCAATGGGCAGGTATTGCGGGCCAATGGCGGTTTGGCTTGATGGGATGCGCTGGTCCAGCGTGCGGCCGCGCTGGACCAGCGCATTGCGCCGGCTGCGGCGCCTGGAACGTGGTCGACCCGCCGCTCAAACCGCCTTTGGATTGCGTTCCGCGAAGCCTTCCTGATGCCAGTACGGATACGCGGGGCGCACCGTGCTGGCCGCATCGAGCTTCGCGACCTGCTCCGGCGTCAGATTCCAGCCGACCGCGCCGAGGTTTTGCCGCAGTTGCTCCTCGTTGCGCGCGCCGATCAACAGCGTCGCGACGGTCGGCCGTTGCAGCAGCCAGTTCAGCGCGATCTGCGGCACGGTCTTGCCGGTTTCGGCGGCAATTTCGTCGAGCGCGTCGAGCACGCGGAACAGATAGTCTTCCGGCACCGGCGGCCCCATGTCGGCGGTCTTGTGCAGACGGCTCGTCTCCGGCAGCGGCTGGCCGCGCTTGAGCTTGCCGGTCAAGCGGCCCCAGCCGAGCGGGCTCCACACCACGGCACCGACGCCCTGGTCGACACCGAGCGGCATCAGCTCCCACTCGTAGTCGCGCCCGACCAGCGAGTAGTAGGTCTGATTCGCGACATAGCGCGGATAGCCGTAACGGTCGGCGATATCGAGCGACTTCATCAGATGCCAGCCGGAGAAATTCGACACGCCGATATAGCGGATCTTGCCCGCGCGCACGAGGTCGTCGAGCGTGGACAGCACTTCGGGGATCGGCGTTTTCGCGTCGAAGCCGTGCAACTGGAACAGGTCGATGTAATCGGTTTGCAGACGCTTGAGCGCTGAATCGACCGCCTGGATCAGATGGAAGCGCGACGAGCCGACGCCGTTCGGATCGTCGTCGAAACGAAAGGTCGCCTTGGTCGACAGGATCGCCTTGTCGCGCTTGCCCTTCAGCGCCTCGCCGAGCACCGACTCGGACGCGCCCTTCGAATAGATGTCGGCGGTGTCGAACATCGTGACGCCCGCGTCGAAGCAGATGTCGATCAGACGCCGCGCTTCGGCGACGTCGGTCGCGCCCCACGCCTGGAAAAATTCACCCTTGCCGCCGAATGTACCGGTGCCGAGACTCAGCACCGGCACCTTGAAACCCGATGCACCCAGATGTCTGTATTCCATTGAAGAACTCTCCGTGGCATTGCCATCGATGAACGGAAGTTCAGTCTACGCGTCTCCGCCCGAAGGCGTCACGAAGGCGTGGCGCTCAGATTCACCAATGCATCGCGCACGGCATCGATCACGCCGCCCCAATCGCCGAGCGCCGGTTGACGGAACAGACGTGCGCACGGGTACCACGGCGTGTCGCTGCGTTCGAGCAACCAGCGCCAGCAGGTGTCGAAGCGGTTCAGGATCCAGACGGGTTTGTCGAGCGCGCCGGCCAGATGCGCGGTGGAGGTGTCGACCGAAATCACCAGATCGAGACTGGCGACGAGCGCGGCGGTATCGGCGAAATCGTGCAGCAGCCCGGTGTAATCGGCGACGCGTTCACCGTAGGCGCTTTCGGCTAATTGCGGCGCGGCCGCGCCCTTCTGCACGCTGAAGAAGCGAACGTTCGGCACCTCGAGGAGCGGCGCGAGTTGCTCGAACGTGAGCGACCGACGCGCGTCGATCTTGCGCAGCTCGGCGATATGCGCGCGGTTCTCGCCGGCCCAGACGAGGCCGACTTTCAGCGGCCTGATTGCGTTGGCATCCGCGTTGATGTTGCCGTCGTGTTCGATCCGCTCACGCCATTCGCTGACGGCCGCCGGCTGCGCAAAAAGATACGGCGTCGCCGCCGGAATGCTCGCTTCGTTCGTGCCGAACGCAAGCGGCAAGCTCAGCAGCGGGCAATGACAATCGAACGGCGGCAACGGCTGCCCCGCTTCGATCAACTGATCGACACCATCGAGCGTCGACAGCAATCGCAACAACGCGCCCGGCACTTCGAGCACGACCTTCGCGCCGAGCTTCGCAACGAGCGGCGCATAGCGGCAGAACTGCAACGTATCGCCCAGGCCCTGCTCCGCATGCAGCAGAATCGTTTTGCCGTCGAGCGGAACGTCGCCGAGCCACAACGGCTGCGCGAACGCGCGCCTGCCGGCCTTGATGCGGCTGCGCTCCCAACGCCATTCGTATTCGCGCCAGCCGGTATCGAAGCGGCCCATTTGCAGCAGGCACAGCGCCTGGTTCCAGTGCGTTTCGACCGACGCCGGATTCAACGCAAGCGCGCGCTGATAGCTCGACAACGCCTGTTCGCGCTGATTCAGATCGATCTGCGCGAGACCGAGGTTGTTCCATGCATCGACGAAAGCAGGCGCAAGTTCCAGCGCGCGTTGGTAGCAGTGTCGTGCTTCGTGCGGCTGGTTCAGATCGCCGAGCACGTTGCCGCGATTGCTCCACGCATCCGGATAGTTCGGCTGCAACGCGAGCGCCTGGTCGCAGCTATCGAGCGCATCGGCATAGCGGCCGAGATCGCGCAGCACGCATGCGCGATTGTTCCACGCCGGCGCAAACTCCGGCACGAGCGAAAGCGCGCGTTCGTAGCTCGCGAGCGCATCGAGCGGACGGTTCAGCGCCGCCAATGCGTTGCCGCGATTGTTCAACGCATCGGCGAATTTCGGCTGCATCGCGAGCGCCCGCTCGGCACACGCGAGCGCTTCGTCATGGCGCTGCAACGCGTTCAGCGCATAGGCGAGATTCGAATGCACGGCCGGCTGTCTCGCGTTGACCACGAGCGCCTTCTTCAGCAGATCGATGCCTTCCTGCAAGCGGCCCGTTTGCAGCGCGAGTTCGCCGAGCCAGCGCAACGCGTCGCCATGCTTCGGCTTCAGTTCGAGTATCTCGCGATACAACTCCTCGGCTTCGACGAGCGCGCCGTTCTGCTGGAGCGCGACGGCTTGTCGAAGCAGATGGTCCAACTGTTGCGGCAGACTGGCGTGCTTGCTCATGCGGTACCTGGAATCGGAGGCGCGAAGAATCGTCGGAAGAAGCGCACGATTATCGCCGAAAAGCCCGGGTTCGAAGTACCGCCGCCTGCCGCGTAGCGACGTGACGCCGCTTATTGCGCGGCCACGGACAGATGCTTGCGCTTCGCGAGATCCTGCGCCATCGCATAGTGCTGCTGGATCGTCGGCAGCGCCTGTTTCGCGGCGGCCTTCAACTGCTCGTCGCGGCCCGCTGCGATTTCCGCCTGGAAAGCGGACAGTGCCTTCTGTTCACCCGCGAGCGCGACCTGCTCGATGTACACCTTGTCGAAGTCCGCGCCGCGCAGGTGGTTGATGCTGGCGAGCACGGCCGCATCGGGATCGCTCTTCGGCACGTCGACACCGCGCGGACTCGCCGCGCGCAACGCGTCGGTGATCCTGGCGTCGTCGCTCGACACGCGCTCGGCGAAGGCCTTCACGTCGCGGTCGGCCGAACGCGCGGTGGCGATACGCGCGGCATCGCGCTGCGTCGCGACGGCTTGCGTGCCGTCCGCGATGAAGGTCTGGTCGGCGGCATGCAGGCGGCCCGTGTCCGTGGACGCGGCGCTCTGCGCGCTGGCCACCGAGGCGGCCGTCAGAAGACCACCGAAGCAGGCAACGGTGGCGATGCGGGCCAAAGCGACGGAAGGGACGGAAGGCAGGCGGATCATACGTTCTCCTTGAGGTGAAAGCATCTGAAAGCAAAACGACGGACACGTGTGCGCCGCGAACGAAGCGTGCGATGCAAAACGCTGCGGACTGCTTGCGAGCCCAGCGCGGCGCCACGCTTTTATCGCTGCCGATTCTAGAAGCCACGCCGTCGGGCAGGTGAAACGCTGCTGTCGCTTCTGTAACCTTAGGTAACCCTCATATGAATGCGCACACGTTTGCCGTATTCGTGTGAATCGCGCGCCGCTCGACGCTGCCACGCAGTGCTGAATTTTTCGCCATCGGCGCCGATAACCAGATACAGGCAACGCTCAGCACCGCTCAGCACCGCAATTCTGGAGAACGATTCCGATGGCAGACGACCACCGTGCCAATCACGAGCGCCACACCGAACGCAGCAACCTGACGAGCTCCAACAAGTTCGAGCTGCTGCTATACCGCCTCGGCCACGTGCCGGGCAGCGACGCGCACGAGTTGTATGGGATCAACGTGTTCAAGGTGCGCGAAATCTCGACGATGCCGACCGTCACGCCGATCGCCGGATCGTCGCCTTACGTGATGGGCGCGGTCGACATTCGCGGGCAGATCATCCCCGTGATCGATCTGCCGCGGTTGATGGGCTGCGAGCCGACGCGCGGCCTGAACATCCTGCTGGTCACCGAATTCGCGCGTTCGACGCAGGCCTTCGCGGTCGAGGAAGTCGACGACATCGTGCGACTCGAATGGAACCAGGTGCTGTCGGCCGATGGCTCGGCGGGCGGCAAGCTCGTCACGAGCATCGCGCGCATCGACGGCAATACCGGCGACTCGCGCCTCGCCCAGGTGATCGACGTCGAGCAGGTGTTGCGCGACGTGTTCCCGTCGCAGCATCCGAGCGTCGATCCGGCCTCGGTCGGCCAGGCGCTCGGCATCCGCCGCGGCGCGAAGATCCTCGCCGCCGACGACTCCGGCTTCGCGCGCAAGCTGATCGAACAGGCGCTCACCGCGATCGGCGCTGACTACATCATGACGAAGACCGGCGAGGAAGCGTGGCAGACGCTGCAGCAGGTCGCGCGCGCAGCGCAGAAAAACGGCGCGCGCGCGAAAGACACCATCGCGCTCGTATTGACCGATCTGGAGATGCCGGAGATGGACGGCTTCATGCTGACGCGCCAGATCAAGGCCGATGAACGCACGCGCGATATTCCGGTGATCATTCACTCGTCGCTGACGGGCGCGGCCAATGAGGCGCATGTGAAGAACGCGGGCGCCAACGGCTATGTCGCGAAGTTCGCGGCGAGCGAGCTCGCCGATGCGATCCGTGATGCCCTGGGCGCCGCGCCGGCGAAGGCGGCGGCGGCTTGAGCTCTGGAGTGTCGAGCAGTGAATCGGGTCGCCGCGCTCAACGATGCGCGGCAAGCTCGATCGAGAAGTCCATCCGGCCGATCTCGACGCCCATCGTGTTGAGGCGCTGCGGCGCATGAAAGCCGTCGAGCGCCGCGCGTTGTTCAGGCGTACCGATATCGAGCACGGCGAGCAACTCGGCGGTGACCGCGTAGAGCACGGCGGGATTGCCGTCCTCGATCTTCAGCGCGATGCCTAGCGCACCCTTCGCGCCGAGCCGCGCGGTCTGCCGCGATGCCCGTACGCCGATCGCATAGCTGCCGTCCGCGCCGACCTTGCCGACCAGTGCGCCATCGAAAGCCTGCATCAGCAGCGTACAGAAGCGCCCCTCCCCGCCGACCAGTTCCGGGTACGACGTCATCGCGCGATAGATGCGCGCGAGCGCGGCCGCGCGCGGCGTCGTCGCGGCGGCTTCGGTTTCCTGTTGATCCTGCGCCGCCGCGAGCTTCGCGAACAGACGTGCGAGCCGGTCGAGCGCAAACGCCGGCGTCGGCAGATTGCAGCCGTCGATCGCCCATTGCACGCCCTCGTCGGGCAGATCGCAGACGCTCGCGACCGTCTGCTTCACACGCACCTGCAACGGATGCCCGGGCAGCTCATAGCCGGCGAGCGTCGCGCCGATCGAACGCGCGCCGGCCAGCATGCCCGCGTGCTTGCCCGAACAGTTGCTGCACACGCCGGTGGGCGCAAAGCCGCGCCGGATCCAGTCGACGTACACCGCATCCGATAACGGCGGATGGCCGCCGCAACGCAGATCGGCCTCGCTCGCCTGCGCTTTCGCGAGCATGCCGCGCGTGCGTTCGATATGACGCGGCTCGCTGCTGTGCGATGCGCACATCAGCGCGAGATCGGCTTCGTCGAAACCGCAACGCTCGAGCGCGCCGGTTTCGAGCACCGCGAGCGCCTGGGCCGGCTTCGCGGCGGAACGCGCGAGCGTCATGCGCGCGGCGTCGCCGAACGAATACAGCAGACGACCGTCCGCATCGACGACCGCGACGTGCGCGAGATGCGTGTTCTCGACGGATTCGCCACGATAGATCGTCGCCGCGACCGGCGCGGCGGGGTGCAGTTCGGACTGGCTCATGCGGTTCGTCTCCTCGTCGTGTCATGGATCGGGCGATGGCGCCCAGGCCCTGGCAATCAGGCGCTCGCCGCGAGCGCCTCTTCGCGCTCGAGCGTACGCGTGTGCCGCAGTTCGGGAAAGAACCGCATCCACAACAGCGCGATCACGATCGTCGCGACACCGCCGACCAGCACCGCCGGCTGCGCGCCCCACCATCCCGCGGTCAGGCCCGATTCGAACTCGCCCAATTGATTCGACGTCCCGATGAACAACGAATTGACCGCGCTGACGCGGCCGAGCATTTCATCGGGCGTGCGCAATTGCACGAGCGACAGCCGCACCACCACGCTGATCGTGTCCGACGCGCCGAGCACCATCAGCGCGAACAACGACACGAGGAACTGATGCGACAGCCCGAACACGATCGTCGCGATGCCGAACGCGATCACGCCGCCGAACATCGCCGCGCCGGGCCGGTTGCGCAATGGAAAATGCGCGAGCCAGATCGTGCCCGCGAGCGCGCCGATCGCCGTGCCCGAGCGCAACAGGCCGAGACCGAGCGGGCCCGCGTGCAGCACGTCGCGCGCGAAGATCGGCAGCAACGCGGTCGCGCCGCCGAACAGTACCGCGAACAGATCGAGCGACAGCGCGCCGAGAATCACTGGCTCGCGACGAATGAACGCGATGCCCGAAAAGATCGATTCGAGCGTGACGGGCGCGCGGCTCGCCGGCTTCATCTGCAACGGAATGCTCCACACCGACGCGGCCGCCGCCGCGAACGTCAGCGTGCACGCGAGATACGCGGCACCGGGACCGATGCCGTACAGCAGACCACCGAGCGCGGGCCCGGCGATCTGCGCGGTCTGATTGGCGGACGTCGCCCACGCGGTCGCCTTCGGCAGATAGCCGCGCGGCACCACGGCCGGCAGCAGCGACGCCACGGCCGGCGATTCGAACGCGCGCGACGCGCCGACGCAGGCAGCCAGCACGTAGATGACCGGCGCGCTGATCCAGCCGCCGAAGGTGCCGATCGCGAACAGCAATGCAGCGACACTTTCGAGACTCTGGCAAACGGCGGCGATGCGGCGGCGATCGTAACGATCGGCGACATGGCCGACGACGAGCGTCAGCAGGAACATCGGCAGAAACTGCGCGAGGCCGACGAGGCCAAGTGCGAACGCGCTATGCGTGAGCGCGTAGACATGCCAGCCCATCGCGACCGCGAGCATCTGGAACGACAGCGACGACAGGATGCGGGTGCACCAGAAACGCTGGAACGGCGGGTGTTTCGGCAGGCTGAAATGCGGGGAATCGGCGGGATCGATGGAGGCTGGGGGCATCGGTTGTTGCTCGTGACGGGGCGCATCGGGGCGTGGGTTGGGCGGGCGCTAGTTTAGAGCAAGACCGGAGGACATGCACAAAGGAGGCTGGCACGGGCGGCGTGAGGGCGGGCGGCCCGTGCCGGGGCGGGCGCGCTCGAACGCATGCTTTGGGCGCAGGCGGGTCGTCAACCCGGGTGACTGTGCGCGCGAGACGCGGACAAAAGGTTTCGACATGCACCTTCCGCGAACTTGCCGAAGCAGGCCGCCTTCGCCTGCTTCGGCGCCACGCATGACTCAGGGCCGCAACGGCCGGCCTTCCGCGCGGCCGAAGTCGACGAAGTGATCGACCGGGTCGACACCCGCCGCGCCGACGTCGGGATTCGCTTCGAGGTAAAGCTTCGGATCGAAACCGTCAGGCAGTTGGGCAAGCCGCGCCTTGCGTTGAAACGATTCGGCGCTGCTCAACGGGCGACCTTCGAATCGACCGTAGTAGATGTAGTGCTGCAATGCATTGCCGCGCCGCTCGCGGCGACGTCCGGATTGGCCTCGAGGTACGCCTCGCCGTCGAAGTCGACGATTGGCGTCAGGCTCGACGGCATGCCGGTCAGGTCGTGATAGCACAAACAGCCATCCGCGAAAAAATGGCAAACCAGTGCCTTGCGACTCACGTGCGCCGGATCGCGCATCTTGCTGCCGCCGTGCAGCAGGTTCGCATGCCACAACAGCACATCGCCCTTTTTCGGGTAGAAGTGCTGTGGGCCCGATGACCGTTCAGCGATGAGCTTCTGAATCGCGGGTTCGTAGATGTCGTGATAAGCGGAATACCCGCAACCGAACGGCATGCCCAATTCAGTCGACATCAGATACGGCAGCTTGTGCGTGCCGGGGTGATAAACGAGCGGCCCGGAGTCGGGATGAATATCCTCGAAGGCGATCCAGTTCGCGACCAGATACCCGTTCGGATAGGTCGACATGTGAATCGAATCGGAATGCTCGAGTTGCTCGCTGCTCTTGTGACCGCCGATCGTCTGGAACGGCGCCGATTTCGCACCCAGCAGCAGACTCACGATCTCGTTCATGCGCGCGTCGAACAGCATCTCGCGAACAGCCGGCACGTTGAAATGCGGATTCAGCGTGCGCCCAGGCAGCGTATCGCCTTCGAAAAGCGGCTCGGGCGGCGGCCGCAGCGTGCCGTCGGCAATCGCGTTTTCGTAGGCTTGCCACGTCGAATCGAGCTGTTCCGTCTTGAAGAAACCCTCAATGATCAGGTAGCCGTCGCTCACCCATTTGCGGCACCATTCGGCCTGCTGCTCGCTGATTACGCCTTGGGACAACAGCTCGGCAACCCGCTCCAGCGCATCCGGTCGATCGAGCCAGGGAACGGGGCCCGCCGCGGGAAATTTTTCGAATTTGAAGACCTGGGTCTGATTGTCGATCGGAACGTCCGCGACGACGGGCTTATCGAAAAAGCGCTGATTCTCGAGAGTATTCATGTTCGGGAAACTTTCCGGGTTCGCGTTTTAGGGTAACTTGCTTGAACACGACGCTGGCTGCGCGGTGTCGATCACTCGAACGAGCGCCCTTCCGCACGGCCATAGCGGATGTAGTGTTCCGCGCCAGAGCTGATGTGCTTGTGCGCAACGGCTTCTGCTACGTCGGGGTTGCGCTGAAGATAGTGCGCCTCGTTGAAATGCGGAATGCGAGCAGCGTAAAGAAGAATCGACGGGCCGGCCGGATGTTGTTCGCGATCGTCCACGCCGACGATCACCGTCATACCCAGTGCGTCGAGGACCGCCATCAGGCTTTCGCGGGTCATCCAGTTGGCTTGCGGAGCAGTCCCGCCGATGAATTTTACGTTGTTGATGCTGTCGAGATAACTATGTCGGTGGAGATGCACTTCGCGTCCGCGAAACTCCGAGACGGTTGGCGTCGGATCGACGTACCTTTGCAGGTTCGCATTCGTTCGCGCGACTTCGGCATCGTAATAGTGCGTCCAGATGCAGATCGAATCTGACGCATATGCCATATCTTCCAGTAGCGATACCGGATCCATCATGTGATAGAGCACACCGCTTGCAAGAATCAGATCGAATCGCTGATCGCGCTTTTTCAGCAATTCTCTGAAATCGCCATACATGAATTCGGCATTGAACTTCAATGCATTCTGCACGAGCAGGCATTTGAGAAAGGACTTCGAATTCGCCTCGATAGCAAGGACACGTGAGGCGCCGGCTTTGGCCATCATGAACGTATGGCCGCCTTCCATGGGTCCGAGTTCGAGCACGCTTTTTCCGGAAAAGCCGCCGCACATGATCTCGAACCAGTGGAGACGCCCATCGTCGAAATGGGGCGCCATACCTAAACCGTAGCCCGGCACATCGGACACCCATGTGCCATCGAAAAGATTGAAAGCCAAAGTATGGCCTGGCTCTTCAGTTGCATACAGATCCAGTTCAGTTCCTTTCAATTTGGCGCCTCGATTGATCGTCAAGTTTGCCGATTATGGTGCATCAGCGCGCCGCATGTCACGCGACGGGTGTTAAATCGAACGCGCGTCCGCATCAATGGGCATGATTGGGCATCAGTCGGGCTCGCCGCGCGCTTCGCGGTGCGTATATTTATGCTTGATGTATCGATGTGAACTGCCGGGCTGTTTGCGGCTATGATTGTGCCCCGTGGGCAACCGCCCGGCTGGCGGCACGCCGGCCCAGTCCCACCGGCCAGCCACACCGTCTAACACTCGAACTCCCGGAGGGCATCGAATGGTACTGGGGTGGCTCGTCCTACTTCCGTTCATGGCCGCGGCGCTCATTGCGCTCACGAGGCCGCGCGCCGCCGCGCTCTGCACCTGGATCGCCTTCGCGACGGCGCTGTTCGGCTGCGCGCTGCTGCTGAGCGAGCGCGTGGGCATGGGCGACCACGACGTGCTGCAATGGCGCCATGAGTGGATGCCCGACATCGGCCTCGCGCTGTCGCTGCGCCTCGATGGCCTCTCGTTCATGTTCGCGTTGCTCGTACTCGCGATCGGCCTGCTCGTCTTCATCTACGCACGCTACTACCTCGCCGGCAGCGATTCGTTGCCGCGTCTGTACCTGCTGCTACTGCTCTTCATGGGCGCGATGCTCGGCATCGTGCTGTCGAACAACCTGCTGCTACTCGTCATCTTCTGGGAACTGACGAGCCTCGTCTCGTTCCTGCTGATCGGCTTCTGGCCATCGCGGCCCGACGCGAGGCGCGGCGCACGCATGGCGCTCACCATCACCGGCGCGGGCGGTCTCGCGCTGCTTGCGGCCGTGCTGTTGCTCGGCCACGTATGCGGCAGCTACGAGCTGAACGACGTGCTCGCCCAGCTTGACAAGGTGCAGCACGATCCGCTCTACCCGGCCATTCTGCTGCTCACGCTGTTCGCGGCGTTCACGAAGTCGGCGCAGTTTCCTTTTCACTTCTGGCTACCGCACGCGATGTCGGCGCCCACACCCGTGTCGGCCTATCTGCATTCGGCGACGATGGTGAAGGCCGGCGTGTTCCTGCTCGCGCGTCTCTATCCGCTCTTCGAAGGTACCCACCTGTGGGCTTACACGGCGACAGTGGCCGGGCTCGTCACGCTGGTGGGCGGCGCGGGGTTGGCGTTGTTGCAGCGCGATCTGAAGGGCCTGCTCGCCTATTCGACCATCAGCCATCTCGGCCTGATCGTGCTGCTGTTCGGCCTCGACACGCAGCTCTCGACTGTCGCCGCGCTCTTTCACACGGTCAACCACGCGGTGTTCAAGGCGTCGCTCTTCATGGCCGCGGGCATCGTCGATCACGAAACCGGCACGCGCGATCTGGGCCGTCTGCGCGGCCTGCGCAGGTACATGCCGCATACGGCCGTGCTCGCGAGCGTCGCGTCGCTGTCGATGGCCGGCGTGCCGCTGCTCAACGGTTTTCTCTCGAAGGAAATGTTCTTCGGCGAAACACTCGCGCAAAGCATGTTCGGGCCGCTGAACCTCGCCGTGCCGGTCATCGCGATCGTGGCGGCGGCGCTCTCCGTGGCGTACTCGCTACGTTTCGTCTGGGGCGTGTTTTTCGACGGCGAGACGCCGCGCGATCTGCCGCACTATCCGCCGCACGAGGCGCCGCGCTTCATGCGGCTGCCGGTCGAGATTCTCGTGGCGCTGTGCCTGCTGATCGGCCTGTTCCCGCAGCAAAGCATCGGCAGGCTGCTCGAGTCGGCCGCGTGGGTCACGCTCGGCGGCAAGCTGCCCGACTACAGCCTGAGCCTGTGGCACGGCGTCAATACGCCGCTCGTGATGAGCGCGGTGTCGTTCGCGGCGGGTGCGGCGCTCTTTTTCCTGCGCCGCAATGCGTTCCGCCACCGCCGCACGGCGCTCACCGAGTTGAACGCGAGCGAAATCTTCGACCGCTTCGTGCAGCGTCTCGAACAGTGCGCCGGCGTGATCGTGCGCTTGTTCGAGACGCGCTCGCTGCCGGCCTACCTCGCATGGATGATCGCGGCGATGCTGATCGTGCCGGGCGTGCCGCTCGTCGCGCTCGACACCTGGAGCGGCAGCCACACGCGCCTGCCGCCCGATCCGTTCACGCTGGGCGGCCTCGTGCTGATGGCGTTGCTCGCCGTCGGCGTGGTGTGCGTGCGTGCGCGCACCCTTTACGCGCTCGTCATGCTGAGCACCTGCGGCCTGCTCGTGTCGCTCGCTTTCGTGCGCTTCTCCGCGCCCGATCTCGCGCTCACGCAGATCTCCGTCGAACTGGTCACGATCCTGCTGCTCGTGCTGGCCGTCTATTTCCTGCCCGCGCTGCAACGCGCCGTCGAGCCGCTCCCCGTCCGGCTGCGCAACGGCGTGCTCGCGCTCGCGGGCGGCGCGCTGCTCGGCGCCGTGTCGTACAGGATCATGACGAGCGCGCCGCTGCCAGGCATCGCTCCGTACTTCCTCGCCAATGCGCTGCCCGGCAGCGGCGGCCACAACGTCGTCAACGTGATCCTCGTGGATTTCCGCGGCTTCGACACGATGGTCGAAATCAGCGTGCTCGTGGTCGCGGGGCTCGCCGTCAAGGCGCTGCTGCGCGGGCTGCGCCTGAAGTCGCCCGATGCGGGGCCGGATGGCCGGCCATGGTCGTCGCAATCGCATCCGCTGATGCTCGCGATCCTCGCGCGGCTGATGCTGCCGCTCACCGTGCTCGTCGCCGTGTTCGTGTTCCTGCGCGGCCACAACCTGCCGGGCGGCGGCTTCATCGCGTCGCTGATCCTCTCGATCGCGTTGTTGCTGCAGTACGTCGCGAGCGGGGTGCTGTGGACCGAGTCGCGCATCCACCTCAACTACCGCGCGCTTGCGGGCTTCGGCATTCTGATCGCCGCGACCACGGGGCTCGGCAGTCTCGCGTTCGGCCAGCCGTTTTTGACCAGTGCGTTCGGGCACCTGCACGTGCCGCTGATCGGAGAGATCGAACTGTCCACGGCGATGCTGTTCGATCTCGGCGTAACGGGCGCGGTGGTCGGCACGACGCTCACGATCGTCTCGCACCTCGGCGTACGCGACAAGGACATGCAGTCCGTGGAGAAAAGCTGATGGAAGCCGCCTTTGCCATCGCGATCGGCGTGCTTTGCGCGTGCGGCATCTACCTGCTGCTGTGCGCACGCGTGTTGCCGGTGATTCTCGGCATCACGCTGTTCTCGTATGCGATCAACCTGTTCCTGCTCGGCATGGGCCGGCTTGCGATCGGCAAGCCAGCGGTCATCGCGGCGGGGGCGCAATACGTCGATCCGGTGCCGCAAGCGCTCGTGCTGACGGCCATCGTGATCGGCTTTGCAATGACGGCCTTCACCGTGGTGCTCGCGCTGCGCTCGTTTTCGATCACGGGCAACGATCACGTCAATGACGAGGAGACGCGCGTCGAATGAACCACGTTCTCCTACTCCCGATCCTGATTCCGCTCTTTTCCGCGGGCGTCATCGTCGTGCTGCCGCTGCGCGCGAAACGCCTGCAACGCGCGCTGAACGCGCTCGCCATCATCGCGCTGCTGCCCGTCGCGTGCCTGCTGATGGCGCGCGCCGCGCAAGGCGAGATCGCCAGCTACGCGCTCGGCGCATGGCCCGCGCCGTTCGGCATCGTGCTGGAACTCGACCGGCTCGGCGCGCTGATGCTGGTGCTCACCGCCGTGCTGGCGGTCTGCTGCCTGCTCGGCACCTCGAGCGAGGACGCGAGGCGCGGCCGCTATTTCCGTGCGTTGGTCCAGTTCGAGCTGATGGGCCTGAACGGCGCCTTCCTCGCGGGCGATCTCTTCAACCTGTTCGTGTTCTTCGAGCTGCTGCTGATCGCGTCGTACGCGCTGCTGCTGCATGGTGGCGGCGCGCGACGGGTGCGCAACGGGCTGCACTATCTGTTGATGAACCTCGTCGGTTCGTCGTTCTTTCTGGTCGCGATCGGCGTGCTCTACGGCGTCACGGGCACGCTCAACATGGCCGACATGGGCGAACGTCTGGCGCGTCTCGGGCCGGAGTCGCTGCCGCTCGCGCAGTTCGCGGGCGCGACGCTGATGCTCGTGTTCGGCCTCAAGGCCGCCGTGTTTCCGATGTCGTTCTGGTTGCCGCAGGCCTACCGCAGCGCCATCGGCCCGGTGGCCGCGCTGTTCGCGATCATGACCAAGGTCGGCATCTATGCGATGCTGCGCTGCGACGCGCTCGTGTTCGGCGCGGCGGGCGGCGTGCTCGATGCGTTCATGCATCAGTGGGCGTGGTGGCTCGCGATCGCGACGATCGTGTTCGGCGCGCTGGGCGCGTTGGCGGTGTCGAGTCTCAAGACCACGACGGGCTATCTCGTGCTGGTTTCGGTGGGTCTGCTGATCGCGGCGATCGCACTACAGACGCCGCTTGCATGGAGCGCGCTGCTCTACTACCTGATCAGCACGACGCTCTGCACTGGCGCGCTGTTCCTGCTCGCCGACACGCTCGAACCCGAGCAAGCCCCGACACCGCACGCCGCCCATGCCGCCGTTTCCGCCGATGCCAATTCGATCGAGCCCGGCTCGCTCGAAGCGCTCGACGACGCGGCCGCGGCGGCCATCTCGCCCGAGCCGGACGGCGAAGCGGTGGCGACGCTGGCGCGGGTGCAACCGCTGCAGGTCGAGACGGCCGGCGCGCTCGCCGTGCTGGTCGGGGAACCGGCTCACACCGAAGCCGAAGCTACGGTCGAAGCGGTCCCGCGCACGCATGCACCGTGGCCGTCGAACCTCGCCGCGCTGCTCTATCTGATCGCCGCGGTGGGCGCCGCGGGCCTGCCGCCGCTGTCCGGGTTCCTCGGCAAGGCGATGGTGCTGGCCGCCACGCCGCTCGGCGCGGCAGTCGTGCTGTGGCCGGCCGTACTGCTGTCGAGCCTGCTCTCGATCGTCGCGCTGAGCCGCACGGGCACGCGCCTGATGTGGGCCGCGCCGGCCGCGCGCGCCGCCGCCGGCAAAGAGGAGCGCGCACCGCGTGGCAGTAATGCGAAGCTCGCCGCCTGCGCGATCCTGCTCGGCTGTGTCGTGGCCATCACGCTCGGCGCGGGCGCGGTGCGGCACTATCTCACCGATACGGCGACACAGCTATTCGATCGCGCCGCCTACGTGCACGCGATCCTGCCCGCGGCGCGCTCCTCGCCACCAGCGGCCGCCGCGACCACGGCCGACGCACAGGGGAACTGACGATGTTGAAAAGGCTCTTCCCCCACCCGTGGCTCGCGGTCTTGCTGATCATCTGCTGGGTGCTGCTGATGAACGACGTCTCGCCGGGCAATCTGCTGCTCGGCGCCGCGCTCGGCTACGTGATCTCTTTTCGCGTCGCCGAAGGCTTGTGGCTGCGACCGGTGCGCTTCGGCCGACCGTGGCTGCTCGTGCTCCTCGCCTGGCATGTGTTGGTCGATATCATCGTGGCCAACGTCGAGGTCGCGCTGCTCGTGCTCGGCCCGACGCGGCGGATGCGCCCGGCGTTCATCGAAGTGCCGCTCGACAGCACCCACGAGATCGCGCTCACGGTGCTCATCAGCGTGGTCTCGCTGAGCCCTGGCACGCTGTGCGCCGAACTCAGCGACGACCGCACGCGCCTCTCCGTGCACGTGCTCGATCTCGGCGACGAAGCGGCACTCATCGCGCTCATCAAGTCCCGTTATGAAGCCCCATTGATGGAGATCTTCGCATGCTAGCCATCGTGATTCCGATCTCGCTCGCGATCCTCGGCATCGCGTTCCTGCTCGCGCTGTGGCGCCTCGTGCGCGGGCCGTCGCTGCCCGATCGCATCGTCGCGCTCGACACGCTCAACATCAATGCGATCGCGTTGATCGTCGTGTACGGCATCAGCTTGCGCTCGACGATCCTCTTCGAGGTTGCGCTTCTGATTGCCGTGATGGGTTTCGTGGGTACCGTCGCGCTCACCAAGTACCTGCAGCGCGGCGACATCATCGAACTCAACTAGCATGGGGTATGCCGATGGAAACTTTTGTCGAAGCGATCGTTTGTTTGCTGCTGCTGGCCGGCAGTCTGTTCACGCTGGTCGGGGCGGTCGGGCTCGCCCGGCTGCCCGACTTCTTCATGCGGCTGCACGGTCCGACCAAGTCGACCACGCTCGGTGTGGGCGGCATCGTGCTCGCGTCGGTGGTGTATTTCAGCGCGCATAACAACTTCGCGAGCCTGCATGAGTTGCTGATTCCGGCGTTTCTGTTTCTCACCGCGCCGATTAGCGCACATATGCTGGCGAAGGCTGGGATTCAGCAGGGAGTGACGCTGTCAGAGGCGACGCGGGGGCGGCCGCCCGTTACGGGCGCTTGCGCGGAACGGGGGAATACGGGGGAGTTGCGGGAGGGGGATGAGGGGTGAGGCTTGTCGAAGCTTCGCGCCTCTCGGGACGATCCCGCGTGCACAAAATTCTCGTTGACCGGACTTTGTGTTCTGTCCCGGCGGATCTATGCGCGAAACCTCGCAGCGCGCGCTCGCGCATTCCGCGGCAAACAACGTTGAGACGGCCACTCACCGAACGGACCTGCTGGAACAACGACGCGCGACGACGGCGGCATGGCCAAACCCTATGTCCACGCTGCGCTATACGAGCGCTGCCTTGCTGAACGGAACCGTTCTTGTCCAGACTGTCCATACGCGCTACGGCGCGCATTCCGGCGCGCATTCCGGCGCGCATTCCGGCGCGCACAAATGTTGACATTTCGTTGATCGAAGCGAAAGCCTAAAATCATCCATCGCCCATTCCATACCCCTGTGGACGCCTGCTAGCGTAGCAGCCCCAACAGCTACAGAGGACACCGGAATGTCGTATCAACAGAATTCGGACGGCGTGCGCGTGGTGCTCAGTGCGCCGCAACTAGCGGCAGTGCTCTCCCGTCAGTCGATCAGCCCTACCGAGATGCGTTCCAACCGGCTATGGGGCGGCTTGCAGGTTGTCGGCGGGGTGCTGGAAATGGTCGGGGCGGCAGCGCTATGTGTGCTGCCGGAACCGACGATGGCGAGCAAGGCCGGATGTGTTGTGTTCGGCGTACATGGCTCAGATACAGCGTCGGCAGGTTTGCGTCAAATCTGGACGGGCCGGGATACGGTCACGCTGACCCAGCAAGGTACGGCGAAGCTGGCCGAGGCGATGAACGCCGGTCCTGACATGGCGAACAACATCGGCCTGTCAGTCGATATGATCGTGCCGTTCGGGTTCGCTGGCTCGATCAAGGCTGCACGCGTGGCCAGCGTTACGATGGGCCGGATCGATCTGCAAATGCATGAAGCAAAAGCGCTCAATCCGAGGCTGGGAGGGCACACACTCGAAAAGCACGTGGGGCGGACCGAAGCGCAATTGCGCGAAAGACTGAGACTTGAACCGCATCGAAAAAGAGTGTCGTCATTCACGAACCTGGAGCGGGCGGAATGGGCAATATCAGAAGTAATGCGCGCCCATACGACACAAATCAGGAAATGGGCGGAGTGCTCAGGTAGTGGCGGCCCCCTTACACTGACGCAGCGTGTGGCGAGTGATGTCGGCTATGGAATTGCACGACAGACAGGAAAAATGACGCGGATGAATGAGGTTGTCGTTGTACTGAAATATCAAACCTACAATGGAATGCCGTACTACATTTTTACCGCATATGTTGGATGAAGGCGAAAATTATGCTGTCAGAGCGTTACCCGAAACTTTATCAGTTGTTTGGCGCATACCTTAATCAGGATTCTGATTTATGGGGAGAAACGATTCCGGAAATTGTTTCGTGCTACAGGAGGGACTGCCCACGGGAAAGCCATCTCGAAATGATCCACGAAATAGATTCGTTCATAAGCGAGCACCCGGATGATCTGGATTCGGCGTTTGAAACGGATTACGGGCAAGATTTCGACCCGGAGTTGTGGGGCTATACGACCGCTTCGTTTCTCGACGAATTGAAGCGTCTTCTGAGCGATTAATCCACTCGTCGCCGCGCGAGGTTGGTTCGATATCACCCGGGGCATCCACTCGACAATGTTTGCATTTCACCCCGAGGTGTTCGCCTCGAAGTACCGACACCCTGTCTCATTTATCGTCGAGTATCCCCGAGGCAGCGATTAGATATATGAGCCCCAATTCCCGCAACATTGTTGAGTTGACCGACGTTGGAGCAGACGACCCAATATGGATTCTCGCGCGCGACGGAGATGGCGCAGCTTTGGCGGGGGCGACGCATGCCACAGAGCTTGTCGGGTATTTTCTTCTCTTGCCATGCCGATCGAACTGCCAGAAAGCCTTAGGCCTAGGCCTTAATGAGCCCCGCCCCGAGCGGGGCTTTTCATTTGTTCCCCGGTAAGTCTCTTTGTCGAGCCGAGCCCCCGAAAACCCCGACCTGTGCTGTTCGTAGACGACGCATCGAAACGGCCGCCGGCGGGTGGGGAATTGCACCGCGTGCACGCGTGTGGGTACTGGTGCGGGTAGAAACGAAAAACGGGCCGAAAGGCCCGTATTCATTGGATGTCCTGGCGGAGAGAGGGGGATTCGAACCCCCGATAGGCTATTAACCTATACACGCTTTCCAGGCGTGCGACTTAAACCGCTCATCCATCTCTCCGGCGGGGAGCCGAATTATAGCAAACTTCGCGCCCTGCGCCACACCCTGGCCAAAGCCCCGCGCAAACCGCCTATGGATGCCGGATATAGTCGACCAGCGCGATCGTATAAGCGTCCGCCTTTCGATCGAGCAAACTCACCCCGATCGCCACGAGAAAACCCGCCGGCACACCGAACACGCCCGAACTGATCGGCTCGATGCCAAACCAGCGCGCACCTGTGAATCCCGTCATCTGCGTGAAGAACGGATACGTCGACACGATGTAGTAGATGCACACGACGAGCCCCGCGACCATCCCCGCCACCGCGCCGAGCCGCGTCGTGCGTTTCCAGAACACGCCGAGCACGAGCGCCGGAAACAGACTCGACGCCGCCAGCGAAAACGCCGCCCCGACCAGAAACAGAATATTCCCCGTATTCAGCGACGCCACGTACGACGCGAACAATGCGACACCCAGCAGCAGAATCTTCGAGATCGTCACGCGCCGCTGGCTCGACGCGTTCGGATCCACCATGTGGTAGTACACGTCGTGCGATAGCGCGTTCGCGATCGTCAGCAGCAGACCATCCGCGGTCGATAGTGCCGCCGCGAGCGCCCCCGCCGCGATCAAGCCCGACATCACATACGGCAGCCCCGCGATCTCGGGCGCCGCGAGCACGACCATATCGGGCTGCATCTGGATCTCGCTCCAGCGCACGATACCGTCGCCGTTCGTATCGGCGAGGCTGATCAGGCTCGGTTCGACCTTGCGCCATTGCATCAGCCACTGCGGCAGATCGGCGAAATGATGGCCGACCAGATTCGACAGGATCTCGTACTTGATCAGCACCGCCAGCACCGGCACGGTCAGATAGAACAGCGCGACGAAAAAGAGCGTCCAGCCGACCGAGCGCCGCGCCGACGCCACCGAAGTCGTCGTGTTATAGCGCGTCAGGATATGCGGCAGGCTCGCCGTGCCAAGCGACAGACACAGCAGCAGCGATAGAAAGTTACGCGCGTGCGTGCTCCGGTCTTCCTCACCGACAGCAGGAAACGGTTCCTGCATCGGCACCGGCGCGCTCGCCCGCATCAGCATGTCGTCGCGCTTCTGACTCCAGACGATCTGCGCGGCGGCGGCATCGCGCGGAAACTGTTCGAGCGCACGCTCGCGCTCCTTGATCTCGCGCAACGGACCGTTATGGCGGCGCAGATCGCCGACCTCCTGCGTGAGCCGCTGCTTTTCCTCGATGAACGATTGCGGCAGCGTATCGAGCCGCAGTTGCATCAACGCGGCGCGGCGTCGATAGTCGTCGCGCACGCGCTCCTCGAGCGGCGCGTCGCGCACCTGCTTCTCGAGCCCTTCCATGCGCTCCATCAGGCGCCCATAGCTGAATTGCGGCACCCAGCCGAGGCCGTCCTTGTGCGCGATCATCGATACCGGTATCAGCATCGCGAGGATCAGGATGATGTACTGCGCGACCTGGGTCCACGTGACGGCACGCATGCCGCCCAGAAACGAGCACACCAGAATGCCCGCGAGCCCGCAGAAAATGCCGACCGTGAAATCGACGCCGATAAAGCGCGTCGCGATCAGGCCGACGCCCTGGATCTGCGCGACCAGATAAACGAACGAGCACAGGATCGCGGCGAGCGCCGCGAGGCCGCGCACCGCGTTGCTCGAATAGCGCGTGCCGAGAAAATCGGGAATCGTATAGCGCGCGAGCTTGCGCACATACGGCGCGAGCAGGAACGCGACGAGGCAATAGCCGCCCGTCCAGCCCATCATGTACGCGAGGCCGTCGTAGCCGGTCGCGTAGATCGAGCCGGCCAGACCGATGAACGACGCGGCCGACAACCAGTCGGCCGCGGTCGCCATGCCGTTGAACGCCGACGGCACGCGCCGCCCCGCTACGTAGTATTCGACCAGGTCGGACGTGCGCGACAGCACGCCGATCACCGCATACACCGCGATCGGCACGAACAGGAACACATAGCCGATCCACATCCCGGGACCGGTGCTGCGCTCGATGCGCCACATCACGTAGACGAACAGCAGAAAGCCGAGCGTATAGAGCGCGTACGAGCGGATCAGCCGATGCGTGAGCTTCATCGGCTCAGCGCCCGCGCGCGGCCGGCGCGGCCTTGCCGATCGCGACGTCATCGTTCGCGCCGCTGGTGGAATCCGCGGCGGGACCGCTTGCCGCATCGCGCTGCGAATCCGCTTCGAACGCGTGCTGCAACTGACGATCGGCGCGCTGCATCAGCACGATATAGACGACGATCAGCGCGAGGTAGATCAGGATCGCGCCTTGTGCGCCAAAGTAGAACGGCAACCTGAAGCCGCCTGCGTGCACCTGCGCGAGCGCGGGCGCCAGCAATGGCACGACGAAGGAGACGAAGAAGCCAAGCGTCATCAGCACCGCGATCAACGCGAGGTTGAAACGCCAGTACTTGCGATGCGCGAGCGCCATCGCCGCCGAGACCGGTGGCGGTTCGGGCGGGGGGTTCAACCTGGCGTGGGAGGATAGGTGCGGCGCGGCCATGCGCCTATGTATCAAAAAGGCATCGGCGAGGCAATCGGGATTGTCCGCGCAACGCCGCGATGCAAGCCGTCCGCTCGAATAACGGGTCTGCGCGGCGTGCCTGCAAGCGCGTCGATCGACACCGCCGCCGTCCGCGCAGATCCGCTTACAACGCTTTAAATCGACTCGCCGAGCTGATCGAGAATCGCCGGGTTTTCCAGCGTCGACACGTCCTGGGTGATTTCCTCGCCCTTCGCGAGCGAACGCAACAGACGACGCATGATCTTGCCCGAACGCGTCTTCGGCAGGTTCTCGCCAAAGCGGATGTCCTTCGGCTTCGCGATCGGACCGATCTCCTTGCCGACCCAGTTGCGCAGGTCGTTCGCGAGCTTCACGGCCTCTTCGCCTTGCGGACGCGCACGTTTGAGCACCACGAACGCGCACACCGCCTCGCCGGTCGTCGCATCGGGGCGGCCCACCACGGCGGCTTCCGCGACGAGCGGATTGGCCACCAGTGCCGACTCGATCTCCATGGTGCCGAGACGATGGCCCGACACGTTCAGCACGTCGTCGATGCGGCCCATGATCGTGAAGTAGCCGGTCTCCTTGTCGCGCACCGCGCCGTCGCCGGCGAGGTAGAGCCTGCCGCCGAGCTCGTCGGGGAAGTAGCTCTTCTTGTAGCGGTCCGGATCGCCCCACACGTTGCGCAGCATCGCCGGCCACGGGCGCTTGATCACCAGAATGCCGCCCTGCCCGTTCTGCACGTCCTGCCCGGTTTCGTCGACGACCGCGGCCATGATGCCCGGCAGCGGCAGC
Organism: Paraburkholderia sp. MM5482-R2; assembly: GCF_050436125.1. Classification (NCBI taxonomy): domain Bacteria; kingdom Pseudomonadati; phylum Pseudomonadota; class Betaproteobacteria; order Burkholderiales; family Burkholderiaceae; genus Paraburkholderia; species Paraburkholderia sp. MM5482-R2. The sequence goes on along the minus strand of NZ_JBNDLP010000002.1, from coordinate 1,515,146 downwards.
GTGCACGAACCCGGCACGAGCGGCGTCGCGCCCGGCATCGGCGCGATCATGTGGCCGCCGGTCTCGGTCTGCCACCACGTATCGACGATCGGACAGCGGCCGCCTCCGACGTTCTCGTAGTACCACACCCACGCCTCCGGATTGATCGGTTCGCCGACCGTGCCGATGATGCGCAACGTCGACAGGTCGTAGCTCTTCGGATGCACTTTAGCGTCGGCCTCGGAGGCCTTGATCAGCGAGCGGATCGCAGTAGGAGCCGTATAGAACAGCGTGACCCCGTGCTTCGCGATCATCTGCCAGAAGCGCCCGGCGTCCGGATAGGTCGGCACGCCCTCGAATACGACCTGGGTGCCGCCAAGCGTGAGCGGCCCGTACGTAATGTAGCTATGGCCGGTGATCCAGCCGATGTCGGCGGTACACCAGAACACGTCGGAGGGGCGCCAGTCGAAGGTCCATTTCAGCGTTTGCGCGGCCCACAGCAGATAGCCGCCGGTGCTGTGCTGCACGCCCTTCGGCTTGCCGGTCGAGCCCGACGTATAGAGGATGAAGAGCGGATGCTCGGCGCCGACCCATTCGGGCGCGCACTGGTCCGACTCGGCCTGTGCGAGTTCGTGCATCCACAGGTCGCGCCCTGCGTCCCACGCGACCTTGCCGCCGGTGCGCTGGTACACGATCACGCTCCTGACCTTCTCGCAGCCGCCGAGCGCGAGCGCTTCGTCGGCGATGTTCTTCAGCGGCAAAGCCTTGCCGCCGCGCATCTGTTCGTCGGACGTGATCAGCGCGACCGCGCCGACGTCGACGAGCCGCTCGTTGAGCGACTTCGACGAGAAGCCGCCGAACACGACCGAGTGCGTCGCGCCGATCCGCGCGCACGCCTGCATCGCGACGATGCCCTCGATCGACATCGGCATATAGATGACGACCGGGTCGCCTTTCTTCACGCCGCGTTTTTTCAGCGCATTCGCGAAGCGCGATACGCGTTGCAGCAGATCCTGATAGGTGACGTTGGTGACGGTACCGTCGTCGGCTTCGAACACGATCGCGACGCGCTCGCCGTTGCCGGCCTCGACGTGACGGTCGATGCTGTTATACGACGCGTTCAGCTGGCCGTCTTCGAACCACGTGTAGAACGGCGCCTTCGATTCGTCGAGCACCTTCGTAAACGGCTTGTGCCAACTCAGCGTCTCCTTCGCGAGACGCCCCCAGAAGCCTTCGTAGTCGCGCTCCGCTTCGGCGGCGAGCGCCCGGTACGCGTCCATGCCGGAGATCGTGGCACCCTTCGCAGTGTCAGCGGAGGGCGGAAAAACGCGGCGTTCCTGAAGAACCGATTCAATCGCAGACATCGACAACCCCTTGGTGAAGATGAAACGTAAAACCTGTACCGGCGCGCGTCGGGCGCGCGGGCCTTATCCCGTGCGAGCCGCCACGAGCGGCGCTGTCTCCCACCTCGCGATACCGTCAAACGCGCGTGCGTGCGGCATCGCAACATCCGTGCATGCGGGCGCCCTGCGCGATCCTATTCCGCGTCAAGGCTTAACCATAAGCGCTGCAACTTACCGGCCACTTACGCGCATCGTATTGATCTGCAAGCGAAAACCCTTAGATCGCGCCAGCCATCGACGCAGTTACGCGTTGATCAGACGAGATGCGCGCGAAAAAGATCGCCCGTTCTACAGAGCCTTCTACGCTCACTCGCAGCACATTGCATACCGCTGATGCGAACTCGACGCACCGCCAGCGCGCCCGCTTTCGCACCCTTACGCTCTCTCGCACGGCCTTTTACAATGCTAACTGAACTAGCCGTCCGGATTCCAGCTTGAATCGCTACGCCCTGCTTCTCATTACCTCGATGCTGCTGGTCGGCAGCAACGTCGGAATCGGTAAATCGATCGTCGCCTTCGTCCCCGTCCCGCTGTTTGCGCTGCTGCGTTTCGTAATCGCGATGGCCGTGCTTTGGCCGCTGTTGCGCGTGACCAAACTGCGCCGCGTCAAACGCGATGAATGGATCAACCTGTTTTTGCAGGCTCTATTCGGCACCTTCGGCTTCACGCTGCTGATGCTCAACGGCGTCGCCCGTACCAGCGCGGTCGCGGCCGGCGTGATCACGAGCACGATTCCGGCGGTCGTCGCGCTGCTGTCGTGGCTGATCCTGAAGGAGCGGCCCGATGGCCGCGCGCTCGCGTCGATCGCGCTGGCGATCGTCGGCGTCGTCGTCATCAATGTCGCGCACTTCCAGGCGGGCGCGGATGCGACGGCCGGCACCGGCTCGCTCGCGGGCAACTTCATGGTGCTCGGTGCCGTGTGCTGCGAATCGCTGTACATCATTCTGTCCCGCCGCCTCACGCAGACGCTCGCGCCGATCGATATTTGCGCGTACACGCATCTGTTCGGCCTGCTGCTGATGCTGCCGCTCGGCGCCGGCGCGCTCGCGCATTTCGACTATCGCGCGGTGCCGTCGAGCGTCTGGATGCTGGTGTTGTGGTACGGGCTGTCGGCCAGCATCTTCTCGTTCTGGCTGTGGATGAAAGGCATCCGTCACGTGCCAGGCAGTCTTGCCGGCGTGTTCAGCGCGGTGCTGCCGGTCGCCGCGGCGCTCTACGGCATCGAGTTCCTCGGCGAGCGGCCCACGCTCGCGCACGGCATCGCGCTTGCCTGCGTGGTCGCCGGTATCGGCCTCGCGAGCCTGAAGGCGCGCAGCGTGCCGCCGATCGCATCGTAATTCTGGTGTCGGGGGCGCGCTGCCCGCCGCAAAGCAGCAGCTTCGACCGACGCTGTACAATGGCGCGCCTGACGCGAGTCTCGCGCCCCTTCGGTGGCCGCGCCCCGCACCGCCGTCGGCGCCTGGCCCCCTGTTCCGTCACCTGCGCTTCATCTGACCGTTGCCTATGTCCGCTTCGCGACCCGCCTCCGCCCGTCCGCGCCGCCCCATGCGCGCGCTGCCCCACCTCGTTTTCATGAGCCGCTGGCTGCAGGTGCCGCTGTACCTCGGGCTGATGCTGATCATGGTGATCATCGGCGGCTATGAAACGTTCGTATCGCGCCTCGGCCTCGACGGTCATCCGGACGAACCGGAATGGCTCGATCACGTGAACGCCGGCGTGCTGAAAGTGAAGCTGTCGATGGCGCTGATCAGCATCTCGTCGATCCATCTGCTGAAGACCTTCATCAGCCCCGACCAGAACACCACGCACACGCACCCCAAACATTTCGAAGGACCCGCGGCATTGCACGCCGTGGGCGGCATCAAGGTTTCCACTCCCATGAAGGCGCAAGACTGACCGCACCGTGCTGCGATCCGACAACAAGCGCCACTCCCCACTGAGCTAGCCATGACCGTCATCAAACAGGAAGACCTGATTCAAAGCATCGCTGATTCGCTGCAGTACATCAGCTACTACCATCCGCTCGACTACATCGAAGCGCTCGGCCGCGCGTACGAGCTCGAACAGAGCCCCGCAGCGAAGGACGCGATCGCGCAGATCCTGACCAACAGCCGCATGTGCGCCGAAGGCAAGCGCCCGATCTGCCAGGACACCGGCATCGTCACGGTGTTCGTGAAGGTCGGTATGGACGTGCGTTGGGACGGCGCGACGATGAGCGTCACCGACATGATCAACGAAGGCGTGCGCCGCGGTTATCTGAATCCGGACAACGTGCTGCGCGCATCGATCGTGAGCCCGCCCGAAGGCGCGCGCAAGAACACCAAGGACAACACGCCGGCCGTGATCCACTACGAGATCGTGCCGGGTAACACCGTCGACGTGCAGGTCGCGGCCAAGGGCGGCGGCTCGGAGAACAAGTCGAAGTTCGCGATGCTGAACCCGTCGGACTCGATCGTCGACTGGATCCTGAAGACCGTGCCGACGATGGGCGCGGGCTGGTGCCCGCCGGGCATGCTCGGCATCGGCATCGGCGGCACCGCTGAGAAAGCGATGGTGATGGCGAAGGAATCGCTGATGGACCAGATCGACATTCAGGACGTGATCGCGCGCGGCCCGAAGGACTGGATCGAAGAGCTGCGCGTCGAGCTGCACGAGAAGGTCAACGCACTCGGTATCGGCGCGCAGGGCCTCGGCGGTCTGTCCACTGTTCTCGACGTGAAGATCATGGCCGCGCCGACGCACGCCGCATCCAAGCCGATCGCGATCATCCCGAACTGCGCGGCGACGCGCCACGCGCACTTCACGCTCGACGGTTCGGGCGTCGCCAAGCTCGAAGCGCCGTCGCTCGACGCATGGCCGAAGGTGCACTGGGAACCGAACACGGAAACCAGCAAGCGCGTCGACCTCAACACGCTGACGCCGGAAGAAGTGGCGGGCTGGAAGCCGGGCCAGACGCTGCTGCTGTCGGGCAAGATGTTGACGGGCCGCGACGCCGCGCACAAGCGCATCGCCGACATGCTCGCGAAGGGCGAGAAGCTGCCGGTCGATTTCACGAACCGCGTAATCTACTACGTCGGCCCGGTCGATCCGGTGCGCGACGAAGCGGTCGGCCCGGCGGGCCCGACCACTGCGACGCGGATGGACAAGTTCACCGAGGCGATGCTCGCGCAAACGGGCCTCATTTCGATGATCGGCAAGGCCGAGCGCGGCCCGGTCGCGATCGAGGCGATCAGGAAGCACAAGGCCGCGTATCTGATGGCCGTCGGCGGTGCGGCGTACCTCGTGTCGAAGGCGATCCGCAGCGCGAAGGTGCTCGCGTTCGAAGACCTTGGCATGGAAGCGATCTACGAGTTCGACGTGCAGGACATGCCGGTCACGGTCGCCGTCGATTCGAACGGCACCTCCGTGCACCAGACCGGCCCGAAGGAATGGCAAGCCAAGATCGGCAAGATTCCGGTCGCCACGGCTTGATGAGTCGCGATTAACGCTACTCAGATCAGTCGAAAAGCCGGGGCCGCGATCCCGGCTTTTTCTTTCCGTGCGTCATGCACGCGCAAGGCGCCGCACGCACGAGGCCGCCAACGCCGCCAACAGTTGTATCGGATCTCTTGGCTTTTTTGGACATGGCGTTTATTGTTGTTGGAAATTCAAGGTTCCCGAAAAAGGAAATAACATGCAAGGCGACAAGAAGGTCATCGAATATCTGAACGCGCAGTTGAAGAACGAACTGACCGCGATCAATCAATATTTCCTGCATGCCCGAATGTACGGCCACTGGGGCCTCGACAAGCTCGGCAAGCACGAGTACGACGAGTCGATCGGCGAAATGAAGCATGCCGACATGCTGATCGAACGGATCTTCATGCTCGACGGTCTGCCGAATCTGCAGGACCTGCACAAGTTGCTGATCGGTGAGGAAACCAAAGAGATCCTCGAATGCGATCTGAAGCTCGAACAGATTTCGCAAGGCACCTGCAAGGAGGCGATTGCCTACTGCGAATCGGTGCGCGATTTCATCTCGCGCGAAATCTTCACGAAGATTCTCGACGACACCGAAGAGCACATCGACTGGCTCGAAACCCAGCTCGATCTGATCGACAAGGTCGGTATCCAGAACTACCAGCAAAGCGCGATGGGCTCGGTCGAGTCCTGATCGAAGCACGCTGAAGCGTCCCGCGCGGTAGCGGCACGACGCCTGCCCAGCAGGCATTCGCGCCGGACCGTACCGCACGGGCGATATACTGGCGCGCTTGTTCGCGCCTCACCGTGGTTTCACCCTTTTCGCCGACCGTCACTTCACGCTCGTTTTTCTCGCCTATGCCCGCCCCTTCGCCGTCGCCGACGGTCCGCAGTGTTGCCGCTGGCGCCGCGTCGCAGGCGCCGATCGGCATTTTCGATTCGGGGCTCGGCGGCCTGTCCGTGCTGCGCGCGGTGCGCGCGCAACTGCCTGACGAGGCGTTGCTGTATGTCGCCGATTCGCTGTACGCGCCCTACGGCGAGCGCGACGACGACTTCATCACCGACCGCACGCTGGCCATCGGCGAATGGCTCGCCGCACAAGGCGCGAAGGCGCTCGTGGTCGCATGCAATACGGCGACCGCGCAGTCGATCGCGCTGGTGCGCGAAAAGCTGCCGATTCCGCTCGTCGGCGTCGAGCCGGGTGTCAAGCCCGCCGCGCTGCAATCGAAAAGCCGCGTCGCCGGCGTGCTGGCGACCCAGGCGACACTGCGCAGCGCCCGCTTCCAGGGGCTGCTCGAACGCTACGCCGCCGACTGCCGCTTTCTGTGCCAGCCCGGCCACGGGCTCGTGCAGGCGGTCGAGCGTTGCGACGTCCGCTCGGCCGAACTGCAGGCACTGCTGCGCAGCTACCTGGAACCGATGCTCGACGCGGGCGCCGACACGCTGGTGCTCGGCTGCACCCATTACCCCTTTCTCGACGCGGCGATCCGCGACATCGTCGGCGAGCGGCTCGCGCTGATCGACACGAGCGTGGCGATCGCGCGTCAGCTCGAACGCGTGCTCGAGCAGCACGGCCTGCGCGCCGCCGCGTCGGCCGGGGGCACGCCGCTGCCGCGCTTCTATTCCACCGACGACGGCATCCATCAGCAGCAACTCGCCGCCACGCTGCTGCGGATCGAGGCCGCGGTCGAGCAGGTATCGATACCGTCGGGCCGCACGGCCGCATCGGATTCTCGCGCCGCCTAGCGCCGGCAACCGACGCGCGCCCGCCCTTCCTGCCGACGAAATCCATTCTAAGAGTCTGGTTTTGTTACAAAAAATCGCACGGGACGCTTGCCAAACGAACCAAACAAAATGATAATAATTCGCATTAACGTTAGCTATGACGCCTGCCATGATCGTCTGTGTCTGCAAATCCGTATCCGACCGCACAATCCGCTCCTCGATTGCGGACGGCATCGACTCGTTCGACGAGTTGCAGTTTGAACTCGGCGTCGCCTCGTGCTGCGGCAAATGCGAGGAATCCGTGCGTGACGTGATGCTGCAAAGCGGTGTGTGCGCGAGCCGTTGCGGCGTGGTCGAGCATCGGCAGGTGCAGAGCGTCGCCGAGGTCGTGCAAGTCGCGTTCTACGAGCGCAAGGCAGCCTGAGCTCAGCTAGCAGGGCCCGGCGGCGCAAGCCGTGCCGGTGCGTCTAAAAGCCCCTCCGCTTCACGCACGCTTTATGTAACGCTCCGATGCGACGTTGAATGTGCCGCACGTCTGCAACACAACCGCAGTACTGTCCGCCGTACTGCGTTATCCCACTGCCGTCAGCAAGCCAGTACTCGTACCAGCCAGCTACCCCGCTCCCCCTTCGAAAGGAGTTCGAGATGGAATTGCTGATTGGTTTCGTGACTACTTTGTTCATTTCGCTGCTGATTTTCCGAACATGACGATGCCCTGTTTGACGCGCCGCCCGCACGGCGCGCTGCCCCACTGACCATGCAGGCTCCGCATCCCGTTTCCGCCGGCGCCCCGCTGGCGTCGTCCACCCGACCGAATTCCCGCGCGCTGACGGCCACTGCCATAGTCGCCGCGGTTCACGTCGCTCTGCTCGCCGTGATCATGATGCTGCGTCACGAGCCGGTGCCGGTCGCGCTCGAATCGCACGTGATGACCGCCGAACTGCTGCCGCCCGCGCCGCTCGCCGCGCCGGTCGCGCTGCAATCGATCGCTCCGCCGCCGCCCCGGCCGACACCGCCCGTCCATACGACGCCGAAAGCCCAGCCGAAGCCGGCTCCGACGCCCAAGCCGACGCCAACTCCGTTGCCACAGGCGGCTGCGCCATCGCCGACGCCGGTCGCGGCGCCCGATCCGACGCCGGCCGCGCCCGCCGCGCCGGCGACACCGCCCACCGCGGCAGCGCCCGCGATCGGCAAGCCGACGATGGAAATCAGCGCGCCGAAAAACGTGCCGCACCTCGATTGCAATATCACCCAGCCTGAATACCCGGCTCTATCGCGGCGCCGCGGCGAATCCGGCACCGCGTACGTGCACTTCGTCGTCGGTCTGACCGGCAAGCTCGAGAACATCGAGTTGAAGAAAAGCAGCGGCTTTAGCCGTCTCGACGACGCGGCCTTGGCCGCCGTACGCGCGAGCGCCTGCAAGCCGTATCTCGAGAACGGCGAACCCGTCAGGGCCGCGTACACCCAGCCTTTCAACTTCAATCTGACCGACTGAAGCAAGATTTCAAAAACAAGGAATTGCAATGCAAAACTACGGATTGGCACACGTGTGGGCGCAAGGGGATTTCGTGACGCGCGGTATCGCGCTCGCGCTATTGATCATGTCGGTGATGTCGTGGAGCGTGATCGTCGTCAAAGGCTGGAACGTGATGCGCCTGAAGCGCCTGACGAAGAACGCCGAGCAGGCGTTCTGGCATTCGGACGACCTCGCCGACGGCGTGAAGAAGCTCGGCGGCGGCGCCTCGACGCCGCATGACAACCCGTTCCTCGCGCTCGCGCTGTCGGGCCAGGAAGCGGCCGACCATCATCACCAGACGCAGCCGCATCTGCACGACCGCATGGACGTGTCCGACTGGATCACGCGCTGCCTGAAAGACACGATGGACGAAAGCGTCGCGCGCATGCAGAGCGGTCTCGCGATTCTTGCGTCGATCGGCAGCACCGCGCCGTTCGTCGGCCTGTTCGGGACCGTGTGGGGCATCTATCACGCGCTGCTCGCGATCGGCGCGAGCGGCCAGTCGTCGATTGACCAGGTCGCCGGCCCGGTCGGCGAAGCGCTGATCATGACCGCGTTTGGTCTGTTCGTCGCGATTCCGGCCGTGCTCGGCTACAACGCGCTGACGCGCGCCAACAAGGCGATCGTCGCGAAGCTGAGCCGCTTCGCTCACGGCCTGCATGCGTTCTTCGTGACCGGTGCCCGTCTGTCGTCGACCAAGCGCGGCGACGGCCTGCGTCTCGCAACCCGCGCCAACTGATCGACGAGGCATTCCAATGGCAATGAGCCCTTTCGCCGGAGACGATGACGACGGCCTGATGAACGAGATCAACATGACGCCGCTCGTCGACGTGATGCTGGTTCTGCTGATCGTCTTCATGGTGACGATTCCGGTGATCCGTCACGCGGTCAAGATCGATCTGCCGCACGCGAGCAGTCAGAGGGAAGACACGAAGCCCGCGCAGGTGACGGTGTCGATCGACGCGGACGGCAACGTGCTGTGGGACAGCACCAAGGTCGACGATGCGGCGCTCGCCGCGAAGATCGCCGCGGCCGCGCAGGCGAGCCCGCAGCCGGAGTTGCATCTCGATGCGGACCGCAAGGTGCCGTACGAGAAGGTCGCTCAGGTGATGTCCGCCGCGCAGGCTGGCGGACTGACGAAGATCGGTTTCGTCACGCAGCCCAAAGCGAAGTAAGCGGTAACGTGGCACGCGGAGCGGCAAGCGGAGCAGCGCGCTCGTCTACGGGAAAACCCTTTTAAACAGGGCCAAAAAGTAAAAGGCCTTCATCGTCGGATGAAGGCCTTTTTTTGTGCGCACTCGGCGCCTTCGGGCGGCGGGATCATTTGCCATCGGCCGAAGACTGATAGCTTTTATCACCGCATGCGAGGGCCGTGGTCGACACGGACAACGCGGTCAGCCCTATCAGGCCCGCTATGATAGCGGCCATGAGTTTTCGCATAGGACACTCCTTAGCGAAAGGGATTTCACTATATGCCTGTGTGCGCGCGCATTCAAGCAAACGACCATTGAAAGTAATCATGACAGGCCGCGCTTAAATGCTAAAAACGATTTCCGAAGCGCGCTAGCGACCCGCGGCGCACCGTGCCCCCTTAAGTTGCCACAGAGCCTCATGAAACCGCCGCCGACGCAGCGGAGGACGCCCTCGCCACCGATGCCTGCGCCGCCGCTTTTTCGGCGCGCTCAGGACACTCGCCGATGATGTGCTTGCCCTCATCCGGATCGAGCATCTCGACCAGATAATCGACGAACGCGCGCACGGCCGGCACCATCCCCTGACGCGACACGAACACCGCGTACAACTGCGGCGTCGGAAAACTCCAGCCCGGCATCACCGGCGACAGTTGCCCCGCTCTCAACGCGGCTCCATACATCATCTCCGGCAATGCGGCGATGCCGACGCCGGCGAGCACCGCCTCGCGAATCGTCATCAGATCGGCGGTCACGAGGCGCGGCTCGTGTTCGTGAGCATGGCGCGTGCCGTCGGGCGAGATCAGGTTGTACACGTGGCGGCCGTCGCTCGTCGGCACGTCGAGTGTTTCGAAGCGGTTCAGGTCGCCCGGCGTCAGCGGCGGCGCATTCTGCTGCAGCAGGCTCGGCGCGCCGACCAGCATCTGCTCGGTGCGCCACAGCGGCCGCACGACGATGTTCGCATTTTCCGGCGGATCCGAACGCACGCGCAGTGCGACGTCGATCGAATCCTCGAACAGATCGACCACGCGATTCGTCACGCGCATCACGACGCGCACCTCCGGAAAGCGGTGCATGAATTCCGGCAGGATCGTCGACAGAATCGTCTGCGAGATCGTAACCGGCACGCTGACGCGCACCGTGCCGCGCGGCGACGAGCGCAGTTGCTGCACGACATTGACCGCCGCCTGCGCTTCGCTGAGCATTGCCTGACAGTGCTGGTAGAACAGCTGCCCCGCTTCGGTCAGTGCGAGCTTGCGAGTGGAACGCTGCAACAGGCGCACGCCGAGCGACGCCTCCAGCTCCGTGAGCCGACGCGACAGGCGCGACTTCGAGATGCCCAGCACCCGCTCGGCGGCCGAAAATCCGCCATGTTCGACGACCTGCGAAAAGTACATGAGGTCGTTCAGATTGTGTGAATCGATCTTCATCTCATCGTTCCATGAATAGAACAATCCATTGCTGAGGGACGGCTGGCACCGCCAAAAACGGTCCCTATAATAGCCCCATGTTTCAGAAATCGCGCTATTCCCCATTTTTCGAGGTGATATTGATGACTACGTCACGCACGATCGAACGCACGTTCCCGTCGGTTCGCACAGTGGAGGGCGGCGGATTCATCGTTCATCGACCGTTTCCGACGCGTCTGCTGATGGACTTCGATCCGTTCCTGCTGCTCGACGAAATGGGGCCGGTCGACTATGCGCCAGGCGAGGCCATCGGCGCGCCCGATCATCCGCATCGCGGCTTCGAGACGGTCACCTATGTGCTCGAGGGCCAGTTCGGCCACAAGGATTCGGCGGGCCATTCCGGCACGCTGCACGCCGGTGACGTGCAATGGATGACCGCGGGCGCGGGCGTCGTGCATAGCGAAATGCCGGACCCGGAATTCACGCGCACCGGCGGTCGCGTGCACGGCCTGCAGCTATGGGTGAACCTGCCGCGTCGCGACAAGATGATCGCGCCGCGCTACCAGGAAATTCCGTCGACACGCATTCCGGCCGCGACGTCCGAAGACGGCCAGGTGCGCGTGAAGGTCATCGCGGGCGAAGCGCTCGGCGTCAAGGCCGCGATCGAAACGCGCACGCCGATCCTGTATCAGCATTTCTCGTTGCAGCCGGGCGCGACGATCCGCCAGCCGGTACCGGCCGACTATCGCGTGTTCGCGTATGGGCTGTCCGGCAAGGGCGTGTATGGCGAAGGCGACGCGCGCGCGGACATCGACGCGCGCACGATGGTGGTGTTCGCCAACGACGGCGACGCGGTGACCATTACGGCCGGCGACGAACCACTCGAAGTGCTGCTGCTCGGCGGCGTGCCGCTGAAGGAGCCGGTGGTGCGCTATGGCCCGTTCGTGATGAATACCGAAGACGAGATCCGTCAGGCGGTGATCGACTATCAGGCCGGGCGGATGGGCGCGATCACGCACTGACAGGCAGCGCCTGCCGCGCGTTTGTCACGCCTGTCGGCGCGAGGCGAAGCTTGCCACCAGCCCGCGCGCGCCGCCAAATCACCCGCCTCGGGGCGCGAACGCCGCTAAATTCGTTCACAATATCGGCTCATGTCGCGCGGCCCGCGTTGATTTCGACAGTCCGCGGCGCGCGACGCTATTAGATCCCTAGCAGAGGAGCGCACATGGCAGAGCCCACCGTCACCGCCCACATCGGTTCGACGAATTTCCAGGTCGTGTTCGACGACGGCAAGCACACCTGGCTTGCCGACGAACCCGAATCGCTAGGCGGCGGCGACCGCGGCCCGACGCCGGTCTCGCTGCTGCTGTCGAGCCTCGGCGCTTGTACCTCGATCACGCTAAAGATGTACGCGCAGCGCAAAGGCTGGCCGCTCGCGGGCGTACGCGTCAAACTGTCGATGGAAACCGGCGACGCAGGCTCGACGATCGACCGTCAGATCATGCTCGATGGCGAACTCTCCGGCGAGCAGCGGGAACGGCTTTTGCAAATTGCCAATGCGTGCCCGGTGCACAAGATCCTCACGCACACGATCTCGATCCGCTCCGCGCTCGCGGTCGCTTAACAGTCGCAGCAAACGCGCATAGGACGGTCGGACGCCGTCCGTTCGGGTCACGGGTATTGCAATATTTTCATAGGACGCAGTCGTCTTGAATTTCGAACACCTTATTCAGATCAACGATCCGTTGAATCCCTTCGTCGAATCGATGACCCGCGAGCAGCTGTGGGAAGGGCTCGTGCTGCGCGCCGAGCAGCCGCAACTGTTCGTGATTGGTCTCGACAGCTGCACGATCCTGTCGCGCGACGGCAATGTGCTCGAGCGTGAGTTGCACTACGGCCAGGCCACCGTGCGCGATCGCGTCACGCTGCAGGAAAGCGAAAGCGTGCGCTATGACATCCTGCCGACCGCCGAGCACGTCGGCGGCTCCCTGACGATGACGATCGAGCAGCCCGATGAGCTGCAGTTGTTCCTACGCTTCGAGTACGCGACCACGCTGCCCGTCTCGACCGACCAGGACGCCGTGCAGACGCAGGAGATCGTCAAGTCCGCGTATCGCGAGAACGATATCGATACGGTGCGGCTGATCCGCCAGTACGTCGCGGCCGGGCAGGAACCGGGACCGTTGCACTGACATACCGCGCGGGCGCCCTGCCCGCGCTCTCGCGGGGTCATGTCAGAATGGCTTCCAGAATCGCCATCTAGACGCACTTTCATTCAGCTATCAAAAGTCGGATCCGATCAATTTCTCGATCTTGTAAATAGGAATGGTTATCATTTAGAATGATCACATCGAATCGACGAACAAGCTAAAACGAATGACCGATATGACTCGCTCCTCCACGCTCAGCCTGCGCCGCTCGGTGGCCGCGCTAACCAGCCGCCCGAAATCGTCGACGACGGCCGTGCCCGCGGCGAAACCCGGCGCGCAACGCACCGCCGGCCAGAGCGAGACGTCGGAACGGGTCGTGCGCAGCGACGCGCTGCTGCAAGGCCATAGTCACATCAGCATCGTGCACAACGGCGACACGTATCAACTGCGTGCGACGCGCCTCGGCAAGCTGATCCTGACGAAGTAGCAAGGCAACACGAGGTAAGTACCGGGTATTGTGGGGACCACCTCCCAGAGAGGTGTTAGGCATTAGCCAGCCACGACGGTTTGCACGCGAGAACTAGACCCCTTCGTGCAGACACCAAGCCAGCCGTCGCAGCAAGCCAGGCCGCTTTTTTGGTTCTCGCTCGAAAGCCGATGCGCGCAACGGCGTACATCGCTGAAAATGATAAAGCCGTGGGATGTGACCATCCCACGGCTTTTCGTTTGCGCTTGCGCCTGCGTTCGCACCGGACACAGGCTGAAGACTTACTTCGAGGCCCAGCCCCAGAACATCAGCCACCACGCGCTATTGACGACCGCCAGCGCCGCGACGAACCACAGCATCGCCAGCGCGCGTTGCACGAAGCGCTCGCTGTAGCGGCGCGTGACGAGCCACGCGAGCCATGCGCTCCACGCGCTCGCAATCACGAGAATTGCGATGCGCAGATCCGACGCCCACCACAGCGACACGTGCTCGGCGCGCAGCAGCGACAGCGTCGTCGCCGACAAACCAAGGAATACGCCCGCGCCCGCGATCGGAATCAGCCCCTGCGTCAAGTGATGCAGACGCGTTGCGTCGAAGCGCCCGAGCATGCGCGTCGCGCCCGTCAGCAACAGCAGCAGCACGGTGCCGTAGACAAGCGCCGTCGACAGGATGTAGCCGATCAGCAGCGAGCCGTCGAGCCACGAGAACACGTCGTTCTGGTCGGGGTAATGCGTGAACAGGAACCACGGCGCGTTGGTGTCGAGCGGCCACGTGATGTCGCGATCGACGAGCCACGTCGCGGCGAACATCTTCAGGTCGATGAACCAGCGCGACGCGGTCCAGTGGAACGCGCCGATCGCGATGCCGAGCAGGCCGTACAGGATCAGCGCGGTGTCCCACGGGTTCGCGTTCTTGTCGCCCAACTGCACGACTTCGGTCGACGGCTTGCGCCATGTCAGCGCGATCGCATCGCGGTGTCCGCTGCAGCGGCCGCACATATGGCAGTCCGCCGCGCCTTTCATGTTGCGCAACGGCACGAGCGGCGCGCAGTTGATCGGAATCACGCGATGCCCATGCTCGCCGTTCTTATACGAGCGGCGCCACGCGTCTTCGTCGACCTTGTAGTGAAACGGCGCGAGCCGTGACAGAAGCGAAAAAACCCCGTTGACCGGGCACAGGTATTTGCACCAGACGCGCTTCTCGCGTCCGTATAGCAGACCGATCACGATTGCCGCGAAGGTCGAGCCGCCGAGCACCAGCAACACCGCTTTCGGATACTGGTAGACGCTCACCATCTGCCCGTAGATCGTCGTGATGCCGAACGCGACGAACGGCCAGCCGCCCCAGCGCATCCAATGCGGAATCGCGCGGCCGCGGCCGAATTTGCTCGCGAATTCGGCGAGCGCGCCCTCCGGACACAGCACGCCGCACCAGACGCGGCCGAGCATCACCATCGACAGCAACACGAACGGCCACCAGATGCCCCAGAACACGAACTGCGCGGCGAGCGTCAGGTTGTTCCACAGATGCGCGGTGTCGTCCGGCAGCGGCATCAGCGCGGGCACGACGATCAGGAACGCATACACCGCGACCACGACCCACTGGATGCCGCGAATCACCGCGCCGTGGCGCTGCATCCACTGGCCGGCCGCCGCGAGGCGGCCCGGCCGGGCAGCCATCACGGCGCTCATGCCGCGCGCCCTACCGTCTGCTGCGCGGGCTTGCGACTGGCGCGGCGCACGAGCAGATAAACGACCGCCCAATACACGGCATAGGCGAGCAGATTCATCAGCGCCGGATGCGCGCGGTAGCCGGTCAGCGTCGCGCGACGAGCGAACCGAAGGTGCTCGAGTCATCGAGAATCGCCGACGAATTCCACAGCTGGTCGACGAGCGTCGGCAGGATTTCCTTGTCGATCAGCTTGTCGACGCCGGTCTGGAACAGCCCCGCGCCGAGGAACAGCAGCATGATTTCGGTGACGCGAAAAAAGAGCCGCCACGAGATGATCTTGCCGCCGAGCTGCAACACGTAGAAGGTCAGGAACGCAAGCGCGAGACCGATCACGACAGCGAGCATCTGACTGCCGCCGACATGACCCGACTGGCCAAAGCCGAGGCCGTACAGGAAGATCACGGTTTCGCTGCCTTCGCGCGCGATCGCCAGTGCGACCAGCAGCGCCACGCCCCACCAGTTCGAATCGCGCTGGCTCTTTTGCAGCGACTGTTCCATGTCGCGCTTCAGCGTGCGGCCGTGCTGCTTCATCCACAGCACCATCTGCACGATCAGCACGCAGGCGATGAGCACCATCGCGGTCTGGAAGTAATCCTGCGCGTCACCGGAGAGCACCTCGGTGAAGCCGACCAGCGCCGCGCCGAGCGCCACCGCCGCGATCACGCCGGCCGCCACGCCGCCCCACAGGTACGGCAAGCCGCGGCGGGCGTCGTCGTCGCCATTTTTCAACCACGCGTACAGGATGCCGACGACCAGCAGCGCCTCGACGCTCTCCCGCCACACGACGAACAGAATCTGACCCATTCAAGCTCTCCCTTCGATCCTTCTACTGCCCGCTTCCGTTGCCTCGCGCCGACAGCGCCCGCTTGCCGTGGCGAGTTCGCGTTCGCATTCGATCGAGACCACTGCTTACTTCGCGACGATCACGCCCTGCGCCTGGTGGTGAAAGTCGTCGAAAAACTTGTATTCGCCCGGCTCCAGCGGAGCGATCACGACGAACGAATCGGCGCCCGGCGCCAGAACCTTCTCTTTACGCAACTGCACGCTTTCGAATTCGGCCGCGCCCTTGCCGGTGTTGCGTACTTCGATCTTGATACGCTGGCCTGCCGGCACTTCGATGCGGGCCGGGTTCAGTTTGCCGTCGTTCATTTCGAGCTTGAAGGTCGGCAGGTCGGCTGCATGAGCCGTGGCCGCCAGGCAAAACGCGGCGGCAAGCATCGCGATCTTTCGGTTGATTCTCATTGCCCTTTCCGGAAAACGCGACGCGCCAATGCCAGATATGACTCCGACTGTCCGCGCGCCGTCTGCTGCATTCACTGATACGTTGAGCGACCGCGTTGGCACCGCGCGCCGATCAGTAACCGCCCTTCTTGCCGATGCCAGCGAAGGTGAAGTCGTATTCGAGCGTGATTGGCTTGAACCACGGACCCACGCCGGTTTCCTTGTCGACGTGACGGCCGAACGCCATGTGGCCCATTTGCATCGGCGGTTCGACGATCAGCTTCAGGTGATACTTGCCCGGGCCTTGCAGCTTGACGTTGTCGCCGTAGTGCGGACCATCGTTCGCGACCATCGGCATCAGGTCGCCCTTCAACGGCTGGTTCGAGCCGGCCTTCGTCAGTTCGTAGTGCACCTGCAGATACGGCATCCAGTCGCCTTCGGCGAAACCGGTCGGATTGTTCTTGACCGCGTGGATGTCGGACTCGAGGTGGATGTCCGAATCCGACGCCTTGCGCATCATGCCTTCGGGTTCCATCGTGACCGGCTGCAGGTAGACCGCGCCGATTTCCATGCCGCCCTGGATCTGCTGTTTGCCGATCGGATATTCGGCGGCCGAGGCCGACAGCGCCGCGACAGCAGCTACCGCTGCCGCGCCACCGCGCACAAAGGAAGAAATCCGCATTGAAGCTCCTTGTTTCTATCAGACTGGAATCGATTTCATTGAAACGCTGCGGCCGCAAGTCAGATGTAAATTTAAATGCGAACCATTCTCAATATTGGGGCGAGTTTATCATCGATCGTTGACGAGAACAAACCTGTCAGCACGCTCTGCCTGATGTCAGCAGGGTCTTAAGGCTCGCTTAAGAAACCTTCGTGCGGCGGGGAAACAGGGACGGAATTCGTCACGGCCAAGTTGGCCGCGCCGACGGCTGCAGCGGGAGCTAAAGCGCCGGCCGATGTGAACAGGCGCGGCGAATGGCCGCGCCCTTTCGTGGTGGACAAAAGCGGTGGAGGGACGCTAGCTATTCGACGCCCGACACGTGGTCGCCGACGTTCGCGCCGAACACGCGCTGACGCAGCAGCGCTAGCTGGTCGCGGGTCTGCGCGGCCTTCTCGAATTCGAGATTCTTCGCGTGCTCCATCATCTGCTTTTCGAGGCGCTTGAGCTCCTTGGCGAGCTGCTTCTCGGACATGTCCTCGAACTTCGCGCGAGTCTGCTGCTCCTTCAACTCGGCACGCGCTTCGTCGATGTTGTACACGCCATCGATGATGTCGCGAATCCGTTTCACGACGCCGCGCGGCGTAATGCCGTGCGCGGCGTTGAACGCGATCTGCTTCGTACGGCGCCGCTCGGTTTCGTCGATCGCGCGACGCATCGAGTCCGTGATGTTGTCTCCGTACAGAATCGCCTTGCCGTTCACGTTACGCGCCGCCCGGCCGATGGTCTGGATCAGCGAACGCTCGGCGCGCAGGAAGCCTTCCTTGTCCGCGTCGAGAATCGCGACGAGCGACACCTCGGGAATATCGAGCCCCTCGCGCAGCAGGTTGATCCCGACCAGCACGTCGAACGCGCCGAGACGCAGATCGCGGATGATCTCGACGCGCTCGACCGTGTCGATGTCGCTGTGCAGATAGCGCACCTTGATGCCGTGGTCGGCCAGGAACTCGGTGAGCTGCTCGGCCATCCGCTTGGTCAGCGTCGTGACCAGCACGCGGTCGCCGGCCTTGATGCGCTCGTTGATCTCGCCAAGCACGTCGTCGACCTGGCTGCGCGCCGGCCGCACCTCGATTTCAGGGTCGACGAGGCCGGTCGGACGCACAAGCTGTTCGGCGACCTGCCCCGCGGTCCTCTTCTCGTAATCGGCGGGCGTCGCCGACACGAACACGACCTGGCGCATCTTGCGCTCGAACTCGTTGAACTTGAGCGGCCGGTTGTCGAGCGCCGACGGCAGCCGGAAGCCGTAGTCGACGAGGTTTTCCTTGCGCGCGCGGTCGCCGTTGTACATGCCGTTCAGCTGGCCAATCAGCACGTGCGATTCGTCGAGCATCATGATCGCGTCGGGCGGCAGGTAATCGACGAGCGTCGGCGGCGGCTCGCCCGGCGCCGCGCCCGAGAAGTGCCGCGAATAGTTCTCGATGCCCTTGCAGAAACCGAGCTCCTGCAGCATTTCGAGGTCAAAACGGGTGCGCTGCTCGAGGCGCTGCGCCTCGACGAGCTTGCCTTGGCTATAGAAGAATTCGAGGCGCTCGCGCAGCTCGGCCTTGATCGTTTCGACGGCGCGCAGCACGGTATCGCGCGGCGTCACGTAGTGCGACGACGGATACACGGTAAAGCGCGGAATTTTCTGTCGCACGCGGCCGGTGAGCGGATCGAATAGCTGCAGTGTTTCGATTTCGTCGTCGAACAGCTCGACGCGCACCGCCATCTCGGCGTGCTCGGCCGGGAAGATATCGATCGTGTCGCCGCGCACGCGGAACGAGCCGCGCTGGAAGTCGGCTTCGTTGCGGCTGTACTGCATCGCGATCAGCCGCGCGATGACGTCGCGCTGGCCGAGCCGATCGCCGGTGCGCAGCGTCAGGATCATCTTGTGGTATTCGGACGGATTGCCGATACCGTAAATCGCCGACACCGTCGCGACGATCACCACGTCGCGCCGCTCCATCAGGCTCTTGGTCGCCGACAGCCGCATCTGCTCGATATGCTCGTTGATCGACGAGTCTTTCTCGATGAACAGATCGCGCTGCGGCACATACGCTTCCGGCTGGTAGTAGTCGTAGTACGAAACGAAGTACTCGACCGCGTTGCGCGGAAAGAACTCGCGGAACTCCGAATACAGCTGCGCGGCGAGCGTCTTGTTCGGCGCGAACACGATCGCCGGGCGGCCGAGCCGCGCGATCGTGTTGGCCATCGTGAAAGTCTTGCCGGACCCGGTCACGCCGAGCAGCGTCTGGAACGCGAGACCGTCGCCGACGCCTTCGACGAGCGTGTCGATGGCCGTGGGCTGGTCGCCGGCGGGCGGATACGGCTGGTAGAGCTTGAACGGTGAACCTTCGAACGCGATGAATTTTGATTCGTCGAGCGTATCGTCGGCTTCAGTCAGATGGTGTTCGGACATGAGGGGCGGCACCGGGCCTTGGGCAAAGAATCATTCTAACGGGTTGCGGAAAGCGAAGATCGAGCGGGCTTACGTAGGGCTGCCCTGGGCGCCGGTGTGTTATGGCCCTTTGCGGACTTGCGCGCCCTGACGGGGTTTACCGCGAACTCCCATGCCGGGCTCTGTCCTCCACGCCACGCGTCATCGTGGCGCAGTCAGCGCCAATGGGCAGCGCACCTCGGCCTGTTCGCGCCGTCGACATCGCCACGCCCGCTCGAATTCCTTACTGCCACATGGCTCTCCAGTGCCTGTTTTTCAAGCAAATAATCGCCTTTTGCCCGTCTGGTCGTCCGAAAAAAGCGCCCGGATTCGTTACAATGCGAAGTTGCGCTCGCTCGCCGCTGTCCATAGGCCGTCCCCGATTTTCGCGTTTCGTCGAACTCACGCCCACCCGCGAAACGCCGCCGACGCCCCAGATGAGGCCGCTCGCGCGCGAAGCCGCCCTCTTTTCACTACTGCTGCCCACCCATCATGTCTCTGTTCTCCGCCGTCGAACTTGCTCCCCGCGACCCGATTCTGGGCCTGAACGAAGCTTTCAACGCCGATACGCGCGCCACCAAAGTCAACCTCGGCGTTGGCGTGTACTTCAATGAAGAAGGCAAGATTCCGCTGCTGCGCGCCGTGCGCGAGGCGGAAAAGGCCCGCGTCGAAGCCGCGCTGCCGCGTGGCTATCTGCCGATCGAAGGTATCGCCGCTTACGATGCCGCCGTGCAAAAGCTGCTGCTCGGCAACGACTCGCCGCTGGTCGCGGCCGGCCGCGTCGTCACGGCGCAGGCGCTGGGCGGCACGGGCGCGCTGAAGATCGGCGCGGACTTCCTGAAGCGCGTGAATCCGAATAGCAAGGTCGCGATCAGCGATCCGAGCTGGGAAAATCACCGCGCGCTGTTCGAAGGCGCGGGCTTCGTCGTCGAATCGTATCCGTACTATGACGCGCAGACGCACGGCGTGAACTTCGACGGCATGTTGAGCGCGCTGAACAGCTATGAGGCGGGCACGATCGTCGTGCTGCACGCGTGCTGCCATAACCCGACCGGCGTCGACCTGAGCGTCGAGCAGTGGAAGCAGGTCGTCGAGGTCGTCAAGGCGCGCAACCTCGTGCCGTTCCTCGATATCGCCTACCAGGGCTTCGGCGACAACATCGAAGCGGACGCGGCAGCCGTGCGTCTGTTCGCGGCGCAGGAACTGAACGTGTTCGTGTCTTCGTCGTTCTCGAAGTCGTTCTCGCTGTACGGCGAGCGCGTCGGCGCACTGTCGATCATCACCGCGAGCAAGGAAGAAGCGGCGCGCGTGCTGTCGCAACTGAAACGCGTGATCCGCACCAACTACTCGAACCCGCCGACGCACGGCGGCTCGGTGGTCGCGGCCGTGCTCGCATCGCCGGAACTGCGCGCGACGTGGGAAAGCGAACTGGGCGAAATGCGCGAGCGCATCCGCGCGATGCGCAATGGTCTCGTCGAGCGTCTGAAGGCAAGCGGCGTTGATCGTGACTTCAGCTTCGTGAACGCACAGCGCGGCATGTTCTCGTACTCGGGTCTGACGGCACCGCAAGTGGACCGTCTTCGCGAAGAGTTCGGTATCTATGCGGTCAGCACGGGCCGCATCTGCGTGGCTGCGCTCAATACGCGCAATCTCGACGTCGTCGCCACCGCGATTGCTCACGTGCTGAAGTAAGGCGATTCACAGCGCGGAGGTTTGCCGTGCAAGTGCAGCAGGTTCGCCGCTGCCATCGCCTGCAAAAACGGCGCCCTTTTCTGAAAGGGCGCCGTTTTTTTATTTTCTGACGGTTCGGCCTTGGTTGGCGCGGCGTCGGGGCTCTCCGCGAGGAATCAGCGCGAATCCCGATGAATATCGTGGGTGACGAACCCGGCATCGTTTTCCGGCATATCGAGCCAGTCGGGCTGCTCGAGAGAACGGAGAATATCTTCGAGACCGCTTCGCCAATGCTCGCGCATCGTCGACAGACCGAATTGAAAGTCCTTGTAGTGTCCTTCGTATTCCTTGTGCCGGTAGATCAGGTGAATCACGTTGTAGCGCTTTGAACACGACAGATCTTCGGCCAGCTTGCACCACGGATCGTCGCGTTGGTCTTCTGGCACACGGTCCAGCACCTCGCGCAGTACGTGGCGGAAACGCTGCGAGCGCTGCAGCATGTCGGTCACGAGACGCGTACGGCTCGAATACTGGATGTCTTTCATGCGGCCCTGCACGTCGGTGAGGTTGTCCGGCACCGGCCCGATCGCACTCCATAGGTCGACCTGAAACGCGAGCGTGTCGCGACGCGGCGTGGACTGGAGCATCTCGTAGAGCGGCGTATTCGACATCAGGCCGCCGTCCCAGTAGAACTGACCGTCGATCTCGACAGCCGCGAAGCCCGGCGGCAACGCGCCAGACGCTATGAAATGCTCGGGCCTGAGCGTGGTGCGGGTATTGTCGAAGTACGCGAAATTGCCCGTGCCGCAATTCACCGCGCCCACCGACACGCGTATTTCGCCGGAATTAATCCGGTCGAAATCACACAGCGACTCGAGCGTGGCCTTCAGCGGCGTGGTGTCGTAGTAGCTCGCCAATTGCGGCGGACCGGACACCGTGGGCAACGGCGGTGGGAAACGCGGCACGAAAAAGCCCTTTTGCCCTTCGACGATCGCGCTCATTGCCTGCGCTGCCGTAAATGCCTTGCGCACCGCTTCGCTCGAATTGAACAGCAGGTGTTCGATCGGAGCCGGCAAGGGCGCCCCGAACGCCGGCTGGCAGATCGTCTCCCAGAATTGCAGCAGACGCTCGACGCGTCGTTGCGGTGGATTGCCCGCAATGATCGCCGTATTCAGTGCACCGATCGAGATGCCCGCGATCCAGTTCGGTTCGATGCCGGCTTCGTAAAGTCCCTGAAAGACGCCGGCCTGATAGGCGCCGAGCGCGCCGCCGCCTTGCAGCATCAGCGCGACGGTTTCGTAGTTGGGCAACCGGAGATGCCGGAGCGGGCGGGCGGCGACCGACGGCCCCGCGCCCTCCCCGTCGCCCGACACGCCCACCCGTGCCCGCTTCAGATTGCGTTGCGCCATGGGCCGCCCCTTAGTGCATGTACCAGCCGTGGCTCACGACGAACGACTGGCCGGTCAGCGCCGCGCTCGGGAATGTCGACAGGAACAGCACGGTCTGCGCGACGTCTTCGACCGTCGTGAAGATACCGTCGACGGTACCGCCCAGCATCACGCGCTTGATCACTTCCTCTTCGCTGATGCCGAATTCTTTCGCCTGCTCGGGAATCTGCTTGTCGACGAGCGGCGTGCGCACGAAGCCCGGACACACGACGTGCGAACGCACGTTATGCGCAGCGCCCTCCTTGGCAAGCACGCGCGACAGGCCCAGCAGAGCGTGCTTCGCGGTCACGTACGCCGACTTCAGCGGCGAGGCGAGATGCGAGTGGACCGAGCCCATGTAAATCACGACGCCGCCGCGATTGTCCTTGTACATGTGCTTGAGCGCGGCCTTGGTGGTCAGGAACGCGCCGTCCACGTGAATGGCCTGCATCTTCTTCCAGTCCGAGAACGAATAGTTTTCGATCGGATTGACGATCTGGATGCCGGCGTTGGAAACGAGAATGTCGATCGAACCGAATTCCTCGGCGACCTTGTCGATCCCCTGGTTGACGGCATCTTCGTTCGTCACGTCCATTGCCACGCCGATTGCCTTACCGCCGCCCTTTCTGATTTCTTCAGCCACGGCGTTCGCGCCGTCCTGGTTCAGGTCGGCGATCGCGACCACAGCACCCGCGGCCGACAGAGTCAACGCGATCTGTTTGCCGATGCCGCTCGCGGCACCAGTGACGACGGCAACTTTGCCGTTCAGATTCGAGTTCAGAGACGACATCCAGAACCTCCATGCAGTTGATGAGCAATGAGACCACGAGACCGCGCGCGGCGAGAAGTCGGCCAAACGGTATAGACCGTTCGGCGGATGCAGCGCGGCGGCCGACTTTGCTATTGTGCATGAACCCTGTGAACGACATAGGTAAAACGCACATCGAGCCGTATCTCTTTAAACTGGACGCTTTCGGGCTGAATCCGGGCTCCATTCCCGTGGCATCACCAACCAGGAGACATGCATGAATTATCGACGTCTGGGCCGCTCGGGCCTGCAAGTGAGCGAGTTGTCCATCGGCTCATGGGTCACGTACGGCAACCAGGTGGATCACCGCGCCGCGCGCGAATCGCTTGCCGCTGCGCGCGACGCGGGCGTCAATTTCTTCGACAACGCCGAAGTCTACGCGGGCGGCAAATCCGAGGAGATCATGGGCCATGCGTTGAAGGAGCTCGCGTGGCCGCGCGTGAGCTACGTCGTGTCGACGAAATTCTTCTGGGGACTCAACGAAGCGCCGAACCAGTACCACACGCTGAACCGCAAGTACCTGATGAACGCGATCGACGCGTCGCTGAAGCGCCTGCAGCTCGACTATGTGGATCTCGTGTTCTGTCATCGTCCGGACCCGAACACGCCGGTCGAGGAAACGGTGTGGGCAATGAGCGACATGATCGCGCGCGGCAAGGCGCTGTACTGGGGCACCTCGGAATGGAGCGCCGACGAGATTCGCGCCGCCTATGAAATCGCCGAGCGGCATCATCTGCACAAGCCGGTCATGGAGCAGCCGCAATACAACCTGTTTCACCGCAAACGCGTCGAGCAGGAATACAAACGGCTCTACGAGGACATCGGCCTCGGCCTGACCACGTGGAGCCCACTCGCATCGGGTCTGCTCACCGGCAAATATCGTGACGGCGTGCCAGCCGACAGTCGCGCGCAGTTGCAGGGCTATGACTGGCTGCGCCAGCAGCTCACGGACCCGACCCGGAACAACGTGGTCGGCCAGCTCGGCGCGGTCGCCGACGAGCTCGGCTGCACGGTCGGTCAGCTCGCGATCGCGTGGATTCTGAAGAATCCGAATGTCAGCACGGTGATCACGGGCGCCTCGCGGGTCGAACAGATCGGCGAAAACATGCAGTCCGCCGAGGTGGCCAAGCGCATCACACCGGAGATAAAGCAGCGGATCGAGGAGATCATCGGCGACGCGCACGAGTAATCGCGCGCGCAGCGCCACGCACCGGGTGGCTAACCGGGCACGCGCGGTCGCGTACAATACGCGACCGCGCGTCGCCGGCTCCTTCGGGCCAGCCTGCGCTCTCTCAGCGTCCTCTCATCATGCTCAGCTACCGCCACGCCTTTCATGCCGGCAATCACGCCGACGTTCTGAAACACGCCGTCGTGTTGCAGCTCCTGCGCTACCTTGGCCAGAAGGACAAAGCCTACTGGTATATCGACACCCACGCGGGCGCCGGCGTTTACTCGCTGAAGGAAGGCTACGCGACGAAGACCGGCGAGTTCGAAACGGGTATTGCGAAACTGTGGGGCCGCAACGATCTCCCGCCGCTGTTCGCCGAATACGTCGATGAAGTCAGCGCGCTCAATGCCGATGGCCAGTTGCATTTTTATCCGGGCTCGCCGTATCTTGCGTGGCGACAACTGCGCGCGCAGGATCGTATGCGGCTCTTCGAATTGCACAGCACCGAAATCGACGTGCTGCGCCACAATTTTCGCGACGCGGGCCGACGCGCAATGCTGTATGCGGGCGACGGCTTCGACGGGATTCTCACGCTGTTGCCGCCCGCGCCGCGCCGCGCGCTGATCCTGCTCGACCCGTCGTATGAAGACAAGCGCGATTACGGGCGCACGCTGCGCTGTGTCGAGGAAAGTCTGAAGCGGTTTCCGACCGGCACGTACGCGGTCTGGTATCCGCAGGTCAAGCGCCCTGAGTCGCAGCGCTTTCCCGATCAACTGAAGCAGTTGCAGAAGGACAACTGGCTGCACGTCAGCCTGAGCGTCAGCAATCCGCCGGAAGACGGCTATGGGCTGTTCGGTAGCGGCATGTTCATCCTGAATCCGCCGTATACGCTCGCCAAGACGCTGAAGGATCAGATGCCATGGCTCGTCAAAACGCTCGGCGAGGACAAGGCTGCGACGTTCAAGGTCGAATATCGCGGCAATTGAACGTGATGAGCGGCGCGTGAGCGTGCCGCGCGCGGTTCCCCGTCAGCTGTCTTGCGCAACCCGATCTCCGCATACGCTCACTTGAACTGCGCGGCCGCCTTGCTCGCGAACTGGTTCGTATAGGTAGCACCCAGATCGATCTTCTTCGGATCGAGCCGGCTATCGAACGACGACAACGCGCGCAGCGACGTCGCCGGGCCATCAGCGGGCATCAGTCCGTCCGGCGAATACGCGTCGCGCACGTTGTGAAAGGCGTCGAGATAGAGCGTCGGGTCGCCCAATAGATAGGCTTGCGGCACCATCTTCAGCAGATCCGCGTCGCTCGCAGTCTGCAGCCAATGATTCGCACGCACGATCGCGTTGGTCAGCGCCTGCGTTGTCTTCGGATTTTTCTGGATGAAGCTTTCGGCCGCGTAAAGCGTCGCCGCGGGCATCATGCCGCCGAACACCTCCTGCGTGCCTTTCACCGTGCGCGTATCGACAAGCACCTTGATGGCGCCGCTACGCGTGAGCTTGGTCATCATTGGATCGACATTGGACAGCGCGTCGATCTGCCCACTGCCCACTGCGGCCAGCACCGTCGCGCCGCTGCCGACACCGATCGCCGAAATGTCGCTGCGCTGCACGCCGGCCTTGCGCAACGCAACGGTGAGCACGAGATCCGTCGACGAACCCGGTGCGCTCACGCCGACCTTCGCGCCTTTGAAGTCCGCGAGCGACTTGATCTGATTGGCCTTCGACTTCACCACGCCGATCACGATCTGCGGTGCGCGGCCCATCAACACGAACGCGCGATAGTGCTGCCCCTTCGCCTGCATGAACAACGTGTGCTCGAACGCGCCCGCGCCGACTTCGGCGCTGCCGCCCACCACCGCTTCGAGCGCTTTCGAGCCGCCCGCGAAATCTTCGAGCGTGACGTTCAGGCCTTCGTCCTTGAAGTAGCCGAGCTGCTGTGCGGCGAGGACCGGCAGATAGTACAGGCCAGGTAAGCCGCCGACGGCCATCGTCAGTGTCGGCATTTCCGGTGTGTCCTTCGCGAACCCAGCGCCGGGCAACGCAGCCAGTGCGAGCAGCATCACGCAGGTGCGCGTCGCACGCTGCATCCATTGATTGAGCATGGTGACGTCTCCTTGTTGTGTTTTCCGTTCGAAGCAGTGACGCAGGCGCACATGCCGAGATCGAAGCTCACGGCGGCGAGGCGCGCAACGATTGTCGTCGGACGGTTTCACGGACGCCATGCGCCCAAACCCGAATGAGATTGTCGGGTGCGAGGCAAGCTGGCGTATGGGGGAGAAACGGGACCGCGCAGAAGCACCGCCGACGATCTCTCGCGCCGTCGGTACCTATTGCGGAAGGGGCACCGCTCGAGGCATCGGCCGCGGCACGCCACCACCCGTCGGCAACTGGATATACGGCGCGACCACGAACGGCGGCGACGATTCCGGAGGCAGCTCGACCGGTGCCGCGATTGGCGGCGCGGCGACGATCGGCTCCGGCGCAGGCGGCGAGCTCAGCAGTACGGTACCGCTCTGGCCATTATTGACGCCGCCAAGCGTATCGAGGATCACGGCGGGACGCCCGTTATCGGACACCGCGAATGCGTCCGACGCGGCGCAGAGGGCGGCGAGCGTCGCCATGGCGGCTGCGGCCATCACGGCTCGGAAAGTTTGCAGCGAACGGACGGAGGACATGGACAGCCCGATTGGTTATGAATGCCGTCTTGCGCGAAAAACGCCATACATTACCGCGGGCCGCGTTACGAAGCTAGTCGATATTCGCCATCAGCAGCTTTCTTGCGCCGTTCACTCGAAAAAACGTTGAAGGGACACGCGGATTTCGATGTCCAGATACGACAAAGCCCCGCTTTGACGGGGCTCGACATTGGTACTGCACGGCCGCGCAAAAGCAGGCGCCGCCAGGTCAAACTCAAAGCGGAAACTTACAGCGAATAGCCGTTGGTTTCGAGCGAACGGATGCGCTGTTCGAGCTGAACGATATCCGACGACGAGGCGAGATATGCCTCACGACGGCTACGTTCCGCGGTTTCGAACCAGTTGCTGAGCGTCTCAAGAAGGAATGCAAACATGATGTTCTCCAAGGATCAGATCAAATCCCCGGTGATTTGGCATCAGGGATTTCCCGTAAAGGGTTAACCCGTATTATAGCCTTAAGGTGCAACCTGAACAGTGAAATGCCCGCATGGTGTGCATTCCGTTTTGGAATAGTGCACTCGAAAGGTGCAATGCAGTTCCTGATTTTATTGCGATTCATCCAGGCGTCCTTTAAGTGGACATCGTTTTCGCAATTTTTATGCGCACTTTCGGTGCATGAATCGCTCGACCTTGAGAATCGGCAGGCTGGGTTGCACTTCGATCAGCCGCTAAAGCGGGCGGCAACCTTGTCCGGATACAAGATCGGTGTCCGCCAGTCGCTCGATAATCGGACAATCTGGCCGGTCATCACCATGGCAATGATCGGCCAGATGCGCGAGAGTGTCGCGCATGTCCGTCAGTTCGGCGATGCGGCGATCGAGTTCGGCGACATGTTCGAGCGCGATCCGCTTTACTTCGGCACTTGCACGCGAGCGGTCGTGCCATAGAGCAAGCAGCCGCCGGATATCCTCGACCAGAAATCCGAGCCGGCGAGCCTGGCGAATAAAGCGCAAGGAATGCACTTCCTGCGGGCCATACACGCGATAACCGGCACTCGTGCGCGCCTTCGCAGTCAGTAGGCCGACACTTTCGTAGTAGCGGATCATTTTTGCCGTAACGCCCGACACGCGGGCCGCTTCGCCTATGTTCATGACTGTTTCCTCAAGGTTGCGGCTGAACTCCAATCGATCCTACACCTTCCCATGGTGGGAAGGTCAGCTACCCAAACAGGGTACGGCAGGCATAATTCGACTATCCGCAATCTGATTCCGCCGAGGTCTTTGCAATGACAATCGAACTCCATGTAGAAGGCATGAGCTGCCAGCACTGCGTTGCCGCTGTCACGAGCGCGATTCGCGAGCACGACGCCGCCGCGCAGGTTCAGGTGGATCTCGCGACCGGCCGCGTGCTCGTGGAGTCGGCGCAACCCGTCGATGCGCTGAAGGCCGCGATTGACGAGGCCGGATACACGGTCACGTCTGTGCGCTGAGGGTGCCGCGCATGTTCAAGGTTGCCGTAATAGGTGGTTCCGGATTGCTCGGCCGCGCGCTCAACGACGAACTCGCGCGCCAAACCGGCTGGCAGACCGTCTCCACCGCATATAGCCGAACGTCTCCGCGAATGGTCGCGTTGGATGTTCGCGATAGCGTTGCGGTCGAGCGTTTCATCGACCGCGTAGCGCCGGATGCCGTCGTGATTGCCGCGGCGGAGCGCCGTCCCGATGTATGCGAGCGCGATCCGGCGCTTGCTCGCGCGCTGAACGTCGATGCCGTGCGAATGATCGCCGGGGCGGCGAACCGACACGGCGCGTGGACACTGTCGATCTCGACCGACTACGTGTTCGACGGCACGCACCCGCCCTATCGTCACGACAGCACACCTGCGCCACTGAACGCGTACGGACAGAGCAAGCTCGAAGGCGAGCGAGCGCTGACCGACACGGCCGAGGGCGGATGCGTGCTGCGTCTGCCGCTGCTATATGGTCCGATCGTCAGTTGGTCGGAATCGGCCGTGACTAGCCTCGTGCCGGCGATTGCGGCGGCGGCGGCGCCGGGGGCCCAGGCTGCCAGGATGGACGCTTGGGCGATCCGCTATCCTACGTTCACGCCCGATGTCGCTTTCGTGATCCGACAGATGCTCGAGCGGCACGCGCGCGGCGACACGGTCTCTGGCATCGTGCAATGGTCGGGCGACGAACCGATGAACAAGTACGAGATCGCCATGCGCCTGGCAGAAGCGTTGCAACTCGACGCGCGCCTGACGCCCCAGCGCACACCCACCGACGCGACGCCGCGCCCGCACAACTGTCATCTGGCATCGAGCCGTTTAGAGGTACTCGGAATCGGCCGACGCACGCCTTTCGATATGGCGATCCGGGAGGTGCTGGCCGCGTTTCCGTGGCAGGGACAGGCAACTTCCGTATGATCCGGCGCCTTGCGTGCGTACGGTAAGCGGCTGGCGAACCCACGTTGACGAACGGTGAATCAGGCGACAGCGGTAAGAGGTTGCCAGTTATGTGGCAGCAATGCGGCGATGTCGCTTGCCCTGTGGGTGGGCGGCCGTGTCCCGATGTCTTTCAGATATGCGTGGGGTTCATGACCGTTCAGTTGCGCTGAGCGGATGAGGCTCATGATTGCGGCCGCACGTTGGCCAGCGCGCAGCGACCCGGCGAACAATCAGATCCTATGTAGCGTGAGAGTCGTCAAGGCCCGAGTCGTAAGATTGACCGTGCCAAGGTTTGCTCCACGGAGGGCATCATGGACGCAAATCACGTTACCGGAGCAACATGCTGAGGGCGTCATCCTGGCAGTGTCGCTTGAACTGTCTGCCGCCCAGTGGAAGGTCGCGCTTCACGACGGATTCAGGGAGAAGCCGGCGGTCCGCACGGTCGGCGCGCCACAGGCGATCTTGCGACTGCAGGCCGTTCTCGAACTCATCGCGCAGCACAAGCAGAAGTGGTCGCTGCCGTCGAACGAGCTAGCGTCAAGACTAATGGGATGGACGCCCCCACCCGAAGCGGCATCAATGTGCCAAAGTGGATGTGTCGAAGCAACCACCTGACCGAGGGGAGCGCCCATCGTGAAGATTACGACAGTTGGCATCGATCTGGCGAAGAACGTTTTTGCCGTCCATGGTGTAAATGAGCATGGTCGAACGGTGCTGAAGAAAGTGCTCAAGCGAAATCACGTTGCGGACTTCTTCGCCAACCTCCCCGCTGCGTGATCGGGATCGAAGCGTGCGCCAGCGCGCACTATTGGGCCCGCAAGCTGCAGGCCATGGGCCATACGGTCCGACTGATTGCACCGCAGTTTGTCAAACCGTACGTCAAGACGAACAAGAATGACGCGGCGGATGCTGAGGCAATCTGCGAGGCAGTCGCGCGGCCGAACATGCGTTTCGTGCCGGTCAAGAGCATCGAGCAGCAATCGGTGTATAGGCAACTTGATGAGCAGGGACTTCAGGCGGCGAGTTTCTGCTGAACCCGTTGATCGTCTTTCACCGGTCAGTACGCCAACCACGATGAAGCACGGCGCGACATCAACCAGTACATCGTCGGTTTTTACAACGCAGTACGCTTGCATTCGACTTTGGGCTATCTGTCGCCCGTTGCCTACGAGGCAAAACCGACAGTAAAAGAACCTATCAGCCTGTCCGAAATAACTTGACCACTACATCCTTGTGTCCTTAGATACGTGCGGGAGGCTAGCGTTGAGCGCGGGAACGCCACCGAGCAGCGCTCGGGACGCGCTAGACGCTTGTTTGTGCGCAGGTCGTATGCGCAAAAACGCGTCGATCAACAGGCTACTTTTGGCAGTGGCTGGCAACGGCGTCCGACCACGCTTATTGTTCGTGCCCGGTCGAGCATGTTGTTGTTGATTTGGCCGCGTAAACGCAGAAACCCCACCGCGGCGGGTGGGGTTTCTGACTGGGGGGGAGCCTGACGATTACCTACTTTCACACGGGCAATCCGCACTATCATCGGCGTGGAGTCGTTTCACGGTCCTGTTCGGGATGGGAAGGGGTGGGGCCGACTCGCTATGGTCATCAGGCATGACGGGTTGCTGCGTCGCAGGGTTGGAGTCAACCGGTTGCGCCACAGCCAATCGGGAAGAAGCGTAAAGGATTCGAGTGGGGAGGGTTGTGTTGTTTCTGGCACAACACTGAATCCCAACCGGGCGTTTCTGTGAGCTCCCGCGGGAGTTCACACCAATCCCCTTCGGGGATCGGACCCGCGTAAGTGCTGAAGCACTACCGCGGGTCGAGACACACCTGTTATAGGATCAAGCCTTACGGGCAATTAGTATCAGTTAGCTCAGTACATTACTGTACGTGCACACCTGACCTATCAACGTCCTGGTCTTGAACGACCCTTCAAGGGGCTCGAAGCCCCGGGGATATCTCATCTTAAGGCGAGTTTCCCGCTTAGATGCTTTCAGCGGTTATCTCTTCCGAACATAGCTACCCGGCGATGCCACTGGCGTGACAACCGGTACACCAGAGGTTCGTCCACTCCGGTCCTCTCGTACTAGGAGCAGCCCCCTTCAAATATCCAGCGCCCACGGCAGATAGGGACCAAACTGTCTCACGACGTTTTAAACCCAGCTCACGTACCTCTTTAAATGGCGAACAGCCATACCCTTGGGACCGGCTACAGCCCCAGGATGAGATGAGCCGACATCGAGGTGCCAAACACCGCCGTCGATATGAACTCTTGGGCGGTATCAGCCTGTTATCCCCAGAGTACCTTTTATCCGTTGAGCGATGGCCCTTCCATACAGAACCACCGGATCACTATGACCTGCTTTCGCACCTGTTCGACTTGTCAGTCTCACAGTCAAGCACGCTTATGCCATTGCACTATCAGCACGATTTCCGACCGTACCTAGCGTACCTTCGTACTCCTCCGTTACACTTTGGGAGGAGACCGCCCCAGTCAAACTGCCTACCATGCACTGTCCCCGACCCGGATCACGGGCCAAGGTTAGAACCTCAAACAGATCAGGGTGGTATTTCAAGGACGGCTCCATTGAGACTGGCGTCCCAACTTCATAGCCTCCCACCTATCCTACACAGACCGGTTCAAAGTCCAATGCAAAGCTGCAGTAAAGGTTCATGGGGTCTTTCCGTCTAGCCGCGGGGAGATTGCATCATCACAAACACTTCAACTTCGCTGAGTCTCGGGAGGAGACAGTGTGGCCATCGTTACGCCATTCGTGCAGGTCGGAACTTACCCGACAAGGAATTTCGCTACCTTAGGACCGTTATAGTTACGGCCGCCGTTTACCGGGACTTCAATCAGGAGCTTGCACCCCATCATTTAATCTTCCGGCACCGGGCAGGCGTCACACCCTATACGTCCACTTTCGTGTTTGCAGAGTGCTGTGTTTTTATTAAACAGTCGCAGCCACCAGTTTATTGCAACCCTTTCACCCTTCTGGCGCAGGCCAGTCAGGCTATGAGGGCGTACCTTATCCCGAAGTTACGGTACCAATTTGCCGAGTTCCTTCTCCCGAGTTCTCTCAAGCGCCTTAGAATACTCATCTCGCCCACCTGTGTCGGTTTGCGGTACGGTCACTGTGAAACTGAAGCTTAGAGGCTTTTCCTGGAACCCCTTCCAGTTGCTTCGCCACCGAAGTGGCTCGCCTCGCACCCTTGAATCCCGCGCCCGGATTTGCCAAAGCGCCTTCTCCAATGCAAGGACCGGGACTTCCAACACCCGGACAACCTTCCGCGATCCGTCCCCCCATCGCATTTCACAATGGTGCAGAAATATTAATCTGCTTCCCATCAGCTACGCATTTCTGCCTCGCCTTAGGGGCCGACTCACCCTACGCCGATGAACGTTGCGTAGGAAACCTTGGGCTTACGGCGAGGGGGCCTTTCACCCCCTTTATCGCTACTCATGTCAGCATTCGCACTTCCGATACCTCCAGCACACTTTCCAGTGCACCTTCGCAGGCTTACGGAACGCTCTCCTACCATGCACATTACTGTGCATCCGCAGCTTCGGTATATGGCTTAGCCCCGTTACATCTTCCGCGCAGGACGACTCGATCAGTGAGCTATTACGCTTTCTTTAAAGGGTGGCTGCTTCTAAGCCAACCTCCTGACTGTTTTAGCCTTCCCACTTCGTTTCCCACTTAGCCATATTTGGGGACCTTAGCTGGCGGTCTGGGTTGTTTCCCTCTTGACACCGGACGTTAGCACCCGATGTCTGTCTCCCGTGATTGCACTCTTCGGTATTCGGAGTTTGCTATGGCGTAGTAATCCGCAATGGACCCCACAACCATGACAGTGCTCTACCCCCGAAGGTGAGACACGAGGCACTACCTAAATAGTTTTCGGAGAGAACCAGCTATTTCCAGGTTTGTTTAGCCTTTCACCCCTATCCACAGCTCATCCCCTAACTTTTCAACGTTAGTGGGTTCGGTCCTCCAGCACGTGTTACCGTGCCTTCAACCTGGCCATGGATAGATCACCTGGTTTCGGGTCTACACCCAGCGACTGGACGCCCTGTTCGGACTCGCTTTCGCTACGCCTGCCCTAATCGGTTAAGCTCGCCACTGAATGTAAGTCGCTGACCCATTATACAAAAGGTACGCCGTCACCCCTTCGCAGAGGCTCCGACTGTTTGTATGCATGCGGTTTCAGGATCTGTTTCACTCCCCTCCCGGGGTTCTTTTCGCCTTTCCCTCACGGTACTGGTTCACTATCGGTCGATCACGAGTATTTAGCCTTGGAGGATGGTCCCCCCATCTTCAGACAGGATTTCACGTGTCCCGCCCTACTTCTCGTACACCCAGTTCTTCCATGCTGTTTTCGTCTACAGGGCTATCACCTGCTATGGCCGCACTTTCCAGAGCGTTCGACTAACAATACAGATAACGTGTACCGGCTGATCCCATTTCGCTCGCCACTACTCTGGGAATCTCGGTTGATTTCTTTTCCTGCGGTTACTTAGATGTTTCAGTTCACCGCGTTCGCCTCACGCAGCCTATGGATTCAGCTACGGATACTCCATTAGGAGTGGGTTTCCCCATTCGGACATCTCCGGATCAATGCTCGTTTGCCAGCTCCCCGGAGCTTTTCGCAGGCTACCGCGTCCTTCATCGCCTGTGATCGCCAAGGCATCCACCACATGCACTTGTTCGCTTGACCCTATAACGGGTGTGTCTCTGTGTCGACCCACGTTAGCGCTTTAGCGCTTACGTGGGTCCCATCCCCGGAGGGGATAGACGCACTCGCTACAGGTTGAGTATTCGTGTTGCGCCGTATTCCAAAGCGATCTCTCGATCACCTTTAAAATACATCGATACAATCACAACCCTGATTCACCTACTCGGCACCCATCTCCAGGTGCCTTTCGTGAATCTCTTTACTACTTCTTCCTGATTGTTAAAGAACGACAGCCGATATCACAGTCAAACTGTGTACCGCTCTGACTGGCTCAATCGCCAATGCGCAACGCTCTGCCTTCATGCAGAACCCTGCGCATTGAGGATTGGTGGAGGATGACGGGATCGAACCGACGACCCCCTGCTTGCAAAGCAGGTGCTCTCCCAGCTGAGCTAATCCCCCAGTCCCACAGATAGTCCAGCGGCCCCAGCCCTTCAGCTCACCAGACAAGACCGTGGTGGGTCTGGATGGATTCGAACCATCGACCCCCGCCTTATCAAGACGGTGCTCTAACCGGCTGAGCTACAGACCCTGAGCCTGTCTGCGTTGCTTCTAACCACAGCCGATAAGCGTGAGCACTTGAGTGCAGGGAATGCACAGCTCTGGAAAGGAGGTGATCCAGCCGCACCTTCCGATACGGCTACCTTGTTACGACTTCACCCCAGTCATGAATCCTACCGTGGTGACCGTCCTCCTTGCGGTTAGACTAGCCACTTCTGGTAAAACCCACTCCCATGGTGTGACGGGCGGTGTGTACAAGACCCGGGAACGTATTCACCGCGGCATGCTGATCCGCGATTACTAGCGATTCCAGCTTCACGCACCCGAGTTGCAGAGTGCGATCCGGACTACGATCGGTTTTCTGGGATTGGCTCCACCTCGCGGCTTGGCAACCCTCTGTTCCGACCATTGTATGACGTGTGAAGCCCTACCCATAAGGGCCATGAGGACTTGACGTCATCCCCACCTTCCTCCGGTTTGTCACCGGCAGTCTCCCTGGAGTGCTCTTGCGTAGCAACTAGGGACAAGGGTTGCGCTCGTTGCGGGACTTAACCCAACATCTCACGACACGAGCTGACGACAGCCATGCAGCACCTGTGTTATGGCTCCCTTTCGGGCACTCCCGCCTCTCGGCAGGATTCCATACATGTCAAGGGTAGGTAAGGTTTTTCGCGTTGCATCGAATTAATCCACATCATCCACCGCTTGTGCGGGTCCCCGTCAATTCCTTTGAGTTTTAATCTTGCGACCGTACTCCCCAGGCGGTCAACTTCACGCGTTAGCTACGTTACCAAGCCAATGAAGGCCCGACAACCAGTTGACATCGTTTAGGGCGTGGACTACCAGGGTATCTAATCCTGTTTGCTCCCCACGCTTTCGTGCATGAGCGTCAGTATTGGCCCAGGGGGCTGCCTTCGCCATCGGTGTTCCTCCACATCTCTACGCATTTCACTGCTACACGTGGAATTCCACCCCCCTCTGCCATACTCCAGCGCTGCAGTCACCAATGCAGTTCCCAGGTTAAGCCCGGGGATTTCACATCGGTCTTACAGCACCGCCTGCGCACGCTTTACGCCCAGTAATTCCGATTAACGCTCGCACCCTACGTATTACCGCGGCTGCTGGCACGTAGTTAGCCGGTGCTTATTCTTCCGGTACCGTCATCCCTCACGGATATTAGCCACGAGGTTTTCTTTCCGGACAAAAGTGCTTTACAACCCGAAGGCCTTCTTCACACACGCGGCATTGCTGGATCAGGCTTGCGCCCATTGTCCAAAATTCCCCACTGCTGCCTCCCGTAGGAGTCTGGGCCGTGTCTCAGTCCCAGTGTGGCTGGTCGTCCTCTCAGACCAGCTACAGATCGTCGGCTTGGTAGGCCTTTACCCCACCAACTACCTAATCTGCCATCGGCCGCCCCTTGAGCGCGAGGTCCCGAAAGATCCCCCGCTTTCCTCTCCCGAGCGTATGCGGTATTAATCCGGCTTTCGCCGGGCTATCCCCCACTCCAGGACACGTTCCGATGTATTACTCACCCGTTCGCCACTCGCCACCGGACCGGAGTCCGTGCTGCCGTTCGACTTGCATGTGTAAGGCATGCCGCCAGCGTTCAATCTGAGCCAGGATCAAACTCTTCAGTTCAAACCTGTTACTGTGTTCGGGCTCTCTCGAACCCGGTCGCTCACTCAACGTACTGACGATGATTGATCCGTCTTTCGACAGACAAACCTTCCTCTAATACTGTGTGAGGCTTCTGATACTTCTGCCTGACAGCAGATTCCGGAGAATCCGCCGCCGCATTCCGCATCAAGCGCCCACACTTATCGACTGTTAGTTTTTAAAGATCGGTCCGCCAAACCCGCCGCGCCTGAACCACCACTACCCGGCACTGCTTCGTTTGCGTCGCTGCGTCTGCAGCAGAGAAGCGAAATTATGGAGAACTTCCGTCGGATCGTCAACAGGTTTTTATCACTCGCCTAACCTGCCCACGCCGCCGAAGCCCACGCCATCAAAGGCTTCCCGCTTCTCCGCACCCCGGCGTCCGGAGCGCGAAAGTGCGGAATTCTAGTCGCCGCAGCCAGAACTTGCAAGCGAAATCCTGGGGTTTTCCTTAGGGGATCTTTCCCATACGGCCCGGATCGTCTATCGATGGGGTTTTCACTTCGGGCGCCAGCGTCTGGGCAGCGGATGCGCCGATCGTCCAATCATGCAGCACGGTATAAGCGACCGCCAGCAACGTCGGGCCGATGAAAACACCAAGAAAACCAAACGCAAACGCGCCGCCGAGGATGCCGAGCATCACCAGAATCAACGGCATGTCACTGTTTTTGCCGATCAGGATCGGCTTGATGACGTTATCGGCCATGCCGACTACCAGCAGGCCCCATATGACCACAAAAATCGCCCATCCAGTCGACCCGCCCTGATACAGCCAGATCGCTGCCGGCAACCAGACAATGACCGGACCGCCCGGCACCACCGACAGAAAAAACGTCACGAGCCCGAGCAACGCCGGCGCCGGTACGCCCGCCATCCAGAAACCGAATCCCGCGAGAACCGCCTGTACGAGGGCCGTACCAAGAATCCCGTAGACCACCCCCTTCACCGTGCTGCCCGCCAGCGCCAGCAGATACTCGGCGCGCTCACCGGCTACTCGACGCATGCCGGCGTTCAGCCAGGCGGCCGCCCCCTCGCCACCGGTATAAAAGAAGAACGCGAGCACGATGCTCAACGCCAGCAGCCCCAGCCCATGCGTCACCGCAAGCGCCGCCGCCAGAATCCACTTCCCAGCCGGCGCGGCGAGCGTGTGCAATTGCGCGATCAACTCGGAATTGCTGCTGGTCAAGCGCTCCCAAAAGGCCTCGATGCTCGAACCAACCAGCGGGATCCGCTGCACCCACGGCGGCAGATCGGGCAACCCCGACTCGAAAAGTCTTTGCACCAGCGCAACGATGTCGTGAACATGCGCGCCGAACGCGAAACCCGCATAGACGAACGGCCCGAGCACCACGACCAGAATAATCAGCACGATCAAGGTCGCGGCCAGCTTGCGCCGCCCGCCGACCACGCCAGTGAGTCGCCGGTAGAGTCCCCAGGAACTGTAGCTGAGGATGGCGCCCCACAGCAGCGCGGTCGTAAATGGCGCCAGCACCAGCAACGACCCACCCACGAGCACAATCAATGCGAATACCGCGGCAAGTCGCTCGATCAGTTGGTCAGATTTCACGATGAATCTCCTATTGCGCCAGACCGTGGCAATGACATGACACACGCCCGTCAGGCGCCCGCTGAACGCCGTCAGTATAGAAGCGAGTTGGGCGTCCGAGGTGTCTTATACCATCCCGCCAGGGTGTTGCGAGTCGCTTGCGACTGTGCCGGTGGCGACCGCATTTTTTGAGATGAAAGCGCCCAAATTGCCCGGAGATTGCTGGCCAATCCATATAGCTGCCTGGAAAAGACTAGAATATAAGGTTCCGTGCCCCCAATTTTTCTGGATTTATGCGCTCGCGAATCACCAAACGTCTCCCTCCCGACGCCGACAAGCTCGTCGGTCTCTCGCTCGCGCTTTTCGCGTCGGGCAGCCGTACCGAAGATCGCTTCTGGGAAGCGAAGCTCGACGCGCTGCTGGCCAAAGTCGTGCGCAACGCCAACCAGACTACGCTGGACGCCGCGCTCGACCATCTGCAGCAAAACCATCCGGATGCCTACGGCGCGCTGGCCGACATGGCGGAAACGCACAGCGAATCGTTCGTGATCGAACATGAAGGCGTGTCTTATGAAGCGCTGTTGATCGCCGCGCCTGTGCTCGCCTGGACCCGCTACGTGATTCCGTCCGGCCCGCTCAAGTCCGACGCCGCCGACGCCCTGCGCGCACACCTGCAAGCGCACGTGCTCGCTGCCAACACGCGCGTGGCAATGGCTCCATTCCTGTTCAGCATCGACCAGTTGCCGCGCCATCACGTCGAAACGTGGCGCATCGCCCAGCAACTTGCGCAAGCCGCGGTCAGCGGCGGCAACGCGAAGCTCAATTTCGGCGAACTGCCGGAGACCTCGCCGATTCTGGCGGACCCGCGCTTTCTGCTCGCCGTAGTCGCCGCTCCCGTCGGCGACGCGACGTTCCGCTGGCAGGAAGAAGAGCACGGCACTCGCATCGAGCGCGGCCAATGTCTCGAGCAATGGGCCACCCAAGGCGGCGCGAATCTGTCGGTCGTGCTGCCGGGCTGCGAATTCGAATGTCTGCTGCCGGATGCGTACTACTCGGCGTGCCGCGACGCCGATGAAAGTGTGCGTCCGCACACCGTGCGTACCGCCGTGCGTTATCTTTTCGACACTATTGGCGCGGCGCCGCAGGATCTGCGCGCGGTGGTCGCCGGCTTCGGCGAACGGCGCATCGACGAGTACCGCGTCGGCTTCACGCGCAAGGGCAGCAACGACGTGATCTACGGTGTCGTGTGGCCACTCTACGGCCGCGAAAACGGCGAGGCGGGCATCGACGAGGAGCCGGAGGAAATCACCGGCTCGGACGAACCGCTCGAGGAAATCGTCGCGCTGCTCAAGGAAACCGGCATCACGGATGTGCGCCGCCACGCGGGCCGCTTCGAGCCGGAATATTGCGACGACTGCGGCGTGCCGCTGTATGCGGACCCGCTCGGCGAAATCGTCCACGCGGAAATGCCCGAAGACGCCGAGCCCGCGCAACCCCATTTCCATTGACACCGAAGTCGACATCCCTGCCTTATCGCAAAAAAGCCCCGTATATACGGGGCTTTTTTGTTGATTGTCCGCATTTCTTATGCCTTTTGGACAGCCGTCAAAACGAAGGGAATTTGTCATCATAGGCACGGTGACGCATCGCCGTGATCGAGTCAGCTCCACGAGTCCCACAGATGCGTCGCGCCATTTCGCCCGATACATCTGGAGACATGCATGCGCTTCGCGATTCTCAATTCAAACGCAGAACGACGTGATGGACTCAAGGCCTTGCTGCGGCAGATCGACCGGCTGGCACGCTTCACAGAGGCCGATGAATGGCGTCTGCTCGAACGTCCGTTCAAGCGTTATCGGCCTGATCTCGTCGTGATCGACTGGGAGGACTGGATGTCGGTTGCGCAGGTGCGCGCGTTGCTCAGCCACTTTCCGGACCTGCGCATTAGCGTGCTCACCGACGGGACTTTGCCCGCGCTCGTGCGCGCGCTGATGGACGAAGGTGTGCTCGGCGTTGTTCCACGCGACACCGATCCCTGCCTGATCGTGCGCGCATTGGAAATGGTGCTGCTCGGCGGTCACTACGTGCCGCCCGGCGCGCTGGCGATCGATCCGCCGCTGCCGACCGACACCGCGATCCGTACGTTCGACGAAGAAAGTCCGCCGCCCCGCCGCAACAAGCTCTCGGGCGGGCTGTCACCGCGGCAGGAGCAGATCATGCGCTGCGTGCACATGGGCAGCACCAACAAGATGATCGCGCGCACGCTCGGCATTAGCGAAGGTACGGTCAAGATCCACCTGACGAGCATATTCCAGCAACTTGGTGCGCCCAATCGCGCCGCCGCGGTCGCGCTTTACAACGGATGGCTCACGAATCATTTGCAAGTGCTGCGCAACAACGGCGAGCACAGCGCGCGGCCGGTCATCCGCGGGCAGCCTGGCCCGGTTCCGCTCCGGCGCCGCACACGTGCGCGCTTCCAGTATCCGTTGCCGGGCAGCGACACCAGCAGCGCGCTACCGATGGCCGCGGAGCCCGCCACGTCGTACGGTGAGGCCCCACCCGGCCGGCCCGCGCGGAAGTCGGTCGGGCCGGGTTCCGCATGACCCGGGGCGCGGGGCACGCCGCGCGCATGGGTTGGAACGTCCGCATGCGCGCGGCGTCGAGGGTGGGCTGGCATGGAATCCGCTCACACCTTTTGTCGTCCAACGAGTAATATGAGACACATGGGTTTCCTCTACACACCGCTTCCGTTTTGGGTCGCTGTCGGTGGCTGGATTGCCACTGCGATGGTGATCGCGCTCGCGCTGTGGAAAAAACCTTTCAAAAGACTTCAGGACGGCACGCTCCAGCATGTCTGGCTCGCGATAATCGTCGCGGTGTCGGTGCTGTGGTCGAGCAACGCCTGGCTCGACGACGGCACCGTGATGCACCTGCTCGGCGCCACGCTCGTCGTCACGCTGTTCGACTGGGGGCTCGCCCTGATCGCGATGGCGGTGGTCGCGGGTCTGGCCGCCGTCGTCTTCGATGCGCCGTGGCAGGGCATCGCGCTGACGTTCCTCGTGTATGGAGCCCTGCCCGTCGCCATCTCGACCTTGCTCCAGCGCATCTGCACCGCGTGGCTACCGCGCAATCTTTTCATGTTCATCTTCGGCCAGGGCTTCGTTTCGCCCGCCATTGCCGTGTCGTTGACGGCCGCGGCAGCGCTCGGCATCCATATCGTCGTGTCCGGCGGTTCGATGACCGTGGTGCCAATCGGCTACGCGCTCAGCGTGCTGCTGCTCGCCACCGGCGAAGCATGGTTCACTGGCATGGCGACCGCGCTGATCGCGGTCTACCGTCCCGCATGGGTGACCACCTACGACGTGCGGCGCTATCGTCTGGGCGGCCCGCGCACCTGAGAATGCGCGCTTTGACGTCGCGTGCGGCGCATCTGTGATAATCAGCGCCTCGTCACCGGAGACTTTCCGGGCGTCCCCGCCAGGACAAGGCAGAATATTTGCAGCAACATTGAACTCAACCCTTGCGCGGGGCATCTTATTTGCCTCATCTCCCATTTGCGTCTAAAGAACTAGATGGATCGCACCAATGTACCGAGCCGGTTGCTGCGGGTGATCGGCCGGTTGGCAGCCTGCGCAGCGAGTCTCTCGCTCATCTGCGCGGCTCCCGCACTCGCTGATCAGCTCGAACAGCACAACGACCTCGTCAAAAGATTTATCACCGAAATGCACGCGGATCCGCTCGTCGCGGACTGCGCCGCGCATGGCGACTTCGTCGCGAGCACGTCGACCGCTTTCGACCACGTCGAATTCCCGTCCAGTTCGTTCGACAGTGCGCACTCGTCGGTCACACCATGGAACGACTCGTTCGACGAAGGCAAGCAGCGCGTCAAGGTGGACAGCATCGTCACCGTCGAGGGCGTCGGCGTGCGCCAGGACAACTCGGGCGAGCCGGCCGATCTGAAATTCCGCTGCGGCTACGTCGGCTCGCAGATGCTCGCGTTCAGCTGGAACGATCCGGTACCGCCAAACCGCGCGCATAGCGCGGGATCGGGCAAGCACAAAGGCGGCAAAGGCAAGCATGCGGTCGGCGGCAAGACGTCGAAGAAGTCGTCGAAGACAGGCTCGGGCCAATCGTCGCGCACGACGTCGAGCAAATCGGCAAACAAGAGCTCGAAGAAGAAGAGCCAATGACATCTGGCGCTGATCGAGCCGCGCCAACGTCCGATCAGTCGCCCCAATAAAAAACGAGGCACGCACTTTTGCCGTGCGTGCCTCGTTCTTTGTGTCCATCCGTCCGCTTCTTCAGGCGAACGTCTCCACGTGTCGCAGGATCGCTTGCAACATTGCGGCGCCAAGCGATGCGCTGCGCTCGCCGTTCCAGCCGACCCGCTCGTCGGGCAGATTTGCGTTGTCCTTGAACGGCATTTCCAACGTCAACGACAGACAGCCGAATTCGTTGCCGATGTACTTCGACGCGAGCTTCAACGCATCCTCGCGATACTTGCTCGCCGCATAGCCATACTTGTCCTGAAAATCCGGACTCGCGTGCTTGAACGCCTCGATGAACGCCGTCTGCTCGCGGCCCTGCCGCTCGGTGAAGCCCGGCAACATTTCGGAGCCCGCGACGAACACATACGGCAATGCCTCGTCGCCATGAATATCGAAGAACAGGTCGCAGCCTATCGCATGAATCGCGTCGCGCACCACCAGCACCTCGGGACTGCGCGCGGCGTCCGGTTCCATCCATTCGCGATTCAGGTTCGCGCCGGCCGCGTTGGTGCGCAGATTGCCGCGCACGCTGCCGTCCGGATTCATGTTCGGCACGATGTGAAACACCGCATGATCGTAGAGCTTGCGCGCGACCGGGTCGCCCGCCCAATCGCCCCAACCGACGAGGCGCTTCACGAACCCCTCGATGAACCATTCGGCCATCGTCTCGCCCGGATGCTGCCGGGCAATCAGCCAGATGTTCTTTTTGGGCGCGGCGTTGGCGGCATCGTTGGCGGGCGGCGTGCCGAGCGTGAGCAGCGAAATCGGCCGGCCTTCGACCGTCTTGCCGAGTTCGGTCAGCGACGCGTGCGGCATCTGCTGCACGGCGCCGAGAAACTCGGCATGACGCTCCTCGCTGTACGGTTCGAAGTACGCGTAGTAGATGCTGTCGAAATCGGGCGTATGGTCGATCGTCAGCACGCGGCCGTCGTACGACGTCGGCACGCGAAACCAGTTCACGCGGTCGTAGCTCGCGACCGCCCGATAGTCGCGCCAGCCCTCCGCGAACGCGCACGCGGCGGCGTTCTCGAAGGTCATCACGCAGCGCTCGCCCGCCGCGCCCGACAGGCGGAAATAGAACCACTGCGCAAACTCGGCGTGGCTGTCGGGCCGTACGCGCAGGCGAATATTGCCGGCGTCCTCGCAGGACAACACATCAACTGCGCCTGCGTCGAAATTGCTCGTAATCGATAACGTCATCGGAGTCTTCCCTGCCTGAATTCACGCTGCCTTTTTAGCGCAGCGGCACGCTTATTCCGCAACGCGGCGGCGAAATACGAAAGTGGAGTCGTTCGAGGCTTCGGCACTGAACGCGTAGCCTTCGGTCTCGAAGTCCTTCAACTGCTCGGGACGATCGAGGCGATTTTCCACCGCGAAACGCGCCATCAAGCCGCGCGCGCGTTTTGCATGGAAGCTGATGATTTTGTAGCGGCCGCCCTTCCAGTCTTCGAACACCGGCGTGACGACCGGCGCGTCGAGCAGCTTCGGCTTGACCG
Organism: Paraburkholderia sp. MM5482-R2; assembly: GCF_050436125.1. Lineage (NCBI taxonomy): Bacteria > Pseudomonadati > Pseudomonadota > Betaproteobacteria > Burkholderiales > Burkholderiaceae > Paraburkholderia > Paraburkholderia sp. MM5482-R2. The sequence goes on along the minus strand of NZ_JBNDLP010000002.1, from coordinate 1,471,387 downwards.
ACTTGAAATATTCGCCCGATGCGCAATTGACCAGCACGCGCGAGGTGGCCGCATTCTTCTTCAACTGCGCGTTCAACGCGTGCGTGATCCGCTCGCCCCAGAACGCGTACAGATCCTTGCCGCGCGGGTTGACGAAACGCGTGCCCATTTCGAGCCGGTACGGCTGCAGCAGATCGAGCGGACGCAGCAGGCCGTAGAGGCCCGACAGCACCCGCACGTGATTCTGCGCATAGTCGAGATCGGCCGACGACAACGTCTTCGCATCGAAACCTTCGTACACGTCGCCGTTGAAAGCGAGCACCGCCTGCTTGGCGTTGTGCGTGCCGAATTGCGGCGACCAGTCCGCGTAGCGCTGAAAATTGAGGTGCGCGAGCTGATCGGAAATGCTCATCAGCGAAGCGATCTGTTGCGGCGACAAACGGCGCAGGCCGCTGATCAGTTCGGCGGCGTCATCGACGAAATCGGGGATCGTGTGCTTTTTGACGTGCGGCGGGGTGTCGTAGTCGAGCGATTTCGCCGGCGACAGAACGATTATCATAGAGGCTTGCAGGCACGCCGTGCCTGGCGGTCAAAGACGAAAGCCCGATTGTAACGAATGCCCGGTTCCCTCGCCTCAAGCGGCGCGTTGCGCGTCGTACTCGATTCCAATGTCTGGATCGACATACTCGTATTCGACGACCCGCACACGCGGCCGATCGCCGCCGCGCTCGAAAGGGGCACGCTCGCCGCGCTGATCGACGCGCGCTGCCTCGCCGAGCTCGCCTACGTGCTCGACTATCCGCAGTTCGCGCACCGCAATGTCGACAAAGCCGCTGCGCTCGCGGTCGTCGCGCGGCTGGCGCAACTGGTTAAGCCGTGTGAGCCGACCGAGTCCGCCGCCGACGCGCGGCCGCTGCCCCAATGCAAGGATCGCGACGATCAGAAGTTTCTCGAGCTTGCGCATGCGGCGCAGGCCGACTGGCTCGTGTCGAAAGACCGTGCGGTGCTGAAGCTCGCGAAACGGATCGCGCGCGACTTCGGCTTCAGGATCGCGCAACCGGCACCGTTCGTCGCGGCAATCGGCATCGCGCAGAATGCTGGGGGCGAGCCCGTCAACGCGTGAATCCGACCGTCCGTGCGGCGCGTTGAGCCGAGCGCATGTTGAAGGTTCATCGTCAGGCGGCTTCTGACGATCAACGTGACACCCGCGGCGCGCACAGCGTGTCGCGATTCCCTACAATCAGGCTTCGCCCTTCGCAACGACAGTTCGAGAACCGGCCCACCTTATCGCCCTGCTACCCACGACGCCATGAACGCACCGCACGACACGCCCACGAGCCCCACGTTTCCGTCTCGCCTGCCGAACGTCGGCACGACGATTTTCACCGTGATGAGCGCGCTCGCCGCGGAAAAAGGCGCGGTGAATCTGGGTCAGGGCTTTCCCGACTTCGCCTGCGATCCGCGCATCGTCGACGCGGTCGCGAACGCGATGCGCGACGGTCACAACCAGTATCCGCCGATGGCCGGTGTGCTGCCGCTGCGTCAGGCGATTTCGGACAAGATCGCGAATCTGTACGGCCGCCACTACGACGCCAATAGAGAAATCACCGTGACCGCGGGCGCCACACAGGCGTTGCTGACCGTGATTCTTTGCACTGTCCATCCCGGCGACGAAGTGATCGTGATCGAACCGACCTACGACAGCTATCTGCCGTCGATCGAACTCGCGGGCGGCAAGCCGGTTTTCGTCACACTCGACGCACCCGATTACGCCATCCCGTTCGACAAGCTCGCCGCCGCGATCACGCCGAAGACGCGGCTCATCATGATCAATACGCCGCACAATCCGACCGGAACCGTGTGGCGCGAACAGGACATGCGCAAGCTCGAGGAGATCGTGCGCGGCACCAACGTGCTGATCCTGTCCGACGAGGTGTACGAGCACATGGTCTACGACGGCGCGCCGCATGAAAGCGTCGCGCGTTATCCGCAACTCGCGCAGCGCAGCTTCGTCGTGTCGAGCTTCGGCAAGACCTACCACGTGACGGGCTGGAAGGTCGGCTATGTGGCCGCGCCCGCCGCGCTGAGCGCCGAGTTCCGCAAGGTGCACCAGTTCAACGTGTTCACCGTCAACACACCGATGCAGATCGGCCTCGCCAATTACATGAAGGACCCGGCGCCGTACGTGGAGCTACCGGCGTTCTATCAGCGCAAGCGCGATTTCTTCCGCGCGGGCCTCGCGAATTCGCGCTTCAGGCTGCTGCCGTGCACGGGCACGTATTTTCAATGCGTCGACTATTCGGCGATCAGCGACCTGCCCGAAGCCGAATTCGCGCAATGGCTGACCGGCGAAATCGGCGTCGCGGCGATTCCGGTCTCGGCGTTCTATCACGAGGCGCACGAGTCGGGCGTGGTGCGCTTCTGCTTCGCCAAGCAGGAAGGCACGCTCGCTACCGCGCTCGAACGGCTCGCGCGGCTCTAGGATGCCTTGCGCGATGCCACGAACGAACCCACGTTACTTGCCATCGCGCTGCGCGGCACGGGTGTGCGCTTCGCAACCATGCGCGCTTCATGGCACTGCGCTCATTCCCTCAGGACGCACGCGACGCCGCGACACAGGCCTTGCGATCCTCCGTCACGCGCTGCGCAGCCGGCCGCGGGTTGATCGTCTTTACGTAGCGCTTCCAGTCGATCCCCGCTTCGAGCAGAAGATCGCGGCCGTAAATGGTCTGTGTCGCCATACCGACGAGCGGCAGGCTCACGTAGCCGGCGGTATCCGCCACGCTGAATTGCTCGCCGCACAGATACGGCGAGAACTTCGCGATCCGTTTGAAACCGGCGATGTGATGCGTGAGCAGCTGCTCGACGCGCCCTTTCGTCGCGTCGCTGACCGTGCCGCCGAAAAACGCTTCCTTGTACAGATTGCGCGCTGTCAGCTCGAGATGTACATCGACGAAAAAGATCATTTCGCGTTCCTTGGCGGCCTGCCACGGATCGGCGCAGAAGATCCGCTTGTCGGGAAAACGCGCAGCCAGATATTCGACGATGCACTGCGACTCGCAGAGGTCGCCGTGCTCGGTCTGCAGATATGGCACCTTGCCGAGCGGCGAATGCTCGAGCAGCGCTTCTTCCTGACTCGGCTTCACGAACTGCTCCTCGAACTCGATGCCATGTTCGAGCAGCACGAACTTGACCTTGTTGTAGTAGTTGGACAGCGCAAAACCGCACAGCTTGATCATGGGGTGTCTCCTTGTGTCATGGTGTGTGAGACCGCGCGTCGAGGTTGAAGCAGCGGCTTTCCATCGAATCATCCAAGAAATTGCACGATCGTGCTATTCTAAAATAACCATGGAGTCGGGCATCACAATGAACTCTCGCAATTTCAGCATCGAGACCATCGGCATCGTCGGCACCGGCGCGATGGGCCGCGGTATCGCGCAAATCGCGGCGCTCGCTGGCCTGCGCGTGCGGCTCTACGACACCCACGCGGCCGCCGTCGGCGCCGCGCGCGACTATCTCGCGGAGACTTTCGCCAAATTGACGGCCAAAGGCAAGCTGGAGCAGTCGCGCTCGCTCGCCGCGCTCGCCAACGTGAGCGGCGTGCAGGCGATCAGCGAACTGGTCGGCTGCGATCTCGTCGTCGAGGCTATCGTCGAAAAGCTCGAGGTGAAGCAGGCGCTGTTTCGCGAGCTCGAAACCGTGGTCAGCGGCCGCTGCATCCTCGCGTCGAATACGTCGTCGCTGTCGATCACCGCGATTGCCGCGGGCTGCACCGATCCGTCGCGCGTGGTCGGCTATCACTTCTTCAATCCGGTGCCACTGATGAAGGTCGTCGAAGTGATCGACGGCCTGCGCAGCGACCCCGAAGCCGGCGACGCGCTGATGGATCTCGCGCGCCGCATGGGCCACACGCCGGTGCGCGCGAAGGACATGCCGGGTTTCATCGTCAATCACGCGGGCCGCGGCATGAATACCGAGGGCTTGCGCGTGGCGGGCGAAGGCGTCGCGAGCTTTGCGGACATCGACCGCATCATGCGCGAGCAGGCCGGCTTTCGCCTCGGGCCGTTCGAGCTGCTGGACCTGACCGCGCTCGACGTGTCGCATCCGGTGATGGAGTCGATCTATCACCAGTTCTACGAAGAACCGCGTTACACGCCGTCGCCGATCACGGGCACGCGGCTGTCGGGCGGACTGCTCGGCCGCAAGAGCGGCGAAGGTTTCTATCGCTACGTGGACGGCAAGCAGCAGGTTGCCGCCGAAGCGCCCGCGCCGACCACGCTGCCGCAAAGCGTGTGGGTCAGCCAACGCTACCGCGACGCGTATGAGGCCGTCGTGCAACTGGTCGGCAAAGCGGGCGTAAAGCTCGACGAAGGCGCGACGCCCGCCGCCGGTTCGCTGATCCTCGTCACGCCGTTCGGCCACGACGCGACCACGGCCGCGGTCGACGAAGCGCTCGACGCGAGCCGCGTCGTCGCCGTCGACGCACTGTTCCCGCTCCTCAGCGCGCAACGCCGCACGCTGATGACCACACCGGCCACGACACGCGCCGCGCGCGATAGCGCGCATGCGCTGTTCGCCGCCGACGGCATCCCCGTCACCGTGATCCGCGATTCGACCGGCTTCGTCGCGCAGCGGGTGGTCGCGACGATCGTCAACATCGGCTGCGACATCGCGCAGAAGCAGATCGCGACGCCGGAGGACATCGACCTCGCCGTCATGCTCGGCCTTGGCTATCCGCGCGGACCGCTCGCGCTCGGCGACGCGCTCGGCGCCACCACCATTCTCACGATCCTGCGCAACATGCACAGCGTGCTCGGCGAGCCGCGCTACCGTCCGTCGCCATGGCTCGCAAGACGCGCGCAACTCGGCCTCGCGCTCACGCAGCGCGACGCCGCCGACATCCCAACGGAGACCCAATCATGAGCGCCGCCCTGCTCGCTTCACGCCCGGCCAGCAGCGAATCCACGCTGGTCCTCACGCTGTCGAACCCCGGTGCGCGCAACGCGCTGCATCCGGACATGTACGCCGCGGGCATCGAGGCATTCGATACCGTCGAGCGCGATCCGTCGATTCGCGCCGTCGTGATCACCGGCGCCGATGACTTCTTTTGCGCAGGCGGCAACCTGAACCGCCTGCTCGAAAATCGCGCGAAAGATCCCTCCGTGCAAGCCGATAGCATCGACATGCTCGCTCAATGGATTTCGGCACTGCGGCTATCGTCGAAGCCGGTCATTGCCGCGGTGGAAGGCGCGGCGGCAGGCGCGGGATTTTCGCTCGCGCTCGCCTGCGATCTGATCGTCGCCGCGGACAACGCCAAATTCGCGATGTCCTACGCGCGCGTCGGTCTGACGCCCGACGGCGGCGGCTCGTGGTTTCTCGCCGAGGCGCTGCCGCGCCAGCTGGCCACCGAGGTACTGATCGAAGCCAAGCCGATCGGCGCCGCGCGTCTGCACGAACTCGGCGTCGTCAACCGGCTCACCAAAGCCGGCACCGCGCTCGATGACGCGCTCGCCTGGGCCGACGAGCTCGGCGCGATTTCGCCCAATTCGGTCGCGCGCATCAAGGGGCTGATCGCCGCGGCCGGTACGCAGCCGCTCGCGGATCATCTGGTCGCCGAGCGCGACAACTTCGTCGCGTCGCTGCATCATCGCGACGGTCTCGAAGGCATCACCGCGTTCCTCGAAAAACGCGCACCGATCTACAAATAAACGACGAGAGAGCCGCCCGACATGCCCGACTACCAACTGCCGAAACGGCGCCGCATCTTCCTGATGCGTCACGGCGACGTCACCTACTTCGACGACTCCGGCCGCGCGATCGATCCTGAAACCGTACCGCTGAACGCGAACGGCCGCGAGCAGGCGAGCGCGGCGGGCCGCGTGTTCGCCGAACAGCAGGTGCGCTTTGACCGCGTGATCGTCAGCGGCTTGCCCCGCACGATCGAAACCGCGCGGTGCGTGCTTGCAGAAACGGGTCAGCAGATCGAGCCCGAAATCGAGCCCGCGTGGCGAGAAATTCGCGGCGGACGGCTCGGCGGCATTCCGCCGAGCGATATCGAGGCGGCGTTTCTCGGCGTGTTCGACGGCATCGTGCCGGAGAGCATGCGCTTTCTCGACGGCGAAACGATCGGCGAGCTGTTCGATCGCGTTCTGCCGGCCGTCACGGCGCTGCGCGAAGACACGTCGTGGGACACCGCGTTGCTGGTGCTGCACGGCGGCGTCAATCGCGCGATCCTGTCGCACGCGCTGACGGCCGGCGGCCGCACGTTCTTCGGTCATCTGGCGCAGGCGACCGGCTGCATCAATGCGCTCGACGTCGGCGCCGCGCCGCGCGACTGGGTGCTGCGCATGCTCAACTATTCACCGCCGTCGCCGTTGCATCGCGACGTTCGCAACACCACGATGGAAATGCTCTACGCACAGTTCATCCGATACCAGCGTAGCTGACACCGAACTGGAGGAGACACATGGCGCAAGCCACGCAGACCGGCGAACCGGCACGCAGACAGGACTACTCGGCTTTCGAGGGCACCCGCCCGGTCAACGAGCGGCAACGCTTCGACAACGACGCGCTCGCCGCGTGGCTGGCCGGACATGTCGACGGATTCGAGGGGCCGCTCACGCTCGAGCAATTCGCGGGCGGACAATCCAATCCCACGTTCAAGCTGATCACGCCGTCGCGCGCGTACGTGATGCGCGCGAAGCCCGGGCCCGCGGCGAAGCTGCTGCCGTCCGCGCATGCGATCGAACGCGAATATCGCGTGATGCACGCGCTCGCCGACACCGACGTGCCGGTCGCACACATGCTCGCGCTGTGCGAGGACGAAAGCGTGATCGGTCGCGCGTTCTACGTGATGGAGTTCGTGGAAGGTCGCGTGCTGTGGGATCAATCGCTGCCCGGCATGACGCCCACCGAGCGCGCGGCGATCTACGACGAAATGAATCGCGTGATCGCGGCGTTGCACAGTGTCGACGCCGCCACCGCCGGCCTCGCCGACTACGGTAAGCCAGGCAATTACTTCGCGCGCCAGATCGGCCGCTGGAGCAAGCAGTATCTGGCGTCCGAGACCGAGCCGATCGACGCGATGCACCGGCTGATCGAATGGCTGCCGCAGCATATGCCGGCCGAAACGAACGAGCGCGTGTCGGTCGTGCATGGCGACTACCGGCTCGACAATCTGATTTTCGATCGCAACGAGCCGCGCGTGCTCGCGGTGCTCGACTGGGAACTGTCGACGCTCGGCGATCCGCTCGCCGACTTTGCTTACCACTGCATGGCGTGGCATGTCGACCCGACGCAGTTCCGCGGCATCGCGGGACTCGATTGGGCCGCGCTCGGCATTCCCGATGAAGCGCGGTACGTCGAGCGCTATTGCCAACGCACCGGTTTCGAGATTCGTGGCGACTGGAATTTCTATCTGGCCTACAACATGTTCCGCATCGCAGCGATCCTGCAAGGGATCATGAAGCGCGTCGTCGACGGTACCGCATCGAACGCGCAGGCGCTCGACGCCGGCCGGCGTGCGAAGCCGATGGCCGAACTCGCCTGGCACTATGCGCAGAAGGTTCTCTAGACACAAGGGCGCGCCCTGCTCCCCATCATTCGCAGTCCGTTACCCGCGAGGTCCAAGATGAATTTCGATTACACCCCGAAGGTCCAGGCGTTGCGCGAAAAACTGCTCGCCTTTTTCGACGAGCACATTTACCCGAACGAACAGGCGTTCTATGCGGAGATCGCGCGCAACCGCCAGAACGGCAACGCATGGGTGCCGACCGAACTGGTCGAGCAACTCAAGCAGAAGGCGCGCGAGGCCGGTCTGTGGAATCTGTTCCTGCCGCAATCGGAGCGCGGCGCGGGCCTGACGAATCTCGAATACGCGCCGCTGTGCGAGATCATGGGCCGCGTGCCGTGGGCGCCGGAAGTGTTCAACTGCAACGCGCCGGACACCGGCAACATGGAGACGATCGAGCGCTACGGCAGCGAAGAGAACAAGCGCGAGTGGCTCGAACCGCTGCTGCAAGGGCAGATCCGTTCGGCGTTTCTGATGACGGAGCCCGAGGTCGCGTCGTCGGATGCGACGAACATCCAGACCAGCATCGTGCGCGATGGTGACCATTACGTGATCAACGGTCACAAGTGGTGGTCGTCGGGCGCGGGCGATCCGCGCTGCAAGGTCTATATCGTGATGGGCAAGACCGATCCCGACGCGCCGCGCCATCAGCAGCAGTCGATGATCCTCGTGCCCGCCGACGCCACCGGCATCACCGTGCATCGCCCGCTCACGGTGTTCGGTTACGACGACGCGCCGCACGGCCACATGGAGATCACACTCGACAACGTGCGCGTGCCCGCTACCAGCATGCTGCTCGGCGAAGGCCGCGGCTTCGAGATCGCGCAAGGCCGTCTCGGCCCGGGACGCATCCACCACTGCATGCGCCTGATCGGTCTCGCCGAACGCGCGCTCGAATTGATGGTGAAGCGCTCGCTGCAACGTGTCGCGTTCGGCAAGCCGGTGGCGTCGCAAGGGGTCACGCAGGAGCGTCTTGCCGAGGCGCGCTGCATGATCGAGCAGGCGCGTCTGCTCACGCTGAAGACGGCGTACATGATGGATACCGTCGGCAACAAGGGCGCGCGCGGCGAGATCGCGATGATCAAGGTGGTCGCGCCGAACATGGCGTGTCAGGTGATCGACTGGGCGATTCAGGCGCATGGCGGCGGCGGCGTCAGCGACGATTTTCCGCTCGCGTATGCCTATGCGTCGGCGCGCACGCTGCGTTTCGCCGACGGCCCCGACGAAGTGCATCGCAACGCGATCGCCAAGCTCGAACTTGCGCGTCATATGGATGCGGGCTCGGCGGCTCGCGTTGAGATGCCGGTCACACGCGTTTGAGTGCTTCGGCTCGGTGTGAGCGTGGGGACTGAGCCCGCGGCAAGCAGCGTCGCGCGATCTATGCTCTAATTTTCGGCAACGGCGGCGCCCTCTTTGCGGCGCCGCTTCGACGAACAAAGGAGCCAGGATGATCGACGTCTATAGCTGGGCGACCCCGAACGGCCACAAGATTCATATCATGCTCGAGGAAACGGGCCTACCCTACAACGTGCATGCCGTGAACATCGGTGCCGGCGACCAGTTCAAGCCGGAATTTCTCGCCATCAGTCCCAACAACAAGATTCCCGCGATCGTCGATTCCGAAGGTCCGAAAGGCGCCGACGGCCGACCTTTCGCGCTATTCGAATCGGGCGCGATCCTGATTTATCTGGCCGAGAAAACCGGCAAGTTTCTACCGAGCGATCCGGCCGCGCACTACGCGGCACTGCAATGGCTGATGTTCCAGATGGGCGGCCTCGGTCCGATGCTGGGGCAAACGCATCACTTCCGCGTGTATGCACCCGAGCAGATCGAATACGCGGTCAATCGCTACACCAATGAGGCGCGACGTCTGTACGGCGTGATGGACACGCAACTCGGCAAGACGCGTTACCTGGCCGGCAACGACTATACGATCGCGGACATCGCCGCGTTTCCGTGGACCCGTTCGTGGAAAAACCAGGGCATCGAGCTCGATACCTTGCCGAACGTGAAGCGCTGGCATGAAGAGATCGCTGCGCGGCCGGCGGTGGTGCGCGGCGTCGACGTGCTGGCGTCGGCGCGCGCGCCGCTGATGGACGACAAGGCGAAAGAGATCCTGTTTGGCGCGACGCAGTACGCGAAACACTAGTTTCGGTCGTCTCGCTGACGCGGCTCGACACAAACCGAAAGCGCGAGCGGCATGCCTGCCGGCTCGCGCTTTTTCATTTCGTCTGCGAAGGGAAAACGCTAGAAGTAATGCCGCGTGATGAACTCCGCGACGCACACCGGTCGTTCGCTGCCCTGACGCTCCAGCGTCACGTTCCACGCGAGTTGCACACCGCTGTTGTCGACGTCGGTCACCGACTCGACGGCAAACTTCCCGCGCAGCGACGACCCCACGAGTACCGGCGACACGAAACGCACGCGGTTCAAGCCATAGTTGACACCCATGCGCTGCTCGATCTTCACCGTTTTGCCGAGCAAAGCCGGAATCAGCGACAGCGTCAAAAACCCATGCGCGACCGGGCCGCCAAACGGCGATTCGCGTTTGGCCCGCTCGGGATCGATGTGAATCCACTGATGATCGCCGGTTGCCTCGGCGAAACGGTCGACCCTCTCCTGATCGACGCTCAGCCATTCGCTGACGAGCGGCTCGGCGCCAATGAGCGCGCGCAAAGCACCCGCATTGTCGAAAGCGACTGGCGTCGCCGCGCTCGCCGTCATGCCGCCGCTCCCGGATTGCGCAGGCCGAACATGCCGTTCGAGCGCACGGTGATCACCGTTTCGCCGTGCTGATTGATGCCCTCCCAGCGTGTCGACACGATGCCGCGATCCGGCTTGCTCTGCGACACGCGCTTGTCGACGATGACGTTCATCATCGTGATCGTGTCGCCGACTCGTACCGGCTTGAGCCAGCGGATCTCGTCGATCCCGGGCGAACCCATCGATGTCGAATCCGCCAGTACCTTGCGCACGAGCATGCCCATCATTACCGAGCAGGTGTGCCAACCACTCGCGACGAGGCCGCGGAACGGCGATTCGGCCGCGGCGGCTTCGTCGAGATGAAACGGCTGCGGATCGAACTTCTGCGCGAACTCGACAATCTCCTCGCGCGTGAACATGTGCTTGCCGATTTCGCGGCTCGAGCCCACTTCCATGTCTTCGAAACTGATTTTCATCGTGCACCTCCTTTGTCCGGTGGAACGGCCCGATCAGTCTTCGGCGACCGCAAATCCGGGCAGCGTGGCAAACCGCGCGAGATGATGATCGACGTCGCCGAGCGTGGTCTCGATGATCGCGAGGCGCTTGAAAAGATGCGCGGCCGCCACTTCGTTCGTGACACCCATGCCGCCGTGCAACTGCACCGCCTGTTGACCAACGAAACGCGCGGCCTGGCCGACCCGAACTTTTGCCGCGGAGATCGCTCGACGGCGCTCGTTCGCGTCTTCACTCGCGTAGCGCATCGCGGCCAGATACGTGATCGAGCGCGCCTGCTCCGCGTGGATCAGCATCTCGACCATGCGATGCTGCAACGCCTGGAAACGCGCGATCGGCTGGCCGAACTGCTGGCGCGTTTTGGTGTACTCGACGGTGGCGTGATTGAGCGCGTCGAGCGCGCCGAGCGCTTCCGCGCACAGCAGCAGCGTGCCGTAGTCGGCGATCTGCTCGAGGGTTGCCGCCCCCGCGTGTTTGCCGGCGAGCCGGCGCGCGGGCGTGCCATTGAATTCGAGCGTCGCGGCGCGTTGACCGTCGATCGTGCGGTACTCGGTGAGCGTGACGCCGGCCGCGTCACGCGCGACGACAAAGAGTGCGATCTCGCCATCGAGGCGCGCCGGCACGATCCAGTGGTCCGCCTGCGCGCCGTGCAGCACGACCGATTTGGTGCCGCTCAGCGTCTGCTGCGCACCCTGCCCGCTCGCGGTCGTCGCGACTTCGAACAGATCGTAGCGCGCATGCGGCTCGTGAAACGCCACGGCCAGCCTCGCTTCGCCCTGGGCCGCCCGTTCGAGTAGCGCGGCATCTTCGCCGTCGCCGGTGCCGGTGCCGGCAAGGCGCAGCGCTTCGATGCCGACCGCGGTCGCCCAAAACGGCTCGACGACGAGCGCGCGACCGAGCTCCTGCATGACCACGAGCATGTCGATCGGACCACCGTTGAAGCCGCCCTGCGTTTCGGGCACCGGCAACGCGGTCAGCCCCAGTTCGGTGAACGCGGCCCAGTGCACAGCCGATACGCCCGCCTCCGAGCGCACGATCTGCTGGCGCGCTTCGAAGCCGTAGCTCCTGTCGAGATAGCGGCGCAGCGCATCGGCAAATTGCTGTTGTTCGTCGTTGAAAGTGAAGTCCATGCGCCGCTCCTCAAAGTCCGAGAATCATCTGCGCGATGATGTTCTTTTGAATTTCGTTCGAGCCGCCGTAAATCGACGTCTTGCGGAAGTTGAAGTAGTACGCGGCAAGCGGCGCGGCATCGTCGTCGCCGGCAAGACTGTGCTCGCGTTCGCCTTCGAGGAACGGCACGTCCAACGGCGCGGCCAGCGGGCCGATTGCTTCGAACATCAGCTCGGTGAGCCCCTGTTGCACTTCCGTGCCCTTGATCTTCAGCATCGACGCTTCCGGGCCCGGGCCGCGACCGCCCGCCTCGTTGGCTACCACCCGTTGCACGGTGACTTCCAGCGCCATCAACTCGATTTCGAGACTCGCTACCTTCGCCGCAAACACCGGATCGTGCAGCAGCGGCTTGCCGTTCTTTTTCCGATTCAGCGCGACACGCTTCAGAAACGCCAGCTCACGCTTCGACGCTCCGACTCGCGCAATGCCGGTACGCTCGTGGCCGAGCAGATATTTCGCGTACGTCCAGCCGCGATTTTCTTCGCCGACGAGATTGTCGACCGGCACTTTGACGTCCTCGAAGAACACCTCGTTGACTTCGTGATCTTCGTCGAGCGTGATGATGGGCCGCACCGTGATGCCCGGGGTTTTCATATCGATCAGCAGGAACGAGATGCCCTCCTGCTTTTTGGCGCCGCTGTCGGTGCGCACGAGGCAGAACATCATGTCGGCGTGCTGGCCGAGCGTGGTCCAGGTCTTCTGGCCGTTGACCACGTAATGATCACCGACGCGCTCCGCGCGGGTGCGCAGCGACGCAAGGTCGGAACCCGATCCCGGTTCCGAGTAGCCCTGACACCACCAGTCCGTGCCGTCGAGAATACGCGGCAGATAGTGGCGCTTCTGCGCCTCGTTACCGTACTTCATCAGCACCGGCGCAACCATCGACACACCGAAAGGCAGCACGGAAGGTGCGCCGATACGCGCGCACTCTTCTTCCCAGATATGTCGTTGCGTCGCGTCCCAGCCGGGGCCGCCGTATTCGCGCGGCCACGCGACCGCCGACCAGCCTCGCGTGCCGAGCAGCCTGTGCCAGCTTGCGAAGTCTTCGCGGGAAAGCCGTTTGTGATTGAGAACCTTGTCGCTCAGCTCGCGAGGCAGATTCGCTTCGAGCCAGGCGCGGATGTCGGCGCGGAACGCGTCTTCAGCGGGGGAATAGTCCAGATTCATGCGTAGTGTCTCCTGGCCGCCACCGCCCGGCCGCCTGGAGCCACCGCGCTATTGCAGTGGTTCCTTCAGCGCAGCTGGGACCGGCAGCGGCATCACTTCGATGCCTTCCTCGACCAAGGCACGCGCATCCTCCGGTGTCGTGACACCGCGAATACTGCGCACAGGCGCTTCGTTGTAGTGAATGCGTCGTGCTTCCTCGGCGAAGCGGTCGCCCACGTTCTCCGTCTTCTCCAGTACCTCGCGCAGCGCGCGCATCATGTGCGCCTGCATTTGCTCCACGCCCGCCGGCACCTTGGAGTCGGTCGCGCCCGACAGATTCAGACGCGGTGCCGAAGGCAAACGGCTCACCTCGTTCGCACCGCAGATCGGACATTCGACGAGCTTGCGGGACTGCTGCGACTCGAAGTCATCGGTCGAAGCGAACCAGCCTTCAAACCGATGGCCATGCGGACACTGTAAATCGAGGACCTTCATATGGAATCAGGGCTTGCGTGCCAGTTTAGCGCAAAATGGAAATTTGTGAACGATCGTTCGCAAAACTTTAGAGGCGGCGTGCAACCGCCAGCGGCCGCAAGGGAATATGACGCGGGTGGGCGATTTTAACGCTTTACGGCAGGTGCTGCCGAAGGCGGCCCGGCTAGTAAGCGGTGCCACATCTGCTCCGCTCTACGGCCCGCTTGCGGCGCACTGCTACGCCACGAGATTGCTCAGTTGACGGCTCACACGCGGTTCAATCTGACGGGCCTCCTTCGTCAGATTGATCTGCTTCGCGAGTTTTGCGACATCCGCCACACCGACCTCAATCTCGTACCCGCCGCGCGCGGTCAGCCATTCGAGCACGTCCGCCAGATGCCACACCGACGCACTGCCTTCGTGGACCGGTGACGGGAAGTCGATTGCGTTGTTCAGCATCAGCTTGCGCATGTTTTGCCGCGACACGCCGGCCACCTCGGCCACGTCGGTCAGCCCTACGAAGTCAGGTCCCGCCTCGATCAGCTGCGCGGACGGCACCGCACCTTTCACGTCCTTGAGCGCGCTGGTGACAGCCGCGAGCGCGCTCGCGCCTTCACGGGTGAAAAGCAGCCCGAGGCGGCCGGGTTGCCCGACGCCAATCGTGGCGTCGTCGCACCCCGCTTCGCCCAACCGCTCGACGATTGCGTCTGCATCGCATTCTTCCGCGGCGAGGCGGTATTTCAACGTGAACACATATTCCATACGTTACTCCTGTCTTCGTTGAGCCCAGGTTGTTGCGATTCCTGCTCGATACCTGCTTGATACCTGCGTGATACCTACGAACCCACTAGCGCCGTGCCGTGCAGTTGCCGACGATGCGCCGCAAGTGCCTGGCGTGATTGCCGGCATTCTTCGGCGTACTCCAGACGCTCGATATACAGAACTCCCCGCAACGACATTCGGCGTCTCTGTACGGGCAATGGATTTTTCCCCACGCATGACCTCTTCCGCCGTCCTGAACGCGCCAGCCGTGCTGCTCCGCGTATGCCAATGCGGCCTCGATCTCTTTCTTCATGTGCCTTGCTCGAACCATCGAGACCTCCAATTTAGTCGCTCCAGCACAGGTTGTCAATTGACAACCTGTGCTGGAGCAGAAATGAGATCACTGCGATCTTTAACTTCAGTCATCCAAAACAGAATCGACGACGAATTCGGTGATCGAGAGGTTCATATTAGCCGGCCGCCGGCGCCACGACGAGCCAGCCAGATGGCATAGGAGACGGCTTATTTTTCGAGCCAGAAAGAAACCGCGAAGCCAATGAAAAGCCCCTGCCGGTCATCGACCAACAGGGGCTCCGTTCACCTGCAACGCGGATCAGCTACCGGGCAGACGCGAACTTATACCGTTTCGGGCGCCTCGGTCGGCCACGTACCCGACAGCACTTTCTCGAGCCAGAAGGTACCGATGATCGTCTTCACATCGGTGATCTTGCCCGTGCGCACCCACTCGGATACCTGCTCCACGGTCGCGGTGAAAAGTTCGAGAAACTCGCCTTCATCGAGGTTGCGCTCACCCGCGGTCAAGCCCCGCGCGAGATAGATATCAATGAATTCGGTCGAGTAAGAAATGATCGGGTGAATCCGAGTCAGGTACACGTACTCGCGCGCGGTATAGCCGGTTTCCTCGCGCAGTTCCCGGACCGCGCAGGCCAGCGCGCCCTCGTTCGGGTCGAGCTTGCCGGCCGGATATTCGACCATCACCTTGCCCATCGGATAGCGATACTGACTTTCGAGCAGCACGCGAGCGTCGTCGAACAAGGGGATCACCATGACGGCGCCAGGATGCTGAACGTATTCGCGCGTTGCCTGTTTGCCGTCGGGCAGTCGGACCGTATCGTACTTGACCGTCATGAACGGTCCTTGATGGACCGTCTTGCTGTCGATACAAGTCTCGGTTAGCGCGGCGTCGTGATTGGGAAGCTCAGCCATGTGCGGACCTCAGAACAGCCAGGCGCGCGCGACGGCGAGACGCCGTCAGCGGCGTTTGACGAGATATTGGAAGGTAAAGCCGGGGAAAGCGAACACGACGAACAGCGCGAACGTGATCGCGTAGAACTGCCAGCCCTGCTCGAAGCGATTTCCCGCGCGCGCTTCGAGCAAAAAGCCCAGCGCGCCGACCACGAAATACAGCACGATCAATTCGGCAATCCGGAGCCAGGCGCTTTTCTTCGCCGCTTTCAACGGCACCGCGGCGAAGAGGCGCTGATTCAGGAACGGCAGGTTGGCGCCGACCAGCGCCAACAGCACGATAAACCAGCCCGCAGCGGACATCAGAGCAGCAGCGTGTGCTGGATCGCCTGCAAGCAGGCGCGCAACAGCGGATCCGGCACGATACCGAGCACCAGCACGGCGACGCCGTTCAACGCGAGCAACGCGCGCGTGCTCGTGTCCGCCACGATCGGCGACTTGTCTTGCGGCTCGTCGAAGTACATCAGCTTGACGATACGCAGGTAGTAGAACGCGCCGAACAGCGACGTGATCACGGCGAGCACGGTGAGCCAGGTCAGGCCGGCGTTCATCGTCGCTTGCAGCACGGCGAGCTTCGCATAGAAGCCGACTGCCGGCGGAATACCCGCGAGCGAGAACATCATGATCATCATCACGAACGCGAATACCGCGCTGCGCTGATTGAGGCCCTTGAAGTCCTCCAGCGTGTCCGCTTCGAAGTCGCGGCGCGCGAGCAGCATGATGACGCCGAACGTGCCGAGCGTCGTGATCAGGTAGACGATGCTGTAGAACATCGCCGAGCCGTACGCGTTCGCGGCGCCCGTGGTCTTCTGGTCGACCACGCCGGCGAGCAGGCCGAGCAGCACGAAGCCCATGTTCGAGATCGCCGAATACGCGAGCATCCGCTTGACGTTGCGCTGCACGATCCCGGTGATGTTGCCGACGATCAGCGACAGCGCCGCCAGAATCACCAGCATCTGCTGCCATTCGACCGCCAGCGGCAGCAGGCCCATTACGAGGAAACGCAGACCCCACGCGAACGCCGCGACCTTCGGGCCGCCGCCGACGATGAGCGTCATCGCCGTCGGTGCGCCCTGGTACACGTCAGGCACCCACATATGGAACGGCACCGCACCCATCTTGAACGCCACGCCCGCCACGATGAAGATGACGCCGAACAGCAGCACGGTCGGATCGTAGTGGCTCGTGCTGATCGCCTTGAACACTTCGTTCAGGTCGAGCGAGCCGGTCGCGCCATACAGCATCGAAACACCGTACAGCAGGAAGCCGGAAGCCAGCGCGCCGAGCACGTAGTACTTCATCGCCGCTTCGTTCGACGACGCCACTTCGCGACGCAGCGCGATCACCGCGTACAGCGACAGCGACATCAGTTCCAGACCGAGATACAGCGTCAGGAAGTTATTGCCCGAGATCATCACGATCTGGCCGAGCAGCGAGAACATGCCGAGCAGGAAGAAGTCGCCGCGGAACAGGCTACGGTCTTCGAGGTAGCGACGCGAATAAACGATCGTCACCGCATAGCCGAGCGACACCACTGCCTTCATCACATTGGCGAACGGATCGACCACGTACATGTGATCGAAGAAGTAATGCACTTGCGGGTCAAACGCATTGATCGCGAACCAGATCCCGGCGACGAGCGTCGAGAAGAACGCAATGAAATACGTGGTACGGCGACCCTCCTGGCCGACGAACGTGTCGTTGAGCCACGCGATGACAATGGCGAACATCACCAGTGCGTCGGGCAACAGAGCAGTCATAGGGGCGTTTTGCATGGTCTTAAATTCCTCCGCTCGTCGTTACTGAGGCAACGGCAGCTTCGATTGGGCAACGTGGGAGAGGAGGTTTTCCACGGATACGTGCATCACATCGGTAAAGGGCTTCGGGTACAGGCCCATGAACAGCGTCAGTGCGGCGAGCACAGCCAGCATGAAAAATTCGCGACGGTCGATGTCGAGCAGGTTCTTCACGTGGTCGTTCGCGACCGCGCCGAAGTACACGCGCTTGTACATCCACAGCGTGTAGGCCGCGCCGAGAATCAGCGTGACCGCCGCGCCACTCGCGATCCAGAAGTTGTACTGGACGGAGGCCAGAATGACCATGAATTCGCCGACGAAACCGGAAGTGCCCGGCAAGCCGCAATTCGCCATCGCGAACAGCATCACGAATGCCGCGAACTTCGGCATCACGTTGACGACGCCGCCGTAATCGGCGATCTGACGCGAGTGCATGCGGTCGTACAGTACGCCGATGCACAGGAACATCGCGCCCGACACGAAACCGTGCGAGATCATCTGCACGATCGCGCCTTCCGCGCCGAGCTGATTGAAGATAAAGAAGCCGAGCGTGACAAAGCCCATGTGCGCGATCGACGAATACGCGACCAGTTTCTTCATGTCGGCCTGCACCATCGCGACGAGACCGATGTAGATCACCGCGATCAGCGACAGCGTGATGACGACCGGTGCGAGGAAATGGCTCGCATCAGGCGTGATCGGCAGCGAGAAGCGCAGGAAACCGTACGCACCGAGCTTCAGCATGATCGCGGCCAGCACGACCGAGCCGCCGGTCGGCGCTTCCACGTGCGCGTCCGGCAACCACGTGTGCACCGGCCACATCGGCACCTTCACCGCGAAGGCCAGGAAAAACGCGATAAACAGTAGCACCTGCGGCGTCATCGCAATCTGCGCGTGCTGCCACGTGGCGATGTCGAACGAGCCGGTCTGGTTGTACAGATAGATCAGCGCAACCAGCATCAGCAGCGAGCCCGCCAGCGTGTACAGGAAGAACTTGAATGCCGCGTACACGCGGTTCGCCCCGCCCCACACGCCGATGATGATGTACATCGGGATCAGCGTCGCTTCGAAGAACACGTAGAACAACAGGCCGTCGGCCGCGCTGAACACGCCGACCATGATGCCCGACAGGATCAGGAAGGCCGCGAGGTACTGGCCGACGTTCTTCGTGATCACTTCCCACGCCGCGATCACGACGATCACCGTGATCAACGCGGTCAACGCAACGAACCACATCGAAATGCCGTCCACGCCGAGGTGATACGTGATGTGGAAGCGCTCGATCCAGTTCGCCTGCTCGACGAACTGCAGCTCGGCGGTGCTCGAATCGAAGCTGGTGATCAATGGCAGCGTGACGAGGAAGCTCAGAACCGAGCCGATCAGCGAAATCCAGCGCGCGGGGGCGGGGTTCTCGTCGTTGCCGATCGCGAGAACCAGCAGACCGAAGAAGATCGGCAACCAGATCGCGATGCTCAGAATCGGATAAGCGTGCATGGGTGTCCCTCGCCTTTATTTGCCGCCGAGCGTTACGAACAGGGTCAGGAGCCCCAGCATGCCGATGATCATGGCGAACGCGTAGTGGTAGATGTAGCCGGATTGGAGGAAGCGGATCACGCTCGCGAACCAGCCGATAAAGCGTGCGCTGCCGTTGACGATGCCGTCGATCACGACCACGTCGCCTTCCTTCCACAGACCCCGGCCAATGGCCACCGCGCCCCGCGCAAACACGACTTCGTTGATCTTGTCCATGTAGTACTTGTTATCGAGCAACGTGTAGATCGGGCCGAATGCGCGCTTGATGACAGCGGGCAGATCCGGACGGACCAGATACAGGAACCATGCGACCACCACGCCTGCGAGCGCGAGCCACACAGGCAGGCCCGACACCGAGTGCAGACCCATCGACGCCCAGCCCTGGAATTCTTCGGTCATCTCATGCAGCGCCGGATGGTTCTCGCTGATGTAGATCACCTTGTCGAACGCGACGCCGTGCTGGAAGAAGTCGCCGAACAACATCGGACCGACGCCGATCGCGCCGATCACGATCGACGGAATCGCCAGCAGCACGAGCGGCACCCACACGACCCACGGCGTTTCGTGCGGCTCGTGAGCGTGGTCGTCGTGACCATGACCATGGTCGTCATGCCCATGCGACTCGGCCTCCGCGCCCATCGGCGATTCCGGGTGCTTCGGATTGCGGAAGCGCTCCTCACCGTGGAACACCATGAAATACATACGGAACGAATACAACGCGGTCACGAACACGCTTGCGACCACGGCGAAGTACGCGAAACCCGAGCCTGGCAGATGCGACAGTTTCACCGCGTCGATGATCGAGTCTTTCGAGTAGAAGCCCGAGAAGAACGGCGTGCCGATCAGCGCGAGCGAACCGATCAGCGACGTGATCCACGTAATCGGCATGTACTTGCGCAGGCCGCCCATGTTGCGCATGTCCTGATCGTGATGCATGCCGATGATCACCGAACCCGCGCCGAGGAACAGCAGCGCCTTGAAGAACGCGTGCGTCATCAGGTGAAACACGGCGACCGAATATGCCGACGCGCCGAGCGCGACCGTCATGTAACCGAGCTGCGACAGCGTGGAATAAGCGACCACACGCTTGATGTCGTTCTGGACGATCCCGAGGAAACCCATGAACAGCGCGGTAATCGCACCGATGACCATGACGAACGACAGCGCCGTATCCGACAGTTCGAAGAGCGGGGACATGCGCGTGACCATGAAGATACCGGCCGTCACCATGGTCGCCGCGTGAATCAGCGCGGAGATCGGCGTCGGGCCTTCCATCGAGTCCGGCAGCCACACGTGCAGCGGGAACTGAGCCGACTTACCCATCGCGCCGATGAACAGGCAGATGCAAGCCACCGTCAGCAGGCCCCAGTCGGTACCCGGGAAGTTCAGCGCCGCGAGTTCGGTACGCTTCGCGAAGACTTCGCCGTAGTTCATCGAGCCGGCGAACGCGAACAGCAAACCGATGCCGAGCAGGAAACCGAAGTCGCCGACGCGGTTCACGATAAACGCCTTCATGTTCGCGTAGATCGCACTCTCACGCTTGAAGTAGAAGCCGATCAGCAGGTACGACATGAGACCCACCGCTTCCCAGCCGAAGAACAGCTGCAGGAAGTTGTTGCTCATCACGAGCATCAGCATCGAGAACGTGAACAGCGAGATGTACGAGAAGAAGCGCTGGTAGCCGTCGTCGTCGGCCATGTAGCCGATCGTGTAGATATGCACCATCAGCGACACGAAGTTCACCACGCAGATCATCATCGCGGTCAGCGAGTCGACCAGGAAACCGACTTCGAGCTGGGTCTTGCCGATTGACATCCATTGATAAATGGTCGCGTTGAAGCTCGCGCCGTCCATCACCTGGAAAAAGACCATGACCGACAGGATGAACGAAATCGCGACGCCGAGGATCGTGACCGAATGCGCACCCGCCCGCCCTATTGCCTTGCCGAACAGCCCCGCAATCAGGGAACCAGCGAGCGGTGCCAGCGGAATTGCCAACAGCAGGTTTTCATTGAGTATCGTGGACATAACCGCTTTTCCTGAAATTAACCTTTGAGCTGATCGAGATCCTCGACATTGATCGTGTCGAGACTACGGAACAGGGTCACCAGAATTGCGAGACCGATCGCCGCTTCGGCTGCCGCAACCGTCAGCACGAAGAAGACGAAAATCTGGCCATGCACGTCGCCCAGGTAGTGCGAGAACGCGATGAAATTGGTGTTCACCGCGAGCAGCATCAGTTCGATCGCCATCAGGATGATGATGACGTTGCGGCGGTTCAGGAAAATGCCGACGATGCTGATCGCAAACAGGATCGCGCCGAGGACAAGGTAATGGGCAAGGGTCAACATGATTTCTATCTCCTGTCCGCTCAGCTGTTCTTGGCCGGCGCCGAGTCGGCTGCTGCTGCAGCTGCCGCGGCAGCCGCCTGTTCCGCAGCGAGGGTCGCCGCGGTTTTCTCTGACGGCATCTTCACAACGCGCACGCGGTCCTGCACGCGCACCTTGACCTGTGCGCTGACGTTCTGACGCTTGCTGTCCTTCTTGTGGCTCGTGGTCAGCGCGATCGCCGCGATGATGGCAACCAGCAGGATCAGGCCGGCAATTTCGAACGCGAAGATGTAGTCGGTATAGATGACCTTGCCGATCAGGCGCGTGTTCGACCAGTCGCCCATGCCAGCGGCAGCCGCGGCCGTGTCGTGCAGCGCCGTGGTGGTCGCGCCGTAGCCGTGCCACAGGATCAGCGCGGTTTCGATCACGATGATCGCGCCCACCGCCGAGGCCATCGGCACGAAGCGTTTGAAGTCCTTGCGCAGCACGTCGAGATTGACGTCCAGCATCATCACGACGAACAGGAACAGCACCATCACCGCGCCGACGTAGACCAGCACCAGCAGGATCGCGAGGAACTCGGCCTCCAGCAGCATCCAGATGGCCGCTGCGTTGAAGAACGCCAGCACGAGAAACAGTGCGGATGACACCGGGTTGCGCGAGGTGATCACCTTCAGCCCTGAAACCACCAGGAGCAGCGCGAAGATGTAGAACAGTACGGTCGTGAATTCCATGATTACCGGTTCATCGTTAGGCCATCGTCAGGCATTGTTCTTTGGCACCCGTGGCTGGCAAAAGCGGACGAAACCGCCAGAACCGCCACACAGGTGCGCCGTGCCGCGGCGTTCAGGCCGCGGCGGTCGGCCCGACAGCAGGCCGTGTTACTGCTTTTACTGCCGCATTTGCTGCAAGCGGGAAAACGCTTCAACGATACGGTGCGTCGGCTGCCTTGTTGGCGGCGATTTCTGCTTCGTAACGATCGCCAACGGCCAGCAGCATTTCCTTCGTGAAGTAAAGGTCGCCGCGCTTCTCGCCGTGATACTCGAGAATGTGCGTCTCGACGATCGAATCGACCGGGCAGCTTTCTTCGCAGAAACCGCAGAAGATGCACTTGGTCAGGTCGATGTCGTAGCGCGTCGTGCGGCGCGTGTTGTCCGCGCGCGTTTCCGATTCGATTGTGATCGCGAGCGCCGGGCACACTGCTTCGCACAGCTTGCACGCGATGCAGCGCTCTTCGCCGTTTTCATAGCGGCGCAGCGCATGCAGACCGCGGAAACGCGGCGAGATCGGGGTCTTCTCTTCCGGGAACTGCACGGTGATCTTGCGCTGGAACGCGTAGCGTCCGGTCAGCGCGAGGCCTTTCAGGAGTTCCGTGAGGAAGAAAGTCTTGAAGAAGTTTTGGATTGCGGTCATAGGTTCGTCCGCCCTTTATTTCCAGATGTTCAACGGCGACATGATCCAGAAGCCGACCACCACGAGCCACACCACGCAGACCGGAATGAAAATCTTCCAGCCGAGACGCATGATCTGGTCATAGCGGTAGCGCGGGAACGTGGCACGCGCCCAGATGAACACCGACAACAGGAAGAAAACCTTGGCGACGAGCCAGACGATGCCCGGGATGAACGACAGGAACCCGAACGGGGCGCTCCAGCCGCCGAGGAACAGTGTTGCAGCCAATGCCGAGATCACGATCATGTTGATGTACTCGGCGAGGAAGAACAGCGCGAACGCCATACCCGAGTAATCGATCATGTGGCCCGCGACGATTTCCGATTCGCCTTCCACCACGTCGAACGGGTGACGGTTCGTTTCCGCGATGCCCGAGATGAAGTAGACGACGAACATCGGCAGGAGCGGCAGCCAGTTCCACGACAGGAAGTTCAGGCCGTGCGAGGCGAAGAAGCCCTGTTCCTGCGAGCCGACGATGCCCGACAGGTTCAGCGTGCCGGCCGTCATCAGCACGACCACCAGCGCGAAGCCCATCGAGATTTCGTACGAGACCATCTGCGCGGCGGCGCGCATCGCGCCGAGGAACGCGTACTTCGAGTTCGACGCCCAGCCGGCCAGAATCACGCCATACACGCCGATCGACGAGATCGCCATCGCGTATAGCAGACCCGCGTTGATGTCACCGAGCACCGCGCCCGCCTGGAAAGGAATCACCGCCCAGACCGCGAAGGCCGGCACCACCACCATGATCGGCGCGATCACGTAGATCCAGCGGCTTGCTTGAGCGGGCTGGATCACTTCCTTGAGCAGCAGTTTCAGCACGTCGGCGATCGGCTGCAAGAGCCCGGCGGGACCGACGCGGTTCGGACCGAGACGCACATGCATCCAGCCGATCAGCTTGCGCTCCCACAGGATCAGGTAAGCGACGCACAGCAGGATCGCGACGGCCACCACCAGGATGCGCACGAGCGCCCACACCGTGGGCCATGCCACACCGAGAAGTTGGGCGCCGCCCGAGTTGATCGTATCGAACAAGCTCATTTACGCCTTCTCCACCACCAGTTCACCGAACAGGCTGCCCAGCGCTGCACCGGCAGGCGTAGCCGCCGATACGCGGACGACCGTCTCCGCAAGATTCGCATCGCGCACGGCCGGCAACTGCACCGCTTGCTCGCCCTGACGAACGCGCACCGCGTCGCCCTCTTTCAAACCCAGTTTGTCGAACAGCGCAGCCGGCAGGCCGACCGAATTCGCCGTACGGGCCGCCGCGGTCAGATGCAGCGACTCCGCGCGACGCACGAGCGCATCGGCATGATAGATCGGCACGTTCGCGAGACGTTCGAACTTGCCTTCCGCCGCCTTCGCGGCCTGGCCGCGCGTCACCGCGACGCTGGTGCGGTTCGATAGACGCGACTTCAGCTCGCCGTCGCCGAGCGCGGCCGCACGCACTTCTTCGACCGTGTCGTATTCGAAGCCCGGCGCGCCGAGCAGGCTGCCCAGCACACGCAACACCTTCCAGGCCGGACGCGTGTCGCCGAGCGGACGCACGACGCCGTTGAACGCCTGCACCGTGCCTTCAGCGTTGACGAACGTACCGCCCGTTTCGGTGAACGGCGCGATCGGCAGCAGCACGTCGGCATAGTCGGCGCCGGTCTGGAACGGCGACATCACGACGACCATCTCGGCCTGCTTCAGCGCGGCAAGCGCCTGCGCCGGGTTGGCGGTATCGAATTCCGGCTCGAGATTCAGCAGCAGATAGCCCTTGCGCGGCTGCTCGAACACTTCACGCGCGCTCAGGCCGCCTTCGCCCGGCAGCGCATTCACGAGGTGCGCCCCGACCGTGTTGGCCGCTTCGGTAAGGAAACCGAGCGTTGCGCCGGTTACTTCGGCAATCCATTGCGCCGCGGCGTGGATCGCCGCGAAGTCCGGATGACGAACCGCTTCGTTACCGAGCAGCACGACGCGATGCTCGCCGGTGGTCAGCGATTTCGCGATCTGCTTGTGCGCGTCCGTCGGCTGTGTGCCGGCGAATGCTTCCGGCAATGCGACGCCCTTCGCTTCGCCCACCGCACCGGCGATGCCTGCCAACACCTCGAGCCATGCCGACGGCGCCGCGACCACGCGTTGCGCCTGAGGGATCATCGCGTCGTCGTTGGTGGCCTGGAGCAGCGTAAGTGCCGAACCGCCTCGTGCGACCTGGCGCAAACGCGCGGCGAACAGCGGATGGTCACGGCGCAGATCCGAACCGATCACGAGCGCCGCATCGACGTTCGACAGATCGGCGATCGTGCTGCCGAGCCACGGCGCGCCGGTAACGGGCGCCGAGAAATCAGACTGACGCAGACGGAAGTCGACGTTCGGCGTGCCGACCGCTTGAGCGATCTGCTTCAACAGGAACAGTTCCTCGACGGTGCTGTGCGCGCTCGACAGTGCGGCAAGCGCGTTCGCGCCGTGGTCACTCTTGATGCCCTTCAGACCCTTGACCACGTATTCGAGCGCGGTCTGCCAGTCGGTTTCGACCCACTGGCCGCCTTGCTTGAGCATCGGTTTGGTCAGACGCTCGGGGCTGTTCAGGCCTTCGTACGAGAAGCGGTCCTTGTCCGAGATCCAGCACTCGTTGATCGCCTCGTTTTCGAACGGCAGAACGCGCATCACGCGATTGTTCTTCACCTGCACGATGAGGTTCGCACCGACGGAATCGTGCGGGCTCACCGACTTGCGGCGTGACAGCTCCCACGTACGGGCGCTGTAGCGGAACGGCTTGCTCGTGAGCGCGCCGACCGGGCACAGGTCGATCATGTTGCCCGACAGTTCGGAGTCGACCGTCTTGCCGACGAACGATGTGATTTCCGCATGCTCGCCGCGGCCCAGCATGCCGAGTTCCATCACCCCGGCGATTTCCTGGCCGAAGCGAACGCAACGCGTGCAGTGAATGCAGCGCGACATCTCTTCCATCGAGATCAGCGGACCCACGTTCTTGTGGAACACCACGCGCTTTTCTTCGCTATAGCGTGACGACGACTTGCCGTAACCAACGGCCAGATCCTGCAACTGGCATTCGCCACCCTGATCGCAGATCGGGCAGTCGAGCGGATGGTTGATCAGCAGGAATTCCATCACGGCTTGCTGGCCCTTCACCGCCTTGTCCGACCTGGTGCGCACGATCATGCCGGCCGACACCGGCGTCGCGCACGCGGGCACGGCCTTCGGCATCTTCTCGACATCGACCAGACACATCCGGCAATTGGCCGCAATCGACAGCTTCTTGTGATAGCAGAAGTGAGGAATGTAGGTGTCGACCTTATGCGCAGCCTGGATCACCATGCTGCCTTCAGGCACCTCGACTTTCTTGCCGTCTATTTCCAGTTCAACCATGATGGTCAATCTTCCTTAACCTGTTACCGCTCAATCGTTCGCGTGTTCATCGCCCGCTTCGGGCGATGAATCCTGCGGTTGAGGTGTTCGTCTGGTAGTTATCCGTCAGCCAAACCTGTCGGCCCGACTCAGGCAGCCACGGTTTCGGGCGCCGCCGCCATGCCGGCATGACCGCCGACGAGGCAATGCTTGTGGGCGACGTGATATTCGAATTCGTCCCAGTAGTGCTTGAGCATGCCCCGAACCGGCATCGCGGCCGCGTCGCCGAGCGCGCAGATCGTGCGGCCCATGATGTTTTCCGCGACGGAGTTCAGCAGATCCAGATCTTCCTGGCGGCCGAGACCATGCTCGATACGATGCACGACGCGATACAGCCAGCCCGTGCCTTCACGGCAAGGCGTGCATTGACCGCACGACTCTTCGTAATAGAAGTACGACAGGCGCAGCAGCGAGCGCACCATGCAGCGCGTCTCGTCCATCACGATCACTGCGCCCGAGCCGAGCATCGAGCCGGCCTTCGCGATCGAGTCGTAATCCATGTCGGTCTGCATCATCATCTCGCCCGGAATCACCGGCGCCGACGAACCACCAGGAATCACAGCCTTGATCTTCTTGCCGCCGCGCATGCCGCCGGCGAGTTCCATCAGCGTCGCGAACGGCGTGCCGAGCGGAATTTCGTAATTGCCCGGACGCTCGACGTCGCCCGACACCGAGAAAATCTTCGTGCCGCCGTTGTTCGGCTTGCCGATTTCAAGGTAATTCTGCGGGCCGATGGCGAGCAGGAACGGCACCGCCGCGAACGTTTCGGTGTTGTTGATCGTGGTCGGCTTGCCGTACACGCCAAAGCTCGCCGGGAACGGCGGCTTGAAGCGCGGCTGCCCCTTCTTGCCCTCGATCGATTCGAGCAGCGCGGTTTCTTCGCCACAGATGTACGCGCCGTAACCGTGATGCGCATGCAGCTCAAACGAAAAGCCAGAGCCCATGATGTTGTCGCCGAGGAACCCGGCGCGGCGAGCTTCTTCCAACGCTTCTTCGAAGCGCTTATAGACTTCCCAGATTTCGCCGTGAATATAGTTGTAGCCGACCGTGATGCCCATCGCGTACGCGCCGATCGCCATACCTTCGATCAGCGAATGCGGATTGAAGCGCAGAATGTCGCGGTCCTTGAACGTACCCGGCTCGCCCTCGTCCGAATTACAGACGAGGTACTTCTGGCCCGGGAACTGACGCGGCATGAAGCTCCACTTCAGACCGGTCGGGAAGCCCGCGCCGCCGCGGCCGCGCAGACCCGACGCCTTGACGTCGGCGATCACCTGCTCGGGCGCGATCTTTTCTTCCAGGATACGGCGCAGCTGGGCGTAACCGCCGCGCGCCACGTAATCTTCGAGATGCCAGTTGTCGCCGTTCAGGCCGGCGAGAATCAGCGGTTTGATGTGACGATCGTGTAAAGACGTCATTTCGAAAGTTCCTCGAGCAGCTGGTCGATCTTCTCGCGGCTCATGAAGCTGCACATGCGTTGGTTGTTCACCAGCATCACGGGCGCGTCGCCGCACGAACCCATGCACTCACCCTCTTTCAGCGTGAATTTGCCATCGTGCGTGGTTTCGCCGAAGTCGATGCCGAGCTTCTGCTTCAGGTATTCAGCGGCGCTTTCGGAACCGCCGTCCGGGCCGAGCTGGCACGGCAGGTTCGTACAGAGCGTGATCTTGAACTTGCCGACCGGCGAGGTCTCATACATCGTGTAGAAGGTCGCTACCTCCTGCACGGCGATTGCCGGCATGCCGAGATAATCCGCGACGAACTGCATGAGTTCGGGCGACAGCCAGCCATGCTCCGTTTGAGCAATGGCCAACGCCGACATCACGGCGGACTGTTTCTGATCCGCGGGGTACTTTGCGACCGCACGATCGATTTCTTTCAGGCCTTCAGCTGAGATCATTTTCAGACACGACTCTTTCAATTCCTACCGAACGAAAACCTGTCGCTCACGTCAAACTGCGACAGACCCGGCGTTCCTTTGCTTGACCCGCGCGGCGGTGCGACGACCGCAGACGCGCGTCGATGAATACGTCCTAGCGATCCACTTCGCCGAACACGATGTCCTGCGTGCCGATGATCGTCACGGCGTCGGCGATCATGTGGCCGCGCGCCATTTCGTCGAGCGCGGACAGGTGCGCATAGCCCGGGGCGCGGATCTTCAAACGATACGGCTTGTTGGCGCCGTCCGAGATCAGATAGATGCCGAACTCGCCCTTCGGATGTTCGACTGCGGCATACGCCTCGCCTTCGGGCACATGGAAGCCTTCGGTGAACAGCTTGAAGTGGTGGATCAGATCTTCCATGTTCGACTTCATGCCGACGCGCGACGGCGGCGCAACCTTGTGATTGTCCGTCATTACCGGGCCCGGATTTTTGCGCAGCCACTCAATGCACTGTTTCGCGATACGCGTGGACTGGCGCATTTCTTCGACGCGCACCAGATAGCGGTCATAGCAGTCGCCATTCACGCCGACCGGAATGTCGAAGTCGAGCTTGTCATAAACCTCATACGGCTGCTTCTTGCGCAGATCCCACTCGATCCCCGAGCCACGCAGCATCGCGCCGGTCATGCCGAGCTGCAGCGCGCGCTCCGGGCTGACCACGCCGATACCAACCAGACGCTGCTTCCAGATCCGGTTGTCGGTGAGCAGCGTTTCGTATTCGTCGACACACTTCGGGAAGCGCATAAAGAAGTCGTCGATGAAGTCGAGCAGCGAACCCTGACGGTTTTCGTTCATCTTCGACAACGCCTTCGCATTGCGAATCTTCGACGCCTTGTATTGCGGCATTGCGTCAGGCAGATCGCGATAGACGCCGCCCGGGCGATAGTAGGCCGCGTGCATGCGCGCGCCCGACACCGCCTCGTACACGTCCATCAGGTCTTCGCGCTCGCGGAACGCATACAGGAACACCGCCATCGCACCGACGTCGAGCGCGTGCGAGCCAATCCACATCAGGTGATTCAACACGCGCGTGACTTCGTCGAACAGCACACGAATGTATTGCGCGCGCAGCGGCACGTCGATGCCGAGCAGCTTTTCAATGGCGAGCACGTAGCCGTGCTCGTTGGCCATCATCGACACGTAGTCGAGACGGTCCATGTACGGCACCGACTGGATGAACGTCTTGCTTTCGGCGAGCTTTTCAGTCGCGCGATGCAGCAGACCGATGTGCGGATCGGCGCGTTGGATCACTTCGCCGTCGAGTTCGAGCACGAGACGCAACACACCGTGCGCTGCCGGGTGCTGCGGACCAAAGTTGAGCGTGTAGTTCTTGATCTCTGCCATGACGTTCTCTTAGTGTTTCAGACCGCCATAGCGATCCTCGCGGATCACGCGCGGCGTGATTTCCCGCGGCTCGATCGTCACCGGCTGATAAACGACGCGCTTCTCTTCCGGGTCGTAACGCATCTCGACGTAGCCGGAGACCGGGAAATCCTTGCGGAACGGATGACCGATGAAACCGTAGTCGGTCAGAATGCGGCGCAGGTCCGGGTGGCCTTCGAAGACGATGCCGTACAGGTCGAACGCTTCGCGCTCGTACCAGTTGACCGAATTCCAGATATCGACGACGGACGGCAGGATCGGCATGTCGTCGTCCGGCGCGAACACGCGCAGCCGCAGACGCCAGTTGTTTTGTACCGACAGCAGATGCAGCACTGCCGCAAAACGCGGGCCGTCGTAAGCGCCTTCGGCATAGGTCTGATAATCGACGCCGCACAGGTCGACACACTGCTCGAAACCGAGCGAGCGATCGTCGCGCAGACGCTTTGCCACGTTGAGGTAGTCGCCGGCCTTGACGACGATCGTCAATTCACCGACCGACTCGGTCACGCTCAACAGGAGGCCGCCAAAGGCCGCCTCGAGGTTCGCTTTCAGGGTCTCGAGTTTGCTTGCCATATTGTGGGGAGGCGTTGGCCTTATTGACGGGCGATGGTGTTAGTGCGGCGAATCTTGGCTTGCAGCTGGATCACGCCGTATACCAGCGCTTCCGCCGTGGGCGGACAACCCGGCACGTACACATCGACCGGGACGATCCGGTCGCAGCCGCGCACCACCGAGTATGAGTAGTGATAATAGCCACCGCCGTTCGCGCATGAGCCCATCGAGATCACCCACCGCGGCTCCGCCATCTGGTCGTAAACCTTGCGCAGAGCGGGCGCCATCTTGTTGCACAGCGTGCCGGCGACGATCATCACGTCCGACTGACGCGGACTCGGACGAAACACCACGCCGAAACGGTCGAGATCATAACGGGCAGCGCCCGCATGCATCATCTCGACCGCGCAGCACGCAAGACCGAACGTCATCGGCCACAGCGAGCCGGTGCGCGTCCAGTTGATCAGTTTGTCCGCCGTAGTGGTGACAAACCCTTCCTTCAAGACCCCTTCGATACTCATTTGCTTTCCACTCCAGACGGGGCGGCAAGCCTGGCCACCCACGCAAACCGGCGATTAATCCATCATTCCCAGTCGAGGCCGCCCTTCTTCCAGATGTAGGCAAAGCCAAGCAGGAACTCGAGCAGGAAAATCATCATTGCCGTGAACCCAGTCCAGCCGATGTCACGCAACGCCACGCCCCACGGGAACAGGAATGCGGTCTCAAGGTCGAAAATGATGAAGAGAATGGCGACGAGGTAGTAGCGCACGTCGAATTTCATGCGCGCATCTTCGAATGCTTCGAAGCCGCACTCGTACGGTGCGTTTTTCTCGGTGTCGGGCTTGTTGGGACCGAGGAGCTTGCCAATACTGACCAGTGCTACGCCTAAACCGGTGCCCACAATAAGGAACAGCAAAACGGGGAAATAGGCTGCGAGGTTCAAGACAATCCTCAATCGGTTGGTTCTGAGTGCCGTCAGGAGCATAGCACCCCTGACGCGAAATCACTTCCTCAACGCGCATGACGTAAGCTGTACAGCGATACGCCAGAAGTGAAAATGCCAGCCGAAGCGAAGCAAACGGCTGGCATTTAGATAACATTTGGTGCCGACGGCGAGACTCGAACTCGCACAGCTTTCGCCACTACCCCCTCAAGATAGCGTGTCTACCAATTTCACCACGTCGGCACTATATGCAATCCGGGAAAACAACTTGCAAAACCCGCGAATCGCTTCAAGACTTGAATTGTAACTTGCTTAAGCAGATTGTTCAACGCACAAGACCACGTCCGCCGAAAATTTATTTCGGCACGCCCGTCGCCGGAACCGACGCAGGCGAAGCCGGCGCTGCCGCCACCGGGGCCGAGCCCGCAGCCGGCGCCGAAGCCGCGACCGGCGCAGTAGCTGCCGCGCCCAGCACGCCTGCCGACGGCTTCACGTGATACGCACCAAGGTAAGTGAGTGCCAGTGTCGTGGCAAAGAACAGCGCTGCGAGCACTGCCGTGGTACGCGACAGGAAGTTCGCCGAACCCGTCGCACCGAACAGGCTACCCGACGCGCCGCTGCCGAAAGCCGCGCCCATATCGGCACCTTTGCCGTGCTGCAGCAACACAAGTCCGATGACCCCGAACGCCGACAACAACTGAACGACGATAATCAATGTTTTCAAATACAGCATCACACTCACCTGAGTCTTTATTTAACCGCGCCGCACACTGTGTGTTGCGCGAAATGGAGTCATCCTCGCCGAGACGCCCAGCTTAACCAGCTACGCTGGTCGCAGCGGCCGCCTTGCAGATCGCCAGGAAATCCTGATCTTTCAACGACGCGCCGCCGATCAGGCCGCCGTCGATATCGAGCTGACGGAACAGTTCTTCCGCGTTGTCCGGCTTAACGCTGCCGCCGTATAGCAACGGCACGTCCGCCGCACCCTTGGCCGCGAGACGTGCGCGCAGGAACCCATGCACGGCCTGCGCCTGTGCCGCCGATGCGCTCTTGCCGGTGCCAATTGCCCACACCGGCTCATACGCGACGACGAGGCGAGCCGCTTCCTGAGCCGACAGCTTCGCGAGCACCTCGTCGAGCTGACCGCCGACGACCTGCTCGGTGCAATCCGCTTCGCGTTCTTCGAGCGTTTCGCCGACGCACACGATCGGCGTCAAACCCGCCTCGAGCACACGCTGCGCTTTCACCGCGACCAGTTCGGCGCTTTCGCGGTGATACGCGCGGCGCTCCGAGTGCCCGACGATTGCAAACGTGGCGCCGAAGTCCGTCACCATCGGCGCAGCCACTTCGCCGGTATAGGCGCCATGCGTGAACGCGGACACGTCCTGCACGCCCCACACGACCGGGCTGCCTTCGAGCAGCGACTGAGTCTGCCCGAGATAGAGGCTCGGCACGCACACACCGACGCGCACGTCGGCCGGCAATTCACTGGCGCCCTGTGCCACTGCCTGCAGCAACGCGGCGTTCGCGGCGAGCCGCCCATGCATCTTCCAGTTACCGACTACCAGTTTGGCTCGTTGTTGATTCGACATCGTCTCGTATTGTCCTGTCTTGCCAGTCCGGCCTGCTGCCGGCGGACTTCGCTCGCGCCTCGCTGCAGTTCGTTCCTGCGCTCGCGGCCCGCCCGTCGGATTGATCCGGCGCGCGCAAAACGCGCAATTTTACTGCGTGGGGTGGATCGGGTCAAACCGATGACGTCCAGCCTCCTGACCCCACGTCAACACGATCTTGCCGACGTGCGTGCCGCTTTCCATCAGCGCATGCGCGTCGGCAGCCTGGGCGGCCGGAAACACGCGATGCACGACCGGCTTGATGCGCCCAGCTTCGAGATGCGGCCACACGCGCTCCTTCAGTTGCGCGGCGATCTGCGCCTTGAACTCGATCGGCCGTGGTCGCAGTGTGGAACCGGTAACCGTCAGACGGCGGCGCAACACTTCGTTCAGGTTCAGCTCCGCCTTCGCGCCGCCGAGCAGCGCAATTAGTACGACACGGCCACCGTCGGCGAGAGCCGACAATTCGCGCGGCACGTAGCTGCCTGCCACCATGTCGAGGATCACGTCGACGCCACGATCGTTGGTCAGCGACTTGATGACTTCGACGAAATCTTCAGTCCTGTAGTTGATCGCGCGTTCGGCGCCGAGCGCTTCGCACGCGCGGCACTTTTCGTCCGAGCCCGCGGTCGCGAACACACGGAAGCCGAGCGCGTGCGCAATCTGGATCGCCGTCACGCCGATGCCGCTCGAACCACCCTGCACGAGCAGCGTTTCATTCGCACCGCCCTCGCCCTGGCCGAGCTGCGCGCGATTGAAGACGTTGCTCCACACCGTGAAAAAAGTCTCGGGCAGCGAAGCCGCTTCGATATCCGACAACCCCGTCGGCACCGGCAGGCATTGCAGCAGCGGCGCGGCCGCATATTCCGCGTAGCCGCCGCCCGCGAGCAGCGCGCACACGCGATCGCCGATCTTCAGACCGAACGGGTTGTTCTTCGCGTCGATCGTGCCGCCGACGATCTCGCCCGCCACCTCCAGCCCCGGCAGATCCGACGCTCCCGGCGGCGGCGCATAGCCGCCCTTGCGCTGAAACACGTCCGGACGATTGATGCCGGATGCCGCCACCTTGATCAGCACCTCGCCAGCCTTGAGCTGCGGCGTCGGACGCTCCGCCAGCTTGAGGACTTCCGGCGCACCGAATTCAGTGATTTCGATCGCTTTCATCTGCGTCAACTCCAAGATTGGATTGCGTTACCTACCCGTTGCTGCCGTCTGCCGTAGCGCACCGCTGCGATTCGAATGCGCAACGCAATCCATCCTGCATGAAAAACGGCCGGCGCGCATGACACGGCCGGCCGTTTGTCCGCTACCGCCTTACTGCGGCGTCGGCTCGCCTTGCGGCGCGTCGTTCAGCAATGCCTTCGCCGACAGACGCACACGACCCTTCTCGTCCGTCTGGATGACCTTGACCTTCACCTGCTGGCCATCCTTCAGATAGTCGTTGATGTCCTTGATGCGCTCGTTCGCGATCTCGGAGATATGCAGCAGACCATCCTTACCCGGCAGGATGTTCACGATCGCGCCGAAGTCGAGCAGCTTGAGCACGGTGCCTTCGTACACCTGGCCCACTTCGACTTCCATCGTGATCGCTTCGATACGACGCTTCGCTTCGGCCATGCCTTCGCTGTTCGTGCTCGCGATCGTGACGACGCCGTCATCCGAAATGTCGATCGTCGTGCCGGTTTCTTCGGTGAGCGCGCGGATCACCGAGCCGCCCTTGCCGATCACGTCGCGAATCTTTTCCGGGTTGATCTTGATCGTGATCATGCGCGGTGCGAACTCCGACAGTTGGGTGTTCGCGCCGGCCACGGCCGAGGTCATCTTGCCGAGGATGTGCATGCGGCCTTCCTTCGCCTGCGCGAGCGCGACCTGCATGATTTCCTTCGTGATGCCCTGAATCTTGATGTCCATCTGCAGCGCGGTCACGCCTTGTTCCGTACCCGCGACCTTGAAGTCCATGTCGCCGAGGTGATCTTCGTCGCCGAGAATGTCGGTCAGCACCGCGAAGCGATTACCTTCGAGGATCAGGCCCATCGCGATACCGGCGACGTGCGCCTTCATCGGCACGCCGGCGTCCATCAGCGCGAGGCAACCGCCGCACACCGAAGCCATCGACGACGATCCGTTCGACTCGGTGATTTCCGACACGACGCGGATCGAGTAGCCGAACTCGTCGGCGCTCGGCAGGCACGCGACGAGCGCGCGCTTGGCGAGACGGCCGTGACCGATTTCACGGCGCTTCGGCGAACCGACGCGGCCCGTTTCGCCCGTCGCGAACGGAGGCATGTTGTAGTGGAGCATGAAGCGTTCGCGGTACTCGCCTTCGAGCGCGTCGATGTTTTGCTCGTCGCCCTTCGTGCCGAGCGTCGCGACCACCATCGCCTGCGTCTCGCCGCGCGTGAACAGCGCCGAGCCGTGGGTACGCGGCAGCACGCCGGTGCGGATTTCGATCGGGCGCACGGTGCGCGTGTCGCGGCCGTCGATACGCGGCTCGCCGTTCAGGATTTGCGTACGGACGATCTTCGCTTCGATGTCGAACAGCACGTTGCCGACCGACGCCTTGTCGGCCGCCACGGTGCCCGCTGCCGCAGCTTCTTCCTCGAGCTTCGCCGAGGTCGCCGCGTAGACTTCCTTCAGCTTGGTCGAGCGAGCCTGCTTGTCGCGGATCTGGTACGCGGCGAGCAGTTCGGCTTGCGCAAATTCGGTCACGCGTGCGATCAGCGCTTCGTTCTTCGCGGCCGGCTGCCAGTCCCACTCGGGCTTGCCGCCTTCGCGGACCAGTTCGTGGATCGCGTCGATCGCGGTCTGCATCTGTTCATGACCGAACACGACGGCGCCGAGCATCACTTCTTCGCTCAATTGCTGCGCTTCCGATTCGACCATCAGCACCGCGCGTTCCGTGCCGGCGACGACGAGGTCGAGTGCCGATTCCTTCATCTGCGGACGCGTCGGGTTCAGCACGTATTCGTTGTTGATGTAGGCCACGCGCGCCGCGCCGACCGGGCCGTTGAACGGCAGACCGGACACCGCGAGCGCCGCCGAGGCGCCGATCAGCGCAGGGATGTCGGCGGGGATTTCCGGATTCAGCGACAGCACGTGAATCACGACCTGCACTTCGTTGTAGAAGCCTTCCGGGAAGAGCGGACGCAGCGGACGGTCGATCAGGCGCGAGATCAGCGTCTCGCCTTCCGACGGACGGCCTTCGCGACGGAAGAAGCCACCCGGGATCTTGCCGGCGGCGTAAGTCTTTTCGATGTAATCGACGGTGAGGGGGAAGAAGTCCTGGCCCGGCTTCGCGGTCTTCGCGCCGACCACGGTGGCGAGCACCACGGTATCTTCGACGTCGACGATCACCGCGCCGCCCGCCTGGCGAGCGATTTCACCGGTTTCGAGGCGAACGTTGTGCTGCCCCCACTTAAACTCTTTGACGATCTTATTGAACATAGTCATTGCTTTTCCTCATCGTAATGCCGCGCGGACCGGAGCGGCGCGGCAACGCCAAGCCGGCGCCGCATGGGAAGAGTCGTGCTATGCCATTCCAGAGAGCCACGTGCTGCGACTGCGCGCGAACCGCTGGAATGACACAAAACTCCCCCCTGAAGCCCGGCCTTGTTTCCTGTTACTGCTTCTTCTACTGCTGTTCTGCTACTGCTACTGCGCTTGCCCGTAGACGCCGCGCGAACCGGCATACGCCGCGGATCACAGGCGGTGCGCGTTACACGAAGCGCGCCGCGCAAAAACAAAATGCCTGTATCAGCGAAACTGACACAGGCATCTTGCTGAACGACTGGCCGATTACTTACGCAGACCCAGCTTCTCGATCAGGCTGCGGTAACGATCCGCGTCCTTACCCTTCAGGTAGTCGAGCAACTTGCGACGGCGGCTCACCATGCGCAGCAGACCGCGGCGGCTGTGGTGATCCTTCGTGTGCTCCTTGAAGTGGGAGGTCAGTTCGTTGATACGGGTCGTGAGCAACGCGACCTGAACTTCGGGGGAGCCGGTGTCGTTGGCTGCGCGTGCGAATTGCGCGACGACTTCGGACTTCTTGCTTGCTTCAACTGCGGACATGTCAATTTCCTTGATAACTGGACAGGCGGTCACGGAAGAAAGGCCGTGCCGTGGGATACCCGTTTCACAATTTACTGAGTCCCGTTCGTGGCTGAATTAACTGAATCAGAACCCAGCCCAACAACGGGACGCGTATTGTAGCACAGCCGATTCCGGCCGCGAACCCCGGGCCAGCAAGGCGGATTGAGTGTCGCTCGCGGGCGCTCAGGGGCGCCGCATCCGGCAGACCGTCGGCAATAGGGTGCGTTCGGCTGGTATCGCCAGCACCGTGCGAAAGCCATAGCCCGACCCTTCGTTATCGAAATGCACGCCGGGTGTGCCGGCTTTGTCCATCTGCATCACGTAGAGGGGCTGGATCAGCTGATGGTCATCGGCGCGCATCCACGATGCGTGAATACCGTTGTCGAAGCGGATGCCCTCGAGCGCTTTCGCGACCGCCGTCGGAGCGGCGCTGCCGGCGCGGCTCATCGCGGCGGCGAGCGTTTCGATCATCAGTGGCATGCGCAGCACCGGATAGTCGTCCCGGGCGGCCGGAAAGCGCGCGCGGAACGCCGCGTACCACGCGTCGGAGGCCGCGCCACCGACATTCGGATGCCACTCGGCCACCGCGATCACGTGACCCACGCCTGCGTCGCCAAGCGCGGCCGGCGCGCCGAGGCTGTTGCCGTAGAACGTGTAGAACTTCGTGTCGAGGCCCTGCTCGCGCGCCGCCTTCACGAGCAGCGTCAGGTCGTTGCCCCAGTTGCCGGTGATCACGGCGTCCGCGCCGCTCGCGCGGATCTTCGCGATGTACGGCGCGAAATCCTTCACGCGGCCGATCGGGTGAAATTCGTCGCCGACCACCGCGATGTCGGGACGCTTCGCCGCGAGCGTCGAACGCGCGAGGCTGCTCACGTCGTGTCCGAAGCTGTAATCCTGGTTCAGCAGGTACACCTTTTTCACCGCCTTGTCGCGCTCGATCACCTCGGCGAGCGCGGCCATCCGCATGCCGGCGTGCGCGTCGAAGCGGAAGTGCCAGAAGCTGCAGTCCGCGTTGGTGAGCGCGGGGTCGTCGGCGGAGTAGTTGAGGAACAGTTCGCGGTTGTCCGGCTCGCGGCTGTTCTGCTTCTCGATCGCGCCGATCAGCGCCGCGGCGACCGCCGAGCTATTGCCCTGCAGGATGTAGCCGATATGGCGATCCGCGGCCGCGCGCAATTGCGTCAGCGCTTCCTCCGTGCTGCCCTTGCTGTCGAGCACGACGAGTTCGAACGGATGCGCGCCGTCCGCGAGTTCCACGCCGCCGTGCGCGTTGACCTGCTCGACACCGAAACGCAGATTGCGCTCGACCGCCGCGCCCGCGTTCGCGAACGGGCCGGACATGCCTTCGATCAGCGCGAGCTGGATTGGCGTGCCGGTGAGTTTGCCGGCCGGCAGGCTGGCGGACTTGCTTGCGTGATTACCGGCCGGGCTTGCCGCCAGCGTGGCCGCGCGGCTCCCCGGCTTGCCGGCGGGCGGAACGGTCCCCTGCGCGGACGCCTGACTCGCGCCCGTCGAGGCCGGATTCGCCGCCTCAGCCACGCCAACTCCCGCCACTGCCATCGAAATCGCCGTCAGCGCAACCGCCGCCGCCCCTCGCCACATCGCCGTCATGGTCGTCCGCTCTGAATCTTCGAAGCGCGGATCATAGGATGACGCGCACGGAATAGGCAAGCCGGCGCATCCGTTACCGTTTGGTGGCGACGTACGTTCAAGCAACGCCGTTCTTTCGCCACAGCGCGTGTCAAAATGGTGCGTTTCGATGATAAGAACCGCTATTCAAACGCCATCGGAGGAATACATGCCGAACCGCCACCACCCCACGGCGGCTGCTATCACAGCCCCGGCCGGCGCCAGTCTGCGCCGCGCCGCGCTCGTTTGCCTGAGCGTGCTCGCGCTCGCCGGCTGCGCCCAGCCGTGGCAGCAGTATCAACAGGGAGCGGACGCATCGACGGTCATCGCGCGTCTCGGTCCGCCGCGCGAAACCTATGATCTGCCCGACGGCGGCAAGCGTCTGATGTGGCCGACCCAACCGATGGGCGAAACCACCACCGCCGCCGACATCAACGCAGCCGGCAAGATCATCAACATGCGCCAGGTGCTGCAGCCCAACGAGTTCTACCGCGCCGAGATCGGCAAATGGACACGCGGCGACGTGCTGGTGAACTTCGGCCGCCCGGTCGAAACGTCGTACTTCCCGCTGATGAGGCGCGAAGTCTGGACCTATCGCTATCTCGAAGACAACGTCTGGTACATGATGTACAACTTCTACTTCGATGACCAGGGCATCTTGCGCCTCACGCAGAAGACCCCCGACCCGCTACACGACCCCGACCGCCGCAACCTGTTCTGAGCACTGAGCACCCTGTTCGGAAGAAGCACCAAATCTCAAAAAAGCCGCCTTCGATAGGCGGCTTTTTTATTGTTTAAGCATAAAACAGAATTTTATCCTGTTTACGCCAACAATTTTGCGAAAGAAAGGTTATTGTAAACGCCGTTCGGGCGCCGGCTCGCAATCACGTGCAGACGCGGTTTCGGTCCGGTGCCAGGTCAATTGCCTCTCATACGGAGTTGCTACGATGAACCGACCCAAACACCTGCTGGTCGCCAACGTTGCGTGGGCTCATGAAACCGCGACGCGTAATCCGGCATTTTTTCGCGACCTGATGCGCGGACAGAATCCACACATTCTTTGGATCGGCTGCGCGGACAGCCGCGTGCCCGCCGAAACGATCACGCATTGCGAGCCCGGCGATCTGTTCGTCCATCGCAACATCGCCAACCTGTTTCATCCCGGCGACGATAACGTCGCGAGCGTCCTTGAATACGCGGTGCGGGTGCTCAAGGTCGGTCATGTGATCGTCTGCGGCCACTATGGCTGCGGCGGCGTGCGCGCCGCGCTGCTGCCGCCGGACCCCGCGCTGCCCCATGTGAACCGCCGTATCGCGCCGCTCTGCGCACTCGCCAAAACACATCACTCGGAGCTGGACGGCGCGGCGACCGAGCCGGATCGCGTCAATCGCCTCGCCGAGCTGAACGTGCTCGAACAGGTGCGGCAGCTACGGGCGAGCCCGATCGTGCACGAGGCTGAGCCGGCGCCGCTCGTGCACGGCTGGATCTTTGCGCTCGACGACGGGCGCATCAAGGTTCTCACCTCCGGCTATACCGCCGACGACGCGATGACCTGCACGACCGCGGCGCACAGCGCGGCCTAGCGAAGCGCGTCGCCCGTCCCATTCGAACCGCGGACGGAGCCGACAGCGGAATCGTCATCGGGCCATACCTGTTCGTCGCCCATCGTCCCACCTCTCGCTCTTCGACACCATGGATAATCAAACCTCTTTCTCCGCGCTCCAGAGCGACGTGCTCGCCGGAACGGCCGTTTTTCTGGTGGCCCTGCCGCTTTGCCTCGGCATTGCTCACGCATCGGGCGTCGACCCGTTTGCCGGACTGGTGTCCGGCATCATTGGCGGGCTCGTGGTTGCCGCGCTGAGCGGCTCGCGTCTGAGCGTGAGCGGCCCGGCCGCGGGCCTCGTCGTGATCGTCGTCGACGGCATCGCACGGCTTGGCGGCTTTTCCGCTTTCCTGCTGGCCGTACTGCTGTCGGGCGTCATCCAGTTCGGCTTCGGCATGCTCAAGGCCGGCCGGTTCGCCGCCTACGTGCCGTCGCCGGTGATCAAGGGGATGCTCGCGGCCATCGGCGTGCTGTTGATCCTCAAGCAGTTTCCCGTTGCGCTGGGGCTGTCCGGCACCGCCGACTCCGGCCAGTCGGCGGCGGCGGTCGCAACGCCGCTCGGCCCAATCTCACCGACCGCCGTGCTGATCACACTGCTGTCGCTCGCGATCCTCGCCGGCTGGGAAACGCGCGCGCTGCGCCGCTTCGCTGTCGTGCGCATCATGCCCGCGCCGCTCGCGGTGGTGCTGCTCGGCATCGGCGCGACGCTCGCCCTCAATCTCGTCGCGCCATCGTTGGCGCCGCCCGCCGAGGGGCGGGTCGCGTTGCCGTCGCTGGAATCGTTCGCGGCACTGCAGGCCGTGCTCGCGTCGGCCGACTTCGGCCCACGGTTCGCCCAGCTCGTCAATCCCGACATATGGCGCGTTGCGATCACGATCGCCATCCTCGCAAGTCTCGAAACGCTACTGAGCCTCGAAGCGGTCGAACAGATCGATCCGGAGCGCCGCCGCGCGCCTCCCGATCGCGAGCTGAAGGCGCAGGGCGTGGGCAATCTGATCGCGGGTGCGATCGGCGGCCTGCCGATCACCGCGGTGATCGTGCGTAGCTCCGCGAACGTCCATGCCGGTGCAAAAAGCCGACTCTCGGCGATCGTTCACGGCGTGTTGCTTCTCGTCAGCGTGTTCGCGCTCACGAGCGTGATCAACCTGATCCCGCTCGCCTGCCTTGCCGCGATCCTGATCTTCACCGGGTTCAAACTCGCCAAGCCGTCGTTGTTCGCCGGGCTCGCGCGGCAGGGATTCGCGCCGTTCGCACCATTTATCGTCACAGTCGTCGGTGTGCTCGTCACCGATCTGCTGATCGGTATCGTGCTCGGCATCCTGTGCAGCATGCTGTTTGCGCTGTACGCAAACCTGCGCGGCCCGATCGTGCTCGCGCAGCATGGCGATCACTACCTGCTGTCGTTTCGCAAGGACGTGTCGTTTCTCGGTAAGGTGCCGCTCAAGCACTATCTGCAGCAGATTCCGGATGGCGCCACCGTTATCGTCGATGCGACACGCGCCGATTTCGTCGATCACGACGTGCGCGAACTGCTGGACGCGTTCGTCGCCGATGCGCCTCGCCGTGGGATTACCGTCGACGTCAGATTTCAAGTCCGCGAGCAGGCCCGCGCAACGCGCGGCTGGTCGCTGCGGCGCACCACGGCGGAGTAGTTTCGTCATATCGCGCCGCCGCAGCTGCGCGATGACGGCAGAAAAAAGCCCCGTGTGCTGAGCACCACGGGGCTTCTCCTCCGATTCACACAAGCGATCGCGCGCTACCGGCGCGCCATGCTCGCGTTACTCCGAGCGCTGCGGATTCACCTTGTCCGCATTCGAATACAGCTTGTTGAGCGCCGAAAAATATGCCTTCGCGGATGCCGCGACGATATCCGGATCAGTGCCCGTGCCGTTGACGATGCGCCCGCTCTTCGACAACCGCACGGTCACTTCGCCCTGCGCCTGCGTGCCGGTCGTGATCGCGTTGACCGAGTACAGCAGCAGTTCGGAGCCGCTGCCCACTTCCGTTTCGATCGCGTTGAGGGTGGCGTCGACCGGTCCGTTGCCGCGCGCTTCGCCGGTGATCTCTTTACCCTCTACCGAGAACACGACCTTCGCGTGCGGCTGCTCGCCGGTTTCGGAATGCTGCGACATCGACAGAAACTTGTAGTGCTCCTTCTCGTGCGCTTCCGCCGATTCCTCGTTGACGATGGCGATGATGTCTTCGTCGAAGATCTCCGCCTTGCGATCGGCGAGTTCCTTGAAGCGCGCGAACGCGGTGTTCAGTTCGGCTTCGCTGTCGAGCGCGATGCCAAGCTCCTGCAGACGCTGTTTGAACGCATTGCGGCCCGACAGCTTGCCGAGCACGATCTTGTTCGCGGCCCAACCCACGTCTTCCGCGCGCATGATTTCGTAGGTATCGCGCGCCTTCAGCACGCCATCCTGATGGATGCCCGACGCGTGCGCGAAAGCGTTCGCGCCGACCACGGCCTTGTTCGGCTGCACGACGAAGCCAGTGATCTGCGACACGAGCTTCGAGGCCGGCACGATCTGAGTCGTGTCGAGGCCGACGTCGAGTCCGAAGTAATCCTTGCGGGTCTTCACCGCCATCACGATTTCTTCGA
The DNA here is from genome assembly GCF_050436125.1 of Paraburkholderia sp. MM5482-R2. Lineage (NCBI taxonomy): Bacteria > Pseudomonadati > Pseudomonadota > Betaproteobacteria > Burkholderiales > Burkholderiaceae > Paraburkholderia > Paraburkholderia sp. MM5482-R2. The sequence goes on along the minus strand of NZ_JBNDLP010000002.1, from coordinate 1,428,928 downwards.
GCGACGTATTGCCCGCGCGCTCGCCGAGACCGTTGATCGTGCATTCGACCTGGCGCGCGCCGCCAATCTGCACGCCGGCGAGCGAATTCGCGACCGCCATGCCGAGGTCATTGTGGCAATGCACGGAGAACACCGCCTTGTGCGAGTTGGGAATGCGCTCGCGCAGCGTCTTCACGAGTTGGCCATAGAGTTCCGGCACGCCGTAGCCGACGGTGTCCGCGATGTTGATCGTGGTCGCGCCTTCGGCGATCACCGCTTCCAGCACACGGCACAGGAAGTCCAAATCCGAGCGGCTGCCGTCTTCCGGCGAGAATTCGACGTCGTCGGTGAACTTGCGCGCGAAACGCACCGCAAGCTTGGCCTGCTCGAATACCTGCTCGGGCGTCATCCGCAGCTTCTTCTCCATGTGCAGTGGCGACGTTGCGATGAACGTGTGGATGCGGAAATGATCGGCCGGCTTCAGTGCGTCGGCGGCCTTCTGTATGTCCTTGTCGTTCGCGCGCGCAAGCGAGCAGATCGTGCTGTCCTTCACGAGGCCGGCGATCGTATGGATCGCGTCGAAGTCGCCGTTCGAGCTGGCCGCGAAGCCCGCTTCGATCACGTCGACTTTCATCCGTTCGAGTTGCCTGGCGATGCGGATCTTCTCTTCCTTCGTCATCGACGCGCCGGGCGATTGCTCGCCGTCACGCAGCGTGGTGTCGAAAATGATCAGTTTGTCGGACATGTCGGGCCTCCTCGGGAGTCGTTCAGATGTGAGACTTGGTTTTGGAATGGGACGATGAGCGCCGCCGCTGGCAAGGTAGGGCGATCACGATGATCGCGGCCGGTGCGGACGGAACGCAAAAACGCATAAGGGCGTGAACGAAGCATGATGGCGCGGCGCAGCGAACGGCCTCGCCGACCCGGCAAAATCGGCCACGCCCACGCACTGATCCGACGACTATAGCGGCATTCCAGCCACCGCGCAATGCGCGCCGGGGCGGCCTGCGGCGCTGTCCGAAGCGACCGCGTAACGGCACCAACCAACGAAAAACGGCAGCCTACAGGCTGCCGTTTTTCGTACGTCGCTGCGATGCAGCGCGGTTCAAATCCTCAACGGTCGTGCGACATCGAACGCGCCGGATTGGCCCGGCCGCGCACCGCCTGATACGCCCAGAACACGTAGCCGGACAGACCGTACAGCACGAACAGACCGAACAGCATCAACGGCGGATCGGACGACACCAGCACGAAGGCGACCACCACCAGCAGGATCACGCCGAACGGCACGCGATGCCGTACGTCGAGCGCCTTGCCGCTATAGAACGGCGCGTTCGACACCATCGTCACGCCCGCGTAGATGGTCAGCACGAAGGCGACCCACGGCAGCCAGACGAGCTTCAGCGGCACGCGGTTGTCGGTGGCGAGCCACACGAAACCGGCGATCAGTGCCGCCGCGGCCGGGCTCGGCATGCCCTGGAAAAAACGCTTGTCGACCACGCCGATATTCGTGTTGAAACGCGCGAGCCGTAGCGCCGCGCCGGAACAATAGACGAACGCCGCGAGCCAGCCCCACCGGCCGAGGTCCTTCAGGATCCACTCGTACATCACGAGCGCGGGCGCAACACCGAACGACACCATGTCCGACAGGCTGTCGAACTGCTCGCCGAACGCGCTTTGCGTATGCGTCATGCGCGCGACGCGACCGTCCATGCCATCGAGCACCATCGCGACGAAGATCGCGATCGCGGCGATCTCGAAGCGCACGTTCATCGCCTGCACGACGGCGAAGAAGCCGCAGAACAGCGCGGCCGTGGTGAATGCGTTCGGCAGCAGGTAGATGCCGCGTTTTCTGAGGAACTGCTGACGCTGCGCGCGCCGGCTGTCGGCGACCGGCGACTCCGTGACCACCGGCGGCTTGTTGCGACGAAACGGCCGCGGCAGCGGTCCACTGCTGCGGGGTCGACGCGGTTTGAATGCGGCCATTCGGACAACCTCCTGTATGCCGCTTTACAGCTCGGCGAGGATTGTGGACGACGCCGACACCTTCTCGCCGATCGACACGCGCGGACGGCTGCCCACCGGCAAATACACGTCGACGCGCGAACCGAAGCGGATGAATCCGTAACGCTGGCCGCGGGTCAGCGGCTCGCCTGCACGGACGTAGCAAAGAATCCGCCGCGCGATCAGCCCGGCAATCTGCACCGACGTGACCGTCTGGCCGCCGGCCATTTCGATCACGACCGCGTTGCGCTCGTTTTCGAGCGAGGCTTTATCGACCGCCGCGTTCAGATAGGCGCCAGGAAAGTATTCGACTTTCGAGATCGCACCGTCGACGGGCGAGCGCTGCGAGTGCACGTTGAATACGTTCATGAACACGCTGATCTTCAGCGCTTCGCGATTCGCAAAAGGATCATGCGCGGTTTCTACCGCGACGATACGACCGTCGGCAGGACACAGCACCGCGTTGGCCTGCGTCGGAATCGGACGCGCCGGGTCGCGGAAGAACTGCACGATGAAGATCAGGATCAGCCAGAAGAGCCACGCAAAGCCGAACCCCCCGAAGGCGTGAACCAGTAATGCAACGACGGCCGCGATGGCGATGAACGGCCAGCCTTCTCGCGCGATGATCGGATGAGGGTAATTCATGGATGGCTTCTGTGTTTTTGTAAAACCGTAGGATAGCAAAAGCCGCCCAGGGTTCAGCACCCTTGGACGGCTTTTTGACTGGTCCGGCCGCCGCACCGAAGCGCCGCGCCGAACCTCGTTACGTCGAGACGCTTAGTTCTTCGACTGGTCGACGAGCTTGTTCTTCGCGATCCACGGCATCATCGCGCGCAGCTTCGAGCCAACCTGCTCGATCTGGTGCTCGGCCGTCAGACGGCGACGCGATTGCAGCGTCGGTGCGCCAGCCTTGTTCTCGATGATGAAGCTCTTCGCGTATTCGCCGGTCTGGATGTCGGTCAGCACGGCCTTCATCGCCTTCTTCGTTTCAGCGGTCACGATGCGCGGCCCCGTCACGTACTCGCCGTACTCGGCGTTGTTCGAGATCGAGTAGTTCATGTTCGCGATGCCGCCTTCGTAGATCAGGTCGACGATCAGCTTCAGTTCGTGCAGGCACTCGAAGTACGCCATTTCCGGCGCGTAACCCGCTTCGACCAGCGTTTCGAAGCCGGCCTTGATCAGGTCGACGGTACCGCCGCACAGCACAGCCTGCTCGCCGAACAGGTCGGTTTCGGTTTCTTCGCGGAAGTTCGTTTCGATGATGCCGGCCCGGCCGCCGCCGTTAGCCGCTGCGTACGACAGCGCGATGTCGCGCGCCGCGCCCGACTTGTCCTGCGCAACCGCGATCAGGTGCGGCACGCCGCCACCTTGGGAGTAGGTGCCGCGAACCGTGTGGCCCGGCGCCTTCGGCGCGATCATGATGACGTCGAGGTCGGCACGCGGGATCACCTGGCCGTAGTGAACGTTGAAGCCGTGCGCGAACGCGAGCGCTGCGCCCTGCTTGATGTTCGCGTGGACTTCCTTCGCGTACACGTCGGCGATCTGCTCGTCCGGCAGCAGCATCATGACGACGTCCGCGCCCTTCACCGCTTCCGCGACTTCCTTGACTTGCAGGCCGGCGTTTTCAGCCTTGCTCCACGATGCGCCGCCCTTGCGCAGACCGACCGTGATGTTCACGCCGCTTTCCTTCAGGTTCAGCGCGTGCGCATGGCCTTGCGAGCCATAGCCGATGATGGTGACCTGCTTGCCCTTGATGAGGGAGAGATCGGCGTCCTTGTCGTAGAAAACTTTCATGTCGGTTCCTTGGCTAGATTCGATGATTCAGAGAAATTCAGGTACTGCGAATGTTGTTATTGCCAGCCGGGCGATACCGCGTTGCCCGGCCTTGCGAAACGCGACGTCAGACCTTCAGAATGCGCTCGCCGCGACCGATGCCCGAGCTGCCCGTGCGGACCGTCTCGAGAATCGCCGTGGAATCGAGCCCCTCGATGAAGGCGTCGAGCTTGTCGCTCGCCCCCGTCAATTCGATCGTGTAGGTCTTTTCGGTGACGTCGATGATGCGGCCGCGGAAAATGTCCGCCATCCGCTTCATCTCCTCACGTTCCTTGCCGACCGCCCTCACCTTGATCAGCATCAGCTCGCGTTCGATGTGGGCGCCCTCGGTAAGGTCGACCACTTTCACCACCTCGATCAGGCGGTTCAGATGCTTCGTGATCTGTTCGATCACGTCGTCCGAGCCAACGGAGACGATGGTCATGCGCGACAGCGAACGGTCTTCGGTCGGAGCCACCGTCAAGGTTTCAATGTTGTAGCCGCGTGCGGAGAACAGACCCACCACGCGCGACAGCGCGCCTGGTTCGTTTTCCAGCAGGACGGAAATGATGTGTCTCATGTTTCGCTTCTTCCAGATGATGTGTCGATGTCTGCGAGCGGAGCGGCGCCGCTTCGTCTGCCCTCGCCTTTTTTGAAGGCGCGCATCACGAAGCCGGCGCTGGAGTTATCCAGACGCCCCGTCGTTAAAGATCTTCCGAACCCATGAGCATCTCGGTGATGCCCTTGCCGGCCTGAACCATCGGCCAGACGTTTTCGGTCGGATCGGTCTGGAAGTCGAGAAACACCGTGCGATCCTTCAGGCGCAGCGCTTCCTTCAGCGCCGGTTCCACATCGGCCGTGCGCTCGATGCGCATGCCCACGTGTCCGTACGCTTCGGCGAGCTTCACGAAGTCCGGCAGCGCATCCATGTACGAATGCGAATAGCGTTTGCTGTATTCGATCTGCTGCCACTGGCGCACCATGCCCAGATAGCGGTTATTCAGCGAAATAATCTTGATCGGCAGGTCGTACTGCTTGCAGGTCGACAGCTCCTGGATGCACATCTGGATCGAGCCTTCGCCCGTGATGCACAGCACGTCGTCGTCCGGATGGGCCATCTTCACGCCCATCGCGGCCGGTAAGCCGAAGCCCATCGTGCCGAGGCCACCGGAATTGATCCAGCGACGCGGCTTGTTGAACTTGTAGAACTGCGCGGCCCACATCTGGTGCTGGCCCACGTCGGAGCACACGAACGCGTTGCCGTCGGTCAGCTCCCACGCCTTTTCGACCACGTACTGCGGCTTGATGATGTCGCTCTTGCGGTCGAACTTCAGGCAATCTTTCGCGCGCCAGCCTTCGATGTCCTTCCACCAGTCGGCGAGCGCCGCGGCGTCGGGGCCATGCTCGGCCGTCTGCAACTGCTCGATCAGCTCCTTCAGCACTTCCTTCACGTCGCCGACGATCGGAATGTCGACCTTGACGCGCTTGGAAATGGAAGAGGGATCGATGTCGATATGGATGATCTTGCGCGGCCGCGACGCGAAGTGGCTCGGATCGCCGATCACGCGGTCGTCGAAGCGCGCGCCGATCGCGATCAGCACGTCGCAGTGCTGCATCGCCATATTGGCTTCGTACGTGCCGTGCATGCCGAGCATGCCGAGGAATTTCTTGTCGCTCGAGCGGTAGCCGCCCAGACCCATTAGCGTATTGGTGACCGGATAGCCGAGCAGATCGGCGAACTGGTTCAATTCACGCGACGCATCCGCGAGCACGATGCCGCCGCCGGTGTAGATATACGGACGCTTCGCCGACAGCAGCAGCGACACCGCCTTGCGGATCTGACCGGAGTGGCCCTTCGTGACCGGGTTGTATGAGCGCAGCGAAACGCTCTTGATCGGCTCGTATTGGCACGGCGTCTTCGACACGTCCTTCGGAATGTCGATCAGCACTGGGCCGGGACGGCCGGTACGGGCGATGTAGAAAGCTTTCTTGACCGTGGCGGCGAGATCGCGCACGTCCTTCACGAGGAAGTTGTGCTTCACGCAGGGACGCGTGATGCCGACCGTGTCGCATTCCTGGAATGCATCCTGACCGATCGCGGCAGTCGGCACCTGGCCGCTGATCACGACCAACGGGATCGAATCCATATAGGCGGTCGCGATGCCGGTCACCGCGTTGGTGACGCCGGGACCGGAGGTCACGAGACACACGCCGACCTTGCCGGTGGAGCGCGCGTAGGCGTCCGCGGCATGCACGGCGGCCTGCTCGTGGCGCACGAGCACATGCTGGAACTTGTCCTGCTTGTACAGCTCGTCGTAAATGTAGAGTACCGAGCCGCCGGGATAGCCCCAGATGAACTCGACGTCTTCGTCGGCCAGTGCCTTCATGAGCACGGTGGCGCCGATAGAGTCTGCTTCGTGATGGGGGGTCGTATCCGACGTGGAGAAATCCGCGCTGGGCATATTCATTGATTCACCTTTCGAATTTTCGGCAAAAAATTGATCGGGTGCTCTCTGCCGGGCTTGTGGCTCGGGTTCAAGCGGCGCGTCCAGTTGACAGGAGGGCTTCTTGGGCCACACCTCAATTGAGACAACTCACTTATGTTGCGAACCAGCGACGATAGCTTCTGACGCGCTCGCGGTCAAGAAAATATTGCCATTTGGCTCGCGCGTAAGAGCGCGCGATCGGACGGAATGTCGACCGTCATGCAAATGCAAGCTTGAGCAGGTTTCACCCTATCGGAGCAAAAGTTTGTTAGCATCCGCGAGTTTTACGACATTTTTCGACCGATTACGCGCACGCTTGCTGCGCCGACCCCAACCGGATGGCATCAGACAAGGAACTCGCCGATTTTCTGGCGGGCGTCGAAAGGCGCGCATTCAAGCAGACGGTCTACGCCGTGCGGGACGACGACGCGTCCCTCGACATCGTGCAAGACGCGATGATCAAGCTCGCCGAGAAATACGGCGACCGTCCGGCGGCCGAGCTACCGCTGCTGTTTCAGCGTATTCTGCAGAATGCGACGCACGACTATTTCCGCCGTGCCAAAGTACGCAACACTTGGGTTAGTCTATTCTCGTCGCTCGGCAATGCCGACGACGACGAGTTCGATCCGCTGGAAACCCTCGAGGCCGAGGCGGGTTCGGCTGGCGCCGAGAGCAACGAACAGAAGCTCGAACGAGAGCAGGTCCTGCAGTCGATCGACAACGAGATCCAGAAATTACCGGCACGTCAACGGGAGGCGTTTCTCATGCGTTATTGGGAGGATATGGATGTCGCCGAGACTGCCGCCGCAATGGGCTGCTCCGAAGGCAGCGTGAAAACGCACTGCTCCCGGGCCACTCACACGCTGGCGCAAGCGCTCAAGGCGAAAGGAATCACGCTATGAGCTCCCTTGAAAACACAGAACTCGAGTTTGCGCGTCAACTGCGCCGCGCGCTCGACGAAACCACCGCCAGCCTCCCTCCCGCCACCGTCGACCGGCTCGCTGCCGCGCGTCGTGCCGCGTTGGCGCGCAAAAAGCCCGAAGCCGTCAGCGCGCCGGTGTTCGTGCCTGCGTTCGCCGGCATGCCGGCCGGGATGGCGGGGCTACCGCAGGGAGGCTTCGAGCCGCGCCGCCGCTGGCCGCTGCGCCGCTTCGCGCTCGCGTGGCCGCTGGCCGCGCTGGTCGTGAGCCTGATCGGCATCGCGTACTGGGAAGATCACCAGCGCACCGCCGAACTTGCCGACATCGATGCCGCCATGCTAAGCGACGACCTGCCGCTCAATGCCTATCTCGACCACGGCTTCAACGCGTATCTTTCACGCGCCCACTGAGCGGGAGATTCCTCGGGTGAGTTACAAGCGCGGCCTGGCCGTTGTTTTCGGATGCGCGATCGCGGCCCTGGTGTCGTTTGTCGCGACCTATCCGCGCTTTCACCCGAGCCCATCGTCGGCGGGCAATCCGTCGCCCGGCGTCAACGTCGCCGCGCCCGCGCCCGCCCCCGCACTTTCCGTCGAATTGCCCGGCCTGCCGGGCAGCAATAGCCCCCTCGCGTGGTCACGCCTGAGCGCCGCCGACCACGCCGCGCTGGCCCCATTCGCATCGCAATGGGATTCGTTTAGCGACGAACGCAAGCGAAAGTGGATCAAGATTGCGTCGCGATACGCAAAGATGTCGCCGGATGCGCAAAAGCGTCTGCATGAGCGCATGAGCGAATGGGTGCGCATGACGCCCGATCAGCGCCGCGTCGCGCGCGAAAACTACCAGGTTTCGAAGGAGTTGCCGCGCGAAGCGCGCCAGAACGCGTGGAAAGCGTACCAACAGCTGCCCGAAGAAACGAAGGAGCGGCTCGCCGCGAGCGAACGCAAGCGTCGCCCCAGCGTCGTCAGCGCGCCGCCATCGGCTCGCAACGAGATCAAGGGCATCGACCGGTTCGTGAATGCGCGCGAGCACGGCGCCAGTGCTGCCGCGGCGGCGAGCGCCGCGCCGGCTGCCTCCGCGCCGGCCGCGGCCTCGCTGCCGGCAACGCCTGCGATTCCGGCGGCGGGCAGCTTCGTACCGGCGACGCCGGTGCCCGTGTCGCCTGCCGAAGCGCCGGCAATCTTCCACGGCTCCTGATTCCGACCCCGAACCCATTACGTGTCCCAGCCGCTCGCCACCCCCAGCCTGCCTGCCGCCGCACCCGGCGGCACGGCGCCCACCGTCCGGCGACGGCTCGCGGCACTGCTCTACGAAGCGGTCATTCTGTTCGGCGTCGTGTTTGTCGCCGGCTATCTGTTCAGCACGCTGACGCAGCAGCGTAACGGGCTCGCGCATCACAACCTGCTCGCCGGCTGGATCGGCCTCGTGGTTGGCGTGTACTTCGTCTGGTTCTGGACGCACGGCGGCCAGACGCTGCCGATGAAAACCTGGCGATTACGGGTTGTTGGCGCTGATGGCGCGCCGGTTTCGGTTGGGCGGGCGATTGCGCGGTATGTGTTCGCCTGGTTGTGGTTTTTGCCGCCGCTGGCGTTGCATCCACTTCTTGGGTTGCGGGTGCCGCAGACGCTTGTTATTGCGGGCGTCTGGTTCGTGGTGTGGGCCGCGAGTGGGCGTTTTGATCCGCAGCGGCAGTTTTTGCATGATCGGCTCGCGGGGACGCGGGTGGTAGCGGTTGGGCGCTAGCGCGCGTGGGCGATGGGCCGAATGCGGTGTTGGCCTTTCCTTGCTTTGTTATCGGTCATCGGTCTATTGGAGTTGCCCCTTGCAGGGCGGGGCTTTTTTCGTTGTTCTGGCTTTGTTGGCCTTTCCTTGCTGACTTATCGGTCTATTAGCGTTGCCCCTGTGCGGGGCGGCACCTACTTTCTTTGCTGCTGCAAAGAAAGTAGGCAAAGAAGACAGCTAAAACCGCCAACTCTTAAGCGGGTCCCTCGGTCCGCGTGAGGTAGTGGTGCATCTGGAATCCGTGCTCCCGCACATTCCGCGCTAGTGACAAGGCTGTCATTCTTCCGGCGGCGCTACGCGCACCGAAACCCCGTTCAAAACCCACTGGTGGTTTCGGCGCATCGCCGAGGCGCAGCCGACGGCCCCCGCTGCGCGGGCAAAACCATTGGTTTCCCAGGCAGACCCGTCCGCGACGCACGTAGTGCGGAGTGGGAGGGATGACGGCTTTGTCACGAACGGCGGAATGTGCGGGGGCCCGGATTCCAGATGCACCACTACCCCCTCCAAGCCAGGGGACCCGCTTAAAAGTTTGCGGTTTTAGCTGTCTTCTTTGCCTACTTTCTTTGCAGCAGCAAAGAAAGTAGGTGCCGCCCCGCACAGGGGCAACGCTAATAGACCGATAAGACAACAAGGAAAGGCCAACAAAGCCAGAACAACGAAAAAACAGGCCCCGCCAAGGCCCCTCCGTAATAAGAACTTCTCATGACTGTCACGCCGCAGTCACGCGCACCCGGCCCAATACGGGCACCGCCACTCGACGCGTGAGCCATGGACCCCAATACGTCCGCGACTTCCCTGTTTCGTCAAACCGGACCGAGCGTCGACCCCGTCGCGTTCCGGCCCGCTCCGGGTTCTACTCAACACGGCCTGCCGCTGCCCGCGACGCCATCACTCGATGCCCGCGCCGATCATCCCGATGACGGCCACGACGATCCGCATCGCTATCGCACGATCTGGCTCTCGGATATCCATCTCGGCTCGAGCGGCTGCCAGGCGGGATATCTGCTCGACTTCCTACGCCACAACGAATCGGAGTACCTGTACCTCGTCGGTGACATCATCGACGGCTGGCAGTTGAAGAAAGGCTGGTACTGGCCGCAGGCGCACAACGACGTCGTGCAGAAAGTGCTGCGCAAAGCGCGCAAAGGCACCCAGGTCATCTACGTGCCCGGCAATCACGACGAAGCCGCGCGCCAGTTCTGCGACCTCGCGTTCGGCGACATCCACGTACGCGGCGAAGCGTTCCACACGACGCTCGCCGGCAAGCGGCTGTGGATCGTGCACGGCGATCTGTTCGACGGCGTGATCCAGCACGCGAAATGGCTCGCCTATCTCGGCGACACGCTGTACACGATGATCCTCGTGCTGAACCGCTGGTTCAACCGCATTCGCAGCAAGCTCGGATTTCCGTACTGGTCGCTGTCGCAATACCTGAAGCATCAGGTCAAGAACGCGGTCAACTTCATCTCGTCGTTCGAACGCGTAATGACCGACGAAGCGCGTCGCCGCGGCTGCGACGGCGTCGTCTGCGGCCACATCCACAAGGCCGAGATGCGCGAGATCGATGGCGTGCTCTATTGCAACGATGGCGATTGGGTCGAGAGTCTGTCGGCGCTCGTCGAGACTTATGAAGGCGAGCTCAAGGTGATCTTCTGGACTGCGCTGCGCGCGCCCCAGGCGGGCACGCAAAAAGCCCGCGCCACTGCCTGAGCACTTCCACTCTCCACTTCCACAGGGCCCGCAGCGATGAACAACGCGATGAAGATCATGATCGTCACCGACGCATGGGAGCCGCAGGTCAACGGTGTCGTACGCACGCTGAAGAACACCCGGCGCGAACTCACCGCGCTCGGCCATCAGGTCGATCTGCTGACGCCGCTCGAATTCCGCACCATCCCGTGCCCGACTTACCCGGAGATACGCCTGTCGTTGCTGCCGCGCCGCCGGCTGCGCGAGCGCATCGACCGTTTCGCGCCCGACGCGTTGCACATCGCGACCGAAGGTCCGCTGGGCATGGCCGCGCGCGCGTATGCGCTCGACCACAAGCTACCGTTCACGACCGCGTATCACACGCGCTTTCCCGAGTACGTGCAGGCGCGCTTTCGCATCCCGCTCGCGGCGACCTACAGGTTTCTGCACTGGTTCCACAAGCCGTCGCTCGCGGTAATGGCGCCGACCCCCGTCGTCAAGCAGGACCTCGAGAAGTTCGGCTTCACGAACGTCGTGCTGTGGACGCGCGGCGTCGATCTCGAAATCTTCCGCCCGATGGACTCGAAGGTGCTCGACACCGCGCGGCCGATCTTCCTGTACGTGGGACGCGTGGCGGTCGAGAAGAACGTCGAGGCATTCCTGCAGCTCGACCTGCCCGGCTCGAAGTGGGTCGCGGGCGAAGGTCCAGCGCTCGCCGAACTGAAGTCGCGCTATCCGCAGGTCAACTATCTGGGCGTGCTGTCGCAGGCCGAACTCGCGAAGGTCTACGCGGCCGCCGACGTCTTCGTGTTTCCGAGCCGCACCGACACGTTCGGACTCGTGCTGCTCGAAGCGCTCGCATGCGGCACGCCGGTGGCCGCTTATCCGGTCACCGGCCCGATCGACGTGCTCGGCGACGGCGGCGCCGGTGCAATGCACGAGGATCTGCGCGAAGCGTGTCTGGAGGCACTGAAGATCGATCGGTCGCATGCGCGCGCATGGGCCGAGCGCTTCTCGTGGGCAGCGGCGTCCGCACAATTCGCCGCGCATCTGAAGCCGCTGCGCGATACGGCGTATCGTGAGGAAAGCGCCGCTGCGTGATGCGGCGCGCGGAGCCATCCATGCGAAGCAGTCGATCCAGCGCCGAAGGCGCGTCGAACGGCGCACTGCGCGCCGTCGAGTCCACCCGCGACACCACCAGCATCGAACCGTTCGACGACGTACGCGAGCCGGGTATGACCGGGCATGCGGATACCGTGCATCGGGTGAACGGCGCGAGGACCACGACCGGCGGCGCCAGCGTCGCGGGTGGCGTGCAACCTGACGCCACCCAGGACACGACTCACGACTCAAGCCACGACGCCCCCAACGAACCGCTCAGCCCCGACGACCCGCTCGCCCCGCTGCCCTTCAACCCCTACAAAGGCAACCGCGGCCTCACGCGCGCATGGCACGCGATGAAAAACTCGCTGGCCGGTTTTCGCGTTGCGATTCGCGAGGAAAGCGCGTTTCGTCAGGAACTCACGTTGGCCGCGATCCTGATTCCGTGCGGCCTCGTCGTGCCCGTCGATCCCGTGTCGCGCGTGTTGCTGCTCGGCTCGGTGCTGCTCGTGCTGATCGTCGAGCTGCTCAATTCGAGCGTCGAAGCGGCAATCGACCGGATCTCGCTCGAACGTCACGAGTTGTCGCGCCGCGCGAAGGATCTCGGCAGTGCGGCCGTGATGGTCGCGCTCGGCATGTGTGTGATGACGTGGGGAGTCATCGTCGGGCCGCTGGTCGTCGGCTGGGTTCGCGCGTGGCTTTGAGGTTCGATGCGGGTCGAAGCGCACGCTTCGCCACGCCCCACAGGATGAAAATCCGCGCAGGCGGTTGGGTATTAGAACGCTCGGTTTATAATCGTTTGACGGTCTCACAGGAAAGCGCTCGCGCAAACGGATCCGCGCCTCGCCTCATCCTGCCCTTTCGGGGGGCCCGCCGCGTGTCGGCGGGTTCGGGAGAGCTCAATATACCAACCGCATCCGGGTGGAACACGCAGCAGCGGCACGCCGCCACGCGCCCAGCCCGGCATAACCAGGGCCGGACGACATGGAAGCCAAACCTCCCCGCCGCACGCGCGAACGGATTCTCGAACTGTCGTTGAAGCTGTTCAACGAAATCGGCGAGCCGAACGTCACGACGACGACGATCGCCGAGGAAATGGAAATCAGCCCAGGCAACCTGTACTACCACTTCCGCAACAAAGACGACATCATCAACAGCATCTTCAGCCAGTTCGAGCAGGAGATCGAGAAGCGTCTGCGTTTCCCCGACGACCATCGCGCGACCATCGACGAGATGTGGTCGTATCTGCAGTACATGGTCGATTTCACGTGGCGCTACCGCTTCCTGTACCGCGACCTGAACGACCTCCTCGCGCGCAACCGCACGCTCGAGACGCACTTCAAGCAGATCATCAGCCATAAGGTGCGCTTCGCGAGCCAGTTCTGCGAACAGCTCGTCGCCGACGGCGAAATGGTCGCGACGCCGCAGGAAATGCAGGTGATCGCGACCAACGTCGGCGTGATCGGCACGTACTGGCTGTCATATCAGTTCGTGATGAATCCGCGCAAATACAACGAGCAGGAAGCGATCCGCGAAGAGCTGCATCAGGTCAGCGTGCAGATCGTCTCGCTGATGGCGCCCTACCTGCGCGGCCGTTCGCGGCAGCTGTTCGACGATCTCGTATCGGGCAGGCTGCCCAAGCGCGAGTTCTACGACTACCTGCCGCCGCGTGAAGGCGCCGCGCCTCGCAACGAATCGAAGGACAGTTGAGCATGAAGTCGGTGTGTGTCTATTGCGGCTCCTCGATGGGAGCCAAACCGTTGTATGCGCAGGCGGCGCGCGCGTTCGGCCGTGCGCTGGTCGAGGCCGATCTCGCGCTCGTCTATGGCGGCGGCAAGGTGGGGCTGATGGGCGTGATCGCCGATACCGTGATGGCCGAAGGCGGCCGCGCGATCGGCGTGATTCCCGAGCTGCTCGTCAGCAAGGAAGTGGGGCATAACGGCCTGACCGAACTGCACGTGGTGCCCGACATGCATCATCGCAAGAAGATGATGGCCGAGCTGTCCGATGCGTTCGTCGCGATGCCCGGCGGCGCGGGCACGCTCGAGGAGCTGTTCGAGGTCTTCACGTGGGCGCAGCTCGGCTACCACGGCAAACCGGTTGCACTCCTGAACACCGACGGCTTCTACGCGCCGCTGATCGACCTGCTTCAGCACACGGTCGACGAAGGCTTCATGCGCAAGACCTATCTCGACATGCTGCAGATCGACGCCGATCCGCTCGCGTTGATCGGCAAGCTGCAACACTACGCGCCGCCCGCGCGCGACAAATGGGCGGCGGTCCAAAGCGACGCGATCTGAATCCCCGGTCCGCCGAACCCGAGCGAAGCGCGCCGCGCACGCACCACCCCAACGACGAGGTTGCGATGACGAAAGCTGTTCTGATCACCGGCGGCAGCCGCGGCATTGGCCGTGCCACCGCGCGTCTGCTTGGCGCGCGCGGCTGGTGCGTCGGCGTGAACTACGTGCGTGACCTCACCGCCGCGCAGCAGACGGTCGCAGAGGTCGAACACGCGGGCGGCCGCGCGGTGCCGATCGCCGGCGATGTCGCGAACGAAGCCGACGTGACCGTCATGTTCGATACGCTGCAGCAATCCTTCGGCCGCATCGATGCGCTCGTCAACAACGCGGGCATCGTCGCGCCGTCGAGCCAGCTCGCGCGATATGGACTTCGCGCGTCTGAAACGCATGTTCGACGTCAACGTGCTCGGCGCCTATCTGTGCGCACGGGAAGCGGCACGGCGCATGTCGACCCAGCGCGGCGGCGCGGGCGGCGCGATCGTCAATGTTTCGTCGGCGGCGGCGCGGCTCGGTTCGCCGAACGAATACGTCGACTATGCGGGGTCGAAAGGCGCAATCGACACGATGACGCTCGGCCTCGCGAAAGAACTCGGCCCGCAGGGCGTGCGCGTAAACGCGGTGCGTCCGGGCCTGATCGACACCGAGATCCATGCGAGCGGCGGCAAGCCCGAGCGCGCCGCGCAACTGGGCGCGACCACGCCGCTCGGCCGCCCCGGCCGCGCCGACGAAGTCGCCGAGGCCATCGTGTGGCTGCTCAGCGACGCATCGTCGTACGTGACGGGCGCGCTGTTCGACGTCGCCGGCGGCCGCTGAGCGAACGCCGCACGCAACGCGGCGCAAGCCTTAAACACTTGGCGCGGTCCACTACGGCCGCGCCTTTCCAGCCCGCTCCCCCTCTCCTCCTTCCCCACGAACCCTGGTCGATTTGTCATGAAACCGGCACAGCCGCGCATCGAATGCGCGCGCGTTCGTTCGCGCGTAATCTTCAGTAATAATGCGGCGCTACAATCGACCAGATCGTATGCATCCGCAGGCGACGTAAGCAAAGCATAAGTACGAGGCCAACGCCGCCGCGTACGCTGACCAGAGACTTCCATGCAACACAAGCAGTCCACGCGCTGGCGCGCGCACAGTGCCAACGCGACGGCCCCGACCTCGGCCGCTGCAGCAGGTGGCACGCACGAGGCTTCGCTTTCCGCCAGCACCGCGCACCCGTTTGCCGGCGCGCAGACCCAGCCGGCGGCCGGGGACCCCGCGGCTTCGGCCGCAGCGGTATACAGCGCCGACACCGCCCATCCATCGGGCTCCGCCGTTTCTGCCGACCGCGCAACGCGCGGCCTGCAGCGTTGGCGCGCGCTCGCGGCGATCCGCCCGCTGCTGTGGCTGGTCGCGCTGGCGATCCTGTGCGCGTGGCTCGCCCCCGGCATTCTCGGCCACGAACCGTGGAAGCAGGACGAAACCTACACATTCGGCATCGTCCAGCACATGCTCGATACCGGCGACCTCGTCGTGCCGACCAATGCCGGCCAGCCCTTCGTCGAAAAGCCGCCGATCTACGATTGGGTCGCCACGGGCCTCGCGTGGATGTTCGGCCGCTATCTGCCTCTGCACGATGCGGCACGGCTCGCGAGTGCGCTGTTCGCGGGCCTGACGGTGTATTACACCGCGCGGGTCGCGCGTCGCGCGGTCGCTGCGTCGAGCTGGTTCGACCTGCGCGTGATCGGCACGCTCGCGCTGTTCGGCGGCACACTCGTCGTCGTCAAACACGTGCACGACATGATGACCGACGTCGCGCTGATGGCCGGCGCCGCGCTCGGCTTTTGCGGACTGTTCGAACTCGTACTCGTGCATTTGCGTGACGACCCGCGCGCCGCGTCGTATTTACCGATGCACTCGCAAGCCGCCCGGCACACCAAACCGCTCGATGCCCGCGAGCGGCGTCACGCGATCATCAGCGGCGCGACGATGTTCGGCGCGGGCGTCGGCGTGTCGCTGCTCGCCAAGGGGCTGTTCGTACCGCTCGTGTTCGGCGCCACCACCTGCGCGGCGCTGCTGCTCTATCCCGCATGCCGCAGCCGCGGCTTCGCCGGCGCGCTCGTCCTCGCCGCGCTCGTCTGCGCGCCGTTCGCGCTGATCTGGCCGATCTGCTTCTACCTGCGCTCAGCGGCACTCTTCAAGGTGTGGCTGTGGGATAACAACGTCGGGCGTTTCTTCGGTTTTTCGGTCGCCGAGCTCGGCTCCGAAAACGAGAGCCACCTGTTCGTACTGCGCACCGTGCTGAGCGTCGGCTTTCCGGTCGTACCGCTCGCGCTGGCCGCGCTCGCCGGTGGCGCATGGCGGCGCTGGCGCGATCCGCGCGTCGCGTTGTCGGTGCTGTTCGCGGGTATCGGTTTCGCGGTGCTGCAAAGCTCGGCGACGGTTCGCGAGCTATACATCCTGCCGTTCATCGCGCCGCTCGCGCTAGTCGCGATGCAGGGCGTCGAACGTTTGCCGGCGCACCTGCATACCGGCTGGGATATGACTAGCCGAGTGCTGTTCGGCAGCGCGGCCGCGCTCGTGTGGATCGTCTGGTCGATCATGACGACCCCCGCGAGCACGCATGCGTCGCTGCATCTGCTCGGCCGCTGGCTGCCGCTCGACTGGGTGCTGCCGATTTCGCCCGCGCTGATCGTCGGCGCGCTGCTGCTGACGATCGGCTGGCTGTGGCTGTTGCCGTCGTTCAAGTACGCGGGCAAATGGCGCGGCGCGCTCAGCTGGTGCGCGGGCGCGATGCTCGTCTGGGGGCTCGTCAGCACGCTGTTGCTGCCGTGGCTCGACTACGCGAAAAGCTACCGCTCGGTGTTCCGGGACCTCGGCGCGAAGATGGATATCGAATGGAACGACGGCGACTGCATGGCAAGTTCCGGACTCGGCGAATCCGAAGCGCCGATGCTCTTCTACTACACGGGCATCGTGCATCAGCCAAGCGAAGATCCGCGCACGACCGCCTGCACCTGGCTGATCGAGGAAAGCCGCCGCGACAACGCGCGGCCGCCGGCCGGCGAATGGCGGCTGTTCTGGTCCGGTGCGCGACCGGGCGATTCGGATGAGCTGTTGCGCGTCTTCGTGCGCACGCCGATGGCGGGCAAGCTGCACGGCGACGAATAGAGCCGCGCAACGCGTCGCTCCGGCCGAGTGCCTCGCGCGCGCGTCCGCGTCGAGTCAGAACGACGAACCGGGCTCGCGCAGGAACGCGATCTCCTCGTCGCTCGATTCACGTCCGAGCAACCCGT
The DNA here is from genome assembly GCF_050436125.1 of Paraburkholderia sp. MM5482-R2. Taxonomy (NCBI): domain Bacteria; kingdom Pseudomonadati; phylum Pseudomonadota; class Betaproteobacteria; order Burkholderiales; family Burkholderiaceae; genus Paraburkholderia; species Paraburkholderia sp. MM5482-R2. The sequence goes on along the minus strand of NZ_JBNDLP010000002.1, from coordinate 1,411,586 downwards.
TGCGATGTGGAAAGCGGCCAAATCGTTCAATCGCTTTCGCGTGGCGCAGCGCGTACTGATAGTAGCCGTCACCGCCCGGCTCCGCCGCAAGCTGTTTGAACAGACGCAGCGACTCCTGCTGGCTCGCGAGCGTTTCATCGTGCTCGAACGGCAGATACGCGAACGCGCGATGCTGCACGTCCGGCAACAGCCGATCGGCGCCGCTCGCGATGATCCGTTGCGCGGTTTGCAGCGCCTTACCGTCGGTCGAGAAGGCGCGCGGCGTATTGCGATGGCAGTTGCGGGAAAACTGGTCCAGCACGATGACGAGCGCCAACGCACCCAACGGCGTGCTCTGCCATGCGTCGAGCTCACCCGCGTTCGCCGCATCGATCAGCTTACCGAAACGTTCGCGCAGCATCGTATCGACGGCGTCATCGCGCTTGAACCAGAACTTGCGCTCCGTGCCGCGCTCCGGCGTGCCCGGCGCGCCGAACCAGCAGTCGAGAACCTCGCGCGCCCGCGGCGCAAGCGCCGCATAGTCGGCTTCGACCGAGTACGGTGCCGAGGTGGCGTGCGGCGGCGTGTCAGCCATTGCGGTTGCGCATCCAGTCGGCGGTTTCGAAGAAGGAACCGAGCAGGCGCTCGCGCAGCGGTTCCGGCAAGCCGACATCCTCCATCGCCCATGCCATGCACCTCAACCACTGATCACGCTCGCTCGACGCGATCGCGAACGGCAGATGCCGCGCGCGCAGACGGGGATGGCCAAAGCGGCCGATGTAATGATCGGGACCGCCGAGCCAGCCGCACAAAAACCAGAATAGCTTGTCGCGCGACCCCTCGAGCGACCCCGGATGCAGCGCGCGAATCCCGGCGAAATCCGCCTCGAGATCCATCAGGTCGTAAAACCGGTCGACCAGGTCGCGCACCCGCGACTCGCCGCCCACCAGTTCGAAGGCCGTCGGCTTGTCCGAGGACACTTCGTCGTTCAAATCGCTCATACCCTGCTCGACAGCAAAAAGACATCACCAGGAAAACTCACGCGTCGCGCAGCGACTGGAGCGCCGGCCGCGCCAACACATGCCGCAAACTCAGCCACCCGCCGACACCGGCACACGCGATGCCGGCCGCAATGCCCACCGGCAGGAGCCACGGATCGAAGTCCAGATAAAACTCGAACACGTGCGTGGCCAGCATCGAGCCGACGATCTGCGCGCCGAGCGCCGCCATCAGGCCGGCAAGCGCACCGACCGCGACGAATTCGGACACCTGCACCGACCGCACCTGACGATGCGATGCGCCCAGCGCACGCAGCAGCGCGGATTCTCGCATACGCTCGTCGCGCGTGCCGGCGAGCGCCGCGTACAGCACCAGCACGCCGGCCGCGAGCGTGAACGCAAACAGGAATTGCACCGCGCCGATCACCTGCTGCAACACGCGCTGCACCTGCGCGAGGATCGGGCCGGTATCGATCGCGGTCAGATTCGGATACGCGGCGATCAGGCCATCGATCGTCGACTGTTTCTCCACCGGCAGATGGAAGCTCGTGATGAAAGTCGCCGGAAAATCCTGCAACGAAACCGGCGGCATCAGCACGAAGAAGTTGACCTTGAAAGAACCCCAGTCGAGCTTGCGCACGCTCGTCACCGGCGCCTCGACAGTCAGCCCCGTCACGTCGAAGCGCAGCACGTCGCCGGGCTTCACGTTGATCAGCTTCGCGAGACCCTGCTCGATCGAGATCTGCGGCTTCGTCGTCTCGCCGAACCAGGTTCCCGCGGCGATCCGGTTGTCGTCGGGCAGTTGCGTCGTGTAGGACAGGTTGAACTCGCGGTCGACCAGTCGCCGCGCATCCTCGCCCTTAAACGAATCCGGATTGACCGCCTTACCGTTGATCGCGACGAGCCGCCCGCGCACCATTGGCGACAGCGCCGCGCCGGCGATGCCGTGCGCGTCCAGATACTGCGTGACCGCGTCGCGCTGATCGGGCTGGATGTCGATGATGAACTCGTTGGGCGCATCGGGCGGGGTCGATTTGCGCCAGCCCTGCACGAGGTCGTTGCGCGTCATCGCGATCAGCAGCAGGCACATCAGGCCGATGCCGAGCGCGGTGATCTGCAGCGTGCTGGTACTGCTGCGCCGCTCGAGCGACGCCAGCGCATAGCGCCAGCCGATGCCCGCATTGACGCGCTCGCTGCGCACCACGCGCGCCGCGCCCCACAACGCGAGCCGCGCGATGCCGGCGAACACCAGCAGCCCGCCCGCGAATCCACCCGCGACGATGCCCCCGAGCTTCAATTCCCCCGCGGCGAGTATCAGCAGCCCCGCGAACAGCACGATGCCGACCGCGTAGGCGGCCCACGCAGTGCGTCCCTCCTCGCCCCATTCACGCCGCAGCACGCGCACCGGCGGCACGCGCGTGAGCGGCAACAGCGGCGGCAGCGCGAAGCCGAGCAGCAGCACGAGGCCGGCCGCGATGCCTTCGAGCGCGGGCCACAGCGTCGGCTGCGGCAGCACCACGTCGATCAGGCCGCCGAGCCACGTCAGCAGCGCGAGATGCCCGAGATAACCGAGCGCCACGCCGAGCACGCCGCCGAGTACGCCCAGCCCGACGAATTCGAGCGTGAACAGCGCGCGCAGCGCGGCCTGGCTCACGCCGAGACAGCGCATCGCCGCGCAGCCGTCGAGATGCCGGCGCATATAGCGGTGCGCGGCCATCGCGATCGCGACGGCCGCGAGCAGCGCGGTCAACAGCGACACGAGCGTCAGGAAATGGCCCGCGCGATCGAGCGTCTGACGCACCTGCGGCTGGCCGTCCTGCAGCGACTCGAGCGCGACGCCGCGCAGCTTGCCGCCGTCGACGTGCTCATGCGCAAACTGCGCGAAGCGCGCGACCGCGTCGTCTGAACCGGCGACCAGCAGCCGGTACGTGACGCGGCTGCCATAGGTGATCAGGCCCGTCGACGGTACGTCAGCGGCATTCAGCATCAGGCGCGGTGAAAAGTTGACGAACGAAAAGCCGCGATCGAGCTCGCGCGTGATCAGCGCGCCGACCGTGAAGTTGCGATTGCCGAGCTTCACCGCATCGCCGATCTTCAGCTTCAGCGCGTCGAGCAACTGCTGGTCGACCCACACGGTGCCCGGCGCCGGAATGGACGTCGCCGGATGATCGGCCGCACCGGGCGCCGCCGCGATGCGCAACGCGCCGCGCAACGGATAGCCGGGCGACACCGCCTTGACGGCGGCGAGCCGCGACGCCGGCTGCGCGCCGGTCGAATTGATCATGCTGGGAAAGATCGCCGTGGTGGCGGTGCGCAGGCCCAGGGCGTGCGCCTCGGCGGCGAATTGCGGATCGACCGGATGATCGGCGCGCACGATGAAGTCGGCGGCGATCATGCGCCGCGCATCGCGCTCGAGCCCCTGATGCAGCCGATCGCCCAGAAACCCGACGCTCGACAACGCCGCGACCGCCAGCACGAGCGCGAGCAGCAACATCGTCAGTTCGCCCGCGCGCCAGTCGCGCGCCGTCATCCGCATGGCCTGGCGCAACAGATCGATGCCGCCGAGCCGCCGCGCCGGTCTCGTGTCGGCGCGCGTTCTTGAACCCGCCTTGGATCCTGGTAGTGCTTCGCTCAATCGTGCCTGCTCCTCGCAAATCGCGACACCATGTGCGTGGCCATGCCGCGAAAACCGCCCTGCACGCCACGCCACAATCGCGGCAATGCCCACGCCGCGAGCAGAAGGAAGCCTACCATCAAGACCAGAAACACGAGCGGCACGAACAGCGCAAGCAGTACGCCGCCGACCACGAGGCCGTCCTCGGCGGTCGACGTGACGAGGTTCGACACCGGCTCCGGCGACAGGTTGATCAGCGCGCGCGTGCCCGCCTTCGCGAGATGCGCGGTGCCGGCGAGCGTGCCGCCCGCGAGCGCGGCAACGCTCAGTAGCGTCGGATCGGCGTGGCCGAGCGCGCCGGCGGCCAGCACGGCGCCGGCCGGAATGCGGATGAAGGTGTGGATCGCATCCCACAGCGAATCGAACGCGGGGATCTTGTCGGCGAAGAATTCGGCCAGCGTCAGCACGGCCGCCGCACCGATCACCCATGGCGATGACAGCGCGGACAATGTGTTCGGCAAGTGAATCAGGCCAAGACGTTCGAACACGCCGGCCAGGAGGACCGTCAGATAGAGGCGCAGACCGCTGCCCCATGAAAGGCCCGCTGCAAGTGAAAGTGATTCAAGCATGGCCGCCTCCACGCGCTAAGTGCGTGCCAGGCGCCGCGGCGGGAACGAGCGGGCGTTCCGCGCCGAAGCCATCAGGCTCGCCAAGCTGGCCGCGCCAGCCAGGCCGCGGGCAATTTCAAGGTCGTTTCTGTCTCATTATAGCTACGATAATTCGCAGAACGCAGAGCGGCGAAGCCTTCGCTGTGGCTTGCAGGCAATGGCGGCCGCGCCCCGAGCGGACGTGGCCGCCCGGTCAGTGCCCCGACGACAGCTTCAGGCCGACGAGGCCGATCACGATCAGCGACGCACTGGCGACGCGCGCGACCGTCAACGCCTCGCCCATCATCACGACGCCGAAGATGAACGCGCCGACCGCGCCGATCCCTGTCCAGACAGCATAGGCTGTGCCGAGCGGCAACTGGCGCATCGCGAGCGCGAGCAGCACGAAGCTGCCGAGCGCGGTCACGACCGTGAAGACGGACGGCCACAAGCGGGTGAAACCTTCGGAAGTTTTGAGACCGGCCGCCCACGCGACTTCGAGCAGACCGGCAATCAGGAGAAGAAACCAGGACATCGACACAGCTCCATGAAAAAATGGGGCCGTCCCCGATGATTGATGCAGGCGCAAGATCGTCCTTACGTCGGGAGATTATAACGAAGCGGCATCGCGGACGAACTCACACCGCACCCACCAGCCGGTACCCGACGCCCGTCTCCGTGACGATATGCTCCGGCTGCGCCGGATCGCGCTCGAGCTTGCCGCGCAGATGCGCCATGTAGATGCGCAGATAGTGGTGACTCTCGACGTGCGACGGCCCCCACACGTCGCGCAGCAACTGCCGGTGCGTGAGCACGCGGCCCGCATGGCGCACGAGCGTCGCGAGCAGCCGGTATTCGATCGGCGTCAGATGAACCGCGGCGCCGTCGCGCGTAACCTGGCGCAGCGCGAGGTCGACGGTGACCGCACCGAAGCGCACCTGCGGCGATTCGTTCGCGCCGCCGTGATTGCGCCGCCGCAGATGCGCGCGGATCCGCGCAAGCAGCTCGGACACGCCGAACGGCTTGGTCAGGTAATCGTCGGCGCCGGCGTCGAGCGCGGCGACCTTTTCGCTTTCCTGGGTACGCGCCGACAGCACGATCACCGGCAGCTCGCTCCAGCCGCGCAGCTCGCGGATCACGTCGAGGCCGTCGGTGTCGGGCAGGCCCAGATCGACGATCACGAGATCGGGCTTGCGCGTCGCCGCTTCGACGAGCCCCTGCTTGCCGGTCTCGGCGTCGTACACGGCGATGCCCTCGCCTTCGAGCGCCGTGCGCACGAAGCGGCGAATCTGCTTCTCGTCTTCGATCAGAACGACGGTGATGCTCAGGTCACTCATGGGCGGGGCGGGTGAGCGGGTTGAGGTCGGCGGCGGTGTCGGTGTCGGTGGCTGCGCCTTCGTCTTCGAGCGTATCAAACGTCTCGGGTGCGTCGGGCGGCGTCTTGACCGGCAGCGTGAACCAGAAGCGCGCGCCCTCGACGTGGCCATCCGCGGCCAGCCGGTTGAGCGCGCCGATTGTACCGCCGTGTGCCTCGACGATCGCGCGGCAGATCGCGAGCCCAAGGCCGATGCCTGGTTTCGCCGACTCCTTCTCGCCGCGCGTGAACTTCTCGAACACGCGCGCTTCCATGCCGGCGGGCAGGCCGGGGCCGTTGTCGTCGATCGTGATGTGCACGAACGGCGTGCCGTCCGCGTCGATCTGCTGCGCGCCGATCGCGAGCGGCGTGCCGGACGCCGTGTATTTGGCCGCGTTCTCGAACAGGTTCGAGAACAAGCGCTCCATCAACACCGCGTCGAGATGCAGCAGCGGCAGATCGGCGGGCAGCGTAACCCGCACCGGATGATCCGCGAGCACACGCTTGCACGCGCGCAGCGCGGCGCCGACGGTCTCCTCGAGCAGCGTCCATTGCTGGTTCAGCTGCAGGCTGCCGGCCTGCAAGCGCGCCATGTCGAGCAGATTCGTGACGATGCCGGTCATGCGCAGCGCTTCTTCGTGGATTGCGTCGACGAGTTCGTCGTCACGCCGCGCGGCGGATTGCGCGTCGGGCCGCAAAGAAGCATTCGCCTCGCCTTCTGTCCGCCCCTGTCCCGCCTGCCGCCCCTGTGCGAGCATCGACGAAAACCCGACTATCGTCGTCAGCGGCGTGCGCAGATCGTGCGAAATCGCCGACAGCAGCGAATTGCGCAGCCGCTCCGACTCCATGTTGACGAGCGCATCGCGCGCGATATCGACGTAGTGCACCCGTTCGAGCGCGAGCGCGATCTGCGCGGCGAACGCATCGAGCATGCGGCGCTGTTCGGGCACGGTCAGCTCGCGCTCGTCACGCACGACCACCGCGAGCACGCCGCGCGTGCGCATCGGCGCCTTCAGCGGCAGATACAGCGCCGCGGCGGCCGGCAGCGTATCGGTGCCGTGGCCGGCCGGCTTCTGCTGATCGTAGACCCATTGGCCGACGTCGAGATCGAGCGCGTCGCCTTCGAGCGTGATCGCCGCGTCGGGGTCCTCGATCTTCTGTTTGATCTGGTCGGCGCTGTCGGGCAGCAGGATCGCCACACGCGCGCCGAACACCTCGCTCACGTGCCGGGTGCCGATGCCGACGATCTGCTCGGTCGCGAGCGCCGCGGCGAGCTCGCGCGCCATCTCGTACATCGCGCCGGTGCGCTGCTCGCGGCGTCGCGCGACGCTCGCCTCGTGGCGCAGGCTCGAAGTCAGATGGCTGATCACGAGCGAGGTCAGCAGCATGCCGAAGAACGTCAGCAGGTATTGCGTGTCGGAGACCGACAGCGACATGCGCGGCGGCACGAAGAAGAAATCGAACGCGGCGACGCTCGCGAACGACAGCACGACACCCGGCCCGCGCCCGAGCTTCACCGCGGTGAAGATCACGCCGAGCAGATACAGCATCACGAGGTTGGTCAGATCGATGCGGTCGATCAACTGGCTCGACAGCAACGTGATCGCCGCACCAATCGCGAGCGCGTACGCGTACGCGCGCGGCGGCGAGCGACGCTCGCGGGCCGCGCTCAACGCCTCGCGCCACGCGTTCGCGGTCGTGTTCAACAGCCGCCGCTGCTCGCCGCCGTCGCGCTCCGACGATACGCGAATCAGCGTGAGATCGAGATCGCCGCTCTTCTCGGCGATGCGCTCGCCCAGCGGCCGGCGCAGCCAGCGGCTCGCGCCCGTGCGCGACGATGCGCCCGCCACCAGCTTCGATACGTTGCGCGCCTGCGCGTAACCGATCAACGCGTCGAGCTCATCGGTGGCGGCGAGCGTCGCGGTTTCCGCGCCGAGCTCGGCGGCGAGCTTCAGCGCGTTCAGCGTGCGTTCGCGGCGCGCGTCGGGCAGGCGCTGCAACGCGGGCGTTTCGACATAGACCGCGAGCCAGTCGGCCCTCAGGCTCGCGGCGAGGCGCGCCGCCGAGCGTACCAGCGCCGGCGCTTCGGGACCAGGACCGACGCACACCAGCAGCCGCTCGCGCGCCTGCCAGATACGCTGGATCGACCGATCGGCGCGGTACTCGCGCATCTGCGCGTCGACCCGATCGGCGGTGCGGCGCAGCGCGAGTTCGCGCAGCGCGATCAGGTTGCCCTTGCGAAAGAAGTTGCGCACCGCGCGCTCGGCCTGCTGCGCCATGTAGACCTTGCCGTCGCGCATGCGGTCGAGCAGTTCCTCGGCCGGCAGATCGACGAGCGTGACTTCGTCGGCATGATCGAACACGCGATCGGGCACGGTCTCCCACACCCGGATGCCGGTGATCTGGCCGACCACGTCGTTCAGGCTCTCCAGGTGCTGCACGTTGACGGTCGTATAAACGTCGATGCCCGCGTCGAGCAGTTCGTAGACGTCCTGCCAGCGCTTCAGATGACGCGCGCCCTGCAGGTTCGAATGCGCGAGTTCGTCGACGAGGATCAGTTGCGGCTTGCGCGCGAGCGCGGCGTCGAGATCGAACTCGCCGAGCTTGCGGCCGCGATACTCGATCTGCGCCAGCGGCAGCACGTCGAGCCCCGCGAGCAACGCGGCGGTATCGCTGCGTCCATGCGTTTCGGCGATGCCGACCAGCACGTCGACCCCTTCTTGCTGGCGGCGGCTCGCGGCCTGCAGCATCGCATAGGTCTTGCCGACGCCGGCCGACGCGCCGAAGAAAACCTTCAGCCGGCCGCGCTGGCGTTTTTCTTCGTCGCGCTGCAGCTTGTCGAGCAGTTGGTCAGGATCGGGGCGGTTCATGCTCAGTGGTTTTGATAGTCGTGCGAGCGGCGGTGTCTGCATGGTGGCACGGCCCGCGCCGGCCCGCAAATGGCGGCGCGGCGCCACGCGAAACGCCGCTGTTTCATCGATGAACCGCAATTGCGGCTGGTGCGTCGTCGATGCGTTCAGTGTCAGCCGCGCTTCATTTCATCGAGCGCGAGATTGAGCTTCAGCACATTCACGCGCGGCTCGCCGAGCACGCCGAACTGGCGCCCCGTCGTGTAGCGCTCGACGAGCGCCTGCACGTCGTTCGGCGCGAGATGACGGGCCTGCGCGACCCGCTCGAGCTGATACGCGGCCGCGGCCGGACTGATCTCCGGATCGAGCCCGCTGCCCGACGACGTGACCAGATCGACCGGCACCGGCTTCGACATGTCGGTGCCCGCCGCCTTCAGCGCCGCGAGACGGCCCTTGATCTCGTCGAGCAGCGCGGGGTTGTTCGGCCCGAGGTTCGAGCCGCCCGAGCTTTGCGGGTTGTACGGCATCGGGCTCGTCGCCGACAGCCGGCCCCAGAAGTACTGGGGCGCGTCGAACTGCTGGCCGATCAGCTGTGAGCCGACCACCTTGCCGTTCTGCTCGATGAGGCTGCCGTTGGCCTGTTCGTGGAACGCCGCCTGGCCGAACGCGGTCATCACGGCGGGATAGGCGAGTCCTGTGATCGCGGTCAGCACCGCGAAGATCACGATCAGCGGACGGAACAGATTTTTCATGATGGGTCTCTTTCCCTTTTCATCACATGGTCACTGCGCTCAAACCCAACCGAACGCGGCGAGCACCATATCGATCAGCTTGATGCCGATGAACGGCACGATGATCCCGCCAAGGCCATAGATCAGCAGATTGCGGCGCAGCAGGATCGCAGCGCCTAGCGCGCGATAGCGCACGCCCTTCAGCGCCAGCGGAATCAGCAGCACGATGATCAGCGCGTTGAAGATCACCGCCGACATGATTGCCGAGGTCGGCGTCGCGAGATGCATCACGTTCAGCGCGTTCAACGCCGGATACGTCGACGCGAACGCGGCCGGGATGATCGCGAAGTACTTGGCGACGTCGTTGGCGATCGAGAACGTGGTCAACGACCCGCGCGTCATCAGCATCTGCTTGCCGATCTCGACGATCTCGATCAGCTTGGTCGGATTCGAATCGAGATCGACCATATTGCCGGCCTCTTTTGCCGCCTGCGTGCCGGTGTTCATCGCGACCGCGACGTCGGCCTGCGCGAGCGCGGGCGCGTCGTTGGTGCCGTCGCCGGTCATCGCGACCAGACGCCCTTCGGCCTGATGCGCGCGAATCGTCGCGAGCTTCGTTTCGGGTGTCGCCTCGGCAAGGAAGTCGTCGACGCCCGCTTCGGCCGCGATCGCGGCGGCGGTCAGGCGGTTGTCGCCCGTCACCATCACGGTCTTGATGCCCATCTTGCGCAGCTCGGCGAAGCGCTCCTTGATGCCGCCCTTCACGACGTCCTTCAACTCGATCACGCCGAGCACGCGCGCGCCCTGCTCGCCTTTCTCGGCGACCACCAGCGGTGTGCTGCCGCGTCGCGCGACATCGGCGACCGCGTTGCTGACTTCATTCGGGAAACGGCCGCCGTTCGCTTCGACATAGTGCTTGACCGCATCGGCCGCGCCCTTGCGGATTTCACGGCCATGAGTCCCGTAGGGAGTCCCTTGCGGAGACAGATCGACGCCGCTCATGCGAGTCTGCGCCGTGAACGCGAGAAACACCGCATGCAGCGAGGCCATATCGCGCTGACGGATATTGAAGCGCTGCTTCGCGAGCACGACGATGCTGCGGCCTTCCGGCGTTTCGTCGGCGAGCGACGACAGCTGCGCGGCATCGGCAAGCGCCTCTTCGGTCAGACCCGGCGCGGGCAGAAACTGCGACGCCTGGCGGTTGCCGAGCGTGATCGTGCCCGTCTTGTCGAGCAGCAGCACGTCGACGTCGCCGGCCGCTTCGACGGCACGGCCCGAGGTCGCGATCACGTTCGCCTGCATCATGCGGCTCATCCCGGCCACGCCGATCGCCGACAACAGGCCGCCGATCGTCGTCGGGATCAGACACACGAGCAGCGCGGCGAGCGCGGTGATCGTCACCACGTGGCCCGCTTTCGCGGCTTCAACGGAGAACATCGAGAACGGCAGCAGCGTCGCGGTGGCGAGCAGCATCACGATGGTCAGCGCGACGAGCAGGATGGTGAGCGCGATTTCGTTCGGCGTCTTCTGACGCTTCGCGCCTTCGACCATCGCGATCATGCGGTCGAGGAACGCCTCGCCCGGGTTGGCCGTGACGCGCACGACGATCCAGTCCGACAGCACCCGCGTGCCGCCCGTCACCGACGAAAAGTCGCCGCCCGACTCGCGGATCACCGGCGCCGATTCACCGGTGATCGCCGATTCGTCGACCGAAGCGACGCCCTCGATCACTTCGCCGTCGGCCGGGATCACGTCGCCGGTCTCGACCAGCACGACGTCGCCACGGCGCAGATCGGTCGCGGTCGTGATGCGGATCGGCGACTTCGGATGCGGCTCGTTGAGCTTCTTCGCCATCACGTCTTTCTTCGCGCTGCGCAGCGACGCGGCCTGCGCTTTCGAGCGGCCTTCGGCGAGCGCCTCCGCGAAGTTCGCGAACAGCACCGTGAACCACAGCCACAGCGTGACCGCGAGGATGAAGCCCGCGGGCGCCTCGGCCTGACCGCCGAGCGCGGCGATCCACAGAATGGTCGTCAGGATGCTGCCGACGTACACGCAGAACATCACCGGGTTGCGAAACTGCGTGCGCGGCGTGAGCTTTTTAAAGGAGTCCACGATCGCCGGACGCAGCAGCGCCGGGTCGAACATGGACCGGGTAGCGTTATGTTCAGTCATTGAATCCTCGAATGTCCGTGGGCGCTTGCAGGCTTGCCGCGTGCGAGCGCCTGTTCGGTCGCTGGTTCGCGGCCGTGGGTCACTGCCGTGGGTCAGTGCGCGCCGATCATCATCAGTTGCTCGACGCCGGGACCGAGCGCGAGCGCCGGGACATAGGTCAGCGCGCCGACCAGCAGCACCGTGCCGAGCAGCAGCACGACGAACAGCGGTCCGTGCGTCGGCAGCGTGCCGCCGGTGACGGCGATGCGCTTCTTCGCGGCGAGCGAACCGGCGATCGCGAGCACCGGCACGATCGTGCCGAAGCGGCCGAACCACATCGCGATCGCGGTGAGCCAGTTGTAGAACGGCGTATTCACCGTGAGACCCGCGAACGCGCTACCGTTGTTGTTCGCTGCCGAGCTGAACGCATAGAGGATCTCGGAGAAGCCGTGTGCGCCGGGGTTTGCGATGCCGGCCTTGCCCGCCGCGCTGAGCACCGCGATCGAGGTACCCACCAGCACGAGCAGCGGCGTGAGCAGCACGACGATCGACACCATCTTCATCTCGTAGGCCTCGATCTTCTTGCCGACATATTCAGGAGTACGCCCGATCATCAGTCCCGCGACGAACACCGCGAGCAGCGCGAACACGAGCATCCCGTACATGCCGGAACCGACACCGCCGAAGATCACTTCGCCGAGCTGGATCAGCAGCATCGGATACAGGCCGCCGAGCGGCGTCAACGAATCGTGCATGTTGTCGACCGCGCCGCACGAAGCCGCCGTCGTCGCGACCGTGAAGATGCCCGACTGCGCGATGCCGAAGCGCGTTTCCTTGCCCTCCGCATTGCCGCCCGCCTGCAGCGCGTTCGCCGACTGGTCGATGTTGAGCGCCGTGAACGCGGGATTGCCGCTCTGCTCGGCGCTGATCTCGCCGAACACGCAAACGCCGAACGCGATCGTCATCGCCGCGAGCACCGCGACGCCCTGCCGCCGGTCGCCGATCACGCGGCCGAACACGAGCGCGAGCGCCGCCGGGATGATCAGGATCGAGATGATCTGTACGAAGTTCGAGAACGGCGTCGGGTTTTCGTACGGATGCGCGGAGTTGCCGTTGAAGAAGCCGCCGCCGTTGGTGCCGAGCATCTTGATCGCTTCCTGCGACGCGACCGGGCCCATCGCGATGGTCTGCGTCTTCACGGGCGTGTCGAGCGTCACCGGATCGCCCTTCGCGTCCTTCACCGGATTGCCTTGCGCGTCGAGCTTCGGCGCGGCGTAGGTGGTGGTCTGCAGCGTCGGCACCTCCTGATATGCCTTGAAGTTCTGGATCACGCCCTGACTCATCAGCAGTGCGGCGATGATCGCCGCCATCGGCAGCAGGACGTACATCGTCACGCGCGTGATGTCGACCCAGAAGTTGCCGATCGTCTTCGCCGTATGACGCGCGAAGCCGCGCATCAACGCGAACACGACGACGATGCCGGTCGCCGCCGACAGGAAGTTCTGCACGGTCAGGCCGAGCATCTGCGTCAGATAGCCGACGGTCTGCTCGGGCGTGTAGTCCTGCCAGTTGGTGTTGGTCACGAAGCTGACCGCGGTGTTGAACGCGCTGTCGACCGACATCGCGCCGAACTGCTGCGGATTGCCTGGCAGCCACCCTTGCACGCGCAAGAGCACGTACAGGAACGCCGCGCCGAGCACGTTGAACGCGAGCGTGGCGACCGCGTAGTGCCTCCAGCCCATTTCCGCCGCTGGATCGACGCCCGCGATACGGTAAAGCAGCCGTTCGAGCGGCGCGCCGAAGCGCACCACGCGCGAACTGCCATCCATCACGGCGCCGAGATAGCTCGCCATCGGCACCGCGGCGGCCAGTAGCACGACAATAAAAAGACTCGCCTGCAGGACATCGTTCGTGTTCATTCAATGTCCTCCGCGCGCAGCAGCGCATACACGAGATATACGAACAGCAGCGCGGTGGACGCGCCGGCCAGCCACAGCATCCAGGTCATCAGCGCGCTCCTTGTCCGCGGCGCAACTGCATCAGCTTCTCGCAGCCGCCAATCAGCCCAAAGGTCAGCAAGGCAAACAGCGCCAGGCCCCCGACATACAGCAGATCCATTCTCGTTCTCCATTCACGGACTTTGGATGGATAGAACGGTATGCCGATCGGCCTAAAGGGCTGGTCAAAGATCGTGGGGTGCGCGTAAAAATCGCGTAAACGGACAAGGCCGTTTCATCTCGCGATGAAACGGCCCTGATGGATGACGTGCAGCGCAGCCCGAGGCCGCGCTGCCACTTCTTTACGGCAGCAGGATCGTCGACCCCGTCGTGCGGCGCCCTTCGAGGTCCGCATGTGCCTGCCCGACGTCCGGCAGCGCATAGCGCTGATTGATGCTCGTCTTGACCTTGCCCGAGCTCAGCACGTCGAACAGCTCGGCCGACATCGCCTCGTAGTCGCTGCGTTTCGCCATATAGGTGAAGAGCGTCGGTCGTGTAAAGAACAGCGAGCCGCGCCCCGCGAATTCCGACGAATCGATCGGCGGCAGCGGACCCGACGCGTTGCCGAAGCTCACGAACAGGCCGAGCGGCGCGAGACAGTCGAGCGACTTTTCGAAGGTGTCCTTGCCGATCGAATCGTAGACGACCGGCACGCCCGCGCCGTTGGTTATCTCGCGTACGCGCTTCGTGAAGTTCTCGCGCGTATAGACGATCGCGTGATCGCAGCCGTGCGCTTTCGCGATCTCGGCTTTCTCGTCGGAACCGACCGTGCCGATCACCGTCGCGCCGAGCGCCTTCGCCCACTGGCACACGAGCAGGCCGACGCCGCCCGCTGCGGCCTGAATGAGGATCGTGTCACCGGCCTTCACGCGATACGTGCGGCGCAGCAGATATTGCGCAGTCAAGCCTTGCAGCATCACCGACGCGGCCTGCTCGTCGCTGATCGCATCGGGCAGCTTGACGACCAGCGCGGCCTGCAGCACGCGCTCCTGCGCATACGCGCCGGGCGGCCGCGCGACGTACGCGACGCGATCGCCGACCTTCAGACCGGTCACGCCCGAGCCCACCGCGCTGACCTCGCCGGCCGCTTCCATGCCGAGTCCTCCCGGCAGCGGCAGCGGATACAGACCGGTGCGGAAATACACGTCGATGTAATTGAGGCCGACCGCCGTCTGGCGAATGCGGATCTCGCCCGCGCCGGGCTCGCCCACCTCGACGTCGACCCATTTCATGACTTCGGGGCCGCCGGTTTTGTCGAAACGGATTGCCTTGACCATCACGTCTCCTTCATCTGTCATCTGTATGGATGTGGGTGCGGCGACGCGCGCGCTCACGCCTCGCCGGACAGGCGCAGCGTCAGCACGTCGAGCACCATGCGGGCGGTCGAAATGTTCGTCGCGCACGGAATGTTGTGCACGTCGCACGCGCGCACTAGCGCGTTGATGTCCGGCTCGTGCGGCTGCGGCGTCATCGGGTCGCGCAGGAAAATCACCATGTCGACGCGCCCTTCGGCGAGCTGCGCGCCGATCTGCAGGTCGCCGCCGTGCGGGCCCGACAGCATGCGCTCGACCGTCAGGCCGTGCGCGTCGCTGATGCGTCCGCCGGTCGTGCCGGTTGCGACGATCTCGCAGCGCGCGAGCGTGTCGACGTATTCGCCGGCCAGTTTGACGATGTCGTCCTTCTTGTGATCGTGCGCGATCAGCGCTATGCGGGTGCTCATGACGTAAGACTCCTCAAACCCTTGTGGCTATCGTTGTTGTGATGTGACGGGTGTCGTTCGCGCGCGGCGGCTCGGTACGGGCCTGCTCGGTACGCACCAGCTCAGTACGTACCGGGATAGGCGCCGCCGTCGATCAACCAGTTCTGCCCGGTGATGTAACCCGCGTGCGTGCTGCACAGGAACGCGCAGGCGCGGCCGAATTCTTCGCGATTACCGAAACGGCCGGCGGGGATCGTCTTCATGCGCTGCTTGCGCGCTTCGTCGATCGAAATGTTGTGCGTCTTCGCCTGCGCCTCGAACGTGACCGCGATACGGTCGGTGTCGAACAGGCCCGGCAGCAGGTTGTTGATCGTCACGCCGGTCGGCGCGACCTTGCGCGCGAGCCCCGCGACGAAACCGGTCAGGCCGGAGCGCGCGCCGTTCGACAGACCGAGCACGTCGATCGGCGCCTTCACCGCCGAGCTCGTGATGTTGACGATGCGCCCGAAGCCGCGCGCGCTCATCGTGTCGATGGTCTGACGGATCAGCTCGATCGGCGTCAGCATGTTGGCTTCGAGCGCGCGGATCCAGTCCTCGTGCGTGAAGTTGCGGAAATCGCCCGGCGGCGGTCCGCCCGCGTTGTTGACGAGAATGTCCGGCTGCGG
Organism: Paraburkholderia sp. MM5482-R2; assembly: GCF_050436125.1. Taxonomy (NCBI): domain Bacteria; kingdom Pseudomonadati; phylum Pseudomonadota; class Betaproteobacteria; order Burkholderiales; family Burkholderiaceae; genus Paraburkholderia; species Paraburkholderia sp. MM5482-R2. Next base: position 1,395,902 of record NZ_JBNDLP010000002.1, on the reverse strand, counting down.
GCAGGCCGCGAGCGCGGCCGCGCGCCCTTCAGGCGTGGTGATGTCGCATGCGACGGTCTTCACCTCGACGCCGCTCTGCTTGCGGATCGCCTCGGCGGTCGCTTCGAGCGTTTCGGCGGTGCGCGCGACGATCGTCAGGTCGACGCCCTCGGCGGCGAGCGCTTCCGCGCAGCCGCGTCCCAGACCTTTGCTCGCCGCGCAAACCAGCGCGCGGCGTCCTGCGATTCCCATGTCCATGTGTATGCCCTCGTGGCGAAGTTTCCCCAGATTCTAGAAGAATCGGTGCCGGACTGTGCCGCGTCGCTACAATCTCAGGTATCGCCGGGCGGTACTCTTTCGGTAAACTCGCGCGGTGGCGCGCTTTTCCACCGTTCGTCCGACCTTCGAGCGCGGACTGAGCCAACGGATGAGCGCGCCGAACCGATCCACCTTGCCGCCGCGCGCGAGCCCGCCATGACCCAGGACAGCCGTTTCCCCAATCTCTTCATCCTCGATCACCCGCTGATCCAGCACAAGCTGTCGCACATGCGCGACCGGGACACGTCGACCCGCACGTTCCGCGAACTGCTGCGCGAAATCACGCTGCTGATGGGCTACGAAATCACCCGCAACCTGCCAATGACCACGCGCCGCATCACCACGCCGCTCGTCGAGATCGACGCGCCGGTGATCGCCGGCAAGAAGCTCGCGATCGTGCCGGTGCTGCGCGCGGGCGTCGGCATGTCGGACGGCCTGCTCGAGCTGGTGCCGTCGGCGCGCGTCGGCCATATCGGCGTGTATCGCGCGGAGGATCATCGGCCGGTCGAATACCTGGTGCGGCTGCCGGACCTCGAAGACCGCGTGTTCATCCTCTGCGATCCGATGGTCGCGACCGGCTACTCGGCCGTGCACGCGGTCGATGTGCTCAAGCGCCGCAACGTGGCGGCCGAGAACATCATGTTCCTCGCGCTCGTCGCCGCGCCCGAGGGCGTGCAGGTGTTCCAGGACGCGCACCCGGACGTCAAGCTGTTCATCGCGTCGCTCGATTCGCATCTGAACGAGCATGCGTACATCGTGCCGGGCCTGGGCGACGCGGGCGACCGGTTGTTCGGTACGAAGAACTGACGCGCCGGGGGCCAGCGGGGTGGCCTGGCGATGCCGCCGCCCCGGAACCGGCCCCGCTTTCGCCCGCATCCGGCCCTCCCGGCGACACATCCGCGCCGCCTCCATTCATTTTCGCGTCGATTTCATGGCATTTGCGGCCGGTTTCGCGGCGCGGCCCCCTCTGCCGCACCCTCGCGGCATGATAAAATTCGAATCCGCTCGACGGAGCGCCTCGACCCGCACGATCACTCGCACCACCGCCTGCAATTTCGACTGGCGCCCCGCGCTTTCGCATCAGGTCATGCGGCGCCTGGCCGCGCAAGCTGCGCCGCTCCGCCGCGTTGCCGCCCTGCGGCTCCGCCTGGCCGGCCGATCATGCACGAACCGGCACGAACGCCCACCGGCGGGCAAGCGCGGAACGACGCGCGGGAACGGCCAGGCTGAGATCGGCGGCACAGGTGGCCGCCTCGACGGGCCAACACGAGCGACAAGCACAAGCGGCCGGCAGCCTTTCACCTGACGGATTGACATCGAGGCGCAACACGCGAGGCGCCCGACATCGCAACGACAATTGCACTATGCGTGCGCCCCGCTGGCGCGCGCGACGGAGAAAAGTATGGCGGGTCATTCGAAATGGGCCAACATCAAGCATAAGAAAGCAGCGGCCGATGCCAAGCGCGGCAAGGTCTGGACGCGGCTCATCAAGGAAATCCAGGTTGCGGCCCGTCTGGGCGGCGGCGAAATCGACTCGAACCCGCGTCTGCGGCTCGCGGTCGACAAGGCGTACGACGCCAACATGCCGAAAGACAACATCAACCGCGCGATCCAGCGCGGTGTCGGCGGCGCGGACGGCGCGAACTACGAGGAAATCCGCTACGAAGGCTATGGCATCGGCGGCGCGGCGGTGATCGTCGACACCATGACCGACAACCGCACCCGCACGGTCGCGGAAGTGCGTCACGCGTTCTCGAAGAACGGCGGCAACATGGGCACCGACGGCTCGGTGTCGTTCATGTTCGATCACGTCGGCCAGTTCCTGTTCGCTCCCGGCACCGCCGAAGACGCGCTGATGGAAGCCGCGCTCGAAGCGGGTGCCGACGACGTCGTGACGAACGAGGACGGCAGTATCGAGGTGCTGTGCCCGCCGAACGATTTTTCGAAAGTGAAGGCTGCACTCGAAACGGCGGGCTTCAAGGCCGAACTGGCCGAAGTCACGATGAAGCCGCAGACCGAAGTCGAATTCACCGGCGACGATGCCGTGAAAATGCAGAAGCTGCTCGACGCGCTGGAAAATCTGGACGACGTGCAGGAAGTCTATACAAACGCGTCGATCGCCGGCGAGTGATGGCGCGCCGGCCTCTGGCATCGTTTGCCCTTGCTGTTGATGGTTTATTGCACGGCTGAGCACACCGCTCGGCCGTTTATGGTTTTCAAGTCTCGGGGATTCACATGAAGTTACTCGTCGTCGGTTCCGGCGGTCGCGAACATGCGCTGGCATGGAAGCTCGCGCAATCGCCGCGGGTCCAGCTCGTCTACGTCGCGCCGGGCAACGGCGGCACCGCTCAGGATGAGCGTCTGCTCAACCTCGACATCACCGAGCCGGCCGCGCTCGCTGATTTCGTCGAAAAAGAACAGATCGCGTTCACGCTGGTCGGGCCGGAAGCGCCGCTCGCGGCAGGCATCGTCAACCTGTTCCGCTCGCGCGGTCTGAAGATCTTCGGGCCGACCAAAGAGGCCGCCCAGCTCGAAAGCTCGAAAGATTTCGCCAAAGCTTTCATGAAGCGCCACGGCATCCCGACGGCCGAGTACGAAACCTTCGCCGACGTCGCCGCCGCGCACGCGTATCTGGACGCCAAGGGCGCGCCGATCGTGATCAAGGCCGACGGCCTCGCCGCCGGCAAGGGCGTGGTGGTCGCGCAAACGCTGGAAGAAGCGCACGCCGCGGTCGACATGATGCTGTCGGACAACAAGCTCGGCGACGCCGGCGCGCGCGTCGTGATCGAGGAGTTCCTCGCCGGCGAGGAAGCGAGCTTCATCGTGATGGTGGACGGCAAGCACGTGCTCGCGCTCGCGTCGAGCCAGGATCACAAGCGTCTGCTCGACGGCGACCAGGGCCCGAACACGGGCGGCATGGGCGCCTACTCGCCCGCGCCGATCGTCACGCCGCAGCTGCATGCGCGCGTGATGCGCGAAATCATCCTGCCGACCGTGCGCGGCATGGAGAAGGAAGGTATCCGCTACACCGGCTTCCTGTACGCGGGCCTGATGATCGACGCGCAAGGCAACCCGAAGACGCTTGAGTTCAACTGCCGGATGGGCGACCCCGAAACGCAGCCGATCATGGCGCGTCTGAAAGGCGACTATTCGAAAGTGGTGGAACACGCGATCGCCGGCACGCTCGACACCGTCGAGCTCGAATGGGACCGCCGCACCGCGCTCGGTGTCGTGCTCGCCGCGCACAACTACCCGGACACGCCGAGGAAGGGCGACCGCATCAACGGCATTCCCGCCGAAACCGCGGATTCAGTCACGTTCCACGCCGGCACCACGCTGACGGACGGCAAGCTGACCACCTCGGGCGGGCGCGTGCTGTGCGTCGTCGGTCTCGCGGATTCGGTGCGCACCGCGCAGGCGGCCGCGTACCACACGATCAACCAGATCGCGTTCGACGGCATGCAGTACCGCCGCGACATCGGCTATCGCGCGCTCAACCGCAAGCACGACGGCAAGTAAGCTTCGCTAGGGCTGGACGCCGTGCGGGCGGCGCACTGCCGGTGCCACAGGCGCCGCCGTGCGGGCACGTTACACGACGCGCGCTACACTGAATCTGTCCCGCTCGTCGCGGCAGACGGGCCCGGAGCCCGCGAATCGACTGAAGCGGCAAGCCGCCTCTGATGTTCGCCTCCGGCAACCAGGCAATCCGAACCAGCGGTCCAGGTTCGCAGAGACCCGGCGCGAACGCGGCCATCGCTTTCTTTCGAAGAACCCGCGGCACGACGAGCGTGCCGCCCCAGCACCTGCATTCATGAGCAATTCGAGCTACGACGCACAAGCCGTGCGCAGCTGGCTGCAAGGCCTGCAATCGCATATCGCGGACACGCTCGGCGCCTTCGACGGCGCCGCGTTCGCTACCGACGCGTGGCAGCGCGCGCCCGGCGAGAAGCTGCGCGGCGGCGGCGTCACGCGGATTCTCGAAGGCGGCCAGTTCTTCGAGCGCGCGGGCATCGGCTTCTCGGACGTCGCGGGCGACGCGCTGCCGGGCTCGGCAAGCGCCGCGCGGCCGCAACTGGCCGGGCGCGGCTTCGAGGCGATGGGCGTGTCGCTCGTGCTGCATCCGCACAATCCGCACTGCCCGACCGTGCACATGAACGTGCGCCTGCTCGTCGCGACGAGGGAAGGCGAAGAACCGGTGTTCTGGTTCGGCGGCGGCATGGACCTGACGCCCTACTACGGCTACGAAGAGGACGCCCGGCAGTTCCATCAGGTCTGCCGCGACGCGCTCGCGCCGTATGGCGCGGATCTGTACCCGCGCTTCAAGCGCTGGTGCGACGAGTACTTCTTCCTGAAGCACCGCAACGAGCCGCGCGGCATCGGCGGGATTTTCTTCGACGATTTCTCGGTGCCGGGCTTCGAGCAATCGTTCGCGATGCTCAAAAGCGTCGGCGAAGGCTTTCTCAAGGCGTACCTGCCGATCATCGAGCGGCGCCGCGACACGCCGTACGGCGAAGCCGAGCGCGCGTTCCAGGCTTACCGGCGCGGCCGCTACGTCGAGTTCAATCTGGTCTTCGACCGTGGCACACTGTTTGGGCTGCAGAGCGGCGGACGCACCGAATCGATCCTGATGTCGATGCCGCCCGTGGCGAACTGGCGCTACGACTGGCACCCCGAGCCGGGCACGCCGGAAGCGCGTTTGTACAGCGATTTCCTCGTGCCGCGCGAGTGGGTATGACGCGCCACCTGTCTCGCTTACGGTCACGACAAAGGACCCTCACCTGAAGCCGAACGCTCACCCTGTCGCCCTGCCTCGCCGGATCGGTCTGCTGGGCGGCACATTCGATCCGATCCACGACGGCCACCTCGCGCTTGCGCGGCGGTTCGCCGACGTGCTGCGGCTGACCGAACTGGTGCTGCTGCCGGCCGGCCAGCCGTGGCAGAAAGCCGACGTGTCGCCCGCCGAACATCGGCTCGCGATGACGCGCGCGGCGGCCGCGTCGCTCGCGATCCCCGGCGTGACGGTACGCGTCGCGACCGACGAAATCGAGCACGATGGCGCGACCTACACGGTCGAGACGCTGCAATGCTGGCGCGAGCGCGAAGGCGACGACGCATCGATCACGCTGCTGATCGGCGCAGATCAACTGGTGCATCTCGACACATGGCGCGACTGGCGGCGCCTGTTCGAGCTCGCGCATATCGGCGCGGCCACGCGGCCCGGCTTCGACCTCGCGTCGGTCGCCCCTGCGGTCGCCAAGGAAATCGCCGCGCGCCGTGCGCGCGCCGACGTGCTGGAGGCCACACCCTGCGGCCATCTGCTGATCGACACGACGCTCGCGTTCAACGTATCGGCCACCGACATTCGCGCGCATCTGCGCGAGCAGGTCAACCAGCGGCTCGCCCACGCGGGTGCGGGCGGCACAAGCCAGGATCGGGCCGCGAGTCACGTCCCCGCCGCGGTGTGGGACTATATTCTTCAACATCATCTGTACCACCGGTAACTCCATGGATATTCGCAAACTGCAACGCGTAATCGTCGACTCTCTCGAAGACGTCAAGGCGCAAGACATCAAAGTGTTCAACACCAGCCACCTGACCTCGCTGTTCGATCGCGTGATCGTCGCGAGCGGCACGTCGAACCGGCAAACCAAGGCGCTCGCGTCGAGCGTGCGCGAAGGCGTGAAGGAAGCCGGCGGCGAGATCATCAGCACCGAGGGCGAGGATATCGGCGAATGGGTGCTGGTCGATTGCGGCGACGCGATCGTGCACATCCTGCAGCCGGCGCTGCGCCAGTACTACAACCTCGAGGAAATCTGGGGCGACAAGCCGGTGCGCATCAAGCTGTCGACGCCGAATCCGTTCGGCGGCGCGCGCGCAAGCGAGCCCGACGACGAGGAAGACGAGGAAGTGCCCGCCGCGAAGCCCGCGCGCAAGACCACGGCGCGCCGCAAGTAAGCGGGCCGTGTCGGGCACACCGCTACTGTCCTCGCGATGAAACTGCATATCCTCGCCGTCGGCCACAAGATGCCGGACTGGATCGCGACCGGCTTCGACGAATACGCGAAACGCATGCCGCCGGAGTTGCGCATCGAACTGCGCGAGATCAAACCGGAGCAGCGCTCGTCGGGCCGTTCGGCCGAAAGCGTGATGGCCGCCGAACGGCAGAAGATCGAAGCCGCGTTGCCGAAGAACGCACGCATCGTCGCGCTCGACGAACGCGGCAAGGACTGGACCACGATGCAGCTCGCGGGCGCGTTGCCGGGCTGGCAGCAAGACGGCCGCGACGTGGCCTTTCTGATCGGCGGCGCGGACGGGCTCGATCCCGAGCTGAAGGCGCGCGCCGATATGATGCTGCGCGTGTCGAGCCTCACGCTGCCGCACGCGATGGTGCGCGTGCTGCTGGCCGAACAGCTTTATCGGGCGTGGACCATCACGCAAAATCATCCGTATCATCGCGCGTAGGCGCTGGAGCCTCGCGCGGCGACGCCTGGCAACGATTCGTTGCTGCTGACGCGTCGCGGGCGCTCAGCTCCATACGCTTGAGCGTATTGCGGCTGCTTCATGCGATGATGCGCCCGACGCGCCGTGCATCGATGCCGCTAGTGGATGCAGCGCATCGATCGGATCACCGGGTCAACCTCGCCCCGCTCACTCTTCCACGCCCACCCGCGTTCACCACCCCGCGCCATCCGTTTCCCGCTTCATCGAGACCCGTTCATGCCCACGCCCTCCGCTTCGCTGCATCCGTTCGTCTACCTCGCCTCGCAAAGTCCGCGCCGCCAGGAGCTGCTGCAACAGCTCGGCGTGCGTTTCGAATTGCTGCTGCCGCGCCCCGATGAAGACGCCGAAGCGCTCGAAGCCGAACGGCCCGGCGAACACGCGCGCGACTACGTGCAGCGCGTGTGCATCGCGAAGGCGCAGGCGGCCCGCGCGCGGCTCCTCGACGGCGGTCACGAGGTGCGGCCGATACTCGTCGCCGACACCACCGTCACGATCGACGACGCGATTCTCGGCAAGCCCATCGATGCCGGCGATGCGGTCGCCATGCTCACACGTCTCGCGGGCCGCACGCACGAAGTGCTGACCGCGCTCGCCGTGATCGATGCCAACGGCGCGCTGCTGCCCGCGGCGTTGTCGGTCTCGAAGGTGCGTTTTGCTGCAGTGCACGCAGACGCGTTGCGTCGCTACGCGACGAGCGGTGAGCCGCTCGGCAAGGCGGGGGCGTATGGCGTGCAGGGACGCGCGGCGGAGTTTATCGAGCATATAGACGGGTCCTATTCGGGTATTATGGGTTTGCCGCTTTTTGAAACCGCTGCCCTCCTGCGTGCAGCGCGCATCGACTTCTAGAACAACACCATGAATGAAGAAATCCTGATCAATGTCACGCCGCAGGAAACGCGCGTCGCGCTCGTTCAACAGGGCGCCGTCCAGGAACTTCATGTCGAACGAACGCTGTCGCGCGGCCGCGTCGGCAATGTCTATCTCGGCAAGGTCGTGCGCGTGCTGCCCGGCATGCAATCGGCGTTCATCGACATCGGCCTCGAACGCGCCGCGTTTCTTCATGTCGCCGACATCTGGCATCCGCGCATCGCCGGCGAAGCGCAACATCAAACACCGCATCAGCCGATCGAAAAGATCGTCTTCGAAGGTCAGACGCTGATGGTGCAGGTCGTCAAGGACCCGATCGGCACCAAGGGCGCGCGGCTGTCCACGCAAGTGAGCATCGCCGGGCGCACGCTCGTGTATCTGCCGCAGGAGCCGCACATCGGCATCTCGCAGAAAATCGAAAGCGAAGCCGAGCGCGAGGCCGTGCGTGCGCGTCTGACCGCCGTGCTGCCCGCCGACGAGAAAGGCGGCTACATCGTGCGCACGATCGCCGAGGATGCGACGAGCGAAGAGCTCGCAGCCGACGTCGCGTATCTGCGCAAGACGTGGGCGACGATTCTGTCGCAGGGGCAGCGCATGCCGCCCACCAGCCTGCTCTACCAGGATCTGAATCTCGCGCAGCGCGTGCTGCGTGATTTCGTCAACGATGAAACGTCGCGCATCCAGGTCGATTCGCGCGAGACGCATCAGATGCTCGCCGATTTCGCGGCCGAGTTCACACCGGCGGTATCGTCGAAGCTGCACCACTACACCGGCGAGCGGCCGCTGTTCGATCTGTACAACATCGAGGCCGAGATTCAGCGCGCGCTATCGCGTCGCGTGGATCTGAAGTCGGGCGGCTACCTCGTGATCGACCAGACCGAGGCGATGACGACGATCGATGTGAACACCGGCGGCTACGTCGGCGCGCGCAACTTCGACGACACGATCTTCAAGACCAACCTCGAAGCCGCGCATACCATCGCGCGGCAACTGCGGCTAAGGAATCTTGGCGGCGTGATCATCATCGATTTCATCGATATGGAAAACGTCGAGCATCGCGACCAGGTGCTAGGCGAATTGAAGAAGGCGTTGTCGCGCGATCGCACGCGGGTGACCGTCAATGGTTTCTCGCAACTCGGGCTCGTCGAGATGACGCGCAAGCGTACGCGTGAGTCGCTCGCGCATGTGCTGTGCGAGCCTTGCCCGATTTGCCAGGGCAAAGGGCAAGTGAAGACTGCGCGCACGGTGTGCTATGACGTGTTGCGAGAGATATTGCGCGAGTCGCGGCAGTTCAATCCGCGCGAGTTTCGCGTGGTCGCTTCGCAGCAGGTGATCGATCTGTTTCTCGAGGAAGAGTCGCAGCATCTGGCGATGCTGATCGATTTCATCGGCAAGCCGGTGTCGTTGCAGGTGGAGTCGAATTTGAGTCAGGAGCAGTACGACATTGTGTTGATGTAAGCCTTTCTAGCCTTATCCAGAAAGGCTTTCCGTCCATAAATCGCGTCAAAGAAGGAAGCTGGTACCCATCTAGATACCCATTCGGGCCTTGGTAGCACGCCAAGTGACGCCTAATTACGTATCGGCCCGCCATGCTGCCGCCGCATCGACCCCGCGCTGAGGATGATCTCCGCCTTGCTTGTGGATATTCGGGCAGCGCTCCGGCACCTATGGTGAGCGCCATGCGCATTCACAACACGAACCGCATAGTCGCTGCGGTTTCGATGGCTGCTCATTCCCAACTGCATTGTATTGTCTTTCTTGTGGGGATCGCCCATATCTGCATCTGCGTTTGATAAGCACACCTACTACAGGTGGCCGACCGATGGTGGCATCACGCCCGAGCACGCGACGGCAATGCTATCCGTCATGCGAAGTGCGTTCGCGTCGTAGAAGTCATGCGCCGCTAGCAACGCGGCCGCCTCGACGGTCTCAGTTCGGCCAGTTGCGGTCATACGCCTGAAGCTGCCGATGAGCATTGAGAGGGCCGCTCTACTTCCGCAAGCAGCCGTTAGACCGAACTGGCAATCGTGGCGGTGCCATGTAAGCCGCTAGTTCGTTTTCGGGGCGACGATTGCGCGGATAATGAAGTAAACAGCGCGATGGCGACCGGCACATAAACGTTCGACTATGCGAGAGTGCCGATGCGCACCTGGAGGGGGCCTCGCAGGTACTGACGGGTCGTGAGGCCCTGACGGAATGAACGAAGGCGCAAGCTGTTGATCGCGGAGTGTCGGCAGGCACGATCGCCGCCAGCCCGCCCAAGCCCTGCCGACCGCTCATCCGCACTTACGGCCCGAACTGTTGCCAACGCAAGGACGGGCGGCTGTCGCCGGGGAACATGATCCACGGTCCGTTCGGGCTGAAGTCATAGGTTGGACCGAAGCTCGCCGGCATCGCCATCTGTGCAGTGGTCAGGCCATGTGCGGAACCGGGCGAGGTGGAGTCGGCCAGATCGGCAACCGCGACGGAAGTGCCCGTCGCCTGGGTGTCCCAGAAGACGTCGTTTGCAATGGACCCTGTTCCGGTATTGGTGACCGCGATTCCGCCGCCTCGCGGCGCCAGCACGCGCGCGGTGGAGAAGGACTGCTCGATCGTGCCTCGATTACCGCCGACCAGTGCCCCAACGGAGCCATTGTTGGCGGTCACGAATGCCGATGAATACGATTGCGTCACCAAGCCTTCGTTCTCCCCGACGAGACCGCCGGCGCCATTCCCACTGGTGAACGCCGCCGAATACGATTGCCGCACCACGCCGCCGTTGTATCCGACTAGCCCGCCGGTATAAGTAGCCAACGCGGGAAAGCATGTGCAAAGGACATCCGCATTGCTTGCCGAGCGGGTTATCGTGCCGGTGGAACTGCCCACCAGGCCGCCGACGGCGGTCGCCTGCCCCTGGGTTAGCGCCATCTCCCCACTCGTGCGAACGAGGGCAATGGTGCCTTCCGAGATTCCCGCGAGAAGGCCATAGTAGGCACTCGTTGCAGGGCCGCTGATATTCGCCTGCAGATGCAGATCGCGCACGACGCCGGCCGGTCCGATTTCGGAGAACATGCCCACTGGAGCGCCAGCGTTGCCTGACGCGGATATCTCGAGGTTCGAGATGGTGTGTCCCATGCCGTCGAGCTGACCGTTGAAGGGGCTTAACGGGAACGCGAGTATGCTCGTGCCCGTCGTTGTGGCGGGTGCCTGCGCATTCACATCTTTTCCGAGCGCGTAAGCACCTGAGAAATCAAGCGCGATGTTTTGCAGATCGGAGAGCGAGTTGACGAGCTTGTACGCCGTGAACTGGCTAACAAAACCGCTATCATCCGCCGCTGTCCACGCCTTGTTCGACAGCACGGTCCCCGGACTGCTGCTGCCATTCATGTCATAGAAAAACCGGACGAGACCGGTGCTGCCCGACCAGTCGATCGTGCCTCGGTTGACGACGCTGCCGCCGTTATCGATGCCCGAGGCGTCGGCGCGCAAGGTCAGATTGCCCGCTCCGTTGTTCGCGATCGTCGTGCCCTTCGTGACCGACACATTGTGGTACGCCGCGAGCGTAAGCGATGCGGCACCGTGCCAGCTCAGGTTCGATGCGATATCCAGATCACCGGTCGCGCCGTTGACACCCGTGGTCATGACGCCGACTGAAGTGCCCGCGTCGAGACTGCGTCGAAGCGCGCCTGCAGCGGCGCGGTCGATAGTGAAAGCAGGTGTCGATATGTTCCATTGGCCTGCGCGAACTTCCGCCCCCCTACCGAACGACAATCCCTCCGCCTGCGTGTCGACAGTGCCGCCACCGCCATCGGCATTTACCGCTGCAATTGGGCCACGCTGCGTGATCTGGCCGTGGTCCGCCACCAGCCAGACGTGGCCGTCGCGCGTTGTCGTGCCCGTCGCGCGGATGCGGGTGCCGCTGCCTGCGAGCGCATAGACGTTCCCATCGGCAGCCTGAAGACTGACCTGCGCGGCCTTGATGCGCCCCTCGTTGACGACCGTGCCGTGACTGCCTGCCTGCACGAACACCTGCCTGCTGCTGGCCGAGTCCTGCAACAGCACCGTCTCGCCAGCCGCCAGTTCCACCGTGCCGCTGGGCGCCTTTACCGTGCCCGCGTTGACGACTGCCTGACGCGCGATCAGGAACACGTCGCCGCCGCTGGTACTGATCCTGCCGAGGTTGACCACGCTCGCGTCCGACTTGCCCGACAGCGTCAGTGCATCGCCGCCGTTGATGAAGGCGTCGTTGCAGATATCCAGCGTGGCGCGACGAAACGTCCGCCCGTGCTGACAACGCCCGAGGGCCCAACGAGGACGCCTTGCGGATTGATCAGGTAAAGGCTGCCGGTGGCGGTGAGCTTGCCGAGAATCGATGACGGATCGCCGCCCGTTACACGGTTCAGCGTCGCGCCCGACCCGTTGTTGAAGGCGACGGTGTTGCCGTTGCCGATCGAGAAGCTGTGCCAGTCGATCACGCCGCGGGACGAGGACTGGCCGATCGTTAGCGAAGTGGTGCCGCTCGTCATCGCGCCCTGGCCCCGGACGAAGGCTCCGCCCTGCGGCAACGGTCCCGCCGCATGGGCCATCGGCACGCACCACTCGGCGAGCGCGAGCGGCACCCATAGCGCAAGCGGCAGCGGGCGCAGAACACGCTTCCATGCGGAAGGCCGGGACCGAGGCGCGATGCGTGCCGCGCCGGCATACGCCAGCGTAAAGGACAGCCCGTTGCGCAGGGCTGGCGGCGACTGGATCGCCGGTCTGGATGAATGCCGCAACATGATCGCTCCCGAAATGTGGTTCGTGGAAAGTCGTTGTCGCGGAACGCAGGTTGTTGCGACCAGGCAAGGCGCGAAAGCCGCCATACCGCACAACACAGACTAATGGTAGCAGCGCGTTTCGAAAGACAAACCGGTATTTGCGCATGCACCCGGTACTTGCTGGTACCTCTTCAAGCGGGGATGTGTGTCGGTCGCCGCGGCGGCGGGAACGGCCGTCCAACCCTCGAAAGCTGCCGTTAAGCTAGGGCGGGATCCAACGGCCGGATCGGGTCGGCTGCGGCCGGTCGCGACAAGCTGCGGTTACGCGAAAACTGCAGCAGATTGAAACGACCCGATAGATTGAAAGATTGAAGCGCCTCCCGATAGATTGGGACGTCGGATAGATTCGGTTGCTTCATCGATTAGGTTGCGCTGATAGATTGGCTTGCTGGATAGATTCGAGGCCCCATAGAGCGGAGATCCCCTCTGATAGATTGGCGGCCGATGGCAACGTACTCTTTCGGTCCCGGCGTGTCAGATTGCGCAGATTGCAGCGACTAGCAACAAGCCCTAACCTCTAAGCCGCCACGTCACACCCCGACTGCTCCAACACAGCCTGCGCCTCTGGTGCAGATTGCGGCCAGCCAACGACGCATCCGGCGACCTGGCCCACGTGCCCAACGCGGCCACAACATCGGCGCGAGGGTCGGGTCCGCATACGTGCGCGCGTGCGCCTTCGCGAACATCGCGCCGACGCGTGATGCGTTCCTGCCCCTCCGTTACACCTCGCGGTACGCGACTTGCTCGCCGAAGCGGAGCGGACCGGCGACGCTACACGCCGCGCGGCAGCGCTGCCTCGATGAACACCGCGCACAACGCTTCCATGCCCTTCGCGTCCTCCTCGTCGAAGCGCGCGACGACCGGGCTATCGACATCCCACACGCCGATCAGCGTGCCGTCGGGCGCGACGAGCGGCACGACGATTTCCGATTGCGACGCCGAATCGCATGCGATATGGCCGGGAAACTCGTGCACGTCGCGCACAACCTGGGTCTGACGGGTTTGCGCGGCCGTACCGCAGACGCCCTTGCCGAGCGCAATGCGCACGCACGCGGGCTTGCCCTGGAACGGGCCGACCACCAGTTCGCGGCCGTCGTGAAAGTAAAAGCCGGCCCAGTTCAGATCGCTCAACGAATGAAAGACGAACGACGAGAAATTCGCGGCGTTGGCGATCCAGTCGGTTTCGCCGGCTAGCAGCGCGCGCGCCTGCGCGACCAGTTCTTCATATTGCGCGGCTTTGGGCAGATGCGAGGTGGGGGAAACTTCGAACATGACGGCGTCCGTGATCAGAGCGGGATGGCAAGCGGTAAGGGGTGAAGTGTAAAGCAAGCGCAATCCCCGCGCGCGGGTGTCGAACGCTGTGACACGCGCCGCGCGTCTACGCTCGCCGTCCCCGTCGGTTCTCGACTATCCCTTCTTATTAATAGTTTCTATCTTGATAACATCAATATTCATTTCGCATTAGTTTAAATCGAACGGGTTTTTGTCGACTCTATTTTTGCTATATTACCGACCGTGTCTTTTGCTTATAACTCGTCACGTCAGAACACACGCGACGCGTTAGTCGCCCCTTCAGAACTGCGCAGAGCCAGCTGCAGCAAGTGATCGGAAGAAGTTCGTTGATTGTCGAACTCCCAGAAGCAATATCGATCTGATTTTCTTTCCGGGAGTTTGCGAGCCTCACCGATGAGCACGCCCGATTTTTTTCGCAGCCGTCTGGACGCGATGATTGATCTTCGTCACCCGCTGGCGGTGTTGGCCACGCGAATGCCGTGGGTGTCGATCGAAGCAACGCTGACCCCGGTGTTCGAGCGGCGTGCTCGCGAAGGACGAGTCAATGATGATGTCGATCTGTTCGGTAGTGCGGCGACGCTGGCGGGGGCTGGCCCGAGCGCGGCAGGCCGGCCGCGCCTGCCGGTTCGCCTGATGGTCGGCCTGCTCTACCTGAAGCACGCGTACAACGAAAGTGACGAGTCGGTATGCGAGCGTTGGGCGCAGGACGTGTACTTCCAGTTCTTCTGCGGCGAAGAGTACTTTCAGCCCCGCCTGCCGTGCGACCCAACCAACCTGGTGCGTTTCCGGCAAGCGCTGGGCGAAGCGGGTGTCGAGGAATTGCTGGCCACAACGATCGCCGCCGCCGTGCACATGAAGGCGGTAACACCCGCCGAATTCGAACGCGTGATTGTTGACACCACAGTCCAGGAGAAGGCGATCGCGTATCCGACCGACAGTCGCCTGCTTGATGTGGCGCGGGCCAAACTTGTGCAATTGGCGCAGCGCGCGGGTCTGAGTCTGAAGCAGACCTACGAACGCGAGGGCAAGCGTCTGCGTCGCCGTGCTGGCGGCTACGCGCACGCCAAACAATTCAAGCGCCTGCGTCGCGTGCTCAAACGACAGCGCACAGTGCTGGGACGACTGCTGCGAGACATCGAGCGCAAGCTGCCTGACGCCTCGGAGTCACAGCAGGTCAAGCTTCGCGTCTGGCTGGAACGGGCGTGGCGAATCTGCCGCCAGCGCCCGAAGGACAAGAACAAACTGTACGCATTGCATGCCCCGGAAGTCGAGTGCATCGGGAAGGGCAAGGCGCGGCAGCCCTATGAGTTCGGCGTCAAGGTCAGCCTGGCAATCACAGAGAAGCAAGGCCTGATCGTCGGCGCACGGGCGTTCCCGGGCAACCCCTACGACGGCCACACCCTGGCTGAACAGCTCGAGCAGACATCGATCCTGTTGCAGGAGGTGCCGGGCGCACCCCGTGCGAAGACGGCGCTGGTCGATCTCGGGTTTCGCGGCGTCGATGCCGACGTGGCGCCGGTACAGGTCGTGCATCGCGGCAAGAGCAGGACGTTGTCGGCACCCCAGCGCCGCTGGCTCAAACGGCGACAGGCCATCGAGCCGATCATCGGCCATGTCAAGCAGGATCACGGCATGCGACGCTGCTGGCTGAAGGGGCAAACTGGCGACGCCCTGCATGCGGTGCTGTGCGCCGTCGGCTATAACCTGCGCTGGCTGCTGCGCGCCATCGCCCGGCTCGGCATCAAGCCTGCCTTTTTTGTTCTCATGGTTCTGCGCCTTTTCGTCGACTTCACGTCGATAACGTTGCTTTCACGCTCCGCACGCGGCTTCCTTCAACTCGCTAAATGAATTATGCAGGTCCGACGCGTTAGGTCCCGCAAATACCGGAGACATGCTAGCGGTAGCAGAAAAAATGATGCTTAATGTGATGATTACCCCGCGTGATCGCAATGGCCGAAAGATGGGTCCCGCGAAGATAAGCCGGGGACTAATGAGCCGCCGTCAACGAGAATCCGCGCCCTTCCGGCAGTCGGCACAATGACAGGCCACAAGCTTTTTTCGTATGTGGCTCTCACGCTGACCGCCTCGGCAAGCGTGTGCGCGACACAAACACCACCACACGCTACGATTAATGATTTCATCGGCAATTGGGTCGTGACCGATGTAGTTGACTAGGCCGATATTTCTGGTGGCATCCCCGAAGCAAAACGGATTCTCGGCATGCCGATGACAATTACGCCGCAATCCATGAGCTTCGACAGTGAAACCTGCAAGCCCAACACAGGTTTTACCGTCAAACGAATTGACACGCTTTCGGCGTTGAAGAAACAGTTCGACCTTCGCGTGAATGAAACCGGGTTGCCCGCTACAACCGTTGTCGTAGATAGCGACAATTGTTTTGCGATCTTCCGGATGGACGCTCACAGGATTGTTTTTGGATGGGACGGGATCATCGTTCGCGCCATCCGCGATCAGTAAGAGCTCGTTGAGTACCCGTCCCAGAGGCCCGGGCCTTTTACTGATCGACCCCAATAATCACGCTCGACGCCTTGAAAACCGCCGTCGCCGCCTTGCCGCTCGCGAGGCCGAGGCGCTCGACGCTGTCGTTCGTGATGATCGCCGCGATCTGCGCGCTGCCGGCACTGATCGTCACTTCCGAATTGACGGCGCCCGTCGTCACCGCCGCGACGGTCCCTTCGATGCAGTTGCGCGCCGACACCTGCTGCCTCGCGACATCGACCATTACGATCACCGACGATGCCTTCACGAGCGCAAACGCCTGCTTGCCGGTCGCCAGCCCGAGCGACTTCGCGCTGCCGTGCGTGATGATCGCGACGACCTCGAGACCGTCCGGCGTGCGCAGCGTGACTTCGTCGTTGACTGCACCGTGCTTGACGTCGGTGACTTCGCCGCTGAACTGATTGCGTGCGCTGGTTTTCATGGCGGACTCCCTGGCGATTGTCGCGCGTGGCGACGAGCGGGTGGGCGGATAAAGCGAGTGTAATCGAAGCCGCGCGCGTCCCCGCCCAACATCCGATGCGCCGTGCGCATCGCCGACACCGTATCATCTTGGCCGTGCACCTCATACGCCAAATCTTTATGCCCGTCGCCGTTCTCTCCCGCCGTGCCTGCCGCGCCGTCGTGCTGTGCGTCGCCGTCACGATGCTCGCCGCATGCAGCACGCCAACGCCGCCGCGCGGCACGCACGCGTTCGTCGACAACGTCACGCTGTTTTCGCTCGCCCATTACGACCAGAACGTCGATCACTGGCTCGATCCGAACAGCCCCGACTACGATCGGCCGTTTCTCAGCGCCGCCGAGCAGCGCGCACATTTCGACGCGCTGTTCGCGCGCTACTTCGGCACGGGCGAGAACGCGCCGTCGCCGTGGAATCCCGCCTGGGTGACGACACGCGTGTTTCGCGAGCAGGGCGAGGACATTGCCGCACTGCAACAGCGCCGCATCGACAGATTCGACAACACCGGCAAGCGTGGCAGCATCATCGGTTACGGCGAAAACTTCCGGCCGCACGACAAGGCGTGGATCGACGCGATCGCGCGCAACATCAACGTCGCGCAGTTCACGCAAACGCCGGTCTATCAGCCCGAGCGGCGCGCGATCGCGACCGGCAACCTGATGGTGCGCGAGTTGCCTACCACCGATCCGTCGTTCTACGACCATCGCCTGGCCGGCGAGGGTTATCCGTTCGACAACCTGCAGATCTCGGCGGTGCGACCCGGCACGCCGCTCTATGTGCTCGGTAGCAGCGTCGACGGCGCGTGGCATTACGTGCAGACGCCCGATGTGCAGGGCTGGGTGCGCAGCGACGGCGTCGCGTTCGCCGACGATGGTTTGATCGATCAATGGCGCGCGGCGGCCGGGAAGTCGCTAGGCGCGGTGATCGTCGCGTCGGCGGCGGTCAACGACAGCCACGGCGTGTTTCGCTTCGCTGCCCCGGCCGGGACGATGCTGCCGCTGGTGGCGGGTGTCTCGGCATCGCCAGCCGCGACCAGCACCAATGCAGGCACACTCCAGCTCCTCGTTCCCGCGCGCGACGTCGACGGCCGCGCGCTGATCCGCACCGCGTCGCTCGACGCCACGCAGATCACGCCGATGCCGCTCGCCGCGACGCCGCGCCATCTCGCGACGCTGTTGAAGGCGCTGATCGGCCGGCCGTACGGCTGGGGCAATAGCGGGCTCTACAACGACTGTTCGTCGGAACTGCAAAGCATCTTCGCCGCGTTCGGCGTGTGGCTGCCGCGCCATTCGTCGACGCAGATGAGCGCCGGCCGCATGGTCGATCTGTCGGAGTCGACACCCGCCGAACGGCTCGACTATCTGGCGCGGCATGGCGTGCCGCTGCGCACGCTGATCTACATCGGCGGCCATGTGATGCTGTACCTCGGCAACACGACGCGCAACGGCGCCACGGTCCCCGTCGTCTATCAGGACGTGTGGGGCCTGCGCCCGGCCGACAACAGCCGGCGCGCGGTCATCGGCGGCTCGGTGATCCTGCCGCTCGACGAGCGCATCCCCGAGGACGCGACGCTGCAGTCGCTCGCCGCGACGCCCACGTTCCAGATCAGCATCCTCGGCGCGCCGGCGGGCAGCACGGCGCCGTCCGCGCCGCCGGCGGACGAGGACAATCCGGCGGGATAAATGGCGGGCCGCCCTCCCCCGCGCCTGAAAATATTTTTTTCGGAGTGTCGATCCGACGGTGACCAACTCGTCGTAACGTTGAAGACCCAGCTCATGCAGCCGGTCTTTCCCCTGAGGAACCGTTACTTCAAGGAGTCACCGTCATGTCCAGCGCCGCAGCCAAACCGATCCCGGACGGGATGCACTCGCTCACGCCGTACCTGATCTGCAAGAACGCCGCCGAAGCGATCGCGTTCTACACGAAAGCCTTCAACGCCGTCGAACAGATCCGTCTGCCGGGCCCCGACGGCAAGGTGATGCACGCGACCCTGAAAATCGGGGACTCCATGCTGATGCTGACCGACGAATGGCCCGAGCACCAAACCTTCGGCCCGAACACGCTGAAGGGCACGCCGGTCACGATTCACCACTACGTACCGGACGTCGACGCGAGTTTCAAACAGGCGGTCGACGCGGGCGCGACCGTCACGATGCCGGTCACCGACATGTTCTGGGGCGACCGCTACGGCCAGGTCAAGGACCCGTTCGGCCACAACTGGTCGCTCGCGACGCACAAGCGCGACCTGAGCGCCGAGGAAATCCAGCAGGCGATGGCCGCGATGGACTGTTCGTCCCAAGAGAAGAAGTGAGCGGCCGATGGGCGTCGGGCAATCGCACGCCCACGCCCACCGACACCAGTCCCGAAAGGAGCAACGTCATGCAGAAAATCGCGCCGTGCCTGTGGTTCGACGGCAACGCGGAAGAAGCCGCGGAGTTCTACACGTCGGTGTTTTCGGCGTCGCGCATCGCCACCACGCTGCACGCCACGGACGCCGGCCCAGGACCGGCCGGCAAGGTCGTCGCCGTCACCTTCGAAATCGAAGGCCAGGAGTTCATGGCGCTGAACGGTGGCCCGCAATATAAATTCACGCCGGCCATCTCGCTGTTCGTGCACTGCGACTCGCAGGAGGAAATCGATCGCTACTGGTCGAAGCTGCTCGACGGCGGCGGCGAGCCGTGGGCCTGCGGCTGGCTGCGGGACCGCTTCGGCGTGTCGTGGCAGATCGCGCCCAACGTGCTGCTGCAGATGCTGCGCGACCCGGATCGCGCCAAGGCAAGCCGCGTGATGGCGCAGATGATGAAGATGGTCAAGCTCGATATCGCGCCGCTCGAACAGGCGTATCGCGGCGAATAGGACGGCGGCCAGCGGGCGCCCCGCCTCGCCCGCGCGATCTTTTGATAGGATCGGTCTCGACCCAACACGGCGAGACAACCACGGTGCGCGTCAACCATCAGGCCTTCTTCTGCTCGCTGTTCATCGCGCGTCTCGCCGATCAGATCCTGCTCTTCCTGGTGCCGCTCGTGGTGTTTCAAACGACGCACCAGGTCGCGTGGTCGGGACTCGCGTTTTTCATCGAAACGCTGCCGCGCTACCTCGTGTTCCCGTTCTTCGGCGCGCTCTGCGACCGCTTTCCACCGCTGCGCCTGATGCGGCTGAGCCAGGCGGTGCGTGCGCTCGCATGCTTCGGCGGTATCGCCGCATATGCGCAGTTCGGCGGCATCGGCTGGCTGATCGCGCTGTCGGCCGCGTGCGGCGTGCTGACGAGCCAAGGGCTCGTCGCGCGCGAGGTGATGCTGCCGCAGATCTTCAGCACGCAGCGGATCCAGAAGGTGCTCGCGTATTCGCAACTGGCCGATCAGCTCGGCTTCGTGCTTGGGCCGATGCTCGCCGCGTTGCTGCTCGGTGTGTGGCATTGGGAATGGGTGGTCGCCGCGACCGGTGTGCTGTTTCTGTGCGCCGACGCCGCACTGTTCGTCTGGCAGCGACTGAGCGGCTTTCGCGCGCCTTCGCCTGTGTCCGCTCGATCGCTCACGCCCGCCGCCCACTGGACCACGCCGCTGCGCATCGCGCTCGATCACGTGTGGACGCTGCCGGGCCTGAAGAAGGTCATCATGCTCGCGGCCGCGGAGAACCTCGTCATCGGTGTCACGCTTGCGACGTCGGCGGCGATGGTGACGGGTTTGCATGCGCAATCGAGCCGCTACTACGCCGGTCTGCAAACGGCCGGCGCGCTCGCCACGGTGCTGGTGCTGCTGACGGTTGCGCGCGCCGGATGGCCGGCGCGCGTGCTCGGTGTCGTCGCATTCGTGACGATCTGCGCGGGCGGCGTGATCGCAGGCGCGAGCGCGTCGCCGTGGGGCTATGCACTCGGCTTCCTGCTGATCGTCGGCTTCGACAAGATGTTCAACGTCTACATCCGCAGCGCGCGTTTGCAGATCATCCCGCCCGAGGACTACGGCAAGACCATCGGCGTCGCGATTCTGCTGAACAACCTGACGCAGCCGCTCGCCGGCCTGCTCGTCGGCGTGTTCTCGGCAAGCACCCAAACCGGCCCACTGATCGTCGCGCTGTCGCTGACGATGGGCGGCATCGGCGCGGCGGTATCGATCGGCTCGGCGCTGCTGCGCCGCAGGCGCGCGTGGGCGCTCGAAGACTAACGGCGCTTCGACGCGCGACGACACGCTCGAAGTTACCCACAGTTTTTGTTGGCAAATCTGTGCATAACTTCCCGGAAAAATCCGCAAGCCTTTGATACGCCTGTCGTTTTTTCGTCTGCATCGAAGGTGCGGCAGCGCACGGAGTTTTACCGGGGTTCATGAGTGGCCGGCTGTGCGCAGACCGTCGTCAGCGCCGTGCGCATGCGAAGAGTTTCATCAGATTTACACGCTCGTTAGCTAAACCCGGCACGCTGTAATTCGTGACAAAAATGCCACGTTCTATTGCAGCGAAATTAGCCGCATTTCTGCTTAAGAATTCACGAAAATTAACGATCCACACATAGCCTAAATTTTTTGTATCGATGACAATGGGTCTGCATGCCCTGACGCAATCGAGGCCCACGCTTCCGCTTAGGATAAGGTATTGAGTCAATTCGCTGTGAACTCGATCCGAATATCCGCCGCAAATCATTATTAACAGATATAAATCTTTAAATCCCGATCTGCTAAATTCAATTTAAATCACATTTGTCAAATGCGTCCGGAGTACCGCATCTTTAACCAAATGCTTCGGCGAGCGCAGCAATTACGGCGCGAAACCGGCGCCGTGCCCGCGGACGTCGGCCCCGCGCTACGCGAAGACGCGGATGCTGCCGGCGTATCGCAGGGACGGCGGCGCGCGCTGAAAACGCTCTGGGGGCTTGCGATCGCCGCGCCCGCGGGCTGGCTCGCGAGCCGCTTGCCGTGGCAGATGTGGACCGCCGAATTCCACACCGGGACTGGCGAACTGGACGACGTGCTGCTGGCGGACGGCACTCAGATCACGCTGGGCAGCGCGAGCGCGATCAACGCCGCGTTCGAGGCGAACGTTCGGCGCGTCGATCTGCTCGGAGGGGAAATCATGGTGCGGCCCGTGATCGATGTTGGCGGCGCACCGGGCGCCCGAACGACTCATGCGCCTTTGCTCGTGCAGACGGCCGAAGGCGTCGTCCAAGCGCGCGGCGCGCAGTTCAGCGTGAGGCAAGGGGATGGTTTCACACGCGTGGCCGCGTTTCGCGGCGACGCGTTGGTGAGGCCGGCATCGGGCGCGGCGCTGGTGCTGACGCAAGGCCAACGGTGCACGCTGACACGCTTCGGCGTCGCGGCGCCGCAAGCGCTCGACCCGCGCGAGGCGATGTGGACGCGTGGCCTGCTCTACGCGAACAACATGCGTATCGCGGATCTCGTCGACGAACTCGCGCGCTATCACGCCGGCGTATTGCGCTATGCCGACGACGTCGCCGATCTGCGCGTGTCGGGCATCTATCAGCTCACCGATACCGACGCGACGCTCGCGCTGCTGCAGCGGACCTACCCGATCCGCTTGCGCTCGATCACGCCTTACTGGACCCTCGTCGAAGCGCTCGACAGCGCGAAAATCTGACGCTCAGGCCGCGACGGCCTGCGGCAACGCGAGCCCTTGCTCGCCCTGCTCGCCGCCCAGCGCATCGAGCAGATCGCGCAGCATGCGGTCGAGCTCGGCCGTCATCAGCGCAACGTCGGAATCGAAGCGCTCGTCGTCGTTCTGCGCGGTCGGGTCGCTCGCTTCCTTGAGCACGTCGAGCGGCGCGACGCGCTTGATCGTCAGCGACGGCGTCAGCACGAACGACACGCGATCGTTCCACGTCATCGCAAGCCGCATGCATTGCTTGCCCGCCTCGATATGGCGGCGCATGTCTTCGGCGTCCAGCGCATGCCCGACATAGCGCACCGTCGCGTTGCCCTCGGCGGGCGAACGCAGCTCGGTGTCCTGATCGAGCGTGAAACCCGCCGGCGCGTCGCCCTCGAGCAGCCAGCCGGTCATCGCCGCGACCGGCGACTGCGCGACGCGCACCGTCATCAGCGGCAACTGGTCGATCGACTTGACGAGCAGACCGCGCACATCGTCGGCGACTGCCTGCGACGCCGCGTCGATCACGAGCCAGCCATTCGTGCAATCGATCCACACGCGCGTATCGCGGCGGATGCTGAACGCGCGCGGCCGCAGTTCGTCGGTGACCTGCTCCTTCAGGTCGCGCATCTGCTTGCGGCCCGGCTTGAAGCCCTGCTGCTCCTCGAGCTCGGCCGCGCGCTCGCGCGTGACCTGGGTGACGACCGACGCCGGCAGCAGCTTCTTTTCGGCGCGAAACGTCAGCAGTATCTGACCGGTCATCGCGTAGACGAGCGAGTCGCCATCGCGCGGGGGCGCCCAGCCTTGGGCCTGCATCTCGACGCTCTGGCCGGGCGCGAACGCGTACGGCGCGAGCCACTTCTGCATCTGTTCAGGGGTGACGGACCACGGAGCGGGCAGGCGGTGCAGTTGAAGGTTTTTGAACCACATGAGCGAAGTCGGATTTGGGCAAAGCGCAGCATTTTATCCGACGAGAACCAGCCGGGGGCGTTCTAGTGAGCGCGTTTCTGGAGACGGCGGATTTTCAAATGCAAAATGAAAATCTTTCCGCTGAAGCAGCTCGGCGCGCTGAAGCGGTAATTCAGGCCGTAATGGTTTTGCCGTAACCGCAGACCCGCGCGTTTTGGCGGCAAATCACCTAGACTTTTGGACAGGACAGACCCAGACGGAGGCGGTCATGGCCGACGAAACCGCAGCCTGGCAGACGGTGCAATACGAAGGCTTCGAGATACACGTGTCACCTGTCGCGAAGGACCCGCCCGACGCGGCGCATGCCGCCAACGCCGCGGCCGCGCAAAACAGCCGCTATACGTATCTCGGCTACGTCTGCCATCCGGGCGCCAACCCCCATCTTCCCGGCCATGCGGTGCCGTTTCACGCGGACGGCGAGGAGAGCTTCGCGAGCCTCGACGACGCGCTGCACGAAGCGGTGCACGTGGGGCGCAGCATCGTCGACGGCACACATCCGGATCTGACCGTGCTGCCGCTCGTGACGGGCGGCGTTTGAGACGCGCCGCGCGTCAGCCCAACGCGCGTTTGATGCGCGACTTTAGCAACGCGCGGCGCAGCCGGCCCGAGCGCTCCGGCTCGCTGACCGCGAGCGCGCCGTCGATGGCGGTGCCGCGGCGCAGGTAGTAGCGGTCGAAAGTCGCCTGCGTCATCCCCCACTTGTTGAGGAACTGCCGACGCCCGTCGTTCTTGACGACCTTGCCGGTGCTCTTCTGCTGGAAGTGATAGACGAGACTGTCGCCGGCACCGACGAACACGCGGCAGCCCGCGTCCCACAGCTTCATCGAGAAATCGTTGTCGCTGCTCATGCCGGGACTCAGTTCGCTGCTGTAGCCGCCCACCTTGAACCACCAGTTGCGATGCACGAGCGTCGGCGGCCACGTCGCGCCGCGCCAGTCGGCGCGTACGAGAGCGGGCGTGGCGGCGATCAGCTCGTCGGCGCGAAACACCTGCGCGTCGCGGCCGAAGTCGCGCACGACCACGCACGGATTGCCCGAATCGACCGGCTCGATCATTGTGCCCGACAGCATGAACAGGTTGTCGGCCGGCATCTGCGCGAGACGCTTGACGAGCGCGTCGTCCCAGCCGGGGCAGCAGTACATGTCGTCGTTCAGGTAGACGACGTAGTCCTGCGTCGCGCGCGCCGCCGCGATGTTGACCGCGTGGCAGATGCCGATGTTGCCGGGCGACGCCGTGTGCTCGATGCCCTCGTCGCGCACCCACGCGAGCGTGCCGTCCGAGCCGTCGTTCACGTGCACGATGATCTGGTGCTGATGCGTCGAATGACGCCGAAGGCTTTTGATCACCAGGCGCAGATAAGGCAGGTTGTTCCAGGTCGGAATGATGATTGAGAACATCGGATGTGAATTCTGTAAGGGTGACGTCCGCGCGCGGATCGTGTCGGTCAGTCGCGCCCGGCCTGGTCTTCGGACCTCTCGCCGAACGACTTCATGAACGGCAGCTTCGCGGGAAGATTGGCGTCCCAGCCTTCGAGATCCTCGAACGGATAGCGACTCAGCGCGTACAGCACGCGTTTGAGGCGGCTCGTGAACGGCGCGCGCGGCACGTTCGGCAGGCTGCCGGGGGCCACCACGGCCGTCTGGCGAATGTAGCCGCGCGCAAAGTCGCGCTGCGAGATGCCCCACTTCATCAGGAATTCGCGGCCGCCGCGATTACGGCGAATGCGGCCTGTCGATTTGCAGCCGAAATGGTAGATGCGGCTCGCGCCGACGACCCGAAACACACGACAACCGACCAGCCAGAGCTTCATCAGAAAGTCGTCGTCGCTGCTCATGCCGGGGCCGAATTCGATGCTGTAACCGCCCACCGCGTGCCACAGGCGGCGGCTGAGCAGCATCGGCTGCACGGCCACGCCATCGCGATCCGCCGCTTGCATCGCGGCAGTGTACTTGAGCAGCCCCGCTTCGTCGAAATTCTCCGGCCCGGTGCCGAAATTGGCCGTCGTGACGTTGGTGTTGCCGGTATCGATCGGCTCGATCAGCACCGACGAGAGATACGCCGACGATTCGCCGAGCGAGCGCACGCTGGCCTCGAACGCGACATCCCAGCCCGGCGTGCAGAACATGTCGTCGTTCAGGAACAGGATCCAGTCGCGGGTGGCGAGCCGGGCGGCGTCGTTCAGCGCAATGCAGACGCCGACGTTGCCCTTGCTCCACGTATGACGGATGCCTTCGGCTCGAACCCATTCGAGCGTACCGTCGCTGCCGTCGTTGACGTGCACGATGATCTCGTGATCGAACGCCGAGTGACGACGAACACTGTCGATGCACAGCTTCAGATAAGGCAGGTTATTCCAGCTCGGAATCAGGATACTGAACATGAGTCGATGTGAGCTTCATTGAATGTAACAGTGCGAGGACCGGGCAGCGGTACTGTCCGGCGTGTTGCTGGCATACGTGCAACACGCGGTGAGCACCGCCATGACCATCGAATAGAACGACACGGTCAGCTTGAGATCGAAGGTTTCCACACTCAGCCCGAAAATCCAGAACGACAGGACGAACGTCAGCCCCATCAGCGCGGCGCGTCGGGCCGGTGCGTCGGGCGCTCTGAGACGGCGCTGGAAGATCACGCCCGGCACCAGGTAGATACCCAGCAGCGCGAGACCGCCAAGGCCGCCATAGTCGGTCATGTACGCGAGCATCTGATTGTGCGCTTCGCCGCGGCCGAACTGCGCGGCAATGGGCGTGATCAGGCCTGAATCCACGAAGGATTGCATGCTATCGCGAAAGCCGTCGCCGCCCAGCCCCAGCAGCGGATGACTCCTGACGATGTGCGCGGCGGCCTCGTAAAGCTGCAGGCGAATACCCATCGGCGTGTCTTTATGGCCGTGCATGTACTGCACGAGATCGGAAGACACGTCGCCGAAGCGATCTCGCACGGTCGGCGAAAAAATGCACGCGCCAGCCAGAATCACCACGATGGCAAGCGGCAGCGCCACCTTCCACTTGCGCGATTTGCCGCGACTACGCAAATAGAGAATCACGGTCACCACGACAGGAATCGCGACCCAGCTACCGCGCGTGCCGGTTATCAGCGATCCGGCGAGTCCCGCGAACAGGCCCGCGACCTTGACGATCCGCACGGCCGTGCAATCCTTGCGCCACCAGTTCGGCGAGAGAATCGACAGCGCGCCCATCACGAGGGCGATATCGCCGAAGTGAATCGGATTCAGAAAGCGGCTGCTGAGGCGGCCGAAGCCCCAATCGCGTGGCACGATCAGCAGAATCCCGAGCGACACCAGCGCGGCCAGCGCAAACGATAGATCGGCCCACGCGAGCGTACCCGGCAAGCTTCGGCGCAATACCAGGAAAACTGGTGCGGCAAGAAAGAAACGGGAAGGCGAATCGAGCGTACTGGGTACCACGACACCGTGCGAGAGACCCGCGAGTAGCACGGCGATCACCGGACAGGCGGCGCAGAGGCAAAACGCGCTATCGATCCTGTCCCAGCGGAGCGCCGGCAGATTCGTCAAGCTTTTCGGCAATGCAAGCAGTAGAAGCGAAATGATCGCGGCCGCAACCAGCAGCGCACTGGCCGCGCCCGGTATCAACAGGCACGCCGACGGATAGATGAACAGGAGTAAAGCTGGCGGCAGACTTTGCAAATTGACGCTTGGCATACAGATTTTGGAAGGCGTCGGCATGTATTTGATTTAAGCAGTCGTCGCAGAATTTTGACATGCGACCGGGTAGTGTGGGTCGTCATTGTACCGGGTTCGTGTCCTAATCTCGTAATCCGCCGGGACCTTCCGATCCGGGCAGAGGCAAGCCCGTGGGGACTTCGGCCCGAGTCCGCGCGGCGCGTGCGAAGCGTGCTGTTACCATATGAGGCCACGCTGCGCGCGGTGAGCGCCGCGCACTCGCGCGACAGCCGTCGTCCATCGCAGCCTCGGTTTTCAGTGCTCCAGACAATGAAACAATTGATGCGCCCGCTTTATCCGCTTGTCCCTGACGCCTTGAAAAGAATCGTGGAAACCGCCGTCGATCGTTCCGTGCGGATTCCTTATAGCGGCGTCGCGCACGAGCCCGAGACGTTTTTGCGCAAGAGTTCGCGAGCGAAGATAGTCAAAAAGTATCTGCACAAATACCTGTTGCTGAAAGGGGCCGGACAAACTCGCCTGGAACTCGAGAGCGCCGCCGGTGTAAAGCGGCTGCTGTGGATCTATACCGGCAAGCGCAATTTCGGCGATGCGACGATGGACCTGTCGGGACGCGCGCTCCTGAAGGATCGCGGTGTCGAGATCGACCTGCTCACGCTGCCGAATCTGCATCCGCTGTTCGCGGAGGACGATATCTTTCAGAACGTCTATTCCGACTTACAGCAACTTTCCGGCCGCCGCTACGACGCGATCGTCATGTCGGAATTCAATCTGCCGTCCATCAAACTGAAAGCGCGGCACTTCAGGCATCTGCCCTATGTCTGCCTGTTCCAGTATTTCTACGGACCCGATCGCAATCAGACCAGCTTCAGCTATGCGGCGATCAATCACTTCTTTTCGCTAGGCCATTCGGCCGCCGCCGTGATCGCGATGAGCAAGCCGTATCTGGCGGCTCGCTCCGCGACCCGCGAATCGGTGCAGGAATGGCTACCGGGCGGGCAGTTTCTCGCACTCGCCGTCGGGGGGCTCGACACAAACCGGACTTACAACCGCTGGGGCGAACTGCTGGAACTCATCGATCAGTCCGATGACGCGACGCTGCCGCGGCAGATCGTGCTGCTCGGTTCGGACAATGGACTGGCGATGGCGCAGACGCTGCTCGAACACCCGTTCGCCACGTTGAAGATTGCTTCCTGCGTCGGCAAGCTGACGCTGTTGCAGTCGCGCGAAATCGCCGCCCACGCGTGTCTGTTCGTCGGTGCAGACGGCGGCTTGATGCACGTCGCGCATTCGACGCCGACGCCGAGCGTGTCGCTGTTCTCGGACCGCGAGCCGCCCTATCTGCGGCTGACCGAACCATGCCATTCGACCGGCATTCAGAGCAGCGGCGACGTCGACGAGATCGCACCGGCAGCCATCTTCCGTGCGATCCGCCAGCAGTTGCTTCAGGCCGTGGGCACGACCTCGAACACCTGAGCGACAGCCGCGCGACGCCCCGGTAAAACGGCGTTGGAACTAGGCCGCGCTCTGCTGGAACTGGATGCGATGCAGATGGGCGTACAAGCCGTCGTGCTCGAGCAGCTCGCGATGGCTGCCGCGCTCGACGATCCGCCCCGCCTCCATCACGAGGATGCGGTCGGCGCGCTCGATCGTCGACAGGCGGTGCGCGATCACGAGCGTGGTGCGGCCTTTCATCAGCGTTTCGAGCGCCGCCTGCACGTGGCGCTCGGACTCGGAATCGAGCGCCGACGTCGCTTCGTCGAGAATCAGGATCGGCGCGTTCTTGTAGATCGCGCGCGCGATCGCGAGACGCTGGCGTTGGCCGCCCGACAGCATCATGCCGTTGTCGCCGACGAGCGTCTCGATGCCCTGCGGCATCGCCTGCACGGTGTCCCACAGGTTCGCCGCGCGCAACGCCGCCTTGACCTTCTCCGCATCGACTTCCTGACCGTACGCGACGTTGTGCGCGATGGTGTCGTTGAACAGCACGACGTCCTGGCTCACCATCGCGATCTGGCTGCGCAGCGCGTGCAGGTCGTACTCGGGCAGCGCGACGCCGTCGACCAGAATCGCGCCGCCGGTCGGATCGAAGAAGCGCGGCAACAGATTCACCAGCGTGGTCTTGCCGCTGCCCGACGGCCCCGCGAGCGCGACCATCTCGCCCGGCGCGATCTTGAACGACACCTGGTCGAGCGTATGGCGGTTGTGCGTGGAGTTCGTGCCGTAGATGAACGACACGTCGCGGAACTCGACCTCGCCGCGCGCGTGAGCGAGCGGCTTGCCGCCGCCTTCCGGCTCGGCCGGCTCGTCGATCAGGCCGAAGATCAGCTCGGCCGCGGTCATGCCGCGCTGCAACGGCTGGTTCACGTCCATCAGATGCTTGAGCGGCGAGATGATCAGGAGCATCGACGTGACGAACGCGACGAAGCCGCCGACCGTCGTCTGATCCGACGACGACTGCACCACCGCGATCGTGATCACGACCGCGAGCGCGATCGACGCCAGGAACTGCGTCAACGGCTGCGCGAGGCCACCGGAGACCGTCATGCGCATCGCGTAGCCGCGCAGGCGCCGGCTCATCGCGGTGAAGCGGTCCGTCTCGTATTGCTCGCCGTTATGCACCTTGACGACCTTGTAGCCGCCCACCGTTTCTTCGACGATATACGACAGCTCGTTGGTGAGCAGCTGATGCTCGCGGTTCAGTCGCCGCAGCCGGCGATTGATCTTGCCGACCAGCCAGCCGATGCCTGGCAGCAGCACCGCGACGATCAACGTCAGACGCCAGTTCAGATAGAACAGATAGCCGAGCAGGAAGATCACCGTCAGCGAGTCGCGCACGAGCGTGACCATCACGCTCAGCAGCACGTTCAGGATCTGATTGACCTCGAAGACGATCGCGTTGATCACCGTGCTCGCGGTTTCGCGCTGGAAGAACGCGACGCTCGTGTGGATCATGCGGTCGAACATCTTCAGACGCAGCTCGAGCAGGATCTTGTTCGACACGTACGCGAGCAGATAGCCGGACGCGTACTGCGACACGCCGCGAATCAGCGCGAGGCCGATCACCGCGATCGGCACGAGCCACTTGGTCTTGTCGACTGCGTGCGAGCCGAAGCCCTTGTCGAGCAGCGGCTTGAGCAGCGCGGGAATGGCGGCGTCGGTGCCGGCGCTCACCGCCATCGCGATGATCGCGCCGACCCCGACCCACAGCAGCGGCTTGATGAAAGGCCACAGGCGCCGCAGGACGACGGCCGGCGACGACGCATCGCCTGCCCCCATGGGTTTGCTTAACGTTGGCTTCGCGCTCAAGGAATCCTCTGGAAATGCGGAACGGCGAGCACGCGGCGCATGATCGGGCGGCCACGTGAAATATCAAAAAAGAGCATTGTAATCGGTTGCAGATGACGGCCGGCGCTCGGCGCGCGACGGCATGCGCGCAACGCCTGGCGGATCGGCGCCGTGGTGTGGGGACGGATGAGATGTGTATACTCGCTGCTCGATTGCCGGGTCGCGACCCGCTCCGTCACTTCGTCCTCCACGCAACTCAGGTATGCAAGAAACCACTCTTGGCGTTGCCATCATCACCCGGAACGCGGCGGCGCGGCTGGCCGAATGCCTGCAAGCCGTGGCCTTTGCCGACCAGATCGTCGTGATCGACGGCGGCAGCACCGACGGCACCGCCGACATCGCTCGCGCGAACGGCGCTCGCGTCATCGAACAGACGGACTGGCCGGGCTTCGGCCCGCAAAAGAACCGCGCGGTCGATGCACTGACCACCAACTGGATCCTGTCGCTCGACGCCGACGAAATCGTCACACCGGAACTCGCCGCATCGATTCGCGCGACGCTCGCCGCGCCCGCCGCCGACGTCTATGCGGTGGACCGTCTGTCGAGTTTCTGCGGCCACTGGGTCCATCACAGCGGCTGGTATCCGGACTGGATTCCGCGCCTCTTCAAACGCGGCACCGCGCGCTTCTCCGACGACCTCGTGCACGAGCGCCTCGTGTTCGACACGCCCGCGCAACGCCTCGCCGGCAAGCTGATGCACTACTCGTACGAGGACTACGAGGGTGTGCTGCGCAAGCTCGACGCGTATTCGACGGCCGGCGCGCGGCAGCGTTACGAGGCCGGGCAGAAAGGCAGCATTCGCCTCGCGCTCGGGCGCGGCCTGTGGGCGTTCGTGCGGACTTATCTGCTGCGGCGCGGTTTTCTGGATGGCCGCACCGGGCTGATGATCGCGCTGTTCAATGCGGAGACGGTGTACTACCGGTTTCTGAAGCTGGCGCGCCTGGAAAAAACGGGCGGGCGGTAAGGCTAGCCGGTACACGCTGCACTGGCCCATCGATACCGCGGATCTCGCTCAATACACGATTTCGATCGAGCTTCCCGCAAACTCGCCGCGCAGCGCGGCGAGCAGTTCATCGGTCGGCTTCACGCGCCACGCGTCGCCCAGACGCATTTCGCCTTGCGCATGCTCGCTGCGATAAACGACCTGCACCGCGAGCCCGTTCGGAATCTGCACCGCTTGACGCTGACGGCCGCCGTCGCCGCCGAAGCCGCCACGCCCACCGCCATTGCCGCGCGGCGCGGCCGCCGGCGCGGCTGTGGCGGACGGCTCGTCCTTGCCGGCGGTGTGCGCTTCGAGCACCCGGCGCAATGCCTGCGCGTCCGCGTTGCCGTTCATCTGCACCTTCAGCGAATCCGCGTAACGGCAGCGCGCGCGGCCGAGATCCATCACCGTTTCGACCGTGAAGCGGATGCCGCCCGTGAACGCGTCGTTGCGCGCCTGGCCCTGCACGACCAGCAGCTCGTCTTCCTTGAACAACTGCTTGTGCTCTTCGAAGACCTCGTTGAACACCGTCACTTCGCACTGGCCGGTGCCGTCGTCGAGCAGCGCGATCAGCATCTTGCCGCGCTGGGTCATCTGCGTGCGCAGCGACACGATCACGCCCGCGACCAGCTTGTCGCGCCCTTCCTTCAGCTCGCCGATCTTCTGGCGCACGAAGCGACGCACTTCGTCCTTGTATGCATCGAACAGATGGCCCGACAGGTAGAAACCGAGCGCGGCCTTTTCTTCCTGCAGCTTGCGCTTTTCCGGCCACTCCGGTTCGTCGACGAGTTCGTGGCCTTGCGACGGCGCGTCGCCCATGTCGAACAGGCCGGCCTGCAGCGCATTGGCCGCCGCCTGCTCGGCAGCTTCCATCGCGAGCGACACCGACGCGATCAGCTGCGCGCGGTTCAGATGCAGCGTGTCGAACGCGCCGGCGCGAATCAGCGCCTCGATCGTGCGACGATTGACGATGCGCCGATCGACGCGGTTGCAGAAATCGAAGATGTCGATGAAGCGGCCTTCCTCGCGCGCGCGCAGGATTTCTTCGATCGCGTTCTGGCCGCTGCCCTTGATCGCGCCGAGACCGTAGCGGATCGTGCGCGAGCGCTTGCCGTCGGCTTCGGCGACCGGCTCGAAGCGATACGCGGACAGGTTCACGTCCGGCGGCAGCACGGCCATCTTGTTCGCGAGGCAGTCTTCGAACAGGATCTTGACCTTGTCCGTGTCGTCCATCGCGAGCGACATGTTGGCCGCCATGAATTCGGCCGGATGGTGCGCCTTGAGCCACGCGGTGTAGTACGCAAGCAGCGCGTAGGCGGCCGCGTGCGACTTGTTGAAGCCGTAGCCCGCGAACTTCTCCATCAGGTCGAAGATTTCGTCGGACTTCTCGCGCGTGAGGCCGTTGGTGGCCGCGCCTTCCGCGAAAATTTCGCGGTGCTTGGCCATTTCCTCGGGCTTTTTCTTACCCATCGCGCGACGCAGCAGGTCGGCGCCGCCCAGCGAGTAGCCGCCGATGATCTGCGCCATCTGCATCACCTGCTCCTGGTAGACCATGATGCCGTAGGTCTCTTTCAGAACAGGTTCGACGCGCGGGTCCGGATATTCCACCACCTCGCGGCCGTGCTTACGCGCACAGAAGCTCGGGATCAGGTCCATCGGACCCGGGCGGTACAACGCGACGAGCGCGATGATGTCTTCGAAGCGGTCGGGCTGCGCGTCCTTCAGCATGCCCTGCATGCCGCGGCTTTCCAGCTGGAACACGGCGACCGTATTCGCTTTCTTCAGGATCGAGAACGACGCCGGGTCGTCGAGCGGCACCTGGGCGAGCGACCAGTCCTGCTTCGACGGATCGAGGCGGCGGATGTAGCGCTCGGCCCAATCCAGAATGGTCAGCGTGGTCAGGCCCAGAAAGTCGAACTTCACGAGGCCGACTGCTTCGACGTCGTCCTTGTCGTACTGGCTGACGACGCCGCTTTCGTCGCCCTGCGTGTACAAGGGGCAGAAATCGGTCAGCTTGCCCGGCGCGATCAGCACGCCGCCCGCGTGCATGCCGACGTTACGCGTCAAGCCTTCGACGCGCTGCGCGAGTTCGAGCAGCTGGTGCACTTCGTCTTCGTTGTCGAAGCGCTCCTGCAACAGCGGCTCTTCCTTCATCGCGTCGGCGATCGTCACGTGCTTGCCCGGCTTGAACGGGATCAACTTCGCGATGCCGTCCGTGAACATGTAGCCGAGATCGAGCACGCGGCCGATGTCGCGCACCGCCGCCTTCGCCGCCATCGTGCCGAACGTCGCGATCTGCGACACCGCGTTCGCGCCGTATTTTTCCTTCACGTACTGGATCACGCGATCGCGGCCGTGCTGGCAGAAGTCGATATCGAAGTCGGGCATCGACACCCGCTCCGGATTCAGGAAACGCTCGAACAGCAGGTTGTAGCGCAGCGGATCGAGATCGGTCACGCCGAGCGCATAGGCGACCAGCGAACCCGCGCCCGAACCCCGGCCCGGCCCGACCGGCACGCCGTTGTTCTTGGCCCAGTTGATGAAGTCCGCGACGATCAGGAAGTAGCCCGGAAAGCCCATCTTGATGATCGTGCCGCATTCGAATTCGAGGCGCTGGTAGTACGTCGGGCGTTGCGAGTCGCGCTCGGCCTCGTCCGGATACAACTGTTCGAGCCGCTTTTCCAGGCCCTCTTTCGACAGCTGCACCAGGTAGTCGTCGAGCGACATGCCGTCGGGCGTCGGAAAGAGCGGCAGCTTCGGCTTGCCGAGTTCGAGCGTCAGATTGCAGCGCTTGGCGATCTGCACCGTGTTCGCCAGCGCCGAAGGAATGTCCGCGAACAGCGTGGCCATTTCCTGTTGCGTGCGGAAATACTGCTCGGCCGTGAAGCGCTTCTGGCGACGCGGATTCGCGAGAATGTCGCCTTCG
Organism: Paraburkholderia sp. MM5482-R2; assembly: GCF_050436125.1. Classification (NCBI taxonomy): domain Bacteria; kingdom Pseudomonadati; phylum Pseudomonadota; class Betaproteobacteria; order Burkholderiales; family Burkholderiaceae; genus Paraburkholderia; species Paraburkholderia sp. MM5482-R2. Next base: position 1,361,696 of record NZ_JBNDLP010000002.1, on the reverse strand, counting down.
GAAATACACACGCGCGCTTCGTGCGCGGTGAAGTCGTCCGGCGTCATGAACTGCATCGGGTGCGTCGCGACGACCGGCAGTTTCAGCGATGCCGCGAGCGCGACCACCTGCTGCACGTACTGCTCGCCGCCAGGCTGGCCGTAGCGCTGCAGCTCGATATAGAAGCCGCCTGGGAACACCTTCGCCCAATGCTGCGCGTGGCGCTTCGCCGCCTCTTCGTTGCCGGCCGCCAGCGCGAGACCGATGTCACCCTGCTGCGCGCCCGACAGCGCGAGCAGCCCTTCGCCCAGACCGGATTCGAGCCAGCCAGCTTCGATTTCCGCGCGGCCGCGATACTGGTTCGTCAGCGAGGCCTTGCTGAGCAATTCGCAGAGGTTCAGGTAACCGCGGCGGTCCTTGACCAGCAGCAGCAGGCGGGAAGGCTTGTCGCGGTCGTCAGGATTGGTGATCCAGACGTCGCAGCCGGCAATGGGTTTGATCCCTTTGCCACGCGCTTCCTGGTAGAAACGGACGAGGCCGAACGCGTTGCCGAGGTCGGTAAGCGCGAGCGCGCCCTGACCGTCTTTGGCCGCCGCCGCGACGATGTCGTCGAGACGCACGATGCCGTCGGCAATCGAGAATTCGGAGTGAACGCGGAGATGAACGAAGCGGGGATCTGACATGGGCGACATTGTAACTCCACCCTTCCGCGGATTTCAGGTCAAAACGGCGCGTTGGCCATCCGGCCAGGACGAGGTCGGAGCGAGCGCTGTTTGCGCTAGCGCAACTCGTTGGCCATTCGGCCAGGTCGGGGAAAATGCCGGGTTGAGGGATAATAGGGGTTTCGCCTCTCTCGACGTGGCCATTTAACCGGCAAACGCGCGGCAAACGCACGGCAAACGCGCGCGAACCCGCGCGTCAAACCCCGGGTCTCATACGGGGCGCAACAGCGGCGGCACATCCCGCCGCCCCCTCGCCACGCCGGCCATCTTTACTGCAGAACACACATGAGTATCGTCAATCTCGCCGCGTATCAATTCGCGACCATCGAAGACACCGCCGCCTGGCGCCCGTTCGTCACCGAACGCTGCAATGCGCTCGGCCTGCGCGGCACCATCCTGCTCGCGCCGGAAGGCATCAACCTGTTCATCGCCGGCACGCGCGAGAGCACCGACGCATTCATCGACTACATTCGCCACGACGCGCTGTTCGAAGGCAAGTTCGCGAATCTGCAGTTCAAGGAAAGCCTGTCGGACAAGCAGCCCTTCACGCGCATGCTGGTCAAGCTCAAGCGCGAAATCATCACGATGAAAAAGCCGGCGATCCGCCCCGAGCTCGGCCGCGCACCGTTCGTCGACGCGCCGACGCTGAAGACCTGGCTCGACCGCGGTCACGACGACGAAGGCCGTCCGGTCGTGATGCTCGACACGCGCAACGCGTTCGAAGTCGACGTCGGCACGTTCGACAACGCGCTCGACTATCGGATCACGAAGTTCAGCGAATTCCCCGAGGTAATCGAGAACAACCGTGCCGATCTCCAGGACAAGACGGTGGTGTCGTTCTGCACGGGCGGCATCCGCTGCGAGAAGGCCGCGATCCATATGAAGGAGGTCGGCATCGAGAACGTGTACCAGCTCGAAGGCGGCATCCTCAAATACTTCGAGGAAGTGGGCGGCGCGCATTATCACGGCGACTGCTTCGTGTTCGACTACCGCACCGCGCTGAATCCGCAACTCGAACCGACCGCGACCGCGCAATGCTTCGGCTGCCGCGCGGTGGTCACGCCCGAGCAACAGCAATCGCCGATGTACGTCGCGGGCAAGACCTGTCCGGCGTGCCACCCGGACAGCAAGGCCGCGTGCGCCGCGTAATGACAGCCGGGGGGCTCCGTGACGCGGGCGCCTCACCTGTCGTCCCCAAACCATGACCTATCGCGGACGCTTCGCGCCGTCGCCGACCGGCCCGCTGCATTTCGGCTCGCTGGTCAGCGCGCTCGCGAGCTGGCTCGACGCGCGCGCGCAGCGCGGCGCGTGGCTCGTGCGCGTCGAAGATATCGACGGACCGCGCACGGTGCCGGGTGCCGCCGAGGACATCCTCGCGACCCTCGAACGCTTCGGCATGCGCGCGGACGAAACGCCGGTCTGGCAAAGCCAGCGCATGGCGCGCTATCAGCACGCGCTGGAGCAGTTGAAATCGACCGGTCTCGTCTATCCGTGCGGCTGCACGCGCAAGGAAATCGCCGATTCGCTGCTGCACGCGCACGCGCGCAACACTACACTCGCCTACCCCGGCACCTGCCGCACGGGTCTGCATGGCAAGCCGGCGCGCGCGTGGCGCCTGCGCGTACCCGACGGCGAGCCCGCCGTGATCACGTTCGACGACCGCTGGCAGGGTCCGCAGACGCAAAATCTCGCGACCGAGGTCGGCGATTTCGTGCTGCGCCGCGCGGACGATCAGTGGGCATATCAGCTGGCGGTGGTGGTGGACGATGCGGACGCGGGCATCACGCACATCGTGCGCGGCGCGGATCTGATGGATTCGACGGCGCGGCAGATTTATCTGCAGCGTTGTCTGGGTGTGGCAACGCCCGAGTATCTGCATGTGCCGGTCGTCACCAACGAGCACGGCGAGAAACTGAGCAAGCAGAACGGCGCGACCGCGCTCGATAGCGACAAGCCGCTCGAAGCACTAGGCGCGGCGGCACGGCATCTGGGACTGAAGTTGGGAAGCGAGCCGCCCACGACGCTGGAGCAGTTCTACTGCGCCGCGACCGCCGCCTGGGCAAAACGGATGAACATTCGCGCATCCCGATGATGCGCACGCGTGAAGCCTGCTGCGTTTTCCGAGACATCGAACCGCGCGGCCCCACCGTTTTTACGCTCGAGGCGTTGCACCCCGAGCTCTGAACCCGACAGCCCGTCTTACGACGACGAAGGCGTCTTCCTCGGCATTCCGAAGCCACCGAGCAACGCTGCCAGTGGCCGCTTCGGCGCCGTCTTTTGCGGCGCGGAGTTCGACGCGGCCGTCTCCTCGATCTTGCGCACCGATGCCGGCGACGGCTCGTACGGCTTCAGGAAGAAATCGTCGACCGGTTGCGCGCGATGATGATGCGCACGGTCATACGAACCCGACGCCCCGCCCGTGCGACGGCGGCTGCGCTCGTCGCGCGATTCGCTGCGCTCGCGGCGCGGCGGACGGTCCTCGTGATGATGGCGCACCGGCGCCTCGACGGTCAGGCGCTGCAAGTCGAGCGGACGCTTGATCAGCTTCTCGATGTCGGCCAGTTGCTTGCGCTCGTTCGGGCTGCACAGCGACAGCGCGTCGCCCGATGCACCCGCGCGGCCCGTGCGGCCGATCCGGTGCACATAGTCTTCGGCGTTGAACGGCAGGTCGAAGTTGATCACGGTCGGCAGTTCGACGATGTCGAGACCGCGCGCGGCGACATCCGTCGCGACGAGCGCCTCGACTTCGCCGCGCTTGAACGCATCGAGCGCCTGCATGCGCTCGCTCTGCGTGCGGTCGCCGTGAATCGCGGTCGCGACCACGCCGTCGCGTTCGAGACTGCGCGCGAGCCGGCTCGCGCCGATCTTGCTGTTGCAGAACACGAGCACCTGCTTCAGGCCACGCTCGCGGATCAGCTGCACGACCGCGCCGGTCTTGTCGCCCTCGGCGACTTCATAGACGATCTGCGTGACATTGGTCGCGGTCGAGTTGCTGCGCGCCACTTCGATGGTCTGCGGGTTGCGCAGATACGTCGCGGCGAGCTTCTTGATTTCGCCCGAGAACGTCGCGGAAAAGAGCAGCGTCTGGCGCTCTTTCGGCAGCAGGTTCAGGATGCGCTGCAGGTCGGGCAGGAAGCCCATGTCGAGCATGCGGTCGGCTTCGTCGAGCACGAGCATCTGCACCTGGCCCAGGTTCGCGGTTTTCTGCTGCACGTGATCGAGCAGACGACCCGGCGTCGCGATCAGGATTTCAACGCCGCGGCGCAACTGCTCGGACTGCGGATTCATGTCGACGCCACCGAACACGACCGCGCTGCGCAGCGCCGTGTGCTTCGCGTACGCCTGCACATTCGCGGCGACCTGGTCGGCCAGTTCGCGGGTCGGCGTGAGGATCAGCGCACGGACCGGATGGCGCGCCGGCGACGCGCTCGTACTGGCCTGCGGCAGCAGACGCTGGATGATCGGCAGCGAGAAGCTCGCGGTCTTGCCGGTGCCGGTCTGCGCGGCGCCCATCACGTCACGGCCCGCCAGCACGACCGGGATCGCCTGCGCCTGGATCGGCGTGGGCGACGTGTAGCCCGATTCCTTGATGGCCTTCAGGATGTCGGGCGCGAGGCCGAATTGATCAAAAGTCTCGGTACTGGGCGTGACGGCTGTGTCGGACATGGTGGCTTTCGCTAAAAAGGCGCGTGGCGCGATGCGCGCGGCAGCGGTCGGGACCGCTGAGGGCATCAGGATGAAGGCGGAGCCACGTCGTTCCGCGCGAGACCCGTCTGAGTTCGGATAATGCGGCCGGCTCCGGCTGGCGGAAGCATCCGCCGAAAGCCGAGTATTGTAGCACTTCAGCAAAAACGCTCGTGACGGCTGGCCGGCCGGCGGCTCGCGGCCGTTGCTTCGGTCGCAGCGTAGTGCGCACAGACGACAGTGGCGTGACAGCCGGGCCCTTCGGCGGGCGGCGCGCGGCGTTCGTCAGCCGTCCCGGCGCCCGCACTGGCCCCATTGCGAACGGTCGCCCGCCCCCGCTCACGTCAGATCGCCCCTCACCACGTCTCGCGCATCACCATCAGCCGCATCTCGGTCATGTCCTCGATCGCATAGCGCACGCCCTCGCGCCCGAGCCCCGAATCCTTGACGCCGCCATACGGCATGTTGTCGACGCGGAACGACGGCACGTCGTTGATCACGACGCCGCCCACTTCGAGCGCATCCCACGCGCGATGCGCATGCGCGAGCGAATCGGTGAACACGCCGGCCTGCAGGCCGAAGTCGCTGTCGTTGACCTGCGCGAGCGCCGCCTCGAAATCATCGAAGCGCTCGAGTATCGCAACCGGCCCGAACGCCTCCTTGCGATACAGATCGGTGTCGCGCTTCACGCCTTCCAGCAGCGTCGCCTCGAACATCGCGCCGTCGACCTTGCCGCCCGCGACGATCTGCGCGCCCGCCTGCACCGCCCCCTCCATCCAGCCAGCGAGCCGCTTCGCTTCCGATTCGGAGATCATCGGCCCGACGAAGGTCTTTTCGTTCTTCGGATCGCCCATCACGAGCGACTTCGTCTTCGCGATCAGCTTCTCGCGCAGCGCGTCGTAGACGCTCGTGTGCGCGAGAATCCGCTGCACGCCGATGCAGCTCTGCCCCGACTGATAGAACGCGCCGAACGCGAGCCGGTCGACCACGTAGTCGAGCTTGCCGCCCTGGTCAGCGTCGACGATCGCCGCCGCGTTGCCGCCCAGCTCCAGAATCACCTTCTTCTTGCCGGCTTTGCGCTTCAACTCCCAGCCGACCGCGGGCGACCCGGTGAACGACAGCAGCTTGAAGCGCTCGTCGGTCGTGAACAGGTCGGCGCCGTCGCGATGCGCGGGCAAAATCGAGAACGCGCCCTTCGGCAGATCGGTTTCCGCGAGAATTTCGCCCATGATCAGCGCACCGACCGGTGTGCGGCTCGCCGGTTTCAGCACGAACGGCACGCCGGCCGCGATCGCCGGCGCGACCTTGTGGGCGGTCAGGTTCAACGGAAAATTGAACGGCGAGATGAACGAGCACGGCCCGATCGGCACGCGCTTCACATAGCCGTGATACCCGTTCGCGCGCGGCGAAATCTGCAGATTGATGATCTCGCCGTCGATCCGCACGCTCTCCTCCGCGGCGACCTTGAACGTATCGATCAGGCGCGTGACTTCGCCCTTCGAATCGTTGATCGGCTTGCCCGCCTCGATGCACAGCGCGAGGGCGAGTTCGTCGTAGCGCTCGCGAAAGCGCTTCACGCAATGTTCGAGCACCGCCTGGCGCTTGAACGGCGGGTACGCTCGCATGGCCGGCATCGCATCGACCGCCAGGCCGATCGCCTTGTCGATCGCGGCCGCGTCGGCCATTGCGACGCGCGTGGCGACTTCGCCGCTGAATTTGTCGGTGACTTCGAGGTCGGTGTTGGCGGCCACCGGCTCGTTGGCCAGGTAGTACGGATAGGTTTTCTGCAACATGTCGCACTCTCCTTGATTCGATGCACGGATGCTCAAAGCCGCGCGGACAGCCGCTTGATCTCGCGATTGAGCACGCGCTCGTTGTCCGAATAGTCGATCGGCACGTCGATCACGTGCACGCCGGGCGTCGCGAAGCACTCGCGCAACAGCGGCGCGAACTGCTCGGCCGCCTCGATCCTATGCCCCTGCGCACCATAACTCTGCGCATAGGCGACGAAATCCGGGTTCGCAAGCGTCATGCCGTAGTCCGGGAAGTTCATGTTCTCCTGCTTCCAGCGGATCATGCCGAACGCGTCGTCGCGCAGAATCAGGATCACCAGATCGAGCTTCAGCCGCACCGCCGTTTCGAGCTCCTGCGAGTTCATCATGAAGCCGCCGTCGCCGCACACGGCGATCACCTTGCGCTCCGGATGCACGATCTTGCTCGCGATCGCAGACGGCAGCCCCGCGCCCATCGACGCCAACGCGTTGTCGAGCAGCAGCGAATTCGGCTCGTGCGCGCGGTAGTAGCGCGCGAACCAGATCTTGTACATGCCGTTATCCAGACACACGATGCCGTCGACCGGCGTGGTCTCGTACACGTCGTTGACGATCCGCACCGGGTACATCGGGAAGCGATCGTCGTGCTGGCCCTTCACCAGATGCGCCTCGAAGTGCTCCTTGATCTCCTTGAAGCGCGTGAAGTCCCAATGCTCCTGACGTGTCTTCAGGCTCTCCTTGAGCTGCCACACCGCGTTGGCGATATCGCCGACCACTTCGATCTGCGGGAAATACACCGGATCGACTTCGGCGCCGAGGAAGTTCACGTGGATCACAGTCTTCTCGCCCGCCTCGCCGCTGCGCATGAAAAACGGCGGCTTTTCGATCACGTCGTGACCGACGTTGATGATGCAGTCCGCGAGCTCGATCGCGCGGTGCACGAAGTCGCCGTCGGACAGCGTCGCGTTGCCGAGCCACATCGGATGCGATTCGTCGATCACGCCCTTGCCCATCTGCGTGGTGAAAAACGGAATGCCGATCTGGTCGACGAACTCGCGCAGCATCTTCGTGGTGGTTTTGCGGTTGCCGCCCGCGCCGATCATCAGCAGCGGATGCTTCGCGGCGGTGATCGCCTCGACCGCGCGCGCGACCGCTCTCTCCTCGGCGACCGGACGGCGGCTGTAGCTCTTCGGAATCGGCTTGCCGTCGCCCTCTTCGTGCGCGACGTCCTCGGGCAATTCGAGGTGGGTGGCGCCGGGCCGCTCCTCCTCGGCGCGGCGCACCGCCTCGCGCACCGTCGCAGGAATGTTGCCGATCGACACGATCTGCCGTGTGTACTTGGTGAGCGGCTCCATCATCCGCACCACGTCGACGATCTGGAAGTGCCCCTGCTTGCTCGACTTGATCGGCTTCTGGCCCGTGACCATCAGCATCGGCATGCCGCCCAGCTGCGCGTAGGCGGCCGCGGTCACGAAGTTGGTCGCGCCGGGGCCGAGCGTCGCCAGACATACTCCCGTGCGGCCGGTGAGCCGCCCGTAGGTGGCGGCCATGAAGCCGGCCGCCTGCTCGTGGCGCGTGAGGATCAGACGGATTTTCGAGCGGCGCAGCGACTCCAGCAGATCGAGATTTTCTTCACCGGGGATGCCAAACACATACTCGACACCTTCGGCTTCCAGCGATTTGACGAACAGGTCCGATGCTTTCATTGAGGGGCTCGCTTGATGACTCGGGGAACGGACAATCGAAGACGACAACGACGGCTGCGCGCGAAACACCGCTCCGCGCGCGCGGCATGGCAAACGGCATGGCGAACGCCATGCCGGACAGCTTACTACTCGAACGGAAACGATGCGCGCGAGCGCACGAGGCGGCGCGGGACAGGAAGCCAGGCGCGAGAAGAAGAGGCGGCGGTAGGGAATGAAGCCGCCGCATGCGGTGCATGTGTCCGCCGATCAGCAAATCAGCGAATCACGGTCACGCAGTCGGATAGAATCGGCGGCGCGTTCTCGCCGCTCGTCAGGTCGTACAGGTTGGCGCGCGGACCCTTGGTCCACCACGTATAGCTGCCAGCCTGGTACTTCGCACCGGACGCCGAGATCGTGTTGACGAACAGCATCGACGCGCCTTTCACCGGCAGCACGGCGAAGCTCTGGCCGTTCTGCGCGTTCCAGTAGGTGACTTGCAGGATCTTGCCGGTCGCGCAGGTGTATTTGCGCGTCTGATGGTTCTTGCCCTCGATGTGCTTGAATTGCAATGGCGCGGCCGATGCGCCGCCGGAAGATGCCGCCAGCCAGGCCACCGTCCATGCTGCTGTCGTGAGGATTGCAACACGCCATGTCTTCATCGAACACCTCGATTGTTGCGGGGGTCAGGCAGGGAGGGCAACACCGGCCGCGACGCCGGTCACAGCCGAGCCACGGCCGAGTCACAGGCAGCTCATGGGCGATTCACGGACAGCTCAACGACGCTTCAAGGATCGATCACGCCGGCACACGCATCGGTCGGCGCAGCGGCGACGTGGCCGACCACCGGCACGATCTTCAGTCCCGCTGAAGCGATCCGGCACGGCGCGGCCGCGAGCCCGCAGCCGCTGATGCCGGCGCACAGCGCGAACGCCACGCCGAGTGCGCCGACCCGGCGAAGCGCGCCGCGCCATGGATTGCTGCGAGATTCAAGCGCCATACGATCCTCCTCCGATCTCTTTGCTTCGATAAGCCAGAAACGAATGCGGTGGGCTCTTTCGTGTGCGTCCCGCACACTTTTGCGCCGCGCCTCGCCGCCTGCCCGTTACTTCGCCGACACCGGCCGCACCGCTGCCGCTGCCTGCAGGGCACGCGAGCGCGCTTCCCCGATGTTCCCGCCGGTCGCGAGCGCGACGCCCATGCGACGTTTGACGAAGCTTTCCGGCTTTCCGAACAGGCGCAGATCCGCATTGGGCACCGCAAGTGCGGCCGCGACGCCTTCGAACGCGATGCCGGCCTCGTCGCGACCACCGTAGATCACCGCCGACGCGCCCGCCGCCCGCAACGACGTATCGACCGGCAGGCCGAGGATCGCGCGCGCATGCAGTTCGAACTCCGAGAAGCGCTGCGAGCACAGCGTGACGAGCCCCGTGTCGTGCGGACGCGGGCTGACTTCCGAAAACCATACGTCGTCGCCGCGCACGAAAAGTTCCACGCCAAACAGGCCGCGGCCGCCGAGCGCCGCCGTCACCTTGTGCGCGATCTCGCGCGAACGCTCGAGCGCGAGCGGGCTCATCGGCTGCGGCTGCCACGATTCGACATAGTCGCCCGCGACCTGCACGTGGCCGATCGGATCGCAGAAATACGTGCCGACCGCACCGCTCGCCGGGTCGATCGCGCGCACGGTGAGCTGCGTGATTTCATATTCGAAGTCGATGAAACCCTCGACGATCACGCGCCCGAAATTCACGCGGCCGCCCGCCATCGCGTACTGCCAGGCGGGTTCGACGTCGGCGTCGCCGCGCAGCACCGACTGCCCCTTGCCCGACGACGACATCACCGGTTTCACGACGCACGGATAGCCGACCTTCGCGATGCCCGCGCGCAGCTCGTCGAGCGAATCGGCGAATGCGTACGGCGAGGTCGCGAGGCCAAGCTCCTCCGCAGCGAGGCGGCGGATGCCTTCGCGGTTCATCGTCAGTTGGGTGGCACGCGCGGTCGGGATCACCTCGGCAAGCGCCTCGGTTTCGATCGCGGCGAGTTCGTCGGTGGCGATCGCCTCGATTTCGGGGACGATCAGATGCGGGCGCTCCTGCTCGACCAGTGCGCGCAGCGCGGCGCGGTCGGTCATGTCGATCACATGCGCGCGATGCGCGACCTGATGGCCCGGCGCGTTCGGGTAACGGTCGACGGCGATCACTTCGACGCCCAGCCGTTGCAGCGCGATGATCACTTCCTTGCCGAGTTCGCCGGCGCCGAGCAGCATCACGCGCGTCGCGGATTCAGAAAGGGGCGTGCCGATCCGTTGGCCGATCTGCATGGGAACTCCAGATAAAAGTCGGGATGAGGGTGGGACTGGATAGACCGCGATGTTAACATGCGGGCCCCTTGCCGCGCGGCGCTCAGGGTGCGCTTTGGGTGCGCTTTGGGTGCGCTCGCGAGGCCGTGGCGGTCGAGCGGAACCGTGCCGCCGCGTCGACGTTCGCAGCCGCGATCACGTCACCGCGAGCATCGCTCGCGCACGACAAGCTTAGTACGTTACCCTTACGCCTTCGCCAGTTTGAACAGGAACGACGCCATGCTCATCCGCTCCCGCCCGCGACCTCTTGCGCGCATCATTCCGTGCCTGCGCACGGCCGTCGCCGCGTTGAGCATCGCCGCGCTGCTCGGTGCCTGCGCGATTCCGAAGCATCCGGACTCGTCGGCGCCGCCGCCTGATCCGTTCAATCCCGCCGCCGCGCAACTGCTCGACGACACCAGCTGGGTGCTGAGCTCGTGGAAGAACGCCGACGGCACGGCGCGCGCGGTGCCGTCGAAAGATCAGAAGCCGCTCACGCTGACGTTGTCGACCGAAGGCGGCCGGCGTCACGCGAGCGGCTTTTCCGGTTGCAACCGCTTCATGGGTTCGTACATGCTGAAGGACGGCAAGCTGAGCTTCGGTTCCCTCGCCGGCACACGCATGGCGTGCGTCTCGCCGGGCGGCGACATCGAGAAGCCGTTCCTCGACGCGCTCGAACGCATCGATCGCACCGGCGTGCAGATGCGAGCGCCGCAGCAGATGCAGCTGATCCTCGACAACGGCGACACCCTGATGTTCGATCGCAGCGACAAGTGATGCGAGTTTGCGCCGCGTTCGTGATTCGCGCCGGCCTTCGAAGCCGCGCGCTGCGCCGTTTAAACTCGACGGATTGCGCTTCTCGCGCGCTCCGTCATTCGTAGATGTCTGGTATGCACACGGTAGTTTTCGGCTGGTTCGGCGGGTCGGCCGTCTGGTTCATTCCTCTTTTGTGGCGCCTCGTGAAGTCGATGCTGCCGGGCGGCGCGGGTCTGCGCGGCCCCGGCACGATCCGGCTGTGGCTCGGCTTCGTCTGCGTGCTGATCGCGAGTTGCACGCTTGAGGGCTCGCTGACCGGCATTGCCGGCATCAATGGTTTCGGTCATGCGCTCGCCGCGGGGCTTGGACATCTGCTCGGCCATGTCGGCACGCCGCTCGCGGCGCTCGCGCTGCTCGTGATCAGCCTGCCGTGGCTCGTCGACTTCCGCTGGAGCGACGTCGCCGTTTGGGCCGACGGCGCGTTCGGCCTCGGTCTGTCGCGGGGACTCGCGAAGCGCGACGAGGATGCGCGCCGCCACCGCAGCGTCGACGACGGCGCGCCGTCGCATGTGTCGCCTGCTACCAACACGATGGCGCCACGCAATAACAAGGGTCGCTACGCGCGGCCGACGGTGTGGCGTCCGCCCGCGAGCGGGCGCGGCGCGGGCTCCGCCGCTGCTGCCGGCACCGCGGCGGCTGGCATCGCGGTTAGCAAGGACGCTTCCGCCCGTGGCGCCGGCGCAAGCTGGCGAGCCGATGCGGCCGCTGACGCGGCGCGCGGGCCGGTCAAGCAGACCGAGCCGGTGCTACGCACGGGGTCGGGCGCGTCGCCGCGCCCGGCAACGTCGACGGCAACGCAGGCGCTGCATGCGGACAAGGCTGCGGACAGATCCGCCGCACCATTCGTGCCGACCGAGCCGGTCGCGCCGGCCGGCTGGCTGCGCACCACGGAGCCGCGCGCGGCGACGGCGGCGGCATCGCTGGGTGCGGCGGGTGCATCGGCCGCATCGGGCATGTCGGCTCGTGATGGCGCTGCGCAGATCGGGCGGCGCTCGGTCGGAGATCAGCGTGCGGCCGCGTCGTTCGGCTCCAGTGCCGCGTTGGCGGCGACGGCCGCCAACGCGGCCGGCGTGTCGGCGCGAGCGGCACAGGCAATGGCGGGCCGCGCCGCCGCGTCGGGCGCCGGTGTCGGCATCACAGCGGGATCGATGAATGCCGCGGGCCGCGCAAGCCGCCCGTCGTCGCTGCCACGTCCGGCCGACGGCAGCGCGCCGCTCAATCGCGGCGCGACCCCGCGTCAACCATTCCCGGCCGCTTCGCGCGCCAACAGCGTGACCTCGCCGTCGACCGTGCGCCGGCCTACACCGAACTTCACTGGAACGATGACGAACGCGTCGACGGTCGCGCCGCCCGCGAGCGTCGAGGAAACGCTGCGCAGCATCGCGGAAAACGCCGCGCGCTGGACCGACATGGCCGGCGTGAGCCTGGCGCGCAGCCGTGGCGCCGATAGCACGAAGATTGGCGATGCAGAGCGTGCGTCGACGACGTTCGATGTGCCACCGGCGCAGCGGGACGTGCTACCTGTCGAAAACGGCGAGACGGTTGCGGCGCCGCAGGCGCAGAGCGTGGAGAGTTCGGCGCGGATGGTGTCGCCGGCGCAGTCGCAGCAAGAAACCGCATCGGTCGAGTTGCCGGCTGAGCGTGCGGTGGCCGAGTCCGAGAGGTCGGTCGAGGGCGGCAACGAAGCAGTTGCGCAATGGCCGACCGAACCGCCCGTCATTCATGCGCCGCTTACGGCTGCGCCGCAGACGACGACTGCAATCGAGTCGGTGGCCGACGTGGCTGCTGCGGCTGTCGAATCCGCGGTTGTCGAGCCATCGGCATCCGCTGTGGCTGAACCTGCCGCCACCGAACCCGCCGCAAGCGCGCCGCAACATGAGTCGCCGACGGCGACGCCATTCGAGCGCTTCGCAGCCAGCCTACGGGACGATGCTTCGCAAGAAGACGCACCGGCGGTCCAAAACGATTCGACGCAGACAGCAACAAACACCAGCGTCCCGGCATCGCAGAGGGAGGAATCCGCGCGAACCGTCGAACCGGCCAGCGCCGACACCGCGACGCCTCCGCAAGCGCTGGCTCCGGCAGCCGAAATCGTCATCGACAAGACGCTCGTGCCTTGGGAGAGCAAGCTCGGCCCCGCCGCGGCTCAACGCGCGGCCGCGTCGGCGGACTCGCCGCAGACGGAGGCCGCCGCGCCGTCGAGCGCAAGCGTGCCGCCGGGGTCCGGCGCGACGGTCTCGGAGCTCGCCAGCGAAAGTGCGCAGTCAGGTGAGCCCGCGACGTCGCACGCCCCTGCCCTGCCCGCTGTGAACGAGCCCGCGAACGAGCCCGCGAACACCCCCGCAAACGACTCGCCGTCGTCGACTTCGACGAGTGCGGCGAACCTCGCTATGCCGGCAACCGCACCGGCCGTCGTCTCGAACGTAGTCCGTTTCCCGGGCTTCGCCGCGCCGGCGACCAGCATCGAGCCTTCGGTCGGCGCAAGCGCAACGCCTGTCGCGAACACGCCGGCCGCCGAACCGTCGCGCGCTCCGTCGCCCGGTCCGTCGTCTTCGCCAGCGCTAACACCGCAGGTCCAATCCGCCGACCAACCCACTGCCGAGCCCGCCGCCCGCCCGCCGCTGCCCGGCCACGCGCCGGTCAACGGCTTCGAGTTCCATGCGCCGGCCGCATCGATGGTCGAACTGCCGACGCTCGATCTGCTCGCCCCCGCCGATGCCGACATCGAACCGATCCCGGATGAAAAGCTCCGCGAAACCGGCCTGCTGATCGAGCAGCGCCTGCAGGAATTCAAGGTGCCGGTGACGGTGGTCGGCGCATCGGCGGGTCCGGTCATCACACGCTTCGAAGTCGAACCGGCGCTCGGCGTGCGCGGCAGCCAGATCGTCGGTCTGATGAAGGACCTGTCGCGCGGTCTCGGTCTCACGTCGATCCGCGTGGTCGAAACGATTCCGGGCAAGACCTGCATGGGCCTCGAACTGCCGAACGCGAAGCGCCAAACGATCCGCCTCTCGGAAATTCTCGAGGCGAGCGTCTACCAGAACTCGCACTCGCGACTCACGCTTGCGATGGGCAAGGACATCACCGGCCATCCCGTCGTCGCCGATCTCGCGAAGGCGCCGCACATGCTGGTGGCCGGCACGACCGGCTCGGGCAAATCGGTCGCGATCAACGCGATGATCTGCTCGCTGCTGTTCAAGGCGACGCCAGAGGAAGTGCGCCTGATCATGATCGACCCGAAGATGCTCGAACTTTCGGTTTACGAAGGGATTCCGCATCTGCTCGCGCCGGTCGTCACCGACATGAAGCTCGCGGCCAACGCGCTGAACTGGTGCGTCGGCGAAATGGAAAAGCGCTACCGGCTGATGTCGGCCGTCGGCGTGCGCAATCTCGCCGGCTTCAACCAGAAGATCCGCGACACCGAGGCGAAGGGCAAGAAGCTCGGCAACCCGTTCTCGCTGACGCCCGATGCGCCCGAGCCGCTGGCGCCGCTGCCGCTGATCGTCGTCGTCATCGACGAGCTCGCCGACCTGATGATGGTCGCCGGCAAGAAAATCGAGGAGCTGATCGCGCGGCTCGCGCAGAAGGCGCGCGCGGCCGGCATCCACCTGATCCTCGCGACGCAGCGGCCGTCCGTCGACGTCATCACCGGTCTCATCAAGGCGAACATTCCGACGCGCGTCGCGTTCCAGGTGTCGTCGAAGATCGACTCGCGCACGATTCTCGACCAGATGGGCGCCGAGTCGCTGCTCGGCCAGGGCGACATGCTGTTTCTGCCGCCGGGCACCGGCTACCCGCAGCGCGTGCACGGCGCGTTCGTCGCCGACGAGGAAGTGCATGCGATCGTCGAATATCTGAAGCAGTTCGGCGAGCCACAATACGAGGAAGGCATTCTCGACGGCCCGGCCGCCGATGGCGGCGCGGCCCAGGACCTGTTCGGCGAAGCGCCGGAGGCGGAAGCCGATCCGCTGTACGACGAAGCAGTCGCGTTCGTCGTACGCACGCGGCGCGCGTCGATCTCGTCGGTGCAGCGGCAGTTGCGCATCGGCTATAACCGCGCGGCGCGGCTCGTCGAACAGATGGAGACGGCCGGCCTCGTGTCGGCGATGAGCATCAACGGTAGCCGCGAAGTGCTGGCGCCGGGGCCGGCGGAATGAGCGCCCGGTGAATCGCTAACCGGGTCGGCGATGATCCGGAAGAAAAAACGGACAGCCTCAGGATGTGAGCTGTCCGTTTTTCATTTACCCGCGCGTGCCGCGCATCACGACGGTGATACCAGCTTGAAGTCGACCGGCGAGCCGAGGTCGAAATGCTGCTTCGGATTCGGATCGAGCAGCCCCGTCTGCGGATCGCGCTTGAACACATAGACCGTGTCGCTCAGCTGATTGCCGACGATCAGCCAGTTGCCGGTCGGATCGATGGTGAACTCGCGCGGTGATTTGCCGAGGCTCGACTGCTGGCCGATCTGCTTCAGGTGTCCAGTGGCGGGATCGACCGAGAAGATCACGATCTCGTTCGCGTCGCCGCGATTGGACGCATACACGAAGCGTCCGTCCGGCGACATATGGATCGCCGCCGCGCCCACCTTCCCCTTGAAGTCAGGCTCGCTCAATGGCAGCGTCTGCACGAGCTTCAGCCTGCCGTCGTGGTAGTCGAACGTGCTGACGGTCGCCGCGAGTTCGCTCGTCAGATACGCGTGCTTGCCGTCCGCGCCAAAGATCAGATGGCGCGGACCCGTGCCGGCCTTCTGCTGCGTGTAGCCCCAGTCCGTTGCGATGAATGGACCCGCGCCGGCGCTGCTCTGCGGCGCGTAGCGGTACGAGTACAGCTTGTCGGCGCCGAGGTCCTGCGCGAACAGATAGCGGCCGTCAGGCGAGAACACAGTCGAATGCACGTGCGAGTTGTCCTGCCGCCCTTTCACCGGACCGCCGCCCTCGTGATGCACGGTCTGCACCGAGGTGCCGACCTGGCCGTTCGCCTGCAGCGGAAACACCGCGAAACTGCCGCCCGGATCGGGCGCGACCGAATAGTTCGCGCCCAGCAGATACTTGCCGTCCGCCGAGATGCTCAGATAGCACGGATCATTGCCGTCCGACGACACCTTGTTCAGAAACGTCAGTTGCCCGCGCGCGGCATCGAAGCCGAACGCGCTGATGCCGCCGCGCTGCGTGGCCGGGCCGTTGTCACCGGGCAGTTCGTTGACCGAATAGACGAAGCGGCGGTCGCGGCTCACGACCAGAAACGACGGATTGACCGTCTGCCCGACCGACACCTGGGTCGCCGCGCCCGTCTTCGTATCGAAGCGAAAGACGTAGATGCCCTCGCTCTTGCCGCTGGTGTAAGTACCGACCAGCATCGTATAGACGCCGTCCGCGGGGACCGGGCCAGAATCTTGCGCATACGCGTGCGAAGCAACAATCGAAACCATGAGCGCGAAACCTTTTATTATCGAACGGGCGGCGCGCAACGGCGTTGGCCGCGTTGCGCGCCGGGCGGTGCTTTCCGCCGTGCAATCCACGGCAGATGGAGCGGCGCGGTCAGCGCCACGCGGACGGGAACCCTGAAAGGCAACACTGGCAAGAACAGAAGTAAAAACGGAAGTCGGAACTGGGCGCACGGCAATACGCCCGACGGCACGGCGACTGTGAAGCATGAGACCTCCTCGACATCGGTTGTCTGGTACGGGCTCGCGTATGAGCCGGGGTACGAGCGGTTGTAACGGTGTCTGGTCTGCCGCGCCGCGAATCGAGCGTCGTTCCACGTTGTTGTTGTCGAAGTCAGTATAAGAGCGTCAGGTCGGATCATGCAGTGAATCCATCGCTGCGGCACGGTCTGCGCCAGCGGCTTGGGTCCCGCGCGGCGGGACGTTTTTCAATCGTTTTCTCAATCGCGCATCACGCGTCTCAACCACGGAGTCTCCATGAACGTCACTCTCAGCCTGGGCCCGCTCGTTTCGCTGATCGCCGGCATCCTGATCCTGATCATGCCGCGCCTGTTGAACTACATCGTCGCGCTCTACCTGATCATCATCGGCATCATCGGGATCTTCGGCGTGGGCTCGTCGCATCTGTGAGCGACAGGCGCCGCGACGCCGGGCGCGAGATTTGCGTCCCGTATCGAGGTGGTTTCGCACGAAGGGAAGGTTCGCTGGGTGCCAGCGCCACTCGCCCGTGTGAGAGCGCGGTAAATGTCACGCCATGACATATGCGGGAAGCGGGCATCGCGCGCAAGATGGACGCGCGCGACCGCCCGCGCCACGCGAACGATCGACCTGACGCGACGCGGCGTGAAGATACGGATAGGAAATGCGAAGGCGCGGTACGAAGGGATGCGGCGAATGGCCGGCGCGGATACGCCAGGAACCTGCGCTACGAACGCTCGGCCCTACCGCTCAACCGTTCGCCAGCTGTTCGAGCCGCAGGCGCCCCTGCAATGACAGCGCGCCGACCGCATAATGATCGGCATCCTGCTGATAGCGCCGGAAGCAGGCCCGCTCGACCAGGAAGGAGGCGGCAGCCAGCATGCCGTTGCGGCTCAGGCCGAGCCGGCCATGATCGAGCGGCAGCATGGAGTCGCCGGCAAGCTGGCTGGCGGCCGAGAGAATCGTGATGCAATCGGATTTCGAAGGGTTCAGCATGGCTTTCGTCCTCGGAAACGGCGTCTGCAACCGCCATGAGCAAGGCCGATTCGCAGTCCGGCAGCTCGCTGGACATCGGCATGAAATTTGATTGTATGCATGGATTTGACAATTTTCCAACCCGCGTTTTGCCGCACTGTGCGGTGAACCAAACACTGCCGATCGTGGTCCGGTAATAACGCCCACTCGAAGCGCGGCTGCTGTGGCCGTCCGTAATAACGACTCGTTTTCCGACACGCTTTCCATGCCTGCACACATCGAAGACTACGCACTCATCGGCGATGGCCATACCGCCGCGCTCATCTCCCGCGAGGGTTCCGTCGACTGGCTCTGCTGGCCGCGCTTCGACTCGGGCGCCTGCTTCGCCGCGCTGCTCGGCTCGCCCGACAACGGCCGTTGGCTGATCGCCCCCGCCACCGAGGGCGAGCACGGCGCGCCGACCATCACGCGGCGCTATCGCGGCGAAACGCTGATCCTCGAAACCGACTTCGAAACGCCCGACGGCGCCGTCACGCTGATCGATTTCATGCCGCCCGGCAACGGCTGGTCGGAGCTGATCCGCATCGTCGTCGGCAAACGCGGCACCGTGCGCATGAAGATGGAACTCGTGCTGCGCTTCGACTACGGTTTCTCGATTCCGTGGGTCGACAAGCTCAAGCACGACAGCGGCATCAAGGCGATCGTCGGTCCCGACAACGCGGTGCTGCGCACGCCGGTCGAACTGCACGGCGAAGACATGAAGACCATCGCGGAATTCACGGTAACCGAGGGCGAGCGCGTGCCGTTCTCGCTCGCGTACGCGGCGTCGCATCTGCGCATTCCGCCCGCGCGCGATCCGCACACGTCGCTCGCGCGCACCGAAAACCACTGGCTCGAATGGGCGGCGCGCGGCACCGTCGAAGGACGCTGGGCCGGGCCGATCCGCCGCTCGCTGATCACGCTGCGCGCGCTCGCCTACGAGCCGACCGGCGGCATCGTCGCGGCGCCCACCACGTCGCTGCCCGAGCGGCTCGGCGGCACGCGCAACTGGGACTACCGCTACTGCTGGCTGCGCGACGCGACCATCACGCTGCTCGCGATGATGCGCGGCGGCTACTACGACGAAGCGCGCGCCTGGCGCAGCTGGCTCGGCCGCGTGATGGCGGGCGCGCCGGACCAGTTGCAGATCATGTACGGCATCGGCGGCGAGCGGCGCCTGCCCGAATCCGAAATCGACTGGCTGCCCGGCTACGAGGGCGCGAAACCGGTGCGCATCGGCAACAATGCGGTCGGGCAGCGTCAGCTCGACGTCTACGGCGAGGTGATGAACGCGCTGCATCTGGCGCGCGTCGGCGGCCTGCAGGCGGACGTCACCGCGTGGAGCGTCCAGCGCGCGCTGCTCGAGCACCTGAGCACGATCTGGCGCGAACCCGACGAAGGCATCTGGGAGACGCGCGGCGGCCCCGAGCATTTCACGTTCTCGAAGGTGATGGCGTGGGTCGCGTTCGACCGCGCGATCCGCTCGGCCGAAATGTTCAAGCTCGACGGCCCCCTCGACGAATGGCGCGCGACGCGCGACACGATCCACGCCGAGGTCTGCGAGAAGGCGTGGAATCCGCAGCTCAACGCGTTCTCGCAGTACTACGGCAGCGATCAGCTCGACGCGAGCGTGCTTCTGATGCCGCTGGTCGCCTTCCTGCCGCCGCAGGATCCGCGCATCAAGGGCACGGTCGAGGCGATCGAGCGGGACCTGATGCACGGCGGCTTCGTGCTGCGCTACCGCACCACGGAATACGACGACGGCTTGCCACCGGGGGAAGGCACCTTTCTTGCGTGTTCGTTCTGGATGGTGGATAACCTTGCGCTGCAGGGACGCGTGCAGGAAGCAACCGAGATGTACGAGCGGCTGCTCGCGCTGTGCAACGACGTCGGCCTGCTGTCCGAGGAGTACGACCCGGTCGATAAACGTCTCGTCGGCAATTTTCCGCAGGCGTTCTCCCACGTGGCGCTCGTGAACACCGGACTGAACCTGATGAAGCACGAGCAGGAGATGGCGCAGGCGACCGGCCATCCGGCGCATGACGGCATCCGCGCGATGGAGCTCGAGGTTCAGGCAAGCCCTGATAGCGGCGAAGCAGCATCGCCATTAGCATGACGCAGTGACAATTTGCGTACACTGAATGCGAATATTGTTGCATTGCACAAATTTGCCTTATTCGATATTATCGATCTGACTGTCGGCCGACAATAATGTGCCTACAACCACAATGGCCCGCCGCAACGCCTCACGCGTGTTTGCGAAGCCCCATGCGAACCGCTTAAAACGGAGCAAACATGCTCTATCAATTTCATGAATTCCAGCGGGCGATGTTGAGCCCCCTCACCGCCTGGGCTCAGGCCGCATCGAAATCATTTGCGAATCCGGCCAGTCCGCTAGCCTATGTTCCGGGCGCCACGCGCCTTTCCGCCGGCTACGAACTGCTTTACCGGCTCGGCAAGGACTACGAAAAGCCCGAGTTCAATATTCACCAGATTGTCAAAGACGGCCATAACATTCCGATCGTCGAGCAGACGTTCATCGAAAAGCCGTTCTGCCGCCTGATGCGCTTCAAGCGCTTCGCGGACGATAGCGAAGCTGTCAGCCAATTGAAAGACGAACCGGTCGTGCTCGTCTGCGCACCGTTGTCAGGACACCACGCCACACTGCTACGCGATACCGTGCGCACGTTGCTGCAAGACCACAAGGTCTACATCACCGACTGGCTCGACGCGCGCATGGTGCCGCTAGAAGCCGGCTGGTTCGGTCTGAACGACTACATCGCGTATATCCAGGAATTCATTCGCCATATCGGCGCGAAGAATCTGCACGTGATCTCGGTGTGCCAGCCGACCGTGCCGGTGCTCGCCGCCATTTCGCTGATGGCGAGCCGCGGCGAGGACACGCCGCGCACGATGACGATGATGGGCGGCCCGATCGACGCACGAAAAAGCCCGACCTCGGTCAATTCGCTGGCCACGCAGCACTCGTACGAGTGGTTCGAGAACAACGTGATCTTCACGGTGCCGCCGAACTATCCCGGCGCGGGCCGCAAGGTCTATCCCGGCTTCCTGCAGCACACCGGTTTCGTCGCGATGAATCCGGAGCGTCATGCGGCGTCGCACTGGGATTTCTACCAGAGCCTGCTGCGCGGCGACGAGGACGACGCCGAAGCGCACCGCCGCTTCTACGACGAGTACAACGCGGTGCTCGACATGGATGCCGATTATTACCTCGACACGATCCGCGTCGTGTTCCAGGAGTTCCGTCTTGCCGAGGGCACGTGGGTCGTCAACGGCGAACCGGTGCGGCCGCAGGACATCACGACGACCGCGCTGTTTACGATCGAAGGTGAACTCGACGACATTTCCGGCGACGGCCAGACTTACGCGGCGCACGACTTGTGCAGCGGCATTCCGACGAAGAACAAGCGTCACTTCACTGCGGAGAAATGCGGCCACTACGGCATTTTCTCGGGCCGCCGCTGGCGCACGATCATTTACCCGCAATTGCGCGACTTCATTCTCGAGCACAACAAGGCAGCAAAAACGGCGAAAGAAAAAGTCGAAGCCTGAGCATCAAACTTGCACTAGCATATAAAAAGCCAACGGTCCCGTTCGAGGCCGTTGGCTTTTTTATCGCGCTTTGTTCGTGATACTGATTTTTTGCCACGGCCATGATCACCGCGGCACTGCCCGTTACTTTCTCAACAAATACGCGAGCAGCAGTTCGGTATTCATCTGAATCACCTCGCTGCGTTCGGCGGCGCTGCTGAAATCGCGGCCGAGCGTCGCCTCGAGCGTGAAACGGTTCGACACGATGTAGTAGCCCATGCCCGAGAGCGTCACGTAAAAGCGCAGCGGGTCGATGTTCGTGCGAAACAGCCCCGCGCGCTGCCCACGTTCGAGAATGCCGCCGAGCGTGGCGACGATCGGCGAAATCATTTCGCGTATGCGCGTGGACTTCTGCATATAGCGTGCTTCATGCAGATTCTCGTTGTTGATGAGCCTCAACAACTCGGGATGATCGCGGTAGTAGTCCCACACGAAATGCGCGAGACGCGTAACCGCCTCGACCGGCGCGATTCCGTTGAGTTCGAGCGTGCGTTCCGCTTCGTTGAGCGCGCTGAACGCGTGCTCGAGTACCGCGGTGAATAGCTGCTCCTTGCTACCGAAGTAGTAATAGAGCATTCGTTCATTGGTTTCCGCGCGGCGAGCGATCTGATCGACCCGCGCGCCGAACAGCCCTCCATTTGCAAACTCTTCCGCCGCCGCGAGCAAGATGCGGCGCCTCGTGCCTTCAGGATCTCTTTTGATTTTCGGCTGATTCATGGTGGCATCGTCTTCGTGAGCCGCGTTCTCCGGATCGCGCCGCCGGCCTCTCCTCGAGCCTTTTTGTGGCGGCGTTTAGCGGGCGCGTCATGGTTGGGAAACACACCCTTTTCTGCGGTCTTTCGAATGAAGCGCTTCGATTATGGCACATGGATTGCGAATGGCAATCCGGGAAATCGGCGATAATGTGCTATTTAGTTCAGGTCGTGCGATCGCACGGCAAACCCCCGCGCCGCAACCGTGACAGACGTCAAAACACTCGCGGATCGCATCGAAGATCTGCTGCCCCAAACGCAATGCACGAAGTGCGGTTATCCCGCATGCCGTCCGTATGCCGAAGCCGTCGCCAATGGCGAGGCGAACTATAACCAGTGCCCGCCCGGCGGCGCCGAGGGCATCGCGCGCCTCGCCGCGCTGCTCGGCAAACCGGTGATTCCGCTCAATTCGGCCAATGGCGTCGAACGTCCGCGTCCGTTGGCGGTTATCGACGAACAGGTGTGCATCGGCTGCACGCTGTGCATGCAGGCGTGTCCGGTCGACGCGATAGTTGGCGCACCGAAACAGATGCACACCGTGGTCGCCGAGCTATGCACCGGCTGCGACCTGTGCGTGCCGCCCTGCCCGGTCGACTGCATCACGATGCTCCCCGTGACCGGCGAGGCCACCGGCTGGGATGCATGGAGCCCGAGCTACGCGGACGCGGCGCGGGCGCGTCATAACCGCCACGAGACCCGCCTCGCGCGCGAGCGCGACGCCGCCGAAGCGCGCGCTGCGGCGCGGCGAGCCGCAAGCGCGCCGCCGGCTGCGCCGGACGCGGTTGCGGCAAACGCCGCGATAGTGCCGTCCGAGGCTCCCGCCGCCCCGATTGCGGACGACGCGGAAGCGAAGAAACGCGCGATCATCCAGGCCGCGCTCGAACGCGCGCGCAAGAAGAAGGAAGACTTGGCCGCGAAAGGCGAGGGACCGCTGAACACCGAGAACGTCAGCGCCGACGTGCAGGCACAGATCGATGCCGCCGAAGCGCGCCGCCGTCGTCTCGGTCTTGCCAGCGGTGGCGACACGCCCGGCTCGGAGCAGCAGTCCGACGAGTCAAATGAGTCAAACGAGTCCAATCCACCGTCCAACTCGCCGCCAACCGCGCGCTGACCACGCCGACGCAACCCGGCCCACTCACACGGACCCGCTCCGCATGAACGCGAACAAACGCCGCGCGATCTACGAAACGCTTCAGAGCCTCAATCCGCATCCGACCACCGAACTCGAGTACACGACGCCGTTCGAACTGCTGATCGCGGTGCTGTTGTCTGCGCAGGCGACCGACGTGTCGGTCAACAAGGCGATGCGCAGGATGTTTCCGCTCGCGAACACGCCGCAGAAGGTGTTCGACCTCGGCGAGGAAGGCGTCGCGAGCTATATCAAGACGATCGGTCTGTATCGCACGAAGGCGAAGAACGTGATCGCGACCTGCCGCATTCTGCTCGACCAGTATGGCGGCGAGGTGCCGGAGGATCGCGAGGCACTCGAAGGGCTGCCCGGTGTCGGCCGCAAAACGGCCAACGTGATCCTGAACACCGCATTCGGCCATCCGACCATTGCGGTCGACACGCACATTTTCCGCGTCGCCAACCGCACCGGCCTCGCGCCCGGCAAGGACGTGCGCGCGGTCGAAGCGGCACTCGAAAAATTCACGCCCGCCGAATTCAGGCAGGATGCGCACCACTGGCTGATCCTGCATGGACGCTACGTGTGCAAGGCGCGCCGCCCCGAATGCTGGCATTGCGCGATCGAGCCGCTGTGCGAGTTCCGGCCAAAGACCCCGCCACCCGATCTATAAGGCCGGCCCAGCTCGAAACCCAAGGCCGTGCAGCGCGCCTGCGGCCCACGCGGCCGCCGCGTAAAATAGTGCCTTACGCGCAGCGCGCACTGCGGACCCGCACCGTCGCGCTCCGCGCCTCCACTCCCACGCACCGGTTCCACGATGTTCAATCCCAGCCGCGACGAAGTTCGCCTCTTTTTCACCGACACCTGGCGCAAACAGCGCCAGGGCGAGATTTTGACGCCGCTCGAGGCGATCGCCGCCGACTGGATCGTCGAGCATCCCGAATATCACGCCGATCTCGCCGATGGTCCCGCCGCCCAGGCGCAGGACTATTCGCCGGAGCGCGGCCAGACCAATCCGTTCCTGCACCTGTCGATGCACCTGGCGATCTCCGAGCAGTTGTCGATCGATCAGCCGCCCGGCATTCGAGCCGCGCATGAGCGGCTCGCCGCGCGCCTCGGCTCGACGCACGAGGCCCAGCACGCGATCATGGACTGCCTCGGCGAAACCATCTGGGAAGCGCAGCGCACCGGCACGCCGCCGGACACGGACGCGTATCTGCAGCGCATCGAACGGCGTGCGACGCGCGACTGAGGCGACTGGAAACGCCGGCGCGGCACGACGCCAGCACGCCGAGGTACGACGCCCTCAAAGCAAAACACCCCGCCAAGGCGGGGTGTTTTGCTTTTGAAGCATCGGCGCGAAACCGGCGCCCGACGCTTACTTTTTCTGCACGAGGTCGCCTTTTAGCGATTCGATGTAAGCGGCGATGTCCTTCATGTCGCCTAGCGACAGGCTCTGCACCTGTGCCTGCATGATCGCGTTGTTGCGGCCGAGGTGTGGATTGCCAGTACCCATCTGGTACTGACGCAGCGCCCAGTAGACATAGTCGGCGTACTGACCGGCCAGCTTCGGATACTCCGGGCTCACCGGCTTGTTCAGGTTGGGCCCGTGGCAGGCCGCGCAGTTGTGGCTGTCGGCGAGCACCTTACCGTTGCCGGCGTCGGCCGCGTGGGCTGCGTTCGCTGCGGCCAGACCGATTACCGCCGCCGCGCTGACCGCCTTGAATACCGTGTGGAGTGCCTGTTGGGGCTTGATCATGAAATCTCCTATCCCGCGAATTGGATGTGCTGGTGACCGACGCCGATCACTTGTCGGGATTGTTTTTCGAAGCGGCAGTTTGCGCTGCGTAGTACGCGGCGACATCGGCAATGTCCTGATCCGACAGCGTCACCGCGATCGCATGCATCGTGGCGAAATGGCGGTCGCCCTTCTTGTAGGCGCGCAGCGCGTTTTCGAGGTACGCCTGATTCTGGCCACCAAGCTTCGGCACGCGGAAAACCTCTGGATAAGCCGTGCGGTATTCGGGGATGCCGTGGCAGCCGATACACATCGCGACCTTGCCCTGGCCCGCCTTGGCATTGCCTACGACATCCGCTGCCTGCGCATTGGCCGCATACCCCGCGAGCACCGACAGCGCTGCGATCACGACGTGTTTGCCGACGAATTTATTCATAGATGTAACCTGGCTTGAGGGGAAACGGGTGCCCACAAAGGCAGCGGTCCGCGCCGTTCTTCTTGTAGGGTAGCCACGCAGGCCAAAAAAATCGGGCTCATTGTACCGCGCCGCCGCGCCGAACGTCCACCGGACACGGGGGCCGCGCAACGCCCGCCGGGACGGGCGCCACGCCATGACCGCGGCGGCTTCGCAACGACGCCACAGCGGCACCGCCGCCGCGTCACTGCGCGGCTGACACCATACGTGAGCCGGTTTCAGGCCAACAGGCCTTCTGACTTATACTGGGTTTTTTCCCGCACAAGAGCATCTCGTCATGCGTTTCGAAGGCTCATCGCAGTACGTCGCCACCGACGACCTCAAGCTCGCGGTCAACGCCGCGATGACGCTCAAGCGTCCGCTGCTGATCAAGGGCGAACCCGGCACCGGCAAGACCATGCTCGCCGAGGAAGTCGCCGCCGCGCTCGGCATGCCGCTCTTGCAATGGCACATCAAGTCGACCACCAAGGCACAGCAGGGGTTGTACGAATACGACGCGGTGTCGCGTCTGCGCGATTCGCAGCTCGGCGACGAGCGCGTGAAGGACATCCGCAACTACATCGTCAAAGGCGTGCTGTGGCAGGCGTTCGAATCGGACGAGCAGAGCGTGCTGCTGATCGACGAGATCGACAAGGCCGACATCGAATTCCCGAACGACCTGCTGCGCGAACTCGACCGCATGGAGTTCTACGTGTACGAGACGCGCGAGCTGGTGCGCGCCAGACATCGCCCGCTCGTGATCATCACGTCGAACAACGAGAAGGAGTTGCCCGACGCGTTCCTGCGCCGCTGCTTCTTCCACTACATCAGGTTTCCGGATGCGACGACGATGCAGCAGATCGTCGACGTGCACTACCCCGGCATCAAGAAGGATCTGCTCGCCGCGGCGCTGCAGAGCTTCTTCGAGCTGCGCAACGTCGCGGGGCTGAAGAAGAAGCCGTCCACCTCCGAACTGCTCGACTGGCTCAAGCTGCTGCTCGCCGAAGACATTCCGCCCGAAGCACTGCGCTCGGCCGATCAGAAGCAGATCGTGCCGCCCCTGCACGGCGCGCTGCTGAAGAACGAACAGGACGTGAGCCTGTTCGAGCGGCTGCTGTTCATGAACCGCAACAACCGTTGAGCCGGCGCCGCGCCGCAGGACATCCAGCATGCTGATCGACTTTTTCTACTCGCTGCGCGCCGCCCGCCTGCCGGTCTCGGTGAAGGAATACCTGACGCTGCTCGAAGCGCTGAAGGCCAACGTGATCGCGCCGTCGCTCGACGAGTTCTACTACCTCTCGCGCATCACGCTCGTGAAGGACGAGCAGTACTTCGACAAGTTCGACCAGGCGTTCGGCGCCTTTTTCAACGGTGTCGCGGCGACCTCGGAGCTCGCGTTCGAGATTCCGCCCGACTGGCTGAAGAAGAAGCTGCAACGCGACCTGTCGCCCGAGGAAAAGGCGCAGATCGAGGCGATGGGCGGCATCGACAAGCTGATGGAGCGCCTGAAGGAACTGTTCGACGAGCAGAAAGAGCGCCACGAGGGCGGCAACAAGTGGATCGGGACGGGCGGCACGTCGCCGTTCGGTCACGGCGGCTATAACCCCGAAGGCGTGCGCATCGGCGGCGACGCGGCCGGCAATCGCACGGCCGTCAAGGTATGGGAAGCGCGCGCGTATCGCGACTACGACGACCAGGTCGAAATCGGCACGCGCAACATCAAGGTTGCGCTGCGACGGTTGCGCCGGTTCGCCCGCGAAGGGGCGGCGGAAGAACTCGACCTGCCCGACACGATCCGCAGCACCGCCGCGAACGCCGGCTGGCTCGATCTGAAGATGGTGCCCGAGCGGCACAACAACGTGAAGGTGCTGATGCTGCTCGACGTCGGCGGCTCGATGGACGATCACGTGAAGCGCACCGAGGAGCTGTTCTCCGCCGCGAAGGCCGAGTTCAAGCACCTCGAGTTCTACTACTTCCACAACTGCGTGTACGACTTCCTGTGGAAGCACAACCGCCGCCGCCACGCCGAGCGCACACCGACGTTGGACGTGCTGCACAAGTTCACGCCCGACTACAAGCTGATCTTCGTCGGCGACGCGACGATGAGCCCATACGAAGTGTTGCAGCCCGGCGGCTCGGTCGAGTACAACAACGCCGAGGCCGGCGCGGTGTGGTTGCGCCGGCTCGCCGATCACTTCCCGCACTTCGCGTGGCTGAACCCGGAACCGGAAGCGCTGTGGCCGTACCGGCAGTCGGTCAGCGCGATCCGCGAAGTGCTGGGCCACCGCATGTATCCGCTGACGCTCGCGGGCCTCGAGACGGCCATGCGGGTGCTGAGCAAGTAACGCCCGCCGTTCCAGAATCCACGTCCCGACGCTTCAACTTCCACAACAAGAAAGCCTTCGCATGAGTTCGTCCCCGTCGCCCCAGCTGTCCCCCGCCGCCACGTCGCCCAGGCGCTTCAATCCGCTCGCCGATACGTCGCTGTCGACGATCGTCGCGGGCTTCGTCGCGGCGATGACCGGCTACACGAGCTCGCTCGTGCTGATGTTTCAGGCGGGCCAGGCCGCGCATCTGAGCGACGCGCAGATTTCGTCGTGGATCTGGGCGCTGTCGATCGGCATGGGCCTGTGCACGATCGGCCTGTCGCTGCGCTTTCGCGCGCCGATCGTGATCGCGTGGTCGACGCCGGGCGCGGCGCTGCTGGTGTCGTCGCTGCCGCATGTCGTGTATGCGCAGGCGATCGGCGCATTCATCTTCTGCGCGGCGCTGCTGACGCTGGTCGGCGTCACCGGCTGGTTCGACGCGCTGATGAAGCGGATTCCGTCCGGCCTTGCGGCAGCGCTGCTCGCGGGCATCCTGTTCGAGATCGGCATCGAGATTTTCCGTGCCGCGCAGTACCAGACCGCGCTCGTGCTGACGATGTTCTTTACCTACCTGATCGTCAAACGGTTCGTGCCGCGTTATGCAATTCCGACCACGCTCGTGGCAGGCACCGCAGCCGCCGGCGGCCTCGGGCTGCTCGACTTCAGCCACTTTCACGTCGCGCTCGCGCACCCGGTGCTGACGATGCCGTCGTTTTCGGTGGCGGCTTGCGTGAGCATCGGCATTCCGCTGTTCGTGGTCGCGATGGCCTCGCAGAACGTGCCGGGCATCGCGGTGCTGCGCGCCGACGGCTATACGACCCCGTCCGCGCCGCTGATCGCGACGACCGGCGTCGCGTCGCTGCTACTCGCGCCGTTCGGTTCTCACGGCATCAATCTTGCCGCGATCACGGCGGCGATCTGCACCGGCCCTGAAGCGCACGAAAACTCCGCCAGGCGCTACACAGCGGCCGTATGGGGCGGCATTTTCTATCTGCTCGCGGGCGTGTTCGGCGCGACGATCGCCGCGCTGTTCGCGGCGTTCCCGAAGGAACTGGTCGTCTCCGTCGCGGCGCTCGCGCTGTTCGGCTCGATCATGAGCGGGCTCGCCAACGCGATGCAGGATACGAGGCAGCGCGAGGCCGCGCTCGTCACGTTCATGGTGACCGCCTCGGGACTCACGCTGCTGTCGATCGGCTCGGCGTTCTGGGGGCTCGTCGCGGGCGTGGTGACGCAAGTCGTGCTGAACACGCGCCGCGTGTGAACGGATCGCCACGCCCGGCTGTCCATACGCGGTGTTCATACCGTCCTCGGCGATCCGCCATAGAATAGATGTATCCGGCAGCGTTTCCCAAGCCATCGTGGGACGCGCTGCGGCTTGACCCGCGGCCGCCGGCGCCGGCTGATTCCTCCTGCCGGCGCGGCGGCGTCCTCACTTCTCCTGAACCATGGCGCACACGCGCCCTGAAGGCCCGAACATGACAACCGCACTCGACCAACTCAAGCAATACACCACCGTGGTGGCCGACACCGGCGACTTCCAGCAGCTCTCGCAGTACAAGCCGCGTGATGCGACCACCAATCCGTCGCTGATTCTGAAGGCCGTGCAGAAAGACGACTACCGGCCGCTGCTCGAAAAGACCGTGAAGGCGCATGCGTCGAAGCCGGCCGGCGCGATCATCGACCAGTTGCTGATCGCCTTCGGCACCGAAATCCTGAAGATCATCCCGGGGCGGGTGTCGACCGAAGTCGACGCGCGCCTGTCGTTCGACGTCGAAGGGTCGATCGCGAAAGGCCGCGAGCTGATCGCGCTGTACAAGGAACACGGCATCGAGCGCGACCGGGTGCTGATCAAGCTCGCGTCGACGTGGGAAGGCGTGCGCGCGGCCGAGGCGCTGCAGAAGGAAGGCATCCACTGCAACATGACGCTGCTGTTTTCGCTCGTGCAGGCCGCCGCCGCCGCGGAAGCTGGCGCGCAGTTGGTCTCGCCGTTCGTCGGCCGCATCTACGACTGGTACAAGAAGAACGCCGGCAGCGCGTGGGACGAAGCGAAAGACGGCGGCGCCAACGATCCGGGCGTCAAGTCGGTGCGCCGCATCTACGCGTACTACAAGAAGTTCGGCTACAAGACCGAGGTGATGGGCGCGAGCTTTCGCACGACCTCGCAGATTCTGGAACTGGCCGGCTGCGATCTGCTGACGATCAGCCCCGACCTGCTGCAGAAACTGCACGAGAGCACCGACAAGGTCGAACGCAAGCTGTCGCCGGAGACATCGCACGACGCGGACATCGAGCGCGTGCCGGTCGACGAGAAGTCGTTCCGCTTCCTCCTCAACGACGAAGCGATGGCGACCGAGAAGCTCTCCGAAGGCATCCGCACGTTCGCCGCGGACGCGGTGAAGCTGGAAAAGCTGATCGACACGCTGCGCTGAGGCGCCGGAGGCCGCGGGCGTGGCTGGCTGAGTGACGCTCACGCTCGCCGCGCGGCTCCGCGCGAGTCCCATCCATGACAGGCGGCGCTGGACCTCACGGTTCAGCGCCGCTTTTCGTTTGCGCTGCATCGCCACTGGCGACATAGCGTCACAATCGACGCGCCGCCACCGACTACAATCGACTCCACGCCCCTCCCCACCGCCGCTGGCGAGGAACGACGGCACCCGCCCAACGCCTGACCATGGAGACGATCATGTACGTTCAGCCCTATGTGTTCTTCAACGGCCGTTGCCAGGAAGCGCTCGATTACTACACCGACAAGCTCGGCGCCCAGGTGACCTTCAAGATGCTGTTCAAGGAAGCGCCGCCGGACGCGCACAATCCGCCACGCCCCGAACTCGCCGACAAGATCATGCACGCGAGCGTGCAGCTGGGCTCGAGCACGTGGATGGCTTCCGACGGCAACTGCGATGCGGCGGCCGGCCCGTTCAATGGCTTCAGTCTGTCGCTGACCGTCGATGACGGCGCGTCGGCGGAAAAATGCTTCAACGCGCTCGCCGATGGCGGCCAGGTCGTGATGCCGTTCCAGCAAACGTTCTGGAGCAAGGGCTTCGGAATGGTGGTGGACCGCTTCGGCATGATGTGGATGGTCACGCTGCCGCCGCAGGTTTGAGGCTTAGGGGCAGGCCAGCGCTAGCACCTACCTGCCACGCGTCGCCCGCTCGTGCCGCTCGATGTTCCAGTTCGGCTCGGTCTCCAGCAATAGCGCGCGCAACCGGTCTACCTGCTCCGCGAGCCGCTGACCGAGCCAGTACGGCCCTTGCCAGTCGGGCGGCAACGCGGTGGCCACGTCGCCGTGCCCCTTCGCGAGCGGCGCCGCGGCCGGAATGCCAAAGCGCGACGGACGGCCAAAACGCAGCCCGCGCGCGGTGGACAACAGGATCGCCCGCACGGCGCGCACCTCGGCGCCGCAATGCGCTGCATAGGCGGTGCGCGCGGCGGCATCGGCGTTCATCAGCGGCCCCGTGGCAAGCAGTTCCAGCGAGCTGAGCACCGAACGATGCAGCCGCTGGATCTCCTCGAGCCTCGACTGCGGCACGTCGATTTCCTTCGCGACCGACGGCATCAGCGAGCGCAGTTGCACGAGCCGCTTGTTGATCCACAGGAAGCGCTTGATCTGCTCCTCCTCGGTGATCGTTTCGCCGTCGAGCAGCCGCGCGTAGATGCCCGCGCATTCGCGCAGATTGGCGGCGAGGCCGTAGCGCCACGAATACGTCGCGTGCAGCGGAAACGCGAACGAAAACGCCAGCGCGATGACAATACCGATCAGCACGTTCAGCGTGCGCCACAGGCCGACGTCGATCAGATTGTCGCCGTGGCCCGCGACGATGCACATCGTGATGGCGGTCAGGAGCCCGATATAGCCGGACGAGCCAATCGCGAACCACGCGCAGATCGACGCGATGATCGCCTCCAGCACATAGGTGAGCGGCAGCGAACCGATGAAGTGCTGTTGCACGATCAGCAGGAGCCCGATCGATGCGCCGAGCAGCGTGCCGGCCGCGCGTTCGGCCGCTTTCTTGCGGATATTGCCGTGATGCTGCAAGCCGCCGATCACGACCAGCAGCGTTACCGACGACCAGATGCCGTGCGGAATATCGATGCCGGTCGTCGCCAGAATCGACACCAGCATCGCGAGGCCGACGCGCAGGCTATGCAGCACCTTGGCGTGCCGGTAGCGGTAGTACGGCGACGTGACCGCGCGCACCATCCGGCTGAGCGCCGCGCGGCGGGAAATCAAAGTGGGAGTATCGGCAGCAGCCATGGCGGCGCGCGGCGAACGCGTGAAAGGACGGTTCCGCTATCCTGCCCTGGAGTGCCCCGCAAACACAAACGCCCGCCAACTTCCGTCGGCGGGCGTTGCGTGTTTCAGAACGTGATTTGCAGCTGGAATCAGCCTTCGACGATGTCCAGGTAGTCCTCCGGACGCGTACGGTCCTCGGCGCGCTGCATGCCCACCGCGCGCACGACCAGGCTCACGACGACCGACACCACGAGGTTCACGACCAGCGACCACACGGCCGCATAGCCCGGAATCGCCATGCCGAACAGATGGATCGTGAAGATCGAGCTCGCGAGGTTCAACGAAATCGCCATCCACGTGCCGGTCGCGATACCTGCCGCCCAGCCGAGCAACAGACCCCGGTAGTCGAGCACGCGCGTGTAGAGACCCAGCACGATCGCCGGCAGCGTCTGGATGATCCAGATCCCACCGAGCAGTTGCAACTGGATCGCGTACGTGAGCGGCAGACCGAGAATGAACGCCACCGCGCCGACCTTGACGATCAGCGACACCAGCTTCGCGACGTTGGTCTCCTGCTCGTGCGTCATGTTGCGGTTGACGAACTCCTTGTGCACGTTGCGCGTGTACAGATTCGCCGCCGCGATCGACATGATCGCCGCCGGCACCAGCGCGCCGATACCGATCGCCGCGAACGCGACGCCGACGAACCACGACGGGAAGAAGTGCAGGAACAGCGCCGGCACTGCGAAGTTCGGGCCGAAGGCCTTGAAGTACGGCGCGAACTCCGGCATGTCCTTCACGCCGGCCGCGAGCGCCATGAAGCCGAGCAGCGCGAGCAGGCCGAGCACCAGCGAATACGCCGGCAGCAACGCCATGTTGCGGCGGATCGTGTTGCCCGACTTCGACGACAGCACCGCGGTGATCGAGTGCGGATACAGGAACAGCGCCAGCGCCGAACCCACCGCGAGCGTCGCGTACGCGCTATAGCCGTTCAGGCTCGACACGTCCGGCGACTTCAGCAGCAGCTTGGCCGGCGGGACCGCGCCGAAGATATGGCCGAAGCCGCCCAGCTGCGGCGGAATCACGATGATCGCGGCGAAGATCGTCACGTAGATCAGGATGTCCTTGACGACCGCGATCATGGCCGGCGCGCGCAGGCCCGACGTGTACGTGTAGGCCGCGAGGATCGCGAATGCGATGATCAGCGGCAGATCGCCGACGAAGCCGGTCGTGTCGAAACCGAGCGCGCCGATCACCACTTCGATACCGACCAGTTGCAGCGCGATGTACGGCATCGTCGCGACGATGCCGGTGACCGCGACGGCGAGCGCGAGCATGCGGCTGCCGTAGCGGGCCGACACGAAGTCCGCCGAGGTCACGTAGCCGTGCCGCTTCGCGACGCTCCACAGCTTCGGGAACACGACGAACGCGAACGGATAGATCAGGATCGTGTACGGCAGCGCGAAGAAGCCCGTTGCGCCCGCACCGAACACGAGCGCCGGCACCGCGATGAACGTGTAGGCGGTGTACAGGTCGCCGCCGAGCAGGAACCACGTGACGATCGTGCCGAAGCGCCGGCCGCCGAGACCCCACTCTTCGATATGCGCGAGATCGCCGCGCCGCCAGTGGGCCGCGACGAAGCCGAGAATCGTGACGCCGATGAAAAACAGAACGAAGACGAAAGTTGCAATGGGGTTCATCGTTGTGCGCCCCCGTTCGTGCGACCCGTATAGCGGGACCTGGTCTTCGAATAGACGAACGCGGTGATGACCGCGCTGATCAGCACCCACAGCAGCTGATACCAGTAGAAGAACGGGAAATCGAACAGCTGCGGCTCGACCCGGTTGTAGGACGGCACCCAGATCATCGCGATCCACGGTAGCAGCAATAGCCAGAGCCAGTGCTTGCTGGCTTTCTTCACGTCGGCGTCGTGAGCCATGACGTCTCCTGTTTCCTATTTAGAATTTATCTGCCCGCGGTCGACGGGAGGTGGGACTCAGCGGGTGGTCGTCCCGCGGTCAGCCACGGGCTCCCCGAAAGCTTCGAAAGAGTATAGGAGTGGCGAACTCCCGGTCAAGCAGGGACGACCCGAGGCGCGTCGGGTCCAACAACGCGACGGAAGCGCCAACGATGCAGGCTGGATGACGTTGCGGCGTAGACGTGAAAAAATACCGGAAGCAAAGCGGCCGTGCCGACCGCTACGCCGGTACGGCCGATTCATTCTCCGTGCGCTGATCAGATCGCAAACGATGCGCCCGTCTGCCCGGTCGATTCGCGCAGGCCCTTGATCCATTTGCGCGCCGGCAAGCCGAGCTCGGCTTCGATCAGCTTCGCGCGCGCCTCTAGCGCGGTGAACGGCACGTCGAGCGCGGGGCCCGAGAACGCGATCGCGATACGGTTGCCGTCGTGCACTTCGGGCAGCGCGACGACGCGACCGTCGAAGGCTTCGTTCAGACGCTTCATGTTGCGCACGAAGCTCGGATGATCGCCGAACAGATTCACCGTGACGATGCCCGCGTCGGTCAGACACGCACGTGCCGCACGGTAAAAGCCGACGCTGTCGAGTACTGGGCCACGCGCGGTCGCGTCGTAGACGTCGATCTGCAGCGCGCCGATGGTGCCGTGGTTCGCGCTCTCGTTGACGAAGTCCCACGCGTCGCTTTCATGCACGCTCAGACGCGCGTCGTCGGGCGGCAGTTCGAACATCGTGCGCGCGGCCACGACGACCGCCGGATTCAGTTCGACGGCCTCGACCTTCGCGCTCTTCAGGAAGCGGTGCGCGAACTTGGTCAGCGACGCGGCGCCGAGCCCGAGCTGCACGATGCGCTTCGGCGTTTCGAGGAATAGCAGCCAGGCCATCATCTGCTGCGCGTATTCGAGTTCGATGTGATCGGGCTTGCGTAGACGCATCGCGCCTTGCACCCATTCCGTGCCGAAATGCAGGTAGCGCACGCCGCCCTCTTCGGAGAACGTCACCGGTGCGAAGCGCGGCTTGCGCGGCGCTTCGATTTGCGGCGCGTCGTGTGCGTCGTGCTCGACGGTGCCGCTCGCGTTGCGCGTGGATTTGGGCGCCTTTTTGTGGGCCATTTGCTGTTTACCGCCGATGGCTTGGGCGTCGCGGTTACGGAAAGCGCGCGCCTCGGCCGAAGCGCGCTTGATCAGATTCGTCATGTAGGGATGTCGCGCGACAGGCGCAATATTTTTGGTCGAACGAGAGCATAGCATTCGCTGCGGTTCGCTCATTCAAATCGACCGCTCACAAACTGCTTTCAACGAACTCACTTTTGCGGCCGCTGGGTCGCGACCAACCTGCGCCATTACGCCACGCGCAAACGATTCACGTGGCGCTTTATCGCCGTTTTCCGTCACCAGCCGCAGCTTGCAGCGCATTTCCTCCTGGTGCAGCGCCCGGCGAGATCATCTATTCCGAGGGCTACTCGGGTGAGCCCGTGGTCTTTCTGATCACGGAAGGCAAGGTCGAACTTTCCACTCGCTGCGACGACATGAAGGTCGTCGATTCGTTCGATGTACTCAACCCGATCGCGCAGGGACTGCAAAAGGATGCGACGGGGAATGTGCTCGTCGAAGGGCATACCGACAGTGCGCCGATTTCGACCGCGAAGTATGTGTCCAACTGGGAGCTGTCGTCGGCTCGCGCGGGCGCAGTGGTCAGGTATCTGGTCGAGCGCGGGATCGAGCCGCATCGGCTGGCCGCGATCGGACGGGCGGACAATTTTCCGCTGGTTGCCGGCAATGACGCGGCGGCAAGAGCGGCCAACCGGCGGGTCGCGATCGTCGTGCAGTATTGAACGCGTTCGCCGGTAGCATCGGCCGCCCTTCCCTGCTACGAGCCGCCCGCCGGCGGCTCGTCTTCACATCACCTCACTTCACGCATCACGTCATTCGACGCGTACCGCCCCAAGCGCCTCGTTCAGCGTGCGGCTCGGCCGCATCACCTCTTCGAGCTTGTTGAAGTCCGGCTTGTAATAGCCGCCGATGTCCGCCGGCGCGCCCTGCACCGACGCGAGCTCCGCCACGATCACCTGCTCGTTGGCGGTCAGCTGCGTCGCGAGCGGCGCGAACTGCGCGGCGAGCGCGGCGTCGTCCGTTTGCGCGGCCAGCTCCTGGGCCCAGTACATCGCCAGATAGAACTGGCTGCCGCGATTGTCGAGCTCGCCCGTCTTCGGGCTCGGGCTGCGATTGTTGTCGAGCAGCTTGCCGGTTGCGGTGTCGAGCGTCTTCGCGAGGATCTTCGCCCGGTTGTTGCCGGTCTTGATGCCCAGTTCTTCGAGCGACGCCGCGAGCGCGAGGAACTCGCCGAGCGAGTCCCAACGCAGATGGTTTTCTTCGACGAGCTGCTTCACGTGCTTCGGCGCCGAACCACCCGCGCCGGTCTCGTACATGCCGCCGCCCGCCATCAACGGCACGATCGACAGCATCTTCGCGCTCGTGCCCAGCTCCATGATCGGGAACAGGTCGGTCAGATAATCGCGCAGGATGTTGCCGGTGACCGAGATAGTATCGAGCCCGCGCACGACGCGCTCGAGCGTGTAACGCATCGCGCGCACCTGCGACATGATCTGGATGTCGAGGCCGGTGGTGTCGTAATCCTTCAGGTAGGCCTCGACCTTCCTGATCAGCTCCGCTTCGTGCGGGCGATACGGGTCGAGCCAGAACACCGCGGGCATGCCGGAATTGCGCACGCGCGTGACCGCGAGCTTGACCCAATCGCGGATCGCCGCGTCCTTCACCTCGCACATGCGCCAGATGTCGCCCTGCTCGACGTTCTGCGTGAGCAGCACCTCGCCGCTGGCTAGATCGACGATGCGCGCCTCGCCGTCTTCCGGCACTTCGAAGGTCTTGTCGTGCGAGCCGTATTCTTCCGCCTTCTGCGCCATCAGGCCGACGTTGGGCACGGTGCCCATCGTGACCGGATCGAACGCGCCGTTGGTCTTGCAGAAGTTGATGATCTCCTGGTAGATGCGCGCGAACGTGCTCTCCGGGATCACCGCCTTGGTGTCTTTCGGACGACCGTCGGCGCCCCACATCTTGCCGCCGAGGCGAATCATCGCCGGCATCGACGCATCGACGATCACGTCGTTCGGCGCGTGCAGGTTCGAGATGCCCTTCGCCGAATCGACCATCGCCAGTTCCGGACGATGTTCGTGGCATGCGTGCAGGTCGCGGATCACCTCCTCGCGCTGCGATTCCGGCAGCGTCTCGAGCTTCTCGTACAGATTGACGAGGCCGTTGTTGACGTTCACGCCAAGTTCCTCGAACAGCTTGCCGTGCTTCGCGAACGCGTCCTTGTAGAACACCTTCACCGCGTGGCCGAAGACGATCGGGTGCGAGATCTTCATCATCGTCGCCTTCACGTGCAGCGACAGCATCATGCCGGTCTTGCGCGCATCTTCCATCTGGTCTTCATAGAACGCTAGCAGCGCCTTCCTGCTCATGAACATGCTGTCGATGATCTCGCCGTCCTGCAGCGCGACCTTCGGCTTCAGCACGATCGTCTTGCCGTTCTTCGTGACGAGTTCCATCTTTACGTCGCGCGCGCGATCGAGCGTCATCGATTTTTCGCCGTGATAGAAGTCGCCGTGCCGCATGTGCGCGACGTGCGTGCGCGACGCCATGCTCCATTCGGCCATGCTGTGCGGGTGCTTGCGGGCGTAGTTCTTCACCGCTGCCGGCGCGCGACGGTCCGAGTTGCCCTCGCGCAGCACCGGGTTCACCGCGCTGCCGAGACACTTCGAGTAGCGCTGACGGATCGCCTTCTGTTCGTCGGTCTTCGGATCTTCCGGATAGTCGGGCACCTTGTAGCCCTTCGCCTGCAGTTCCCTGATCACGCTCGTCAGTTGCGGCACCGATGCGCTGATGTTGGGCAGCTTGATGATGTTGGTGTCGGGTAACGAGGTCAGGCGACCGAGTTCCGCGAGGTTGTCGGGCACCCGCTGCGCTTCGGTCAGAAACTCGGGAAACTCACCGAGGATGCGGCCCGCGACCGAGATGTCGCTGGTCTCGACCTCGATGCCGGCCGGCCTGGTGAAGGTCCGGATGATCGGCAGGAACGCGGCCGTCGCAAGCAGCGGCGCCTCGTCGGTGAGGGTGTAGATGATGGTCGGTTGCTGGGTCGTCATTGCTAGGCTCTGGGCGGGCGGTTGAGAGGCATCTCGCACGTGATACGGGCAGGATGCGCAAACGTCGATCAGGAAAACGACAACGCTAGGACACAAACGCTGTGCGTGGCGGATGGCGACGCGGGGCCCTGGAACGCCAAAGCGGAACGATTAAGCGAACACGGCGGACTGCGTCGCGCAGCGGGTCGCACGGTTGGATTCTGCCTCATTTTTGGGCTGCCAGGAGAATTCGGAATGTGAACAACGGGAGCACGCATGGACACGGCAGAGCAAATGACGATCGCGGCTGACTGGATACGCGAAGCCGACGGCATTCTGATCACGGCAGGCGCAGGCATGGGCGTCGATTCCGGACTACCCGACTTTCGAGGCGATCACGGATTCTGGGCGGCTTATCCGGCGTTGAAGACCGGCGGAATCAATTTCCATGATATTGCCAATGGAACAGCCTTCCTGCGTGATCCGGTCCGCGCATGGGGTTTCTACGGCCATCGGCTCAACCTGGACCGGCGCGCCGTCCCGCACGCGGGTTTCGAGAGCTTGCGCCGCTGGGCATCGGCGAAAAGAAGCGGCGGGTTCGTATTCACCAGCAATGTCGATGGCCAGTTCCAGAAGGCCGGCTTCGCCGACGATCGCCTGTTCGAATGCCACGGATCGATCCATTTCCTGCAATGCGGACAGTCCTGCAGTACGCCTGAATAAATCAGAACCCGAATTTTCATGCGTCGCCCATTCCTCTCCCTGTTGTCGCCTGCTAGCGTGGCAGTCCCGACAGCTACGGAGAAGTTCGGAATGTCGTATCAACAGGATGCGGACGGCGTGCGCGTGGTGCTCAGCGCGCCGCAACTGGCGGCGGTACTGGCAAGGCAGTCAATCACCCAGACCGAAATGCTTTCCAACCGGCTATGGGGCGGGTTGCAAATCGTCGGTGGCGTGCTGGAAATGGTCGGCGCAAGTGCGTTGTGTGTGATCCCGGAACCGACCATGCTCACCAAGGCAGGGTGTGTCGTGTTCGGCGTACATGGTTCTGGTACGGCGGCGGCTGGTTTGCGTCAGGTCTGGACGGGCCAGGACACGGCCACATTGACACAGCAGGGCACGACGAAGCTGGCCGAGGCAATGAAGGCAAGTCCTGACATGGCCAACAATATCGGCCTGTCACTTGACATGGTCGTGCCGTTCAGCTTTGCCGGGTCAATCAAGGCGATGCGGGCTGCGCGTATCACGATGGGCGAGATCAACCTGAACATGCATGAAGCGAAGACGCTTCGCGGGGTTGGCGGGCATACACTTTTGAAGCATGTGGGAAAGGATGAGGCCTGGTTGCGACAAAGACTGAAAGATGAGCCGCGGATAAAAGCGGCGACATCATTTAAAGACCAGAAGACTGCCGAGAAAGCCATTTCGGAAGTGATGATGGGCGAAACTACCCGCATCAGATCCTGGTCTCAGTCTACGACGAGTGCTCCGTTGCGTTTAACAAGGCACATATCTGGGGACGTGGGTTACGGGGTTGTCAGGAAGACAGGACAATTTGCGAAAGGAAACAAGGTTTTGGTGGTACTTAAGCGGGAGATATACAATGGAATGCCCTATTACGTCCTGACGGCGTTCATCGACTTATGAGACGCAGTTATGAATGAAAATCCGCTGTACCCCGAACTAAACCAGCTCTTTGGTGTGTACCTTAACGAGGATTTTTCGTACTGGGGTAACACCATCAAAGTGATCATAGGTTGCTACAGAAGAGATAGTTCACAAGAGAGTTTAAGGAACATACTTGTTGAAATTGAAAACTTCGAGAGAGAGAACTTTAGCAATCTGGACGATGCATTCGAAGAGGCGTATGGCTCCCAGTTCGGCCCGGAGTTGTGGGGTTACACCACTGCTTCCTTCCTTGACGAATTGAAGCGGCTACTGAGTGAGTAGGCAATTGCTCGGGACAGACTATAAAGAAGGCCCGCCATTGTCGCGGGCATTTTCACGCACGCGCCCCTCAACACGCAGACAGGGAGTGAAGGCTTATCGTATGGTTGACGGTGAGGAATATGGCAATCTGACGGGGTTGATTCGCTCTCGTTTCCACGAAGATTTTGACCTTTTCGGAAACTCAGTAGAAGAACTCGTTTCTTCCTATACCGCGAAAATGTCAACGACTGACATTGACGCGCTCATGTCTGACATAGATTCATTCAAAGCCGACTATCCAGAGACGTTGGACTCAGAGTTCAAGGAGCGGTTTGGCCGCCAGTTCGATCCTGTTTTGTGGGGCTACACGACGGCTTCCCTCCTTGATGAAGTAAAACGGTTGCTGAGTGAGTAGGCAATTGCTCAGGAGCGGACCCGCGACGAGACACTGACGTCAGTCGCACTATCACGCATGCCAAGCGTGCGAACATTCGCACCGGTACAATCCTCCGATATCGATGTTCCCGCAGATCTGCCAAACCAAGCCGGAGCGTGTGATGGACGGCGATACCCGGAAAGCCCAATCCGACTGGATTTCCCGTTCGGAATCCACCCACGGAGTCGAACGCATCGAAGCGTTTTTCCACGGCAACGCGTACTCCATGCATCGGCACGACACCTACGCGATCGGCCTGACCCTCGCCGGCGTTCAGTGCTTCCATTACCGGCGCGGTTTGCGCACCAGCCTGCCCGGGCAGACCATGGTCCTGCATCCCGACGAAGTGCACGACGGTCAGGCCGGCACGAACGAGGGATTTCGTTATCAGATGATTTACGTGCAGCCCGCTGCAATCCAGGAAGTCCTCGGCGGCCGCCCCCTGCCGTTCGTCGAAGGCGGCGTCACGACCGATCCGCGCCTGTTCGAAGCCACGCAGACAGCGCTGCGCCAGATGCGTGGCGACGCGGAGCCGCTCGAACGTGACGACGCGCTCGCCGGTCTCGCGCTCGCGCTGGATAACGCCTCGGGCGCGCGGCAGACGCGCAGGTCCGCGGATTTCGCGGCAGCGCAGCGAGCACGGGAATATCTGCACGCATCGTGCACGCACACCGTCACGCTCGATGAACTTGCCGTCGTCAGCGGGCAGGACCGCTGGAGCCTGTCGCGCGATTTCCGAACTTTTTACGGCACCAGCCCCTATCACTACCTGGTCATGCGCCGGCTCGAAGCCGCGCGCGCGATGATGCTGCGCGGCGTTTCCCTCGTGGACGCGGCGGCAGCAGCCGGCTTCGCCGACCAGAGCCACATGACCCGACATTTTCGCCACGCATACGGAATCTCTCCCGCACGTTGGCTCGCGATGACGAGCGATCGGCACGCCGGCTAACGCAAGCTTGCACGATCGTTCAAGACACTCGCCGGCGGCGGGACTATGCTCTGTTCCAGGTATCACCCGAATGGAGCCACCATGCACAGCGATTCCCAGCCGACACCCGAGCAACGCGGCCAATACAAGACCATCAACCTGCTCGACAAGATCAGTCAGATCGACGACCACTGGCAGCCGCGCGTCGTGGCTGAAATGAATGACTATCAGTTCAAGGTCGTAAAGATAGCCGGCGATTTCGTCTGGCATCGGCATGCCGATACCGACGAGACGTTCATCGTCCTCGCAGGCCGGTTGCGCATCGACTTCCGCGACCGCTCGATCGAACTGTT
This sequence comes from Paraburkholderia sp. MM5482-R2, assembly GCF_050436125.1. NCBI lineage: Bacteria > Pseudomonadati > Pseudomonadota > Betaproteobacteria > Burkholderiales > Burkholderiaceae > Paraburkholderia > Paraburkholderia sp. MM5482-R2. The sequence goes on along the minus strand of NZ_JBNDLP010000002.1, from coordinate 1,320,001 downwards.
TCCCGGAGAAATGGCGGTGGTACCAAAGGGAGTCGAGCACAAGCCGTATGCCGAGTCCGAGGTGAAGCTGCTGCTCATCGAACCGCGCGGCGTCGTCAATACCGGCGATACGACCACCGAAAGAACGGCCGAAAACGACGTATGGATCTGAGAGCCGCCATGCAAACGCCGCGGCCGATCGTTCGCGAAGCCGTTTTCCCCGCCGACACCCACAACCTCGTCGCCGTGATCCGCGAGTATGTCCGCTGGCTGGATATGGATCTGTCGTACCGTGGATTCGATGCAGAAATGGACGCGTTCGAACACGTTTATACGCTGCCATCCGGCATGTTCTTCGTCGCCGACGCCGGCGGCGAGCTCGCCGGTTGCGCGGGGCTGCTGCGCCATACGGCAGAGACTGCGGAAATCAAACGGCTCTATGTTCGTGAAGCATTCAGAGGGTTGTCGCTTGGCGAAACGCTGGTCACATCGGTGATCGGGAAAGCGAAGACATTGGGATTCTCGACGCTGGTTCTCGACTCGGTTCCGCAAACCCGTTTTGCACAGCGCATCTACGAGCGGTTAGGGTTCGTCGAAACCGCGCCCTACTACGAGAATCCAGTCGAAGGCACACGGTTTCTTGCGCTCGTTCTATGAGCGCGAATGGCATCCTGTCGGTCGATCAGACCCAGGTTAGCCGTCGCCATATGTCCAGCTTTTGAGCGTATGAAACGGAGGCATGGGCGGGACTACTCGATGGCAAACGGACAAGCCGATATTGCACTCCCCGCTCGCCCAACGCTTTCATCCCGATTTTGGCCGCCGTCCCCCCGTTGAAGGCGATGGTAGCCAGTTTCGGCAGCGTATCGATGAGAGCAATCAGATCGTTGCTGGCATGGTCGCGAATCCGGCTATCCAGGCTTCCTGCTCGACGAGCCTCGGCAACGACATCCCATAGTCCGATATGGTGTTCGAGCAACGTCTCGAGACGCGTCGAATAGGCCATACCAACCAGATCCCGTTCTATCGCTTCACCGACCAGTAACCAGAATTTGTTCTGCGGGTGTGCGTAGTATTGGCCGTGAGCCAACGACACCTCGCCCGGCAAGCTACCGAGGATCAAGACCCGCGTATCAGCGTCGACGACAGGCGCAAAGCAACGCTTGAACGACATCAGCGGCTCCGCTCGTCGGCGCTGCGCGGCACGCTGTGCGCACGCGACGCGGTGTGATCGAGCGGACGACCGTGCTCGCGCACCCGCGCGTGCGCGACATGCGCCGCGCCGGTGCCTGACGCGGCAGCGTGCGCGCGAGCGGCCGCGTCCAACGCACGCAAATGCTCCCACAGTGCCGGCAACATGCATTCGCTCACCATCAAAGGCGCGCCATGCCGCTCGAACACCGAGCGACGCGCCACCAGCGCATGCGGCGCATGCCGATCGCCGCCGTCGATTTCATGCGCGGCCAACCGATACAACGGATGCCGCTGCCCCACCCTGCGGCTCACCAGCGACGAACGCGCGACACTGCTATCGCTATACAGCAACTCCGCGAGCGGCCGGGTGCGCAGCCGGCGCGTCGCCTGCCAGATGCCGACGCTCGCGGCACGCGGCGTCACGCTATGCGCGGCGACGAATGGCACGCCATCGACCGACAGCACCACTTCGCGCACCCACACCGGCGCGCGCGGCGCGAGTCCGAGCGCGGCGGCTTCGTCGGGCCACGGCAGCGCGACGGCTTCGCGAGTCACGCGCACCGCGACCGCGCCGAGCGCGCGCAGGTGCGCGGTCAGTGAACCGCCGCGGGTCAGCCAGTCTTTCTGGGCGGCGCTGAAAGTGGCCAAAGGCGCGACGCGCCAGTGGGCGTCGGCGGGATCGAAACGGATAGGCATGGTGTCGGATTATAGCGGCGTGCTCCGACGGTAATTTTTCGCGGCAACGACCGCGGCGATCGTGCGCGCGGCTTCAGCCAGGGGAGCCGACGCAAACCAGAAGGCAAAAAAAAAATGCGCTGCCGAAGCAGCGGCATTTCTCAACTACCGGGCGTCAATCCAGCAACGACATCAACGCTTTCGGCTCACGCTCAAACCGCGCGCGACAGCAGCAACGCATTGGTCCGCTTCACGAAGCTCGCCGGATCTTCCAGCGCGCCGCCTTCGGCGAGCAGTGCCTGATCGAACAGCAGATGGCACCAGTCATCGAAATTCGCGCTATCGGCATGCAAACCCTTCACGAGGGCATGCTCCGGATTCACTTCGAGAATTGGATGGAACTCAGGCGCCTGCTGGCCCGCGGCCTTCAGCATGCGCTGCAGGTAGCCGCTCATTTCGCCGTCGTCGGCAACGAGGCACGACGGCGAGTCGGTCAGGCGGAACGTCAGACGCACGTCCTTCGCCTTGTCCTTCAACGCTTCCTTCATCTTCTCGACGAGCGGCTTGAACGCTTCGCCGATCTTCTCCTGCGCCTCTTTTTCCTCGTCGTTCAGCGCGCCGAGATCGAGGTCGCCGCGCGCGACGCTTTGCAGCGGCTTGCCGTCGAATTCGTTGAGGAACGACAGCATCCATTCATCGACGCGATCGGTCAGCAACAGCACTTCGACGCCCTTCTTGCGGAACACTTCGAGATGCGGGCTGTTCGACGCGGCCTGCCACGTGTCGGCGGTCACGTAGTAGATCTTCGTCTGCTCGGGCTTCATGCGAGCGACGTAGTCGGCCAGCGACACGGTCTGCTCGGCCGTGCCCGTATGCGTCGTCGCAAAGCGCACGAGCTTCGCGACGCGCTCGCGATTGGCGAAGTCCTCGCCGATGCCTTCCTTCAGCACCTGGCCGAATTCCTTCCAGAAGCCCGCGTACTTTTCCTTCTCGGCGTCGTTGTCCGCGTTGGCCAGTTCTTCCAGCATCGACAGCGCGCGCTTGGTCACGCCTTCGCGGATCGCCTTCACGTCGCGGCTTTCCTGCAGGATTTCGCGCGACACGTTGAGCGGCAGATCGGCCGAATCGACCACACCCTTCACGAAGCGCAGGTACGTGGGCAGCAGTTGCTCGGCGTCGTCCATGATGAACACGCGCTTCACGTACAGCTTCAGTCCGCCGCGCTGCTCGCGGTTCCACAGATCGAACGGCGCGTGCGCCGGCACGTACAGCAGTTGCGTGTACTCGCTGCGGCCTTCGACGCGGTTATGCGTCCACGTCAGCGGGTCTTGATGATCGTGCGAGATGTGCTGGTAGAACTGCTTGTATTGCTCGTCGGTGATGTCGTTCTTCGAACGGGTCCACAGCGCGCTCGCCTGGTTGACGGTCTCGTCCTCGTCCTTCGTGACCATCTCGCTCTTTTCCGCGTCCCACTCTTCCTTCTTCATCAGGATCGGCAGCGCGACGTGGTCCGAGTACTTCTGGATGATCGACTTCAGCCGATACGACGACAGCAGTTCGTCCTCATCGGCACGCAGATGCAGCGTGATGGTCGTGCCGCGCGCGGCGCGCTCGATCGTCTCGACCGCGAAATCGCCTTCGCCCGCGCTTTCCCAGCGCACGCCTTCCGAGCCCGGCAAACCGGCGCGGCGCGTCTCGACGGTGATCTTGTCCGCGACGATGAAGCCCGAGTAGAAGCCCACGCCAAACTGGCCGATCAGCGCCGCGTCCTTCTGCTGGTCGCCCGACAGCTTGCCGAAGAATTCCCTGGTGCCCGAACGCGCGATCGTGCCGAGGTGCGCGATCGTCTCGTCGCGGCTCATGCCGATGCCGTTGTCGTCGATCGTGATGGTGCGCGCGGCCTTGTCGAACGACACCCGAATCCGCAGGTTCGGATCGTTCTCGTACAGCGCGCTGTTTTCGATCGCCTCGAAGCGCAGCTTGTCGGCCGCGTCGGACGCGTTCGAAATCAGCTCGCGCAGAAAGATTTCCTTGTTGCTGTACAGCGAATGGATCATCAGTTGCAGAAGTTGCTTCACTTCTGCCTGAAAGCTCATGGTTTCTTGTGCCATGGTCGGACTTCCTCTCTGTTGCGAATTGGGGGATGAGCGGCGGCCGAAGCGGATTCCAACCGCGGTTCGGGCTCGCCGTGCCGGAGCGCCGGACCGCCGGATCGTCCGCGCAAATGGGGACGCTCCGGCGCGGTTTCAAGAGCCGCGGCGCGCGACGCCGTCGAGATAACGGCTTAGGAACGCCGGTAATTCAGGATCGCCGCAATTGGCGATGTTGAAGCGCATCCACGTGCTCGGCGACTGCTGCGGCGAAAACAGCCCGCCCGGCGTCAGCAGATAGCCGGCTTCGTGCCCGGCCGCGGCGAGCGCGCCTGCGTCGACGCCGGTGTCGGCCCACAGGAACATCCCGGCCGTCGGCGTCAGAAACAGCTTCATGCCGGTCTTCTCGATCATCCGCACGGCCTTCTCGCGCACGCCGTCGAGCCGTGCGCGAATGCGCTCGACGTGCCGCCGGTAGTGGCCCTCGGTCAGGATCTTGTAGATCACGCGCTCGTTCAACTCCGGGCTCGTCATGCCGACCAGCATCTTCTGATTGGCGACCACCATCGCGACCTCTGCCGCGCACGCGATGAAACCGACGCGCAGATTCGGCGCAAGCGTCTTCGAGAAACTGCCGAGGTAGATCACGCGCTTTAGCTGATCGAGGCTCGCGAGCCGTGTACCCGCGTAGCTGGGCGGGCACAGGTCGCCGTAGATGTCGTCCTCCACGACGATGAAGTCGTACGCCTCGGCAAGCCGCAGGATGCGGAACGCCTGCGCGGCGCTCAGCGAGGTGCCGGTCGGGTTCTGCAGCACCGAGTTGATCACCAGCATTTTGGGGCGCCATTCCTGGACCAGCGCTTCGAGCGCGTCGAGATCGGGGCCGTCCGGTGTGTACGGCATGCCGACGAGCCGCGCGCCCTGCGACGCGAAGCAGCCGAACATCTGGAACCACGCCGGATCGCCGACGATCACCGCATCACCCGGCTTCACGTAGATGCGCGAAATGAGGTCGATCGCCTGGGTGACGCCCGACACCATCACGATCTGCTCGGGCGACGCGCCGATCTCCAACTCCTCGAGCCGCGTCTGCAACTGCTGACGCAGCGGCAGGAAACCTTGCGCGGTGCCGATGCCGAGCATCTGCATGCCGCTTTGCCGGCCGAGCGTGCGCAGCGCGTTGGTGATCAGGTCGCCGTCGAGCCAGCGGGCCGGCAGATAGCCGAGGCCCGGGCTGCGCTCGGGCCGCGCGCCGGTGTGCAGCATGTTGCGCAGCAGCCAGACGACGTCGATATTGGCCGGCGCGGGCAGCGTCTCGGCGCGCGGGTGCAGCTCAGAGACCGTCGCCGCGCCGCCCTGGCGCTCGCGCACATAGAAGCCGGAGCCGCGCCGCGACTCCAGAAAACCCTGCGCGACGAGCCGCTCGTACGCTTCGACCACCGTGAAGCGCGACACGCCCTTGTCGAGCGCGAGCTTGCGGATCGACGGCATGCGCATGCCGGGGCGGAACACGCGCTCCTCGATGCGGCGCCGCGCCCACTGGACGAGCTGTTCGACTAGCGTCAACGACGCGGTGTCGTGCGGGGCAGGAATCTGGGTAAGCGGGACGGACATGACGGACTCCAACTGTACCGAATAGTATCGCGCCGATTGTACCGTTACTGTGCAGGTCACGGCCGTTACATTCGAATCCAGCGAGGCTGGTGACACCATGTAATTCCATACGTATGGCCCGCCGATCCGGCAAACGGTTATGCTTACGGCCCCGGCAGCGCAGCCTCAAGCGTGGCGCGCAACTGGCCCTTGCGCAGAACAGCGTTTTCCATCGATCCGCCATGACCACCCTGACAGCCCAATCGCTCAGTCTCGATCACCTCGTCGTCTCCGCGCGCACCTTGGACGAAGGCGTCCAGTACGTCGCCGATACGCTCGGCGTCGCGCCGGCCGGCGGTGGCGCGCATCCGCTGATGCGGACCCACAATCGCCTGCTCGGCCTGTGGGGCGGGGTCTACCTGGAAGTGGTCGCCATCGATCCGCACGCCGCGGCCGAGGCAACCGATGGCACCGCGCCGCGCCCGCGCCTGTTCGCGCTCGACGACCCGGTGACGCAGGCGCGACTGGAAAACGGGCCGTATCTGTCGCATTGGGTCGCGCGCGTCGAGCGGCCGAAGCATCTGGCGACGTGGCAAGCGCAGTATCCGCAGCGCATCCCGCCGGTCGTGCCGATGACGCGCGGCGATTTCACGTGGGGCCTGACGGTGCCCGACGACGGGTCGTTCCCCGCGTGGCAACGCGCCGGCGACGGCGTGCTGCCCTCGCTGATCCAGTGGGACTCGATGCGGCATCCGTCGCAGTCGCTGGCGCCGACGAACCTCGCGCTGAAAGCGTTGAAAGCCGTGCATCCGCGGCCAGAGCTGATTAGCGAGCAACTGCGCTGGCTCGGCGCCGCGCACCTGCTCGACGTACAGCCGACCGACGGCGCGGCGGCGCTCGTCGCCGAATTCGAAACACCCGAGGGTTCTCGAACCCTCGGATAAACAGCGCGTGGTTGGGCAACCCCCATGGCAACCCCGGTGGCACCCCAGCGGCAATGGTTGGCCAGTCGCGCGATAATTGAAATTTTGACCGGTTCCAGAAATACCAGAGGAGATCATGGACCAAAGCGACCTGAAAGCCCCGACGTGGCAATTGTCCGAACGCGCGCGCAAGCTCACGAGCTCCGCGATCCGCGAGATCCTAAAGGTCACGGAACGGCCCGAAGTCATCTCCTTCGCCGGCGGCCTCCCCTCGCCTGCCACCTTCCCGGCCGAGCGCATGCGCGAGGCGTCCGACCGCATCCTGCGCGACACGCCCGCCGCGGCGCTGCAGTACAGCGCGACCGAAGGTTATCTGCCGCTGCGCGAATGGGTCGCACAACGCTACTCGATCAACGGCGCGCAGATCCGTGCGTCGCAGGTGCTGATCACGACCGGCTCGCAACAGGCGCTCGACCTGCTCGGCAAGGTGCTGATCTGCGTCGATAGCCCGGTGCTGGTCGAAACGCCGACCTACCTCGGCGCGCTGCAATCGTTCTCGATGTACGAGCCGCACTACGTGCAGGTGCCAACCGACGAGCAGGGCCTGATCCCCGAGGGCCTGAAGCCGGAACTGACCAATGGCGCGCGTCTGCTGTACGCGCAGCCGAATTTCCAGAATCCGACGGGCCGCCGTCTGCCGGTCGAACGCCGCCGCGCGCTCGCCGAGTTCGCGAAGACCGCGCCGTTCCCGGTGATCGAGGACGATCCCTACGGCGCGCTCGACTACGCGGGCGAACCGCTGCCGACGATGTTGTCGATGGCGCCCGATCACATCGTCTATCTCGGCTCGTTCTCGAAGGTGCTCGCGCCGGGTCTGCGCGTCGGTTTCATCATCGCGCCCGAGGAACTGATCTTCAAACTCGTGCAGGCCAAGCAGGCCACCGACCTGCACACGCCGAGCTTCACGCAGCGCATCGTGCACGAGGTGGTCAAGGACGGCTTCCTCGACACGCACGTGCCGACGATCCGCGAGCTGTATCGCAACCAGTGCGACGCGATGCTCACCGCTCTCGAGCGCTATATGCCCGATGGCGTCAGCTGGAACCGTCCGGAAGGCGGCATGTTCATCTGGGTCAATCTGCCGGCGGGCATCGACACCATGAAGCTGCTCGAGGAAGCGGTCGCGCAGAACGTCGCGTTCGTGCCGGGCGCTCCGTTCTTCGCGAGCGAGGCGCAGCACAACACGCTGCGTCTGTCGTTCGTCACGGTGCCACCGGCTAAAATCGACGAAGGCGTGGCGCGTCTCGCCGCACTCGTGCGCGCGAAAATCTGAACGGCGTTAGCCGCACTGCCATCGGGGTGAAGCTTGCACGCGCGTTGCGTGCGGACTTCGCCCCGCCTGCATTCATGCAATCTCACCGAAACGAGGACACGATATGGCTCAATCGAATGTGTACGACAAGCTCAAGGAACTCGGCATCGAATTGCCGGCGGCGGGTGCGCCGGCAGCGGCCTATGTGATGAGCGCGCAAAGCGGCAACACGGTGTACCTGTCGGGCCACATCGCCAGGAAGGACGGCAAGGTGTGGGTCGGCAAGCTCGGCGCGACGCTCTCCACCGAGGAAGGCAAGGCCGCCGCGCGCTCGATCGCGATCGATCTGCTCGCCACCTTGCATGCGCACGTCGGCGACCTGAACCGCGTCACGCGCGTCGTCAAGCTGATGAGCCTCGTCAACTCGACGCTCGAGTTCACCGAGCAGCATCTGGTCACCAACGGTGCGTCCGAGCTGATCGCCGACGTGTTCGGCGAACGCGGCAAGCACGCGCGCTCGGCGTTCGGCGTCGCGCAGATTCCGCTCGGCGCGTGCGTGGAGATCGAGCTGATCGCCGAGGTCCAATAGCATCGACGCGATGTGACAATGCGTGCGGTGTCGCGCGAGATTGGCACCTGATTCACGCCGCATTGCGATTGAAACGCGCCGACCGGTGTCACGCACCGGCGGTGCGTTTTTGTTTTATGGCGACGGTGGATCGCCGCCGCGCAGGCGGATAGAATCCGCGAACTCCCTCAACGTCCTTTGCGCCGGAGCCTGTCGATGTCCGCTCACACCGTTCGTTTCAAACAGGTCGACGTGTTTACGTCGACACCGTTCAAGGGCAATCCGCTTGCCGTCGTGTTCGATGCCGACGCGCTCGATACCGCGCAAATGCAGGCCATTGCGCGCTGGACCAATCTGTCCGAAACCACGTTTCTGCTAAAGCCGACCGCCGCGGCCGCCGACTATCGCGTGCGCATCTTCACGCCGGGGGGCGAGTTGCCGTTCGCGGGTCATCCGACCTTGGGCACCGCGCATGCTTTGCGCGAAAGCGGCTACCAGCCGAAGCAGGCCGGCAAGCTGATCCAGCAATGCGGCGTGGGTCTCGTCGAACTCGAAGCGCTCGACGGCGGCGACAACATGCACGGCGCATGGGCGTTCGCCGCGCCGCCCGCGCGCGTGACACCACTCGCCGAGCATCGTTACGAAGCGCTGTCTACGGCTTTACGTAGTCAGGCGATCGACTTCAGCGCGCCGCCATGCGCGGTCGACAACGGTGCGCCGTGGCTCGTCGTGCGGGTCGATTCGGCACGCGCCTGCCTCGCGCTCGAACCCGACGCGGCGGCGCTCGCCGAGCTCGCGCATTCGGTCGACACGCACGGCGTCGCCGTGTATGGACCGCACGACGCCGACGGCCCCGCGACGTTCGAGGTCCGTTGCCTGATGGCGGGCGGCGGCTTCGGTGTCGGCGAAGACCCGGTGACGGGCAGCGCCAATGCCGCGCTCGCGGGTCTGCTGAACCTGCAGCACCGTCGTCCCGCCGCGCGCTACACGGCGCGTCAGGGCACCGCGCTCGGGCGCGCGGGCGACGTGTCGGTCCACTACGACGATGCGCGCGGCAAGATCTGGATCGGCGGGCCTTCGGTGACGATCGTCGACGGCACGTGCCGGCTCGTGTAAGCGAGCTGCGGCTTCGCGCGCACGCCACGGCGACACGCCACATGCCGCCGCTTCACACCACAAAAAGCCGCAGCGCGATGGCGTCGCCATACCTGGTTCTCCGAATTCATCGTGGCCGGATTGCAAAAGCCCTGCCAGAAACTGCCGAGTGGCAGGCACCGTTGCCGATGAAGTCTTCGACAAACCACGGACCGGCCGCGTCATAAGACCGGCGATGCAGGCCACGTGAACAGCCGCACCCGGGCCCCCGCCGCGCGAGCGTATACCCCATGCCCGGAAGCTTCCTTAATCCAGTGGCATTCAGTAATATCGAACCGTATCCGATGACCTGTGGACGGTCCGGCGCGGCGCCACGCCCTCTCATCCTGCGCAGCAGCTTTGGCATCTTGGTCACCATGCAGCCATCCATCTATTTCGCGCAGTCGATGCCCATGCGTTTGCAAGCGGCCCGCACCCGGCCAAGGCCCGCGCGATGACTCAGTCCCGCTTCTCCGAGCCGCGCGAAGCCAGGCCGCGACGCGATCCATTGGTCACGCGCCGGCGCGCATTGCTCGTCATTCCCGCCCTCGGGGTACTCGTACTGATCCTGCTGTGGACCGTGATCTTCGCGCGGCTGTCGGTAGAAAGGGACGCGACGTACCGCGAAGCGATGGCGTCTTCCGCAATACTTTCCGCGGCGCTCGAGCAGCACACCATCAAGGCGATTCACCAGGTCGATCAGATCACGCGCTTCGTCAAGTACGAGTTCGAAAAGACGCCCAATCATTTCGATCTCGCGAGCACGGTCGAAAAGGGCGTCGTGCAAAGCGAAACGCTCGTGCAGGTGTCGATAATCGACGAGCACGGCAGACTGATCGCCAATACGGCCGAACTCAACCCCGCTCACATCGACTTGTCGGACCGCGAGCACTTCAAGGTCCACGAGCACGAAAACGACGACCAGCTGTACATCAGCAAGCCCGTGCTCGGCCGCGTGTCGGGTCACTGGACGCTGCAGATGACGCGGCGTCTCAATCATCCGGACGGCTCCTTCGCGGGCGTCATCGTGGTCTCCGAAGACCCGAGCTACTTTACGTCGGACTTCTACAACAACGCGGCGATCGGCCGCGAAGGCGTGATCGCGGTGATCTCGGACAGCGGCACCGTGCTCGCGCGCCGCACCGGCAACGCCAGCAGGACGAGCAGCACGTTCACCGCGAGCGGCACGTATCCGACCTCGGAGCATGTGTCGGGCACCTACGTCGATTCGATCGACAACGTCACGCGCATCGTGTCGTACCGGCACATCGACGGCTATCCGCTCGGCGTGCTCGTCGGTCTTTCGCAGGGCGAAGAATTCGCCGATTACAACCACACGCGCAACGTCTATCTGTTGATGGCGGGCTTCATCTCGCTCGCGATGCTCAGCTTCTTCGCGGTCGCGACCGGCCTGATAGGCAAACTGCTAGGCCGCGAGCGCGAGATGACGCAACTCGTCGAATACGATCTGTTGACCGGCCTGCGCAATCGCTACGCGACGCTGCAGGCGCTGCGCCATGACGTCGCGCAGCCGTTCAACCTGGGTCGCCTCGCGATTCTTTTTATCGACCTCGACAACTTCAAGACCGTCAACGACACGCTCGGCCACAACGCCGGCGACATCGTGCTGCAGATGACAGCCTCGCGCCTCGCCACCGCGGTCGGCGACGACGGCGCGCTGAGCCGCATCGGCGGGGACGAGTTCGTCGTCGTGATCAAGGGCGACGATGTCGAAAAGCGCGCGGTCGCGCTCGCCGAAGCCGCCGGCGAAGCGTTCTCGAAGCCGTTCGAGGTGCGCGGCAGCGCGTTCGTGCTGCATGCGAGCATCGGCATCGCGCTGTACTCGGTCGCCAACGAAAGCGAGATCGACCTGCTGAAGAAAGCCGACCTCGCGATGTACAGCGCGAAGGACGCCGGCAAGAACTGCTACCAGTTCTATTCGCCGCATCTGTCGCATCGCGCCGACCATCTGATGAAGTGGGAGCAGCAGTTGCGCGTCGCGCTGGCCGAGGGGCAACTGTTCCTCGCCTATCAGCCGAAGATCGATCTGAAGCGCCGCTGCATCACCGGCTTCGAAGCGCTCGTGCGCTGGAACCATCCGCAGCACGGACTGATCCCGGCCAACGAGTTTATCCCCGTGGCCGAGTCGACCGGCCTGATCGTGCCGATCGGCGACTTCGTGATCGAGACCGCATGCCGTCAGCTCGCGCAATGGCAGCAGCAGGGCTACGACACGCTATCGCTCGCGGTGAACATTTCGGCGGTGCAGTTCTGGCGCGGCGACCTGTTCGAAACGGTCTCGCGCGCGATCGAGGAAACCGGTATCTCCGCCCGTCGCCTCGAACTCGAAATCACCGAAACGACGATGATGGAATTTCCGGAAGTGGTCTCCGAAAAAATCTTCGCGCTGAAGCGTCTCGGCGTACGCATCGCGCTCGACGATTTCGGCACCGGCTACTCTTCGCTGTCCTATCTCAACCGCTTTGCCGTCGATACGCTGAAGGTGGACCGCTCGTTCGTCCAGGCGATTCCGGGCGACCGCAGCGTCTGCGTGATGGTCACCGCGATCGTCAACCTCGCGCGCTCGCTCGGGCTCACGGTGGTGGTCGAAGGCACGGAGACCGAAGAGCAGATTGCGTGGCTGGCCGCGCTCGGCCATATCGAGGCACAGGGCTTCCTGTTCTCGCGGCCGGTGCCAGTGGAGGCGATCCCGGCACTGCTCGAGCGCTTCGGGGTATGCGGCATGAACAGCGTCGGCGGCCGCCGCGTCGCGCACGAAGCCCACAGCGCAAGCAGCCTATCCAGCAACAATTAAAGGACGGGCGCCCGCACGGCGGGGCCCGCGCAGCGCCGATGCAGACCATCACGAGCGATGACGCTGCCCGCCGCGGGCAACGGGAACCGCTATGGACGCTGTTCCGGGTCGTGTGCGGCCTGTCGGCGCTGTCGTGGGGCGGTCTCGCGTTGATGGCGCAGCTCGAGCATCATTACGTGGAACGCGAGGGGCGGCTCTCGCGCGTGGCGTTCTCGGACCTGATCGCGCTCGCGTGGATGGTGCCGGGACCCGTCGGCTGCAACGTCGCCGTGCAACTCGGGCACGCGCTGCGCGGACGCGCGGGCGCATGGGTCGCCGGGGTGGCGAGCGTACTGCCCTTCTTCACGCTGATGACGCTGTTCGCGATCTTCTATCGCACGCCCATCGTGCACACGATCGCGTCGCAAACCCTGCTGCATCACTTCAGCGTCGTGCTCGCGACGCTGATCGCGCTCACCTGGTACAAGCAAACCCGCGCGCTCGTGCGGGGCAAGCTCGAATCGACGGCGGCGCTGCTCGGCAGCATCGCGCTGCTCTATGCGCACAGCGCCGCGGCGTATGTGGTGATGCTCGGCGCGGCCTTCGGCGCCGGCTGGTTCGCGAGTCGGGAGCGCGACTCGCGACTCGCCGTGTCGCTCCAGCGCGGCGACTATCGGCTACTGGCCGCGCTCGGCGTGCTGCTCGTGCTGTTTGCGCTGCCGCTGCCGCATCGCTATGACCTCGCGCTGCTGTGGCCGCGCCTCGCGGGCGCCGGCATGACGCTGTTCGGCGGTGGCTTCTCGGCGTTGCCGGTGCTGAAGACGCTGTTCGTCACGCCGGCGGTCGGCGTGTCCGATAACGACTTCACGCTCGCGTTTACGCTGTCGCCGTTGTCCCCGGGACCCCTGCTGAACGTGGTCCCGTTCTTCGGTTATCTCGTCGATGGCTGGCTCGGCGCGCTGATCGCGACGCTCGCGCTATTCGTGCCGTCAGGCTGCCTCGTCGTGCTCGCGCAGCGGCATCTGCATCAGTTGAAGGTGAACCCGCGCTTCGAGCACGGCATGAGGATTCTGCGCGCGGTCACGACCGCGTTTCTCGCGGTCGCGGTACTGCGCATTGCGGTGCGCGTACCGCTGGAGCCGATCTATCTGCTGACCGCGACATTCTCCGCGATGTGCTTCGCGAAGCTGAAGGTGCCGGTGTATGCCGTGTATGGAACGGTGGCGGTGGCGTGCGGTTTGTGGCTCGCGTACGGCGCCACGACGTGATGCGTCGCGGGCCGCACGAAGCCTGCTGCGCCGTTGGCGATCCGGCGATCCGGCGATCAGAACCCGCGCGACAGCACAGCGAAGCCGATCGTCACGACGCCCAGCACGAGATTGATCAGCACGAGACGGCGGACCGTGCCGACCGCCTGCGCGCCATCTGGCCACTTCTGCGCCTGCACCGCGCGGCGAATGCGCGGATATACGGCGAAGCGGATATGCCCGAAGGTCAGCATCATCACGATGCCGAGACCGGCCATCGCATGCAGCGGCCAGCTAGCATGAGCGCCGCCGAATTGCATCAGCAGGAAGCCGCCGCTGATCAGGATCACGAGCACCGACACCCCGACCCAGTTGAAGAAGCGGCCAAATACCGACTCCCACAGCGGCAGGCGCAGTTGCGGCGACAGATCGCCGAGCGCAGGGCGCAGGCAGAAATGCGCGAACACCATACCGCCGACCCACACCGCCACCCCGAGCAGATGCAGAAAAAGCGCGACTTCGATAGCCTTGTTCATGTAGTTTTCCTCTCCCGACGACGCCACACCATTTAGGACACGCGATCCCGCTCAGCACCAACTGAGCGCGTTCGACCATACGTGATGCAGGCAGTTCCGGGTATCGACGTCTATTGCGTCGTGTTTTGTCGTTGTGATCGCGGCCCGTTCATCTGGCCGCGACGCCGCCGCGCCCCGTTTGCTTCCACGCCCTTCGCGCGACGGACTTTGCTGCGACAGACCGCGAGCGCCCCGCATGCTAGCAGGCGCTCACGGGTTTGCAGCGTCAAACTTCGTTAAATCGACTCCACTAGGCCGGCAGCACCGGACGCATGCCGTCGAGCTTCAGCTTGCTGGCGGGCGCGCGTCCCTTGCGCGCACGCTTGCCGACATGCGCCGCAAGCTCGGCGCCGGCCAGCTTCTCCTCGTCGACGCGGCCGCCACGACGCGTGCCGATCAGCATCACGCCTGCTTTGTTGATCGCGAGCGCCTGCACGAGCGTTTCGTTGTCGTCGAGCGCCATCAGCGTGACGCCACGGCCGCCGCCCGACAGCGTCTTCATCTCGTCGAGGCCGAACACGAGCAGACGTCCGCCCGACGACAGACACGCGACCTGCGCCGCGTCCGGCAGCATCGGCATCGGCGCGAGCGGCGCGGCGCCGGCGTCGATCGTCATGAACGACTTGCCGGCCTTCACGCGGCTCACCATATCGCCGACCTTCGCGATGAAGCCGAAGCCGTTGCTCGACGCGAGCAGCAGCGCCTGTTCCGCCGACGCCGCGTAGTAGTGCATCAAATGACTGCCCGATTCGAGCTCGATCAGCGACGTGACCGGCACGCCGTCGCCGCGTCCGCCCGGCAGTTGAGCCACCGCGACCGAATAGACGCGCCCGTTGCTACCCCACGCGATCAGCGTATCGGGCGTGCGGCATTGGAACGCCGCGTAGAGGCCGTCGCCGGCCTTGAAGCTGAAGCCGGCCGTATCGAGCCCGTGGCCCTTCAGCGCGCGCACCCAGCCCTTTTGCGACACCACGACGGTGACCGGCTCGTCGACCACGCGCGCTTCGAACGTCGCGCGCTTTTCCTGCTGGATCAGCGTGCGGCGCTCGTCGCCATACTGTTTCGCGTCGGCTTCGATTTCCTTGATCAGCAGGCGCTTCATCGCCGGCTCGCTGCCGAGCAGCTCTTCGAGCCTGGCCTTCTCGTCGCGCAGCTCGGCCAGTTCCTTCTCGATCTTGATCTTCTCGAGGCGCGCCAACTGACGCAGCCGGATTTCGAGGATGTCCTCGGCCTGGCGGTCCGTGAGGCCGAACGCGGCCATCAGCGCGACCTTCGGTTCGTCCGATTCGCGAATGATGCGGATGACTTCGTCGATATTCAGGAAGACGATCATCCGGCCTTCGAGAATATGGATGCGGTCGTCGACCTTCGACAGACGATGCCGCGTGCGGCGCGTCACCGTCGCGAACCGGAACGCGATCCACTCGTGCAGGATTTCGCTCAAGCCCTTCTGACGCGGCCGGCCATCGCCGCCGACCATCACCATGTTCAGCGGTGCGTTCGATTCGAGGCTCGTATGCGCGAGCAGCGTGTTGACGAAGTCGGTCTGATCGATGCGGCTCGACTTCGGCTCGAACACGAGACGCACCGGCGCGTCCTTACCCGATTCGTCGCGCACCGCGTCGACGAGCCCGAGCAGCGTCTGCCGCGTCTGCAACTGCTCGGGCGTCAGCGTCTTCTTGCCGAGCTTGATTTTCGGGTTGGTCTGTTCTTCGATTTCTTCGAGCACCTTCTGCGCGGCCGTATTCGGCGGCAGTTCGGTGATCACGAGTTGCCACTGGCCGCGCGCGAGGTCCTCGATCTTCCAGCGCGCGCGCACCTTCAGGCTGCCGCGGCCGGTTTCGTACGCGGCGGCGATTTCCGCCTCGCTCGAAATGATCTGGCCGCCGCCGGGGAAGTCCGGACCGGGCACATGCTGCATCAGCTCCGCATGCGAGAGCTTCGGATTGCGGATCAGCGCGACCGCCGCTCCTGCGACTTCGCGCAGGTTGTGCGACGGAATTTCCGTCGCGAGGCCGACGGCGATGCCCGATGCGCCATTGAGCAGCACGAACGGCAGACGCGCCGGCAGCACCTTCGGCTCTTCGAACGAGCCGTCGTAGTTCGGCATGAAGTCGACCGTGCCCTGGTCGATTTCGGCGAGCAGCAGCTTCGCGATCGGCGTCAGGCGCGCTTCGGTGTAACGCATCGCCGCCGCGCCGTCGCCGTCGCGCGAGCCGAAGTTGCCCTGGCCGTCGATCAGCGGATAGCGCATCGAAAAGTCTTGCGCCAGACGCACGAGTGCGTCGTACGCGGACTGGTCGCCGTGCGGGTGATACTTACCGAGCACGTCGCCGACCACGCGCGCCGATTTGACCGGCTTCGCGTTGTCGCCGAGGCCCATCTCGTTCATCGCGAACAGGATGCGGCGCTGCACCGGCTTTTGCCCATCGCAGACATCGGGCAGCGCGCGGCCCTTGACCACGCTGACCGCATACTCGAGGTACGCGCGCTCCGCGTAGTTGCCGAGCGTCAGCACGTCGCTGTCCGACGGTGGCTCGTTGAAAAGGTCGAGAGTGTTATCGTCGTCCATCTAGATTCCGTGTCCGTGTTTGGCTTGAAGTGTCATATGCCGCATTGAGGCGCAATGCGCTCAGATGTCCGCTTCCACTTCGTTGCCCTTCTCTTCGAGCCAGCTGCGGCGCGACGCCGCTTCGCCCTTGCCCATCAGCATCGTCATGCGCGCGACGGTCGCATCGTAGTCGAGTTCGCCGAGCGCGACCGGCTGCAGGCGGCGCGTGTCGGGATTCATCGTCGTGTCCCACAGCTGCTCGGCGCTCATTTCACCGAGCCCCTTGAAGCGGCTGATCGACCACTGGTTGTCGCGCACGCCGTCCTTGCGCAGCTTGTCGAGAATCGCCTCGAGCTCGCCTTCGTCGAGCGCATAGAGCTTCTGCGCGGGCTTCTTGCCGCGCGCGGGCGCATCGACGCGAAACAACGGCGGACGCGCGACGCACACGTGACCGCGCTCGATCAGTTGCGGGAAATGCTTGAAGAACAGCGTGAGCAGCAGCACCTGGATATGCGAGCCGTCGACGTCCGCATCCGACAAAATGCAGATCTTGCCGTAGCGCAGATTCGACAGATCGACCTTGTCGTCCGGATTATGCGGATCGACGCCGATCGCCACTGAAATGTCGTGCACCTCGTTGTTCGCGAACAGGCGATCACGTTCGGTTTCCCATGTGTTCAGCACCTTGCCGCGCAGCGGCAGGATCGCCTGGTATTCCTTGTCGCGGCCCATCTTCGCGGAGCCGCCCGCCGAGTCGCCCTCGACGAGGAACAGCTCGTTGCGGCCGATTTCCGTCGATTCGCAATCGGTCAGCTTGCCGGGCAGCACGGCAACGCCCGAGCTCTTGCGTTTCTCGACCTTCTGCCCCGCGCGCGTGCGCGCCTGCGCCTGCTTGATCACGAGGTCCGCGAGTTTCTTGCCATGCTCGACGTGCTGGTTCAACCACAGTTCGAGCGCCGGCCGAGCGAACGACGACACGAGCTTGACCGCATCGCGGCTATTCAGGCGCTCCTTGATCTGCCCTTGAAACTGCGGATCGAGCACCTTCGCCGACAGCACGAACGATACCCGCGCGAACACGTCTTCGGCGAGCAGTTTCACGCCCTTCGGCTGCAGGTTGTGCAACTCGACGAAGCTCTTGACCGCCTGATAAAGACCGTCGCGCAAGCCCGACTCATGCGTGCCGCCCGCGGGCGTAGGAATCAGGTTCACGTACGACTCGCGCGTGAGCGGCCCTTCCTCGCTCCACGCGACGACCCACGCCGCGCCCTCGCCTTCGGCGAACGTCTCTTCGCTCGAACGCGAGCTTTCCGCGTAGCGCTCGCCCTCGAACAGCGGAATCAGCAGATCGCTGCCGTTCATGCCTTCGAGCAGATAGCCGCGCAGGCCGTCTTCGTATTTCCAGCTTTGCCGCTCGCCGGTTTTCTCGTTGACGAGCGTGACCTCGACGCCCGGCAGCAGCACCGCTTTTGAGCGCAACAGACGCTGCAATTCACCGAGCGGCAGGTTCGGCGAATCGAAGTACTTCGGATCGGCCCACGCGGTCACGCGCGTGCCGGATTTCTTGTCGGCCTTGGTGGCGGCACGCACTTCGAGCGGCTTCGCGACGTCGCCGTGCGCGAAGCTCAGTCCGGCGACCTTGCCGTCGCGCCACACGGTGACGTCGAGCCGCGTGGACAGCGCGTTGGTGACCGACACGCCGACGCCGTGCAGACCGCCCGAGAACGTATAGGCGCCGCCGGCGGCCTTGTCGAACTTGCCGCCCGCGTGCAAGCGCGTGAAAACGATTTCGACGACCGGTACGCCTTCGTCGGGGTGCAGGCCGAACGGAATGCCGCGGCCGTCGTCGTCGACCGAGACCGAATGGTCCGCGTGCAGCGTGACCGTGATTTGCCGGCCGTAGCCGCCGAGGGCTTCGTCCGATGCGTTGTCGATGACTTCCTGAATGATGTGCAGCGGATTCTCGGTGCGGGTGTACATGCCGGGTCGTTGCTTGACCGGCTCCAGACCCTTCAACACCTTGATCGACGCTTCGCTATACGCGGCGTTTGGCTTTTTCGTAGACATGATTGACTCGGTGCGTCGGTTCATCGTTGTCCACAGGTCCTGTGGACAGGGCCTGGACAATGCGTTGAGTATTCAAAAAAAGCGAAACGAAACAACGGGGTTAGGTGGAGCGCCCGCGATGCGGGCAAGCTGTTTTGTCGCGCGGCTTCCGTTGGCGCGCTCGAATGCCGGACATGGACGCACAGCCCGCCGGGGAAGCCTGTTCGCGGGGTATTGTACTGATTTCGATCACGGCGGCAATTGACCCCGCGCTGAATTGGCCGACTGGATAAGGCGCGGCGGGCGTTGGGGGACATGCAATGGAGGATGCACGACTCGCAGGACGGCGGCGCGATAGGTATCGGCGGAAATGCACGGGCGCGCGCCGGCTGAATTTCGGTGCCGTGCGCGGCGGCGCTTTCTGCTGTTTTTGTGCCGGCCGCGCACGCCGCGTTACTTGACGCGGTTTTCCAGCTCGTCCCAACGTTCGAGCGCGAGCATCAACTCCTCGTCGATCTCGGCATAGCGCTCGGTCAGACGCGCGCCTTCGCGTGCATCTTTCGCGAACACCGAGCCGTCTTCGAGCTGCGCGCCGATTGCCTTCTGTTCGGCCTCGAGGTCGGCAATCATTTTCGGTAGCGCCTCCAGTTCGCGCTGCTCCTTGAACGACAGCTTCGCGCTGCGCTGCGCATTGCGGCCCGACGCGCTGTCCTTCGGCGCCGCTTCTTTCGGTGCTTCCTTGCTCGATTCTTTCTGCGCTTCGAGCGCGAGTTGCTCCGAGCGATCGCGCTGCGTCTGCCAGTCCGTGAAGCCGCCGACGTATTCGCGCCACTTGCCGCCGCCTTCCGAGGCGATCACCGACGTCACGACGTTATCGAGAAAGGCGCGGTCGTGGCTGACGAGCAGCACCGTGCCGTCGTAGTCGATCAGCAGTTCTTCGAGCAGTTCGAGCGTCGGAATGTCGAGATCGTTGGTCGGTTCATCGAGCACCAGCACGTTGGCCGGGCGCGCGAACAGGCGCGCGAGCAACAGCCGGTTGCGCTCGCCGCCCGACAGCGACTTGACCGGCGAACGCGCGCGCTCCGGCGCGAACAGGAAGTCGCCGAGATAGCTCATCACGTGCTTCTTCTGGCCGTTGATTTCGACCCACTCGCTGCCGGGGCTGATCGTGTCCGCGAGACTCTTTTCCAGATCGAGCGCCGCGCGCATCTGATCGAAATACGCGACCTGCGGATTCGTGCCGACGCGCACGTTGCCCTCGTCCGGCGCGAGATCACCGAGGATCAGCTTCAGCAGCGTGGTCTTGCCCGCGCCGTTCGGACCGACGAAGCCGATCTTGTCGCCGCGCATCACCGTGGCCGTGAAGCGGTCCACCACCGCGCGCTCGCCATAGCGCTTCGTCACGTCCGTCAGTTCCGCGACGATCTTGCCGGACTTCTCGCCCTGACCGACGTCGAGCTTCACGTTGCCCTGCACGTTGCGGCGCTCGGCGCGCTCGTTGCGCATCTGCACGAGGCGCGCGATGCGGCCGACGCTGCGCGTGCGGCGTGCCTCGACGCCCTTGCGAATCCACACTTCTTCCTGCGCGAGCAGTTTGTCGAACTTCTCGTTCTCGATGCGCTCGACTTCGAGCTGCTGCGCCTTGCGCGTCTGGTACGCGGAGAAATTGCCCGGATACGACAGCAGCCGCCCGCGATCGAGCTCGACGATGCGCGTCGCGACGCGGTCGAGAAACGCGCGATCGTGTGTGATGAACAGCAGCCCAGCGCGCAGCGACACCAGCAGATCTTCGAGCCAGCGGATGCCGTCGAAGTCGAGATGGTTGGTCGGCTCGTCGAGCAGCAGCACGTCGGGCTGCACGACGAGCGCGCGCGCGAGCGCGGCGCGCTTCTGCATGCCGCCCGACAGCGAGCCGACGCGGGCTTCGCCGTTCAGGCCGACCTGCTGCAGCGTGGTCGCGACGCGCGTGCTCCAATTCCATGCGTCCGCGGCGTCCAACGACGATTGCAGCGTGTTCATGCGCGCGAGCAGCGCGTCGTGTTCGGCGCCCTCAGGCGTGTCGGCGAGCTGATGCGCGACCGCGTCGTATTCGTCGAGCAGCGCGCGCGCCTCGGTGAGTCCGGCGGCGACCGCGTCGAACACGGTGTCGTCGGCGTTGAACTCGGGCTCCTGCGGCACGTAGACCGTGCTCAGATGCTGCTGACGCGTGACGAGGCCGTCGTCGGGTTTGGCCAGATCGGCGACGATTTTCAACAGCGACGACTTGCCCGCGCCGTTGCGCCCGATCAGCCCGACGTGCTCGCCCGCTTCGAGCGAGAAATCCGCGTGGTCGAGCAGCGCGACGTGACCGAACGCGAGCTGCGCTCCGGTAATGGTGTAAAGCGACATGGGAATGGGAGAAGACAGCGATGAGTCGGAACTGCTCATTGTACCGGGCGCAGGTATGCCGGGCGGGAACATCCGTGCGATGAAGCGCGCGACACAGCGTGCAACGCTATCGGCGCGGGCCGGCGACGCGCGCGCCGGCCCGGCCTTTCAAGCAGTTGCTTACTTGACGTGCACCATGATCGTCTTGCTCATCTCCGGCCCATACGAGCGATGCGCGCCGTCGCCGAATTGCAGCGTCAGCGTATGGTCGCCCGGCGGCAGCGTCAGATCGGTTTCAGTCTGGCCTTTGCCGAAGTGCAGCGACTTGTCGGTCGCGGGGACGACCTCGCACTTCGGCAGCGGCTTGCCGTCGATCAGCAGGTGATGATGCCCGGTGCCGTCCGTCAGCGTGCCGGCGGGCGCGATCTTCATGCCGTCGAGGCCAAACACGACGTGCACCGGATTGGTGACGGTCGCGCCGTCCGCCGGTTGCACGAAGGTCACGCCCTCCGCCTGCGCCACACCTGACCCGGCGAGTAGCCCAGCCGCCGCGACGCCGACCAACCATCTGTCTATAAACATCGTTTTCTCCTTTGGCAACGAAACGCGGCGATGCGGCGCCGCCAGCGGCCTCGCCCGAGACCGATCGTCGCAATACGTGCGAAGCGAGCGCCACATCTGTCCAATCAAATAGCTTGCAGGCCAAAGCGTACACGGCTTGTGTGACGAGGCCCGTCGCGCGAACCCGGGCTCGCCGCAGAGGCGTTGGGGCGGCGGCGCATCGGTCGTCTACGGCTGATTTGACAAATTCCGGTAATATTGCGGGTCGCCGCGCCGCCCCATAAAGGGGCAGAGCAAGCCGGCCATTGCATTGAACGAGAGAGCGTGTCGTGAGCGAAGTAATCGAAGTGACGGAATTCAAGAGCTGGGTCTGCCTGATTTGCGGTTGGATCTACAACGAGGAAGACGGTCTGCCCGAAGAAGGCATCGGACCGGGCACGCGTTTCGCCGACATTTCGGAAGACTGGCGCTGCCCGCTGTGCGACGTGGGCAAGGCGGAGTTCGCGGTGGTGGAGTTTTGACAGTGAGATGAGCTTGGGGCGATAGGCGCGGTTGCGTGCGCTTCGCCAGATGCTCAGGTGGTTTTCGCGGCCCGGCAGGCGATGTCTGCGGGGCCGTTTGTTTTTGCGGGATTTGTGCGAGGCGCGGGCGGCTCTGGCTTGGCTCTCCTCTTGCCCGCGCCGGTTTGATATACTCTGCGCTCGGTGGTCAGTCTGGACTCACCGAGTCCTCGCCGATCTGTCCGGCCCGGTCCTCTCCCTGTAGTTCAATGGATAGAACAAGTGCCTCCTAAGCGCTAGATACAGGTTCGATTCCTGTCAGGGGGACCAGATAGCTTCCCGGCGTTGCTCAGAAAAGTATTGAACATGGGCCCAATCTGCACTGACGAGTCGCCGCGAACGTGAGACGGTGCGGAGGCAGCGCGCAGAAATTCAGCGAGCTTCACCTGTTGCGGTTCGTCCCTCGCCAAAGTGGTCGGGCTGGCAGTGACGATGCGTTTGCGGCCAGCGCGTACCTCACTACTCCCGGCGTCGCAGCAACATTCCGCTCGAGCATAGACCACACAAAGGTTGCCGGCTCTCGCTTGGATATCGATTGCCACTAGCCCATCTATTCGTGCCCGCTCTAGCGGTACTCGTCAATCTCCACCGTGCCGCTCAGCGCTTCTGGCAGTTCGTCCTCGTTGCCGTCGCCGGACAGCAGTTCGGAAAGCTCGTCTGCGCGTACCGCCAGCATCGCTTTCTCGATCTCCCTGTCGTATCGGCGGTTGTTCCGATCATGCCGGGCGTGCGCCTTACGCGCGTACTTCTGAACGAAGCAACCACGCTCGCCAGCGAGGCGGTCCCGCTTTCGTTTTGCGATCACGGGAGCCGAGGGCCACATGTTCCGCCGTCGGTCTCATGGACCTCAAGCGAGTCACACTCAATCGCGAGTTCGGCACCCAGAGTGGAATAGATGAAAGCAAGCAGTGCGGCTTTCTTTTCGGTAAGTCGCTCTCCAGCTTCGAGCACGGCACTGGCCCGCGCGTGCTTCGCGTCGTCCGGGGCAACGATGTGAATGCCGTAGACCATATTCAGCAAGCCAAGATGCTCAACCGAAACACACGTCACACCGTTGAACGTGACCAACGCGCGCCTGTTGACAAGGTACAGGCCTAGCGTCAGCGTCCGGGGCTCGGTATTCGGGCCAATGACCACGCTGTCCAGATACCAATCGTGGAAATAGCCCCACGCCTTCAATATTTCATCCGTCATATCGATTTACCAAGGGAGCAAGGAGACCGGCGCGCCCTCGTCGCGGATGTAGCCGTCCCAATTGTGCGCGTGCGGATTTGGATTGCCGTGGTGCGCTTCAAGGTCAAAGTCCGCTAGCGGCGTGCCATTCGGCCCGAACTGACGCAACTGCGGCATCGTCCCCGGCATACTGGAGATCCACGTCCCCGGCGTGCCTTTGAACGGCATCCCGGCAACTTCATCTGCTGCGCCACCCGGCATGTCGGGCTGATAGTCGAACGCCTGCGCATCGCCAAGCGGCGTTGATACCGGCGTAGCGATGGTTCCATCCGGAAGCACGTCACCGGGGCGGGCGAACCAGATGGCGAGATCATCGTCGGCGGCCAGTCGCGGAAGTACTGGACGCTGGAATGAACGCCCGGCACTCACCACAGGCAGAGCGCGCCTGAATAGCTGCGACGGCGTGACGGTCGCGTAGTACGGCCAGACCTTCTGCTCAATAGGCGCACCGCCTCCGCGCGACGTACGCGGCGTGGCACGACTGCGATCACATCGCCACGTTCGACGGCGTTCTGTAGCGCCCGGGCGGTCTGCTCTGGAGCAGCGCTACTCGCGTATGCACCACTGCGCGCGTTGCGCATGAATTCGACGAGCCGCGCCAGCTGACGTGTGTCGCGCGTGAATTCCCGCAATCCTGCCGAGGTAATGAACTGGCGGCCGGCGCGCGCCTCGTTGCTCAGGGCATTACCGTGATACTCATGTCGCGTGTAGAGCGTGCAGCGCCGATGCGTTCCGACGTCGAAGTCAATCGCCATCTGTCTGTAATCCCATCAACTTGTGCCTCCTCCAAAAAAAGCGATTTGAAGAGGCTATGTAGCACAAAGCCGGGAACGGAGCGACAGGTCCGACACAATCGTTGACACTCGTCCTGCGCCGGTCCGCCATGCGTCACCACGCACGGCCGTGCGCGCGCCGAAGCGCCGAAAAGGCCGGACGAAAAACCGGACTTGCAAGGATTCCTGCAAGGAGGAGACGAGTCTAGATGCTGCTGAATGCGGAGCAGCACTGAGGCGGCGAAGCGGCGAAAAACTACTCTCTTATGTGACGCCGGATGTGAAGCGGCCCCGCTTTAGGGGGCTATACAAGCAAATCAATCGCCCCGCGATCGATTGCGCCGCATCCAGGTCATACAGGAATCGCACCCGTTTTTCCTCAGGAGACCGATTCGAGGGGCACAGGTGGGGGGCACAAAAAATCGAAAACTCCCCGCAAACACCGCCAGCCTTGACGTATGAATTCTGTCAGGGGACCAACCGGCCACCAGTGCTCTTAAAAGCCCCGCACACCTTGCGCTGCGGTGCTTTTCGTTGCCGATCCGCCTTCCAGGCGAACCACCCGTTCGACAACCCCGGAAAATCAGGCCGCTCCCGGAAATCTCAGATCGCTATAATCGGCGAGCCGACTTCGAAACGTTTCCGAGGACCGACATGGATCAAGCGCTTGAATGCGTTACCGCGTTGAATTTTTGTGAGCAGGCCTATCTCGCCGCAAATCCGGACGTCGCTGCGGCTGTCAGGCTCGGCGCATTACGATCGGGAAGATCGCATTTCGAAGTTTTCGGAAGCGCCGAAAGTCATCGCAGGCAAGATGCACTGGTGGCGGCCCAATCCAGGCAGGAACGAAGAAAAAGAATATCGTCTGTCCTTCGCACTGATATGCCATTTAGTGACGACGGAAAATTTTTCGATTTTTTGTCGCCCGACCTGCGCTCCCAGTTCGACATTTACGACTCGGAACTGGCCGGAAGCAATCTGTACGATCAGGATGCACTGAGTATGATCGAGCGCCATCCGTCGGGAATCATTCTGGATTGTGGGGCCGGCAGCCGTCCCGCGATCTACGAAAACGTGATCAATTTCGACATCACCAACTATCCATCCACCGATGTGCGAGGTGTCGGCGAAGTTCTGCCATTCAAAGATGCATCGTTCGATGGCCTTCTGTCGTTGAATGTCCTCGAACATGTGAAGGACCCATTCACTGCCGCCAAAGAGATTCTTCGCGTGTTGAAGCCAGGAGGCGATCTGGTCGTGGTGGTTCCGCTCACTCAACCTACTCACGGCTACCCGCATCACTACTACAACATGACAGCCGAGGGGATTCTCAACCTGTTCGGATCTGCGATCAATGTCGAACGTGTGTACGTACCGGAATCGACATCGGCCATCTGGTCGATTTACTGGATCATGAGCGAATGGGCCGATGGTCTCGACGAGAATGCGCTGAAGGAATTCAAGGCGCTCACGGTCGAAGAAATTCTGCAAGGGCCGCCGACGTTGCTGGATCGATCGTTTGTGAAGCAGCTAAGCGCGAAAAAGAATCTCGACATTGCGAGTTCGACGACGGTGATCGCGAAACGCGTTTGAGACGACGCCAGTCCAGCGGCTCCATTATTTTTGCATCGGCCGACGGACACTTTGCTCGTATATCGAAGGATCGACGACGTTCATCTGATCCTTTGGGCGTTCACCAAAAACTCGCTCGAAGTCCTCGGGACCCAGAATGTCAGCAGCGTCGTGGAGAAAAGACGAATAGGCCTGGTTCAGCTCCGAGGCGGACGGAACATCGCTGCCCTGCGGGGCAGGTTGCAAACGCTCGACCCGCACCATAAATGCGCGTCGATGATTCATCAACGACTTGATTTTCGCATCCGCGTCGGGACCCTTCAAAGTCGCCTGAAGATGCTCCTGAAAATCGTCGACATCGGATTCCTGATGTCCTGGCTTCATCGCGTCACTCCCGCTTGGTGTCGAGCACTGAATCTTCTTGCTCGCCCATGCAGCATGCTGCTTGCCGTATGGTCCGAAGATCGCGATGCTCAACCAGTAGCCCCTGGACTTGCGGACGGTAGCTTGAGCCGCTCCACCGCTGCCGGTCGCCCAAAGAATCTGGTTTGACAGCTGATGGCATACACCATCGCGACCATAGCTGAATATCGTTCCACGAGCGGCCGGATCGATGTTCGAGTCCACATCGGGCTTACATAGACAACTAGCATAAAGCAGATTTGCCGCGCCGGAAGCCAAAAAACCATCCGCACTGACCGGCGTCCCACCTCGGGCGTGGAAGCTGCCCCAGCTGTACCAATAGTGCTCGCCCGCGATCAGGACGTCCGCCAGCGCTGGGTAAATCTTCACGCGGCTGTCGTAGGTCGTCACCCATGTATGGTCGACCACGGAATCCTGGAAATACGCCGGAACGGACCACGCGAACAATGTAACGGCGCTCATTGCTTCACCTTTTCGTCCGGTCGCGTCACAGCGCTGTCGCGCGATTCTCGCCCGATAAGCCGGTAAGAACTTTACTCACCTCAAAGGTTATACGCGCTCAGCGGTATTACGCGGAAAAACATGGACGAGCCAGCCATGCTCGGCAACGATGCCGTCGGTATGAAACGCGACGACGCCCAGCGCGGCGAGCGCGCGCAACAGGCCATCAAGCCGGCCGCTGCGGAATATTCAGGCCGCGCACCACCGCCGGACGCTCGACGAACGCCGCCAGCACGCGCCGCACGTTCGGGAAGTCCTGAATGCCGACCAGTTCTCCCGCCTCATAGAAGCCGACCAGATTGCGCACCCACGGGAAGATCGCGATATCGGCGATCGAATACTGATCGCCCATCACCCATGTGCGTCCTTCCAGGCGCTGCTCCAGCACGCCGAGCAGCCGCTTCGATTCGGCGATGTAGCGATCGCGCGGACGCTTGTCCTCGTACTCCCTGCCGGCGAATTTGTGGAAGAAGCCGACCTGGCCGAACATCGGACCGATGCCGCCCATCTGGAACATCACCCACTGGATCGTCTCGTAGCGCCCGGCGGCGTCCCGGGGGATCAGCCGGCCGCTTTTGTCGGCGAGATAAATCAGGATCGCGCCCGATTCGAACAGCGGCAGCGGTTTGCCGTCGGGACCGTTCGGATCGAGGATCGCCGGAATCTTGTTGTTCGGGTTCAACGACAGAAACGCCGGCGTCATCTGATCGTTGGCATCGAAGCGCACCAGATGTGGCTCGTACGGCAAGCCGGTTTCCTCGAGCATGATCGAGATTTTTACGCCATTGGGCGTCGGCAGCGAATAGAGCTGAATCCGGTCCGGATGCTCGGCCGGCCATTTCTTCGTGATCGCGAAAGCGGATAAATCGGTCATGGGTTCGGGTCGCCCTATGGGACAGAAATTGCAAGACCGCCCAATATAAACCGACTCGCCACAACGCGTGCGAGGCCGCGTGAAGACCCTACAAACGTTGCGGCAACAGCGCCGTTCGCGATCGGCGGTTCACCACAAGTCCTTCGTCGCCGTACCCGCGCGCACGTTGAAGCCCTCGCGCCACAGCGCCGCGCCGACCGTCAGCAGCAGCGTCTTTTCGGTGCCGTCGAGCAGTTCCCACGCGGTCGCGAGCCACGTCGCGAAGTTCGCGCAGGTCGCTTCGAGATCGGGCGGCGCCTTGCCTTCCAAATACTGCCGTTCAAACATCGAAAGTATCTTTTCGGGTGTCATTGGCGCGACCTCCTGATGGGATTGCGCCAAGTCTAAAGGGCTCGCAGCGCGTGCGGAATGCCGATCATCGCGATCACGGGTTACTCCCAGGCCGGCCGCCGCGCCAACGTCAGCCGTGACCCAACTGGTGAAATCGGACGCGTCGTGTCCGACCTGCGCCGTACAAAAAACAAAGGCGCCGCGACGATCGCGACGCCTCCGCCGTTACGGCAACCTGCATCGAACGGGTTCAGTGACGACCGCGCTTTGCATCGTCCCTGGCGTCTTCCTTCGCATCGCCATAGGCCTTCTGCACCTTGCCGGCGCCCTGCTGCAGGTCGCCCTTGAGTTCCTTCGCAGGGTCCTTCGTGGCCTTGCCGACGGCCTCGTTGACCTTGCCCTTGACCTGCTCGCCAACGCCCTTCACTTGATCCTTGTTCATGCTCGGCTCCCATATGCGTAGTCGACGGAAATGCCGGCGCGGTATCGCGCCGGTGTGTGGGAAGCAGCAACGGCTGTTCCCGGGAGCTGCTGCGCGCGCCGGGCCGCGACACCGACGAACGCCGACGCGCGATCGGGCAAATTTTTTATCAAAAGGCCTAAAGTCTCGCCGCGCACCGCCGTAAATGCGCTCAGGGAGGAGTCATGGACCGCACGGAGACTACGATTTCGGGATCATCGCAAGCTGCGTTGATCGATCACGACATCGCGCACATCGCGCGGGTGATGCACGTATCGCTGCGCGGCGATTTCGGCGGTCCGATCCTGCCAGCCACCTATTGGCGCAAACGACTGACCGCGCTGGTCGACAGCGGCCAGCTTTCTACCGCCCAATTGGACAAAGTCGATAGCCTGCTGCTGCAACTCGATCGGCTGGCCTCGACGCCGCTGCCCGAATGGGAACGCTTCGCGCCCGCGCCGACCTCGCGATTCGAGCCGGCTGGCCCGGTGAAGAAGGTGAAGTCGGCCTGACCGCATCCGCATCCGCCCCACCCGCTGCACCCGCACGCGTGGCGCCAAGCCGGCCCGCGGCTCGTCTTGCGCGCCGCAAAAAAAGCGGCCGGGCACGAGGTCGCGGCCGCCAACACACGTCGCAACGCCGGAAACCAGCGTCACGGGACAAGCGTCTATCCGCATTCGTCACCGGCATGTTTCGCCGCAGACAAACGCAGCGGCGCGACGTATCGCGAAAAATTCCTGATCAATCGGCGCCGACAATAGGGAAAGGGGACGACCTTAGGTCATAATGTCCGCAAAAATTCCCAGCAAGGACGCCACGTGACCCTCGCCGCCCCGTTCGACCTGCTCAAGCAGGCGCGCGCCCGTTTCACCCAACGCGAAATCGCAGCCCATGTCGGCAAGGACATCAAGACGGTGCGTCGCTGGGAAAAAGGTGAAACGGCTTGTCCCGCGATGCTGGAACCCGCGTTGCGCGATCTGCTGCGGCAAGGCGCGCGTGAGGCGCAACACGCGGCCGACGCGGCGCGCTTCCGCTTCATCGATCTGTTCGCGGGTATCGGCGGCATTCGCATGGGCTTCGAGGCGCACGGCGGCGAATGCGTGTTCACCAGCGAGTGGAACGAGTTCTCGACGCGGACTTATCGCGAGAACCACGGCGACAACTCCGCGAGCGGCGGCGCGCACGCGCTGATCGGCGACATCGTCACGTTTCCCGCCGAGGACGTGCCGAGCCACGACGTGCTGCTCGGCGGCTTTCCGTGCCAGCCGTTTTCGATCGCCGGCGTCAGCAAGAAAAACGCGCTTGGCCGGCCGCACGGCTTCGAATGCACGACCCAGGGCACGCTGTTTTTCGACGTCGCGCGCATCATCGCCGCGAAGCGCCCCGCCGCGTTCCTGCTCGAAAACGTAAAGAACCTGCTGTCGCACGACAAGGGCCGCACCTTCGACGTGATCCTGCAAACGCTGCGCGACGAGCTCGGCTACGAGGTGCACTACCGCGTGATCGATGGCCAGCATTTCACGCCTCAGCATCGCGAGCGCATCATCGTGGTGGGCTTTCGCGGCAAGACCGGGTTCACATGGGACGACCTGCGCCTGCCCGAACAGGGTCCGCGGCTCGGCGCGATCCTGCATCGCACGGACGGCACGGAACCGGTGCTGCCGTGGGACCATGACCGCTTCTTCGACCACACCGCGCGCCGCGTGCAGCCGAAGTACACGCTCACCCCGAAGCTGTGGGCGTATCTGCAAAACTACGCGGCCAAGCATCGTGCGGCGGGCAACGGCTTCGGTTTCGGCATGGCCTATCCGGACAGCGTGACGCGCACGCTGTCGGCGCGCTATCACAAGGACGGCTCCGAAATTCTCGTCTATCAGGGCGAGGCGCTGCGCCCGCGTCGCCTGACGCCGCGCGAATGCGCGCGACTGATGGGCTTTCCCGACACCTTCAGGATTCCGGTCAGCGATACGCAGGCCTACCGGCAGTTCGGCAATAGCGTCGTGATGCCGGTGATGCGCGAAGTGGCGCGTATCATGCTGCCGCATGTGCAAACCCTGCTTGCCCACCCGAGCCGCGATGCGTCGAAACACTCCCTGCCGCTCTACGCGTGAGCGGCCGCGCGACCCGTTGGCCCGCTGACGATGGTCGATATCGTCGATAGCGCGACGCGCAGCCGGATGATGTCCGGCATTCGCGGCCGCAACACCAAGCCGGAGATCCTGATCCGCAGCCTGCTGCATCGGCGGGGCCTGCGCTTCCGGCTCGACGCGCGCGATCTGCCCGGCCGCCCCGACATCGTGCTGCCGCGCTATCGCGCGGTGGTGCTCGTGCATGGCTGCTTCTGGCATGGCCACGACTGTCATCTGTTCAAATGGCCCCAGACGCGGCCCGACTTCTGGCGCGACAAGATCGGCCGCAATCGCAGCAACGACGACAAGGTGCGCGCCGCGCTGCTCGCGAGCGGCTGGCGCGTCGCGATCGTGTGGGAATGCGCTTTGCGGGGCGCGAATCGCGATATCGCGGGCGTGATCGAGCGGCTCGTCGCGTGGATCGGAAGCGACGCGCCGGAGTTGGAGGAACGCGGCTGAAAACCGCGCGCGACCTGCCCGGCTCGCGCGAGTCTCGCGGCCGCTGGTGCTACACTCGAAAAGCTCACCCGGCGCGCTTTCGAGATGCCTTCGAGGCACGCTTCGGCGGCGTTTTCCGGGTGCTTCCAGGCGCTTTCGCGGCACGTCCTCACGCGCTTCGGCATGCCACGAGATGCGCCTCGCCCGCCGCGACATCGCGAACTCCGACGATCCCAGAACCAATCAACAAGGGAGGCACATCATGGCTGACTTCCGTCTCTGGTCCGACGATTTTCCCACCAACGGCTTCATGCCGAGAGCCCACGAGTACAACGACAAGGCGTTCGGCGGCGACGGCGAAAACATCTCGCCGTCGCTGCAATGGGAAGCGCCGCCCGCGGACACGCAAAGCTTCGCGCTCACCGTTCACGATCCCGACGCGCCGACCGGCAGCGGCTTCTGGCATTGGGTCGTCGTGAACATTCCGGCCGACGCGCGCTCGCTGCCGCGCAACGCCGGCAAGGCCGACGGCTCGCTGCTGCCGCAGGGCGCGATGCAGGTGCGCAACGACTATGGGACGGTCGGCTTCGGCGGCGCCGCGCCGCCGCGCGGCGATCGCACGCATCGCTATATCTTCCGGCTGCATGCGCTGAAAGTGCCGCATCTGCCGGTCAGCGCGGAAACCACCAACGCGGTCGCGCGCTTCATGACGCACCTGAACGAAATCGATTCGACGACCCACACGGGCCTTTACGAACTCAAATAACGGACGCGCGGCGCCGGCGCCCGGTAACGCCGGCGCCGCGCCGACCGATACGCCCCGCAGCGGCCAGCGCGTGAGCCGCGCACAGGCGCGCCAACATCTCCGACAAATCAAACAATCGATGCACGCACCCTCCCCGCGCACGGACGGCTCGACGTCCTCCACTTCCCGCTTCGAAGGCAAGGAACTGGGCCTACCGGTCCCACAACGCTACTGGGCGATGCTCGTCATCGCGCTCTCGCTGACGCTCGCGGTGCTCGACAGCGCGATCGCCAACGTCGCGCTGCCGACGATCGCGCGCAACCTCAATGCGAGCGCCGCCGCGTCGATCTGGGTCGTCAACGCGTATCAGCTCGCGATCACGATCTCGCTGCTGCCGCTCGCGTCGCTCGGCGACCGCATCGGCTACCGGCGCATTTATCTGTCGGGCCTGATCCTGTTCACGATCGCGTCGTTCGGTTGCGCGCTGTCGAACTCGCTGGCGACGCTCGCGCTCGCGCGAGTGATCCAGGGCTTCGGCGCGGCCGGCATCATGAGCGTGAACACCGCGATCGTGCGCATGATCTATCCGCCCAACCAGCTCGGGCGCGGCGTCTCGATCAACGCGATGGTGGTGGCGGTGTCGTCGGCGGTCGGGCCGACGGTCGCCTCGGGCGTGCTCGCGATCGCGAGCTGGCCGTGGCTGTTCGCGATCAACGTGCCGATCGGGATCGCGGCGATCGTCGGCGGCTTCAAGGCGCTGCCGATGAACCCCGGCCACGAATCCCCGTACGACTATCTGAGCGCGGTGATGAACGCGTTCGTGTTCGGCCTGCTGATTTTCGCGGTCGATGGCCTCGGCCACGGCGAGCGTTTCGGCTACGTGACGCTCGAGGCGCTCGGAGCGCTGGTCATCGGCTACTTCTTCGTGCGTCGCCAGCTGACGCGGCCCGCCCCGCTGCTGCCGATCGACCTGCTGCGTATTCCGGTGTTCGCGCTGTCGATCGGCACGTCGGTCTGCTCGTTCTGCGCGCAGATGCTCGCGTTCGTGTCGCTGCCGTTCCTGCTGCAGGAAACGTTCGGCATGTCGCAGGTCGAAACGGGTCTTTTGATGACGCCGTGGCCTGCGATCATCATCATCGCGGCGCCCATTGCCGGCGTGCTGTCGGACAGGATATCGGCCGGCTGGCTCGGCGGCGTCGGGCTCGCCGCGATGACCGTCGGCCTGCTGCTGCTCGCGACGCTCGGGCCTCACCCGGACGCGCTGCAGATTTCGTGGCGCATGGCGCTGTGCGGCGCGGGCTTCGGCATCTTCCAGTCGCCGAACAATCGCACGATGCTGTCGTCCGCGCCGCGCGAACGCAGCGGCGGCGCGAGCGGCATGCTCGGCACTGCGCGCCTGACCGGGCAAACGCTCGGCGCGGCGCTGGTCGCGCTGATCTTCGGCGTCGCGCCGCAGAGCGGGACGATCATCGCGCTGTACGTGGCCGCGGGGTTCTCGGCGGTCGCGGCGGTCGTCAGCACGATGCGGGTCATGCAGAAGGCGGCGCAGCCGGCCTGAGGGCTGTGGCCGTTATGCGTGCAAGACATGCACGATAAAAAGGCGCGCATCGCACGAGGCGATGCACGCCTTTTTGCTTTGATCTTCCCTGTCACTCCATGCACGACGTGAGCGGCACACACGCGCCGCCCGCCCGCGCGGGCCGCGCCTGTCGGCTCAGGGCGATGCCGTCACGTCAGCGAGCTTTACCGCTTTGGCCGTCACCGAAGACGCGGTCGCGACGTGGCGCAGATCATCGAGCAACGTATCGCGCCACACCGACAGGTTGCTCTCGCGCATCGGCTCCATCATGTCCGCATGACGCGCCTGACGTTCGGCGAGCGGCATCGCTAATGCGCGCTCGAGCGCTTCAGCCATCTGCGACAGATCGAACGGATTGACGACGAGCGCGCCCGGCAACTGCTCGGCCGCGCCCGCGAATTGCGACAGCACGAGTACGCCCGGATCGGCCGGATCCTGCGACGCGACGTACTCCTTGGCCACCAGATTCATGCCGTCGCGCAACGGCGTCACATAGCCGACCTGCGACTGGCGGAAGAGCGCCATCAGCAGATTGCGCTCGTACTTGCGGTTCAGATACTGGATCGGCGTCCAGTCGAGTTGCGCGAACCGGCCGTTGATGCGGCCCGCCTCGCCTTCGAGCGTTTGCCGGATGCGCTGATAGGTCTGCACGTCGGCGCGGGTCGGCGGCGCGATCTGCACGAGCGACACGCGGCCGTGCCAGCCGGGCGCGTTCTGCAATAGCCGCTCGAATGCCTGGAAGCGCTCGACCAGCCCCTTCGAATAATCGAGCCGGTCGACGCTCATGATCAGCTTGCGCCCGCGCATGCCGTCGCGCAGGCTGCGCACCGCCTTGCGGTCGGTGAACTGCTCAGCGGTCTTCGCGATCGCGTCGGGATAGATGCCGATCGGGTACGCGCCGACCTTCAGGAAGCGGTTGTACGCGTGCACCATGCCGTCTTCGCTCGACGTGCCATGGTGACCGCGCTCGATATAGTCGACGAACGACTGGCGATCCGCCTCGGTCTGAAAGCCGATCACGTCGTAGCTGCACATCGCTTTGACGAGTTCTTCATGCGGCGGAATCGTGCGCAACACTTCGGGCACCGGAAACGGAATGTGCAGGAAGAAGCCGATCGGGTTCTTCACGCCGAGCTCACGCAGGCAGCGCGCGAACGGCAGCAGATGGTAGTCGTGCACCCAGATGATGTCGCTGGGCTTGAGCAGTTCCTTGAGCTGCTTGGCGAGCGTCGCGTTGACGCGCTGGTAGCCCGCGTAGTCCTCGCGGTCGTAGCGGGACAGGTCGTTGCGATAGTGGAAGGTCGGCCACAACGTGGTGTTCGAAAAACCGCGGTAGTACTCGTCGTAATCGCGCTTGGTGAGGCCCACAGTCGCGTAGGTGACGTTGCCCTGCTTCTCGATCACGGGCGCGGATGGCTCGCTGACCGTTTCGCCGCTCCAGCCGAACCAGACGCCGCCGGTCTCCTTCAGTGCGTCCAGCACGCCGATCGCGAGCCCGCCCGCCGCCGGACGCGCTTCCTGAATCGGTGCGACACGATTCGATACCACGATCAATCTGCTCATTAGTGCTCCATTGTTTCGTTGTATGCGGAATTGCGCCAAAACGGTGCACGCAATCATCGTGCCGATATATGAGATATCGGAAATAAAGTTGTATGAAAATGTGACAAACGAGCAAATCCCCGCAATAATCACGGA
The DNA here is from genome assembly GCF_050436125.1 of Paraburkholderia sp. MM5482-R2. Taxonomy (NCBI): domain Bacteria; kingdom Pseudomonadati; phylum Pseudomonadota; class Betaproteobacteria; order Burkholderiales; family Burkholderiaceae; genus Paraburkholderia; species Paraburkholderia sp. MM5482-R2. Next base: position 1,285,077 of record NZ_JBNDLP010000002.1, on the reverse strand, counting down.
TGGCGAAGAAAATTTTTCTGTTAAATCCGACGAATGCGGAGGTCTTTCTTACCGGTATCCCGGTCGCCGGGAGACCCCGCCCGGGTGCTACGCTGCCTCAGGCATCCTGCTCCGAGCCCAGATCGCGCTGGTATTCGAGGCCTTCCTGACGCACCCCGCCCTGGTTGTGCTCACCGTCCGGCGGCGTATGCGGGGCGATCCGATTCTGCGCGGCCGGGTCCGGCGACACCACCGGCTCAGTCTCGACCTCGGCCGGCCGTGGCCCGCGCCTGGAGTGCCGCGCGGAACGTCGCAATGCGGGGTGTCTCATGATCGTGCCTCCGGGGGAAGCCTGCCGCTTGTCGCGGCATCCCTACAGTCTAGGGGGCGAAACCGTAAACTGCCGGTAAAACATGCGCCGGCTTTGTAACAAATACAGCAATGTTCTGCACCGACCCAGGGCATGGCGCCTTGCAGTGCGGGATGTGGTTCCATGGAGTGCGCGACAGGGCGCCGACATCGACGGTCGTATCAACATTGCCGCGGGTCTGCGACGGACGGTCGGCGGCCTGAGGCGTTTGCGTCGGCTGCGGCGGCGGATCGCCGATCGGCGGCGTGACCGGTTCGACGGGTTCGATCGGATCGGGTGTCGGGCCGGGGATCGTGTCGGGTTCGGCCGGGTCCGGCGGCGCGATGGGAGGTGCAGTGGGCGGCTCGACCGGTTCGGGCCGATGAGCGTGCAACCGCCTGGACGGCGCGGAAACGGCGGCGTAATGCGGCAGGTGCGGCATGTCGGTGACCTCGTTTTGCGTTCCACCGGAGCGCAGCAAGGCTTGTGCCGTTCGGGTGCCCGCCCGGAAGCCCGGACGGGCGGATACTGGGGACGCGGATGACGTGCGAACGAGGCGCGGATCAGGCGTCCGCGCCGCCGAGTGCGCGTGATTCGTCGGTGGGATCGCCGTCGTCGCGCGCATCGTTGCCGTACTCGACGAGCCGGTTGTAAAGCGTCTTCAGGCTGATGCCGAGAATTTCCGCGGCGCGCGTCTTGACGCCGCCGCATTGCTCGAGCGTCGCAAGAATCAGCTGACGGTCGGCTTCCGCGAGCGAGGTGCCGAACGGGATCGTGATCGCGGTGCCGGCCGCGGGCTTCGACAGCGTGATTTGCAACGGCACCGTCGCCGTGCTATCCGAATCCCCGCTCGACATGATGTGCGCGCGCTGCACGTAGTTCTTCAGCTCGCGCACATTGCCCGGCCACGGATATGACAGCAGCATGTCCTTCACCGCGACAGGGAAATGCTTCTTCGTGCCGTGACGCTCGTTGAGCTCATCGAGGAACGATTGCGCGAGCAGCTCGACGTCCTTGCCGCGATCGCGCAGCGGCGGCAGGCTGATCGGAAACACGTTCAGCCGGTGGTACAGATCGAGCCGCAGCTTGCCTTCGAGCACCGCCTGCTCGGGATCGCGATTGGTGGCCGCGATCAGACGCACGTCGGTTTCGATTTCCTTGGTCGTGCCGACGCGCATAAACATGCCGGTCTCGAGCACGCGCAGCAGCTTTACCTGCAGCTCGATCGGCATCTCGGTGATTTCGTCGAGGAACAGCGTGCCGCCGTTCGCGCGCTCGAAATAGCCCTTGTGCTGCCGGTCCGCGCCGGTGAACGAACCGCGCTCGTGGCCGAACATTTCCGATTCGATCAGATTCGGCGAAATCGCGCCGCAGTTGACCGCGAGGAACGCGTGCTTGCGGCGCAGGCTCAGCTCGTGCAGCGTCTGCGCGGCAACCTCCTTGCCGGTGCCCGATTCGCCGACGAGCATCACCGAGGCCGCCGTCGGCGCGACGCGGCTGATCTGGTCGTAGACCTCCTGCATCGCCGGCGAATTGCCGAGCATCAGACCGAAGCGGCCCATGCGGCGCAACTCGCCGCGCAGCGTACCGATTTCGGCCTTCAGGTCGCCGGCGCGCGGCAGGCGCGACAGGATCGACTTCACGCGCTGCATGTTGATCGGCTTCACGAGGTAGTCGGCCGCGCCCATTTTCAGTGCGCTGACCGCCGACTCGACCGTCGCGTGGCCGGTGATCACGATCACTTCGACGCCGGAGCGCGGATCGAGATCTTCGAACAGATCGACCCCGCTGCCGTCGGGCAGCTTCAGGTCGGTGAAAACGACGTCCGGCATCTGCCGGATCAGTTGAATACGCGCTTCGCGCAGATCGCCCGCGGTGGCGGTGGTCAGCCCGTCTTCCCCGATGACGGCGGAAAGTGCCTCGCGGGTACCTGCGTCGTCATCGACAATGAGTACATGTGGCATCGCGTTTCGAAAGCCTGCAAGCGTGGGTCAGAAAATATGCGGAACATGCCAATGGGCATGCGGCTGGGTCCGGTCGGCTGCATGACGCGGGCTCGACTGCGTCCCGTTCCGCCGACCATTTGATGAAAAATTGCAACAATAACGGCCAAATTCGCGCCAACTTCCGCGTCATTGTTGTCTATTTACCTATTATACGGCTTTACAAGATTCATTTAACAATCCCGTTCCAGGCGCCGGCCGCAGGCCGCGTTGCATTCGAGCGAACCGCGTCAGCCGCGCGGAAACGGCCATGCGCGGGGTTCGCCGTTGACCTGCCCCGAGCCGTTGGCGCTGTGCGAGGCGGGCGCCAGCTCGGTCGACAAAGTCGCCGGCGCCGCTACCGCGCCGCCCTCGTTTTCCCAGCGGCTCAGCTCGCGCGCCGGTGAGACCTGGCCCGTGCGCTTGTGTTGCACGTAGCGAACCGCCAGGAAGCCGCCGATTGCCATCAATGCGCCAAAAAAACCAATTGTGGGTCGTGTCATCATGAACTCCTTGGATCGTGATGCGGATGAATGCAGCCGTGCCAAGCGTGCGCCGCGCCTTCCGGCGAGCCGATGCGAGCGCCGCTCGCTGCGCCGCGTCTAACGCGCGACCAGCACGCCGAGCAGAAAACCGGTGCCCGCCGCGAGCGCGAGCGAGCGCCACGGGTTATGGCGCACATAGTGCTCGGCGCTGACCGCCGCCCCGCGATATCGGCGATGCACGTTGCGTTGCGCATCGCCGAGCGTCGATTGCAACGTTTCCACGTGCGTGCCGAGCCGGTCGCGCAAGGCGCCGACGCCTTCGCCCGGCACGTTGGCGGCGAGCCGCAGCATTTCCTCCGAGTCCCTCAGCAGCACCCGAAGATCCTCGACGATCTTCTGTCCGCCGAGTGCAAGTTGTTGTGTGGTGTCAGTCATCGTTTACTCCTCGTCTGATTCGGCGTTCGTGCGTTGCCGCGGAATCGGTGCGTCGACCGGTGCAACAGTTCGGGCTTCGGGCGCACGATGCGGGTTGCCGGTTTGCGCTGGCCGGCGGCGCTGCGACGTAGCCGTCAAACCTCGCACGACTCGATCAAACGGTCAATGATGCAATGCATGTGCCCGGTATATTTACCGCTCCAGCGCGCTGATAAAGCCAATTTCGCGCACTTTCGACCGATCGCGCGCACGGCTATTTCAGCGGCTGCCAGTTCGATTGCCGGAATCAGTGTCGAAGTGGTTAAATCGTCTTTTATGAGATAGTGGCTGTACGGTCTATCGCATTCAAGGCCTGCGCGCCGCAACACGAACTCCATTTGCACAGGACTTCCCTTTTTATGGCGTCAATCGATCTGGACTCGCGCACCGTGTCCGCCGGTGGCAATGCTTCGCCACAAGCGAAGCAGCGCGTCGCGGACGCCGTCGCGGGACTGAAATCGTACGGGCTGCTGTACGGCTCGTCGCCGGTAATGCTCGATCTGTACGAACAGATCGAACGCGTCGCGGATACCGACGCGACCGCGCTGATCATCGGCGAATCGGGCACCGGCAAGGAGCTGATCGCCCGCACCATCCACGAGCGCAGCGGCCGCAAGGACGGCGCGTTCGTCGCCGTGAACTGCGGCGCGATTCCCGATGAGCTGATCGAAGCCGAACTGTTCGGCCACGAAAAAGGCAGCTTCACCGGCGCGGTCCAGGGCCGCGTCGGCTACTTCGAACATGCGAACGGCGGCACGCTGTTTCTGGACGAAATCACCGAAATGGCGCCGGTGCGCCAGGTCAAGCTGCTGCGCGCGCTCGAAACCGGCACGTTCTATCGCGTCGGCGGCAACGAGTTGATCAGCGGCAACGTGCGCGTGATCGCCGCGACCAATCGCGACCCCGCCGTAGCCGTCAAGGAAAACGGCTTGCGCGAGGATCTGATGTACCGGCTCGCGGTGTTTCCGCTGCGCGCGCCGCCGCTGCGCGAGCGCGAAAACGATCGCGAGCTGCTCGCGCAACATTTCCTCGCGCAATTGAATCAGCAGGAAGGCACCAACAAGAGCTTCAGCAAACGCTCGATCGAAACGCTGCGTTCATGGTCGTGGCCGGGCAACGTGCGCGAGTTGAAGAACGCCGTCTATCGCGCGTTCATTCTCGCGGAAAAGACGGTTGAATTGCCGCATCCGCATCTTGCGTCGCGAGTCAAGAAAGCGGTCACTCAAGGCGACACGATGAGCGTGTGGATCGGCACGCCGCTCGCCGACGCGCAGAAGCAGATCATTCTCGGCACCCTCAAGTACTGCGGCGGCGACAAGCGACGCGCGGCCAAAGCGCTCGGCGTGAGCCTCAAAACGCTGTACAACCGGCTGAGCGCATACGGCGACGAAAGCGGGGAAGACGAAGCCGACTCATAGGCACGGTGCAACGCGAGCCGTCCGCCGATGGCGGCGGCCAGCTGTTGCGCTGTTCGTCATGATCCTTTCGCCGCGCGTTTCGCGGCACCGAATTCACCTGCTCTACGTCTCACGCCGACGGCAAATTCACCTGATGTCCTCAATACCTGGCACAGCCAGGTAAGCCCGCCCATGCGACAGAAAACATCGCAGCGCACGATGTTTTGCAATTTCTTGCATTTTTTCGCTGCCAATTACAAAACGCATCCTGCACAATGCGGCTGCATAATGAACGACGTGTCCTTCGTTTACACGCGCGAAGCGTGAACGCAGGCACCTGTACGGGCAGGGACGGGAGAAATGCAAAAGAACATGGTGTGGGCTGTCAACGCGAAGTCCGTTGTCGCTGGCAAACGCCCCCACGTAACGGCGCTGATCGCGCTGGCGCTGGCGGTTTCGTCGGCATTGAGCGGCTGCAGTTCGTTGTACACGGAAGGCGCGGTCGCTGGCGCCGGTGTCGCGGGCGCCGCGGTCGCCAACAAGGTCACCAGCAATGCGGCGGTCGCGACCGGTATCGGTCTTGGCGCGGTCGCCGCCGCGCGCGCCGGTGTGCAGTACTCGGAGCGCGTAGTTCACACGAATACGCAGAACAGCATCGCGCAGGCGGCCGGTCCGCTCGAGGTCGGCGCGGTCGCCCCGTGGAGCATCACCCACTCTTTCCCGATCGAAGACGACGAACACGGCCGCGTGACCGTCAGCCGTCTGATCAGCACCGGCCAGCTCGACTGCAAGGAAATCGTCTTTTCCGTCGATCAAAACGCAACGCGCGACAAGCCCGCGAGCAGCGCGTTCTACATCGCATCGGTTTGCCGTGATGGTAAGGACTGGCGTTGGGCGTCCGCCGAACCCGCCACCGAGCGCTGGGGTGCGCTGCAATGAAATTGCGTTCGCTTGGCGTTCCGATGGGTGATCGGATGCGGCTCATCGCGGCCGGCGCGCTATGCGTCGGCGCGAGCCTGCTGGCGAGCGGCTGCGCGTCGATCGGCGCGGCGAGCGGCGCGGCGGCGGGTATCGCATCGGGCCTCGTGACCAGCAATCCGGCCGTCGCGCTCGGCGTCGGCGTGGCCGTGCAGGCCGCGACCGACGAAGCGGTCGCGCGCTACATGCGCAGCATGCACAAGGATCAGCAGGATCTGATGGCGGCGCTGGTCGGCACGATGCCGGTCGGCGAAACGAAACCGTGGTCGGTCAAGCACACCTTGCCGATCGAAAACGGCCATGGCGAGGTGCGCGTGACCCGCGCGTTCAGCTCGGCGCTCGCGCTGTGCAAGGATTTCGTGTTCTCGGTGCAGGACGGCGACGGCCCGAATGCGCCCGAGAGGTGGTTCACGGCGAGCGCGTGCCAGCAGGACAAGGGTTGGAAGTGGGCGACGGCCGAGCCGGCAGTTGCACGCTGGGGCAATCTGCAATAAAAAAGCGGCGAGATTTTCCTCGCCGCTTTTTTGTCTGAACCGCAGTCGTTTCCGCGGCAACCCAGGCTTAAGACTCCACGTCTTCCAGACTGAAGATTTCGGTCTGGTCGTTATACGAAAAGATCTCGCCGTAACGGCCCCAGTTGATGACCGCGTCGAGCGTCTCTTCCGCCGCGCTGTCCGACAGGAAGTCCTCGAGCTCCTGCTCGAAACGCACGCGCGGCGCGCGATGTCCGGGCCGCTCGTTCAACACCTTCTTGATCCGCGCCGCGAGCGGCACGTGCCGCAGCAGATGCTCGGCGAACATCATCTTCCGTTCCTGCGTGCCGAACTCGGAGAACACGCGCGCCGGCGGCGTCAGGAAAATGTCGCCCTCGCGCACGTCGGCGAAACCGAGGTGCTGCAGCACTTCGGCGATCGGGAACAGATCGTCGACCTCCAGATGCAGCGAGCGCGCGATTTCCGGCATGTCCGCGCGGCCGTGATACGGCGCGGCGGCGAGCGTTTCGATCAAACCGGCCATCAGGTTGGTCGACACGTGCGGCAGCCAGCTACCGAGCTCCAGCCCCTTCTTGGTCTTTTCGTCGGTCTGACGCGCGGTCATCTTCGCGTAGATCTCGTCGACGAGGCGGCGGAATGCCGGGTCCAGACGGTTGCGCGGATGCTTGAACGGCACCTTGATCTCGGCGATCACGCGGCCCGGGTTCGACGACAGCACCAGAATGCGGTCACACATGAACACCGCTTCCTCGATGTTGTGCGTCACGATCAGCACCGCCTTGATCGGCATGCGCCCCTGCGTCCACAGATCGAGCAGGTCGGTACGCAGCGTTTCGGCGGTCAGCACGTCGAGTGCGGAGAACGGCTCGTCCATCAGCAGCAGCGTCGGATCGACGACGAGCGCGCGCGCAAAGCCGACGCGCTGGCGCATGCCACCCGACAACTCGCGCGGATACGCGTTTTCGAAGCCGTCGAGGCCGATCAGGTCGATCGCGGCGAGCGCGCGCGTGCGCCGCTCCGACGCACCGACGCCTTGCGCCTCGAGACCCGCTTCCACGTTCTGCAGCACGGTCAGCCACGGAAACAGCGCGAAGGTCTGGAACACCATCGCGACACCCTTGGCCGGGCCTGCGAGCGGCTTGCCCATGTACGTGACTTCGCCGTCGGTCGGCTCGATCAGACCGGCGATGATGCGCAACAGCGTCGACTTGCCCGAGCCCGAACGGCCAAGCAAGCCGACGATCTCGCCCTCGCGCAGCGACAGATTCGCGTCGTCGAGGACGAGCAGTTCGCCCTGCGTCTTGTTGAAGCCGCGGCACACGTCCTTCACGCGCAGGATTTCCTCGCCGAGGCGCGGGGGCTTCGGCGGCGTCTGGATCGGCGCGGCGGTCATAGCAGCTTTAGGATTTTGCATCGCGTTAAGCCTTCATTTCTCAATCTAGACGGAGCTTGCCTTCGGCGTAGGCGTACATCGGACGCCACAGCAGACGGTTGAACAGGGTCACGAATAGGGACATCACGGCGATGCCCACGATGATCTTCGGATAGTCGCCCGCCGCGGTAGTCTGCGCGATATAGGCGCCGAGGCCATGCGCGGCGACCTTGGTATCGCCCCACTGCACGAACTCGGCAACGATGCTCGCGTTCCACGCGCCGCCCGACGCGGTGATCGCACCGGTCACGTAGTACGGAAAAATGCCCGGCAGCATCGCCTGACGCCACCACTGCCAGCCGCGAATGTGGAAATTCTTGGCCGCCTCGCGGTAGTCGTTCGGATACGAGCTTGCACCTGCAATCACGTTGAACAGGATATACCACTGCGTGCCGAGCACGATCAGCGGCGACAGCCAGATGTCCGGATTCAGGTGAAAGCGCACGATCGCGATCACGAACACCGGGAACAGCAAATTCGCCGGGAACGCCGCGAGGAACTGCGCGAGTGGCTGCATCTTTTCCGCGAGCGCGGGGCGCAGGCCAATCAGCACGCCGACGGGCACCCAGATCACGGAAGCGATCGCGATCAGCACGACCACACGCAGGAGCGTGATCAGGCCCAGCACCAACACGTGGCCGATCTCGTCGAGCGTCACGCCGGTCCGCACATACAGGAACACGCGGTACACCACATACACCGTGGCGAGCAGCACGATCGCCGCCCAGATGAAGTCGCCGAGCTTCGAGTTCTTCTCGCGCTGCGGGATGTGAAAGCGCGGCGCGCTGAACGCCGGCAGTTGGAAGCGCACCCGAGCCGCGCGCGCGAACATCCAGCCGAGCGGCACGAGCAACCGGTGAATCAGCCGCGTGCGGCGGATCAGGTCGAGCAGCCACGATTCCGGCGCATCGCCCGAACTCGTGAACTCCATGCGGAACTTGTCGGCCCACGCGACGAGCGGACGGAACAGCAACTGGTCGTAGGCGAGAATCACGACCGTCATCGCGAGGATGACCCAGCCGATCGCGTGCAGGTTCTTGTCGCTGATCGCCTGCGCCAGGTAGGCGCCGATGCCCGGCAGCGTAACCGTATGATTGCCGACCGTGATCGCTTCGGAAGCCACGACGAAGAACCAGCCGCCCGACATCGACATCATCATGTTCCAGATCAGGCCGGGCATCGAGAACGGCACTTCGAGTTTCCAGAAGCGCTGCCATGAAGTCAGATGAAAGCCGCGCGAGACTTCGTCGAGATCGCGCGGCACCGTGCGCAGCGACTGATAGAAGCTGAACGTCATGTTCCACGCCTGGCTCGTGAAGATCGCGAAGATCGCGGCGAGTTCGGCGCCGAGCACGCGGCCCGGGAACATCGCGAGGAAGAACGTCACCGTGAACGAGATGTAGCCGAGCACCGGCACCGACTGCAGGATGTCGAGAATCGGCACCAGCACGAGACCGGCGCGGCGGCTCTTGGCGGCCAGCGTCCCGTAGACCAGCGTGAAGATCAGCGACGCGACCATCGCCGCGAGCATGCGCAGCGTGGTGCGCATCGCGTACTCGGGCAGGTTGGCCGGATCGAGCGAGATCGCCTGCGTCTTTAGCGTCGACATCGGCGCGAGCGTCTCGTGAAAGCCGATCGACGCCATCGCAATCAGGCAGATGATCAGCGGGAACGCGACGAAGTCCCAGCGGTTGGGCAACACGCGCCATGCCGACGCATTGGCGGTGCGGTTCAGGTTGAAGCTGAAATCCATCAGATGCCCTCCCTCTTCAAACAGGCATTCGAACGCTCGAAGGAGGCCGCGGCTGCTCCGCGGCGGTCTATGGGTCGGTCCGGAAAGCGGAAATCAGGCATGGCAAAACGCGCGTGCGTGGTAAATCGTTAGCGTTGGAGACACATAGGCCGGCAATGGACAGATTCGTGAACGCGTCGCCCACGACCACAACCATCACGCCGAACTCCTGTCGCCGCGGGCGCCGCCCGAGGGCTGGCGGGCTTTCCTCGTTTTGGACGGCACGACACTACACCATCCTATGTTTCAGGCACAACCTTTCGCCGCAAATTGCGATAGGGCCTCGCGAGGCCGTGGCGTAAGGCTTCAGCAAGCCCCGGCACGCGTCGCCGCGCCGCACTGTACTCTGCTGCCCGGTGCTTCAGCGTGACACGTCGCGGGGCCGTCTCGCGGCGTGGCGCGCAAGCCACATCGGCGCGTCGCCCCGGCCGTCGTCGCTCGATCGCTTCATTGGCCCGCACAGCTATCAAGAAAGCGGCGCGGCTGCCGTTAAGAATCGGATCGGCGCGGCATATGCAGGCGGCATCCCAGCAATAACGGTGGCATCGTGCCCCGCGACGGTTAAAATCGGGAAACGACGTACCTGTTTATCAGCGGATCATCCCGGGCATGGCGACGGCGCAGCGCACCTCGCTCGCGACGGGACGAAACCGCAGCTGATGCAGATAACGACACAGCGTTGAGAGCGCGCTGCCCACGAACGAGCAAGTTGCATGTCACAGCCAGACGGATCAGAGGGTCGATGAACAGGACAACCTTGCGCCAGGTAGCCGGGCCGGTCAGCTTCGTGCTGATCGTACTCGTCTGCTGGTTCGTGGCTGGCATGGTCGCGGACCGGATGGTACAGCAAGAGCTGGACGCGGCGTTGCACACGCAGCGGCAAATGTCCACGTCGATCGTCGACAACATGGCTGAAGTGATTGCCAGCGACCTCGCGATGTCCCGCGCCATCCCCGCAACCATGGCCGAAATGGACGTGGTCCAGCGTGCCCTCGTGCAATCGCAGAATTATGCCGTGAACAGCGAGGCGGCGGAACCCGCCTTGCGAGCCGCCTTGCTCAAGGATCCGAAGATGGCCGGGGTCAGCAGGTTCCTGCACGAAGCGCAGGGCTTCTCCGGGCTCGATCAGGTCTGGATCGTCAACGCGAACGGCATTTGCGTCGCGTCGAGCGGCACGATGTCGAACCCCGAGGGTGCGCAGCAATCGTTCGTCGGCGTGGACATGCGCGCGCGCGGCTATCTGACCAACGCGCTGCTCGGCGCATTCTCCGAAGCCTACGGCGTGGGTCGCGCGAGCGGCGAGCCGGGCATCTTCATCGCCGCGCCGGTGTACGCGGACGGGCTGCTGGTCGGCGCGGTGGTCGCGAAGGTCGGCATCGCGCGGTTGCGCCACTGGGTCGCGCACGCGGGCACCTTCGTGTCCGACGACAACGGCGTCATCATCATGGCGCACAACAGCGCGCTCGAAGGCCACGCGTTGCCGAACTCGCGCGTCACGCTGATGAGCCCCGCCGAGCGGCGCATCATCTACCGCCGGGAGACGTTCCCCGACATGCTGATCCGCGAAGACACGCAAGTGCGTGAGCAGGCGCCGTGGGTGCCGGCGTCGGTCGCCGCGCAGCTGTTCGGCATGATCGAACAGCCGGCCCCGGCGCTCTATCAGAACCGCGGCGGCCTGAACTCGGGGCTCTCCGCGCACCTGGTCGATCCGCTCGCCGCGTGGCCGGAGCTGCTGCGCAACCACAAGCGCGACCACCTGCTGGTGTTCCTGACGCTGGCCGGCACCGTCGCGCTCGCGTGGGTGATCACCGTGTCCTACGTGCGCGAGCGGCGCCACCATCGCGCGACACGCGATCTCGCCGAGCAGTTGCAGTCGGCCAATACGCTGCTGTCGGCGGAGGCGCGGCACGATGCGTTGACCGGCGCGCTGTCGCGGCGCTATTTCCTCGACCTGCTACGCCACGAGATCGATCGCGCGCACGCGGGGCGCGAGCCGCTGTGCATGGCGATCGCCGATCTCGACCACTTCAAGCAGATCAACGACCGCTTCGGCCACGCCGCCGGCGACCGCGCGCTCGAACATTTCGTCGATACGTGTCGCGCCGAGCTGCGTGGCTCCGACGCGGTCGGCCGGCTCGGCGGCGAAGAGTTCGGCCTGCTGCTGCCGGCCACCGATCTGACGGGCGGGCGCGAGGTCGTCGAGCGTCTGCGGCTGCGGTTGAAAGCGGTGCCCTCGCCGAAGCTGCCGGCCTCGGCGGGGCTGAGCGTGAGCATCGGCATCACCGAACTGTCGCCCGACGATCTGCCCGAGCGTCTCATGAGCCGCGCCGATACCGCGCTGTATGCGGCGAAGACCGGCGGGCGCGACCGCACCGAAGCACTGCCGCCCGACGATACGGCGCCGCCTACGCGCACCGCGGTGAATGCCTGGTGAATGCCAGGTGAATGCCTGACGCTCGCCGAAAGATTCAGCGCGCGACGGTATCGCCCTCTCCGCTCAGCCAACCCACGCCGACACCCTGCCCCGCGCTGAAAACGACGCCGAGCCTCCCGCAACGAAGCAGGTATCATCAATCCTGATATCGGATTGTCACTACCGCACTAACGGGAGATTCGCATGAAGGGAAATCTGGTGATCGTCTGTCGCGATCACGACGCTGATGCTTTCGACCATCTGCTCGCCGAATACGGCGCGTTCCAGACGCGTCTGTCGTCGACCGCGTGGTATCTGAAACTGGAGGTCGCGCCGGAACTGATTCAGGAGGAAATACTCGCGCGCCTCGGCAAATATACGACGCACTATATCTTCGAGGCGGAATCGGTGACGTGGAATACCGTCGATAGCGAAACGGCGAACGCGTTGAATACGCTGTTTTCGGACTGAGCTCTCGCCGCTCGCGATGCCGACGCCTCGCGCGCGCATCGCGACGCCAACACCCCTGCTTCTACCAGGCGTTTTCCGAGGCGGTCGCGACCCGCGGCAGCACGTCGAACGGAAAACTCATCAACACCCGCAAACCGCGGCCGCCATGATTGCCGATTTCCCATTCACCGCCCGCGCGCCGCACGAGCCGCTCGACGATCGCAAGGCCCAGCCCGCTATGGCCGTTGCCGCCTCGCGCCGGATCGAGCCGCACGAACGGCCGGCTCGCGTTGATCAGGTCCTGGGCGGCGATGCCCGTGCCGCTGTCGCTAATTGATAGCGTAAAGCTCTGCGGTGTGCGCGCGGTCGCGACGATCACCGGCGGCGCGCCATACGCATGCGCGTTGTCGATCAGATTCGACAGAATCCGGTCCAGCGTGGCCGCCGGCAGCAGAAATGACGGCCCGGCGTTCAGTTCCGTGTGCACGGTCGACGCACTGCTGGCCACCGCCCGATAGCTGCGCACGACACGCTCGCACTGCGCATCCACTTCCACGGGTTCGCTGCGGTCCGCGCCGTCGTGCGCGAACAGCAGGAACTGCTCGACGATATGCGTCATCGAATCGACGTCGCGCACGACGCCGTCGCGCGTCTTCGCGTCGTCCATCATTTCGGCGCGCAGTCGCAGACGCGCGAGCGGCGTCTTCAGGTCATGCGCGACACCGGCAAGCATCACCGCGCGATCGTTCTCGGTGCGCGCGACTTCCTGCACCATCTGATTGAAGCCATGGGTGAGTTGCCGCAACTCGCGCGGCCCGCGCTCGGGCACCGGCGGCACCGGCAGCCCGCGACCGAAGCGCGCCACCGCCTGCGCGAGCAAGCGCAGCGGCCGCTGCAGCGCCCACGCGGCGAACAGCGCCGCCATCACCGCAAACGAGAAAATGATGACGAGCCACAAGACCGTGCGGTCGAGCGAGCGCGGCATGCGCAGCGGCTGCACCGGCACGACGATCCAGTTCTGATCGGTCACGGCGCGCACCCATAGCATGGGCGGAGCGCCGGGCGGACCGACGCGCACCTGGGTGTCGGCCGGCATGCGGTCGCGCACGTCCTCGACGAAACGCGCGAGCGGCGGCGGCATGTTCGCGCTGGCCGCCGGCACGTCCGGACTCGCCGGGTCGACCAGCTTCACACGCGACGGCAGCGGTTGATCCGGTGTGCGGGCGACGTGCTGACGCACCGCGTCGACGAGGAAGGTCGCTTCCTCGACCGCGTAGCGCGTTTGCAGTTGCGAACGTTCGAGTCGCATCAGCGCATACCACGCGAAATGCGACAGCAACAGCACCGCGACGACGAGCAGCGCGAGCCGCCCGAACAGCGAATCAATGGGCCGACGCATGCTGCTCGCCGTCCGGCACGAACACGTAACCACGGCCGCGCACGGTCTGGATGAAGCGCGGCGTGGATGGATCGGTTTCGAGAATGCGACGCAGGCGCCACACCTGCACGTCGATGCCGCGGTCGGTGCCGTCGTACTCGGGACCGTGCAGCAGTTCCAGCAGGCGCTCGCGCGTGAGCGTGCGCATGGGGTGATTGACGAAAATCTTCAGCAGCGCGAACTCGCTGCCCGACAGCGCGAGCGGCTTGTCTTCGAGATGCAGCGTGCGCGACTGGAAATCCAGCGTGAAGCGGCCGAAGCTGAACGGCTCGCGCTGCTCGGGCGCGGCCGCCGACGGCAGCGTGCGGCGCCGCCGCAGCACCGCCTGCACGCGCGCGAGCAGTTCGCGCGGATTGAACGGTTTGCCGAGGTAATCGTCGGCGCCGAGTTCGAGCCCGACGATACGATCGACGTCGTCCGCACGCGCGGTCAGCATGATGACGGGGATATCGTCGCCCGACGCACGCAACTTGCGCAGCGCGGTGAGGCCGTCCACGCCGGGCATCATCAGGTCCAGCACGATGAGGTCGGGGCGCTCGCGCTCGAGGCGCCGTTCGAGCGAGCCCGCGTCGTGCAGCACCGAAACTTCGATGCCCTGACGGGCGAGATAGTCGCGCAACAGATCGCGCAGTTCGACGTCGTCGTCGACGACCAGGATTTGAGTAGCCATGGAATGAAGTTTAACGCGCAGCCAAAAGGGATTTCGTTTTCCAAACGGTCTGAAGGGTTACCGGGTGTTACGGTGAAAGCCACACGTAATTGCTGGTAATAGCGGCGTCCGGGCGCGTAACACAGCGGCGCACGCGGTTCTCTACGCTGTGCCTTACCGAGTGCAGGCAGTCCAAAGACCGGTTGCTTCGTCGGCTATTCCATTACAAGGAGCCTCATATGTCCACCAAAAAGATGTCGCGCGTTCTCGCCGTTGCTGCCACCGCTCTCGCCATCGGCGCTGGCGCCGCTTACGCCGCCCAACCCGCCGAGCAGGCGCACGGCGGGCCCGGCGGCTGGCATGGCCACTTCATGAAGGAACTGACCCAACTCCACGACCGGCTGAAGCTGAACGCGGATCAGGAAAAGCTGTGGCAAAACGCGCTCGATACGATGAAGCAGAACCGCGAAGCGATGCGCGCCAACCACAAGCAGGTTCAAGATCAGTTCAAGGCCGCACAGCAACAGCCGATCCTGGATCTGAACGCGATGGCCGCGACGCATCAGCAGATCGAGCAGAAGGACGCGCAACTGCGTCAACAAACCACCGACGCGTGGCTGAAGTTCTATAACGGCCTGAACGACCAGCAGAAGACCACCGTCAGCACGGCGCTGAAGCAGCGCTTCGCGCGGATGGAGCAGCGTCACGAGAAGATGCGCGAGCGCTGGGAGCATCACAAGGGCGCGGCGTCGGCGCCGGCCGCCAATCAATAAGCGGCGCATTCGCGAGGCGGGCCAGGGAGGGCGCCTCGCTAATAGAAAAACGCCACGGAAGAGGTTTTCCGTGGCGTTGCTGTTTGGCGCTGCTCGCCGCCCGATCGGCGGCCCGCGCGAATCGACCGCCTGAATCAGCCGTTCAACTGACCCAGATCGAACAGCAGCACTTCCGCGTCGTCGCCCTTTTCCAGCGTCACCGTGTCGACGTCGCTGAGCTTCGCGGCATCGCCCGCCTCGAGCACCGTGCCGTTCACGCTCAGCGTGCCGCGCGCGACGTGCAGATAGCCGAGGCGCCCCGCCGGCAGCGCGAACGTCGCGTGTTCGGCGCCGTCGAACAGTCCCGCGTAGATCGACGCGTCCGCATGGATCGTCACCGAGCCGTCACGGCCGTCGGGCGACGCGATCACGCGCAGGCGGCCGCGCTTGCTGTCGGCGTCGAAGCGCTTTTCCTCGTAGCCGGGCTGGTCGCCCGCGCGGCGCGGGATGATCCAGATCTGCAGCAAGTGCGCGAGTTCGTCGCGCGACGCTTTGAACTCGCTATGCTGCACGCCGGTGCCCGCGCTCATGCGCTGCACATCGCCGGGACGGATCGTCGAGCCATTGCCCATGCTGTCGCGATGCGCGAGCGCGCCTTCGAGCACATACGTGACGATCTCCATGTCGCGATGCCCGTGCGCGCCGAAACCCTGACCGCCGGCGATGCGGTCTTCGTTGATCACGCGCAGCGGCCCGAAGTGCACGTGCTCGGGGTCGCGGTAATCGGCAAACGAGAAGCTGTGATACGAGTCGAGCCAGCCGTGGTTGGCGTGACCGCGTTCTGCGGAGCGGCGAATCTCGATCATGGAAAGTCTCCCGGTAAGTAGTCAATCAGAGCGATGTTGCGAATGTAGGGGTTGCGCCCCCCCATAACAATCGTGCGCAACCGCACCGCAGCGTTCCATCGCTGCATGCAATCGCGCGACCGGCGAGCCCATCGCGCGGAAAGCCCGGCGCCCGGATGCCCCGCTCCCGGCAGCCCGGCGCCCGGCAGCCCGGCGCCCGCAAAACCGCGCCGGCGTCGCGCACGCACAACGCGTTGCACGGCGTCTTGCCGCTCGATGCCGCGCTGCGCTGGCAGCTTGCCGCTCTTCGGGTAAAATACCGCGCTTTTCAAGCCGCGTGGACGTCCCGCGGGACGCGCAGGCCGCGCCGGCAAGCCTCGGCGGGCGGGCCGCAACCGGTGCGCGACGGGCTTCGACTCGGCACCAGACCGTGCGAGCCACGCCCGATAAGCACCGAACGCGCCGCACCGGCGCGCCACGTCGGACGAACCCGCCCGCGCAAGGACGACCAGAGCGCGGCGACGATCCCTGCGGCACGTCAATTTTGACCGCCTAGAATACCGACCGTCGGCCCTCGGCCGGTGCTCGTCGAGTCGTGTCATTACGACGATCAGTTTGATTCAGGAGAAACATGAAGAAGTTCGCACTGTGCGTGGCTCTGGCAGTCACGGCCACCGGCGCGATGGCGAAAGAATGGAAAACGGTGCGCATCGGGGTCGACGCAAGTTATCCGCCATTCGAATCGAAGTCGCCTGATGGCGACATCGTCGGTTTCGATGCCGATCTGACCCGCGCGCTGTGCGCGAAGATGAACGTGAAGTGCGTGTGGGTCGCGCAGGATCTCGATGGCATCATCCCGGCGCTGAAAGCTCGCAAGTTCGACGCGATCATTTCCTCGCTGAGCGTCACCGACAAGCGCCGCGAGCAGATCGACTTCTCCGACAGGATGTTCGACGCGCCCGCCCGCATGATTGCGAAAACCGGTTCGCCGCTTCTGCCCACCCCTGAATCGCTGAAAGGCAAGCACGTCGGCGTCGAGCAGGGTTCGACGCAGGAACAGTACGCGAAGACCTGGTGGGAGCCGAAGGGCGTGCTCGTCGTGTCGTACCAGAATCAGGACCAGGTGTACGCGGATCTCGCGTCGGGCCGCCTCGACGCCGCGCTGCAGGACGAAGTGCAGGCCGACGCCGGCTTTCTGAAGACGCCGCGCGGCAAAGGGTTCTCCTGGGCCGGTCCGGAAGTGAAGGATCCGCAGACGATCGGCGAAGGCACCGCGATCGGTCTGCGCAAGGGCGATGCCGAGCTGAAGGCGAAGTTCAATCAGGCGCTCGCCGAGGTTCATCAGGACGGCACGTTCAAGAAGCTCGAAAAGCAGTACTTCGATTTCGACATTTATCCTGGCCGTTGAGCGAAACAGGCAGGATACTGCGTGGTAAGCCGGCCCGTGCCGGTGGCGGTGAAAGCGGCAACGAAAGTGGCGACACCAGGCAGTAGATTCAAAACAATCCGAGACGAAAGTCCCACAAGCGCGCTGCAGGAGCACCAACGTTTCTGCAGCATGATTTGCACAGCGGCACGCTGTGCGCCGCGGATCACGGCGAGCCAGGCGCTCGTCCCCGACGCGGCGCTACGCGGGCCGCGTCTTTCGCGGTGCGCGAGAAGCGCATCGTCGTGGACTACCTATGTTCCTTCAAGGCTACGGCCCGCTGCTTCTCAGCGGCACCTGGCAAACCGTCAAGCTGGCGGTGTTCTCGCTCGCGCTCGCGTTCGTGCTCGGCCTGCTCGGCGCGGCGGCGAAATTGTCGAAGAACCGTCTGTCGAACGGCATCGGCACGGTGTATACGACGCTCGTGCGCGGCGTGCCCGATCTCGTGCTGATGCTGCTGCTGTTCTATAGCATCCAGATCTGGCTGAACAACCTGACCGACGCGCTCGGCTGGGAGCAGATCGACATCGACCCGTTCGTGGCCGGCGTCGCGGTGCTCGGCTTCATCTACGGCGCGTACTTCACCGAGACGTTCCGCGGCGCGTTTATCGCGGTGCCGCGCGGCCAGCTCGAAGCGGGCGCCGCCTACGGCATGACGAGCTGGCAGGTGTTCTCGCGCGTGATGTTCCCGCAAATGATGCGCTTCGCGCTTCCGGGCATCGGCAATAACTGGCAGGTGATGGTCAAGGCGACCGCGCTCGTGTCGATCATCGGTCTCGCCGACGTCGTCAAGGCCTCGCAGGACGCCGGCAAGGGCACCTTGCGGTTCTTCTTCTTTACCCTGCTCGCGGGGGCGATCTATCTCGTCATCACCACCGTGTCGAACTTCGTGCTGATGTACCTCGAAAAGCGTTACTCGACCGGCGTGCGAAAGGCGGATCTATGATCGAGATCATTCAGCAATACTGGCGCAACTATCTGTTCACCGACGGCTATCGCTTCACCGGCGTCGCGATCACGTTATGGCTGCTGGTCGTGTCGATCGGCCTCGGCTTCTGCCTGTCGGTGCCGCTCGCGGTCGCGCGCGTGTCGAAGAAGAAATGGCTCGCGGGCCTCGTGTGGCTCTATACGTATATCTTCCGCGGCACGCCGCTCTACGTGCAGCTGCTGCTGTGCTACACGGGTCTCTACAGCCTCGAGATCATCCGCAACAACGAGCTGACCAACGCGTTCTTTCGCGACGGCATGCACTGCACGCTGCTCGCGTTCACGCTGAATACCTGCGCGTACACGACCGAAATCTTCGCGGGCGCGATCAAGGCGACGCCCTACGGCGAGATCGAAGCGGCGCGCGCGTACGGCATGTCGTCGTTCACGCTGTACCGGCGCGTGATTCTGCCGTCGGCGCTGCGCCGCGCACTGCCCTACTACAGCAACGAAGTGATCCTGATGCTGCACGCGACCACCGTCGCGTTCACGGCCACGGTGCCGGATATCCTGAAGATCGCGCGCGACGTGAACTCCGCGACGTACCAGTCGTTCAATGCGTTCGGCATCGCCGCGCTGCTGTATCTGTGTATTTCTTTCGCGCTCGTGTGGCTGTTCCGCCGCGCCGAGCGTCGCTGGCTCGCTTACCTGCGGCCGCAAGGCAAGTAACTGCGCGTCCCTGGACAAGCAAGCTCGTTAAGGATCCTGATGAACTCCAAGAAGCAGAAGCTCTTCGTCGACGAGCTTCACAAAAAGTACGGCGACAACGAAGTCCTCAAGGGCGTGTCGCTGAAAGCCAATGCCGGCGACGTGATCAGCGTGATCGGTTCGTCCGGTTCGGGCAAGAGCACGATGCTCCGCTGCATCAACTTTCTCGAACAGCCGAACGCGGGGCGCATTTTCGTCGACGGTGAGGAAGTGCGCACGCAGACCGCCAGGGACGGCGCGTTGCGCGTGTCGGACCCGAAGCAGTTGCAGCGTGTGCGCACCAAGCTTTCGATGGTGTTCCAGCACTTCAACCTGTGGTCGCACATGAACGTGCTCGAGAACATCATCGAGGCGCCGGTGCATGTGCTCGGTCTGAAGCGCAAGGAAGCCGAGGACCGCGCGCGCGAATATCTGGAGAAGGTCGGTCTCGCGCCGCGTCTCGAGAAGCAGTATCCGTCGCATCTGTCGGGCGGCCAGCAGCAGCGTGTCGCGATCGCGCGGGCGCTGGCGATGCACCCCGATGTGATGCTGTTCGACGAGCCGACCTCCGCGCTCGACCCGGAGCTCGTCGGCGAAGTGCTGAAGGTAATGCAGAAGCTCGCCGAGGAAGGTCGCACGATGATCGTCGTCACGCACGAAATGGGCTTCGCGCGCAATGTGTCGAACCACGTGATGTTTCTGCACCAGGGCCGCGTCGAGGAAGAAGGCCATCCCGACGAAGTGTTCAGGAACACGAAGAGCGAACGTCTGAAGCAATTCCTGTCGGGCAGTCTCAAGTAATAAAATTACCCCGCGACTTATGATGCGAATGGCATGGAAAATGTAGTCAATGTAGCTTTACAAGGCGCTTACGAGCGCCTTTTTCGTTTTTACCATGTCCTTCCGCCCGGCCATTCGAACGACGAAAAAGCGTCGAAAATCCCACAAAACGGGCCATTCAGGCCGAGTTTTCGCCCTACACTGCCACTTTTGACTCGTCAATAGTGGCAATCCTTAATCCGACCGCTTCCAGGCCGCGATTCCCTTGCCGGACAAGGCTTTGCGCCTTTTCCCGAGAAACTGCTTCGGGCGCCGGCCCACATTCGTATTGCAATTTGGCGACACCCCTTGTGGACGGTACTAATTTCTTCTTCCAGTTAAAGTTATTTTTGATAAATTGGTAACCAAAGTAGCAAAACAAAGTTGATTAAAAGTAGTTTCACTTCAAAACACAGAGGAGAACCGGTCGGCGTGGGATCGGCATGACGCAAAGATAGCTCGACGCTACATGTCATGACAGGAGAATCCCTATCCACCCGCCACTCTCCCTGGTACCGCTTTCTGTTCGGTGCTTATCGCGTCCGAACACCACTCGCAGTACTGGGTTTCTTTTTTGACAGGGTATGGAGGAGAAGATGAAGAAAGCTTTGCTCGTCGCTGCGCTGATGTCGGCCGGCGTTGTTGCACACGCTCAGAGTAGCGTCACGCTGTATGGCCGTTTGGATGCTGGTCTCGAGTACATGTCGGGCGTCCCGACCGGCGCTAACGCCAACGGCGCGGCCAACACCAGCTCGAACCGCTTCAAGGCGGAAAGCGGCGACTGGGGCACCAGCCTGTGGGGCATGAAGGGTGTCGAGGACATCGGCGCCGGCAACAAGATCCTGTTCCAGTTGGAAGGCTCGTTCAACACGATGACGGGCGCAGGTCCCGGCGGCGGCGGTCTCTTCAATCGCTGGGCAACGGTCGGTATTTCGAACAACCAGTACGGTACGTTCACGATGGGCCGCATGCTCTTCATCTCGAACGGCGTGTGGGACTTCGACCCGTTCGGTCAGTCGGACTGGTCGTCGGCATCGCTGGTGCGTGGCCGCAACTGGCCGCAGTCGAGCAACAACTTCGCGTACCAGTCGCCGAAGATCGCAGGCTTTGACTTCTACGGTCAGTACGCGCTGTCGAACGCGACGAGCTGGAACGGTAACGGCACGACGCCGCAAGGTCGCGAAGCTGGCGCGCAGGTCACCTACACGACCTCGCTCTTTCAGGTCCGCGGTCTGTACGACGAAATCCGCAACCCGACGACCGGTGGGTTGTGGGGTGGCCCGGTTGCCAACAACGGTATCAATACGGCTAACACGGCCAACGGCGTATTCGCTGCATCGCGCGAGTACTCCGCTCTGCTGAACGTGTTCCTCGGCCAGTTCAAGATTCAGGCTGCTTACCAGGCAGTCCGTTCGGCAGGCGCAACGGGGGTTCTGCCCGGTCAGCCGACCACGCTCGATCACGAATGGGGCGGTGTGACGTGGCAGGCAACGCCGGCTGCAGCGCTGATCGCGGCGGTCTACCACGTGAACGGCAACAACGGCGCGGGCAATGCGACGATCTACACGATTGGCGGTTCGTACAACCTGTCGAAGCGCACGCTGCTCGACCTGCAAGCCGCGACGGTGCGCAACAGCCGCAATGCTAACTTCGGTCTGAACGCGAACAATGCGGGCTTCGCCGCTGCAACGGACAACCCGCTGCAAGGCCGCCAGCAAAGCGGCGTGTACGCAGGTATCCAGCACTCGTTCTAATCGAACGGTGCGCCCCGAGGGTCATCCCTCGGGGTGCAATACAGGTTTCTTCGAGAGAATCTTTTTCACGCTGCTGCGAGAGGCGCGTATCGGTGCGATATCCGCAAGGGTATTGCACCGTTTTTTATTCGGCGCACGGTCTTTGCCGTTGCGCGCACCGGGCCGGTGCGTGATTGCACAGCTTATACGGCCGCTTCGTTCTCTTCGCCGGTACGGATACGGATGACGCGCTCGACGTCCGCGACGAAGATCTTGCCGTCGCCGATCTTGCCGGTACGCGCCGCGCCGATGATCGCGTCGATGACCTGATCGCACTGGCTGTCCGCGACCACGACTTCGATCTTCACTTTCGGCAGAAAGTCGACCACGTATTCCGCACCACGATAGAGCTCGGTATGCCCTTTCTGGCGGCCGAACCCCTTGACCTCGGTAACGGTCAGGCCGGTGAGGCCGACTTCCGCGAGGGCCTCGCGCACTTCGTCGAGTTTGAACGGTTTGATGACTGCGGTGATGCGCTTCATGGCGAACCTCGTCTCTTGATGGGAAGAGTGAAAAGGAAAAGGATGATTTTTATTCTACGCCGCGCCGGATGCATTGCGGCATCCGCGCGCGGGTGCCGTCTTTCACTCCACCGGTTCGGTGTAGCGCGACGTGATCGGATAACGCCAGTCGCGGCCGAACGCGCGATGCGTGACGCGAATGCCGATCGGCGCCTGACGGCGCTTGTACTCGTTGATCTTGATCAGGCGCGTGACGCGCTTCACGTCGTCGACCTGATAACCCGCCGCGATGATCTCCGCGAGCGAACGGTCCTCCTCCATATACATGCGCATGATCGCGTCGAGTACTTCGTATTCGGGCAGGCTGTCCTGGTCGGTCTGGTTCTCGCGCAGCTCGGCGGACGGCGCGCGCGTCAGAATCCGCTCGGGAATCACGTCGCGCGTCGCAAACGTGGTGGCCGCGTTGCGATAGCGGCACAGCCGGTACACGAGCGTCTTCGCGATGTCCTTGATCACCGCGAAGCCGCCGGCCATGTCGCCGTACAGCGTGCAATAGCCGACCGCCATCTCGCTCTTGTTGCCGGTGGTCAGCACGATCGAGCCGAACTTGTTCGACAGCGCCATCAGCAGCGTGCCGCGAATGCGCGCCTGAATGTTCTCTTCGGTCGCGTCCTCGGCGCGGCCCGCGAACTCTTCGGCGAGCGAGCCGCGGAACGCATCGAACATCGGCGCGATCGCGATCTCGTCGTAGCGCACGCCGACGCGGCGCGCCATCTCGGCGGCGTCGCTGGTCGAGATATCGGCCGTGTAGCGCGACGGCATCATCACCGCGCGCACCTTGTCGGCGCCGAGCGCATCGCATGCAACGGCCAGCACGAGCGCCGAATCGACGCCGCCCGACAGACCGATCAAAGCACCAGGAAAACCGTTCTTGCCGATGTAGTCGCGCACGCCCATCACGAGCGCCGCGTAGACCTGCGCTTCGATCGACTGCTCCGGCGCGATCGCGGCCGGCAACGGCGTGCCAGCGTCGAACTCCACGACAGCCGTGGCTTGCTCGAACTGCGCGAGCTTCGCGACGAGTTCGCCCCGCGCGTCGAGCACGAACGAACCGCCATCGAACACGAGTTCGTCCTGGCCGCCGACCATGTTCACGTAGACCATCGGAATCCCGGTTTCGCGAATGCGCGCGCGCAGGATGTCGAAGCGCACCGCTTCCTTGTTCAGGTGGTACGGCGAGCCGTTCGGAATCAGCAGCACCTGCGCGCCCGCGGCCTTTGCCATCTGCGCGGCCGACGCATGCCACGCGTCCTCGCAGATCACGACACCGTACTTGACGCCGTCGAGTTCGAACACGAACGGCTGCGGGTCGGAGGCGAAGTAGCGTTTCTCGTCGAACACTTCGGTGTTCGGCAGATCCTGCTTGCGATAGGTGCCCTTCACTTCGCCGTCGACGATCAGCGATGCCGCATTGAACGTATCGACTGGCGGCACGCCGCGCTCGATCGGCGCGTTTGCATTACCATGGCCGTTCGCCGGGCGGTGCGCGAGGTTGTCCGACCCGTCGCGCAGCGGATGGCCGACGATCACATGCAGACCGGTGAACGGCTTCAACTGTGCGGCGAGATCGGCCAACGCGGCCGCGCTCGCGGTGTAGAACGCGGGGCGCAGCAGCAGGTCTTCGGGCGGATAACCCGACAGCGCGAGTTCAGGCGCGACCAGCAGCTTCGCACCATCGCTGTGCGCGGCGCGCGCGGCGGCGACGATCTTCGCGACGTTGCCGGCGAAGTCGCCGACGGTGACATTGATTTGAGCAAGAGCGATTCGGGTCTTCATGGCAGGATCGACAGGCAAGCCTTCACGGCTCGCGGTACCGCGGCTCGATGGCTCGACGGGATTGAACAAACCGGATAAACGAACTCAACGAACGACGTGGCAGCTTCAGTTTCACAGCGCCGCGCCGGTCATTGCATACAGTCACTCAGATTGAACCAGCAACGTATCGATTATCGCACGGGCATTCTGGCCTCGCCCTCCGAGGTGGACGCCGCCGAGTGGAACGCCCTCCTCGCCGCGCAGGCGCAGCCCACGCCGTTTTTGCGGCACGAGTTTCTGAGCGCGCTCAACGCGACGCAATGCGCGGTTCCCGACACCGGTTGGGCGCCGCAATTCGTCACGCTGACTGACGCGCGCACGGGCATGCTCGCGGCGGCGGCGCCCGTCTATCTGAAGGGACACTCGTACGGCGAGTACGCTACATTATGGCGCCCAGACTGCGCTGACTGACTGACCGACCATCCGCAACCCGTTGACAAACAACGTTTTTTTGTACCTCGCGCAATTGGCGATACCCGGGCAACGTTGGAAAGCTGGATGCGACCGGTGTCAGCCCACCCGCTCAAATCGCTGGTCCGGCGTCGTTGTTGCTATGTCACTAAGCCATATCGGCCAAAGGCATAAACGCAATTGGAGAGGTCAGCGGCACGAATATAAGATTAGGCAACCTTCATCGTATAAGCTCAAGAAAATATTAGAAAAAATCGGTAGGCAATTTAATTGTCACCAAAAACGTCAAACCAGATTTTTTACATTTGCTATCGCAATCAACAGCAACTGTAAAATAGATTGCATCGCTCCGCAAAAAATTATCCTTCGGAATATCTCGTCTTGCACTTTTTTTCTCTGGAACCCTACAGGACGGGCCTCCGACGTAATTTGGTGCATCGCACCAAACCAAAAACCCGACTCGGCTTTAATAGTATGCTCGACCTCCGCAATTACCCGCACGCCTCATCGTAAACCTTGAAATAACCTCTCCGACTTACTAAAACAGTAGATATCCTTTTTTGCAGAGTTCGGTTGGAAATATGAGACACGAGTGGACGGCGAACAAAGCGAAGATAATGGTGGAGAGCACCAAATACGGCGTGACCGCAACTTCATCAATCACCTTCGATTTCGCGGCACTTGGATTGCAGTCGGGCGGCCTTATGTGGGAATCTCTTCATGGCCTGCCTTGCCCTGCGCAACGAGCTACAGTCAACAAGCTAAAACGTGTTCTTGAGCTGTTGGCAACACAATCAAGTGCGCAAAGCATCCTTTCGACGGCGCCCGGGGAGCTACAACATTCCGACATAGTCATGTGCCTACGCTGCGTCGACAAAGTCGTGGAAGCTCTTCCGGCGGCTTCGCGCTACCAGTACGTCTGTGGCGTGAGGAGTGTGCTTCGGCGTTGCGGCAAGCTCCTCAAAAACGGACAAACTGCTGCGTTAGGCATCAAGTCGTATGCTTCCCGTCACAATGCAACGCACCCCCGGGCGCGACGGTACAGGCAACTCGCTGTTGCCGCGTCCAAGACAGCCGGATTTACTCAATTTGACCAACACACGTTGAGCCGCGTCCATCCAACAGAAGCAATCCACGCAGCAAACGAAGTCCTTCACGACGCTATTGAGGCATATCGACAACCTTCCATCATGGCCTTAGACCAGCATGAAGATTGGGCTGCTCGTATCCGGCGCATCAAATCGACGCCTCAGCCACCAGAAGTTCCTCAGTACTTTTTAGAGCGACTGGAACAAGGCAAACTTCCCGCGCGTAGGAGCATCGAAAAACTCCCCCAGCCAGCACGCGAATGGGTTTTATTACAAATCGTCGAGAGGGCAAAATTCTACGAAAAAGGTGCGACTGCACAACTGCCCTTCCATAGCATCGATACCTTCCGGGAACATGCGTCCTCTCAAGGTTCGGAGTATGCATTTGAAGCGTCCCTTGCCGATATTTATTTGCCAAGGCACGTCCTGTTAGCATGCCTTGTAATACTTATGCTCGAGACGAACCTCAACGCCGGCGCTCTGCTTAGTCTAACCCCCAGTCAAATTGTTCCGCTCCCGGGAGGTCGGTACCGATTTGTTGCGCTTAAGACCAAATCCAATCAACTTCAAGCATCAGTGACCGTCAATCCCGGAGATGCTCCAGTAACTCAAGACGATAGGGAAATCGAAAGCTCGGCCGCGATTCGTGCAGTTCGCTTACTTTTGGACCACAACAAATCTGTCGACCTTTATGCTGTTCGCGATACTAACTCGATTTTTTGCTTCCTGTGCCTAAGAAGCAGCGACCGAGTATTTAGGACACCTACACAATTAAACAAAAACTTCAATGTTTTCGTCGAATCTTTAGGACTCTCTCCAGCCACGCTCTCAAAACTTAGAACCCTAAGCATAAACGCGCACTTTACTCAATCGAATGGGAATCTCTTTGCCGTACAGGCAAGGGCCGGCCACAAATCAGTGAAGACGACCGTCGATTATCTGACTACGCACATGATGGCTACTTTATCTGAAGCGAGCATTATTCGATTCGGTCGCCTGCTGCAGAAATCGATAGAGTGGATATCGGGCTACAACGACCTCAGCGCCGACCCAGAGGCCGCTTCGGTGAAGAGGCTCTTCCCCTCGTCCGCCATTTTGTCAGAGACCCGTGACTCAATTTGCGACAAATGGATTAACGAAGCGAATAATGACGAACCTCTTGCTATCCAAATTGGCCCATGTGAAGCTGTCCACTGTGCTCGTCAACTGGCGTTTTACCGCCGCCACTTCCACGTTTTGAAGTCAGGCGACCCAGGACGCTTCTCCGCTTTTCATTTGCCGCGCATCGCGTTTTGTATTGCCCTGCATCGAGCAATCGAGGCAAGCCCACTCGCACCATTCCTGAAATAATCGGAGGCAAAAATGAGAAGAGCACAGTCGCACTTCGCTGACCCGACCGACCGGGCTGACAACACCGACGCAGAACCAACGACGGAGCCTTTCAACCAATACACAAAGCATGCTCGGTATCTAAGCGCGTGGAATGATGACTGCATCCGAATCGATGTTCACCAATACGGTTCAAACGACTCGAAACAGATTTCCATTAATCTTTGCCAAATAGTACTCGACGTTAGCGGCGGAGTGGGTGTTCATCGTTCGATATGTCTCGCCGACTTTCCCAAGCTCGTCGCTCCTCTGAAGATTTCACTAAATCACCTTTGTTTTCAGCACCACGAGGGTTTCCTTGCCGCCCGTATTACGTCGTTCATGAACAATTATCTCCGCCTAATAATAGCAGCATTTCGCGATGGTCGATATGCACTATCCAAAATTGACGAAGAATTCATAAATACTCTTTCCGTAAATTTGGCCAAAGGTGGGTGGTGGAATACGCTTGGGTATGAACATGCGCTTAAAAAGCTTTTGAAACTCGCAAAAAAATCCAAAACACTTGTTCACTCACTCAAAGGGACGGCGACTACCAAAGATTTCAAATTCAATCTCAGGAAATTGCAACTTGCACTCCGCATGCCTATAGAATCAGCTCAGGTGCCCACGTGGTTTGTCGAAGAACTGGCAAAATTAGCGAAATGGAACGGCAAGGTCAAAGCGCGCTCTCCGAATCCCACCACCTCAGTGAAAATGCTTCGCGTAGTCTTCGAAGATATTAATTTGCTCAGCGGCATGGAGGGTACGGATTGCATACCGTACCGCCCATTCCCGTCACCTACTGGCCGAGCCAGGGCGCTGCGACCCGACGAAGAGAGCGGCCGAACAGCAAACCTGAATATCGCTGACGTAGCCAAAGTTATGACCGAATCGATGCATTGGCTATATAAGAGAGCTATTGGAATAATTAAACTGTGTCGGGTAGCAAGACGTGAGCTGGAACGGAAATTTAGTTCAGACCTTTCAGACCATCGGCTGCAGTTGTCCATTCTCGCCGCCGTGGCAAAAGCATACCCTCAGCTGAAATCAAAATACGACCTGCCCGCCCTATCATTCCGCAATATCACAGACAAAAGTCCTGACTCGTTGCAGGTGCTAGTTCAAAACCTATTTTCTTCTTGCGCAATCCTCATCTCTTTTAACCACGCCCGCAGACGTGAAGAGGTCGTCGGACACGACCGCCCTTATGGCTTGCATCGTGGCTGTGTTCGTCCGATAAAGGAAGACCTAGATGTGTTCATCATAGAGATTTACATTGAAAAGACTCTTCGAGCATACACCGATATGTTTTGTAATGGACTCGTGAAACGGTGCGTTCGAGTTCTCGAGCTACTCAGTGATATGTTTCGCCCGTTAAACACACCGTCGAACGTATTGCACCAGACGACAAAAGATTATAGCGATAAACTTTTCGCTTATCGATTTTTCTCCCGCTGCGGCTTTCGCCAAGGGAAAAGCCCGTCGATATTTGATTTTGGGAGACAATCAGACCATTTTTTCGAGGGGCTCGAAATAGACCGGAAAAAATTTGATGGAAAGCTTCATCCTTTCCGCAGATTTTATGGACTCCTGTATACATATCGTCACGACGACCCCAATTTGATTGCCTTGCAGAACCAGTATTGGCATTTTTCACCGGACCAAACGCGTATCTATGTCGAAGACGTCCTCTCCGAAATGGACCCTGATGCGATAAGAGAGATGTTGAAATTGGTCGAATGTGAAGAGCACAGCACGAACACGGTCTTGGAGGAGCTTTCGCAGGAATACCTTACCGACAAGGTAGAGCGAATGTTGTCTGGGGAGCCGGTCGCCGGACATTTTTCCCGAATTATTCTGCGGGTAGCCAAATGGCTCGGAAAATCAGCCGAATTCCAAGATGCGTCTATCCAGGAAAAAGCTGCGTTCCTCGGCGGTTGCTTGACGAAGATGGGGTTTCGAGCTGACCCCAAACCTCATTGCACATGCATGTTGGGCAAGAATCGTCATACCGTCCGGAAAGCCAAGTGCCACGATTCTGTAGACGACAGGGTTCATCCGGAGCGGGCAGGTGCTGATATGTGCTGCCACTGCATAAACTGTATCTCCACAACGAACCACCAACACACCATGCAGACGGAATGCATGCGACTGGAGCGCGATGCGAGCGACTTCTCACTCCCGTCGGACCTGAGGTCAGCCTCATCTGACGCTGCGACGGAACTACGCCATGTCATCAAGTTCGCGCTGGACACAGGCGACCGCACCGCGTCAGCATTCGCAGCGTTCACAAGTTCGTGGAACCAAACCATTGGGGAGTACCAATGAGCACGCACGTGTCTGAAGTTTTCCACCGTCGAGCGGCAGAACTCATCGAACGAAAGCTCGGTGTGCTTGGCGAGTGGATAAAAAATTCGGTTCCGTATCAGCGCGACGTCAACGGAACGCCAATCCGTGACACCGATGGAGAATTGGTCCTCGACTATTACCCAACCTCCATTTTTGCCTTAGCGGCGTGGAACGGCTCGCAAAACTGTGACTATGTTCGAGAGCAGTTCCACCTCGATTTTTCGACCCAAAGCCGAGGGACCTTCGATAACCACCCTGAATTGAAAAACAAAGCCAACAAGCTGCTTGAGGCCTTGAATGTGTCCGGGAAAGTACAGTCTGGTCAAACCAAGTCTACCTTGATTAGGCAACTGCTTGCTGAGCGTGCTCGCCTCCAAGTGCTCTGTCATATTCAAGAAACCGACGTAGCCGGCCTTCTAAGGCAGGTTGAGAATGCCGAGAAAAAGTACATTAGGGAACATGCACTAAGGGTGCGCAACGAGAAGGAACAGGAGGAGCAGATACAGGCTCTCCTAAGTAAAAACGCTGAACTAGCGAGCGCCCAAGTACAAGTCACAGGACTTCACCACGCTGGGAGGACTGACCGTGCCAAACCGAAAAGCAAGTCAACTTACCGGAAAGGAGCATGCTGAGATGCTCACACAATATATCCGAGACACTTATCTGCGGGACATCCCGAGAAATCAATGGGGAATGGCGAACCGCGCCAAGATTTGCAGCGCACTTCATATTCCCCGTTCAACAATCGGCTCGAACAATGAGCTTTACTCCGTCTTCGATACCCTCGACCGAGCGCTGCGACGTTTGCCAAATCCGCGCGGCGACAATATAGCATCGGCGCCATCGGCGACTCCTCCAAAGGACGAGACCGCTATGCAAACCGTGTTGGTCAATTTGCAGCGAACAAACGAACACTTAATCCGGGAGCTTGCACGTTATGAGCACCTCCAAACAACCGGGATTCGATTCGTCGCCATCGACAACGCTAATCGGGATTGTGGGAGCCATAACATCTAGGTCTCCGTTCGGAGGGGCAATCTTTAGGCTCCACTTTAAGGGAGGCCTGTCTCACCGTATCGTCGCAGCATATGATGCAGTGCCTATTGCACCGTGGCGAGGTGAACGCTATCTCGTGTCAGGCTCGTTCGACAACGACACCATCTACGGATTGCAATTCGTCGCCACCGCTGTCAGAAGACTTACACCCGACCAATCGTCGATTTATACCTTATTGGGGAATCATCCGTTTTTTGCCGGCATTGGCCCATCTATAGTGGGTAGGATTAGAGCAAGTGTCGGCGATAGCTTAGTCGAGACTCTATCTTCCGGAAGCTTTCTAACGCTTGAGAAGCTGGGCCTCACGTCTACGGTGATGTTGAGGCTGATTTCCGGATGGCGCCGCTACGAAAGCTCCGTCGTAGCGCAACGGGTGCTGGCTACACTAGGGCTCGATATGCGCCTAGAACATCAGGTCAGCCGATTCTGGGGTCTTCAGGCAGAAAGCAACTTGTTGTCAGACCCCTACAAACTTGTACCATTTTGCGCATGGCAAGACCTCGACATCGCCGCACGGCGTGTGTCGCCGATACTAGACACTTCCCCGAACCGACTACTCGCCGCAGCGTCAAGCGTGCTGTATGGCCTGCACATGTCCGGAAGATGTGCTTCAACTAACCGTGAGTTTTCCCGCCACCTCGAGGCCCGACTTCGAAACCCTCTGCTCGCCGAGCAGGCACTCAGTCTGGCGAAACAACATTCCGTAGTCGCGCTCGAACCGTCAGAGCACCATGAACTCGTCATTTCCTCTGGACTGCGCGAAATCATCGACGGAATGCAAGAGCGATGTGGTCTACACCACACAATCGACCTCGACGCCCTGTCGATGGATGGACTCTGCGACAAGCCTGCGACGCCTACGGTCGCTGAACTGCGTGTCGACGTCACTTGTATTGACCGATTTTCCGGTTATTACAACGCGCTCATGGCGATAGTTCGAGATTCATCAGCGACGCACGTCGTGTCTAGCTCTGTTCGCCGAAACCATCTACACGCCTTGGGAGTGTCGGGGCACGTCATTCACCTGTTTGAGCTTCTTTCAGGCAGATACGTACCACACGGCTCATCACATTTCGTGATTCATGATAGCGGCGAACTCGACTTGCTCACCGCCTCGTTCCTACTGCCACTCTTTCCGCACGGAAGTAAGATACTCCTAGTCAACGAGCCAAATCGGCTACCTAATCATGGATTAGGTTCCTTCGTCTCACTAGCGCTTAGCGAAAGTCCAGAAAAGGTCTTGAGGAGATGGCGAAATCGGAGCGATGATTCAATTCGGCTTACACCGGCTCCAAGGAACGATATCGAACCTCTTCAGAGTGATTTAGAAAAGCTTCGCAAGTCAACCATCCTCGCACCCTATCCAGACTTATGGGTGGCCAGCGGCGATAACTTTGCCAACAGTTTCAGGTCGGTCCTCGCGTGGGCGCGAATGGCGCGTGAGGTGGGAACTACCATCATTGCGACCGTAAAGAAGCATACTGCCGCACAGCTTAACCGTGAAATGCACGATGAACATTGCCGGCTGATGCGACAACAAGGTCAGCCGGATGACTCTGTCGGCCTGATGGGGAACATCTCGGCGCAGCTCAGCGAGCCGGTCGTGTGGCTTGGACCGGTCCATAGAAGCGGTATGTTCAGTGGTCTCTTAGGCATCATCTCCGCTATCTACTCACCCGCTCGATGCGCGCCTGACCATAACGGAGATATGGAATATTCCGCAGTGCAGGTCTCTTTCCCGGGACTTGGCGAAGTACAGCTCACTGCAAACGATACTCAGCACCTAAGCTTGGGCTACGCGGTGCCCTTGTCGCTCTTAGGCTTTCTCATGTGTGAGTTTATTGTTGCCTTCGCGGAATCGAGTCCCCTGTGCAATAGAAGGTGGATTTACAGCGCTATGTCAAGAAGCGCGGGAGCAGTGATTCTAGTCGCACCCCCAGATTCCTTTGGTCGATTGTCCGACACAATTGGCCTCAACAAAGTGGGAGCCGTGCTGTGAAATACAGACTAAGAGCAGAAGACTCGCAACGATGGCCAAATCTTTCCGCGACGAGTATCGCGAAGCAACTGTTGCTTAAACAGGTTCGAAAAAAGCCGCAATATTCGCCTTCGACCATATGGGTGGAACTGCGACCTGGAAAGCGGGTACCCGTACTGCGGGATAACAAGCTGGCTCTCGCAACGGCGTTCAATCGATTCATTTTGAACGCTGCGATAGCACTTGACGACCAGTGCGTTCAAGAGGATTCGCTTTCGTTTGACTCCGGTGTATCGCGTGTCGCCATTTCAATGATAAAGCTGCAGCAGTTCTTGGGTGAACAGGGCCGGAACTGGACCAGCGTTGACGAGGAGATGCTAAGAGATTTCAGAAAATGGCTGCTCGTACAAGTCAGGTCTCAGGCCAGTTCGAGAAACCTTTTGACAGCTAAACGAACCGTAAATTACCGACTACGTCCGGTCTACGAGTTTTTCTGGTGGGCACAAGAAAAAGCGAAGCTCGTCTCAAACATGATAGGAATGGAGGACAGTGACGCTATCCCTAGTGCTATTATAAGTTGGAAGAAGGAGGGCCCGCGTTCAGGCGAAGACGGTCAACGGGTGTTCCCCTTGTGCTATAGAAGGGTTGGGGAGGGTTCGCGGACTTCGTCGGAACAGTATTGGGCGACCCCTGACGATGTGGATAGGCTCGAGTCATGGTTTATCACAAACTATAAGTCCGCTCACCCGGCACGGAGAAATACACTCATCTTACGGCTCGTTCAATACACCGGCTGGCGTCGCAGCAGCGTGCTTAGCTTGGAAGTTGAACAGTTCTCCGATGCAGTGCTCGAAGCCGCGTTAGCGAAGGGTGAGTCAGAGATTCTAATTACTCCTCCTTCGCAAAAAAACTCCGGGTCCAAGGCACGCCCTCTATCTATCGCCTGGTTTATTAGTGTGCGAAATTTTATCCGGGAAGAACGCGCAGCCTTGCTGGCCGCTCGTGGACTAACTGGAAGTTCCGACTCTGGTAAGCTGTTTCTGTCGGACTCGGGGCTGCCTCCACTCCCTCGCTCAATCACGCGCGATTTCACGCAAGCGTTTCGCGCAATCGGTGCACCTAAAGGAAGCGGGTTGCACTCGGTTCGGCGCCTTCACGGGAATGAAAAGGCACGCGCGGTTGTCGAAGGATTCAAGTCGAGCAACGTTGCAATCAGTTGGGAAAACGTTGCACCGACGCTCAAACAATGCCTCAACCACTCAAGCGAATTTGCATGGCAAAGCTACGTACACGCGATGACGTTTGTCCATGCAATGCCTATGGAGCCGGAACTGCGTATGCGGTTGTCCCAGAAAGAATCTGAGAATCAGGATTTGAAGACCCGACTGGCATTTCTCGAAACAGAGTACGGAGGCGAGCACACCGCCAGTTCACGCGAACAAGTGAGGCGCCGAGTCGCGAGACTGACAGCAGAAAACCGACGGTTAAAAAAGCGGCTCGCATCATTGACAAAGCTTCCTTCCGGTCGAGGCTCCCAGTCGAAAGTTCGAGATAAGCGCATGTCGGTATGAATGTGGCGTGGCAAATTGACCATCCCTGCTCAACACGTCCATTCCGCTTAACCGTCCATCAGACGCGTACGAATCTCCGGCCATAGAAGGTAGCGCGTCTAGGTCTTTTGCACTGCATGCGTCGGATACCCGCTCGCAAGTCATGTCACAGTTATGACCCTCGCAGCACTACAGCCGCTTCTTGAATGGCGTATGTGCCTCCAGTTCCCCGATGTGCTCGTCCATCGCTGCCGTCTCCTGGTCCAGGAATTCACTGATGGCGTGAGCAAACCTCTTGTCGGCAATCCAGTGCGCGGACCACGTTGCCGTTGGAAGCAGTCCACGCGACATCTTGTGCACGCCCTGAGCACCACCCTCGAAGCTGTTGAGACCATTTACGATGCAGTATTCGATGCCCTGCATGTAGCAGGCCTCGAAGTGCAGGCCAGAAACAAACTCCTTTGTGCCCCAGTACCGCCCGTACATGGTGTCCCCGTCGACGATGTTGAGCGCGCACGCGAGCCGTCGGCCATCGACCTCAGCGACGACAAGGAAGATGGCATCAGGCATCGTCGAGTGTATCTGTTCGAAGAACTCCCGCGTGAGGTATGGCGGGTTCCAGTGTTCGCGATAGGTGTTCTCGTAACACTCGTAGAAAAAGTCGAGCGCCGTATCATCCACATCAGCACCCCGCAGCCACTTAAAGGTCACCCCAGCGTCCATCACTTTGCGCCGGTCCTGCTTCACCTTCTTGCGCTTGTCATGGGACATCTTCGACAGGAAAGCGTCGAAGCTTTCATAACCGAAATTTTCCCAGTGGAACTGGACACCTTCCCTCAGCATGTAGCCAGCCTCGGTCAGCGCCTCAAGGTCCGCCTCGCGAGGAAACAACACATGCAGCGACGACACCTCCATCTGCTTGGCCAGCTGCACTGCCCCACGTGCCAGTAGCACCCGGTCCGCGTGCGTGGGCGCCAGCAGGCGCGGGCCGGTCACCGGCGAAAATGGCACGGCAGAGAGCAATTTGGGGTAGTACCGCAACCCGTGCCTCTTGAAGGCATCTGCCCAGGCGTGGTCAAAGACGTATTCGCCGCGCGAGTGGGACTTCAAGTACACGGGCATCGCGCCGGCGAGCTCGCGCCCACGCCGCATCAACATGAAATAAGGCTGCCAGCCGGTATGCACTGACGCGCATGCGGTGTCATGCATTGCGGACAAGAATTCGTGCTGCACAAACGGATTGCCTTGGGCGAGTTCGTTCCACTCGTCCGCCGGGACCTCCGAGATTGAATCCACTACGTGGATTTCGACTTTGCTGCTCACCTTGGCTTCGCTCCTGAACGCCCCAACCGCAGATAGCGGCGGAAACCGGCATTGTCGCCGATACTGAGAAAGTCTTCAGGAGGCGCTGCACGTCAACAACTCCGAGCCCTTTCTCGAACATTCGAATGCGCCACCCAGACCGCCCGCGTTGCGACGCTCGACATTGGAGCGCCGGTAAAATCGCCCGCTCACGAAAGCGAACGCGATTGTTCGTCAAGAGCAGCGGGACGCGGCTACAGAGTGCCTATCTGGTCGAACTCATCACTCTGCCGAAGCGACGCGCTCGCTGGAACCTTGGAACATCCCACAGCCAAACCGCTCACCAAGTGTCAGTACGTTCCCGCACTGTGATGCAGGATATCCTCAACGTTTCTACAAATATTGGCGTGGACAACATGTATGCACCCGCCACGCAGTGGTCAGCGAATAGAACTGACTCCGCAGCGGTATTCCGCTTTACGGTAACCGCGCACAAATCGACCCTAACGTCGCTTTGTAAGTCAGCAATGCGCCGTGAGCGTTTACGGGGATGTCCTTTCCAATTCGGTTTCCTAAACTCAACAAAGATTGCCGCACTGCAAGCAAGCATATTATTTCTTCAGACGAATATTGCGAGCGGAGCGAAAACGGGTGTTGCAGGTATTGAAATGACACGGAAAGTTTTGGACGCTCAATACAATCATTCAAGTCACTGGTTGGCAGCTTACTGATACGGTCAAGAATCCCGAGGCAGACCAATGCACAATACGGATGTATTTTTGAGCGCAAAAGTACAATTGAAGCAAAACACACATTCAGATAGGATGAAGCGCTCTATTTTGCTAGAGAAGCGAAAAATAATACTTATGGGCGGTGCGCCCGCGCAAGCACGGCTAGGCTTAATCGGAAGTCAAACATGGTGCCCGCCGGAAGGAGACGAGCGATGACCGAAGACACCGTTGGCCGTTCGTCTCCTGCAAATGCCCCCATTTCAGAACTCGCGCAGCGGCGTACGACACGGGAGCCGGAAGAAGGAATGGCCCTTTGCTTGTCCGGTGGTGGTTACAGAGCCATGCTGTTTCATACCGGCACCCTTTGGCGCCTCCATGAGGTTGGACTACTGAGCCAATTGAAGCGCGTATCGAGCGTTTCCGGAGGGTCCATAGTTGCAGCACTCCTTGGACTGAAATGGAAGACGATTTATAGCCCCGACGCACCTACCGATGCATTCGCAACAGAGCTAGTAGAGCCAATTCGCAAGTTCGCACACGTTACCGTCGACTATGCGGCTATAGGCAAGAGCATTCTCTTTCCAGGGTCGACAAGTGAATACGTAGCTGACGCTTATACCAAACATCTTTACGGAACCGCCACCCTGCAGGCGCTTCCTGACGACCCGCCCAGATTCGTTATCAACGCGACAAACGTTCAGTCCGGTGCGTTGTGGCGCTTTTCCAAGCCCTATATGCGAGACCATCTCGTGGGACAGGTCCTCTGTCCCACTGTGTCCTTGGCCGACGCCGTCGCAGCATCGTCCGCATTCCCACCGTTTCTATCACCGGCCCGGCTTAACGGGTTTGGGTTTAAATGGGCACCCGCATCCGGCGAGCCCCTTCATAGACCGCCGTTCACGACAGAAATCTATCTGACTGACGGGGGCGTGTACGACAATCTCGGACTTGAGACCGCGTGGAAACGTTACAGGACGCTACTGGTAAGCGATGGGGGACAAAAGATGACGCCAAACGACGTCCCAAACCAAGACTGGCCACACCACGCTACGCGAATTCTAGATGTAGTCGACAACCAAGTCCGCTCGTTACGGAAACGTCAGCTACTTAGCTCTTTTATTGAAGGCACACGTCAAGGGGCCTATTGGAGCATCCGCAGCGATATCAAAGAGTACCAGGTGCCTTGTCTACCATGTCCACTAGACCGTACCAAGCAACTCGCTGACATACCCACCCGACTCGGCGACACGGACGACAAGACGCAAGAGCGCCTAATCAACTGGGGGTACGCAGTGTGCGACGCTGCGTTGCGAAAATGGGTGGACCCCGGCATCGGAGCTGCCACCAAATTCCCGTATGACCGTTCACCTGTGTAGGGCAATTTTAGTGCGCGCCTACCGAAGGTGACGGCTCCAAAGCGAGAATAGTGCCGTCGTTCCCTGCCTCAATGGAGAGTCATGTGGACCAGTTCCAGCAACTTAATGCGGCGATACTTCTGGGCGCAACCGATTTCCCCCAATTTTTAAGCCTCCCTAGAGTCGCCGAATTCGCAACGGCGTCGCGGATGTTTCGGCATTATTTGCTGAGCCCGCTCGGGCTAGGAGTATCTCCCAGAAACGTTCTCGACCTTTTTAACAGCCATGAAAACAATACAACACAGATAAATGCAGTCGAGCGTCTCGTGCACCGGATGCAGGAGACTAGTAGAAGCACGAACCATATCCTAAACATTTTCGTTCATTATGTCGGATACGCCGCCGTTGACCAGGATAAAGTCTCCCTCTGCATAGCGGCTACAAAGGAGAAATACATCGCCCTGACTTCCCTAGGTCTTGATGCGCTTTCAAGCGTTATATACAGGTCTGCGCCGCAAAGCCAACGTTTCTTCATCCTCGACGCGCGAGTTGGGCGAGGCGCCGCGATGGGAATGGCGACGTGGAACGGACCTTTCCACACGCTCAAGCCCCTGAAAGGTGAAGTCGTGTTGACTCCCCCCAGCGAATATTCGTTCCGCTCTGTGCCCGAAGACGAAGGCACCTTGTTCACGACGTTTTTAGTT
This sequence comes from Paraburkholderia sp. MM5482-R2, assembly GCF_050436125.1. Classification (NCBI taxonomy): domain Bacteria; kingdom Pseudomonadati; phylum Pseudomonadota; class Betaproteobacteria; order Burkholderiales; family Burkholderiaceae; genus Paraburkholderia; species Paraburkholderia sp. MM5482-R2. Next base: position 1,247,225 of record NZ_JBNDLP010000002.1, on the reverse strand, counting down.
AAGGCGCTCGTTCGCGGCAAAGAGAACGGACATGATTATTTGACGTTAAACGAGGTACTCGAAGTAGTGGAGGACTACGGTCTCGAACATTACCCACGTTTTCGACCCGAGAAGAATTTTCAGCATGGTGACACTGCGGCGGAAGCGCGTGTTTTTCGGAATGCAGCTGCTGCACGACACTCCCTAGCAACGGATATCGACCGAGATGTCGCAGCAGAAAAAATAAAAAGTTGGAAACTGGAAGAACACTCTATCCCGAGAAATCCTTCCACGCTACGCGCGCTTGCAAAGTCATTTGTGGAACGGCTGAGACGGGGCCTACGAGCCGTCCCACTGGGCACAAAATACTCATCGCCACGAAGTCCCGCGACATTAGAGAATGACAACAATGAGGGTGCGTCCCGCTTTGTACTGCTGGAATTGTCGGCGCGCATTCACAAACGTTGGGAGCACGCCTCTTCAAGTATCCAACCTTCGTCGAAGTATCGGGCGGCGATATTCATTGGCCAGAATCGGGACAGCGTACTAGCACCCGAGCACCCTTTCGATGAGACGGAATTGCCTGTCGCAGAAATCGAGCATCCTCTCACGGTCGTCTTCACACCCCTTTGGCATGACGCTGACGGTTCACCAGCCGCCCCTCAAGCCAGGACTATTGTATTGCCTCGCATCGGCGATAGCTCACGAGCAGTCTTCGATTTCAAGAGCCCCGCACCGCTGATTAGTACGATGGCGCGCATCATTGTGTTACATCAAAATCGCATCCTCCAGACCTTACTCCTAACCGCCGATATCAAAAGAGACGGTACGGCACGTCTCGAACTCGCTGTTGAAAGCATCGTATCGTCGGATTTTGGTGAGAAAACGGTGTCACCAAAGTTCGATGCAGCACTGCTTGTCAACGATTCGCCGCTGGGAGGTTCCACTGCGCTGACTGCTATAACGCCAAGCTCAGCGACATTCTTTGTGCCGGAAGGGTTAGACATTCTTCTGTCTGATATCCGAAATGACCTCAGCACCCTGAACGTAGCGGCCGACGAGGACTCCGAATCGATAGCAAGCCTTGACGACGACCGAATGTGCTCACTTTTACATTCGCTGGCGATGCGAGGTGCAGCGCTAGCCATTACGCTCAAACGACAGACCCAAATGGAGCCGTTTCTTGCTGCACCCAGAATACAGGTCATTGAAGGAGCTTCGGGACAATATTTCCCAATCGAATTTGTCTATAACGGCCGCGCGCCGATGAAGGGAGCGAAGCGCTGTACGAATGCGATTGCCGCTTTGCGCGACTTATCCGTGCACGCAACCTGTCCGAACCGCGACGATGCCGAATGGGTCTGTCCCGCAGCGTTTTGGGGATTTTCACGATGTATTGAGCGACAACCTACGGATGGACGGCTTGAATATCGCCTTTCACAACCGCTACTTGAGCGAGACTACCTTCAGCCGATGAAGAGTGCTCTGCTCGCCGCAAGCAAGCGTGTCCGTCTGTCCGACATCGAGGCACCGAAAGGCGTGGCGTCGGTGTTAAGTGATGCGGGCATTAGTGTCGAACGCGCCTCTTCATGGATTGAATGGCAACAAAAAATCAAGACAGAGGCGCCCGCCTTGCTAGTGCTGTTGCCGCACTCACTAGAATCTTTAACGACCCCTCATTTTCCTGCACTCGAAATTAGCGGGGACACCATCGAGTCAGTACATATGGACGAGGGCTACGTGAGATGTTCATCTCTGAGCACTCCGATTGTCTTGCTGCTTGGATGTAGCAATGCCCTTCCGCAGATTCCATTCTTAAGCGTCGTGCGCGAGTTTAGATACCGTGGTGCCGCGATAACAATCGGAACGGTGGCAACCATTCGAGGCAGGCAGACAGTCGAGTTCGTTCGAGAGCTACTTGCCGAGTTAAAGGCCGCTGCCTCGGAAGAGCGCACTTTTGATGAAGTATTTCTTCTCGTGAAGCAAAGAATGTTGGCCAACGGAAATCCATTCGTCCTGAGCCTGGTAGCGTACGGGAACACAGGTTGGCGGATTCATCATTGAGGTAGAGCCATGTTTAGAATTCACATGCTGCCAGCGGACCATGGAGATTGCCTTTGGCTTGAGTATGGCGTCCAGTCCGCGCCCAAGGTTATTCTGATTGATGCTGGTGCCGTTAGCGCGTGGCCGCGACTCAAAGCGAAGATAAATGAGGAGAAACAGAAGCGCGGCGGACAGCTTCATCTGGAGTTGTTCGTGGTAACTCATGTCGATGCTGACCAAATTGGCGGAGCGGTTAAGTTTTTGGGAGAAGCGAGCGGCCTGGGTGTGACTTTCGGCAACGTGTGGTTCAACGGCTACTTTCGCCTTGATAACAATGCACCGCCAGAGCGCGACGATATCCTTGGAGCCAAGCAAGGCGAGCGGCTAGCCTCACTTACGGTAAGCATACCTGCACACAGCTGCTCCCAACCAAACCCTTCAGTGGAACGAGCCCGAGCACGCCAAACCTATAACTGGAATGTGTGCGTGGATTCCCTCCAATGCCACGCCATGCCACAGTTAAGGCGTAGCCGCCGCTACAACTTGCCACGACTGGACTTTTTGTAGGTCAACGATACCGGGTCAGCGTTTACAAGGGTGACCTTTCCATCCGGATTTCCTAGACTTCGTTGAAGATACCCTCCAGATATCAGCCGGCCATTTCGTCAGACAAAAAAATCCCGCCTGAGCCGCCTATATTTTTATAAGTGAGCCGCAATGAGATGCAATCATGAGTAATGCGCTCTTTGGCCCAATCGTCGAGCAGTTAAGCGAAGTCGATTTAGGTCGAGCCCTTACGACCATTGGCCTCTTTTATCCGAGCTGGGAACAGCGTCGAACAATTGATGCATTGATTGCCGCGAACGCATCAAATTTCCATAGGGTCGCTGCTGGCGAATCGACGAAGAACAATGTCGAAATGAGCCTTCAAATTGCAAATCTCCAAGCCTACGTAAACGCTAGATTGACGGGGAAGTTATTTGAGTCTGGCGGGCCAGGCAAGCTTTGGCTGAAGAGATGGGCTACCTTGTTTTCAGGTGCGCGTTGCCCAATTCGTTATTGTCTAGACCTCAGGGGGGAGAAAACTGACCCGTCTTTGGCCATTGATATAGACGCATTGATGCAAGTTCTTAGCCGGTCGTCAACTGACTGCGTTGGTGTATATGCCGCCTGGCCTCCTGAGCACCTCGATTTAGCCTGGCACTGGCCATTGCGGCTGGGTTTCTTGCCTGGCGTAGGTATAACAATGTTACGGCGTGAACTCGAGAGTTCACAGTTTCGACGCTACTTCAGCATTTTTGAAATGAACGAGCGCTCTCCCGAATGCGATATGCTAATCATGCCAATGCGCCTCGAACGCGCGGTATCGGTAGCTGCGCGTAACACAGGACTAAGCGCAAGTGCCATCGTCGTCTTTAGCGAATCCTTGACTTCGTGGCCCCTCAACGAGCTATCACTCTCGTTCCTTCGTCGGAAATTCCAAGCCGGTTCAGTATCGTTTTCCGTTGTCCCAGCCGGTGAACGGGGTGTTTGGTTAGAAACCGTGCTCGCAGCCTTGTCTGAGGACACAACGCTAGACGTAGCCTTGTATAGCGCCTCCCTCGGTCAAGAACGTGAGAAGCAGCGCAAAGAGTTTCCAACTCTCGCACAGCTTAATCCTGTGGATTTGCCTCCGCCCCTTGTGTTTGCCTATCGCCAATTTCTCGATGGAGCACGGGGTTCGATAACCGCCAAGCGCATAGTTAAAACATACCGTCACGTTGAAGGTCAACAACCTCCGGTGGTCGAGCAATACGGACGACTCAAGTCGGCTCAGGAAGTCTCCGTTAAATGGCATCCCGACTTGGTTGCCACGCTGAGCGCTCATTTGCAGGAAATCGCCGGCGCCGCATTCAATCTCACGCCAATCGAGGTGCGCCCGGAACGAACGACCTTAGAGGTAGGTCGAGCCGCCCACTCACAGACACAAACTCGACGGCGCAATAGACGACTTCTACGTAAAACTACAGATACCGGTGAGCACGAACCACTCCGTGCTGGGGTCCGATTGGAGCACATCGGTGCGGCACAAATGGCCGCCAGAGACTCCGTAGATTTCTCAACCCTCGGGGTATCTTACCTACACAAACCAGACCGTCTAATTACGTTGAAGGATTTGTTTGGTGACTTTAGCGAACCTATTGAACCCGCTGTTGCCAGTGAACGTCGATATGTCTCACTGGAGTTGTCCAAACGACTGAGTCAAAGACACCATGAACGCGCCCGAAGAATGCGTCCCTCAACGAAGTATCGTGCTGAGATATTCATCGGGCCAATTCGAGTTGGCACGCTGGCCGCTACGCGCCCATTCGACGACGCGCTGTTGCCTGCAGAACAATCCGAGCATCGCCTAATGGTCGTGTTCATACCGCTTTGGTCTCAATCTGACGGGTCGCGTACCGAACCTCAAACACGGACCATCGCCTTGCCTCGCACGGGCGACAGCTCAAGGGCTGTCTTTAATTTTATGAGCCCCGCAATGCTCACTAGTACGATGGCGCGTCTCATCGTGCTACATCAAAATCGCGTCCTTCAGACCGTACTCGTCATGGCCGACATCGATAAGGACGGTGCAGCAAGACTTCTACTCACTGTCGAAAGCTACGTGTCGCCAGATTTCGGCGAAGAAACAGTGTCCCCCCACTTCGACGCTGCCCTGATTGTGAGCGACGCTGCTGGGGACAGTAGCACGGCCTTAACAGCGATTACGCCGGCCTCAGCTACCTTTTTCGTCCCAGAGGGACTCGATGTTCTTCTCGCAGATATTCGAAATGACCTTAGTGCGTTGAATGCGCCAGCCAATGCGGATGAGGAACCGATAACAGGTCTCGATGACGACAGAATGTGCAAACTTGTACACTCACTGGCCATGCGTGGCGCCGGATTGGCGAAGGAACTGAGACGTCAGGCGCAATTGGGGTCGCTCCTTGTCGCACCAAAGATACAAGTAATCGAGTCAGCGTCCGGCGCCTATTTCCCAATCGAGTTCATTTATGATGGCCCGGCACCCGCACCGCTAGCCAAGCGATGTGTGTACGGACTTGAGGCGCTTCTGGATTCCTCAGTGCATGCACGCTGCCCAAATCGGGCCGATGGCAAAACAATCTGTCTCTCTGCCTTTTGGGGATTTTCGCGATGCATTGAGCGCCAGCCTTCCGACGGCCGACCCGAATACCGCCTTTCTCAGCCTCTTCCGAAGCAAGACTTTCTTCAGCCGTTGACGAGTGCCCTGCTCGCCGCAAGCAAGCGGGTTCGCCCGCTTGACCTAGACGCACCGAGGGGCGTTGCGTCTGTGCTAAGTGATGCAGGTGTCAGCGTCGAGCGTGCATCTTCATGGGTCGAGTGGCAAAGTAAAATCGCAGCCGGAGCTCCGGCCTTGTTAGTACTTTTGCCGCACTCTCTTGAGTCATTGACCACTCCCCATCTCCCTGCGCTCGAGATTAGCGGAGACACCATTGAGTCGGTGCGAATGGATGAAGGTTACGTAAGATGTTCTTCCCTTGGCACCCCGATTGTCTTACTGCTTGGATGCAGCAATGCACTTCCGCAGATTCCATTCCTAAGTTTCGTGCGCGAATTTCGATTCAACGGTGCCGCAATCACAATTGGTACGCTGGCGACCATTCGGGGCAGGCAGACGGTTGACTTTATTCGTGAACTAATCACCGAGTTGCAGGCGGCTTCCTCGGCGGAGCGCACTTTTGATGAAGTATTTCTTCTCGTCAAGCAAAGAATGTTGGCCAACGGAAATCCTTTCGTCCTTAGCCTGGTAGCGTACGGAAACACAGGTTGGCGGATTCATCATTGAGGTGGAGTTATGTTAAAAATTCACATGCTACCGGCTGACCATGGAGATTGCCTTTGGCTTGAGTATGGCGTCCAGTCCGCGCCCAAGGTGATTCTGATTGATGCTGGTCCAGTTAGCGCGTGGCCGCGACTCAAAGCGAAGATAAACGAGGAGAAGCGGAAGCGCGGCGGAAAGCTCCATTTGGAGTTGTTTGTAGTAACCCATGTCGATGCTGACCATATTGGCGGAGCCGTCAAGTTTTTGGAGGAAGCGAGTGGCCTGGGTGTGACGTTCGGCGATGTGTGGTTCAACGGCTACTTTCATCTTGACAACAAGGTGCCCCCACCACGCGACGATATCCTTGGAGCCAAGCAAGGCGAGCAATTGTCAGCACTGATTGACGGCTGGGGATTGCCCTGGAACAAGGCGTTCGATTCCAAAGCCGTGATGGTGCAGGACGACGGCCAGCTACCGACCGCTTCTTTCGGTCAAATGAAACTCACCCTTTTGTCGCCGACCCTCGAAAAACTACAGGACCTCAAACCGAAATGGGAAGCCGAAATCGCGAAGGCAGGTCTAGTGCCCGGCGACGCATATGAAGCCCGCGATGTGGAGTGGGATACTTCGGTCGCGGGTAGGGAGGAAGACGACCTGCTGGGCGATGACATTGAGCGTCTCGCGGAGAGCGTGTTCAAAGGGGACGCGGCCGAAGCAAATGGCTCAAGCATTGCGTTTCTGGCCGAATATGCTGGGAATGCCGTCCTATTCGGCGCAGACGCGCACACCGACGTACTGATGAAAAGTCTAGGACGACTCCCAAATATGAGGTCGGGTACGCTTGCGATTTCGGCGTTCAAGCTTCCTCATCATGGAAGCCGGAACAATATCGACAGCCTCCTGCTGAAAGCCGTGCCGGCTAAACACTACCTAGTATCAACGAGTGGTGCACAATTCAGGCACCCACACCCTGAGGCGATTGCGCGAATCGCCGTGTACGGCCCACATAAAAAAACACTGCATTTCAACTACCGAACCGAATTCAACGAACAGTGGGACAGCGCCTCGTGGAAATCGAACTGGAACTATTCCACGGCATTTGGAGCATCGGACATCGGGTTAATCGTATCTCTGTAAAGAAGCCTACCCATCGAGATGTGGCGGCCGCTATATGCCAACCTGTGCCCCCCGTTCTCCCGAGCGACGACACACAATCAACAGATGTCTGCCGCTGATTCGCTGTAAGGCCGTTAGCGGCGCTACGGAGCTATCATGCCCCCCACCAAGCCAGCCTACGGGCGGCTGAACTATGAAGACGCAGCGCGGATTCTGACAACGATTGGCGCGCTCTACCCTCTGTCCCTCGGAGCCGATTCGGCCGGCAGCCAAATAGCCGGCGGAACCCCGGACGCGCGCGGATTAGCGGGCCCCGAGGACGGAATCGAACTGACCATCGAGTTGCGCAACATTCGGAGGTACGTTTCCGATTGCCTGTCTCGCGAATCCGCCATCCCATTCCTGTCGAGACAGGAAGAAAAGTCATCTTGGCTTAAGCGATGGCAAGAGCTTTTCCCCGTGTCGCCATCAGACATCCGCTATTGCCTACGACCCGGTGATTCTCTCCTCTCGTCGGATGTGAATAGCGCTCTACTCCGGATTACCGATATTCTTCACAATACTTCCACAAAGTGTCGGGGCATTCACTGGGAATTAGAGGTCGACCAGGCCAGACGCTTTGAATGGTGTTGGCCACCGCGCGTGGCAGTCGCAACGGGAAAGGCAACCGAACATTTGCGCCCTGAGCTAGAACGCTGCGCAACCCGGCACCTAATTGAACTCGTCGACTTTACCAACAACAACGATACTTGCGACATCATCATATTCCCATCGGACTTTTCCGACGCTCTTTCATTCACCAAGCGGGTTTATCCCGGCATGGCGAACGTACTGCTGGTGATTGGCGAAGACTCGAGCGCATGGTCCGCTCAACCTTGGGGGTTGTCCATTTTGCTTCGGCACTTCGGGGCCGCCGCGCTGGCCATCTGCAATGTGCCGGTTGGAAGGAGAGAAGCTTGGCTTGACCAAGTACTGCGAGAGAGCTCACACGATTCGACTCTGGATGTGGCCCTGTACGCCGCAACGAAACACACATCAATTCAAGTCGTACTCGGATTCACACAGTTTCTAGACGCCGCTCGCTTTTCACTTTCCAAAACGCCCATAAGCGTCCAACCAGCGACCGCACTTCGCCCCGATTCGAGCTCCAAGTCTATATACGTATCGCCACCTGAAAAAAAACGTGGCGATGACAATGAGACCCCGCTCTACATTTCCCCTTTGTTTGCCATTCGTACAATCGTAGAGCACGATTTCTGGTCAGAAGACCGATTTCATTCTCGGTATCCGGTCCCACCCGTCGCTACTTCCGCCTCGTCACGTGCCGAACACTCGTCACGAACTGCCGCCTCGTCGCCGGCCACAGCCTCGTCAGTTCCCGCAGTCCCGTTACCTCGCACAATGCCGTCACGTCCCCGGCCGCCGAACCCTAGCGAAGACTGGCCATTTCCCACGGGTTCAAGGCCTCCCGCAAACGAGGCGCCTCAGGCGGCTCCGCGCGGCGGTACCGGTAGTTTGCTAGGCTCAATTGCTGCCACTGGACTGCACGTCATTGGCATTGGCGCAAAGGCGACCATCCATCTGGGGTCAAAGACTGTAGACGGTCTGAAGCGGGCGAAGAAGGCACTGACCGGTGAAACTGCAAGCGTCGAGATGAAAACCGACGGAATAAAAATAGACACATTTGGTCTGTCGAGCGAGGAGGCAAGGGCAATTGTTCTCGCTACGCTGGAAGAGACCGAAGAACCTGAGCCGCCGCGTTTTGTTCTCCTCGAAGTTTCCGAAAGCGTCTCCGACGACTGGCAGGTAACCGACTTCTTGATTTGGCCTTCGAGGTTTTACCGTGCCAACCTTTTCATTGGTCCGGCGAGAGCAGGTGCGTTGGCGGCCGACGAACCATTTAACGAAGAGGCGCTCCCGCCAGCCGACTTGACATATCATTTAACGGTCGTGTTTATCCCGCTATGGAAAGACGCCCAGGGCGCGCGTCCCCCGACCCAAACGCAGACAATCGAGTTGCCCCGGACGGGCGACAGCACCTCTGCAACCTTTGACTTTTGGACGCCAGCGACGTTGATAAGCAGTATGGGCAGAGTCGTTTTCCTGCACGAAAATCGGGTCCTGCAGACGCTGCTCATCACGGCCGGCTTGCTCGATGACGCATCTGGTCGGGTCACTTTGGTTGTTGAGAGCGTTGTATCCAAGGATTTCGGTGAGCAGACGTTAGCGCCCGCGTTTGAAGCCGCTCTGGTCGTCAGCGACTCATCGGACGACGGACCCTCGCTTACCGCGATTACGCCCGGCTCGGCGAGTTTTTTCGTTCCGGAAGGCCTTGGCGTGATTATTTCCGACATTCGCAAGGAACTCGGTGCGCTCAATGCCCAGTCCGATGACACTGCGGAGCCATTCAGCGGACTTGACGATGGGCGGATACGCGACCTCTTGTATGCCCTCGCGATGCGCGGCGCGGGGATGGCGAAAGAACTGGCGCGCCAAAAGCAATTGGGGCCATTCCTCGCGGCGCCACGGATACAGGTCATTGAAGCGGCATCTGGGACCTACTTCCCACTCGAATTCATTTACGACGGCCCAGCGCCCGCGCCCGGAGCCATAAGATGTGAGCATGCACTCGACGCACTGCTGGACTTTTCGATTCATCCCAATTGCCCCAACCGCCGAGGCGCCGACCGCATTTGTCCGGCTGCATTCTGGGGATTTTCCCGCTGCGTCGAGCGTCAACCTTCAGACGGGCGGCCCGGCTATCAGCTGTCGCAACCCCAGGCGGGGCAGGATTCGCTGCAACCACTAAACAACGCGTTGCTCGCTGCCAGCACCCGCGTTCGTCAATTGGACCTCGAAGCTCCTGACGGCGTGACATCTATCCTGACCGGAGCCGGCGTGGCAGTAGCACGCGCCGCGTCTTGGGAGGATTGGAAAGCCAAGATTAGCTCCGAGTCTCCATCGTTGTTGGTCTTGCTGCCACATTCCCTAGAGTCGATGCGTGTGGCACATTTGCCAGCACTTGAGATAAGTGGCGACTACATTGAATCCGTGCGACTCGATGAAGGCTATGTCCGCAGCGGCTCTACCGGCGCGCCGGTTGTGCTGTTACTCGGCTGCAGCACAACGCTTCCTGAGGTACCTTTCCTGAATTTCGTTCGTGAGTTCAGATTCAATGGCGCCGCAGTAACGATAGGAACTCTGGCGACCATCAGAGGTCGACAGACCGTAGAATTTATCCGCGAATTGCTGGTCGAGTTAAAAGCAGTGGCCACCGAAGAGCGCACCTTCGATGAAGTGCTCCTACTGGTCAAGCGCCGCATGCTAGCGAAAGGCAATCCTCTTGTTCTAAGTCTTGTCGCCTATGGTGACACCGGGTGGAAGGTCAGACCTTGAAAATGGGCAGACCTCAAACCAGCGTATGTCCTAGCGAACAGGGCGACGACTTGAAGTCAGTATTGGCAGTAGGCTTCTCGGCTTGACTGGATTTCGTTGCGTATCACTGTCTGGATTACAGAACTCCGAAATCACCGCTTACGCACGCTGTGCCACTGCGAGATTCGATAGTTCAAGGCCCTCGTCTTAGTACGCCGTACATCTGGTGGTCAACCACAGTTCTACCTCACTGGCAGGCCATCGCATCATGCGCCGGTCCGCCAGTTGTGCTCGCGGCGGTAGCCGCCACGGCGCACGCCTCGCATTGCGGACAATTGTTTCTGCTTTCAAGCCGAGCCGCTCGGCTAGTTCGTGCACATCGAGATAGGTTTGCATGTGCTGTAGCCAATGAAAACCCGTATAGCGATGCACCTTTAAACGGCCTTTCCCGGCAAGTCTGGATACGCCGGGGCGTGCCCAAAAGGCTATGAAGGTCCGTCCCAATGGCAAACGACTCTCTCCTCGATGCTATGCAGGAGAGTGACGCCAACTCCGCTATCACCCTGACCGACCTACCGCTCTGAGTACCTCCAGACGAACTCGCCACAGAAATCCACGAATCTCATGGCGACTTCATGTACCGCCATAGCCACTGTGTCGGCTCGGGCTGACGCGTCGCTACGTTGCGGGACCTTCCACAGGTCAGGGACAACAACAATTTTGTCCACTACTTCGTCTGTCATTTTGAAATACTAAAGCCAACAGTTACTTCCACGTATGATGTACGAAACGCGACCGGTCGCGAGGCTTGCCGGTCGAGCAATGGCCCGCTCAATCAGCGCTCCGGGCTTGTTCACATCCAGTCCCTAGGATGGTCACATCAAAGCATTTCCGTCAGCGAGCACGTTCCACTCGTCCATTGGGACCTCGGCTTCGTTCCTGAACACCTTCCCGCAGATAGTGGCGGCAATCAACATTGTCGGTGATACTTGAGAAGTGTTCAGGAGAAGTCGCCGGGCAGGTGTCTGAAACCATTTCTCGACCTGCCACGGCATGCACACGCGACCGCGTGAGGCACGTCCCATTGTCAGGGAGGACGGGGGCGGCGCGCATCGGTCAGGCAAACGGACGTAATTGTTCGTCGAGAGCGGCAAGGTGCGCCCGAAGTGCATCGACTCGGCCGAGGTCTTCTCGCTGGCGATAGAGTGCAGCCGCCGGTGAAGCAGTATGTTCCGACGCCAGCCTACCTGACCCACCGTGGATATCTGGGTATTCATTCAGCGGACGAATGTCGAAACCTCGAATTGTGAGCCCGGCAGGGGACCGCTGCTGCACAGCCATACGTCGAGTCGCCGACGGGACCCTTCCATTATCCGGTCGCTCCACCTGTGCCGATAACGTGTCCCGAGCGGTACGTTTTACGTAGTAGTCTAGTGTGGAGTGGGAGCTGTGTCCCAATACCTCTCCGAGCTCTCGGAGTCGCATTCCGGTCGTCATTCCCCAATATAATGCAATCGCCTGACGCCGCCTCGCGTCCCTCACAAAGGACTCTCGCGCTTCAGTCTTGCTGCCTTCGTTCATCCTTGCCTCCCAGTCGATAGTCTTACCGTTCTGACGATTCTCAACCGCATCTCGTGCCGCCCCTCAGCAATCGTCCATAGGGCGGAGACGCGCTAAGGCACGAAGGCAAGCATTTACAGCCGGCCTGCCATAACTGCCTAGGCTCGCTCCGCTACTCAACCGCGTCCTGCAGTCTAAGCTGCAATTCGACCGCCGGCACATAGCTCCCGCACCTCTCGAGCTCGAAATAAACATATGCGAAGTAATCGCCGTCCGCGAGCGCTTCATCGAGCAGCGTGCGGGCGTATCCCCTGTCTGCCCCCGGCCAGCCACCGCGCAAATGCAAAAAAGGCAGTGCACTTTTGCATGATGGGTCTTTGCCCTTCACTAATTCGTAGTACCTTGCCGCCATCTACAATCGATTCAACGGGAAGATGTTCTTGTTTCGTGGGTCCTCTAAAGCGGCGGCAAGGTGAAAGGCCGCCTCCGGGCGACCGAGGCGGTACGCCGATTCATAAAGTTGTAGCGCCCTTTTCATATCTCGAGCGGCCCCACGACCCAACAGATAATTGTCGGCCAAGAGCACTGACGCCTCCGCAATATCGTCGCAGGTACTTCCCATGTCGTGCAGCACCCGCATAAGAATCTGATGGGCCTTGTCGTAGTCCCGGCGACTCTTCCTTCCTGTTGACAGCAATTTTGCGACGCAAACCCGCGCGCGTGCGTACCCAAGGTATGCCGCATCTTGCAACAGCATTTGCCCAGGTACCTCATCGACCACGCGGCCCTGCTTCATCATCACTTCACCAATATGCGCCAACTGGCACGCGCATATATCGTTCGATTCAGCGGCCGTAACCGCGAGCTCGTACAGCGTTTCCACGTCGGCCTGCCCGTCCTCTCCATAACCCTCGAGCATCGGGGAAATTAACTCGTCGTAAACATAGTCCGACATGATTTTTGCCCCTAGCCCATTGAAGGAACCGCGCACGCACAGTCCTCGAACAAGGTAGGACGCCCGCTCCATTGCCGCCTCACCTCCGCGAGCCCTCATCACCTCAACCTCGGCTCGAACAGCTACCCCCACGTCAAGAATAGGCAGCCCTACAGAAAGTTCAAGCCTCATCGAATCAAGGATGACTGAACGTTATCGGTTGACCCACGCGCCTTGCCCCATCGCATGGCGCAGATTTGGCTTCTGCATAACAATCTCGCCATCTCAGATGTTACAGTTGCTCTCTCGACCGATAGCAAGTGTATAAATACTACGCATACCTGATTTAATTTTGAACGACAGTACTTTGTTTTCCACTGGCTCATCAATTTCCCTTCCCAGTAATGGACTACTCTATCGATGAATTGCTAACATCGAAACACTTTGAGAAGGAGCGCGCGAAATTGAAACCACTTGACCTGCCGGATATGCGCTTTTCGGCATGGACCCCATGGAGACACAGACAACGCCTCGCTGAAGAGTTCGACGTTCCACTGGAATTTGGGCTCTATGGAATTTACCTGCTTGCCACAGACGACGTTGACCACCTAACATCCAACGACTCGGACGACCGGCATCTTCATCCAGCGGTAATGTATGTCGGCATGTCGACGCATGTGGACCGTCGAATCGACCGCCATCACCAAGCAGTCGTCGACTACGCCACCTCAACCGGCGATGTGAGGAAGGCGAAGCTACGTTACTCGATGTGGCAATCAGATTGGAACACCTACGGCGACGAGAAACAGAGAACTTACGCTAAAGCTTTAGTCGCGTTGTGTGAACGAGCGCTGCTGTTCTCATATGTAGAAGCCTACGGTCGCTTGCCCGTGCTGAATCGCATGTAGCTCGGTCCTAGCCACCGCGCCTCGCGCGAGGGCTCGGGCGAACACTCCAGGGTTGAGCGTGGGCGTCGGGCCGCTACGTCGCAGGATTGGACTTGCCCAGAATCTTGTAGATGTCGAGCAAGCCGCGTTTTTGCGGATGTCAGCGACGACCAGCAGGAATAGGCGAACTCGAGGCCGTACAGGCATGGCGCTGCGCGGTGCGGCCGGCCTGCCTGCGCGCATTACCTGATGAGGCTACGGCCGGGGCAGCAGCCGAACTCCGCTATTCTCATCCACGCGACGAAACTCGACGTCGCTGAACGAGCGCGCCGTCCCGGTGATGGTGATGTCGGCGTAGGCGACATAGCGTTGCTTAAGCGTGTCCACTCTCGCGAGCATCACCTCCCGCTCGTCGGCTTTGGCCGACAAGCCCCCCACCTTCTCGCGGATATGCTTCAATTCCTCGGCATCGCCAGCCTTTGCCCAAGCCTCACTGATGAATATCACACAGTTGGCCTCCTCTCCAGAGGCGGTGCTGCGTATGCGATGGAGCGACTGTTGTTTCAGGTGACTGTCGCTAAAGTCCAGAGCGAGCGGCTGTACTTGACCGGCGTTCGGCAGCACGAGGAACGCCAAGGGGGCGAGCTTATGACCGTCTTCTAACGTTTTACGTGCTGTGGACAGGATATGGTCGACCAGCGCTGCGAGCGGTTCGGGTAGAGTGCCGAGTTTGTTCTGTATCATTTTCTATCTTATGGTCTCTGCGATGGTCAGATTATACCCGGCGGCGCGCAAGAGAAATGCAGTGTGCCAACGCGAAGCCAAACATCCACTACATACAGCATTAGCTCCATTGACGCCTACGTACCGACATGCGGAATTTCAAAGTTACTCGTGCCGGGTAGCTCGCTCAACCCCGGCATCTCTTCAGCGAGAACACGAAGCCATCAGCCAATTGGATGCCACGAATACCTCTGAACAGTCGCTGACACAGTTCAAGTTGCTAGCTCCTCCAAACGTTGTCGGCAACTGATGATTTTTTGGAGCCGTCTCGAACGTCACCTGCCCAGGCGTGCCGTCTGAAGTAGAGAAACGCTTCCCGCAGGCATTCGCACAGCGTGGTGCAGAAGCGGGTCCACCGCCGCAGCGCCAATGCTGATTCACCGTTGGAATGACAACTACACCACCGAGCTAAGGATGTCTGCCGCGCAGGACCTTTAGGGCGTCCCGAGAACCGACAATTGCAATTAGCGTCTTCGCCCGAGTCGTTCCAACGTATACCGTCTCCCAATTTGCCTCAGCGACTACCTCGTCGCCAATCCATAGCACCACGGCCTGTGCCTCCAGGCCCTTGAACCGCGCCACGGTGTCCACCAAGACGCATTTTTCCTTTCCATGGACCTCGAAAATCCAGCCGACCCCAGTCGCTTCCGCGCGCTGCTTTAGCAGGTCGTAGGGGAAGCCCTTGGGCCGCTTTGCTACTAGAACAGCGATATCTTCACGCTTCAAGCCTTCGACTTGCACCCAATGGTGAACCCGTTTCGCCACCGCATCCGCTTGCGCTTCGACCTTGTCCAGAGCACTCCAGATGACTTCCTGACCAATCAGCTCCGGCGGGTCTATCGGGCTACCTTGGTAAAAGCGGTACCCCGCCTCGTGGATTGGGGCTGTGTTGCGGCAGTTGTTCGTCAGGTAGAAGGGCTCGTCCTCCACTGGCAGCTTGGCCTTTCGGGGGTACAGCGCTTGGTTCTCGTCGATAAAGATGTACAGGTGGCCGTTCTCTTGGTCGCGAAGAAGCATCTCCACGCCAAGCCAGTACTCGTCGCTGAAATCCTGCGCCTCGTCTACGACGACGGCATCAAATTTCTCATCGAGAACGTCTGCAGACAGCGCAAGCGCGTAGGGCAGCTGGACGTCAAAGCGATGTTGGTCGCCCGTTCCCGGATAGGCCTCGACGGCCTCCTTGAGGATGTCCTGGCCCTTGTGATGCGCCTGCCTGATTCGTCGGTCGCAGAGTTGATGGTAGCTCTGGGCCTGAATTAGCGGCTCATCTTTCAGACCGATGGCAAGGGAGTCAGCAAGCGGCCGGTTGTAGCAAAGCAGTAGGACGCTGAGCCCCGAGCTAGCCAGTGCTTTCGCTTTCTCCACGGCCAGCACCGTCTTGCCAGTGCCTGCCCCGCCTGACACCACCGCACGCCGTCGGCCACCGATGACTCGAAACACTTTTGCTTGGTTAGCGGTCAAGCGGAGGCGCTGCTGCTCGGCATCGTCCACGGTTGCGCGCAAAACTGGGCGAACCTCAATTGACCTGCAGAGGATGTCCTCGATGAGCCGCACACCCTTAGCACCAAGAGCATCATCGTTGGCCTGACGCCAAAACAGCATCACGCGGTCATACCACTGAGCGATGTTCTGGATGTCTGCATTCACGCCGACGATTTCGCGCTGGCGGTCCGGTCCGAGGAGAGGGGACGGGTCAACTATGTCCGGCAGCATGACGGCATGCCCAATCGTCAAGCGTTCTCCCGCCCATTGGCGCCAGGATACGTGCCCCATAATTTGGTCCAATAGCGCGTGCCGCTCCCTGGACGCCTGTTTGAACGGGTCTTTGATGGCGTTCCGCTTGCCGTTCCTGTCAACCGAATGCCAAGCACCTATTGCCGAGTCAAAGGACACACCGCCTCCTTTGACCTCTACGGCAAGCACTCCTCCGCGAGGCGATAAGACTGTGAAGTCGGCCTCCCCCTCGTTGAGCCGCCCCCTGGCATCTCGGTAAATCCAGTTTGCGCTGTAGATAACCACGAAGTATTCAGGCAGACCGTCGCGACATGCCTCATAGAACCTTGCCTCGGCGCGAGACGGAAACGCTTTGAGCTGCTCTGCGTTCAACTGTGGAATCATCCTTGCCACATTGGCTCCTTGGACAACATCATCTTTGCTGGATTGAAAGGCCTGTTGACCTGGCGTCCATCGTCGAGGATGACGTGCATATTGAAGAATCGGCCCTTCCCGCGAACGCTCACGATTCGCCCACGGCCAACGCCGGGCATATCGATGTACATGTCCTTCTCGGGCTTAAGTGGCACCGTCGCCACGGTTTCAACGGCAGACTTCCAGCCAACGTCAAACCGGAACTGTTGAGTCAACCCATACGGGTTACGCAGCAGGTGCAGCTGCCTCCGTTTCTCGTCCTGGGCATACTCGACGACGCAAAGCCAATAGCGCTCTCCTTTCTGCTGAGCGGTAATGAGTTCCGTCGGGGTCAGCGCCACTCCCTCTTCCGTCCATGCTCCGCTCTGCCCCTTGACCTCAATGAACTCCTCCTGGTCATCGTCGGCGACGGCATGAATATCGAAGCCTGGGTTGTTGTGCGGCATCTCAGTCGAAGACTTCCACCGCCCCGCCTGGGTCCTCATGAAGTACTCGACAGCAGCGCGGCTAGTCGCTTCTCGCGCAGCAGCCTTAGCCGGGTCGTCTTCCGGATTTGGTTGGCCGGCCTCGCCAGGACCCGCTGCATAACTCAACAGCCGCCCGGCCTTGGTTCGGGGCGGCTGCGATTGCCCTCGTCGCATTCGGCCAGTGAAACGCCCATTCGTCGGTTGGTTCTGTCCTCCTAAGCCGGCCTTGGTGTCGCGAGAACCCGCTGAGGGTGCCAACAATGGCGACGCGAAGCCTTGTGGGCCGGATTCGCCGTGGCTGGTAGCACTGAGGCTTCCGTCCGTCTCCGAGCGGCCTTGCGCTCCCGATGGCGAAGAATTTGCCGAGGCCGAAGGTAAGCCAGACGGGGCTGGTTTAACCCCGTTGGATTGAGACGCTTGAGCATGAGGCCCAGCCGGAGACGGCGTAGTCTTGGAAACGACGGTCGGGCCTGTTGATGCGGTAGACGGCGCAGGAGACGAGCCAGTCCCTGTACTCGGGTTAGTCCCCCGGCTTCCGGGCCCTACGCCGCGCACGCCGGCGCCACCCGAAGAAGTTGAAGCTGGAGCCGGCGCAGAGACCAATTCTCCCTTGAACTGCTCGGCACCGGCCTCGGGCGATTCGGCGTCCACTTCGGTGGCTGCAGGTTCCTCGTCGGAGGTGGCTTCCCGCGCTCCATTAAGCTGCTCGCCGGGCGCGCCGTCGGCGCCCTCTACCTCAACTTCTTCAGCCGTCAGCCCGGCAGAACGGTCGAGCGCCTCGAGGAGGTCCGAAGGAATAGTCCCAATGCTCCTTATTCGGAGGAAGTCCTCTATGCTGTCGACTTCGCTCTCCATGAGGATGCGGGCGAATGTATCAGCCAAGTCTGTAGAGCCAACTAGGAACATGCTCAGCTCCGCAGCCAGCATGTCCTTCACCGATTTTGCGCCGGTCCGATACAACACGCGGCCCTTGCTCAGGGCAATGTCAGTCGTCGTCTCGCGGCTGTACTCCCCAAGCGACACCACCATGTCAACCTGCGGAACCTGGGCCACCTCAAGCTCTTTCAGGCTAGCGAATCGGCCCTCATCAAGTGCTTTCTCGAAGACCTCGGGCCGCTTCGCGTAGAGAACCCGTGCGAAGAAGTGAACCGAGCGCCGAACCCGCGCGGTGAGGTTTTCGTCGATGGCTCCAGAGTCAGCATTGCTGACTTCAAGCGTGATGGAGTCCGACAGTCGTGCGACCTCGGCTGAATCCAGCAACCGACCGAGTCGGGGCACCTCGGAAATCGGAATGGCCAAGAATGAGAGGTCTTCATGGTTTTCGAACAGCGCCGCGATGGCAGGGGCGTCATTAGCGAATAAGTACTCGTCGTTGGGGACGACTTCGCCGCGCTGGTTGATGTAGACCGCCTCGGTCTCGAACGTTTCAATCCAATCCGGGGACTGCGCTTCTCGACCAAACCTTGGCCCCAGGTCGCGGTTGGCGCGACGATAGATGGCAAGTGCTTCGAACTTGCGCTCGTCAGGGTTCGCGACCTCACCCAAGCGCGTTAGCGCCTCAACCCACTTCGATGTCGGAAGGTCTCTCGGGATGCCAAGCTTGTCAATGAAGAACTTGCTGAAGTCCCGATACAGCGAATGAATGGGCGGGTACAGGGAGTCCAAGAACGTGCCATTCGACCGCCAGGCCACCTCGCTCGGCTTGAACCACCCCTTGTGCAAGCCCTTGATTTGGATGAGGCCATCCAGGTTGAAGGCCTGCTTGATGTGTGCTGAGTCAGAATCCCAGAGACGTTCGTCCAATGCTCGATAGATTCCCTGGACTTGCCTAGCGGTGCCACCGCCTTCAGCCTTGAGTTGCTTCAAGCGCTTCACCAAGGCCTTCGCGTCAAGCCTGTGTGTCACGCGACATGCATCAAGCATCGCCTCTGAGAGTTCTGCGTCGATGTATGGGAGACTTTCACCAAGAAGCGTTCTGAGCTCCGTTGTTGGGTAGAAGGACTCAGCCAAAGGGGCCGTTGTTCGCTTCTTGGTCGGTGCCTGCGTTGCCCTAAGGCTTAGAGCAAGCTTCGTGTCCTTCGGACCATGAATGGAGCGACCGACCTGGAACGTATAGGTCAAGTGCCCGGCATAGTTCGCCCAGTGCATGCTCACGCACTCGAGCGTCGCCTTGCGGACTCCGGAGTTTGGTGAGTCAAGCAGCAGTTGCAGTTCGTTGCTGCACTTCCAGTCGAGCCCGTCAGCCTCAACGGCCGGAGCAAGGCGTACCCCAAGCCTTGCGAAGAAATGACACCAAGATTCCGCCTCGGCGTCTGGGTCCTTGGGCTTCGTCGTCAGGTATTCTGGCGACACAAGCTTGGCCACGTCTATGGCTTCTGCGAGGCGGGACTCTATGCAGAACCTGGGCTTGTACTCCTTACTCAGGTACAGGGCTCCCACCCTCGCGAACAGCCAAGTTCCGTCAACCTGGTTCTTTGTGCCAATCCAAATTCCTTCCCGCAGGAGCTGATAGGCCTGCGCCTCCGACTTGCCGTGTGCCAGGGCCGACTCAAGGAAGTCCTTTAGCTTGTCCTTGACGTAACGAAGGTGACCTACCAGTGCTTTGAAGTTCGAAGTCTTCCAAGCATCGCCCTTGTGCCTTGGAAGGATGTGGGCGTTGACGAGGTCGTAGGGCTCATCGGGCCGGACCTTCATCGCGGCGAAGAGCTCTACGATGTGTTCCGAATGCTTTTGCGCTTCTTCGTACAACTGGCTGTCGACAAGAACCAGCTCGCTCTCAAACCCATACTTCTTGCCCTTCCCGAGCGGGAAGAAGACGTTAGATTGAGCGGGAACAACACAAGAGCCGTCAGAGATTGGCAAACACGGATACTTCAGTAGCCCGGCCCCAAGCAACTGCTGCTGGTTGTTTGCTATGTAAGCAAAGAACTCTGCCCGCCACTCAAGCGATTGCTTTTGAAGCCATGCGCCATGGATTCTAAAGACGTTTAGTAGGTCATGGGGGGATACGTCCTTCGCACCAAGGCTTCGAAGCAGCTCATTGCCGCCCTGCATCCGTGGGTCGACGTAGTCAAAGCCGAACAGCTCTAAAGCAAGCTTCGAAGAAAACAGTGTTCGAAAACTCTTCTCGGCAATGCGCAGTTCGTTGGGCTTCTTCCAGTCCCCTGACGCTGACAGTAAGCACTTCGCGCCTGCCAGCTTGTCTATAATGGATTTCCGCAGAGAACGAAAAAACGGGTCGACTACTTCTCCTTCCGCTGGGATGTACTTCAGATAGCTGAACATCAGGGGTTCAGACTTCTTGAATATCTCGACAGCGCTTAAAAAAACTGCAGCAACCCCTGTCCGCAGTAGCTGGTTCCAAGGCCGGTCGGTGAGGACCCCTTCCCGACTCGAATTCAGAATGAAGTCCGCCTGAATAGAAAACTTGAAGCCCATGTGACGTATGGGCAAGAAGGCGAACACATGTGAAGCTGGCTCAGGCTTCGCAGCACCTGTCGCATCTACAGGAAACGCCAGTACCACCGTAGACCGCTCGATGGCAGGTCGCTTTTCGTCAGCGAACTGGTCCTTCATGGCGAAGGTCAGTTCGGCTCGGACGTAGTGCGCCACCTCTGGCAGTGGTTGCCCCCCTTCGGAATCTCGCGTGGTCGATAGACTCGACAGCTCGTCCTTATCCTCCCTGTGATAGGTGACGCGTTGCCCGTTGTGCACCAAGGTCAATTGGCGCAGCTTGTTGAGGAACAGCAACAGCCGCGCGTCAAGGTCGACCAACGTATCGGCGCCAAACTCGTAGGTCTTTGCGGCCGGGAGGATGATGGTTGTGCGGTCCCGCTGCGCGTCCGCTGGGGGCTCGCACCAGTGTGGGACGACATACCCAAGTAGGTTTCCCTCAACGGTTCTATCGAATTTGAAGTGGAATCCGTTGGAGTGAATCTCTGGTGCGTCAGAAACGGTAAACACCGACTTGAAGCCGATGCCCTTTTCGCCGATGTAGCCTGACTTCTGCTTGGTCTTCGAACTTGCTCCGACGCTGCAGATGGCCTTGACGTTGGATTCGGTGAAGCCAACTTCGTTGTTGAGCACGACTAGGCGTGACGGCGTAACCTGCAACGTCAGGTACGGGGTGACGCCGGATGCGTAGTGATTGTCGTCCGCGTTTTGGACCAGTTCCAAGACAAAGTGCGACTTCTTCGAGTACAGGTCGTCAGATAGCAGCTTTAGGGCATTGTTCAGCTGCGTTTGCAGGTTCCGCGCACCTTCCTTCACCATGTCCGACGCAGAGTCAATGTCGAGAAGAAAATTGTGAGTTCGAATTCTGTCAATAACCTGACGTGGCGTTAAATCTTTATTAGAGCCTGACATCGGCGAAGTCCCCCTGAAGTTAAGTCGGGTACTCAAGGATGCTTTATTTGTTAATCTGCATCATCACGGTACCCAGCGGCCGGTGTTTGGTTTTGTGACCCTATCAGACACCGTCCGCAGGTCGGAAGCCGCTCGCTAAACGGAAAACGCCCTGCTGAATGAGGGCCGAAAGGTTGGCGGCTGCTTGTCTAGGTGCGTCACCTCCGCGTACCAGTGTGCCTAGTTCGACATTTAGGTTCATCGCGTAGTCGGTCAAGTTAGCGCTCGACACAAAAAGCGTCTCTTCATCCGCAACTAGAAATTTCGCATGAAGCGAACCGTGTTGACCTTGACTATTGCGCTGGCGATTCCCGGTGGGCCAACCGTAAGATGTAACACTAGTGAGACGTGACAAGGCAAGCGCTACCCCCGGGTCAAAAGTTACTTTTCCCGCACTCTCATCCCGACTTTCCAGAATGAAGACGACGCGAACACCTCGCTCCGTTGCAGATTCAATTGCATTGACGAGCCTATCGACCTTGTACGCAGCGAAAGTGACAATGAAGAGCGACCTCCGCGCAGCATCTATTAATTCCAGCAAGACCTGCTCCGTGCTGCGTAACCCAGAAGTTGGATGAGTAGGACCGGACCATACTAGTTCGATACTGGTCTCTGCACGCAAGCGTATCGCTTGGTAAAGCGCTCCTTCAATCGACGCGGCAACCTCGGCCAGTGTGGTTTTATTGGTCTGTTGTTCCCACTCGGTGATGACTCTCTCAAACTTGGCTCGGGCCGTCGCATGCAGCCGCTGTTGTATCGGCAGCATCGCGGCCCATGACGTTGCCGCTCCGTGTACGCTTCGCAGTTGTTCCACCACTGCCGCAACGGCATCAGGGGAAACTTGAGCGGCAAATTCCGCGATGGCTTCAAGCAACGACGTGGAAGAGCCCATGATTATTCAAAGAAGGGGACGTTTCCGCCGCCAATCGTCTGGACAAGGAGCCCTCGGTCAAGATATTTGTTTCCTCGCTCGCAAGAAGTCTCGGGGGAAAACATGCAGGCGTGACACGCAGCCCCGTGGAGCGAAGACGTGCCATCCTGCGCCGGGCGGTGCTCCCCGCACAGAGGGTCCGAGGCGCAAAGCCGAATTTGCTCCAACGCTAAGCGAATCAAGCGACCAAGCCTTTCCGGTTCGCCAAGTGAGACCAAACCACCCAGGGTCCCTTCACTATCGGGCGCGGCTGTATACAGAAGCAAACCGGCCATAGGAGACGTGTCGCCGCCGCCATTCTCAGCGTATATGCGCTCTCGAATGCTCGCCGATGAGTACCCGGCCTCCATCGACAATTGCCGCATCAAGGCGTGCGAAAAGGAATGAATCAGCGCGTAGCGGATTCCAGGGTACCCAGTCTCAGGTTCGCGAATGCGCCGCGCCTTCCGCCACGCCGTGTGAGCGCGCCGCATTTCCTCATCCTGGCGCGTAACGCGCCGCGCCCAATCGCATATGGCTTGTTCTGAAAACTGCAGGAAAACCCCTTCCCCCCGTACTTCCGAAACAGGCACCCAGGCCGGCTTGCTCCGTCCCAGTGGCGCTCGCAGCGATTCAGGAATTTCGCTGGGGTCCGAATAGTCGCCCGGTGATTCGATGCGCGTGAATCCCGTTAGAGCACGCACCTCTCGCAGACGCTCTGCCCGAACCACCTTCTCAAAATATTGTTCGTACCCGTGCGGCGCAGCGACTGGGGTTAGCTGAAAATCCCGAGTGTTGGTGACTGGGTCCGCGCTTACGAAGACATTCCACTCTGGCAATTTCAAATTGCCGTCACCCTCGACAGTTTGTGCGCCATTTTTTTTGCCATCAATGGCATCCCATACAGCATCATCGCTATAGTCTTCTAAGCCCTTCAGATTCCCTACCGCCCTGAAGGCTGCAATCGTTTCAAGTGACGGGATATGTTGCAGTATCGCCCAGCGCTCCTCTACCAACTGCGGCAACTTGTCCACGTACATCGGAATTGAGAGCGCCGAGAGGGATATGGCGAACCAACTGTTGGACGCGCCTAGCAGCATAGTCTTAGCATGCTCTTCGCAGCCGTTGGGCGCAAAGTCCCGCAGATGTGGTCGACGCCCCCGACATCCGAATACGTCATCGCTTTCGGCGACCTCTCCGAATGCGTCTGACATGCGGCGGTCTAGCCCGCAGGTATCGCACTTGACGAGCAAATCGACGGCTTCATCTGAAGCACCAATCTTCTTCAGCCGCAGTGGACCATTGCATGTTGCCGCACCTCGATGCACAAAGCGCAACCACGGAAAGTCATCGAGATGCCCGTGACTGCAGGCCATCTGGAACCGCGCCGGCAGCGCAACCGGGGGCTGTCCAGCCTTACTGCAGTTCGCGTGAACAAAACGCGCCCGGTCCGGGCGGTAGGGGTCCGTTTTCAGTTCGAATAGTCCAGAGCTGATTGGCGCCAAAAGCTCACACCATGGACACCGAAACCACTGTGGAAACGCCGCAACAGGGACTCCAATTTTGGCGCCTCCGAGCGGGTCAGCAGAAGCAGTGTCTGGTTCGACCGGTGGGAGCAGGAGCTTCTCCACCTGGTCGCCGAGTTGAACGCGTACGGCGCGCAGCAGGCGCTCTTCACTGACCAATACGGAATGGGTCGTATCCCAGTCGTCCAACCCCATCACCATCCCAGCGATGTTGGGAAGGTCAATCATTGCGCCGACGCCATACACGTTCAGGAGTTGCGTTGGTCTAATATCACCGACCTTGTGTTTTGTCATTGTTGGCCTCCGTTCGTTGACGGCGGAACGCTTGCGCCACTGGCAGCGGCTGGCGCCGGGGCCGAATACTCTTGCCCGTACCCGTCATCGAGTGGTTTGTCGTCCATGATTAGGCCGACACTCGGCTCGACGTCGCGTAGCGAACCGAGACAGGTGAAGTCTTCCCAATCCCCCGCCCCGGTTTTCTCGAGCAAACCAACAGTCGTCCCGTCCCGCTGCCCTTGGTAACCTAACCGCGCTCCGCCGGGTTTAGGCGCTGCCTTCTTGAGCCAATAATCAATTCGGGCTTTCAACAGCTTCTCCACGCGCTGTCCTTGCGCCGTCGACTGCGTCACGGATGTTGCGCGCTGAGTTATCGCCTTAATTGCATCCTTCACAATCGCGTGCGAGCCGTCCAGTCGCCCTGCTGCCAGGTTCTCGTTAAATTCGGACGCAGGCAAACGAACCAGCGCGGCCAAGACAGCAGACACACCTCGGTCAACCGCTCGTGCTGCGAACGGAGTGACCGAAAGTGCTTCCACGTGCTGGTAGAAGGTAGCGTGGTAATGCTCGAATCGCTCGTAATGAGAAAGGTCGCGCGGCCGCCCCCAGTTGTAGACCGTGCAAACAAGCCCGGGAGCCTGTGCATTCCGCCCCACGCGGCTCGTTGCCTGAATGTATTCAGCAGTTCCCTTGGGCTGTCCACCGACAACCATAAGGCCCAACCGCTTGACGTCAACTCCAACGGATATCATGTTTGTCGCCAGCACCACGTCAAGAGGATTGGCGCGGGTCGGCCTACTACTTGTCCGTGCATGGGGCGGCAACAACGGGTCATGCGCGAATTCCAGTCGGTCCAATAAGCCGGGAATATCGCGCGAGTTTTTCCGAGAGGTCAATTCTTCGAGAGCCGGCGTGTGACGCTTCGCCAGTCCACGGCTTTCCATGTCCCGCAAACGCGAGCGAATATCATCGTCCACAAGCCGCCGCATACCCCCTAGCTCACGCATAGAATTGAAGTAGCCCAGCAAGGTCATCCAGGGGTCAGCAGCTTTGCCGTATCTCAAGAACAACGCTTGAGACGCCGACAGGTAAGCGGAATAGACGCGAATCAGTGCAACCTTCAGGCGCCGCCCGAACGCGCTCACCCCGACGTACCGTCGTCCGGGATACCGTTCGCTCGGTTCACGCTGCAAACTGAAGAAATTGTCCCGTACGTCTAGCCCTTGCGGCGGGAACACACGAACGTCGCGCAAAAATAGCGACCGCACCTGTTCGGTTGCTTGCCGTATCGTCGCCGTCGAGGCAATCAACTTCGGCCGAACGACCTTCCCTTCGACGGTCCAAGAGCACAGTTGGTCAACCGCTGTCTCATACAATCCAACAAGGCTTCCCAACGGACCAGAGATGAGGTGTAACTCGTCCTGGATAATGAGGTCCGGCGGTCGAAGTGGGCCGTGGGCTACCGCCCGTACTGCGGGCAAGCTGTTTTTTGTCGGATGCGAAGATGCATCCTCGAGACAAGGTGATGTAAATCCATGGCGCGGGCAGTACCCATCGACTTGGCCAAACAGCATCTGAGTCGTGCCATTCCATGGCATCTGGGCGAATTTATCAACCGTTGCTATCAGCAGCGCAGGCAGCCTGCGATAAATTTCTTCGTCAACAGTTAGGACCGGAATTCCTTCATCTGGTGCTTTCGCGCGACTGAATTCACATTGGCCTAACCGGTCACTGCAGTACGTGAAGACACGGGCTCTGCCTTGAGCATACGTCTCTACCTTTACGTCACGCCCAAGGTCCAGACCTTCACCGCACCAAGGACAGTTCGTCAGTTGTAGCGGAGAGCCAGTACCACTGCCCATGCCCGCGCCACGTCCTCCCAACGTCGATTGATGGGCATCCGCAACACTATTGGGCGATGTCTTCATACCAACCCAAAGGCCGACGCGGAACGGCTCCGTGCCCCACACGTCTGGAGAGCCCCGACGGATGACTTCGCATGCGCAAATCAGCGCGGAGGCACGCTGAAACTGCTGCAATGTAAGCAAACGAAGCGTATAGCGCATGATGACCGCTACGCCGGCGTGGCCCAGTCGTCCCCCCACGCTGCCCTGAAGTCGCCTCATGCCAAGCGTATATGCCGTAAGACCCAGATATGCCTCGGTCTTACCACCGCCAGTCGGGAACCACAGCAAATCTGCGATAGCAGAAGGCGCACTGCTACGCTCGGGGTGGTCGAGTTGCGTCACCCCTGGTAGATTGAGAAGCACAAATGCCAACTGGAACGGCCGCCATGAGCGGCTTTCTGACTGGTCCAGTTCGTCGATGCTCAGCCTTCGGCCGGCCCGCTTCGACTCCGACGCGAGCGTGTGGATGCGCTGTTGCCACATCGCGCGGTTAGCAAAACGGAACGCCTCGCGCGCCTTGGTGTCATGTTCGAGAAGGTCGATACCAACAGAGATGCGGTCACAGGCGACCTTGCAGTCGACCATCGCGTTCTCGGCTACCTTGCGATAGGCCTCCAGTTCTTCCTGCGGGTCGTCGATTCGTGCCGACTCTTTGGTAATCCAGTCTTTATACGCGCCCGGCAGCGCACGAAGGGAGCGGAACAGGTCTCCATCGGGCATTTCGGCCAGCGCTTTCATATCCAGAACCACATCGGCCAGAGCTGGGATGTCCTCATCAGTGGGCGGTGTCGTCTGAGGCACCTCGTATGTCGGCATCGCACGCGTGCGCAAGCGGACGCACTTCGTGAGGTCCTCGGGGTCAGCATCTGCACGTACCGCAACCCCGTGTCCCACCGCAAACTCTACCTGCCCCCGGTATAGCATTTCGAGCGCCATTTGCTCCGCATGCTGAACGGGGTCCGCCTTGCTCTCATCACGGAACAGCTGTCTTCGTCGAAAGACTGCCGCACCGTCAGTACCGGCAACGTCTAGCTCAGGCTGAAAAACCCACATTTCGTCTTTTAGGGTTTCGCTTTCCTTCTGCCCATTTACCATGAACAGAGAAACGACCCAGTCGCCATTGAGCTTGCGAATTCTTCCCTGGAGGTATACCTCCGGCTGCGACGTATCGAGAGGCACAGGAGGAACATCGCCCTCCACAAGAGCGATTGGAAGGCCAATACTGCCCATCGGGTAGCGCTTCCAGACCGTCAGCGGATTGCCCTTCTCAGTGACTTGGGTCGCGCTCTTTTCGCGCTTGTAACGGCCCCATCGCCCAGTGACGACCACGGACTGAACGTCCCCAGCTATCGTGCACGTCAGTCCAAGCGAACAGGGGGACAAGGAATCTGTCGGAAGCGGAGCGTCGTCTGTGGCCCCGTCCTCTCCGGACGCGGATTCATCGTCCGCGAGTACGTCCATCTCGTTCGCGCGCAGGCGCCTATTTCGTGGAGACAGCATACCCACCAAATAGCGGTCCTGTACTCGTGTCTCTGCCACTTCCTCATCTGGTCCGCCACGAGGCCCTAAAAGCTCCCTTTCGACCAAGTCTTCGAGTTCAGCACGCAGTTGCACTGGCGACGGTATATTGGCAGCGAGCGTTCCTTCAGCGGCGAGGTCACTAGACATTTGTGTAGTCCTTTTTAGTCACGTGCGTTTAGAACAAGCCGCCCTGCACACTTGACGGCCCCCTCCTGACACGAGGCGTCTTTGATGCGCGGTGGGGCATCGCCAACGTCAGCGAGGCATCCTCTGCTGCCTCACTCTCGAACCGCACACGATTCAGGCGGGAAAGGCGGCGCAGAATCTCTATCCTGGCTTCCTCACATATTGTGTATCGAACTTGGTCGTTATTCGGCAGATACGGAACAGCGCGGAAGTCGTGCCTTAGCTCAATGTCACCCCAGTCATACGCATCCAGCACTTCCTGGTCAATGCGCAATAGGAGCCCACGAAGCTCCGCCATCGCTGGAGGGGCATTCTCTTCACGGTGAAATCGGTTGAAGAACTCAGTCAGACCGATGTCCTCAGACTGCAACAGCCGCCTTCTACCGTCGTGAAAAGACTCCCCAAGTCGCTCCAATTCTTCACCTATCGTGCAAAGCGGAAAACTCGCAAAAGCGTCAGACGGCGTATAGGAAAGCCGAGTTTCGAGCGAAGCCGCCTGCTTTCGGGCCCATACTTCATGAATGCTACTTTGCAAAACCGCATAGAATCCGAACGCAGCATCGGCAAATGTGACAACCCGTTGGTCGAATACATAACTGTTTGGAAGCATGCATGGCGTGAGGAACTTGGACACTTGAGTCTGCCCCATCACGTAACGGCATGGTCCAGCGGTAGCATCCCAGTCTTCCGGGTGTCGGCAGAAGACACTGCCGCGCCCGAGCGCGTGATACAACGCCGGCCGTTTTTCCGCGAAATGCCACCACCTCTCCCTATACACGGCGCGGTTATTTGAGGCGCGTTCAGGCTTAACTTTCAGGCGCACAATCTCAAGCAAATCCGGGAAGTCTTCGGCAACTCGTCCAGGATAATCATCGGGGACGCAACCATCGCGCAGCCATAATTCTTGTGCCCGCTCGTCCGCTCCAAACCACGCTCCTTCCGCAGTTCTGCTCAAGGGCCAATCCCAAAAATTTATCACCCATCTGGACGGTTGCTGATAAGGATGTGAATTCAGGTCTTCACCGTTGAGATATGGAAAAAGCACCTCCCTATTTTTTTCGTCCCGAGCAATGAACGTAGCAGCCTCCACTCCATTTAGGGTGAAGCCCATACCCAACACATACGAACCGATAAATGCCTTGTTGCTATTAGCTTTTAACGGCTTGGGGCTCCATTCGTCCTCGCTTGACAAAAAAGCCGAAATAGTTGGAACACGAGTCCCGTTCAGCACCCGCTCACCATCCCAGCCGCCGCGATGCATATGTACTGCGCTTGCAGCCACCGAAGCGGTTCCCGGCCAGATAAAGTTCGTGCGTGCGGCATATACCGTGAGACCACTACGAAGCATTGGCTCAAGCGCGACTTGTCGTGTGTCGCCTTCTGCAATCGTGTTTACCGCTAGAAGACCAAAATTGCCACTCTCCCGAACCAGCATCGCTGCCCTCAAAAAGAAGTAAGCGCACAAATCCGCGCTTCCCCTACGGCCCTCTGCCTGAAACAGCACTAAGAAGTCGCGATAGTCAGTTCCGAGAGCGCCCGTAATCTTTTGACCGCCCACGAAGGGGGGGTTACCGACTATCGCGTCAAATCCGCGATTATCCGGGCGTAAGAAAACCTCAGGAAACTCAACAAGCCAATGGAATGGACGACGCCGTGCAAGTGCCGAAGCGGGATTGAGCATCCGCTCGGATTTTTCGTTTAGGCGCGACAGGTCTTCCGTCCCCTCAGAGGGGGCGTCCCCGGGCTGCTCCAAGGCGGCACCAGCATCAAGCAGTAACTCCTCCAATTTTGCGTCGAGCAAGTTCAGACTGCGCGACGCGCTACTTCCCGACGACGACAGACCAGCACCTACCACGAGGTTGGCCAAAAGCCGAACTCTTGCAAGTGCGACTTCTGCCTCCCGATATAAGCGCTCTTTCAACTGTGCATCTCGCGTATCAAGCAGTGTAAAGCTCTCAAGCTGTTCGCGCTTGGTGCGGGCCACACCTAAATATTCGAGACATTGGTCCTTTATGTAGTCATGCAGGCGTCGATGTGCGCGTGCGGGCGAAAGGTGAAAGCGCTCTACCTGTGCGGCGTCGTGCAGCCCGAGAAGGCTATCGCCGCATTTAATCGCATGGTCAAGAAAGGTAAAGGGGCGATTCTTGTGGAGAGTTATCAGCCACAGCGACAATTTCGCCATCTCCACAGCCATCGGGTTAACGTCAACGCCATATAGGCAGCGCTCAGCGACGAGACGACGAGCGAGTGCTAGCCGTTCCTCTGCGTCACGAGGCAAGAGTTGCTCGCTATGACATGAGGCAGACAACAACGCCTCGGGAACAACCAGTGGAACGCTCGGGTGAACTGATTCAGCAATTCCCCAAGCTTCCACGAGGCGCTCGGATAAAAAGCGGCACGCCTGTACTAGAAAAGCGCCCGAACCACAGGCGAAATCGCACACTTTTAGCTTTAGGATTTCTGCTGGCGCCTTTAGTCGCTCAGGGCTTGGCTCTGCTCCCCCGTCTACCCCCTCGTAGAGAAGCGGCTCCAACGTGGTCGCCACTACTGACTCAGTAAGCGTTCTAGGTGTGTAGTGCGTCCCAGTGCTGCGACGGTCCGAGCCGGAAGTAACATAGACGCTACCTTGTTGTACAACCACCGGATAGCCGTTGCTGTCCTCGCGAAGGAGAGACGCGTATCGTTTGACGCGGTCGTAGAGACCTTCCGACGTGCCGCAAGCCGATTGCAGCAAAAGCAAATTCGCACTGCTAACCTGCGTGAGTGCTCGGCGTATTGCAGCAGGCGTGCGTCCTGTTTTTTCTTTCAGGAACGCAATCAGCTCGTCTTCGCCGTGGCTTGCGTGTCTTTCGAGCTCGTCCAGCAAAATCTCAATCTCGTCGCCAGCGCTCGCCCTGAATCCCAGTACTGGGGCAGTTGCGCGCTTAGCCGTATGGTCGAGCAATCCCTCGTAAACGTGACCAATCTGCTCGATGTCCAGTGCGCGGAAAGACAGCCGGCGCGGTTCAATCCCGCCGCCTGGAACGCGCACTCGCAGAAACTGCAGTGACTCCAACAGATGCAGTACCGTGCGGTTGTTGATTGGAAGCGGTGCGGCTGGTGTATCAACCCATGAGCTGCCTGCTTTCCGACCTTCCAGAAATGGATAGCGGTTCGGGTCGAACAGGGCCCCGCCATACGCCGGCAAGCGCATCGCCTCGTGCTCCACTCCACCATAGATAACGCGACAGGTCGCCAAAAATCGGCTCCACGCGTCGTGTCGATGCTCCAAAAGCTGCTCGTCGGGTATCTCACGCAACTGGTCGCGTAGCGTCGAGATTGCGTAGTGACGGTCGTACAAAGCGTCGCCAAGCAAAAGAAGACCCCGCTCCTCAGCGGAAAACAGAAATACCAAGCGCATCATGACTGTGAGCGCTGCCTGGTAAAGGTCTTTCTCCCCGATACCCTCCAAGAAACGCCCGTGCTGCTCGACATCAATGCGGTCGAGTGCCTGAATCAATACCTCAACCGCCTTCAACACCTGTTGACCGAGTTGGTCCGTGACTTCCTGCTGATTCAGCGCGCTTTCCGCGAGCATGTGCGGAAGTGCCTCGTTCTCTGCTACACCAAAGAAACGACCAACTCCGAGTAGCGCAACAAATGCCCGCAATGTAAGTGGCTCTTCCGACCAAAGTGCCGCATCCCACGTAATGTAACTCGTGGTTTCGCCAGGCTTCGCCGCAACCAGAAGCCACTTTTCTCCGTTGGTCACAAGACCGAGTGGAACGCCGGTTGCATGCAGCAATGTCATCATGCGCGTGTCGGGTGACCCGGTCTTCCATGCTGTACCCGCTACTGGCTTTGTCAGCGCTTGGCTCTGGGGATATACGCTTACGAGCATGCGAGGAAGTGCTTCGGTTGGTGCCTTAAGCGCATACGTCGGCCGAAGGGTTTCACCGTGCTCGTGAACGCGCGCTTCCAGCCCATCTGGCAACGCCTGACCCTTGAGCAAATAATCGTCCGGATAGCCGAGGGTACGCGTTAGCACGAACTCGAGCCATGCGGTGTGAATCGCGACTTCCGTACGATGGTCCTCCCATTCACCGAACGCAAGACGAACGTTCTTGGAGACCTCAGTGTCCTGCGCGTCCAGCCCCTGAGGGAACACTCGCAGCAGCACTGGCAGGGACAGGAACGGCCCTGAAACCTCAACTAGCGACAACCATTCGTTATGTTGACGGGCAATCGACATGGCTTATGCTGCTCCTTGGCGAGCAAGGGCTTCCGGAACCAAATAGGTCACTGATACAGGGAAGAGGCGGGGGTTCGGCTCGGCAAATCGAGTCAATATGAGTTTCTCTTCTAGTTCCATTTCTCTTGGGAGCTCATCGACACGTCGCTCCAACGCATTGCGGTCTCGCTCAAACTGGTCTTTCTCTGGCGTTGAGAAGAGCTCGAGCTGGGGTGTAACATCGTGCAACTGTGAGCGAATACTCGCCTGCAGTTCACTCAGCACAGCGCGCATAGCGCTGATTTCACGCGTGGCTCGCTCGTCGAGTCGATTCTGCAGTGTTTCCGTTCGGTCCTTCACGCGAGCCTCTAACGAGCGAAGCAATCCTTCCTCGTGGCTCGGCCAGAGTGCTATTAGACGCTGCTGCATGGATTCCGTGGGACGATGACTGGTGGCGGCGCTCAGAAGCTGCTCCAAGCGCCCAATTTGGGGAATCCTTGCGAAGCGCCCTTCTCGTAGCTCGCCGCCCGCGAAAATAATTTCCTCGTGAATGCGCTTGTTGTCTCCACCGAGGACTACCAGCCGACCGTGAGCGACAACAATGGGAACATCAGACGCCTGGTTTGGAATCACTCGCGCCGTGACGCGGTGAAGTCGATGATGACCGGTGACGGACCAAATCTCTGCCCGCAACCGTTGCAAACAATTCTGAACGAGCCTGTGATTCAAGTGCGCCAGAACGACATCGTCTCGACCAGTTGCAAGGGAATGGTCGAAGACAATCGGGCGAACCTCCTGCGTATGCGGATGTCGCAGTCCTTCCGTAGCCTGGCTCCAAGACCCTGTGAGATGTGGCAGTCGAAAGACCGGACACTTCGCTCGCTTGCCAGACGAGTCGGGCCAGACTCCGTCGAGAGTCGCCTCTTGCAGCGGCGGTTGCCCGGCGAGTGCCAGCCCCACCGTTACCACCGATAGGATGTTATGGGGGTCTAGATGTAGTTCGCGCTTCGTCTCGTTGAGTTGCTCGTGAAGCTGCTGAAGCTGAGCCCGAAGGTCGTGCCTGACGCGAAGTAGCTTTCGCGAAGCCTCACTATCGCGCTCGGCTTGTTCCGTATTAAGGTGTTTCCGACGGCCAAGCATTGCCTCGGTAACCTGCGCGGAAATCACTGGGCCCACCTTCCCTAGGTCTTCACGAATGTTCTCCACCTTTTGAGCAGCGCGCATCAGAAATTCGAGGTCTCCCTCGAGGTCGCCGGGTGCGACATCGGTCGCGTTCTGTGCATTTTTTCGATACCCGTTGCCCACGAAGTGATAAATCATCACCTTCGATTGGCGCTGACCGTGCCGGTCGATTCGACCGTTCCGCTGCTCCATCCGATTGGGGTTCCACGGAATCTCATAGTGGATGAGTCGCGAGCAGTAGTTTTGAAGGTCAATACCTTCCGATGCTGAATCAGTTGCCAGCAAGATACGGACTGGCGAGATATCCGGGGATGTCTGGAACGCGGCTTTCACCTGCTCGCGGTCGTCACTATGCATGCCGCCGTACATAGTCATCACCCGGTCTTCGCCAGTGAATCCGTTGAAGGCAAGTAAGCCCTGCAGCCACTTCTGCGTTGCGCGATACTCAGTAAATATGATGACGCGTTCGTTGTTCCAGCCCCCGCTGGAGAAAAGTATCGCCTTCAACCAGGATATCAACTCAACCGCTTTCGCATCGGGACGCATTGCAGCGTCTCTCGCCCAAGAACGGAGCTCGGCTAGCAACTGGTCCTCCTCGGCTGTAAGGGGACTGAAAAGCGCGACCGCCGAGTCAACGGCCTCATCAGTGGCGAAATCTATCTGATGGTCATCCGCCGGGTCTTCATCCAGCGCTTCGACTTGGCGACGCAGAATGCCAACGACAGGCTGTTGCGTCCGACTTACCGACCGACGCGCGTTGCGGAGCGATTCGAGATGCTTCTCCAGCGTTAGGCGGAACGCTTCTGGCGACGAAAAAAGCCTTTTCTTAAGCAGCTTCAGAACGAATTCGCTCGCGAATCGCTCCGCGTCGTCTCGAGCTGTACGAGAACGCAGTTCCGCATAGCGCGAAAGCGCTCGATGCGCGCCGCGCTCAGCGTCCGTGTATGGCACTTCCAATGGTTCGACGATGCGTTCTGGATAACGAGGCGTACCATCCCACCGTGGCGGCAGCTCCCGCTTTAGTCGTCGAACCATGACCGCCGCTAGTTGCTCCGGATTCGGCCGAACACTGCGCGCGAATCGCTGATTGTCCAGCAATTCGAGAAGCGACGAAAAACTCTCCGAGTAGCCGTTATGGGGCGTTGCTGACAGGAAGAGCTTGTGTTCGAAATGCGGCGTCAACAGGCGAATTGCCCCCGTCCGTTGTGAGTCGGTCGCGTATCGCCCGGTGCCCGCCGGCGCTACGTTATGTGCTTCGTCGACAACGAGCAGGTCAAACCGGCGCGGGTATATCGGCTGCCCGGGCGCGGGCAGCGCCTCCCGCATCAGTCGTAGCGGTCGTTCACGCTTGAGAAAGTCAATGGACGTGATGAGGCGCGGGAAATGCGTCCATGGATTCACGTTCAAACCACGGGTCCGGCGAAGCTCCTTCATCAACTCGCTGTCCACAATGCGGAAATCGAGTCCAAACTTGTCCCGCATCTGGTCGCGCCACTGAATCTGGATTCCGGACGGGCACACGATTAGCACCGTTCGCGCTCGGTGTCGCAACATCATCTCCTGAATCACCAAACCACTTTCGATGGTCTTCCCGAGACCGACATCATCTGCAATCAGCAGATTGACTCGAGGCATTTGTATGGCACGCGCCAACGGGTCGAGCTGATAGTCCTCGATTTCCACGCCACTGCGGAAAGGAGCTTGAAGAGTTCGGGTATCGCCCTGAGCAACGGCGCCCCATCGAACCGCATTAAGGAACGCGTCGAGGCGCTCTGGCTCGTCGAAGCCAGTTACCTCTGGCATCGAAGCGCGCTCGAGAACCGAAGCGCCAGGCTCCAACTCCCAAATCACCCGCAGTTCTTCGCCGGCGGCATCATCTTCGACGCACGACAGCGACACAAGATTCTCGCCGTAGGCGCCGTCCGTCATGCCACTGGCGGCGACGGAAGTAACGACGTAGCGTCGGTTACGAACTGATACCAACTGTCCGCTGACAGGCACCCCGGTTGACTCAACAATGGTCATATATGTCTTTTCTGCTGAACAGAACCGCATTTTAGGGCGCAAACATCCGTTTCTAGCCTCGCACGCGAGCAAGACGAAAGCAGCGTCCCAGACGGCGCAGCAAATGTCACATCCAAAATCGACGCAACAGTTTGATTTATAAAGAAATTCTAAAAAATCTTAATCTCTTGGCGAGACGGCCTCCGTTACCTCGGTTAACGGCACCAATTTGTCTTTACAATAGGCTCAAAATCCTAACACCATTGAAGCCCGGGGCAAGTCGAATGAAGGCCGAATTTGAGGCGGTTTTGCGCAGTGAAGCTGTCGCACGGCTTCCCATCGACGCTTTTGTACGCGCGGTAACCGTAAATCGGGGACGCCAAATTGCGCTGCTGCTCGGCGCCGGTGCATCACTTTCATCGGGGATGCCAAGCGCCGAGAGATGTGTCTGGGAATGGAAACGCGATATCTTTGTCACGAACAACCCAACGCTACGCGAGACAGTCGGCGAACTCTCGTTGGCGGGAACAAAGGCGCGAATACAGCAATGGCTCGACCTTAGGGGTAATTACCCGCCAGCTGGAAGCGACCAAGAATATTCCTTTTACGCGGCCGAATGCTATCCGACGGGCACTGATAGGCGCGCGTTCTTTCACGGATACGTCCAGTCCGCCGCTCCCCACACCGGCTACAAGCTTTTGCCGCTACTGGCTAGGTGTGGACTTCTGAAGACCATCTGGACCACAAATTTCGATGGACTTCCAGCGAGAGCGTGCGCTGCCGCAAATGTCATCGCCGTCGAAACCGGCATTGACTGTCCTCACCGGGTTTTGCGTCCACACGTCGAGGGGGAGGTCAGGGTCGTTTCTCTCCACGGCGACTATCGATACGACGCGTTGAAAAATACCAGTGAAGAACTCCAAAACCAGGAACGCGAACTCACGAAGGCGCTTATCCACGAGGCAGTTGATTGCGACATCGTAGTGCTCGGATACAGCGGACGAGATGCGTCTCTGATGAAAGTTTTGGAAAGCGCTTTCCTGACGCACGGACAGACTCGCCTGTATTGGTGCGGTTATGGCGACACTCCCACGCAGCAAGTCGCCGAATTGCTCGGCAAAATCCATGCGTCAGGCCGAGATGCCTTCTATATCGCAACCGAAGGTTTCGATGATGTTCTGGCGCGAATTGCACTCCGTCACCTAGATGGCGACTTGCTTGTTGCTGCGAAATCGGTTCTCGACACGGCAGGTCAACAACAAGCGGCCAAGCTCTTTGCTGTGCCACCGCTAGACGTCACGGCACTCATTAAGAGCAACGCGTATCCATTCGGCTATCCACTGGAGATTGTCCAACTCCGACTTGATTTCCCCAAAGACGTTGACCGCCGAGCGTGGCTGGACAAGAAACTCGAGGGTATTGACGCATGTGGCGTTGTCGCCGAAGACGGCGCGTTCGCACTAGGCGACGCGACTGTGCTCGCGAAGCGCTTCGACGGAGACCTAAAGCACAGCGTCTCTGCTCTCGCTATTTCAGACGAAGAGTTCGCGAAAGACGGTCGTATTAGGTCGCTCATCCAAAGGTGCTTTGTACGGAGTAGCGCGAAACTTATCGATGTCGAAACGGATGGTCGGCGTCTTTGGGAGGCTGCCCACTACACAACAAAGAAACATAATGGCGTCACCTTTTCGATTCATCGGGCCGTAAAAATCCGACTCACCACGTTAGGCCGAAAGGCACTTGCAGTCCTCATGCCAGAAGTTGTGGTGAAGGACGCCCGGGGAATGCTCGCCAACTATGAAGTCGCAAAGATTTTGAAAAACGAGGTCTACGGCTTTCAGCACAACAAAGAATTCGACGCGGACCTTCAGCATTGGGTTCGTCGTCTTGGTGGCGTAGACATTCCAGCGTGGGGTGGAGGACACTACCGCATCGGCAAGGCACCTTGGTATGCAAACCTCGCCCAGCGAGGAAAAAACCCCTTGCCAGAGAAATTCAAGCAATACGCTCGACAGGATGGACTCATCGTTCCTGACGCACCGCTGGTGTTTGCATCATCGTCCGGCTCGCACGAAGTCAGGGACGTCAATCCGCTCCGAGGTTTAGTCAACAATCGTCCGTGGGACTACAGCCTCACCCAAGTCGGTCTCGCAGCGGGCATCGAAGTGTCTGTTATATGCCCTCAACGTGATAAGGACTACCTCAAGCGCTTTCTACTAGGTCTTCAAGAACGCGCTCAGCCAGAAAGGTCTGAGCAAGATTACCTGCTTCCCTATCCTGGATTCTCAGCCGGGTTCGGCCTTCCGCTATCGGCGCCAAACCCGGGAGACCAGAATTGGCTCGATGTAGACGACAATCTGCCGACCGACTTGTTATCGGCTGCCAAGACCCTCGGACAGCGTATTTGCCGAGGGCTGGACGTAATTCGCAGGATGAATCCTCAGGCCATCGCCGTCGTCTATGTTCCGGCCCGATGGCAGGACCTCAATATCGTCCATACAGAGGCCGAGCACTTCAACCTGCACGATTATGTCAAAGCATATGCCGCCCGGGCGGGCTTGAGCACACAATTTATCAGAGAGAGAACCACCAGCCCATCGCAAATTTGTCGCGTGCGATGGTGGGTCTCGCTCGCGCTTTACGCTAAGGCTTTGAGAACTCCGTGGCGTCTGGACTGCATCGACGAAGAAACAGCCTACGTCGGACTCGGATACAGCATTGACCATGCTGCGGAGCTTGGTACACACGTTTTGCTCGGTTGCAGTCATCTTTACAGTTCTCGCGGGGAAGGTCTCCAGTTCCGCCTCGGACGCATCGAGAATCCAATTATCCGAGGCAAGAATCCGTTCATGTCGGAGGATGACGCTCGCAGGACTGGGGAAACGATTCGACAGCTATTCTTCGATTCGAAAATGCGCCTTCCATCTCGCGTCGTGGTTCATAAGCGCACACGATTTATTGAGGAGGAGAAGCGAGGTCTTTGCCAAGGTCTAGAAGGGGTCGCCAACATAGAGTTAATCGAAATCAACATTGAGGAGTCCCTCCGATACGTCGCCTCAAAGCAGGTGTCAGGAAATTTGGAAGTCGACGGCTTCCCGGTTCCTCGAGGAACAACGATTGTTCTAGACGGACACTCCGCATTGCTTTGGGTGCACGGCTCTACACCTAACGTTCGGAACCCAAATTTTAAATACTTCCAAGGCAAGCGCCGCATCCCTGCCCCTCTCTTGATTCGCCGACATATGGGACAGTCAGACGTTGTTCAGGTCGCATCCGAGATTCTCGGCCTGTCCAAAATGAACTGGAACACCTTTGACTATTACTCGCTTCTTCCGGCGACATTGGACTCTGCGACGGCAATCGCAAAGGTTGGTACATATCTCAGCGGTTTTGGCTCTGCTCCGTATGACTACCGCCTCTTGATATAGTCAGTTCCTCACAGTCGGAACAAGTAGCCTCAATGAAAATTCGGCTCATCGATGGCAACTCACGGAGCAGATGTGACATATCAACGAGTCGCTGTGCTACTAGATGTCGAACCTCGCCTTCGCGCTGCCATACACCGAGGATATCGAGAAGTGAGCTGTGGATTGATTGCAGATGAACAGACACAGCCGGAAAGGAACGAGAGTCCAGAGTCGTTGGAAGCGCCCATCGCCCACCGATGAGGCATTCTCTCGCGTTGACTGCCCGCTTTACGAAGCGAAAAGCTGCGGAAAGAACCGTGTATCGGTAGTGTGAGCTGACTGCTCTTCGCCTGCGGACAAACTGTCCTTGGCGGGCCTACCTTCGTGCTTTCCGCCGCAGGCTCAAGGGCCACCGCTCTCGCTGACGCAAACTGGACAGTGGCGCCGCTCCCCACGTCAATGCTTTGCTAAGGCCAGCAACGCGGATTAACAGCTTGCCACCGGGACGCCATTGCGCTGCCAGCCTCAAGCGTTGCAGCACTGGCAGTCAGGCGCTCCGCAGTGAGGGCCTCCACTGTACGCATAAGGATGGTTAGGTCCGCCGGCTTACGAAAGAACGCGGACCAGCAAGGTGGGCCGTCCCCCGGCCCGGGCATGGCTGACAACATCACAATTGGCAGGTGCGCGAGCGCAGGATTACACCTGACGTGCCTGCAAAGCTCTGCGCCGTCCATTTCGGGCATTTGCCAGTCAGTGATAATTAGCCGGGGAATCTCGCGTAGAAGTTTCTTCAATGCGTCCGCGCCGTTTTTCGCCAGCACAACTTGATGGCCGTTGCCTTCGAGAGCCAACTGCAGAGCCCAGCGGTTGTCGGAGTCGTCATCGACGAGAAGAACGGTAGACATGACATGAACACTGGTGAACTCCCTCGGAGTGCCGCAACAGACGTGCCCCGGACGTCCGACGGGCCGCCGGTTCCGGCATGGACTAAGCGTCCGCTGCTGCAAGCCAATTGCCAGCGATATTCAGGAAGGCTTGGCCGTGCGAACCTCGGGCTATCCGGCTTGATGAATCTCGCCACAGATTGCACGATGTCCTCGTGGTCATCAGCGTCCGGAACGCGAGATGGATAGGCGACCTGGGAGTTCCACACCAGACGCCATTTCAACAGACACCCCAAGCATCCATGGCAAAGCAGTGGTTGCTCAAAGTCCGACCTGCCGGCTATCGTTATGTGGGCGGACCCGCCGCAAGCAGGCCGTCGCCGAACGCGCATGCCTCGTGTTTCGACGTTCACATAGAAATCACTGGTCTGATGGACACTGCATGCGGGAAGCATACAGGCGCGCGTCGCCTTCCCAGTTTCAGTTCCTCAACGCACTAGACGGTGCTAAAGCGAGACAACGCCGGGCGAACGATAGCGAGTCCACTAGCGAAACATGAGCAAACGCTCAGCACACGCGCAATTGCTCAGACTGGCACGGTGTCTGCACCCGATTGGGCTGCCGCACGAGGAGACAATATGCTCAGAAACGACAGCATCCTGGCAGCCGCCACCATGGAGGGACGAACGATAAAGGCCGAGTTCGATTCGCACACTGGAGAGCGTCAGGGTTTCTGCAGTACTGCCCTTCTTGCTATCATGATGTCCACACGCTCGAGGGAGGACGCGTATGGGAAATTTTAAACCGGATGAGCGCCAGCAAAAGCTAATCGATGCCGCCCTCGCGTCACATCGAGAGGCACAGTCGCGCGGTAGGTATGCGCCTGACCGGCTCGTTGAGAAGTGGAACAACGAAAGTGGCATCGGTGCTCCGGAAGGCCTTCCTCAACCGCTGCGCCACCCTATCCTGAGTCTGAGCGTCCTGCACTCCATTGAACATCTGATGAGCGACGCAATAAAGCGCATTACCGGTCGTTGAGCTCTGAAATTTTTCTAGAAAGGGCCGTCTGATGACGGCCTTTTTTGTGTCTTCTGCCCTTAGAACTCAGACAATAACGGCTTGCCATGGTCGCTCCGTCGTCACGCGCGAAGCACTGGAACTTCACTTCTGGCTCGAGCCGGACGCAAGTGACGCACGGTTCTTGAAAATCCGCCAAACAACTGCTAGAACCAATCGTTGCGGTGGCTGCGTGCCTCCGACGAGGTTATTCGGGGCATCTGGCAATACGCCCAGACATCCGATGCGGCTCTCCGTAGAGCACCGACGACGGCGCCGGCTAGGCAGACTTGGGTCGAGCGCGGACGTCGCAAACCCGCTGGCGCAGCTCACGTCATCGGGGACGGTTGACCGGAGCGGAGCAAACCATGCGCTAGTCGTCGCCCTGTTGCGGACCCGGCGCAGCAGCGGCTGCCGAACCTTCCGGCTCGGCCGACCCGTCGGTTCCTGGCCTTGTGGAAAGCCTCAGATAGGCAGCCGCCAGTCGTCTTAACTCTTCCTCCGATGCATCTTCAATGCCGATAAGATGGTTACTCGCGGCCGGGTGGGAGGAAAGCAGCTCATTCAGCTTCAGATGGACGGCGACACTATCCTTGTTCTGGCTTTGCTGGATGAGAAACACCATCAGAAACGTAACGATAGTCGTACCGGTGTTGATGATGAGTTGCCAGCCGTCAGAGTAATGAAAAATTGGCCCAGTAATGACCCAAACGATGACCGTGACCACGGCAAGACAAAACGCTGCAGGCGAGCCGGCCCAACGCTTAACGAGGCTGGCAAACCGGTCAAACGCCCGGGTCAATGGATGACGAACCGCGTACGCGGGGCTGCTCGTATCTGGATACGGTATCAAGCTTGTCGGTCGGCGCGCACGCCGTGTCTGTAGTTTTCGTGACCATCTCCAGAAGGTTGGCACATTCGAACCCGCAACGTCCGTACCGGGCACCCGGTCGGCGATTCTCCAGCACGACCCCGCTCTGGCAGGCTTTCCGAGTCATTGGGTGTCGGAGATGTCGGCGCGACTGCCCGAGACGATGAGCTTCGAGCATCCGTCCGGGTAAGAACGACTTCCTGCATTTGCCGGCAAGCGGTAACGTCCATGCAAGAGGAAGTTGTATCTGCGCGCTGGCATCCAACGAAGCTCGCTCGGCGGTCGCATACTTTCAAATCCTCCGGCCCCCGCAAACATCGGCCTTGGCGACCACGTCCGAAGGCCGGAACAGACAGGTCCATGAATAGCGGCAGTTAACCTATCCATTAAGCCCCAATCCTCGCTGAACGCGACCTGACATCATGGAAAGCAATCGCAAACGCACTCAGACGGATGTGCTCAGCACGCGTCCGCCAAGAACGGCCGACCATGCGGCGGAGAATGCTGTCCTGCTGAGGCTGGCTCGTGCGCAAACCGGGTCGCGGGAGCGGCTGCTGCAGGAAATTGTCGACGCTGCGCTACTGCTGTGCAATGCGGGCAGTTCCGGAATCAGTCTTGTCGAAGAAACGGACGTTGGTCGGGAGTTTCGATGGCTGGCAGTCGCCGGGTTGTGCGTTGGATTGCAGGGTAAGGCGACCGCGTGGCGGGAATGTCCGTGCGGGCTTACGCTGGAGTTAGGCGAACCCCAACTGTTTGTTCGCCCGCAGGAGCACTTCCCCAGCCTGCACTTCCCGGGCGTGGAAATTACCGAAGGCCTTGTAGTCCCGATTCCGACCGAGTCCGGGTTTGCTGGTGCGATATGGGTGATGTCTCACATCCCTGAGCGCCAATTCGATTTTGAAGACGTTCGGCTGCTTTCGAATCTTTCGGTTTCCGCCGGCGCCGCACTGACCGTCATGGATGCCCGCGACACCGGCGCGGACAACGACCGTCGGCATGGCGAGTTCATAGCGATGCTCGGACATGAGCTCAGAAATCCGATTGCGCCTATCGATAGCGCAATCGGCGCCGCGAAGAAACTATGCGCCGACAATGAAAGGGCGGTCGAAGTGCTGACCATTGCGCAGCGTCAAATGCGGCACTTGCGAACGCTTGTCGACGACCTCCTGGACGCCGCGCGTGTAAAACACGGGAAGCTCGCCATGAAGCACAGCGATACGTCGCTCAATGAGATTGCGTTCGACGCGGTGACCGCCGTGAAGCATC
Organism: Paraburkholderia sp. MM5482-R2; assembly: GCF_050436125.1. Classification (NCBI taxonomy): domain Bacteria; kingdom Pseudomonadati; phylum Pseudomonadota; class Betaproteobacteria; order Burkholderiales; family Burkholderiaceae; genus Paraburkholderia; species Paraburkholderia sp. MM5482-R2. The sequence continues at coordinate 1,204,500 of NZ_JBNDLP010000002.1, read as the reverse complement.
ACATCGAGGCGCGACGACATTCGCTCAAGGTGACTGGCCTTGAGGTTCCAGTGCCGGTTCGCGCCGACCATGTCCGGTTGAGTCAGGTGCTCGGTAATCTATTGTCAAACGCTGCCAAATACACGCCGGTCGGCGGCACAATCGAACTAACAGTAAAAGTCCCGAGTGACATTGAAACGTCCTTAGGTCGGAACGTGGTCGTTATCGAAATTGTCGACAATGGCATTGGTATCGACACTTCCGTCCAGCCGCACGTCTTTGAGTTATTTGCTCAGTCTGCTCGCGGCAACGCTAGGGCGGAAGGCGGTTTGGGTATCGGCCTCGCGGCGGCCAAGCGCATGGTTGAGCTTCACGAAGGGACCATCTCGATTCGCAGCGAGGGGGCGAATAAGGGGACAGCCGTCACACTGCGTCTACCAATACTTTGCCCGCAGACAGACAGCTTTGCCTCAACCGATTTGACAGAATCTTCAGGTCTGGCACCTGCGCCGTTTTATCGAAAGCCACAGGCTCGTCGATTCGACAACGTGCTCGGGCGACAACCAGTTATCCGTCATCTCCCTTGCTGAGAGATGCGATGCGACCAGATACGCAAGCAGTTCAGCTCGCGCCCCTGAGTCCCGATTGAGCGGATTTGCTACACAGGGCGAGGACGGCTGTTAATGATGGGACATCGGTCACGCCGCTAGCCGGTGCTCATAATACGGCCGGTCCCGGTCATCAAGTATCCCGTACAGCGCCGCCAGGTCTGACGCATCCGGGTTTAACCACGCATCGACGTTTTCGGGCTTGATAGGCACGATGCACCGGTCGTGTCCTGCCGCCGCGACCTCTGGGGGCGGTTCGTCCGTTATTGCCGCGAACGAAAGTAAGTCCGGCTCGCCCGGGGCGCTCCATCGAGACCACAGGCAGGCGACCAGCATCAGTTGGCCGTTGCTCGGACGAAATTCCAGAACGATAGTTTCATCTCGCTCGTGGGTTTCAAGTAGCGTTCCCTCGAACTTCGCCTTGCTAACATTCTCGTAAAACACATCGACGAGCATCACGCCGTGCGTATGCCCAAAGCACGATTTCCAGAATCCTTCGAGGTTGTCACGTCGCGCGTTATACGTCCCGGGGTACTTGACATCATAGGAGGCGGGCTTGCCAGCAATACGACACTGGTATCGCATCGGCTTAACGACCCGCTTGCCGTTTTCCATCACCATGACAGGCGCATAGTGCCCTGGAAAAATACGCGAATCCCGCGACGCCAGCTCGGTGCGCTGAATGTCTTCGAGCTTGCCACGGGTCCAGGCAATTTTATCGGTGGCAATTCGCTGGCTTTCGGCAGCAGCTTTGCTGACCTTTGTCTGGAGCGAGCGTTCTGCGTCCGCCAACCGCTTGCGTTGCTTGAAAAGGTCCTGTTCAAGCTTTGAAGTCTGTCCTACGTTGAACGCGTCGATAGAGGCCTTGATTGCGCTCTCCGCCTCGGTCGTTGGCTGTGCGAAGGCAGCCTCCATTGCCTTGGGCACCTTCGCTTTGCTTATGCCCTCGGCGCGTTCGAAGAACAGCCGTGCAAATTCGCCAATGTCCATCAGAGCGCCGAAAGTCCGTACGAATTTTCGATAATCAGCTTGAATCTGAGCCGAGTAGCACATGGATGCCTCCGTTTCTTGCTCTCATGATACGCATTCTCTCAAACGACCTGAGCGCGCCGAATATGCGGCGTTGACCAAAGGCCTGTGAACTTTGCGCAGCATCAATCTGCCAAACACCTATGACGACTCGGGAAGGTGGGAATGGCAAGCGTATTGCTGGTTGACGATGATTCGGAGGCTTTGGCCGCGTGGGGCGCAAGTTGTGCGGCTGAAGGATTTGACGTTAAGTGCGCGAGCGACGGACAGTCCGCGTTGCCGATGTTCATCGAAACCCCCGTCGATATACTCAATTGCCGACCGTTGGTTGGCAATTTTCATGGGCGCGGCTTAGCCGCCCCCGCCAGCACCCGTTCGAGCGCCATCGACCTGGCCGCTTCCTCCGCTTGCTCGGCCGTATCGAACACACTGCCCGACACATACACCCTGTGCCACTCCGGATTATCAGACGCGTCACGGAAAATGCGAAAGCGCGCGCAGTAGCCACGTGGCGAAGCCGGTATCACGTCGATGTCGACGGACGCACCTTCTATCTGATGCCTGACGAAGCCGTCCATGCCACCCTCCTGACGTCTGCGTTGTACGCAGAAATCCTAGCATGATGGTCGCGATGCGGTAGGTGCGTTACAGCAAATCACCGCGCATCAATCAGACGCTCAATGACTTCCACACTCGTTCGACTTGATTGACATCGGTCCACAAGAAGGGCGCGAAGGAGTTCACACTGCCCGGTCTGCTGAAGGTTGTGGCTCAGGATGTGCCCGCCAAGAAGAAGCGCTTCGGCAAGGACCCGTTCACGGGTGAAGACAAGTGGTTCGCCGCGAAACCTGCTTCAGTGCGTCTGAAAGTACCGCCGCTGAAGAAGCTGAAGGACGCGGTGCTCTAAATCGAGGCTTGCAGAAGAAACGCCCCTCGCGACGGACGTCCGAAGGGGCATTTTGCTTTGGACCTGGGCACGGATGGTGCCCTGGCACCACATCGTTACGCTGTTGCCTGCACGGTCACAGACGCCGGCGCAGCGGAGACGTCAGGCTTCGCGACCACCGTTTTGGCAACTGCCTTCTTCGCCGGCGCTTTCTTGACCGCCACCTTCGTTGCAGCCGGTGCCACCGTTTTCTTCGCAGGCGCCTTTTTAGCCGCCACTTTCTTCGCGACGACGGTCTGCTTCGCCGGAGCAACCTTAGTTGTCGCCACCTTCTTGACTGCAGCTTTCTTTGCAACAGCACCGCGCTTGACAGCAGCGTTCGGCTTGCTCGCCCTGTTCACAGCTCTGGTTTCTGTCGTGCCCGCGCTGGCACCTTCAATCAAAAACTTGGTGCGGTCTTTGACGGCGGCCAGCCACGCAGGTGCCGGACCACGTCCGCTCCAGGTCGCCCCGCTTTTCGGGTCGCGATATTTGGCCGGTTGCGGGCCTTTGCGCTGCCCCGTGTGAGCGCCTGCGCTACCGACTGCCGATGCGTTCTCGACCGCAGCCTTTGCCTTGCCCGCCGCACCCGAAGTCGCTGCGACCGCAGCGTCGCCATCTGCAGTCAAAAACCTGGTTCGGTCCTTCACGTCCTTAATCCATGACGGAGGACGCGCGTGCCCACTCCACGTGGCGCCAGTCTTGGGGTCACGATACTTTGGTGGCAGTCCACCCTTTGTCTCGGCGGCGGCTTTCGCCTTTCCATTCGCAGCGCTGGCACCGGGCTTGCGCCCACGCTTCTGTGCGCCACCGACGTGCGCATCAATATCTGCCGTTGTCAGGCCATGCTTCTCCATCAGAGCTTTGATGTTTGCAAGAACGGCCGAAGATTGCTTTGCAAACAGTGCTTCGGCCTGCGACTGCAGCTTCTTCATCTTTTCCTCGATTTGTTCGAGTGTTGCCATTTGGACTCCCTTTCTTGTTGATTAACTGGCCGCACTATGCCACATGCGTGCATACTATTGCTATGCGTTCATACAGTGCCCGAAGGTTCTGTATCAATCCAAACGCGCGAATACGCCGTCGAAGAGCCCGCGTCCTGGTTCTTCAGTCGGAAAGGACCGCTTGCGCCTACCCCGCCGCGAATCCCATGATGCGGCAACCTGCCACGGTCGCAACGCCCGGATTTTATGGACGCAATGCTTGCGCAGGCAACTCACAACAATCGACGTTCGAAAAGAATGCCGGACAATTATTTTAGAAAAGGAATAATTCATGGACGAGCGGAAGCGAGACAGCATGATTGCTTATCTCCGTCGCCGGATGGAGGAGTTTGGCATTGAGCCAGACGACTTGGCACTAGCATTAGCGAGCGACAAGTTAAAACAGAAAGAAGCGCGCTACCGAAGTGCAACAGGCGACACGTGGAGTGGCGAAGGGGAAATGCCCCAATGGCTGAAGCAGGCGATTAGCGCTGGGCAATCATTAGACCACTTTGCACTGTCGTCAGAAGCGGCAGCACCACAGCGTAGCCGTGAGGCGGTGGACTGGCACAACGACCCTTTCGCGGGGAGCCCGTTGGCGCGACGCGGTGGACATTAGCAGAAACCCGTCTCGGCCCTTTGAATCATACGGCAAGCAGACTGTGTTACTCCGAATGCCTTTTCCGAAGGTCCGTTAACCAGATTCCGCGTGCCAATTCAAGCCGCAATGGCTGCACGTGTTCGCAAGGTCAGCCATCCGATGCCTGAACTCGCGGCATTCGTGGCAAAGTTGCGCGCCGCTTTTGGCGATGAGGCGAGTGACGATGCGGTCAGACGTGGAAAAGCAGGGGAGCCTGTCTTCTACGCGAAAATGGCCGCGCCGTTGGGACAGCAAGTCCAGCGAAGGAAAATGTGTGGCGCGCCAGCACGGAGGTACGTGACCGGCAGTATTGCGTCGGCTGCGACGGCGGATGTGTCGGACAGGGTATCGGTTGCAAGGAGTGGCTGAAACGAACAACCAGCAAGGAGAATTCGTGACAAGAATTGGATTGGCGTTAATGATGGCCACGCTCGCGCCGACTGTGTTCGCGGCTGGCACCTACACGGAAGTTTGGAATCCACCAGAGGCACGTGCGTGCGCGCCCAGGCACGTCAAGACTACGCACAAGCTCGCAGTTCATCGACATGTGGTTTCGCATACGGTGAAGGTGCACGCGCGGCTCACGCCGACAGCCCCGCCCAAGCTCATGGCGAAGCAACGCCACTTGCAAGAAGCCGTCCCCGCGAACGAGCCAGACACGTCAGACATTCCACGACAAATAACACCCGAAGGCAATGTGCTCCGCGTAACTGCTCGCGGGGCCTTTGCTGTGGTTTCCCACTGATGGAGTCACAGCTCTATCACGGCTACTGTGTGTGGGGGCATGCCATCCTGCAGCCAGCGGACATCCTTCAACCGGAACGCTATGCGGCGAGCGGAACCATAACGTTGAGCGGCAAGCTGGTTGAATCCTCAGGCATCCTCGCGTGCTTCGACACAGAAGAAGAGGCGCAACATGCCCGCTTGGATTGGGCGCGTGCGTGGATTGACAGCCTCCGGTAGTCAGTACCGAATCGGCAACGCACAAAATTCCTCACAGGTTGCGCCGAGTCGGAGCATCAAAACCAGAAGCCTCGTGCAAAAAACAATCAGCGACTCGTCAGCCGACGGTGAATAACTGGTGTGGCGAGAGCACTCGCACGGACCGGGTCGCGCGTGTCAGGGCGACATACCACTCAAGCCTGGTCCGGCACGCATCCGGTGTTATAACAACGTGGTCGAATTCCAGTCCCTTGACGAGCAACGTGCTTCCGACGGACCGGTTGCGCACGATTCGGCCACGCTCGCGTCGCGTGTTGGCAACTTGCCATGTCGCGTCTTCCAGTGAGAGACCCGGATTCTCAACGCAAAGGCGTAAAGAGGCATTAATCCCATAGACGAGCTCAGGCCGAGTCACGGTAACGCCGCCTTCGCCTTCGATGCACTTCAACGCATCCACGACATTCCGGAACGAGGCATCGCGCGCGACCGCGCAAAGCGCAATCTCTGCAGGAGACGCAGGGATTCTCTGGCGCCCCGGGTTTGCCACCAGACTTTCGACCCGTTTTTTCTTGCCTGAGGCATCGGCTCCCGCAAATGCAGTGCTTGCAAAATCAAGGACGGCCGCCACACGCTTCATACCGGTGGTATTGCGCACGGAGTCGTAGAAGCCGCGCTCGCATCTACCGGACACCGGTTCGACGGTCGTGCCGCCAATGGTTTTCGCCAGCTTCGCCCGACGTACTGCATCGAAACTGGAGTCGAGTACCGCCATCGTCTGTCCGGGCTGTTGTGAACGAACGAAACAGAACTTGCCCAAATCGGTGACCGGCTGCCCAGCCTCGCACTTCACCCACTCGACGGATTGCGGCACATTGGTCAAGTCAATCTTGCCTGCCTGAATTCCGGGTCGCGCTGAGAGCAGCCAGGCACCCAGTTCGGCGTTGTCCACGGCATTCCAGCGGTGCGGAGTCGCGAGCTGTCCGGCTAGGGGAAATTCAGGCAGTGTGCGCGTGTGCCAGTCGACAACGCGGTCGGTTCGGGTGAAGCCGAATATAGCCTGCAAAGGGTCACCAAACACGTAGCAGCGCATCATCCGACTTAGTGCGCATATCAGTCGATGCTGAGACTCCGCGCAATCCTGATATTCATCAACCAGCACGCCATCGTAAGACGCAGCGAGGACGCTCTGGACCGCACCGCTCTCGACAAGGTCAGCGGCAGCACGCTGAACTGTCGACCAATCGTTTTCCTTTGCCGTCCATTGAACTGGTAGATGCGAATTCTCGGGAAATGCGCGCGCCCAGCGGTGAGACCATGCTGATATCGTTTCGACTTGGGCCTTCGCGTCAGGCACTGAATACTTCTTCAATCGCTTCCGGATTGCGTCAACGCCCGCGACCGTATGCGTAAGCACGAGCCAGCGCCCCGGAAGAGTGCCGGCTACGAGCGCAATCTGTTCGGTCTTTCCCGTACCGGCAGGAGCCTCGATGGCTCCCTTTCGCGTTGCCAGCATTTGCCCGACGGCGACCTCAATCATTGGCCGTCAACCAGTCAGTGAGCAATCGCAGATGACCATCGAGGCTGCCCTCGCCCAGCAGGTCAGCCGTGGACAGAACCTTCGAACCAATTTCAAAACAAAGGTCGAAGTGGTTCTTAATCCACTTCGACCTGTTCGCCTGGCTTCCAATCGCCTGCACTGCCGTCGGGTTCGAAAGATATGGTGCAACTTCATCGAGGCTGTTGAACGTGACTTGCGCCAACCGCGAGAGCTCCTGTAACAACCGGGGAAGGCTGATACTTTCGGCAATCAATGCAAGCAGGTCGCCCAACAGAGCAACGGGCAGTCCAGAAAACAGTTCCTCCTCGGTGCAGCGCGACTGCCCCCATGCGAAATGGCGAACGCCGCACGTCACGAGTTCCTCGAACGTTTTCTTGTCCATTGGCCGGTCGCTGTCCGTGAGTACCGCCGTGCGGTAGCCTAGCTTGGCGAAGTGCAGTGCGACGGCGAAGACTGTTGGGTCACCGCCGCCGTCTACGAGAACGACACCGCTTGCCTGAAAATTTCGACCCGTTCCCTCGGCGAAACCTTTCAGCAACCCGATTTCCGTTTGGCCCTCGCAAACGAGTACCGTCTTTCCAAGCAGGGCCTCGCCCTTGTCGCGAACGTATCGCTTCGCTTCAAGGACCGGCGTAGTGGTCGTCGCGGCCTCAGAAATTTTCACAGTGCCGTCATTCGCATTGCGTCGACAAACGAAAACTTCATCAAAACGCACTTCGCGAAGGACCGCCGTCGAATGAGTCGTTATAAACGCCTGCCCGCTGCTGGCGACGCGCTGACGCAAATGGCTGACTAGAAGTGAAATACGATGCGGCTCCAGGCCGTACTCGAGTTCGTCGACCAGCAGGAACTGTCTCCCGGCGGATTCGGCGCTCTGCAATGCGGCCACCGCCAGCCGAGACGAACCTGTTCCCATGCAACGCATCGGCACATTTCCATCATGCAGCGCTACACCACTCGCATTCATCGAGAAGCTGGTGTGGTCAAGATTTGCGACCAACCCGCTCCGGACACTCACACCTAGCTTGGCGATGTCGGGCGCGATTGCGTTCACTACATCGGAGAACGCCGTGGCACTACCCGCTGCAAAGTTGTCGCGTGCTGAGCGAAGCAGGGCGTTGAGCGTCGCTGGCAGCTGTTCCGGGTGCGAGCCAACCCGCTGAAGGGACGAGCCCCGCCCCCAAGAAAGATGGCGGTCGGCGTACACGCCGAGCCTTGCCGGAGCCATTGCCTTGCGGTCCGCAAAGCTCAAACGCCGGGACTTGCCCACGATACCGTTGCGCGAAACGTAGATTGACCACGACGGCTCGAGCGTACTGTCGACGTCAAGCTGCAGGCTTAGTACTGGCTTGATGCCGAGATGTTCCGCCGGTTCGGGAGTCCACTGTCCCGTCGCCGCATTCCACCCCGACAGCAACAAGCCGTACCGGTCGTCGCGTAGGAACTCGGCGGGAAGCCCAGACAAGACTGCACTTATCGAAATCGCCTTCGAGGTGTCAGTATCGTAGAAGTCGAGGTCATCGAAGGTCGCGTTCTGGCGCTCAGCAAACAGAAGTTCCAACGCGTCAAGGATGGTCGTCTTCGCGCTGTCCCCTGGGCCAATCAAACAGTTTACGCCCCGCGCGGGTCGCCAGCCCAAGCTTTCGATGCCTCTAAAATGACTTACCCACAAGCACTCAATATGCACTGGCAATATCCCCGGATGGTCAATAGACGGACGAGCGCCCGATTGTCTTTCGGTTTGAATACTGCCACATCCCGGAAACTATGGGCGGAGAACAGGCGCCCGTGGTGAGGGCTACATGGCGCCTCCCTCAAAGCTCCTGCGAAGCGCTTTCGGGTCAACGCCTAACTAAAGTGCCTCATCACGAAAGGGGAATCTATCGGCTGTCTCGGCCGACAGCGAGAGGCCGGACGACCACACCGGCGGGGGCGAGAAAAGCATTGGGAACTACATTCGGTGCGCGATTTGTGTGGCATGTTGTGCCAGACCGAACCGTTGTGGTGCGAGGCAAATCGAAGTCGATTCTGGGACTCGCAGCGACGCTGCATAACTCGTTGATTTGATGGAATTAGCCATATAAACGTCAATCATTGATGTCTGGCACCATCGCTATCGTCGGACGCGACCGGAGAACACCTGTCCGAGGCTCGTTCTCCGCCGTCGGCCCTGCAAACACGGAATGCTCATCCAGCACAATGTCGAGCCGCGCGACGGGCGTTGCGAGGCAGACTCCGTTCAGGTCAAGAAGCACCGCTCTGTTCGCAAAATTGCTCTGCCAGCCGACTTCGCAACACCTCGACCGTTCCAGAATCGCCGAGTGCCAGCTTTTCATCGCATTTTACGAGGTGTTCATCGTAGCCTTCGAATCCGTCGTCGTGGTCGTCAATGGCTAACCAGTACCGTAATCGGTGGACTCGGACATATCGCAGCACCTGTACGCCGCGTCCAATATTCGGCCAAGCCCACGCATCGTGATACCTCGAGTGAAAAGTCGCGCCGACTACGCGCGCTCGAAGGCAACTTATCGGCAGCGCATCTCTCGCACGATTGAATCCGAGTGTCGGCACCCAGGATGTTGACAGAACGACCTCCGCGTTGTCATACGGCCTGAGTGCTTCTTCGAGGACCGACGCATATTCAAAAAGTTGAATCTTGGGGTCACTGCTCACGAGCCCACGTCGCGTACGATATGCAGAAAGGCGATGAAGGACTCCGTCGAAGTCGAGGAAGACCACTTGCCTATCCGATTTCTCATGCACCAAATCACGAGAACTTTCAGTCATTGACTCTATTGTGTAAAAGTTCTTCGGGTCTTCTGTCGAGACGTCGTCGCTCACTATTTCTGCGTATCGTTCTTCGCGTAGCAGCGGCGCAACCGGGTAGCAATCCAATTACCAGCTTTGACAACTGCGCACAATAGTGCAGTATGACGTTTCTTCCGTATTTCAGCCGCCACTTCCCTCCGGTCAATTCCAACCTCCGCACTCCACCTGGCAACAAGGCGGTCTGGAGCATGCCGGCCACTTGCTTGTGCTCTGCGATGAGCCGCAAGTGCCTGTTTAATCAGCCTCTGCTGACGTGCGTTCGGTTTAAACCGGGTCATCGCGTCCCCCGTTGTTTCGACTTCGATAGCCGCGCGGGTTTGAACTCGCTCTTTCTCGCAGCTACAACGACACAGAGTACGACGCTGACGATGTCGTCCTCGTCAGCGACTCGAATTGCGTCCAGTTTGTACGTCGACCCTTCGTGACGAACGACGATTGCATGTGCGATACCGTCAACGACGCTCACATCAATACGTGCATCAGGAATGGACGGAGCCTCGCCGGCGGGATGTCGAGCGATGTATGCCGTAGCCTCGCTCGCCCTGGGATAGGGTCCGCACGGCCAAATATACCCTCCGTGTCGTAGCGCACCCTCTGCACGCTTCCAGAGATTAACCCGTGGGTCTATCTCATCAGCCGCTGTCAATGCGGGTTCTGTATCAACTGGTTCCTCCTCGTAGCGGCCCGCATAAATCGTGACAACAGTTCGCGACCATTCCGCCGCGTACGCCCTTGCCATCCGACAAAGCAACCGGAATTTCCTCTCATCGCTCAGCGCTTCGAGGGGAAAAATGCCCCCGATGTTAGCGTGCCTTGACGACAGATACCCGAGTCTGCAGGATGGCGGCGCCGGGCCGAGGATGCGGCAAACTGCATGCAATCGCTTGAGGTCAATGTTGGGGGTCGCTAGGAGCGATGGGAAGTAATGGACGTCATCAACTTCTATCGTGAACACGCTTCCCCTTGCAACCATGCGCGCGAGGTGCACAGCGCTGACGTGCAGTTGCTCGCGGAATTCATCCTCCTTCACCAGCTCACCGGAACGCACCATCTGGCGCCTTGCGGCAAGTGCCTGTTGTTCGATTTCATCCGAAAAGGTCATTGCGATTCACCCCGTGCTTCGACAAACCGATGAAATTGAAGACGACGATGTACGTATTTGTTTCGGAACCTGTGTGCAATAGCGGCAATCGTAGACGAAATTCTTCGGTTCGCTAGATAGTCAGAGGCGTATCTGGCACTGGAGACATCCTCCGTTACACCATGATGCTTCCCGCATCCCCCTATATCCGTCGTGGCACGTCTAGCCACACCGTCTCCATGGCGATGAGCGCTACCATGCCGTTGTCGGGATAGTGACGTAATATGTGCTTGGCCCGTTCGCGCAACGCCTGCGTGCCAATTCTTCCTCGCGACTGTGATAGCTCAACCAACAGTTCGCGCGCACGGATTAGTGCGAGTGCCCTTTCGTCTGGCATCGTCATTTCCTCCCCCTCGTTTGCCCTCGCTTTAGACAACGCCGTCATATATGAGATTCGTTGGACCGTTCGACATTACGGCCAGGTGCTCGCGAGTTTCGGTTACGTCGTGGCAGTCGTTATCGGCCCGTGGATGGCCAGGGTACCGGCCTTCATGCCTGATGCCGAGGGAATAGCCTGTTTCGTGCGTCCACGGTTCAGACGGGATAAACACCTTTCGAATTTCGCCTGACTCGTCGCTATCGGCATAGGAGTCAAGGAATACAACGACACTGTCCGGGTCAGCGCCCGCAAGCCAGGCGATGAGTTCGCGAACTTTCATTTGCGCTCCTTTCTTCATGTCTTACCTCGTCATTCAGGCCCCCATCAGGGACCACGGTGCATGGGAAAAATCGCTCTGAGGACCTTAAGCACGATATCCCAGACACCATCCTTTCGGTCATACGCTACGGGAGGAATGTCTGTGCGGGGTTCGCTTTTTGAAGTAATACTCGCGTATGCGAAACGACCCTCCAAAACAATATCGACGCGGGCGACAAGCTCTCCTTCGTTCGTCCAGCGATTTAAAATCCTCTCGACGAATACGCTCATCAGCGGGCAAGGTGTTGCTAGGGGCTCAAGCGGGTAATAGGCGCGTGACGTTTCGCTCAGGTTGATTAGCATTGCAGCCAGGTGGCAGGCCGCAGGCGAAGGAAGCAACTGTCGAACATCGCGTAACCCGGCTTCCCCCCTCGCCGTACTCAGCAACGGGAGCGCCTCGCCTTCCCCGAGGTACTCACCAGCGTGCACGCGAGCCCTCCACAAAATGGGCCGTCCTTCGGCGTGGTTCATTCAGGCGTTCCTCATGTGGCGCCGTGAAGTCACAAGTCTGAAGTAGCGGCCAGCTTACTGCTCGTCCTCGGGCCACTCGATACGTTGCCTTGGTCGACGGGTACCCGGTATGAGTTCCTCTGTAACGTCCTTCCAGGATTGACCCTTCCCGATGATTTCCTTGACTCTATTAAACACATACTCGGCGTCGCCGTTGTATCCGCTTCCACCAACCAACTCGTACTTGCGTCCGCTGGCAGTCCTCGCGGTTCTAGCTTCGACGTTCAGCTCAGTGATTTCCGTACTCACCCGCCCATCGTGAGTTTCAAGCGAGAAACCGACGAAATGTCTAGCGCCACCATCAAACCGGCGGATTGACCACGATTCGAGGCGCACGGTTTCGTCACCTTCGCTAGACGATTGATGTAGATAAAGCGACATTGGTTGTCTCCGGTTGAGGTTCGGGAGCCATGCTGTTCCGATTCAAGCTCTTCGAGAATTACCCAGACATCACGACAGTTATCTCATGATGTAAATCAGAGGCGACTTGCACCTTCATCGTTCTTCTCTCTTGACGTCGAAAAGCATCTCTGCAAGACGACGCTGAAAAGCTGCGTCCTCATTAGCCCGAATTGGAGACTTAATGTCTCGCGCCTTTCGCAGGGCATAGGTTCCTACTGTCGCACGCAAAATATCGTCATCGGAAAGCGTGTCGGTCGCACAGGCGCCGAAACCGCGCAGGTGGACTTCAAGCGCGGCGCGTGCAGTTTCGTCAAACCCGCGCTGTTGGTCGACATCAATGCGCGACGACGCGGTGCGATGCGAAAACTCAAAATCCTGCGAAGCGAGGATGACAAACGGGTCATGGCGATTCGCGCAGAAATCCAGCACCGCCTGCTCCTTCGTACTCCCTACGGTATTGAGGACGTTGACTACGCGCCGCCCGAACTCATGACCTGCTTCCCGGAGATTCCTGAAATCGTAGCAGAGAGGCCAGTCGTTCCCGACAACAATCACCGCGCCAGGATACGTGCTAAGCGTTCTTCCCAACCGCAGGACATCCTTCTCTAGCGAGCGCGTGGCCTCTGGCGCGTTTTCGCGTGTCGTCAGTGATGGATGGCGACTCATCGAACCGAGAACCCCACTCACGCAGAAAAATATGAAAACCATGCTCTCTCCGTTCGCATCCCACAAAGATAGATGCGTCACTAGTTTCGCGTCTCGGACCTTGACCCAAACCTTTTCAAATCGAGAGCACCGCGCCTACGGCTCGCTATGTGCTGTTCGCGGCAAGCTGAGCTAGGGCAATTATAGATGTTTGTCGAGTAGATGTAAACACAGTAGACGCTTACACGGTAGACGAACGGCCGGTGTTCCGACAATCTCCGCGCATGGACGAAATTGATAACAAAACGGTGAACCCTTGGCTGCGCCGCCGCTTAGCGCTACAGGTTCGCAGGTTGAGATTAGAAAAGAAGGTTTCGCAAGAAAGGCTCAGCGAGGACTGTGGTTTCCATCGCACCTACATAAGCCAAGTCGAGCGGGCAGTGACTAATATCACTCTCGACAACTTGCAGAAAATCGCAGAGGCACTGGACGTCGACCCCGCCGATTTGCTTGGTGAATCAACTTGAGGAGCGCTGACGACGCCTTGAAGCCTCCTTTCGCCGAACGAGGGCGCACCCATATACCGCGCGTTGCCCGTAACGTTCTTGATGCACTGCAGACCGGGGCGAGGACGCCGCCCCGATGGACCGTCCGTTAGTCCCAATCGCTATGGAATCCAACGTTGGGGAATCAAAGCATTGCCATTGCGAAACTCTTCCACGAGGTCACATGCAGCATGCCCTCTAATAACGACCTGGGTACGTGCTCAAAAACTATCATCTGAAATTGGGTCTGGTATTCCGAGTTCATACGCTCGATGAACCTGTCCGGCAGCCCGAATGCAGCTGAAATTTTCGCGTTGTCGCTATGTTTGTCCCTCGCCTCACGCGTCTTGTCCTTTTCCCCGTAGTACGGTCGACTTGGTTGGTCCAGAACCAGAAGCTTGGGACAAGCTTAGATTTCTTGTTGATTGCCACCTCATGAAGCGCCAGGAACTGGATGAGGTGCAAAAACATATGGTTCGAGCTAGTGCCGACATTCTCGATTAACGATGCGTTGGGCTCTCGCTCCAAAGTCAGGCGAAATGTCCATCGGAATATCTGGCACGAGATTTCCCCGCAACTTCATATGGCCGAGATGAATTAACAACTGAACTGCATTTAGAGATAAAACGAGGCTGTCTTCAAATCGATTGTTGAAGTTCGCAAACAGCTCAGGGCCGGCGTCCCGGGAAACACAATATCGAAAGCTGTTGGCCGCCGAAGTCTTTGAAATTCGCGTAACGTGAATTAGGGCCTGCTTGCTTTCAGGCGGACGGTACCTTCGTTTGAGGAGCGGGTCGGGGACGGGAAGCCGGTCGGTTGCATCGTTGGAGGACGGGCGGCGTCAGGAACGACAACCTCTCACGAATGCGCCTTTGTGAATTACTATTCCCATTACCTGCGAATTTCGCCGAACCGCTTCCCGTTCCCGCATAAAGTAAGACGAATACGCCCTGTCACTTTTCTGTTAGTTCTGACGGAGGAAACGTGAGCGACGAGCAAGAAAAGAAGCCTGAAGAAGACCGTGCGGACCCTGGCGAGAACGAGACCGAGACCGAACGGCCAGCCGCACCCGGAGAGCCAACTGTTACCGGTCAGGGGAAGGGCCAGACGGGCAGCGCGCCGGCTGCCCACGACACGGCAGTGCACGACACGACGCCAGCGGACACTCCGCCTGAGGTTCCACTTCCACCTCCGGGCTCAAGGTGGAGACGAGTCGTGCTGGACCTGACCTACGCCGCCATCGTGACCGCCGCTCTGATGGTTACGAAAAACTGGTTCGAGAAGACGCCGCCCGGCCGCTGGACCGAGACCAGCGTGTTCTCCGGGTCCGAGATGTTTCTCTCCAAATTTTCCCATCAGCGGCTGCCCGTGGTGGTCCTCGATATTCAGCAACTTGAAGATGGTTTCACCGCCGCTGCGCCGACCTCGAGAAAAGAACTCACTGACATAATCACCGCCCTGAATGCGGTAGGCGCGAAGGCTATTGGAGTCGACATTGACTTTTCGCCTGACGAGCACGGCTATATAAGCCGTACCGAAGACCCCGCATTCTTCGATTTCTGCCTGAAGACCAGCAAAACCACTCCGGTATTTCTCGGCGTGTACCGAACCCGGTTCATGGCTCCCGAGAGCTGGCTGAATCAGGCTAAATACCAAAGCCTTGCAGCGGACCTCGCCGGAAACGAGATTCCAGGTCGCAACGTCACCCTACGAGCGAGGCCATGGCTGGTCGTCTACCCTCAGAAACAGGAGCTTCCCGCGATGGGGTACGCCCTGGCGAAGGCTTATGCAGGGCCACAGGGATTGCCCGAAACCTACGCCTGGCTGAAGCCGTTCGTGATTTCAGACGTAGAAGCGGAGGCGCAAGCCCGCCCTGAAACGGTAAGTGATGAAGAGCGCGGACGCCTGCTCAACTACAGCAAACTCGACCAGATGGACACCGAACGTTCCCTGGCTACGGACTCCTCTGCCATCAAACGGGCCGCAGCGGACTTCGCCGGAAAGATAGTTGTTCTTGGGGACAACAATTCCCGACGAAATGGCGGTGACGTATTCCATCCGCCCTGGCATGAGGAAGCACCCGGCGTCCTGTTCCACTCTATCGGCGCCTACACGTTCGCCTTTGAGCCACTCTTCGAATTCACGCATGGCACGCGCACGGCTCTTGACCTGGCGCTCACGCTGCCATTTTTCCTGATTGCCTACCTGAAGGCACGGCATGCGGGCCGTGCGACCGATGCGGTGTCGGGCGCAGACCACGAGGAAACCTGGAGAAAAATTGAGCTACGAACCATCCTGATTTCCACCGGCGTTATCATCCTGGCGGGGCTCGGCCTGTTCTTCATCTGCAATGTGCTGTGGCTGGATTTTGTCCTTGTCATTGCGGCACTTGCAATCCACCCCTTTCTCTCGCGCTGGATGGAGCGGCTTAGCCGATGGCTGGCCATCCGGGCATCGCGACGTCAGGAGCCAAAAGCATGAGCCCAAGCCGCGTATCAATCGCGCAGGCCCTGACCGCAACCCTGCTATGCGGAATAGTGGCCCAGCCCTCCCTGACATTCGCCGACGAACCTCCTGATGTCGCCGAACTGTATGAGGCATCGGGTATCTGCTACATCCTGTCGACCGAAGGACGCGCTACGGTTATTAAAAAGCCCATGCTGGGGGAAAAACCGGTTCTTTTTAAAGCGGATGATGAGGTGTTCTGCGAATCAGCGTCGTTCGCCGTAATCCGGTATCTCCAGACGAACGCTACGTTTCGGGTGAACTACCCCGGCTGGCAACCCGTAGGCAATCCCGGGCCAGCAAACGGCGGCCCGGGTCCCAATGACCCGGCAAGGTTGGGGCGCCGGACCTCGATAGACCCTCAGGTCCCGCTCAAAACCGCCAATGCGGTAGCCCTCGCACAAGCGGGCGGGCCCGCCAGGGGGAACTGGTGGAATCAGGACCTGTTTGCACACGCGTCGAAGCCGGATGCTCTGAAATTCCTGCCTGACAGCTTCACTGAGCCCCTGCGCTTTGCGGCATACCTGCCAAAAAGTCAATGGGTCGAGTGGGCCTACACTCCAAATCCGACGTCAGACGTAGTCGCCCGGTATGTCGGGTCGGATGCAGAACGCCTCGAAAAGGTGATTCAGCTCAACAAACTCAACGCCTACGATTACCAGGCTGGCTCGAAAATGTGACAGGCCTGGAACCGGACACCCGGAAGACCGCCGGCGCGCCTCCGCCGTTCGAACGAAGCGCCAGGGTTCAGTCGTCCAGCAAATGGGGAACGCGCCCGTCGATGAAGACACCGCTTTCGTTCAGGCGGAGGAAGGTGACCCTTCCTCCGATACCCGCCATCACACCGCCCGCCCGAGGGCGGCAAAGTCGACGTCGTGGTGCAAGATTGCGGGGTCAAGTAGCGGGTTTGTCAAGGTAAGCTGCCGGCAGGAAATATCCTGCGTCTAGCGCTTACCTTTTAGCGGCGGGCCTGGTCTTGAACACCTTTATGGATGACCCCCGGCCGACAAATCAGCGCCCTGTCGTTTGCTTTCAGACAAGGAGCGGATGATGGCTGCAATCGGGAATCGCACGCTGTTCTATGCGAAAGCTGCTCCGGGTCAGGTGCTGGAAGTCGCGGGTGCAATGCTGACCGCGCAAAACGGTCTGACAGCAGCGCACCGACGTGAGAGCAGCAGCTTCTCGCTTCCGGACACTTGCATTGCTCAAAAATGACAACGTGGCGTCGTGCATTACTAACGGCATCACCAGCAGCGCCTTCGCAAGCGGGAGCTCCCCTGTACGTTCGATAACACTCATCAGCGCCGTCGCACAAATGCCCAATGTTGTTGTATCCGTTTCAGCTTTCATTCATAGCGACTCCCAATCCCGATGCCAACCAATCTTCCCCTCATCTGAAAGATAATAGAGTTCCCCATTGCTTAACTCCGTATTGAGTTCGGAAGGACCCACCTTGAAGCGTTCTTCCCGCAACTCCACGAAAAGTTCAAGCGCTTTATCGAGAACGGCAGACAGTGTCGCGTATTTCTTGAAGGCGAACTGAAACTTGTTTTTCCATCTGGTGAAGACCTCTCTGTGAAGTGCGTTCACCTCATCCGAAAGCAAGTCCCCACTCTGCAACCATGCCTCAAGATAACGCGCAATACGAAGCCTGTGCATCGTATATTCAAGTGCTGTTTCTGTATCATCAGGTCCGATTGCTTCAATCTCTATCAGGCGCTTGATGAAAAGAAGTGCGAATATCTTGTCTGGCAAAACTGGATTAAAACTGGGCTCCCGAAGGTTTTTGCTACGCCCGTCAACAAAAATATTCTTGTACTTCTCCATAAAGTGGTCCCAGGCGACAAGTATCGACTGGCCAGCCTTGACGGTATAAAAGTTGTCTTCTCGGATACGGGAATCGAGACGGGCGAAAACTTCGTCGATGCGGCTCGAATCTATGAACTTATCCCGAGTTGATAGCTTGACTTTGCCAATGATGTCATCGAGAAATAACTCGACAAACACGCGCCGAAAAAACTGTTCGGAAATCTCGTCGTTAAGCGAGACCACCGCTGCGATTTAGCCTTTAATCGTTGAATCGGTCGTCTTATTTTGCAGAACAATTAGCGCCGCCTGAATTTGAGAAAAATCGGCCTCACCTGCATTAAATTTCTCATGCAAGACCAAGAAATCGTTTGTCTTGCTTTCTGACTTGTTGGTCACCAAGTGAAATTCGGTCTTCCGTACAAACGCGAGTTGACTCCCGATGGTCGTGCGCCCATCGGCTTCGTCGACGATAATTTGAGACCAGTTATAGAGAGTCTTCCACGGTCAACGTCCAACTGCGGCAAAGCAATGGGCGCGCCACCGGCAGCCTTCTTGACAGTATGTTTTAGCTGAAAAAGGAGTTGGCAGTCGGCGTCGAGGTCGGTATGCACGTCATCTTTTACCTCCAACCCAACTGACTGACCGCTCTTTAGATTAAGCAGCCTGTCGAGAAAGTAGTAATACTGATACTCGAAACCAATGCTTTTATCGTCAGCACTCGTTTTTTCGCTGAAGCTTTTCTCTGTAGCCACTTGCCGTGCCCATTTTTAATGGCCTCTCATTGTCGCCTGCCCTGGACATGATGCGCTCTGCATTTACTAGTTGTGCGACCCCCGGAATATGACAGGAGGCCATCCGTTGTCGAATCCCAGCCTAGTGATGCACGGATGATACCTCTCGGCGAAGAAATAAGGGCATCGAACGACGCCCGTTCCAGCGAGCGGCAAAGCCCAATGTGGGTCGCGCCGCTACCTGCCATGGTCGGTCGGGACAGACAGTAGCTTCTTCAGTCGCGCCAGATGTTCTCTTCCGGCTTCCCTGGGCGTTATCACGACACTCTCCGGAATGGTAACCCCGAGTATTTTGGCAATATTCGAAACATAGGGGCGCCTTCGTCCCGGGAGTTGTTCAATGGCTTTACTCACACGCGTGAAGCCACACTCACTGACCAGATAATCGTAGGTCCGTCGGTCGCAGTCCGTTAGAAGTATTACTTCGACCTTTGAGGATTGCATGATTAACCTCCATCACATCATCCGTTCGTCCCAGTAAATCTATACCGAAAAATCGAAAAAACAATAACCATTTCAATGATTTGCTGATATATTTTTCGCGCCCCTCCCCCGGACCCCCTCCCGGCTTCGGGCCTGCCGGCCCTGCAGCCACCTCGACTCCCTGCCGGTCGTCTCGAACAGCTTTTTGAAATACGGAATGAACGTAAACCCTACCTGGACACAAACTCCCGTAAATCGAGATATGACATATGTGTTCGACTGGGCCTGGGCCGACGCGTACAAGCGCAACGGCCTGCCCTATTACCCGAAGCTGCTGTGCGCAGTGCCCTTCACGCCGGTACAGGGCAACCGGCTGCTGTCGGCGAACGAGCATGCATTGCGCCATCTCGCGGCCACGTTGATGGCGTTCGCCGAGCAGGCCGAGGTGTCGTCGCTGCACGTGCTGTTTCCGACGCAGAGCGAAGCGGACGCGCTCACCGATATCGGCATGATGCAACGCGAAGGCGTGCAGTTTCACTGGCTCAACGACGGCTATCGCGACTTCGAAGACTTTCTGTCGACGCTCGAACAGAAGAAGCGCAAGAACATCCGCGCCGAACGGCGCAAGGTGCACGAGGCCGGCATCACGATGCGAAGGATCCGCGGCGCAGACATCGAGGATGCCGACTGGCGCTTCTTCAGCAAGTGCTATCGGCAAACCTATCGCGAGCATTTTTCGAGTCCGTATCTGAACCTCGATTTCTTCCGGATGATCGGCGCGTCGATGCCGGAGAATCTGCTGCTCGTGATCGCCGAATATGAAGGCAAGCCGATCGCGAGCTCGCTCGTCGTCTATCAGCGCGACGAGAAAACCGGCGGCACCTTGTATGGCCGCTACTGGGGCGCGCTCGAACACGTGCCGTGCCTGCACTTCGAAACCGCGTACTATCAGCCGCTCGAATTCTGCATCGAAGAAAAGCTCGGCGCATTCGAAGGCGGCGCGCAGGGCGAGCACAAGATGGCGCGCGGCTTTCTGCCCACGGTCACGCGCTCGACGCATTGGCTCGCGCATCCGGCATTCGCCGATGCGGTCGGCCATTTCCTCGATAACGAAAAAAACAGCATCCACGCGTACGTGGACGAGCTGCGCGAACACAATCCGTTCAAAGGCTAGAAGCGCGGTTATGGCGTGGTTTCTCTATCTGCTCGAATGCTCGGACGGCAGCGTCTATACCGGCATCGCGACCGATGTCGCTGCTCGCTTCGACAAACATCTGAGCGGCACGGGCGCGCGTTATACGCGCTCGCGCAAGCCGGTGCGGGTGCTGGCGTCGTTCGAGCTGGCGGACCGGTCGAGCGCGTCGAGCGCCGAGTATTGGGTCAAGCGGCTCACGGCGGCCGATAAACGGGCGCTGGCGGCCGGGGTGTTCACGCTGCAGTCGGTGTTGCCGGTGGCAGCGGTGAATGACGTCGCGGAAGACGGCGAGCGTTCGGACGGCTGAGTCGTGCTACCCCCTCGCCTCCCGCATCCTCTCCGTCAGCAGCCGATGCACCCGCGCCAGCTCGCCCACCACATCTGCTTCCAGCGACGTCAATTGCGCGCGAGCGGGTAACTCGAGCCGCACCGGCCGTAACGTGCGGTTCAGCGCGGCCTCGATCGCCGCGCTGACCGCCTCGACCCATTCGTCGAGTTCGCTATGCATGTCGCGACGGTTCGCAGTGAGGCGCAACTGCGTCGCGGTGCCGGCCATCCGTCGCAGCAGGCTCAGCACCGTCAGCGTGACCGTATCGGCCATCGAGTCCTCGAGCTTTTCGAGCCGCACGCGGCCGATCGCTTCCTCCGCGTTGTTGCTGGTGAGGCCCGCGGCGCGGCGCAATTGCTCGATCTCCTTGCCGCCATGCCGAGGCGCGTCGAGCGACGCGCGCAGATACGCCAGATTCGCGCGCACCGCGTCGCCGAGATAGACGCGCACATCGAGCTTCTCGCGCGTCGGCCATAGAAGGAACGTCGCGAGCAGCGCGAGCACGCAGCCGAGCACGTTGTTGCCGAGCCGCGTCAGCGCGAACGCCAACTCGTTGGCGCCCGGCGTCGCGAAGTCGGCGACCAGCACGAAGGTCGGCGTCAGGAACAGCACGAACAGGCTGTAACTGACGGGGCGCAGCGCCATCGTCGCCATCACCAGCGGGAACACCGCGAGCGAGATGCCGAGCGGCGAATGAATCGCATAGCCGATCGCCGCCGCGAGCACGCCGCCGACGATACTGCCCATCGCGCGTTCGATGCTGCGCGGCCAGGTCGCGGCGATCGACGGCTGCAGGATCAGCAGCGTGGCCATCGTGGCCCAATAGCCGAACGGCAGACCGAGCGCGCGAATCACGACGAAGCCCGCCGTCGTCGTCACGCCGACACGCGCCGCATGGCGCAAGCCGACCGACTGCCACGACAGGTTGGCCTTCAGCGTCGACCACGCGCGCGCCGTATAACGCGCGACGCACGCGCTCCACGGCTCGACGTGCACCTCACGCGGCGCGAAATCGACGAGCTCGAAACCGGATTGCAGCTTCACCGGTTCGAGCAACGCGCTTTCGAGCCGATGCGCGAGACGCCGCAGACGCGCCTGCGGGTCCGCGAGACGTTCCCAGCGCGCGTCGCCGGTCGCGCTGCCGATGTCGCTGAGCACTTCGCCGATCGCATTGAGCGAGCGCACCGCGCGTTGCGTGCGGCGCGAATCGTCGGGCACTTTCGCGCCCGCGCCCGACACCGCGATCAGATACGCGAACAGCGCTTCGCCATCGGTCAGCAGGCCGAGCAACGTGTCGTAGACGGCCGCCCCGCCCGCCTTCGATGCGGGCACGTTCGCGAGCGCATCGCGCGAACGTTCGAGCGACGCGCGCGCATCGGCGCGAAAGCGCGCGGCATGCGTGGCCCATTCGCGCGGCGCGGCACGGCCGCCGACAAGCCGCGCGCTGTCGAACGCGACATCGGCGAGGCGCAGATACACCGCGCGCAACGACGCGCGGCTCGCGCCGAATGGATGAATGCGCCACACCGTCAAGCTCAGCACGATCGCGAACAGACAGCCGACCAGATAGACGCCGAGAAACGCGACACCCGCGCGCGCGCCGTGCATCGGCCGATCGACCATCACGACGCAGGCGGTCGCCGCGAGGATCGTCACCTGCGACGTGGCCGCGCCCCAGATGCGGCCGAACGCGCCGAGCGTCGTGAACGCGAGCACCGCGAGCGCGGCCCACGCAGCACCCGAGGCGGACGCGAACGCGGTCATGCCGCCGCACAGCGTCGACAGCAGCGCGAAGCTCATCATCGACATGAAGCGCGCGCGGTTCGAGCCGGCGGCATCGGCGAGGCAGGTCCAGAACGCGCCGATCGCCGCCCACGCAAATACCGGATCGTGCAGCACGTTGCCGAGCGCGAGCATCGCCGTCGATGCGCACGCCGCCCTCAAGCCCTCCGACAGATTCGCCTCGCTCGCCGCGAACGACACCATCCAGACCGGCCGCTTGCGATAGATCGCGGTGACGACCGAATGCAGCCGGGTCGACCAGCGCGGCGATGTCGAGTGGGGCTTGCTGCGGTTCATCATCCGGACCGTGGTTCTTGAAGTGATGGAAATGCGCGTTGATGCCGTGAGTTCGCGCGCGAGGTCGTGCGGCGAATGATAAGGGTTTACACCTAAATATAAAAATGCGTTCCGTTCATCGGAGCGATGCATTCAGGTTATGCGCGCGAGACGGCGCGTGCCAGACGAAGATCGCGGCGCTTGTTGCACGGTAGTCGAATGCCGCGCAAATCAGATGAAAAAACCGCGCGGTCCTTGCGGACTCGCGCGGTTTTCGTACTGCATGCAGCAAGCGGATGAACCGCGGCGCGCTTACTTCTTGTAGTTCGCCACGCCTTCGCTGATTTCCTTGTGGGCAGCATCGACGTCGGCCCAGCCTTCGACCTTGACCCACTTGCCCTTCTCGAGCGCCTTGTATTGCTCGAAGAAGTGCTTGATCTGGTCCTTCAGGTAAGCGGGCACGTCGTCGACCGACTTCAGGTTCGCCGTCATCGGGCAGATCTTGTCGTGCGGCACGGCGATCAGCTTCGCGTCGACACCGGACTCATCAGTCATTTGCAGCATGCCGAGCGCGCGGGCACGCACGACCGAGCCTGCCAGCAGCGGGAACGGCGTGATCACCAGCACGTCGACCGGATCGCCGTCGCCCGACAGCGTCTGCGGAATGAAGCCGTAGTTGGCCGGATAGCGCATGCCGGTGCCGATGAAACGGTCGACGACGAGCAGGCCCAGGTCCTTGTCGGCTTCGTACTTCACCGGGTCGCTTTGCGCCGGGATTTCGATGATGACGTTGAAATCGTGCGGAAGGTCATTGCCTGCGGGAACGTGATTGAAGCTCATGAGCGCTCTCTGAAGGGGATGGAAATCGGAAGGCGGCGAACGGCGCGCGGGCTGCGGATGCGGTGCGAACTGTGTGCGAACCGCGAACGTCGGGCACTGAAACCCCTCTCGCCCCGAACGACGGGGCCGCGCACCGGACCGTACGGAATGCGCCATTATAGCCAATCGGCAGGTGGCATCCGCGGTCGGATCGGCGCGATAATCGGCTGGCGTCTCGCTTCGCGTCTCTACCGTTTTGTGTCTCCCCTTCGAACCCGCGCCGCCGCACGCCGGCCGCACGTCATCAAGGAGCATGCATGGAAGAAGCACGGCATTTCATCGGCGGCGAGTGGTGCGCCGCTTCCGGCGGCGAATCGATCGCCGTACTCGATCCCTCGGACGGCCAGCCGTTCACGCGCATCGCGCGCGGCACCGAGGCCGATATCGACACCGCCGTGCACGCCGCACGCGCAGCGTTCGACGGCGCATGGGGCGCGCTGAGCGCCGCCGAGCGCGGCCGCGTGCTGTACCGGCTGTCGCTGCTGGTGGCAGCGCGCCAGGAAGACCTTGCACGGCTCGAAGCGCGCGACACCGGCAAACCGCTCAGGCAGGCGCGCGCCGACGCCGCCGCCCTGACCCGCTACTTCGAGTTCTACGCCGGCGCGGCCGACAAGCTGCACGGCGAAACTCTGCCCTACCAATCTGGCTACACGGTGCTGACGATCCGCGAGCCGCACGGCGTGACCGGCCACATCGTGCCGTGGAATTACCCGATGCAGATCTTCGGGCGCAGCGTCGGCGCGGCGCTCGCGACCGGCAATGCGTGCGTCGTCAAACCGGCCGAGGACGCGTGCCTTTCCGTGCTGCGGGTCGCAGAGCTCGCCGCCGAGGCCGGCTTGCCGGCCGGTGCGCTGAACATCGTGACCGGCTATGGACACGAAGCGGGCGCCGCGCTCGCGCGTCATCCGGGCATCGATCACATCTCCTTCACGGGCTCGCCCGAAACCGGCAAGCTCGTCACGCAGATGGCCGCCGAAAACCATGTGCCGGTCACGCTCGAACTCGGCGGCAAGTCGCCGCAAATCGTGTTCGCCGACGCCGATCTCGACGCCGCGCTGCCGGTGCTGATCTCCGCGATCGTGCAGAACGCCGGGCAAACCTGCTCGGCGGGCAGTCGCGTGCTGATCGAACAGGCGATTTACGAGCCGCTGCTCGACAGACTCAGCAGCGCCTTTCAGGCGTTGCGCGTCGGGCCGTCGAATGCCGACCTCGACTGCGGACCGCTGATCAGCGCGAAACAGCAGCAACGCGTGTGGGACTTTCTGTCGGACGCGCAACACGACGGCATCGCGATGGCCGCGCACGGCGAGGTGATTCCCGAAGCGCCTGAAAGCGGCTTCTATCAGGCCCCGACCTTGCTGCGCGACGTGCCCGCGAGCCACCGCCTCGCGCGCGACGAAGTGTTCGGTCCGGTGCTCGCCGCGATGTCGTTCCGCGACGAAGCCGAAGCGCTCGCGCTCGCGAACGGCACGCGGTTCGGGCTCGTCGCCGGCATCTGGACACGCGATGGCGCGCGCCAGATGCGCCTCGCCCGACGCGTGCGCTCGGGCCAGGTGTTCATCAACAACTATGGCGCGGGCGGCGGCGTCGAATTGCCGTTCGGCGGCGTCAAGCATTCGGGACATGGTCGCGAGAAAGGCTTCGAGGCGCTGTATGGCTTTACGGTGCTGAAGACGATCGCGATCCGGCACGGCTAGCGGGTGCCGTAGGGCTCGCTCGCGATCGGCGCGAGCAGCACGTTACACGCAACAACGCATCGCTCTATCCATCACAAACAACGGAGACATCATGCGGTTGACAGGTAAAACGGCCATCGTCACGGGCGGCGGTTCGGGTTTCGGCGAAGGCATCGCAAAGACCTTTGCGCGCGAAGGCGCGAACGTCGTGGTCAACGACCTCAACGGGCCGGCCGCCGAACGCGTCGCGAGTGAGATCGCGATTGCGGGCGGCAAGGCGATCGCGGTCCCCGGCAACGTCGCGCAACGCGACGACTGGCGCACGCTGCGCGAGGCCGCGCTGGAAGACTTCGGCAGCGTGCAGATCGTCGTCAACAACGCGGGCACCACGCATCGCAACAAGCCGGTACTCGAAGTGACCGAGGCCGAGTTCGACCGCGTCTATGCGGTGAACGTGAAGAGCATCTACTGGAGCGTGCAGGAGTTCGTGCCGTATTTTCGCGAGCAAGGCGGCGGCAGCTTCATCAATATCGCGTCGACGGCGGGCGTGCGGCCGCGGCCCGGGCTCGTCTGGTACAACGGCAGCAAGGGCGCGGTGATCGTCGCTAGCAAGTCGCTCGCCGTCGAGCTGGGGCCGGAGCGGATTCGCGTGAACTGCGTGAATCCGGTGATCGGTGAGACCGCGCTGTTGTCCGAGTTCATGGGGGTCGAGGATACGCCGCAGAACCGGCAGAAGTTCCTGGCAGGGATTCCTCTCGGGCGGTTTTCGACGCCGCAGGATATTGCGAATGCGGCGCTGTATCTGGCTTCGGATGAGGCGGAGTTTATTACCGGCGTGTGTCTCGAAGTGGATGGGGGGCGCTGCGTGTAGCGGTAGATGAAGCGCTGCGCACGCACTGCGTGCGCGGTCAGTGTTTTCCCCCAATATCGATTCGTCCTGCAAAAGACCTGGCGCGGATAGAATCGTTCGGCGGCGGCACTTCAATTCCATAAAAATGAGGAGACATAGTCATGGCTAGTCCTGCAAATCCGCTCCACCATCCCGGCGCTGGCGCGCCGCCTTCGACGTTCGAAGAGGCGACTTATCGCAAGGTTACCTGGCGGCTCGCGCCGCTATTGATGCTCTGCTACATCGTTGCCTATCTGGACCGTGTGAACGTCGGCTTCGCGAAGCTCGGGATGAGCACCGATCTTGGCTTGAGCGATGCGGTGTATGGCTTCGGCGCGGGGATTTTCTTCATCGGCTATTTCATCTTCGAAGTGCCGAGCAACGTGATCCTGCATAAGGTCGGCGCGCGTGTCTGGATCGCGCGGATCATGATTTCGTGGGGCGTGATATCCATGCTGACGATGTTAGTCACCACGCCGACGATGTTTTATGTGATGCGCTTTTTGCTTGGACTTGCAGAGGCGGGGTTCTTTCCTGGGATTATTTTGTATCTCACCTACTGGTATCCGGCGCATCGGCGTGGACGGATGACGACCTGGTTTATGACGGCGATTGCGTTGTCGGGGGTGATTGGTGGGCCGGTGTCTGGGTACATCCTGAAGAACTTCAACGGCGTGAACGGGTGGCACGGGTGGCAGTGGCTGTTTCTGCTCGAGGGGGTGCCGTCGGTGCTGGTTGGGATCATCGTGTTCGTGATGCTCGATGATCGGATTTCGAAGGCTAAGTGGCTGACCCGGGAAGAGCAGCAGTTGCTTGAGAGTCAGGTGTCGGCTGAGGAAGCGACCAAGCACGATATGCCGATTCGGCAGGTACTCACTAGCGGGCGGGTGTTGATGTTGAGCCTCACGTACTTCTCGTTTGTGATGGGGCTTTATGGGGTGAGCTTCTGGTTGCCGACGATTATCAAATCGACCGGCGTTACCGATGCGTTTTTGATTGGGCTGCTATCGGCGGTGCCGTTTGCGGCGGCTGTTGTGGCGATGGTGTTTGTGGCGCGGAGTGCGGATCGGTCGAGGGAACGGAGATGGCATATTGCGTTGCCGGCGTTTCTTGGTGCTGTGGGGCTCGTGCTTTCCGTCGTTTGGGCGCATAACACCCTGCTTGCCATGACTGGGTTGACGCTGGCTACCATGGGCATCCTCACTACACTGCCGTTGTTTTGGAGTTTGCCTACGGCGATTCTGGCAGGCACCGGCGCCGCTGCCGGGATTGCGATGATCAATTCGATTGGCAACCTTGCCGGTTTCCTTAGTCCTTATGCTGTGGGGTGGTTGAAGGAGGTTACCGCGGCGAACGATTCGGGGATGTATATGTTGGCGGCGTTCATGGTGCTGGGCGGTTTGCTTGCTATTAGTGCGCCGGCGAGGATGGTTAATAAGTGATTGGAGTCGCTGCTGAATGTTGCAGAAAGAGTGATTGCCCGCCTTCGCGGAATGCCACCGACGAGGTCGGGTTTATATGACCTTAGTGAAGCAGACGCAAAATCAGTCGGTGTCAAATTGGCGGGCGAGCTTCGCTCGACTTACTTCAAAAGCGTCCCCCCCAGTGTTGGGCGCGTTGGCATTTGGAGCAATGACTCGGGTTAGTGCCTCGCGTGTGAGCTCCCAACCGAAAGCTATAGCCGTACACGAGCAGCGGCACCTGTGGTGATCGGCCAACAATCAATCTTCCGTAACCAGCTCGGACACTCAGGCTTCCACTGCACCCAGGAAGCAGCCATTAAATCTGAGGGATGGCGGTCGCTTCTCATCGGCCATACCCGACGTTCGGCTGTCGGGGTTTGTGAGGCCGCTCCAAGTCGCATTTCCGACATTTGCATATCGGAGTTGGCGAATGTCGCACTCGCTGCGAGCGAATGCGTACTGTCGCCCCCTTTCGGTCCTTCGACGCAACGTGGTGAAATCGTCAGGTTTGGAGGGCGGATTCAAACGGCCATTCCATCGCGATGACGGTTCGCGATGCTGGATACGGGTGGTGGCGAGCAAACTCTGCGCGTCGAACTTACGGAGCGTTGTTCAAACGAGGTCAGGACGTCGCCGCGCCGCCACCTGCACACCAGTCACGTCCGTTTCGCAACCAGATCTAGAACCGCTTCGCGAAGCCAACCGTAAAACCGTGCGGGAGAATCTGCACGAACAGGGGTGTCTGCCACGTCGTGCTCAAGTATCCTACCGCCGTGCCCAGCGCCCAACCGGCGAGGACGTCGGTCTGCCAATGCGCCTGGCTTTTCACGCGTGCGATCGAATCATAGAGCGGCAACACCTCGAGTGCCCAAACCCACGGATCACGCCGACCATAGTTGACGATGAACGGCGTTACGAAACTCGCCTGAAGGGTGACTTCACCACTGGGAAAACTCTTTCCGCCGCTGAACCATTGGTTCGGTCCCTGGCCAGCGCTGGGCCGCTGGCGACCGAACGCATACTTCATGCCTTGGGCAGCGACCGCCGATATCGCCGTAGCGTCGGCCGATTGCCAGAATGTATGGCCCAGTTCGTTGTCGTTCCCAAGCCACAGAGCCCCACCCGCCGTCGTGGCTATCACGGCGTATTCAAGTGCGAGCTGAACATTGCGGTTCCATATGCCGCTCTGATCCAGCGCGACTTCATGATCGATCCCGCCGGCATATGCGCCCGAAAAAGTGAACGCCGTGATTGCGGCGGCTCCGCACCGTCTCCCTGTCACCCTGATTCCAGAAGTCATCGATCTCATTTTCGCCCTCGCGCAGCAGTGTGGCGAAAGGTTCGCGTAACTAGCTTTCTGCAGTTACTTTAAGACGCAACGTGAACGACGATCGCGGCCCGCACCATGATCGCCATGGATCATGGTGGCGACGATTGAAGGCAACTTCAGTCCGCCCCGGATCTATTCAAACCTTCCGATACTTCAATTGGCGCCTCGATGCGTAAACCGCCAGCAGAAGGAACTGCCGTCAACGTACCAACGCGACGGGATGCACAGCATGTGGTCGAATACTGTGAAACCCATGTTGCACAAGATCGTACTAGACCGATCTGAAGGAAACGTTAAGACCCGAAACGTTTCCAATGCTTAGGGAGCTAAGCCATGTCACATCAGCATCGAATTGATCGTGCCGGGCATATTCTCGCGATGGCACCAGAGGCGGCTTGAAAGGTCCTGTTAGCGCGGCACTTAACAACATGTCGAACCCATGTCGTCGGGCCCGGATCTCTGGTTTACCGAGGCCTGTGGCTGCCTGGGAAATCCCTAAATCCATGAACAGGACGGCCTGCCAGCATGAGTGCTTACGCCGCTAGACCGGCCTCAAGAGAAATGGCTGGTGTTGAAATGGATACGCATCCTCTACCGCTGCTGGCAGACTGGGACACGATACGACGAAAGCGTCTATCTAAACGCATTGAGGAAGCGAGGCTCGCCCCTTCTTGCAAACCTCATGCTTCCCCCTTCTAAAAGCTTGACGGACCGCCTCAGGGCGTGAAGCGGTCGATCAGAGTCCGAAATCAAACGTCCTTCGGTACGATTTCGGCCCGTCAACACAACCTCGTTGAACATTGCCTCCTGGCCAAACCTTGGCCGACGATGAACTGCCTAGCGGCCCGGCACGAACAACCCGCCGCGCCTCGAAACCGTCGTGGCACGGTGTTCCTTTTGCGCAAAGGTGATTTCGATGTCCGGCACTTCCGGCGCCAACGCCCCGCGCCTAAAGTCAGGTCAGCCTTCGGATGCGGATCCTCACAAATGGAACCGCGCGAAGCCCCCTCAAAACTCAAAAGGAGCAAAACCATGCTGACCAGGACATCCCCCGCGCTTCTCACCAAACCGAATGTCGCCACGGAAGACGCGCAATACTTCGAATACACTTCGTCCGCCAATCCGATTGGTGCGAAGCTCATCTCGCGTGTGCCGTTCTGCAGCTTCTCGCCTTCGCTTTATGCAGACGGCGCAACCCGAGTCGTGCCGCTTGACCTGTCTGCGGAGTTGGGCTGCCCGGGTCCCGCGACCGGTCCCGGCTTGAGCGCCAACTTCCTGCGCATCAATGCGGGCGACGCGTTGACACTCGATCCCAATGCGACCTCGCAGGTCTGCTATGTCATTAGCGGAGCGGGTAGCGTGCAGCAGTCCGAAACGAGCTTCCCCTTTTCGATGGGCGATTTCTTCACGTTCCCGGGCGGCCATGCCACGGTGCTGTCCGCTGCTGCGACGGCCACGCTCTATTACGTCAATGACGCGCCGCTGCTGACCTATCTTGGTACCACCGGAGTACATGCGCGCTTTGCGCCGACACGCTATCCAGCCGCCGAGGCGCAGGCAGCACTGCGCGCGGTCGCGGAACAAGCGAACGCGGGTCGTCGCAACCGCATCAGCGTACTAATGGGCAACACCAACTTTCCGCAGACGCGCACGGTCACGCATGTGTTGTGGGCGATGTTCGGCATCGTGCCGCCCAACTCGGTGCAGAAGCCGCACCGGCACCAGTCGATTGCACTCGACTTCATCGCCAGCGGCAAGCCGGGTGTCTATACGCTGGTCGGAACGGAACTGGACAGGGATGGCAATATCGTGAACCCGACCCGCGTCGATTGGAAAACGGGGATGGCATTCGTCACGCCGCCGGGACACTGGCATGCGCATTTCAACGAAACGAACGAAAACGCCTATGTGATTCCGATTCAGGATGCAGGCTTGCAGACTTACCTGCGCACGCTAGACATCCGCTTCGCCCATCAAGGCTGACGCTCCAGTGCGAGGCCGTCGTCCCAGTACGGCGGCTCGCCAAACGACTCGGCATAGAAATCCACGAAGGCGCGCACCTTCGACGAGACGATCTTCTTCGGTGGGTAGACCGCCCAGACCGCGGGTTCGGCTCGTCCGGTGCGTGCTTCCCATTCCGGTAGCACGTGCTGCAAGCGTCCTCCGCGCAGGGCCGTAGAGGCGAGCCATGTCGGCAGGAGCGCCACGCCACAACCGGCCACGGCGAGCGCGAGCACGGCTTCGGAGTCGTCAGCGCGCAAGCGCCCCTGCAACTCCACCAGCACCTGTTCCTGTTCTTGCGACGCCCGCGCGTCCGCGGTGACCAGCGTGAAATACCATTTGTCGTCCGGAACCAGGGACACGCGAAGCGCATCGCGCGCGGCCAGATCGCCAGGCACACGCGGCGTGCCGCTACGCGCGAAATACGCCGGGCTGCCACAGACGATACGACGATGCGGTGCCAGGCGCCTCGCCATCAATGACGAATCGGGCAGCACGCCGGTACGGATCGCCACATCAATGCCCGCATCGATCATGTTGAGCGTTTCGTCCGTAGAGACGATGTCGAGGTCGATATCAGGATAGCGCGCCATGAAGGCCGGCAGATGCGGCACGATGTGCAGGCGGCCGAATGCCGGTGGCATTGTCACGCGCAGCACGCCTTGTGGCGTGCGATTTAGCGACGACGTCACTTCGCGCGCGTCATCGAGTGCTTGCAACGCTAACAAGGCGTGTTCACGAAACAGCCGGCCGCCTTCTGTCAGGACGAGGCCGCGCGTCGACCGGTTGAATAGGGCGATGCCCAGATCTCTTTCGAGTTCGCTGACGTAGCGGGAGACAGTCGAGGTCTTGACTGACAGTGCATTGGCCGTCTTGCTGAAGCTCTGCAGTTCCGCTGCGCAAACGAAGGCCCGTACTGCGGCGAAGTAGTCCATGGACTGTCTGACGTGGATGGGATTACCTGGCTGTTGCCGAGACCGCTAGTGTACTGCCCCGGCGCGGGCGAGTGTCGCTCGTTCCCCGGCTGCAGCCCGGCAGCGATTGGCGGCACGCGACCCCTTCGAGTCACTCAATCCACGTTGACGAATGTCCCCCTGCTGCCCTACAGGAGGCCATCGTCAATCTGTTCGCCCCGAAGGGCTTTTCAAGTCAAGGCCGAAGGTAGTCCATTGGCAGCACTTACTGGCGGATCAGTCATACCTTTGGCGGGATTCAACGGCATTGGGAGCACCGTCAAAAAATGTTCATGGTCAAGCGGCCCAGATGGACTATATACAAACGAGGGGCGGCGAATGGCTGTACGTCCAACGAAAACCGCCCTTGACTCAGGTCCGCGAGAGCCGCAGTCAAGCCGAACGGAGATGTACAAGCCGTCAACACAACGCCCATATCAGCGAATCAAAGGAGGTTCTCTACCGCTGGCATCCGTGGTACGGGCACACGGTATGGATTTTCACCACGATAGAGAGGAAGAACGCCGAGTCAGTGTTGCGCTGTGGGCGAGAGCCGTTCGACACGGCAGGCTTGCTGGAGGTGCCGCAATGGATGTTCGATCCCGTTGCCTGCTGTCGCATTACCTCGGCAACGTCTCCCGCCGTCAGCTGTGAAGCATTGAGGGAACTGAAGTACCTGCTGGCGCAGGCGCCTGCTGCCAAGCCGCGCGGTATGGTACAAGCCGAGCACCATCCTTTGCTCCGTACAGGAGGTGCTGATGCGACGCCAGACAAACCCCCAACCGGGCGGTCAACTCGACCTGTTCCGTCCCTTTCCGAAGACACCACAATGGGCGCGCCTGCCGCAGGAGGTCCGGCAGCAGACGGTGCGTTTGCTGGCGCAACTGCTGCGGCAACACCGTCGCGGGCTGCTCGCCGCCGTACACGAGCCGGAGGTGCGCGATGAGTGACAAGATTCGGGCGCAGCATCTGGCGCGCAAGGCCATGCTGTACGTGCGCCAGTCGTCGGCCTATCAGGTCAGCCACAATCTGGAGAGCCAGAAGCTGCAGTATGCGATGCAGGATCGTCTGCATCAGTTGGGCTGGAACGAGATCGAGGTGATCGACGAGGATCTGGGACGCTCTGCGGCCGGAACGCAAACGCGCACGGGCTTCGAACGGATGGTCGCAGAGGTCTGTCTTGGGCACGTCGGCGCAGTTGCCGCTCGCGAGGTTTCACGATTCGCGCGCAACAGTCGCGAGTGGCAGCAACTGGTTGAGGTGTGCCGCGTCGTCGACACGGTGCTCGTCGATCAGGAGACCGTCTACTCACCACGGCAGAGCAACGATCGTTTGCTGCTCGGCTTGAAGGGCAGCCTGAACGAATACGAGCTGGATCTCTTGCGTCAGCGTTCGCTCGAAGCTCGTCGGGAGAAGGCCAAACGGGGCGAACTCATTGTCGCGGCGCCGGTGGGTTACTGCAAGACCGAAGACCAGCGCCTGGAGAAGGATCCGGATTTGCGCGTGCAGGACGCCATCCGCTCGGTATTCCGCCAGTTCGGCGCGATTGGTTCGGTGCGTCAGACGTTGTTATGGTTCCTGGAGCACGGCCTGCAGTTGCCGGCATGCATGCCGCGCGGCGAAATCCAATGGAAACGGCCGAGCTACGGCACGGTGTACCGGATCCTGACCAACCCGATCTACGGTGGCACGTATGCCTACGGCAAGACCGAATGCGCGATCCATTACGAGGCTGGGGAACCACGCAAACGTGATCGCCGCAAACCACGGGATCAGTGGCTTGCGCTCATTCCGAATGCCCACGAAGGGTACGTTGACTGGGACGAATTCGAACGGATCCAGTGTGCCATTAGCGGCAACCTGCGTCTGGCCGGACACGCTGGCGCCCCGAAGAACGGTGAGGCCCTGCTGGCGGGACTGTTGCGCTGCAGGCGCTGCGCGAGCAAGCTGACGCTACACTACACGGGTAACAGGCACGACGCCTTGCGCTATAGCTGTCATCGCGGCTGGATGGACAAGGGGCAACCGCGTTGTATTGCGTTCGGTGGCACACGCGCGGACGCGGCCATCGCCGAGGCGGTCTTGCAGGTCGTTCAACCGGCGGCAATTGAGGCAGCAATCGTGGCGCGCGAAGAAGAGACCCTGAAGCAGGACGAAGTGCTGGCCGCGTTGCAGCGGGATCTTCAGGCTGCACGCTACGCCGCGCAACGCGCGCAGAAACAGTACGATGCTGCTGACCCCGAGAACCGGCTTGTCGCCGACGAACTGGAGCGGCGCTGGAATCATGCGCTACTACGCGTAGAGGAACTGGAATCGCGTATCGAGCAACAGTCGGGCACATCCGGCCAGATACCGCCTACCCAGCCAGAGGAGTTTGCCGATCTTGCCACTGCATTGGAATCGATCTGGCCGCAGGCCGACGCCCGCCTGAAGAAGCGCATAGTGCGCACCCTGATCCACGAAGTCGTCGTTGACGTTGACGACGCAACGAGCGAAATCGTGCTCGTCATTCACTGGAAGGGCGGAGTACATACCGAGATTCGCGTGCCGCGGCGGCGCCGCGGAGAGAACACTACGCATACGTCACGTGAAGCAATTGATGCCGTGCGCCAGCTTGTCCGTATCTGTCCGGATCTGGTGATCGCCGGCGTACTCAATCGCAATGACCTGGAACCGGCCGGGGTAACTTCTGGACCCAGGAGCGAGTCACCGCGTTGCGCAGCCACCATCAGATCCCGGTCTATTCGAGCGAACGACGTGCTGCTGAAGGATGGATGACGTTGACCGAGGCATCGGCGTTCATCGGTGTGAGCCCCGGAACGCTCAGGCTCGCAGTTGAGCGCAACAAGATCCCCGCCGAACATCCGTTACCCAACGGGCCATGGATCTTCAATCGCAATTCGCTTACCGGGGACGCAGTTACCGAACTCGTCGGACGGGCTCGCGCACGGCGTGGACACCCCACAATACCAACGACACAACAGGGCTCTCTAGATTTATCAACAACATAGCGAGGTTGGGCAGTATGAAACGCACTTGTACGACGCCGAATAGTCGCGACCCGGCTCCCGACCAATCCACCGCTGCCCGATGTTCCCTGTTCGACCTCCTTAACCACCGTGTAGTAAACGCGACAAGGGGTGAAGTAATGAAACAGCTCGCGAACTGGGTAACGCTCTTGCAGGTCTGCCTGTAGCCCAATTTATCAAGGACGTAACGTACAGCTACCTGCTCTGCCCACTCGTTCATCCGACGTCACCCGTTCGCTCGTCGCCCACGCAAGGAGTACGCCATGTCATTTATCACGTGCCGTTTAACGTTTCTATTGCGAACCATCGCGTTCGCGACGGCGTTAGGATTCGCTTCAATCAGCATTGCGCAAGCCGATTCGGAGGTCGATCCGCCAGGAGCGGTTTACGTTCTGTCAAACCAGCCGTCCGGGAACTCGGTTCTTGTCTATTCGCGCGCTGCCAACGGAATACTGAACTACGAGGCCACGTACTCAACTGGCGGTAAAGGAGCAGGCACGGGAGCCGATCCACTAGGCTCGCAGGGTTCCCTAACGTTGGCAGCAGGCTTTCTCTTCGCCGTGAACCCGGGCAGCAATGATGTTTCGCTGTTCGCGGTCGACGGCAGCAAACTGACGCTGCTCGACAGAAAACCATCGGGTGGTCAAATGCCCGTCAGCGTGACCGTGAAGGGGCCCATCGCGTATGTGCTTAATGCCGGAGGCACACCGAACATCAATGGCTTTATCGTCGACGCGTTTGGCAAGCGTCTCGTTCCATTACCAGGCTCACAACGACCACTTGCCGGCGGAAACTCCGCCCAGCCCGCGCAAGTGAAGTTTGCGCCGGAAGGCAACGAACTGCTCGTGACCGAAAAGGGCACACAACTCATTGACACGTATTATGTCGGCTTCACCGGTTACGCCTCGAAGACTCCAACCCCCCATGCGTCAAACGGCGTCACGCCGTTCGGCTTTTCCATCACGACCCGGGGTTATGCGATCGTCTCCGAGGCCGGATCTGGTTCGGTTTCCTCATATGAGGTCGAGGACAGCAAACATCTGACTTCCATCAGTGCGGCAATTCCCTTGGGCCAGAGCGCCCCTTGCTGGCTTGTCACCACGGGCGATGGACGTTTTGCCTACACGGCCAATGCCGGTAGCGGCTCGATCAGCAGTCTGCGGATCGCGGCGGACGGCACAGTACGCTTGCTCAATCCGACTGCAGGCACACTCAGCGCTCCCCTTGACATGGCGCTCAGTGGTCACAGCAAATTCCTCTACGTTCGTGAAGGTAACGGCGCTGTCAGTGGCTTTCGCGTGATGCCAGACGGAACACTCGAGCCACTTGGCTCAGTCACCGGCGTACCGCCGGGGGCACAAGGGATCGCGGCGCGCTAGACACATCTCCCCCGCGCGGGGAGATGTGCACGCGGGATCATGCTTTCGTATCCCTGTATCGGCAGCCTTCGCGCAAGAACGTTGCCGGTACCGCTGAGCACCCGCCGTCCACCTTGATCCGATTGAAATCGAGGCTCCCGGTCAAGCAGGTGTTAGGTGAGTCCAAACGGGCGACGGTGAGCGAGTCGAATCCCATCACTTTCTTCAAGGCTTCCTGGAGTCACATTGACTCCCGGCCCTCCCATGGCCGATCCGGCCGGTTGGCACGGGTCCGGCCAAGAGGCCGCTCTTGAGTGCCCAACCGACGCTCGAACGCCATTGACCCGCTTTCGATCACGTTCATACGGGTAGCGACACGCTGCGTCTATCTGGCGGTCATCCTCCAGCCAGATCAGTACCATCCGATTCGGCGAGCGGCGCAACGCATCCTACACTTAAGTTCAACCGCGCAGGCTTGCACGTGGCTGCGCCACAAATTGGGCCGAACGCATATTGCGCTGATGGCCATCGATAGCGAGCATGGCGCGGTCGCGTTCGGCGGCGACCGAGGGATTCGTATCGTCTCCGGATATGTCTCAGATGCTAACCACCAAGGAGGCGGTTTATGAACAGTAAGTTAGCCAACCCGGCGCCGCTCGGGCTCGCTGGATTCGCATTCACCACATGGATGCTCAGCATGGTGAACGCCGGCTGGTTCGACAAGGATGCCTTGGGGCTCGTGCTGGCGCTAGCGTTCGCTTTCGGCGGCACGGCGCAGATGATCGCGGGCGTGCTCGAATTTCCACGCGGCAATACGCTAGGCACGGTGGCGTTCCTCAGTTACGGCTCCTTCTGGTGGTCCTTTGCGCTGTTTGTCGCGTTCCTGGGCACCAAGGTGCCTGAGGCCTTCATCGGCTGGTATCTGTTTGTGTGGGGGGTCTTCACGTTCTACATGTGGATCGGCTCGCTGCACACGAGTACGTCTGTGCAACTGGTGTTTCTCTCGCTGTGGGTCACTTTTCTGCTGTTGGCGATCGGCGCATGGACAGGTATGGGCGTTGCCACGCGGGCCGGCGGCTATGTAGGCTTGATTACCGCTCTACTGGCGTTCTATGCGTCGGCGGCGATGGTGATCAACGAAAGCTTCGGACACACCGTGCTTCCGACACACGACTGGGCACAAGCCCATCCGCGAGCGGCCTAGCCACTCGGCGCGGGTCGGCCGGCGTGCAGCAAGCGCGCCGGCCAGTCAGGCCTGCGGTGCTCCACGGAGACGGAGACCAAGTCTGAGTATCGAGTCTTTCCGGTATCAGCTAAGTGGGTCGAGAAATGTGGACCGACTGGACTCGTTACGAGGCGATGGATCGCCGTTCGATGAGGAACTCTGATGTTCGAACGAATACCCCCTGACAATTCGCGCTATCGGCGGGTGTGATCACTGGCCGGCTTTACGACGTCATAAACGTGTCAGGGCGTTGCTGCGATGGCGTCCCACGGCCGGCGCGGCACGCAAGCACTCCTTTTGGTCGCGGCGGCGCAACGTCCTACGCCTGCTGCAAAATCTCCATTGCACGAATCGTGTCACCCAGCGCGTCCATTGCCAGGTAGGCAACGAACTGTGTGCCGATAGCGGCAGCCGAAACGCCGCGAAGGTTGATTCCCCCGGTAGCCAACTTTTGGGTCAACTCTGCAATGATGCCCGGCCGGTCGGAGCCCATCACCCGCACCGGGTGAAGACTCGGGAGGACGTTGAACCCCACCTGCGAGGCGGCACGAATTTCTCGGTCGTTCTGAAGCGGCGCGAGAAACACGACCGCCTTCCCGGGTGCTTCCGCAGTTCGACGGGAGATGATGAATTGCAGGTTCGCTCCGGCATCTCGCAGGACACTTAACACTTCGGCGAGACCGCCGGGCCTGTCCTCGATTGTGGCCGCCCATACGTCGACACGTTCAACGAGCAGATCCATGGCGCCTCTCCCGTTTGATGAACCCCAATGAAAATTGAGTTCAGGGTTGACCGACCGGCAAGTCAACGCTCCTCGTCGCGCTAACACCATTGGCCCTCGGGATGCAGCTCTTTGACAGGGAATACGTTGCTTGGCATTGCATCCGCCCTGGCCTTAAATTCGTTATGCAGCGCACGGACTGTCGCGCCTGGTGTCCAGACCCATGAGACAGGTCAAAAGACGCGCTGCCGCGGGTAGCGTGGGACACCTCGTGTCCCTGGGCACCTAGAAGCAAGGAGGAACTGTCATGTCACGAGACAAGTCATCGCGCCGCGCTTCCGCAGAGCAACAAGCGGCCGAGGTTTCCGAGGCGCAAATCGCCGTGCACTGGCCTGAAGAGGAATATTTCCCGCCGCCCGCCTCGTTCATCGCCCAAGCCAATCTGACAGACGCGGGAGTGTTCGCACGTTTCTCTCTCGACAAATTCCCCGAGTGCTTCAAGGAGTTCGCGGACCTTCTCGACTGGTACAGGTACTGGGACACGATGTTCGACGCGAGCAATCCTCCGTTCTGGCGCTGGTTCGTCGGTGGCCGGATCAATGCCTGCTACAACTGCGTGGATCGTCACCTCGCCGCCTACCGGAACAAGGCCGCGATCCATTTCGTGCCAGAGCCCGAGGACGAGACGGTCCAGCATGTCACCTACCAGGAACTTTATGTCCGCGTAAGCGAGTTCGCGGCCATGCTACGCGACTTCTGCGGTCTAAAAGCCGGTGACCGGGTTACTCTCCATATGCCTATGGTGGCGGAGCTGCCCATCACGATGCTCGCCTGCGCCCGGCTCGGAGTGATTCACTCGCAGGTATTTAGCGGCTTCAGCGGCGCGGCCTGCGCCGACCGCATCCTGGATTCCGAGAGCCGTCTGCTGATTACGATGGACGCTTACTGGCGTGGCGGCAAGCTGATCGATCACAAGGAAAAAGCCGACACCGCGTTCGCCGAAGCTGCCGGGAAGGGTCATCAGGCCGAGAAGGTTCTGATCTGGCAGCGGTATCCGGGCAAGTATTCGAGTCCGACGCAGCTCGTGGAAGAACGCGATGTCATCGTCAACGACGCCCTCAAGGCGTTCCGCGGCAAACGTGTCGAGCCCGTGCAGATGCCCGCTGAGGCACCGCTATTCCTCATGTATTCGAGCGGTACCACGGGCCGCCCCAAGGGGTGCCAGCATTCCATTGGAGGCTATCTCGCCTACGTCGCCTGGACATCGAAATACATCCAGGACATCCACCCCGAGGACGTGTATTGGTGCATGGCCGACATCGGCTGGATTACCGGTCACTCCTACATTGTCTACGGCCCGCTCGCGCTCGCGGCCTCGTCGGTCGTGTACGAAGGCGTGCCCGTCTACCCCGATGCCGGGCGACCCTGGCGAATTGCCGAAAACCTCGGCGTCAATATCTTCCACACGTCGCCGACTGCGATCCGCGCACTGCGGCGCAGCGGACCGGACGAACCCGCGAAGTACAGCTATCACTTCAAGCACATGACGACCGTGGGCGAACCCATCGAGCCCGAAGTCTGGAAGTGGTATCACCGGTCTGTCGGGAAGGGGGAGGCCGTCATCGTCGACACGTGGTGGCAAACTGAAACGGGCGGGTTCCTTTGCAGCACGGTGCCGGCGTTGCACAAGATGAAGCCCGGCAGTGCCGGTCCGGGAATACCTGGTATTCATCCGGTGATTTACGACGACGCCGGTAATGAACTTGCAAGCGGTTCCGGCAAGGCGGGCAACATCTGTATTCTCAATCCGTGGCCCGGCGCGTTTCAGACCATCTGGAGAGCCCCGGAGCGCTACGTGAAAACGTACTATGCCCGCTACTGCCGGGATCCCAAGAGCAAGGACTGGCGCGACTGGCCCTACATGGCGGGAGACGGTGCTGTCGACGCTGCGGACGGCTACTTCCGGATTCTCGGTCGCATCGACGACGTGATCAACGTCGCCGGCCATCGCCTCGGTACCAAAGAAATCGAGTCAGCCGCCCTGCTTGTCCCCGAAGTCGTCGAAGCGGCTGTCGTGCCGGTCGCCGACGAGATCAAGGGCAGAGTGCCCGAACTGTATGTTTCGTTAAAGCCCGGAGTGGAAGCTTCGGAGGAGCTTGCAAAGCGGGTCACAGACTCGGTGGTCGATCGGATCGGAGCCATCGCGAAGCCGCACCGGGTGGTCATTGTTCCGGACATGCCCAAGACCCGGTCGGGCAAGATCATGCGGCGCGTGCTCGCAGCACTTTCAAACCATCAAGACCCCGGAGACGTATCCACGCTGGCTAACCCGGAGGTCGTTGACAGTCTGCGGGAGCTCGTGAAGTAATGGGGGCTACGTCCATGATCATCACGCGGCGCGCGCGGCGGGCGGGCGGCCATCGGGCGCCGCAGCCTTCGTCACCCATGTGACTCGACTCATAGGGAAAACTGGCCAGTCACCGCGGCCATTATCGATTGGTCCTGCGCAAACTCCCGCGTCAATCCTTTTCCGCCACCCGCCCCGGCTGCACAGCCGGCATCCTGCGATAGATCGTGTTCCGCGAGACCCCGAGCGCACGCGCCGCGGCAGACACGTTTCCGCCGTGGCGCGCCAGCGTCATCGCAACCACAGAGGTGGCAACATCCTGCAGCCGAGCACCGTCGGGCAGCGACGCATCGCCAGCAGCAGGGGCATCCGCAGCCGAACCGGCCGAAATGGCTGAAGAGCTCGAAGCGGCCGACGCAGCAGAGCCCCCCTGTCCAACCTCGCCATCGCCGCAACCCGCGCCCCCCACATCATCCAAAAAATCATCCGGCAAATGCTCCCATCGAATCACCCCATCCTCATCCACCATCGCCGCCGCGGTCCGCAGCAGATTAGCCAGTTGCCGACAGTTACCCGGCCACGCATGTCGCCCGAACACCGCCATCACATCAGCCGCAACGCTGAGCGCCTGCCGCCCCCCGCTTTCGACTGATTCCCACTGCAACATCTTTTGAACGACGACCGCGAGATCGCTCCGCTCACGCAACGCCGGCAACCGAACCGCGAGCCCGTTGATCCGATAGTAAAGATCCTCGCGAAACTGGTTCTGCGCGATCATCTCGCGCAAGTTGCGGTGGGTCGCGCAAATAATGGAGACATCGACAGGAACCGCCCGCGTCGCCCCAAGCGGCGTCACAACCCGCTCCTGCAAAACACGCAGCAACCGCACCTGCAACGAATACGGCATATCCCCGATCTCATCGAGAAACAGCGTGCCTCCATTCGCCTGCATCAGCTTGCCGATCGCCCCTTTACGCCGCGCGCCGGTAAACGCACCCTCTTCATACCCGAATAGCTCAGATTCGATCAGCGACTCCGGAATCGAAGCACAGTTAACCGCAACAAACGGCCCATCACCTCGCGGCGAATCGTTATGAATCGCCTGCGCGAGCAACTCCTTGCCGGTACCGGTCTCGCCGGTGATCAGAATCGGAATATCCTTGCCGAGCACCTTGCGAACCTTCGCGATCAGTGCGGACACACGAGCATCGCCGGTATCGAGATCGCCGAGCCGCGGCAGTCCCGCAGCCGGCTGACGCGCATTCGCACACACCGGTCGCGGTGCGACTGCACCCTGCACATCGACGGCTCCACGCCCCAGCCCAAACGACGCCCGCCTGAACTGCCCGCGCGCGCAAACCACCGCACCGTTGTGCAAATTCAGCATCAGATGCGGCGCGACGCCATGCGTCAACCGGTCGATCAATTGCGCATACGAGATCTGAAATAGCGACGACAGCGTATGCGCGCGCAACGCAGCGAGCGACAAGCCCAACTGAAACTGCGCACTTCGATTCGCGGACAGAAAGCGCCCATCATCGGTAAACGCAATGATCCCTTCCATCAGCGTGCCGAGAAACTCAGGACGTCCGTGGAAGGACACTTGCAGCACGTCGCGAAACGCAGTCGAGAACAGATGGTTTTCGATCATCTGCACCGACATCTTCGCGAGTGCCGTCGTGTGCTGGTGATAGCTGCGGTGGTCGCCCGTCACGTCGAGCACGCCGATCAGATCGCCGTACGGATCGAGAATCGGCACACTCGAACAGGTCAGAAAGCGGTTCGCCGCCAGATAGTGCTGGTCCCCATGAACGACCATCGCACACCCCTCGGCCAGCGAGGTACCGATCGCGTTGGTCCCCTGACGATCCTCGGCCCAGTTCGCGCCAGGCCGCAGCGCCACTTTTTCCGCGCGATGCAGAAAGTCGTCGTCGCCGATCGAATGCAGGATCAACCCTTCGGCGTTGGTCAGCACGATCATGCTTTGCGTGTTGACGATCTGCTCGCGCAGCGTCTCCATGACCGGCATCGCATGCGCGCACAGCACCTGGTTCTGTTCGCGCTTCAGCGCGAGTCCCATGTCGGACAGGATGTCGTAATCCGGCCGGATCGATGCGCGCAGGCCGAACGTCTCGGAGCGTTCGTGGGCTTTCTGGATCGCCGGTGCGGGCCAACCTTTGGAGCGGTTAGCCGCCGCCACGCCGAGCGGATGAACGTCGTCGCGCATTGTCTCCTCCTGAATGCGCCCGGGTCGTGCCGGACGCTTTGATGCGTGTCAACAGAATACTCCCTTTGCCAGTCCGCCCGACGCGCGCGGCGACCCCGCGCGGGCCCGCATCCTTGATCTGCGTCAGCGTCGGCCGAATCTGCGGCGTTTCTGAACACCCGCTGCCCGCGCAACTGTTCCGAAACGGAACATTTCCGCCATACAGCTCACCGCAGTCCCTTAAATAGCCCACTTCGATGCATTGGTACGGTTCGTGCCTGATGTGGTCCCGCGCAGTCACCCGATCACCATCACAAAACGGAGACAAGTGATGAATCCATTTGACCTGAAAGCCCTCGGCATCGACATCGAGTATCCCTATCGCCAGCGTTACGAAAACTACATCGGCGGCAAGTGGGTACCGCCGGTCGGCGGCGACTATTTCGACAACGTGTCGCCGATCAACGGGCAGCCGTTTTGTCGCGTGCCTCGCTCGAGCGCTGCCGATATCGACCTCGCCATCGACGCCGCGCACGCAGCGCGCCGCAAATGGGCGAAGACGTCGGTGACAGAGCGCGCGAACCAGTTGCTGGCGGTGGCCGAGCGCATGGAGAAGAACCTGAAGCTGCTAGCGGTCGCCGAGACGATCGACAACGGCAAGCCGCTGCGCGAAACGATGGCCGCGGACCTGCCGCTCGCCGTCGATCATTTCCGCTATTTCGCGGGCTGCATCCGCGCGCAGGAAGGCAGCATCTCGGAGATCGACGACAACACGG
This sequence comes from Paraburkholderia sp. MM5482-R2, assembly GCF_050436125.1. NCBI lineage: Bacteria > Pseudomonadati > Pseudomonadota > Betaproteobacteria > Burkholderiales > Burkholderiaceae > Paraburkholderia > Paraburkholderia sp. MM5482-R2. The sequence continues at coordinate 1,161,105 of NZ_JBNDLP010000002.1, read as the reverse complement.
TCGCTTATCACTTTCACGAGCCGGCTGGGGTGGTCGGTCAGATCATCCCGTGGAATTTTCCGCTGCTGATGGCCGCATGGAAGCTCGCGCCCGCGCTCGCGGCCGGCTGCTGCGTCGTGATGAAGCCGGCCGAGCAGACGCCGGCTTCGATACTCGTGCTGATCGAACTGATCGGCGACCTGTTCCCCGCCGGGGTCATCAACATCGTCAACGGCTTCGGCAAGGAAGCGGGCGAAGCGCTCGCCACCAGCAAGCGCATCGCGAAGATCGCGTTCACCGGCTCGACGCCGGTCGGCAAGCGCATCCTGCACGCAGCCGCGGACAACCTGATCCCGTCGACGGTCGAACTCGGCGGCAAGAGCCCGAACATCTTCTTCGCCGACGTGCTCGATCGCGACGACGCGTTCCTCGACAAGGCGCTCGAAGGTCTCGCGATGTTCGCGCTGAATCAGGGCGAAGTGTGCACGTGCCCGTCGCGCGTGCTGGTTCAGGAGTCGATTTACGAGCGCTTCATCGAGAAGGCGATCGCCCGGGTGGAACGCATCAAGGCTGGCCATCCGCTGAACCTCGAAACGATGATCGGTGCGCAGGCATCGCAGCAGCAGCTCGACAAGATTCTGTCGTATATCGACATCGGCCGGGACGAAGGGGCGCAGTGCCTCGTCGGCGGCGAGCGCGCAACCCCTGGCGCCGGCCTCGGCGAGGGTTTCTACGTGAAGCCGACGATGCTGTTCGGCAACAACGATATGCGTGTGTTCCAGGAGGAGATCTTCGGGCCGGTCGCCTCGGTGATGACGTTCAAGGACGAACAGCACGCGATCGAACTCGCGAACGACACGTACTATGGCCTGGGCGCGGGCGTGTGGACTCGCGACGGTACCCGCGCTTACAAGATGGGACGCGAGATCGAGGCGGGACGCGTGTGGACCAACTGCTATCACCTGTATCCGGCGCATGCGGCCTTCGGTGGCTACAAGCAGTCGGGGATCGGGCGCGAAACACACAAGATGGCGTTGTCGAACTATCAGCAGACGAAGTGTCTGCTGGTCAGCTATCAGGCGGAGGCGCTGGGGTTCTTCTAAGCGAAGGGCGCGTCGTCTATGGACGGCGCGTGCCGAAGAATGTCACTGTGCAGCCGGCTGACAAACGCCCGCAGGAACGATTCCCGTAAGCCGTGATCTCGAACAGACCAGGCGCCGCCGCAGTGACGATCGCGGCGAGCGCGCTGTTGGCAGGTTCATCCGGGGCCGCGGCGCATTGGGGGATGCTTCTTCTGGAAGCCGTGAGATCACGTTCGCCCGACAAATCAAACAAATTGCCTACATAGGCTAAAAATTCATCCAATTCCGAATGCTCCTGGTTGCCCCGCTCCCGATACTGTCATTCGCACATAACAGGGGATGACCGATGAAGAACGGCAACGGCCAGCCGATGATCCGGCTCGCAGACAAGACGACGCACGACGGCACGGTCATCGAGGCCGCGACAGACCTCATGCACATGGGCGTCCCGGTTGCACTCGATGGACACGGCGTCGAGTGTCCGAGGTGTGGCGGTGTCTATCCGATCATCGCGACCGGCCAGCGAACCCACAACGGCAAGCGGGTCAGCCATGGCGGCGACAGGACGGGCTGCGGCGCGATCCTGATCGCTTCATGATCGCTTCCCGGTTGCCACGAAACACCGAGTTCCTTGCACGCATGGTCGAACCCGCACAGGACCGCACGCTAGGTCTTTCCAGTGACGCACTACCCACGTGGGGCAATGAGCCTTTGCTGGCTCCGCTCCGCCTGCGCGGCACCGAATCCCTGGGCAAGCTCTATCGATACACGCTCGATGTGGCGACGATCGAAAGTCCGACGCTCGGATTGTGGCAAGCACAGGAACTGGTCGTACCCGATAACCTGATTGGCAAAGTCATCGACATTTCGATCGCGTTCGACGGGAACGGATTGTTCGGTCAACAGGAGTTGGAATCCGGTGACGTGACACACGTGGGCGCGGGCCGCCGCACGATTTCGGGCCTCGTCACAGGCGTGAAACAGACCGGCACCGACGACCGGCGCGCCCATTACCGCTTCGTCGTGCGCCCCTGGCTGTGGCTGGCCACGAAGAACCGCGAAAGCAGGATCTTTCAGGACGCGAGCGTGGTGGACATCACCGACCGGATACTCAAGGAGCGTTATCACTTTCCGGTCGTGATGGAGTTGGGCGCGACCGGTCTGTGCGAAGGCTACCCAAAGCGGGACCATGTCCGGCAGATGTGGGAATCCGATTTCGAATTCCTCACGCGGATCTGGAGAGAATGGGGAATCTACTATCTGTTCGACGGAATGACGCTGGTACTGTGCGATTCGCCCGGCTCGCACAAACAGCACGACAACGGCTACGACACTATCCGCTATCACGCGCCTGACAGCCGGCACGTCGACGAAGAACACATTCACAGGCTCGAGGTCTCGCGTCAGATCACGACGGGCAAGGTCAGTCTGATCGACTACGACTACACGCGCCCCCGCATGCACTTCGAGGGCGAGTACGAGAGCTTCAGCGAACGGGCCTTCGACAACATCGAGCAACACGGCTGGGGCGACTACTCGCAACCGCTCGCCGGCGAGATGGGATTGTCGGGTAGGCGAAACAACTTCCGCAATGAAGCCGAATACCTCGCGAGCGTGCGCGTCGACGCAATGCGCTGCCACCGGCTACGTCTGAAGGGCCGAGGGAATCTGCGCGGCCTGACAACCGGGAAAACATTCTGGCTCGACAACCATCCGCAATGCGACATCAACGCCGAGTACCTGGCGGTATCGACCACGCTCGACATTCGCAACGCGCCGCAGAACACACAGCCGTCCGGTAACGACACGAACGACGCGTTGCGCCGGTGCGTGACCAGCTTCGTGCTTCAGCCTGCCAATACATTCTTCAGAAACCGCCCGAAGAAAAAGCCGCGCTGCGCGGCGGAAACGGCGATCGTGGTTGGGCCCGAGCATCAGCCGATCTGGGTCGATGGATACGCGCGCGCCAAGGTGCGTTTCGTGTGGGACCGGCTTGGCCCGAAAAACGAGAGCGCCAGTTGCTGGGTGCGCGTGTCGTCGCCGTGGCAAGGCAATGGCTTCGGCGCGATCTATCCGCCGCGTGTCGGTCAGGAGGTCATGGTCAGCTACCACGAAGAGGACCCGGACAAGCCGTACGTATCGGGCCGGATGATCAATGGCTGGAACCAGCCGCCCTGGAAGCTACCGGATAACCAGGCACTTTCAGGCGTCTTGAGCAGTGAGCTCAAAGGTGGCTGCGACGGCCAGACCAATCACGTCGTACTGGATGACACGCCGGGCCAACTCCAGGCACAGCTCGCCAGCGATCACGCACGCTCGCGCCTCGTGCTGGGCTACAACACGCAGGTCGTGCGCGAGGCCGGCCGACAGCAGGCGCGCGGTGAAGGCTGGGAACTGGCCACCGACGCATGGGGTGTCGCGCGCGCCAATAGAGGCATGCTGATCACCACGGAGGCGCGTCGCGGCGCGACCGCGCCGGCAAAGGATCTCGGCGAGACCGTGGCGCGCCTCACGCAGGCGCGCGATATCCACGAGAACCTCGCGGGTCTCGCGCGGCAGTATGAGGCACAGGAGCAGCAGACCAGTCAAAGCGACGTATCGCGGGCCATCAAGGCGCAGAACGAGGCGATACGCGGCGTCGCGGCGCGTGCGGACCTTCCCTTCCCGCAACTGAGCGCACCCGACATGGTGCTGGCCAGCGCGGCGGGGGTCGGTCTCACCGCAGCGCAAAGCACGCACGTGGCGAGTATCGAACACATCGCGCTCACAGCGGGCGGACACGTCAGCATGGCGGCGGCGAAATCGCTGCTGGCGTCGGCAATCAACGGCGTGCGGGTGTTCACGCAGAATCTCGGCATCAGGCTCAAGGCCGCGTCAGGCAAGGTGCGAATCGACGCGCAGAGCGATGATGTCGAGGTCATCGCGCAGCGGGTCGTCAGCATCATCAGTAGAACCGATTCGATCAATCTGATGGCCAGCAAAGAGATCGTGCTCCATGCGGGAAGCACGAAGGTGGTCATCAATTCGGAAGGGTACAGGGTCTATACGGATGGAGAGCATCGGGTCCATGCGCGTGGTCATCAAACTGACAGGCCAGCGGCGCGGCCTGTCAATGTGCCGGTAACGCCCGGAAAGCCGGGCAAGCTGGCCGCGCATCACGTTCTGATCGAACACGATACGGGCTTTGCACTGCCGAACCAGCCGTACCGGATCACGCTCGACGATGGTCAGGTGATTCAGGGCGTGACCAATGCGCTTGGAGAAACGAGTCTCGTCACGAGCAATCTTCTTGCATTCGCGACGGTTGAACTGTTCGCCGCGAGTGAACCGGACAAGGTTATTGCGGTGAGCAGAGGCGCGGTGATCAGGGAGACGAACGAGCCGTTTGCAAGTGCAGTGCCCAACGCCGAGAAGCGCACCGCCAGGGTCGCAGGAAAGGCCGTGGCCTCTCCCGATCAAAGCGCGACGACGGAAGACAAGCCGCCGGAATTCGTTTCATGCGATCCGATGAACTTCGGTCTGCGCTTTCATCACTTCATCAACGGTGCGACCGAGGCTGATGCGCCGGCCGGTATGTCGATGCGCAAGGATGTTGAATATCCGGTGACCAAGGCTTATACGGCTGCGATCAAGACGGCGTTGCAGGGAATCGATTGGGCCGGGGTGACGTGGCCGTTGACTTCCGATTCGATAAAGACCATTCAAAACGCGGTCACGCCGCAATTGGAAATCGCGCTTGGTGCCGGGCCCTTTGGATTGCCACGAGGCTATGCCGCTAGCCCCGAAAATAACGGTTGCATGCCACAGGTTGTGATTGTCAATCCACTGCGGGCAACGGAGTTTAACCTGCGACACGATGTCAGCGCCGCATTCATCGGGAAGTACTGGCTTATCGCCGTCAACGAGAGCGAGATCGCGCACATCGTCGAACTCAGAGACCAGCGGCCCTCGCTGGACAACCGTCTCAGCGCATTTGCCGACACGCTGTATCACGAGTGTCGCCACTGCCAGCAGTACTTCTGGATGTTTTCTTTGCTTCAGCACTTTCCAGACGACTATAGGGACCTGCCGAATATCCAGACGTTGTATCGGTCGACGATGCTGAGCGAAGCCTATGAAGTGGCTAGAAATTCGCCGCTACCCGACGATCATCGCGTTCACATCGGTCTGCACAGGATGCTTGTATTCCACTACTACTGGCTGATTTCCTACATGCAGGACAAACGGGGTTGGGAGTACGTCAGGCGAGATCTCCCGAGTGCTGAAAGGAAGGTATGTGAACTGCTGAACGTCTCTGCTGAAACAGCACAAAAAATGGCGCAATTCGAAACCGGCTATAGGAGCCAACTTCATGAAGAAGATGCCTACGCCTGCGCGGAAGTGGTTCAGGCCTACTGGCGCAATCCTGGTGATCCTCTCGTTCGCAATCCCGGTACATGCACGGCTCAGTACACCGACGCTCTCAGGACCGTCGGGGCCAGGAACTGAGATGAGACCGACTGTGACCGACGCCCAGCGCGACATGGCCTTCAGGATATTGACCACGGCAATGGCGATCCTGCGGGACGACGAGCCCTTCGATCCCGCACATACGATATTCGGCCGCATTCTTGCGGCTGATCCCCTGCGCGGTAAAGTTGGTGGTACCGAGTATTCCTTCGTGAATCCGGCTTTCCCGCGGACGGACATCATCGTATTTGTGATACCCGATCCGCTCGACCCCTCCGCCGACCGCACGAAAGTCAAGCGAGTCGCGACGCACTTCACGATCCGTTTCAATCCACTATTGACAGACATTAGCCGCTCGACGCTGGAAGATCTCCTCCATGTCGATATCGGCTACTGGGTCGACGGCAACGGCGAGCGGTGGCCCGGCAACGATATGGGAACGACGCCACCGCAGATTCGGCTGCATGGCTATCGTTATCGTGCTTCGAATCTGCCGACGAGCCGATTTCCGGTGGATGTCGAATTTGCTTTCGGCGACCCCGACCCGAACGATCCGGCGCCGGACGAACCCAAAACGCCGGTCCTGATGGACGTTCTTCTCAAGCGTGGCTATTCCGCATTGAAACGGCAACACCGTGATTAGAGCCCGTCTTGAACAGCAGGTGGCAAAGCGCCACGGCGCGCGGAAGTGGATCAGGCCTACTGGCGCAATCCTGGTGATCCTCTCGTTCGCAACCCCGGTACATGCACAGCTCAGTACACCGACGCTCTCAGGACCGTCGGGGCCAGGAGCTGACAAGAGACCGACTGTGACCGATGCTCAGCGCGACATGGCCTTCAGGATACTGATCACGGCAATGGCGATCCTGCGCGACGACCAGCCCTTCAATCCCGTGCATACGATATTCGGCAGCATTCTTGCGGCGCGACGAGATCGCGGCGTGGTAGGCGTTACGGAGTATTCCTTCGTGAATCCGGTGTTGCCGGACACGCAAATCATCGTAGTTGTGGTACCCGATCCGCTCGACCCCTCGGCCGACCGCACGAAAATCAAGCAGGTCGCGAGGCGCTTCACGATCCGCTTCAATCCACTATTGACGGACATCAACCGCTCGACGCTGGAAGATCTCCTCCAGGTCGATATCGGCTACTGGATCGACGGCAACGGCGAGCGGCGGCCCGGCAATGATATGGGAACCGTGCCTCCACAGATTCGTCTGCATCACTATCGCTATCGTGCTTCGAATCTGTCAACGAGCCGATTTCCGGTGGATGTCGAATTTGCTTTCGGCGACCCCGGCCCAAAGAATCCAGCTCCGGACGAACCCAAAACGCCGGTCCTGATGGACGTTCGCCTCAGTCGTGACTATTCCGCATTGAAACGGCAACACCGTGAATAGAGCCCGTCGTGAACAGCAGGTGGCAAAGCGCCGCATGTACAGAGACGACATCCGCATTTTCAGCTTTGCATGGACTCGCTTGCCACCACCCTGTTTCGCCCACTCGCCTTCGCGGCGTACAGTCGCTGGTCCGCGATCGCAATCAATCCCTCGAGGTCAAAGCAGTTATCCGAGACACTCTCCGCCACCCCGATCGATATCGTGAACCATATCTCACGGCCCGGCGCGGTGCGGGTTAATTGCGTCTCCTGAAGGACGCAGGCGTTGCGGGCGACGGCCTCGCGCACGCGCTCCGCAATTCGGGCCGCGTCGTCCGCGGTCGTATCGGGCAGCAGCACACAGAACTCCTCGCCACCCAGACGTGCCATCAGATCCCCCGGGCGCACGGCAATCCTGACCACGTTGGTCAGGTGCTTCAGGGCCTCGTCTCCGCCAGCGTGCCCCCAGTTGTCGTTGACCACCTTGAAATGGTCGATATCGATCATCAGCAGCGCGATGCGGCGCTCGTCGTTGCGCCGTGAAAGTGCGTCGAATTCCTCATTCAAACGGCGGCGGTTCGCGAGACCGGTCAGGGGGTCCGCGAGCGACAATTCCCGCAGCCGCCCGTTGAGTGCCATCTGCGTGGAAAGAAGCTGGTCGACGACAAAAAGAGTGGCCCAGAGAAGCAATGCCATCAGTATCCACACCCCGGCAAACAGCGCGCTGCTCAAGCGAACGACCGAGAAGAATACGGTCGCAGCGGATACGTAATCGGTCAATACGAGATCCGCCGTATCCAGCTTTCTGAAGAGCAGGAAGTCCTGTCCCGCACTCAACGTTCCGCTGGGTGTCCGAAACAACGTGGAAGCAGAGAGCGTGTTCCACTGCGCCGGCAGAGTCTTCAGCCAATTCTCATCATTGACCGAGAAAGTACTTCCGCTCGTTGCAATTGGCATCCCGCTCGGGTCTATCAGAGCGTGAGTTTCATCCGCTGTGGTGTTGTTCCACAGATAGTCCTGAACGATGCGTTGCGGGACCACAAAGAATATGAGGCCGCGAACCACGTCGTTACTCATCACCGCTGTCCCAAACAGCAGGCGAGGTCCTGCCGGGTTCTTGCGCCCGCGAACCGGATCGAACGTGACGTCATAGTCGAGCGGGTTCTGGTTGGCCAGCTGTAACAGGCGCGAGCTGCCGTACATTTGCAACAGCCGGACTACCTCGTCGTCGTCAATGGTTGGGTGAGCGACCACGATACCGGTCGGCGAGACATATACCGCGCGTTCGAGACCCGTCCCCATCTGGAATTGCACGGCAAACAGCCGGCTCATCAATTGGGCGAGCCGCAGGTCCTCGACAAATGTGGGCTCGTCACGGTGCAAACCAGGAGTCACCGCGAGCTGCTGTGTGCCGATACCCCGAATGGGGGCGTCGATATCGCGGACTTGAAGATTCCAGACGCGCTCGTCCTGCGCCCGGAGTACCGCCTGGAGCGAGGCATCCGGTGTTCGATCGAGCTGTGCTGTCCGGTCCGCAAGGAGCCGCTCGGCACTCTCGCGAAGAAACTGCAAGTGCTGCCTGTTATTGCGGACCGCGACATCGAGAACCCTGGCCTGAATCTCGAGCTGATGCGAACGGTTATCGAGCTCCCGGGCACGTACGAGAAAATATTGGTGTACAGCAAGAATCAACGTGACAACGAATACCACGGCGAAACACAGGATCACGGTATGCCGCGGACGTGAACTGGCGCGGTGCCAAACCGTTTTCGCAGGCGTTTTAGACGCGGACGGCAGGCGCATGCCGGCTCTCCGGTGATCCAGCTCCAAGTGTGAATACTATTCCTTCCCAACCCCCTCGACATAGCTATCAACCGCACTGTTCACCGTCGGATGAAAGCACGCATCGCCAATCAGATCGGTCAGCTCGAAGCGTCTGAGCTTGTCGCGAACCGGATCCTTCATCTCTGCAAAGTGCAGCGCGATCCCGCGCTCGTCGAGCGTGCGCGTCAGTTCCCGCAGCATGTCGGCGGAGGTGACGTCCACGCTCGTCACCGGTTCGGCCGCCACCACCACACGCCGCACCGGTGCCGGCGATTCGGCGACGGCTTCCAGCAGGCGCTCCTGAAACTGCTCGGCATTCGCAAAGAACAGCGGTGCATCCCAGCGAAACAGCACGAGTCCGGGGATTCGCTGGGCATGCGGGTAGCGCTGCAAGTCGTGATAGCCGCGCAAACCTTCAACGCTTCCCAGCACCGCGTAGTGCGGTCGCCAGCCGTCCCACAGAAATTCGATGACCGCGATCACCACCGCGAAGCAGATGCCGGGAATCGCACCGAACACCGCGACGCCGGCAAAGCAGGCCATCGACAGCCAGAACTCCCATTGCTGGATGCGGAAAATCCGCTTCAGGTCCGTGATCTCGAACAGACCGAGCGCCGCCGCGATGACGACCGCGGCGAGCGCACTGTTGGGCAGGTAGCGCATCAGATTGGGCGCGGCCATCAGCAGCGCCGCGACCGCCAGCGCGCCGACGACGCCCGTCAGTTGCGTCTTCGCACCCGCCGCCTCGGCGACCGGCGTGCGCGACGAACTGCTGCTGATCGGGAAGCCGTGGAACAGGCCGGCCGCAAGATTGGCCGCGCCGAGCCCGACCATCTCCTGATTGGGGTCGACGCGGCTGCGAAAACGTGCCGCGAAAGTTCGCGACAGCACGCTGGTATCCGCGAACGAGATCAGCGCGACCGCGCAGCCGCCGAGCAGAATCTTGACCAGATCGGCGTCGGTGACCCACGGCAGCGCAAAGGTCGGCAGGCCTTGAGGAATCTTGCCGAGCACTTTCACACCAATGCTATCGAGGTGCAATACGGTTACGCACAACGTCGCAACGATCACGGCGATCAGGATGCCCGGCAGCTTTTCGAAGCGCTTGAGAAACAGGATCAGCACGAGGCTTCCAGCGCCCACCGCGAAGCTATACCAGTTGGATTTGCCATCGGCGATGGCCTGCACGAGGCTCACGATGTCCCGCAACGGCCCGCGCTCTTCGATTGAGATGGCAAACAGTTTGGGCAATTGACTGATCAGCACGGCGAGCGCAATGCCGTTCATATAGCCGTATCGAATGGGTTTCGACAACAATTCAGTGATGAATCCCAGCCGCAGCAAGCCCATCACGATACAGAACAGGCCGGACACGATCGCCATCATGCTGGCCGCCGCAATCGCGCGCGACGGGTCGCCCGCAGCGATTTGCACCACGACCGCCAGAATCGGAGCGGCGAGCGCGGAGTCGGGACCGAGCACGAGAATCCGGCTCGGACCGAACAGCGCATACGCCAATAGCGGAACGATCGTCGCGTAGAGGCCGTACACGCCAGGGACGCCGGATGCCTCCGCGTAAGCGATCCCAACCGGCACCAGCATCGTGGTCAGCACCAGTCCCGCCGTCAGATCGTTCGGCAACCAGCTCAGCCGGTACGTCTTGAGCACCGTCAGTCCCGGCAGCCAGCGCATCCAGCGGCGCGCCCTGCTTACAGCAGTCTGTTCTTTGTGAGGAACTGGCCTGTCCGCTTCCATTTTTGGAATGTTCGTAGTCGAGGACGCCGCACCACGGTTTGTGGGCGGTACCGTCATTCGAAGGATAGTCCAGACATTCCGTCGGCGACAGGGATGAGGCCCACCGGCCGCGCATCAGGGCCGCTCGCGCCTCAGCAGCCACGCGACGCCCCCCGCCAGCGCCATCACTGCCGCGCCGTACACCGCATTGCGATGCCGATCGGTGAACATCTGCCAGCAGTACGCACGCGCTTCATCATCGAAGCGACCATGCGAAGCGTAGTGGCCCGGCACCGGCTCGTAGAGATTCGCGGGCGCATCGGCGGGCAACGGTTCATCGGTCAATTGCCCGTCGTAACCCGCCCGCGCGAGATAGCGGTCGAGCAGCGTCGGCGCGATCCGGTTCGCGAGGATCGCCTTGACCGTCGACCACCCGACCCACACCTGCCGCCGCCGATGGGTGGCCGCAAAGTAGATCGCCCGTGCCGCCACTTCCGGCTGAAACACCGGCGCCACCGGCCGTGCCCTGCGCCCCGTGCGATTGAGCGCCCAGTCGAATTGCGGCGTATTGACCGCGGGCAGATCGACCATCGTCAGATGGATATCGACTCCGTCGTGCAGCAACTCGGAACGCAACGAATCGGTGAAGCCGCGCACGGCAAACTTCGCGCCGCAATAGATCGACTGCAACGGCACCGACCGGTACCCGAGCGCCGAGCCGACATTGACGATCGTCCCGTGCCCGCACGCGCGCATCACGGGGAGCGCCGCCAGCATGCCGTTGACCTGCCCCAGGTAGGTCACCTGCGTGCCGCGTTCGACATCGCGCGCGCTGAGCGCCGACACCGGCGCAAACGCGGTCGCCATCGCGACGTTGACCCAGACGTCGATGCCGCCCCACTCGCGCTTCACGCGCTGCGCCGCGCGCTCGATCGCGTCGGCATCGGCGACATCGGCCGCAATGGCGAGTGCGCGCACGCCATAGGACGCGGCGATCTCCTCGGCGGCACGAGCGAGCCGTCGCGGCTCGCGCGCGATGAGCCCAACGTCATAGCCCTGCCGCGCGAATTCGGACGCGCTCGCGCGCCCCACGCCGGCACTTGCCCCTGTAATGACGACGACGCCCTTGCGCTCGACGTCGCCGCTGCGGGTCTCGGTTTGCACCGTCACAGCGTCGCTGGCCACTTTGAACACCTCCGAGGTTGCGCATCCAGTGAGGTGGTGAAGCAAAGCGCAGTCCCGACGATTCGAGCTGGGGATCTGCGAATTGCGCGCGAGTCCAGCGCACGCCCGGCCGCCGGGACGCCGGCCGCCGGAAGCCGGAACGCCGGCCGCCGGAAAAACAAATGGCCGCAGCGCGGGGCTGCGGCCATCAGGTAGCGGTTTCCGAGGCTTGCGCGCTTCAGCGCAAGGCCGAAAACGCCGAACTCACGTCACGTTCATCGCCAACGCACTCTCGCGATAGTGCTGGCTCGCCTTGTCGGTATCGCCCAGCTGCTCGTGCAGACGCGCGAGCGCGCGATGCGAGCGGATCTTCAGCGTCTCGTTGTCGGCAAGCTTCAGCGCGCGTTCGAGGAACGACTGCGCCTTGCCCCACAACTGCTGATGCAGGCACAGGCGCCCCAGCGCGAACATCAGGTCCGCGTCTTCCGGCCGATCCTTCTGCCACGCCTCGGCCTTCTGGATCAGCGGCAACGCATCGCCGCCGGCCGTGTCCGGATAGCGTCGCAACAGGCGCGCATCCCAGTTCTGCGCGAGCGCCTCCTCGACGATCTTGCGCGCCTCCTGCGGACGGTTCAGCGCGACCAGCAGTTCGGCGGCGGTGTCGGCGAGGCGCGGCGAATGACGCTCGGTCGCCGACAGCGAGTTCCACAGTTCGAGCAGCGCGTCCGCATTGTGGCGACGATCGCGCAGCAGATTTTCCGCCGCCAGTTGACGCAGCCGCACCGCGACCGCCGGATGGATCGCCTCGCGCTTCTCCAGCGTCTTCACGAGCTTCAGCACTTCGCCCCAGTTCTTCAGTTGCTGCTGCGCACGCAGCATGATTTGCTGCGCATGAATGCGCCGCGCGCCCTGCGATTGCATCTCGGTCAGCGCATTGAGCGCGCCGTCGGCGTCGCGGCCGTCGGCGCGCATGTCGGCGGTGGCCATCAGGCGCGCGTCCTGCCAGTCGGCTTCGTCGATCTGCGCGAGCCATTCGTCGCGCCGCGCGTACTCATGCATGCGATGCGCGGCGGTCGCCGCGATCAAACCGGCCGCGCCCTTGTTGTCGCCATTCGTGAGCGCGTCCTTGGCGGCCTTTTCCGCGCGCGAGAAACGCCCCGCGTACAGGTTGCCGATCGCGTCGCGCAACGCCGCATGCGCCTTCGCGACACGCGCGCGTGCGCGGTACGCGGCGACGCGCTGCGGCATGCGCCAGATATTGCGGATGATGCGCAACAGCGCATAGAGCAGGACGAACAGCACCACCAGCCCGACGACGAACAGGTTCAGCGACATGTCGACGCGGTACGGCGGATAGATCAGCAGCACTTGCCCAGCGTCGAAGCGCCCGCCCACCGCGAGCACGACCGCGACGGCGAACAGCGCCGCGAGCCACAGGAGTCCCCGGATCGCCATGATTAACCCCGGTTCCGGTATTGATTGACGGCCTGCAGGCTCGTATCGAGGTTCGGCAGCTCGACCGCGGCCGAATCGGCGTCCACCTGCTTGACCAGATCGATGACCGTCTGCGTGTCTTTCGACGACGCGTCGAAGTAGCGCGTCAACGCGGACTGCGCCGCCTGCAGGTCGGACTTCAGCGTGGTCTGGTTGCGCGACAGCAGCGCGAGACGCGCCGACAGCAGACGCAGCTTCAGGTTCTCGCGCACGAAGTAGCCTTGATCCGGCGTGACCAGCATCGCGTCGGCGTTGTCGATACGGCGCACCTGCACGAGACTCGTCAGCTGTTCGCCGATGCCGTGCGTGACCTCGTCGATCCACACTTCCCAGCGCGGCTTGCCGGTGGCCGCGGCCACCTTCGCGGTGTCGGCCCACGTGGCCGCATGCGGCGTGGCACGCGGAATCGGTGCTTCACCCGACAGCGGCAGGCCGTTCACGTGATCGATCGCGTTGTCGAGCTTGATCGCGAGGCCGGTCAGATCGGTGGACGGCGCGGCCTTCAGCTTGTCGATGTCCTGCGCGATCGCCTTGCGCACCGCGACCGCCTGCGGACTGTCCGACGCCGCGAGGCGCGTATCGGCGCTTTGCAACGCGAACAGCGCGAGCTGCGTATTGCCGGTCAGCTGCAACTGCTGGCTCGCCGCTGACAACATCTGCCCGACTTCGGCGAGCGTCCAGTCGTCGCGATTGCGCGCGAGATCCGCGTATTGCTGTTGCAGCGCCTGCTGCGCGGCCTGCGCATCGGCGAGCTTGCCTTCGAGCTGCGCGACCTGCGAGTCCGATTGATGCACGGTGGCGAGCGCCTGGTCGATCTTGATGCGCAGTTCGTTGGTCTGGGTGTCGTTGGCCTGCTGACGCTGCGCGAGTTCCTGCTCGGTGCGCACCAGCTTGCGGTTCATCGCGAAGCCGCCCACGCCCGCCGCGCACGCGATGACCACGATGACAATCCACAGCAGCGGTCCGCTCGCGCTGCGGCGCTTTTGCGCTTCGTACGGCGTGAAGGGTGGGTTCGGCGGCAAGGCGGCGCTTGCGGGCGGCTGAGGTGAGGCGTTCGTGGATGCGTTCGTTTCAGTCATGCGTGGTTGAGCCGGGTTGGACGATACCGGTTGGACGACGGGAGGCACGGCGGCCGCGGCAACGAGGGCTCGGACTATGCGCTCGTCGCCCGCGCCGGACACCGTAATCCTATCAAAACCCAATGCCCGCGCGGTCTGCGCGATGCGCGGATGCGGCGTGACGAGGGGCGCGTGTTTGAGCTGCTCGATCTCGCCGGCGGTCAGATGCTCGTGCGCGAGTTCGTGCAGATTGCGTACGCCTTCGGAGCTGGTCAGAAGCCATGCGTGCGGCGTGCCCGCGAGCAGTTCGTGCACGCGCGCCCATGCGCCGATCGACGGCTCCGGCACGATGCGCCGGTAAGCGGCCACCGCGTCGACTTCGGCGCCGGCTTCACGCAGGCGCTCGCTCAGCCATTCGCGGCCGCCGTCGCCGCGCACGATCAGCACGCGCTTGCCTTCGAGGCTCGCGGCACCGAGTTGCGCCTCGAGCGCGGCAAACAGGCTCTCGGAGTCGAAGCTCGTCGATTCGTCGTCGGCGCCCGCCGCGGGGCTGATCACGCGATGCTCGGACGCGCTGACGCCGTGGCGCGCGAGCGCTTGCACGCTGCCCGGGCCGACCACGCCGATCGGCAGCGCATGCGGCCAGATATCGTTATGGCGCGCGAACGCGTGATCGACTGCGTTCGGCGACACGAACACGACGAGCGCGTAGCGTTCGAGCGACGCGAGCGCGGCGCACAACGGCGCGTCGTCGATGACGGGCGCGATGTCGATCAGCGGGAAGTCGAGCGACGCGAGTCCGGCTGCTTCGAGCTGTTCGACGAGTTCGCTCGACTGGCCGGCCGGCCGCGTGATCACGACCGTGAAGGGCGCCTTCTCGGGCGAGACGGCGGCCATCACTCGCTGGCCGCCGCGCTGGGCGCGGCCGCGGGACCGCTCGCCGTACTGAGCGCGCGGACGATGTCGAGGGCGCCCTGCTGCGCGAGCGAGTGCGCTACTTCCTCGCCGAGCGCGCGCGCGCGTTCGACGGTGGGCGCCGGCGCCGACGCCTGCGCGCTCAGCACGCGCTGGCCGTCCGGCGTTGCGACGATGCCGCGCAGATGCAGCGCGCCATCGCCCCAGGTTGCGTAGGCGGCGAGCGGCACCTCGCAGCTGCCGCCGAGCACGCGCGATACCATGCGCTCCGCTTCGACGGCCGCCGCCGTGTGCTGATGATGCAGCGGCGCGAGCCATGCGGCGAGGTCCGCGCGATCGGCGCGAATCTCGATGCCGAGCGCGCCCTGGCCCGCCGCGGGCAGACTGTCCTCGGGATCGAGCAGCGCGCGGATGCGATCGGCGAGACCCAGCCGCTTCAGCCCGGCCGCGGCCAGAATGATCGCCGCGTAATCGCCGCGATCGAGCTTGGCGAGTCGGGTATCGAGATTGCCGCGCAACGGCCGCACGTCGAGATGCGCATAGCGCATGCGCAGCATCGCCTCACGCCGCAGACTCGAGGTGCCGACCACGGCACCGGCCGGCAGCGCAGCGAGCGAGTCGTACTGATTGGACACGAACGCGTCGCGCGGGTCCTCGCGCTCCATGATGGTGGACAGCGCGAAACCGGCGGGCAACTCCATCGGCACGTCTTTCAGCGAATGCACCGCGAGGTCGGCGCGGCCATCGGCGAGCGCGGCTTCGAGCTCCTTCACGAAGAGCCCCTTGCCACCCACCTTCGACAGCGTGCGATCGAGAATCTGATCACCGCGTGTCGTCATTCCGAGGATTTTTACGTCACAAGATGGATATAATTTGTGCAGCGCACATCGCACATGCTCGGCTTGCCACATGGCAAGGCGGCTCTCTCGCGACGCAATCACAAGCGTGTGGGGTGGCGTGGAAAACGTCTCGGTGTTCATTAGCTTGCTGCTGGATGTCGGGATGGAATAACAATCAATGTTAGCACGCGCCCTCGTTCGCGCCCTTTGGTTCCAAGGCATGGCGAAGCGCCGTGCGCAAGCGGCATCGACGGAGGAGACGGGCTTCGCGCCACGCGCGAAGGCGCCCATTCCGCGTTGTCACGTACGGTCGTTCGCGCACTGCGCGGCGGCATGCGGGATGATGCAATGCGGCGAACATGCCGAGGCAATGCCTGCCGCGTGTTCGGTCCCAGCGCGGGCTGGCAGCCCGTGGCTCCTCTCTCCCTCGTCGGCGTCGCGATTCGGCAGCGCTCGTGTCGTTCCGCGTACGCGGTGCGGCACGTGCGGGCCGCGCTTCCAGTGGGTCGAGCAATCGCCGTGTACAGTCGCCGTTTCAAGTCTCCGTTGCAGTTGCACTAGCAGTCCGTCTTGTAGTCCGTTGCGTAGTCCCTGTTGCACGCAGTTCACGTTGCACTTGCTGGTGGCAGTTCCGCAGTCGCAGTTCATCAATCAACAGACCCTGGCTTCCCCGAGGAAACTCATCGTGACGTCTTCCGGATCGGCGCGCCCCGCCCGCCGCAACACTGCCTCGCCCACCGCTCGCCCGGCCGACGCCGCGGCGCCTGACGCCCTGTCCGACGTTGCCGCGCACGCCATATCGTCGAGCGTCGGTCAACATGGCGACACGCGCGCCGACCAGCGCGCCAGGCGCCGCGCCCTCGCCGCTCGCGCCACCAAAGCCCCGAAGGCCGCGCAGACCTCGGTGCCCGTCAAGCAGGACAAGGCGCAAAAGGCGTCGAAAGCCGGCAAGGCCAGCAAGGCTGAACAGGCCGCGACGTCGGCCACCGCGCGCAAGCCGGCCAAGGCCAAGGCCAAGGCCAAGGTCGATGGCGACGCAACACCCCCGCGCGCCGCGAAACCGTCGAAACCGAAGGACCTGCCGCCGGCTGAGTCCGCCGCCGCGACCACCGCGAAGAGCGGCGGCCGCACGCGCGAGGACAAGGACCACCCGCTGTTCCAGGACATCCGCTATCTCGGGCGTCTGCTCGGCGACGTGCTGCGCGAGCAGGAAGGCGAGGCGGTGTTCGACATCGTCGAGACGATCCGGCAGACGGCAGTGCGTTTCCGTCGCGAGGACGACAGCGCCGCCGCGCAGACGCTCGACAAGAAGCTGCGCACGCTGACGCCCGAGCAGACCGTCAGCGTCGTGCGCGCGTTCAGCTACTTTTCGCATCTCGCGAACATCGCCGAGGACCGTCACCGCAACCGCCGTCACCGAATTCACGCGCTCGCGGGCTCGGCCTCGCAGCCGGGCACGATCGCCCATGCGCTCGAGCGGCTCGCCGCGGCTGGTGCCGCCGCGACACCGGTGCTGCAGCGGTTTTTCGACGACGCGCTGATCATGCCGGTGCTGACCGCGCACCCGACCGAAGTGCAGCGCAAGAGCATTCTCGACGCGCAGCACGACATCGCGCGTCTGCTCGCCGAGCGCGACCAGCCGCTGACGAACCGCGAGCGCGCGCACAACGAAGCGATGCTGCGCGCGCGCGTCACGTCGCTGTGGCAAACGCGCATGCTGCGCGACTCGCGTCTGACGGTCGCCGACGAAATCGAAAACGCGTTGTCGTACTACCGCAGCACCTTCCTCGAAGAACTGCCGGCGCTGTACGCCGACATCGAGGAGGCGCTGAAGGAGCATGGCCTCGAAGCGCGCCTGCCGCCGTTCTTCCAGATGGGCAGCTGGATCGGCGGCGATCGCGACGGCAATCCGAACGTCACCGCCGAAACGCTCGAAAACGCGATCACGCGTCAGGCCGCGGTGATCTTCGAGCACTACCTGGAGCAGGTGCACAAGCTCGGCGAGGAGCTATCGATGTCGAATGTGCTCGTCGGCGCGAGCGATGCGCTCAATGAGCTCGCGGCCATCTCGCCAGACCATTCGCCGCATCGCACCGACGAGCCGTATCGTCGCGCGCTGATCGGCATCTACACGCGGCTCGCGGCAAGCGCGCGCGTGCGCCTCGGCGAAGGCAGCGTGCCGCTGCGCAGCGCCGGCCGCGGCGTCGCGCCGGTCCGCGCGATTCCCTACGACGACGCCGCCGACTTCGTGCGCGACCTCCACGTGCTGATGGATTCGCTCGCCGAGCATCACGGCGCGCCGCTCGCCGCGCCGCGTCTCGCGCCGCTCGCGCGCGCGGCCGAAGTGTTCGGCTTCCATCTCGCGAGCATCGATCTGCGGCAAAGCTCCGACATCCACGAAGCGGTGATCGCCGAGCTGCTCAAGCGCGCCGGTGTCGAGGACGATTACGCGGCGTTGCCGGAAGCCGACAAGCTGACCGTGCTGCTCGCCGAGCTCGCGCAGCCGCGCGCGCTGCGCGTGCCCTCCGCCGACTACTCCGAGCTCGTGAAAAGCGAACTCGCGGTGCTCGAGGAAGCGCGCATGACGCGCGAGAAGTTCGGCGCGCGCGCGGTGCGCAACTACATCATTTCGCACACGGAGACCGTGACCGACCTGGTCGAGGTGATGCTGCTGCAGAAGGAAACCGGCCTGTTGCGCGGACGCCTCGGCGACGAGCACGACCCCGCGCGCGCCGGCCTGATGGTGATCCCGCTGTTCGAGACGATCCCCGACCTGCGCAACGCGCCGCACATCATGCGCGATCTGATCGCGCTGCCGGGCATTAGCGCGCTGATCGAACATCAGGGCAACGAGCAGGAAGTGATGCTCGGCTACTCGGACAGCAACAAGGACGGCGGCTTCCTGACGTCGAACTGGGAGCTGTATCGCGCGGAGCTTGCGCTCGTGTCGCTGTTCAACGAACGCGGCGTGACGCTGCGTCTGTTCCATGGGCGCGGCGGCACCGTCGGGCGCGGCGGCGGCCCGACCTACCAGGCGATCCTGTCGCAGCCGCCGGGCACCGTCGACGGTCAGATCCGTTTGACCGAGCAGGGCGAAGTGATCGCGAGCAAGTTCGCAAATCCGGAAATCGGCCGGCGCAATCTGGAAACCGTCGTGGCCGCGACGCTCGAAGCGTCGCTGCTGCCGCACGACCACACGTTGGCCGAGTTGCCGGTGTACGAGGAAACGATGCAGCAGCTGTCCGATACGGCGATGGCCGCGTATCGCGCGCTCGTCTACGAAACGCCGGGCTTCAAGGAGTATTTCTTCGAGTCGACGCCGATCGCGGAGATCGCCGAGCTGAACATCGGCAGCCGCCCCGCGTCGCGCAAGCTGCAGGATCCGAAGCAACGCAAGATCGAGGATCTGCGCGCGATTCCGTGGGGCTTCTCGTGGGGTCAATGCCGGCTGCTGCTGACCGGCTGGTACGGCTTCGGCAGCGCGGTCGCCGAGCACCTCGACAGCGCGCCGTCCGACGCCGAACGCGCGCGCCGTCTCGCGCTGCTGCAGAAGATGCACAAGAGCTGGCCGTTCTTTTCGAACCTGATGTCGAACATGGACATGGTCATCGCGAAGACCGACCTCGCGGTCGCGTCGCGTTATGCCGCGCTCGTGACCGACAAGAAGCTGCGCAAGCATGTGTTCGAGCGCATCGTCGCCGAGTGGGAGCGCACGTCGAAGGTGTTGTCGGAGATCACCGGCAGGAGCGAGCGGCTCGCCGAGAATCCGCTGCTCGCGCGCTCGATCAAGAATCGCTTCCCGTACCTCGATCCGCTCAATCACCTGCAGGTCGAACTGCTCAAACGCTATCGCGCGGGCGACACGAATGCGCGCGTGCGGCGCGGCATTCATTTGAGCATCAACGGGATCGCGGCGGGGTTGCGCAACACCGGTTGAGGTTGCCGCATTGGCGGACAAAAGCCGGGTGTGGCCGACGCAGGTCACACCCGGCTTTTCTCATTGCGCGAATCCAGCCGCTACAATAGAGCCCGCCATGTACCAGTACAAGTTCGGCAATTATTCTGGTATCTCTATTACCCCCTCCACGTTACCCCTCCACGCGCAGCCGATAGCATGACGACGCCGTCCTCCGCCGATCACCCGCCGCCGCTCGACGCCACCCCGGCCCGCGCGCTCGGCGACTTCATCCGCGCCCATCGCGAGCGGCTGTCGCCGCAGGCGGTCGGGCTGCCGCCGGGGCCGCGTCGCCGCACGCCCGGTCTGCGGCGCGAGGAAGTCGCGCAACTGTGCGGCGTGAGCCCGACCTGGTACACGTGGATCGAGCAGGGCCG
Source organism: Paraburkholderia sp. MM5482-R2 (assembly GCF_050436125.1). Lineage (NCBI taxonomy): Bacteria > Pseudomonadati > Pseudomonadota > Betaproteobacteria > Burkholderiales > Burkholderiaceae > Paraburkholderia > Paraburkholderia sp. MM5482-R2. Next base: position 1,140,857 of record NZ_JBNDLP010000002.1, on the reverse strand, counting down.
GCCAGTGTCCGCTTCCGCCGATGCGCTCGCGCGCATCGCGGTCGCGTTGCAGCTGTCGCGCGCCGAGCGCGCGTATCTGTTCGAGCTGGCCGCGCAACGCGATCCGGCCGAGCCCGACCCGGCCGCCGCCGATGCGCCCGCCACGCTGCTGCAAACCGTGCAGCTCATCGACACGCCCGCCTACGTGCTCGACCGGCAGTGGAATGCGCTTGCGTGGAACGAGCGCGCGGCCGATCTGTTCGTTGGCTGGCTCGACGGCGCGCACGACCGCAACCTGCTGCGCTACACGTTCACCGAGCCGGCCGCGCGCGCGTTGATCGTCGATTGGGAAACGCGCGCGCGGCGGCTCGCCGCCGAATTCCGCGCCGACTCGATCCGCCATCTGAACGATGCGCCCACACGTGGGCTGATCGATTCGCTGTCGGCCGCGAGCGACGAGTTCGCACGCTACTGGGCCTCCCAGGACGTCGGCGGGCGCGAAGGCGGCAGGCGCGAGTTCAACCATCCGCGCGACGGGCGCATCGTTTATGACCAGATCACGTTCAAGCCCGCGCATCGCGAGGATCTGAAGCTCGTGGTGCTGGTGCGCGAATAGGCCCGCGATGGGCGGCAGCACTTTGGCCGCCCTCGCCCGGTGTTAAAATCTTCGTCTTTCTTCGCTGCGGCGGCGCTCTTGCACGATTCGCGCACTCGCGTTGCCAGCCTCTTCACCGCTCGTTTTTACCGCCCAACACCATGACGTCCCAACTGCACAAAAAAGGCGAAGCCTGGTCGGCTCGCTTCTCGGAGCCGATGTCGGAACTCGTCAAACGCTACACGTCGTCGGTTTTCTTCGACAAGCGTCTGGCGTTCGTCGACATCGAAGGGTCGCTCGCGCACGCGTCGATGCTCGCCGCGCAGAAGATCATTTCCGCCGACGACCTCGCCGCGATCCAGCGCGGCATGGCGCAGATCAAAGGTGAAATCGAGCGCGGCGAGTTCGAATGGCAGCTCGATCTCGAAGACGTGCACCTGAACATCGAAGCGCGCTTGACCGCGCTGATCGGCGACGCCGGCAAGCGCCTGCACACCGGCCGCTCACGCAACGACCAGGTTGCGACCGACATTCGCCTGTGGCTGCGCGGCGAGATCGACCGCATCGGCGAGCTGCTCACCGAACTGCGCGTGGCGCTGCTCGAGATCGCGGAGAAGAACGCCGCGACCATCATGCCGGGCTTCACGCACCTGCAGGTCGCGCAGCCCGTCACGTTCGGCCACCATCTGCTCGCGTACGTCGAAATGTTCTCGCGCGACGCCGAGCGCATGATCGACTGCCGCAAGCGCGTGAACCGTCTGCCGCTCGGCGCGGCCGCGCTCGCCGGCACCAGCTATCCGATCGACCGTCACGCCGTGGCGAAGACGCTCGGCTTCGACGGCATCTGCGCGAACTCGCTCGACGCAGTCTCCGACCGCGACTTCGCGATCGAATTCACGGCCGCCTCCGCGCTCGTGATGACGCACGTGTCGCGCTTCTCCGAAGAACTGGTGCTGTGGATGAGCCCGCGCGTCGGCTTCATCGATCTGGCCGACCGTTTCTGCACCGGCTCGTCGATCATGCCGCAGAAGAAGAACCCGGACGTGCCCGAACTCGCGCGCGGCAAGACCGGCCGCGTGAACGGCCATCTGATGGCGCTGCTCACGCTGATGAAGGGCCAGCCGCTCGCGTACAACAAGGACAACCAGGAAGACAAGGAGCCGCTGTTCGACACCGTCGATACCGTCGCCGACACGCTGCGCATCTTCGCCGAAATGGTCGCCGGCATCACGGTCAAGCCGCAGGCGATGCGCGACGCCGCGCTGCAAGGCTTCTCGACCGCGACGGACCTCGCCGACTATCTCGTCAAGCGCGGCCTGCCGTTCCGCGATGCGCACGAAGCAGTCGCGCTCGCGGTGCGCGTATGCGCCGATCGCGGCTGCGATCTCGCGGACCTGACGCTCGACGAAATGCGCGGCGAACTGCCGAACGTCGCGCATCTGATCGGCGACGACGTGTTCTCGTATCTGACGCTCGAGGGCTCGGTGGCGAGCCGCAATCATCCGGGCGGCACCGCGCCCGAGCAGGTGCTGGCCGCGGTGAAAGCGGCGCGTGCGATGTTGAAGTAATCGACGCCTGGGCAGCGCCGTGAGCCTAAGCTTGCGGCGTGGCTGGTTGAACCGGGATCGAAAAGGCGGACCCGCTTGGCGGGTTCGCCTTTTTTATTGCCGCGTGTGAATGGCGAATCGAAGGCAAAAGAAAGCCCGCCAGAAGCGGGCTGAAAAGACTTCCACCGATGCCTCAGCAAGAGGCCATCAGAGTGTAGGCGGGTTTCGCTCGCCGACCAATGCGCGCACATTTCCGGCCATTACAGCGGAAAGCAAAGCGCCTCAGCGGGGCACGCACGATGACATCCGGCGGGCGAACGCCAATTGAATCCCGGCGCTTTTTGACTACCATTCAATCAGGTTCTCCTCGCGGTTCGTCGACGATGCTCTCTCGCACTTCTCCCCCTCCTGTTTCTCACCGTGTGGCTCTGCGCTCCTTCACGGCCGCTCGCATGCATCGGCTATCGCTCGCCGCGCTCGGTGTTGTCGCCGTGGCCGGTTGCACGATCACACCGCTGACGCCGCACGAAACCGTCAGCACACCGGTGGCCGCGATCAACAGCGCGACGCTCGATCAATATCGCGACGCGGTCGCACGACGGATCGTCGAGCGCAATCCGTCGTATGTGCTCCAGGGCAGGCCTCAGCCGATGCTGCGCTCGCTGGTGGTGGTGTCGTTCACGGTCGATCGTTATGGACACATCGTCGAGTCATCGGTGTATCGCACGAACGGTGACGACGAAGCCGAAAGCACCGCGCTCGCGACGCTGCGCCGCTCGGCGCCGCTGCCGCTACCGCCCGGCAAGCTGCTGAATGGCCGCGGCCAGCTCGAGCTATTCGAAGACTGGCTGTTCAACGACAACGGCAAATTCCAGCTGCGCGAACTCGCCTCGCCGCAAGCGGAAACGTACGACTGAGCGCGGTTGGCGCGTGCGCTGACACGCACCGCCCGCGCAGCCGCGCATGGGTCGGCCACGCGCGAGCTACTCGAGTCATCGCGCATAACTCATAAAGCCCCCTCGTTGCCGCGCAAGCTTACGCCGCCATTGCTGCGCGACGAGCGCGCTCGCTATAATTTTCCGATTCCCCGCGCCGGAGCCTTCCGGCATGGCTCACGCCGTCCGCACACCCGCCGGCGCGGCGCATGAGCCGACTGCAGTGCCGCGCCGCCACCCCGCGTGCGGCGCCCAAACCTATACCTCAACGAGGATGCCGCCGTTGCGCGCCGCCTGTCTGCGAAACACGGCTCAGCGCGCCGCGGCCTCATACAATTGGAGACCCTGCATGTCCACTTCGCCGATTTCCGCCGCTCAGCCCGCAAGCGGGCAAAACAATACCGCGCGGATCATCTTCGCGAGCTTCATCGGCACCGCGATCGAGTTCTACGATTTCTATGTCTACGCGACCGCCGCGGCGCTCGTGATCGGACCGGTATTCTTCCCGCATGGCTCGGCCACCGCGCAGGCGCTGTCGGCGTTCGTCACGTTTGGCATCGCGTTCGTCGCGCGACCGATCGGCTCGTTCCTGTTCGGCCACTTCGGCGACCGCATCGGCCGCAAATCGACTCTGGTTGCGTCGCTGCTCGTGATGGGCCTGTCGACCACGCTGATCGGCTTCGTGCCGGGCTACGACGCGATCGGCAGCCTCGCGCCGATCCTGCTGTGCGTGCTGCGTTTCGGCCAGGGTATCGGCCTCGGCGGCGAATGGGGCGGCGCCGCGCTGCTCGCCACCGAAAACGCGCCGGCCGGCAAACGCGGCTGGTTCGGCATGTTCCCGCAGCTCGGGCCCTCGATCGGCTTTCTCGCGTCCAACGGTCTGTTCTTCGCGCTCGCAATGTCGCTCTCCGACGAGCAGTTCCGCAGCTGGGGCTGGCGCGTGCCGTTCATCGTCAGCTCGGTGCTCGTCGCGCTCGGGCTGTACGTGCGGCTGAAGATTGCCGAAACGCCCGCGTTCCAGGTAGCGATCGAGCGCAAGGAGCGCGTGCGCGTGCCGATCGCGACGCTGTTCTCGCAGCACTGGCGGCCGACCGTGCTCGGCGCGCTCGCGATGGTGGTCTGCTACACGCTGTTCTACAACGCGACGACGTTCTCGCTGTCTTATGGCGTCGGGTCGCTGCATATTCCGCGGCAGACGTTCCTCGGCCTGCTGTGCATCGCGGTCGTGTTCATGGCAATCGCGACGCCGCTGTCGGCACGTGCGAGCGATCGCTTCGGGCGTAAGCCGGTGCTGATCGTCGGCATCATCGCGGCGATCCTGTCGGGCTTCACGATGGCGCCGCTGCTCGGCAGCGGCGAGCCGTTGCTCGTGCTGCTGTTTCTCGTGATCCAGCTGTTCCTGATGGGCGTGACCTTCGCGCCGATGGGCGCGCTGCTGCCGGAACTGTTTCCGACCAACGTGCGCTACACGGGCGCCGGCGTCGCGTACAACCTCGGCGGGATTCTCGGCGCGTCGGTCGCACCGTATATCGCGCAGGTGCTCGCCGCGCACGGCGGCTTGGCGTGGGTCGGCGCGTACGTGTCGGTCGCCGCGGCCGTGAGCCTTGTCGGCGTGCTGTGCATGCGCGAGACGCGTGATGAGAGTTTGATGAAATGATGCAACGCGCATCGGCGGAACAACGCTTTCGTCGATGCGCGTTTGCCGAGGTTCGATCGATGCTGCACCCGCGCAGTTTTTACGCGTCTGCGGCAGCGCGCAGAGAGCATTATTTCCTCGCTGTTTGCGCGGCCCGGCCCGGGTAAAACCCCCGCCTTGCGCGTCCTTTTGAGTTGCCTATACTCCCTGACATAACCCTATAAAAAACGGGGAGATCCGCATGAACGTCCATCTTCACAATGCCGATATCGTGACGATCATCGCGCTGGCCTTGCTCGGCTCGCTGCTGCTCGCGCTGCGCTTCCGTCCGACGACATGGAAATCCATCGTCGTCGAGGCGCTGGCCGCGAACGCCGCGGCCATTGCCGCGGTGGTCGCGTTCGAAATGCTGGTCGCCTGAGGCTGGTGCTCCGGGCCTGAGCACGGCGCGCGGCTTAGCGGTAGTAGTAGCCGTGATGGTAGTAGCCACCGCCGCCGTAGTAATAGCCCGGCGCCGGCGCGATAACGCAGCCGCCGAGTGCCGATGCGAGCAGCGTGCCGGCCACGAGAATCAGGATCAAGCGTTTCATGTTGTTCTCCATCGAGTCAGATTGATTCGAGCGCAAACCCCGAATGACCCGATTGGACACGATGCGCGCCGCAGCGAACGTTGCCATTTGTAAGGGAACATCACCGAGCTGTTACAGGACCGGCGCGCTGGATCGGGGCGTTCGATCGACCGCCCCGCTGCCGCCAGATCGCGCCACCATGGCGGAAAACACCGCCTATACTCCGTTGAGCGCACTGTCGCGATAGAAACCTTGCTGGCCGCGCCAGCGTCGCCGCAATCGAGGGGTTCGACGCGCGCCGTGCGAGCCTCCCCACGCACCGCGGCGTATCAGCTTGCCGCCCTGGCGTCCGCGCATCGGACGCTTCGGCGTCCAACGAAAAGCGACAGTTTTAACAGACGTGTAATCGATTCCTCTCCGCCCGCTGTTCCCCGACACGGGCGTTCTTTGAGGCGCGACGATGCAGTCCCCGCCAGCAAGGGTGGACTACGCATCGCGCCTCTTTTCTTTTGCGCAAACGATTGCGCGAGCGCGCGAACGAACTCAGGCGGCGGCTGATCCTTGCTGCATCGCGAGCACCGGCTCTGCCGCGTACACGTAGTCGATCGCTTCGAGCGCCGCGCTGATGGGCGGCACCGAGTCGCCGTCGCCGATCGAGGTCGAGCGATACGGCGCCTCGACGCCGCAATGCGATGGCGACGTCGCGACGAAGATCATCACGGTGCGCTTCTGCAGCGCATGCGCGAGGTGCACGAAACCCGTATCGGTACCGACCACGAGCGCGCACGCGCCGATCATCTGCGCAACTTCGGTCACACTCAATGGCGGCAGCACGGTCGCGCCTGGCACCTGCGCGGCGATCTGCCCGGCTTCGGCAAGCTCACCGTCCGAACCCCACGGCAGCACCACACGGAAACCGCGCTCGCTCAACTCGCGTCCAAGCGCCGCCCAGTGCGTGAGCGGCCATTTCTTGTCGGCTTTCGAGGTGGCGTGAAAGAGCGCCGCGACAGGCGCGTCTTGCGTCGCGAACGGCTGCGGAACGGTTTCGGGTAGCTGCAGGTCGTAGATGGGCGGCCCTTCCACTTCGTAGCCGAGCGCCTCGCTGGCGCTGATGCGCATGCCGTGCCACGCGCTGCCTTGCGGACGTGGGCCGAAACGCCCGGTGTAGGCGAACGCCGCGCCACGCTCGCCCAGATCCAGGGATTGATAGCCGATGCGCCGCGACGAGCGCGCGAGGAAGGCGATGATCGCGCTCTTGTAGACGCCGTGAATGTCGATGATGTAGTCGTAGCGATACGCGCGCAGCTCGGCGATGGATGCCCAGATCGCCTTCAGATCACTCCAGCGACGCGCCTTCTTGAAGCGGCGCAGCGGCGCGCACAGCACGCGATCGACGCCCCGGCTCCAATGCACGACTTGCGCGAATGCTTCGTCCGCCGCCCAATCCACCTGAACGCCAGGAAATGCGCGTTTGATGTCGGCGACGACTGGCAACGCCTGCACGATATCGCCTAGTGAAGTGACCTTGACAATAAGTATTCGCTTCATTGAGGGTCTGTTCGTTATTCGGAGTTGAAACTATTCTAGCTGACGTTTTTACCGATCCCGCCAAATGACCGTTGCGCGCGGTCCGATTCTCAATACGGCACGTTACAGCAAAAAATATCCGCCTGATGATTCACTTCACTTCATTATTTCAAACATCTTTCACGTATTCTGGTCGGTCCCGCACGCTTTATACTTGGCCCTTTGCACGAATCTAATTCATGTCCCGGCCCTTCCCTTCCCGTTCGCCCGCTGTCATGCGTCGCGCAAAACGCCTGTGGCGGCAATACGGCATCTTCTGGCTCGGTGCAATCGCCGTCGGCCTGGTCGCGGTGCTGTATGCGCGTCTGATCGACTGGGGGTATGACGCGTTTCTCGATGTCCGGCAGCGGTATGTGTGGGCGCCGCTCGTGATCACGCCCGCGGTTGCCGCACTCGCGGTCTGGCTCACGCGCAAGTTCTTTCGCGGCTCCGAGGGCAGCGGCATCCCGCAGGTCATCGCAACGCTGCACACGAAACAGCGCGGATACGGCACGCGGCTGCTGTCGCTGCGAATTCTGCTCGGCAAAATCGGCGTGTCGTTTCTCGCGATTCTCGGCGGCTTTACGATCGGCCGTGAAGGACCGACCGTGCAGGTCGGCGCCGCGCTGATGTTCAATCTGCGCCGGTTCTATCCGCGCTCGAATGCGCAGATAGAACGGCAGCTCGCGTTGGCGGGCGCGGCGGCGGGTTTGTCGGCGGCGTTCAACACACCGCTCGCGGGCGTCGTATTCGCAATCGAGGAATTGACGCGCAGCTTCGAGGCGCGCACGAGTGGCGTGCTGATCACGGCGATCATCATCGCGGGTGTCGTCGCACTGGGCCTGAACGGCAACTACACGTATTTCGGCACGATCCAGATCGGCGCGCATTTTCCTGATCTGCTCGCCGTCGCGGTGGTGCTCACCGCGATCGTCACGGGAATCGCGGGCGGTATCTTCGGCTGGCTGCTGCTCAATACCGCGCGCTGGATTCCGGAGCCGCTGCGTCAGTTGCACGGCGAGCGGCCGGTTGCGTTCGCCGCGCTGTGCGGCTTTGCGATCGCGGTGGTCGGCGTGATCTCGGGCGGCACGACGTTCGGCAGCGGCTATACGGAAGCGCGCGGCCTGCTCGAGGGACACGAGCAGTTGTCGGTGTTCTATCCGTTCCTGAAGATGATCGCGATGGTCGGCTCATACCTGCCGGGCATTCCGGGCGGCATCTTCGCGCCGTCGCTGTCGATCGGCGCGGGCTTCGGCAATCTGCTGCACATGGTGTTCGATTCGATGCAATTGCCGATGCTGATCGCGCTCGCGATGGTCGGCTATCTGGCCGCGGTCACGCAGTCGCCGATCACTTCGTTCGTGATCGTGATGGAGATGATCGACGGCCACGCGCTCGTGATTTCGCTGATGGCCACCGCGTTGATCGCGAGCCGAGTGTCCCGCCTGTTCGCGCCGCCGCTCTATGAGTCGCTCGCCGAGCGCTACGTGGCGCCGCTGCCGCAGCCCACGCCTGCGCCAGTGCCGGAAGTGCCCGAGGTCGAAGTGCCGGAAGCGGAAAGCGAGGACGGCGAGCCGAGCGCCGACGATGCCGCAGACGACATCACGACGGATACCGCCGACTCGCCGCGTCAGTAGATGCGCGAGGGCGACGCGAGGCTGACGTTGCGCGGGTAACGGCACCGCTGGAGTGCAACGGTTCATTTCGACCGGGAAATGGCGAGCGCCGTGGAGATGCGAAGAGACGGCTTCAGACAGAAGCCAGAGGACGAGCCGAACGCCGCACCGCATCACGTCGCTGCGACGCGACGCCATGCGACGTCCTGCACATGATGCGAGATGGACCGCGGTCCATCCGAAGCTCAGGCCTGGGGTATTTCGATCTTGACTTCGAGCACTTCGAGATCGTCCTGACGCTCGAGACTCACGCGTATGTCGTCATCGGAAATCTTCACGTACTTCGAGATCACGGCTACCAGTTCGCGTTGCAACGCAGGCAGATAATCGGCGGGCGCATGGCCGCCGGCGCGCTCGTGCGCGATGATCAACTGCAGGCGTTCCTTCGCTACCGACGCGGACTTCTTTTTCTCGCCCAGCAAAAACGAAAGAATCGACATGACGTGCGCTCCCCTTACTTGGTGCCGAAGAGGCGCTGCAGCAGCCCGGGCTTCTGGTAATCGACAAAGCGAAGCGATTTCTGCTCGCCGAGGAAACGCGACACGACGTCCTTATAGGCTTCGGCCACATCGGTGCCGTCCATATGCACGGCCGGCAGACCCTGGTTCGACGCGTGCAGCACCGCTTCCGATTCCGGAATCACGCCGATCAGATCGATGCGCAGAATTTCCTGGATGTCGGTCAACGACAGCATTTCGCCTTCGCTGACGCGCTTCGGGTTGTAGCGGGTGATCAGCAGGTGCTCCTTGATCGGCTCCTTGCTTTCGATCGCGCGCTTGGTCTTCGACGACAGGATGCCGAGAATGCGATCGGAGTCGCGCACCGACGACACTTCCGGGTTCGTCACGATCAGCGCTTCGTCGGCGAAGTGCATCGCAAGCAGCGCGCCCGACTCGATACCGGCCGGCGAATCGCAGACGATGTATTCGAAGTCCATCGCGATCAGATCGTTGATGACCTTCTCGACACCTTCCATCGTCAGCGCGTCTTTATCGCGCGTTTGCGAGGCCGGGAGGATGAACAGGTTCTCGCATTTCTTGTCTTTGATCAGCGCCTGATTCAGATTCGCTTCGCCCTGGATCACGTTGATCAGGTCGTACACGACGCGGCGCTCGCAGCCCATGATGAGGTCGAGGTTGCGCAGGCCGACGTCGAAGTCGATCACGGCGGTCTTGCTGCCGCGCAACGCGAGGGCCGACGCAAAGCTCGCGCTCGTGGTCGTCTTGCCCACGCCACCCTTGCCCGAAGTCACCACAATGATTTTTGCCATTACCCTTACCTTGTGTTCGTCAAATGCGTCAATTGGTGCGCGGCCCGCCTCGCCGTGAAACGCCGCGTGCCGCAATCGCTCGGAGCAGCGCGCGTTTCGCGGCGCTTTACGTGAGCCGCAGCGGTTCGATCATCAGTTTTTCTTCTTCGAGCCAGATCTGCACCGGCTTGCCGAGCACGTCGGCCGGCAGCGGGTTCTCGGTCGTTCGATAGATGCCCGCGATCGAGATCAGTTCCGGTTCGAGACACGTGCAGAAGATGCGCGCGTCGTGATTGCCCTGCACGCCGGCCAATGCCCGGCCGCGCAGCGGCGCGTAAATGTGGATGTTGCCTTCCGCGATCACCTCGGCGCCGTAGCTGACCAGACCGAGCACGACCAGATCGCCTTTTGCGTAAATACGCTGACCCGAGCGCAACGGCTTGTCGACCACCATCGTTTGCGGCGACGTGGCAAGACGCACCGGCTCGGCGGCGGGCGTGGGTTCGACGGCGGCGGCAGCGGCGGTGCCCGTGGCCGCGCTGGCGGTTGCGGATGCAGAGCTGGCGGACGCGCTCGTGCCCGCGCTTGCCTCGGTGCCTGCCGCCGCGTTTGCCGCGCTCGCCGTGCTGTCCTCATCGGCCTGCTTCGCCGGCGCGCCGCGGCGATCGCGCGCTTCGAGCAACGGCAATCCCGACTCCGTCGCCCACTGTTGCTCCGCATTCGCGACCACGCCGACCGGACGCATGCGCACGCTGTCGAGCAGTTGCGCGATGTCGGCGAGCGGCACGCGTTCGTTGCCGGCGAGACGCCGCACGTCGATCGCGACGACGTCGTTAGCGAAGAATTCGGGGGTCGCCTCGAAGCGTCGCGTCAGCTCGGCACGCATCGCATCGAGGTCGGTCGTTTTGACCACGAACATCAGCGTGTCGACAGAGCCGCTGCGCAGTTCGAAAAAGGGCGATTTCTTGGGCGACATAGCGTTCGGCGAAAAATTTTGCGTATTTTACAGGCGTACAAGCGCGCGGCCACTATTTTTCCCGGGAGAATCGGTGCTCGCGCGCGCAAGCGCAACGCGTGTCGTCGATGCGATCGACGCGCGACGGTGCGAAAGAAACGCTGGCGGGAAAAAGACCGTGATGAAAGGACGGCGAAGACGAGCGGCGCGCGCGACGCGCCGCTTGGGCGATCACTGCTGTAACACCTGCGAAGTAGTCGGCACGTGCCGCACCAGCAGACTTTCGACCTGCTCGGGTGCGCGCTCGACGCGCCGGTGCTCGCCGGTCGGGCCAAAGCCCAGCGCTTCGTAAAAGCGCATCGCGTTGCGGTTCGCGTCGGCGACCCACGCGTAGATTTCCGTGGCGCCCGCATTCGCGAGCCAGCTGCTCGCGGTATCGACGAGCAGCTCGCCGCCGCGCAGATGGCGCACGGCCGGCGCCACCCACAACTCGCAGACGAACGCGCGCCGCGCCGCGGTGTCGTCGAAATGCGCCTCGATCAGCCCGGCCGGATGACCCTCGGTATAGAGCAGGAATGCACCGACGGACTGCGAAACCGCGTGATTCGCCGCGGTCGCGTCGAAACTGGCGGCATCGGCCGACAACGCGTCCTCGAGCGTCGCGCCGAAGGCGTACGGCGCCTCCCGCAGCGAGGCCGTGCGGAGTTCGCGAAAAACGGCGCCCTGATCAGCAGTGATGCGGCGAACGGTCAATGACGGACTCATGCAGACGAAACCCCTGGAAACCCTAACGCGTAGCTTTAACCGAACCGGCCGGCGAGTCAAATTTATTATTGACCAGAATATGCGGTCCCGCTCACGGCGCGTCGTAGTCGCCCGTGCCGTCCGGCCACGGCGTCAGCAGTTCATAGCCGTCGTCGGTCACGGCGACCATGTGCTCCCATTGCGCCGATAGCGAGCGGTCCTTCGTGATCACGGTCCAGCCGTCGCGCTGTACCGACGTGCCGGCGCGGCCCGCGTTGATCATCGGCTCGATCGTGAAGACCATGCCCGGCTTCAGGCGCACCCCCTGCCCCGGTTGCCCATAGTGCAGCACCTGCGGGTCCTCGTGATAGACCTTGCCGATGCCGTGCCCGCAGTAGTCGCGCACGATCGAGAAGCCCTCGCGCTGCGCGACCTTCTGGATCGCGTGGCCGACGTCGCCGAGCGTCGCGCCCGGCTTCACCTCGCGGATGCCGGCCACCATCGCCTCGTAGGTCGTGTCGATCAGCGCACGCGCGACCGTGCTCGACTGGCCGACGCAGTACATGCGGCTCGTGTCGCCGAAATAGCCGTCCTTGATGATCGCGACGTCGATGTTGAGGATGTCGCCGTCCTTCAGGATCTCGTTGCGATTCGGGATGCCGTGACACACGACATGGTTGACCGACGTGCAGACGGTCTTCGGAAAGCCCAGATAGCCGACATTGGCCGGAATCGCTTTCTGCGTGTGGACGATGTAGTCGTTGCACAGCGCGTCGAGGTCGTTGGTGGAGACGCCTGCCTTGACGTGCTCGCCGATCATTGCCAGCACATCGGCCGCGAGGCGGCCCGCAATGCGCAGCTTCGCGATATCGTCGGGAGTCTTGTAGGTAATGGCCATGAATTCAGTCGATGTGAGTCGCGGGTCAAGCGCGAGATGACCCGCCGCGCCCGAAAGCCCGGCGGCCCGCAACCGCCGCTCGATTGGGCGATTTCGGGCAATTGTACAGAGGATCGCGGATGGACCCCGCGCAAATCGGCTGAAGCGGTGCGCGGGAGGAGGCGGTGGCGCTAGCGGAGCTATGCCGTGGCGCGCGCCCGAATCACAATGACGGGCTTTTGCTCGGCCAGCTTGCGGGCCTGCTCGTTCAGATGGACTGGCGGCAAAGGGACTCGAACGATCATCGAGCCGGACATCGTGATCGTTCAGTTTCCCGAACTAAAATTCGGGCGTCCCGTCATGCCGCCCGCTGCGTTCCGCCCTTCGCCATATCGTACGGATCACGCTGATTGCGGGCGTACTGCTTCGGCGCCATTGCCGACCAGCGCCGGAACGCGCGAATGAATGCCTTCTCCGACGCAGCGGTGCACTATGCGTCGGTCGTCGCGCTCGGCGAGACGGCCTCCGCGATGGAGCAGCTGACCGCGACCGTGCAGCTCGATGCGAGCAATGCCGAACAGGCGAGCGAACTCGCGCGCGGCGCGTCCAGCGGTCGAAGCCGCGCGTGCCGGCGACGAGGGTCGCGGCTTCGCGGTCGTCGCCGGCGAGGTGCGCAGCCGCGCGCGAGATTGGCGCGCTGATCGCCGATTCGACGTCAAGCGTCGAACGCGGCGCGGGACTCGTCGAAGACGCGGGCGGCACGATGCAGCAGATCGAAGCGGCGATCGCGCGCGTGACCAGCATCGTCGGTGACATTGCGCAGGCGTCGCGTGAGCAGAGCGATGGGATTCAGCAGGTGGGCATCGCGATCACGCAGATGGCGAGGTCACGCAGCAGAATGCGGCGCTCGTCGAGGAAAGCGCGGCGGCCGCCGCGTCGCTCGCGGAACAGGCGCGGGCATTGAGGGAGATGATGGAAGGGTTTCGGGTGGGATGAGACGCCCGTCCCCTGGCCTCGATACGCTGAAGGCAAGGGTTGGGCGCCGCTGTCGGGCCCGGCGACGTGCTGCCCTTGACACCGGGCAGCATCGACCACAGACGTGCGGGCCTGCTTACGTCGATATCCGCGGCTTAGTTGTCGGGATGGGCCGCCGTGAAGCTTTGGAACGCACTGTACGACGGATTCAACGGCGAGCCGTTCATCATGATGCCGAAGCCCTGGTCGCCGCTGTCGAGCACGTAATACATGACGCTCTGGATATTGTGCGTCTTGCGGTTCTGATAGAACTCGCCGAGCTTCGTCGTGATGTAGTTCCCACGATAGGTCTCGTTTTGCTCCGGTCCGGTGTTCCACTCGGTGATGATGAACGGCACGCCATACCGGGCCTTGCAATAGATCGGCAGATCGAAGCCAGGTTGGGCGCCGTCCGCACCGAGGGAGAACACATCGCCATACACCTCGTAGTTGTGCCACGTGGTGATGTCCCAGCGCACGGTCGGGTGACCGCCGCTGCCATCCGGCTGATCACCGTCCCACAGCGCGTCCGCCGCGCCGACATCGTTCACGCAGAAATTGATGCCGCACTTCGCGTTCGACTGAACCGCTTTCACGCCGTCGATCATCCCGCGCATCACGCCGCGCATCACCGGCCAGTTCGTGTTGTTGAAGTCCGCTGCCTTCGTGCCCGCAGCGTTGAAGTCGAGCACGGTGGCGTTCGTGCGCGTCAACTCGTTGCCGCATTCGTAAATGGTCACGCCATACGGTTTCAGTGCGTTCGCGACCGACTGCGCTACCGCGTAACCCTGGCTGTAAGCGGCATTCTCGCCAGCCAGCAGGTTGCCGTTGGAGTCGTAGACGCCCTGGTCGATCAGCACGACCAACGTCATGCCCGCCGCCTGGAAAGCCTGTGCGAGCCCGATCGCCGCGTTCAGCTGGTTCGAACTGTTGGTGACGCCGACGCGATAGCTCGTGCAGCCCATGGCCTTCAGGATCGAGACGATCTGCTGGGGCGTGTACGTGTAGTCGAAGTGACCGTTCATGCCATAGAACATGCCGGCCTGCGGTGTGATCGCGATGCGCGGATCGTTGCAATGCAGCCAACTGTTGGGGACGTCCGCAATGACGTAGAACTCGCCACCCGTGCCGCAATGCCAGATCTTGCCGCCGTAGAACAGCACGAGCGACACGTTGTACGTATCGCCGACCGTCGCGCCGTTGCGGTAGATGACGCCGTTGGAGAGCGTCCACGTCGCGCCGAACTGGTCGATGATGTACGGCGCGGAAGGCAGTGAGGTGCCATCGGGCGACATGTTCGAGACACTCGCCTTCGCGACCGGCGACGTATTGTCCGCGGTGCTGGAGGTAGCGGACGCACCCGAAGCTGCCGCGGCGCCGGAAGCACCGGTCGCAGCGGCTGCCTTGCCACTCGCGTTCGATGACCCACTGCCCCCACCACACGCGGTCAAAAGATAACTTGCGCTCAGGGCCGTCAGGCCCCCAATGAATTGACGTCGTTTTATCATCGCGGAGTAATTCCAAATGTCGGGAAAATTCCCGATAAAAAGACCAAAAGGTGGATTCGCTGTGATTCGACGGACAATGAATAAGGATTCGATGCAAATGAATTTGCAGGCCTTAAAGACTATTGTCCCGAAGTGCTTTGAACGCACGTCTGTGTTGTCCGATTGAACCGAGGCGCGCGAAGGTGCTCCTCGCGGTGGTTCAGATTGACAGAGCTGGGTGCGCGTTGGTTCGCAAACGTTTGCGCTGCAAACCTTTGCGGTGCAAACGTTTTACTGATTAATTGCCGAAGCTTTCATTTTCAGGAAAATTCTTCCTGTAAAAGCTTCTGACGGCGTAAATCGTACCCTGAACGAATGACCGAGCCCAACCAAAAATCGTATTTATTTGTAAAAAAGGGCAGATCTTGCGGAGATCTGTGGGGTCGGCGAAGATTCGCACTTTCAGAAGTCGATCGGGGGCGGGTCGCCCGCAAATTTTCTGACTTCGACCCCTTATAGCGTGCAATAGCCACGCCCTGAATATGTCCGGTCTATGAATTAGGGGACGGTGCAGCACGGATGACTTAAGATATTTGTATGGAAATGAGATGAAAAAGACCACGAACAACAAATGGCTTATGTAAAAAATTGAAACAAGGGATTTCGCCAAAATAGAAATGATGCTTGAACAATTTCGAATTGCCTTGGCAAAGCCATTCGAGAACTCAAAGCAAAAACCCCTTGATCTCGGTGAAATCAAGGGGTTTCAGAATTTGGCGGAAAGGGTGGGATTCGAACCCACGGTACGGGGAAACCGTACGCCTGATTTCGAGTCAGGTACATTCGACCACTCTGCCACCTTTCCGGGTATTCCAACTCGCTACTGCATCGTCGGATCCAAGCGGGCCGTTGCTTGGGAGAAAAAGATTATAGAACAGCTCGAATTAGTTTTCCAAGCCCCCTCGTCCAAAAAATTTCTAAAAAATTTTCGCGGGACCTCGATGCCGTTCGCGGCATCCATCGTCGGACACGCGACGACACCGCGCCTGCGCGCGCATCGGCGACGCTCAGGCCGCCGGCACTTGCAGCCGCTCGACGCCGCCGAGGTAAGGCCGCAGTGCCGTGGGCACCGTCACCGAGCCATCGGCGTTCTGGAAGTTCTCGAGCACCGCGACGAGCGTGCGGCCCACCGCGAGACCCGAGCCGTTGAGCGTATGCACGAGCTCCGGCTTGCCCTGCGCGTTGCGGAAGCGTGCCTGCATGCGTCGCGCCTGGAACGACTCGGTATTCGAGCAACTCGAAATCTCACGATAGGTGTTCTGCGCGGGCAGCCACACTTCCAGGTCGTAGGTCTTCGCTGCGGAAAAGCCCATGTCGCCGGTGCACAGCGTGATCACGCGATACGGCAGTTCGAGCTTTTGCAGAATCGCCTCCGCATGGCCGACCATCTGCTCGAGCGCGTCGTACGATGCGCCTGGCGCTACGACCTGCACCATCTCGACCTTGTCGAACTGATGCTGGCGAATCATGCCGCGCGTGTCGCGGCCATACGAGCCCGCTTCCGAGCGGAAGCACGGCGAGTGCGCGGTCAGTCTGATCGGCAGCGCGTCCGCTTCGACGATGCTCTCACGCACCGTGTTCGTCAGCGAAATTTCCGAGGTCGAGATCAGGTACTGCGTGACCGTGTGTTCACCGCCGCCCTTTTCGACGCGGAACATATCGTCCGCGAACTTCGGCAACTGGCCCGTGCCGTACAGGATGTCGGGATTGACGATGTACGGCGTGTAGATCTCGGTATAGCCGTGCTGCTGCGTGTGCGTGTCGATCATGAACTGTGCGAGCGCGCGATGCAGCCGCGCAATCTGGCCGCGCAGCATCGTGAAGCGCGCGCCCGACAGCTTCGCGCCGGTCTCGAAGTCGAGGCCGAGCGGCGTGCCGACGTCAACGTGATCCTTGACCTCGAAGTCGAACTGGCGCGGCGTGCCCCAGCGGCGCACTTCGACGTTGCCGGCTTCGTCGTTGCCGACCGGCACGCTTTCGTGCGCGAGATTCGGCACGTCGAGCAGCAGATCGGACAGACGCTTCTGGATGTCTTCGAGCTTGACCGCCGACGCCTTCATCTCGTCGCCGATGCCGCCGACTTCGGCCATCACCGCCGACGTGTCTTCGCCGCGTCCTTTCATCGCGCCGATCTGCTTCGACAGGCTGTTGCGGCGCGCCTGCAGTTCTTCGGTACGGGTCTGGGTATCGCGGCGTTCCGCTTCGAGCGCGGTGAAGGCCGCGACGTCGAGGGTATAGCCGCGGTCGGCGAGGCGCTTTGCGACGCCGTCGAGGTCTTTGCGCAGCAGCTGGATGTCGAGCATGGGATGGGACGGATGTTCGTTGTATGAAAACGCGATTTTAACGCACCGGCAAAGGTGAAACGCCTCAAGCCTTCTTCGGCTTGTTCTCGGCGCGCCACCGCGCATCGAGCTCGCCAAGGCGCGCGAGCTTCTCGCCGATCTTGCCTTCGAGACCACGCGGTGTCGGCTCGTACCAATGCGGCTCGCGCATGCCGTCGGGCAGATAGGTTTCGCCCGCCGCGTACGCATCGGGTTCGTCGTGCGCGTAGCGGTAGTCGTGGCCGTAGCCGAGTTCCTTCATCAGCTTCGTCGGCGCGTTGCGCAGATGCACCGGCACCGCGCGCGACTGGTCCTTGCCGACGAAGCGCCGCGCCTCGTTGTACGCGTTGTACCCGGCATTCGATTTCGGCGCGACCGCCAGATAGATGATCGCCTGCGCAAGCGCGAGCTCACCTTCGGGCGAACCGAGACGCTCGTAGGTTTCGGCGGCGTCGAGCGTGATGCGCGCGGCGCGCGGGTCCGCGAGGCCGATGTCTTCCCACGCCATGCGCACGATGCGACGCGCGAGATAGCGCGGGTCCGCGCCGCCGTCGAGCATGCGGCAGAACCAGTACAGCGCGCCGTCCGGGTTGCTGCCGCGCACGGATTTATGCAGCGCGCTGATCTGGTCGTAGAAGGCGTCGCCGCCCTTGTCGAAGCGGCGCAGATTCTCCGCGAGCGCGCTGCCCAATAACGCGCCGTCGATTTCGGTGGTCTTCTGCCGGGCGGCCGCGCGCGCGACGATCTCGAGGTTGTTCAGCAGCTTGCGGCCGTCGCCGTCGGCGGATCCGATCAGCGCGGCGCGCGCTTCGTCGGTGAACGTGAGGCCGCCGAGCTCCTTCTGCGCGCGCTCGAGCAGCTCGCGCTGCTCGTCGTCCGTCAGGCTCTTCAGCACGTAGACGGCGGCGCGCGACAGCAACGCGCTATTGACCTCGAACGACGGATTCTCGGTCGTCGCGCCGACGAACACGAACAGGCCCGACTCGACGTGCGGCAAGAACGCGTCTTGCTGGCTCTTGTTGAAGCGATGCACTTCGTCGACGAACACCAGCGTCTGATGGCCGTTCGCGCGATGGATCTGCGCGGTTTCGACCGCCTCGCGGATATCCTTCACGCCCGACAGCACCGCCGACAACGCGATGAACTGCGCGTGAAACGCATCGGCCATCAGCCGCGCGAGCGTGGTCTTGCCGACGCCCGGCGGGCCCCACAGGATCATCGAATGGGCCTCGCCCGATTCGAACGCGACCCTGAGCGGCTTGTTCGGACCGAGCAGATGCGACTGGCCGATCACTTCGTCGATATTGCGTGGCCGCAGGCGTTCGGCGAGCGGAACATTGGCACGGGTTTCTTCAAACATGACGTTTTGGGGATAATCTCGGCTTTCCGGGGCACGCACCGCTTCGGAGCAGCGCCTCGCGGGACAGGCGCAAAGCCCGCGCCCGGCCGGAAACACAGGCACGAAGGCGGGCAACGTTCTGCATTATGACAGTGACGGCGGCCAAGCGATGGCCGACCCGGGGCGCCGGCAACGCAAAGAATCACAGCACCACCAACAGGAACGAACACAGATGGCTCAAGATTCCGTCGCCGGCGACGCCGGCTCCACCTACGCGCCGCTCACGCCGGTGCCCGACGCGCGCCGCGCGTTTCGCACCGGCGACGCGTTCGCGCTGTGGTTCTCGCTCGGCATCGGCCTGCTCGTCGCCCAGGCGGGCGCGCTGCTGGTGCCGGGGCTGTCGCTGCCGCACGCGCTCGTCGCGATCGTGCTCGGCAGCGTGATCGGCGTCGTGCTGCTCGCGCTCGTGGGCGTGATCGGCACCGACACCGGGCTCGCGGCGATGTCGTCGCTGCGTCCGACGCTCGGCGTGCGCGGCGCGTCGGTGCCGGCCGTGCTGAACATGGTGCAACTGGTCGGCTGGGGCTCGTTCGAGGTGATCGTGATGCGCGATTCCGCCGATGCGCTCGCGAAACAGGCGTTCGGCCTGTCGATGCCGCTCGTGTGGACCGTGATCTTCGGCGTGCTCGCGACGCTGCTCGCGATCAGCGGCCCGCTGTCGTTCGTGCGGCGCTTTCTGCGCAAGTGGGGGATCTGGCTGCTGCTCGCGGGCGCCGCGTGGCTCACGTGGAACCTGCTCGCGCGCCACAATCTCGCGGACCTGATGCGTCGTCCCGGCACCGGCGAGATGTCGTTCGGCGGCGCGGTCGACCTCGTGGTCGCGATGCCGCTGTCATGGCTGCCGCTGATCGCCGACTACACGCGCTTCGGCCGCCGCGCCGGCGAGACGTTCCGCGGCACGCTATACGGCTATGGCATCGCGAACATCTGGTTCTATGCGCTCGGCGCGGTCTACGGGCTCGCGGCCGGCGGCGGCGATGCATTGCTGACCGGCGCGCTCGCGCAAGCGGGCGGCGGGTTTGCGCTGCTGCTGATTCTGATCGACGAAATCGACAATGCGTTCGCCGACATCCACTCGGCCGCGGTGTCGACCGGCACGTTCTGGACGCGCGCGAGCGTGCCGTTGCTGTCGGCCGCGTTCGGTGCGCTGTGCACGCTAATCGCGCTGCTCGTGCCGATGGCGAAGTACCAGAACTTCCTGCTGCTGATCGGCTCGGTATTCGCGCCGCTGTTCGGCGTCGTGCTGATGGATCACTTCATCGTGCGCAAGCGTCGCGTCGACGCCGCGGTGCTCGCCGATGTGCGCGGCCGCTACGGCTTCTCGGGCGGCTGGCACCTGAGCGCGTTCGTCGCTTGGGCGATCGGCATCGCCTCGTACCAGGTGATCAATCAATGGCTACCGAATGTCGGCGCGACGCTGCCGTCGCTTGCGATCGGCGCGGTGTGCTATTACGCGTTCGTATCGGCGCGCAAGACCGCGTATGCGTGAGCGCGTCACCCTCAGCGCGTTGCATTAGACGCAGCTGTCACAAAATAAAAAAGACCTGCAATCCAAATGCAGGTCTTTTTTTGTGACCGTCGAACGGCCAATCACAGTGCGCGCCGCGGGCTATTTTTTCGCCGCTTTGCGCCGACGCGATTCGGCCTTGCGACACAGATCCGTGAGCAGCCAACGGGCGACGGTCTCCGGCCGATTCGGCGCATACGAGGCGAATTTGCTCTCGTTCGCGAAATGGACGACGACGGTGCCCGTCATTACGCGATAAGTTCCGGCATAGTTTACGCCGTCCAGTTCCACGCTTAGCGCGTGGGTGGTTTCATATTCCGCGAAAGTCAAAATAAAAGCGATATCTCGAAACGAGACATTATCGCTACGATTTTTCGGAAGTCAAAGAAATATGCAATTGGTTGCATATTAAATTCTCACCGGCGGTAATTGTTGCGTTCTCCGCTTGAAAACCCAAATAACGGGCTGCCGGATACGTTAGATAACCTGCTGCCTTACTGCCGTTCAAGCCGAACCGTCGGCGTATCGGCGAAACGCTCAAGCGCGCGATTGCCTTCCCGATGGGCTTCGGCCTCATCGATAAAGGTTTTTTCACTATATGCAACGACCTTGAAACCACTTCCGGCCGAGCGCGGAACGGTTATTCCCCAATGCCACCCGCCCTCCTGCTGGAACACATGGAGGGACGGGGATAAGCGTGAATCGTGTGAAGAAGACAATCTCATGACATGCCTCGTCTTTCCAGACATCCAAAGCGACAACAACCTTCGATCAGTTTAGGCGTTATTTTGTTGCGTTGCAGCAAAAAATTGTTAGAGATTACGAACCCAATCCTGGGAAAATGATCGGACGCGCCAACTCCAGCCCATGAGCAATGCCGGTCTTTCCAGTCTCGCACTAAATCATTACGTCTGCCGGTACGACGATTTAACGTTCGTCGCGGCGCCGGGCGCGCATCCCTAAGCAATCCACGCACCGCGCGAAATAAAAAGCCGCGCTCGACAAGCGCGGCTTCGCCGGCGTTTGCAAAGGCGCCAGTGTCGGCGCCTACCGCGCGGTTTATCCGTTGATCACATCCGCGCCCTTCGGCACCGTGAACTTGAATGCATCGGGCGGCAGTTGCGGATTTTTCTGGATGTTCGAGAACGTGAGCAGCGTCACGTTACCGAACACGTCGTGCAATTCCATCGCTTCGAGATTGCCGTCCTTGAAGCCGATCCCGACGCGCTCGAACTGCGTGTCCTTCGCCTTCGGCGTCAGTTCGAGCCAGTCGATGCCGGCCTTCACGCCCGCGTCGCGCAGCGAGAAGTTCTTGTCCAGATCGTTGCTGCCGAACAGGATCGCCGCCGGGCTTGCGCCGAGCGCGTTGCCGAGCGGGCGCACCGTCACCTGGTTCAGATCCTTGTCGTAGACGTAGAACTTGTCGCCGTCCGCCTGCAGCAATTGCGAGTAGGGCTTCTCGTATTGCCAGATGAACTTGCCGGGCCGCGCGAACATGAACGTGCCGCTCGACGTGGTCGGCTTGGCCGGGTTCGCGGTGGACAGCGCGCCGCTCGCGCCCTGCGCCTTGCTCGGCGCGCGCACTTCCTGCTGCACGAAGGCGCCGCGCGCCGAATGGACCTGCGCGATGAATGCCTTCAGTTGCTCGGTGCCGCTCGCGAACGCGTGCGAGGCGACGAGCAGCGACGCACCGATCGCGACACTGCCGACGGCGCGCGCGATCTTGCGCATGCCGCGGGACACGCGCTCGCCGAGGCGCCCCGCTCGACGCTGTCGGGCATCCTGCTGCGCGATTGCTTGCATAGGTTTTTCTCCCTTGAATGAATTCGGTGATGGGCTGCGCCGGCTCGATGCACTCGCTGAACACAGAGTGACTGGCCCGGCGTCGAGCCGCAATGGCGCACCGGACGGTGCACGCGGCGTCGCTCGCGATGGCCGCAATGGCTCGTTGCGGCTATTCCGCCTCGCGCGCCGGCGCCAGGATCTCGCGATTGCCGTTCGACGACATCGCCGACACCACGCCCGAATTCTCCATCTGTTCGAGTAGACGCGCCGCCCGGTTGTAGCCGATGCGCAGGTGCCGCTGCACGAGTGAAATCGACGCTCGGCGATTCTTCAGCACGACGTCGACCGCCTGATCGTATAACGGGTCCGACTCGCCTTCGGTGGACGCGGTTCCCGCCGAGCCTTCGTCGCCCTCGCCGCTCACGCCGCCTTCGAGAATGCCCTCGATATAGTTCGGCTCGCCCTGCTCCTTGAGCTTGTCGACGACGCGATGCACTTCATCATCCGACACGAACGCGCCGTGCACGCGCACCGGCAAACCGCTGCCTGGCGGCAGATAGAGCATGTCGCCCATGCCGAGCAGCGACTCGGCGCCCTGCTGGTCGAGAATCGTGCGCGAGTCGATCTTCGACGACACCTGGAACGCCATACGGGTCGGCACGTTGGCCTTGATCAGGCCGGTGATCACGTCGACCGACGGACGCTGCGTAGCGAGAATCAGATGGATGCCGGCCGCGCGCGCCTTCTGCGCGATCCGCGCGATCAGCTCTTCGACCTTCTTGCCGACGACCATCATCAGGTCGGCCAGTTCGTCGATGACGATCACGATGTTCGGCAAACGCGTCAGCGGTTCCGGATCGTCCGGCGTCAGGCTGAACGGATTCGGCAGCTTCTCTTCGCGCTTGGCCGCTTCGTCGATCTTGTTGTTGTAGCCGGCGAGGTTACGCACGCCGACCTTGCTCATCAGCTTGTAGCGGCGCTCCATTTCGGCGACCGCCCAGTTCAGCGCGTGGCCCGCCTGGCGCATGTCGGTGACGACCGGACACAGCAGATGCGGGATGCCTTCGTAGACGCTCATTTCGAGCATCTTCGGATCGATCAGGATCATGCGCACCTGCTCGGCGCTCGCCTTGTACAGCAGCGACAGGATCATCGCGTTGATACCCACAGACTTGCCCGAACCAGTCGTGCCGGCGACGAGCAAATGCGGCATCTTCGCGAGATCCGCGCACACGGGCTTGCCGCCGATGTCCTTGCCGAGACCCATGGTGAGCGGCGACGCGGCATCCGCATACACGGCCGAGCCGAGAATTTCGGACAGGCTCACGGTCTGACGGCGCTGGTTCGGCAGCTCCAACGCCATGTAGTTCTTGCCCGGAATCGTTTCGACGACGCGAATCGACACGAGCGACAGCGAGCGCGCGAGATCCTTCGCGAGATTAACGATCTGACTGCCCTTCACGCCCGTGGCCGGCTCGATTTCATAGCGCGTGACGACGGGCCCCGGATACGCGGCGACCACGCTCACGTCGACACCGAAGTCCTTCAGCTTCTTCTCGATCAGGCGCGACGTGAATTCGAGCGTGTCCGCGGAAATGGTTTCCTGCGCGGCTGGCGCGGGGTCGAGCAGCGCGATGGGCGGCAGCGTGGAGTCGCCGGGCAGATCGGTAAAGAGCGGCACCTGGCGTTCCTTCTCGACACGCTCCGACTTCGCCGGCGTGGCGAGCGGCGGCACGATCACCACGGGCTCGTGCTCCTCGATGCGCACGCGGCCCTTCTCGACCTTGCCTTCGCGCTTCACGGCGGCCGCTTCGCCGAGCTTGCGATCGAGCCCGGCCTCGCGGCGCAGCTTCGCGAACGTCACCGCGGAAATGATCGATTCGCCGACCTTCTCCGCGACCGACAGCCACGAAAAACGGAAGTACAGCGACAGCCCGATCCCGAGACCGAGCAGCAGCGCGAGCGTGCCACCGGTGAAGCCGAGCGCATGCGAGATGCCGCGCGCGACAGCCTCGCCGATCACGCCGCCAGGCGCGCGCGGCAACTGCACCTTCAGCGACCACATGCGCAGCGCCTCGAGGCCGTTGCACGACAGCAGCACGAGCATGAACGCGAACGCGTCCGCGAGCCAACTGACGCCGCGCGGCGCGTCGTCGTCCTGCGGCTCTTCGTTGCGGGTGATGCGCTTGTAGTTCGCGGAGATGTGGCGGCCGAGCAGCACGATCCACCAGTAGGCGGACAGACCGAACAGCAGCAGCAGGATGTCGGAAGTCCACGCGCCGACGCGGCCCGCCCAGTTCGAGATATGGTCGA
This sequence comes from Paraburkholderia sp. MM5482-R2, assembly GCF_050436125.1. Lineage (NCBI taxonomy): Bacteria > Pseudomonadati > Pseudomonadota > Betaproteobacteria > Burkholderiales > Burkholderiaceae > Paraburkholderia > Paraburkholderia sp. MM5482-R2. The sequence goes on along the minus strand of NZ_JBNDLP010000002.1, from coordinate 1,116,643 downwards.
CCTGCGCGGCATGGGTCCAGCTCGGGTCGTGCCTGCTGTAGCTGACGAGCGACATCAGCAGGAACACGCCGAGGGCCACCTGCAGAATCCAGCGGATTTCGGTGAAGAGGCGCGACATGCGGTGCGGCAATGCCTGCGCAGCGCGCTCGCGGTATAGGGAGCTTTTGCCATTGATCCTGTTGCCTGGGGTAGCCGGTTCAGGCTGAAACTGCCGCCGGGAACGCGGCCCGAGCCTCGCCGCGCACGGCTTCGGGCCCGATCCCGGCTAACGGAAACTTCGATCCGGGCTATTGTAAACGCTGTGTCCCGCGCGAGGCTGTAAATGACGGTAACCTGGCTGTTTGACCACAGACGCATGCGCGAGGCGCGCTGAATTCGCCGTATCGCGCCGCGGGCTCGCCCCGAGCGCCCACGCCGCCACGCTATCGCGGCGATCAGAAAGCTTGATGGCGCAGCGGCACGCCCCGCCCTTTATAATGCCCGACTGATACCCATCTACAGTTTCAGCTCAAAAACGCACGGCTACGCAGCGGCGAGCCGCGCGCCGTACAAGGATTCGATCATGCCCGCAACTGCAACGAAACACGCCAAGGTTCTGATTCTCGGTTCCGGTCCCGCCGGCTACACGGCGGCGGTTTACGCGGCGCGCGCCAACCTCGCGCCGGTGCTCGTCACCGGCATCGCGCAAGGCGGCCAGCTGATGACCACGACCGACGTCGAAAACTGGCCCGCCGACGCCAACGGCGTGCAAGGCCCGGAACTGATGGCGCGCTTCCTCGAGCACGCCGAGCGCTTCAATACCGAGATCATCTTCGACCACATCCACACGGCGAAGCTCGATGAGAAGCCGATTCGCCTGATCGGCGATTCGGGCGAATACACGTGCGATTCGCTGATCATCTCGACGGGCGCATCGGCGCAGTATCTCGGCCTGCCGTCGGAAGAGGCGTTCATGGGCAAGGGCGTGTCGGCCTGCGCGACCTGCGACGGCTTCTTCTACAAGCAGCAGCACGTCGCCGTGATCGGCGGCGGCAATACGGCCGTCGAAGAGGCGCTCTACCTCGCCGGCATCGCGAAGAAGGTGACCGTGATCCATCGCCGCGACAAGTTCCGCGCCGAGCCGATCCTGATCGACCGTCTGCTCGCGAAGGAGAAGGAAGGCGTCGTCGAGATCAAGTGGAACCATGTGCTCGAAGAAGTAACCGGCGACAACTCCGGCGTGACCGGCCTGCGCATCAAGCACACGCAGAGTGGCGAGACCACTGACATCGCGCTGCAGGGCCTGTTCGTCGCGATCGGCCACAAGCCGAACACGGACATCTTCGCAGGCCAGCTCGAGATGAAGAACGGCTACATCATCACGAAGGGCGGCCTGAACGGTTTCGCGACCGCGACCAGCGTGCCGGGCGTGTTCGCCGCGGGCGACGTGCAGGACCACATCTATCGCCAGGCGATCACCAGCGCGGGCACCGGCTGTATGGCCGCGCTCGATGCGCAGCGCTATCTCGAGACCATCAACGAAATGGCCGGCGAGCACGCGATGAGCGCGGAAGCGGACCGCTGATCCGCGCCGCGCTGCCGTATGTCGAGACGAAGTCCCGACAAACGGGCGCGACAGTAAAATGACGGTGGCGCAGCGCTGCTGTCATTGGCTCACGAAGGCCGCGGCTGAAATGCCGGCGGCCTTTGTCGTTTTTGCCGTCTTGTCAATGTGCATCGAGCGCGTTGGCAGCACCACCGACCGACCTTTCCGCCTGTATTGCCGACATGCCGAAGAATCAGCCCCATCCGAACGAACCGAAACGCCCGCAAGCCGCCACGCGTCCCGCGCCCGCAACGGCTGCGCCCGCCGTCGCACCGAAGCTCGATCGCGCATCGGGGCTCGCCGGACTCGGTGCGTTGCGTGAAGCGTTGAAGGGCGAAGCCGAGCGGCGCGAGCGCGAACAGGCGGCGACGCGAGCGGCGCAGCGCGAAGCGGCCGCCGACGCCGATCTGTTCCGCCGTGAGATCGGCGAAGTCGCGCCGCTCGCGATTCCGCCGCGCGCGACGCTCACGCGCAATCCCCCGCCGCCGCTGCCGGTGCAGACGCTGCTCGACGAGGAGGCGGTGCTGCACGAAGCGATCTCCGACGAATTCGACCCCGAAGTGCTGCTCGAAACCGACGAAACGCTGTCGTATTGCCGCCCCGGCTTGAGCCGCGACGTAGTGCGCAAGCTGCGGCGCGGCGACTGGATCGTGCAGGCGCAGATCGACCTGCACGGCATGCGGCGCGAAGAGGCGCGCGAGGCGCTCGCGGAATTCATCCGCGAATCGGCCAAACGCGGCCTGCGCTGCCTGCGCGTGATTCACGGCAAGGGTCTGGGGTCGATCGGCAAGGAGCCGGTGCTGAAGGGCAAAGTGCGCGCATGGCTCGTGCAGAAATCCGAAGTGATCGCGTTCTGTCAGGCGCGCCCGCATGACGGCGGCGCCGGCGCGGTGGTCGTGCTGTTGCAGCCGGGGTCGTTGCCGCCGCATGGGGCGAGCGCGAAGGTCTGAGGTCGATTTTTTCGGCCGTCGTTCGTCGTGGGGTAAACGGCCAGCCTGGCCGTCGCGCGGTGTGGCTCTCGTCGTCACCGCGTACTCGTGCTGTGCAACCGTCAAAGGTGATCGCGATGCCCCCGCTGCTTTATGCCCATCCGTTCTCGTCCTACTGCCAGAAGGCCCTGACCGCGCTGTACGAAAACGGTACGCCGTTCGAGATGCGCGTGCTCGCGCATGACGACCCGAAGGTCATGGCCGAATTGGCCGCGCTGTGGCCGATCAGGCGCTTCCCGGTGCTCGTCGACGGCGGGCGCACGGTGGTCGAGGCGAGCATCATCATCGAATATCTGGGCCTGCATTATCCGGGGCCTGTCACGCTGTTGCCCGCCGATCCGCGCGTGGCGCTCGAGGTGCGCACGATGGACCGCTTCTTCGACAACTACATTTCGACTCCACAGCAAAAAGTCGTGTTCGATAGCCTGCGTCCCGAAGCCGAGCGCGACCGGCGTGGCGTCGCCGATGCGCGCGCGCTGCTCGACACTTCGTACGCATGGCTCGACCGTCACATGGCCGAGCGCGAATGGGCCGCCGGCGACAGCTTCAGCCTCGCCGACTGCGGCGCCGCCCCGTTCCTGTTCTACGCCGACTGGACGCACCCGATCGACCCCGCGTTCGCGCACGTGCGCGCGTACCGGCAGCGGCTGCTCGCGCGGCCCTCGTTCGCACGCGCGGTCGACGAGGCGCGGCCCTACCGGCCGCTATTTCCGCTGGGCGCGCCGGAGCGGGATTGAGCCGCGAGCGGCGGTGGCAGATGCGCGCGAACGAGGCGCGGCAGACAACCTGTTTTGCTGGCTGTAGACTTCCTGTCGTGTCGCAAACCTGCCCCGCCCTTCTTCTGGCTCACCACCCACAAGGCACACCATGGACCGTTTCGAAGCGATGGAGATCTTCACGCGCGTGGTCGAAGCGAACAGCTTCACCAAGGTTTCGGAATCGCTCGATCTGCCGCGCGCGAAGGTCAGCCGCACGATCCAGGCGCTCGAGGAACACGTCGGCGTGCGGCTCCTGAACCGCTCGACCCGCCAGGTCAGCGTGACCGAAGACGGCGCATCGTTCTACGAGCGCTGCGTGCGCATTCTCGCCGACGTCGCCGATGCCGAATCGTCGCTGTCGAGCAAGCGCGAGAATCCGGCCGGGACGATCCGCGTCGACACCTCCGGCACGCTCGCGCGCTCGCTGCTGCTGCCCGCGCTCGACGACTTCTACGCGCAATACCCCGCGATTGACGTACGCCTCGGTCTCGCGGACCGCAACATCGATCTGATCCAGGACGGCGTCGATTGCGTGATCCGCATGGGCACGCTCGACGAGTCGAGCCTCGTTGCGAAGCGCATCGGGCTGGCGCGCATCGTCACGTGCGCATCGCCCGCGTATCTGCGCAAGTTCGGCACGCCGACCACACTGGCGGACCTCGGCGAGCATCGCGCGGTCAACTACGTGTCCGCGCGCAGCGGCAGGACCTTCCCGTTCGAATACGAAGTTGACGGCGAAATCGAGCGCGTCGCGATGGATAGCACGCTCGCCGTCAACGACGGCTCGGTGTACATCACGGCGGGTGTGTTGGGCCACGGCATCATCCAGCCGTCGCGCTTCATGGTCGCCGAATTGATCGAGCAAGGCGCGCTCACGGAGATTCTCGGCAACTACACGAGCCCCGGTACACCGCTGTCGATTCTGTATGCGCATCGCCGCAATCTGAGTTCGCGGTTGCGCGCGTTTATCGACTGGGCCAGCGAGCTCGCGCGCAACAATCCCGACTTGCGTTTGCCCGAGGCGGCGTAACGGCTGCAAAAGAACAGAAGCCCCATGCGCAATTCAACGCATGGGACTTTTCTGTAGCGACGGATTCAGCGCTTAGGCGACGACTTACGCAATCCGCTCTTCATTCGCCGGATCGAACAACACCGCCTTCGACGTATCGAACAGCAGCGTCGCATTCTGCTCCGGTTGCGGGTTCGACGCCGGGTGCACGCGGCTCACCACGCGCTTGCCGTTGATCTGCGCGAACACCAGCGTGTCCGGACCGGTCGGCTCGATCACGTCGACCTTCACTTCGACCGGCTGCAGCTTCGAGTCGTCGCCGTGCGCGCCGCGCGCATCGGTGATGCGTTCCGGACGCAGGCCGAGAATCACGTTGTTGCCGACGTGCGAGCGCACCTTCGCCGAATCGAACGGCAGCACCAGCACCTTGCGCGCGACGCCCGTATCGAGTTCGATGCCGACGCCCGAGCCCTGCTCGACCAGCTTGCCTTCGATGAAGTTCATCGGCGGTGCGCCGATGAAGCCCGCGACGAACAGGTTCGACGGCGAGTCGTAGATTTCCTGCGGCGCGCCGAACTGCTGAACGATGCCGTCCTTCATCACCGCAATGCGGTCGCCGAGCGTCATCGCTTCGATCTGATCGTGCGTCACGTAGACGATCGTCGTGCCGAGGCGCTGATGCAGCAGCTTGATTTCCGAACGCATCTCGATACGCAGCTTCGCGTCGAGGTTCGACAGCGGCTCGTCGAACAGGAACATCACCGGATCGCGCGCGAGCGCGCGGCCCATCGCGACGCGCTGACGCTGGCCGCCCGACAGCTGACCCGGCTTGCGATCGAGCAGATGCTTGATCTGCAGCGTGTTCGACACACGCTCGACGATCTGCGTCTGCTCCCGCTTCGGCACCTTGCGGATGTTCAGGCCGAACGAGATGTTCTCGCGCACCGTCATCGACGGGTACAGCGCGTATGACTGGAACACCATCGCGATGTCGCGATCTTTCGGCGACAGGTTGTTGACCGTCTTGCCGTCGATCTGGATCTCGCCCTTGGTCACGGTTTCGAGACCGGCAATCATGTTGAGCAGCGTCGACTTACCGCAGCCCGAGCCGCCGACCAGAATCAGGAACTGGCCGTCCTCGATGTCGATGTCGACACCCTTCAGAACCGGCACCCCGTTCGGGTAGGTCTTGTACACGTCACGGATGGAAAGGCTTGCCATGCTGTGAATCCTCTAGTCTCTGGTACTGCTTGAAAACGTCTTGTCAGGCGACGACGGCACGCGTTCGGTGAAACGCCGTCGCTCCAGGGTGATTTAGCCCTTCACCGCGCCCGCGGTCAGGCCGCGCACGAAGTAACGTCCGGCGATGATGTAGACGAGCAGCGTGGGCAGCGCCGCGATGATCGCGCCGGCCATGTCCACGTTGTATTCCTTCACGCCGGTCGAGGTGTTGACGAGGTTGTTCAGCGCCACGGTGATCGGCATCGAATCGACGCCGGAGAACACGATACCGAACAGGAAGTCGTTCCAGATCTGCGTGAATTGCCAGATCAGGCACACCATGAAGATCGGCAGCGACACCGGCAGCAGGATCTTCGTGAAGATCGTGAAGAAACCCGCGCCGTCGATCCGCGCGGCCTTCACGAGTTCAGCCGGCACGCTCACGTAGAAGTTGCGGAAGAACATCGTCGTGAACGCGATACCGTAGATCACGTGCACGAGCACGAGGCCGCTCACCGTGTTCGCGAGGCCGAGGATGCCTTCGAGGCGCGCCATCGGCAGCAGGATCGCCTGGAACGGAATGAAGCAGCCGACCAGCAGCATCGTGAAGATCGGATCGGCGCCGCGGAACCGCCAGTGCGTGAGCACGTAGCCGTTGAACGCGCCGATGATCGACGAGATCAGCACGGCCGGAATCACCATGCGCACCGAGTTCATGAAGAACGGCTGCATGCCGTCGCAACGCACCCCCGTACACGCGCCGCTCCACGCCTTGAGCCACGGCGCGAAGGTCCAGCTCGTCGGCGGCGTCAGCAGGTTGCCGGTGCGCAACTGGTCGATGTCCTTGAACGACGTCGACAGCATCACATACAGCGGGAACAGGAAGTACAGCGCGAACAGAACCAGGGCCGCGTAAATGACGGCACGGCTAATCGTCATCTTAGGCTGCATTGCGGGTGCTCCTCGATTCCAGATACATCAGCGGCACGAGCACGGCCACTACAGTAGCGAGCATCATGATCGACGATGCCGCGCCGACGCCGAGTTGCCCACGGTTGAACGAAAACGTGTACATGAAAATGGCCGGCAGCGACGACGACGTGCCCGGACCGCCGGCGGTCAGCGCGACGACCAGGTCGAACGTCTTGATGGTGATGTGGCAAAGGATCAGCAGCACGGAGAAGAACACCGGCCGCATGCTCGGAATCACGATCTTGCGGTAGATGGTCGGCAGGTTCGCGCCGTCCATCTGCGCGGCCTTGAAGATCTCGCTGTCGACGCCGCGCAAGCCGGCGAGGAACAGCGCCATCACGAAGCCGGTGGACTGCCAGACCGCCGCGATCACGATACAGAAGATCGCCCTGTCCGGGTCGCCGAGCCAGTTGAACGAGAAGCTCGTCCAGCCCCAGTCGTGAAACACCTTCTCGATGCCGATGCTCGGCGTCAGAATCCATTGCCACGCGGTGCCGGTCACGATGAACGACAGCGCCATCGGATACAGGAACACGGCGCGCAGCGCGCCTTCGTTGCGGATCTGCTGATCGAGCAGGATCGCGAGCAACAGACCCAGACCGATGCAGATACCGATGAACGGAATGCCGAACCAGCCGAGGTTCGCGGCCGAAGTCCAGAACACGTCGTTCTGGAACAGTTCGCGATAGCGGTCGAGACCCGCGAACTCCCAACGAGGCATCAGCCGCGAAGTAGACAGCGACAGATAGCCGGTGATTGCGATAAAGCCATACACGAAGATCAGGCTGATCACGACGCTGGGTGCGAGCACCAGCTTCGGAATATAGCGATCGGCAAGGGCCGCCATGGGCGACGTGCGGCGGGTGACGGTGGCCGTTTTCCCGTTCCCACTGATGGAAGCAGTCACTACTCGACTCCTGCTGAAACTGTACCGCCGGGCTGCCCGTGCGCGCATGGCGCGGAACCGCAACGGCCTGGGTGTGACTCCATGAAACCAGGGTGAGCCGCGTGGCGCCGGACTGCGCTGCGAACGAAAGCAGCGAGGTCCGATCCCCCACGGCCCGAAGGGCGCGCCCGGTGCTTCGGATGCAAGCCGCCGGGCGCAACACTTCGTACTTACGCTTACTTGGTCTTCGCTGCCTTCGCGAGAGCCTGAACCGCGGTCTTCGAATCTTCCTGCGAGTTCATGAACTTCGTGACGACGTCGGAGATCGCGCCTGCCGCGGCATCCGGCTGAGCCATGCCGTGAGCGAGCGACGGCACATAACCGCCGGCCTTGATCGCAATCTGCTCATCCGCGTACGACTTCTTCGCGCAGTCGTCGAACTTGTCCATCGGCACGCCGAGACGCACCGGGATCGAGCCCTTGTACAGGCTGAACTGCTCCTGGAACGCCGGCGACATGATCGTCTTCGCGAGCGCGAGCTGGCCCGGCGTCGCGGCCTTCTGGCCCTTCTGCTGGAAGAACACGAACGAGTCGACGTTGAACGTGTAGGCCTTCTCCGTGCCCGGCACCACGGCGCAGACGTAGTCCGTGCCCGACTTCTTGCCGGCGTTGGTGAATTCGCCCTTCGCCCAGTCGCCCATGAACTGCATGCCGGCCTTGCCGTTGATGACCATGGCCGTCGCGAGGTTCCAGTCACGGCCCGTGCGACCCGCGTCGAAGTAGCCCTGGATCTTGCGGACCGTGTCGAACACGCCGACCATCTTGTCCGAGGTCAGCGTCTTCTCGTCGAGGTCGACGAGCGCCTTCTTGTAGAAGTCCGCGCCCTGCGACAGCACGACGTCTTCCCACAGCGTCAGGTCCTGCCAAGGCTGGCCGCCCATCGCGATCGGCTGGATGCCCGCGGCCTTCATCTTGTCGGCCACCGCGAAGAACTCAGGCCACGTGGTCGGCACCTTGCCGCCTGCCTTGTCCAGCGCAGCCTTGTTGATGTACAGCCAGTTCACGCGGTGCACCGAGAAGGGAGCGGCGACGTAGTGGCCGTCCGCGCGAATGATCTTGTCGATTTCCGGCGGCAGGTTCTTCTTCCAGTCGCCCGCGACCGAGTCGATTGGCACCAGCACGCCTTGCGAAGCCCATTCCTGGATCAGCGGACCCTTGATCTGCGCGGCGCTCGGTGCGTTGCCCGAGATCACCTGCGTCTTCAGTGCCGTCATGGCAGCCGCGCCAGCGCCGCCCGCGACCGCGAAGTCCTTCCACGTGTAGCCCTGCTTCGTCATGTCGTCCTTGAGGACGCCGACGGCCTTGGATTCGCCGCCCGAAGTCCACCAGTGCAGCACTTCGATCGACTCGGCGGCCTGCACGGCCGACACGCCACACATCAGACCCGCAGCGCACAGAGCGCCCATGATCGCGCGAAATTTCATTGCTTATCTCCTCCAGACACCTGAACAAAAAAACGAATGGCCCCTGATGTCGCCAGGGTGCTGTGGTTGGTTCAAACAGGCAAAACACTGGGCGATCGAGCACGGTCGGGCGCATGCGCGAGGGCATGTGCCGGCGGACCGATGTCCGGCCGCTGGACGCTCAAGAGGTGAGTGGTTCGGGATGCAACTGACTGTCTCCTCTTTTGATTTTTGCCTGCCCGCATCGCGCTGCAGACTCGAGGTACCTCATACGCCGACTCGACGCCAGCCTGACGTCGGCTGCGGGCAACGACCCCGCAAGCCCGTCGACTTCCCGGCTTTCCGTAAGGTCCGCCGGCACCCTGCTGGCGCGTACCGGAAGGCGTTGTCCCATTGTCCGTTAGCGTGCCGGGGACGCCCGCCGATTCGCAAAAAGCGTGCATTCCGTCAGTACAGCGCACGCTTTTTTCATCGAATTAACGCTACCTCTTGATTTGGATTGTAGTTAAACTACAATTCAGTGTCAAAAAATATTTTATCGGACTACGGTCGCTCTTCCGGGGCGCTGCGCGTGCAGTGTCCGATCAGCGCGGCGACCCTTCAGGACATCGACGGAGACTCATGCATACCGACGCAAGCTTCACCTTCGTTCTCTTCGGCGGAACCGGCGATCTGTCGATGCGCAAGATCCTGCCCGCGCTGTTCGAGGCGCACCGCGCGGGCGGCATGCTCGCCGACAGCGGCAAGATCGTCGCGCTCGCGCGGCACGTCGAGGATCGCGGCGAGTATCTGCAGTGGGTCGACGGGCACGTCAAGCCGCATGTGTCGAAGAACGGCCTCGACGAAGCCGCGTGGACGAGCTTCCTCGCGCGCATCGAGTTCGTGAAGATCGATCTCGGCAATCCGGATGACTTCGCGCAACTGCGCGACGCGATCCAGGAGATGCCCGGCATCCGCGTGTTCTATCTGGCAACGGGTCCGTCGCTGTTCGTGCCGATCTGCCATGCGCTCGCCGCGGTGGGCCTGAACCACAATGCGCGCATCGTGCTCGAGAAGCCGCTCGGCTACGACCTGAAGTCGTCGAACGCAATCAATGATGCGGTCGGCGAAATCTTCGCGGAAGAACAGATCTACCGGATCGACCATTACCTTGGCAAGGAGCCGGTGCAGAACCTGCTCGCGCTGCGCTTCGGCAATGCGCTGTTCGAGCCGCTGTGGCGCCGCGAGTGGGTCGAAAGCATCCAGATCACGATCGCCGAGGAACTCGGCGTCGAAGCGCGCGGCGACTTCTACGACAATACCGGCGCGCTGCGCGACATGGTGCAGAACCACCTGTTGCAGTTGCTGTCGATCGTCGCGATGGAGCCGCCCCACTCGATGGATTCCGACTCGGTGCGCGACGAAAAGCTGCGCGTGCTGCGCGCGCTCAAACCGGTCGAGCCGCAGGAAATCGGCAAGGTCGCGGTGCGCGGCCAGTATCATTCGGGCGTGATCCGTGGCAACACGGTCCCGGCCTACGCGACCGAGCATGGCGTGAAGCCCGACAGCTCGACCGAGACCTTCGTCGCGCTGAAGGTCGAGATCGAGAACTGGCGCTGGGCCGGCGTGCCGTTTTTCCTGCGCACGGGCAAGCGGCTCGCCGATCGCGTCGCCGAGATCGTCGTGAATTTCCGTGCGGTGCCGCATTCGGCGCTTGGCGCGTCGGCGCTGCGCGCGGGCGCGAACCGCCTCGTGATCCGTCTGCAGCCGAACGAGACGATTCGTCTGTACTGTCTCGCGAAGCAGCCCGGCGAGGGTATGAACCTCGCGAGCGTATACCTCGATCTCGCGTTCGACCGGTTCTTCCGCGAAGGCCAGATGGAGGCCTATCAGCGGCTGCTGCTCGACGTGATCCACGGGCGCCTCGCGCTGTTCGTGCGGCGCGACGAACAGGAAGCCGCATGGCGTTGGGTCGAGCCGATCCTGAACGAGTGGAAGGCCTCGACCAAGCCGCCCAAGCCGTACGCGGCGGGCACGTGGGGACCGGCCGCGGCGAGCGCGATGCTCGCCCAGCACGGCACCTGCTGGCTCGAGGAAGAGAATTGAGTTTGATGAATTGATGGACGGCGCCGCGCGCGATGAACACCTCGGCGCGCGGCGCCGGCAACACCACCGACGAACTGAACGGAGTCGCGCCGGTATCGCGTCATGCGTTTGCAGGCCACCCGCCTTGCAGGCATCGTGCGAGAGCAGTCAGGCTGATTCCGCAGACCTAACAAGAAAGCAGCACGGAGGAGAAGTGATCGAGCTTCACGCTTTCGACGACCAGCGCGCCCAATCCGACGCGCTGGCGAAAGCGGTGGGCGACGCGTTACATGCGTCACTTGCCGCACAGGCAGCCGGCACCGGCACGTCAAGCCCGCTCGCGCGCCCGGCCATGCTGGCCGTGTCCGGCGGCAGCAGCCCGCGTCCGTTCCTGCAAACGTTGTCGACGCAGACGTTCGACTGGCCCCGCATCGCGATCACGCTGGTCGACGACCGCTGGGTGCCGGAGACCGATAGCGCGAGCAACGCGCAGCTCGCGCGCGCCACGTTGCTGCAGAACGCGGCGCAACACGCGACCTTCTGGCCGCTCGTCGACACCACCCAGGATCTGCATTCGCACGTCGCCGCGCTGAACGCGGACGCGCGCTTTGCCACGGCGCCCGACGTCGCGGTGCTGGGCATGGGCGAAGACGGCCACACCGCGTCGATCTTCGCCGATGCGCCCGAATGGGATCACGCGATCAACACGACCGAGCGTTTCGTCGCCGTGCATCCGGGCGCGGCGCCGCACGCGCGCGTGAGCTGGTCGCTGTCCGCGCTGAAGGACGTGAAGCATCTGTTTCTGCTGATCGCAGGGCCGCGCAAGATGGACGTGCTCAACGCCGCGTCCGCCGCGCTACAAAAAAATGCCATCTCGCAGCTGGCAAACGACAAGGGAGTGAGACTCGATGTCTACTGGTGTGCAAACTAAAGCTGTGCCGGGCGCGGTCCAGCACGCCGATGGACCGAGGCTCCTGGCCGACATCGGCGGTACCAATGCGCGTTTCGCGCTCGAGACGGGCCCCGGCGAAATCGGCTCGGTGCAGATCTATCCTTGCGCCGACTACCCGAGTGTCGCCGACGTCATCAAGAAGTATCTGAAGGACGCGAAGATCGGCCGCGTCAATCACGCGGCGATCGCGATTGCGAACCCGGTCGACGGCGACCAGGTCAGCATGACCAATCACGACTGGACCTTTTCGATCGAAGCGACGCGCCGCGCGCTCGGCTTCGACACGCTGCTCGTGGTCAACGACTTCACCGCGCTCGCGATGGCGCTGCCCGGCCTCACCGATGCTCAGCGCGTGCAGGTGGGCGGTGGCCAGCGCCGGCCGAACAGCGTGATCGGCCTGCTCGGCCCCGGCACCGGCATGGGCGTGTCGGGCCTGATTCCCGCCGACGACCGCTGGATCGCGCTCGGCAGCGAAGGCGGCCACGCCACCTTCGCGCCCGCCGACGAGCGTGAAGATATCGTGCTGCAATACGCGCGCAAGAAGTGGTCGCACGTGTCGTTCGAACGGGTGGCCGCGGGGCCCGGCATCGAGGTGATCTATCGCGCGCTCGCGGGCCGCGACAAGAAGCGCGTGCCAGCCAGCGTCAATACGGCCGATGTGGTCAAGCGCGCGCTCGAAGGCGAGCCGCTCGCGGCCGAATCGGTCGACGTGTTCTGCGGCATTCTCGGCACCTTCGCCGGCAATATCGCGGTGACGCTCGGCGCGCTCGGCGGCATCTATATCGGCGGCGGCGTCGTGCCACGCCTCGGCGAGTTCTTCGCGCGTTCGTCGTTTCGCCAGCGCTTCGAGGCGAAGGGCCGCTTCGAGGCGTATCTGCAGAGCGTGCCGACCTATGTGATTACCGCCGAATACCCGGCGTTCCTCGGCGTATCGGCGATTCTGGCGGAGCAGCTGTCGAACCGCGCGGGCGGCAGCTCGTCGGCGGTGTTCGAGCGGATTCGCCAGATGCGCGATGCGCTGACGCCGGCCGAGCGCCGCGTCGCCGAACTCGCGTTGAACCACCCGCGTTCGATCATCAACGATCCGATCGTCGACATCGCGCGCAAGGCCGACGTCAGTCAGCCGACCGTGATCCGCTTCTGCCGCTCGCTCGGCTGCCAGGGGCTGTCGGACTTCAAGCTCAAGCTCGCGACCGGTTTGACCGGCACGATTCCGGTCAGCCACAGCCAGGTGCATCTCGGCGACACCGCGACCGACTTCGGCGCGAAGGTGCTCGACAACACCGTGTCCGCGATTCTGCAATTGCGCGAGCATCTGAACTTCGAGCACGTGGAACGCGCCATCGACCTGCTGAACGGCGCGCGGCGCATCGAGTTCTACGGACTCGGCAATTCGAACATCGTCGCGCAGGACGCGCACTACAAGTTCTTCCGCTTCGGCATTCCGACCATCGCGTACGGTGACCTGTACATGCAGGCGGCCTCGGCCGCGCTGCTCGGCAAGGGCGACGTGATCGTCGCGGTGTCGAAGTCGGGGCGCGCGCCCGAGCTGCTGCGCGTGCTCGACGTCGCGATGCAGGCCGGCGCGCAGGTGATCGCGATCACGTCGAGCAACACCCCGCTCGCGAAGCGTGCGACGGTCGCGCTGGAAACCGATCACATCGAGATTCGCGAGTCGCAACTGTCGATGATCTCGCGCATCCTGCACCTCGTGATGATCGACATTCTCGCGGTCGGTGTGGCGATTCGTCGCGCGGTGCCGAGCGACGACGTCGCCGAGACGGTCGAGAAAGCGCGCGAAGGCGCCGACGACGACGCGACGGCCGTGCTCGACTGGCTCAGTCACGGCGCTGCTTCGTCGGCGCGCGACTGAGCCTCCGCTCACGGCTGTCCCGATCCGCTTGCGGTGAACGAACCCGCGGCGTGTGCGTCGTCTTCGATGCGCCCGCCGCGGGTTTTCCTGTTTGGGGACGCGTAAAGCGACCGATAATAGGCGCTCTATCTCCTGGCCGAACCGCTTTGCCATGATCATCCGCCCGCATCTCCACTGGTTTCACATGCTGCTCGCGTGGCGCGGCTCGGTGCTGCCGCAGTTGCTGCCGCGGCTCCTGATGATCTTCTTCATCTCGATCATTGCGCTCGCCGCACACGATCATCTGCTGCCCGTCAGCCTGAACCTGAACTCGATCGCGCCGTTCTCGCTGGTCGGCATTGCGCTCGCGGTGTTTCTCGGCTTTCGCAACAACGCGAGCTACGACCGCTGGTGGGAGGCGCGCAAGCTGTGGGGGCAGTTGCTCAATGAGTCGCGCTCGCTGACGCGCGAGGCGCTGACGCTGCCGTCGCGCGAGTTGCCCAAAGAAGAAGCCGCCGCGTTTCTGGCGATATTGAGCGCGCTCCCGCATGCGCTGCGTCATCAGTTGCGCAAGACCGAACCGCGCGACGACCTTGCCGCGCGGCTGCCCCGCGCACTGTTTGAACGTGTGATTGGATCGCGCTACAAGCCAGCCGCGCTGTTACTGTGCCTCGGCGAATGGGTGCAGCGCGCGGCACGCGCGGGGGCGCTCGATCCGATGGCGGTGCTCGCGTTCGACCGCAATCTGAGCGGGCTGTCGGATGTGATCGGCGGGTGCGAGCGCATCGCGTCGACGCCACTGCCGTTCGCGTATTCGGTGATGATCCACCGCACCGTGTACTTCTTCTGCGCGTCGCTGCCATTCGGACTCGTCAATAGCATCGGCATTTTCACGCCGGTATTCGCGGTGTTCGTCGCGTACACGTTCATGGCGCACGAAGCGATCGCGTCGCAGCTCGAAGAACCGTTCGGCACCGACGACAATGACCTCGCGCTCAACACGATGTCCGCGATGATCGAGGATGCGATGCGCGATCTGCTCGGCGAGCCGGCGCTCGCGCCGCCGCAGCCGCGCGAAGACCGTTATCAATGGGATTGAATGCGCGGTGGGCCGCGCCGGTCGGCGACCGTCAGTGGTTGCCGGCCGTTTCGGAGAGCCGTTTGATCGTCGCGACGCGCGCGCCGATGATGTCGATACGCCCGTGCTCGTCGACGAGCCGCGTCGACGCCGTCAGATACGCGCTCCATGCGCGTTGCGCGTGCACGAGCGTCGGCCGCGATTGCGCCGGCATCTTCGATTCGAGCACACGATAGTAGCGCTTCAGATCGAACATCGCGTGCTCGCAACGCGCGTCGGCGTTGCAGGCGCGCGGCCGGCGCGGCGCCGGACCGTTCGAATCGGCGAGCGCGCTGCGCAGCGCGAGCGCGCGGTCGCGCACCGGCTGCAGCTGCATGTCGGCTTCGGAAAGCACGTACATCGAACCTTGGGTCGTGGCGAAGACCGCGGCAAGCAACTGCTTCTCGGCATCGCGCGACGCGAGCCAGCTCGACTGGCTCCTTTCCCACAGCCTGCGCCGCGCGGGCGGCAGCTTCGCGAGCAACTGCTGGTACGCGTTGTCGACCGCGACCTTCCAGCCGATGCGCGCAGCGTCCATGCACTGCACCTGCCCCATCGTCGTCGACATGTCGGCGCGCGCGAGACATGCGCGCATCGACGCGTCGATCGGATCGGCGGCGGCCACCTCGGCATGCGCCGCCGGACTCGCGATGCCGCCGAACACCACCGTGCCGGCCGCCAGCGCGAAGGCCAGCACGCCGGCCCCGCGCCGCCAGCGGCCGATCGCTGCCAGGCCCGGCAGAAACGTCACCCACCCCATCGTCAGATGCGCACGCAATCGACGAAGTATTCGATGCGCCCATTGACCATTTCGCCGACGAGCCCGTGGATATCCGTATGGAAGCCCGGGAAGCGCTCGTTGAACTCGCGCGCGAAACGCAGATAGTTGACGATGGTCCTGTTGAAACGCTCGCCCGGAATCAGCAGCGGAATGCCCGGCGGATACGGCGTCAACAGGATCGACGTAACACGGCCTTCGAGCTCGTCGATCGGTACCCGATCGATCTCGCGGTGCGCGAGCTTCGCGAACGCGTCGGAGGGCTTCATCGCCGGCTCCATGCTCGACAGGTACATCTCGGTCGTCAGACGCGCGATGTCGTTCGCGCGATACACGCTGTGGATCTGCTGGCACAGGTCGCGCAGGCCGACACGCTCGTACATCGGATGATGCTGCACGAACTCGGGCAGCACACGCCACAGCGGCTGGTTGTTGTCGTAGTCGTCCTTGAACTGCTGCAGCTCGGTCACCATCGAGTTCCAGCGGCCCTTCGTGATGCCGATCGTAAACATGATGAAGAACGAGTACAGGCCCGTCTTCTCGACGATGATGCCGTGCTCGGCCAGGTACTTCGTGACGATCGCGGCCGGAATACCGGTTTCGCCGAAGCCGCCGTCCATGTCGAGACCCGGCGTGACGATCGTCGCCTTGATCGGGTCGAGCATGTTGAAGCCTTCGGCGAGCGGGCCAAAGCCGTGCCACGCGTCGTTGGGGCGCAGCATCCAGTCGTCGCGCGAGCCGATGCCTTCCTCGGCGAACTGGTCCGGGCCCCACACCTTGAAGAACCAGTCGTCGCCGTATTCGGTGTCGACCTTGGTCATCGCGCGGCGGAAGTCGAGCGCTTCAGCGATCGACTCCTCGACGAGCGCGGTGCCGCCCGGCGCTTCCATCATCGCCGCGGCCACGTCGCACGACGCGATGATCGCGTACTGCGGGCTCGTCGACGTATGCATCAGATACGCCTCGTTGAAGCGATGCTTGTCGAAGCGGCTGTTCTTCGAATCCTGCACGACGATCTGCGACGCCTGCGAGATGCCGGCGAGCAGTTTGTGCGTGGAGTGCGTTGCGTACACCATCGCGCCGATGCGCGGACGGCCCGCGCCGATGGCGTGCATGTCCTGATAGAACTCGTGGAATTCGGCGTGCGGCAGCCACGCTTCGTCGAAGTGCAGCGTGTCGAGCCATTCGCCCAACATCTCCTTGATCATCTCGACGTTGTAGATCACGCCGTCGTAGGTGCTTTGCGTGATCGTCAGAATGCGCGGCTTCAGGTTCGGGTTCTTCGCGAGCGCTTCGCGCGCGAACGGGTTCGCCTCGATCTTCTTGCGGATGTTCTCCGGTTCGAACTCGCTGCGCGGAATCGGGCCGATGATGCCGAAGTTGTTGCGGGTCGGCGTCAGGAACACGGGAATCGCGCCGGTCATCGTGATCGCGTGCAGGATCGACTTGTGGCAGTTGCGGTCGACCAGCACGATGTCGCCCGGCGCCACCGTGCCGTGCCAGACGATCTTGTTCGATGTGGAGGTGCCGTTGGTCACGAAGAACACGTGGTCGGCGCTGAAGATGCGCGCGGCGTTGCGCTCCGAGGCCGCGACCGGACCGGTATGGTCGAGCAGCTGGCCCAGTTCGTCGACCGCGTTGCAGACGTCGGCGCGCAGCATGTTCTCGCCGAAGAACTGGTGGAACATCTGGCCGAGCGGGCTCTTCAGGAACGCGACGCCGCCCGAGTGACCCGGGCAGTGCCACGAGTACGAACCTTCTTCCGCGTACTGCACCAGTTCCTTGAAGAACGGCGGCGCCAGCGAGTCGAGATACACCTTCGCCTCACGGATGATATGGCGCGCGACGAACTCCGGCGTGTCCTCGAACATATGGATGAAGCCGTGCAGCTCGCGCAGGATGTCGTTCGGCAGATGGCGCGAAGTGCGCGTTTCGCCGTACAGGAAGATCGGAATATCGGCGTTGCGGCGGCGCACTTCGGTCACGAACGCGCGCAGCGCGACGATCGCGGCGGCAAGCTCGGGCGTCTCGCCTTCGACGACCACGTTATCGACGTACGGCAGCAGCTCGTCGTCGTCGATCGACAGGATGAAGCACGACGCGCGGCTCGACTGCTGCGCGAACGAGGTCAGATCGCCGTAGCTCGTCAACCCGAGCACTTCCGCGCCTTCTTTCTCGATGGCTTCGGCCAAAGCCCGGATGCCGGAACCCGAGATGTTCTCGGAGCGGAAATCTTCGTCGATGATGACGACGGGAAAACGGAACTTCATGGGCGATTCTCCAAAAAGAAAACGACCGCTGCGTTACGTAAAAAGCGCAGCGGTCACCCGAATAACTGGTGGGTCAAGACGCTGCCGACGTCACGTTTTCGGCAACGTGACGCCGTGCTGACCTTGATACTTGCCGCCGCGATCCGCGTACGACGTTTCACAAATCTCGTCGCTTTCGAAAAACAGCACCTGGGCGACGCCTTCGTTCGCGTAAATTTTCGCAGGCAAAGGTGTCGTATTCGAGAATTCGAGCGTGACGTGGCCTTCCCATTCCGGCTCGAACGGCGTCACGTTGACGATGATCCCGCAGCGCGCGTAGGTCGATTTGCCGAGGCACACGGTCAGCACGCTGCGCGGAATACGGAAATACTCGACCGTGCGCGCGAGCGCGAACGAGTTCGGCGGGATGATGCAGACGTCGCCCTTGAAATCGACAAACGACTTCTCGTCGAAGTTCTTCGGATCGACGATCGTCGAGTTGATGTTGGTGAAGATCTTGAATTCGTCGGCGCAGCGGATGTCGTAGCCGTAGCTCGAGGTGCCGTAGCTGACAATCTTCCGGCCGTCTTCGGAGACGCGAACCTGATCGGGCGCAAACGGCTCGATCATCTTGTGCGACTCGGCCATGCGCCGGATCCACTTGTCAGATTTGATGGTCATAGGTGAGAGCTGCTCGACGTGAATATCAGGTGTGACGAAAGATAGATGAAAACGGCCGGCGGCGGCGCCCAGCCGGCAAAGGCCGCTTATTTTACGCGATCACGGAGACGCTGCCGCAGATGGCGCGAGGCGCGCCCGATGAAGGGGGTCCGCCGACTGGCACGACGCCGTTGCGGGGCGGGCGCGGCGAAAGCGCGCTCGCGCTTCACTGCTGGCGAATCACGCCGCAGGCGATCGCCGCGCCCGCGCCATGCTGAGGGTAAGCGTAGGGATCGGTCGCATCGCGGTGGAGCAGTACCGCGCGCTGCAGCACCGAGCGGATGCCGTCGAGCGACACGTCCGGCGCGACGATGAAGCCTGTGGCCACGCCGTTCGCGTCCGCATGGATGTTGCCGAGATCGCCCTCGACGCGCGCGCCGGCCTTGAGCCGTTCGGCCGCCGGCGAAAACACCGGACCGGCGCTGGAGCCGTCGGCGGCGTTGCAGTCGCCGCGCTCGTGCACCTGCAGCGCGTGGTCGCTATTGGGCGGCAAGCCCGTGAGATTGTAGGTGACCTGGACGCCGTCCGAGCGCTCGATAAAGGTCA
Source organism: Paraburkholderia sp. MM5482-R2 (assembly GCF_050436125.1). Classification (NCBI taxonomy): domain Bacteria; kingdom Pseudomonadati; phylum Pseudomonadota; class Betaproteobacteria; order Burkholderiales; family Burkholderiaceae; genus Paraburkholderia; species Paraburkholderia sp. MM5482-R2. The sequence goes on along the minus strand of NZ_JBNDLP010000002.1, from coordinate 1,097,482 downwards.
CGAGACCGTGCGCCTGATTGCCCACGGTGGGCAGCAGTTGCGCGTCGGCGCGCTTTTCCTGTGGTCTCAGGAATACGCCACAGCCGCTCAACAGCACACAGCCGGCAGTCAGGACGATGAACGCATGTACCGCGTGCCCGTCGATTCGTTTTCCCATGCGATCCTCTTGTCGGCCTGGCGGCGGCCCCTGCGGCCGCCGAGCCGAACTCGTGAAGTCGACATGATACCGCGAGAGTTCGTGAAAATAGGGATCGAGATCACCCCTAATCCCTCGCCCGAACGGCCGCTCAGGTGTTCTGCACGACGATGTTCGGAAACTTCGAGCTCATGTCGCGCGCGCGTTCGGCGATATGCACCGCGACCTTGCGCGCGATCGAGCGATAGAGCTCCGCAATGCGCCCGTTCGGGTCCGCGACGACCGTCGGACGGCCCGAGTCGGCCTGCTCGCGGATCGTGATGTCGAGCGGCAGGCTGCCGAGCACGTCGACGCCATACTCCTTGCCCATGCGCTCGCCGCCGCCGGCGCCGAAGATGTGCTCCTCGTGCCCGCAATTCGAACAGATGTGCAGGCCCATGTTCTCGACGATGCCGAGAATCGGGATGCCGACCTTCTCGAACATCTTGAGGCCCTTCTTCGCGTCGAGCAGCGCAATGTCCTGCGGCGTCGTGACGATCACGGCGCCCGTAACCGGCACGCGCTGCGCGAGCGTCAGCTGGATGTCGCCGGTGCCCGGCGGCATGTCGACGATCAGATAGTCGAGTTCGTGCCAGTTGGTCTGGCGCAGCAGCTGTTCGAGCGCCGAGGTCGCCATCGGGCCGCGCCACACCATCGGGTTGTCCGCCTCGATCAGGAAACCTATCGAGCTGGCCTGCACGCCGTGGCCGGTCATGGGGTTCATCGATTTGTCGTCGGGCGATTCGGGACGACCCTCGATGCCGAGCATGGTGGGCAGCGACGGGCCGTAGATGTCGGCGTCGAGAATGCCGACCGCCGCGCCCTCGCTCGCGAGCGCGAGCGCGAGATTCACGGCGGTCGTGCTCTTGCCGACGCCGCCCTTGCCCGAGGCAACCGCGACGATGTTCTTCACGCCGGGCAGCAGTTTCACGCCGCGCTGCACGGTGTGTGCGGCAATCTGTTGCGAAACCTCGACGCGCACGTTCGCGACGCCGGGCACCGCGCGCAACGCGTCGGCGAAGCGCTGGCGGATCGCGTCGAACTGGCTTTTCGCCGGGTAGCCGAGCATCACCTGAAGGTTGACCGCGTCGCCCTCCACAACCACGTTGCGGATGCTCTTCGCGGCCGCGTACGGCGCGCCCGTGTTGGGGTCAGTGACGGCCGCGACGGCGGCGTCGACCAAAGCCCGATCGATACTCATTGAAACTCCGTGGGGAAGAGGTGCGGCGCGGCGAGATGGACCGATCGGCCACGCGGCGGAATTTGCAAGAAATTGTTATGCGGCATTGCGAAAATCGAACGTGCCGGGCACCCTTCGGGGCACGCGGGACGCCGTAGGGTCGCATCACCGTGTGTTTAAGGCACTATTGTAGTGTCTGACGGCACACGGTGCCCTAAGACCCTTCTTCGCTGTAGGACCGCGCGAAGCAAGGCGCAGGAATCGTTCCCGAACTTTCTGGGTGGTCGGTGCATTGCCGTAATGTTCGCTGCATAGACTGACCGCTACCGCTAGCTCATTCGCACTCGAAAGGAAACCAAAATGAATGCAAGAATCATGACTCGCGTGGCCGTATTCGCCGTGGCCGGCTCGCTGGTGGCAGGCTGCGCAACCCAACAGGGCACCAATACAGCAGTCGGCACCGGCGTGGGCGCTGGTGCCGGCGCGGCGATCGGCGCGATCTTCGGCGGCGGCAAGGGCGCGGCGATCGGCGCGGCCACCGGCGCCGCGGTGGGCGGCGTCACCGGCTACAACTGGGACAACATCCGCAACCGCATGTCGGGCGCGACCAAGGGCACCGGCACGCAGATCACCGAGCAACCTGACGGCTCGCTCAAGCTGAACATCCCGAGTTCGGTCACGTTCGACACCAGCAGCTACGCGATCAAGCCGTCGTTCGCACCGGTGCTCGACCAGCTCGCACAGACGCTGCAGCAGAATCCGGAAGTCGTCGCGTCGGTCGTCGGCCATACGGACAGCACCGGCTCGCTGCAATACAACGAGACGCTGTCGGTCAATCGCGCGCAGAGCGTGACCGGCTATCTGGCGCAACGCGGCATCGCGCCGCAGCGCCTGTCGGCCACCGGCATGGGCCCGAACCAGCCGATCGCCGACAACAACACCGAAGCCGGCCGTGCGGCCAACCGTCGCGTCGAGATCTATTTGCGCGCCACGGCCCAGCACGCGACCCAATAAGGGCAACTCTCAAGGAGAAGGCGCCGCCGGGCCGGCCGGGCTTCAGCCGCACGCGCCCGGCTTGCGGGCGGGACGAGCCGCCGGACCGGTTTGTCGACGGATCGAAAAAATTTCGAACTCTGCGGAAAATCCGCGGTCTGTCTTTACGGTACGTGTCTGGCGAAGCCATCACGTCACCATTCTCCTCTTGTCGTTGTTGCTCCGGGGTTTATCGACCCCGGTTTTTTTTTGCCCGCGCGGTTTTGCACCCCGCTTCGCCAGGCATCGTTCCTGGCGGTCCCCCACCGCAGCGCCCGCCCCCATCCCCCTCTGTTCCGCGCGTCCAGCCCGCCGCGCCCGGTCCGCGTGCGGCGTGCGCCCTGCTAAAATCACCGTTTCGTCCCACCGCAGGCACCCCCGATCCTTATGTCAGCACCCGCCACCGACCTCCCCGCAGGCGCGCCGCCCGGCCGCCGTCAGATTCTCGTCACGTCGGCCCTTCCTTATGCGAACGGGCAGATTCATATCGGCCATCTGGTCGAATATATCCAGACGGACATCTGGGTCCGGGCGCTGCGAATGCACGGCCACGAGGTCTACTACGTCGGCGCAGACGACACGCACGGCACGCCGGTGATGCTGCGCGCGGAACAGGAAGGTCTGACGCCGAAACAGCTGATCGATCGCGTCTGGCTGGAACACAAGCGCGACTTCGACAGCTTCGGCATTTCGTTCGACAACTACTACTCGACCGACTCCGACGAAAACCGCGTGCTCAGCGAAAACGTCTACCTCGCGCTGAAGGAAGCGGGGCTGATCGACGCGCGCGAGATCGAACAGGCGTACGACCCGGTCAAGGAAATGTTCCTGCCGGACCGCTTCATCAAGGGCGAGTGCCCCAAATGCGGCGCCAAAGACCAATACGGCGACAGCTGCGAGGTCTGCGGCTCGACCTACCAGCCCACCGAGCTCGTCAATCCGTACTCGGTCGTCTCGGGCGCGACGCCGATTCGCAAGACCTCGACGCACTACTTCTTCCGCCTGTCCGATCCGCGCTGCGAGAACTTCCTGCGCGCCTGGGTCGGCGGCCTCGCGCAGCCGGAAGCGACCAACAAGATGCGCGAATGGCTCGGCGACGCCGGCGAAGCCAAGCTCGCCGACTGGGACATCTCGCGCGACGCGCCGTACTTCGGCTTCGAGATTCCGGGCGCGCCCGGTAAGTATTTCTACGTGTGGCTCGACGCGCCGGTCGGCTACTACGCGAGCTTCAGGAACCTCGCCGAAAAACGCGGCCTCGACTTCGACGCGTGGGTCCGCAAGGGCTCGACGGCCGAGCAGTACCACTTCATCGGCAAGGACATCCTGTATTTCCACACGCTGTTCTGGCCCGCGATGCTCGAGTTCTCGGGCCATCGCACGCCGACCAACGTGTTCGCGCACGGCTTTTTGACGGTCGACGGCGCGAAGATGTCGAAGTCGCGCGGCACCTTCATCACCGCGCAAAGCGTGATCGACACCGGCCTGAATCCGGAATGGCTGCGCTACTACTTCGCGGCCAAGCTGAACAGCACGATGGAAGACCTCGACCTGAATCTCGACGACTTCCAGGCGCGCGTGAACAGCGATCTGGTCGGCAAATACGTGAACATCGCGAGCCGCGCGGCCGGCTTCCTGATCAAGCGCTTCGACGGCCGCGTGCAGGACAGCGCGATGCATCATCCGCTGCTCGGCACGCTGCGCGCGGCGCTGCCGCAGATCGCCGCGCACTACGAGGCGCGCGAGTACAGCCGCGCGCTGCGTCAGACCATGGAGCTCGCCGACTCGGTCAACGCCTACGTCGATACCGCCAAGCCTTGGGATCAGGCGAAAGACCCGGCCAATGCGGTCGCGCTGCACGAGACCTGCAGCGTCAGCATCGAGGCGTTCCGTCTGCTGTCGCTGGCCCTGAAGCCGGTGCTGCCGAAGCTCGCCGAAGCGGTCGAGGCTTTCCTCGGCATCGAGCCGCTCGTGTGGGCCGACGCCACCGTGCCGCTCAGCTCGGCGCGCCCGATCAACGCGTACAAGCATCTGATGACGCGCGTCGATCCGAAGCAGATCGAGGCGCTGCTCGCGGCCAATCGCGACTCGCTGCAGGCCACGCCGGAAGCGGCGCCGGCCGACGCGAAGGCCAAGGCGAAGGCCCACGCCAAGGCCGTCGCCGCGAAGGAAGAAGAGGCCGGCATCATCACGATCGACGACTTCGCGAAGGTCGATCTGCGCATCGCGAAGATCGTCGACTGCAAGGCGGTGGAAGGCTCGGACAAGCTGCTGCAACTGACGCTCGACGTCGGCGAAGAGAAGACCCGCAACGTGTTCTCGGGCATCAAGTCCGCGTATCAGCCGGAGCAGCTGATCGGCAAGCTGACCGTGATGGTCGCGAACCTGGCGCCGCGCAAGATGAAGTTCGGCATGTCCGAGGGCATGGTGCTAGCGGCATCGGCGGCGGACGAGAAGGCCGAACCGGGCCTCTACGTGCTCGAGCCGCATAGCGGCGCGAAGCCCGGCATGCGCGTGAAGTAACGCGCGGCGCCTTTGGGCGCCTCGCCCCACCTCGCCGCAGGCAGGTATGACGAAAACGGCACGCTTCCAGGCGTGCCGTTTTTTTATGTTGCCCGCATCACCACGAGATCCGGTCGAAGCGCCGCGTGTACAGCACGTCGGCGCCATAGAACGTGCCGCCATACACGACCAGCGACCAGTATCGCGTCAGATTGATCGTCGCCTTGATCGCATTGCTCGCCGACTGCAACCCCTGCTCGTAGCCAATCACGAGCCGCTCGTTGATCGCCTTCGACACCATCACGACTTGCGGATCGGTCAGGCCGACGTCGCTGCGGCCGATCGAAAACTCGTCGAGCCCGACGGTCTGCGCGATCCGCTGACCCGTCGCGCTGCCGAGCAGCGCGAGCGCGGTCGTCATCGTGCTCTGCTGGCCGAGGTTGTTGCCCTGGTCGGTGCCGTGGCCGAACAGCAGCCACGACAGTTTTTCGTTGTCCGGCACGCTTGGCTCCGACACGAGCCGCGCGACCGGCGCCTGCAGCGTGCCCGTTACCTGTACGCCGGCCTCGACCTGCTGGTTGCGGCGCATCGCGAGAATGTTGATGCCCGGATTCGTGACCGGCCCGTTGAACGTGAAGAAGCCGTTCTCGATCGCGAGCTTGCGGCCGAATTCGGTGTAGGTCGAACCCGGCGTGACGCGCACGTTGCCGACCGCGCGCAGCGGCGTATTCGGCGCGCTCGTCGCGGTGATCGTGCCGGCGAGGCCGAGATCGGCGCCCTTCCCACGGAAGCGGAAGTCGTTGCCGAGGCCGATCTCGATGTTCGCGCGTGGCGCGAACGGGCTCGCCGGCGGCTGGCCGCCTTCGCTCGGAGGCGGCCGGCCGCCCGAGCGCGTGCCGTCCGGGCGGATGATCACGACGTCGTCGCCGAGGCTCGGCGCGGCCTGCTCGGGCAGATCGAACCGCGCGCTGTCGACCACGAACTTGCCGTCGATCACGGGGCCGCGCTCCACGCCGCCGTTCGAGATGTTCGCACTGCCCGACAGCGACAGATGGCGGTCCGGCGACGCGAACACATCGAGCTTGTCCGCGACGATGCTCGCGGTCATGTCGGGCTCCGGGCTGTCGAGACGCACGTGCCCAGTCGCGCGCAGCGTGCCGCTCGCGCCGTGGAACTCGACCTGCTGGAAGTCCACCATGTTCTGCGACAGCGCGATGCGCACGACCCCATCCTTCAGTTGCACGCCCTGGCTCACGACCGTCGCGGACAGACCGTCGCCGGTCAGCGAGCCGGTCACGTTCGGTTTCGCGACCGTGCCGCCGAGCGCGAGCTTCAGCGCGAGATGGCCGTCGAGCAGATAGCCGGGGCCGAGCAGGCCGCCCGTCGTGCGCAGCGACGGCACGTTCGCGTTCACGTTGCCCGACAGCGCGCTTTGCGGATCGACGCTCAACATGCCGTCGCGCAGCGCGAGCGGCGTGTGCGCGTCGGCATCGATCACGCCGACGCGGCTCGCCTGCGCATGCACGGTCGCATTGAGCCGGTTGCCGCCGGTGAATTCGGCGCGCGCGCGGATGTCGCCAATGCCCATCGACGAGAGCCCGCGGCCGATCTCGACCGTGACGTCGCCGCTGCGCCGCCGCAGCTCGATGTGGCCGCTCGCCGTCGCGCCGAGCGAGAAGTCCCAGTCGCCGTCGAACACGAGGTCGGTGCGCACGGCGGGCGGCTCGCCGGTGATCTGGTGACGCAGCTCCTGCAAGTGCGCGAGCGACACATCGGTCAGGCTGCCGGCCGACTGGACGCGGCCGTGATCGAACGCGAATGACTTCAGGGTCAGCACCGAGCCTTCGATCGTCAGGCGCGTCGCGCCGAGCGTGAGGTGCCCCGGCCCGGCGCTGAGCGCGAGCGGCGATTCGAGATTGAGCGCCGGCGTGCCGCGATTTTGCAGACGCGTGACGGTGCCGTCCCAGCGCGAGCCGTCGCGCGTGTCGGTCAGCTTGCCGTTGGCGGCGAGCGTCAGATCGAGCGGTCGGTCCTGCAGCTTGCCGGTCGCGGCGGCTTCGAGCGTGTGGTTCGCGCGTGTGCCGGACAGGCGGGCGGTCAGCGTGGCGAGGTCGACGCCGCCCGCGTTGACATTGCGCGCGTCGGTCGTGAACGCGAGCGCGCCGTTCGCGCCGTCGCGCAACTCGGCGTGGCCTTCCGCATGGCCGATGCGGTTGCTCGCGAACACGACGCTGTCGGCCTTGTAATTCAGCGTGACGTTCGGATGCGCGAACGAGCCGGTAACGTCGCCGTCCGCGGCGACCGCGCCCGCGAGGCCGAAGCCGAGCCGATCGAGCTGCGGCGCGTCGATGCCGAAGCGCAGCCGGTCGCCGGCCGCGCCGAAGCTGCCTTGCAGATTCACCCGGTTGCCCGCCACCGAAAGATTCGCGTGGCTCGGCAGGATTCGCGAGCCGGCCAGCTGGATCATGCCGCCGCCCGTGAGCGGCAGGTCGTTGTAGACGCTCGGACCGAGCGTGAATTCGGCGCGCGTCGTGAAGACCGGCGCGAGCACACCTGCTGCCGTGACCGTGGCGTTCACGCGCGCCTCGATCCTGCGCGCTGGCGGACCTGCATGCGCGGCCGCGCGTGGCGCAGGGCCCGCGCCATGCGCGGGCGGTGGCGTCCTGCGCTCGAGCACTTCGGTCTGCACCGCGGCCTGCGCGGTGTTCTTCGCGATGGCGGCGGCCTGATCGCCGGGCGCCGCGCTCTTCGCGCCGGCGGTGCTGCCCACGAGCGCCGCGGCTTGCGCTTGCCGCTCGCGTTGCGCGCCACTCGCGGCGGACGCGCCGGATGTCGTGACAGGCGTGCGGGCGGGCATCTGCGAGGTCAGCGACAGCGGATCGAAATCGGTCAGTTGCGCCTTCAGGTTGTAGGTCGAGTTCTCATCGTGCTTCAGCGCGCCCGATAGATCGATGCGGCCACGGCCCGACGTGACGCGCACGTCGTTGAAGCTGATGCGTGCGGGGTCGAACGTAATCTTGCCCTGGGCGCGCAGCGCCGCGGCGGGGTCGGCGAGATCGAGCGTCAGGGTCTGGATGTCGTCGTTCAGGCGGATGCCGATCGGGCCGGACAGCTGCGTCGGCCGCACGGTCGCCTGCAGCGCGTTCAGGTCGAGCCGCGCGACGCTCAGATCGAGCCGGCCGTGCCGGCCGCTCAGCGCGCCGCCGCCGGTGAGCGTCGCGTTGCGCACGAGCCGCACGTTCAGGTTCGAGATGCTCTGCGTGTGGGCGTCGAGGCGCACGTCGGCGTTCGCATCGATCAGCGGCAGCAGTTTCTGGTCGATTGCGCCGGGTTTCGCGTTGACGATCGAGACATGGCCGGCGACGGCGAAACCCGCCGCCGGTTTGGCCGGCGCGTGGTGGCCGCCGAAGATGTGGTGCGGATGGCTGGCGGCCGACGGTTTCGCCGCGCTGGCTGTGCCAGGGGCGGTCGCCGCGCCCTGCTCGACCGGCTGCAGCTCCGCGCGCACCGCCAGATCGGCGAGCGGCGCACCTGGCGCGAAAGCCTGCGGATTCACATGATCGAAGCTCAGCGTCGCGCGCTGCAACGGCACCGCGGCGAACGGCGCCGCTTCGACCCGCGCGTGGCCGGCGAGCTTCATGCCGCTCGCATCGAGCTCGGCGACGAGCTGCTCGAGCGTGCCGCTCAGGTGGCCGGCCACCTGCACCGCTTCATCGTTGACCTTGCCCGCATAACCGACTTCGCCGGTGAGCGGAAACGGCCGCACGCCATCGAGTTTCGCCGCTGCCGTCAGCGCCCCGAACGGCGTATCGAGCCGATCGATCGCGGCCTCGTGATGACGCCCGTCGCTGCGCCCATGAAACGCGAAGCCGGACAGCTCCGTCGTCGACGCGCCCTGGTGCAGCAGCAGCCGCTCGACCTGCACGTCGCGGATCTCCAGCTGCATCGGTAGCTGCAGATCCTGCGGCAAGCTCAGCGGCTCGCTGGTGCTCGCCGACGACGGGCCGACGCGCGCCTCGATCGTGCCGACGTGCAGGTAGTCGATCGTGAACCGCCACGGCTCGCGCGCGAGCGCCCAGCTGCCCGCGATGCGGTCGATCTCGATGTCGGTGCCGCTGCCGTCGAGGCTGCGCCAGCGCACGTCGCGCAGTTGCACGCCGCGCGCGAGCGTGCCGCCCTCGAGCGTGCCGGCGAGCCGGCCGCCGAGCAGCTTCACGGCCGCGTGCCACGCGTACGCAGTGCCGCGCTCGGTCGTCAGCGCCCCGTACAGCAGACCGACCGCGAGTGCGGCGAGCAGTACCAGCATGACCACCGTGCCCGCGACCGACTTCAGCAGCAGCCGGCCCCAGCGCCGCTTCGGCGGCGGCGTGTCGGGCGGCTGCTGCCCATCCGGCGGTCCTGGCGGCATGGCGCCGGGCGGCTGCGCGGGGGGCGGGGCGGTGACGTCGGTGGTCATGCGTGAATACGGTGGCAAATAAGGTAGTGGGTTGTCGTCAAAACGTCAGAACGCGATGCCGAGCGTGATATACGGCCGCACCCGGTTATCGCGGATCCCGTAAGCGACATCGAGATTGACCGGGCCGACCGGGCTGCGCCAGCGCGCGCCGACGCCGGCGCCCGGATAGAAAACTTTTTCGCCCCAGGTGTCGGTCGCGGTGCCGATGTCGAAGAATACGGCCGCGCCCCAGTTGTGCGAGAACCAGTGCTGGTATTCGGCCGCGCTCGTCAGCAGGTACTTGGTCGGCAGGATCGAGCCGGCGACGTTGTTACCGATGCTCTGGAAGCCGTAGCCGCGCACCGAGTTCGAGCCGCCCGCGCGGAACAGCAGCGACGCCGGAATGCCGCTCGAGCTGCCGCTCGTGAATACGCCGCCGAGTTCGGCGCGGATCAGCACGATGTCGTCGACGCCGATCGGGAAATACTGCTGGCCGCGCGCGTAGCCGCGGATGAACGACTGGTCGGCGAGCAGACCTTTCACCGCGAAGCCCGCCTCGACGTGGATCAGGTTGCCGCGGCGCGGGAACAGCGGGTCGTCGGTGTCGCGCCGCGTCCACGACCACCCCGGCACCAGCGCGTGCGCGCGGGTCGGCGGCGCCGCGTTCTGGTCGAGCTGATCGTCGTAGAACAGCAGCGAATAGCTGTAGTCGAGGAACTGCGACGTGCGCGAGCGCTGCACGCCGCCGCGGATGCTGTAGATGCGCGTGTCGGAGACGTCGGTGGTCGTGTACGACGCGAGCATGCTATTGGTCCACCCGTGCTGGCCCGGCGGCATCGACAGCTGGATCTGCCCGTATTGCTGCGTCTTGTCGGCGCGGCCCTCGACGGTGAACGGCCACGCCGCGCCGAACGTGTTCAGATACGTGTAGCCGCCCTGCACGAGCGGGCCGTTGTCGGTCGAATAGCCGACGCCGCCGCGGAAGCTGTGATACGGAAACTCCGACACCTTCACGTGCACCGGCGTGTCGAGCGGCTTGGCGGGGTTGTCGTCGAGGTCGATCGCGACGCTCGCGAAGTACGGCGTGTTCTGCAGTTGCCGCTGCAGTTCGGCGACAGTGCGCGTGTCGTAGATCTCGCCCGGCGAGATCGGATTGACGTTGTGGACGATGCGCTCCGGATAGCGCTTCGTGCCCTGCACGTCGAGCTGGCCCATCGTGAAGGTCGGCCCGCTGTCGTAGATCACCGACAGCTTCGCCGTGTGCGTGCGCGGATCGATCAGCGCCTCCGAGTGGTAGATCTTCGCGGCGAGGTAGCGGCGCGATTGCAGCTCGCGCAGCGACGCGTTCTTCGCGTCGTCCCAGGCGCCCTGCGAGAACGGCTGGCCCTCGTGCAGCGAGAACGCGAAGCGCGTCGCGTTTTCGCGCGATGGGTCTTCGGTCAGCACCGCGCCGCGAAACGACAGATCGACCGACGTGACCTTGGTCTGCGGGCCCGGCTCCACGCGCACGGTGACCTGCCGCAGATTGTCGACGGTGCGCACGTCGGTGCTGACGAGCGGCGAGAAATAGCCCTGCGTCGCGGCGAGATCGCGCACCTGCTGTGGCGTCGCGGTGATCAGGAACGAGAACTGGTCGTCGGTGACGTCGGGCCGCTTCGCGAAACGCGAGATATCGAGGTGCTGTTCGAGCAGCCGGCGCAGCGCGCGCGGCTCGGCGACCACCTCGACCTTGTAGCTCGGTGCCTTGCTCGCCGCGTGAGCCTTGCCCGCGGCGAGCAGCAACATCAGGAGGCCGAGGCCGATGGCGAGCGACGCACGCAGCCAGCACCGCGCGAGCGCCTCGCGCTCACGCGCGCGCCCGCGCGCCTGGCCGGTCTCGCCGCGCAACGCACGCGGCATGTCGATCGTACCTCCCGCCAAACAGGACCTCCGGCCTCAATGGTTGAATTCTCGCGCCCGGCCGCGCATGCGATCGAGGCATGCTATTTGACCACAACGCGACCCCGATCGGCCTGTCTCGTGCCCCTGGCGGAGCCCCGCGCTTCATCTCAAAAATGGGCGGCCCGCGGCGATTTTCGACCGCCCGCGACGCATGCGGTAAAATCGCGGACGACGGCGCCCTCCCCGCGGCACCGCGCAGCGGCCAGCCCGAGAGCCGCCACCCTACCCACCACGGACGTCGAGCCATGTATCAATCGGACATCACCCAGTTCCTGAACCAGCTCAAGCAACAGAAGCCCAATCTGGAGGCCGAGCAACGCAAAGGCCGCGCACTGCTGTGGGACAAACAGCCGATCGATCTGGAAGAGCGCGCCGAGCAGAACACTTCGCGCGTGGAGCAGACGCCTTACTCGTACTACCAGAACTTCTAAGCTCCCCAGTCACGCCGACGATGAGTCACGCTGACGAGGTGCATGGTCCGCTTCACGGCCCGATACACGGCCCGGTTCACGGCCCAGCGCCGGCACCGTCCGACACCGCGCTTTCCACGCCCGCCACCGATTCGACGCCCGACACGGTCGACGGCGTCGCGTTCGCGCGTCTGTACGGCGAGCCGCTGTTCAAGCTGCCGAACGACCTGTACATCCCTCCGGACGCGCTCGAGGTATTCCTCGAGACCTTCGAGGGGCCGCTCGACCTGCTGCTGTACCTGATCCGCAAGCAGAACTTCAACGTGCTCGACATCCCGATGGCGGATGTCACCGTGCAATATCTCGGCTACGTCGAGCAACTGCGCAAGACCAATCTCGAACTCGCGTCCGAGTATCTGCTGATGGCCGCGATGCTGATCGAAATCAAGTCGCGCATGCTGCTGCCGGTCAAGAAGGCCGACACCGGCGAGGAAGCCGAAGACCCGCGCGCCGAACTGGTGCGCCGCCTGCTCGAATACGAGCAGATGAAGCTCGCCGCGCAACGCATCGACCAGTTGCCGCAGCTTGGGCGCGATTTCCTGCGCGCCGAGGTCTACATCGAGCAGAGTGTCGCCCCGCGCTTCCCGGACGTGAACAGCGACGACCTGCGCGCCGCGTGGGCCGACGTGATCAAGCGCGCGAAGCTGGTCCAGCATCACAAGATTTCGCGCGAGGAGTTGTCGGTGCGCGAGCACATGAGCCTGATCCTGCGGCAGTTGCAGAATGCGCGCTTCATCGAGTTTTCCGATCTGTTCGACACGAGCCGCGGCGTGCCGGTCGTCATCGTGAATTTCATCGCCGTGCTCGAGCTGTGCCGTGAATCGCTCGTCGAAATCACCCAGGCGGAGCCGTTCGCGCCGATTTACGTGCGGCTGGCGTATCTACCGGCCTGAGCGCTGAATGACGGCCGCTTGACGGCCGGACCGCGGCCGGACCGTGGAAATCTCGCTACGAACACCGTCGCAGCGATGCCTGGCGGGCCTCAGCGGGGAGTGCGCGGCAAGCGCGCCGCGCCCCGCTCGGAAGTGCCGCCGCGTTTCGGTGCGTCCGCTGCCCAAATCCACTACAATCCGCGCTCCGAACCCGTCATTTGCCGGTGAGGCGATGAGCCGCGCGATTCCGCCAGGTGTCGCGCCAACCGGATCGCGCGCCGCGCGAGCCTATCCCTGTCCGATCATGAAAGTCATCAGCTCGATCCATGAATTGCGCGACCAGTTGCGCGGCCAGAATCGCACGGCCTTCGTGCCGACGATGGGCAACCTCCACGAGGGCCATCTGTCGCTGATGCGCCTCGCGCGCCAGCACGGCGACCCGGTCGTGGCGAGCATATTCGTCAACCGCCTGCAGTTCGGCCCGAACGAGGATTTCGACAAATATCCGCGCACGCTCGAAGCCGATATCGAGAAGCTGCAAAAGGAAGGGGTCTACGTGCTATTCGCGCCGACCGAAAGGGACATGTATCCGGAGCCGCAGGAATACCGCGTGCATCCGCCGCACGATCTCGGCGACATCCTCGAGGGCGAATTCCGCCCCGGCTTCTTCCACGGTGTGTGCACGATCGTGATGAAGCTGATGTCGTGCGTGCAGCCGCGCGTCGCGGTGTTCGGCAAGAAGGATTACCAGCAGCTGATGATCGTGCGCCAGATGTGCCACCAGTTCGCGCTGCCGACCGACATCGTCGCCGCCGAAACCGTGCGCGACACCGACGGCCTCGCGCTCAGCTCGCGCAACCGGTTCCTTTCGGCCGCCGAACGCGCCGAGGCGCCGATGCTGGCCGCCGAACTCAATCGGGTGCGCGACGCGGTGCTCGCGGGCGAGCGCGACTTCGCGAAACTCGAAGAGTCGGCCAAAGCGACGCTCGCGACGCGCGGCTGGAATCCCGATTACATCGCGATCCGCAAGCGCTCGAACCTGATCGCGCCCGGCGCGCAGGACGCCAGCGCACCGCTCGTGGTGCTGGCCGCCGCGAAGCTCGGCGCGACCCGGCTCATCGACAACCTCGAAATCTGACGCCGCAACCGCCCGCGCGAACACAGTTACACTGCGCAGTCACATAGGATTGGATTGATCATGCAACGCAATATGCTGAAGTCGAAGATTCACCGCGTCGCGGTCACGCACTGCGAGCTCCACTACGAGGGCTCGTGCGCGATCGACGAAGATCTGCTCGAAGCGGCGAACATCGTCGAAAACGAGCGTATCGACATCTGGAACATCAACAACGGCGAGCGCTTCTCGACGTACGCGATCAAGGGCGAGCGCGGCAGCGGCATGATTTCGCTGAACGGCTCGGCCGCGCGTCGCGCGCAGCTCGGCGATCTGGTCATCATCGCGGCGTTCGCGGTGGTCGACGAGGCGGAGCTGAAGGCGGGCTGGAAGCCGGACCTCGTGTTCGTCGATGAAAACAACAAGATCAAGGGCAGCCGTGACCACGTGCCCACGCAGGCCTGGAGCTGAGCGAAGCTCAGCTTGACGCTTGACTGATGGCGGGCAGCCCCCGCCTCAGCCCTTCTTCCCCGCGCCGTTCGTCCACTCGACGATCGGCTGCCACTGCTCCAGATCCTTCTCCACACGGCTTTTCGCGACATCCCACAGCGTCAGGCCGTGCGCCGCGAGTTGCACGTAGTTCTGCGTGTCGCGCAGAAAACCGAGCACCGGCAGCTTCAATCCCTCGACGAAGCGATGCAGCTGCTCGGCCGAGCGCGTGCGCGCATCGACGCGCATGCCGACCACGCCGACCTCGATCGCGCCCTTCCTGACCGCCTTTTCCTTCGCCAGCCTCTCGAGAAATTCCTGGGTCGCGAGAATATCGAACAGCGACGGCTGCAACGGCACGATCACCTTGTCGGCGAGATCGAGCGCGATGTTCAGGCGATTGCCGTGCAGGCCGGCCGGCGTGTCGACGACCGCGTGCTCGAGGCCTTTCGGCGGCTTGGCCGGCGTGTCGGGATTGACCTCCCAGGTTTCGATGTTCGGCAGCGTGGCGGGCCGTAATTCGAGCCACGCATGCGCGGAGTGCTGCTTGTCGAGGTCGGCCAGCGCGACCCATTCGCCCGCCGCGGCGAAATAGCCGGCCAGATTGGTCGATAGCGTGCTCTTGCCCACGCCGCCCTTCGGATTCGCCACCACGATCACCGACATGAAATCTCCCGGAAAGAAGGCTGGACACCGCCAGCCGGTTTGCCGCGCTATTGCTCCGTCCCCGCCGATCCGCTGTGACCGGCGCCGGCGGGCTCCACGATCGCTGCCGTTCGAAGTTCGGTTTCCAGGGACGCCCACCGGTCCAGCCGTTGATAATATCGACAAATTCAGCGCGGCCGAAGCCCCCGCATCGCGAATCGGCCGCTCCAACCCGCCGTTTTTTTCGACAAGGACCTGAATCTCATGAGCAAACTGCGCCCGGAATACACCGTCGAACGCCTGCTGGAGCGCCAGAAGGGCACGCTGCCGGACCTGCTGGGCCTGCGCGTGCTGACCGTGGACCAGGGCACACTGGTCGCCGAACTGACCGTGCGCGAGGCGCTGCTCGCGCCGAACGGCTTCCTGCACGCGGCCACGGTGATCGGCCTCGCCGACACCGCGTGCGGCTACGCGTGCATCGCGCATCTGCCCGAAAACTCGCGCAACTTCACGACGATCGAGCTGAAGAGCAACTTCCTCGGCACCGCGACGCAGGGCACGATCCGCGCGGTCGCCAAGGGTGTGCACCTTGGGCGCAGCACGCAGGTCTGGGACGCGACGGTCACCGGTCCGGATGGTAAGACCATCGCGCTGTTTCGTTGCACGCAGATGGTGTTGTACTGAGCGAACCGCGCGAGCAGCAATTGCGTTCACTCCGATGAAGGAGGCCGGCGCAGAGCGTCACCCCAGCGCCGCGAACAGCCTGCGCATATCGACGTGCCCGGCCAGCGTATCGGCCAGCCGCTCCAGCGACGCCTCGCGCAACGCCGGATAGTCGAGCGCTTCGGCATCGCTCAAACCCGCCCATGCGAGCAGCGCCGCGCACGCGGCCGGCGTGTCGAACAGGCCATGCACGTAGGTCGTGAGAATCTGGCCATCGGCGGACATCGCGCCATCGGGACGGCCAAAGTCCGCGCCGCCCTCGTGCGGGCCAGCGTGGTCGAGTCGCAGCGCCGGCGTGTCCAATGCCGGCCCGCGCGTCTCGCCCATATGAATCTCGTAGCCGGCGACGTCCGGCGTGCCGGGCAGCGCCAGGCGCCCGGTCACATTCTTCAGTGTCTTGTCGCGCGTGAGCACGGTCGCATAGTCGAGCCAGCCGAAGCCCGCGAAGGTGCCCGGCGCGCCCTCGACGCCATGCGGATCGGCGATCTCGCGGCCGAGCATCTGCATGCCGCCGCAAATGCCGATCACGCGGCCGCCGTAGCGCAGATGCCGCGCCAGCACGTCGTCCCAGCCCTGTGCGCGTAGAAACGCGAGGTCGTCCGGCACGTTCTTCGAGCCCGGCAGGATGATCAGATCGGCGGCCGGCGGCGGCGTACCCGCGCGCACATAGTGAAAATCGACCTGCGGATGCGCGCGCAACGCGTCGAAGTCGGTGTGATTGCTGATGTGCGGCAGCACCGGCACGACCACGCGCAGCAGACGGCGCGAATCAACGCTCGCCGCCGCGCGCAGCTCGGGCGGCAGCATGTCCTCGGCGTCGAGCGTCAGGCCATGCAGATACGGCACGACACCGAGCACCGGCTTGCCGGTCTTCGCTTCCAGCCAGTCGAGCCCGGGCTTCAGCAGACCGATGTCGCCGCGAAAGCGGTTGATGATGAAGCCGCGCACGCGCGCCTGCTCGCTGTCGGACAGACACGCGAGCGTGCCGGTCAGGTGCGCGAACACGCCACCGCGATCGATGTCGGCGACCAGCACGACCGGGCAGTCGACCGCCTCCGCGAAACCCATGTTCGCGATGTCGCGCTCGCGCAGATTGATCTCGGCCGGACTGCCCGCGCCTTCGACGAAAATCGTGTCGTACGACGCGCGCAGCCGCGCATACGACTCCAGCACCGCCTCGAACGCGACCGGCTTGTAGTCGTGATACGCGCGCGCGTCGAGGTTGATGCGCGCCTTGCCGTGGATGATCACCTGCGCGCCGCGATCGCTGGTCGGCTTCAGCAGCACCGGGTTCAGATCGGTGTGCGCGTCGATGCCCGCGGCGAGCGCCTGCAATGCCTGCGCGCGCCCGATCTCGCCGCCATCGACAGTCACCGCGCTGTTCAACGCCATGTTCTGCGGCTTGAACGGCGCGACCCGCGCACCCGCGCGCCGCGCGAGGCGGCACAGTCCCGCAACCAGCGTGCTCTTGCCCGCGTCGGACGTGGTGCCCTGGATCATCAGCGTGCCGCGCGGCACGGGCAGGATGTCGGGAGGAATGGTCATTCGGGTCACGGCGGTGCAGGTGGAAGATGGACAGTGGCGTTGCAATGCAATCGAGCGGCATTATCCCATCGCGCCGGTACAATCATAGGATGACTCCCCGCGACCTCACCTTCGTCCTCGGCGGCGCCCGCTCCGGCAAGAGCGCGCATGCCGAGCGGCTCGCCAGCGACAGCGCCCTCCCCGTCATCTACATCGCCACCGCCCGCGTCACCGACGACGCCGAATTCAACGCGCGCATTGCGCATCATCGCGAGCGGCGGCCCGCGCATTGGGGGCTCGTCGAAGCGGACGACGACCTCGCCGGCGCGCTCGCGCAACAGGACGCGCCGGGCCGGTGTCTGCTGATCGACTGCCTGACGCTGTGGCTCGCAAACCTGCTATGTCCCGCCGACGGCGCGGCGGCGCCGCTGTCGCACTACTACGAGCAGGCCGCCGCGTTCGAAGCGGCGCTCGCCGGCGCGCGCGGCAAGATCATCGTCGTCAGCAACGAGATCGGCCTCGGCGTCGTGCCGCTCGGCGAAGCCACGCGTCTTTACGTCGACGAACTCGGGCGCTTGAATCAGCGCATCGCCGCGTTGAGCGGCGCGGCCACGCTGATGGTCGCGGGACTGCCGCTCGCGCTGAAAAGCGCGAGCCGCGTGTGATGCCGCCGCTGACCATGCCGCTGGTCGCGACGCTCGCGGTCGCGGGCGTCGCCGTCGACCGCTGGTTCGGCGAGCCGAGCCGCCGGCATCCGCTGATCGGGTTCGGCAACTGGGCGGCGCGTATCGAGGCGCGCTTCAATCACGACCGGCGTCTGCGGCTCAGGGGCCTGCTCGCATGGGCGCTCGCGGTTCTGCCGCCGGTGTTGATCGCGTGGTGGCTCGTCGCCGTGCTGCCGTTGTTCGCGGCCTGCGCGCTGCATGTCGCGCTGCTGTGGTTCGCGCTCGGCGCGCGCAGCCTGCGCGATCACATCGCGCCGATCGCGCGGGCGCTCGGCCAACGCGATCTGGCCACGGCACGTGAGTTGACCGCACGGATCGTCTCGCGCGACACCGCGCAGTCGGACGAGGCCGCGCTCGCGCGCGCCGCGGTCGAATCGGCGCTCGAAAACGGCAACGACGCGATCTTCGGCGCGCTGTTCTGGTTCGCGCTCGCGGGCGGGCCCGGCGCGCTCGGCTTTCGCCTCGCCAATACGCTCGACGCGATGTGGGGTTATCGCACGCCGCGCTATCTGCGCTTCGGCTGGGCCGCCGCGTGCATCGACGACGTGCTGAACTGGATTCCCGCGCGGCTGACTGCCACGAGCTACGCGCTGCTCGGCGACACGCTGACCGCCTGGCGCTGCTGGCGCGAGCAGGCGCCGCGCTGGGACAGCCCGAACGCGGGCCCGGTGATGGCCGCCGGCGCCGGCAGCCTGAACGTGCTGATCGGCGGGCCGGCCGTGTATCACGGCACGCTCGAGCACCGGCCGACGCTGGGCTTCGGGCGTCCCGCCGAGGCGCGTCATGTGGACGCCGCGTTGATGCTGGTCGAACGCACGGTGATTCTCTGGCTGGCCGTGCTGATCGTGCTGGCGTTGTTGAGCGTGCCGTTTCATGGCTGAGCGGAACGACGCGCGTAGCGATGGGATGAGCGCATGACCGACTGGACGCAACCGCGCGAGCACGCCGCAAGCGGCCCGATCGCGCACGGCGGCAACCTGCACGAAGCGGCGGCGCGCTACGGCATTGCGTACGCGCAGTGGCTCGATCTGTCGACGGGCATCAATCCGCACGGCTATCCGGTGCCGCCGCTGCCCGCCGACGCGTGGCGCCGTTTGCCCGACGAAGGCGACGGCTTCGCCGAGCGGGCCGCGCGCTACTACGACGCGCCCGATGCCGCGCACGTGCTGCCCGTCGCCGGCAGCCAGGCGGCGATTCGCGCGCTGCCCGCGTTGCTGTCGCCCGCGACGGTCGGCATCGCGCCGCTGACCTACGGCGAGTACGCGCCCGCGTTCGCGCGCGCCGGACACGCGGTCGCGCCGCTCGACGTGCATCGCGACACGCTGCCCGCCGCGCTCACGCACGTCGCGATCGTCAACCCCGACAATCCGACCGCCACGCATATCGATGCCGCCAGGCTGCTGCACTGGCACGCGCAGTTGCGCGAACGCGGCGGCACGCTGCTCGTCGACGAAGCGTTCGCCGATACGCTGCCGGCCGCGCGGGTCGCGTCGCTGGCGGCGCATACGCACCGGGACGGGCTCGTCGTGTTGCGCTCGCCCGGCAAGTTCTTCGGGCTCGCGGGTGTGCGCGCCGGCTTCGTGCTCGGCGCGCCCGCATTGCTCGCCGCGTTGCGCGACAGGCTGGGGGCGTGGACTGTCAGCGGTCCCGCGCGTCATGCGGTGAGCGCCGCGTTCGACGATGCCGCGTGGCAAACGCGCATGCGTGAGCGGCTCATCGGCGACAGCGCGCGGCTTGCCGGGCTGTTGCATGCGCACGGTTTCGCGACACGCGGCACGCCGCTTTTCGCATGGACCGACGATGCGCGCGCCGCCGCGTTGCATGAAGCGCTCGCGCGGCGCGGCGTGTGGACGCGTCTTTTTCCGCCATCGCTTCGGGTGCCATCGGCCAGCGTGCGCTTCGGGCTGCCGGGCGACGAAGCCGAATGGACCCGCTTCGAGCAACAGTTGCAACAGGCGGTTGACTCGATCGATACCGCGCGGTCGAGTTAGCGCAGTGACCTTCGCACCCAAGCCGCTCAACGCTTCTTGATCCGCCCTCGTCCGATGATCCGCTTTGCTCGTTCCATCCGCTTTGCCCTGCCCGCGCACCGCTTGATCGATTGGTTCGGCGCCGCAGCGCTCGCGCTGACCGCACTGAGCGTGCACGCCGCGATCACCGTCACCGACGACAGCGGCGCGACCGTCACGCTCGCCGCGCCCGCGCAGCGCGTGATCAGCCTCGCCCCGCACGTGACCGAATTGCTGTACGCCGCAGGCGGCGGCCCGAAGATGGTCGGCGCCGTGTCGTACAGCGACTATCCGCCCGAAGCGAAGCAACTCCCGCGCGTCGGCGACAACAAGGCGCTCGACCTCGAACGCATGGTCGCGCTGAAACCGGACCTGATCGTCGTGTGGCGGCACGGCAACGCGCAGCGCCAGCTCGAACGCTTGCGCGAGCTACACGTGCCGCTCTTTTTCAGCGAGCCGCGCCGTCTCGACGATATCGCCGTGTCGCTGACCAAGCTCGGCCGGCTGCTCGGCACATCGGCGAGCGCGGATGCGGCGGCGGCCGCCTTCCGCGACGACATCGCCCGTCTGCGCGCGCGGTATGCGAACCGCCCGGCCGTCAGCGTCTTCTATCAGGTATGGGACCGGCCGCTGATGACGCTCAACGGCGAGCACATGATCAGCGACGTGATCACGCTATGCGGCGGCCGCAATGTGTTCGCGGACCTGCAGCCGCTCGTGCCGACCGTGTCGATCGAAGCGGTGCTCGCGGCGAATCCGCAGGCGATCGTCACCGCCGCACCCGGCGCGACGCGGCCCGACACGATGCTGCCGCAACTCGACACATGGCGCGCATGGCCGGGTCTCGCGGCCGTCGCGAACAACAACCTGTTTGCGATCGACGGCGATCTGATCAATCGCCCCGCGCCGCGCATCGCGCAAGGCGCGCGGCAACTGTGCGAGGACCTCGAACTGGCGCGCTCGCGCAGCAAGCAGCCCGCGCCATGACGGCGCCGCGTGTGGCGAGAAAAAAGGATCGGTTTTCCCGATGACCACGCGGGTCACGCATTCCATCGCACGAGCGACCACTGCAGCGTCTCGTCGTTACGTCGCAACCAGACGATCCCCGTCATATCTAGCGACCACTGCAGGCAATGCGCGAGCGGCACCTCCAGCACCCACGACGCGATCGCGCGCATCACGCCCGCGTGCGTGACCACGTATGCGGGCGACAGCTCGCGCGTCAGCGCGAACGCATCGAACCACGCTCGCACACGCGCGACGAATTGCGCGACGCTCTCGCCGCCGTGCGCGCGCGCATGTTCGAAATTGGCGGCCCAGTCGTCGAGCAGCGCGCGATCGATCGTATCCCAGCGCTGCGCTTCCCACTCGCCGAAATCCATTTCCTTCAGGCGCTCGTCGTGGCTGACCACGCAGCCGAAGTCGTTCGCGATCTCGGTCGCTAGGGCGGCGCAGCGCGTAAGCGGACTCGTGATCAGCACACGCGGCGCCGGCACCTGCAAGCTCGCGAGCTTCACCGCCAACGCATTGGACGTGACCTCGGCGCTTTCCGCCAACGCGATATCGCTATGGCCGTAACAAACCCCCGCCTCGAGCGCGACAGCGGGATGTCGAATCAGGACGATATCCATGCAAGCCCCACCAGGTAGATGCTCAATTCGAAGATCTGCTGCGCGAAGCCGAGGCAGTCGCCGGTATAGCCGCCGATGCGTCTGACGAAATAACGGCCCATTGCAAAGCGCAGCGCGAACAGCACAGCACACGTGAGCGCGGCGAAACGCCAGTCGGGCATGCCGGGGCCGTTCGGCCACAGCAGCCACGGCAGCCCGAACAGCACGGCGCACAACAGCGCCGGCCCGCTCAAACGCTGCGCGACCGGCTTGGCTTTGCCGGCCGCGCGCACATAGTCGAGCGTGGCCAAGTAACTGATCGCGCACGCGCGGCTCGCGCCATGCGCCGCAAGCATCAGGCTTGCGGCGCGCAGCGGTGGCAATGCCGCGAGCGTTTGCCACTTGATCGCCAGAGCGATCACGAGCGCGATGGCGCCGAAAACACCGATGCGCGAGTCGTGCATGATGCGCAGCGCATCGTCGCGCGTATAGGCGCCACCGAACGCATCGATGCAGTCGGCGAGACCGTCCTCGTGAAATGCGCCCGTGACCACGAGCGACGCGGCCATCGACAGCAGCACCGCGACACTCGCCGGAAACACGCGCAGCGCGGCCAGATAGACGAGCGCGCTGAAGCCGCCGACCAACACGCCGACGAGCGGAAAATAGCGCGCCGCGGCGTTCAGATAATGCGGCTCGAAACCGACCCAGCGCGGCACGGGCACGCGCGTGAAGTAACCGAGCGCCGTGAAGAAATAGCGCAGTTCCGCGAGCGGGTTCATGAACGTGGCGAGCGCAGGTTCACGGCGCTGCGGGCCGAGCTTCGCGTTATCGCGAAGCGCGTGCTCGCGCGCTTCACGGTTCGCGATCGGCGACGCCCGCCGAATCGAAGCTGGCCATCTCGTTGACGAAGGCCACCGCCGCGCGCAGCAACGGCACCGCGAGCGCGGCGCCCGTGCCTTCGCCGAGCCGCATGTCGAGCGACAGCAGCGGCTGCGCGCCGAAATGATCGAGCATGCGCCGATGCCCGGCCTCGTTCGACGCATGCGCGAACACGCAGTACTCGCGCACGTCGGGCGAGAACGCATCGGCGACCAGCAGCGCGGACGTCGCGATGAAGCCATCGACGAGGATGGTCATGCGCGCCTCGGCGGCCGCCAGATACGCGCCCGCCATCATCGCGATTTCGAAGCCGCCGAAGGTCGCGAGCACGTCGAGCGGCGCGCGTGCATCCGCATGGCGCGCGAGCGCCGCCGCGAGCACGTTGCGCTTCTTCGCGAGTCCGGCATTGTCGAGACCCGTGCCGCGGCCGACGCAGTCGTCGATCGGGACGCCGCACAGGCGGCTCATCAGACACGCGGCCGCCGAGGTGTTCGCGATGCCCATCTCGCCGAAGCCGATCACGTTCGTGCCGAGCGCCGCGTGATGACGCACGCGCGCGGCGCCCGCCTGCATCGCGGCGAGCGCTTCGGCGTGCGTCATCGCGGCTTCGTGTGCGAAGTTGCGCGTGCCGGGCCCGACCGGAATGTCGACGAGTCGGTCCGTGGACGGCAGCGGCGTCGCGATGCCCGCGTTGACCACTTCGAGTTCGAGACCCGCGACGTGACTGAGCGCGTTGATCGCCGCGCCGCCCGCGATGAAGTTCGCGACCATCTGCGCGGTCACCGCTTGCGGATAGGGGCTCACGCCTTCGGCGGCGATGCCGTGGTCGCCCGCGAAAACGATCATCGCGGGACGCTGCACGGTGGGACGCGTACTACGCTGGATCAGGCCCATCTGGCGCGCGAGCGTTTCGAGCCGGCCGAGGCTGCCGAGCGGTTTGGTGCGCGTATCGATGATCCGCTGCAATTCGGCGCGTAGCGTCTGATCGAGCGGCGCGACTTCGGGCAAACCGGCTGGGTGTGGGATGCGAGTCATAGGTGTGATCGAAACAAGGGATAGGAATAAAATATCAGCCTGACTGTGCGTCATGGCCGGCAGGCGATTCGTGACGCGCGCGCGGCGCGGGTATCAGCGCCTCGTGCTCGCCGTCGCGAATCAGAATCAGCGGATAGCCGAACGCGCGGCTCGTCAACGCGGGCGTCAGCACGTCGCGCACTGGGCCCGCATACGCGCCGCCCGCGCCGTCGAGCAGCAACGCGTGCGTCGCGAAGCGGCGCGCGAGGTTCAGGTCGTGGCACGAGAACAGCACACTACGGCGCGGTTCGCGCGTCCATGCGGCGAGCGCTTCGAGACAGTCGACCTGATGATGCAGGTCGAGATGCGACAACGGTTCGTCGAGCAGCAACAGCGGCGCGTCCTGGCACAGCACCGCCGCGAGGGCAACGCGCTGACGCTCGCCGCCCGATAGCGACAGCACGTCGCGCGCCGCAAAGTCCGCAAGGCCGAGCCGTTCGAGCGCCGCCCGCGCGGCCGCGCGATCCTCGTCGCGCTCCCAGCCCCAGCCGCCCAGATGCGGGAAGCGGTTCAGCAGCACGATGTCGAGCACGCTTGCGTTGAACGCATCGGCCGCGCTTTGCGGCATCAGCGCGCGGCGCCGTGCGAGCGGCAGCGGCTGCCAGTCGGCCACGCGCACGCCATCGAGTTCGACATGGCCCGCCGCCGGATGCAACAGCCCCGCCAGCGTCGATAGCAGGGTGGTCTTGCCCGCGCCGTTCGGCCCGGCGATGCACCAGATTTCGCCCGCATGGAACGTGTGCGTGAACGCGTCGAGCAAGGTGCGCGCGCCGGCGCGCAACGTCAGGCGCTGCGTGCTCAGCATCGAACAGGTGGGGCTGGGTTTGGCTCGTATCATCGGCGGCGTTTGAGCAGCATCCACAGGAACACCGGTACGCCGACCAGCGACGTGATCACGCCGACCGGCAATTGCGCGGGCGCGATCACGGTCCGCGCGATCAGATCCGCGCCCATCACCGCGACACCGCCGCCGAGCGCGGCCGCCGGCAGCAGCATGCGCTGATCGTTGCCGAACGCGAGCCGCAGCATGTGCGGCACGACGAGACCGACGAAGCCGATCGTGCCCGCGGTCGTCACCGCCGCGGCCGCCGCCAGCGACGCGACCAGGTACACACGCAAACGCAGCGGCATCACGGCGACGCCCAACGCCTGGGCGGCCGCGTCGCCGCGCAGCAACACGTTCAGACGCGGCGCGGCCGGCACGATCGCAAGCAACACGAGCGCGAGCGCCATCAGCGCGGTCCACGGCAGCGCGCCGCCGTTGAGGTCGCCGGTGAGCCAGAACAGCATGCCGCGCAGACGGCTGTCGGGCGCGAGATTGAGCAGCAGCGTGATCAGCGCGCCCCACCCGGCCGCGATCACCGCGCCGGTCAATAGCAAACGGGGCGACGTGTCCTGCGGCTCGCCGCGCCATAGCTCGCGACGCGCGAGGCCGAGCACCAGCAGGATCGACACGAACGCACCCGCGAACGCGCTCGCATCGACGAGCCACCATGCGCCGCCCGCGATCATCGCAACGAGCGCGAACGTCGCCGCGCCGCCCGACACGCCGAGCACGTATGGCTCGGCCAGCGGATTGCGCAGCAGCACCTGCAGCAGCGCGCCGGCGAGCGCGAGCAACGCGCCGCACGCGAAGCCCGCGAGCGCGCGCGGCAAACGCAACGTACGCACGATTTCGCCGGCGAGATCGTCGCTGCCCGTGCCGCCGAACGTGTGCGTCGGCACGAGCGCCGCAAGCACGCGCGACGGCGCGAGCGGCACACTGCCGAGCACCAGCGAGGCGCCGAGCACCGCGATGGCGGCGAGCGCGAGCCCGAGCCAGATCGCGGCCGCGCGTTTCGCGTTCATCGGGCGCGGCGTCGCCATCGCGGCGCACAGCGAAGCGGACGCGCGGCTCATCCGCGTGCGCTCACGCATGCGGCCACCCCGGCGCGCGCGTCACTGCTGCTGCCAGCCGAGCGTGAGATACGCACCGCGTCGCGGCGAGTTATACGAGTAGGCCGTTTCATAATCCTTGTTGAACAGATTGTCGATTTGCGCGCTGACGTACCACGCTTTGGTGACGTTGTAGCGCGCCGACAGATTCACGATGCCATAACCGCCGAGGTTGCCGGTGCTATCGGTACGCGGACCGCTGACGATCCACTCGCCGCCAACCCGCCATCCACCGATGCTGCGATTCACCGCGAACGACCCGAACCGACGCGCGCGCCGCACGAGGTCGGTACCGTTGTCGAGATCGACCGGGTTCTGCAGCGTCACCGATGCGCGCACGTCGGTCTTGCCGACATGACCGCTCCACGATCCCTCGAGTCCCTGCACCTTCGCATGGCCGACGTTCTCCGCGAGGTAGATGCCGGGGATCGTCTGCACGTAGTCGATCAGATTCGTATAGCGCGTCTGGAATGCGTTCAGACGCATCACGCCGAGCGCATCGGTCGCGTACTGCAAACCGGCTTCGACCGAATGACTGCGCTCGGGCTGGATCGACGGGTTGCCGCTGATCGGATAGTACAGATCGTCGAAGCTCGGCGCGCGGAACGAATCCGAATAGCTTGCGGTTACCTTCCAGCGCGACGTGATGTCGAATCCGTAGCCGAGATAGTAACTGTTCGCTCCACCGAAATCGGAGTACTGGTCGCGTCGCACGTTGGCCTGAATCTGGTTGCGGCCGAAGCGCGCGCTGTAGCCCGCGAAGACCGAATCGACGTGACGGTCGGGCGCGGCGAACGTGTCGGAGTCGAGCGTCTGGTCGAGATGCTCGTAGCCGAGTTGCAGCTTCTGGTTCGCGGCGAGCGCGAAATCGTTCTGCCACGTGTACTGGCGATTGTCGGTATCGAAGCGGCCGTTGTAGATGCCATTGGTGTTCGACACGCTGCGGTCGTCGCCCTCGGCGAGCGTGACGTGGGTGGTCCACCAGTCGGTCAGCTTGCCGTTCGCGAATACCGACACCTGACGCACCTTGCTATAGAGATTGTTCAGATCGGTGGGCTCGCCGTACGCATTGTCGTAGCTGTTGTCGTTGTTCGACTGGAAATAGCTGACGCCCGCGTCCCAGCTGTCGGTGAACTTGTGACGCAGCGACGCGCTGATGCTCTCGTTCAGATTGCCGTTTGCGTTCGGATTCGCGTTCGGCGCCTCGAGCGGATTGAGCGACGAAAAGCCGTCGTCCTTCGTGCGCGCGAGCGAGATGTTGATGGTCGTGCGGCCGTCCTGATCGAGCGCGCCGTTCACGCCGGCCGTTTGCGTCTGCGTGTGATAGCTGCCGTAGCCGACCGAAAAATTGAAACGCGGCGGATGATCGCCGCCGTCTTTCGTGAACACCTGCACGACGCCCCCGATCGCGCCCGAGCCATACAACGCCGACACGTTGCCGTTCACCACTTCGACGTGATCGACCTGATCGAGCGGAATCTGCGCGAGTTGAGCTGAGCCGAGACTCACCGAATCGACGCGCACGCCGTCGATCAGCAGCAGCGATTGCGTCGACGATGCGCCGCGCAGAAAGAGGCTCGCGGTCGAACCGGGGCCACCCGTGCGCGAGATTTGCGCGCCTGGCGCGAGTTGCAGCAGGCCGGGCAGATCGGTCGCGGTCGTGTCGGCGATGTCCTGCTGATCGAACTGCGTAGTCTGCGGGATCGCATCGCGCAACGCTTGCGGTCCGCGTTGCGCGGTCACGACGATCGGCGACAGCACGCTGCCCGGCGCATCGGTGGAGGCGGCATTGGCAGCGATTGCAGCGTTTGCGGCGGTAGCATCCGTGGCGGACGATGAAGACGAATACGGCGTCGCAGACGCGGACGCGGGCTCGGCGCTTTGCGCATGCACGACGAGCGGCAGGCTCGCGAACCCGAGCAGCGTTGCGCGGGCGATGGGGGACAGCATGGGATGACATTCCTGTGGATAGCGTGCGCGGCCTGCTTCCCCGCAGGCCGACGCGTCACGAGGCGCCCCCTTGTTTAGCGTTTTCGCGGGGGGACGTCCCTCTTTTCTGGCCGGTATCCGGGCTACGACACATCGATCCCGCCTTCCCACGCGTGACGCGCAGTGGCACACTCGCACGTTGAACTTCCAACCTTGCGATCAGGACCGACCTGCATGAGCACATCACATGCGGTCGCTTACCGTTGCGGGGGCAGCGCAGGTTCGCGCATCCGGTTTTGGCACCGCGCGCGTCCTGCTTCCCGTTTAACTGCGCGCGCCGAGAAGCGCGCGCGGGCACCAGAGTGCGGGAAGTTTACGAGCGGCCTCGCGGGGCGTCAAGAAAGGTCAACCGGAGCGCAATCGGTTCTGTTGAATGCAGGTTATTGTCCGATGGATTACCGGTTTTTTACCTTATGGTCGACGACCCGACACGCAACGAACCTGCACGTAGCGATGCTGTTACGTCTCGAAACGAGACAATTGTCGGAACCTGTAATATTCCGCGCTAAAATGCGATGTCTTTAGAGGACGCAGCACATGCTCACCGAACTCGAATCACTCTCCCAGAACATCGGCAAGCTGATTGCGATCAGCCAGCGCCACAACGAAGCGCGGCTCGCGCTCGAAGAGCAGCTCGCGCAAACGCGTGCCGAAGTGCAAGCCACGCATGCGGAACTCGCGCAATTGCGCGAAGAGCGCGACGCACTGCAGGCGGAACGCGACGCGCTGTCCGCCAAGATCGACGACGCTCAGGTGCGCCTGAATGCGATTCTCGAAAAATTGCCGCGCGCACGCGCGAGCAGCGAACCGGATAACCAGCTCGATCTGCTCGAGTCCGCCCAGCCCGGACACGAGGAAGCGGAAAGCGACGTGAGCCGACACGGAGAAAGCGCATGACCACCAAGCAGATCGAAGTATCGATTCTCGAAGTACCCTATCGTCTCGCCTGCTCGCCGGAAACGGAAGGCGCGCTGCTCGAGGCGGTCGCGCGCGTCGACGCCGAGATGAAGAAAATCCGCAGCGGCAGCAACGTGCGCGGCACCGATCGCATCGCGGTGATGGCTGCGCTGTCGCTGGCATCGGAACTGCTTAAGCTGCAAAGCAGCGTGCGACACGGAGAAGCATTTCCCGCTGAAGAAATCCGGCGTACAATGCAGCAAATGAACGAACAGCTAGGTACTGTGATCGAGCAGTACAGCTTGCAGTAAGCAGTAGTGGGCCGGTTTCGAATCGGTCACGTGTTGAACGGTTTGGGTTGTAGCTTCATCGGTTTAGCTTCCCTGCCTGGTTCGCCAAGGTCATACATTCCTTGAACCAATGCCATGTGCACGGTTGCGGAAATTTGTAGCACGGGTGTGCGCGTCACTCAGTCTGATGTACCCGAAGTGTTGCTAACTGCGACCAATTCTGAACCCTCGGTTCAGGATGCCGGCCTAGCGGCTAAGGCGGGGACCTTATCTGGAACGGCATCGGACTTCGGTTCGATGCCGTTTTTCTTTGGCCGTCGTTTTTTCGTTTGAGCGCCTTTTTCAGGGGCTTTTCCGTACGCGCCTGCTGTTGTTGCGCTTCGTTCAATCTCACACGCTCACTCCGATTCATGCGCTACTGGCTGATGAAGTCCGAACCGGACGAAGCAAGCATCGACGACCTCGCCAACGCACCTCATCGCACCTTGCCGTGGACCGGCGTACGCAACTATCAGGCGCGCAACTTCATGCGCGACGTGATGCAGGTCGGCGACGGCGTGCTCTTCTATCATTCGAGCTGTCCGGAGCCCGGCATCGCGGGCATCGCGGAGGTCTCGTCGACCGCGTATCCGGACCCTACGCAGTTCGATAAAAAGAGCTCGTACTACGACGCGAAATCGTCGCCGGAAACGCCGCGCTGGATGCTCGTCGACGTCGTGTTCAAGAAGAAAATCGCGCTGATTCCGCTTGCCGCGCTGCGCGAGCATGCCGAATTGCAGGACATGCGCGTGCTCGCCAAAGGCAACCGCCTGTCGATCACGCCGGTGACCGAAGCCGAATGGCGCTTCATCACTAAACAGCTGGTTTAAGGGCGAACGCGCGACGCGGCACCTGTCGTGATCGCATCCAGGTCATCGTTTCCGATGCGGCGGCGAAGCACTAATTGGGGAACCAAGCGTCGGTAAAACGCGCCTAATCGGTCGACGAAAGCGTGAACTCGAACCGGCCGCTCGACGGCAAGCCGATGCATTCGCCAGCGCATCCGTCAAACCGCGCGCCACCACCCGGCGCTCGCGTCGAACGTGCACAACCTGTTCAAACAAGGATTCCAGTCATGACGACAAAAACCGCGCGGTCCCTCGCACTTGCGCTCGCCTTGGGCACGCCTGTGGCACTCGCACTGAACCCTGCGCCCGCTCGAGCGCAGACCATGATGCCGCAGCCTTCGGGCGTGCTGTCGCTGAATGCGCAGGCGAGCGCGGAAGTCCCGCAGGACGAAGTCGAAATCACGCTGTTTTACGAGCAGGAAGCAAGCGAGCCGTCGTCGCTGACGTCGACGCTGAACGAACGCGCCGACGCGGCATTGCAGAAAGCGCGCGGCGTCAGCGGCGTGACCGCGCGCTCGGGCGCGTTCTCGATCTTCCCGTCGACGGACCGCGACGGACGCATCACGACGTGGCGCGGCCGCACGGAAGTCGTGCTCGAATCGCGCGACTTCGCCGCGGCATCGAAGCTCGCCGGACAGATGGCATCGATCATGCAGGTTGGCAACGTGCGTTTCTCGCTGTCGCCGCAAGCGCAGCGCGCGGCCGAACAGCGGCTCAGCGGCGAGGCGATCAAATCGTTTCGCGAGCAGGCCGCGGCGTCCTCGCAGGCGTTCGGCTTTAGCGGCTATTCGATCCGCGAGGTCAACGTGAATCACAGCGGCGTGATGCCGCGTCCGATGATGATGATGAGCGCACGCGCGATGGGCGCCGACGCGAAGAGCGCGCCGCTGTCGCTCGAAGGCGGCACGTCGACGGTGACGGTCAACGTGTCGGGGTCGGTGCAGATGAAGTGATGCGCAAGCGCAAGCCCAAACAGAAAACGCCACGGCATCCATCGATGCCGTGGCGTTTTTTCATGCAACACTCGCAACGCTAGCCGAGCGCCGCTCAGTTCGCGCCAACCGCCTGCGCCGGCTCGCGACGCCCACGGCGATACGCCCACACCATCAGGCCGATGCCCGCGAGAATCATGGGCAGCGACAGCCATTGACCCATCGACAGCCCCATCGCGAGCAGGCCGAGGAAATCGTCCGGCTCGCGCGCGAATTCGACCGTGAAGCGCGCCAGGCCGTAGCCGATCAGGAACATCGCGGAAATCGCGCCGAGCGGCTTCGGTTTGCGCGAGAAAAAGATCAGCACGAAGAACAGCGCCACGCCTTCGAGCGCGATCTCGTACAGCTCCGACGGATGTCGCGGCAGCATGTGATATTGCGCGAACACTTCGTTCAGATGCCATTGCGCGGCCAGTTGCGGATGCGCGGCGAGCCATGTGGCGTCGTCAGGCGCGGCGCCGGGAAACAGCATCGCCCATGGCGCCGACGGATCGGTCACGCGGCCCCACAGCTCGCCGTTGATGAAGTTGCCGAGGCGCCCCGCCGCGAGGCCCGTGGGAACCATCGGCGCGACGAAGTCGGTGACTTGCAGCCACGAGCGCTTGCGCTGATAAGCGAACAGCATCATCGCGATCGTCACGCCGAGAAAGCCGCCGTGAAACGACATGCCGCCTTCCCACACCTTGAAGATGTCGAGCGGATGCGCGAAATAAAAGCTCGCCTTGTAGAACAGCACATAGCCGAGCCGGCCGCCGAGGATCGTACCTAGCACGCCGTAGAACAGCATGTCGTCGATATCCTTCGCGGTCCAGCCTTGCGCGGCGACGTACGGCAGCCGCAGCCGCAGCCGGGCGACGACGATCGCCGCGACGAACGCGACGAGGTACATCAAGCCATACCAGCGCACGGCGAGCGGCCCCAGATGGATGGCGACAGGGTCGAAATTGGGGTGAATGAGCATCGTGTAGTTATGGGCAGTTCAGGTTCGAAAGCAGTTTTTACAGGGAATCAGAAGCGGGATCTAGACACGCGACGCGACGCTCGCCGCATGCGCGCGCACGATGTCGATGAAGCCCGCCAGCACCGGGCTGACCTCGTCGCTGCGCCAGACGAGGCCCGTCTCGATCGCGGGCACCGACTCGGACAGCGGCCGGTACACGACGCCCGTGCGCCGCAGGTTACGCAACGATTGCGGCACCAGCGCGACGCCCATGCCGGCCGACACGAGACTCACGATGGTCTGCATCTGGATCGCCTCCTGGCCGATCCGTGGCGCGAGGCCCGCAACGCCGTAGCAATCCATAATGATGTCATAAAAGCCTGGCGCGAGACGTCTTGGGAAGATCACGAGCGGCGCGTCGGCGACATCGCGCAGGCTGACGGGCATGTCGAGCCATTCGGCGGCGGGGTCTTCGGCGGCGCTGCCCTTGCCGTTTGCGTTCACGCTGCCCCGCAAGCCTTGCGCCATCTCCGTCGACATCGCGATCACGAGCGGCTCGCGCGCGATCGGCAGCCACGACAGCTGCGCCGCATGCCGCGACGGCAGCGGCGCGATCACCAGACCCGCGTCGATACGCCCGGCCACCAGTTCCTCGACCTGCACGTCGCTGGTCGCCTCGGTCAGTTCGAGCCGCACGCGCGGATGCCGCGCGCCGAAATCGCGCAACAGCAGCGGCAGCAGGCCGTAATCCGCAGTCGACACGAACGCCAGCGACAGCACGCCCGCCTCGCCGCGCGCGAGGCTCTGCGCGAGCGGCCTGAGCCCTTCCGCGGCCGCGAGCAGCCGCTGCACCTCCGGCAACAGATCGGCGCCGACCGCCGTCAACTCGACCGAGCGCTTGGTGCGCGCGAACAGCTCGACGCCGAGCGTCTCCTCGAGCGCGCGGATCGCCTGCGACAGCGGCGGCTGCGTCATCGACAGACGCGCAGCCGCGCGCCCGAAGTGCTTTTCCTCGGCGACGGTGACGAAATAGCGCAACTGACGCAGGTCGGGGATCGTCGGCAGCATGATTAATATATTTTACGACCTGAACAACCGCGAATAATACACACGACGCGTGTCACGCAAAACCGCCGGTTTGCACGGTCTGGCGGAACTACACTGAACGGATGCGCGCGCGCACGCCGCCGCGCGCTTTCATCAGAACAGCCAGACTGGAGCTCCCCATGGCCTACAACCGTCGTTCGAAGAACATCACGCAAGGCATCGCGCGTTCACCGAATCGCTCGATGTACTACGCGCTCGGCTACCAGAAGGAGGATTTCGACAAACCGATGATCGGCGTCGCCAACGGCCACTCGACGATTACGCCGTGCAACGCCGGCCTGCAGCGTCTCGCCGACGCGGCCGTCACCGCGATCAGGCGCGCCGACGCGAACCCGCAGACCTTCGGCACGCCGACGATCTCGGACGGCATGTCGATGGGCACCGAGGGCATGAAGTACTCGCTCGTGTCGCGCGAGGTGATCGCCGATTGCATCGAGACCTGCGTGCAAGGGCAATGGATGGACGGCGTGGTCGTGATCGGCGGCTGCGACAAGAACATGCCGGGCGGCATGATCGGCCTCGCGCGCATGAACGTGCCGGGCATCTACGTGTACGGCGGCACGATCCGGCCGGGCAACTGGAAAGGCACCGATCTGACGATCGTGTCGTCGTTCGAGGCGGTCGGCGAATTCACGGCGGGCCGCATGTCGCAGGAGGATTTCGAGGGCATCGAGAAAAATGCGTGTCCGTCGACCGGTTCGTGCGGCGGCATGTACACGGCCAATACGATGAGCTCGTCGTTCGAGGCGCTCGGCATGTCGCTCATGTATTCGTCGACGATGGCGAATCCCGACCAGGAGAAGGTCGACTCGGCCGCCGAATCGGCGCGTGTGCTCGTCGAAGCCGTCAAGAAGGATCTGAAGCCGCGCGACATCATCACGAAGCAGTCGATCGAAAACGCGGTTGCCTTGATCATGGCGACCGGCGGCTCGACCAACGCGGTGCTGCACTACCTGGCGATCGCGCACGCGGCCGAGATCGAATGGACGATCGAGGACTTCGAGCGCATGCGCAAAAAAGTGCCGGTGATCTGCAACCTGAAGCCGTCGGGGCAGTACGTCGCCACCGATCTGCACAAGGCGGGCGGCATTCCGCAGGTGCTGAAGATCCTGCTCAACGCCGGGCTTCTGCACGGCGATTGCATGACGATCACCGGCAAAACGATCGCCGAGGAGTTGAAGGACGTACCAGCCAAGCCGCGCAGCGATCAGCAGGTGATCTTCCCGATCGACAAGGCGCTCTACGCCGAAGGCCATCTCGCGATCCTGAAGGGCAATCTGGCCGAAGACGGCGCGGTCGCCAAGATCACCGGGCTCAAGAACCCGGTCATCACGGGCCCGGCGCGCGTGTTCGACGACGAGCAGAGCGCGCTCGAAGCGATCCTCGCCGACAAGATCGTCGCCGGCGACGTCGTCGTGCTGCGCTATCTTGGCCCGAAGGGCGGCCCCGGCATGCCGGAAATGCTCGCGCCGACCTCGGCGATCATCGGCAAGGGGCTCGGCGAATCGGTCGGGCTCATCACCGACGGCCGCTTCTCGGGCGGCACCTGGGGCATGGTGGTTGGGCACGTCGCGCCGGAGGCGTTCGTCGGCGGCACGATCGCGCTCGTGCACGAAGGCGATTCGATCACGATCGACGCGCACCAGCTGCTGCTGCAACTGAACATCGACGATGCCGAGCTGCAGCGCCGCCGCGCCGCATGGCAGGCGCCGAAGCCGCGCTACACATGCGGCGTGATGGCCAAGTATTTCGCGCTCGCGCAGCCGGCGAATCGAGGGGCGGTGACGGGGTAATGACCGCGGCCGGCGCGGCCCGCCCCGACGGGGATAACCCGCCGCCACGTTACGCAAAAACGCAAGGGGCGCACGAAAATCCGTGCGCCCTTTTGCTCTTATAATGCGTGCACCACGAGCCGGGCATCTGCACTGGCGGAGACCATAATGAAATCGATGTCGTACGCAGCCGTGGCAGCCACTGTTGCGCTCGCCGCCGCATTGAGCGCCGCCAGTCCCGCAGCCCGAGCCGAAACAGCCGGGCTCGCGCTCGCCCAGCAGAAGAACTGCATGAGCTGCCACTCGGTCACCCGCCCGTTCATGGGGCCGGCGCTGCACGACGTTGCAGCCCGCTATGCGGGACGCAACGACGCCGCGGCCTATCTGAAGCGCAAGATCCTCGATGGCGGCACCGGCGTATGGGGCACCGTGCCGATGCCCGCGAACACGCAACTGACGCCCGATCAGGCGGCCACGCTGGCGGCTTGGGTGCTGACGCTCAAATAACGGCGCTCTCAGGTCACCGCGGCGTCAACGCGAGCGCCGCGCGATTTCTTCTTCCACCGCTTCACGTATCCAGTCGGCCATCTCGGCTTCGAGCGTCTGCGCGACCTCGCGCGTGATCTGACTCACGAGCAGACTCGTGTGCTGCTGCACTGCATCACGGCAGCGCGCCTCGATGATGCCGCGCCCCTCGCCCGTCAGAAAACCCTGGAAGCGTCCGTGCAAACGTGCGGCGAGCGCGTCGGCATCGAGTGTGGGCTGAGCGGGAGCGGCTTCGTGCGCGCCTTCATGGTCGATATCCGGCGGCACGGTCGCGCCGGCTTCGAGCGGTATAAAGGGCTCGGTACGATCGAACACGCCGGGCGACACCTCCACGTCCTCACGCAAGTCGTCATGCCCATGTCGCACATGAATGCCGTGATGCGGCCGTGCGTGTTTTCTCGGGTGCGTGTGATCAGCCACGTGCGGCTGATGAAGCTCGGTCTGCGCGAGAGGCTCATGCTCCGCCGCATGCGGGGCTTCTCGCGTCGGCATCGGCTCCGGCACGAGCACGGGCTCCGGCGAACTCAGTTGCTCGGGCGT
The DNA here is from genome assembly GCF_050436125.1 of Paraburkholderia sp. MM5482-R2. Taxonomy (NCBI): domain Bacteria; kingdom Pseudomonadati; phylum Pseudomonadota; class Betaproteobacteria; order Burkholderiales; family Burkholderiaceae; genus Paraburkholderia; species Paraburkholderia sp. MM5482-R2. Next base: position 1,062,188 of record NZ_JBNDLP010000002.1, on the reverse strand, counting down.
GGGCACCGGTTGGGGCGCGAGTACCGGCTCGGGCGCCAGCGTGGGGTCGGCTCGATGCGCGGGCGCTGGCACGAACGCGGGCTCCGTGCGAGAAGCGGGCTCGGGCACCGCCACCGGTTGCGCAACGGCTGGGCTTGCGGGCTCGGCGCCCGGCTGGGATGCAGGCGCGGCGGCATCGGTCGACGCCTCGCGCGTCTCGCGCGCGCGGCCCGGCACGAGGACCTCGTTCAGGACCGGAATCGAATTGTCGTGGGGATCGGACACGTGCGCTCTCCGTGTTTGAGTCCAAGCCAGGGCAGGCGGTCCGCATGCCGCGTTCCTCGCGGCCATGACGCGCAGCGCAACGAACTAGCCGCCCTGCTTGTAGTTGTTCAAAGCATAGCCGCGATCGCGATAGAAGCGATAGCGCTCGCGGCCCGCAGCGAGTTCCTCGTGTGCGTTACCGACCACTTCGAGCAATCTATCGAAGCGCGCGAACTGCGCCGGCACCGTTGCGCCCAGATTGAGCAGCACCTGATGATGCGGCACGTCGTCGAGATTCGTGGCCAGCACGACGGGCGTGTCGGCGGCAAGCGGCGTGCCCGCCATGCAGTGCGGCACGAAGTCGAGCGGCGAGAAGGTCCACAGCATTTCGTCGAAGGCGCGCAGGCGCGCGGGCTCGGCCAGCACGACGAGCGGCTGGCCCGCCAGATACGCCTTGCGCACGAGGCGACACGCGTACAGCAGCGAATCGCCGACGTTCGAGTGAAAGTCGATTCTCGTCATCGGCCGCTCCGCCCCGCTTGCCGCGCGCCGTGCGCGCGCTTACCGCACTGCGTCATTGGCCGGCGCGGTCGATCAGGAACTGCGCGAGCAGCGGCACCGGACGGCCCGTCGCGCCCTTCGCGGTGCCGCTCTTCCACGCGGTGCCGGCGATGTCGAGATGCGCCCACGGGTACGAATCCGTGAAACGCGACAGGAAGCACGCGGCCGTCACGCTGCCCGCCGGACGCCCGCCGATGTTCGCGACGTCCGCGAAGTTCGACTTCAGCTGGTCCTGGTACTCGTCGTCGAGCGGCAGGCGCCATGCCGGGTCGGCCGCTTCGCGCGACGCGTCGAGCAGTTCTCCCGCGAGCGCGTCGTCCTTCGAGAACAGGCCGCTGTTGTGATGGCCGAGCGCGATGATGCAGGCGCCCGTCAGCGTCGCGATGTCGATGACCGCGGCCGGCTTGAAGCGCTCCGCGTAGGTGAGCGCGTCGCACAGAATCAGGCGGCCCTCGGCGTCGGTGTTCAGCACCTCGATCGTGAGGCCCTTCATGCTGGTGACGATGTCGCCCGGCTTGGTGGCCGTGCCCGACGGCATGTTCTCGACGGCCGGAATGATGCCGACCACGTTGATCTTCAGGCCCATCTCGGCGACCGCGCGCAGCGTGCCGAGCACCGAGCCCGCGCCGCACATGTCGTATTTCATCTCGTCCATGCCCTCGCCCGGCTTCAGCGAGATGCCGCCCGTGTCGAACGTGACGCCCTTGCCGACCAGCACGACCGGCGCGGCCTTCGCGGCGGCGCCCTGGTACTGCAGCACGATGAACTGCGCCGGCTCGACCGCGCCCGCGGTGACCGACAGGAACGAGCCCATCTTCAGCGCTTCACACTGTTTCTCGCCGAGCACCTCGACCTTCAGCTTCCAGTCTTTCGCGAGCTTCTTCGCGGTGTTCGCCAGATAGGTCGGCGTGCAGACGTTGCTCGGCAGATTGCCGAGCTCGCGCGTCAGGTCCATGCCGTTGGCGAGCGCGGCGCCCTGCCTGGCGGCGAGCTTGGCGGCCTTCTCGTCACCGGTGTTGACGCTGAACACGATGCGCTTCAACGCGCGCGGCGTATTGTCCGGCTTGCTCTTCAGTTGCGTGAAGCGGTAGGTCAGCTCGCGCAGCGCGAGGATCGCGGCGCGCACACACCAGTCGGCCGTGCGTTCGAGCACCGGCAGTTGCGCGAGCGTGAACGTGACCTGCACGATCTTCGTGCCGAGCAGCGCGCGCCATGCGGCGCGGACCGCCTCGCCGTAGGCTTTCTGACTGAAAGCGTCCTGTTTGCCGAGCCCGACGAGCAGCACGCGCGACGCGCCGATGCCCGACACCTCGTGCAGGAACAGCGTGGTACCCGCCTTGCCGTCCATGTCGCCTGCCTTGATGACGCGCGTGAGCAGGCCCTTGGTGGCCGCGTCGATCTCCAGCGCGGCGCCCGACAGCGTTTGCGACTCGAACACACCGATCACGATGCAATCGGATTTCCCGGTCAGGAAACCGTTCGTCGAGCCTTTGGTCCAATCACAGGCTTTTATGCTAAAGTCCATCGCGCTTGTCCTCGGATAAAATCTGGGCTTAGGATGAAAGCCGCAATTATCCGCTATTTTTTCCCGCGGCGGCTGCACCGGAGGCGTGACGGGAACGAATCCCCGCGTCGCCGTGAGCGCCCCCTCTCGTCATCAACAATGATCTTTGAACGCTCCCTCCAGCGCGAGCTCGCGTACACGGCTGGCGCCGTGTTCATGGTTCTCCTCACGCTCGTGCTGACGACGATGATGATCCGCATCGTCGGCTTCGCGGCCTCGGGCGAGGTCGACCCGCGCGACGTGCTGGTCCTGATCGGCCTCACCGTGATCGGCTATCTGGCCATCATGCTCGTCGCGACGCTGTTCGTGTCGATCCTGTTCGTGCTCACGCGCTGGTACAAAGACTCCGAGATGGTCGTGTGGCTGTCCTCGGGCGTCAGTCTCACGCAATTCATCAAGCCGATCGGCATTTTCGCCACGCCGATCATCATCCTGATCATGTTCTTCGTGTTCGTCGGCTGGCCGTGGTCGAACCAGCAGAGCAAGCTGATCCGCGCGCGCTTCCAGCAGCGCGACGAAGTCTCGCTGCTCGCGCCGGGGCAGTTCCGCGAATCGCCGACCACGCATCGCGTGTTCTTCATCGAGAAGATGTCGCCCGACCAGGGGCATGTGGAAAACGTGTTCGTGACGAGCACCGAGGGCGGCAAGGTCAACGTCGTGGTGTCGAAGAACGGCCACATCGAGACGCACAAGAACGGCGACCGCTTCGTCGTGCTGGAAAACGGCCGCCGCTACGACGGCGAACCGGGCCGCCCCGATTTCCGCATCATGGAGTTCGAGCGCTACGGCGTGAAGATCCAGAGCCAGCCGGTCGTCAATACGCCGACCACCACCGGCTTGCCGACGCTCACGCTGCTGCGCAATCCCACTAAAGAGAACCTCGCCGAATTCGCGTGGCGCGCGGGTCTTCCGTTGATCGCGATCAACCTGATGCTGCTCGCCATTCCGCTCGCGCACCAGAACCCGCGGCGCAGCCGCACGATCAACCTCGTGATGGCCGTGTTGATCTACCTCACTTATTCGAATCTGCTGAACGTCGTGCAGGCGTGGATCGAGCAGGGCAAGATGTCGTTCGGCGTCGGGCTCGTGATCCTGCACGTGATCGTGCTCGGGATCGTCGCGTTCATCTTCTGGATGCGGGTGCGCAACCGGCCGCTATTTACGCGCGCCATGTTCAGCCGTTCGCAGGGAGCCTGAGCGATGCGCATTTATGAAAGGTATTTCGCGCGTCAGATCTATCTCACGTTCGTGTTTATCCTGTTTGCATTTTCAGGTCTGTTCTTCTTCTTCGACCTGATCAACGAACTGAACTCGGTCGGCCACGGCAACTACAAGTTTCAGTACGCGGTGCTGCGCGTCGCGCTGCAAACGCCGTCGCGTTTCTACGAAATCATTCCGGTCGCGGCGCTGATCAGCGCGATCTACGTGTTCGCGCAGATGGCGGCGAACTCCGAATACACGATCTTCCGCGTATCAGGCCTCGCGACGAATCAGGCGCTGCGCTCGCTGCTGAAGATCGGCATTCCGCTCGTGATCGTCACCTATCTGATCGGCGAAGTGGTCGGCCCGTATACGGATCAGCTCTCCGAGCGCGTGCGGCTCGAGGCGCTCGGCTCGTCGGTGTCGAGCAACTTCCAGTCGGGCGTGTGGGTCAAGGACACGCTGACCGAGCGCGCCGACGGCGAGCAGGTCACGCGCTTCGTCAACGTCGGCGAGCTGAAGCCCGACGCGACGATCAGCAACGTGCGCATCTACGAGTTCGATTCGAAGTTCCGCCTCTCGAACATTCGCATCGCGCAGAGCGGCCGCTATCAGCCGCCGGGCCACTGGCTGCTGACCGGCGTGACCGATACGCAACTGCTCGACGTGGCCCCCGCTCCGGGTACGCCGGCAGATGCGCTCAATCCGGTCTATCGCGCGAAGCAGGTCACGCTGCCCGAGTATTCGCTGCGCTCGGAGCTGACGCCGCAGATCCTGTCGGTGCTGCTGGTGTCGCCGGACCGGATGTCGATGTTCAATCTGTTCCGCTATATCCAGCATCTGACCGAAAACCATCAGGACACGCAGCGCTATGAAATCGCGCTGTGGCGCAAGGTGCTGTATCCGTTCGCGGTGTTCGTGATGCTGGTGCTGTCGCTGCCGTTCGCGTATCTGCATACGCGCGCGGGCGTGGTCGGCGTGAAGGTGTTCGGCGGCATCATGCTCGGCATGAGCTTCCAGCTGTTCAACACGCTGTTCTCGCATATCGGCACGCTCAATACGTGGCCCGCGCCGTTGACCGCGGCGACACCTGGGCTCGTCTACCTGGTGCTGGGGCTCGTCGGGTTGAAGTGGGTCGACCGGCACTAACGCCAGTGCGTTGAGGGGCATCGTCAGGAGCTGATGCGATGGCTATGCACGGACTGATTCTGTTTGGCCACGGCGCGCGCGATGCGCGCTGGCGCGAGCCGTTCGAGCGGCTCGCCGACAAGCTGCGCGCCGCGCGCGCGGCGACGGGCGAAGCTCCTGCGGTTACGCTCGCCTTTCTCGAACTGATGGAACCCGACCTGCCGACGGCCGTCGCGCAACTCGTCACGCAAGGCTGCGATGCGATCACCGTGGTGCCGGTGTTCTTCGGGCAAGGCGGTCATGTCCGCAAGGATTTGCCCGCGATCGTCGATCATTGCCGCGCCGCGCATCCCGGTGTCGAGATTCGCTGCGCGGTGGCAGTCGGCGAGGATGATTCGGTGCTGGATGCGCTCGCGCAGTATTGCTTGCGGCAGCTCTGATTTTTTCGTTCTGGTTGCTCAGATTCGCCGCTCTCGGGTCGGCCCTGCCGAGGATATTCAGGCCGCGACCAGCATCCCGTTCGACGAGCGCTTCGCCTCGGTCTGCCGCGCCGCGAACGCCTCGCCGATCATCAACAGACTCGGCTGCGACGCATCGACCCAGCGCTGCGCTTCGCCGGCCGCAAGATCTTCCAACGTCAGCGTCAGCATGCGTTCGCGCGGCGTGCTGCACGCCTCGACGATCGCCACGGGCGTCGTCGCGGGCTTGCCAGCATCGATCAGTTGCTGGGCGATTTCGACGCCGCTGTCGCGGCCCATGTAGAACACCAGAGAATCGGCGTTGACCTGCTCGCGGATCTCATCGGAACCTGGCGCGCGGCTGAACGTCGCGAGCGCGACGCTGCGCGACACGCCGCGCAGCGTCAGCGAACGCTTCAGCGTGGCCGCGCTCGCCAGCGCGGCGGTGATGCCCGGCACGACTTCATACTCGATGCCCGCGGCTTCGAGCGCGCGCATCTCTTCGTCGGCGCGGCCGAACAGCATCGGATCGCCGCCCTTCAAACGCACGACCACGTCGTGCTCCAAAGCCGCATCGACGATCTGCTTGTTGATGAACTGTTGGGCCGTCGATAGCTGGCCGCAGCGCTTGCCGACCGCAATGCGCTTCGCGCGCGCGGGCGCGTAGTCGAGCATCGCCGGCTCGACCAGCGCGTCGTGCAGCACGACGTCGGCGGCGCCGAGCAGCCGCGCGCCGCGCACCGTAATCAGGTCCGCGGCACCGGGTCCCGCGCCGATCAGATAAACCTTACCCATTGACATCAACCTGTTCGTTGGAGCGTACGCGGCGGCGCGTTGCGCCGCCTGTGTGGCCCATCCGTCGCCTGCTAGTCTTGCCGTGCTCAGGCGGAAAACGCGCGGATCATGCCGGCGGCGACCGTGTGGTTCGTCGCCTCGTCGATCAGCACGAACGCGCCGGTGCCCTGATGCGAGTCGTACGCGTCGCACACGAGCGGCTTCTGCAAGGTCAGCGCAACACGACCGATGTCGTTCATCGCCAGTTCCTTGCGATCGGTCGCCTGCGACAGCGTATGCACGTCGAGCACTTCCTTGATCGCGCCGATCTTCGCGAACACCGTGCTGGTGGTCTGCTTCAGCAGATACTTGCGCTGCGTCGACAGCGGCGCGTCGTCGAACCAGCAGAGGTCCGCTTCGAGCTTCTTCGCCGGCTCTGGCGCCGCTTCGCGCAGCACGAAGGTGTCGCCGCGCGACACGTCGACATCTTCCGCGAGACGGATCGTCACCGTCTGACCGGCGAACGCACGGTCCACCTGCGCGGTGCCGCCGACCACCGGCGCGATGATCTCGGCCACGGTCGCTTCGCGATTGGCCGGCAACACGACGATCGTGTCGCCGAGCTTCACTTCGCCCGATTCGACCCGGCCCATGTAGCCGCGGAAATCGTCGGCCTGGCTGCCGTCCTGGCGCGCGACCCACTGCACTGGAAAGCGCAGCGCCTCGCCGTTCGCGGTTTCGACCGGCAGCGCTTCGAGCACGTCGAGTAGCGGCTCGCCCGCGTACCACGGCATGCGCTCGCTCGCCGTGACGATGTTGTCGCCCTTCAGCGCCGACACCGGCACGAAGCGCACGTCCTGCAGACCGAAGTGACGCGCGAGCTCGACGTAAGCGTCGCGGATCTCGTTGAAGCGCGCTTCGCTGTAGTCGACGAGGTCCATCTTGTTGATCGCGACGATCACGTGCTGCAGACCGAGCAGCTTGACGATCGCGCTATGACGCTTGGTTTGCGGCAGCAGTTGCGCGACGCCGTTTTCGAACGTCACGCGCGTCGCGTCGACGAGAATGATCGCCGCATGCGCGGTCGACGCGCCCGTCACCATGTTGCGCGTGTACTGCTCATGGCCCGGCGTATCGGCGATGATGAACTTACGCTTGGCGGTGGCGAAGTAGCGGTAGGCGACGTCGATCGTGATGCCCTGCTCGCGCTCGGCTTCGAGGCCGTCGGTCAACAGCGACAGATCGATTTCATCGCCGACGGTGCGCTTGTTCTTCGCGCGCGACAGCGCCGAGAGCTGGTCGCTCAATACCGCCTTGCTGTCGTACAGCAGGCGGCCGATCAGCGTGCTCTTGCCGTCGTCGACGCTGCCCGCGGTGATGAAACGCAGCACGCCGAGGTCTTCTGGTTGATGAATACTGCTCATGGTTGCTTTGCCTTCGTCGTGTGCTTAGAAATAACCCTGCTTCTTGCGCTGCTCCATCGCCGCTTCCGACACCTGGTCGTCCATCCGCGTCGCGCCGCGTTCCGTGATTTCGGTGACAGCCGTCTCGGCGATGATCTTCTCGAGGTCGTCCGCGTCGCTTTCGACCGGGCACGTGCAACTGATGTCGCCGACCGTGCGGAAACGCACGAGCGCCTGTTCGCTCGTCTCACCCTCGCGCATCGGCGTGAGCGGCGTGACCGGCACGAGCAGGCCGTTGCGGCGCACGATCTCGCGCTGGTGCGCGTAGTAGATCGACGGCAGTTCGAGCTGTTCACGCGCGATGTACTGCCACACGTCGAGCTCGGTCCAGTTCGAGATCGGGAACACGCGCATGTGTTCGCCGTTGTGCAGACGCGCGTTGTACAGGCTCCACAGTTCCGGGCGCTGCGCCTTCGGGTCCCACTGGCCGAATTCGTCACGGAACGAGAAGATGCGCTCTTTCGCGCGGGCCTTTTCCTCGTCGCGGCGCGCGCCGCCGATCATCGCGGTGTAACCGTACTGCTCGATGGTTTCGAGCAGCGTCACCGCCTGCGCGGCATTGCGCGAATCCGTTTCGCGACGCAGACGCACGGTGCCGCGCTTGATCGAATCTTCAACATGGCCGACCACCAGTTCCGCGCCGATCTGTTGCGCGCGACGATCGCGGAAGTCGATCACTTCGTCGTAGTTGTGGCCCGTGTCGATATGCACGAGCGGGAACGGTAGCTGCGTTTTGCGGTTCGCACCGAGGCCGAACGCCTTCAGTGCGAGCGCGAGCACCACGACGGAATCCTTGCCGCCCGAAAACAGCAGCGCCGGCTTGCTGCATTCGGCGACCAGTTCGCGCAGGATGTGAATCGACTCGGCTTCGAGCCAATCGAGGTGATCCATCCGGTTGACCGTGTTGGCAAGTGGAGCGTTGACAGTGGAATCGAGCGTGGTGCTCATAGCGGGTCCTTCGTTGGTTCGCCCGGCAAGCGCTGCTCGCACGGGCGAAAATATTCAGATCGGTTTCGGCGGTAATGCGCCGCAAGCTCGGTAGGCGGCGCTCAGGCCGACGCGTTTTCGTTGCGCTCGACCGCAATCGGAGTAATCGCCGTGATATGCAAGCCGCATTCCTTCGTATCGCGCGACTCCCACCACCAGCGCCCCGCCCGGCTGTCTTCGCCGGGGCGGATCGCACGCGTACACGGCTCGCAGCCGATGCTCGGATAACCGCGCGCATGCAGCGGATTGACCGGCACGTCGAACGCACTAAGATAATCCCAGACTTCGGCTTCGGTCCAGTCCGCGAGTGGATTGAACTTGGCGATGTTGCGCGCGTCGTCGTGCTCTTCCTCGTGCAGCTCGGCACGCGTGACCGATTGCTCGCGACGCTGCCCGGTCACCCAGGCGCTGACCTCGGCAAGCGCGCGATTGAGCGGCTCGACCTTGCGGATCTCGCAGCAGCGCTTGCGCAGCTCGACGCTTTCATAGAATGCGTTCAGGCCGTGCCCGTTCACATACTGCTCGACCGCGGCCGCCTGCGGATGAAACTGCTCGATGTCGTAGCCGTAGCGCTCTTTCACGCGGTCGAGCATGCCGAGCGTTTCCGCATGCAGACGCCCCGTGTTCAGCGAAAAGATGCCGATCTTCACGCCGCGCGACAGGATCGCATGCGTGAGCAGCATGTCTTCGGCCGCGAGGCTGCTCGCGAGCTTCACGTTCGCGTGACGCGCTGCGATCGAGTCGAGCAGCGCGTCGAGACGCTCGACCTTCGCTGCGAGCTCCGGGCTCAACGATTGGGCGGCGCTCATGCCGGGACCTTGGCGGCGCCAGCCTGCGCGGCACGGCGGCGGAACAGCGGCGACGTGTCCACGGCGCCCTGGTACTGCACGCTAAAGTCGTCGAACGCTTTCAACGCGTCGTTGATGTCCTTGTCGGCGCGCAGTGCATACGCGTCGAAGCCGCAGCGGAACATGAACGTGATCTGGTCGCGCAGCACGTCGCCGATCGCGCGCAGTTCGCCCTTGTAGCCATAGCGCTCGCGCAGCAGACGGCCGATGCTGTAGCCACGGCCGTCGCGGAACACCGGGAAGTCCACGGCGATCAGCGCGAGCTTGTCGAAGTCGCCGACGATGTCCGCCGGTTCGTTATCCGGCGCGAGCCACACGCCGATGTCGGCGGCTTGACGCGCGGCCACGAGCGCTTCACGCTCGGCCTGCCACAGCGCCAGCGGCACGATGACCTTGCCGGCCGGCAGTTCGGCCATTGCCGGCAAAGCGCCGTCTTCCGCGGCACGCACGACGCTCCAGTCGTCGTCGACGATCGCGCGGTTCTTGATGATTGAAGCCATCTGTTCAGTATCCTTTCGCGGTTACGCGTGAGCCGGTTGACGCGCGGCGTACACGCGCTCCTTGAACGGCGCGATGCCGATGCGGGTGTACGTATCGATGAAACGCTCGCCTTCCTGGCGGTTTTCCACGAACGTATCGATCACCTTCGTCATCACGTCGGGCATTTCCTCGGCCGAGAACGACGGGCCGATCACGCGGCCAAGGTGAGCGCCGGTCGCGCCGGTGCCCTGCTCGCCGCCGAGCGTCACCTGGTACCACTCGGAGCCGTCCTTGTCGACGCCCAGAATGCCGATGTTGCCGACGTGATGGTGACCGCACGCGTTGATGCAGCCCGAGATGTTCAGCGACACGTCGCCGAGGTCGTACACGTAGTCGAGATCGTTGAAACGTTCCTGGATCGCGAGCGCGATCGGAATCGACTTCGCATTCGCGAGCGAGCAGAAGTCACCGCCCGGGCACGAGATGATGTCGGTCAACAAGCCGATGTTCGGCGTCGCGAAACCCTGCGCCCTGGCCTTTTCCCACAACGCGAACAGGTCGCGCTTCTTGACGTCGGCGAGGATCAGGTTCTGTTCGTGCGACACGCGGACCTTGCCGAACGAGTATTCGTCGGCCCAGTCGGCGACCGCGTCCATCTGCACGTCCGTCGCGTCGCCCGGCGCAACCGCGGTCGGCTTCAGCGACAGCGTGACCGAGGCGTAGCCCGACACCTTGTGCGGACGCACGTTACGCTCGACCCAGCGCGCGAACGCGCGGTTTTCCAGCAGATGCTTTTCGAACGACGTATCGGTGTCCGGCAGCTTGTCGTAAGCGGGCGGCGCGAAGTATTGCGTCACGCGATCGACTTCGGCCTGCGTGAGCGTCGACGGGCCGTCCTTCAGGTGCTGCCACTCTTCTTCGACCTGCGCGGCGAACTTCTCCGCCGACAGCGCCTTCACCAGAATCTTGATACGCGCCTTGTACATGTTGTCGCGGCGGCCGTAGCGGTTGTACACACGCAACACGGCTTCGCTATAGGTCAGCAGGTGCTGCCACGGCAGATCGCGGCGGATCACCGCGCCGACGATCGGCGTGCGGCCCAGACCACCACCAGCGAGGATGTCGGCCACCAGTTCGCCCTGTTCGTTCTTGCGCAGATACACGCCCATGTCGTGGATCTGCACGGCCGCGCGGTCTTCCTTCGAACCCGACACCGCGATCTTGAACTTGCGCGGCAGCCACGCGAATTCGGGGTGGAACGTCGACCATTGACGCAGGATTTCGGCCCACGGACGCGGATCGACGACTTCGTCGGGCGCGACGCCGGCGAATTGATCGGCGGTGATGTTGCGGATGCAGTTGCCCGAGGTCTGAATGCCGTGCATCTGCACGGCGGCGAGCTTGCGCAGGATTTCCGGCGTTTCTTCGAGCTTGATCCAGTTGTACTGGATGTTCGAACGCGTCGAGAAATGGCCGTAGCCGCGGTCGTGTTCGCGCGCGATCTGCGCGAGCACGCGCATCTGGTCGCTGCGCAAGTTGCCGTACGGAATCGCGATGCGGTGCATGTACGCGTGGCGCTGGTAATACAGACCGTTCTGCAGGCGCAGCGGACGGAATTCCTCTTCGCTCAATTCGCCCGACAAGCGGCGGCGAACCTGATCGGCGTACTGCGCGACCCGTTCATCGACGATGGTCTGGTCGTACTGATCGTATTGGTACATTCGGGGGCCCCAATTTTTCGAAACTTGCGTGACACGCGACCGTCCGGATCGGCCGCGGCTTGAATACCGGCTTTGTCAGCTATCGCAAGCGAGCGTTTAGACCCATCGCTCATTTGCTTATAACAAATACAGATATCCATATTGAAAAAGATGGACAGATCGTAATAAACTCGCCTTATATTTCAAACGACTAAAAAATTCTTTTTATATGCGGCGAGGTTATATATGAACCTGCACCAATTCCGCTTCGTCCGCGAGGCTGTGCGGCAGAACTTCAACCTCACCGAAGCGGCCAAGGCGTTGTTTACGAGCCAGCCGGGCGTCTCGAAGGCGATCATCGAGCTGGAGGACGAACTTGGCGTCGAAATCTTCACCCGCCACGGCAAGCGCGTGCGCTCGCTGACCGAGCCGGGCCGCATCATATTGCAATCGGTCGAAAAAATCCTGCAGGAAGTGGAAAGCCTGAGGCGGGTCGGCAAGGACTTCGCTGCGCAGGACCAGGGCAATCTGACGATCGCCGCCACCCACACGCAGGCGCGCTACTCGCTGCCCGCGGCGATCGCGGAGTTCAAGAAGCGCTTTCCGAAGGTTCACCTTTCAATTCTGCAAGGCAGCCCGACCCAGGTCGCCGAAATGGTGCTGCACGACCAGGCCGACCTCGCGATCGCGACCGAGGCGATCTCGAACTACAAGGATCTGGTGTCGCTGCCCTGCTTCCAGTGGCACCACGTCGCGGTGATGCAGCCCGACCATCCGCTGCTCGAGCGCAAGCTGCTGTCGCTCGACGACCTGACCCAGTACCCGCTGATTACGTACGACAACGCGTTCGCCGGCCGCACCAAGATCAACGAAGCGTTCCGCCTGCGCGGTGTGCATCCGGACATCGTGCTCGAGGCGATCGACGCCGACGTGATCAAGACCTACGTCGAGCTGGGCCTCGGCGTCGGCATCATGGCCGACATCGCGTTCAACGCCGAGCGCGACCGCCATTTGCGCGCGATGCCGGTCGGCCATCTGTTCGGCAGCAACGTGACGCGCGTCGCGCTGAAACAGGGCGCGTATCTGCGCAGCTACGTGTACACGCTCGTCGAGCTGCTGTCGCCGAGCCTGAACCGCAAGCTGATCGAGCAGGCGTTGAATGGCGAACACGAAACCTATGAGCTTTGAACCGCTTCCATACCGCTCTCTCGCTACGGAGACCTTCCGATGAAGTTGCATAACAATAAAGTACGCAACACCCTGCGCGGCCTCGCGGCCGCGGCGCTGCTCGTCGCCGGCGCGGCGCACGCCGACCTGAAAGTCGGCATCGACCTGTCGAACACGGGGCCGGCCGCCGTGATCGGCATCACGAGCAAGAACGCGATGCTGATGTGGCCGCAGACGATCGCCGGCCAGAAAGCCGACTACATCTTCCTCGACGACGCGTCCGACCCCGGCAACGCCGTGCGCAACATCCGCAAGCTGATCAACGAGGACCACGTCGACGTGATCGTCGGCCCGAACATCACGCCGGCCGCGATGGCCGCGCTCGATCCGGTCGCCGACAGCCAGACGCCGATGATCACGCTGATCGGCTCGGCCATCGTCGTCGAGCCGCAGGAAGGCAAAAAGATCTGGGCCTACAAGATGGCGCAGACCGATAGCGCGATGGCCGACGTGATGACGCGCTACATGTCGAACCACGACGTGAAGACGGTCGGTTTCATCGGTTTCGCGGACGGCTACGGCGAAAGCTGGCTCAACGAGTTCAGCAAGTTCGCTGCGCTGCGCCATATCCAGCTGGTCGCGACCGAGCGCTACAACCGCACCGACGCGAGCGTGACCGGCCAGATCCTGAAGCTGATGGCCGCGAAGCCCGACGCGATCCTGATCGCCGGCGCGGGCACCCCAACGGTACTGCCGCAGCGCACGCTGATCGAGCGCGGCTACAAGGGCCCGATCTATCAGACGCATGGCATCGCGACGCCGGAGTTCATCAAGCTCGGCGGTAAAGACGTGGAAGGCACGCTGTTCCCGACGCAACCGGTCGTCGTCGCGCGCACGCTGCCGGCCGATCATCCGTCGAAGAAGGCGGCGCTCGCGTTCGTCGACGCGTACGAGGCGAAGTACGGCCCCGGCAGCGTCACGCAGTTCGCGGGCGACGCGGCCGGCGTGTACCCGCGCCTGCAGGACGCCGTCGCGCGCGCGTTGAAGACCGCGCAGCCGGGTACGCCGGCGTTTCGCGTCGCATTGCGCGACGAGCTCGAACACGCGCATGAGCTGGTGGTGCCGAACGGGGTCGTCAATACGAGCCCGAAGGATCACGTCGGCCTCGATCAGCGGGCGAGCGTGATGGGCACCATCAAGAATGGCAAATTTGTTTACCTGAGCCAGTAATCTGGCATCGGGGCGCCGATCAGGCGCCCCTGACGGCGGCTTCGCGAATGTGGAAGCCGCCGTTCGTTCAGCGGGCACCCCATCCGCTTTCATTCGCCTTTCGGCAGAACGTCCCTCACAGCGCGTCCGCACGTTCGGCCACACCGCACCAGCGAACGCCTACACTGCATGGATCCGCTTCTCCGTTGGCGCATTGCACGCATGCGACGCATGCTGCGTCACGGTCAACGCGTTGCCCGTCCGGCAGACCTGATCACGCGAACGCTGCCGGAGCACAACATCCGCACGGGAGCCATGATGGCCACCGCTTCGATCGCAGAGAACGCCAACGCTGGCATCGTCACCGTTGCAAGCACCCGTGCGGGCGACGCGACCGCCGAGCGTCTTCAAACCTTGATTCTGGAGCGCGGGCTGACGGTTTTCGCGTGCATCGATTTCAGCGGTGACGCTGGGCGCGAGGGACTGGCGATGCCGTTCAGCCGGCTCCTGATCTTCGGCAATCCCAAAGCCGGTACACCGCTGATGCAACTCGCGCCGACCGCCGCGCTCGATCTTCCTTTGAAGGTGCTCGTCTGGGAGGATGCGGACGGCCGTGCGTGGCTATCGTTCAACTCGACAGCCTATCTTCGTGAGCGGCATGGTCTGCCGGACGACTTGATGAAGCCGGTGAGCGGTGTGGCCGCCCTCGTCGATGCGGCCGCGCGATAACGCGTCGAACCAAGGAGACCGCCATGTCCATGCACGCTCTGATCCTCAGCCAATACAACGGCCCGCTCGAATACACGCCGCTGCCCCGCCCGGAACCCGCTGCCGGCCAGGTCCTGGTGCGCGTCGCCGCGAGCGGCCTCAATCCGCTCGACATCAAGATTCGCGCGGGCGAGGCCGCGCACGCGCAACACCCGTTGCCGCTCGTCCTCGGGATCGACCTCGCGGGCACGGTGGAGGCGCTCGGCGATGGCGTCGGCGGGTTCGCTGTCGGCGACAACGTGTATGGCATGACCGGCGGCGTCGGCGGCATCCAGGGGTCGCTCGCCGAGTACGCTGCGGTCGATGCCGCCCTGCTCGCCCATGCGCCGCGCAATCTGTCGATGCGCGAGGCCGCCGCGTTGCCGCTCGCGTTCATCACGTCGTATGCGGGTATCGTCGATCGCGCGCATCTGCAAGGCGGAACCAAAGTGCTGGTCCAGGGTGGCGCCGGAGGGGTCGGCCACATCGCCGTGCAACTGGCGCGCGCGCTCGGCGCCGACGTCTATGCAACCGCGAGCGCACACAATGCCGAGCTGGTGCGGCGGCTCGGCGCGACACCGATCGACTACCGCGCGCAGACGGTCGAACAGTATGTGGCGAGTTTGACCGATGGCGAAGGATTCGATCTGGTCGTCGATACGGTAGGGGGGGCCTCGCTCGATGCGTCGTTCGCCGCGGTCCGGCATTTTGGGCACGTGGTCAGTGCGCTTGGCTGGGGCACGCATGCGCTTGCGCCGCTGTCGTTTCGTGAAGCCAGCTATTCAGGGATCTTCACGCTGTATCCGTTGCTGACCGGTCGATATCGCGCGCACCTCGGCGAGATGATGCGCGAAGCGACGCGGCTCGTGGAAAGCGGCGCGCTCGCGCCCGTGGTCGATCAGACACGGTTCGATTTGCGCAGCGCGGACGAGGCCTATCAGCTCGTTGCCAGTGGGACTGGACGTGTGAAGGTGGTGGTCGACGTGGATACCGCGCAACGCTGACCCGGTCACGAACAACCCATCGAAATCAGCGCTGTCACCCGACTCAGGTATGCTGGGCCCTTTGTAACCGCTTCCGTTCAAGGGGAGACCATGCGGCGCGTTGTATTCAATCAGAAAGGTGGCGTAGGCAAATCGACCATCGTCTGCAACCTGGCGGCCATCAGCGCGAGCGAAGGTCTGCGTACGCTGGTGATCGACCTCGATGCCCAGGCGAATTCGACCCAGTACCTGCTCGGCGCCCAGGCGAGCGAGGTCAACCCCACCGTCGCAGGCTTCTTCGAAACCGCGCTCGGCTTCAGCTTCAAACCCGTGGAAGCGACCTCGTTCATCCATCCGACCCGCTTCGAGAATCTCGACGTGATGCCCGCCCATCCCGACCTCGACACGCTGCACGGCAAGCTCGAATCGCGCTACAAGATCTACAAGCTGCGCGACGCGCTGAACGAACTCGACATGTACGACGCGATTTACATCGACACGCCGCCCGCGCTGAACTTCTACACGCGCTCGGCGCTGATCGCCGTCGAGCGTTGTCTGATTCCGTTCGACTGCGACGACTTCTCGCGTCGCGCGCTCTACACGCTGCTCGAAAACGTCAAGGAGATCCAGCAGGATCACAACGACGCGCTGCAGGTGGAGGGCATCGTCATCAACCAGTTCCAGCCTCGCGCGAGCCTGCCGCAAAAGCTCGTCGACGAACTGATCGGCGAAGGCTTGCCGGTGCTGGGGTCGCGCTTGTCATCGTCGGTGAAGATCCGTGAGTCGCATCAGCTGGCGACACCCGTCATTCATCTCGATCCGGGGCATAAGCTGGCGCAGGAGTATCGGGCGTTGCATCGGGAGTTGAGCGAGTAAGCCGGAGCGCGGCGCCGAAGCACGAGCGCGAGCCACCCTTCTCCGCTGTCGCCGAGCGGGTCGTGGTTCATCGCGTGTTTTCGTGCTTAGTCCCCAACCGCATACCGTCGGCAAAATTGTTAAAGTAACGCTCTCGTCAAACAGCCGCCGCAGTCCCCATCATGCGCACCACCCGAGCCATCCACGCCGTCGAGCGCCTGAAAACGCGCAGCGGCAACCCGCGCTTCGCCGCGATCAGTCTGTCCGGCGGCCTGTTCTATCTGGTCGACAAATCAAGCGGAGCCGACAAGAAAGTGTCCGACCCGCTGACGCTCGACGACTTCGTCAAGTTCGTCGACGCCTACGGCCCGCAGAAGCCGCGCAAGGCCAGCAAGCTCGATATCGCATTCGAAGCGCAGATCAAGAAAAGCAAGGGCGGTTGACGCTTCGGCAGCTTCGCCGACCTGGCGTTTTGTTGCAACGCTTCACGCCTCTTCGATCTCCACCCACCGTCCATCCGCCGCACTACTTTTCAGCACCGCGTCGATAAACCGCAAACCGTCGACGCCATCATCGACCGTCGTCAATAGCAGGCTCTCGGCTGGTGGCGCGCGACCATCGTTCAACGCATCGATCTGCAACGCCGCATCCTGGTACAACTGCGCGAACGCTTCCAGATAGCCTTCCGGATGCCCGGCCGGCACGCGGGTCGCATGCGCGGCAACCTGACTGTTCACCCGAGCGCGCGTCAATCGTTCGGCAGCGCCGCCCAACGGCGTGAACCACAAGGCGTTCGGCTCCTCCTGATCGAACGCGAGTCCCGCCTTCGTGCCATACACGCGCAAGCGCAGCGCGTTCTCCGCGCCGCACGCCACCTGGCTCGCCCACAACATGCCGCGCGCGCCGTTCGCATAACGCAGCATCGCCTGCACGTGATCGTCGACACGACGCCCCGGTACGAAGGTGTGCAACTCGGCCGACAGCGCGCGCGGCATCATCCCCGCCACGAAAGCGGCCAGTTGATACGCGTGCGTGCCGATATCGCCGAGGCACCCGGCCGGCCCCGCCAACGCCGGATCGGTGCGCCAGCTTGCCTGCCTGTTCGCGCCGCCTGTTTCGACCGGCTCGGCGAGCCAGTCCTGCGCATACTCGACCTGCACGACGCGAATCTCGCCCAGTTCGCCACGTTCGACCAGCTCGCGCGCATGCCGCACGAGCGGGTAGCCCGAATAGGTATGCGTCAACGCAAACAGCCGCTTTTTTGACTGCGCGAGCTTCGCGAGCGCTTCACCTTCGGCGAGCGAAACCGCGAGCGGCTTGTCGCAGATCACGTGGATGCCGGCTTCGAGAAACGCCGTCGCGACCGGCGCGTGCAGATGATTCGGCGTGACGATCGCGACCGCGTCGATGCCGTCCTCGCGCGCGGCCTCGGCGCGCGCCATCTCGCGCCAATCCGCGTAGCTGCGCGCGATGCCCGCTTCGACGGCGCTCGCCCGCGCGCGCTCGGAATCGGACGACAACGCGCCCGCCACCAGTTCGAAACGATCGTCGAGCCGCGCGGCGATCCGATGCACGGCGCCGATGAACGCGCCCTGCCCGCCGCCGACCATCCCCAGCCTGAGCCTTCTTCGCTGCATTGTTTGCGCTCCCATGTGTTGCGTCGGCTGTCACCGCCCGGCTGTCAGATGCCGAGCACGCTTTTCAACTGCGCGGTATCGACGCCGCTTCCCGCGAAGTCATCGAACGCACGCTCGGCCACGTGGATGATGTGCCGGCGAATGAACGCCGCGCCTTCGCGCGCGCCGTCGTGCGGATGCTTCAATGCGCATTCCCATTCGAGCACGGCCCAGCCCGGAAAATCGAACTGCGCCATCTTCGAGAAGATCGCGCCGAAGTCGATCTGCCCATCGCCGAGCGAGCGAAACCGCCCCGCGCGTTCGACCCAGCCGCTGTAGCCGCCGTACACGCCCTGCTTGCCGGTCGGACGAAACTCCGCGTCCTTCACATGAAACGCCTTGATGCGTTCGTGGTAGATATCGATGAACGCGAGATAGTCGAGCTGTTGCAGCACGAAGTGGCTCGGGTCGTACAGGATGTTCGCGCGCGGATGCTGATCGACCGCCGCGAGAAAGCGCTCGAACGTCACGCCGTCGTGCAGGTCTTCGCCCGGATGCAGTTCGTAGCAGACATCGACGCCGGCCGCGTCGAACGCATCGAGAATCGGCGTCCAGCGGCGCGCGAGCTCTTCGAACGCGGCTTCGACGAGACCGGCCGGCCGCTGCGGCCACGGGTACAGATACGGCCACGCGAGCGCGCCCGAAAACGACACGTGCGTGCTCAGGCCCAAACGACGCGACGCCTGCGCCGCGAGCTTCATCTGCGCGATCGCCCATTCGGTGCGCGCCGCCGGATTGCCGCGCACCTGCGGCGCGGCGAAGCCGTCGAACAGCGTGTCGTAAGCCGGATGCACGGCGACCAGTTGCCCTTGCAGATGGGTCGATAGTTCGGTGATCGCGACGCCCGCGTTGTCGACGCTCTCGCGCAGTTCGTCGCAATACGCGTCGCTCGCGGCCGCCTTGTCGAGATCGATCAGGCGCGGGTCGCACGGCACCTGGATGCCCTTGAAGCCGAGACCCGCGGCCCAATCCGCGAGATGCGCGAGGTTGTCGAACGGCACGTCGTCGCCCACGAACTGCGCGAGAAAAATCGCCGGCCCTTTGATGGTTTTCATCGTACGGTTCCTCGAACTTTGCGCGCGGGCCGCGCCCGCGCGTGCTAGACGATGCTCGGCGCGCCGCTCAGAACGGCGAGTCGGGGAAATAGAACTGCTGGGCGTTTTCCTTCGTGATCAGCACCGACGGAATGATCGTGGTGGCCGGCAGCTTGTCGCCCTTCAGCCGCGCTTCGGCCGTCAGCTTGATCGCGTCGTAGATGAATTTCGGCGAGTACGACACGTCGGCCTTGATCATCGGCGCGCCGTCCATCACGTTCTTCACCATGCCCTTCGAGCCCGCGCCGCCGAACACGATCTTGATGTCGTTGCGCTTCGCCTGATCGATCGCCTTCAGCACGCCGACCGCCATGTCGTCGTCGGCGGCCCATACGGCGTCGATATGCTTGAAGCGCGTCAGGTAGTCCTGCATCACCTTGAACGCGTCGTCGCGATTCCAGTTCGCGTATTTCGCGTCGAGAATCTTGATGTCCGGATAGTTTTTCATCACGCCGGTGAAGGCGGTCCAGCGCTCGTTGTCGAGCGTGGTCGGAATGCCGCGCAGCGCGACGACGTTGCCCTTGCCGTCGAGTGCCTTCGCCAGGTACTCGGCCGGAATCTTGCCGAACGCGGTGTTGTCGCCGGCCACGTAGGCGTCCTGCGCGCTCGTGTTCGTCAGGCCGCGATCGACCACCGTCACGTACACGCCTTTCTTCTTCACCTGCTCGACCGGCTGTGTCAGCGTCGCCGATTCGTACGGGAAGATCACGAGCGCGTTGATCTTGTTGACCGTCACGAGATCCTGCAACTGGTTCGCCTGCTCGGGCGCGTTGGCGGCCGTTTTCACGATCACTTTCAGATCGGGATGCGCCTTCTCGAGATCCGCCTTCGCCTTGTTCGCCCACCAGACGATGCCGCCGGTGAAGCCGTGATCGGCCGTCGGAATCGCGACGCCCAGCGTGACCTTGTCGTCGGCGCGCGCCGCGCCGCTCGTGCCCAGTATCCCCAACGCCAGCACGCCGGCGCCGATCGCTCGAATGACTTGCTTCATGGTGTGTGTCTCCAATCATGAGGCGTTCGCTCGCCTCGATTTTTCGGACCTGCCGTTGGTTTACCGCGCCTGCTTTGCTACGCCTGCTTCGCTGCGTTTTCTTCGCTGCGCTGTCGTCACTGCGGCGCCGCCGCCTTGAAGGGCGCCGCTAGCGCCGCCCACGCTGCACGAACGCGACGAAAATAATCACGACGCCCTGCACCGCCGCGTTCAGATACACGCTGATGATGCTGGTCAGGTTCAGGATGTTCGCGATCACCGACAGCAGGATCGCGCCGATCACGGTGCCGATCACGCGCCCCTCGCCGCCCTTGAGCGCGGTGCCGCCGACCACCACCGACGCAATCGCTTCGAGCTCCCACAACAGGCCCGTGGTCGGCGTGGCGGAGCCGAGGCGCGGCACGTAGAGCACGGTGGCCACGCCCACGCAAATCCCCAGCAGCACGTAAGTGACGATCTTCACCGTATCGACGCGAATCGCCGCATAACGCGCGACCTGTTCGTTCGAGCCGATCGCCTGCACGTGCCGGCCGAACGCGGTGCGATTGAGGATCAGCGCGCCGCCGGCCGCGACCACGAGAAACACCCAGATCGGCACCGGCACACCGAACAGGCTCGCGTAATAGACCGGACCGTAGAGGTCCGATAGCGAATCATTGAGCGTCAGCGCGCCGCCATCGGCGAGCCATGTCAGCACCGCGCGAAAAATCCCGAGCGTGCCCAGGGTGACGATGAACGGCTCGATGCGCCCTTTGGTGATCAGCAGCCCATGCGCGCAGCCGAACAGCGCGCCGAGCACGAACGCCGCGACGATGCCGATCGTCACGATCACGAGCGGCGGCAACGCATGACCGGCGGCGCCCGCCGCGAGCCCGTTCATCAGCCAGATCATGATGCCCGCGATCAGCGCGGCCATCGAGCCGACCGACAGATCGATGCCGCCCGAGATGATCACGAAGGTCATGCCGACCGCGATGATGCCGATGAACGACGTGCGCGTGAGCACGTTCATCAGGTTGTCGAGCGTCGCGAAGTCGCGATTGAGCAGCGTGCCGACGATGCACAGCACGATCAGCCCGGCGAGCGGCCCGAGCGTGTAGAGCCGCTGCGCGACGCGCAGCGCGCGCCGTGATTGCACGGCTTCAGTGGGTGCCGGTCGCATGAGCGATCAACTCCTGTTCAGTCAGACGCTCGAGCGTCAGCGTCGCTTGCAGATGTCCCGCGCGCATGACGGCGACGCGATGGCACAAGCCGATCAGCTCGACCAGTTCGGATGAAATGACGATCACCGCGCGGCCCTGCGCGGCGAGACGATGAATCAGGAAGTAGATGTCGCGTTTCGCGCCGACGTCGACGCCGCGCGTCGGCTCGTCGAGCACGATCACGTTCGGGTCGGGCTGCAGGAACTTCGCAAGCGCGAGCTTCTGCTGGTTGCCGCCCGACAGCATGCGCGCGCGGCTCGACAGGTCGCCGGTACGAATGCCGAATTCGCCGACGGCCTTCTGCAAGGCCGCGCGCCCCGCTTTCATGTCGAGCAGCGGATGCGCGTAGCGTTCTAGCGTCATCAGCGTGACGTTGTCCTGCAGGCTCAGGTCGACGTGCAGACCCTTGCCCTTACGGTCCTCGCTCAGATACGTGAGACCGTGGCGCATCGCGTCGCGCGGGTTCTTCAGATCGACTGCCCGGCCGGCGATTTCAATCGTGCCGCCCGTGCGTTTGCGCAAGCCGATGATCGCCTCGAACGCCTCGGTGCGGCCCGCGCCGACGAGGCCCGCGAAACCGAGCACTTCGCCCGCGCGCACCTCGAAGCTCAGATCCTCGACCCAGTCGGGCACCGTCAGGCCGTTCACACGCAACGCGATCGGCGTGTCGGCGGGCACCGTCTGCTTGTCGGGGAACATGTCGGACACGTCGCGCCCGACCATCAGGTTCGCCATCTGCTGACGCGCGAGCCCCGCGGTTTCACCGCGCGCGACGAAGCGGCCATCGCGCATCACGATCACTTCGTCGGTGATGCGCTCCACTTCATCGAGCTTGTGCGAGATGTAGACGATCGTCACGCCATCGGCCTTGAGCTTCAGCATCAGCGCGAAGAGCCGTTCGGTCTCGGCGGGCGTCAGCGTCGCGGTCGGCTCGTCCATGATCAGGAGACGCGCACGGCGCGACAGCGCCTTCGCGATCTCGACCATCTGCTTTTCCGCGACGATCAGCTCGCGCACCTTCGTGTCCGGCGCGCGCTCGAGCCCGACCTGCGCAAGATAGCGCGCGGCGTCGCTGCGCATCGCGGCATCGTCGACTAACCAGCCGCGGCGCTTCTCGTGACCGAGGTACATGTTCTGCGCGATCGTCAGATGCTCGGCGAGGTTGAACTCCTGGTGGATCAGCACGATGCCCTGCGCCTCGGCGTCGCGTGAGCCGGCGAAGCGCTGCGCGTGGCCGTCGACCAGCACGCTGCCTGACGTTGCCGTTTCATAGCCGGCGAGGATTTTCATCAGCGTCGACTTGCCCGCGCCGTTCTCGCCGAGCAGACCGTAGATGCGGCCGGGTGCGAGTTCGAAGCTCACGCCGTGCAGCACGCGCACGGGCCCGAAGTCCTTGCGGATGTCGTCGAAACGGATCGCGAGGCTCATGGCTCACGCACTCCCGCGGATCACGAGGCGATGCGGCAGCAGCACGCCCGGCACGTTGGCCTGCGGATTCGCGAGGCGTTGCAGCAGCAGACGCGCGGCGGTCTCGCCGAGCTCGCGCATCGGCTGCGCGATAGTCGTGAGCGGCGGATCGATCTGCGCGGCGAGCGAGATGTCGTCGAAGCCGGCCACGGCGACGTCGTCGGGCACGCGCTTGCCGGCGCTGCGCAAGCCGTGGATCACGCCGATCGCGAGCGTGTCCGACACCGCGAAGATCGCGCTCGGCGCATCGCGCTGCCGCATCAACGCAGCCGCGGCCGACGCACCCGCTTCGTAATCGAGGCTGTTCAGATTCATGCGCCAGCGCGGGTCGGGCGCGATGCCCGCGTCGCTCAATGCGTCGAGGTAGCCCTGCTGACGCTGGCGCGCATACAGATAGTCGACGTCGGAATTGATCAAGCCGATGCGCCGGTGGCCGCGCGTGAGCAGGTGGCGCACCGCGTCGCCCGCCGCGCGGTAGTTGTCGATGCCGACGTAGGGCACGCCCATCTGCGGATCGAACTCGCAGCACGCGACCCACGGCAGCGCCTGCGACGCCTCGCCGAGCGCCTGCTGGATGGTCGCCGGATCGAGGCAGATCGCGCCGTCCGCGCGGCGCCGCCGCAGCATGTCGAAGTAGCTGCGCTCACGCCCCGGGTCCGCGCCGGTGTCGCATAGCAGCATGAAATAGCCGTGCCGACGCGCGACGCTGTCGATACCGCGCACGATCTCCGCGTAAAACGGATTGCCGAAGTCCGGCACCATCGTCAGCAGCAGGCGGCTTTCGGCGGTGCGCAGATTGCGCGCAAGTTCGTTGACGCGGTAGCCGCTCGCGTCGATCGCGGCGAGCACCCTGTCGCGGGTAGCGGTCCGCACGTTCTCGTGGCCGTTCAGCACACGCGACACCGTCGCGACCGACACGCCCGCCTGCTCGGCCACGCCGGCGATCGACGGCCCGTCGGCCGCGCGCGGCGAGCGCCTCTGCGGCTGAGGTTGCGGTTGACTGCTCGCGCCGAACACCACGGCCGGCGACGATCGGGACGGCGTTCGGGACACACGACCTCGCAGCAAAAATGTAATCGATTACATTTTGTGGCGATGGCGATGCGAATCGCAAGGACGGATCGCTAGGGATTAACACGGGGGCCGCCCGGCCTGGCGCTTGCCCGCGAGCGGCCGGCGCGAGTCCGCCATTTGATACAATCCCGCCGTTCCCCTGACGCGGCTTGCGATGCGAATGCCTTGCTCCGAAGCCGCGGCCGCCGGCAATCCGCCGGGGCCGGGTCAGGACAAAAGTCTGCGGCAGCCGCCGCCCGCTCGCCAAACCAAAACCGCCGAATCCACCATGAACATCGAGCAAGCGCGTTTCAACATGATCGAACAGCAGATCCGCCCCTGGGAAGTGCTCGACCAGGACGTGCTGAATCTGCTGTCGATCGTCAAACGTGAGAATTTCGTCCCCGCCGCTTACCGCGACCTGGCTTTTGCGGACTTCGAAGTGCCGCTGCCGGCCGGCCAGCACATGCTGGCGCCGCGCGTCGAGGCGCGCGTGCTGCAGGAACTCGCGGTGAAGAAGCACGAAAGCGTGCTGGAAATCGGCGCGGGCTCGGGTTACATGGCGGCGCTGCTCGCGCATCGCGCGCAACACGTGTTGAGCGTCGACATCGAACCGGAACTGGCCGAGTTCGCGAAGAGCAACCTGATCGCCAACGGCGTGCTGAACGTCGAAGTCGCGACCGGCGACGCCGCGCGCGGCTGGACCGGCGCGGCACCGTACGACGTGATCTGCGTATCGGGCGGTCTGCCGGTGCTGCCGCAGGAAATCCTCGAACAGCTGAAGGTCGGCGGCCGTCTCGCGGCGTTCGTCGGCAGCGCGCCGGTGATGAAGGCGCAAATCATCACGCGCATCGACGAGAAGCAATACCGCATCTCCGACGTGTTCGAAACCTATGTCGAGCCGCTCGCCAACGCGGTGCAGCCGGCGCGGTTCAGGTTCTAAGCGGCACTTTTTCGCTGCGCTTCGCGCTGTATTATTGATCTGGACGGGCGGCGAGTAAGCCGCCGTCCCACGAACTGGATGTCTCGCTGATGCAAAACCTGACCGCTCCCGCACTCGCCGAATGGCTCGCCGATACCTCGCGCCCCGCACCCGTGCTGCTCGACGTACGCGAGCCGAGGGAACTGCAAACGGCGTCGATCGCCGGCATCGTGTCGATTCCGATGCGCGAGATTCCCGCGCGCAGCGAAGAACTCGATGACGACGCGCAGATCGTCTGCATCTGCCATCACGGTACGCGCAGCGCGCAGGTCGCGATGTTCCTCGAATCGCGCGGACACACCAACGTGTTCAATCTGCAAGGCGGGATCGACGCGTGGTCGCGTCAGGTCGATCCGTCGGTTCCGACTTACTGAGATTCGGCGCGAAGGTAGCGCGTTGAAGCGGCGCAAGGGCTGACGGTCCTTGCGCCGTTTGTCTTTGGTGCTGCGCACGGTCGCTAGAGCAGCCAAAATTTTGGGCCGTCGCCCATGTCCGGACAACCTGTCGCACGGTGATTATCTGATCGCTGCCGATCCGGGCAGCGACTTCGTATCGATCGTCGACATACCTATGTCCTTGTCCGTGTTTGAGATGCACTCCGTGGAGCTGCGCTGTCAGAGGCCCTTGGGTGCTTGTTATGTAATCTGTGATGAGTGGCATTTCAAGGCGTGCCTGAGGAAGGCCGCCGACCTCGAGAGGGCCAAAGCAGATACCAGGGAATTTCTCGGTATCGCCGGACTGAACCATAGCGAGTGGGAACGGGACCAGGATCTGATCAAAAGCATTGGGCGGCGTCTGTCCCTACCGTTTCAAGCTTTCCGAGACCGTGACCCTGACACCGATGGCTGGTGGGTCATCAATGCGCTTCTCGCAGAGGTGCGGCGGGGAGGCCTGCTTGCCGTCAAAGGCCGTCGTGCTGACCTGTTTCCGCAAACCCATAGCACGCCGCTGACGAATTTTGCGGTGAGGGCAGCCGATCTCCCGAACGACAGACTCATACGGTCCGGCCCGTACGA
This sequence comes from Paraburkholderia sp. MM5482-R2, assembly GCF_050436125.1. NCBI lineage: Bacteria > Pseudomonadati > Pseudomonadota > Betaproteobacteria > Burkholderiales > Burkholderiaceae > Paraburkholderia > Paraburkholderia sp. MM5482-R2. Next base: position 1,036,340 of record NZ_JBNDLP010000002.1, on the reverse strand, counting down.
GCAGGTCACGCGGCAAGTCCGGTTGTTTGCCGCACCTGCCGCCGCGTCTGGTCGCAGTAGCGACGGCAGTCTGCTCGATGTCGCTGTCGCCGTGATCGGTGCGCGAGCCGGCGATGGAGACGCATCGACGCTGCTTGGTGACGCGCAGCCGTTCGAATACCAGTCGGGTATCGCTGATGTTGACTCATTCGACATTGCCAAAACTCCAAACGAGGGCGAGCCGGGAACGTGGTACACGAATCCGGGCAGTGGGCAGATGCGGCTATTCGGAGATGATGGGAAACCTGTTGTAGACCTGGATTTCGACCATTTTCACAATGGCATGAAACCGCACGCACATAACTGGAATGGCAGCGCGCGAGACGGTGGGGGCTTGGTTGTACCCTTCAGTCCTTGGAACCCCTGATGGATGGATGACCCAAGATGAAAATCATTGAACAGTACGTATCATTTCACGACTGGTACCTGCTCGGTATAGCAGCGGACATGGACAAGGAGGTTGTCGAACTTCGTCTGATGTTCGATAACAAGAAAGACCGAGTACGGCTGTTGTTCGGCGGGGCCACCCGATGTTGGGCCAACGACTTTCTGATACAGAACATCGTCTACTCAATCAAGGTGCTAACCGATTTCAATTCGGATGAGTACCGGAAGGCACTAGCCTCGCTGGACAAAGCTTACTCGTGGGGGACAGGGAAGCCGTTGAAAAACATTGCGGTTCTTGAGGCCACACTAGGCGCTGAATTACTTATAGAGTTTGATTCCCTTGAAGTAGAACCCGAATCATCGGTTTAGGACACTGGCACGATAGCAGGCACTGGCATCGTGCTTACAAGGCAACTATCCGCTTCCTATAAAGAATGCCGGCTTGTCTATGGCCCCGGTGGAATCGTCAAGCAGATTAGCTGCGACTAGCAAGTCCCCCTGAAGGCTGACATATCGGATGGGCTGTCGGGGGCGCGTTCTGTCGTCATGCACAAAGACGCGGCGCCCCGATGCCGCCGATGCACCGCCCATGCACCGCCGATGCCCCACGCGCGCCAGCGGCGCTTCGCTGGCGGCAAAGTGCGCTTCGTCGCGGCGCGACACGCACCCGAACGAGGCGCGGCGCGCGCGACTGCACCACTTTCGCGCCGCGGCATCGATGGCTCGACGCGCCGCCCTCGCGCCGATAGCCGCGCCGCAACGGGCATCGCACGCGCATCGCACCGAATATGTCACATGGCATGTGCCTTGCAGTAGACGATCGGCTAGTCGTGCGAGCTCAGCCAGGCTGGCTGAAATCGACGCTCATAAAACAGTGACCATCAATGACAAGGGGAAAGCACATGAAACGTCGCAGTCTGTTGAAGTTCGGCTCCATGTCCGGCGCGCTCGCGCTCGCGGGCCGTGTGCCGTTCGCGCACGCGCAGTCCGATAGCGGCCCGATCAAGGTGGGCATCCTGCATTCGCTGTCCGGCACGATGGCGATCTCCGAAACGTCGCTGAAAGACACCGCGTTGATGACGATCGCCGACATCAACAAGAACGGCGGTGTGATGGGCCGTCAGATCCAGCCCGTGGTCGTCGACCCAGCGTCGAACTGGCCGCTGTTCGCCGAGAAGGCGCGCCAGCTTCTGACTCAGGACAAGTGCGCGGTCGTGTTCGGCTGCTGGACCTCGGTGTCGCGCAAGTCGGTGCTGCCGGTGTTCGAGGAGCTGAACGGCCTGCTGTTCTATCCGGTGCAGTACGAAGGCGAGGAAATGTCGCGCAACGTGTTCTATACGGGCGCCGCGCCGAACCAGCAGGCGATTCCCGCGACCGAATACCTGATGAGCGCCGAAGGCGGCGGCGCAAAGCGCTTCTTCCTGCTCGGCACCGACTATGTGTATCCGCGCACGACCAACAAGATCCTGCGCGCGTTCCTCAAATCGAAGGGCGTGCAGGAAGCCGACATTCAGGAGGTCTATACACCATTCGGCCACAGCGACTATCAGACCATCGTCGCGAACATCAAGACCTTCTCGCAAGGCGGCAAGACCGCGGTGATTTCGACCGTGAACGGCGATTCGAACGTGCCGTTCTACAAGGAGCTCGGCAACCAGGGGCTGAAGGCGTCGGATGTGCCGGTCGTCGCGTTCTCGGTCGGCGAAGAGGAGCTGCGCGGCATCGATACGAAGCCGCTCGTCGGCAATCTCGCGGCCTGGAACTACTTCATGTCGTTGCGCAACCCGACCAACGAGAAGTTCAAGAAGCAATGGGCCACGTGGGTCAAGGACAACAACCTGCCGGGCGGCACGAAGCGCGTGACCAACGATCCGATGGAAGCGACCTTCGTCGGCATGCATATGTGGAAGCAGGCGGTCGAGAAAGCAAAGAGCACCGAGGTCGACAAGGTGCGCGTCGCGATGGTCGGCCAGACTTTCGCCGCACCGTCGGGCTTCACGCTGGAGATGGACGGCAACCACCATCTGCACAAGCCGGTGATGATCGGCGAGGTACGCGCGGATGGCCAGTTCAACGTCGTGTGGCACACCAAGGGACCGATTCGCGCGCAACCGTGGAGCCCGTTCATCGCCGGCAATGCTGGCAAGCCGGATGTGGTCAGCTCGATTCCGGCGTTCCTGCGGCGCTCGCGCGTCGCATGACGTGTCGGCGTGAGCCTCGTTGCGGCTCGCGGCGGCGGTGGGGCGCGCGGGTCACCGCGCGGGTATCGCCGCTCCGGTCGCGACGCGCGACCTGCGTGCCGACGCGCGCGCGGCTCGCGCGTGACCCAGACGCCCTGCGCTTCGCGCCGCCGCCGCGCGTTCGCTGCGTCGCGCGGCGTGACCGCGCACGCCAATGCGCGGCAACGTCCCGCTGAAGCGGCGGCGACGTCTGACGCGACGCCCTCGCGCTCTCGAGCGGCTCATCGATTCAACCCAGTGCAAAAGGCCATCATGGCGTTTTCATTTCCGACTTCCGTACGACGACGCGGCGCGACGCTCCTGCTGCCGCTCGCGGTCCTTCTCGCCGCCGCGCCGGGCGCCGCATTCGCGCTGACCCAGGCCGACGTCGCGCCGCTCGCGGGCGACGACTTCGAGGCGAAGTCCGCCGCGATCGACAAGCTGATCTCGACGCACGATGCCGCGTCGCTCGCGGTGCTCAAGGCGCTCGCCGACGACAACGCGCTCGCCACCGACGCAGGCGCGGTACTGCTGCAGGACGGCGACGCCACCCGCGATGCCGTCACCGGCCAGCCCGTCGCCACGAGCGACGCGCAACCGGTCACGCTGAACAACCTGCTGCGCTCGAAAGTGGCGGGCGCGCTGTCGGGTCTGCAACTCGCCTCGCCCGATCAGGCGACGCGCGCAGCCGCCGTCGATGCGCTGCTGCAAAACCCCGATCCGTCGATCAAGCCACTCGTCGACGCGGCGCGCGCAAAAGAAACCGATCCCGCTCTGAAGAAACGTCTCGACACGCTGTGGGCGATGAGCGCATTGCACGACCCGGATCCGGCCAAGCGCCTCGATGCGGTGCAACTGGTCGCCGCGCGCCACGACCTCGACATGAACGAACTGCTGCGCCCGTTGGTCGCGAAGAAAGCCGACGGCACGTTTGCCGAAGCCGACGAACGCGTGCGCGCGGCCGCGCAAAGCGGCATCGATGAGCTCGATGCGATCCAGCGCCGCAGCCAGATCGCGGGCACGCTGTTCGCGGGGCTGTCGCTCGGCAGCGTGCTGCTGCTCGCCGCGCTCGGCCTCGCCATCACATATGGCCTGATCGGCGTGATCAACATGGCGCACGGCGAATTCCTGATGATCGGCGCGTACGCGACCTATGTCGTGCAGAACCTCGTTCAGCGCTTCGCGCCTAACGCGTTCGACTGGTATCCGCTACTCGCGATACCGGCCGCGTTCGTCGCGGCGGCGCTGGTCGGCATCGTGCTCGAACGGCTCGTGCTGAAGCACCTGTACGGCCGCCCGCTCGAAACGCTGCTGACCACCTTCGGCGTGAGCCTGATCCTGATTCAGGCCACCCGCATGCTGTTCGGCGCGCAGAACGTCCAGGTCGTCAATCCGTCGTGGATGAGCGGCGGCGTCACCGTGCTGCCGAATCTGATCCTGCCGTACAACCGGCTCGCGATTCTCGCGTTCTCGCTGATCGTCGTCGCGATCGCGTGGGCCGTGCTCACGCGCACGCGGCTGGGTCTGTTCGTGCGCGCAGTCACGCAGAACCGTCGCATGGCCGCGTGCGTCGGCGTGAAGACCGCGCGCGTCGATTCGTATGCGTTCGCGTTCGGCGCGGGCATCGCGGGGCTCGGCGGCTGCGCGCTGTCGCAGATCGGCAATGTCGGGCCGGACCTCGGCCAGAGCTACATCATCGATTCGTTCATGGCGGTCGTGCTCGGCGGCGTCGGCCAGCTCGCGGGCACCGTGCTCGGCGGCTTCGGGCTGGGACTCGTCAGCAAGGCGATCGAACCGTTCTGGGGCGCGGTGCTCGCGAAGATCGCGGTGCTCGTGCTGATCGTGCTGTTCATCCAGAAGCGTCCGCAGGGCATGTTCGCCTTGAAGGGCCGTAGCGCGGAGGCATGAGATGACATCGGCTACTTCATCGGCAGACCCCGCTTCCGCTTCGTCGTCGCGCGCCGGCGCCGCCGGCGCTGGCGGCGCGCGCGAGTCCAACACCGGCTTCGCGCTCGGCCTGCCACCGCGGCCCGCGCTGTTGTCGCGTCGCGCGTGGCTCGCGCTGATCGCGCTGATCATCGTGTTCGGCCTCGGCGTGCCGTTCGCCGCGCTGGTGATTCCGGAGACGAGCGCCTTGCATCTGTCCGCGTATGCGATGACGCTGACCGGCAAGTTCATGTGCTATGCGATCGCCGCGCTCGCACTCGATCTGGTGTGGGGCTACTGCGGCATCCTGAGTTTGGGTCACGCTTTGTTCTTCGCGCTCGGCGGCTACGCGATCGGCATGTACCTGATGCGCGCGATCGGCCACGATGGCAAGTACGGCAGCGATCTGCCCGACTTCATGGTGTTTCTCGACTGGCACCAGTTGCCGTGGTACTGGCAGGGCACGCAACATCTCGGCTACGCGCTCTTGCTCGTCGTGCTGGTACCCGCCGTGCTCGCGTGGGTGTTCGGCTTCTTCACGTTCCGCTCGCGCGTGAAGGGTGTCTATCTGTCGATCATCACGCAGGCCATGACCTTCGCCGCGATGCTGCTGTTCTTTCGCAACGAGACGGGCTTCGGCGGCAATAACGGCTTTACCGACTTCAAGCGCATCGGCGGTTTTCCGATCACGCATCAGGGCACGCGCGCCGCCTTGCTGCTCATTACGTTCGCGGTGCTGATCGCCGCGTTCATCGGCGCGCGCGCGATCGTCACGTCGAAGCTCGGCCGCGTGGTGAGCGCGGTGCGCGACGGCGAAACGCGGCTGATGTTCCTCGGCTACAGCCCGCTCGCGTACAAGCTGTTCGTGTGGACCGTGTCGGCGGTGCTGTGCGGCATCGCGGGCGCGTTGTACGTGCCGCAGGTCGGCATCATCAATCCGGGCGAGATGTCGCCGGGCAACTCGATCGAAATGGCGATCTGGGTGGCGGTCGGCGGACGCGGCACGCTGATCGGCCCCATCATCGGCGCGTTCGCCGTGAACGGTGCGAAGAGTTTCTTCACGGCGAACTTCCCCGAATACTGGCTGTTCTTTCTCGGCCTGATCTTCGTGCTGGTGCCGCTGCTGCTGCCGAACGGCATCATGGGGCTCGCCGATCTGCTGACGCGTAAAAGGGACCGCTGATGAACGAAAACCCGATGGTTCCCGATCTGGATTTACCCGAAGCACCACCGGAACGCTCGCTGAGCGGCGTCGCGAGCATGGGACACGCGGTCGTGCCCGGCGAGATCGACGTATCGCACGGCACGATCCTCTACCTCGAAGACGTGACGGTCAGCTTCGACGGCTTTCGCGCGCTGAACGCGCTGTCGCTCGCGATCGACGCGGGCGAACTGCGCTGCATCATCGGCCCGAACGGCGCGGGCAAGACGACGATGATGGACGTGATCACGGGCAAGACCGCGCCCGATCACGGCAAGGTGTTTCTCGGCCAGTCGATCGATCTCACGCGCATGAACGAACCGGCGATCGCGCGCGCCGGCATCGGCCGCAAGTTCCAGAAGCCGACCGTGTTCGAGCAGCATCCGGTGTGGGAAAACCTCGAACTCGCGATGAAGACCGACAAGGGCTGGTGGGCGTCGCTGCGCGCGCGGCTCGATGGCGACGCGCAGGCCCGCATCGAGGAAACGCTCGCGCTGATCGGGCTGGAAAGCGAAGCGCGAAGGCTCGCCGGCGAGCTATCGCACGGCCAGAAGCAGCGCCTCGAAATCGGCATGCTGCTGATGCAGCAACCGGCGCTGCTGCTGCTCGACGAACCCGCGGCCGGCATGACCGACGACGAAACGATGCAACTCGCCGAATTGCTCAACCACCTGCGTGGCACCTGCTCGATGATGGTCGTCGAGCACGACATGGAGTTCGTCGCGGCGCTCGCGGGCGACACAGGCAAGGTGACGGTGATGGCCGAAGGCCGCGTGCTCGCGCACGGCACGCTCGACGAAGTCAAGCGCGACGAGACGGTGATCGAGTCTTATCTAGGCCGCTGATTGCTGCTGGAAGCGGCACCGCATCGTCAACCCGACAGGACGACTGAACAATGCTCGAAGTAGACCGACTGAACCAATACTACGGCGGCAGCCATATTCTGCGCGACGTGAAGCTCACGGTGCCCGACGGCAAGCTGACGGTGCTGCTCGGGCGCAACGGCGTCGGCAAGACCACGCTGCTGCGCTGCCTGATGGGCGTCGTGCCCGCGAAAAGCGGCGCGATCGCATGGCGCGGCGAACAGTTGATGAAACTGCCGACCCATGCCCGCGTCGCTCAGGGGCTCGCCTACGTGCCGCAGGGCCGCGATATCTTTCCGCGCCTCACCGTCGAGGAAAATCTGCTGGTGGGCGCCGCGAGCAGAAAGGCGCCGAAGAAAATCCCCGAGCGCATCTACGAGCTTTTCCCGGTACTGAAGGACATGCGCAACCGGCGCGGCGGCGATCTCTCCGGCGGTCAGCAGCAACAGCTCGCGATCGGCCGCGCGCTGATGAGCGAGCCGCAACTGCTGATCCTCGATGAGCCGACCGAGGGCATCCAGCCGTCGATCATTCAGGACATCGGCCGCACGCTGCGGCAGCTCGTCGAGGACATGGGCATGACGGTGCTGCTGGTCGAGCAGTACTACGACTTCGCCAAAGCGATCGCCGATCGTTACTGGGTGATGAGTCGCGGCGAAATCGTCGCGGGCGGCGACGGCGCGAACATGGATGCGGATGGGGTAAGGGGATTGATTGCCGTGTAAGCGAGCTCAAGTTATCCGCCGCGCAACCGTTACACAGGCTAGGCAACCGCAACGGTTCGACGAGGTGGACACCATGGACGACAACAAGCAGGCCAGACGCGAGTTTTACAGAAACCCAGCCTCCTATTGCAGGGTGATGAACGTCGTGTCGGCGGTCACTTTTGGTCTATTCGAAGTAGACAGCGGCGGTACGGTCGGCATGCTGTCGGTGCGCTGGGAGAAGCTCGGCAACGAACTCGCGCCGCAGCTGCACGCGTATTACGACAGCTGGCACGTGCTCGCGTCGTTCCCCGACGTTCTCGCGAGAATGGCCGGGACGACCGGGCCGTCGTGTTCGCCGGAAGCTTTCTGTCAGCTATTGCTCGACTGCGGATTCATCAATCGCGCGGAACGGGGCGTAGACGATCACGCCGAGCCGACACTCGTACGCTAGACGCCGCCGCGATACGGCCTGGGTCGGCGACACAATATCGATATAGAGGGAGAAAAGCATGTCCGTGACGGTTCACGTCGAATATCAGTATTGCCAACATGGCAAGAAAGCAATCCAGACAGGCAGCGACTCGTTGACCGTCCAGGAAAACACCCCCCGCGCGATCCTTGCGTTGCTGCGACTGTTGCATCCGCAGTGGGAGGGCATCAAGGTGCTGTCGGTGACCGAAGCCTCGCCCGAGAGTACCGCGTCGTAGCCGCTGCCGCGGCTTGCGCGCTTCGACACGCGTGCTATCCTCGTCGCACGCCGATTCCCCCATCCATCCGCATGTCGCTTCACGAAAACCACGCCACGCTCGCCGCCGCGCACCCGCCGTGGCGCGCGCGACTCGAACTCGGCTTCGTCGGCGGCGACGCTCGCACGACGCTCGCGCACCGGCTGCACGACGGACCGCTGCGCGTGCAACGGCCGCTCTATCCGGAAGGCCCGTCGATCTGTCACGCGGTGATCGTGCATCCGCCCGGCGGCGTCGCGGGTGGCGATCAGCTCGACATCGACATCACGCTCGCCGCGCAAACGCATGCGGTGCTGACGACGCCGGGCGCAACCAAGTGGTACAAGTCGAACGGCCGCGCGGCGCGGCAGCGCATCGCGCTGCGTGTCGGTGAGCACGCGAAGCTCGACTGGCTGCCGCAGAACAACATCGTGTTCGATCACGCGAACGCGCACCTCGATTTTTCGCTGACGCTCGGCGCCGGCGCGAGCGCAATCGGCTGGGACGCGACCCAGCTCGGACGCCAGGCGGCCGGCGAACGCTGGTCGGCGGGTAGCTTGCGCGCGGTGTCGCGCATCGTCGGCGCGAATGGCGAGCTGCTGTGGTTCGAACGCGCGAGCCTCACCGCCGACGATCCGCTGCGCGACGCGCCGCAGGGGCTCGCCGGCTTTCCGGCCTACGGCACGCTGTGGGCCGTAGGCGCCGCTTGCGACGACGCGCTCGCCGAATCGCTGAGCGCGCAACTGCCGTTCGACGACACGTTGCGAGCAGCCGCCTCGTGCGTGACGAACGGCGTGCTGCTCGTGCGCGCGGTGTCGCGCTCGATGGAAACGCTGCAGCACGCGCTCACGCGCTGTTGGCTGCAATTGCGGCCGGTCGTGCATGGTGTCGCGGCGGTGCCGTTGCGGATCTGGTCGACCTGACAGCGCGGCTTCCCGCTTTCGTCTTCATCACGCTCTTTGCGCACCAAGGCGGCGCACGCGCACGCCCCAACCATGTGCGCGAACCGGCGTAGCACGCCGCCCCGCCACGCCGCATAGGGGTGGCACACAGCTTGCGTGCACTCGCCACTTCGCGGCCGGCCACGCTGAAGCCAGCGACGACCCGACACCCACGACACCACCACTGCTCACGCCCATGACCCGCACTCTCTCCCGCTCCGCGCGCCGCGCCTTCCTAGCCGCATTGCTCGCCTTGCCCATCGTCGCCGATCTCGCGTTTCATGCGGGCCCCGCGCACGCCGACACGCTCGACAACATCGCCAAGGCCGGCGTGCTGAAGGTCGCCGTGCCCGAGGACTATCCGCCGTTCGGCTCGGTCGGCCCCGACATGAAGCCGCAGGGCTATGACATCGACACGGCCGCGCTGCTCGCCAAAGCGATGAACGTGAAGCTCGAACTCGTGCCGGTCAACAGCGCGAACCGCATTCCGTATCTGCAAACGGGCAAGGTCGACCTCGTGATCTCGTCGCTCGGCAAAACGCCCGAGCGCGAGAAGGTGATCGACTTTTCGAGCGCGTACGCGCCGTACTACCAGGGCGTGTTCGGTCCCGCCGACATCAAGGTGAGCGGTCCCGCCGATCTCACCGGCAAGACCGTCGGCGCGACGCGCGGCGCGCTCGAGGAAATCGGTCTCACGCAGATGGCGCCGAACGCGACGATCAAGCGCTTCGAGGACAACAACGCGACGATCGCCGCGTTCCTGTCCGGCCAGGTGCAGTTGATCGCGGCCGGCAACATCGTCGCGGCCGCGATCCTCGCGAAGAATCCGCCGCGCCGTCCGGAGCCGAAGTTCGTGATCAAGAACTCGCCGTGCTTCGTCGGCATGAACAAGAACGAGCCGCGCCTGCAACAGAAGGTCGATGCCGCGATCGCCCAGGCCAAACACGACGGCACGCTCGGTGCGATGTCGAAAAAGTGGTTCGGCGCACCGCTGCCCGCCGATCTGTAATTTTGCAGACGCGGTGGCATGCGCGGTCGCAAACGTAGTTGTAAGCGCGCCGTTAGCCGGACTTGATACCGTGACCGGATGATCGCGCGACGCCAGGCCCCCGTCACCGCGACGCGACCACGACGCCGCCACGACACATCAAACGCCGAGACCCACACCCGATGAAGCTGACACCTCGCGAGAAGGACAAGCTGCTGATCTTCACCGCCGCGCTGCTCGCCGAACGGCGCCGCGCGCGCGGCCTCAAGCTGAACTATCCGGAGGCGGTCGCCTTCATCACCGCCGCGCTGATGGAAGCCGCGCGCGACGGCAAGAGCGTCGCCGAGGTGATGCACTATGGCACCACGCTGCTCACGCGCGCCGACGTGATGGAGGGCGTGCCCGAGATGATCCCCGACATCCAGGTCGAAGCGACGTTTCCCGACGGCACCAAGCTCGTCACCGTCCATCACCCGATTCCCTGAACTCCTCTTCGTCAAGGCAGGCCCCATGATTCCCGGCGAACTCCTCATCGACGACGGCGAGCACGAACTGAACGCGGGCCGCGCGACGGTCACGGTGGTCGTGTCGAATACCGGCGACCGTCCCGTGCAGATCGGCTCGCATTATCATTTCTACGAGGTGAACGACGCGCTGTCGTTCGATCGCGAAGCGGCGCGCGGCTTTCGCCTGAATATCGCGGCGGGCACCGCGGTGCGCTTCGAGCCCGGTCAGGAGCGCACGGTCGAACTCGTCGCGCTGGCCGGCGAGCGCATCGTCTACGGCTTCAACGGCAAGGTGATGGGCAAGCTGTGATGCGCTGCCCGCGCCCTGGCGTTTCGACCGCCCTGCTCCGCCTTGCCTTGCCTGTCGCTCGCTTGTAGCTCATTCCGGACCCACACCATGACACTACGCATTGGCCGCCGCGCATACGCGGAGATGTTCGGCCCTACCACCGGCGACCGCGTGCGCCTCGCCGACACCGAACTGCTGATCGAGATCGAGCGCGACTTCACGACCTACGGCGAAGAGGTCAAGTTCGGCGGCGGCAAGGTGATTCGCGACGGCATGGGCCAGTCGCAGCGCGTGCATGCCGAGGTCGTCGATACCGTCGTGACGAACGCGGTGATCCTCGATCACTGGGGCATCGTGAAGGCCGACATCGGCATCAAGGACGGCCGCATCGCGGCGATCGGCAAGGCCGGCAATCCCGACATCCAGCCGAACGTGACGATCGCGATTGGCGCGGCCACCGAAGTGATCGCGGGCGAAGGGCTGATCGTGACCGCGGGCGGCATCGATACGCACATCCACTTCATCAGCCCGCAGCAGATCGAGGAAGCGCTCGCGAGCGGCGTGACGACGATGCTCGGCGGCGGCACCGGCCCCGCGACCGGCACCAATGCGACCACCTGCACGCCGGGGCCGTGGCATCTCGAACGCATGCTGCAAGCGGCCGACGGCTATCCGATGAACCTCGGCTTTCTCGGCAAGGGCAACGTGAGCCAGCCGACACCGCTGACCGAACAGATCGCCGCGGGCGCGATCGGTTTGAAGCTGCACGAAGACTGGGGCACGACGCCCGCGGCGATCGACAACTGCCTTGGCGTCGCCGACGATACCGACACGCAGGTCGCGATCCACACCGATACGCTAAACGAAGCGGGCTTCGTCGAAGCGACCGTCGCCGCGTTCAAGGGCCGCACGATCCACACGTATCACACCGAAGGCGCGGGCGGCGGCCACGCCCCGGACATCATCAAGGTGTGCGGCGAAGCGAACGTGCTGCCGTCGTCGACGAATCCGACGCGGCCCTACACGGTCAACACGCTCGACGAGCATCTCGACATGCTGATGGTGTGCCATCACCTCGATCCGTCGATTGCCGAAGACATCGCGTTCGCCGAATCGCGGATTCGCCGCGAGACGATCGCCGCCGAGGACATCCTGCACGATCTCGGCGCGCTGTCGATGCTTTCTTCGGACTCGCAGGCGATGGGCCGCGTCGGCGAAGTGATCATCCGCACGTGGCAGACCGCGCACAAGATGAAGGTGCAACGCGGCGCGCTGCCCGAGGACAACGCGCGCCACGACAATTTCCGCGCGAAACGCTATGTCGCGAAGTACACGATCAATCCGGCGATCACGCACGGCATCGCGCATGAAGTCGGTTCGATCGAACCGGGCAAGTGGGCCGACCTCGTGTTCTGGGAGCCGGCGTTCTTTGGCATCAAGCCGTCGCTGATCCTGAAGGGCGGCATGATCGCGATGGCGCAGATGGGCGATCCGAATGCATCGATTCCGACGCCGCAGCCCGTGCACTATCGCGAGATGTTCGCGACGCGCGGCGGAGCGCTGGGCCGTACGTCGCTGACCTTCGTGTCGCAACTCGCCGCCGATGCGAATGTGGCCGAACGCTATGGTTTGCACAAGCGCATCGTCGCGGTGAAGAACTGCCGCAACGTGACGAAGGCCGACATGATTCACAACGCGTGGCGCCCGAACATCAGCGTCGATCCGGAAACCTATCAGGTGATCGCCGACGGCCAGTTGCTGACCTGCGATCCGGCCTCCGTGCTGCCGATGGCGCAACGCTATTTCCTGTTCTGATCATGCGTACACTGAACAAACTTCTCGCGCCGCATCTGAAGATCGCGCCGGTACTCGTCAAGCGCGCGCCGACCTTGACGCTCGCGTTCGATGAACGTCGCAAGAGCCGTCTCGCCGCGACGCTCGATGACGGCGAGGAAGTCGCATTGCTGTTGCCGCGCGGCACCGTGCTGCGCGATGGCGACGTGCTCGTCGCCGATGATGGCGGGCTCGTGCGTGTCGTTGCGGCTGATGAAGCCGTGCTTGTCGTACGCGCATCGGACGCGTTGACGTTGACGCGCGCCGCCTATCACCTCGGCAATCGTCATACGCCGGTCGAAGTGGGCGCCGATTATCTGAAGCTCGAATACGATCCGGTGCTCGCCGACATGCTCAAGCGCATCGGCGCGACGGTCGAGCAGGTGTCGCTGCCGTTTCAGCCTGAAGCCGGGGCGTATGGCGGTGGACATAAGCATGGGCACGACGAGACGTTCGCCGAGGACTATGCGATCGCGCAGCAGGTGTTTGGTGAGCATCATGGGCATGAGCATGCTCATGCCCATGAGGGCTCTTCGCACTCGCACGATCACGACCATGACCACGTGCACGACGAATCGTGCGGACATGGACACCACCCGCATCGTCATGCGCATCGCTGAATTCACCGCGCTGCTGCATCTCGCGTCGCCAGCACTGCCGATCGGCGCGTTCAGCTATTCGCAGGGTCTCGAAGCGGCGATTGAAGTGCAGCTCATCACCGATGCCGACTCCGCGCGCACGTGGATTGAACGCGGCCTGACCGACGTGCTCGCGCGCGGCGAGTTGCCGTTCCTCGCGCAGCAGATCGAACGCTGGCGCACGCACGACGCCGTGGAACTCGCCGACGCCAACGCCGAATTCCTCGCGAGTCGCGAGTCCGCCGAACTGCGCCGCGAAACGGAGCAGATGGGCTGGTCGCTGCGACAGCTGTGCGTGTCGCTCGAATGGGGCGATGTGGCAAGACGCGCGACGCTCGCGTCGCTGACGCCACTCGCGCAGCCGAGCGCGTTCGCATTCGCCGCTCACGCGCACAATGCTCCGGTCGATGCCGCGCTCGCCGCCTATGCGTTCAGCTGGGTCGAGAACCAGGCCGCCGCCGCGTTGAAGGCGGTGCCGCTCGGCCAACTCGCGGGGCAACGCATCATCGTCGCGCTGCGTGAGCCGATCGAGGCGGCCGTCGCGCGCGCGCTCGCGACCTCGCGTGACGACCTCAACACGTTCGCGCCGCAGCTCGGCATTCTGTCGGCGCGCCACGAGTCGCAGTATTCGCGGCTCTTCCGCTCGTAGCACGATTCCCACGATCCATCATGAACGCATCTCATCATTCCGCTTTCCATACCGCGAGCCAGATCCGCACGAAGAAGCTGCCGCCGCTGCGCGTGGGCGTCGGCGGCCCGGTCGGCTCGGGCAAGACCACGCTGCTCGAAATGCTGTGCAAGGCGATGCGCGACCAGTACGACCTCGTCGCGATCACGAACGACATCTATACGAAAGAGGATCAGCGTCTGCTGACCGTCGCGGGCGCGCTGCCGGCCGAGCGCATCATGGGCGTCGAGACGGGTGGCTGCCCGCACACCGCGATCCGCGAGGACGCATCGATCAACCTCGAAGCGGTCGACCGCATGCTCACGCGTTTTCCGGACGCGGACATCGTGTTCATCGAATCGGGCGGCGACAACCTCGCGGCGACCTTCAGCCCGGAGCTGTCGGACCTGACGATCTACGTGATCGACGTCGCCGGCGGCGAGAAGATTCCGCGCAAGGGCGGACCTGGGATCACGAAGTCGGATCTGCTCGTGATCAACAAGACGGATCTCGCGCCGCTGGTTGGCGCGAACCTCGATGTGATGGCATCCGATGCGAAGAAGATGCGCGGCGAGCGACCGTTTGTGATGTGTAATCTGAAGGCGCTCGAGGGCCTTGATGATGTGGTGAAGTTTATTGAAAAGAAGGGATTGTTGAAGGTGTAAGCAAGTGACGCTTCACTCGCCAGGATGGCATTCGCGCAGGACACACCTCCGCAGGAAGAGGAAGCGGTCGACGCCGTAGCGCCGACACAAGCCCCATAAGCGACGAGTCTGTCGCGAAGCAGCAATAACACTCGGACGGTTCGTATCACATAAGCAAGCGTTAGCCACAAAGTGCGTGGCGCTTGCGGCTTGAATAATTCGCTCGGCGCGGTCGTCACCGGCGTTCCGGGACTACTCCGGCAACAACGCCGCCAACACATCCACCGTCCTCGCCGTCGCCCCGCGATGCCTCGCCGCAAACGCGGCAGCCGCGCCGCCCATCGCGAGCCGCCGCGACTTGTCGCCGAACAGCTCGCGCAGCGCGCGCGCCAGATCGGCCGGGTCCTGCACCCGCACGGCGGCGCCGGCCGCGACCGCATCGGCGGTGGCTTGCGTGAAGTTGAAAACGTGCGGCCCGATCAGCACCGGCACGCCGACCGCGCACGCTTCGATCAGGTTCTGTCCGCCAAGCGGCAACAGACTGCCGCCGATAAACGCAAGATCCGACGCCGCGTAGTAAGCGCCCAACTCGCCCATCGAATCGCCGAGAAGCACGTTCACGTCGCGAGGCAACGGCGCCACGCCATCGTCGGCGGTGCGCGCCGCCGACGCGACCTTCGCATCGGGCGCCCAACTCGATCGCCGTTCGAGCCGCAACCCCGCTTTCTCGACGAGCGCCGCGACTTCATTGAAGCGCTGCGGATGACGCGGCACCAGAATCAGCAGCGCATCGTCGATGCCGAGCGCCGCGAACGCCTCGAGCACGAGCGCTTCTTCGCCCTCGCGCGTGCTCGCCGCGACCCACACGGGCCGCGTGCCGATCGCCGCGCGCCACGCGTGGCCGCGTGCCGCGAGTTCGGGCGGCGTGCTCATGTCGAACTTCAGATTGCCGAGCACCGCGACATTGCGCGCGCCGAGCGAGGTCAACCGCTCGGCATCGGACGGACTCTGCGCGAGCACGCGCGCGAAGCCGCCGAACACGTCCTTCGTCGCACCGCCGAATTTCGCCGCGCGCTTGAACGAACGTGCCGACATCCGCGCGTTGGTCAGCACGAGCGGCACGTCGGCGCGACGGCACTCGTCGATCAGGGTCGGCCACACCTCGGTTTCCATCACGAGACCGAGCGACGGCCGCCACCCGCGCAAGAAGCGCCGTACCGCATGCGGCATGTCGTACGGTAGATAACTGCGCAACACGCGGTCGCCGGAAAATCTCGATGCCGGTCGCGCGGCCGCTCGGCGTCATGTGCGTAAGCAGAATGCGCGCGTCGGGGCGCGCCTTCATCAGCGCATCGATCAGCGGCTGCGCGGCGCGCGTCTCGCCGACCGACACCGCATGCACCCAGATCAACGGCGCGCTGTCCTCCAACAAGCGCCCGCGCGAATAACCGAAGCGCTCGCCGATATGCTGGCGATAACCGCGCTCCTTACGCGAACGGATCAACAGACGCAGCACCGCAAGCGGCGCGATGAGCCACCAGAGCGCGCGATAGATCGCCCTTAGCATCGGCGCCCCGCGTGATTCGGAAAGCGCAGCGCGCTCACGCGCGCGATGCGGGCCGGCATCTGCCCGGCCCTCGAATCGACCGCCGCGCTCAAACCAGCGCCCTGCCCTTCAGGCGCTCGAGAATGCCGAGCGGCGCGCATTCCGGCTGCGCCATCGCCTTCACTGGCAGGAAGAAAGTCTGCTCCAGCATGAACTGGCCGGACATCACCGCATGCGAGGTCTGGTCGGAGAAGCACACCCACACGCTGCCCGGTGGAAACGGCATGGTCTGTTGCGGGCTCGTCTTCTGATAGTCGAGGTCGGCCTTCATGCCGTCGTGCAGACTGAGCATCAGATGATCGTATTCGCTGCGCAGCGATTTGGTCACGTGCAGCAGATTCAGCAGCCACGCGGAGCCGGGCATCTGCGGCTTGATACGCGGCAGGAAGCGCTGCGCCATATCCTCGAACGGCTCGCCGACGCGCCATACGCGCGGCACGCCATGGGGATTGACGTTGGTGAACACGCGCAGGATGCGCTCGCCGTAATTCGGCCGCGACGGAAACGCGTCGACGTGCAGACGGCTATCGTCCTTGCGCCACGAGGTTTCGCGAGTCTCGACCTGATGCAGCCGCAGGCTCGTCGGCGCGACCCGCAGCTTGCCGCTGTACTCGGGAAAGAGCCCGTCGACGAGCGTGCGCGCATTCGCCTGATAACGCGCGATCAACGCGCGCACCGCCGACTGCGTGACCGCATCGCCGGCCACGCCATGCAGCGCGCCGCCGTTCGGTTCGAGGCTGATGTTCTTGCGGTTCGGATCGGCGAGCGCCGGGTCGAGCAGCGCCTGCTCGCCGCCGTCGATCGCGAAGCGCAGGTTCGGGAAGTACAGCACCTTGCCGCGCTCGACGCCGGCGAGCAGCGTCTCTCGAGGCACGGACAGGTTGCAGCCGTGCCAGTCGGCGTTCGCTACTTCGATGATCTGGGTTTCGTTCATGGTCGCCCTTTGGAACGGAGGGTGCGCAAGGCGAAGCGCACCGACAGGATGCAGCAGGTGCTGATGCCGGCCGGCCCGGGTCACAACAGCCCGAAGCCGGCAAGCACCGACTTCACCTGCTGCAGCGTAGGCGGCTGCCCCGCCGCGCCGAGATTGACGACGTTCGGCGACCAGTAGCCGCCGGTGCGCCACGCGGTCGAGAAATTGTACAACTCGACCGTGGGCCGCTTCAGCGCCGCCGCGATATGGACCAGACCTGTGTCAACCCCGACCGTCGCGGCCGCGCCATCGATCAGCCCCACCACCGCCGGCAGCGACAGCTTCGGTGGCACGATCGCGGCCGCGCCGAACTCCTTCGCGAGCCGCTCGCTGGTCGCGCGCTCGGCGTCGCTGCCCCACGGCAGCACGATCGACGCGCCGCGCCGCACCAGCGCCTGCCCGAGTTCGATCCACGCGGCATCGGGCCACTGCTTGTCGGCGCGCGAAGTCGCGTGCACGAACACCACGTACGGCACCGGCAGATTCAGATTCGCCTGCGACAGCGCGAGCGCGGCACGGCCCGTGTCGAGACCGAAGTCGATGTCGTCGGTGGGTTGCGGCGGCGGATCGTTCAGCGCCGCGGCCACCAGTTGACGCGTGCGTTCGACCACGTGCGTGCGCGGCGCGATCGGCACGCGCCGCCCGTAGAAAAAGCGCACCGGCCATTCGTAGCCGGCGCCTTCGGTACGGTTGCCGAGGCCGACGAGCGGTCCGCGCGCCATGTTCGCGAGCCACGCGGTCTTGATGAGGCCCTGGCAGTCGATCACCAGATCGTAGTGCTCGGCGGCGAGCGCGCGGCGAAACGCGCCGATCTCACGCCAGTTGTCGACGGACAGGATGCGCTTGCGCCAGCGCCGCAGCGACACCGGAATCGCGCGCCGCACACCGCTCACGAGTTCCACGAGCCCGACGAAGCTTTCCTCGACGAGCCAGTCGATCTGCGCGTCGGGATGGCGGCGCCGGATGTCGGCGATCACGGGCATGTTGTGAACGACGTCGCCCAGCGACGACACCCTCACGATCAGTATCTTTTGCGCGCTCAAGAGTGAGAAAACCGGCTATCCGGCTCGAAGATGCGTTGAAAGGACCGCAATTCTAGCGCGCCGTCCATGAAAGACATGAAAAACGCGGCGCGGTAAGGCAACCCGCGCCGCGTTCGGTAGGGGCGACGCTTCGAGCCGTCTTGACGAACTTCGAAGCGCAGCGCCGCATCAGCCGTCAGAACGGCAGTTTCGCATCGGCCTTCTCCGCGAGAATCACGCGGCGGAAGTCGTCCTGGATGCGTTTAAGCGCCGCGTCGTTGTCGGCCTCGAAACGCATCACCACGACCGGCGTCGTGTTCGACGAACGCGCGAGGCCGAAGCCGTCCGGATACTCGACGCGCAGACCGTCGATCTTCACGACGTTGTCCGCACCGGTGAACTTCGCGTTCTGCTGCATACGCGCGATCAGCTCGAAGTTCTCCCCTTCCTCGAGTTTCAGCTGCAGCTCGGGCGTGGAGTGCGAGTTCGGCAGCGAGTTCAGCAGCTTGCTCGGGTCGGCGACACGCGTGAGGATCTCGAGCAGACGCGCTCCCGTGTACAGGCCGTCGTCGAAACCATACCAGCGGTCCTTGAAGAACACGTGGCCGCTCATTTCGCCAGCCAGCGGCGCGCCGGTTTCCCGCAGCTTCGCCTTCACGAGCGAGTGGCCGGTCTTCCACATCAGCGGCTCGCCGCCCTTGTCCTTGACCCACTTCGCGAGATTGCGCGTGCACTTCACGTCGTAAATGATCTGCGCGCCCTTGTTGCGTGACAGCACTTCTTCGGCGAACAGCATCAGTTGACGGTCCGGGTAGATGATCTGGCCGTCTTTGGTGACGACGCCGAGGCGGTCGCCGTCGCCGTCGAACGCGAAGCCGATTTCCGCATCCGTTTCCTTCAGCGCGCGAATCACGTCTTCGAGGTTCTCCGGGTGCGCCGGGTCCGGGTGGTGATTCGGGAAGTTGCCGTCGACTTCAGTGAACAGTTCGACGAGTTCGCAGCCGAGCTTCCCGAACAGCTTCGGCGCGAGCTCGCCGGCCACGCCGTTGCCGGTATCGACGACGATCTTGATCGGACGCGCGAGCTTCACGTCGCTCGCGATGCGCTCGAGATACGCGTCGGCGATGTCGTACTCGGCGTAGCTGCCGCTGCCGTCGGCGAAGTTCTCGTCGACGATGCGCTGATGCAGCGCGAGAATCTGCTCGCCGTAAATGGCCGCGCCGCGCAGCACCATCTTGAAGCCGTTGTAGTCCGGCGGATTATGGCTACCCGTCACGACGATGCACGAGTCGACGCGCCGCTCGCCGCCCGCCAGTTTCAACGGTACGCTCGCCGCGAAGTAGCCGACCGGCGTGGGCACCATGCCCACGTTCACGACATCGACGCCGGCCGCACGCAGGCCGTCGGACAGCGCCCCGATCAGCTCGGGGCCCGACAGGCGTCCGTCGCGCGCGACCACGACCGCGTCGCCGCCCTGCGCGCGCACTTCGCTGCCGAATGCGCGACCGATGGAACGCGCGGCGTCGGCGTCGAGCGTCTTGCCAATGACGCCACGAATGTCATACGCCTTGAAAATGGATTTGGAGATCATGTTGGCTCACTTGCGTGCAATGGAAAATTTTGACCTGCGCACCGACCTCGACCGGTAACAATCGCCGGTTAAAACGCGGTAAAAATTCGCGTTAAAAACCACGGTAATACTCACGTTAAAAACACCTGTTACCGCGCCTCGATGCGCCCTTGCCGGAAGCGGTCCGGTTCCAACTTATAATTGCGTTTTTCTGACCAGCCTGAATACCGCCATTCTAATGCTTAGACGCCCTCCATTTGTAAAGTTGCCGTGGCTGCCGGCCGGGCGGGCGAATGCGCATAGCGCCGCATGCATGGCCGTGCGAGGCGGCTTGACCGACGCGCAGCGGCGAGCGGCCAACGGATGCTGACGGTCAAGCGCTTCGCCAATCCCGACGTCACCCGAGCGTTTACGAACATCGTCTGGCTGGGTCTCGAGCGGCTCACGCAGATCGGCGTCGCAATCGTGATCAGCGGCATGCTCGCGCGTTACTTCGGGCCCGAAACGTTCGGCAAATGGCAGTACGCGAATACGCTGCTGCTGGTACTGTCGCCGATCACCTGGGTCTGCGGCGCGGAAATCCTCGTACCGACCATCGTCAACCGGCCGCCCGAACAACTCGGCACCGTCCTCGGCAGCGCGTTCGCGTTGCGCATCTCCGTCTCGGCCGTTGCGCTGCTGCTCACGTGGCTCGGCATTGCGCTGCACTTCTTCGAACCGCTCGTCGGTGCGATGCTCGCCGGCCTCGCGGTGACGATGCTGTTTCGCGAGCCGTTCGTCGGCGTGATCAACGCGTGGCTGCAAAGCATGACCTACAGCAAGCCGCAATTGCTGACCAGCATGAGCACCGCGGTGATCAAGGCGGCTCTCGTCTATCTGCTGGTGCGCGCGACGGCCGCGCCCGCGCGTTTCGGCTGGCTGTGGGCGCTCGAATCGGCGGCGATCGGCGCGGTGCTGTTGCTCTACTTCATGCGCCGGCATGGCGGCAAGCTGGGCTGGCATGTCGAACGTTCGCTCTTCAGGCACTTCGCGAGCGCGGGCACCGTGTTCTGGCTCGGGCTCATCTGTATGTATCTGTTTCTGAAACTGGACCGGCTGATGCTCGAGCGCGCGATTTCGTTCGCCGACCTCGGTCGCTACTCGGCCGCCCAGCAGTTGAATGAAAACTGGATCACGCTCGCGCTGATGCTCGCGCAAACCATTGCGCCCGCCTTCGTCTACCGCGTGCAAGGCATCGCGCAGCTGCGCCGCAACATGTGGCGGCTCACCGCGCTGACCGCCGTGCTGATGGTGTGCGGCGCGTTCGTGCTCGATCTGCTCGCGGGCTTCATCATCCGCCGTGTGTTCGGGCCGGACTTCGAAGGCGCGATCGAAATCTTCCGCTGGGCCGTGTGGCTGTCGGTGCCCGCCGGCGTCGAGGCGATCGGCAATCTGGTCGTGCTCAAATATCAGGCCAAGTTCGTGTTGCTCGCCAAGTGGCTGCTCGCGCTCGCCGTCGCGTTCGCGGTCAATCTGCTGGCGATCCCGCGGCTCGGCGCGTATGGCGCGCTCGTCGGCCTCGCGGCCGGCTATCTGGCGGCCGCCTCGGTCAATCTTTATTACATCCGTTTCAAATTGCGCCCATGACGAATTCATCCGCCACCGCGCAAACCACGCTCGACGACGTCGCGGTGCTGATACCCGCCTATAACGGTCAGGCGGACGTCGATTCTACGCTCGCGTCGTTCGAAGAAAGTGCGCTGGTGCACGTACTGATCGTCGATGACGGCAGCACGCCGCCGATCGTCGCGCCCACGCTGCCGAACCTGAAGATCGAAGTGCTGCGCATGGCGCAGAACGGCGGCATCGAGCGTGCGCTGCGAACCGGCATCGACGCGCTCGCGCAGCGCGGCTTTCGCTATGCGGCGCGCATCGACGCGGGCGATCGCGCGGTGCCGCAGCGGCTCGCAAAGCAGCGCGCGTTCATGCAAGCGCATCCGAACGTGGCGGGCCTCGGCATGTGGACCCAGGTCGTCACGCGCGCGGGCGAGCCGCTTTTCATGCTGACGCCGCCGGCCGAGCCGAACGTGGTCCGGCGCCAGCGCTTTTTCCGCTCGTGCCTCGCGCATCCGTCGATGATGCTGCGTATCGATGCCGTCCGCACAGTCGGCAACTACCGCGCCGCGTATCGTTCGGCGGAGGACCTCGATCTGTTCGTACGTCTGATGGAACGCTATGACTGCGCGAATCTGCCTGAACTCGGCCTTTTCTATGAGCTGAACGAAGGCGGCATCAGCGCGACGAAACGGCGCCGGCAGATCGGTTCGACGCTGCGTTTGCAGTTGCGCTACTTCAACGTGGCCAATCCTTACGACTGGTTGGGCCTCGCGAAGAATCTGTTGCATCTGATGCTGCCTTATCGCACGTTGCAGCGGGTCAAGCGCGCGCTGCTCACGCCGCGCGCAAACCGTTGAGTCGCGCCGCGTGTGAGCGCTGTCGTTGTCGTTGTCGTTGTCGCTGTCGCTGTCGCTTCATTCGCTGAGGTTTGCGCCGCATCGTAGGGCGCTGTCTTCGTATCAATGGTCCACACTTCATTCAACGCCCGGCATTTCTTCGCATGAAGCCCTCTTTCAAGTCGACGCCCGCGCTACGCATTACACTCGTTTGCAACACGGCCTGGGCAATCTATACCTATCGGCAAGGGCTGATCCGCACGCTGATCGGGCGCGGCGTCGACGTGACGGTGCTCGCGCCGCGCGACCGCACCTTCGAGTTGCTCGCCGCGATGGGCTGCCGTTGCATCGAGCTGCCGATGGCGTCGAAAGGCACGAGTCCGGGCGAAGATCTGCGCACGCTCGTCGCGCTGTATCGGCAGTACAGGACCATCCGTCCGCATGTCGTGTTTCACTACACGATCAAGCCGAACATCTACGGCTCGATCGCGGCGAAGCTGGCTGGCGTGCAGTCGGTGGCGGTCACCACCGGGCTCGGCTACGTGTTCATCCAGCACAGCCGCGCCGCGCAGATCGCCAAAAGGCTGTATCGTTTCGCGTTCCGCTTTCCGCGTGAAGTGTGGTTCCTGAATCGCGACGATCAGGCCGCGTTCATCGACGGCAAGCTGCTCGTGCATCCGGAGCGCGCGCGGCTGTTGCACGGCGAGGGCGTCGATCTCGAACAGTTCGCGTTCACGCCGCTGCGCGAGCGCGCGGAGTTTCGCTTCGTGCTGATCGGGCGGCTGCTCTGGGACAAAGGCGTCGGCGAATACGTCGAGGCCGCGCGGCAATTGCGCGCGCGCTACCGCCACGCGCGCTTTCAACTGCTCGGGCCGGTCGGCGTCGACAATCCGAGCGCGATCACGCGCGAGGAAGTCGCCGCGTGGGAACAGGAAGGCGTGATCGAATATCTGGGCGAGGCGCACGACGTGCGGCCGTTCATCGCCGATGCCGATTGCGTGGTGCTGCCGTCGTATCGCGAAGGCGTGCCGCGCACGCTGATGGAAGCGTCGGCGATGGGCCGGCCGATCGTCGCGACCGACGTGCCCGGCTGCCGCGAGGTGGTGGCCGACGGCGTCAACGGCTTGTTGTGCGAAGCGCGCAATGCGCAGAGCCTTGCCGCGAGTCTCGCACGCATGCTCGACATGAGCGGCGCGGAGCGGCGCGCGATGGCGGAACGCGGCCGGCAGAAAGTCGCGACCGAATTCGACGAACGCATGGTCGTCGAAACCTATAAAGACCTGGTGCAAAAAATCACGGGTGTTTTACTTTAATGGGAGCAACAGCATGACCATGAAGGGCACGATTCTGGTAACGGGCGGCGCGGGTTTCATCGGCTCGCACACCTGCGTCGAACTGCTGAACGGCGGCTACGACGTCGTGGTGATCGACAACCTCGTGAACAGCAAGCGCGAAGCGGTGCGGCGCGTCGAGAAAATCACCGGCCGTGCGGTGAGCTTCTACGACGACGACGCGCGCGACGCAGCCGCGCTGCAGCGGATTTTCGATGCGCATCCGATCACCGGCGCGATCCATTTCGCGGCGCTGAAAGCGGTCGGCGAGTCGGTCGCGAAGCCGATCGAGTACTACGCGAACAACGTCGGCAGCCTGCTGACGCTACTCGGCGTGATGCGCGATCGCAACGTCAAGCAGTTCGTGTTCAGTTCGTCGGCAACGGTGTACGGCGTGCCGAAGAGCTCGCCTATCGACGAATCGTTCCCGCTGTCGGCGACCAATCCGTATGGTCAATCGAAGCTGATCGCCGAGCAGATCCTGCGCGATCTCGAAGTGTCGGACCCATCGTGGCGCATCGCGACGCTGCGCTACTTCAATCCGGTCGGCGCGCATGAAAGTGGCCTGATCGGCGAAGATCCGGCCGGCATTCCGAACAACCTGATGCCGTACGTCGCACAGGTCGCGGTCGGCAAGCTCGACAAGCTGCGCGTGTTCGGCGGCGACTACGAGACGCCCGACGGCACCGGCGTGCGTGACTACATCCACGTGGTCGATCTCGCGCGCGGGCATCTCGCCGCGCTCGATGCGCTCGTCGAGCGCGATGCGAGCTTCGTCGTCAATCTCGGCACGGGCCAGGGCTATAGCGTGCTCGACGTGGTGCGCTCGTTCGAGAAGGCCTCGGGGCGGCCGGTGCCGTACGAGATCGTCGCGCGCCGCCCGGGCGACGTCGCGCAGTGTTTCGCGGACCCGAGCGCGGCCGAGAAAATCATCGGCTGGCGCGCGCAGTTCGGCATCGAGCGCATGTGCGCGGACCACTGGCGCTGGCAGTCGACGAATCCGCAGGGGTTTGCCTGACGTACGTGACGCGATCGCCGTCGCGCCGGCCCGATCGATGAGTCGGGCGGGCGCCCGGCCCGCGTCACCGCCCTATCGCGCACGCGCCACCAGCGCGTGCGCTCTTTCTTACTCCGCGGATTCGCGCGGATAAAAATACAGGCCGGAAACGTTCACCGCGCCGGTCAAGCCTTCCTTCGGCACCGCCGACACCAGAAAACGCCGGTGGGGGCCTCGCATTTCGTCGGGCGTGCAGCGCGCCGACCGAGTGAACACGAGCTGCCAGTTTTGCGCGATGCAAAACGGTACGCTGCCCTGGCGTTTGCCATACGCTTCGATGCCCACCAGAATAGGCCACAGCCGTTCCCAATCCGCGGATCCATCGAGGTCGAGAACAGTCACGCCGCCCCCCGCTTCGAGAGTGCGGATAGCTGCGTAAGCAGCGGGAATTCGAGGATCGTTGTACTGGGAAACGTTTTCAGGCGGCTGATGAATCCGGATCGCAGTGAAAGCCGCCACGGCCACACAAACGATCACGGCAATGGGCGCGGTCGCAACCGTCACATTGTCGAGGAAACGCTTCGCCAGCAACGTGAGCGCCAGAGCAGGAACGACGTAGTAGAAGATCCCGACATAGGTCAGTGAAAGATCGTCGACTCCGAAAACGGCATAAAAGACAAAGGCGGCTGTCGCGCTGGCCAGCGCCAACGACAATGCCCGCTCAGGTGCGACGCGGCTTTCATTGTCGCGCGCGGGATCGTTCGTCACGAGAACAGCACAAGCCGCCGCGCCCAGCAGAATACCGAACAGTCCGTTACTCCAGAAAAGACCGGCAAAGCGCGCGGCGTCCACTAAACGATTGGCTTGGTGGGCACGGCCAAAAGCGGCATATTCAGCGAGCGGCCCGGGAAAATGAAGGATCGTCTGGATCGCGAGAGGAATCAGGAAAATCACTACGATCGCCGACGCAACAGCGATCGTTCGAAAATTGCTCGCGAGGTAATGCCGGCTCAACACCCGGGTCCCATTGGAACCCGATCTGAACGAAATCCAGGTATTGGCTATCAGCGCGCACGCCAGCATGATGCCCGTCATACCAAGAAAAGAAGCATGACCGTTCAGAAGAAATCCAAGGCTCACGGCAAGCAGCAGAAGCCCGTCTGCGCGTCCCATGATCAATGCGCCGACGGACACCGTGAACGCCGCAAAAGCAAAGTAATAGAGATGTGGGAACCAGGGACCGGCAAAGGCCTGGTAGTTGATGTAAGCGGTGACACCGACGAATAAGGCCGTGGTGAGGACGGCTGCCGCAGTGGCTCCCCTCGTCGCCGGCTGCATCCTGATCAAAAGCGTCCCGATTGCCGCGATCCAGAAACCGGAAAGCAGCGCAACCGCATGGATCTGACCGGAAAACGGCGACGCGACCGAGCGCGTCAGGTCGAAAAATACGATCTCGCCCGCGGCAAGCGCGTAAAGAAACGCGGGGCCGGGATGATTGAACCCGACGCGCGAGTAATGTCCGACGAGCAGCTTCAGATGCTTCGCGTCGACGATCAGCAACGAGTTCGCCGCAAAGTCTCCGACCTCGTGCAGTTGCGCGGACGGAAAGGTCTGACCGAACACGATAATGAACAGCCCGACACAGAGCGCCGAAAGAAGAAATGCTGCCAACCCTTTGAGCATCGAACACCTGTTTTCGAGTTATCCAACGCTTGGCCATGATCGGGTGCGGTTCCCCGATCAACCACTTCCACTTGATGAAGAACATGGAAGAAACCGGCAGCACCAGCGGAGGTCGAGATGGAAAACAGGATTCTAAGGTAGCTGTCGGCGCGCTATGTCATCGACAGCCAGACGTTTTTCCGGGCTGGACTCTAAGCCGCCGCGCCCGACTCCTCAAGCCGAAACACGGCAATGGCCTCCTTCAGAACGATGGCCTGCTCTTCCAGCGACTTCGCCGCGGCCGCCGCCTGCTCGACGAGCGCCGCGTTGTGCTGCGTGACCTCGTCGATCTGCGACACCGCCTTGTTGACCTGCTCGATGCCGTCGCTCTGTTCGAGCGCCGACGCCTCAATCTCGCTCATCACGCCGGTCACGCGCTCGACGGCCTTCAGCGCTTCCTGAATCGTCTTCTGCGCATCCGACACCAGCGAGGCACCCTGCTCGACCTTCGCCGCCGACTCGCCGATCAGCTCCTTGATCTCCTTGGCCGCCGCGCCCGAGCGCTGCGCGAGACTGCGCACTTCCGAGGCGACCACCGCGAAGCCGCGTCCCTGCTCGCCCGCGCGCGCCGCTTCGACGGCCGCGTTCAACGCGAGAATATTGGTCTGGAACGCAATCCCCTCGATCATGCCGATGATCTCCGTGACCTTGCGCGACGACTCGCTGATGCCGTCCATCGTCTCGGTCACGCGCGACACCACCTTGCCGCCGCGCGTGACCGTATCGAGCGCGCCGTGCGCGAGGCGGTTCGCCTGCCTGGCGTTGTCGGCGTTCTGTTTCACGGTCGCCGACAGCTGCTCCATGCTCGCCGCGGTCTGCTGCAGCGCGGCCGCCTGCTGCTCGGTGCGCGCCGACAGATCGGCATTGCCCGACGCGATTTCGTTCGCGCCCTGCGCGATCGCGCTCGTGCTGCCGCGCACCTTGCCGACCGTTTCGACGAGGCCGTCGCGCATCCGCGTCAGCGCGCCGAGCAGTTGGCCCATCTCGTTGCGCGATTTCACCTTGATCGCGACGCTCAGGTCGCCGGCCGCGATGCGCTCGAAGTGCTTGACCGTCGCGTTGACCGGCTTGATCAGCGCCGACGACAACGCGACCCGAGCGCCCACCGCGATCACGAGCGCGATCACCGCGATCGCGCCGAACAGCACTGTCGCGAGCTGGAAGCGTCGCGCGCCGGTCGCGGCCTGCTGATGCTGATTGTCCATCTGCGCTTTTTCGAGCGCGTCGATCGCTTTCGAGTAGGACGCGTACAGGCTGTTCGCCGTGTCGCCCTGGATGTTGCGGAAGGTGTTGAAGTCGAAGTCGATCAATGCCTTGAATTCCGGTTCGATCGCCTTGTCGACGAGCGCCGCGCGCGCGTCGCCGACGCTCTGCGCGAGCTTGCGCTCTGCGTCGCTCGCGAACGGGCCGGCCATGTAGTTGCGGAAGTCGTGGTTCGATTCGAGCAGCACCTTGTGCGCGGCCGGCAGCAGATCGTCGGTCTGCTTGCCGACGCTGAACAAGGTCTGATAGGTGCCCAATGCGAGCTGCACCTGCAGAAGCTTCTCGGAACTCGCCTTCAGATGCGACAGCGCGACCGCACTGCGCTGCGTGTCGTCGAGGCTGTCGTTGGCGAGCTTCAGCGCGCCGTAGCCGACAGCGATCACCGTCAGAAGGAAGGCGACGAATACGCTGATCACGAGCGTCAGTCCGCCACGAATTGTGATGTTATTAAGCATTGGGTCTCCGGAACGCCTTTGTTGCGCGCGACTTACACTTCGTCGCATCCAGGTTTACGGTTGCGGCGCGCGCGCGCCGCATAGGGGGAATCCATGAGGAGCGAGCGCTCACGGGCCTGTGCGGGCCACTTCGGTCTCGCTATCTGGGATTTTTTGCCGGCCTGGATGAAAGCTTCGCGCCCGTGCCGCGCGCCGGCCGCCGCACGTTTCGTTTGTATAATTCCGCGTCTTCGCTCAGGCCCACTTTCATGCTTAGTTTTGCGCTCGGCTTTCTCGTCTCTCTGCTGATCACGCTGTTGATCGTGCGCTATGCGCATCTGCATGAAAAGTTCTCGACCGACACCGATCTGGCCGGCGTCCAGAAATTCCACGTGCGGCCGGTGCCGCGCATCGGCGGGGACTGGGATTCTGGTCGGGCTGATCGTCTCCGCGGTGCAATTGCATCGCGCGTATCCAGCCGTATCGGGCAGCATTCTCGGGTTGATCGCGTGCGGCATGCCGGCGTTCGGCTCGGGGCTCGTCGAGGATCTGACCAAGCGCGTGTCGCCGCTCGCACGCCTGATCTGCACGATGGCGGCCGCCGCGCTCGCCTGGTTCTTTCTCGACATCGCGGTCACGCGCATCAGCGTGCCGCCGCTCGACTTTCTGCTGTCATATGCGGCGATCTCGTTCGTGGTCACGGTGCTCGCGGTCGCGGCGCTCGCCAACGCGATCAATATCATCGACGGCTTCAACGGCCTCGCGTCGATGGTCGCGTTCATGATGTTCGCGTCGCTCGCGTATGTGGCGTTCCAGGTGCACGACCCGGTCGTGCTGTCCGCGTCGTTCATGATGATGGGCGCGGTGCTCGGCTTCTTCATCTGGAACTTCCCGGCCGGGCTGATTTTTCTCGGCGACGGCGGTGCTTACTTCATCGGCTTCATGCTCGCCGAGCTGTCGATCCTGCTCGTGATGCGCAATCGCGACGTATCCGCGTGGTATCCAATGCTGCTCTTCATGTACCCGATCTTCGAGACCTGCTTCTCGATCTACCGCAAGAAGTTCATTCGCGGCATGTCGCCGGGCATTCCGGATGGCGTGCATCTGCATATGCTGGTCTACAAGCGGCTGATGCGCTGGGCGGTCGGCGCGCGCACCGCGCGCGAGCTGACTCGCCGCAACTCGCTGACGTCGCCGTATCTGTGGCTGCTGTGCCTGATTGCGGTCGTGCCGGCGACGCTGTTCTGGCGGCACACGCTGCATCTGTTCTGCTTCGTTGTCGTGTTCGCCGCGACGTATGTGTGGCTTTACGTGAGCATCGTGCGGTTCAAGTCGCCGCGGTGGATGGTGGTGAGGAAGGGGAAGCGGTGAGCAGAAACGACAAAGGCTGAAATCGGCTCACTCGGCTCGAAATGTAGCAATAAATCCTCTCTTCACGAGATTCCTCCAAATTCATCAATGCACGGGATAAACAAAAGCCCCGTCGCCGGGGCTTTTGTTTATCCCGTGCGATACCACCGCCATAGCTTCAGGATCGCCACATACGCCAGCGCCGCCACGATCAGTTCGATAGTCACCCACACCATGTAATACAGGTCATCAGGGTCACGCACACCGAGCCAATCGGAAGCCGCCCAATATACATTCGACTCGCTTTCTGTCCACTCGTACGGATACGGCCGGACATAAAGAACTGAGAGAACAAACAGCGCCAGAAACAACGTGACCTTGAACAGTCTACGGGCAAGTGTTGCCATATGTGATGACCTCAATTGTTCCGTAGGCCCGAAGCCCCGAAATGCCGGCAGGGATCGTCATGGTGCGCAGCAGCGCATTGCGGATTCTCATGAAATCGCTATGGCTCGGCAAGGTAATGCAACCAAGTGATGCGCGGTGCCCGCCTGCTGGATGCAACCGGAACTGCCCACGCTTGACACCATTGACCCAAGTGAAATCATCGACTAGTCCATCATCCCGATACAGGGCGAACCAGTCACCGTGATTCGACGGATGGCCGAAAACGGCATTCAACGCGTCTTTTCCCAATGCGTAAGCCTGTGAACGGATGCCACCAGTCGGACGGTCGACGATCCAGTATTTGCCGGCGGGAATCGGCCCCTTGCTAGGCACAGCCGTGCAGCCGCCCCGATTGCGGTATTGCCGGTCGCCAGAATAAGCGTCAAAGGTGCCGATGCCAGAAATGGTGAGCGGTGATAGTGGCTCGTTATTCACGAGGAATTTGCCGGTGTAGGCCATATGTCACACCTCCTGATTACGCTGACTGTAGGTCATTGCGTCCTGCACAGGTTCCTCCCGTCGTGGAACCTTGACCGTAAGCGCGCGTGCCCCTGGCGCGCTACAGGTCGATTCCCGATTTGCCGCCTCCTTCGCCTGGGCAAGAAAAAGCGCGCCACAAGGGCGCGCAAAACATTTGCATCACAGATAAAAGAGCTAACCGAACCGCCACCTCAGCGAGAAAGCGATACCGGGTTGCGACGATTCAATGCTAGGTGTATGTGCCGGGCGCAGGCTTCAGACGACTCCGAAAAGCCGGGGCGTGCGCGATGGTCGTCAACTCTCCTGAGCAAAAATAGAAAAATCCCGTCGCCGGGGCTTTCGTCTACTTCGTGCGGTGCCACCGCCATAGCTTCATGATCGCCACATACGCCAGCACCGCCACGAGCAGTTCGATAGTCATCCACAGGCCGATATACAGGTTTTCGGGATCGCCGATACCTAGCACCTCCGAAGCGTGTATCCATGCACGCATCTCAGACTCGGTCCACCCATCGTCGTACGGTCGGACAAATCGGAATGACAGAAGGTACAGACCTATAAACAGCAGGACTTTAAGCACCCTTCGGACAGGTGTTGCCATCGGTGATGACCTCAATTGTTCCGTAGGCGCGAAGCCCCGAATTGCCGGCAGGGATCGTCATGGTGTGAAGGAGTGAGTTGCGGATTCTCAGGAAATCCGTACGGCTCGGCAGGGTAATGCAGCCAAGCGAAACACCCCGACCACCTGCCGGATGCAACCTGAAGTTTCCACGCCGCACGCCGTTGATCCATGTGTAATCGTCGATTAGCCCATCATCACGATACAGTGCAAACCATTCACTGTGATCGGTCGGGTACGACGAGTAGTAATTGAACTCATCTTTTAACCACGTTTCTGCCGCAGAGCGCACGCCGCCAGTAGGGCGCGGGACGATCCAGTACTTGCCAGCGGGGATCGGCCCGTTATTGGGAACCATTGTGCAGCCGCCCCGATTGCGGTATTGGCCGTTGCCGGAATAGGCGTCGAATGTGCCGATGCCATTAATGGTGAGCGGTGACAGCGGCGCGTTGTTCACGAGAAATTTGCCGAAGTAAGCCATGTTTCACGCCTCCTGATTGCGCTGGCTGTAGGTCATTGCGTCCTGCATAGGTTTCTCCCGTTGGTGAGCCTGGACCGTAAGCGCGCGTGCCGCTGGCGCGCTACAGGTCGATTCCGGATTTGCCGCCTCTTGCGCCTGGACAAAAAAAAGCGCCACAGGGGCGCGCAATACCTTTGCATCACAGAAAAAGAGCCAACCGGGGCGCCACCTCAGCGGGAACGACATACCGGGCGGCGATGGTTCAATGCTAGGTGTATGTGCCGGGCGCAGGCTTCAGACGACTCCGAAAAGCCGGGGCATGCGCGATGGTCGTCAACTCTCCTGGGCAAAATCGGGATAGGGGCAGGCCTCGCGGCCCGACCCCTCCCACATACATGGACGCCCCCGTTTTGCCAGGCCTTCACCACCATCAGGTTGGACAGGGGACTCACACCCCCAAGCTGTTGCGCATGCTCGGCGCACAATAGAAAAGCCCCGTCGCCGGGGCTTTCGTCTACTTCGTGCGATACCACCGCCATAGCTTCATGATCGCCACATACGCCAGCGCCGCCGCGATCAGTTCAATCGTCACCCACACCACGAAATACAAATCTTCGGGATCGCGGACACCAAGCCAACGTGAAGCACCAAACCATGCGCGCGACTCGCTTTCTGTCCACTCATAATGGTACGGACGGACATAGAGCAGAGAGAGATAGCACAGGCCGATAAACAGGGCGACCTTGAACACCCTACGGGCAAGTGTTGCCATATGTGATGACCTCAATTGTTCCATAGGCGAGAAGGCCCGAACTGCGCGCGGGAATTTTGACCGTGTGCAGCAGCGCGTTGCGGATTCTCATGAAATCGCTATGGCTCGGCAGCGCGATGCAGCCAAGCGAAATCCCGCGTCCGCCTGCCGGATGCAAACGGAACTGCCCGCGTTTGACGCCATTAATCCACGTCAGATCATCAATCGTCCCATCATCACGATATAGCGCGAACCAATCACCGTGATTCGATGGGTGACCCATTGCTGCATTCCACTCATCTTTTGCCCATGCAAACACCTGAGAACGGATGCCGCCCGTGGGGCGGTCCACGATCCAGTATTTACCGGCAGGGAGCGGCCCATCATTAGGCACCATCGTGCAGCCGCCCCGATTGCGATATTGATTGTTGCCTGAATACGCGTTGAACGTGCCGATGCCAGAAATGGTGATCGGTGATAGGGGCTCGTTATTCACGAGAAATTTGCCCGTGTAGGCCATGTGTCACGCCTCCTGATTGCGCTGGCTGCAGGTCATTGCGTCCTGCATAGGTTCCTCCCGTTGGTGAACCTTGACCGTAAGCGCGCGGGCCACTGGCGCGCTACAGGTCGATTCCGGAGTTGCCGCCTTTTGCGCCGGGACAAAAAAAAGCGCCACGCGGGCGCGCAAAACCTTTGCATTACAGAAAAAGAGCCAACAGAGCCGCCAGAGCCGCCAGAGCCGCCAGCTCAGCGGGAACGACATACCGGGCGGCGACGGTTCAATGCTAGGTGTATGTGCCGGGCGCAGGCTTCAGACGACTCCGAAAAGCCGGGGCGTGCGCGATGGTCGTCAGCTCTCCTGGGCAAAAATAAAAAAAGCCCCAGCAGATCTGTAGGGGCTCTTATCTATAAACATCCGGCGGCCAACTTCAACGGGTCAACTGACCTGCCTTCGCGGGTACTGATTCAATGCTTCGACTACTCCGATGACTCGCGGCGGCGGAACGCCTACGACACCCGCGTCGCCGGCGCCACACTACGCAGCGTCGTCGCCGTCGCCGGCAGATACTCCGGCACCCAGCGCCGCAGATCGCGCCGCACTTCATCGTCGGCCGGCACGCGATGCTGCATCAGCCACGGCAGCAGATTGTCGATCAGGCTGTCCGGCACCTCGCGCGCCTGCGCGATGCGCAGTTTCGGGTGCGGTGTGCGCGTGGTGGTTTCGTCGTCCGCGAGCAGTTCTTCGTAAAGCTTCTCGCCCGGACGCAAACCCGTGAACACGACGCGAATCTGCTCTTCGGTGAAACCGTACAGGCGGATCAGATCGTGCGCGAGATCGGCGATTCGCACCGGCTTGCCCATGTCGAGAATGAAAATCTCGCCGCCGCGCCCCATGCTCGACGCCTGCAACACGAGTTGCGACGCCTCCGGAATCGTCATGAAGAAACGCGTGATTTCCGGATGCGTGACGGTCACCGGCCCGCCGCGCGCGATCTGCTCCTGGAACTTCGGAATCACGCTGCCCGCGCTGCCGAGCACGTTGCCGAAGCGCACCGTCTCGAACTGCGTGCGCCGCGCGCCCTGCTGCTGCAGCGCCGAGCACGCCATCTCCGCGAGCCGCTTGCTCGCGCCCATCACGTTGGTCGGGTTGACCGCCTTGTCGGTCGAGATCAGCACGAAATGCGCGACGTCGTGGCGGATCGCCGCGCGCGCGACGCGGTACGTGCCAAGCACGTTGTTGCGCACCGCCTGCCACGTGTTGACCTCTTCCATCAACGGCACATGCTTGTAGGCCGCCGCATGAAACACGATGTGCGGACAGTAGCGCGCCATCACCTGATCGAGCAGCAGCGAGTCCTTCACGTCGCCGACGATCGGCACCACCGACACTTCCGGATATTTGTCGCGCAGCTCTTCGTTCAGCCGATAGATCGAGAACTCGGAGATGTCGAACGCGACCAGTTGCACCGGACCGAAGCGCAGGATCTGCCGGCATAGCTCCGAGCCGATCGAGCCGCCCGCGCCCGTCACCATCACGACGCGGTTTTTCAGCAGCGCGGCGACGTGCTCGGTGTCGATCGTCACCGGGTCACGGCCGAGCAGGTCTTCGAGATCGATCTGCCGCACGCGCGACAGGAACGCCTGACCTTGCGTGAGCGGCGTGAGCGCGGGCAGCGTCATCGCGCGTACGCCGGCGCGCACGCACAGCGTGGCGATGCGCCGATGCGCCTCCACCGACGCCGACGGCACCGCGATGATCACATGCTCGACCTTCAGCTCCGTGCAGATTTTCTGCAGATCGCTGATCGCACCAACCACGCGATAGCCGTAGATTTCACGGCCCTGCTTGATCGGATCGTCGTCGAGCAGACCGACGAGGCGCCATTGGCCCGAGCGCTTCAGCTCGCGCACGAGGTTCGCGCCGGCATTGCCCGCGCCGAGCACGAGCACCGGCTTGCCCTGGCCGACCAGTCCGCCGTAGCGATAGAACTCCTTGGCCGCGCGATACAGCGCGCGTGAGCCGCCCATCGTCAGGAACAGCAGCATCGGCGACACGATCAGCACCGAGCGCGGCACGACCGGCGCCGGCTGCAACAGCGCCGAGCCGATCACGACGACCAGCGCGCCGACGCCGATCGCTTTCGCGATCCGCACGAGATCGGGCAGGCTCGCGAACACCCACATGCCGCGATAGAGGCCGTAGCTGCGGAACATCACCGCGTAGATCAGCAGCACCCACACGAGCGCATGCAGCCCGCTCGACCAGAACGGCGCGGGCACCGGTCCGTTGAACCGGATCACATAGGCCAGCAGCCAGGCCATTGCCACCGCGCACAGGTCGAACGCAAACGCACTGAACGAAAGCCATCTGGCTTTGAAGCTTTTCATTGCGCAGAACCTCAGATTGGCCCGGAACGGGACACATGGCGCCGCCAGCGGCGATCGATACACAGCCCCGCGATGACCAGCACGGCAGCCCATGCGACGACAACCAGCCATTGATACAGAAGAGCGAATTGTAGCGCCCAGATAGCAAGCATTATGCCCACCGCCATGAACAAATACCAAATCCACGCGGTCGATGCGTGCCCCAACCCCGACTGCACCAGTCTTTGATAGTAGTGTTCACGATGCGCCTGCCAAAATTTTTCACCGCGCAGCAGACGCTTGAGCAGCGTGACCGACGCATCGCCGATGAACGGCGCGAAGCACAGCGCCGGAAACCACACCGGCCATACACCCTCGCGCCACCCCCAATAGCCGAGCGCGCCGGCCAGAAAGCCGAGCGGGATCGAGCCGGCGTCACCGAGAAAGATGCGCGCTGGGTGAAAGTTGAACAGCAGAAAGCCCGCGGCCGCGCCTGTGACGATCAGGCTCGCCGTCGCGAGCGCCGGGTCCGCGTGCGACGACAGCGAGGCGGCCACCGCATAGCCGCCGAAGCCGAACAGCGCCATGCCGCCAGCGAGGCCGTCCGAGCCGTCCATGAAGTTGTAGAGATTGACGAGCCACACGAGTAGAACCGCCATGCACGCGAGCGCCCACCACGGCACGTCGGCCGGATAGACGGCGATCAGTGCCGCCACCGCCGCCGCATGACCGCCGAAGCGCACGCGTGCGGGCAGGCCACGTCGATCGTCGAGCTGCGATAGCGCCGCGAGCAGCGCCGCGGCAAGCGCGGGCAGCCACAGCGACGGCGCCGCCAGCGCGATCAGCAGCACCGCGACCGGCACGATGCCCCAGCCGCCGACGCGCGGCGTCGGGCGCGTGTGCAGCGAGCGGTCATTGGGAACGTCGGTGGCAAGCCGCCACGCGAGGCCGGTGCGCAGCAGCGTCCACAGGATAGCCGCGCAGGCGGCGAGCGCGGCGACGCCCCACGGCAGTAGAGAGACGACGGAAGAGGCGGAGTGTGCAGCGAGCGGCATCGATAGCGTTAGCGGGTCAGGTCGGAGTCAAGGCGGGTTCAACCCGTGGTCAATGCGTTGAGCGATACCACGCCGCGGTTTCGAGCAGCCCATGCTCGACCGTATGCGGCGCAGACCAGTTCAGACATTCGCGGATATGCGAACTGTCGACGCGCAGCTCGCCGGTCAATCGATCGATCTGCGCCGAGCGGCCGGTCAGGCGACCCGCGAGACGCAGCAGGCTGGCCGGCACCGGCACGAGCCGCGCGGGCACGTGAAGCTGCGTGGCCAGCAGACGCGCGAGTTCCGGCACGCTGAGGTCGCGGCCGTCGGTCACATGGAAGGTTTCGCCGGCCGCGCGCGGATCGGTCGCGCAATGCACGAGCGCGTCCGCGAGGTTATCGACGAACACGAGGCTGCGCAGCGCGCTGAGCGCGCCGAGCGGCAACGGAATGCCTCTCGCGACCGCGTTCATCAGTTGCAGGAAGTTCGCGCGCACGCGCGGCCCGTAGACCAGCGGCGGCCGCACCACGACGACTTCGAGACCCGTCGAGCGGCCGTAGTCGAACAGCGCGCGCTCGGCTTCCAGTTTCGAGATGCCATACGCATCGGACGGCGCGGGCTGATCCGTTTCAGCGATCGGCCGGCCGCTGCTCGCCTCGCCCATCGCCTTGATGCTGCTGACGAACACGAAGCGCCTCGCGCCCGCGCGCCGCGCCGCGGCCGCGACGCGCAAGCTGCCCTCGACATTGGTCGCGCGATAGGCGGCGAGCGGCTCGGTCAGGGTCTCCCGCATCACGTGCACGCGCGACGCCAGATGGATCACCGCATCGCAAGTGAGCGCGACCGGCCAGCGCTGGTCGATGCCCGCAAAGTCTTCGGTATCGAGCAGCCATTCGCGCACGCCCTCGGCGGCCGTCTGCGGCCGGCGCACCACGCCGGTCACGCGATCGCCCCGCCGCAGCAACGCGCGGGACACCGCCTGGCCGACGAAGCCGTTGGCGCCGGTGACGAGGATCTGCAGACTCATCGCAATGCTCCGTCATGCACTTCGCGGCGCACGATTACGCCCACGCCATGCCGCGCGACCCACGCAAACAGACGATCGCCGTCAGGACTCGACGCGGCCGCAAACGGCGGGAAAGGCGGATCAGACACGCTACAATCTGGCATCGGCGGTGCTTTCTCAGGAAGTCTGGCTGGGAACGTATTGTATTCGGGCGACACCCGTCGCGGCCTGCGAGTCGTCAGGGATGGCATCGCGCCACCTGGGCGCTAGAATGTCTGCGCTGCCGCGACCACGCCGGCAGCCCCAACACGCGGCACGAGCCTCGGGCCGTGATAATAAAACGGACCTGCGCCTGCTGGCGCGTCGTTCGTACACTTCGTAACAACTCAAACATATTCGCGCATGTGGAATTCGTGGTATCGATCCGACGTGCTCGACAACAGCACACGCCGGCCTGCTCGCTGGCCGTGCGATCAGGCCCCGGCCCGCGCACGGGCAAGTCCGCGCCTGAAGGCCGCGCAAGCGCGCGGCGAGCATCCACGTGAATGCCCCCGAAACCTGCCGGTCTCGCCGCCACGTTCGCGCGTTACGCGCAGCGGCGTGCCGCGACGTGCTGGTCTGAAGAAAAGAACTGTTTGAGCGACTAGAGTCCCACCTATGAAAGTGCTGCTCGCCACCTACCCGATGGCTTTCCATACCCCCGGCGGCGGAGAAATCCAATTGCTTGCGTATCACAAGCATCTGCCCGCGCATGGCGTCGACGTTACGCTGTTCGATCCGTGGAAGCCGCGTTTTCTAGAACACGACGTGGTGCATTTCTTCTCGTGCGTCGGTGGCTCGGTGCACTTCTGCAACTTCGTCAAGCAACTCGGCTTGCCGCTCGTCGTGTCGTCGAGTCTGTGGGTGACGGAGGAAACCAGGCATCTCTATCCGATCGGCGAGATCCACCATCAGTTCTCTCTCGCGGACCGCGTGGTCGCGAACTCCGAGATCGAATGCGACACGCTCGCTCGCATCTTCGATCTGCCGCGCGAGAAGTTCGCGAGCGTGTTGAACGGCGTCGAACAGAGCTTTTACGAGCCGGTCACGGCGGAGCCGTTTCGCTGTGAATCCGGCATCGAGGGCCGCTTCATCCTGAACATCGGCAACATCGAGCCGCGCAAGAACCAGCTCGCGCTGATCCGGGCGATGAAGTCGTTCCCCGACCTGAAGCTCGTCCTGATCGGCCATCAGCGCGATCCCGAGTATGCGAAGGCATGCTTCGACGAGGGTGGCGCGCAGGTCGTCTACGCCGGCACGCTGCCCCACGATTCGCCGCTGCTGCGCTCCGCCTACGCGGCCTGCGAAGCGTTCGTGCTGCCGAGCACGCTCGAAACGCCGGGGCTCGCCGCACTAGAAGCGCATGCCGCCGGCGCCCGCATCGCGGTGACAAAAGTTGGCTCTACCCAGGAATATTTCGCGCAGCACGTTGCCTACCTGGATCCGTTCGACGTCGACAGCATCACCGGGTCGATTCGCGCGGCGCTCGCGCAACCGCGCGGCGCTGCCGCTGCCCCGACGCGCGATCTGACCTGGAAGGCCGTCCTGTCGCCCTTGAAAGACCTCTACGATTCCCTGCTGACGAAATGACAAAACCCGTGACGAACCTCGTGAAGAACCTCATGAAGAACTTCGAACTTCGTCCCTTGAATAACGTCGAGGCGTCCTCGAATTCCGGGTTCGCCTGGAACGCGACGAACGGCGATCCGCAGTTCGAGCTGACGGGATGGGAAGAGCTGTCGGGTCGCGCCGCGCGTATTTCGTTCGAGCTCGCGAAAGAAGACATGCCGGCCTCGCCATGCATGATCTATTTCGACGCGGGCGCGGGCATGTCGGAGCACGCGACGATCGGCCTCGTGGTCGACGCTGACGGCAAGGTGGATCAGGTCGTCGCGTTTCCGCCGCTCGTCGGTCCGTTGCGCCTCGATCCGATCGCGCGCGCGGGACTGTTTTCGATCACCGGCTTCAACGTCGAACTGGTGGCCGACGCCGACTGCCCGACGGAACTGCTCGAACGCGTGCGCCGGATGGCGTCGTGGGGCGGTGGCGCTCAGCCCGCGCCGGCGCCAACCGTGGGTCATACGTATCAGGAATGGATCGAGCGGCACGAGCCGCCCGCGTCGCATTACCCGGAACTGCGCGCGCGCTCGAAGGCGTGGGCGCTGCAACCGCTGATCAGCATCGTGATGCCGACCTACAACACGCCGGCCAGGTGGCTGCGCATGGCGATCGATTCGGTCGTCGACCAGGTCTACGAGAATTGGGAATTCTGCATCGCCGACGACTGCTCGACGAA
Organism: Paraburkholderia sp. MM5482-R2; assembly: GCF_050436125.1. Lineage (NCBI taxonomy): Bacteria > Pseudomonadati > Pseudomonadota > Betaproteobacteria > Burkholderiales > Burkholderiaceae > Paraburkholderia > Paraburkholderia sp. MM5482-R2. Next base: position 997,064 of record NZ_JBNDLP010000002.1, on the reverse strand, counting down.
CCCCGAAGTCAAGCAGGTGCTCGACAGCTACGCCGCCAAAGATCCGCGCATCAAGGTCGCGTACCGCACGACGAACGGCCACATCAGCAGCTCCAGCAACACGGCGCTCGAGCTTGCCGTCGGCGAATTCGTCGGCCTGCTCGACCACGACGACGAATTGCATCCGCTCGCGCTCTACTGCGTCGCCGAGCTGATCAACGCGCATCCGGACGCGACGGTGATCTACAGCGACGAAGACAAGATCTCGATCGACGGGGTCCGCTCGGACCCGTACTTCAAATGCGACTTCAACTACGATCTGTTCCTGAGCCAGAACATGATTTCGCATTTCGGCGTCTACAAGACTTCGGTCATGAAGGAGGTCGGCGGCTTCAGAACCGGCTTCGAAGGCTCGCAGGACTACGACCTCGCGCTGCGCGTGATCGATCGCGCGGGTCATCACACGGTGTATCACGTGCCGCGCGCGCTGTACCACTGGCGCATGATCCCCGAGAGCACGGCGGCCGGCCATGAAGCCAAGCCGTACGCGCATATCGCGGCGATGCGCGCGCTCGACGAACACCTGGCGCGCAACGGCATCAACGCCCACACCGAGCACGCGCCGGGCACGGACGCCTTCAACAAGGTCGTGTACGACTTGCCCGAGGTGCTGCCGTCGGTGGAGATCATCATTCCGACGCGCGATTCCGCCGGACTCGTCGAGCAATGCGTGGAATCGGTGCGGCAGAAATCGAGCTACCCGAACTTCCGCATCACGATCATCGACAACGGCTCGCTCAAGCAGGAAACGCACGACCTGTTCGCGCGCCTGCAAGAGGACGAGCGCATCAAGGTCGTGCGCGACGATTCGCCGTTCAACTACTCGGCGCTGAACAACCGCGTCGCGCTCGCGAGCACGGCGGACTTCGTCTGTCTGATGAACAACGACATCGAAGTGATCAACGCCGACTGGCTCGAGGAAATGGTGTCGGTCGCGCTGCAGGCGAATGTCGGCGCGGTCGGCGCGAAACTGCTGTATCCGGACGACACGATCCAGCATGGCGGCGTGGTGCTCGGCGTCGGCGGTATCGCGAGCCATGCGCACAAGCATTTCCCCAATTCGCACCCCGGCTACTTCGCGCGCGCACGCCTGCGCAACGTGATGTGCGCGGTGACCGCCGCGTGCCTGCTGATCCGCCAGTCGATCTACGAGGAAGTCGGCGGCCTCGACGAACAGTTACACGTCGCTTACAACGACATCGATTTTTGCCTGCGTGTGCGGCAAGCGGGCTACCGCAATGTGTGGACGCCCTACGCGGAGCTTTATCATCACGAATCGGCAACCCGCGGCGCCGAAGACACACCGGAAAAAATCAGCCGCTTCAACCAGGAATCTGAGTTGGTCAGACAGCGCTGGGAGCATCTGTTGATGAATGATCCCTGCTATTCACCCAATCTGACACTGACTGCCGACGATTTTTCCTTTGCTTGGCCTTCAAGGATTGCAAATCTTGATTAATCTGGGACCCAAAAAAAACAAGACCGGATGGCTGGCGGAGTACCGCCATCCATCGCCGGGGGAACTGTTCTGCCTGCCGAGCGCGATCTACTTTCTGATGAAGTTCAGAGCCGATCTCGCGCGCTTCAATTCCAAAGTGCTGGATGACCGCGTCACGCTGTATTTCTGGTGGGAAATGTCGGCGCGCGAAACGTATCCGGACTTCAACTGGGTGCTGCGACAGGAAGACCTCGAATATTTGCGTCAGCTCGACAACGACACGCTGATCGAGCGGCATCCGGACGCCGTCACGTACTGGCTCGGCTCGACCAAACCGAGCGTGCTCGATGCGAAGCATCTGAGCGAGACGCTGCACGAGCCCGTCACCGTGCTCGAAGAAGCCGGCCTGCAATTGCCGAAGCTGATGACGACGGTCGTGCGCAATCGCGGCGATCTGTCCCAGGCATTCAACCTGAACACGCTGACCGGCTATCTGAACTGCCTCGACTGGTGGGAGCAGTACGGTCAGGTCACCTGCCCGCGCGTGACGTGGCGTCCGCCGATCGCGTGGCCCGGGCTGCTGGAACCGATCGAGGCGCCCGACTCCAGCGCGATGCCGTTTCCGCGCTTCCTCGCGCTGATCACGACCGAGCGGCCCGATCTGCGCAGCGCGTTCAATCTGAACAGCTTCACCTCGCGGCTCAACGCGCTCAGCTGGTGGGAAGACCACGGCCAGCGCGAGTATCCGCGCATCAAGTGGTCGCAGCCGCCGATCGGCGGCTTCATGCTCGAGCCCGAAGCGCCTCCCGCGGACGGTGGCCCTTACGTGCCGCGCTTCCTGAGCGAGATCTACAAGGACCGGCCGGACCTGCAGGCGACCTTCACGCTGCAGTCCTTCCGCGGGCGGCTCAGCTGTCTGTCGTGGTGGATCGAACACGGCCAGCATCAGTACCACGCGATCAAATGGGTGCCGCCCACGCCCTCCGCCGTGATGTTCGAGCCCGAATTTGGCTCGCACGCCGACTGGCTACCGGTGCCGCGCTTCCTGCGGCTGCTGCACGGTGAGCGCCGGGACCTGCAGGAGCTCTGCTCGCTCGACAGCTTCACCGGGCGCCTGAAGTGCCTGTCGTGGTGGATCGAGCATGGGCAGCACCAGTATCCGGCGATTCACTGGGGCATCCCGCCGTTGCCCGACACCCTGTTCAGGATGGAAGCCGGCGAGCAAGGCGCGCTGCCGCTGCTGCCGCGCTTTCTGCCGCTGATCTGGAACGAGCGGCCCGACCTGCAGGCGTCGTTCAACCTGAGCAGCTTCCGCGAGCGGCTCGCGTTCATTTCGTGGTGGGAAAAGCACGGGCACAGCGAGTACTACGCGATCGAATGGTCGCCGACGCATCTCGCCGAAGAACGCGAGGGCGAATGGGTGCCGCCCACCACACCCGCATTGATGTTCGAGCCCGAATGGGGCACGCACGCCGACTGGCTGCCGGTGCCGCGCTTCCTGCGGCTGTTGCATGACGAGCGCCAGGATCTGCAGGAGCTCTGCTCGCTCGACACCTTCACCGGGCGTCTGAAGTGCCTGTCGTGGTGGATCGAACACGGGCAGCATCAGTATCCGGCGCTTCACTGGGCCATCCCGCCGTTGCCCGACAGCCTGTTCGGCGCGCAAGCCGGCGAGCAAGGCGCGCTGCCGCTGCTGCCGCGCTTTCTGCTGCTGATCTGGAACGAGCGGCCCGACCTGCAGGCATCGTTCAACCTGAACAGCTTCAGCGAACGGCTCGGCTTCATCTCGTGGTGGGACAAGCACGGGCACGACGAGTACTACGCGATCAAATGGACGCCGACTCATCTGGCCGAAGAGCTCGCGAGAATCGACGACGAGCAGCCGGCGGACGACACCTTGCTGCCGCGCTTCCTGACGATGATCGCGAATGACCGCCCGGATCTGCGCGAAGTGTACGACCTGAACACCGCGGATGGCCGCGACCAGCTCGTGCGCTGGTGGAACGAATGGGCGTCGACCGAATATCCGCTGGTCGGCTCGCTGAAGGTGCGCTGGACCGACAGCGCCGACGACGAAGCCGATGACGACGCGCACGAGCCCGCGCGCTATCACGCGCGCGTCGAAGGCATCGGCTACGACTTCGGCGTCAACATCATCGGCTTCCCGCAAGGCGTGCTCGGCCTCGGCGAAGACGCGCGCATGGCCGCCCGCGTACTGCAACTGTCGTCGACGCCGGTCACGCTGCTCAATGCGCCGATGGCGGGACCCGCGCGCCTCGAACACTCGGTCGATCATCTGATCAGCGACGAGCTCAAGTACAACATCAGCCTGATCTGCCTGCCGGCGCCCGAAATGGTGCGGCTCGCGCTGGAAGGCGGCCGCAGCCTGATCGACGCGCCCACGCACAAGATCGGCGCATGGCCGTGGGAACTGCCCCACTGGCCGAACGCGTTCGGCAACGTGCATCAGATGGTCGACGAAATCTGGGCGCAGAGCCGCTTCGTGCAGAGCGTCTACAGCCGGCTCGGCAACACGCCGGTCTACCAGATGCCGATGGCGGTCGAGGTCCCCGCGCCGCTCCAGCCGAAGCGCGAGCGCTTTGGCCTGCCGGCCAACGAGTTCCTGTTCTACCTGATGTTCGACGGCAACTCGTGGCTGAGCCGCAAGAATCCGCTCGCCGGCGTGCAGGCGTTCAAGCAGGCGTTCGGCGAGAGCTCCCGGGGCGTCGGGCTCGTCATCAAGGCGATGAACGTGCGCGACGACGACCCGGTGTGGCGCGCCGTGCTCGACCTTGTCGCGGGCGATAGCCGCATTCACATCGTGTCCGAGCGCCTGAGCCGCCAGGACTCGACCGACTTCATGGCCTGCTGCGACGCCTACATTTCGCTGCACCGTAGCGAAGGCTTCGGCCGCGTGATCGCGGAGGCGATGGCGTTGGAGCAGCCGGTCGTGGTCACGAACTTCTCGGGCAACGTCGACTTTTGCGAACCCGACACCGCGTTCCTCGTGGATGGCGAACTCGTGCCGCTGCGCCCCGGCGACTACCTGTTCGCCGAAGGTCAGTACTGGTGCGATCCGGAGGTATCGATCGCGGCGGAACAGCTCAAACGCATGATCGACGATGCGCCACTCCGTGAGCGCATCGCACTGGCGGGGAAGGCGCGCATCGAGCGCGACTACTCAGTTGAGGCAGTCGCACGCGCGTATGCGCGACGGTTGAACGACATTGCGGAGGCGAAGACGATATGACGCTGCGGGTATGTGCTCCGGACATTTTCTCGGGCGATGCGGTGGGTAACCACTGCATCGGTTTCGTACGCATGGCTGAACGTCTCGGCATGAGGGCCGAGCTGTATGCAAGCGGTTTCGAGGAGGGAACGAATGGAGTGCGCCCGCTTGACGCATTATTCGAAGAGGTCACTCGCGACGATGTGGTTCTGCTGAGTTACTCGATCTACGATCCGTACCTCGAGCGGATACTCGCGCTCGATTGCAGGAAGATCTGCTACATCCACGGCGTGACGGACCCACAGTTGCTGCGCGCGCTCGAACCGCGCACCGCACAGTTGTGCGAGAAGGCACTCGCGCAACTGCCGCTGCTCGCGCACTTCGACACCGTCGTCGCGAATTCGCGCAGCACGGCGGCGAGCCTCGCCGGCATCGTCGCGGCGGACGCCATCAAGGTCGTGCCGCCGATCTTTCCCGACATGTACGTGTTCCGGCGCGAAGGACCGCGCAAGGGCCGCAAGCGCCCTGAGCCGAACCTGCTGATGGTGGGCCGGGTGGTGCCGCATAAACGCATCGAGGACGGCATCGAGATTCTGTCGCTGCTGAAGCAGCGTGATTTCGGCGCGACGCTGAGCATCGTCGGCAGCACGCCGAACTACGATTACCTGAAATTTCTGATCAATCACGCGCGGCGTCTCGGCGTGCTCGAGCAGGTCGACTTCAAGGGCATGCTCGACGACGCCGATCTGTTCGAGTGCTACGAATCCACCCACGCGTTGCTCGCGACGAGCCGCCACGAGGGCTTCTGCGTGCCGGTGCTCGAAGCGATGCATTACGGCAAGCCCGTATTCGTGCGTGGCGGCACGGCCGCTCAGGAGATTTGCCCGCCCGACTGCGTGTTCGACGCCCATGCCGAACTCGCCGCCTGGATACCCGTGATCACGCAGCGCCTCGGCCAGACCCACGGCCGCTGTCCGATCGACACGGCCTTCGTCAAACACGCCGACGGTGTGCTGCAACGTGCCAGCGACGAGGTATGGCGCAACATCTTCATCGGCGCCGGGGTCGGCATGGCGGCCGCGTCGACGCATGCGCGCGCGGGTACGGCGGCCGTTTCGCTGAAAAGAGATAGATAGTCAGCGCCGCCGCTCACCAACGCATCCCGGCGCCCATCGGCGCGATCCAACCCGATCGCGCCGCCTCACTCGTTCGCTGGCGGCTTGCCGGTCCTGTCGAAGTCGATCGGTTGCCCCGTATGCGGGTGCGGCGTGAACGAGAAATGCGCGCGCACGTACTTCTGCGATAGCGTGCACAGCAAGTCCATCAACGCAATCTGTTCGGGCGGAAAGACCGGCGCGCGATCCGCCGCGTCGATCGGTTTTTGCATGTAGCGCACGATGTCTTTTTCGAAATCGCTGACGCAATAGTCCAGCACCCGATCGCCTTCGATCGGATAGGCCGCCACCTTCAGTTCGGGATGCAGCGACAGATACGTGCTGAACAGACGCTCGGCAACGAATGGCAGGAACGGTGCGTCGTCCGAGTGGATCGTGGGCTCCAGCACCCCGCGCGCGGCCTCGGTGCCGCTCTGCGTTTCGAGGAACGTGGCAATCGGCTCAAGCACCTTGCCGACGTAGCTTTCCCAGAATGACTGCGAACCGACCCAGAAATTGCAATAGCACAGCGTATGCGGCGACTGACGGGGCGCCTCACGCAGATTCCACGCGATGCCGCAGGCGTCGAGCAGTTGCTGGCTGCGCTCGACGAGTCCCGGATGCGCGTGCTCGCCCTGCATCCACGCGGTGTACGAGAAATACGCAAGTTGCGGAAACGGATTGATCATCCAGACGTCGGCGTCGGCATTGGCCTGCACGAACTCCAGAAACCGGCTGCCGTCCATGCGCGCCTTCAGCGCGAACTTCGGCGAAAAAAGACCGGTGATCTGCTGCTGCCGATGCATGCCCTTGCGGTACATGTCGACGAGAATATAAAACTCGCGCCACGCGGCGTGCGCGTTATCGCGCAGTTCGAGCGGATGAAAAGCCTGTTCGGACAGGACCTGTCCCGGCGCGTAAAGCGGCTCGAAGATCTTGATCGATGCACTCATGACAGCCCTGCGATCTGCAGATAATAGTTTCCGGTATGCACGTTGCGCCGGAACAGCGTGAGCGATGCATTCGGCACCAGCACGTTGGGAAAGCGGGACAACGGCACGTTCAGCAGGTATTGCGAGATCACCGAGATCGGTCCCGCGTGACACACGGCGGCGATCAGGCCAGGCTGCTCAGCGTGCCGCAGCACCTCCTCCTCGAGCCAGTTCACCGAACGCGCGGCCAGTTCGAGATGCGACTCGCCGCCCTGCGTAACGGTCCGACAGATGTTTGCCCCAGTCGGGAAACGCCAGACGAAAATCTTCGGCCTTCCAGGTCGCGAACCGCCCCGCATTGGTTTCGCCGAGACGGGCGTCGACGGTCCAGTCGCTGTTGTCCTTGAACAGCACTTCAGTGGTCTGCAACGCGCGCCGCCAAGGGCTCGAAAAAACGCGGTCGGGCGCGAAACCGTGACTTTCCATCAGCGTGCGTAGCTTCGCGGCCTGCTGCAGGCCATGCTCGGTCAACTCGTCCTGCTCGGTCGAGTTCAACAGGCCAGCCACGTTGGCGTGCGATTGGCCGTGGCGAATCAGAAGAAGATCCATAGGTGTTAGCTGCTTTAAGGCTTGGGGTCGGGCAAGGCCTTCAGGAACATCGACGAAATGCGTCGCACGCTGAAACGGTCGAACACGTCGGCGTAGGCATTGCGGCGGATCGACTGGCGAAGCTGCGGGTCGCCCAGCATGTCCTCCAGCGCTCGTGCCCAGTTCTCGGCCGTGTTCGACGCAATGTATCCCGTCTCACGATGTCTGACGTTCTCGCGGTAGGTCGGGCAATCCGAATAGATGCTCGGGATGCCGAGGCTGCCGTAGTCCGCGTATTTGATCGGCGACTTGCACGAGTTGAAAAACAGCGTCTCCGGATCCTCTTCGGCGCCGAGCGGCACGATCGCGAACGTGTAGCCTTCGTCGCGAATCGTCTTCTTGTATTCGAGGTTGCCGCGGCTGCCGCGATGCGTCATGCGGGCAATCGTGTTGAGCTCCGGAAACGGATCGCCCCAGAAGTCGATCGACACGTTTTCGTGGCGCGCGAGAAAACTGCGCAAGGTGCCGAAAAACTCCTTGCGAAAACTCACGAGCTTGATGCCGTCGAGATTGGAGAAGATGATCTTCGGCGGCTGGGTTTCGGTCCACAGTTCCGGCGACAGGTCGAACGCCTGATCGTCGAAACCGTTCGGGATGATCAGCACGTCGTCCGAGCGCCGCACTTTGCGCATGCGCTCCTGCAACAGCGAGTTCGACGCCGTGGCCGCGCTCGCTTCGCGAATCATCGCGAGCACGTTGTAGAGCACGTCCTCGTTCATTTCGAGCACGCTCCACGACGGCAGATCGAGCAGCCAGTCGTCGAGATCGTAAATCGTATGAAGACCGAGTTCGTTGGCCATCCGCATGATCTTCAGCGACAGATTCGACACGTGCTTGTTGAACAGCACGACGTCGAAGCGATGCAGATGGCTGACGCCAACGTCCGCCTCCGAGATCTGCTCCCATTCGATCAACCGATGGCGCTGCATGTACGAAAGCAAAGGCGCGAAGCGCGCGCCGATGGTGCGCGAATTCATTCGCCCATCGGTCATGGAGCGCCGCTGAACGACGAGCAGTCGGGGAATCTTAGTAATTTGTGAGGCCGGCATCGATCAGGTGTCTGATTAGGTCTGCTGCTACCGTGCTCGACGAGTGCCGTGCATAGACGCGTTCGTAGTTACTTTCAATCTTTTCGTCCCTGTCCGGGTCGGTCAGGGCAGCCTGAATGGCGGGAACGATGTCCGGCGCGCGGGTGGAAGCCGCGTACCAGACATTGTCGTCGAAGTGCTCGCGCTGCCAATCCCCATCAACCATGACGAGGGGCTGCTTCACGAACGCGCCTTCGAGGCACGAGCGCCCGGGCGGATCGAGGCTCGGCTCCGCCACTACCATCGCGCTGGCGAGCGCGGAGCGCAACAGCGCGCTGCAGGGCTGGATGAACGGCAGGAAATGAATGCCGCGACGCGCTTCGCGAACGCACTGCCGGTAATACTCCTCGTCCCTGAAACCGCCGACCATCAGGCCGTTCATGTCGAGCTGGTTCAGTGCGCGGATCAGTTCGAGCTGATTCTTGATCGGCTCGATCAAGCCGAGGCACAGCACGTAGTCCGAGACATCGCAGACCGTGGGAAGCAAATCCTTGTCGGCCGGCAGCAGGAAGCGGTCGGATATGCCGGAGCCCACCACCACGCATTTACCTGGATCGACCGTGATGTACCTGTTGAAGTGCGCGAGTTCGGCGGAGGACTTGAACAGTAGCCGCTCGGCACGCTGCACGAACGCCTCGATGCGGCTGATTTCCGCCGGGTCGGGCGCGCTCAGCCACCAGACGTTCGGCCACAGGAACAGCTTCTTGCCCTGATTCACCGTTTCGCGAACGATCGCTTCGCCGTCCGCATGGACGGAGAAGTGCATCACCGCGTCGTAAAAGCGTAGCGGCCGGCTGCGAATGCCGTAAATGTCGGCCTGTACGTCCGAATCGTTGAGAAGTTCGGCGACCTGCACGAGTTCCGACTCACCACCACCGCTCGTCATGAACGCGGTACTGTGAGTGGTCAGGAGAATTTTAAAATGCATATTGCGGGCTCCGTCCCGAATCGTCCCGAATCGTGGGCGCTGCTGCCGTCCGCCGGACGGTGCGGAATTCACGCGTTCGCGCGACCTGTGAAACAGGCGCGGACTATTATCGGCAGGGGCTCGATTTTACGCCAAATCGTAACGCAGACGATCGCCCACGAGCGACGCGCAGAGCACCTGCTGCATGCTTTCGTCGGCTTACGTGGCTTACGAAACGATGACCGTTCCGCCCTCTTCTGCCGCGCACTCGCGACTCACGCGCGGTATCCACGGAAAACGGACGGCACATGACACTTGGCGTCGCGGCTGTGCCGATTGCTACGACGAATAATTTGTAAGTAACGGTAAATGCGGGCTCATGTCGGAACATCAGGAAATGTTGGACGTGCAGAATACTGGGGGTACGATAGACTGGCCGGCCGGGAGGGCCGGCTCGCCAGCCAGTCGGCATATCGGTATGAATTCGCTGTTCTGTCATGGCTTTTCGCAAATTCTTTCAAGCGGAGAAACAAGATGTCGGCATCGCCCGAGCTTCTCGATTCACTTGCCGCGCAGCATCCCGAGATTGCAGAACTGATCGCTGAACGGGACAAGTATCGCGACGCGCTTCAGGTCAATATTCCGCACTTTTCGAATCTCGGCGACGTGCCTCCAGGCCACTACTATTCGCCGATCCCGTCGATCCCCGACATCAAACAGAATGAAGCACGGCTGTTCGGTAACGTCTCGCGCACGCTGCCCGGCATCGAGTTCAACGAAGAGGCGCAGGTGCGGCTCGTCGGCGAGTTCGCCGACAAGTACTACGGCGAAATGCCGTTCGAGCCGCACAAGAAAGACGGCCTGCGCTTCTACTTCGAGAACGTGATGTTCTCGTATGGCGACGCGACGTCGCTGTACTGCATGATTCGCCACCTGCGGCCGCGCCGCATCGTCGAGATCGGCTCGGGTTTTTCGTCCGCCGTTTCGCTCGATACCAACGACCTGTTCTTCGACGGCCAGATCCAGTGCACCTTCGTCGAACCGAACAATGAACGCTTGCTGTCGTTGCTGACCGAGAAAGACAAGGTCACCTCGAAGATCGTCAAGTCGCTCGCGCAGGACGTCGACCTGTCCGTATTCGCGGAACTCGAAGCGAACGACATACTGTTCGTCGATTCGTCGCACGTGAGCAAGATCGGCAGCGACGTGAACCGCATCGTCTTCGAGATACTGCCGATCCTCGCGCCCGGCGTGCAAATACACTTTCACGACGTGTTCCTGCCGCTCGAATACCCGCCGCAGTGGATCTACGAAGGCCGCGCGTGGAACGAAGCCTATCTGCTGCGCGCCTTCCTCCAGTACAACAGCGCGTTCGAAGTTGTCCTGATGAATACGTTCATGGGACACTTCCATGCGGACCTGATGAACGCGCGGATGCCGCTCTTCATGCGCAATCCCGGCGCGAGCTTCTGGATTCGAAAGACACGTTAGGCGCCGCGGCGCAAACGTCTCAAATTTTGCGGAGATTGATAGATGACTTCGACGAACGCGCTCGAGCATCGCACCGAAGGCGCGTCCATGCGAGCCGGCTTGCAAGACGGGGTGCGCGCGATGAAGGTCGGCCGCATCCCGGTACCTGAGTTGCTACCCGGCACCGTGATCGTCAAGGTGGCGAGCGTCGGTATCTGCGGCAGCGATCTGCACGCTTACCGGAACGTCGACGTTCATCAAAGCTTTCCGAACGGCCACGAACTGAGCGGCACCGCGGTCGAAATCGGCGAGGGCGTGACGAGCGTGCGCGTCGGCCAGCGCGTGACGATCGACATGGTGATGGGCACCGCGTGCGGCAAATGCGAGTACTGCAAGCTCGGCACGCCGATTCACTGCCGCGCGCGCGAATTTCCGTTCGGCGGCGGCTTTGCCGAATACGTGCGCACCAAGGAATCGGGCGTGTTCCCGCTGCCCGATGCCGTCGACGATCAGCTCGGCGCCATCGTCGAGCCGGTGGCGGTCGGCATCCACGGGTGCCGCAAGATGCCGATTGCGCGCGGCTCGGTCGGCGTCGTGATCGGCGCGGGCACGATCGGCCTCGCGGCACTCGCCGCGGCGCTGGACGCTGGCAGTGAAAATGTCTACGTGGTCGCAAGACACGCGGCTCAGGCGCGCGCGGCGCTGGCGATGGGCGCCACCGCGATCCTGCCGGCCGATCGCGCCGAAGCGCTCGCCATGGTCGAACAGGCAACCGGCGGATTGGGCGCGCACTACGCGATCGAAGCGGTCGGCGGAACGGCCGACACGTTCGACTTCGCCTGTCAGTTCGTGCGCCCGCTCGGCCACGTGTGCGTGCTCGGTGCCTTCGATCACGGCTTCAGGAACATCGAAATCATCAAACCGCACATCAAGGAACTGACGATTCATCTGCCGAACTGCTACGGCTATATCGACGGTCAGCACGACTTCGCGCTCGCGATCGATCTGCTGGCGCGCAAGGGCGATACGTTGCGCGCCATGATCACGCACGACCTGAGCCTCGACGACGTCGACGAGGCCTTTCGTCTGGCCAGCGACAAAAGTTCGGACTCCATCAAGGTGCAGATGCATACCTGATGGTGTAAGCGGTCTCGCGCAATGCAGTGAACATCGGTCATAACTGGAAGCTGTGCCGTCCAATACGAGGAGGCAACATGGCGAAGGAAGACAATGCTCCAAGCATCGATGAATTTCGAGATAAGCGGCGTTGCCGTTTGCTGAAAGGCCTGAACGTCAAGGAAAGCGTCGGCGTGGAAATAGGCCCGCTTTGCTGGCCTCTCGTGCGACGCAGCGACGGCGGCGAGATCATTTATGTCGACCATACGGACACGCCGCACCTGCGACAGAAGTACAAGGACGATCCTAATCTCGACATCGAAGAGATTGTCGATGTGGACGCGGTGTGGGGGCGCAACACGCTGCATGAAGCGATCAGGGGCCGCTATGTCGACTACGTGGTGGCCTCTCATGTCGTCGAGCATGTTCCAGATCCGGTGACGTGGCTCAGAGAGCTGGCCGCGGTCCTCAAACCGACCGGCGAAGTGCGTCTTGTGGTTCCCGACCGGCGCTTCACCTTCGACTATTTCCGCCGCGAAAGCCGCCTGCCCGAAGTACTGGCCAGCTATATCGCCCGTGCGCGGGTACCGCAGCCCTACTCGCTGCTCGATCATTGCCTGTCCGCCGCGGATGTCTCGGCCCACGAAGCGTGGCAAAAGCGGATCGACCCGCACTCGGTCAAGCGGCATCACACATGGCAGGGCGCGCTACATCTCGCACGCGACGCCTTCGAAAACGGCACCTATCACGACGTTCACTGCTGGGTTTTCACGCCGCGCTCGTTTGCAAAACTGATCGCCGATCTTTGCGAAATGGAGTTGATCGATTTCGCTTGTGAAGATTTCAACGACACGCTGCACAACGATATCGAGTTTTCTGTCGTGATGAGGCGCTCGCGCGATCGCGAATATATTGCCGACAGCTGGCGGCGAATGGAGCGCGAGGCCAGCGACGCGACGCCGGCCGTGCCGTTCTGGCGCACGCATCGCAAACTCAAGGAGCTATGCGCCGGACCGAACGCCCGTAAGAGCACGCCGCGCGTGAGCGGACAGCCCAGCGAACTGGACCCGGACGTAGCGGTCGAATTGCCGCCGGGTTTCAACGAGCAGGAATATCTCGCCGTCAATACGGACGTGGCGGCGGTGGGCGTGAACGCGGGTCAGCATTACCTTCAATATGGGTGGCGGGAGGGGCGGGCCATTCGCCGCTCCATGGTTGTTCCGGTGCCGGTCCTGTCCGACGCCCGCTGAGCAAGCGGGGGAAATGCGGGCGTTGGGGGGCTGGAGGATGCCTTAGAGACATTGAAATGCTAGGATTGCGCGCTGTTACCATTCCTTCGGCCCGCAGCACATGCATCCTATTGAATCTGCTGAGCGACTACCGCAACGCCGCCAGTTCGCGATATGCGTCGCCATCGTCATACTCGCCCCCCTACTGGTCAAGGCTCCCTTATTGTTCGGGATTCTGATTTCCGATCCGGTCGCGCTTTATACCGGAATCGCCACCAACGTGTTGCCAGGTCCCTTCGGCGGCTTTCCTCCGATGCCGACCATCGACCCGAATATCGCGTTCACGAGCCACGCGCTCGGCTATCGTGCCGCACTCGATGTTCTGTCGGGCCACCTGCCCTGGTGGAATCACTACGAGGGTGTGGGCGCGCCGCTTGCCGGCGAAATGCAGGCGGCAGCGCTATCGCCGTTGAACGTACTGCTCGCGCTTCCAAACGGCCAGCTGTACATGCATCTTTCGCTGCAGATCATCGCCGGGCTGTCGACCCTGGCGTTGCTGCGCAAGCTCGGCTGTGCACCGCTCGCCGCCCTGGCCGGTGCGCTGGCCTTCGAATTCAACGGCACGTTTGCCTGGCTCGCCAACGCAATCGTCAACCCTGTGCCGTTCCTGCCGATGGTGCTGCTGGGCGTCGAAAACCTCCGGGAGCGCGTCGCTGAGGGCCGCCGCGGCAATGCAGCATGGATCGTCGTCGGCATCGCCGCGTCGCTGTATGCGGGCTTTCCGGAGGTCGCCTATCTGAACGGCCTGCTGATCGTCGTCTGGACGCTGGTGCGCGCGGCCTCGCTGCCTGGCGCGCAGCGTTTGCGCTTCGTCGTGCACGTCGCGGTGGGTGGACTCGTCGGGCTGGCCATCTCGGCGCCGATCGTGCTCGCCTTCTTCGATTACCTTCCGCTCTCTGAAACGGGCGGCCATGCGGGCGATGGATTCGCGACCGTGTACATGCAGCGCTCGACCGTGCTCGGCACCTGGATGCCTTATGCATTCGGCGGCATCTTCCAGTTGCCAGGTATCGAGGGGTTCTGGGGCGCGATTGGCGGCTATGCCGGCATTGCATTGTCCGTGCTGGCGGTATATGGCATGTTTGGCACGCGGCTGCGCGGCCTGCGTATCGCACTTGCCATCTGGGTTGTCGTGACGCTTGGAATGACTTATGGCGTGCCGGGCATTCATAAGCTCGTCCGAGTGATCCCAGGGCTCAAATATGCGGCGTTTTTCCGCTACTTCCCGCCATCCTGGGAGCTCGCGCTGAGTGTATTGTCGGCGCTCGCGTTGACGGATATCGGCTTGCAACCTCGTCCGGTGCGACTGAAGCTCGCGGTCGTCGCAACGGCGCTCGCCTGTTTGCTCAGTCTCATCCCGATGATCCAGCATAACGTCGTGCCTACGGGCATGATCGCTCACGGTGGCGCCGCTTTCGGTCTCGCGATCCTCTTTGCTCTCGCAGTCATCGCGTGGCGGACAGAGGCGATCCGGTCGCCTGCTGCGGCGCTCGCTGCAGTGCTGATCGTTGAAAGCGTGGTCAATTTCCTCGTGCCGACGCTCAGTCATCCGCGCCACTCGACCGTTCATCTCGCCGGCGTACGTTACTTGCAGGACAACCTGGGGCTGAACCGTTTCGCGACGTTCGGACCGATCGCGCCAAACTACGGCTCGTATTTCGGCATCGCTTCGATCAACTACAACGACCTGCCGGCACCGACCGACTGGACGCGTTACATCAACGCGCATCTTGACAGCAACCAGGAGCCCATTCCAGGCGTGTCACGGCATGACCCGAACGGACCCTCCGCGGCCGATAGCCTCGTCGCAAACATAAGTGCCTACGCGCGCATCGGCGTGCGCTACGCGGTCGTGCCGGACAATCTCGACGCCCCGCGTTTCGAGAAGCTGCGTGGGTATCTGGCAAGCGCGCCGAATCCGGGCCTCAAGCAGGTCTATCGCGACGAGGCCATGCGGATTCTCGAGCTGCCTGCGCCGGCATCTTATTTCAGCGCGCCCGGCTGTACGGTCAAGCCGCGGGATCGGGACGCAGCTCACGTGCAATGCGACGCTCCGTCGACGCTATCGCGTCTCGAACTGTTCATGCCGGGCTGGCGGGCCACGATCAATGGAAGCGACACGCCGATTGCGCGTAGCGGAGAAATCTTCCAGGAGATCGCGCTGCCTGCAGGTAGCTCCGACATCCAGTTCCGCTTTTTGCCCATACATATGAAGTGGGCGTACCTCGCGCTGCTCCTCGGCTGCCTCGTATTTGTCTTCGACGTGGTGCGCGGCTTCCGCGGCGCCAAGGCGCGTTGATCTCACGACACGCGATTGCGCATGCCGCGCGGCCCGCGCGCGGCATGCGGTTCACGACACGCCACCGGGAAGCTATACGGCTTCAGGTAAAATTTCGGAAAGAGGCGATGTCTTCCGGCGCCTTTCATCATTCACAGGCGGTCTCGCTTCGCAACAAGACGCTACCAGCAAAACACCTCATAGAATATGGTTGACACCTCTGCTGTTCGAATTGCTGTAGTCATTCCCTGCTACAACGAGGCGGCTGCAATCGGCACCGTCGTCAGCGACTTCCGCGAAAGCCTGCCCACGGCTGACATTGTCGTATTCGACAATAATTCGAAGGACAACACGGCCGACGTCGCCCGCGCGGCCGGCGCGGCGGTTATTTCCGTGCCGCTGCAAGGCAAGGGCAACGTCGTGCGCCGCATGTTCGCGGACGTCGATGCGGACGTCTTCGTGATGGTCGACGGTGACGCGACTTACGATGCGGCCGCCGCTCCGATGCTCGTCGACCTGCTGATCGAAAACAGGCTGGACATGGTCGTCGGCTCGCGTCTCAGCGACGAGCAAACCGCGTATCGGCTCGGTCACCGCTTCGGCAACGTGCTGCTCACGCAATGCGCGGCGACGATTTTCGGCAAGACCTTCAAGGACATGCTGTCGGGCTATCGCGTGTTTTCGCGCCGCTATGCGAAGACCTTCCCGGCGCACTCCAAGGGCTTCGAAATCGAAACCGAGCTCGCGGTTCACGCGCTAGGTATGCGCATGCCCGTGGCTGAAGTCGAAACCCGCTATTCGTCCCGTCCCGAAGGCTCGGAAAGCAAGCTCAACACTTACCGCGACGGCTTCAGGATCCTGATGATGATTCTGAAGCTCTTCAAGTCGGAAAAGCCTTTCGCGTTTTTCACGACCGGCTTCGCGGCTTGCACGCTGCTGTCGATCGCACTCGCGATCCCGGTCTTCACCACTTATGTCGAAACCGGTCTCGTGCCGCGCATCCCGACGTTCATTCTCAGCACCGTGCTGATGTTGCTGGGCGCTATCCTGCTGATCTGCGGCATCGTTCTCGATACGGTGACCCATGGCAGAAACGAACTGAAGCGCATCGCTTATCTCGCGATCCCCGCCCTGAAGTCGCGGAGCCACGGTGGCTAAGTTGCACCGCGAATTCATCTGGTTTGCGATCGCCGGCGTTGTCGGCTTTGGCGTCGATGCCGGAGTGCTGTATGGGGCACTGGCGCTCGGTTGCGGCCCCTACGTAGGGCGAGCGATCTCGTTCCTTTGCGCCGCTTTCGTCACCTGGCAGATCAATCGGCGCATCACGTTCACCGCGGCGGCGGGCGAATCGCTGTGGCGCGAATGGTGTCAGTATCTCGCCGCGATGTCGCTTGGCGGCGCATGCAACTACGGCGCCTATGTGCTTACCTTGCATCTACTGCCGCGCAGCCCGGCGAGCCCTTTGCTGGCGGTCGCCGCCGGTTCTATCGCCGGTATGTTCGTGAACTTCGCGACGGCGAAGCTTTGGGTCTTCCGAGCCACGCCGCAAAAGGACGCGAAGTAACGCGAAAACCGATGCTTACGGACCATTGGCGAGCTTTGCCGTCCAGTTCGTCCACTGGCGAAGGCAGCAGACTGCAAAAGATCTCGTGGACCATCCGAACGCTATAGCGCAGCACGTACGGAAGAGCGCCAAATTCAAGCGGCGGCGAACCATTCGTTCCGACAGCATTCTTGTCGTCCATTCCTTTCCGACGCTTCCGGCCAAGACGCGCACATTTTCTACGGCACGTGTTTCCTGGTTCGCCGGTGCTTCAAGCGCACCTCGATTCACGCAAACACAAACTTCTTATCCAACCGATACTTGACGACGTAACCGATCACGAGCCCAATCACTCCTCCCATAAACCGCGCGGGTTCTGATTGATAAATCGCATCCGCGCCGAATTCGAAGCCCCAGAAAATCGCGGTGGTAGCGAGCCCCATCACGGTGTAGAGCATAAAACTTTGGATGCCGTGCGAGAGGTCGCGATGGCGATAGCGAAAGATCCAAATCTTGTCGAGCGCGAACTTCACCACGAGCCCGACCCCTGTCCCAACGACAACCGATAACGGCACGCTCAACGCGCCGGAATAGACCAGCAGCGAAACCTTCTGAAAGCCGATATTCGCAAGAATCGAAAGTCCCGCAAATAGCGAGTAAAACATGACGAGGCGCGACGCGCTCATCGGGGCTGCAGACGAGTTCAAGAGAAAGACCACCATGTCAGGAAAGAATAATCGACCATCCGCCCGCACGGCATGCGGCGCATTACAGCGAAAGCCGCTTGAACACGCGGCCAGGAATGGAGCGGATGATCAGCATGATGCCCGACCAGAACCACGGTGTATAAACGACATCCCTGCCCTTCTCCACCGCCCGCACGATATCGCCAGCAACCCGGTCCGGCGTCGCCACGAGCGGCCCCGGCAACGGCAAGCCCGCAGTCATCGGTGTCGCGACGAAGCCCGGCTTGATCGTCACGACATGCGCGCCCACCTTGAACAGGCGCGACCGCAAGCCCTCGCAATAGGCCGACAACGCCGCTTTCGCGCTGCCGTACAGATAGTTCGACTGCCGCCCGCGATCGCCAGCAACCGATGAAATCACCGCAATCGTGCCGCGGCGCTGCGCTTCGATTACGTTCGCAAAGCGCGTCAGCAGCGCGATCACCGACACCGCGTTGGTGTTGAACTCGCGCACTGCGACGTCGACGTCATGCTGGCAAACCTGCTGATCAGGCAATGTACCGGGTGCAACCAGCACGATGTCCAGCGCGCCGAATTCGACGGCGCAGCGCTGCATCATGGCCGCGTGCTCGCCAAGCTGATCGATGTCCAACTGCTGGCACTGCACGGTCTGCGCGCCACGCGCCTTCAGGTCATCCGCGACCTGCTGCAAACGGTCCGCATTACGCGCGACGAGAAAAAACCGCGCGCCCTGATTGGCCCACTCACGTGCACAGGCCATAGCGATCGCCGAAGTGGCGCCTACGATAACGATATTTTTCATATTCGAGTCGTTCGTTCCCAAAAGCGCGACAGCAAAGCCGGGTCGCGCAGCGCTTCGACCTGCTGCCACTGCGGATAGGCCGCGCGAAAATCCTCGCCCGACATGTGAGCATCTTTCGCCGGATACATGCGGCCGCCGCTCTCGCGCACGATCGCATCGAGCCGCTCGAACAGCTTGCGATTCGAGGTGTCGCGCTGCGGAAAATCGAGCGCAAGCGACGTCCCTTCCAGTGGAAAGGACAGCAAGCCCGGCGAGCGGATATCGCCGCAGCGCTTCAGCACCGCGAGTATCGAGCCGGTGCCGCTGCGGGCGATCACGTCGAGAATCGCGCGGGTCGCATCGCGCGCAACCGGTGCCGGTATCACGCATTGATACTGCTGAAAACCCGCTCGACCGTAAATGCGATTCCATTCGAGCAGGCTGTCGAGCGGATAAAAGTAAGAATCGTAGCTGACCGTGGAGCGCACCGCGTCCGCGCGTTGCCGTCTGTAGTACAGCTCGTTGAAGGCACGCAGCGTCAGCCGGTTGAACACGGGAATCGGCGACGTGAATGGCACCGTGCGCATCTTGCGGCGTTCAATTTCGAGCCCCCCGTCGGACGCGTGGTCGCCCACCATGAAAATGCCTCTGCCCAGCGCGGCATCGCGGCTTTGACAGTCGACCCAGGCCACGCTGTATTCATGCTGCGCATCGAGCCGCTCGGACAGCGCGAAGAATTCGTCGAGATTGGCAAAGCGGATGCTGGTCACGTCGAGCATGCTCGATTGGATTGGCATCAACTGGATCTCCGCCCAGGTGATCAGCCCGGTCATGCCGAGGCCGCCGATCGTCGCCGCGAAGAACTCGGCGTGCATGTCAGATGCGCATTCGAACTGCGTGCCATCGCTGCGCAACAGACCAAAGCGCCGCACATGCCGGCCGAATGTGCCGCGCACATGATGGTTCTTGCCGTGCACGTCGTTGGCGATCGCGCCGCCTAGGGTCGCGTATTTGGTGCCGGGTGTGACCGGCAACATCCAGCCGCGCGGGATCACCACTTCAAGGATCTGCCCGAGCGTCATGCCTGGCTCGGCGCGCAAGGTCCCGTTCTGCCAATCGGCCGAAATCAGCCGGTCCATCGGCAATGTCTGGATCACATGCCCCGACGAAGCGAGACAGCTGTCGCCATAGCTGCGTCCATTGCCGAATGCGAGCGTCGTGCGTTCCTCGTCGCCAACCTTGCGCCAGACCGCGGCTGCTGAATCGCGCCACGCGATCGGATGCGCATCTTGTGGCGCGTACGGATAGCGCCCCCAGGAGTGAACTTTCGGCATCGGCTAGATGGCCAACCAGAAAACGATGCCGCACAGCGCGAAGACCACCCAGCTGCTGTGGTCCTTGGCCGCGAACACGATCGGATCGTCGTGCATCTGCCCGCGATGCGCGATGACCCACGTGCGGCTCACCCAGTAAAGCAGGAGCGGACAGGCTATCCAGATGAACTGCGGATGCCGGTACAGGCTCGTGGTATTGCCGTCCTGAATGTAGAGCGCGAGAACCAGTACGGAAAGATAGCCCGAGGCGGCCCCAAGCGACGAGATCAGCGGCAGATCGTCAGCGACATAGCCCCGGCCGCGCGATTTGACGAGGCCGCGCTCCTGCAGCGCGAGGAGTTCCGCATAGCGCTTGACGAGCGCGAGGCTTAGAAAAATGAACATCGAGAATGCGAGCAGCCAGAACGTGAGTTTGGCATCGATCGCGGCGGCGCCGGCGATGATCCGCGTCGTATAGAGGGAGGCCAATACGACGACATCTACCATGACTCGCCGTTTCAGGTGAAACGAATAGGCCAGTGTGAGGATGTAGTAACCCAGCAGTACCAGCATGAACTCGCGCGGCAGGGATAACCACGCGATCGCGCCGCCCAACACCAGCAGAACAGGAAAAAAGCGCCATACCCCACACGAGCGGGACAGCGCCGGACGCGAGAGGCCGCCGACGTTTGGTCGGATGGTGCCGGTCGTCTTCGAGATCGAGCAGGTCGTTCAGCAGATAGACGCTCGACGCGCACAGGCCGAACGCGAAAAAGGCCAGGATGGCGGCGATGACCGCGGGGACGTGCGACAGTTGATGCGCCGCCAGCAACGGGACGAAGATCAGCAGATTCTTGAGCCACTGATGCAAGCGCAGCGATTTCGCCCACGCCCCTGGCCAGCCGGAGCGTTCGTCGATGACGCGCTCGACATTGCCTTGCTTGCGCGCTGCGCGCTCCACACCGTTCGATGGATTGACCACATATGCACGCTCGGCGGCGGCCCAAACGGCGACATCGTCGTGAGAATTTCCCGCGTAATCGAAGCCCTTCTCGCCGAACTCGGCGACCAGTCTGTCGCGCTTGCGATGCGCGGACAGATTGACCGCGCCATCCGTGGCGAAGGTCTTGTCGAAAAATCCCAGATGATCGGCAATCGCGTTCGCGTAGCGCTCATGGCTGGCAGTAGCCAATACGAGGGAGCGTCCCGCGGCGCGCTCCGCTTTGAGCCATTCGATTACCGCGGCATCGTAGGGCAGAACGGTGACATCGATATTGGTCGCTTCGGCGAGATGAGCCTTCAGGCCCGGTTTGCCCTCGCGCGCAAACCACAGAAGAGGCTCGTAAAACCGATGCGGGGCAGACTTGGCGAACGCAAAGCCGCATTCAATCAGGACATCCGATCGAATCAAGGTACCGTCGAGGTCGACAACGAGAGGTTTGCTGCTCATGCACTGGGCCGCCGCAGGACAGATTTAAGATGAAGAGCCATGAGATTTGGCAGGAATGGGTTCTGCCAGAATGCCTGGTTAATCCAAACCGCATTGGGCCTGATGTTCGAACCGCGTAAAGCGAGCACACCCTACTATCCAGCCACCGGACCTGCAAACCAACCGGAGCGCCCGTGCAGAGGCCGTCCGGTCTTGCCAGTTGCAAAACGACGCGATGCCCGGCGAAGTTTCGCCGAGCTGGGCAAATATTACAATACTTGATACGCAAGACAGTTCAGTATCCCACCAAACTTCCGCGACTCAAGGGAGTTCGAAGGAACAACTACCCGGCGTCAGACGGCCACTACCTGCCGATATAGCGCTTCGTAAGCGCTTCCCAACGCTGGCCCCGAAAACAACCGCTCATACCGTTCCCGCGCCGCCGCTCCCATGCCGCGCGCCAGTGCTTCATCCAGCGTCAGCCGGTTAATCGCGGCGATCAGCGGTTCGGGCGCCTCGGGCGGCACGACAAACCCCGTCACCCCATCCTCGTTGACGAACGAAGTCCCGGACCCCACTTCACAGCACACCATCGGTTTGCCGAACATCGCGGCTTCGACCAGCACCATCCCGAACGCTTCGGAGCGCAAATGCGAGGGCAGCACCATCGCGCGACAGCCCTCGAGCAGCGCAACCTTTTCCTCATGCGTGACCTGCCCGGCAAACACGACGTTGGTCGCGCCATGCTGCCGCGCCAAGGCGGCGAGCCGCTCGCGCTCCGGCCCCGAGCCGGCGATGACGATTTTCGCCTGCACATGCCGGGCGGCCTCGACGAGCGTGTGCAGTCCCTTGTAGTAGCGCAACACGCCGAGCGCCAGAAAATACGGCTCGCCCGGCGCCAGGCCGAGCCGGCTCTCGAGCTTGCGCCGCGCGTCGAGCGGCTGCGGCTCGTCGCGATAGTCGATGATGCCGAGCGGAATCGTCTTCAAACGCTCCTTCGACACGCACGCGGCAAGCGTCTCACTGGTCCGCGCATAGGCCGCCGACGTCGCGACCACCGCGGACATGCTGCGCAGCGTGCGCCGCATCAGCGGCCCATAGACGGCGCCGAGCAGCTTCTGCCGCACGATGTCGGAGTGGTAAGTCATCACCGTCGGTTTGCTGGTGCGTCCGAGCAGATGCAATACGTCGGCGAACGGCCACGGAAAGTGGAAATGCACGACGTCGGCCCAGTCGGCCAGCTCGCGATACCTGATCACCGAGCAGGGCCCGCCGAGATCGCACGATGCCGGCGCCGCCCACGATTTCCCGCGGATCACCTGCCCTTCCGGGCGTTCGACGACGGTCGGCGTCGGGCTCGGCGACAGCGTCAGAATGCGCGGTTCGACGCCGCGCTCGCGCGTCGCTAGCGCAATCTGGCGGATCGCTTCCTGCAGGCCGCCGGGCGGGTCCGGGAAGTACGTGCGGTACACATGAACGACCCTCACGTGCGCACCTCAGCGCCGTGTGGCCGCGCGCTGCTGCCGCACGCCTGCGGGAAGTGGAAGGTGATCGACAGCATCTTGTCCAGCCGCGCTTCCCACGTGTTCTCGCCAACCGCCGCGCGCGCTTCGTCCGCGCTCAGCTTGCCGCGTGCAAGCTGCTTCTCGATCGCCGCGATGAACGCGTCGGCATCGCTGCCCACTTCGAGCCCCGCGCGCGGTTCCTTCGCGAAATCGAGCGGCGTCGATACGACCGGCAGACCGGCCGCGAGATATTCGTAGAACTTCATCGGAAACATCGAGTGCGTGTATTCGTTGATCAGCGTCGGCAACACACCGACCCGCATGCCGCGCAAATACTCTGGCAGCACGCGATACGGCCGGTAGCCGAGCAGATGCACGTTCGGCAGACGCTTGAGCTGCGCGAGCAGGTCGCTGCGCTGCCCTTCGCGCTCCTCGCCGATGATCACCCATTGCCACTGCGGCCGCGCCTGCGCGGTTTGCAGCAGCAGCGGCAGATCGACCTTGAAGTCCGACAGCACGCCGTGATACACGAGCCGCGGCTCGTCGATCGCGGCGAGCTCGGCGGGCAGCGGCCCGTCCGCGCGCGCCGCGCCGAAGTGCGCTTCATCGACGACGTTGCCGAAGAAATGCGTATTGGGGTTAAACGGCAGGCACACGTCCTTCAGCGACTGCGCAGTCGTGAATACCGCCTCGCAGCGCCCGAGCAGGTCCTGCTGGGCATTGCGGAACGCGTCGACGTCGACGCCCGGAATCGCCGCGATATCGTCGACGCAGTGGTAGACCAGGGGCCCGCGCGGCAGCGTCGCGATCGCATCGAGCATGTACGGGTGGTACGTCCACACGACCGGCTTGACGTAGCGATGCGACCCCGCGAAGCGGTTCACCGAAAAACGCAGCATCGCCTGATTCAGCGAGCGCACGAACGGCAGATGATGCCCGGCCGGCACCATCAGCGGCGACAGCACCCAGATGCTGTCGGCGCGGCGCGGCGGGCCGAGCACGAGCGACTGCACGCCGCGCCACAGACGTCGCCACAGGCGCGACCAGTCGCGGCCGCTGGCCACTTTCGGCGAGCGGAAGCCAACGCTTTCCACATACAGAATCCGCCAGCCGCGCGCGGCGAGGATGCTCGCCGTGTGCTGCTTGTTGGTCCAGTACGGCTCGTCCCAGTCGGCGGTCGAAAACAGCACGCAGTCTTGCGGGGCCAGCACGGGGTTCTTGCCGTCAGCCAACGAACACCTCGACCGGTCGGCCGCGCAGGCTGTCGACGATGCGTCGTGAGGCCAGTCCGTCGCCGTACGGATTCGCGCGATCGCGCAGCGCCGCGCGCCGCGCGGGATCGTCGAGCCAGCCGACCACCGCGCTTTCGATGCTCGCCGCGCTCTGGCCCGCGAGCGTCGCGAAACCGGCGTCAACGCCTTCGCGGCGCTCGGTGTGATTGCGCATCACGACGACCGGCACGCCGAAGGTTGGCGCTTCTTCCTGGATGCCGCCCGAATCGCTGACCACGACGGCGCTGCCGCTGATCAGATAAAGGCTCGTCGGATAGTCGACCGGCTCGATCAGCGCGAGGTTCGGGATGCCATCGAGCTCGCGATGCACGGGCTCGCGCACGGCCGGGTTCAGATGCACGGGGAACACCCAGCGGTAATCGCTATAGCGCTGACACAGGTCGCGCAGCACGCGGCAGATGTCCTGCAGCACGTCGCCGAAATTCTCGCGCCGATGGCACGTGACGAGCACGTGCTGCTGCTGCGCGCCATGCCATGCGGGCAGCGGACTCGCCGGCGGCGTGACGCTCCAGCTCGCGCGCACTTCGCCGATCGCATCGACGACCGTGTTGCCGGTCACGACGATCTTCTCTGGCGCGACGCCTTCGCTGAGCAGGCTGTCGCGCGCGCGCGAGGTCGGCGCGAAATGCAGCGTCGCGATGCGGCCGAGCAGGCTGCGGTTCGCTTCCTCGGGAAACGGACTCGCCAGATCGCCGGTGCGCAGCCCCGCCTCGACGTGACCGACGCGGATGCCGCGCTGGAACGCCGCGAAGCCCGCGCAGAACGCGGTCGTCGTGTCGCCCTGCACGATCACCCAATCGGGACGTGTTTCGTCGAGCGCGCGATCGAGCGCGGCGATCAGGCGCGACGCGAGCGCGTTCAGCGATTGACCCGGTTGCATCGTTTCGAGCGCGATGTCCGGTTCGATGCCGAAGAATTCGAGCGCCTGCGCGGCCATGTCCCTGTGCTGCCCGCTCGCGCAGACGATCGTGTCGAACTCGCTGCGCAGCGCTCGCACGAGCGGTGCGAGCTTGATGACCTCGGGCCGCGTGCCCATCACCACCATGACTTTCATTGCAGTGCTTTCCCCGTCTCGACCTTGGTATGAGCGCCCCGGAACTCGACGCCGAGCGCGAGCGGCGTCGTGTCGGCGAAGGGCGTGACGACGCGAAAGACGCCGTCGTGTTCGACGATCTGCGCGAGCGAGCGCAAGCGCAGGAAATCGAGCGCGGCTTCCTCGTGCAGGAACAGCGGCCGTTGGGCCTTGCCGCGCATGTAGGCGATCAACTGCTCGTGCGCGTCGATGCGCGCCGCCTCGTCGGTCCAGCCGTACGCGTAGCGCTCGGAGAACGGATGGTCGAGATAGCCGAACAGCGTGTTGGTCGCGTACGCGGTGTCGAAGGCCTGCTTGAAGATCGCGAGCGGATCGCCCTCTTTCAGCATGCAGTCGCCGTGCAGCATGCACTGTTGGCTGTGACCGACGAAGCCCGCCGGCAAGCCGGCCAACGCGCCGCCGCGTGCGCTCAGAAACTCCGGATCGTTGCGGATGATGCCGCCGATGCAGCCCGCGTAGCCCGCGTCGATCAGGCCGCGCATCGCGTACGGCGGCGACTGGTGAAACGGCGACACCGCGTAGCGCACCGGCACGCCGGTCGCGCGTTCGAGCAGTTCGGCCGATTGCACGCCTTCCGCGATCGCGGTGTCGTAGCTGCCACCCCAGTTCGGCGAGTGCGTCGCCGTGTGCGACAGCACCGCGCCCTGCTGCCGGTCGGCAAGCAGTTCGCGCAGGATGTCGTGCTGGCCGCCGCGTTGCAGGTTCTGCGTATGCACGGCGAGCGTGAACGGCACGCCGAGACGCCGGTACGCGTGCCACAACGGGCGCGCCGATTCGACGTCCTCGTCGCAATCGAGCCGCGACGTGATCGCCGCGTCGTAACCCCACGGAAGTTCGCTCAGCACCGGCTGACACGGCAGCGCATCGGCCCGGTAGCCCGACAGAAACCGCTCGACGAGGCGCCATTCGAACGAATCGCACGGGCCGACCGGCCGGTTGAACCACAGCACGGCCGATGCGCCCGCATCCCACAGCGCCGCGTACGCGAACTGTCGCTCGCCGTTCACGACGACCGCGGCCAGCTCCGCTTCGGCCGGAACTTCGGGCGCCTGCGCGAGCGCCCAGATCGAGCCGTCGGCGCGAATCGCGCCGTAGCCGAGGTTGTTCCATTCGTCGGTGAAATCGAAGCGCTCGAACGGGCGATGCCATGGCTCGCCGCCGAGTGTCTGCGCGAGCGCGCCGTAGCGCACCGCCGCCGCGCTTTCGCGCGACTCGCCCGAAGGCGCCGTTGCACTGCGGCTCGCTTGCGAGAGGTCGGCGGGCAACGCCGCGGGCCGATAACGCAGATAGTCCGCGAGCGCGATCGGCATATGGCCGAACACGATCAGCTTGCGCGGCCGCGCCTGCACGAACGCGATCAGGTCGGCGCTCCACGCATCGGGCGCGTCGACCGCGACCACGACGTCGGGCGCGATCTCGTGCAGCATGTTGCGCGCAATCGCCTGGGCCTGGGTCGCGCTGACCGAGCGCCGCAGCGCCGCCAGCACGTATTGGCCGGCGTCGGCGCGCGCATCGGGATACGCGACGCCGATCATGCGCTCACCACGTGACGGAATTTGGCGCGACTGCCCACGCGCACGAAATCGTCGTGACCGACGTAGGCGATCGTGAACGCGTCCTGCCAGAAGTGGCGCAGCTTCGCGGTGGTGTCCTCCGCGTTCGCGTGCGGTTCGAGCACGATGCGCAAAGTGGGCGGCGTCGTGCGCAGATCGATCTGGAATTCCTGGATGCCGCCGACGCGGTGATCGAGCATGTCCTGGATGTGGTGCGTCGGATGCGCGACGCCGTTGATCGGCACGACGTCGTGAATCCGGCCGACCACGTCGGTCAGGAAGAAGCCCTTCTCCGTCTCCTGCACGCGCGCGAGGTCGCCGGTCGTGTAGCGGATCAACGGCATCAGCCGGTTGCGGAACCCGGTGAACACGAGCTCGTGCGCGCCGTCGGGGTTGTCCCGCGCGACGCGGCTTTCCGGCCAGCCTTCCGATTCGAGGATCTGGAAGCCGCCTTCGTGACCGTCGAGCTCATAGGCCATCACACCGAGCTCGGCGAGGCCGTAGCGGTCGATCACGCGGCAGCGCAACGCCTTCGCGATCATCTCGCGCGCATGCGGCTCGAGCAGCTCGCCGCTCGACTCGAACACCTGGAACGCGTTGCCGCCGCCGTACTTGCGCTCGACATAGCAGGCGAGCGCGTACATCGTCGACGGATGCGAGTGCGCGAGATACGGGCGGCGGCGCTTCAGCGTGCGCCACATTTCCTCGAGGCCGTGATCGTCGATGCGGTCGAAGAAGACATTGCTGCGATTCATCGCGAAGCATTTGAAGTCTTCGCGCGACGGCCACTCGGACACGACCTGATCCGGGAAACGGCACGCGAAGTGCAACTCCGAGCGATGGCGCAGCTTGCCGATCCGCTCGCGGCAATAGTTGGTGACCGCCGACGAATAATCGGCGCCTTCCTGGTCGTAGTAAATCGTCGTGGAGAGGCCGGTCGAGCCGCCGGTCTTGCACGCGTGGTGCTTGCCAGCCTCGAGCGGTCCCGACAGGAGACGCGGACCCTGCTCGCGGATGATGTCCTTGGTCAGATACGGCAGTTCTTCGAGGTAGCGCGGGTCGTTCCTGACCTTGGCGGAATCGAACTGCTTCGCCTGGAACAGGTCGCGATAGTAAGGCACCTTCGCGCCGGCGAATTCGAGCGTGGCGACGAGCCGTTCGAGCGCGATGCGGCGGCGATGCGGCATCGGCAGCGAATAGTGCTCGCGCAGCTCGCGGATTTTCGGGCGCACGTTGCGCTTTTCGGCGTTCTCCGCAATCGGATACGCGATATAGCCGCCCGCGAAACCCTTCAGCGTGCGAAACGGCTGACGCACCAGCAGGGATTCGGAGTAGCGCAGAAATGGGTGATTAGCTCGCATCAAATTCGAACCTTGTTACGCCTCGGGATTGGCCACGAGGGTGTTGCTGAACTGCGGGACTGGCTTGCGCCGGGGCGCGGTTTAGCCGATGAACCGATGGCTTTGCCTGCCGCCGTCGCGCTCGCAGCTCGCGCGTCGGCGCGCATGCGGCAGGCGCAGCATGCGCCGCGCCGGCCGCGC
Organism: Paraburkholderia sp. MM5482-R2; assembly: GCF_050436125.1. NCBI lineage: Bacteria > Pseudomonadati > Pseudomonadota > Betaproteobacteria > Burkholderiales > Burkholderiaceae > Paraburkholderia > Paraburkholderia sp. MM5482-R2. The sequence goes on along the minus strand of NZ_JBNDLP010000002.1, from coordinate 968,719 downwards.
GCCGGCGTGCTCAGTGCGGCAACTGCGCGGTGTGGCTGATGAGCGGCTCGTCGGATTTTTCCGACGGCAGCACGGCTTCGTCGGCGACCATCTTGCCGTGTTCCATCGAGATCTTGCGGGTGCACACGCGCGCGACCAGCGACGGATCGTGCGACGCCACCACCAGCAGCGCCGCCTTGCCGACGAGGCCTTCCAGACGCTCGGCCGCCTTCACGCTGAACTCGGCGTCGCCGACGCTCAGCCATTCGTCCATGATCAGGATGTCGGCTTCGACGCTCGTCGAGATCGCGAACGCGAGGCGCAGCATCATCCCGCTCGAATAGGTGCGCACCGGCAGATTCAGGTAATCGCCAAGTTCGCTGAAGTCGGCGATCTCGTCGATCTTGCCGCGGATGCGCGCGGGCTTCAGCCCGTCGAGAATGCCGCGCAGATAGATGTTTTCGAAGCCGGTCGCGTCGGGGTCGAGGCCCATCGACACGTCGAGCAGCGACGCGATCTTGCCCCGCACCTTCAGCTCGCCGCGCACCGGCGCATAGACGCCCGACAGCGTGCGCAACAGCGTCGTCTTGCCCGAGCCGTTGTGGCCGATCAGGCCGATGCGCTCGCCTTCGCCGAAGGTGAAGCTCAGGTCGTCGATCGCGCGGACGATCGCATGGCGACCCGCGTCCTGGCCGATCCGGCCGCCCGTCGTCAAATTGAGCACCGCCTTTTTCAGCGAGCGATGCGAGTTCTCGTAAATCGGAAATTCGACGGAGATGTTACGAGCGACAATCGATGAAGAACTCACAATATCAAAGCCAGTAAGGAACGCGATTACGGAAACGCTTCATCAGGATCTGCGCGAACGCAAAGCCGACGATCAAGAGACCAATCGACCACGCCCACGACTCCCAGTGGGTCGGGCGGCCGGTGAGCGGCGCGCGCACCGTTTCGATCAGGTGATAGAGCGGGTTGTAGTCGGCGACCCACGCGCGGTCCTTCAGGATTTCCGGCGACCACATGACCGGCGTGAAGAAGAACACGACCTGGATCAGGTTCGTGACGATCGGCGGAATGTCGCGAAAGCGTGCGCACAGCACGCCGAGCGTGACGCCGAGCCATACGCCGTGCAGCAGCAGGACCACGAGCGCGAACGGCACCAGCACGATTTCCCAGCCCGGCCAGTGACCGAACACGAACAGCAGCACGACGACGACCGGCAGGCTATGCAGCAGGATCACGAAGTTGCGCCACGCGATGCGGCATACGTGGACCGTCAGCGGCAGCCTGATCTGCTTGATCAGATAGGCCGAGCCGATAAAGGCCATGCAGCCCTCGTTGGCGACCGACGCCAGATACGCCCACACGACGAGACCCACCGCCAGATACGGCAGATAGTCGGAGAGTTCCTGGTGCAGCAGCGTCGAGTACAACGCGCCGAGCACGACCACCATGATGATCGTGCTGAGCGTGAACCAGAACGGCCCGAGCACCGAGCGGCGATAACGCTGCCGGATGTCGTGCCAGCCGAGCGTGCCCCAGACCCGCACCGCTTTCATGCCGACCAGCAGGTCGTCGCGCTCGTTGTGACGTGTCAGGTCTTCCGAGTCGTTGGTAAAACTGATATCCATCTCAAGTACGTCCGTAAATGTCTTCGAAGCGAACGATATCGTCTTCGCCCAGATATTCGCCGCTTTGCACTTCGATCATCACGAGCTCGACGACGCCCGGATTTTCGAGGCGATGTTTGTGACCCGCCGGGATATAGGTCGACTCGTTGGTCGACACGAAGAACTCTTTTTCGCCGTTGACGACCTTCGCCATGCCGCTCACCACGACCCAATGCTCGTTGCGGTGATGATGCATCTGCAGGCTCAGGCTCGCGCCCGGCTTCACCTCGATGCGCTTGATCTTGAAGCGCGGCCCCTCTTCGAGCACCGAGTACGTGCCCCACGGCCGATGCACGGTGCGATGCACCTTGTACGTCTCATGGCCGCGCGACTTCAGCTCCGCGAAAATCTGCTTCACGTCCTGCGCGCGATCCCGGTGCGCGACGAGCAGCGCATCGGGCGTGTCGATCACGATCAGGTTGTCGACGCCGACTGCGCCGATCAGGCGCCCGTCGCTGCGCAGATACGAGTTCTTCACGTCGACGAGCAGCGCCTCGCCTTCGACGCGGTTGCCGCTCGCATCGGCCGGCGACAGGTCGGACAGCGCGGTCCACGAGCCGACATCGGTCCAGCCGAGGTTGCAGCACACGACCGCCGCGTGCTCGCACTTCTCCATTACCGCGTAGTCGAACGACAGCTCCGGCACCGCGCCGAAGCAGCCCGGCTCGAGACGCACCTGCGCGCCGCTCTTGCCTTCGGCGGACGGCGACTTGTCCATGCATTCGGCCGCGGCATCGAGAATGTCGGGACAATGCTCGCGCATTTCCTTCAGGATCGTGCCCGCGGTGAAGCAGAACATGCCCGAGTTCCACACGAACTTGCCCGACGCCAGATACTCGCGGGCCTTCTCCAGTGACGGCTTCTCGACGAAGCGCACGACCCGCTCGCCATCGGCTTCGATATAGCCGTAGCCGGTTTCGGGCGTATCCGGATGCATGCCGAAGGTGACCACGTTGCCGGCCTGCGCAAGCGTCTGCGCACGCGCGACCGCCGCGGCGAACGCGGTTTGATCCGCGATCAGATGATCCGCGGCGAGCACCAGCATCACGGTGTCTGCGCCATGCGCCTTCGCCGTGTGCAAGGCCGCCGTGGCAACCGCCGCGGCCGTGTTGCGGCCGAACGGTTCGAGAATGAACGAGGTCGCGACGTTCTTGCCGTTCACCTCGCGGAAATCGTCTTCGGTCTTGAAGAACAGCTCACGGTTGGTTACCGTGAGCACTTCCTTCACGCCGGGCAACGCGACCGCGCGCAGGAACGCTTTCTGCAGCAGGCTCTCGCCGTCCGCGAGACGGATGAACGGCTTCGGGTGCGATTCCCGCGAGACCGGCCAGAGCCGCGATCCCGCTCCGCCGCACAGAATGATCGGTAACAAACTCACAGCTCCCTCTCGATACCGTATTTTTTACGTGGCCATACTGGCTTGCGCGCGGTTGACGCACATGTTTGCAATCTACTGCGCATAGAACGTTAAATCCGCGCCTGGAACGCCCTCGCGTCGAGCGTCATTCTACCGCCGCACCCTTTCACCATTGTCAGGGAACAACCGTTTCGATCGCTCCCGGACCACGACGGCATCATGGCGAGCGGCGTGCGCGGCCGGACATCCGATGCGAGTGTTTCCTTCGCCGCACCGGGGCTCGCGAGCCCTGCGTCGAAACCGCGACTCAGCTGCGCGCCGCCGGCGACTTTGGAAAACCGTCCGTCAGACACAGCTTCAACGCGTCGCGCCAATGCGGCGCGGCGAGCCCGAACACGCGCGCCAGCTTGTCGTTCGACATTCTGGAATTGGCTGGGCGCTTCGCGGGCGTGGGGTAATCCGCGGCCGGAATCGGCAGCGTGTTCGGCCTGTTCGGCAAATCCGCGAGTTCAAAGATCGCCGACGCGAAACCGTGCCACGACGTCGAGTCGCCCGCGCACAGGTGATAGATGCCCGAACGCTCGTCCCACCACTTCGCGCCGTCTTCGGCGGCGAAGGACTGTGCGCACAGATGCGCGGTCAGCGTCGCGATCGTGTTGCACCAGGTGGGCGCGCCGAACTGGTCGGCCACCACCTTCAGCTCCGGACGATCGGCGCCGAGCCGCAACATCGTCAGCAGAAAGTTCTTGCCGCGCGTGCCGTACACCCAGCTCGTGCGCAATACGAGGTGATTCACGCCGCTCGCCGCGATTGCCTGCTCGCCCACGAGCTTGCTGCGGCCGTAGACGTTCTGCGGATCGGTTGGATCGTCTTCGACGTACGCGCCTTCTTTCGTGCCGTTGAACACGTAGTCGGTCGAATAGTGGATCAGCGCGGCGCCGAGCTTTTTCGCTTCCTCGGCGAGCACGCCCGGTGCTTCGCCGTTGATGCGCATTGCCAGGTCGCGTTCTTCTTCGGCCTTGTCCACCGCCGTATAAGCGGCCGGATTGACGATCAGCGCGGGACGCAGGTCGCGCACCACCGAGCGAATCTGATCGAGGTTCGACAGATCGAGCCGCGAGCGGTCGACCGCGACCACGTTGCCGAGCCCTTGCAGCGTGCGCGCGAGCTCATAGCCGAGTTGGCCATTTACGCCGGTGACGAGAATCGTCCGTTTCGCGTCGTGTGCGCTCATGCGATCCCCTTATGCGTAGACTTCGGCGTCGGCGAGACGCTTGCCCGCCGCATCCTTGGCCGCGAGCAGCGGCTCGAAGTCGACCGGCCATTCGATCCCGATCGCCGGATCGTTCCACACGATGCTGCGCTCGTGCTCGGGGAACCAATAATCCGTGGTCTTGTAGAGGAACTGCGCGGACTCCGACAGCACGACGAAGCCGTGCGCGAAACCGGGCGGCACCCACAGCTGCCGATGGTTCTCGACCGACAGCGTCACGCCGACCCACTTGCCGAAGTTCGACGAGCTCTTGCGGATGTCGACGGCGACGTCGAACACCTCGCCCTCGACCACGCGCACGAGCTTGCCCTGCGCATGCTGGATCTGATAGTGCAGACCGCGCAGCACGCCTCTCGCCGAACGCGAATGATTGTCCTGCACGAACTCGACGCCCGGCTCGACCTTCTCGGCGAATTCGAGCGCATTGAAGCTTTCGAAAAAGAAGCCGCGCGCATCGCCGAACACCTTCGGCTCGATGATCTTGACTTCGGGCAGCGAGGTTGCGGTTACCTGGATGGCCATGCGACGTGATCCGTGAGAATGTTTTGCAGGTATTGCCCGTAGGCATTCTTCGCGAGCGGTTTGGCGAGCGCGAGCAACTGCTCGCCGTCGATCCACTGACGCCGGTACGCGATCTCTTCCGGACACGCGACCACCAGACCCTGGCGCTTTTGCAGCGTTGCGATGAAGGTCGCGGCTTCGATCAACGAATCGTGCGTGCCGGTGTCGAGCCACGCATAACCGCGGCCCATGATCTCGACGTTGAGCGCCGCGTTCGCGAGGTAGCGCGAGTTCACGTCGGTGATTTCGAGCTCGCCGCGCGGCGACGGCTTGATGTCCGCGGCGATGTCGCAGACCTGCTTGTCGTAGAAGTACAGACCCGTGACCGCGTAGTTCGAACGCGGCCTGGCAGGCTTTTCCTCGATCGACAACGCGCGGAACTGCTTGTCGAATTCGACCACGCCGTAGCGTTCCGGGTCCTGCACGTGATACGCGAACACGGTGGCGCCGTCGGTCTGATCGTCGGCGCGTTCGAGTTGCTTCGCGAGATCGTGGCCGTAGAAGATGTTGTCGCCGAGAATCAACGCCGACGGATCATTGTTCACGAACTCGCGGCCGATGATGAACGCCTGCGCGAGTCCATCCGGCGACGGCTGCACCGCGTACTGGATGTTCATGCCCCACTGGCTGCCGTCACCGAGCATCGCCTCGAAGCGCGGCGTGTCCTGCGGCGTGGAGATGATCAGCACGTCGCGAATACCCGCCACCATCAGCGTGGACAGCGGGTAGTAGATCATCGGCTTGTCGTACACCGGCAGCAGCTGCTTGGAGACGACGTGCGTGATCGGATACAGGCGGGTGCCCGAGCCGCCCGCGAGAATAATGCCTTTGCGCGCCATTGCCGTGCCTTTACGCGCGCTGCGCGTAGTTGGTCTCGACCCACTTCCGGTATTCGCCCGAAGCGACTTCGTCGACCCATTGCTGGTTGTCGAGATACCACTGGACCGTTTTGGCGAGCCCCGTCTCGAACGTTTCCGCCGGCTTCCAGCCGAGTTCGCGCTCGAGCTTGCGGGCGTCGATCGCGTAACGGCGGTCGTGACCCGGACGATCTTTCACATAGGTGATCTGGTCGCGATACGAGCCGGCCGCCTTCGGGCGCTGCTGGTCGAGCAGGTCGCACAGCGTGTGCACGACCTCGAGATTCTTCTTCTCGTTCCAGCCGCCGACGTTGTACGTCTCGCCCGGCGTGCCGCGCGCGAGCACTTCACGGATCGCGCTGCAGTGGTCGCCGACGTACAGCCAGTCGCGCACGTTCTGCCCGTCGCCATACACGGGCAGCGGCTTGCCGCCGAGCGCGTTGGCGATCATCAGCGGAATCAGCTTTTCGGGGAACTGGTACGGGCCGTAGTTGTTCGAGCAGTTGGTGGTCAGCACCGGCAGGCCGTACGTGTGGTGGTAGGCGCGCACGAGGTGATCCGAACCGGCCTTGGTCGCCGAATAGGGGCTATTCGGCGCATAAGGCGTCGTTTCGGAGAACTGCGGATCGGTTGCCGACAGCGAGCCGAACACTTCGTCGGTCGACACGTGCAGGAAGCGAAACGCGGCGCGCTCCGCAACGCCCAGCGTGTTCCAGTAGCTGCGCGTCGCTTCGAGCAGCGTGAAGGTGCCGACGACGTTGGTTTGCACGAAATCGGCCGGACCGTGGATCGAGCGATCCACATGGCTCTCGGCCGCGAAATGCAGCACGGCGCGCGGCTTGTGCTCGGCCAATAGCGAATCGAGCGCGGCGCGATCGCAAATGTCGACGCGCGCGAAAATGTGTTTGGGATTGCCCTGTAGCGACTTCAGCGTGCCCAGGTTGCCGGCGTAGGTCAGTTTGTCTACGTTGAGCACCGCTTCGTCCGACGCATTCAGCCAGTCGAGCACGAAATTAGCGCCGATAAAGCCGGCACCGCCCGTTACCAGGATCATGTAATTCCCTTGTCGATGTTAGTGACAGGCGGCGAAGAGCTTGCGACCTGTTCACCCCGCATGGTGTCCGTTTCTCTGGTCGTCCGTCGCGTTCCCCGGAGAGTGGACACTCAGACGCCAATTTTATGAACCCCCAATTATAAAGCCGCCGAGTGCAAAAACTAGAACCCTAACAACTTGAAACAGCTTGACAGAATTCGTTGCCGTTGGGCTGTGAAAAGGAGCTTTTCGGTGCGGTTACACGCATTTTGGCGCCTGCAATGATGTGCGCCACATACTGTGCGGCGCGGCGCGGCGCGGAAAGAGTGGGAAACGAAGAAGAAGAACGGCGAAAGCGTCATGAAAGTCCGCAAACGCAGCCCTTCGGTGCAGACCGTCAGGCGGTTGCTCGCGCGAGCGCGCTCAGGCCGCGAGCATCCAGCGCAGCGTATCGATGAAAGGGATCGACTCGACCGCCGGCACCAGCGAATGCAATTTGGCGGGTGAACCGGCAAGCATCTTGACGTCCGTTTGCCGGACAAAGGCGGGATTGACCTGGACTTCGATGTCGTGACCGGTGAGTTCGCTCGCGGTCGTGAGGATTTCACGCAACGAATACGGCGCGCCGGTGCAGACGTTGACGATTTCGGCGGCGACATTGGAGTCGAGCAACGCCTCGTACGCGCTCGCCACATAACGCACGTCAGAGAAGTCGCGCGCGATGTCGATATTGCCGAGTTCGATCGATGCCGCGCGCCGCGCGAAGTGGCTGACGATCTTCGGCACGAGGAAGTTCACCGCCTGGCCGCGTCCGGTGTAGTTGAACGGCCGCACGATCAGGATCGGCAGGCGGTCGAACCATGTGCGCACCAGCGCTTCCATGGCCGCTTTGCTGGCCGCGTAATGATTGACCGGCATAAGCGGGAAGCTCTCGTCGATCGCGGCGCTGCTGACGTTGCCGTACACGTTCGCGCTGCTTGCGATCAGCAGCTTGCGCGGCACATGGCCGATCGCGGCACAGGCTTCGAGCAGGTTCTGCGTGCCGATCACGTTGACGCGATAAAAGTCGAGCGGATCGTTGTGCCCCACGAAGCTGATCGCGGCCAGATGCACGATGAAATCGGGCCGCACGGTGTCGAGCACGCGCCGGCAGTCTTCCGGTGAGGTGATGTCGAGTTTGACGCGTGTCGGCGTGTCGGGCTCGTCGCGGGCGGACACCGCTTCGATCACGGTATGGCCGCGCCCGGTCAGCTTCTCGACCAGATAGCGGCCGGTAAAACCGTTCGCACCGGTGACGAGCGTGCGAAATGATTGCTTCGCCGCGGAAGACGGCATGCTGGCTTCGTTCACGAGAGAGTCATCCTGTTGTTGTATTGGAATCGCGCGCGGTCCATGCGTGGCTGCCGCCGTGCCGTGTTACGGCGGTGTTCCACCCGCGTCCCGCAACGTGATCGCGCGATACCCGAACCCCAAACGGGCTATTATGTCACGCTATCTTGCTGCCCTGCCCTGCCCAGCGTGGCATGCGTCGTGCAGCACCGCGCGTATCGAATCGCCTTGATTTCCTCGATGACACCCCTCAACGCTTCCAGTACCTCCGCTCCCCTCGTCCCTCTTGCTTTCGGCGATCTGCAAGGCTGCCGCGCACCGTTTCAGCGACTGCTGGCCAAAGCCGCGCCGCCGGACGGCACACCGCTGTGGTTCGCCGGCGATCTGATCAACCGCGGCCCCGACTCGCTCGACACCTTGCGCGACGTGATCGCGTTCGGCGAGCGCGCGGTGCCGGTGCTCGGCAATCACGATCTGCATCTGCTGTCGGTGTCGGCGGGGATTCGCAAGTCGAAGAAAGGCGACACGATCGAAGAGATCCTCGCCGCGCCCGATGCCGCCGATCTGCTCGAGTGGATACGCCACCGCCCGCTCGCGCATTTCGACAACGGCATGCTGATGGTGCATGCGGGCGTGCTGCCGCAATGGGATGCGACGCTGACGCTCGAACTCGCCGACGAGTTGCAACGCGCGCTGCGTGCGCCGAACTGGAAAGAGACGCTTGCCGGCTTGTACGGCAATGAACCGAACCGCTGGAAGCCGGGCCTGAAGGGTATCGAGCGTCTGCGCGTCACGTGCAGCGCGTTGACGCGCATGCGCTTTTGCAGCGCCGATGGCGTGATGGATTTCAGCAGCAGCGGCACGCTCGCATCCACGCCGAGCGGCTGCATGCCGTGGTTCGACGTGCCGTCGCGCCGGACCGCCGACGTGACCGTCGTGTTCGGTCATTGGGCCGCGCTCGGCCTGATGTTGCGCGACAACCTGATCGGCCTCGACTCGGGTTGCGTGTGGGGGCAGAAGCTGTCGGCGGTACGGCTCGCGAAAATCCCGGCTGAGCGGACGTTGACGCAAGTCGATTGCGATTCGCGCGGCGTGCCGCGCGGGGGCAACTAAACAGAAGACGGCGGCGCTGCCCGGCAGCGCCGCCGCTTAGACCGAGCGGCGCGGCTGATCGACGGGCTCGATCAGCGTTTGCGCCGTCTCAGCGGCGTCGCTCGACGACGCAGCATCTACAACGTCGCCCTCTTGCGCGACCGTCCCCGCTACTGCGTTGCCGGCCTGCATGTCCCGCAACGCGTTCGCCACCACCTGCTGAGCCTGCGCCGCGAGCACCCGGCGGTCCGCGTCCGGCGCGAGCGGTGCGCCAACATATACGTGGGCGGTCAGCGGACCGCCACGCAACAGCATGTCGAGCGAGTCGGACAACGACACGTCGTCGATATATGCGGGTGCCGTCGACTGCCGGCCCTGCACGTCCTCGTACATGATGCACAGCGGCTGCACCGGCACACCGGCCGACACCGCGGCCTGGAACAGGTTCGCGTGAAACGGCAGCAACTCGAGCCCGTTCGACGTCGTGCCTTCGGGGAACACGCACATCAGTTCACCCGCTCTGAGCCGTGCGGCGAGTTCGTGCATGATGCGCTTCGCGTCACTGCGCTTCTCGCGCTGGATGAACACCGTATCGAGCTGCTGTGCGAGCCATCCGACCACCGGCCATTGCCGGATCTCCGCCTTCGAGACGAACGGCGTCGGCCGCCACGCGTTGATTACGTAGATGTCGATCCACGAGATGTGATTGGCGACGACGAGCACGCCACGATCGAGCCGCACCGCGTCGTTATGCACGACGAGGCGCATGCCGCACAGCCGCAGCATCTTCAGCGACCACGCGCGATTGAGCGCGTGACGCCGCTCGGCGCTCGCGTTCGGAAAGCGCGTCGCGACGGTCCACATGCCGTGCAGCAGATGCGTGATGAGACGGACCTTGCGTAACGCGAGCTTCATGGCCGGAGCTTTCCTTGACTGGACCGAAACGATACCGCTCAGCGCTGTTCGTAGGCGAGCTGACCGGACACGACGGTCGCGCGCACCTGTGCCGGCAGCTCGTAGCCGAGGAACGGCGTGTTGTGCCCCTGGCTCTTCAGCGCACGCGGCTCGACGCGCCAGTGAGCGTGACGGTCGAACACGCAGAGGTCGGCCACCGCGCCGAGCGCGATGCGGCCAGCCGCTTCGAGGCCGAGCACCTGCGCCGGCGCCGCGGTGATGCGATTGAGCGCGGTCGCGAGCGGCACGCCCGCTTCGTCGGCCCACTTCACCGTCAGCGACAGGAACAATTCGAGGCCGGTTGCGCCCGGCGTCGCTTCGGCGAACGGCAGCAGCTTTTCGTCGTCGTCGACCGGCGTGTGCGCGGAGCAGATCGCATCGATCGTACCGTCGACGAGGCCCGCGCGGATCGCTTCGCGATCGCGCTGCTGGCGCAGCGGCGGATCGAGCCGGAACTGCGCGTCGAAGTAACCGATGTCGAGGTCGATCAGATGCACGTGGTTCACGGTGACGTCGCACGACACCGGCAGGCCCTCGCCCTTCGCCGCGCGCACGAGCGCCACGCCCGCCGCCGACGACACATGCGACACATGCACGCGCGCGCCGGTTACGCGCACGAGTTCAAAGATCGTATGCAGCGCGATCGTTTCGGCCGCCACCGGGACACCCGACAGCCCGAGCCGCGACGCCAGCGCGCCGCTCGCGGCGACGCCGCCCTTGCCCAGATACGCATCGACGGGACGCAGCCACACGGTGAAATCATAGGTCTTCGCGTATTGCAGCGCGCGCATCAGCACCTGGGTATCGACGATCGGCGTGTCGGCCTGCGAGAAGCCGACGCAGCCCGCCTCGGTGAGCTGGACCATCTCGGTGATGACCTGCCCCTTGAGACCGACCGTCAGCGCGCCGAGCGGATACACGTGCGCCTTGTTCTGATTGCGCGCGCGGAACTTCAGCATTTCGACGAGGCCCGGTTCGTCGAGCGTCGGATCGGTGTCCGGCGGACATACGAGGCTCGTCACGCCGCCCGCGAGCGCCGCGGCCATTTCCGAGCCGAGCGTCGCCTTGTGCTCGTAGCCCGGCTCGCGCAAACGCGCGCACAGGTCGACGAGACCCGGCGCGATCGACAGACCGCGCGCGTCGAGCGTGCGCTCCGCCTGGAAGCCGGCCGGCGCGTTGCCCAAGGCGGCGATCTTGCCCGCCTCGATAAAGATGTCCTGCTGCTGTTCGGTGCCCGCTGCCGGATCGATCAGCGTGCCGCCTTGAATATGAATCTTCATGCGCTGCCTTTGTTAAACCTGTGGTTCAGCCTATCGTTCGGCTTCCCGATCAGTCGTTGCTTAGTCGTTATTGCCCGCGACGATCCCCATCACCGCCATGCGCACCGCGATACCGAACGTGACCTGATTCAGGATCACCGATTGCGGGCCGTCCGCGACCTGCGAGTCGATCTCGACGCCGCGGTTCATCGGGCCGGGGTGCATCACGATCGCATCGGGGGCGGCGAGCGCGAGACGCTCGGGCGTGAGCCCCCAGCTCTTGAAGTACTCCTGCGACGACGGCAGCAGCGCGCCGCTCATGCGTTCGTTCTGCAGGCGCAGCATGATGATCACGTCGACATCCTTGAGACCTTCGTCGAGGTTGTGGAACACGCGCACGCCCATCTGTTCGAGCCCGCCCGGCAGCAACGTGCGCGGACCGATCGCGCGCACTTCGGGCACGCCGAGCGTGGTCAGCGCATGAATGTCCGAGCGCGCGACGCGCGAATGCAGGATGTCGCCGACGATCGCCACGCGCAGCTTCGTGAAGTCCTTCTTGTAGTGGCGGATCGTGTACATGTCGAGCAGACCCTGCGTCGGGTGCGCGTGACGGCCGTCGCCGGCGTTGATCACGTGCACGTGCGGCGCGCAGTGCTGCGCGATCAGGAACGGCGCGCCGCTCGACGCATGACGCACGACGAACAGATCCGCGTGCATCGCCGACAGGTTGTTGATCGTGTCGAGCAGCGATTCGCCCTTGCTGGTCGACGACGCGTTGATGTTCAGATTCAGCACGTCGGCCGACAGCCGCGTGGCCGCGATCTCGAACGTGGTACGCGTGCGCGTCGAGTTTTCGAAGAACAGGTTGAACACCGACTTGCCGCGCAGCAGCGGCACCTTCTTCACTTCGCGATCGGTCACGCTGACGAACTGGTCGGCGGTCTCGAGAATGTGATTGACGATGGCCTTCGGCAGCCCCTCGATCGACAGCAGATGTTTGAGCTCGCCGCTCTTCGTGAGCTGCGGGTTGCCCTTCAGGAAGCCGTAGCGGAAGCGCTCGGATGCGCTAGCGGAGGAATCTTGCGGAGCCGGGGTGGCGGTGTTCATCCTTCATCGCGGGAAACCTCGGCCGCCGGGCCGGGGAGGGATGGCGCGGGCCGCATAACAGCCCCTACTCCCGCTTCTCCTTTGTTAGTTGCCATCCTTGAGTAGCCATAGCCGTCTGCGCGCTGCAGCAACCGACAATAGCGGTGAGCAACGCCCTGTACGACCCGGTCGTGGGTTTGAATGTTGAAATTCCCCTTGGCGCGCACGGCTACACGCCCATGATATGTGCCTGCTTTTTTGCCTGTAGGCACGTCCGCCCGCACAACGTCTCCCGTCCCGAACCCTTGAACGCGTTTTGCCCGCATCAGATAGCCGACAGGAAAACCATACTTGTTTCGGCGCGTTCGCTGATAGCTGCCCCGACCAGTGCACTTCACCTGCAATGTCGGCTTTCGCCACCCCAACACAGTCGAAACGTCGCCCACGCACACGGCATCCAGCGCATGAGTCTTCGGGATGCCAAGTTGGCTACGGTTGTGTTTCGTTCGTCCCCCGGAAGCTGTTTCGACAGGAACACCCGTGGCGCGCAAGGCATTGACCAGCGCCCAACGGGTGGTATTGACCGCCGATGCATCCTTCAGGGGGCGCAGGGCTTGGGCAATGATGCGCGCGAGGCGCGCCTCGTCCTTTACGAAGACGTCGAGCCGCCGCGCGCCCTTGCTGACGTTGCAGGCTACACAAGCAATTGCCAAGTTGGAAACCCGTTTTGAGCCACCGCGCGCGCGCGGCACCAAGTGCTCGATATTCAGAGGCACGTTCTGAGCGTCACAGTAGCAGCACTTGTGTGTCCACTTCTGCAGCAGATACTCACGCAGCTCATATCCGAAAAGAGTTCCATGCTGATACTCGATGCCGGTGACTTCTGGGTTATCGAGTGCCTGCATGTCAAAGCGTACGAGTTCAGTACTCACCACCGCTATCGGGGCCCAACACCGAAGCCGTTCGACCCAAGCGAGCGTCGTATCCACCCGGTGTTGCAGCGATGGGGGGAGCCATCCTGCAGGGCGGGTACGGTTTAGAAATCGCGGTGCACGATAGCGCAGGGTGCTGCGCCGATGGCGCCGCATGGTGCGGCGCGCAGTAAGCGCCTCACTGATTTGCCGACCGCGGTGGATCAACTCGAACAGGTTAAGCACCACGGCGCCGCGATGGATTTCTCCCGTCGAGGTGTCGACGTGTTCCGCGTCGCGCACAAGCGCCAGTCCGGTGGCCTTGCTGCCGGGGTCCAGCTTGATGCGCAGGGGTTGCAATGCACTGCTGTGAAGCTCCCGGTCGACGAGCCGAATAGCGAAGGGCATGAGGCGATGAACCCGCGCACGTCCACGCGCGAGCAACAGCCTCGCGCGCTTCTCGCTGCACGGCATCAACGGCCGCCCAACCTTGTCTAAAACGAATACCGCCAACTGTAGCTCCTGGTGCCCAACCGGAAAAACTCCGGCGCGTTGCCCTTACGGGCCTGGTGACGGGCGCCTCGCGGCGCCGCTCCCCTCGACCATGTTGTGCAGCAGGGGCGGATTACTCCTACCGGCCGCAGCCCGTTTCACACCTACCCGTGGCTTGTCTGCTGCTGCGACTTCCAGAGCGCCAGACTGAGGAAGCATCCGGCGGTGGGTCTGCAATCTTCTGCACAACGGTGCGTCTTGCGACGCATGGTCTGGTCAATCTCAGACTCGCGGACTTTTACCCCCGCAAGCCTCGGCCTATAGGCCGGGGTGATTGACGATGTACCTGCTTCAAACACGGACCTCAAGTCTATCGCTGCAGATGCACGCTGCTTGCCACGGTTCGGGGCGACTCCAGCATCTCACCAAACGCAGCGCGCTCCACGTATGTTGCGTGGCATTGCGTTGCGCAAAACTGCCTTCAATCGACGCGTGCTTCAGTGTGAAAAGAAAACCGCTGGCCGCCCGCGCCGTCGTCTTCACGGGCCAGCACGAGCGTCGCGTCGGCGGGTACGTCGACCACGCCACCGACGAAGCGCGCCGCCACCGGCAACTCGCGTCCGCCCCGATCGGCGAGCACCGCGAGTTCGACCGATGCCGGCCGGCCATAGTCATACAGCTCGTTGACCGCCGCGCGAATCGTGCGGCCGGTGTACAGCACGTCGTCGACCAGCACGATGCGCCGGCCATCGACCTCGAACGGTAGCGAGGTCGGGCTTGCTTGCGCGTGCAGCCCTTTCTTCGCGTAGTCGTCGCGATGCAGTGCGACGTTCACCACGCCGAAGCTCGGCAGTTTCAGGTCGCGCGCGAGCCGCTCGGCGAGCCACGCGCCGCCGCTATGGATACCCGCCAGTACCGCCGCTTCGGCACCGTCTTGCGTGGCGGCGAGCTGGTCGCCATACGCCGCTCGAATCTGGTCGAGCAACGCGCGATACAGCGCTTCGGCGTCAATGGAACTCATGATCGTCGGAAAGTCCGTTTAGATATTGCTGGAGGATGATGCTCGCGGCTTCGGCATCGAGCATGTCGGCGCGGGCATTGCCGGCGCGGATTTCCGCCTCGGCCTCGACCGACGAGTAGCGCTCGTCGACCCACGTGACCGGCAGATTGAAGCGGCCGTTCAGCTGGTTGCCGAAGCGCTTCGCGAGTTGCGTGCGCTCGTGCGGTGTGCCGTCGGGGTGCATCGGCAGGCCGACCACCAGCGCATCGGGCTTCCATTCGGCGATCAGCTTGCCGAGCGCTTCGAAGCGGTACTCCCTGCTGCGGTTCTGCACGACGACGAGCGGCCGCGCGCGGCGCGTCAGCGAATTGCCGACTGCCACGCCGATGCGTTTCTCTCCGTAGTCGAACGCAAGCAGCGTCGCCTCACGTCCGGCCGACAGATTCATGCGCGGCCCCTCATGCGTGCCCGGCCTCGCCCGACAGCATCGACAACGACACGCCCAGCAGCGCGAGCGCCGCTTCGAGACGATCTTCGGCGGGCACGTCGAAAACGATCTTCGGATCGGCCTCGACCGTGAGCCAGCCGTTCTTGGAGATTTCGTCTTCGAGCTGACCCGCGCCCCAGCCGGCGTGGCCGAGCGTCAGCAGGAAACGCTCCGGACCGTTGCCGCTCGCGACGGCCTCGAGCACGTCTTTCGACGTGGTCATTTCGAGCCCGCCCGGCACCGACATCGACGACGTGTATGCGCTGCCGCCTTTCGGATCGTGCAGCACGAAGCCGCGCTCGGTTTGCACCGGGCCGCCGAAATACACGGGGACATGGAGAAGCGGTTCGATCTCGAGCTTCAGATCGATGCGATTGAAGAGCGCTTGCAGGTCGATATCGGTCGGCCGGTTGATCACGAGGCCGAGCGCGCCGCGCTCACTGTGATCGCAAAGGTAGACCACCGTTCCTGAAAACGTCGGATCGGCCATGTTCGGCATGGCGATCAGGAACTGGTTGGTCAGATTGATGCGATCGGTACTCTTGGACATAGTTCGGATTTTAGCAAAGACGATGCGTCATGGCGGGCTGCTTTGAGCATTGCAACGCGTTGGGTTGCACGCTACGCGACGCGCCATCGACGCCGGATCAAGTTGCACTCTATCACGCGCGCGACTTGCGCCATGCCGCGATCAGGCGCCGAAACACCGCGTAGAACGGCACGTTCGGCGCCCGTCGCGAAGTTGCGGCATTGTGACTTGTCACAATGGGTTTCAGCGGGTTCGGCGCGCGTCGGTCGAAGCGTTGCGGACGCAATTCGCGCGCCACGTCGCGCGTTTGGTTCGACCCGGCTTGCGCTTCACGCGCCGCCCTGCTCGATCGCACGCGTGAGCGCGGCGAGCGCCGCCTGCGTGAAGCTGCCGCCCGCCGGCCCAACGCCCGCGGCGACCTTGTGCAGCGACGCACGCAAGGCCTCGGCGGCCTGCTCGAGCGTGTCGGCCGGCGGCGCGCCGACGATCACGTGCGCGCGCACCGCCGGCGTCGCGACGCTCGCATGCGCACGACGCCGCCATGCGAGACCGAGCGCGTCGGCGAGCAGCGCCACGTGACCGAGACCGAGCGCGCAGGCGGCCGAGCCGAGCCGGTAGGCGGCCGAGCCCGCCTGCAGCGCTTCGCTCGGGTCGGCTTTTTCCGGCTGATCGGCCGCGCGCGCATGGGCGGCCAGCGCCTCGATGGACGCGTCGGCGGTCTGCAGGAAGTCTTCGTACGCGTTCGCGTTGACGCTCAGCACGCCGAGATCGCGCGTGTGCGGCAGCGACTGCGCCTCGAGCGCGCCCGCCTCCCACAGCGCTTCCGACGACTGCGTGCCGGCGACGTGCCAGTCGACGGTCAAGCCATAATCGTGCAGCACCTCGACCTGGTCGGCGTCTTGTGCGGCCGCGCCGAACAGCGCGTAGTCGCGCCACAGCAGCGCGAGCGTCGCGCGCACCAGCGAACGCGGCGCGCGCTCGATGCCGCGCGCGTGATCGGCGAGCGCCAGATTGCAGCGCGCGTAGAAGCGCCGCGCCTCGATATCGCGGATTGCGTGGCCGCGCGCGCGCAGCGCCTTCGCGCAGGCGCGCGCGAGCCGCCAGAAGTCATACGGATCCGGGCCGGCGAGTTCGGTGAACACGGCGTCGAGCTCGTCGAGCGCGGCGTTCGTGACCGCAAGCGCTACCGCGCTGCCTGTGTCGGCCTGCGAGCGCAGCACCGGCAGCAACGCGCGCTCGTAGCGCGCCCGCTGATGGGCAAGCTGATCGGCCGATTGCGCGTGCAGCGAAGCCGGCGGCACTGGCCGCGCGCACAGCGCGAGGTCTTCGAACGCAACGGCGGAGCCCGGCGTGGGTTCGATGAGTTGCGCACACAGCTCGCGGTAGTGGTTGAACAGCGTCGGCGAGCAACTGAGCTCGCGCAGATTGTGACGCTCGAGCGCCGCGCGGAAGTCGCGCAGCGCCGCGCCGAACACTGGCCGCGCGCTTTCCGCTTCGGCTGGCTCGCCGCACGCGAGCGGCGAGAGCCGCACGAGGGCGTCGGTGAAACGCTGCGCGCTGAGCCAGCCCGCCGTGCGCAATGCATGCGACGCGCGCAGCAGCGCGGCACCGCTCTCGTCGCGCTGCTCGAACGCGAGCGACGCCTCGGCGAGCGCGAGTTCCGCAGGGCGGACCGCGCCGCCGCGCGGGTTCGGCAGTGCATCGATGGAAACGGGTGCTGCGGATCGAAGAGTCATGGGCAGGCGACACGAAGCTGACGGGGCCGTCGCTTCGCGCCGCATGCTGAGTGAGCGGCCACCGCGCGAACCGGCGACAGGACAATGACAGACTACCGTTGCGACACGACGCGACCGGCGATGTTCCGCGCCGGCGCGCTCAGACAGGCGCCGGGCGTGCCGGACGCATCAAGCGATTGCAGCAATTGCGCGGCGGATGACGCCGCTGACTTTTCGGGATCGAAGCTCAGGGTTCAGGTTCGGACCGAATCTCGGGACCCGGTTTGGGGGCCGAAGCTTCCGGCGTGTCGCACGAGCCCATCAAACCGCGACGCCGGAACAATGATCAAGCGACGCGAACGACCGACCGACCGGCTGACGCCGGCGGCTTGCCGAACTTCAGATCTGGACCATTTCGAAGTCTTCCTTGCGCGCTCCGCACTCCGGACACGTCCAGTTGATGGGCACGTCTTCCCAGCGTGTGCCCGGCGCAATGCCTTCGTCGGGCAAGCCGGCCTCTTCGTCGTAAATCCAGCCGCAAATCAGGCACATCCAGCTTTGATATTCCATTCTTTTGTCGCGTCGTTGAGTCCGTGGAAGCGGGAGCCATGATGGTACCGTGTTGCCGCCCCCATGCCTAGCAATCGAAAACTCGCAATCGTAGCGTGGACCGGGCTTCGGCGGTGCGCCCGCGCGCCGTGCGCACGACGCTCGCGGCGTCATGCCGCATGGCGGTGGGGACACCCGGCAGCGCGATAGGGGGCGCCTCGGCAAGCTCGCGGCGCTAGCGTGGCAACCTCAAAGCAATCCCCGCCGGCTGCGCGTCAGCGGGCCGCGAGCCAGCCTCTGGCAGTCCCCGCCGCGCGAAAAAACGCCCTCTCCACGGTTTAGGCCGCATAATTGAGCCAATTGCGCATTGCGCGCCGAAATCCTGCTTTCCTTATCCATTTTCATGCCCAGCGACACGCCTCCGATCGTCCTCACCTTCGGTCTCTCCGACCCCACCGGCGGCTCCGGCCTGCAGGCGGACCTGTTGACACTTGCCAGCATGGGCTGCCACGGCGTTTCCGTGCTCACGGGCTATACCGTGCGCGACTCGGCGAACTGCGACGAAGTCACCGGGCTCGACCCGGACATCGTCGCGACGCAGGCGCGCATGCTGCTCGAGGACATGCCGATCGCCGCATTCAAGGTCGGCGCGTGCACGCGCGCCGAAGTGGTCAGCGCGATCGCGGAAGTTGTCGCCGACTACGACGACATCCCGCTGATCCTCGCCCCGGACTTCACGCTCGACGACGAGCACGTGCTCGCCGCCGACGAACTGCGCGAAGCGATCGCCGATCTGCTCGCGCCGCAAACCACGCTGCTAGTCGCCGACTCGGCGACGCTGCTCGCGCTCGCGCAGCCCGACGGCGACGCGGAGGCGCCGAGCCTCGACGCGGCGATCTCGCATCTGCTGTCGCAGGGCTGCGAGTACATTCTGTCGACCGAAACCGGCACGCATCGGCTCGTCAACACACTCTTCAGCGAGGACGGCCAGTTGCGTCAGGACATGTGGGACCGCGCGCCGCATCGGTTGACGGGCCTGACCGATACGCTCGGCGCGGCGATCGCCGCGCTTCTCGCCAACGGCCAGGAGCCCGCGGAAGCGGTGCGCGAAAGCCAGGAGTATCTGTATCAGGCAGTGCGCAATGCGTTCCGGCCCGGCATGGGGGCGTACATGCCCGATCGCTTCTTCTGGGCGCGCAGCAGCGATGAAGACGAAACGCCGCCCGCGCAAGGCAAGGGCGCGGCGCCGGGGGAAGCGCGGCACTGAGCTCGCCATTCGTCGGCATCGACTAAAAACCCGCTGTCAGCCGTTTTTTTCATTAATGCGACTTTCGCGATTGGTGCGACTTTCCATTCGATTTATCCAAATTGAACAATGTAATTAGCGCGTAGCTATCGATACTGCCGCGCCCAGTTCGTCTCGCGGGCATCCTGGTCAATTTATTTTGCATAGCCGCATGAATCTTGCTGTCGGCGATGCAACCGGACGTTTTATCGCGTAATCAAACGTTACAACGCCGATGACATCTTTTGTCTAGACTTTACGCATCACGATCAGTCATATGTCCCCACATGTCATTTCCCACCTTCTTCATCCATCCACCGAAATGCGGCGGTTCGACCGTTATTTCGTTTTTTGATTTGAATAAAGGTAATGACCAATTCATTAGCTTTGTCTGGGATCAGGATGGCTGGGGAAACTGTCGCGCAAAGCTGCTCGCGACGCAGGTAGGCGGCGGTCATCTACCGTATGGCATTCATCGGATGATCAAACATCCGGTCAACTACTGCACGATCCTGCGCGATCCGCTCGCGCGCCAGATCTCGCACTACTGGTATGCGGCGAACGGCAAGAACGGCCAGATCACGCGCGGCGTCAGCGTGTCGGCGACCGAGGCTCTGGCGCTGCAAGGTGTACTGTCGCTCGACGAGTGGGTCAGCGAATCGCTCGGCGGCAGGAACCTGTTCGTGCAGATGCTGAGCGGCGAGCCGGCGGTCAACGAAGCGAGCCTCGCCGTCGCGCAAATCCATTTGCGCGAACAGATCGGTACCGTCGGCGTCTGCGAGGACATGAGCGAATTCTTATTGCGGCTGTGCGGTTCGACAGGGATGAAATTACCTTTCTGTTTCGTAGCGAATCGCACCAATGGTGCGCCGAAAGGCAAAGCTCACATCAGCGAAGCAGCCAGACAAAAGTTCATCGACGACAATAGCCTCGATTACGAACTGTTCCGCGACGCGAACCGAATCGTCGAAGCCTATGCGAATGAAACGGGCAGCGTCTTTTCGAATGCGCTCGAATTGGTCCGCGTGATTCAGTCCGAAATAAATCAGCTCGAGAATCCGCACGTCTACAGCGCGACGGTTTTCGGCATCGATGGCTCATTCCTGTCGCGCGTGCATGAGGTGATCCGCCGCTTCGATCTCGCGCCGATCGACACCTATCTGGAGTTCGCGCGAAGCCGGCAGCGTCCGCCGGTCGACCTGTTCGACGGTTTTGTCGACACGGTGCGCGACGGCGTAGTGTGCGGCTGGGCCGTCAACCTGAGCGAGCCGCAGCGGCAGGTACCGCTCGAGGTGCGGGTCGGCACGCAGATCGTCGCGACCGGCTGCAGCGGCGAGCCGCGGCCCGATGTGGCGAGCGCCGGCTATCCGAGCGCATACAGCGGATTTTCGATTCCACTGCCGAATGATATTCCGGAAGGCTTTCGCGTTACCATTGCCAATTCCACCGAAAGCCTGCACAACGCCGGCACGTGGCGGCAAGGCTGGCACTGCGAATGAGCCAGAAGAGCCAAGAGAACCGATCCATGAAAGAGCCGCCCCAGTTCGTGCAACGCTTCCACGGCAAGATCGCGGTGCAGGACCGCATACGCATGTTCGATCAGATGCCCGCCACGATCTGGCTGACCGGCCTGTCCGGCGCCGGCAAATCGACGCTCGCGTTCGCGCTCGAGGAGCAGCTGATCGCGCTCGGTCACGCCTGCTATGTGCTCGACGGCGACAACATCCGCCACGGTCTGGCGAGCGACCTTGGATTCGAGCCCGACGACCGGCGCGAAAACATCCGCCGGGTCGCGCACGTCGCCCAATTGATGAACGACGCGGGTCTGATCGTGATTTCCGCGCTGATTTCGCCGCTACGCGAAGATCGGGCAATGGCGCGCGCGATCATCGGAGCCGACAAGTTCGTCGAAACCTATGTGTCCGCCTCGCTCGCCACCTGCGCGAGCCGCGATCCCAAAGGTCTTTACGCGAAAGCGAGGTCTGGCGAGATCAGCTCGTTCACCGGCGTATCAGCGCCCTATGAAGCGCCGATCGATCCCGACCTGCACGTCGACACGGGAACGCTGAGCCCCGCGCAAAGCGTCGCGCAGATCTTCCACTACCTGCGGGAAAAGTGCCTCGGAAGGTCCTCTCATCGCACGGCTCGCGCCGCGGGCGCCTGATCCGGACAAAAGGGCGTCCGGAAGCGCTCGCCAGCAAGCGCATCAACGCCGGCCCCAAACGAAAAAACCCGCATAAGCGGGTTTTTTCGTTTGGGGAAACGCCTCGCGGCGCACTCCCCACATGGACTTCCAGCCGGGCCTCGGCCGTGATCCAGACGCGCGGCAGTTCAACCACGCGGCCGGACCACGAGGCCCGAGCGGAATTACATGTCCATGCCCATGCCGCCCATGCCGCCGGGCATGCCGCCAGGCATCGGAGCATCTTCCTTCGGCAGTTCGCAGACAGCTGCGTCGGTCGTCAGCAGCAGGCCAGCAACCGAAGCTGCGTTTTGCAGCGCCGTGCGCGTCACCTTCGTCGGGTCCACGACACCTGCGTCGACCAGGTCGACGTACTCGCCGGTCGCTGCGTTGTAGCCGTAGTTGCCCTTGCCAGCAGCAACCGCTGCCACGACGACGCTCGCTTCTTCGCCACCGTTGGCGACGATCTGGCGCAGCGGCTCTTCCATGGCGCGCAGAACGATCTTGATACCTGCGTCCTGATCGGCGTTAGCGCCCTTCAGGCCAGCGATTGCCGTACGTGCACGGATCAGCGCGACGCCGCCACCCGCCACGATGCCTTCTTCCACAGCCGCGCGCGTTGCGTGCAGTGCGTCTTCGACACGTGCCTTCTTTTCCTTCATTTCGACTTCGGTCGCAGCACCGACCTTGATCACTGCAACGCCGCCTGCCAGCTTGGCGACGCGTTCTTGCAGCTTTTCACGGTCGTAGTCCGAGGTCGCTTCTTCGATCTGCGTGCGCACTTGCTTGACGCGAGCTTCGATGTTCGCTGCTTCGCCAGCGCCGTCGATGATCGTGGTGTTTTCCTTGCCCACTTCGATGCGCTTCGCCTGGCCCAGTTCAGCCAGCGTTGCCTTCTCGAGCGTGAGGCCGGTTTCTTCAGCGATGACCTGACCGCCGGTCAGGATCGCGATGTCTTCCAGCATCGCCTTACGACGATCGCCGAAGCCCGGAGCCTTGACGGCAACGGTCTTCAGGATGCCGCGGATGTTGTTGACGACCAGCGTTGCGAGCGCTTCGCCTTCGACGTCTTCAGCGATGATCAGCAGCGGACGGCCAGCCTTCGCGACTTGCTCGAGCACCGGCAGCAGGTCACGGATGTTCGACACCTTCTTGTCGTGCAGCAGCACGAACGGGTTCTCGAGCACGGCGACTTGCTTGTCCGGGTTGTTGATGAAATACGGCGACAGGTAGCCGCGGTCGAATTGCATACCTTCGACGACGTCCAGCTCGTCTTGCAGCGACTTGCCGTCTTCGACGGTGATCACGCCTTCCTTGCCGACCTTGTCCATTGCTTCAGCGATGCGCTCGCCGATCGACGAATCGCTGTTCGCCGAGATCGCGCCAACCTGGGCGATTTCCTTGTTGGTCGTGCACGGCTTGCTGATCTTGCGCAGTTCTTCGATTGCGGCTGTAACGGCCTTGTCGATACCGCGCTTCAGGTCCATCGGGTTCATGCCCGATGCGACGTACTTCATGCCTTCGCGGACGATCGATTGCGCGAGAACCGTAGCGGTCGTCGTGCCGTCGCCTGCGTTGTCGCTGGTCTTGGAAGCGACTTCCTTGACCATTTGCGCGCCCATGTTCTGGAGCTTGTCTTTCAGTTCGATCTCTTTCGCGACCGACACACCGTCCTTGGTGACCGTCGGGCCGCCGAAGCTGCGCTCGAGAACCACGTTGCGGCCCTTCGGACCCAGCGTGACCTTCACGGCGTTGGCGAGAATATTCACGCCTTCGACCATCTTGGCACGGGCGGAATCACCGAATACGACGTCTTTAGCTGCCATCTTCTAACTCCTTGAATACTTTGGATATAACCGGTGAAGTAGCGACCTTGCGCTTACTTCTGCACCACGGCCATGATGTCTTCTTCGCGCATCACGAGCAGTTCGTTGCCGTCGACCTTGACGGTCTGGCCTGCGTACTTGCCGAACAGGACGCGGTCGCCGACCTTCACGTCGAGCGCAATGGCTGCGCCCTTGTCGTCGCGCTTGCCCGGGCCGACTGCGAGGATTTCACCTTGATCCGGCTTTTCCGCTGCGGCTTCGGGGATCACGATGCCCGACGCGGTCTTGGTTTCCTGATCCAGACGTTTGACGATCACGCGATCATGCAAAGGACGAAGGTTCATACATACTCCTCTCTGATTGAGACTGAAGAACGCTGAGAAAAACCCGGCTGGCCGAGCCAACCGGAGATGTTGTTAGCACTCTCGTGCAGCGAGTGCTAATTATATGGACGGGCAGTGACAAATTCAAGAAGCGGGGAACGCGGTCGAAGTTCACTCACCCTGAAACGTGATTCGCTCGGGCTTGAACCCCGCCCCGTGCGGAACGTCTGCCGTTCGGTATTTTCTCTAAGAAAACAATAATTTACCGACGTGTTGCGTTGAGATTCGGCCCTTCGTGAAGGAAGAGGCGAGCCATGACGAGGCAGCGACTTCGGAGCGGAGCGCCCGCTCGAAACGTCAAACCCAGGGAAATCCCCCATAAGCGCGGGCCGTTACGATAGTCAGCCTTCAGGCAAGTCGAGGGGGCTCATGAATGTGCTTCACGGCTGAAGCACCAGTCGGTCCAGGTAGATCTGGACCGTTGCAGCGGCCGTTGATAGTGGGATTGTGAAATTGATAGCAGCTGCAAGGACGATACGTGCGGAACCGTAACGCTATAACTGGGTGCGAAAGATTTGAGATCTTTCCACTCTGAAGATCAGCGACAAATATGTCCAACTGACCAGTCGGTAATTGCGCTCCTCCAGATAGCGAAATATGGCTGAATCTATTACTTCCCTGATCGAAGTCAGCGTAAACTCCACAATAATGATCTTTGGTTTATACCTGCTGATATCAATCGATCGCAAGACTTCGTAATCGTGACCTTCCACGTCGATGGAAAGCAGATCGATTTTCTGATCGGCGTACGGGGTGTGCTCGAGAACGTCGTTCAATGTGGTAGTTTCAACGGTCCGGACGGAGATAGGCTTCTGGACTTCGGCCGCAGCCACTATGGGATCTATGGTCGAAGTCAACCCATAATTTGAAAAATTATAGACTTCCTTGAGCTGTTTCTCGTTCGAGACGGCCGCACATACATTGACATCACCGGACCGCGCAAGAGAAAACGTTTCAATTTTCACTGGATCCATGTCTATGTTGATGCCGCGCCAACCACGCTTGTAAAGCGCATGTGTGTTCGAGAACTTGACAGGGTGGTATGCACCAACGTCGACATAAACACCCTTATTGCACCGGGGACTGATTATCTCGCGCAACACCGCGTCCTCTCCAAACTGCGAGTAGTACAAACGCGGCCCGCGTGTTATCCACGTCTTGCGGACGAGCCAAAGGAAGTGTCCGAACGTCTTCGGGTTCAACATAACCGCTCCTCACTTCGAAACGATAACGGCAAAAGGTCAAACAGCGTTTGATCTGGAAGCTTGCCCCAGCAGAAGGTCGGTCCGGCATTACGTTAGCTAATATTCACTATGGCAGGCCTCATTACCGCCGCAAATGTGCCGCAGTACGGACCAAACGATATTCGCGAATTAGTTACATGCTCGAAAGGTCGTTGAGCGTTACATCTGCAGACTACTCGACGGTTAGCCGAACATTAAGCGAAAGTCATAATAATGTGTATTTTTGGCCGAAACCGTCGAGTATGCAAAAAGCTTCCGGTTCCAGTCGGTTCGCGTGTCGTCGACTACAGCCGCGCGAGATTCAGCCCGGCGAAGCCTTCTGCATGAGGCTACGATCCGCCAGTTTCGGTCGCCCGACAGCGCGCTCGTTTCACTTCACTTCTGCGCAGGCCGGTGCAACGCATTACCCGCCATCCACTTGAGCCGTTCGCAATTGACCTTGATGCGCGCCGCGAATTCCTTCGGATCTCGCTCGCGCAGTGCGTTCATCTGGCTATTGGTGATGTCGGCGCGGTGCCAGCCCGTGTCCCAGTGCTGATCGAAATCGGTCGCACCGGTCAGGACCTTTCGGAGCCGCTCCTTATAGGCGCCGATCCGCTCGGGCGACACGTCGCAAAACGCCCGCGCGAAGCTTGCGCGCTCACCCGCCGTCTCCGCGCTCATGTTGGCGTCGCTCGCGCCGCTCGCGAGCGGCGCGGCGAGCGACAGCACCGACAGACAGAACGCTGCGCAAAGCGGCCGATAGCGATACGATAGGTTTTTCATCTTCGACTCCTGACGATCCTTCGTGGCGACCAGGGATTGTCCCGATCTTCAACGCCGCCTCGCCGATTGTGTCCTGATTGCACTGCACGATGGCGTTTTCGCGCGCTATCCGATGCATCGCGTGGCCAAACCGCGGTGCTACGCTCGTTAAAGCGGCATTCGCGACGTGCCCGTTCCGGGGAACCGTGGCGCCAAGCACCGCAACGCCACGGCCTATCGGCAGGCCGCGACAGAAGCACGAGCGCCAGGCATGAGAACGAGCTCGAACACGACGCGCAACGAGCACAGAACGAAAGCACGACACGAAATCAAACACAAAAAGGCGAGACATCGCTGCGGGAGTGACTGCGATGGCATTTAGAACATATACCGTACTGACGCTGTTGGTGACGAGCACTGCCGCGTTCGCGTGGCGGCCTGTCACCTATCCGATCCGAAGTCAGAGCCCTTACGAGCGCAGCATCGACAACGCGATGTGCTACGCCGAGGCGAACCGCGTGACCGGGGTCAACATGGCCCACGAGTCGCAGATTCCGCCGCGTCAACCGCGCGCGGCCAAAGGTGCGTCGACCGGCGTACCGTCGAAGCCGCCGCTTCCGCCTAGTTCCTTCTCAGCCACGCCGCTGCCGTGGAGCGCGAGCGCGCCCGAAGCCGCGAGCGCGCCGTTGGCTGAGGCGCAAGCGCCTGGCGGTGCATCGTCGGCGAAACCGGTGAACGAAGCCGCGGCCGGCGCCAGCGCGCCAGGCGCGCCAGCCACCGCGGCGGCGAATGCACCGCCGAACGCATCGGCAGCGGCAACGGGCCCCAGTGCGACCGCGGCACCCGGCGCGTCGGATGGGGCGGCCGCTTCGCTGCAGGCCAACGCGGCGTCGAACGTAAAGCTGCCGCCGCTGCCCGCGCCCGAGCCACCGATGACCCGCTATTGGGCCGCCTACGGCGCGTGCATGCAGGCGCGCGGTTACGTCGTTCAGTAGTCCGGCCGACGCCGCTTGCGGGCGTCGTTGCATTCATTCTTTTTGATGGCGCCGCCCTTCGGCGCCAGTGGAGCGACACGGCCATGCCGCGCGACACGACCTCCGACCAGCCATTTTTCCATCACTGCGCATACTGCGGCGTGCCGCTGTCGGGCCGCTTTTCGCCGTGTCCCGCATGCCACGCACTGCCGATCGATTCGTTCGATACGGACGACAAGCCCGGCGAGCGCTCCGCGCGATCCCGGGCGCTGAGCGCATCGCGCACGCAACTCGAACCGCTGCCAGCGGCCGCGAGCTTGCCCGCGGACCGTTCGTCGCGACGCTCCGCGCAAACGAAGATGAGCCCCTACGATCTGATCGACGAAGCGACGTTCGAGCCGGGCGGGCGTCGACGGCGGCATCCGCTCGCGCTTGCCGCAGCCGCGCTCGCGACGCTCGGCGTCGTGTACGTCGGCTTCGTTCTACTCAACGACGACGATGCGAGCGTCGACACGCCGGTCACGGTCTTCGGCACGGTGCGCCCGGACAACCCTGGCCAAGCCCCTGCACAGAACGTTGCGCAGAATGCGGCGCCGTCGGTTGCCGCGGCGCCGAAGCCGGCGTCGATCGTCGCGCAACGGCCGCGTCCCGTTGTCGTCGCGCGGCAGCAACCGGCGAACGTGCACGCGGCCCACGTCGCGCCACCGGCACCGCCCGTCGTTGCGACCGCACCGACCGTTGCGCCATCGTCACCGCCGGTCGTTGCGACCGCGCCTGCCGTAGCGCGATCGAGCCCGCCCATCGTGGCGACCGCACCGACCGTTGCGCCATCGTCACCGCCGGTCGTTGCGACCGCGCCCGCCGTAGCGCGATCGAGCCCGCCCATCGTGGCGACCGCACCGACCGTTGCGCCATCGTCACCGCCGGTCGTTGCGACCGCGCCTGCCGTAGCGCGATCGGCTCCACCCGTCGTGGCGACCGCGCCCGCCCCAGCGCGACCGTCAACGCCCGTCGTCACGACCACGCCGACCGCAGCGCGACCGACACCGCCCGTTGTCACGACCGCGCGCGCCGTAGCGTCAACGAAGACATCGAGCGCGGCCATCTCCGCGCCCACGCCGCGTGGCACGGCGCTCGCGTCGACCAGCACCAACACCAACACCGACACGATGGCCGCCCCGCTCACGCAAGCCGACAAACAGCGCGCCGACGCCGAGCGCAATCTGAAAGCCGCGCACGGCTATCTGCAACGAGGCAATCTGGCGGCGACCAGAGCACGCCTCGCCGCCGTAATCACCGCGCAGCCCGACAATCGCGGCGCGCGCAGCATGCGCGCCCAGGTGAGCACGCTAGAGCAGCAACGCGACGCGTTGCTGAGCCTCGCGCGCGGCTGCAGCAACGTGGGACATTGGGAGTGCGCGTCGCACAACGCCAACGAAGCGTTGCGGATCGATTCGAGCAGCAAGGCCGCGCAACGGCTCGTCGCCCTCGCGTCGCACGAGTCGGCGTGGCAAACCATGCAACCGACGGCGGAAGAGTCGCGCGCATTGCGCGATCTGCTGCGTCACCACTAAGGATTGCGAGGTATCTCGCGGGACGGCGGCACGGGCGTGCAGTCGATCACGCCCGCCCGCGCGGCGCCCCGAAAGACGCGCGCGCGGGCAGCAGTGTCAGCCGGCGATGCTGTCGTAGCCGTAATAGCCGCCCTGATACCCCGAGCCGAGGAACGCCGCTTCCTGCGGCACGTCGGTGAGCAGCACGCCGCGCAGACCGACGCCACCGTTACGCAGGCGTTTGGTGGTTTCGATGATCTCATGCAGCGGTTGACGCCCATGCCGCACGACGAGCAGCGTCGTCGCCGCGTATTTGCCGATCAGCGTCGAGTCGGTCACGGCGAGCACCGGCGGCGTGTCGATGATCACGACGTCGTATTGCGGCTTCAACGCCTCGAGCATCGCTTCGAAGCGTTTGCTCATCAGCAGCTCGGCCGGGTGCGAGGGCAGCGTGCCTTTCGCGAGCACGTCGAGGTTGGGCAGCACGTCGCGCTGGATCATCGCGTTGAGATCGCCGCCGCACAGCACGTCGGACAGTCCCGGCCGATGGCTGACGCCGAAATGCGAATGCACGTCGCCGCGTCGCATGTCGCCGTCGATGATCAGCACGCGCTTGTTCGCCGACGCGACCAGCGTCGCCAGATTCACCGACAGGAACGACTTGCCCGCATCGGGCCGCGAGCCGGTGATCATCACGACGTTGTTGGCCGCATGATCGAGCGACAGCTGCAGCGAGGTGCGCAGATTGCGCACCCCTTCCACCGCGATATCTTCGGGCGCCTGTTGCGCCAGCACATGCTGCCCGCGCTGGCGCAGCGACACCTTTTCCTGCAGGCGCAATTGCGTCTGGCTGCGCGGCACCACCGCGAATACCGGCACGCCGAGCATCCCCTCGAGTTCGTCCGGGCGCTCCACGCCGCCGCGCATCGCGCGCCGCAAGAAGACCAGCAGCAAGCCGAGCGCGAGGCCGCCGCCGAGCGAGATCAGGATCACCAGCATGCGCTTCGGCCACACCGGATCGTCGGGCGTTTCGGCGAAGTCCACCACGCGCACGCCGCTCACCTGCCCCGCCTGCGCGACCCGCAGTCGCTGCACGCCGTTGAGCAGGTTCGTGTACAGATCGGTGTTCACGTGCACGTCGCGCTGCAGACGCAGCGCGGTCTGCTCGGTGTCGGGCATCGTCGAGACGCTGTGGTTCATCGTGCTCTGCGCGCCCTGCAACGCGGCGATCTGCGCATCGAGCGCGGCGACCATCGGATGATTCGGCGTAAAACGCTGCAACAGCTCCGCGCGCTGCTGCTGCAGATCGAGCAGCTTCGTCTTGTTGTCGACGATCTGCTGCAGCAGCAGCTTGCTTTCTTCACCGAGATCGACGGCGCCATGTGTATTGCGGAACTTGCCGTAGCGCTCTTCCGCGTCGTCGAGCGCCTTGCGCGCGTCGGGCAGTTGCTGTTCGAGATACGCGAGCGTGTGGTCGGATTCGGTCGAATGGCTCGCGAGATCCTGCCGCACGAACTGGCGCGCCACGTTGTTGACGATCGCCGCGGTCAGCGCCGGATCGGCGCCTTCGAGACTCACGCGGATCACGCCGGAGTCCTCCGCCGTTTCCTGCACGACCATTGTCTTCGCCAGACGCTCCACCGTGCCGAGCGTCGACGCGCGCGTCAGCTCGAAACGCGAGCCGGGCGCGCCGACCAGTGTGTCGACGTGCAGCGTGACCGGGCCGACCGCGGTATCGGTTTGCACGGTCTCGCCGACGCGCCCCGACAGGATCGCGCTGCCGTGAGGATCGCGCAGCATGAAGGTGTTGCCGGCGCCCGCGACTAGCGTGAAGGTCTCGCCATACAAGTCCTTCGACGTGTCGAAGCGCGACACCGCGATGCTCTCGTTGCCCCACGCGAACCCGCGCAGGTTGACGAACGACGGCAGCCGGAACCACCAGTGCCCGTTCACGAGTCCGGCGATCTTGCTGCCGATCACCGGCAGATAACGCGGCTTCGCCGTGATGTCGAGGTGCAGCGCGCGGACCGCCTCCTCGGTGACGAGACGCGACTTCAAAAGCTCGATCTGCGCCGCGGTCGACGGCTTCGAATCGTACGCGCCGGGAAGCGGCGCCGCCGCGTCCCGGCCGTTCGCATTGACGTTCATCGCGTTCGCCGTCCTGTCCTGGACGTGAAACAGCACGTCCGAACGATAGACCGGCGGCGTGAGGAACGCGTACGCGCAACCGAGCGCGAGCGCGATCAGCGTCACGGTGAGGATCGTGCGCCAACCGCGCACGATCGTGCGCACGTAGTCCGACAGATGCAACTGCCCCGGTTCATACACGCCGGCGTAACGGTTTTCGTAATTGATTGCCATGTTTTCACCCAACAAGGCCTGCCGGTTCAGATATCGCGTCACGCATGCGTCACTTCGACACGACGACTCCCGTCACCGCCGCGTTGATCGCGGGCAACAGCAGGTTCAACACACGGTTGAAGCGAACCAGACCGCCCTGACCGACGTACACGATGTCCTTCGGCTGTAGCTCGAACTGGTTCGCGAGCAGCATCGCCACCGGCGAGGTCGCATCGAGGTGATAGATCTGCGGCGAGTCGCTGGTCGAATTGCGGATCACGAACAGCTGCTGCCCCGAGGCCGTATTCGAGTCGAAGCTGCCGCCGTCGGAGATCGCCTGCGACAGCGTCAGCGAGCCGTTGCGCAACGGCAGCACCGTGGCCGGCTTGTTGACTTCGCCCATCACGTAGACGCCGCTGTCTTCGCGGGCGTTCACGCGCACGGTATCGCCCGGCTGCAGATAGATATCCGACGGATTGAGGCCGCGCTTGATGAGCTCGTCGATGTTCAGCCTATAGGTCTTGCCGTCGCGGATCAGATCGACCCGGCTGCGATCCGCGGTCGTGTTGAAGCCGCCGCTCAGGCCGATCGCGTTCGTCAGCGACAGCGGAATGTCGTTGATCGATTGCGTGCCCGGTGTGCGCACTTCGCCGTCGATATACACCGTCGCGTTACGGAACGACGCGACGCGCACCGTCACCTCGGGCTTCTGATAGACCTTGCTCAGCCGCGAATACAGCTCGCGCTGGATCGTCGCGACGTCCTTGCCGGCGACGTGCAGGTTGCCCGCGTACGGAAACTGGATGTCGCCGTTCTCGTCGATCAGGAAGCCCGGAATTGCATCGGAAGGGCGCGAGGTCGTCGGCGGCTGTCCCAGCGCGGCCGCGAGTTCCGGGTGATCCCACACGACGATCTGCAGCACGTCGCCGGGGCCGACCCTGTACATGGCCGGCTTGCCGAACAGACCCGTCGTCGTCGGCGGCAACACCGAGGCAGTCTGGTCGGCATTCATCTTCTTCAGCAGTTCCAGATTGATATCGGTGATCGGAATCTGCTTCTGCTGCGAGGCTTCGGTACTGAATTCGCCACCCGTGTCCTGAATCGCGGCCGGCGTGACCATCCGTTGTCCCGGTACGATCTGACATCCGGAAAGCAATGCTGCGCTTGCGAAAACCACAAGACTTCCTGTGCGAAAACCAAGTGAGCTCATGATCTTTACTCCTTCGCCCCGAGGCGTTGTTATCGACTTTCTAGTAAGCGTTTCGATGCACCAGTCCGGCGACAATCGTCGCGCCGATGATCCGCATGTCGAGTGCGAACGACCAGTGACCCAGGTAGTACAGGTCATGTTCGACGCGACGCTCCATCTTCTCGATGCGGTCGGTTTCGCCACGGAAGCCGTTGATTTGCGCCCAGCCCGTGATTCCCGGTTTGATCCGGTAGCGATTGATATAGCCCGCGACCACCTTCTGATAGAGGTCGTCGTGCTCGAGCGCATGGGGACGCGGTCCTACGACCGACATGTCGCCACGCAACACGTTGAAAAATTGCGGCAGCTCGTCGAGGCTCGTGCGGCGCAGAAACGCGCCCACTTTCGTCACGCGCTTGTCGTCGCGCGTCGCCTGGCTCAAGGTGCCCTTCGCTTCGGTATGCACGCGCATCGAGCGGAACTTGTAGATCGTGAACACTCGGCCGTCCGCGCCCTTGCGCTTCTGCTTGAACAGCACCGGTCCGCGCGAGGACAGCTTGACCGCGATCGCGATGCCAAGCAGCAGCGGCGCGAGGGCAACGATCGCGGCCGCGGCGAACAGCCGGTCGAAGACTTCCTTTTTCAGCATCGCGTTGGCCGACAGCGGCGAGGCGACCAGATTGATCGCCGGCACGCCGAGCAGATCGACCACGCCACTGCCTTCGAACAGCGCATGGCTGCGCACGTCCGGCATGAAGCGGATATTCACGAGGTCGTCGCGGAACTCGTCGATCAGCGCGCAGATCAGCGGCTCCTCGGACAGCGACAGCATCAGCCATAGCTCGTGCACGTCGTTGGTGCGGATGTAGTCGGCCAGCAGATCGACGCGATCGAACACCGGCACGCACGGATTCGTCACGCCGGAGTCGTCCGGGCGCGTGTTGTAGACGGCGGTCGCGCGAAAGCCCGCGGTCGGCGCCGACTCGATGCGGCGCAGGAGCGCATCGCACTGCGAACCGCTGCCGACGATCGCCACCTGATGCAGGTTCATACCCGCGCCGCGCGCCCGCGCGAGCACCGCGTGCGCGATCACCCGATTCGCGATCAGCAGGCCACCCGTCGTCGCGGTCCAGTACGAGAACCACAGCCGCGACACGATATCGATGCGATGCAGCGAGTACATCAGCACGAGCGCGCAGGCCTGCACGATCAGCCACGCGAGCGACACCTGACCGGCGAGACCGAGCTTCGAGCGGCCGCGCCATGATTCGTAGACGCCGAACGCGGGGAAGATCGCGAGCGCGAACGCAGCCGAAAACATCACCAGCGCCCAGTAGAAACCCGACTGGCCGAGATAATCAAAGCGGATCCGCGACGCCACGGTCGCACCCGCCAATACCAGAGCGACATCGAAAATCCGCGCGAGCAGATCCTGAAACTTGCGCATTTTACTTACCTCGTTCTGCCGTTCCTGTACGCAAAAAGGGGCGTGCATGGGCTGCCTACGGGCAGCGGCCGTAGTTGTCGTCAAACCTCACGATGTCGTCTTCGCCGAGATAGGTACCCGACTGGATTTCGATGATTTCGAGCGGCACCCTGCCGGGGTTTTCGAGCCGGTGACGCGTGCCGAGCGGAATGTAGGTCGATTCGTTTTCGCTGAGCAGGAACTGCTCTTCGCCGCGCGTGACGAGCGCGGTGCCGCGCACGACCACCCAATGCTCAGCGCGATGATGATGGAGTTGCAGCGACAGCTTTGCGCCGGGCGTCACGACGATGCGCTTGACCTGGAAGCGCTCGCCGCGATCGATCGAGTCATAGAAGCCCCACGGGCGCCGCACCTTGCGATGCGCGTCGGCCTCCGGCGCGTGCTGCGCCTTGATGCGCGACACGAGCCCCTTGACGTCCTGCACATGCGAGCGATCCACCACGAGCACCGCGTCCGCGGTCTCGACCACGACGACGTTCGCGGTGCCGACGCACGCGACGAGCCGCCCTTCCGAATGCGCATAGCAGGACACCGCGCCTTCGAACGCCACGCGGCCGCGCCCGGCGTTGCCGTTCGGGTCCTTCTCCATCGCGGCCCATACCGCGTCCCATGAGCCGAGGTCGGACCAGCCGGCTTCGAGCGGGATCACGACGCCGGGGGGAATGACCGCGGCTCGACTTTGAGCTTGCATATCGTTCTGTGCCGCGCCTTGCGCTTCGACGTTGCTCGCGCTGTCGTCTTGCGCCGGCGCCGGTTCGGTCAAACGCTCCATCACCGCGTAGTCGATCGAATCGGCGGGCACGTCGAGGAACGCGTCGTGCGATGGCCGGAATACGTCGCCGTCCTGCTTGCCGCTCGCGAACGCGGTTGCGCACGGCGCATGCATGTCGGGCCGCAGCGCCGCGAGCGTGTCGAGCCACACGCGCGCACGCACGATGAAGATGCCGCTATTCCACCAGTAGGTGCCGGCCGCCAGGTATTGCCTCGCGATTTCCTCGGCGGGCTTCTCGACGAAACCGTCGATCGTGTGGCCGCCAGCGGCCAATGCCGCGCCGATCCGGATATAGCCGAAGCCGGTGTCGGCACGCGTCGGCGGCACACCGAGCGTCGCAATCGCGCCCTCGCTCGCGTGGTGCGCCGCGCACGCTAGCGCGCGCTGCAGGGCAGGCACGTCCGCGATCGCGTGGTCGGCCGGCATCACGATCAGGATGGCGTCGTCGCCGGCCGCGCACGCGAGCGATGCCGCGAGCGTCAGCGCGGGCGCCGTGTCGCGGCGCGCGGGCTCGACGATCAGACGCGCGTCGACGCCGTTTTCATGCAACTGTTCGGCGATCACGAAGCGATGCTCCTCGCCGCACACGACGATCGGCGAAGCGTCGACGCTCCAGCCCGCCGGGAAGCTCTCGAGCCGCCGCGCGGTCGCCTGCAGCAGCGAGTCGGAGCCGACCACGTCGATCAGCTGCTTCGGAAAGTTTTCGCGCGACACCGGCCAAAGCCGCGTGCCCGAGCCGCCCGCGAGAATGACCGGGACGATGTGCGCGCAGCGCGCGCCAGCAACCCCGGCGCTTGCGCCGTTCGGCTCGACGGATCGGGCGCTCACACCTGCCTGCGTCAACATATCGGGAATCCTTTTCGATCTGCAAGGTACGACGAACAACGGACCCGTCCCCGCCTGTCACGCGCGGTTAGCGGGCTGGCTCCGTCGGTGCTACTCGCCTGCCATGCGGCGGCTTTGAATCCTGAACTCGGTCGGCGAAATCCTCATCCGCTTGCGAAACACTTTCGCTAGCCGGTCGCCGTTGCCCATCCCGGTGCGCCGGGCGATCTTGTCGACCGGCAATTCCGATTCGGTCAACAGGCTGCACGTCACCGCGAGGCGCTCGTGCAACAGGAAACTCGACGGCGTGATACCCATTTCCATCTTGAAGCGGCGCAGAAAGTTGCGCTCGCTCATCGCCGCAAACTGCGCGGCATCCGCAATCGAAATCGCCTGCTGGCAGTTTTCCTGCAGCCAGCGCGCCGCCGCGCGAACCTTGTCGCCGGGACTCATGCCGCCGTCCTCGCCGAGCAGCGGCGCGAGGTTCGTGCACGAGTCGGACAGCAGCCGCTCGGCAGCCGAGCGCGCGGTCGCGTTGCCCAGATCGCGCTTGATCATCGCGAGCGCACTGCGCATCGATTCCAGCCGGTCGTTAAGGTCGACGACGCCCTGCTCCGCCGAGCCCGCGCCAATTCTGGCCAAGGCCGGCTGGTGCGGGTCGCTCCCGTCCTTGTCCTCGGGCAGGGCCGCCGCGTCGAGCACCGCGCGCCCTTCGGCGATCGGCCGGATCATCGAGGTGTTGCGACGCACGCGCCGCAGCCATCCAAGCAGACGCTCATCGCGCGCCGCCGACGCCGCGCCCTTGCCGCCCGCCACATAGAGCGCGTCGAAGCCGCCGTAATGGCGCGCGTCGAGTCCGTCGGTCCAGACGCGCAAACCCGACGACGAAATCACCATGCCGCCGCCGGCGGACAAGAACGATACGTCGTACAGCCACGCGCCCGAACCGGAAGTGGCGAGTTCGTTGGCAGCCTGGAACACCTCGGCGATCACGCCCGCCCCTTGCAGCGAGCAGTCGTTGAACAACAGAATCGCGACACGACGCACGCCCTTGTTCGGAGCATGCACCCAGCGCAGCATTGCAGACTCGAGACTCGCGCAGGTCATAGTCATCCTCTCGACAGAAAACGATCTACTACACCTTTTACGATCACGCACAATGCGAACTCCGCGCAGTGCATCATAGCGACGGCCTCCGGCGCTCTGCCGTCATGTCCGAAAGTGCAGACATATTGGCACTATGAATACGTGATCGGCCAGTGCAATTCGGCACAATACCGAAACGACCGTCTTTTCACTGGATTAATCGTCTAACCGCATATGGTTGAATATGCACTCGCAAATCTTAATGCAATTTAAAAAATGAATGCGTACGCCAGCGCACACTGCGCGGCTACTCGAAAAACGGCGTGTCCCGCCTTATGTGCCCACCGAGGCGGCATTTTAAAAGAGATTTTTTGCCGGAATTGGCTATCGATGAGTGAAAACCCCCGGCCCTACCAAGCGGGTCCGGCTGCGTCGACAACTTCCCCTGACGATCCGCGCAAGCGCCGCGCAACCGACCCTTCCGCCGTCCAATGCAAGCACTCAACGCGCCAGAACAGATTATTTAATCTATTTTTTATTGATGACGGGAATATTAACGTGGCGATTAACGTTTCAAACCTGAAACAAGGATATCGGACGACTTTAGCGCCCCCGCAATAGATGGGCCAATGGCGGAATAAGTCGGGTGCGAGCGGGTGCATTTCCGCCAACCGATTGCGGAAATGGACTACGAGGTTTCCGCAAAGGGGCTTGGGGACAGCGAACGAAGTCCGCCATCCCCTATGCAACGACTGTTACACCCGTCGAGAACGCGCCGCGTAATGGCACGACGCGACGATAGTTCGGCGTCGCCTGACAGGTTTACGGCGGGCAAGCGCACATAAAAGTGGTTCTGAACGGGGTACGATGCCCCCGACAAACGCGCCGGAACCGCACACATGAACGGCATTTCATGGATCACGCTGATACTTGCCACGATGATCGGCGGGTTCCTGTTCGCAATGATCGGCGTGGTGCTGCTCGCGCTGCTGCTCGGCAACGTATCGGACCGGCTGTCGAGCAACGACGAGACTCGCCAAGACTCATAGGGCCTGTTCACGCTAATAACGGGCTTGCGCTGGCCGCCAGAAGGGCCGAGCGCAAGGAATGCGACGCAACGAATACTCGACGTATTCGCAAGGAGCATGACGCGGCGATCGGCCCTTCTGGCGGCCAGCCCCTTGAAGGTTTTTTTAATACAGGGGAACGTGCCTTTCCGCCCGTATTGCGGCGTCGGTCGTCGCTTGTTTGGCTCGGCCAAACGGCGCTCCTCTCTCCTTGCACTACGCGCGCAAAGGCACGTTCGCAAGCCCGTTATTAGCGTGAACAGGCCCTAGCTACTTCGAAAGATCCTCGAGCGCGACATCGCGCGTCTTCGGTCCCAGCGTACCGATCGCGACCATGACGATCGCCATTGCCCCCGAGATGAACACGAACACGCCGTTCACGCCGAAGCGACCGAGGCAGGCGGCGATCACGAACGCCGAGAACATCGCCGAAATCCGGCTCCACGAGTAAACGAAGCCGACCGCGCGCGCGCGGATGCCGGTCGGAAACAGTTCGGCCTGGTACGCGTGATAGCTGTATGAAATGATGTTGCCCGCGAGCACGAGGCACACGCCGAGACTCACGAGCAGCACCGTCTCGCGCGCCTGGCTGAACGCGAGTCCGCACACGACGTTGACCGCCGCCATGCAGACGATGACGGTCTTGCGCTCGAAGCGATCGGCGATCAGCAGCCCCAGCAACGGCCCGAGCGGCGCCGCGATCGCGATGATGCTCGCGTACATCAGACTCGTCGTCACCGTGATGCCCTGCTTCATCAGCAGCGTCGGAATCCAGTTCGCGAAGCCGTAGTAGCCCATCGTCTGGAACACGTGAAAGATGATCAGCATCAGCGTGCGCCTGCGATACGGCGGCACCAGCAGATCGCGAAACGCCGCCCGCGCGCGCACCGGTTCGGGCAGCGCCGGCTCGGGCAACGGCAGGCCGCATTGGCGCCGATACTCGCGCGCGACGCGTGCTTCGAGACGCGTCATCACCGCGTCGGCTTCGTCGAGGCGGCCTTTTTGCGCGAGCCAGCGCGGGCTCTCCGGCAAGCCGCGGCGAATCCACCACACCACGATCGCGCCAATCGCGCCGATCAGCACGACCACACGCCAGCCGTCGAGACCGAACAGGCGTTGCGGCACCAGCAGATACGACAGGAACGCGACGATCGGCACCGCGCAGAAGCCGACCGCCTGCGAGCACGCCGAAGCGCGCCCGCGAATGTGCTTCGGCACGAGTTCGGAAATATATGTGCCGATCGTGACGATCTCGACGCCGATGCCGACTCCCGCGATAAAGCGCCAGCAGTTCAATCCGAGCGCCGTGTGCTGGAACGCCATCACGACGTTGGCCGCCGTGTACCACAGCAGCGACCAGGTGAAGATCGCGCGCCGGCCGAAGCGGTCGGCGAGAAAGCCGCAGGCCGCCGTGCCGATGAACAGGCCCGCGAACAGCGCGGCGATGAAACTCGCGACGCCGCTCGTGCCGAACAGGCCGCGCGTCGTGGCCGTCAGCAGGCCGCTGTGCACGAGTCCCGGCGCGATATAGCCGGAGTACATCAGGTCGTAGAGTTCGAAGAACATGCCGAAGCTCAGCAGCATCACGAGCTGCCAGATCGTGCGGGTCGCGGGTAGCCGGTCGAGCCGCGCGGAAATGCGCGCGCCGTCGAGCGCGATCGCGCCGGCGCGGTCCGAGCCTGCCGCATCCGCGCCCGCGTCCGTGGGTGAGCCGTCGAGCGCGCCGGCATCGCCGAGCGCCGTTGAGTACATCGCCTGATTCGACGATTTCATCGTCTGTCTCCAGAATTATTGGTCTATTGCCCGCTGCAGCGGGTCAAGCGCGGCACGACGCTCACGCAGCCGCGCGCGGCGCCCGCGATTGCACGCCACCGCCGAGCTCCGCGATCCGCGCGTCGTCGAACCCGAGTTCGCGCAGCACCTCGACGGTGTGCTCGCCGATCTTCGCGATCGGCCGACGCGGCCCGAGACGCGCACCGTCGAGCGAAATCGGCAGCAACGGCATCGCGGTTTCGCTGCCGTCGTCGAGCGTCAGCGGCACGAGGCCGCCACTCGCGTTCAGGTGCGGATCGTCGAACAACTCCTCGGGCTTCGTGATCGACGCGAACGGAATGTGATTGCGCTCGAACAGCGGCACGAGTGTCGCGCCGTCGAGACGGCTCAGGCTTTCGCCGAGCGTCTGCAGCAGCCAGCCGCGCGCGAGCACGCGGTCGTTGTTGGTCGCGAGGCGCGCATCGGCGAGCAGATCGTCGCGTTCGAGAATCGCGCACAGCGCGCGCCACTGCGCGTCGCCGGTCGCGGCGATGAACATCTGCTCGCCGTGCGCGAGCGTAAACACGTCGTAGACGGCCCAGGCGCTGATGCGCTCGGGCATCGGCGCGGCGGCCACGCCGGTCGCCGCGAACTGCTGCATGTGCTGCGCCGAGAGCAGCACGCAGTTCTCGAACAGCGCGCTCTGCACCTCCTTGCCGCGGCCGCTCGCGTGCCGTTCGTGCAGCGCCGCCAGCACGCCGATCGCGCCGAACATGCCGCCCATGATGTCGTTGACCGAGCTGCCCGCGCGTAGCGGACGGCCCACCGGACCGGTCATGTACGCGAGGCCCGCCATCATCTGCACGACTTCGTCGAGCGCCAGACGATGTTCGTACGGACCATTGAGAAAGCCCTTGTGGGACACGTAAATCAGCCGCGGATTGCGCTCGCGCAGCGTCGCGTAATCGAGGCCGAGACTCGCCATGCGGCCGGGTTTGAAGTTTTCGACGAAGACGTCGGCGCTATCGACGAGTTGCTTCAGCGCGGCGAGACCGGCTTCACTGTCGAGATCGAGCGCGACGCTCTTCTTGTTGCGATTGAAGGTGCGGAAAAAGCCCGCGCCGGTGCCGAGCAGCCGGCGCGTGCTGTCGCCGCGCGGCGGCTCGACCTTGATCACTTCGGCGCCGAGGTCGCCGAGAATCATGCCGCAGGTCGGACCCATCACCATATGCGACAACTCGATCACGCGGATGCCCGCGAGCGGCAAGGTACCCGGCTGCGGCGAGGACGTCGACGACGAAGCTGAAGTAGCGGAGGAAAGCGGAGTCATTGCGGCACCTGCGGAACGGAAGAATGGAGACAATGCAAAGATTCGGCGTAGCTGGCGGACTCGCGCGCGACCGCTTGCGCATGCGCGAACTGTTTCGGCAATCCCGCTCGCGCGAGATAGCCGTACAGCGGCTCGCCCGGCAGCGCTTGCGCCAGCACCGCGCGCGATGCGAGTAGCCGCGCGATGTCGATACCGGTGTCGTAGCCCATGCTGTGAAGCATGAACACGAGGTCTTCGGTATTGACGTTGCCGGTTGCGCCCGGCGCATGCGGACAGCCGCCGAGACCAGCCAGCGACGCATCGAACTCGCGGATCCCGTGCTGCAGCGCGACCAGCGTGTTGGCGAGCCCGAGGCCGCGCGTGTCGTGGAAATGCAGCGAGCGCAGCCTGTCGCCCGCGACGTCGCGCACCAGCTCGATGACCTCGCCAACCTGACGCGGCGTCGCTTCGCCGGTCGTATCGCCGAGCGCGATCACGTCGGCGCCGGCCTGCACCGCGGCGCGCGCGATCGCGGCGATATCCGCGTACGGCACGGCACCCTGCAGCGTGCAGCCGAACACCGTCGACAAACCGGCGATCAACTCGACGCGGCGCCCACCTGCCGGGGGCGCGCCATCGATCAGCTCGCGCATCGCGGCGAACGCGTCGATCATCTCGGCGGGTGTCTTGCGCACGTTCGCGGCGCTATGCGCGGCGCTCACCGAGATCGGCGCGACGATGCGCTCTACGCCAGCCTCGAGCGCGTGCTGCGCGCCCTTCAGGTTCGGCACGAGCGCGCTCACGCTGAGATCGTCGTAGCTACGGGCGTGGGCGACTACGTCGGCGGCGTCCGCCATTTGCGGCAGCAGCTTCGCCGGCACGAACGACGCGACTTCCATGTGGCGCACGCCGGCCGCGTAGGCGGCGTCGATCCAGCGCCGCTTGTCGTCGGTGGACATGATGCGGGCAATGCTTTGCAGACCGTCGCGCAGACCGACCTCGGTCACGACGACGCGCTCGCGGGTTTCATTCATCGGTTGGAATCCTGGTCGTGGACGCGGGCTTCAGAGGCCCGTTGGATGGAAGTGATGCGCTGACTGGATCACAGCGTGCCCGCGTGACGACGCGCGGCAAAGTCTGCTTTGACGAAGCACACCATCGCCGCTCGCGATGGCCGCTCAGGCCGATGGCGCGGGCGTTGGCGCTCGCCTGGGTGAAATGCTTAGGGGTTTGTCTGGGGAGGTGGCGAAGCGCGGGTGACG
The DNA here is from genome assembly GCF_050436125.1 of Paraburkholderia sp. MM5482-R2. Lineage (NCBI taxonomy): Bacteria > Pseudomonadati > Pseudomonadota > Betaproteobacteria > Burkholderiales > Burkholderiaceae > Paraburkholderia > Paraburkholderia sp. MM5482-R2. The sequence continues at coordinate 927,307 of NZ_JBNDLP010000002.1, read as the reverse complement.
AAGTGCGTCGCCCGTCTTATCTGGCGCTCAGCAGATGTTCGAGCAATCGCGCGGCCGCCAGCGTCAGCGCCGCGCGATCGCGCATGCAGATCACGAAGCGCCGCGCGGCCCACGCCTCGCGCAACGGCACGGCGACGATGCCGTACTCGTCGGCCGCATGGCGCGGCAGCGCCTCGCGCGGCAGGATCGCGACCGCGAGACCCGCCTGGATGAAGCGATAGGCGGCGTCGAACGTCGATACATAGGTGCGGTAATTCAACTCGCTGCCCTTCTCCAGCGCGATGCGCTGCATCAGCGCATTGACCGACGCATTCGATGCGAGCCCCAGATGATCGAACCCGAGCGTCTGCTCGAAGCCGATCTGCGTCTCGCCCGCGAGCGGATGCGCGCGCGGCACGATCAGCGCAAGATGGTCGGCGCGATACGGCAGCGTGTCGAGACTGCCGAGCGGCACCGTGTCGCGGCAGATGCCCAGATCGGCCACACCCTCTTCGAGCCCGCGCACGATGTCCGCGCTGACGCGCTCCTCGACGTCGACGCGAATCGCCGGATTCGCCTGCAGAAACGCCGACAACGCCTCGGGCAAAAACTCCACCATCGACGACACGTTGGCGAGCACGCGCACATGCCCACGCGCGCCGGCCGCGTACTCGCTGAGCTCGGCCTGCAGGCGTTCGTGGCCGCGCATGATGAGCCGCGCGTGGCGCAACAGCGCTTCGCCGGCGGCGGTCGCGCGCACGCCGCGCTGGCTGCGCGACAGCAACGCGACATCGACGAGCGCTTCGAGATCGGCGAGCCGCTTGCTGACCGCCGACGGCGCGATGAACTCACGCTCGGCCGCGCGCGCGATCGTGCCTTCCTCGCACACGGCGATGAACAAGCGCAGCGTCACCTGATCGATTTGCCACATCGGCGCAGCGGATTTGTGGGTTGGGGGTGGGGGGAATTATGGTTGATCGTGGAAGGCCGTGGAGGATTTCTGTCGCTTGCGGTGCGGCTCGAACCACGGCTTGCCGTGCAAAGCAGTGCAGAAACAAGCACGTTGACGCTCGAATGGAAAGCCCGCAAACCGGGGCGACTTGTTTGAGGCGCGGTTGCCTTCCGTTAGTCTTCCGTGCTCTTCAGATCGCTTATCCGCCCTTTCGTTATGCGCGCCATGCAATCCCAAAACGTCATATAACGCACCGACGCTTCGCCTAATGAATAGCTCTCAGCGTAACACTGGTTGTCGCGATACTCGACCCATGCCCTTTGTCCTTTCTCAAAGTAAGGCAATGCAACAGGATTGTTATCGACCTTCAAATCAACATCGCCTTTCCTCAACTCAGTTTCCAACGATTTAATCGTGGAATTCAATTCTGCGTAAATTTGTTCGAAATTCCTGTGGCTGCACGCAGCGATATCGGCGGTTGCCGCGTGCTCACCGGTCTTGCAAAGACGGTCAATTTCCTCGCGCAATTTTCCAGAAAAATAAACCGATGATGGCGCTGCTTTTTTGTAGTCGAACTGCACCGAGTAAATTGTTTTGCTCAGCGCAGTTGAATCAAGAAAATTAAACATCGAAACCATGATAAGCCGCACAGCAAGCATTCTAGTGGGACGCATCATATACACCTTCAGAGAACACTCCAACCTCCGTTTCCCGGCGTTGACGCAAGCTCGAGGAACAGCGAAATCTTTTTTATGTAATTCGGAATATTTCGGCAGTCACCTGATTTTCGCGATGCGTCAATTCGTCCGCAGCATGGTCTGCTACAGCATTAAAAGAAACACTCACCAATGCATCGTACACGTACTGAAACAACGGTACGTGCACTTTTGCATTGATGGCGCGTTCTGTTCGCCTCAAGTCCTTTCAAAAACTCTCTGGCGTGTTGACTGATACTGCTCTGCCCAAGGTGCAGATTGTCTTCCGGCAAGACAAGATGGAAGGTCCCACAAAGCGGGCCAACGATTGCGGTCATAGGATGCGCAAGCTATTGTGTTTGGGCTGGCTCGACTTCAATAGAGTCCAGCGTTTCCGTAATCGAAGTGGTTCCGCGTAGATCGCTACCGGTTATTTGCCGACGGTGGCGATCAAAAAACTCCGTTTTAGTATCAATTACAAGAGTAACAGGAGTGTCGCCACGCGGACTATGCCAGATAGCCTGGAATCTGTATGGTCCCATTCGCGCGCCGCCCATATGGGGCATTGTCGGACTATTTATTCGGATCCCCCATCCCGTATCCGTAACCGAAAACGATTGCAGTATAAATTCCTTAAATTGGGGGCGATCCTTCAGCATCGGCACGATGTAATCGTTGAAGCTAATCGACCCGTCAGCGTAGACAGTCGGAACAAGCAACGTACAAAACAACCCGGCGCTGAGTCTATGTGCTAAGCGTTGTTTACTCATAACTCTATTCCTCGACGGTCATCCAATATACTTAACTTTGCGCTGCGTATTGTTTACCGCCCCATGCTCCCAAGCGGACTGGACAACGGCGCCCGCACCGACGAAATTGTCGATGTGATGGCCGGTAATCGCGCTGCCAGTATCATCGGCGAAGCGTCTGCCGACGATCTCTATTTCGACTTGAGCGTGCTTCGGTATGACGTTAGGATCGACCGCTATCGAACGATTCTCCGTAACCGGTCCGAATGCGCCTTGCACTGAATCCGTGTAAGAGAAGGCTACGCCATCCGGGTTGTTGAGATAGTCGCGATTGCCGTGACTATTTCTATGCCAACCTGAATTCACCTGTATTGGTCGAATATAGCGCCCGTTAGATGCTTTACCGGTTCCCTGCATGACAACGCCTCGCGCGCCATAGAGAAAATCGCGCTTGTGTTGATCGTTGGTTCCGCGAGCAATCACAACTTCACCTGTAAAATCCTGTTCGAAGCAAACGTGATACCCCGTAATAAGAAACGTGCTCTCGTACCATGCGTCCTTGAACCTCAAACGCAGCGGGACCGAGGTTATATCTTCGTCAGCTACGGTGAGTGTCAAATCCCCGGGTTCGCGCGATTCGAGAATAACCGTCGCACAACCGTCTAAATCGGTCGGACCTGAAATCCGTATTGTGTCGCCCGGACGGCTGCTCCTGATCGATAGGGCACGCCCGAAAACCGAATCTCCTCGACGACTTTTCACTGCGGCCTGGATAGCCAGACGGTACAGAATCTTTCCGTGCATCACACGCGAGGATGAGGGAATGATAGGCAACTTGTCACCATAACTGTTGTCTGGAATATTCCACGACAACAGGTTCGCTGCAATCCGAACTTCAACGCATGAGTTCGGGTTCGTGTTTGTACACGCGGTGTCGTGAACCGTTAGCCAATCCGGACTTTCCGGCATTCCTATTTCTCCAATTGAAGTTTGAGGCTTGCCGTTCCGCGAGTAACTACGCGCACAGTGTGTCCGCTCTGGCTTGTGGTTCCCGTTATCACCCGTTTACCGTCAACGACAATTCTGTAACGCACGTTGGCGAGGGGTTGGCCATCGCTTTTTTTGAGCACGTAATACTCGTCGTGAGTGCGAATTTTCGACGTCAGCGCTGAGGCCGCCGTGCGACCGCGGCAATCGCACGCCCATGCATAACCCAGGGCGTCGGCCATTTCGTAACCGTTCGAATACGACCGAAGCCTATCCTGCGGAAACCATTCGCCAGTTTCGACGTTCATCGCCATTGCAGACGGCATTGGCGGGAAGTTTGCGTATATTGAATAGGTGACACGACAAACTTGGCACTCTTCCTCGCCCGCGGCACCTGCCTGTTTCTGTTGTCCCATTTGACCTCTTTTGATTTTCCAGAAAACACCCGGCAAATTAAGCATCTAAACGGGGGCACGGTCAATGATTTTAATTTGAGACAAAAACTTCATTGACAGATATTAACGATTGCTCTGGCCATCTCATTTTTAGGCGAATTTTCCCGATATCACGGCCCAACAAAAAAGCGGCATTGAGCCGCAATGCCGTTCAGTTAAGCAACTGAGCGGCATTTTTGTTTTTCTGACAAAAGAGCCGTTGTAAGCGAGCGCGGCGATGTCAGCTTTCATCGCCATGCTGGCCGATCCGCTGAAGCGAGTCATCGCGCGTCGAGTCTCACCCATCCCCGCCCTTGCCCGCGATTTTCGGGATGGCTATGCTGGCGGGTGCGCCGGCTGCCCGCAGGCGACCGCCCCAACCAGAACAACGCTCGAGAACCTGCCCATGTCCACCACCAGTCTGTTTTTCACGGCCGCCGGCGTCGGCCTCGCGATCGCCGCGCCGGTCGGCCCGATGGGCATGCTGTGCATCCGCCGAACGCTGAGCGGCGGTCCGCGCGCGGGACTCGCGATCGGCTTCGGCATCGCCAGCGGCGACGCGGCCTACGGGCTGATCGCGGCGCTCGGCCTCGTCGGCATTTCTCAGTTCATGCTCGCGTACGACCGCCCGCTGCATCTGCTCGCGGGCCTGTTCCTGCTGTATCTCGGCGTGCGCGCGCTGCTGCAGAAGCCGCCCGCTGAAACCGCCGACGGCAATGGCAACGGCAACGGCAAGCTCGCGCAGATCGGCCGCGCCGGCGCGCTGCGTGCGTACGCGAGCGCGCTGCTGTTGACGCTGACCAATCCGCAGACCGTCATCATGTTCGCGGCGCTATTCACGACGCTCGCGCCACGCGGCGCGTTCTCGCCGGCCATCGCGCTGACGACGGTCGGCGGTGTGTTCGCCGGCTCGATCGCGTGGTGGTGCTGTCTGGTGACCATGGTGTCGCTCGCGCGTCATGCGATCGGCAGCAGGCTACGCGTCGCGATCGATCGCGTGGTCGGCTTCACGCTCGCGGCGTTCGGCGTCGTCGAAATCCGCCGCGCGCTCTGAGCGGCACCTCACACGCCACGCGGCACATCAGCGCCGCACACGCCGAACGCAGCCCGCTGCCAGCGGCGACGCGCTCCCCCTGAACAAGTGCCGCACGCTGGCGCGGCAGTTTTGCGACAATAGCGCCTTTCGCCGCTGAGGCGCCGGCCGACGCGGCCGTGCAGCGCACCGCACGCCGCCGCACCCACCCGCCCCGGCGCCTACGCCGGTCTTGCCGCCCAACCCTTCACCCGCGCTGCGTCAGCTTTCCGTTCAATGGCTCTACCCCACATCGATCTGCTGTACTCCGTCTCCGGCCTGTTCGTCGGCTTTCTGGTCGGGCTGACGGGCGTCGGCGGCGGCTCGCTGATGACGCCGATCCTCGTCCTGCTGTTCAAGGTGCACCCTGCCACCGCGGTCGGCACCGACCTGCTGTACGCGGCCGCCACCAAGGCGACCGGCACGCTGGTGCACGGACTGAAGGGCTCGGTCGACTGGCAGGTCACGCTGCGCCTCGCGGCCGGCAGCGTGCCCGCGGCGACCGTCACGCTGATCCTGCTGCATCGCTATGGAATGGATACGCCTGGCGCGGGCCGGCTGATCCAGGTCGTGCTCGGCGCGGCGCTGCTGATTACCGCGATCGCGCTGGTGTTCCGTCCGCAGCTCGCGGCGCTCGGCGCGCGCAAGCAACGCGCGCCGAGCCAGGCACGCACGCTCGCGCTGACCATGCTGACCGGCGCGACCCTCGGCGTGCTGGTGTCGTTGACGTCGGTGGGCGCGGGTGCGATTGGCGTGACGGTGTTGATGCTGCTGTATCCGATGCTGCCGACGACGCGCATCGTCGGCTCCGACATCGCGCACGCGGTGCCGCTGACCTTGCTCGCGGGCGCCGGACATTGGCTGCTCGGCTCGATCGACTGGTCGATGCTGCTGTCGCTGCTGGTGGGATCGCTGCCCGGCATCGCAATCGGCAGCTATCTGGCCTCGCGCGCGCCGGACGCACTGCTGCGCAATCTGCTCGCCGCGACGCTGACGCTGGTCGGCGTGCGGCTGGTGTTGTCGTGAGGCGCTGAAGACGCGTCAAGCGCGCACACCGCAACCCGTGTCTATTTGAAAAACCGGCAGGTCAGATCCGCCTCGAACTGCCTGACCCACTGACCGTGGCGGTCGTAATACGACTGTGACCAGCTGCCGCGCCGCACGGTGACGACCCGCTCGTGCGCCGGCTCACCGGGTGCCACGCTCGCGCTGATGTCGAAATGCGCGGGCGCGAAACCGTGTCGCGCGCACACCAGTTCGAATGCCGCGCGATCGCCGATCGGCAGATCGATATAGCGAAACAGCGTGGTTTCCATGACCTTGGCTCCCCCTTCCCTCTTGGTCACAGTACGCCTTGCGATGCGTCGGTAATGTGTCGCAGCGCACGAATCCGCGACGGCCGCGCCTCCATCAGGACCTGTGCGTGCGGCAAGCCGCATTGCTGCGGTCCCGCAAACCTCGCGACTGCCACGCCATAAAACCGGCGGCGAAAAAAAAAGCTCCGGCGATCATGCCAGAGCCTCCAGGTTGATAGATAGACCTCGCGACGCGATGCAAGCGCGGCGTCAAATCGTCTACGCGACGCCGGTGACGGCGCCCATGCACCAAGCCGCTGCGCACCACCGCGCGACGCGGGCCTTGCGGCGCCGCGCGCACGCGTACCGCTTACTGCTGCACCACTTTGAGCTTGTTGGACACTGACATTACGCCGTCGACACCCTTGGCGGCTTCGCCGGCCGCATCGATCTGTCCCTGGGTCGGCACCGAGCCGGTCAGCGTCACTGCGCCGCCGCGCGCGCGCACGGCGATGTGCGACACGTCGAGACCCTGGGTCTTCGTCAGCGCGTGGCGCACCTTACGGCCAAGTTCGTGATTCGCTGCCTTGCCGGCCTTGACGGCGGCTGCCGCCGACGCCGTATCGGTTGCCGGAGCGTTTTGGGCGTAGACGTTGCACGCCACCACCATCGCCACCACCGGACCCAGTGCTTTCAGAAAACCGACCGTCTTCATAGCTCTCTTCTCCTTGGCTTCACATTGGACCGCATGAACAAGCGGCATCGTTACGACTACGGGCGGCCGTCATCGCGCGAACGCGCGCGTGAGCGACGGCCATCAACGGCTGTGACACGATGTGCAAGAGGCGAGAGAGGCTGATTACCGGTAACCGGCAAACCGCGACGTCCGCCGACGCACCCGGTTCTTGTCCGTCTCGCCGGGGTCGCGCCGCAAACGTTGGATCGCGGTAGCGATGCACAATTTAATCTAGCCGGCACAGAAGCGCAAAGGATTTAGCGCGCGGCGTGGCGCGCCGACAGCGGGTGCGTCATGCGTGCCGGAGAGAAGCAGACACGCTCCGTGGTCGCGCAAGAATTTGCACCGGCATCATGCCAGCGCTCATGCCGGCGTTCACCGCGGTGCTCACCATTTGTTACGCGTTTGTCGGCGTGACGGGCGGCTACGCGTTTCGCGGCCGCGCCAATCTCAGGTACCATCGGCGCGACGCGTGCTGGCGCGCGCCGCCCAAGCCGCCTTCGCGCATTCGAGCCCGATCGACCGCCGCTTTCAGATGATCCGATGAAGCCTGACACCGGCCGCACCCGCCCTACCCATCTCGTCGCCCGTTTTGTCGCGATCTCGTGGCGCGACCTGGCGGTCTCGTTCGGCCCGCTCGTGCTGCTCGTGATCGTCGCAATCTGGGCCGCCGTGCGGCTGATCCAACCCGCCCCGCCGAATACGCTGACGATTAGCGCCGGTCCCGTCGGCAGCACCTTCTGGATCGCCGCACAAAAGTACAAGACGATCCTTGCGCGCAATCGCATTACGCTGAACGTGCTGGCCTCGCAGGGCTCGCAGGAAAATCTGAAGCGGCTGTTGGACCCGAACGCGGACGTCGACGTCGGCTTCGTGCAGAGCGGCATCGCGCCCGCCGGGCTCGACAAGGACAAAAGCCTGATGTCGCTCGGCAGCGTCGCTTACGTGCCGCTCGCGATCTTCTACCGCGGCGCCCCCGTCGACTGGCTGTCCGGGTTCAAGGGCGAACGCCTCGCGATCGGCCCCGAGGGCAGCGGCACGCGCGAGCTCGCGCTCGCGCTGCTGAAGGCCAACGGCATCGTGCCGGGCGGTCCGACCCAATTGCTGCCGCTAACGGGCGACGCCGCCGCCGACGCGCTGATCGACGGCACGATCGACGCGACCTTCCTCGCGGGCGACTCGGCGCAGCCGGCCGTGATGGTCAAGCTCTACCGCACGCAGAACGTGCGTTTCTACGATTTTTCGCAGGCCGACGCGTACACGCGCCGCTTTCCGTACCTGACGCAGCTGAAGGTGCCGATGGGCGCCTTCGACCTCGGCAAGAACCTGCCGGCGAACTCGATCAGCATCGTCGCGCCGACCGCCGAGCTGATCGCGCGCGATTCGCTGCATCCGGCGCTGTCCGATCTGCTGATCGAAGCCGCGCGCGAGGTGCATGGCGGCGCGACGACGATGCAGCGCGCCGGCGAATTCCCCGCCCCGCTCGCGCACGACTTCCCGCTTTCCGACGACGCCGCGCGCTACTACAAGTCGGGCAAGAGCTTCCTGTACCGAACGCTGCCGTTCTGGATCGCGAGTCTCGCGGACCGCCTGCTGGTGATCATCGTGCCGCTGATCGTGCTGCTGGTGCCGGCGCTGCGCATCGTGCCCGGGTTGTACGCGTGGCGCGTCAAATCGCGCATCTATCGCTGGTACGGCGCGCTGATCGCGATCGAGCGCAGCGCGCTCAGCGAACATGCGTCGGCCGAACGCGCGTCGCTGATCGAGCGGCTCGACACGATTGAAGACTCGGTCAACGGCATGAAGATGCCGCTCGCGTACGCGGACCAGTTCTACGTGCTGCGCGAGCACATCGGCTTCGTGCGGCGGCGGCTCACGGAAAGCCGCGACACGCGGGGCGGGCTGGACGAGGCCGACGAGCAGGCGGCCGATAAAGTCAAAGGCTGAGCGCCCCTGACGGCACCGCCGGAACCTACGCCCACCGGCCGCCACCAGGGGATATCGACCGGTGCAAGCCGGGACCGCACCGCGTAAGATCGCTACAATTTTGATGAGGTAACGGACGCACCGTCCGCATCGTCCGACACAGGCAATCCGGGAGACATTTATGACCGTTGGCATCGACGCCCAACAGCGGCAGTGGTTTTACGATTTCGTCTCGCCGTTCACCTACCTGTTGCTCGAGCAATACGACAAATGGCCCGGCTTCGACTTCGCGTTCACGCCGGTCGTGCTGAACGATCTGTATCGCCACTGGGGCCAGCGCTCCGCGTACAGCGTGCCCGCCAAGCGCACCTTCATGTACCGGCACGCGCTGTTTCGCGCGGAGCAGCTCGGCATTCCGTACAAAATGCCGCCCGCCCATCCGTTCGATTCGATGAAGCCGCTGCTGCTCGCGACCGCCGCGAACGGCGACGTGCAATTCGTGCGCGAGATTTTCCGCTTCATCTGGCGCGAGGGGCGCGATCCGTCGAGCGACGAAGCGTTCGCCGAGCTGTGCGAGCGCGTCGGCAAGCCGGACGGCCCGGAACTGATCCAGGACGAAGCCGTGAAGGCGCAATTGCAGCGCAATACCGCCGATGCGGTCGAACTCGGCGTCTATGGCGTGCCGACGTTTCGTCTGAACGATCAGCTGTTCTGGGGCGAGGACGCGCTGCCGATGGTGCTGTACTGCGCGCGCACGCCGAACTGGCTCGAATCGCGCGAGGTGAAGCGGATCAGTTCGCTGCCATGGGGGCTGCCGGACAAACCAACACCGGCATAACGCGGCGGCCGCAGCGGGCCGCGCCCTGGTTGCGGCTTCGGCCCGAACGAATCGACGCCGGCAGGCGTCGCGCTGATGCCGGCCATACCGTGCCCGCTATGCCGCCGAAGCGCAAACGCGCCTAAGGTTAAGCTTTCGCACCCCACGCGCGCGCCGCGCGGCGAGCTCATCGGCAGCGCCCGCGCCGCCACGCTTCGATCATGGACGACACCGCCGCCTCCCTCGATATCTGGCTCGTGCGCGTGCTGCGCACGCTGCTCGTCGAGCGCAGCGTCACGCAGACCGCGTTGCGGCTGAACCAGACCCAGCCCGCGATCAGCACCGCGCTGCGCAAGCTGCGCGACACGCTCGGCGATCCGATTCTGGTGCGCGGCAAGTCGGGCATGGTGCCGACCGAATACGGCGAGTCGCTGCTCGCGGCCGCGCAGCGCGTGTTGCGCGATGTCGATTTCGTCGCGACGCCGCATGGCGATTTCGACCCGGGCCGCTCGCGCCGCACTTTTCGCGTCGCCGCGCCCGACTATCTGAACGACTTCTTCATGCCGACCGTGATCGCGCGGTTTCGCGAAGCGGCGCCGCATGCGCGGCTCGAAATCGAATCGCTGGGGCCGCTGCTCGATCATTCGGCCGCGCTCGACGCCGGCGAACTCGATCTGGTGATCGGCAACTGGCCGAAGCCCGATCCGCGCTTCGAGCGCAGTGACCTGTTCGCCGATACCGTCGTGTGCATGATGCGCGCGGACCATCCGCTGACTCACGAGCCGCTCACCCGCGAAGCCTATCTGGCCGCGCCGCATCTCGCGCCGACACCCTACAGCGGCGCGCGCGGCGGCGCGATCGATACCGGCTTCGCGCGGGCGAAGGCCAGCCGGCGCATCGTCGCGACGCTGCCCTACTTCGGGCTCGTCGCGCAGACGCTACTGCAATCGGATCTGATCTTCACGACGACGCGGCGCTTCGCGATGCACTACGCGAGCATGTTGCCGCTCGCGGTCGTCGACGTGCCGATCGCGTTTCCGCGCATCCGCTGCTATCAGTTGTGGCATCCGCAGCCGGATCGGCCGAGCGATATCGGCTGGCTGAGGACGTTGATGTCCGAGGTGTCGGGTGAGCTGGTCGCGCGCAAGCCCCCGTTGCGCCGTATGGCCTAAACCGTGATCTGCTCCGTTGCGCGGACGTGGTTCGCGGCCTGCCCCAACGCATGAACCGTCGCGGCCTGCCGTGTCCTCAGTCGCAGCAGTTGCGCGCACACCGCAATCGCGATCGCGGCGGGCGCCTTGTCGATGATCCCTTCGACGCCGATCGGGCAGGTCATCTCCGCGAGCCGCTCCAACTCCACGCCTCGTTCGAGCAGTCGCCGCTCGAACTTCACGCGCTTCGTGTTCGAGCCGATCATGCCGAAGTAGCTGAAATCACGCCGTCGCATGATGCGCGAGGCCAGCGAAAAATCGAGCGCATGGTTGTGCGTCATCACCAGAAACCACGCGCCGGGCGGCGCCGCGTCGACGATCGCCTCGGGCGTGTCGGTCGCTTCGACCTGCACGTTGGGCGGCGTTTCGTCGGGGAACAGCTCGTCGCGTTCGTCGACCCACTGGACCACGCACGGCAGGCTGCCAAGCAGATGCGCGAGCGCATGGCCGACGTGTCCCGCGCCGAACAGCACGATGTGCATCGGCGCCGGCCGCGGTGCAAGCTCGGGTCCGCTCCCGCCCGGAGAACAATTCAGGCGTGCTTCCATATTGCGCTCCCAACTCGTTTGCCACTCGCCATCACGCCTGCCGCGCGGCCGCCGTCGCGGCCCGCACCGCGCCGACCGCCTTCAGGATTTCCTCGCTGGTCGCGGGTGCATTGAGCGGCGGATTGACCTGATGGCCGCCGACCGCCGACACCGCGTCGCGCACCGCGAAGAACACCGAGAACGGCAGCAGCAGCGGCGGCTCGCCGGTCGCCTTCGAACGATGGATGCTGTCTTCCGCGTTGCGGTTCCTGAACAGCCTGACATTAAAAACCGGCGGCACGTCGTTGACGGTCGGGATCTTGTACGTCGAGGGCGCGTGCGTCATCAGCTTGCCGCCCGCGTCCCACCACAGCTCCTCGGTGGTGAGCCAGCCCATGCCCTGAATGAACGCGCCTTCCACCTGGCCGATGTCGAGCGCCGGATTTAGCGAGGCGCCGACGTCGTGCAGCGCATCGGCGCGCAGCACGCGCATTTCGCCGGTCAGCGTGTCGATCACGACTTCCGATACCGCCGCGCCGTACGAGTAGTAGTAGAACGGCCGTCCTTGCAGCTTCGACTGATCCCAGTAGAGCTTCGGTGTCGCGTAGAAGCCGTCGGACCACAACTGGATGCGCGCGAGATAAGCCTTCGCAACCACTTCCTCGAACCGCACGGCGACCTCGCCGACCATCACCCGATCATGCGCGAAGCGCACGTCCCGCGGATTCACGCTGCCCGCGCCGAAGCGCTCGGCCGCGAACGCGGCGAGCCGCTCGCGCAACTGGCGCGCGGCGTCCTGCGCGGCTTTGCCGTTCAGGTCGGACCCGGTCGACGCGGCCGTCGCAGACGTATTGGCGACCTTGCTGGTATCGGTCGCGGTCACCCGAATCCGGTTGAAACCAACGCCGAGTTCATGCGCGACGACCTGCGCGACCTTCGTGTTCAGCCCCTGGCCCATTTCGGTGCCGCCGTGGTTCACGAGCACCGAGCCGTCGGTGTAGATATGCACGAGCGCGCCGGCCTGGTTGAAGTGCGTGACGTTGAACGCGATGCCGAACTTGACCGGCGTGAGTGCCAGGCCCTTCTTCAGGATCTCGTTGTTCGCGTTGAATGCGTCGATCTCCTTGCGGCGCGCGCGATAGTCGCTGGTCGCTTCGAGCTCGTCGATCAGCTCGTGAATCACGTTGTCTTCGACCACCTGGCCGTACGGCGTCTGGTTGCGCTCGGTCTTGCCGTAGAGATTGCGGCGGCGCACGTCGAGCGCATCGATGCCGCACGAGCGCGCGACGTTGTCGAGGATGTACTCGATCGCGAACGCGCCCTGCGGGCCGCCGAAGCCGCGAAACGCCGTGTTCGACTGCGTGTTGGTCTTGCCGCAGAAGCCGTCGATCGAGACGTCCGACAGCCAGTACGCGTTGTCGAAGTGGCACAGCGCGCGCGTCATCACCGGGCCCGACAGGTCGGCGGAAAAGCCGCAGCGCGAGGTCATGTCGACCGCGACGCCTTCGATCACGCCCTCTGCGTCGTAGCCGACTTCGTAGGTGTAGTGGAAATCGTGACGCTTGCCGGTCACCATCATGTCGTCGTCGCGGTCCGGGCGCAGCTTGACCGGGCACAGCAGCTTCCACGCGGCGAGCGCGGCGCAGCACGCGAACAGCGCCGACTGCGATTCCTTGCCGCCGAAACCGCCACCCATGCGCCGGCATTCGATCAATACGTTATGCGATGCAACGCCCAACGTGTGCGCGACGAGGTGCTGCATTTCGGTCGGATGCTGGGTCGAGCAGTAGACGTGCATGCCGTCGTCGTCCTTCGGCACCGCGTACGAGATCTGCCCTTCCAGATAGAACTGCTCCTGGCCGCCGAGCCACATCTCACCGGCCTCGCGATGCGCGGCACGCGCCATCTTCGTGCCAGCGTCGCCGCGCGCGAGCTTCATCGGCGGCAGCACGAACTGGTTCGCGGCGCGCGCCTGCTGCGCGCTCAGCACCGCCGGCAGTTCCTCGTAGACCACCTCGGCGCGCCGTGCGCCGAGCCGCGCCGCCTCGTGCGACGTCGCGACCACGATCAGCATCGGCTGGCCGACGTATTGCACGACGCCGTCGGCGAGGATCGGATCGTCGCCATGAACGATCGGGCCGACGTCGTTGACGCCGGGGATGTCGTCGGCGGTGAAGACCGCGACGACGCCGGGCGTCGCGCGCACCTTGTCGAGCGCGATCGAGACGATCTTCGCGTGCGCCTTCGACGACAGCCCCAGCGCCGCGTGCAGCGTGCCGGCCAGCTCGGGAATGTCGTCGGTGTAGGTCGCGCGGCCGCTTACGTGCAGATGCGCGGACTCGTGCGGACGCGACACGTGCACCTGGGTGAAGTCGTCGAGTTCCTGAACCTCTTTCAGGAACGGTTCGGCTTGCTGGTTCATGGTTGTGTTCTCCGTATCCTTGAACGCGCGGGGCTCAGGCGCTCGCGCCGGCCGGCGCGACCGCGCGCACGTCGAGCGCGCTTTTCGGCAGCGGCTGCCGCGCGCGCGTTTCGAGCCAGAAGCGGAACAGCGTGTTCTTCGCCGCTTCGAGGCGGTAGTCGCTGCTCGCGCGCATGTCGGTGAGCGGCGCGTAGTCAGTGCCCAGCGCGAGCATCGCGGCCTGCGCGGTCGCCTCGTGCCATTCGGCGTCGCGCAGCACGGCTTCGGCCTGGAGCGCGCGCTTCGGCGTCGCGGCCATGCCGCCGAACGCGATGCGCGGCTCGCGGATCGCGTCGCCGTCGGCGATGAACGAGAACGCCGCGCAGACAGCCGAGATGTCCGAATCGAAGCGCTTCGACAGCTTGTAGGTACGAAAGCGCAGGTTCGCGCGCGCACCGCCGCGCGCGGGCACCTTCAGGCCGACGACGAACTCGTGCCCGGCCATGTCCTGCTTCTGATACGCGAGGTACAGGTCTTCGAGCGGCATCTCGCGCTCGATGTCGCCGCCCCGCACGATCACGCGCGCGCCGAGCGCGATCAGCCCCGGCATCGAATCGCCGATCGGCGAGCCGTTCGCGATGTTGCCGCCGAGCGTGCCGGCGTTGCGGATCGGCAGCGACGCGAAGCGCTGCCACATTTCGGTCAGCTCCGGGTACTGCTTCGCGATCTCGGCATACGCTTTTTCGACGCTGACGCCGGCGCCGATCTCGATCCAGTCGTCATTGGTTTCGAGCTTTTGCAGCTCGGCGATCTGTCCGACGTAGACGAGGTCGCCGAGCTCGCGCATCTGCTTGGTGACCCACAGGCCGATGTCGGTGCTGCCCGCGAGCAGGCGCGCGGCCGGTTCCTGCTGTTTGATCCGCGCGAGCGCCGCGACCGTGCGCGGCGCGGCGAAGCGCTGGCCCGCGTGCTCGTACTGAAACGTGTCGCGGCGTTCGAGCGTCGCGAGCGTGTCGGCGAGCGCCTTTACGTCGACTGGCGCTTGCGGCGCGGGCGCGTCGAACATGCGCTCGGCCGCGTCGACGATCGGCCGGTAGCCGGTGCAGCGGCACAGGTTGCCGGTCAGCGCATTGCCGATCGCCTCGCGCGACGGCACCGTGCGGTTCGCGCAGCCATGCTCGTGGCCGTGCTTCTCGTAGAGCGCCCACATCGACATGATGAAGCCCGGCGTGCAGAAGCCGCACTGCGAGCCGTGGCAGTCCACCATCGCCTGCTGCACCGGATGCAGCGAGCCGTCCGGCTGGCGCAGGTCTTCGACCGTGAAGAGCGCGCGGCCGTCGAGGGTCGGCACGAACTGGATGCAGGCGTTGACCGCCTTGAACTCGACGCCGCCCGCCGGATTGCGCTCGCCGATCACGACGGTGCAGGCGCCGCAGTCGCCTTCGGCGCAGCCCTCCTTGGTGCCGGTGCAATGCGCGTCCTCGCGCAGATACTGCAGCACCGTGCGGGTGACGGGCGCGTCCTCGATTTCGCGGATCGCGTTGCGGTGATAGAAACGAATCGGCTCGGTCATGTCTCGGTGCTCTCGTCTGTTCCGTGTTTGCGCGGACACGCCGCGTCGATGGTTTGAAAGCTATCACCGTCAATAAACGCAACCCATAGCTCGAATCGCATGGGGGACATATTCCTCGCGCGATATCGAGGTGGATTTGCGTACGGCAGCGCTTATGTTGATCTGACGCTTTTGCTGTTTTTATCGATTTTTGCCGGTTTAGCGGACATGCCAGATTTTGGCATGCCCCTCGCCTCGCCGAACAATCTCGCGCTAGCGGCTGAAAACCGACCTTTATCACGTCACAACCCGCCATTGATTCGTCCCATTTTTAAGCAAGCCCTGCAAGGGAATCGGTTCCATGGGAGAATCACGCCTTCCCGCCGAATTCAAGTGTGGTTTTCCCGATGTCCACCGACTCCGCGTCCGCCCGCAGCGAATTTGCGACGACCCTGCAGATCATTCCGGTCGTCTTTTTCACCTTTCTTTGCTACCTCGCGATCGGTATTCCGCTCGCGGTGCTGCCCGGTTATGTGCACGGCGACCTCGGCTACAGCGCGGTGCTGGCCGGCGCGGCGATCAGCGTGCAGTACCTCGCGACGCTCGCGTCGCGGCCGCTCGCGGGCCGCTCGGCCGATACGCTCGGGCCGAAGCGCACGGTGTCGATCGGTCTGCTCGGCTGCGGCGCGAGCGGTGTGCTGCTGTTGCTCGCCGCGCTGACCGGTCGCTGGCCGGGGCTGAGCCTCGCACTGCTCGTGTGCAGCCGGCTCGTGCTCGGTTTCGGCGAAAGTCTGTGCGGCACCGGCGCGATTCTGTGGGGAATCGGCCGGGTCGGCACCTCCAACAACGCCCGCGTGATTTCGTGGAACGGCATCGCGACCTACGGCGCACTCGCGATCGGCGCACCGCTCGGCGTGATGATCTCGCGCTCGATCGGCTTTACCGCGCTCGGCATTCTGGTGATCGCGCTCGCGGGGCTCGGCTATTACCTCGCGCGTCTGATCGCGCCGGTGCCGGTCGTGCACGGCGAGCGGATGTCGTATCGCAGCGTGTTGACGCGCGTGCTGCCGCACGGTATGGGTCTCGCGCTCGGCTCGGCCGGCTTCGGTTCGATCGCGACCTTCATCACGCTGTTCTATGCGGCGAAGCACTGGCCGAATGCGGCGCTGTCGCTGACGCTGTTCGGCACGCTGTTCATCGGCGCGCGCCTGCTGTTCGCGAACACGATCAAGACCTACGGCGGCTTTCGTGTGGCAATCGCGTCGTTCTCGTTCGAATGCGCGGGTCTATTGATGCTGTGGCTCGCGCCCGAGCCGCATATCGCGCTCGCGGGCGCCGCGCTGACCGGCTTTGGCTTCGCGCTGGTGTTTCCGGCGCTCGGCGTCGAGGCGGTCGGGCTCGTGCCGCCGGCGAGCCGCGGCGCAGCGCTGTCCGCGTACTCGGTGTTTCTCGATCTGTCGCTCGGCATTACCGGGCCGCTGGCGGGGTATATCGCCGGCGAGTTCGGTTACGGCTCGGTGTTCCTGTTTGCCGCGATCGCGGCTGCCGCGGCGGTCGTGCTGTCGACGGTGCTGTATCTGCGCAACGCGAAAGTAACCAGTCTGTCTACCGCGCAGTAAGCACTCGCAGTGAACGCGCGCAACGAACGCGCGGCGCTGACGCAACAAGGCCGCGACGCGCAAAGTCTTCACGACGCGCGCCGCGGCCATTCGATCCCACTGTCCATCCTCGCGGCTAATCTCTCTCCGCCGCCATCTCCTGCTTGATCGTCGTCTGCGCGCGCACCGCGATCTGGCCGTGATTGATTCGGCTCGACACGTTGTACACGCCGATCAGCATGAACAGCTCGGTCGCGGCCACCGAGCACGCGGTGCCGACACCGCCCCAGAAGTAGATGCTGATCGGTGCCTGCACCAGATGGAACAGCGCGCCGTAGATATAGATCCGCTTCAGCAACGACTGATTGCCCGACGCGATGATCGTCAGCATCACCTGGGTCGTCGTCATGCCGACGATCGCCGGCACGAACACGAGAATGCGCAAAATGCGGAACGTCTCGCCGAACGCCTCGCCGAGAAAACGTCCGACGAACCATTCGCCAAGCACCGTAAAGCCGACCAGAATCAGCACCGCCGACGCCGCGAACGCGACCATGAAGCCGCGGTTGACCTTGTGGATATAGGCGATGTCGTTGCGCTCGTAAGCGACGCAGATCTTCGGAAAGAACGCCTGGATGGCCGGCGCCGTGCACGCGCGTAGCGCGTTGGTGAGTCGCTCGGCCGCCACGTAATAGCCGACCGCGCCCGGGCCGCTGATCATGCGCAGCATGATCACGTTCGCGTACATGTACACGGACGTCAGCGCCGAACCGAGAAAGATGTGATACGCCTCTTTCGCCTCGGCCATCACGTCGGCCCAACTGACCCGCACGCTCAGCAGGATCTCGCGCTTCCAGATCAGCGCGCCCATCAGGATCACGCCGCACACGAAGGTCGGCGCATATTGCAAAGCGGCCGCGAGCATCACGTCGTCGCGAGTCCTCACGAACAGGAACAGCGGAATCAGCAGACCCACGCGCGTCGCGAGCAGCGTGCCCGCGAGCACCGGCAGGCGCTGCGTGCCTTCGTAGAAGCAACCGGGCGTCAGCACGCCGCCCCAGATCACGAGCGAGCCCAGCAGCGTCGCACCGCGCTCCTGCGGCGACATGTGCGCGGCGAAGGCCCAGCCGACCAGCACCAGCGAGCACAGCAACGCGAGAATCGCGCGGCCGATCGTGGTCGACCAGTAGATGCGGTTCACGACCTCCGGGTTATCGATGTGCACCGCCACCTTGCGCGCGCTCGACAGGCCGAAGCCGAAGTCGACGATGACGAGAAGAATCTGCGAAATCGATTGCGCGTAACCGATCACGCCCAACCCGGCCGGCCCAAGTACGTGCGACAGATACGGCAACGTAACGAGCGGCAGCACGTAGTTCAGTGCGTACACCGAATACAGCGCGATGATGACGTTTCTCGTCGACACAATCGTCCTGTTTGCAGTAGGCGGTTAAAACTCAGGTCGAAAAAACAGAATACGACACGAAAGCAGGTTCACTTAGTGCGATATCGATCTTGTTGTAGCGATCGTCTTCGCCATTTGCGTTCAACACCGCGCTCTTCACCGCATTGCCGATCAGATTGCTTACCACGGTCTTGTAGTTGGCATCGGTTGCGTCGGTTGCGAACAGGATTTCGGCGAGTAGAGCATGGCCGCGTGTGGCCGCGCGCAACACCACGCGGCCCGAGGTCGAGCGCAGCACGTTGATCGCGATGCGCGTCGTCTCCTGCGACACGGTCTGGTTTCCGCAATGCAGCGCCGCCGCGACGCCGCCGCGTTCGTAGCCGACGCCGAGATTCAGCGCATGCACGAGGCTCGCGTCCTTGCCGCCCGCGATCGCGCCGCCGCCCGGATACGCCTTGGCGTAACCGACGATCGTGTCACCCGCGCGATCGCCGAAATTGCCCTGAATCGTGATGCCGTCGAGCGGTGTGCTGCCCGGCGCGGTCGAACTGCCGTACACGAACTGCGGGCCGTCGCAGCCGGCGTTCTCGTCGTCCTGGCCGGGACGGTAGCGATTGCCGACGATCGTCGCCGCCTGCTGGTAATCGATCTGGATGTGGCAACTCTGACCGGGCGGCACATCGAGGTACGACGGATGGCCGCGCGTCGAGAATTTCCAGCGGCCGATCTTGCCGTCGCCGCCGCAACCGTTGCGCGAGAAGTAATTGCCGTTCACCACCTTGCCCCAGTTGCCGCTCTTCATATAGACGCCGGCAAAGCCATTGCGATCGAACACCGCGCCGACGATCAGCGACTCCGCGCCGAGAATCACGCCGTGTCGCGCGTTCCATTCCCAGCGTCCGCCGATCACCTGCCAGAAGTTGTCGACGATATCGGCGCCGGCCGTATGGCAGAACATGCCGATGCAATTGATCAGCGAGCCGTCGGTGTGCTCGGTCGCGTAGAAGCCGCGCTCGCACATGTACGCATAGCAGCGCTCGAGCGTCGAGGTGACGCCGAGTTCGTAGCCCGCGCGCGAAAAACCGATCGCCGTGCAATGACTAGCCCCGGCCGACGTACCGAAGTGGATGCCGATCGCCGTGTTGCCGGTGTGCGCCGGGTAGTTGGCGAGGTAGTAGATGACCTTGTCGTAATGCGCGGGCCGCACCTGCACATGCTCGACGAACGCCGAGTCGCCCAGCGTCAGCGCCGCCGACCTCGGGCCGCCCGAGTCCTGTCTCTCCAGCACGGTCGCCCCCATCGCGATGTCGGTGATCACCACGTATTCGCCGCCGCCGTCGCCGCGCAGTCTCGAGCCGTTCGCGGTGGTCAGGTCGCCGGTGTAACGCCAGATGCCGCGCGGTAGATACAACCCGCGCGCACCGCTCGCGAACGCTTCCCTGAGTTCAGCGCCGCAGTCGTAACCGGACGCGCCGCGCTGGATCGCCGCCAGCCGGTGCGGATCGACGAAGCGCGCGACGCTGACCTCGAGTCCCGCGACGATATCGCTGAGCGTCTTCAGATAGCTCGGTGCAACCGGTTCCGATGCGGCACGCTCGGGCACGGACGCGGCGACGCGCAGGATGCCGCCGGCGCCGTCGCCCGCGCCGTTACCCATACTCGCGAACGCGCCGCGCTCGCGCAGCGCGTGCCCGGTCGCGCGCGCGATGCCCAAATCGGCTGTGCTTGCACTGGCCCCGGCCAGGCCGCCGAGCAGGAACGTCTTGAGCGCCTGTCGCCGGGTTTTCATCTAGCCTTCCCCCATTGCGTTACTCCGTTCTTTTTTCACGTCGAGACATCGACAGGCATCAGTCCACCGTGATGCTTTGCCCCTGCTCGGCGGCCGCCGGACGCGCGCTCACGGTCATGGGCACCGGCACCGCACGCGCCTTCGCGCTGCGACTCAGGCCCTGCACGCCTGGCGGTCTGAACAGCGGCACACGATACTTGCGGCTGAAACGCCACAAGCTGTTCATATGCCGGCGCCCCGCCTTGCTCAGGAAGCCCGCTGCCGACGCACGCTGATGCTCGTGCGTGAGTCGCGCGCCCGGCACGCACAGCACGCGGTAGCCCGCCTGCCAGATGCGCGCGCAAAAATCGACGTCCTCCATATAGAGAAAGAAGTGCTCGTCCATGCCGCCGAGTTCGCCGAATAGCGCGCGCCGCACGATAAAGCCCGTGCCCAGCACCCAGTCGGCCTCGAACGGCGTGCCCGCGGCCCACGCTTCGCGCATCATGTGGTTGTCGATGCGGCGCTTGAACGCGCCGAGCCGCCCGAGCGGCGACCGCCGGCCGAGTATGTCGAGCACCGAATAAAAGCGCCGCGCGGAAAACTGCCGCTCGCCATCCGGATAGACCAGATCGAGACCGACGAGGCCGACATCCTTCTCCGTTCTGAACAACTGCACCGCCTTTTCGAGCGATGTATCGACGAAATAGGTGTCCGGGTTCAGCACGAGCACGAGTTCGCGCAGACAACCGACCATGCCGAAATTGACGCCGGCTCCGAAGCCGCGATTGATCGACGTTTTGACGAGCCTCACTCCCGTCGGAAGCGTCTCCCTCAGATAGGAAAACGAATTGTCGGGTGAAGCGTTGTCCACCACGACGATGTCCTCCTTATCCGCAATCGAAAGTTCTAGCACGGAGCGCACGCAATTTCCGACCAGTTTTGGCGTGTTGTAATTGACGATCACCACGCTAAACATTCCCTTCAGGTTCATCCCCACCTCCTGCTTTACATCAGGTGTTCGTGGAATTACCCCCAAACACGGCTTTCTGGTTCTTGCACCTTGCTTCGCGCTGTTCGCGCGCACTACCGACTACCCACTGCTCGTCCGCGCGATGCAGACGATCTGGAGCGCACTGCCTTCTGGTTCGCTACGTGCTGTCTGGACGCGGTCCGCCCACGTAATCGAACACTGGCAATGTCATCAGGATGAAGACAAACGGAATCACTTCGATCGATTGATAGAAGAGCGTTTGAAATAGAGCGGCCCACATGCACAACGAAATCCGGCTCGCGCTGCTCGCGAGTTTCGTCACCGATATCAGCACGCCGTAATAGAAGATCGCGCCCATCAGGCCGATATTCAGAATCTGCTGCAGCACGCTCGATTCGACGACGCCGAACTCCTGTTTCACCGGCTCGGGTGCCGAGTTCGTGACGAGCCCAAAGTACGTGCCGGCGATCACGTTGACCGGCAATACGAGCGACTTGGCCTTTTCCCATGCTTCGGTGCGCCCGTCGTTGCCGTCCGATTGCAGATCGGTCGCGCCTATGATCCGTTCGGTGCCGACGTTGACGACACTATCGTTCTGACTGCTCACCGCAACGCCGAAGATCATGATTGCCATCGTCGCGAACACGGTGGCAACGATCAGTTTCGCGTTTCTCGTGATGAACTGGATCGGCGCCTGCACGAACGCGAGCCCGAACGTGCCGAGAATGATCAGCATGCCGCTACGCGACAGCGCCGAGAAAATCGCGAAGCTGAGCACCGCGCACGCGAGGCCCGACAGCACGTTCTTGCGCACCAGATAGTCGACGCCGCACAGCGACGCGGCAATCGCGACGAACAGCGGGTAGTGCAGATAGCTGCCGGTCAGCGACGGCGCGCGCAGATTGTCGAAGCCGTACGTCGCGCCGGGCAGATCGATCGGGAAGACGTTCTGCTGCTGCGCGAGCGCGACACCCGCCTCGATCAGCGCGATCAGCACGAGCCCCGCATAGGCGACCCGCGGCTGCACGAAGCGCCTCTGATAGTTCGAGATCGCGTAGAAGTAGATGAACAGCGTGAAGATGAAGACGAACAGATAGGACGGCCCGAACTCACCGGTGAGCGCGAGCGTCGCGACGATCGACAGCCCGGTCGAGAACAGCATGCCCACGAGGAAGCCGAACGACAGGCGTCCTTCGTCACGGAAGTAAGCGGCGATCGCCGTCGGCGAGATGTACCACACGAGCAGCCCGACGATGCCGCCGACCTGGATCAGATAGGCGGCGTCCTTGCCGATCAGATACTCGAGCACGCCGCGCGAGGCACACAGCACGACGGCCAGCAGATAGGCGATGGTTGCGATCATGGTGTCAGGCCTGATACGCCACGGAGGCGTTGACGTTGACCGGATCACCGCGGTAGATGCGCTCGATCACGTCCTGGAACTCATCGATTTCGCAGACGTTGAGCAAGCTGCCGTCGTGTTCGACGCCTTCCGCGCCGAGCGGCGTCGAGACGACCGGCAGTTTCGCCGCGAGCATTTCGAGCGTCTTGAGCTTGACGCCGGCGCCCGACAGCAGCGGCACCACGCCGATATCGGCGGACTCGAAGTACTTGCCCGGATTTTCGACGAAGCCGGTCACGCAAATATCGTCGCTATTCAGGCGCTTTACGCGGTCGCTCGGATCGGAGCCGACCACGAACAGCTTCAGTTGCAGGCCGCGCCGGCGCAGCGGCAGAAAAATCGTGTCGATGAAATTGAGCAGCGCCTCTTCGTTTTCACGGCGTTGCATCGCCCCCCAGAACAGGATGTTGCCTTTCTCGACCGTGTCTTTCGAGCGCCGCACTTCCTTCAGAAACGCCGGCAGTGAGATCGGCACGACCTGCAACGTGCCGACCCCGGGGTACAGGCCGTTGATCAGCTGCGCGTCCTTGCTGGACAGCACGAGCACCTTGTCGGCCAGCTTCAGCAGACGCTGCTCGAGCATGAAGGTCTGCCGGGTGAACAGCCATCCTTCGATGGACTTGACGCGCAAGATGACCTGGATCTGCAAGTCATGCGCGCACATCACGATCTTCACGCCGTCGTGGAAACGCTCGCGCAGATTCTGGGCATACGCAAAGCATTGCGAGAACTCGAGCCGCACGGTGTCGTATCGGTTCCTGTCGACGAGCTCGCAGAGGAACTTGCCGATCGCGGGCTTATAGCGCGAGAACAGGCGCGGTGAAAAAGTCAGCGGATTCGCGAGGAACGACGGAATCAGGTCGAACCGGCTCACGTACTGGATGTACACGTTGCGCACGTTCGCGCGGAACTCGATGGCTTTTTCGTCGACCGGCACGCGCGACACGATCAGCACGTCGAGCTCCGACTCCGCGCTCAGTTTGATCAGGTAGTCGTAGGCCAAACGGTGGCCAGCTTGCGGCGCGTTTTTCTGAGGCAGAAAAGGCGTGACAAATAGCTGTTTCATCCGAGTAGTCCCTTGCCTGTACGGTATGCGCTCGGCAGGCGCGGCCGTAAGATCCCTTCGCATTGCCATGTTGGTGTTCTGATCGGTCCAGTCGGGCGCTACGCCCCGCACCGCGGGCGCGTCGCGAACCAGGCGCCCGGGCTTATCTGTCGTACGGTTTGTAGATGTAGGCTGCGTAGCGATAGCGTCCGTAGCCGTAGCTGTAGCGTCCCGGCCGCATCCGCAGTCCGTTCATGATCACGCCGCGCACCGGCAGGCCGACCTTCTGCATCTGGCGGACCGACTCACGCAGCTCGCCGATGCCCGTGACACCCTGACGCGCGACGAAGAACGTCGTACCTGCCACGCAGGCGAGCCGGACCGCATCCGCGGCGAGCAGCACCGGCGGTCCGTCGAGCAGCACGACGTCGTAGCCGGTCGCGACCTGGCGCAGCACCGCTTCGAGCCGTGTGTTCGACAGCACGTCGCTCGGGCTCGCCACCTGGCGGCCGCTCGCGATGAAGTCGACACCCTGGAAACGGGTCGCGCGAATCAGCTCTTCGGGACGGTACGCGCCCTGGATCAGATCGGTGAGGCCAGGACCGCGATCGCCGCCGAGATGCCGATGCAGGAAGCCGCGACGCAGGTCGCCGTCGATCAGCAGGACGCGCTTGCCGGTCGCACCGATTACCGCGGCGAGATTCAGCGACACGAACGACTTGCCGATGCCCGGCGTCGGGCCCGTGATCAGCACGATATGGTTGCGCGCCTTGGTCATCGTGAATTCGAGCGCGGTGCGAAAGCCACGCAGACTTTCGATGGCCGGATCGATCACCGCTTCGCCCGCAAGCACGAGCGCCTTCGATTCCGGACGGCGACGGCTGTGCGCGAACCGCTCTTCCTGACGGCTGAACGGCACGCTCGCGTAGACCGGCAAACCGGTGCGCAACTCGACTTCGTACGGATCGTCGATCGCGTCGAACAGACGCTGACGCACGAGCGCGATCACCGAGCCGACGAACACGCCCAGCATCAGCGCGCCGATGATGATCAGCAGCGGCTTGGGCCGCACCGGCGTATCGGGCGCGACAGCGCCGTCGACGATGCGCACGTTGCCGGACTTACCCGCCTTGATCAGCTTCAGCTGTTCGAGCGTATTGCGCAGCGACGTATCGAGCTCGGTGCCGACCTGCACGTCGCGCTGCAGGCGCAGCACGTTCTGTTCGAGCGGCGGCAGCGATTGCGTCCGGCTCGCGAGATCTTTCGCTTCCTGTTGCGCCGCATGCAACTGCGCGTTGACCGACTGCACGGCCGGATGCTGGTCGGTGAAGCGCGTCAGCAGTTCATTGCGCTTCTGTTGAAGTTCCGCGAGCCGCGTCTGCGCCTGAACCGACAGCTGCAGCAGGTTGGTCGCTTCCTCGCCGAGATCGACGGTGCCATGCTTCGCGCGGAAGTCGTTGAAGCGCGTTTCCGAAGCGGAAAGCTGCTGGCGCATTTCCGGAAGCTGTATTTCGAGGAAACGGATCGAACGCTCCGCTTCCTCGGATTTGCGCTTCAGGTTCTGGCTCACGTATTCGCCAGCGATGGTCGCGAGAATCGCGCTGATCTTCTTCGGATCGCTGCCTTCGAGCGACACGCCGAGGATGTCCGATTCCTTGCCTTTTTCCGAGATCGTCAGCTCCTTGCGCAGCTTTTCGGTCGTCGTCAGCGCGGACTGGCGCCGCACTTCGAAGGTCGCGCCGGGATTCGCCTCGATCCGGTCGACGACGAGCGTGAGCGGCCCGTAGTTGGTCGTCGCGCTCAGCGGTTGGCCGACCGTGCCTTCGAGCTTCAGCTTGCCGTATTGCAGCTCGTAGCTCGATCCCTCGCCCATCTTCAGCACGAACGGACGGTCGAATAGCTCTTCGGGGACGTCGAATTTCGACACCGTGATGCGCTCGTTGCCGTACACGTAGCCGTGCGGTCCCGGCGTCGACAGATGATCGGAGTGACGGGCGAGCCAGCGGCCGAACAGCGGGAAGTAGCGCGGCGCCGCTTCGATGTCGAGATTGAGCTTGTCGACCGCGCGGCCCACCACCATGCGCGAGCCGATCACCTGTGCCTCGCCTGACGTCGCGGTCTTCACGTCGAACATCGCGGACACGTCGCCGATCACGCTCCTGGACGAGGTACCCGCGTTCTCCTCGACCTGCACCAGAATGTCCGCGCGATACACGGGTTGGGAGAACACCGAATAAGCGATGCCGAGCGCGACCGCGATGGCCGTCGTGATCGCAATCAGCTTGCGATTGTCGTACAGCGCATCCAGATAATTCGCGAAGCCTGCCGGCGCATGTTCGCTGTTGTTGTTGCGGCTATCGAATGGTGCACTGCTTTGGTTCATGCGAGTTCTCCCAAAGTCTCTAACGGATTGCCACTTGTTCCCGGCGCCGGGACCGGCACCTCGCCGCATCCAGTCACGCCTGTGTCCAGCGAGCTGACCGCCTCGATCGGACGGGGGTAGCTGATTGACGCCACATCGGCTACCTTTGTGTGTAACAGCGCCTATGCGAGGTCGGCTCTTTTCCCTAACATCGCACCACATGCTTTCTTACGGATCCCGAAATGAAAAAACTTCTTGCCGCCGTCATGCCCGTCTTGCTGAGCGCCCAGGTGGGTTACGCCCAGAGCATCGTGTCCGCCGCCTCTTCGGCTTATGCGCCGAGTTATGTCGCCAAACACTCGCAACTCGACGCGATGACGCCTCATGCGGCCAGTTCCACCACGCTCTACGGCTCCTCGTCGGATTTCGCGTACGCTAAAAAGAACCGCTATGTCGCGCCCAACGTGTACACCCAAACCAAAAACAGCCTTCCGAAGCAGAAACGTACAAGCGTTGCACAGCCTGTCCGCGGCAAGAACTCAGCGGACCCCTACGGCAGCGATTTGTGGAATTCAGACCAGACCTACGCGTCTCCCGAGACCGCCGATCCGTACAGCGTGCGCTGAGCTGTAGCGCATCACCGTCTGGACCCCCCGTATCGCCGATGTGGCCGCTTGCGGCCACATTCCTGTTTGGTTTGAACTGACTGCCGGGCCCGGTCGCGAAGATTCCCCGATTAGCCGCGTCTCGTCCGCCGTTTTTCCACGCAAACGCTCACGACATGCACATGCTTTTGTTCTGATGAGTCTGGCTTTTTCGCCGACCCATTGAGCCGGTCATCGCCAACTCCGCGCCGTCACCGCGGCTTCGTTTACTCTGTCGAGCCACGCGCTTCAGCGCTCGATAAAATGCCTTTCCTTGGCGATCATAATATTCAGAGAGCCCGTCCTTACAACGTTCGGCAGCGCACACAAAAGCCGATTGCTACAGGATTGCTTCAGACAAATCACGCGATAAAAAACACGTCTTTAAAGCGACGATAACGGCACGGATATACACGCCGTTTGCCACAATCAGCGCCGACTATTTTCAGGGCGCCGGACGCGGATTATCCGCATAGCGCGCGCGACGGCGCGACGGCGCGACGTGCGTCGAACTTTCGCCAATGTGCATGATTTCAGCCAGACGCCGCGCGTAATGCTCGGGCAGATATTCTTCGACGTCGTACTTTCTGTGCTCATCGGCCAGATGAATGGCGAGTTCGCCGAGCGCCTGTTTCAGGCTGCCCGGTTCGAACTTGAACTTGATCTTGTTGCCGACCGATTCCGCGGTCACCGCCATGCTGCCGCCGTCGCGAACCAGCACCGGCAGACCGAGCATCGCCGCCTCGATCACGACAAGCGGCGCGTTCTCCGCGCCCACCGACGGCACGACCACCGCATCGGCGAACTCGCGCATGGCGGGAAACAACTGTTGCTGCGGCATCGTGCCGAACAGGATCAGCTTGCGCTGTGCGATCAGCGACG
Organism: Paraburkholderia sp. MM5482-R2; assembly: GCF_050436125.1. Taxonomy (NCBI): domain Bacteria; kingdom Pseudomonadati; phylum Pseudomonadota; class Betaproteobacteria; order Burkholderiales; family Burkholderiaceae; genus Paraburkholderia; species Paraburkholderia sp. MM5482-R2. Next base: position 899,874 of record NZ_JBNDLP010000002.1, on the reverse strand, counting down.
CGTAGCGCTGCTCGATCGCCGCGCGGTCCGGGCCGTCGCCGTACACGCCGATGCAATTGATGCGCTCGAAGCCCGTCGCCTCGCAGAGCGTCAGAAATTGCAGCAGGCCTTTCTCCGGCGAGATCCGTCCGACGAACGCGATGTTGAAGCGCTCCTTGTCCCGCACCGTGACGATTGGCATCGCGCTCGGCACCGCCGACGGATTGTGCACGATGACCGTATTCTCGATGCCGACGCGATGCAGCGCCTGCTGCATGAACAGGCTCGGACACAAGATCCTGTCGAACACGCGCGCGGGCTGATAGGCCGCGCGCACCGCGTGCCACCACGCCTTCGTCATCAGATCGTGCACGAGGCCCTTCGGCGTCGGCCGCAACGTGAAGACCGCGCGTGTGCGCAGCACGTCGAGCGGCAGAATGATCGGACGCTTATCCTTGTCGAAGTACTGCAGCGACGGGTTGTAGTAGACGAGGTGATAGTCGTGGCAGGTGTGATACGCGCGATAACCGAACTGACGCTCGTGCCGCGCGATCACGCTGAGAATCGAAGGCGACAGCACGTTGTGGTAGTTGTGCACCATCAGCCGATGCGGCCGGAAACGATGCAGCGCCTTTTCGAGCGCGCGGGCGGCGGTCGTGTTCCAGGAGCGCGACAGCATCGTCGAGCGCGCGGAAAACTGGCTATCGTCGAAACGCTCGACCTCGACGCCGGGCAGCGTGCCCAACAGCTCGGCCGATTGTTGATAGACCACTTCCGCGCCGCCCATGTGCGCGTAATCGTTGATCACCAGTACCCTGCAGCGCTGCATGTCCCCTCCTGTCGTATGCCCCTCGTGCCGTCTCGCGAAAAACCCGGACGGCGTTGCCCGGACGAATCGCTTCGTCCAGGCGCTCCCTCTGTTCAAAACTGCGGAAACTTGCCGCGCCAGCCTCCACCCTCGCGCAGATAGCGCAGAAACAGCGCAATGCCGCTCAATTGCGCCGCGAAGCGCAGCGTCGATGCCGCATCGTCGATGATGATCGTGCGCAGCCGGTACGGATCGGTGTGCTGATCGTTCCAGCCGATGTCGCAGGTGCGCGCGGTTTTGAAGCCGGCGGCCCGCACGAACTCCACTTCGCGTTCGCCGTAATTGCCGTTCGGATACGCGAAGTGCTCGCACGGTTGTTGCAGCAGCGCCGCGATCTCATGGCGGCTGTCGCGGATTTCGGCCTCGCTTTCAGCGTCGCTGCAATGCGTGAGGATCGGATGGAAGCGCGTATGCGCCTGGAAGTCGATGTGCTCGCGCATCGCCTGCATCGCTTCGATCGACAGGCCGGTCGGCCGGTCATCGCCGTCCTGCTGGTAGCCTTGGGCCGCCAGCGCGGCGAGGCGCTCGTCGTTCGTCATCCGCTTCAGACGTTCATGGCCGACGCGCAGCGAGCCCGGATGCAGCCACCAGTGACTGCGCGGCCGTCCGACGATGCGGCTGCACAGGAAGATCGTCGGGCGCACGTTGTGCTTGACGAACACGGGCAACAGCTTCGCGTTGCCCGCGTGACCGTCGTCGAGCGTGATCGCCACGCGTGGCCGGCCGCGGCCGGGCGCGCTGACGTCGGTCAACGGCACGAACTCGCACAGCTTGCCGAGATAAGTCAAGTGACGGTCGAGCGTGTCCGGATCGGGATCGTGATAAAGCAGCACGGCCACGCGATCGCGCCACAGCACCTTGCGCGTGAACCACGCGAGACCCGAAATCAGGACGAAGCCCGCGAGCATCTCCTTCACGAGCGTCTTGTAGCGCTTCATGCGGCGCCCGCGGTCGCTGTCGGACAGGTGCGAGCGCGCAGACGCGCCCGTTGCTTGGGTCTTATTCACCTGAGCGCTCCGGCATGGGTGCATGGGCGACGGGCCACGTGCGTTGCCGCGCACCCGCTTTCAACGAACCGATAATGTGCCGCGCCACGGTCGGCGACGCGTGCTTGGTTCCATAGACGAAGCGCATCACGGGCCCGAAGCTGTGCGCGCACGCGGGTCCGATCACATAGAGGCCGCGCACGCGCGTTTCGTAGTGCGACGTCAGGTCGGGCATGCCGCCCTGATTCGAAATCGCGTCGGCCAGATCTTTGGACAGGAACGCGTGCTGCCGCATGTCGGTTTTGAAACCGGTCGCGGCGATCACGTGATCGGCGCTCACCCGCGCTTGCTTGCCGTCGCTCAGCACGTTCAGTACGACGCGGTCGTTTTCGACCGCCGCGGAGCGCACCACGGTGCGATGCGAGATCTGCACCTTGCCGACCACGCGATCGTGCAGCCACCACGCGCCGGACGCGCCGTACGTATGCTCCATGATCTGCTTGCGGCGTCGCGGGTCGAGCATGTGGAACACGCCGGGAAACTCGGACAGGAACAGCGAGCGCCAGCCGCGCCCCAGTCCCGCGTCGGGCCCCTTGATGCGCGACAGGATGTTGCGACCGCCGTGCGGCCGCTCGTGCCACACCACGCTGCTCTCGCGCATCAGCACGTGTGCGCGCGCGCCGAGTTCGTTGAGCAGCGCGGACAGCCCGAGCGCCGACTGCCCGCCGCCGACGATCGCAATGTCCTTGCCGCGCGCCCACTCAAGGTTCCCATACAGCTCCGAATGCGACGCATATTGCGCCGGCAAGTCCCGCAGCGCCGGCGGGGTTTGCGCGAAGCCCTTCAGGCCGAGCGCGATCACGACTCTGCGCGCGGCGAGCGAGCGGCCGTCGCTCAGCGACAGCTGGAACTGATCGCCGACGCGGCGCAATGCGAGCACGTCGACCGGCTGGATTTCGCCGACCAGATTCGACTGGAACCACAGCCCGTACTCGACGAAGGTTTCGAGCGGCAGCGCCATGCCGAGCGGTTGGTAAGGCAGCCCTGTCAGGCGGCAGTAGTCTTCGACGGTAAAGCCGCTGCGCGGCGCGTGCAGGCTCGACGCGAAAGCCTCGGAGCGCAGCAGCATGCCGGGCGGCATGTAGTTGCGCCACGCTCCCATCGGTTCCCCGAGGATCTGGTGATCCACGCCGGCGGCCTTCAGATGCGCGGCAAGAGATGACCCGTAGGGCCCCGCGCCAATGATGATGGTATCGGTCAAAGACATGCTGGTCTCCAGGGGAACGGCTTCGTTGCCAGCGTCAGGCTTTGGCCTGACGCGACTCGGGCGCCCTGATCGCTTTTTTCCAGCTGCGCTTCATGCGTCGCAGCGGATTCATCACGACATAGTGCTGCAACGCTGGGAACGGATCGTTCCAGCGGAAATAGCCATCGAAAATTTTCGTGCGCTCGCTCAGCAATTCGGGCGGCGGCCGATCGGAAAACGTCGCGCGCCACGCGACCGATTGCCGGCTCAGGCGCTCGACGGGCAATGGCAGGCCGAGTTCATGGCGGTACGCGGCAAGCGGAATGTTGACGCCGCACAGCGTCGCGATCTCCTCCTGCCAGTCCGTGCGGCCGACCGTGGGCTCGACCATCACGAACTCGTTGTAGTTGTCGTCCCACTTGTACTCGATGCTGCCCATGCCGTCGAAACCGGCCAGCTCGGCGAAGCGCCGCGTCAGCGGTTCGAGCGTCCCGCGCGCTTCGGGCGCGGCCACGCAGATCGCGGTATTGCCGACGCCCGGCGGCGAGCTCAACACCTTGCGGCCGGTGAACATGCTGACCATGTTGCCGTCGGCGCCGCGATAGAACAGCGTGAAGTGGATGTTGCTGTCAGGCCCCTCGATCCACTCCTGCGCGATGATGCCACCCGGCGTCGCGAGCATCGCGATAGCGCGATCGCGTGCATGCTGCAGCATGTCGACGCGCACCGCGCGTTCTTTCTCGCCGCGCAGCACGTTGCGCTTGTCGTCCGGTTTCAGCACGCACGGGTAGCGCAATTCGGCCAGCCGTTCGATGTCGGCAAGCTTATCGAGCACGACCGAGCGCGGCACCGAAAAGCCATGCCGCTGCGCGAATTCGTGAAAGCGCGCCTTGCTCGACAACATCTTGACGGTGTCGTCGGCCGGCAAGCGGAACCGATACCAGTGCGACAAAGCCGCCCGATTTTCCGACACCGCATGCACCGCGTCTTCGTCGGTGAGAATCAGAACTGGCAGACGATCGAACCGCTTGCCGAGTTCGATCATTTCATCAACGAATATTTTCCCGACAAAACTCTTTACCTGATGCGCATGAACGTGTCGGCACCACGTCGCCGCGCGGGTCCTCGTATCGACTGCGATAACCGGAACGCGGGCCTGCGCGAGCGATCGCGCCACCCCCAGTCCGTTCAACTCTGCTCCAACGATAACCCCTGCCGATTGACCTGAGTCGTATGCGCTCGCCATAGTGTCGATATCCTTGCTTCGTACGTGCGTGGACCCTCGAAGACAGTCTTCGAGACTCCACGCGATCGAATTATCGAATCGGATAGAAATCCTTTTTTGTCGCCTCGCGGGGGCGCTTTGGCGTTAAAGCTTGGTTCCGGCGGCATGCATGCATGAGCGCGGCAGGCACGTCCTGGCAAGCGCCGTGTGTCGAATCATGGTCTTGCGATTTACCGCAGCGTGAGCATTGCGCTGCTCTTGCCTTGACCTACTTTACGTTTCGGCCTGATCTCGATACGTGCGCCGGCGCACAGAGAACAATAGAAAGTAAGAAAGGAAGAAAACCCTTTAGAAAGGCGCAGAGCCTTATTCCGTAAGGGTTTCGGAGATTTCGCCATTGTTATGTAAAAAGGTTGCGAAGCATTAATTTATTGCAACGCAATAATGGCGGGAAAAAACTTTCTAATGCGACTATAAAGTGCTGGATCGCACAAAAGATATGCGCTGCGAATGCTATTCGTAGCGCATCGGAAAAATGCTTATTTACCTTCGCTCAAGCCGCGCTCGAGCGCCGCGACACCCGCCGGCAGATCGACGTTGACGCCGAGATCGACCATCGTGCGGCCCAGCGCATGCACGGTGCGAAACAGGTTGTGCTCGCGGCACTGTTCGCCCATCTGGCCGATACGCACGATCGGCAGACCGAACGAGCCGGAGATTTCCACCTGATGCTGCCGCGAGATATGCGCGCAGACGTCGGCGGGACTGAGGCCGTCCGGCACGTCGATGCCGACCACCGAATTCAGGCGGCAATTCTCCGGCGCATACAGTTGCAGGCCCATCGCGGTGACGCCTTGTTGCAACGCGAGCGAGCATTTCAGATGGCGCGCGAAGCGCTTCTCCAGCGTCTCCGCGCAGACGAGCCGCAGCGCCTCGTGCAGCGCGAGCACGCCCGACACCGGCGCCGTGTAGTGATACCCGGCGTTGTGCCAGAAGTTTTCCGCCAGCGACGCATCGAGGCACCAGTGCGTATTGGGCGCCGTGCGGCCTTTGACGCGCGCCCAGGCGGCGTCTGAAAACGCAATCAGCGACACGCCCGGAATCGATGACAAGCCCTTCTGGCCGCCGGTGATCACCGCGTCGATGCCCCAGGTATCCATTTCGAGCGGCATCGTGCTCAGCGTGCAGACCGCGTCGACGATCACGAGCGCGCCCGCTTCCTTCGCAAGCGCGGCGATGTCTTTCAGATGATGATTCCACACGGTGTTCGAGGTCTCGCCCTGCACGACCGTGACGACCTCGGGACGCTCGCGGCGCAGCGCGTCGGCGATCTGGTCGAGACTCGCGACCGTGCGGTCCGCGACTTCGAGCATGCTCACGCGCGCGCCGACGCGCCGGCCCATTTCGCCCATGCGGTCGCTGAAGAAGCCGTTCTTGATGCACAGCATGCGCGTGCCTTCCCACGCGAGATTGGAGATCGCCATCTCCATCGCGCCCGATCCCGGTCCCGCGACGCCGAGCACCCACTTCGACTGCGTCTGGAACACGTAGCGCGCCATCGTTTTCACCTGGTTCACCACCTTCGCCATCGTGCCGCCCAGATGGTTGATCACGATCGCATTGGCCTTCGCGACCGCGGCGGGAATCGGCACGGGGCCGGCGCCCATCATCAGCAGCGGTTCTTCGGGAAGGATCGCGTCGAGCGATTCGACAATCGGACAGGGGACGGACGAAGCAACGGTAGTGGAGGTTGAAGTCGGCATGATCGGTATATGAATGTGAAGCGCAAAGGAACGAACGGCCTCGCGGCAGGCACGCCGCTCGAGGCCGTTCGTCCGATCATTCACCGAACCGCGCGATCGCGCAAGTTTTTTGGCCAAGGTAGCCAGCCGTCATGCGCGAGCGGTACCCGCGTTCACAACATCACCCTACTCTTTCATTCGCGAAGTCGCCTAACATCGAGAAACAGCTTCTTCGGAGCCCGATATGCGCACGATCCTGTTCAGCAGTCGTCAATACGACGTCGATACATTCACCGAGGCCAATGCCGCGCATGGCTATGAACTGCATTTCCAGGAATCCCCTCTCGACAGCGAGACCGCGATCCTCGCGCATGGCTACGACGTGGTCTGCCCGTTCGTCAACGACAGCGTCGACGCCGCCACGCTCGAACGGCTTCATGCGGGCGGCACGCGCATGATCGCGCTGCGCTCGGCGGGCTTCAATCACGTCGACCTCGCGGCGGCCGAGCGGCTCGGCATGCCGGTCGCACGCGTGCCGGCCTACTCGCCGTACGCGGTCGCCGAACATGCGGCCGGGCTGATTCTCGCGCTGAACCGGCGCCTGCCGCGCGCGGTCGCGCGCACGCGCGAAGGCGACTTCTCGCTGCATGGGCTGCTCGGCTTCGACCTGCATGGCAAGACGGTCGGCGTGATCGGCGCGGGCATCATCGGCCGGGTGTTCGCGCGCATCATGGCGGGCTTCGGCATGCAGGTGCTCGCCTACGATCCGGGGCCGCCGGCCGACGAACTGCTCGCGCTCGGCGCGCGCTACGTGCCGCTCGATACCTTGCTCGCCGAATCGGACGTCGTCAGTCTGCATTGCCCGCTGTTGCCCGACACCTATCACCTGATCGACCGCGCCGCGCTGGCGAAGATGAAGCGCGGCGCGATGCTGATCAACACCGGGCGCGGCGGGCTCGTCGAGGCGAACGCACTGATCGGCGCGTTGAAGGACGGCCAGCTCGGCCATCTCGGGCTCGACGTGTACGAGGAAGAAGGCGGCATCTTCTTCGAGGATCATTCGAATCTGCCGCTACAGGACGACGTGCTCGCGCGTCTGTTGATGTTTCCGAACGTGATCGTCACCGCGCACCAGGCGTTCTTCACGCGCGAGGCGATGACCGAGATCGCGCAGACCACGCTCGCGAACATCGCTGCGTGGCAGGCGGGCACGCCGCGCAACGTCGTGCAGGCGGGGTAGCCGTGATAACCGTGGCGTACGCGAATTGCCGCGGACCGCGAAAGTTAGACGTCGCTGTCGCTGCCCGACTGGGTCGCGCGAATCGCGGTGCGGGCATCATCGGCCGCGCCGCACAGCTCACGCAGCAATCCCGCCTCGCGCTCGTGCACTTCGACCGGACACCAGCGCGCGCCCGCCTCGGCCAGATAGCGCGCGCGATGCTGGCCGTTGCGAAACGCCACCACCCCCTCGCGCTCGATGCCGACCCAGCCGAGCAATCCCGGCGCGCGACGCGTGGAGATCGTCACGTAGGGCATCTGCGGAATCCGCGGGCTGTCGGGATCGAGAAACTCGCGAATGCCGCGGACCTTGCCCGAGTGCCATTCGGCGACTGGCTTCAGCACGTAATCGGTGTTGTCGCGATCCGCGCACACGAGCAGCTTGCGCAGATCGACGAGCACGACCTGGTGACGTGTGCCGTCGGCGACGAAGACGCGCTTCAGGCGCACATGGTCGTACCACGAGTGGTCCTGCAACGGCACGACCCACACCGTTCCGGCGCAGGCTGGCGCGGCGGCCGGCGATGAATTGGGCAAAGGCAAGGACAAAGGTAGGCTCGGCAAGCTGGCGACAGGACGCCAGCGCATCAATAGAGCGCTAACGCTACGAGCCGGATGTGATGGAAACATGACAACTCACCGGATTAATTGCGCTGCATGAGCGTGCTGTAACACTGCCGGATCAACAGGCCAGCAGCGACCTTCAGGTACCCTTAAGGTACATAACGATGATAGCCAACCAATATTTCAATAACCATGTGCGAATCGAGTCGAATGACGGCAACGGCGTCGCTACGATCGTGCTGGAGAGGCCCGCGCGGCGCAATGCGGTCGATCGGCAGGTGGCCGAGGCGTTGAGCGCTGCGTTCAGCCGCTTCGAGGCCGAGCCGGCGTGGCACGCGGCCGTGCTGTTCGGCGCGGGCGGCACATTTTGCTCGGGCGCGGACCTCGGCGCGCTCGCCGACGCGACGCGCCGCAATGAGCTGCACGCGGACGGCAGCGGCCCGGGGCCGATGGGACCGACACGCACATGCTTCAGCAAGCCGGTGATCGCCGCGATCGCCGGCTATGCGGTGGCGGGTGGGCTCGAGCTTGCCGCGATGTGCGACCTGCGCGTCGTCGAGGAAGATGCGTTGCTCGGCGTGTTCTGCCGGCGTGTCGGCATTCCGCTGATCGACGGCGGCACGATCCGGCTGCCGCGACTGATCGGTCTGTCGCGTGCGCTCGATCTGATCCTGACCGGCCGCGCGGTCGATGCGCGCGAGGCGCTTTCCTTCGGGCTCGCCAACCGCGTGGTGCCGAAGGGCGAAGCGCGCGCGGCTGCCGAGCAACTGGCCGCGGAGCTCGCCGCGTTTCCGCAGGCGGCGCTGCTCGCCGATCGTCGCTCCGCGCTCGAGAACAGCACGCTGAACGATCTCGCCGAGGCATTGCGGCGCGAAGGCGCGGGCGGCTACGCGGCGGTCTTCGCCGAGGGCGTGGCGGGCGCGGCGCGCTTTGTGTCCGGCGCGGGCCGTCATGGCGACACGTTCGACGCGGATCGCGGATAAGACGGCGCCGCGCGATCGGCGACAGGTTTGCAATCGCCGGTCGCGACACCCCCGCGCGCACGAGACCAGGGTTGCCCGAAACGAACAGGAGGAAATGCGATGGCGACGATCTACCGGGAAATCGCCGTGGCAACCACCGCGGCCGATGCGTGGGCCGCGCTGCGCGATCCCGCCGGGGTCGCCCGCGTATTCGCGGGCGTGCTGATCGCGGCGCGCATGGAAGGCGACCTGCGCTGGGTCACCTTCGCCGACGGCACCGTGGTCGAGGAACGCGTGATCGCCGTCGACGATGCCCACATGCGGCTCGCCTACTCGGTGGGCGGCGGGCGCTTCGAGCATCATCATGCGACGCTGCAGGTCGTGGCCGACGCGTCCGCACATTGCCGCGTGATCTGGATCGCCGACTTCAAGCCCGACGATCGCAGCAACGTGGTCGAAGCGCTGACGGATGCGGGCTGCGCGGCACTCGGGCGCAACCTCGCGCGGCGCTGAACGCCGCCCGGCGGCTCGGGCTCCCGCCGCCGCGTTCCACAAAAAACAACAGCTTTCCGGACAGCCTGCAAGCCAGATTTGACTTAGGTAGAATCCCCTACTGTTTTTCCCTGGCCGGCAATAGCGTTTCCGCCTTCGGAATCGCCCGCCCGGCGCCCGTTGTTCGCGCCGCTTCACGCGTCACACCCCATCATCGCCATGCCATTGCCTCTGCTTGCCCTTGCCGTTGCCGCGTTTGGAATCGGTACCACCGAGTTCGTCATCATGGGCCTGTTGCCCGATGTCGCGCGCGATCTGTCCGTGTCGATTCCGGCGGCTGGCATGCTGGTGTCCGCGTATGCGCTCGGCGTCACGATCGGCGCGCCGATCGTCGCGATCGCGGTTGCCAACATGCCGCGCAAAAAGGCCCTGATGAGCCTGATCGGCGTGTTCATCGTCGGCAATCTGCTGTGCGCGATCGCGCCCGGCTACGCGGTGCTGATGGCCGCGCGCATCGTCACCGCGTTCTGCCACGGCGCGTTTTTCGGCATCGGCTCGGTGGTCGCGGCCGGGCTCGTCGCGCCGAATCGCCGCGCGCAGGCAATCGCGCTGATGTTCACCGGCCTCACGCTCGCCAACGTGCTCGGCGTGCCGCTCGGCACCGCGCTCGGCCAGGCGGTCGGCTGGCGCGCTACTTTCTGGGCCGTGACCGGCATCGGCGTGCTGGCGGCGGCTGCGCTCGCGGTGTGTCTGCCCGCGAAGATCGAGATGCACAAGGCGAGCCTCGTGCGCGAATTCAGCGTGCTGAAGAACCCGCAGGTGCTGATGGTGCTCGGTATCAGCGTGTTCGCGTCGGCGAGCCTGTTTTCGACCTTCACCTACATCACGCCGATTCTCGAAGACGTGACCGGCTTCACGCCGCACGCGGTCACGCTAGTGCTGCTCTTGTTCGGCCTCGGCCTGACGGTCGGCAGCACGCTCGGCGGCAAGCTCGCGGACTGGCGGCTGATGCCCTCGCTGGTCGCGTTCCTGATGGCGATCGTCGTGATCATGTGCGTGTTCGCGGGCACGATGCACGCGCGCACTCCGGCGATGCTGACCGTGTTCGTGTGGGGGGTGCTCGCATTCGCGATCGTGCCGCCGCTGCAGATGCTGATCGTGGATCGGGCGAGCCACGCGCCGAATCTGGCATCGACGCTGAATCAGGGGGCGTTCAACCTCGGCAACGCGACCGGCGCATGGCTCGGCGGCATGGCGATCGGCGCCGGCGCGCCGCTGACGACGCTGCCGTGGGTCGGCGTCGCGACCGCGCTCGGCGCGCTGTTGTTGACGTTGTGGTCGGTGTCGATCGAGCGGCGGGTGGCGGTGGCGGGGTGAGCTGGCCGGCTCGAAGTCATGGTTCGAGAGAGCGATTACACCGTTCTGCACTTTGCCTATAAACCTCTTCGATGAAGCATCCCACCGTCTACACGACTCCCCCTGCCACCGGCGTTTCGGCCATCGTGCGGTGGGATGAACAAAGCTCCACGCTGACCTGTGAGGTCAAATATCCACCTTTGGCTTCGCTGCCGGAACCGCAAAACAATCTCAGCGACTTGCTGGATGCGCGTTTCCGCATTGGCGCGCCCTCTTATGTCCTCACGGCGGGCACGTTGTCGATGCTTGTCGATCAGCATCGCCGGTTGATCGGATTGGACTTTTACACGAATCCCGAGCGATGGACCGTCCGCACGTCCGAACTCGCAGACCCAACCGACGAAACTCCGCACATCGAGTCAGAATTCGACGCGCACGGACATGCGCACGACATGGGAGCGCCAGAGGTCTGTTACGAGCCTCGCGACGGCACCCTTTATCTGTCGTGGGGTACCGTATCTCACTGGTACGGTATTGCGTCAGCGCTCGCGATCGGCGTCGATGAGGAAAAGCGCCTCACGCAGATCCGGCTGCGCGGCGCTCGCGTTTCTGGCGGCGCCGTTGTGGGAGCGTCGGCGGATCGCGCTGCGGGCGCCGAGTTGACGAATAGACGCTAATTGCTGGCTTTTACGATCTATACGCAGGGTGATAATCTCAACCCACGTTGCGCGGACACTCGACGAACGGCCCATATTTCGTGGCGCCGCCGCAAGCAACGGGGAGTCCGCCATGGTCTCGATGCGCCTGTTGCTCCGTGCCAGCCTGTTGGGCACGGCGATCGCGGTAGCCGCGATCGTCGCGGCGAACTGTGGAGGCGGCGGAGGCGGAGACAGCAGTGCCCCGACGGGCGCGAGCGTAGGCGTCGGCGGCAGCGGCGCGTCCGGCGCATCGGCCCCGGCCGCAGCGAGCGGCGGCAGCACCACCAGCGGTGGCACCACGAGCGGCGGCACCACCACCGGTAGCACCGACGGCTCGGGCAGCGGCTCGGGCACCCCGATGGGCGGCACATCGGCGGCAGCCGTGCGCGACGTGCTCACCTATCACGACGACATCGCGCGCACCGGCCAGAACCTCGGCGAAACCACGCTGACGCCCGCCAACGTGGCGGCTTCGACGTTCGGCAAGGTCGGCTTCTTTAGCGTCGACGGCAAGGTCGACGCGCAGCCGCTATTCGTCGCTGCGCTGGCGATCGCGGGCGGCACGCACAACGTGCTGTACGTCGCGACCGAGAACGACAGTGTGTACGCATTCGATGCCGACACCGGCGCGACCCTGTGGCAGGTGCGCACACTCGGCACCGGCGAAACCCCGAGCGACGACCTCGGCTGCAGCCAGATCGTGAACACCATCGGCATCACCTCGACACCGGTGATCGACCGTTCGCGCGGCACGCACGGCACGATCTACGTCGTCGCGATGTCGAAGGACGCGGCCGGCGGCTACCATCATCGCATTCACGCGCTCGACCTCGCGACCGGCGCCGAGCTGCTGAACGGTCCCACCGAAGTCGCCGCCTCTTTCCCGGGCAGCGGCGCGGGTAATACGAACGGCGTCGTGCCGTTCACCACGTCGTTGTACGCGGAGCGCGCGGGGCTGCTATTGCTCGGCAACACGGTCTACACGACGTGGACCTCGCACTGCGACGACGGCGGCTATACGGGCTGGATCATGGGCTACGGCGCCGACACGTTGCAGCAGACCACCGTGCTCAACCTGACGCCTAACGGCATCGGCGGCGCGATCTGGATGAGCGGCGCGGGACCGGCGTCGGACGGCTCGTCGATCTATCTGCTCGATGCCAACGGCACGTTCGACACGACGATGACGTCGAGCGGCTTCCCCGCCAACAAGGATTTCGGCAATACGTTCCTGAAGCTCGGCACGGCGGGAGGCCTGTCGGTGACGGACTACTTCGCGATGACGAACGTCGTGCAGGAGGCCAACGACGACATCGACCTCGGCTCCGGCGGCGCACTGGTGCTGCCGGACCTGACCGACGCGAACGGCACCCTACAGCATCTGACGCTCGGCGCGGGCAAGGACAGCACCATCTACGTGCTGAATCGCGACTCGATGGGCAAGTTCAACCCGGCGGCCGACAACATCTATCAGGAGATTCCCGCGCAGCTGGCCGGCGGCGAGTTCGGCATGCCCGCCTATTTCAACGGGCGCGTGTATTTCGGCTCGGTCGGCGATCATCTGAAGGCGTTCACCGTGACCAACGCGAAGCTGTCGATCACACCGACCGCGCAAAGCGCGATGACGTTCGCCTATCCCGGGACGACGCCGAGCATCTCGGCGAACGGCACCACGAACGGCATCGTGTGGGCCGCCGAAAACGGCACCGTCGCGGCCTTGCATGCGTTCGACCCGAGCACGCTCAACGAGCTGTACAACAGCAACCAGATGGGCACGCGCGATCAGTTCGGCACGGGCAACAAGTTCATCACACCATTGATCGCAAACGGCAAGGTGTATGTCGGCACGACGAATGGGGTGGCCGTATTCGGGTTGCTGGGTGGGTGAAGCGGACGACGCGCCGATTCATTGCGACACGGTATGCCCAAGGTCTCGCACAAACGACGAGGGCCGGCATACCGCGCCGGCCCTCTCTCATCGTGACTGCCGCGCGCTCACCCTCGCGCCGGCAGAATCTCTGCGGCACACGCGCCGAACCCCACGCGATACCCGTCGCCCTGGCACCAGCCGACGAGCGTCAACTCATCGCCGTCCTCGATGAACGTGCGCGTGCCGCCCTCCTTCAACGCCAGCGGCTTCTTGCCGTTCCACGTCAGCTCCAGCAGGCTGCCGTACGAATCCTCGGTCGGCCCGCTGATCGTCCCCGAGCCCATCAGGTCGCCCACCCGCGTATTGCAGCCCGCCACCGTGTGATGCGCGAGCTGCTGCGCCATCGTCCAGTACATGTATTTGAAGTTGGTCCGCGCGATCGTGCTCGCTTGCCGCGCGGGTTGCGCACGCAATGTCACTTCGAGGTGAATGTCGAACGCATGCTTTCCTCGATGCCGCAGATAGGCGAGCGGCTCCGGCTCCTGCACCGGCTGCGCGACGCGGAAGGGTTCGAGCGCATCGAGCGTGACGACCCACGGTGAGATCGTCGTCGCGAAGGTCTTCGCATTGAATGGGCCGAGCGGCACGTATTCCCATTGCTGGATGTCGCGCGCGCTCCAGTCGTTCAGCAGCACCATGCCGAAAATGTGCGCCTCCGCGTCCTCGCACGCGATCGGCTCGCCCAGCGCATTGCCGCCGCCGATGATGAAACCCGTCTCCAGTTCGATATCGAGCTTGCGGCTCGCGCCGAACACCGGACGCTCCTGGTCGGGCAACTTCAGCTGACCATTCGGACGACGCACCGGCGTCCCGCTCACGACCACCGACGATGCCCGTCCGTTGTAGCCGATCGGCATCTCCGACCAGTTCGGCAGCAGCGCATTCTTCGGATCGCGGAACATCGCGCCGACATTGGTCGCGTGTTCCTTCGATGAATAGAAATCCGTGTAGCCCGGAATCTGCACCGGCAGATGCAGACGCGCATCGGCCGCGCGCACGAGCACCTTCGCGCGCAACGCGGCATCGTCGCGCAGCGTCGCAGTGTCGCGCGTGAGCAGTTGGCTCAGCTGGATACGCACGCTGCGCCACACGTCGCGGCCAAGCGCGATGAAATCGTTCAGCGCATCGCGCGCGAACACGTTGTGCGCCGGCACGCTCAGCAGACCCGCGGCCTGCAATCCGGCGAGATCGACGATCCGATCGCCGATCGCGACGCCCACGCGACGCGCGTCGTTGCCACGGTCGCTGAAAATGCCGAACGGCAGGTTCTGGATCGGGAAGTCGCCAGCCGGGTCGTTGGCCGACTCGATCCAGCTCTTGCGCGACGCATCGAGCGTCGCCTGGAGATCGTTCACCGCGTTCATCGTTGCTCCGGATTGAAGTGTTTCTTGAGGCCTTGCCAGCACTCGTAGTAATGCGCCTGCAGTTGCGCGGTTTCGAGCGCGAAGCGCGTCGGCTTGATCAGCGTGCGGGTCTCGAACATGAAGGCCATCGTGTCGTCGACCTTCTTCGGCACCGAGGTATCGAGATGCGACGCCTTCTCGAACGTGTCCGCGTCCGGGCCGTGGCCCGTCATGCAGTTGTGCAGGCTCGCGCCGCCGGGCACGAAGCCCTCGGCCTTCGCGTCGTAGACGCCATGCACGAGGCCCATGAACTCGCTCGCGACGTTGCGATGGAACCAGGGCGGCCGGAACGTATCTTCGGCGGCGAGCCAGCGCGGCGGGAAGATCACGAAGTCGATCGTATCGACGCCCGGCGTGTCGCTTTGCGATTGCAGCACGAGGAAGATCGACGGATCCGGATGATCGAAGCTGATCGAGCCGATCGTGTTGAAGCGGCGCAGGTCGTATTTGTACGGCGCATAGTTGCCGTGCCATGCGACCACGTCGAGCGGCGAATGGCCGATGTCCGCGCGCCACAGATTGCCGTTCATCTTCGCGACGAGTTCGAATGCGCCTTCGCGGTCTTCGTATGCGGCGTGCGGCGTCAGGAAATCGCGCGGATTCGCGAGACCGTTGGAGCCGATCGGCCCCAGTTCCGGCAGACGCAGCAGCGCACCGAAGTTTTCGCAGATATACCCGCGCGCGCTGCCGTCCGGCAGGCTGACCGCGAAGCGCACGCCGCGCGGAATCACCGCGATCTCGAACGGCTCGACATCGACTCGGCCCATTTCGGTCGCGATATGCAGGCGCCCCTGTTGCGGCACGATCAGCAGTTCGCCGTCGGCGCTGTAGAAGAAGCGATCGTGCATCGAGCGGTTCGCCGCGTACAGATGGATCGCGCAACCGCTCATCGCTTCGGCCGAGCCGTTGCCCGCCATGGTGACCCAGCCGTCGATGAAATCGGTCGGTTCGCTGGGCATCGGCAGGGGGTCCCAGCGCAGTTGGTTCGGCGGCGTCGGCGGCACCTCGGCGAAGTTCGCGACGAGCCGCTCCGACGGCATCGACGTGAACGGCTTGTGCATGGCCGCCGGACGAATCCGGTACAGCCACGAGCGACGGTTGTGACCGCGTGGCGCCGTAAACGCCGTGCCCGAAATCTGTTCGGCATACAAACCATAGGCCGCGCGTTGCGGCGAATTGCGACCGGTCGGCAGCGCGCCCGGCAATGCCTCGGTCGCGAATTCATTCGCGAAACCCGACTGATAGCCGGGCTCGATTTCAGGACGCAGGCGTTCGTCGGCCGGCGTACGTGTTGAGGTATCCATACAAGGTTCTCCGCGAGTTGCCCGATTCTTTCCCGGTTGATACGTGATCTTTGCAGTCAGGCTCAGGCCGGCTCCGCTTCGGCCGCGCGGCTGGGTTGCCGCGTCGCACCGGCGAGCACGACCACCAGCAGCGCCGAGCACAGCACCGGCAGCGCCGCCGCATGAAACAGCGCGGCATTCGACCAGTTCAACGCGATCAGCATTGGGTCGTCCCCTCAGGCTGGCTAAAATTGTGTTTTACGAATAGTAAAACGAATTATGAATAGTGAAACTAACGTATACCCTTGGAAACACGCCGGCGAACCTCGTCATTCCGCGCTCAGCCCCGGCCGATAAGCGTGAGGCCAATAACGATATGAGCATTTTGTTAATCTGCGCAGGGCGCGTACTGCTACCATCAGTGAATGCGGCCATCGCGTCGCGCTGCCACGCGCCCGGTGCGCGTTCATCGTCGCCTTTCATTTGCCTTCATGATTTCGCCGACCATCCCCGATCTGATCGCCCGCGCCGCTCATCACCCGTTTCTCGGCGAGCATCTGGCAATGGGACAAGGCGGGCACGCCGGCATCGCGCTCGCACATTTCGATGGCATCGAGCTCACGAGTGCCTACGAGCCGATCTTCGACATCAGCGTGCACGGGCTTGCGCAGTCGCTGTCATGCGGCGCGGAAGGGGTCGACCGCTTCGGTGATGAGCTCGGCTTTCAGGCGGTCACGCACCGGCTCGACGCGCCGCCATTCGAGGTGTTCGATCCGTTCGACAACATCGCCGACGATCAGCAACTGGTCGCGCTAGACCGCATGTCGCGCGCGCTGCACGCAATCAACTTCTTCGGCCCGCAGCGGCATGGGTTGCTGTTTTTGCGGGTGCACGAGAGGCTGTTGAAGAGCGTGAAGTACGACCACGGCCGGCATTTTTCGAGCGTGCTGACCTCGTTCAATTTGAGTCCGACGCGCATCGTGATCGAGTTGCCGGCGGCGGCGGTCGCACACAAGACGTTCCTGGGCTATCTGACGCGCAGCTATCAGCACTATGGGTTCAAGGTGGCGGGCAATCTGTCGAACGCGGGGCAGATCCTGTCGGTATCCGAAACCGCGCGGCTCGACTTCATCAAGATGGATGCGGCGGCCGCATTGCGCGACGCGACCGTGAAGCCGCTCGTCGGCTACGCGGGCCGGCTGCGGGTGCCGCTGATTTTCAATCGCGTGATGGATGAGGCGCAATTCTCCGCGCTACAGCAGTACGACGTGCGGTTCGTGCAAGGGCCATTATTCAACGCGCATTATCACGACCGGGCGGCGTGACACGGTGGGGGCCCGGTTAGCCGGGGCGCCCCGGCATTACCTCAGCCCGGCTCCCCCAGCCGCGCCGCGAGCGCCTTCAGGCGCGGCGCGACATTCTCGCGAAACACTTCCTCCCCCATCGACGACGCAGGCCCGCTGCAGCTGAGCACGAGCCAGCGCTTTTCGCGCGGCTCGCGAAACGGCACCGCGACTGCGTTCACGTCGTCATGCCACGCACGAAACGAGTAGCAGCATCGCTCGGTCGCGAACGCGGCGATCTCCTGTTCGGCTTCGGCGACGAGCATCGCCCCCACTCTGCCAGCCGCTTTTTTCAGTTCCGCGAGTAACGCGGTACGCGCGTCGGGCGGCTGCACGGCGAGATAGGCGCGGCCCATCGAGCTCGTCAGCATCGACAGTTTCGAGCCGGATGCCAGGCCGAGCGTCAATGCGGTTTCGCTGCGAATCGTCTCCAGATACACCATGTCGAGCCCGTCCCGGCACCCGAGCGAGACCGCCGCGCCGACCTCGCGCGCCAGGCTGCGCAGGTGCGGGCGTGCCAGTTCGAGCATGTCGGTGCCCGACAGCAGCGCGAAACCGAGCGACAGCACGCCCGCGTCGAGCGCATATTTGCCGTGTCTTTCGTCCAGCCGCAGATAGCCGAGCACGGTCAGCGTGTAGGCGAGCCGGTTCACGGTTGCCTTCGGCAAACCCGTGCGTTCGACGAAATCTCGATTGCCGAGCATCGTCTCGCCTGGCCGGAACGCGCGCAACAGGTCCAGCCCGCGAGCAAGGGCGACGACGAATTTGCGTTCGTCGAGCGAAGCGGAGAAAGTGGATGGCGGCGTCATAGGGTGATACACTCGGGCGTCATTTGCAAAACATTGTTTCGCAAAGCGGAACTCTAGTCAAGCGGGTTCTGAGCGAGAAATCAGGAGATACGTCATGGCCGTAGCCGCGCAGTTTCACTGGGAAGACCCGTTGCTGCTGGATCAGCAGCTCACCGAAGACGAACGTATGGTGCGCGATGCCGCTGCGGCTTACTCGCAGGACAAGCTGCTGCCGCGCGTGCTGGAGGCGTTCCGCCACGAAAAGACCGATATCGGGATCTTTCGCGAAATGGGCGAGCTTGGCCTGCTCGGTCCGACGATTCCCGAACAGTACGGGGGCCCCGGTCTGAACTATGTCGCGTACGGGCTGATCGCGCGTGAAGTGGAACGCGTCGACTCCGGCTATCGCTCGATGATGTCGGTGCAGTCGTCACTGGTGATGGTGCCGATCTACGAATTCGGCTCGGACGCGCAGAAGGAAAAATATCTGCCGAAGCTCGCGCGCGGCGAGTGGATCGGCTGCTTCGGCCTGACCGAGCCGAACCACGGCTCCGATCCGGGCAGCATGGTCACGCGCGCGAAGAAGGTCGATGGCGGCTACTCGTTGTCGGGCTCGAAGATGTGGATCACCAATTCGCCGATCGCGGACGTCTTCGTCGTATGGGCGAAGCTCGAGGAAGACGGCAATGACAACATCCGCGGCTTCATTCTCGAGAAGGGCTGGAAGGGTCTGTCGGCACCGGCGATCCACGGCAAGGTGGGTCTGCGAGCGTCGATCACCGGCGAAATCGTGCTCGACGAAGCGTTCGTGCCGGAAGAGAACATCATGCCGGGTGTCAGCGGCCTGCGCGGTCCGTTCACGTGTCTGAACTCGGCGCGCTACGGCATCGCCTGGGGCGCGCTCGGCGCGGCTGAAGCGTGCTGGCACATCGCGCGTCAGTACGTGCTCGATCGCAAGCAATTTGGCCGGCCGCTCGCCGCGAACCAACTGATCCAGAAGAAGCTCGCCGACATGCAGACCGAAATCACGCTCGGGCTGCAAGGCGTACTGCGCCTCGGCCGCATGAAGGACGAAGGCACGGCCGCGGTCGAAATCACCTCGATCATGAAGCGCAATTCGTGCGGCAAAGCGCTCGACATCGCCCGCCTCGCGCGCGACATGCTCGGCGGCAACGGCATTTCGGACGAGTTCGGCGTCGCGCGTCATCTGGTGAACCTCGAGGTCGTCAACACCTACGAAGGCACCCACGACGTTCACGCGCTGATCCTCGGCCGTGCGCAGACCGGTATTCAGGCGTTCTTCTGATTCCGATGCTGGTGTATCGATAATGCAAAAAAGCCGGTTCCTTCGAACCGGCTTTTTGGTTCATGCCGCGCCGCTTACCGGTTCGGCTGCGGCGTCAGGCGCAGGTACGGACGCAACGCCTTGTAGCCCTTCGGGAATTTCTGCTTGATGACTTCCTCGTCCTTCAGCGACGGCACGATCACGACGTCATCGCCCTGCTGCCAGTTGCCCGGCGTCGCGACCGAGTGACTGTCGGTCAGTTGCAGCGAATCGATCACGCGCAGCACTTCGTCGAAGTTGCGGCCGGTGCTCGCCGGGTACGTGATGATCAGACGCACCTTCCGGTTCGGATCGATGACGAACAGCGAGCGCACCGTGAACGTTTCGTTCGCGTTCGGGTGAATCATGTCGTACAGCCCGGAGACCTTGCGATCGCCGTCCGCGAGAATCGGAAAACCGACGTTGGCAGCCTGCGTCTCGTTGATGTCCTTGATCCACTCCTTGTGCGACTCCGCGCTGTCGACCGACAACGCGATCGTCTTCACGTTGCGCTTTTCGAACTCGCCCGCGAGCTTCGCGGTCAGGCCCAGCTCGGTCGTGCAGACCGGCGTGAAGTCGGCCGGATGCGAGAACAGCACGCCCCAGCTATTGCCGAGCCACTCGTGAAACCTGATGCGGCCAATGCTCGACTCCTGTTCGAAATCCGGCGCAATGTCGCCAAGACGTAGACTCATAGTGCATCTCCTGTAGGTATTCGGAAGGTATCCGGATAAGGTCGCGGGCGTGTGCCCGCGGCGGCCAGTCACGATAAAGCATAAGGCCGCGGTGGTACATGGCGAACCAACATCGCGTCAGTACTTTATGTGTTTTTGTAATTTTCTCCCGTTTGACGGAAACTTTGCGGGACAGATCAACTCAATCCAGATACCGGTCTGGAGCAGAGTGCCCTCAAACGGGTGTCTTGACGCCACGCGCTGGCGGGAACGAATCGTGCAGCGGCGGCATGCAACCGGCACTATGCTCGCCAGCGACCGTTTCTTTGGTTACGATTTACGCGTAGCGTGAGACAAAGGGAGCTGTCAATGTCGGAAGTCAACAAGGAGAGATTGATGTCGGATATCAAAACCGTCCTCGCGGACGCTGAAGACCTGCTGAAACAGGCCGCGAGCGCTACCGGCGAACGCGCGTCGGAACTGCGCGAAACCGCGCTGACGCGCCTGAAGCAGGCGAAAGAAAAGGCAGCCGACGTTCAGGTCGTGGTCGTCGAAAAAGGCAAGAAGGCCGCCCGCGCCACCGACGACTACGTGCACGAGCATCCGTGGGCGTCGATCGGCATCGCCGCGGGCATCGGCGTGGTGGTCGGTCTGCTGATCAATCGCAAGTAAAGGCCGGTGAGGCCGCCGGAGCAGGCATGTCCGGCGCACCGGCGACACGGGCGGACCGGCGCGAGCCTCGCCGGTCCCCTTCTGCTGGCGCGCACGCGCCGGCCAGGCCCTCACGCGCAACGCCCACAGCCATGACGACCGAAACACACTCGCAGCGCGCAGAACGCAGCCCGTTGCGCCGTATTCTCAGTTCCGTGTTTGCGATCCTGCAGACGCGGCTCGAACTGGTGGGCATCGAACTCGCCGAGGAAAAAGACCGCCTGCTCGGCGTGCTGTTTCTCGGTCTTGCCGCGACGATGCTCGCCACGATGGCCTTGATCGCGTTGACCGCACTCGTCGCCATTGCCTTCTGGGACACCTACCGATGGCAGGCGCTTGCCGGCATCACCGCGGTCTACGCGATTGCCGGGCTCGCCTGTGCGCTGAAGGCGCGCAGCGGTTTGCGCAACGCGCCGATGATATTCGAAGCGACCATCGCGGAGTTCGAAAAGGATCGCGAAGCGTTTCGCAGCCGCGACTGATGGGAAAGTTCGTCTGCATCCGATCCATCGCCTCACCCTCACTGCCGCCGACACGCCATGAGCCCTTCCCGTCCTGATACCGCCTTTCGTAACAAGCGCCATCCGTCGAAGGACCTGAGCGCGCCGCATCTGCGGGCGCTGCGCAAGGAATTGCTGCTCGTGCGCGCGGACGTCGAGCGCGTCGAGCTTGCACAGGCCACCTTCGAACTGCGCCAGGCCGTCGCGCATTTCAGCTGGCTCAGGTTCGTGATCCCCGGCTTTGGCGGCGTGCGCGTCGGTAAAGGGCCAAAGGCGAGCGTGCTCAACGCGGGCACGATCGGCGCGTTGCTCAAGCAGTACCCGTTCATCAGCTCGATCGCTTCGCTGTTGCTCGCCAAACCGCTGCGCGCGAGGGTCGTCGCGAGCGCTAAGCCCGTGCTCAAGTGGGGCAGCCTTGCGCTCGGCGCGTGGGAAGCGTTCCGGATCTGGCAACAGATGAAGAACGAGTCGGCGGCGGCACGGGCGGCCGCGGCGGCTTCCGCTACGGCGCAGTCGCCGGCTGCGCAGGACGATTCGTTACGAAGCGGCTATTGAGGTCGTGGCCACTGCGAGTGGCAGCAATCTATCGGACCTCCCGCTCGCAAGGTTGCGTGTGTCGGACTTCAATCACCCGCTAACTGGTATTCCAGCATTCGCTGCTCGTGGGCGTCGCGCCGCTCGCATCGTTTCTATTGCCTCGCTGACCCGTCGCATCTAGCGTGAACGTGCCGCACGGGTCGTCGCGCATCGCGCCCGCTTCCGCGGGCGCCGCTTCGATCGAATAGCCGCCGTTCGTGTCGTCCGCGGGCAGCACGCGCACTCGATACACCGGGGCGCCGAACTGCGGCGCCTGATCGATACCCGGTGGCAAGGCCGGCACGCCATCGCTCGCCGCGGCCTCGACGAATTGCGCAGCCCGATATAACGCCGACGCCGCATCGATGCGATGCGTGCGCGCAATGTGGCTGCGGTACGAAGGGATCGCAAACGCGGCGAGCGTGGCGGCAATCGCGAGCGCGATCACGAGTTCGAGCAGCGTGAATGCGGATGTGTTCGGCCTTTTCATACGTGTCCAGTCGGTGCGTTCCTCAGAATGGTCTTGCTGCAACGCGCCGCCAATGACGTTCGATCGCGCCATCTTCGGTCACGACCTCCATCTGCAACCAGACCTGCGACTCGCTGCTCCGCCCGAAGCCGCGCGCGGTCAGCAGATAAGCGCTGGCGTTGGGTCGACTCGCGAGACGCCAAGGCTCGATCAGGCATTGCGGCGCGCGCGATGATCCCGGCCATTGCGCCACAGGCGTGATGGCGCCTGCGTCGAAAGCGGTTTCAAGCCTCCATTGAGTCGGCTCGCCGGACGTGAGCGGTGCATCGCGCGCGTCGCCACTTGCCGATAGCACGTTGCGCTCGCACCAGGTCAGCGCCGAATCCGCCGCGTGGAAAGCCTGCAGATAGTCGCGCACATTGGTCGCCGCGCGAGCGGCCGCGAGCGATGTTTCGAACCATATCGCGGACGTGGCGAGCATCATGGCCGAGATCAACAGCACGATGGCTAGCACGACGCCGCGTTGATGCGCCCGTCGGGCACCGCCCTGACAATTTCGCCGACCTAAGTGTTTCGCTGTTCCGCCTGGCCCGCCGCATATGTCGTACGCGCGGCCGCGTTGCGTTGCTGTGCCGCGATCCATCACGACGACGCCTCCGCGCGATTACGCAGCGCAACGCGGCGGGAAAACACCTGTCGAGGCCGCAGGTCGGTACCGAGTGTACTCACGCCATCGCAGTCGATGTACTTCGAACGCTGTCCTTGCGGCGCGCCGCGCACCAGCACGCAGACATCGACCGCAACGACGTTCGCCCATTGATCCGCCGCCACGGCCGACGCATTCACCGCATCCGCCGCGCCGTCCAGCCAGTAGCGCAACCGCACGCGCTCGACGCCTTCGATCAGCGGCTGCGCGGACCCCGCGTTGCCGCTGCCCACGCAGTAAAGCTCCGGCTCGCCGGTCGAGCCGCTGACGTTGGCGAAGTAGCGATTGACCACCGGCGCGCCCTCATCGCCAAGGACCGCGTCGCTGCTTTTGACGGCCTGTCCGACACAGTCGGTGACCTGACCGCTCGACGATGGCCATGTCGATACGACGTCTGCGACGTAACGGATCGCGACGCCATCCGAGCCGGTGCTCAAGGTGGTGCAAGCGAGGCTGTCGTCGGCGCCGGTCGGACGACCGCCCGAGCAGCCGAATAGCGCAGGCGCCGCGTTGTAGCCAATGACATTGGCAGGGACGAAGCCGGCCATCTGCAATTGCTGGCCGATCAGCATCAGCGCGGTCAAGCCCGCTTCGCGGATTCGGGTCGCGTTGCTCGCCTGCACGAACGCGTTGCGCTGCGCCGTGTAAAGGGACACGGCGCCCGCGATCACGAGCAACCCGAGCGCCATCGCGATCAGGAATTCGATTAGCGTATGACCGAGTGGGCAATGCGGCCGCTTCATTTCGCGAACGCCAACGCGACACACGACGATCCAGCCGGTGCATCGACGTCGCCGCAAGGCTCCGCCGGCTGGGCGCTCGCATCGCCCAAAGCGGGCCGGTCCCGCACGGACGCCCACGTCACGCGCGCCGCCGCGACCGCGCCGCTCTCGCCAATCGATGCGTCGCCGTGCGGCAGCAGAACGCTCGCCCAGGTGCGCCATTGATTGAGCGCGACATCGCCCGTGGAAGGCGTGCGCGTCGCTTCGGCAATCGAGTCGGCTATCCACGCGGCGCTCTCGCGCAGCGTCATCGCGCGCGCTTCGCGTGCGATCCACACCTGAACCGCGATCAAACCCAGCGCGCTCACCGCGACCAACGCGACCGCCAGCATCACCTCGATCAACGAGCTGCCATTCCATCTCGATGCGTGCACACGCAAATCGGTCTTGAATGCGGGCTGTCTCATGACGTCGCTCCGCACGCGCCCTCCGAGATCCGCGCGCGACCTCCTGCAGCGACACTGATGCAGCGCCGCCACGAGTTCCCCTGCATCGATTTCGATGGGCTTCGCGGCGCGATATCAAAACTTCGAAACGCGCCGATCAGTTGCCCAGCCGGCGGCGTGAACGTCATATCCGTCTGCACGCCGGCGATGCTCACCGCCGCGAGCGCCGGCTGCGCGCGCAACAACGACGGCTTGCCGCCACGTTCGGCGAATACGGCCCAGCCGCAGGCCCAGTCGGCGATGCCGCCGGCGCAGGCTTGGCCCGACGCGAGACAGACGCGCGCTGCATCGACGCGGCACACCGTGATGCGCGCACCGCGCCGCAGCGCCTCGCTGCGCGCGTAGGCGAACGTGGACAGCAGCGCCTTCGTGCGCGCGTCGACCTGATCGCGCATATGCCATGCGGCGAACGACGGCACCGCCATCACGGCCATCAGCATCACGAGAGCTATCACCGCCAGCGTTTCGACGAGTGTGAAACCGGCGCGCGATGGCCGGCAAATCCCCTGGAATTTCATCTGCATCCCTGAGCGTTACGAACGGATGCAGCCAATCTAGCGATTTGCGAGCGCGCCGACCATCGTCCGAATGGCCAGGTGGCATTCAGACGTTAGCGCGCGCAACAATGCACGTGACGATCGATCACGGAGGCGGGAGAAGCGATGCGTGAAAAAAAGCGCGAAATGCGCGAGGCGATGGATGCGAATGACCGCAGCTCAGCTGCGACACGCGTGCGCTCAGCGCTTGCGGGAAGGCTTGGGCGGGGAAGAGGCGCGGCGGAATTCCTCGATCACGTCCTCGAATTCGGAGACGTCTTCGAAGCGCCGGTACACGGAAGCGAAACGGACGTAAGCGATCGTGTCGAGCGCGCGCAACTCGTTCATCACGAGTTCGCCGAGGCGCTCGCTACGCACCTCGCGCTCGCCGCTGCCGAGCAGCTGATACTCGATACGGGCGACAGCCGCTTCGATCGCGTCCACCGCAACCGGGCGCTTGCGCAGCGCCAGTTGCATGCTCGCGACGATCTTGCGGCGATCGAATTCCGTGCGCGTGCCGTCCTTCTTGACGACCGACGGCAACGCCAGCTCGACCCGCTCATACGTCGTGAAACGCTTGTCGCAGGCCGGGCAGCGGCGGCGCCGGCGGATCGTCGCGCCGTCTTCGGATACGCGCGAGTCGACGACTTGCGTATCGGCATGGCGGCAGAAGGGGCAATGCATGGTTTAGCCGTAGACCGGAAAGCGCTTGGTCAGATCGGCGACCTGAACCTTCACGCGCTCGATCGTCGCGGCATCTTCCGGGTTGTCCAGCACGTCGGCGATCAGGTTGCCGACCTGCTCGGCTTCCTTCACGCCGAAGCCGCGCGTGGTCATGGCCGGAGAACCGAGGCGGATACCCGAGGTCACGAACGGCTTTTCCGGATCGTTCGGGATCGCGTTCTTGTTGACCGTGATGTGTGCCGCGCCGAGTGCCGCTTCCGCAGCCTTGCCGGTGATCTTCTTCGCGCGCAGGTCGACCAGCATCACGTGGCTTTCGGTGCGACCCGACACGATGCGCAGACCGCGCTTGACCAGCGTTTCAGCAAGCACACGCGCGTTCTCGACGACCTGCTGCTGATACGCCTTGAATTCCGGCGAAAGCGCTTCCTTGAACGCGACGGCCTTCGCGGCGATCACGTGCATCAACGGACCGCCCTGGATGCCCGGGAAAATCGCCGAGTTGATCGGCTTCTCGAACTCGGCCTTCATCAGGATCACGCCGCCGCGCGGGCCGCGCAGGCTCTTGTGCGTGGTGGTGGTGACGAAATCGGCGTGCGGCACCGGGTTCGGATAAACGCCCGCGGCGACGAGACCGGCGTAGTGCGCCACGTCGACCATGAAGTACGCGCCGACCGACTTCGCGATCTTCGACATGCGTTCGAAATCGATGCGCAGCGCGAACGCGGACGCGCCCGCTACGATCAGCTTCGGCTTGTGTTCTTGCGCGAGCTTCTCGGCGGCGTCGTAGTCGATGTCTTCGGCTTCGTTCAAGCCGTAGCTGACCACGTTGAACCACTTGCCCGACATGTTGACCGGCGAGCCGTGCGTGAGGTGGCCGCCGTGCGCGAGGCTCATGCCCATGATCGTGTCGCCCGGCTTGAGCATCGCGAAGAACACGCCCTGGTTCGCCTGCGAGCCCGAGTTCGGCTGCACGTTCGCGGCTTCGGCGCCGAACAGCTGCTTCACGCGGTCGATCGCCAGCTGCTCGGCAACGTCGACGTATTCACAGCCGCCGTAATAGCGCTTGCCCGGATACCCTTCGGCGTACTTGTTCGTGAGTTGCGAGCCTTGCGCGGCCATCACGGCCGGGCTCGTGTAGTTTTCCGACGCGATCAGTTCGATGTGCTCTTCCTGACGGCGGTTTTCCTGCTCGATGACCTTCCAGAGTTCAGGATCGACGTTGGCGATGGTGCTTTGGGCTCTGTCAAACATACGGGTTCCGTTGAGTGTTTTCAGGTTGACCGGATCGTGCGCCGAATCCTGCGTAGAGGGTACACAGCGGGGTACGCAGCGCTTTGGGCGGCGAGGCTTGCCCTGACGTGGCGAATGGAGAGTCGCCGCACACGCGAGGCGAGCCAGCCACCGTCAGCGCAGATTAATGCGCGCGGTTCACGGCTGCCCAGGCGAACGGCAAAACGGCACCCTGCGCTTCACGGTGGGTTGTTCCACCTTGAACCCGATTGGTTGAATCGGCTGAGTCGGACGACTCGGTTCTATCGCCAGTCACGCAGGGTCGAGCGCGTTAGTGTATTGGAAGAGGCCCGAATAGGCAACCGGCTTGCGGGTGCTCCGGCGGCCGCTGGCGGGGCCTCCGGACGGTTTGGCGGCCCCGCTGCGCAACCATCTGAGGAAAGCGCGCCGGTCGCGCCGCGCACCCGTTGCGCGCCGCCGCGGCAGCCGCCGATCCGGCTCGTGCATCCTTGCCGCAGCGTGCCATTGGAAGTAGGCTTTGGGCCTTTGTCTCTTACCGACCAGGGAACTGCAATGATCGTGTTTGTCACAGGAGCGTCGGCCGGATTCGGCGCCGCCATCGCCCGCTCGTTCGTCAAGGGCGGCCATCGTGTCGTCGCCACTGCACGCCGCAAGGACCGTCTGCAAGCACTCGCCGACGAGCTCGGCGACGCGCTGCTGCCGTACGAACTCGACGTGCGCGATCGCGCCGCCGTCGAAGCCGTGCCCGCCTCGCTGCCGGCGGACTTCGCCGCGATCGACGTGCTCGTCAACAACGCCGGCCTCGCGCTCGGCACCGAGCCGGCTCACAAGGCAAGCCTCGATGAATGGAACACCATGATCGAGACCAATTGCACGGGCCTCGCGCAGGTCACGCATGCGCTGTTGCCCGGCATGGTCGAGCGCAACCGCGGGCATATCTTCAATCTGGGTTCGGTGGCGGGCCGCTGGCCGTACGCGGGCGGCAACGTGTACGGCGCGACCAAGGCGTTCGTGCGCCAGTTCAGCCTGAACCTGCGCGCCGACCTCGCCGGCACCGCGCTGCGCGTGACCGACATCGAGCCGGGTCTGTGCGGCGGCACCGAATTCTCGAACGTGCGATATCGCGGCGACGACGACAAGGCCGCCAAGGTCTACGAAAACGTGCAGCCGCTGACGGCCGAAGACATCGCCGATTCCATCTACTGGATCGCCACGCGCCCAGCCCACGTCAACATCAACACGATCGAGCTGATGCCGGTCGCGCAGTCGTTCGCCGGTCTGTCCGTGCATCGCGGCTGAGTTTGAAGGCGGGCGGCCGGCAAAGCCGGCTCCCATCGCCGCCGACGCCCGCCACAAGCAACTCACACTTCGAAACAGACCCCGGGTTGTGCGTTCCGGTAGAATGCGCCGCATGAATATGTCGACCAGCCAGCCAGGCACGGAAATCGGCTATACGTGGCCCATCCGCGTGTACTACGAAGATACCGACGCCGGCGGCATCGTGTTTTACGCCAATTACCTGAAGTTTTTCGAACGCGCTCGCACCGAATGGCTGCGCGCGTGCGGCGTCGACCAGGCACCGGCTTGCGGAAGAAAACGACACGATTTTCATCGTGCGCAGTACCGCGGTCGATTACCGGGCTCCGGCCAGACTCGACGACATCGTGAAAATTATCAGCCGGATCGAGCGTCTTGGCCGAGCTTCGGTAGACTTCGTGCAGGAAGCATGGCGCGAAGGCACGCTGCTTGCCACCGGTTCGGTCCGGATTGGCTGTGTGGACCGCGCGACGCTGCGGCCAGCCGCGATCCCGCCGTCGGTTCTCGCCGCGCTGCGGCACGGGCCGGGCACTAGCGAGAGCGCTGACTGAACGACGGCGGCATGTCAACGGACGATCCCTGAGCCTCGTTGTTACGGGGCCAGTGAACTCATACCGGTCAGGTAACACAAAGCATGGTTCGGCTTCGATATCGCCGAAGCTTCCGTTTTGCCCACGGCAAGCTTGAAGCGACCTTGCAGCCGGACGCCCCCTTCCCGGGACGTTAAAACGAACCTTTATGAACACTACACAAGATCTGTCGATCGTTTCACTCGTACTCAACGCGAGCCTGCTGGCCCAGGCCGTCATGGCTCTGCTGCTGTTGCTGTCGCTACTCTCCTGGACTTTCATCTTCCGCAAGTGGTTTGCGATTCGCCGGGCGCGCGCGCAAACTGAACGCTTCGAGCGTGATTTCTGGTCGGGCGGCGACCTGCAGGCGCTGTATCAGAGCGCCGCGAACAACCGTCACAGGATCGGCGCGCTCGAGCGGATTTTCGAGTCCGGCATGCGGGAATTCCTGAAGGGCAAAGAGAAGCGCCTGAACGATTCGGGCGCGATTCTCGACGGCGCCCGGCGCGCGATGCGCGCGGCGTTCCAACGCGAAATGGACGTTCTCGAAGCGAATCTGGCGTTCCTCGCGTCGGTCGGTTCGGTCAGCCCATATATCGGTCTGTTCGGCACGGTGTGGGGGATCATGAATGCGTTCCGCGGCCTCGCCAACGTGCAGCAGGCCACGCTCGCGAACGTCGCGCCGGGCATCGCCGAGGCCCTGACCGCCACCGCGATCGGCCTGTTCGCCGCAATTCCGGCCGTGGTCGCCTACAACCGCTACGCGCACGACATCGACCGTCTGGCGATCCGTTTCGAAACCTTCATCGAAGAGTTCTCGAACATCCTGCAGCGCCAGGCACACTGAGGAGGCCATGATGGCAGGCTCCCGTTCCTCCAGCATGCGCGGCTCGCGCTCGCGTCGCGCAATGGCCGACATCAACGTCGTGCCGTACATCGACGTGATGCTCGTGCTGCTAGTGATCTTCATGGTCACGGCGCCGCTCGTCGCGCCGTCGATCGTCAATCTGCCGACCGTCGGCGGCGCGGCGCCCCAACAGCAGACGCCGCCCGTCATCGTCAACATCCGCGCGGACGGCAATATGAGCGTCAAGTACAAGGACGACTCCGGCGCGCAGCAGCAGGAAGACATGACGAAGGCTGGCCTCAACGGTTTCATCGCCGATCGGGCACAATCGCACCCCGATCAGCCCGTCGTGATCGCCGCCGACAAAACCGTGAAATACGAAGTCGTGATGAACGTGATGTCCGATCTGAAGGCTCGGGGCGTCAAGCGCGTCGGATTGCTCGTCAAATCGCAATGATCCGCAAGAACTCCGAATACCCGCTTCAGCCGCCGCGTGAACGCGGCACCGGGCGAGCTTTTCTGTTCGCGCTGGTGATGCATGCGCTGCTCGGATTCTTCCTGTATCGCGGCATCCAATGGCAGAACAGCACGCCCGAGGGCGAGCAGGCGGAACTGTGGACAGAGGTGCCGGATTCGGCGATTCCGCGTCCCGTCGTCACGCCGCCGCCCACGCCGGTCGCCCCTGCTCCGCCCGTGCGCGACGAACAGGCCGACATCGCGCTGCAGGAAAAGAAGCGTCAGCAGCAGGAAGCGGCTCGCGCGGCCCAACTGGCCGAACAGCAGCGCCAGCTGAAGCTGAAAGAGCAGCAGGAAGCGGAAGCGAAGCGGCAGCAACAGCTGGCGGCCGAACAGGCGGCCCAACTCGCGGCGCAGAAGGCCGCGAAGCTCAAGCAGCAGCAGGCGCAACAGCAGCAACAGCAGCAGGCCGAGAAGCTCAAGCAACAGCAGCTCGCCGAGCAGCAGAAGCAACAGCAACTGAAAGAACAGCAGGAGCAGCAGCAAAAGCAGGCTCAGACAGAAGCGCAGAAGAAGGCTGAGGCGGAGAAAGCGGCGAAGGCCAAGGCGCAAGCCGATGCGGCCGCGCAGGCGAAAAAGCAGCTCGACAACGAACGTCGCGCGCGGCTTGCGCAGATGCAGGGTCTGGCTGGCGGCGTGGGCGGCAGCAGTTCGAGCAGCAACGGACTGGGCAAGAGCGGAACGGGTAGCGGCTCGGGCGGCACGGCGGCATCGCCGGGTTACGCGGACAAGGTACGACGGCTGGTGCTTCAGCATGTGAACTGGGGCGGCGAAACGGAAGGTCTCGAGACCGTGATCGCCGTGCGTTGTTCGCCGGACGGCAATCAGCTGAGCGCAAACATTACCCACAGCAGCGGCAACGCCGCGTGGGACGCCGCCGCGTTGCGGGCGGTGAAAGCCTCCGATCCGATGCCTCGGGACGTCAATGGCAAGACGCCGGACTACTTCACTATCACGCTGCGTCCGGCGGCTTGATGTGCAGGCTGACAGCCGACCAGCGGCCAACGCCGCGCCCCACCCGGCGCGGCGTTGCGCGGGAACGAAATAGCCGTTTTCCGGTCTGTCTGCTGACTTCGAGTATTAAGTAAAACCGTTTTGAGGAACCCATACAGCATGAGTTTGATGACCAAGCTAGGCCTGCGAACACTCGTGGCAACGTGCCTGATCGCCGTCGGCGGCGCCGCCAACGCACAACTCAACGTCCTCGTGACGGGCGTCGGATCCACTCAGTTTCCGATCGCAACGGCGAATTTCGCCAATGAAGCGAACTCCCCGCAGCAGGTCAGCACGATCGTGCGTCAGGATCTGCAACGCAGCGGCAAATTCACGAATATCGACGCAGGCTCGACGCCGGTGTCCGAGACCGATTCCGTCGACCTCGGCGCATGGAAGGCGAAGGGCGCCAACGCGTTCGTCGCGGGCAGCGTGAACCGCCTGCCGAACGGCCAGTACGAAGTGCGCTTCAAGCTGTACGACACGGTCAAGGGCGAAAGCCTCGGCGGCCTCGTGCTGGTGAGCCCGGAAAGCGGTCTGCGCATGAGCGCGCACAAGGTCGCGGACTACATTTACGCCAAGCTGATGGGCAATCGCGGCGTGTTCGCCACGCGCCTGTCGTATGTGATCAAGTCGGGCAACCGCTACCAGCTGCAGATCTCGGATTCGGACGGTCAGGACGCGCACATCGCGCTGTCGAGCCCCGAGCCGATCATCTCGCCGGCCTGGTCGCCCGACGGCACCAAGGTCGCTTACGTGTCGTTCGAGAAGAAGAAGCCGATCGTCTATATCCACGACCTGCCCACGGGCCGGCGCGTCGTCGTATCGGACCAGAAGGGCAACAACAGTGCGCCGGCGTGGTCGCCGGATGGCCGCACGCTCGCCGTCGCGCTGTCGCGTACCGGCAATACGCAGATTTTCGCGGTCAACGCGGACGGCAGCGGTCTGCGTCGTCTGACGCAAGGCAGCTCGATCGACACCGAGCCGACCTACTCTCCTGACGGTCAGTGGATCTATTTCACGAGCGACCGCGGCGGCGCACCGCAGATCTACAAGATGCCGGCGCAAGGTGAAAGCGCGGGCGGCGCGCAACGCGTCACGTTTACGGGCAGCTACAACACCAGCCCGCGTGTGAGTCCTGACGGCAAGGAGCTTGCCTACATCTCGCGCGTCGGCGGTGCATTCAAGCTGTACATCCAGGACCTGCAAGGCGGATCCGCCACGGGCCTGACGGACACGACACATGACGAATCGCCGAGCTTCGCGGCGAACGGTCAGTACATTCTTTACGCCACTCAGGTGAACGGCCGTGGCGTGTTGGCCGCAGTATCGACCGACGGTCGCACTCGGCAGGTCCTGTCCGTTCAGGGGGGCAGCGTACGCGAGCCGTCCTGGGGCCCGTTTATGCAATAACGTTGATGCAATAACACAAGGAGAGTAATCAAATGATGTCCAAACTTCGTTTCGCATTCGCCGTCGTGATGGTCGGTGCACTGGCCGCATGTCACTCGGGCGTCAAGCTCGACGAAAACGCCAACAAGGGCGCGGGCTCGGCCCAACCGAACCCGAACGACGTCGCGACGGTCAACGTCGACCCGCTGAACGATCCGAACAGCCCGCTCGCGAAGCGCAGCATCTACTTCGACTTCGACAGCTACTCGGTGAAGGATGACTATCAACCGCTGCTGCAACAACACGCGCAATATCTGAAGAGCCACCCGCAGCGTCACGTGCTGATCCAGGGCAACACCGACGAGCGCGGCACCAGCGAATACAACCTCGCACTCGGCCAGAAGCGTGCTGAAGCCGTGCGTCGTTCGCTGTCGCTGATGGGCGTGTCGGATTCGCAAATGGAGGCCGTGAGCCTCGGCAAGGAAAAGCCGCTGGCAACGGGTCATGACGAAGCGTCGTGGGCACAGAACCGCCGCGCCGACCTCGCGTATCAACAGTAAGTCAACGGGTGGTGAGCCGAATGACGCATCGTTTCTCCTGGCTGCGGTTTGCCGCAGCGGCCTGCGTCGCAGGCACGGCCCTCACGGCCGTGCCCGCCCATGCGGGCATGTTCGACGACGATCAGGCCCGCCAGGCCATTCTCGATCTGCGCTCGAAGACCGATAGTCTGTCGAGCCAGCTATCGGCGGCGCAACGCACGATCCTCGATCAGTCCAACCGTCTCGACCAGCTCAACCAGCAGGTCGCGACGCTGCGCGGACAGAACGAGGACATGGCGAACCAGCTCACGACGCTGCAAAAGCAGCAGAAGGACTACTACACCGATCTCGACACGCGCCTGAAGAAATTCGAGCCGCAGCAACAGACGGTGGACGGCGTCCAGGGCGAGGTGCAGCCGGGTGAAACCGATGCGTTCAACGCGGCTTCACAGCAATTCCGCAGCGGCGACTTCAAGAACGCGGCGGCATCGTTCCGCAGCTTCATCTCCAAATATCCGAACAGCCCCTATCAGCCGACCGCGCAATACTGGCTCGGCAACGCGCTGTATGCACTGCGCGACTACAAGGGTTCGACGACTGTCTGGCAAGGTGTCGTGAAGAACTATCCGCAGCATCCGCGTGCACCGGAAGCGCTGCTCGCGATCGCGAACAATCAGCTCGAACAAGGCCAGAAGGCCGCGGCGAAAAAGACGCTCGAGCAGATCGTCGCGCAATACGCCGGCTCGGACGTCGCGCAGTCGGCGCAGAACAAGCTGTCGCAGATCAAGTAGATCGTGGTGTCGGATTGATCACGTTTTGATGTAGTTGGCGGTAACGCGCAGTGTCCGAAGTGATAGCCACGCGCGCCTCTCGCTGGAAAGCCCGGGTAGTGATGCCCGGGCTTTTCATTTTGGGCGACGGTCTTGCCGAGTTGACAGGGCATGGGTGCGCCGATATAATTTCGCTTCTCTTTTGGGTCGTTAGCTCAGCTGGTAGAGCAGCGGACTTTTAATCCGTTGGTCACAGGTTCGAATCCCGTACGGCCTACCAAAAGATTCGAGGGCTGACATGCGAAAGCATGTCGGCCCTTTTCTTTTTCCTTTGCCCGCGTGTGCAAACAGGTACGCGTGCGGCAAGCGAGCCGCCTCTTCCCGTCCGCCTCAACGTAGCCTTCCGTTCAGGCACTGCCCTCCGCCCTCCAACGCCGCCAAAAAACACCAGGCATCCCGCAACGACTCGCGCCAACGCGCCAGCGCATTCTTATCTTTTTAGTAATTTTCGATTCATGTTTGTGCCACGGGTGGTTTGTAGCCTCGCGACTTGCAATACCGGCTGCAACTTTCAAAAAATTTCACCCACCCTACTCAAACACACAGAATGCAAACCACCCTGAAGGCGCTTCCGATCGCGGTTCTGATCTCCGCCATCTACGGCTGCGGCGGCAGCACCCAAAACCCGTCGAGCACGAGCGCGCCGCAAGGCACCACGAGCAGCACCCCGGCCACGACGACGACGCCCTCGACTTCCGCCAGCAACTACACGGCTGGCAACCTGCTGATCTCGCGCACGGCCTATGATCCGGCGTACGTCGTGAGCGGCACGCTGCCTTATAACGCGACGCCCACGACCACCAATACGTCGCCCGTGACGGCCGTCACGCCCGGCGGCTTTCCGAACGTATTCACCAACGATTCGAACGACGCCAACTTCGGCGTGACGTCGGAAGCGTATCTGGACCAGTGGGCACCGAACGCGACGAGCCCGTCGCAAACGCTGGACATCACCGCGCTGGCCGCGAAAAGCAACGTGAATTTCGCCACCAGCTTCGCCTCGAAGTCGGAGCTCGCGCTGAACGTGTCGCTGGATCAGAAATCGCTGACCTTCACCGGCTACAACGCGTCGATCGACCAGCTCGATATCTCAAACACGAATACGCCAGGCGTGGTCGACACGACGAATACCGACATCGCAACGCCTACCTACCGTACCGTCGCGCAGCTGAATTTCGCCGATAACAGCCTGTCGTTCACGAACACCAACGCATACGCCGGCAACAACAGCCGCGCGGCCGT
This sequence comes from Paraburkholderia sp. MM5482-R2, assembly GCF_050436125.1. NCBI lineage: Bacteria > Pseudomonadati > Pseudomonadota > Betaproteobacteria > Burkholderiales > Burkholderiaceae > Paraburkholderia > Paraburkholderia sp. MM5482-R2. The sequence continues at coordinate 864,827 of NZ_JBNDLP010000002.1, read as the reverse complement.
GCTCGCCAACGGCATGTACTACATCGTCGGCAATGCCGGCAATTCGGGCAAGAATCCGAAGCCGACGACGGCCCAGCTCGACATGCTGACGATGAACACCGGCGTGCAAAGCATCGCTCCGGGCAGCCAATGCGCGTTCACGCAAGTGATCGGCGCATTCCAGTCCGGCACGGGCACCGGCACATACGCGGTCGCACCGGCTGGAACGGCGTGCTCGCTGGCGTCGATGGGTTCGATCACGGGCGGTAGCTCGACGGGCGACCAGTTCGGCTTCTCGATCGCGAGCCTGCCGACCACGCCCGCGACGGCCGCCGACAAAACCGGCAAGGACGCCAACTACCGCGGCCTGTTCGTCGGCCCGGACGGCACGATGTATGTCTCCAAGGGCAGCGGCAGCAATGGCGTGAACACCGTGTACCAGGTCGGCGCGACCGGCGCGCTCGCCAATGGCGGCAAGTTGCCGCAAAACGCCGCGACGACGATCGTGCCTGGTTTCCCGACGGCCCTCGCGACCAACCTGACGGCGCTCACGTCGCCTAGCCAGGTGACCGGCACGGTCTATCCGTTCGGCATGTGGATCCCCGCGTCGAATCCGTCGATCATGTTCGTCGCTGACGAAGGCGACAGCACGCCGGGCGACCAGGTGAGCGGCAGCGGCGGCCTGTGGGTCTATCAGAACCAGAACGGCACGTGGAAGCCGCTCGCCAACCTGACGACCGGCCTGAACCTCGGCACGGCCTACACGGTGACGGACACGACCGGCGCGTACGGTACGAAGGGCGCGAGCTATACGACGACGCCTGACGGCTTGCGCAACATCACGGGCCAGGTCAACAGCGACGGTTCGTTCACGATCTACGCGGTGACCTCGACGATCGGCAACAGCCTCGGCACCGCGTTCGATGCGGGCGCCGACTCGAACCAGCTCGTCAAGATCACCGTGAGCATCAACGGTTCGACGGTGAGCTCGGCGAAGGGCTTCACCGTGATGCAGACCGCGCCGTATGGCCAGGCGCTGCGCGGCGTCGCACTCGTGCCGAAGTCCTGAGCGGGTTAGTAGATTCAAAAGAAACGACCTGCCATCCGGCAGGTCGTTTTTTCTTGCACGCTCCAACGTAAAATCCGTCGCGAGCAATCGCCGTCTCGCCTCAACGCGCCGGCAGTCCCGCATTGAACCGCAACACGATCCTGCAGCCTGGCGTGTTGTCGTGAATCTCCACGACGGCCTCGTGCACCCGCGCGATCGCGGCCACGAGACTCAAGCCGACGCCATGCCCCGAAGTCGCCGCCTCCTGCCCGTTTCTGCTGCGATAGAACGGACGCAGGACTGCATCGCGCTCACCTGCCTCGATTCCGGGTCCAGTATCCGCGACCTGCACGACGGGCCTTCCCGCTTCAAGCGTTGCTTGCAGCGTCACCGCGCCGCCACCGGGCGTAAACTTCAGCGCGTTATCGAGCAGATTCTCGATAGCGCCGAACAGCAGATCCACGTCGCCGCGCGCGAAAACTGGTTCGGACGCAAGCACCGCGACCGACAAACGACGGTTCTCCGCGACCGGCTCGTACAACTCCGCGACGTCGCGCAGGATGGTGTCCAGCGACACGTCGCAGAAGCTCGCGCGTCTGACATCCGCTTCGACCTCCGCGATCCTCAATAGCGCGGTGAAACGGTTCAGCACGACGTCCGATTGCGCGATCGCGGTGTCGACGGCGCTCGTGTAGTCGTCGACGGTATGCGAGCGCCGCCGCGCGCGTTCGAGGCCCGCGCGCAGATGCGTCATCGGCGTGCGCAGATCGTGCGCGATGCCCGCGCACACGCCGCGCACTTCGGCCACCAGCCGCTCGATTTCATCGAGCATCAGGTTGACGATTTCCGCCAGACGGTCGAGATCGTGATGCGTGCCGCGATTCGACAGACGCCGGTTCAGTTGACCCGCCATGATCTCGCGCGCCGTCAGACTCATCGAGCGGATACGCCGGTTCGACATCGCGTGAAGCGCGGCGCCGCAGCCGACGGCAAGCAGAATCGTCAGCATGAGCCCGAGGCACAGGATCTTCACGAGCGTATGGTCGAAATGAATGATCTCGTCGATCGAGTGACCGATGACCACCCGCAGACCGCTACGCGTCGGCACGATGATGCCGCGAAAATGACTGGCCAGCGACGGCGGCCCGTCGTCCATTGCTTGCGTGTAGTAGTACGGCCGGCGCTCGCGCTCGGCCGGCAACGCATGGATATTGCCGGCGAGCCAGCGGCCTTCTTCGTCGAACACGCCATAGGGCCGGCTGCTCGCGATGTCGCGCCGGCTCAGCGCCGCGATATTGGCGATCGCCTCGGCGCGGCCGATCGAGCTGAACTCGGCCACTTCTCCGCGCAGCCGTTCATCGACCTCGTGCAGCAGATACGTGTGCATCATCCAGTAGAGCATCGCGAACAGCACGACCGCGCAACTGATGAACACCATCAGCAGCCATGTGACGTTGTTCGCCGGCAGGCGCAGCCAGCGCCTATTCGCCGGCACGGAGGACATAGCCGACATTTCGAACCGTGTGGATCATCAGCGAAAACCGTCCGTTCAGACTGATCTTGCGGCGCAGGTGACCGATATGCATATCGATCACGTTGGTCTGCGCATTGAAGCGGTAATTCCAGACCGACTCGAACAGCATCGCGCGCGTCACAGGCTGCTCCGTATGCAGCATCAGGTATCTGAGCAACTGGTACTCGCGGGGCTTCAACTCGATCGACTCGCCCGCCCGGCTGACCTGGCGCGTGCCAATATCGAGCACGAGATCGCCGACGCTCAGCACCAGCGGTTGCTCCGAAGAAGAGCGGCGGCGCAGCAGCGCATTGAGGCGCGCGGTCAGCTCGAGACTGTCGAATGGTTTGGTCAGGTAATCATCGCCGCCGGCGCGCAGGCCGCGTACGCGTTCGTCGACCGCCGAAAGCGCGCTCAGTATCAGCACCGGGGTCTCTTTGCCGACGTTGCGCAGCGTGGAGAGGATCGACAGACCATCCACGTCGGGCAGCATCCGGTCGAGCACGACTGCGTCGAAATCGCCGTTGAGCGCGCGCAACAGGCCGGCATGGCCGCTCGGCACGCTTTCCACCGCGAAGTTGTAGTCCTCGAGCGCGGTGGACACTTCGAGCCTCACACGCTCGTCATCTTCGACGACGAGAATGCGGGGTCTGCGCCCCGCAGGGTAGTTGATCGCTGCTCTGCTTTCCAAGAGGACATCGTTTCCTGTGGTCGTGCGTCGCCGCATGAACGGCGACGTCAATAGCGGGGGCCGCCTATGCGGGCGCGGAGTATGACATGGTCATGTTGCTGCTTCATGACGCGTCCCGGGCGGAGCCGAAAACCGTTCACACGTGCAACTAGTCGAGCTTCAGTGCCGCGCGCACTTCCGCCTTCGCATCGGCAAAGTCGCGCTGAAAATCCGGATTGGCCATCAGCGCCGCCGCGACGAGCGTTCCGTCGATGCGACCCGCTTCGACATCGCCCGGATAGTGGACGCCGTCGACGACGCGGTTCATGCCAAATTCGCGCTCACGCGCGAATAGCGCATCGCGCTTCTCGGGGACCATCTGCGCGAGCAGGATCGCGCACAGATAGCCGAAGGTCGCATGACCGCTCGGGTACGAGTTGTAGTCGTCGCCGGGCCGCTTCGGCACGATCGGTTGCACGTCGCGGCTCGCGATGAAGGGCCGCGCGCGGCTAAAGAAATGCTTGCCGCCTTTTGCGACCCGCTCGGCATCGTGATCGACGGCTTCGAACAGCGCAGCGGTTTTCGGACGCCAAGCGGAATTTGACGGGCGTCGAGATAGCTCGCCTGCGCGGACGGTGCGGCGTAACTCGCCGCACTTGCAGCGACGAAGAGGGAAGCCGCGAGCGGCAAGTAGGTAAAGCGTTTCATCGTGTACGAGAAATGAAGAGAGATTGCAGCGAAGTGGCACGGCGCTATCGCCGCCAGGAGAAAAGGCGTGATTCACCGCCTGAACGGTGCTGCCGATGCTAGTGCGCACGTATGAATGCGCGGTGTCCACAAACTTACAAACGTGAGCGCATCGCGTAGCGTCAGTGCGGATCGTGCTGTTGTGGGGCATCCGTAATAGCAACTTTAGATTCGTAAGATACCGATCACTTCGCATTAACGGACGGTTGATAGCATCCCGCCTCGTTCGACTACCAGTTCATCGCCCCACTCGCGAAAGGATGCTGCACCATGCAACGGGTTAGTTTTCCCCTTAGAAAGAAGCCGCTGACGCAATTCGTTCTTGCCACACTGTGCGCGGCCGGCGCGCAGATCTCGCATGCCCAGACCTCGGGCGATCTCGGCTCCGTGCAAAGCACGGCCGTCTCGTCATCGAACAGCGGCACGGCCACCAGCACCAACGTGCAGTCGGCACCGGCACAGGCGCCTTCGCAAGGCTCGCTCACCGCAACCCAACCGCAGTCGGTGATCAGCCGGCACTACATCGAAAACAGTACCGCTCCGACCGCGAACTACAGCGAGATCGTGCAGATCGCGCCGAGCGTGTCGAATGTTGCTCCGAACGGCTCCGGCCTGATGGAATCGCAGAGCCTGTCCATTCGCGGCTTTCAGGACGGTCAGTACAACGTGACATTCGACGGCATCCCGTTTGGCGATACCAACGACTTCACCCATCATTCGACGTCGTTTTTCTCGAACCGGGTGCTCGGCAATATCGTCGTCGACCGCGGTCCCGGCGACGCTTCGCAGATCGGCTTCGCCACCTTCGGCGGAACGATCAGCCTGCAGTCGAGGGATCCGTCGGCATCGCCGGCATTCTCGGTGCTCGGCTCGTACGGCAGCTTCGACACATGGCAGGCCGGCGCCGAGTTCAATACCGGCTATCTGCAGCAATGGGGCGATGCGCGCGCAATGGTCGGCTATGCGCAGAGCAGCAGCGACGGTTATCTGACCAACGCGGACCAGCGCCGTCAGAACGTCTACTTCAAGCTCGACAAGCCGATCGGCGACAACACGCTGCTCACGCTGTTCGCGACTTACAACAACATCCACCAGAACGTGCCGCTCGGCGCGACGGCCGCGCAGATCCAGCAGTTCGGTCCCAACTTCGGTCTTGGCGCCGACCCGACGAGTCAGGCCTATGCCGGCTACAACTTCGACAAGATCAACACGGACTTCGAATACATCGGCGTGAAAACGAAGGTCGCCGAGTGGGTGATCGACAACAAGCTCTATACGTACGGTTACTACCACAACGGCTTCAACGGACTTGACCCGAACGGTGAAACGCCAAACGGCACGATCTTCGGCCCGAACAACGTGCCGGGCCAGGAAATGAACAACAACTACCGCGCGTTTGGCGACGTCCTCGCGCTCGAGCGGCAGCTCGGTCCCGGCAAGCTGCAGACCGGCATGTGGATCGCGCACCAGTCCAACTTCCGCGACAACTTCAATGTCGATTCGTCGCTGAACTTCGCGTTCATCTCGCAGAACTTCACGATGAACGACACGATGCTGACGTTTCAGCCGTATCTGCAATACGCCTGGCAACTGCAGAACGGTTTGACGATTACGCCGGGACTCAAGTACGTGTCGTTCAACCGCAGCATCGATACGCCGATGAACCAGAAGACCGGTGAGCCGCTCGATTTCAGCCACACGTGGGACAAGGTGCTGCCGTCGTTGACGCTGCACCAGCAGATCACCCCGCAATGGAGCGCGTATGCGCAGTACGCGCAGGGCTTTCTCGCGCCGAACCTGAATGTGTTCTATGTCAACGATCCGACCGTCTCGGGACAACCCGATCCGGAACAGACCGACAACTACCAGATCGGCACGACGTACAAAACGGGGCGTCTGACCGTCGCCGCCGATCTGTACTACATCAACTTCCGCAACGCGGTGACGAGCCGCACGGTCGGCAACAACGTGATCTTCTCAAATGCGGGTGGCGCGACCTACAAGGGGGTCGAAACCGAAGCGACCTTGTCGGTCGGCGACGGCTTCAGCCTGTACGGCAATCTGACCTTCAATTCGGCCAAACAGAAGAGCACCAATACGTGGATGCCCAACGCGCCGCAATCGACGGCCGCCGCCGGCGTGCTCTACGAACGCGGGCCGCTCAACGGTTCGTTGCTGATGAAGTTCGTCGGCCATCAGTATGGCGATACCGGCAACACCCAGCCGATCGGCGGCTATGCGATCACCAACTTCGCCAGCTCATACACGTTTGCCCGACTCGCACCGTGGACGCATGACACGCGCCTCGGCTTGCAGATCGACAACCTTTTCAACCGCACCAGCATCAATGCGCTGGCCGGCTACACCGCCGCGGACAACACACCGCTTTACTGGACCATCCCGGGCCGCGCGTTCGTCGCGACGCTGTCCACCGATTTCTGAACGGAGCTTCTTTCATGACTGTCGATAACCTGCTGCACCTCGCGAACAATTCCGGTGGCGTGTTGTATGTGATTGCCGCCATGCTGTTCGTTGCCCTGACGATCATCATCGAGCGCTCGTGGTTCCTGCAGCGCGCATCGAGCGGCAGCCGCGCGGTGCTCGACCAGGTCGACCGCCTCGAACAACTGAACGCCGCCTCGCTGACGGCATGCGCCGAACCGTTTCAGGCGCTGCCGATGGCGAGCCTGCTGAAGGTCGCCGGCCGGCTTGCCGGTCAGACGTCGCGCGATGAGCTCGATGCGTGTCTCGACGAAGCGATCATGCGCGAAGCACCGAACATCGACCGCTTCCTGTGGGTGCTCGACACGATCGTCACGCTCGCGCCGTTGCTCGGTCTGTTCGGCACGATCGTCGGTATGTTCAACGCGTTCCAGGTGCTGTCGAATCCGGGCAACGCACCGACCCAGGTCACGGGCGGCGTGGCCGAGGCACTGATCGCGACGGCCTCGGGTCTGTTCGTCGCGATGATCGGCCTGGTGTTCTTCAACGGTCTGCACAACCGCGTAAGAGGCGTCGTCCATCAGCTCGAAACCCTGAAGGCGGCGCTCGTGAACCGGCTTGCGGCCAGAACGCATGAGTCGCTCAAGCCGGTGCATGAAGTGCCGCGCCCGGTGGTCGGCAAATTCGCCTCGCAGGGAGTCTGACGATGAAGTATTTCGAGGCGCGAAAGGCGCGCATCGAGATCATCCCGATGATCGACATCATGTTCTTTCTACTGGTGTTCTTCATCATGATCACGCTGCACATGATCCCGAACGCGGGGCTGCGCTCGCAGCTGCCGTCGAGCGCCACGGCGCAAGCGCTGCCGCCGCCGCAGGTCACGGTAACGCTCGCGACCGACGGCAGTCTGTCGGTCGACGGCCGCACGCTGAGCCTTGCGCAATTGACCACCCTGCTCGCCGCCCGCACGGACGTCGCGCATACGGTCGTGACGATTGCCGGCTCGAAGCAGGCGCAGATCCAGCACCTCGTCTCGGTGATGGACGCGTGCCGCGCCGCGGGTGTATCGCAAATCGCGCTCGCCGCGCAGCCCGTGGCGAACTGATATGGCAACCGTACCCGCCTGCGGGACCGTGCAGGAACGAACGCGCCTATTGCCGGCCGCCGCCATCGCGCTCGTCGCAGAAGCGCTGGTGCTCGGCGCGACGATTGCGCTGCTCACGCATACGACCCGGGTGTCTTCCGTGTCGCATGAAGCGCCGCCAACGCTGCTGACGCTGGCGGCACCGGCTCCCGCGCCGCAACCGCCGCAGCCGCCTGCGAAGCCCGTGCCGCCTCCCGCGCGGCCGGTCGTACCCGCGCGCCATGCTGCGCACACGCCCGCGAAGCCCGTGACGGCCGCGGTGCCGAAGCGCGTGCCGACTCCGGTGCCGGTGCAGCCCGCGGCGACACCGACCGAGCCGCCATCCGCGCCCGCGCCGCAACCGCCAGCTCAGCCCGCGCGGCAACCGCCCGCACCCGCTGCGGCGCCGGTTGCAGCCGCGCCTACGCCAAGCTTCGAGGGTGCGCTGCGCACGGCGATTGAGGCCGCGCTGCGCTATCCCGAGTCGGCCCGCATGGCTGGCATGACGGGCCGCACACGCGTCGCGTTCCGGTATCGCGACGGCGTCGTGTCCGACCTCAGCGTCGTGGTGTCGAGCGGTATCGGACTGCTGGACCGCGCAGCGCTCGCAGCCGTGCGCGACGCCGCTTATCCGAAACCCGAGTCCGCATTCGTGGGCAAAACGCTCTCGGAGCAATTGTGGGTCGACTTCAAACTCGACGATCGCCAATGATGATCCACTAACGCCCAACCGCACGAGAGACGTCATCCGCCCACCGGAATGGCGTCCCTCTTCCCAATCCATCCGCAGTACTAATATGAATCTACTCAACGCGAAACTGAAAAATATCCTGTCCGCCCTGATCGCCGGCGGCGTCGCTTCCCTGCTCGCGCTGTCGAACGTCCATGCGGCGACGGGCGCCAACGGCGATCAATTCGAAATCGCGAAACGCTATGGCCTCGAAGGCGGCGAGCGTTGGGATTACGTGGCGTACGACGCTGTTCGCCAGCACCTCTTCATCAGCCGCGACACGCACGTGCAGGTGATCGATACGCGCACCGGCAAACCGGTCGGCGAGATCGCCGACACCGACGGCGTGCACGGCTTCGCGTTCGTGGAGGACCTCAAGCTCGGCTTCGTCACCAACGGCCGCGCCAATACGGTGAGCGTCGTCGATCTCGACACCCTCAAGGTCGTCGACAGCATCAAGGCCGCGGGCCCCGACCCGGACGGCATCCTCTACGTGCCGGCCTTGCGGCGCATCTTCGTGAGCAATGGCCACGACGGCAGCGTCAGCGCAATCGACGTCGCGACGCGCAAGGTGGTCGCCACGATGAGCGTGGGCGGCAAGCCGGAGGCGCTCGCGGCGGACAGCCACGGGCACGTGTTCGTCAATGTGGAAGATCGCGCCGAGATCGTCGAGATGGACGGTCGGTCCGCGACGGTGCTGGCGCATTGGCCACTCGCGCGGTGCGAGTCGCCGACCGGACTCGCGATCGATCCGGCGAGCGAGCGCCTGTTTTCGGTTTGCGCCAATCACCGCATGATGATCGTCGATGCGACGTCGGGCCGTCGCGTGGCCGAGGTGCTGATAGGGGGTGACCCCGACGCGGCGGCTTTCGATCCGGCCTTGAAGCTCGCGTTCAGTTCGAACGGCGCGGACGGCACGCTGACGATCGTGCATGAAGACGATGCGGACCATTACACGGTCGCGCAGAACATGCCAACGCTGGAAGGCGCGAAAACGATGGCGCTCGATGAACAGCAGCACCGGATCTATCTGGTGTCGTCGAAGTCCGGCGCGGCCGACCCGGCCACGGCTGCCAATTCTCATCCGCGCGCGACGGTCATCCCCGGTACGTTCGAAGTGCTCGAGGCGCAGCTCAAGGCACGCTGACGCGCGGCATCGACGCACGGCCGCCCGTTGATCGCGGCGGCGCGTCAAACGTCGGTTCGCCTAGATGAGGCCGTGCGCGACGCCGCTCGGCGTCGCCCAGCGCTCGCTGTCGTTCGACACGCCGAAATCGGCGGCCCGTAGTGAAACGGTGGCCGAGCAGGTTGGCTCGTTTGCGTCTTGCCACGAGCCGCCTTATGCGCGCTGAGTCGGAAGCTGAAAAGACACTCGCCACCTGCTGGATGAAGGCGTGGGCAAGCGTCATCGGCGATGCGCAGTTCCCTAAGCTTCCTTACCGACCGGCCACACCCAAAGCGAGGCGGCGCTCCTCGCCAAGGCTCCGCGATTGACATCTGTCGTCGCTCGAACTGAATGGCGACGCGGCGACATCGTCGCGCACTCCAACCCCATTCATTGACCGTATGGTTCGCCACCTCACAGACCGTCTACGCCCTCTGCTCGCATGATCGCTTCACGACGCCTTCGAGCGTGCGCGACAAACAGAGCAATAAAGAAGAGACGACAAAACGGCGAGCGCGTCCCGTAACGATCGGGCTGCCCCGCCGCTCCGGGGGTACCCATGAAAGCTGGAAAGGTAATCTGGGTAGTGGCTTTGCCGTGTCTGATCGAAACGTCGCATGCGCAGGAGGTCTATCTGCAAGGCGGCACGCTGGGCATCGGGGTTGGCGCGGCGTGGAGCGTCACGTCGTGGTTCGGCGTGCACGCGGACTTCAACGCGATCAATTTGTCGCACAACTTCGAGGTTGGGGGCAATCGCTACGAAGACGGCATACGGCTGCGTCAGGGCGGTCTCTACGGCGATTTCTTTCCGTGGGCCGGCACCGGCTTTCGCGCGACAGCGGGCCTGCGTCTGACCGACAACGAAGTCAGCGGCAACTCGGTTCCGACCAACGGCATGTACGTATTCGAGGGCAAAGCCTCGCCGGCCTTTCCTGGCGAATACGCGACGGCGACCGCCCGATACCCGACCGCGATGCCCTACCTTGGCATCGGCTATGGCTTGCACCCGAGAGCCAAAGGCTGGGGGCTCGTGGTCGATCTCGGTGTCGCCTACGGCATTCCGAAGACCTCGTACACACTGTCGCCGGCACTGTCGCAGGCCGCGGGACCGCAGATGAGTCAGCAGATCATCGACACCGGATTGCAGCAACTGCGCGATAAGGTCTCGCCTTATCGATGGTATCCGACGTTGCAGGTCGGCATTTCTTATCGCTTCTGAGGCGCAGCGCACGGAAACCGTCGCAGTACTATAAATTTGCGAAGGACTTTTCACATTCCGATTGCATAAAAAACAAACGAAAGAGAGAGCGATACGACTTTCGCTTTTTCTGGTTATTTATCGAGATGAAAAGATATGCAATGATCGCCGCCGAATCAGCGGAGCATGTCTGAACCTTGCGCCAGCATACGTTCCGGCAACCCCACGGCCCATTGCTTTTTCATTGAACCGATAATGACCACCTTTCTGTTCGATCTGCTGTCGAACCTCGCCTTGTTCGCCATCGTATCGATGGCCTGTCGACTGTATAACCGGTTCGGGTCGGGTGCCGCGCTGAGCGGCCCTGCGATTTTCATCGTGATCGCGCTGGCCGCGTGCGTGCTCGACGGCTTGTTGACGTTTGTCGTGTTCGCCGACGCGCAGAACCGCTATGGACAATTCGCCCTGCCGACGTCGTTTCTTCAGCGTGCTGGCGCGTATGCGCTCGCGATCGTGATCGCGTTCTCGTGGCACCGGATGTCGAGGCGCCGGCGCCCCGTGAAAAGCGCCCCGGACGACGCGGTTGTCATCCAGACGTCACCGTACTCCGAATCGCGGCTGCGCATGTGAGCCCGGCACGCCCCGACCGGCCTTTCACGTACGCCCCGCCATGTTTCATCTCTGTATTGCCGCCGCGAGCAGGGCAGGAACGGTCCTTGCGCATGCGGGCGCCGTCGGCTATAACTCCCGAAGACCGCGCGTTGTGGGTCATGGCACCACCGTCGTTCAATCCGTTGATGGCAATCTATAACGAGGAAACATCTTGGATATCGAAACCGTACGTGCATTCGTCATGACCCGTGGCATCGACATCGGCACCAAGGTCATCGGCGCAATCGTGCTGTGGCTCGTCGGCCGCTGGATCATCGGGCTGATCTCCAACCTGTCGCGCAAGCTGCTCGCACGCAACGGCCGGGTCGACCCGACACTCGCCCACTACCTCGCGTCGATTCTAGCCGGGTTGCTGAACCTGCTGCTCGTCCTCGCGATCCTGGAAATCTTCGGTGTGCAGACGACGTCGTTCGCCGCGTTGCTCGCCGGCCTCGGCCTCGCGATCGGTACTGCGTGGGGCGGCCTGCTCGCGCACTTCGCGGCCGGCGTGTTCATGCAGGTGCTGCGGCCGTTCAAGGTCGGCGATTTCGTCATGGCCGCGGGCGTCACCGGCACCGTCACGGAGTTGGGCCTGTTCGGCACCACGATCGTGACGCCGGACAACGTGACGACCATCATCGGCAACAACAAGATCTTCTCCGACACGATCTCGAACTACAGCGTGCTGCCGTTCCGGCGCGTCGAGCTGACCGCGAAGATCGCCAATGGCGTCGATCCGACCGATGCGATCGCGCGTTTGAAAGCCGCCGTCGCGAAGATTCCGAACGTGGCCGAAAACCCCGCGCCGGATATCGAGGTCTTGAGCTTCACGCCAGAAGGACCGCTGCTGTGCGTGCGCCCTTACTCGTCCAACCAGAACTACTGGCAGGTCTACTTCGACACCAATCGCGCGATCGGCCAGACCTTCAAGGAAGCCGGCTATCCGACGCCGGAAACGCCACTCGCACCGCGAGCGATCACGCGCGATTGATCTGATCGAACCTCCGCGGGCACCCGACACGGGTCGTCGGCATGGCGGCATGAAAAAAGGCGTCGCGAGATTCGCAACGCCTTTCGTGTTTTCAAGGCCCGAAATACCGCAAACAACTCGTCATCAACGCGTACTCGCGTTCGCGCCATTCTTGCGCAGCATCTTCCACAGCGCGCCGAGCACGATCGGTACGATCGCCGCGCCGATACCGACCAGCACGATCACGTTCAGATACTGACGGATGAACGGGATGTTGCCGAAGAAATAGCCGAGCAGTGTCAGCAGCAGCACCCACAACAGCGCGCCGACGACGTTGAACATCTGGAAGCGGCTCCACGTCATCGACGACGCGCCCGCGACGAACGGCGCAAACGTCCGCACGACAGGGATGAAACGCGCGAGCACGATCGTCTTGCCGCCGTGTTTCTCATAGAAGTTGTGAGTCTTCTGCAGCGCGGCGCGATCGAGAAAGCGCTCGAGCACCGGAATGTGCGTATTGAACACGCGCGGTCCGATCGCGCGGCCGATCAGATAGTTGGTCGTATTGCCCGAGACCGCCGCCACCAGCAGCAACAGGATCAGCAGTCCGAGATGCATCTGCCCGGTCGCGCAGAACGCGCCGCCGATGAACAGCAGCGAATCGCCCGGCAGAAACGGCAGCACCACGAGCCCCGTTTCGGCGAACACGATCGCGAACAGCACCGCGTAGACCCAGGCACCGTACACCTGAATGAAGTCTCCGAGAAACTTGTCGATGTGCAGGACAAGATTGGCGAAATGTAGCAGCGTATCCAAGGAACGTCCTTTTAAACCAGTGTATGCGTAGAGGGAAAACGGCCACCGCGCGACCCTGCAACAGGCGCAGCGAGCGGCGGGCCGACCGCTGCGAATTGACCGCGACATGATACCGAAAGTGCCTCGGGTCGAATGAAAATCTGCTGGTTGGGCGTCTGCGCGGGCGGCGTGCGCCAAGTCGCTATAATTTCGCCATGTCCGAATTCTCCGAAACGCCTGCGGGCACCGCGGCCGCGGCCGCAACTTCCGACGCCTCCCGCGCGGCGCCCGCGCCGCGTCCGTTGCGCGCCATCCAGCCGCTCCCCGATCAATTGATCAGCCAGATCGCCGCAGGCGAAGTGGTCGAGCGGCCGGCGTCGGTAGTCAAGGAGCTGCTCGAGAATGCGCTCGACGCGGGCGCGCAGACGCTGCGCATCCTGCTCGACGAAGGCGGCGTCAAACGCATCTCGATCACCGACGACGGCTGCGGCATCCCCGAGAACGAACTCGTGCTCGCCCTGACGCGCCATGCGACCAGCAAGATCCGCTCGCTTGCCGAGCTCGAAGCGGTCGCGACGCTCGGGTTCCGCGGCGAAGCGCTGGCGTCGATCGCGTCGGTCGCGCAGATGAGCATCACGAGCCGCACCGCAGATGTGCCGCACGCGGTGCGCATCGACGCGGAAACCGGCGTGCTGAGTCCCGCCGCCGGCACCCAGGGCACGACGATCGAAGTCCGCGAGCTGTACTTCAACACCCCGGCACGCCGCAAATTCCTGAAAAGCGAACAGACCGAACTCGGCCACTGTCTTGAACAGATCCGCCGCGCCGCGCTCGCGCGGCCGGACGTCGCGATCTCGGTGCTGCACAACGGCAAGGCCGTCGAGCACTGGAACGCGAGCGAGCCGCCCGCGCGGGTCGCGAAGATTCTCGGCGAGACGTTCGCGACCGCCCATCTGCCGCTCGGCGAATCCGCCGGTCCGCTTGCGATCTACGGCTGCGCCGGTCTGCCGACCGCGAGCCGCGGTCGCGCCGATCAACAGTATTTCTTCGTTAACGGCCGCTTCGTGCGTGACAAGCTGCTCACGCACGCGGTGCGCGCCGCGTATGAAGACGTGCTGCACGGTGAGCGTTATCCGTCGTACGTGCTGTTCCTCGATTTGCCGCCCGAAGGCGTCGACGTGAACGTACATCCGTCGAAAATCGAGGTGCGTTTCCGCGATTCGCGCTCGATCCACCAGTTCGTGTTCCATGCGGTGCAGCGCGCGCTCGCGCGGCACGCGGGCGCGTCGCCTGAAACGACGGCGGGCGGGCATGCGGCGCACCTGGAACCGTCGGCCGGTGGACCGGCTTCATCTGGTTCGACGCCGCCGGGTGTCACAAGCGGCGTAGCCGACGGCATCGGCGCGGGCGCCGGTCTTTCGAGCGGCGCGGGCTTCGGCGCGGGAAACCGCGGCGTCCTTGGCGGCGGCAGCGGCTTCGGCGCCCCGGGCGCCTCGCAGCCTGGCAACACGTGGATGCGCCAGGCACGCATGACGCAAGGCACGCTGCCGGTCGCGCAACCGCTCGCCGGTTACGACGCGCTGTTCGGCCGCAAGGATCCGCTTGCCGGCCGGGTCGAAGGCGCGTCGCTGTTCGAAGCGCGCGACTCCGCAACCGACGCGACGTCGCCATACGACGCAGCGCCGTTCGCGCCGCGCCCGGCTTCCCGCGCATTCGACGCCACCGACGACCAGCCGCTCGGCTTCGCGCTCGGCCAGGTCCACGGCATCTACGTGCTCGCGCAGAACCGCCAAGGGCTCGTAATCGTCGACATGCATGCGGCACACGAGCGCATCCTGTACGAGCAGTTCAAGAGCGCGCTCGCCGACCGCGCAATCGCCGTGCAGCCGCTGCTGATCCCGCAGACGATGCAGGCCGATCCGGTCGAAATCGGCACGGTCGAGGAAGAGCGCGATACGCTCGATGCGCTCGGCTTCGACCTCGCGGTGCTGTCGCCGACCACGCTCGCGATCCGCGCGGTCCCCGCGTTGCTGAAGGACGCCGACCTGCAAGCGCTGGCGCGCGCGGTGCTGTCCGACCTGCATGCATTCGGCGGCTCGCGCGTGCTGACCGAGCGTCAGCACGAACTGCTCGGCACGCTCGCGTGCCATCACGCGGTGCGCGCGAACCGGCGTCTGACGCTCGACGAAATGAACGCGCTGTTGCGCCAGATGGAAGCGACCGAGCGCGCCGATCAGTGCAACCACGGGCGTCCGACCTGGTATCAGCTGACGCTGGCCGATCTCGATCGGTTGTTCATGCGCGGGCAGTAACGGCGCTGCGTTTCGATCACACCGTTGCGCCGCGCGCCCGCTTGCCCATGACGTCACACCCTACCCCCATCCCGTGCCTGCTCGGTCCGACCGCGTCCGGCAAGACCGCCGCCGCGCTCGCGCTCGCCGCGCGGCGGCCGGTCGAAATCATCAGCGTCGACTCGGCGCTCGTCTATCGCGAGATGGACATCGGCACCGCGAAGCCGACCGCGGAAGAACGCGCGGTCGCGCCGCATCATCTGATCGATATCGTCGATCCGGCCGACTCGTACTCGGCCGCGCAGTTTCGCGCCGATACGCTGCGGCTCGTCGGAGAAATTCATGCGCGCGGGCGGCTGCCGCTGCTGGTCGGCGGCACGATGCTTTACTACAAGGCGCTCACGCAGGGGCTCAACGACCTGCCCGCCGCCGATGCCGAAGTACGCGCGAGGCTCGACGCCGACGCCGCCCGCGACGGCTGGCCGGCGCTTCACGCGCGGCTCGCCGCGCTCGATCCGGTCACGGCCGCGCGTCTCGCGCCGAACGATTCGCAGCGCATCCAGCGCGCGCTGGAAGTGTTCATGCTGACCGGCCAGCCGATGTCGACGCTGCTCGCCGCGCCCGCGCGCATCGACGACGCCGCATCGGCAAGCTTCGTGCCGGTCGCGCTGGAGCCGTCCGAGCGTGGCGAGCTGCACGCGCGCATCGAGCAGCGCTTCGATTCGATGCTCGCGCACGGTTTCGTCGATGAAGTGGTGAAGCTGCGCGCGCGCGGCGACCTGCTGCCGGAGATGCCGTCGATGCGCTGCGTCGGGTATCGGCAGGTGTGGGAATACCTCGATGGCGCGGTCGACTATCGGACCATGCGCGACAAGGGCGTCTTCGCGACGCGGCAACTCTGCAAGCGGCAGCTCACGTGGCTGCGCAGCATGCCGGAAAGACAGGTGGTGGATTGCTGCGATCCGCACGCGACGGCGCGGGTGGTAGAGTTGATCGAAACGCTGGTTTGAGGCGCCGATCAGCGTGGGGGAATCGGAGGGACGTAAAGCAGGAATTTGAAGCGGGAAATGTGAAGCAAAGGATTCGAGGCCTGCGCGGCGCACCATTGCGGCACGCCGCCCTCGTCAACCTTTAAACCACGACCGTCTGCGCTTCACCCGCTGCGCTTTCACGGACCGTGCCGATCTTCCAGACCTGCTCGCCCGCCGCGGACAGCAGACCGATCGCCGCTTCGGCATCCGCGGCCGACACGATCACCGCCATACCGATACCGCAGTTGAACACGCGGTGCATTTCCGCATCGGCGACGCCGCCGTGCTTCTGCAGCCACGAGAACAGCGGCGGCAGCGGCCACGCGCGATGGTCGAGCTCGGCGGTCAGGCCTTCGCGCAGCACACGCGGAATGTTCTCGACCAGGCCGCCCCCCGTGATGTGCGCCATACCCTTGACCTCGATCTGCTGCATCAGCGCGAGCAGCGGCTTCACGTAGATGCGCGTCGGCGCCATCAGCGCGTCGGCGAGCGTGCGGCCGTCGAAGTCCGCGTTCAGATCGGGATTGGCACGCTCGATGATCTTGCGCACGAGCGAAAAGCCGTTCGAATGGATGCCGCTCGACGCGAGCCCGAGCACCACGTCGCCCGACGCGATCTTGCTGCCGTCGATGATCTTGCTCTTTTCCACCGCGCCGACCGCGAAACCAGCCAGGTCGTATTCGCCGTCCGGGTACATGCCCGGCATTTCCGCGGTTTCGCCGCCGATCAACGCGCAACCCGACAGCTCGCAGCCGTGCGCAATGCCCTTCACGACGGTCGCCGCCGTGCCGACGTCGAGCTTGCCGCAGGCGAAATAGTCGAGGAAGAACAGCGGCTCGGCGCCCTGCACGAGGATGTCGTTGACGCTCATCGCGACCAGATCCTGGCCGACCGTGTCGTGCTTGTTCAGCTGGAACGCCAGACGCAGCTTGGTGCCGACGCCGTCGGTGCCGGACACGAGCACCGGCTCCTTGTACTTCTTCGGCACTTCGAACAACGCGCCGAATCCACCGATGCCGCCCAGCACGCCGTCGCGCAGGGTTTTCTTGGCAAAGGGCTTGATGGCGTCGACGAGGGCGTCACCCGCATCGATGTCCACGCCGGCGTCGCGATACGACAAACCTTGGGCCGAATCGGTTGAATGCTCGGCGGATTTCGGTTGATTCATGGGGAAAAGCTCGAAGGTCGGTAAAATGCGATTTTACCCGATGCTGGCCGCCTGGCTGGAATTCACGCGTTCCGACGATATCCTGGAAACGACATTGCAACACGACACCCCGATTCCGGCGCCGCCGACCCGCGCAATTGCGCCAGCCGTGCTTCGCGACGCGCGGCCTCACGACCCGGCGAGCACGCTTCACGACAACTGAGCGCCTGGCAACCTTCCAGGCCCCGAGGTCCGGGCCACTCGCGGCCTGAGCCTCATTTTCGGCATTAACCTACTGTGCTTCGTCAACTGACGCTCGATCTCGGCACCCCGCCGCCATCGACATTCGACAATTTCTTCGCCGGCGCGAACGCCGAGCTGGTCACGCGCCTGCGTGAGCTCGACGACGCGCTCGCCTCCGGACCGGTCGCCGATCGCACCTTCTACATCTGGGGCGAAGCCGGCAGCGGCCGCACGCACCTGCTGCAGGCGCTCGTGCACGAAGCGCCGCCGGGGCATGCGCGCTTCGCCGGGCCGCAAAGCAGCCTCGCCGCCTTCGGCTTCGATCCGCGCGTCGCGCTCTATGCAATCGACGACTGCGACGCGCTGTCGGCCGCGCAGCAGATCGCCGTGTTCAACCTGTTCAACGAAGTGCGCGCGCATCCGACCAGCGCGCTCGTCGCCGCGGGCAACGCGGCGCCGATCGGCATGACGGTGCGCGAAGATTTGCGCACGCGCCTCGGCTGGGGACTGGTGTTTCACCTTGCGCCGTTGCCCGACGACGCGAAGGCCGCGGTGTTGAAACGCGCGGCGCGCGAGCGCGGCATCATGCTCGCCGACGACGTGCCCGCCTACCTGCTCACGCACTTTCGCCGCGACATGCCGAGCCTGATGGCGCTGCTCGACGCGCTCGACCGCTTCTCGCTCGAACAGAAACGCGCGGTCACGCTGCCGCTGTTGCGCACGATGCTCGCGTCGCCCGACCCCGCCGCCGCACCGGGTTCACACGCCGCTCTTCCCGCTTCAAGTAAAATAGGCGCCCATGGCTAACCTTGCACTCTTCGATCTCGACCACACGCTCATTCCCACCGACAGCGACCACGAATGGGGCCGCTTCATGGTGAAAAAAGGCATGGTCGACGCCGAAAATTTCGCCCGTGAAAACGATCGCTTTTACGCCGACTACAAGGCCGGCAAGCTCGACATTCACGCTTATCTGATCGCCATGCTGACGCCGCTCGCGAAGTACACACGCGCGCAGCTCGCTGACTTTCACGCGCAGTACATGCACGAGGTCATCTCGCCGGCCATCCAGCCGGTGGCGCTCGAACTCGTGAAACAGCATCGTGAAGCGGGCGACCTGTGCTGCGTCGTCACCGCGACCAACGAGTTCATCACGCGGCCGATCGCGCAGGCGTTCGGCGTCGACACGCTGATCGCGTGCGAGGCGGAGACCGTCGGCGGGGAGCCGCACGGCGCCTACACCGGTCGCCCCACCGGCACGCCGAGCTACAAGGAAGGCAAGATCGTGCGCACCGAAATGTGGCTCGCGTCGCTCGGCAAGAGCTGGAGCGACTTCGAGCACAGCTATTTCTATAGCGATTCGCACAACGACATCCCGCTGCTCGAAAAAGTCACCGATCCCATCGCGACCAATCCGGACGACACGTTGCGCGCCCATGCGCAAGCCAAAGGCTGGCGCATCCTCGAACTCTTCCAACCCTCGTGATCAAGAAACTCATCCGCAAGCTGTTCGGCCAGGACACGGCGACCGCTGACGACACGCTCTCCGCCGCCGCCAGCGTCGACGGCAATGCCAATGGCAAGCCGCCGGCGCGCGGCAAGTCCGTATCCGGCACGACCGTATCCGGCACGACGGCTTCCGGCACGGCCGCGCGGCCGCGCCGCAAGTCCGCAGGTGCCGCTGCTGCCGCGCAAGCGCCGCGCGAGCCGGACGTACCCGTCATCATTCCGCACGACGTGCACGGTATCGACCCCACGCTGATCTCGCGCAATGCGATCCGCGTGACCGAGGGCCTGCAACAGGCGGGCTTCCGTGCGTTCATCGTCGGCGGCGCGGTGCGCGACCTGCTGCTCGGCGTGAAGCCGAAAGACTTCGACGTCGCGACCGACGCGACCCCCGAACAGGTGCAGAAGCTGTTCCGCCGCGCGCGCATCATCGGCCGGCGCTTCCAGATCGTGCACGTGCAGTTCGGCCAGGAAATCATCGAGACCTCGACGTTCCGCGCGCTGGTCGATCCGCCCGCGGCCGACGCGCCGCCGCCGAAGCGTCTGAAGCGCGACGAGCTCGACCGCCGCACCCACGCGGTCGATGCGAGCGGCCGCGTGCTGCGCGACAACGTGTGGGGCGAACAGCACGAGGACGCCACGCGCCGCGACTTCACGATCAACGCGATGTACTACGATCCGGCCACACAAACGGTGCTGGACTACCACAACGGCATGGCCGACATGCGCGCGCGCCTGTTGCGCATGATCGGCGACCCGGTCACGCGCTATCGCGAGGATCCGGTGCGCATGCTGCGCGTCGTGCGCTTCGCCGCCAAGCTCGACTTCGACATCGACGACGCCACGCGCGCGCCGATCGAGAAGATGGCCGATCTGATCAACAACGTGCCCGCCGCGCGTCTGTTCGACGAAATGCTGAAGCTGATGCTGTCGGGTCACGCGCTCGCGTGCCTGAAGTGGCTGCGCCAGGAAGGCCTGCATCACGGGCTGTTGCCGCTGCTCGACGTCGTGCTCGAGCAGCCGACCGGCGAAAAATTCATTTCTCTGGCACTCTCTAACACAGATGCACGCGTGCTCGCCGGCAAGCCGGTGTCGCCGGGCTTCCTGTTCGCGACGCTGTTGTGGCACGACGTGCAGCAGCGCTGGCAGAAGTTCGAGGCCGAAGGCGAGTATCCGGTGCCCGCGCTGCATCGCGCGATGGACGAAGTGCTCGACATGCAGACCGAAAAGCTCGCGATCCACAAGCGCTTCTCGGCCGACATGCGCGAGATCTGGGGCCTGCAGCTGCGCCTCGAAAAACGCTCGGGGCGCAGCGCGCTGAAGCTGCTCGAACACCAAAGATTTAGAGCGGGGTATGATTTCCTCCTGTTGCGCTGCGCATCGGGCGAACTCGACGAGTCGGTCGGTGCATGGTGGACGGAGTTCATCGAAGGAGACGTCGCCGCGCGCGAGACATTGCTCACGCAAGGCGGGAAGGACCGGAGCCCAAGAAAACGACGGCGGCGCGGTGGCGCCAGAAGCCGCAAATCAGGTGACGGAGTGGAGGGCGGCTCGTCCGCCGAACGCACGGACAACGACGCGGGCCTCGAAGGCTCGCACGAAGACTGACGCGGCGTTCGCGGAAAAGCCGTCAAAACGATAGTTGCAGGAAGATATGCCATGACGGTTGCTTATCTTGGCCTCGGCGCGAATCTCGGGGACGCGCGCCAGACCCTGAAAGACGCGGTGGTGTGCCTCGCACAACAGCACACCATCACCGTGCTCGCCAAATCGAGCCTGTATCGCACTGCCCCGATCGACGCGGGCGGCGACGACTTTTTCAACTGCGTCGTGAAGCTGGAAACGACGCTCCCCGTGCGGCATCTGCTCGCGCTGTGCCACAAGATCGAGCATCAGTTCGGCCGTGAGCGGCCGTTCCGCAATGCGCCGCGCACGCTCGATCTCGACATCCTGCTGTATGGCGATCAATCGATCGACGAAGCCGATCTGATCGTGCCGCACCCACGCCTCGTCGAGCGCGCGTTTGCGCTGGTGCCGCTCGTCGAGATCGACGCGGCGATCGTCATTCCGCTGCATGGCCGGGCCGCCGCGCTGCTCGACAGCGTGAGCGATCAGCGCATCGAGAAAGTAAAGTCGCCCTGCCAGTGCCCGATGCTCAATGCGCTGACCGGCAATTCCGCCGAGAAAGGCCGCTGCGAATGAGTTCGCCGCCGCTCACGGTCACCGCGCCGCAGCTGCGCCCGCCGTTCGGCTATATCGCGATCGAAGGGCCGATCGGCGTCGGCAAAACCTCACTTGCGCGGCGCCTCGCGCAACGCTGGTCGATGCACGAACTGTTCGAACGCTCGCAAGACAATCCGTTCCTTGAACGCTTCTATCGCGACACCACGCGCTATGCGCTACCGGTGCAGTTGCACTTCGCATTGCAACGCGCGCAGCAGGCGCAGGAAGTCAGCGCCGCGCAGGCGAGCGGCACGCCGCTGATCGCCGACTTCATCACGCAGCGAAACGACATCTTCGCGCGTCTGACCTTGCAGGAAGACGAGTGGCAGTTGTACCGCGCGCTTGCCGTGCGGCTCGACGTCAGCGCGCCGGAGCCGGACTTCGTCGTTTATCTGCAGGCGAGCCCAGAGGTGCTGTTCGCGCGCATCCAGAAGCGCGCGGTGCCGATGGAGCTGCAGATTTCCGATGCCTATCTGCGCGCGCTGTGCGACGCGTACAACGAATTCTTCTACCACTACGACCGCACGCCCGTGCTGACGGTCAACGCCGAACACCTGAATCCGCTCGACTCCGACGCGGACCTTGCGCTGCTCGCCGAACGCATCGAGACGATGCGCGGCCGCAAGGAATTCTTTGTCAAAGCCACGTCGCTGTAAGCGGCGCGGCTAGTTCATTTTCTTCACTGGATTGACCATGACTTATTTGCAGGAAGCGAGCCGGAGCGCGATCACCGTGCCGAAACTGCAGGCAATGCGCGACGCTGGCGAAAAGATCGCCATGCTCACCTGCTACGACGCGAGCTTCGCCGCGCTGCTCGATCGCGCGGGCGTCGACGTGCTGCTGATCGGCGACTCGCTCGGCAACGTCCTGCAAGGCCAGGCGACCACGCTGCCGGTGTCGCTTGCCGACATCGCGTATCACACGGCGAGCGTCGCGCGCGCGCGGCCGTCGGCGCTGATCGTCGCGGACCTGCCGTTCGGCACCTACGGCACGCGCGAAGACGCATTCAGGAGCTCGGTCGAACTGATGCGCGCGGGCGCGCAGATGGTCAAGCTCGAAGGCGGCGAATGGCTCGCCGGCACGGTGCGGTTTCTGGTCGAGCGCTCGATTCCGGTGTGCGCGCATGTGGGTCTCACGCCGCAGTCGGTGCATGCGTTCGGCGGCTTCAAGGTGCAGGCCAAGACCGAAGCGGGCGCAAGCCAGCTGCTGCGCGATTCGCTCGCCGTGCAGGAAGCCGGCGCGCAATTGATCGTGATGGAAGCGATCCCGTCGCAACTCGCGAGCGAGGTCACGCAGCAGCTGCGCATTCCGACAATTGGTATCGGCGCGGGCCTCGGCTGCTCGGGTCAGGTGCTGGTGCTGCACGACATGCTCGGGATTTTTCCTGGCAAGCGACCGCGCTTCGTGAAGGATTTCATGCAGGGACAGCCGAATATTCAGGCGGCCGTCGAGGCGTATGTGCGGGCGGTAAAGGACGGCACGTTTCCCGGTGCCGAGCACACGTTCTGATGCTTCATTGCCGCGCGAGCGCGCGGCATTCCCGTATTTTTCAGTGCTCTAACCAACAAGCCGTGCCGGCACCGCGCCGCGCAACGCGTTGCACACGAGCAGCGCTTCGGCGTTCAGCACATCCGCCCGTGTCAGCACTTTTTCACCTGCCCGCAAGCCCGACGCGTCGTCGAGCAACACGCTTCGCATTACACCTGGCAGCACGCCTGACGCGAGCGGCGGCGTCCACCATTGTCCCGCGAGCTTCACGAACACGTTCGACCTGCCGCCTTCGGTCAGTTCGCCCCGTTCGTTGAAAAACAGCGTATCGAAGGCGCCCTTCGCTTCGGCTTCGCGCCAGCCGCGGTCGTAGTCTGCCCGGCGCGTAGTCTTGTGGCGCAGCAGCGGATCGGCGGCGTGGGTCGGCGCGAACTGCGCTTCGGGGCCGAGCAGAACACCAACGATCGCATCCGCTAACGGCGCAAGTATCGCGGCCGAGATCTGGGTCACCCCGCTCTTGCTCAAAGCAAGCCGCATTCGATGCGGCATATGCGCCGGGAGCGTGGCGCACCGCGCTGAAATCTCCCCACGAATGCGCGCTTCGTCGAACCCGAAGCCAAGCGTCGCGGCGCTCGACGACAAGCGCCGCAGATGCCGCTCGACGTGCCGCACGCCGTCTTCCCGCGTCGCGTACATCGTTTCAAACAGTTCGAAACCCGGCTCGGCGCCCATCAGAAAACGTGCTTTCAATCGACACTCCTCGTGCTCGTCGGCGGCCACGCTGTCGAGCACGATGCCCGCGCCGATGCCCATGCTGCCGCGCAGACCGTTCGTGCCACCGTCTGACGCCGATGACGCAGTCAACGTCAACGTGCGAATCGCGACCGACATGCAAAAGTCGCCGCAATCGTGATCATCGCCCGGCGCATCGAGCCAGCCGATCGCGCCGGTATAGAGCCCGCGCGGCGTGCTTTCCAGTTCGTCGATCAACTGCATCGTGCGATGCTTCGGCGCACCGGTAATCGAGCCGCAGGGAAACAGCGCGCGCAGGATCGTCGCGAACGAGGTGCCGTCGAGCAACGTCGCCTCGACAGTCGACGTCATCTGCCACACCGACGCATACGGCTCGACCGAAAACAACGCCGGCACGCTGACCGAGCCGATCCGCGCGACTCGCGACAGATCGTTGCGCAACAGATCGACGATCATGACGTTCTCGGCGCGGTTCTTCGGATCGGTCGCGAGGAACTCGGCGTTACCCCGGTCGACGGCAGGATCCTGCGAGCGCGGCGCCGTGCCCTTCATCGGCCGCGCGCGCAACGTCGGGCCGTGCTTTTCGACGAATAGTTCGGGCGAACACGACAGCACCCACGCATCGTCCGGCAACGCGATCAGCGCGCCGAACGACACGGGCTGGCGCGCGCGCAACCGCCGATAGAACGCGAGCGGCGAGCCGAACACGTCGAAGCCGAGGCGGTACGTGTAGTTGACCTGATAGGAATCGCCCGCGCGCAGGGCGGCGTGAATCGCGTCGATCGCCGCGTCGAACTCGGCGCGATCGACGCTCTCGCGCACGTTCGCGGTGCCCGCGACCGACGGCTCGAAAGCGCCGTTGTCCCGCGCCGTCAGCCACGCGTCGACCTCGTCGCGCGAAAGCTTCGCACAACGTTCGAACAATAAAAAACGCAGCGTGGCATTGCCACGCTGCGTTTCAGAAGACCGGCGCGCATCGAAACCCATCAGCGCGCGGCCAAATTCATAATCGGCGAGCACAACGGCGTGCAAACCGCTCCGGGTATCCGCCGCGACGCTGTCGCACACGGCTTCGAGCTGCGCCGCCTCCGTGCAGACCCGCTCGCGCACGAAACCCGTGTACAAGCGGCTCGACGGAAGCGCCGCCGTTGCACCGCAATCGTCGAGCAGCGCGAACGCCGCGCCGCGACTGTCCACCGTCATACTGACCGCCGAATCAAATCAATCGAAAAAGCTCTTTACGCGATCGAACCAGCTCTTGCTTTGCGGACTATGCCGCGAACCGCCTTCCACGAGCGCCTTTTCGAACTGCTTGAGCAGATCGCGCTGCGCTTCGGTGAGCTTGACCGGCGTTTCAACCTGCACGTGTACGTACAGATCGCCGGCGATGCTCGAACGCAGCCCCTTGATGCCCTTGCCGCGCAAACGGAACGTCTTGCCGGACTGCGTGCCTTCCGGCACCGTGAAGCTGGCGCGACCGGCGAGCGTCGGCACCTCGATATCGCCGCCGAGCGCCGCGGTAGTGAACGGGATCGGCATCTGGCAATGCAGATCGTCGCCGTCACGCTCGAACACCGAGTGCTGCTTGATATGAATCTCGACATACAGATCGCCCGACGGACCGCCGTTGATGCCCGGCTCGCCGTTGCCGGCCGAGCGGATGCGCATGCCGTCGTCGATACCGGCCGGGATCTTCACTTCGAGCGTCTTGGTTTCCTTCACCTTACCCGCGCCGTGGCAGTGATTGCACGGCTCGGGGATGTAGGTGCCGGTGCCGTGGCACTTCGGGCAAGTCTGCTGGATGCTGAAGAAGCCCTGCGACATGCGCACCGAACCCGAGCCGCTACAGGTCGGGCAGGTTTCCGGCTTGGTGCCCGGCTTCGCGCCCGAGCCATGGCAGACTTCGCACGAAACCCAGCTCGGCACGCGAATCTGCGTGTCGTAGCCGTGTGCGGCCTGCTCGAGCGTGATTTCCATGCTGTAGCGCAGATCGGCGCCGCGGTACACCTGCGGGCCCGCGCGGCCGCCTCCGCGTGCGCCGCCGCCGGCCGCCTGGCCGAAGATGTCGCCGAAGATGTCGCCGAATGCATCGGCAAAGCCGCCGAAACCTTGCGCGCCGGCCCCACCCATGTTCGGATCGACGCCCGCGTGACCGTACTGATCGTACGCGGCGCGCTTTTGCGAATCCGACAGCATTTCATAGGCTTCCTTCACTTCCTTGAAATGCTCTTCCGCATCCTTGTGACCCGGATTGCGGTCGGGGTGGTGCTTCATCGCGAGCTTGCGATAAGCCTTCTTGATTTCGTCGTCGCTCGCGTTCTTTGCGACGCCCAGAACCTCGTAGTAATCCCGTTTCGCCATATCGGTTCAACGCCGCCGCGCAAAGCGACGCGGTAGCTCCTTGTGAATGCTGTGGAGTCTCACGACTCGTCCGGCCGCTGTCTGCGCCGCGCCAGGGCACGGTTCAAAACAACGCCCTCCATAAAACGAACGTGCCCGGAGAGCCCCAAAAAGGCTCGCCAGGCGCGAAAACCGCTCTTGCACTTTGGGCGCCCCGGGGGCGCCGTTCTCGTGCAGCCGGGCCGCGCACATTGCTGTGCACGGCTTTACGGTCGGATGCCGACCTGGCTTTAGTCTTTCTTCACTTCCTTGAAGTCAGCGTCGACCACATCGTCGGCCTGCTGGCTCGCACCCGCCGATGCACCGGCACCGCCCGCCGCGCCCGCCGCCGCTTCGGCACCCTGCGCAGCCTGCATGTCGGCGTACATCTTCTCGCCCATCTTCTGCGAGGCCGTGGCCACCGCTTCGATCTTCGCTTCGATCGCGGCTTTGTCGCTCGAGTTGCTCTTCAGCGTGTCTTCGAGGTCCTTCAACGCGGCTTCGATCTTGTCCTTCTCGCCAGCTTCGAGCTTGTCGCCGTACTCGGTCAGCGCCTTCTTCGTGCTGTGGACGAGCGCGTCACCCTGGTTGCGGGCGTCGGCCAGCTCACGCAGCTTGTGATCTTCTTCCGCGTTCGCTTCGGCGTCCTTCACCATCTTCTCGATTTCGGCTTCGGACAGACCCGAGTTCGCCTTGATCGTGATGCGGTTCTCCTTGCCGGTCGCCTTGTCCTTCGCGCCGACGTGCAGAATGCCGTTCGCGTCGATGTCGAAGCTCACTTCGATCTGCGGCACGCCGCGCGGTGCCGGCGGAATGCCTTCGAGGTTGAACTCGCCGAGCAGCTTGTTGCCCGCTGCCATTTCGCGTTCGCCCTGGAACACCTTGATCGTCACGGCGCCTTGATTATCATCAGCCGTCGAGTAGACCTGCGCGTGCTTGGTCGGGATCGTCGTGTTCTTGTTGATCATCTTCGTCATCACGCCGCCGAGCGTTTCGATGCCGAGCGACAGTGGGGTCACGTCGAGCAGCAGCACGTCCTTGCGGTCGCCCGACAGGACCTGGCCCTGGATCGCGGCACCAACGGCCACGGCTTCGTCCGGGTTCACGTCACGGCGCGGATCCTTGCCGAAGAACTCCTTCACCTTTTCCTGCACCTTCGGCATACGGGTCATACCGCCGACCAGGATCACGTCGTCGACTTCGCCGACCTTCACGCCCGCATCCTTGATCGCGACGCGGCACGGCTCGATGGTGCGTTCGATCAGGTCTTCGACCAGCGCTTCCAGCTTGGCGCGCGTGATCTTCAGGTTCAGGTGCTTCGGACCCGATGCGTCCGCCGTGATGTACGGCAGGTTGATTTCGGTCTGCTGGCTCGACGACAGCTCGATCTTGGCCTTTTCAGCCGATTCCTTCAGGCGCTGCAGCGCGAGCACGTCTTTCGACAGATCGACGCCCTGCTCCTTCTTGAACTCGCCGATGATGTAGTCGATGATGCGCTGGTCGAAGTCTTCGCCGCCGAGGAACGTATCGCCGTTCGTGGATAGCACTTCGAACTGCATTTCACCGTCGACGTCCGCGATTTCGATGATCGACACGTCGAACGTACCGCCGCCCAGGTCGTACACCGCGATCTTGCGATCGCCCTTTTCGGCTTTGTCCAGACCGAACGCGAGAGCCGCGGCGGTCGGTTCGTTGATGATCCGCTTGACTTCCAGACCGGCGATGCGGCCGGCGTCCTTGGTTGCCTGACGCTGGCTGTCGTTGAAGTACGCCGGCACCGTGATCACGGCTTCCGTGACGGTCTCGCCAAGGTAGTCCTCAGCGGTCTTCTTCATCTTGCGCAGGACTTCGGCGGAGATTTGCGGCGGCGCGAGCTTCTGGTCGCGCACTTCGACCCACGCGTCACCGTTGTCGGCCTTGATGATCTTGTAGGGCATCAGGCCGATGTCCTTCTGCACTTCCTTCTCTTCGAAGCGGCGGCCGATCAGGCGCTTGACCGCGAACAGCGTGTTCTTCGGGTTCGTGACCGACTGACGCTTGGCCGGCGCGCCGACCAGGATCTCGCTGTCATCCATGTAAGCGATGATCGACGGCGTGGTGCGCGCGCCTTCCGAGTTCTCGATGACCTTGACCGAGTTGCCTTCCATGATCGCCACGCACGAGTTAGTCGTGCCGAGGTCGATACCGATGATTTTGCCCATTTTTACAAATCTCCTGACTTTGATCGCTGCGGAAAGCGCCCGGTTGACCCATCTGGCGGCGGGACGATCCGCTCTCAATTCATACCTGCACTCAAAATAAGTGCGGCCACATCGTTTTCAAGACCTCTTTTGCGATGCGGTCTTTAATTTTTTTCAATCACGGGGCGAGGCGCCTGAATCTTCGCTGCGAGCCCGCTCGGTCAGTCTGCGCGGCGCCCCCGGCGTGGTTCGCCGGAAGTGCCTGAATCGATGGATCTTTGCGGCACGTAGCGATGCGAAGCGACGCAGCAGACGCCACCGGCGCAAACGCCCGGAGCGAGTGTCAACGTGATTACTTCGGCGCCGCGACGGTCACGAGCGCGGGACGCAGTACGCGATCCGCGATCACAAAGCCCTTTTGCAGCACCGCGACGACGGTGTTCGGCTCCTGGTCGGCCGGCACCATCGAAATGGCCTGATGGCGATGCGGATCGAACTTTTCGCCGACCGGATTGATCGCCACGACGCGACCCTTCTCGAGCGCGCCGCTCAACTGCCGCAGCGTGAGCTCGACGCCTTCGCGGACCTTCTGCAAGTCGTCGGACGAATGGGCGACGGCCGCCTCGAGACTGTCGACCACCGGCAGCAGATGCTCGGCGAAGCTCTCGATCGCATACTTGTGCGCCTTGGCGACGTCTTCCTGAGCGCGCCGGCGCACATTTTCGGTTTCGGCCTTCGCGCGCAGGAAGCTTTCCTGCAACTCGGCGATCTTCGCCTGAGCGTCGACCAGCGCCTGCTCGGCGGCACCCTGGGCCGGTTCCGCGGGGGCGCCGGTGTCCGGCTGTTGAGCAGCGGCCCCGGCCGCCTCGGCGGCCTGGCGCGCGGCTTCGTCGGCGGGCGTGGGATTCTGGCTCGTCGGGTTCTCTTGCGTGTTTTCCATGTCGCTGAAAGTCGTTAAAAAGTAAAAGCCAAAGGCGGTGCAAGCCGTTCCGACACAGTACGATTCATGCTTTGCAAAATCGCGACACGCGTCTTCGCGCCGATCCGCCAGACCGGACCCCAGATGGGGCCTGAAAAAGCCGTTTCAAGCGGGTCGAGGGTTTTTTCGCACCACCGACGTGCAGGCGAAATGCGCCGTAACAAGCCTCAACGTGGCGCAATCAGATAGAGATTGAGTGCAGCCCGCAACTGACCTATTCTCCAGTCAGGGAGCGGCAACGCCACGTTAACCCTAATCTGACGTAAGCGTTACCGACACCTGACAGTCGTTCCGATAGCCTGTTTCAGCCCATCAAGGGGAGTACCGTGAAACTGACCTTTGCAATCGGCGTGGTCGCACTGGTACTGATCGCGGGCACCACGACCATCTGCATGTCCGGTGCGGTCAACGACCACACCACCGAGTACGGCGGCGCACACGCCACCGTGGAGCAGTTTCTCAATCCCCACCTGAAAATCTGTCGATAGTGCGCCGGTCGCGTTTGGTCGGTCGGCCGTGCAGCGCGGCGGCCGGCTCGTGGTAGACCTTGCGCCGTTCCTGCTCGACCTGCCGCTTCGCCTTGCTCTGCGCGGTTTCCAAATAAAGCGTCTGCGCGACGCTCGCCGGACCGCGTACGTCGCATACGCCCAGCACCTCCACCTGCCACACGTAGCGCTCGATCTCGATTTCGACCAGATCGCCGACACGCACGTCCTTCGCCGGCTTCACGGCGACGCCGCCGATACGCACCCGCCCCTTGTCGACCGCCTCCGCGGCCAGCGAACGCGTCTTGAAGAAGCGCGCGGCCCACAGCCATTTGTCGATGCGCAGTTTCGCGCCCGGTTCGGTTGAAATGCGGTAGTTCATCTGCGTATTCAAGCTCCTGTCGTGTGCGGCACCGGCACCGCCTGCACGGGCCAGCCCTGCAGATGCTGCGCAACGATTTCGCCAAGCGCGGCAACCCACGGCTGCGACGCGTTCAGACAGGCGATCCGGTGAAACTCCTTGCCACCCGCCTGCAGAAATTCGCCGCGCCCTTCCATGCCGATTTCCTCGATCGTTTCGAGGCAGTCGGCGGTGAAACCCGGGCAAAACACGTCAGCACGCCGCACGCCTGCCGCGCCGAGCTCCTTCAACGTCGGCGCCGTGTAGGGCTGCAGCCATTCGGCCTTGCCGAAGCGCGACTGGAACGTGATGCGGCATTCGACCGACGTCAAATCGAGCGCCTGCATCAGCAGCGCGCCGGTCTGCTGGCATTGCTCGTGGTACGGGTCGCCGAGGTCGAGCGTGCGCTTGGGCACGCCGTGGAAACTGAGCACGAGCTTGTCGCCCGCCGCGAAATCGGGGCGGCCGTGCAGATGCCAGTAGTGGTGCACCTGTGCGGCGAGCGCCGCGATGTACGCCGGGTGATCGGCGTACTGGCGCACGGTGCGGACTTCCGGCTGGTTGCGCATGCGCTTGAGCGCGGAAAAGGCTTCGTCGAACGCGGTCGCAGTGGTCGACGCCGAATACTGCGGATACATCGGCATCAGCAACACGCGCTCGGCGCCCGCGAGCTTCAGCTGGTTCAGCATTGCCGGAATGCCGGGCGTGCCGTAGCGCATCGCGTAGTCGACCAGCACCGTGTAGTCGTTCAGTTGCAGCAGATGGCGCAGGCCCTCGACCTGCTTTTCGGTGTGGACGCGCAGCGGTGAGCCCTCGGGCATCCACACCGCCGCATACTTCTTCGCAGAGCTGCGGCCGCGCAACGGCAGAATCAGCAGACGCAGAATGAGCTGCCACAGCAGCGCCGGAATTTCGACCACGCGAGGATCGGACAGGAACTGCGCGAGGTAGCGGCGCACCGCGCGCGGCGTCGGCGCGTCGGGCGTGCCGAGATTGATCAGCAACACGGCGACGCGATGCGACGTGGCGTTCTGTGAAGGCCGCTCGAGGTCGAAGCGCATAGGTAGCAGAAATCACCGCATTTTGCGGCGAGTCGATTCAATGGAGATTCATTATAGCGGCGCGAGTTCTGCCCGGCGCCGCCAGAGACCCCTGGCCATTCGGACGATTGGCAGACACCGCGCGTTCGCGCATCATGATCGCCACGGACTGCGATGACGCCAGTTCCGCGGAGCCCGAGGACTACTGCTGGCTGAGCGTCATGGACAACAGCCGCGCGGTTATGTCCACGATCGGAATCACGCGGTTGTAGGCCATGCGGGTCGGTCCGATCACACCGAGCGTGCCGACGATCTTGCCGTTCACCTCGTACGGCGCGGTGACGACGCTCATTTCCTCGATCGGTACCAGATTCGATTCGCCGCCAATGAATATTTGCACGCCCGCCGCGTGACTCGACACGTCGAGCAACTGAAGGAGGCTGGTCTTCTGGTCGAACACATCGAACAGCTTGCGCAGGCGCGCCATGTCCGACGAAAGATCGGCGACTTCGAGCAGATTGCGCTCGCCCGAGATCAACACGGTCTCGCCGGTGTCGGATTCGTCGGTGCTGGCGGTGACGGCCGCGTGCATCAGCGAGGTCATGTCGCCACGCAGCTCGTCGATTTCCTCGCGCAGGCGGCGGCGCACCTCGTCGAACGAGAGGCCCGCGAAGTGCGCGTTGATGTAATTGGAGGCTTCCACCAGTTGCGAAGGCGAAAAGTCGCGCTGGGTGGCGAGGATGCGGTTTTGCACGTCGCCTTCGGGCGTCACGATGATCAGCAGAATGCGCTGGTCGGACAGGCGCATGAATTCGATCTGCTTGAACACGTGGCTGCGACGCGGCGTGAGCACGACGCCGGCGAACTGCGACAGATTTGACAGCACGCTCGCCGCCGCGGCGACGATCTTCTGCGGCTCGCCCACCTGCAGCGTGGTCTTGACGGTGCGCGTCACCGCCTCCTCGTCGGCGGCGGATTCGACGGTCAGCATCGTGTCGACGAACAGGCGGTAGCCGCGTGGTGTCGGAATGCGCCCTGCCGACGTATGCGGACTGATCACGAGCCCCAGATCCTCGAGGTCCGACATCACGTTGCGGATCGTGGCCGGACTCAGTTCGAGGCCCGAATAACGTGACAGCGTGCGAGAGCCGACCGGCTGACCTTCGGCGATGTAGCGCTCAATCAGCGTTTTGAGGAGGGTTTGTGCGCGAGGATCTAGCATGACGAAAAATTTTAGCTCAATGGCATCGCAGCCGAGAGCGCCCGCGGCGCCCGCTCCCGGCGAATGCACCGCCGTCGGCGGGCTCGCATGTCATCGGGTCTTCACCATTCTAACGATAATCGCGACATACGCAGACGCCCTGCGTGCGCCGCCCCACAACCGGGTTGGTCTGCGGTTCTTTTCAGGCCCTACCTATGGTGTAATGCCGGCATGCAAGTGACCAGCCAGTTCAAGACCGTCGCGCTCGTCGGGCGCAGCAATACGCCAGGCATCGGCGAGCCGCTGACCGCGCTCGCCGCCTGCATCGCGAAGCTCGGCCTGGAAGTCGTGTTCGAAGCCGACACCGCCGCCGAAATCGGCGTGACCGACTATCCGGCGCTGCGTCTCGCCGAGATCGGCGCGCGCGCCGACGTCGCCGTGGTGCTCGGCGGCGACGGCACGATGCTCGGCATCGGCCGCCAGCTCGCGCCGTATCGCACGCCCTTGATCGGCATCAACCACGGGCGGCTCGGCTTCATCACGGACATTCCGATCTCCGACATGCGCGAGATCGTGCCGCAGATGCTGTCCGGCAATTTCGAGCGCGAGGAGCGCGTGCTGCTCGAAGCGCGCATCGTGCGCGACGGCACGCCGATCTACCACGCGCTCGCGTTCAACGACGTGGTGGTCAACCGCAGCGGCTTCTCGGGCATGGCGGAGTTGCGCGTGTCGGTCGACGGCCGCTTCATGTACAACCAGCGCTCGGACGGCCTGATCGTCGCGACGCCGACCGGCTCGACCGCGTACGCGCTGTCCTCGCAGGGGCCGATCCTGCATCCGCAACTACAGGGCATCGTGCTCGTGCCGATCGCGCCGCACGCGCTGTCGAACCGGCCGATCGTGCTGCCGGACGAATCGAAGGTCAGCATCCAGATCGTTTCCGGGCGCGAGGTGAACGTCAATTTCGACATGCAGTCGTTCACGTCGCTGGAGCTCGGTGACACGATCGAGGTGCGCCGTTCGCGCCACACGGTGCCGATGCTGCATCCGGTCGGCTACAGCTACTATGCGACGCTACGCAAGAAGCTGCACTGGCACGAGTACCCGTCGCACGAAGAAGACCCGAGGCCGTAAGCGGCACTTTGATTTCGCACGCCGCCGCGGCCGCCACCCGAATCCCAAGCTCACCCGACGACCTCCATGCTTCGCCACCTCTCGATACGCGACTTCGTCATCGTCGCCGCGCTCGACCTCGAATTCGACAGCGGCTTTACCGTTTTCTCGGGCGAAACCGGCGCTGGCAAATCGATCCTGATCGACGCGCTCGCGCTGGCACTAGGCGCGCGCGCCGAGGCGAGCGTCGTGCGCACCGGCGAGAGCCGCGCCGACATCACCGCGGAGTTCGAGACGCACGCACAGGTCGATCAATGGCTCGACACCCAGGCGCTCGGCGCGGCCGACGACGGCCAGCACGGCGGCACCGTGATGCTGCGGCGGGTGGTCGACGCGAACGGCCGCTCGCGCGCGTTCATCAACGGTACGGCGGCCACGCTCGCGCAGCTGCGCGAGGTCGGCGAGATGCTCGTCGATATTCACGGCCAGCACGCGCACCAGTTGCTGATGCGCCCGGACGCGCAGCGCGAGCTGTTCGACACGCACGCGGGCCTGTCCGACCTGGCCGCCGCCGTCACGCGCGCGTGGCGCGCGTGGCGCGACAAGGCGCAGGCCGTCGAGCAAGCGCAAACGCGCGATCGCGAGCTGCAACTCGAACGCGAGCGACTCGCGTGGCAACTCACCGAACTCGACAAGCTCGCGCCACAGCCGGGCGAATGGGAAGAAGTCAACACCGAGCATCGGCGGCTGTCGCATTCCGCGAATCTGATCGATGGCGTGCAGGGAGCGCTCGGCGCGCTATCCGAATCGGACGACGCGATGATCACGCATCTCGGCTCGATCGTGTCGAAGGTGCGCGACCTCGCGGAGATCGACCCCGCGCTGAACGACGTGCTCGCCGCGCTCGAACCGGCCGAAATCCAGTTGCAGGAAGCCGCGTATTCGCTGAGCCACTACGCGCAGAAGCTCGAGCTCGATCCGGAGCGGCTCGCGCAGGTCGAAAAGCGCCTCGACGCGCTGCACTCGGCCGCGCGCAAATTCCGCCTGCAACCCGAGACGCTGCCGGAAGAACACGCAGAGCGGCGCAAGCAACTGGCCGCGCTCGACGCCGCCGCCGACCTCGACGGCCTGCGCGCCGCCGAAGCGCAAGCGAAGGAAGTGTTCGTCGCCGAGGCGAAAAAGCTGTCGAAGGCACGCGCGAAAGCAGGCAAGGCGCTCGGCGAGGCGGTCACGACCGGCATGCAGGAACTGTCGATGAAAGGCGGCAGCTTCGACGTCGCGCTGGTGCCGCTGCCCGAAGGTGGCGCGCACGGGCTCGAGCAGATCGAGTTCCGCGTCGCCGGTCATGCCGGCGTGCCGCGGCGGCCGCTCGCGAAGGTTGCGTCAGGCGGCGAACTCGCGCGTATCAGTCTCGCGCTCGCAGTAATCGCGAGCGCGGCCAGCCCGACACCGACCCTGATCTTCGACGAAGTGGATACGGGCATCGGCGGCGGCGTGGCCGAAGTGGTCGGACGGCTATTGCATCAGCTCGGCGAGGCGCGCCAGGTGCTGTGCGTGACTCATCTGCCGCAGGTCGCCGCGCGCGGCGATCATCATTTCCAGGTCGCAAAGACGAGCAACGGCACCGGCGGCACGCTCAGCAGCGTGAGCTCGCTCGACAAGGCGAGCCGCATCGAGGAAGTCGCGCGAATGCTCGGCGGCCTCGAAATCACGGCGACCACGCGCAAGCACGCGAAGGAAATGCTGGCCGCCTGAAATTGCGCCGCGCATAGGCGGCCGCACACGGCTGAGTCGGCTTGGCCGGGACATCACACCGATCCCGGCCGCGCATGATGCGCTACGCGAAGTGCGTGAGCGCCCTTACCCAAACACCCTCTTCCACAACGCCAGCACCGCCTCGCGCTCGGCCGCGACCAGCGCCGGATCGACCCGCGCCTTCTCCATCCCATCGAGCCGCAGCGTGTGCTGCAGCTTGCGATAGCGCCGATAGGCGGCGCCGACCGTCTCCGCTTCCGCTTCGCTCATCAGCCCGAAACGCGACACCTCACGCAGCAGCGCGATATTGCCGGTATTGCGGATCAGCTCGGGATCGCGCGCCGCATGCAGCAGCACCCAGTACTGCACGGTGAACTCGATATCGACCATGCCGCCGCGGTCGTGCTTCAGGTCGAACAGCGCCGGCGTATGGTTCGGATGTCCCGCCTCGACACGCGCGCGCATCTCGACGATCTCTTTCGCGAGCGGCGCCGCTTCGCGCGGCGTCGTCAGCACCTGTTCGCGGATCGCCTCGAACTTCGCGCCGATCTCCGGATCGCCCGCGCAGTAGCGCGCACGCGTCAGCGCCTGATGCTCCCACACCCACGCGGTATTCGCCGCGTCGCCCTCGCGCAGCTGGTAGCGGCGGAACGCATCGAGGTCGGTGACGAGCAGGCCCGACTCGCCGTTGGGCCGCAGCCGCAGGTCGATGTCGAACAATGTGCCGGCGCCGGTCGCGGTGGTCAGCCATGTGATCAGACGCCGTGTGTAGGTTGCGTAGACGTCGGCGGCGGCATCGCCGGGATCGTCGTACAGGAAGATCACGTCGAGGTCCGACGCGTAGCCGAGCTCCTTGCCGCCGAGCTTGCCGTAGGCGATCACCGCGAAGCGCGGCACGTCGCGATGACGTTTGGCCAACTGCTTCCACACGGCTTCGATCGTCACGTCGAGCACTGCGTCGGCGAGCTCGGACAGCCGGTCGCTGACGTGCTCGACGGACAGCTTGCCGGCAAGATCGATCAGCAGAATGCGGAACACCTCGGCCTGATGCGCGTGACGCAGCAGATCCATCTGCTGCTCGACGCCATCGGCGGCGGCGAGCCGCAAACGCAACGTACGCTTGAATTCAGCCCAGTCGAACGGACTGTTGATCGCCTCGACGTCGAGCAGCTCGTCGAGCAGCTGCGGATGGCGGATCAGATAGCCGGCCGCCCAGCGCGAGCCGCCCAGCACCGACAGCACCTGGTGCAGCGCCTGCGGATACTCGGTCAGAAGCGCCAGATACGCGCCGCGCCGGCTCACCGCTTCGAGCAGATCGAACAGGCGCGCGACCGTATCGCCGCGGCGCCCGGCCGGCTCCAGCGTGCGCGCGGCTTCGAGCGCGCGCTGCGCGACGATGTCGAAACGCTGCCGGCTGCGCTCGTTCAGGCCCGTGTAGCGCGACGAGCGCCACACCGCCTGCAGCCGGGCGAGCAGCTCACCGGGCTCGGCCACCCCCAGTTCGACGAGGCGCGCGCGCAGTGCGTCGTCGGCGCTATCGTCGGCGAGCGCGCTGCTCCACACCCACGCGGCCGCGCCGTCCTCGGGCGCGCCGCAACCGTCGCGGCCGCCCACCTTGTCGGCGAAAATCTGGTCGAACTGCTGTTCGACCAACTCGCGATGCGCGTCGAGCTTCGTCATCAATTGCGGGTAGTCGTCGCAGCCCATCACGCGCGCGAGCGCCATGCGGTCTTCGGCATCGACGGGCATCGCGTGGGTCTGCGCGTCGTTGCGATATTGCAAACGATGCTCGAGCTCCCGCAGAAAGCGATACGCCTGCGACAGCTTCACGCACACCGACGGATCCATCAACCCATTCGTGGCCGCGTGGCGCAGCACGGCGAGCGTCGGCCGCACGCGAAAGCCGGCGTCCTGGCCGCCGCGGATCAGCTGGAACACCTGCGCGCTGAATTCGATTTCACGGATGCCGCCACGGCCGAGCTTGATGTCGTCGGCCTTGTCGGGGCGCATCGACGCGCGGCGCTGCGCCTCCTGGCGGATCTGCAGATGCAGCGCGCGAATCGCGCTGATCACGCCGAAATCCAGATAGCGTCGATAGACGAACGGCGTGACGATCGCCCCGAGCTGCTTTTGCAGCCGCTGCGCCGAGGCGCTCGCGCCCTCGGACACGAGCCGGCCCTTGATCCACGCGTAGCGCTCCCACTCGCGGCCCTGCACATAGAAATACTCTTCGAGCATGCCGAGGCTGCATACGAGCGGCCCCGAATCGCCGTTCGGCCGCAGACGCATATCGACGCGAAACACGTAGCCGTCGGCGGTGACTTCGGCGAGCGCGCCGATCAGCCGCTTGCCGAGCCGCGTGAAGAACTCCTGGGTCGCGAGCGGCGGGCGCTGGCCGCCGGCGGTCTCGCCGTCGTCCTCATAGACGAAGATCAGGTCGATATCCGACGACACGTTCAGCTCGCGCCCGCCGAGCTTGCCCATACCGACCACGCCGAGCGTGAGCCGTTCGCCCTGCTGGTCGCGCGGCTCGCCATACAGCGCTTCGAGCTCGGCGCTCAGCACCGTCAGCGCGCGCTGGATCGTCGTTTCCGCGAGATCGGTCATCGCGCCGGTGACTTCGGCGATATCGGCCTCGCCGGCCAGGTCGCGCTCCATCACCGCGCAGAATACTTCGGTGCGCAGCTGGCGCAGCGCGCGCTTCAGCGCATCTTCGTTGACCGGCGCACCGGCTGGGCCCGCCGCCTCGGCGCACAGTTCGTCGAGACGCGCGTCGATGCGCTCGCGCGTCAGCGGTTCGTCGGCCAGCGCGCCGACATGCGCGACCAGTTGCGGGCGGGCCGCGGCGGCGCGCGCGGCATAGTGCGAATAGCTGGAACTCAGGAGGGTGGCGTCAGTCATCAAAAATCTGGCTCGCTCGTTGCTTGATCGAATTTGTCCGGCGGTATTCTGACGGTGTCCGGGTGTCGTTCCGGGGTCGTTGTCGTGTCGTTCCGTCGTGCCATCGGGATGCGGCGACAAGCGTGCCGGCCCCCGTGCGGGACGGCCTCGCCAATCGCCGTCACGGGCCGTCGGACAGGGTTTGCAGGAGGTCCGCCGACGCTTTCCCGTGTGATACATTTCGTCGTTAACACGCAAAACTACCATACGCCCAGCCGCCGCAGCATGTCCGAGCGAAACGAATCCGCCGACCCGCAAACCCCACCGCAGGTCCGGCATGTGAGCGGAAGCGACCACATCGTGCTGCGTCGGACGTTGCGCGTGCTCGCCGCGCTCGCGCTCGTCCTCTATTTCATCGCGGGCGGACTGTTTCTGGGTTTGCGCTACGTGGTGCTGCCGCGCGCCGACATGTTCCGGCCGCGCATCGAAGCCGCGGTCTCCGACAAGCTGCGCACCCAATTCACGATCGGCCGGCTCGCGCCGCACTGGAGCGGCTTCCAGCCAGGGCTCGATGTCACGAATCTCGTCATCCGCGATCACGACGGCCAACCCGCGCTGACGATTCCGCACGCCACCGCGTCGTTGTCCTGGCGCTCGCTGTGGGAGTTTCATCTGGCGCTGTCGAGCCTGATCGTCGATCAGCCGGACGTGCTGGTGTCGCGCAGCGAGGACGGCGTGCTGTCGGTCGCGGGCGTGCCGGTGCCGACGCGCCACAGCGGCAACGACGCGCTGTCCACCTGGTTGTTGCGTCAGCAGGCGATCGTCGTGCGCGGCGGCGTGCTGCGCTGGCGCGACGCGACGCGCAACGAACCCGAACTGGCGCTGCGCGACATCCGCATCGCGATCCTCAATGACGGCCGCGACCACCGCATGGCGCTGCAGGCGCCACCCGACGGCCAGGTGCTGAAAGGCCCGCTCGACTTCCGCACGCACTTCCGCCACGCGCCGCTCTCGGCGCTCGGCAAGCCGATCAACTGGAGCGGGCAGGTGTACATGTCGACGGGTCCGGTCGATCTGCCGACGCTCGCGCGCTACATCCAGTTCCCGATCGAGACGTTCGCCGGCCGCATCGACAATGCAATCTGGATCGACTTCAGCGAAGGCCGCATGACCCAGGCGACCGGCCAGTTGAGCGGTTACGACGTCGCGATGCGCGTGCGCCCGACCCAGCCAAGGCTGCTCGTGCCGATCACCCACTTTCTGTGGCGCGTCGAGGCAAACGAAGGCGAGTACCGGCTGCAGCTGTCGGACCTGCGTGCCGAGCTCGGCCAGCCGCCGCTCGAAGACGGCACGCCGCTCGCGCGCATCCTGCGCTTCCGGACCCTCGACAGCCGCTATCGGATGGCCTCGCAGCAGCATGGGCAGCTTTTGAGCGTCAGCGGCGATCGCGTCGATCTCGGCATCCTCGCCGAATTCAGCCGCGCGCTGCCGCTGCCGCGGCACTTTCTCAATGAACTCGTGCGCATCAATCCGCGCGGGCGCGTCGCGAACTACGTGATCGAGCTCGAGCGCGGCAAGCCGGAATCCGGAGAAGTGGGTAGCGACCATCGGCCGACGGGTGCTGAACCGATCGAGCGTTATCGCTTCAAGGGCGATTTGCAGGGCATCAGCTTTGCCGCCCAGGAGCCGGGGCCGGGCCTGACGCCGCGCGGCCACCCGCGCGCCGGCGTTCCCGGCATCGAAAACCTGTGGGGCAACGTCGACGCCGATGAAAAAGGCGGCCACGCGAACTTCGATACGACCAACGTGGCGATCACGCTGCCGGGCGTGTTCGACGATCCGCGTCTCACGCTTGCGCGTCTGCACGGCCGCGCCGACTGGACGATGGGCACGAAGGCACCGGGCGACACGCGTCCCGCGTTCGCGCTCAAGCTCAACGATTTCAGCGTATCGAACCCTGACGTCGAGGCGAGCGCGACTGCGAGCTACAGCAATCCCGGCCACGGCCGCGGCTCGCTCGACCTGAAAGCCGACTTCCAGCGCGCGCAGGTGACGCACATCGCCCGCTATCTGCC
Organism: Paraburkholderia sp. MM5482-R2; assembly: GCF_050436125.1. Classification (NCBI taxonomy): domain Bacteria; kingdom Pseudomonadati; phylum Pseudomonadota; class Betaproteobacteria; order Burkholderiales; family Burkholderiaceae; genus Paraburkholderia; species Paraburkholderia sp. MM5482-R2. Next base: position 824,627 of record NZ_JBNDLP010000002.1, on the reverse strand, counting down.
GACCGCGGTCAGCGAAAAGCTGCGCATTTACCTCGGCCACGGCTTGCAGGCTGGCGTGTCGCGTGGCGGCACGATCGAAGTGCACGGCGACCTGACCAAGTTCCCCTACGCGCGCGACCCCGACGCCGGCATCTTCCACATCGTCGCGCCGTTCACCGGCGGCAAGTTCGATCCGACGCCGTTCCCGCCGCGCAACATGCGCAACGGCACGCCAAACGTTTGGCCGCCGCTCGACGGCATCGACGGCGTGTTCGAGCTCAGGCAGAACGTGCTGCGCTTCGACATCGACCGCGGCCGTTACAAGCGCGTCGCGCTGACCGGCGTGAACGGCCGCATCGACGACCTCGGCACCAAAGGCTCGAACCTCACCATAGAGGGCAACGGCCGCGGCCCGCTCGCCGATATGCTCGACTACGTGAACGGCAGCTCGCTCGGCATCATGGCGCGGCACCAGACCGAAAAGATTCGCGCGGAAGGGCCCGCGTCGCTCGCGCTGAAGCTGACGATCCCGCGTACGCCGAAGCCGCATATCGGCGTGGAAGGTGCGCTCGGCTTCCAGAACAATCGCCTGAGCGTGAGCAATGCGCCGTCGCTGTCGCAGCTGAACGGCCGGGTGCGCTTCACCGAACGCACGGCCGAGGTCGAGCGGCTCTCCGGCCAGTTCCTCGGCGGTGACGTGCATGCGAACGGCGGCTTGCGGCAAGACGGCACGTACGCGCTCGCGCTCAACGGCCACATCGCCGTCGATGCCGCGCGCGAACTGCATCTGCATGGCCCGGCCGCACAGGTGCTCACGCATATGAGCGGCAGCGCGCCTTATGCATTGCGCGTCACCGGCGCGAAGGGCCGCCTGCCGGAGGTCAGCGCCAACTCTGATCTGAGCGGCCTCGGGCTCGATTTTCCAGCGCCGTTCAAAAAGACTGCCGGCACGCCGATGCCGCTGCACTTCTCGGTCAATCCGTCGACGCTGCCGGGCGAAGCCGGCCTCGAACGCGCCGACCTGACGTTGGGGCCGGTCGCCGCCGCGTATCTGCTGCGCTATCGGCCGAACGCGCAGCCGCGTACGTCACCGACCGTCGTGCGCGGCGCGATCGGCGTGAACCGGCCGGTCGACCTGCCGTCCGAGGGCGTGGTCGCCGCGGCGGACATCAAGGAGATCGATGCCGACGCCTGGCGCGCGCTCGCCGCGCAGCTGCGCGCGGGTGTGAGCGCGGGCGGGGCGAATGGCGTGAACGGCGCTGCGAACGGCGGCAATACCGCCAGCAGCGCGGCCACACCCGCGGCCGCGCCTACGGCCGTGCCGAATCCCATGCTCACGCAGTTCCTGCCGAACCGCTTCGCGCTGCACATCGACATGCTTACGCTGCTCAAGCGTCACTGGGACAACGTGATCGTCGGCGCGTCGCACGCGGACCGCACGTGGCAGGCGAACATCGCGTCGAATCAGGTGTCAGGCCACGTGTCGTGGCTGCCGGGAGCGACCCGCGAATCGCCGGGCGAACTGCAGGCGCGCTTCGCGCGCGTCGTGATTCCGTCGGTCGCGGACAAGGACCTGCTCGGTCCGGCGATGTCGGCGCCCGCGCTGAACATGCCGTCGATCGATCTGGTCGTCGACGAGCTGATCGTGCACGATCGCAACGTCGGCCGGCTCGAGGTCGACGCGCACAACTTCGAAGAAAACGGCGTGCCGGTCTGGCAGCTCGACAAGCTCGACGTGACGAACCCCACCGCGACGCTGACCGCGACCGCGAACTGGCGTACCTCGACCGAACTGCCCACCTCGGCCGACGAAGCCATGCCGCGCCGCACCGTATTCGATTTCAAGCTCGACATCAAGGATGCCGGCGCGATGCTCGAGCGCTTCGGTCTGCCGAGGACGCTCAGGGGCGGCACCGGCTCGATTCAGGGCAAGGCCGTGTGGCAGGGCGGCCCGACCACGATCGACTATTCGACGCTGAACGGCAACCTCGCGCTGGATCTACGCCACGGTCAGATCCTGAAGGTCGATCCGGGCGTCGCGACGCTGCTCGGCGTGCTGAGCCTGCAAAGCCTCGCGCGCATCGCCACACTCAATTTCCACGATGTGATCGGCGAGGGCCTGCCGTTCTCGAGCGTGACGGGTACCGCGCAGATTCATGACGGCATCGCCCGCACCGACAACTTCAGGATGGTGACCGCGCCGGCCCGCGCCGAGATGGTGGGCTCGGTCGACATCGCGCAGAAGAGCCAGGACCTGCACCTGCACGTAGTGCCGACCGTCAGCGCCGGCTCCGCGGTGATCGCCGCGACGGTCATCAATCCGCTGATCGGCCTCGGCGCGCTGATCGCCGATATCGCGTTCACGCATGGGGTGTCGCACGTATTCGCGCGCGACTACGCGATCACCGGCTCGTGGTCGAAACCGCACGTCGAGCGGGTGACGGGCGAACGGGGTAAGATTGACGCTCCGGCTTCGACCGTGGAAGCGCACTGAGCTCCGGTTTCCCTGGCGCCGCCGTCTCGAACCACGCGGCCGCTCGTGCCGCTCTATCGACTCAATGCGCCAACGGGGCCGAGCCAGCCCAGAACCATGCATGCGGCGCCCGCGCTTCACACCGCCGCCCGCCGGGAGTCTTTCGACACGCTCATGAGCGAAACACACGTCACTTCATCCGCATCCGCCGCAACGTCCAGCGGCCTTGTAGCCAGCCCCTTCCGGGTCGCCGCGCTGCAGATGGTCAGCTCGCCGGATCGCGATCGCAATCTCGCCGACGCAGAGCGCCTGATCGCCGAAGCCGCCGCCGACGGCGCGCAACTCGTGCTGCTCCCCGAGTATTTCTGTTTCATGGGCTTCAAGGACACCGACAAGCTCGCCGTGCGCGAGCCACATCAGGACGGCCCGATCCAACGCTTTCTCGCCGACGCCGCGCGCCGCCACCAGATCTGGGTGATCGGCGGCACCCTGCCGCTGAACGCACCGGAGCCGTCGCGCGTACTGAACACGACGCTGGTGTTCGACCCGAACGGCAACGAGGCCGCGCGCTACGACAAGATCCACCTGTTCAACTTCGAAAAGGGCGAAGAATCGTTCGACGAAGCGCGCACGATTCGACCCGGCACCTCGGTGCAAAGCTTCGAGGCGCCATTCGGCCGGGTCGGCCTGTCGGTCTGCTACGATCTGCGCTTTCCCGAGCTGTACCGGCGCATGGGCGACTGCGCGCTGATCGTGGTGCCGTCGGCGTTTACCTACACGACCGGCCGCGCGCATTGGGAGCTGCTGCTGCGCACTCGCGCGATCGAAAACCAGTGCTACGTGCTCGCCGCGGCGCAAGGCGGCAAACATGAAAACGGCCGCCGCACCTGGGGCCACAGCATGCTGATCGACCCGTGGGGCGAGATCGTCGCGGTGCGCGACGAGGGCGCCGGCGTGGTCGCGGGCAACCTCGAACGCGCGCGCATCGACGAAGTGCGGCAAAGCCTGCCGGCATGGCGTCATCGCGTGCTGACCTGAAACCGACATTGAAACTGCGGCGCCTGCCACGCATATAGCGACGCAGGCGCTCCCCGACCCCTTCGTATCGAGCAGAACATACTTCGCATGAACATCATCGAACCCGGTATCCGTAATCTCGCCGCCGCCAAGGACATCCTCCTCACGCCCTATGGTCTCGACGAATCGCTGCTCACGCGCACGCTCGCCGAAATCTTCACGCACCGCGTCGACTACGCGGACCTGTACTTCCAGACCACCCGCAGCGAAGCGTGGAGTCTCGAGGAAGGCATCGTGAAGTCGGGCAGCTTCAGCATCGATCAGGGTGTCGGCGTGCGCGCCGTGTCGGGCGAGCGCACCGCGTTCGCCTACTCGGACGACCTGTCGCCCGAAGCGATCCGCCAGGCGGCCATCGCCACGCGCGCGATCGCCAAGGCAGGCGGCGGCAAGCAGAAGATCCAGGTGGCATCGTCGCTGACCGGCATCGCCGGGCGCGATCTGTACCTGCCGTCCGACCCGCTGCATTCGCTCGACGCCACCGCCAAGGTCAAGCTGCTCGAGCGCATCGAGCAGATGGCGCGCGGCCGCGACCCGCGCATCCAGCAGGTGATGGCGGGCCTCGCCGGCGAATACGACGTGGTGCTGGTCGCGCGCAGCGACGGCGGCTTCGCGGCCGACATCCGGCCGCTCGTGCGTGTCTCGGTGACGGTGATCGCCGAGCAGAACGGCCGCCGCGAAATCGGCAGCGGCGGCGGCGGCGGGCGTTTCGACTACGGCTATTTCACCGATGAAGTGCTGTCGCGCTATGTCGACGACGCCGTGCACGCCGCTCTCGTCAATCTCGACGCGCGTCCGGCGCCGGCCGGCGCGATGACCGTCGTGCTCGGGCCGGGCTGGCCCGGCGTGCTGCTGCACGAGGCGATCGGCCACGGGCTCGAGGGCGACTTCAACCGCAAAGGGTCGTCGGCATTCGCGGGACGCATCGGCGAGCAGGTCGCCGCGAAGGGCGTCACCGTGGTCGACGACGGCACGCTGCCGAATCGTCGCGGCTCGCTCAATATCGACGACGAAGGCAATCCGACCCAGTGCACGACGCTGATCGAGGACGGCATCCTGAAGGGCTACATCCAGGACACCCTGAACGCGCGTCTGATGAAGATGCCGGTCACCGGCAACGCACGGCGCGAATCGTACGCGGCGCTGCCGATGCCGCGCATGACCAACACGTACATGCTGAACGGCGACAAGGACCCGCAAGAAATCCTCGCGTCCGTGAAGAACGGCCTGTATGCGGTGAACTTCGGCGGCGGTCAGGTCGACATCACGAACGGCAAATTCGTGTTCTCGGCCTCCGAGGCGTACATGATCGAGAACGGCAAGATCACGTATCCGGTCAAGGGCGCGACGCTGATCGGCAGCGGACCGGAATCGCTGAAGTACGTCACGATGATCGGCAACGACATGAAGCTCGATTCGGGCGTGGGCGTGTGCGGCAAGGAAGGCCAGAGCGTGCCGGTGGGCGTCGGTCAACCGACGCTGCGCATCGAGCGGATGACGGTCGGCGGCACGGCCTGATTTCGTCACGGATGCACGCTTCGCGCACGCAAGGCGCGAAGCGTGCGGGTTTTCCGCATTTTTCGACGCCCCAGCTTGTCAGCCGAGCCTGTATCGGGTTATAAACTCACTCACCCTTTTTGACCAGCGACGCATTCACTTCGCCATGTCCGCCAAGTTTTATTTTTACTTTTTTTGGTATCTCAGACCGCTGGCGGATCGAGAGGGGTGTTAGTGCACGCAGGACACCGAGAATTCCCGAAAAACCGCCAGCTAGCCTGGCGGTTTTTTTTCGTCTCACGCTTTTCGATACCTGACTGACATTTTGTCGTTGACCATTTTTTGATCGTCGTCCGCTCTGGCCTCGCTGTTTGATCACTGACTGATCGCCCCGTTGCCCGCGCGAACACGCTACGAACCGATTCAGGAGAACAACATGCCCCCGCACAATACCGATGATGTCCGCATTCGCGAATTGAAGGAACTCACGCCGCCCGCTCACCTGATCCGCGAATTTGCCTGCGACGAGACGGTTTCCAACGTGATCTACGACTCGCGCACCGCGATGCATCGCATTCTGCACGGCATGGACGATCGTCTGATCGTCGTGATCGGCCCGTGCTCGATTCACGATCCGAAGGCCGCGATCGAATACGCGGGGCGTCTGATCGAGCAGCGCAAGCGCTTTGCCGGCGAACTCGAAGTCGTGATGCGCGTGTACTTCGAAAAGCCGCGTACGACGGTGGGCTGGAAGGGTCTCATCAACGACCCGCATATGGACAACAGCTTCAAGATCAACGAAGGTCTGCGCACCGCGCGCGAGCTGCTTCTGCGCATCAACGAACTAGGCCTGCCGGCCGGCACCGAGTACCTCGACATGATCAGCCCGCAGTACATCGCGGATCTGATCTCCTGGGGTGCCATCGGCGCGCGCACGACCGAATCGCAGGTGCACCGGGAGCTGGCTTCGGGACTGTCGTGCCCGGTCGGCTTCAAGAACGGCACGGACGGCAACGTGAAGATCGCCGTCGACGCGATCAAGGCCGCCTCGCAGCCGCACCATTTCCTGTCGGTCACGAAGGGCGGCCACTCGGCGATCGTATCGACCGCGGGCAACGAGGACTGCCACGTGATTCTGCGCGGCGGCAAAACGCCGAACTACGACGCCGACAACGTCAACGCGGCCTGCGCGGACATCGGCAAGGCGGGTCTCGCCGCGCGTCTGATGATCGATGCGAGCCACGCGAACAGTTCGAAGAAGCACGAAAATCAGATTCCGGTGTGCGCGGACATCGGCCGTCAGATCGCCGCGGGTGACGAGCGGATCGTCGGCGTGATGGTGGAGTCGCACCTCGTCGCGGGTCGCCAGGATCTGCAGGAAGGCTGCGAGCTCACGTACGGCCAGAGCATTACCGATGCGTGTATCGGCTGGGACGAAAGCGTCGCGGTGCTCGAAGGCCTTGCCGAAGCGGTCAGGCAGCGCCGCGTCGCGCGCGGCAGCGGCAACTGAACACCTGCCCCGCCGCCACTGCGGGGGCTTGTCGGCAGTCCGTAGAAGAAACCCGGTTCAATATCGAACCGGGTTTTTTTATTGGCCATTCGGACGAATGGTACTCAGCCTGCTGCCTCGATATCGTCATAGCTCGTTGCCTGGTCGCTTACACGCTTGACCAGGCTGGAGAATGCGTATAAGATTTTATACATGAGGTGGCGATGGAGCAGGAAAAAGAAATTCGCTGGTTAGGCTCCAGCTACCGTGATTTGCTCGCTTTTCCCAACGAAGCGCGTCGTCTCGCAGGGTTTCAGCTTCACAAGATTCAGTCAGGACTCGACCCTGACGACTGGAAACCGTTCGAGTCTATCGGCGCGGGAACGCGCGAAATTCGTATCAGAGACGAGGACGGCATTTTTCGCGTGATGTACGTCACGAAATACGCCGAAGCGCTGTACGTGCTGCATTGCTTTCAGAAGAAAACGCAGAGGCTCGGACCGCACGACAGAAGAATTGCCGAAACGCGCTACCGCGCCATCACCCATTACAGGACCACCCAGCCATGACGATCGACACCAACATTCGTCACGTAACGCGAGCCGGCGCGAACGTGTTCCTCGAACTCGGTTTTTCCGCCGATGAAGCGAAGCGCCTTCACGCGGCGTCGCAAAAGCAGATCAACGACACGCGGCTGCTCAAGGAACAGCTGATGACCGAGCTGTCCACGTGGATCGAACAGCATCATCTGAAGCAGGCCGAGGCGGCCGAAATCCTGATGGTGTCGCGCCCGCGCGTGTCCGACGTCGTCAACAAGAAAACCACCAAGTTCACGATCGACACGCTCGTGGAAATGCTGAGCCGCATCGGCAAGCCGGTCACGCTCGCCGTCGGTTGAGCCTCGGCTCGTGCGACGCACCGTGCGTGTCCATGCGCACATGTGCGTCGCCATTCAAGGCGCGCCGCGATCGTGCTGCCACAGCACGTCGGTGCCGCCGTCCGCGCGATTGAGCACGCGCGCCAGCACGAACAGCAGATCGGACAGCCGGTTCACGTACTGACGTGGCGCCGCGTTCAGCGCCTCGTGTTCGCCAAGCGCGACGATCGCCCGCTCCGCGCGGCGGCAAACGGTACGGCACACATGCGCGAGCGCGGCCGCGCGCGAACCGCCCGGCAGAATGAATTCCTTCAGCGGCGGCAGCGTGGCGTTGTAGTCGGCGAGCCAGCCGTCGAGCTGCGCGAGATGCTGTTCGGCAATCATCGTGTGGCCGGGAATGCACAGCTCGCCGCCCAGATCGAACAGGTCGTGCTGGATTGCGACCAGCGCCGCGCGTACGTTCTCGGGCAGGTTCTCGCACAACAGCACGCCGAGATTCGAATTGAGTTCGTCGACGTCGCCAATCGCGGCGATTCGCGCGCTGTCCTTGCGCACGCGGCGGCCGTCGCCGAGACCGGTGGTGCCGTCGTCGCCGGTGCGAGTAACGATCTTGCTGAGGCGATTGCCCATGACGTCTCCCATGTATTAGTGACGATGCTGCCAGCTGGTTTGTCCATATTGCACGCATCGCGAAATCGCCGCCATTATATGAGCGGAAGCCGTCCCAGCGCTGCCTGGCGGGCGAACGGCGTAAAATGAAACACTTGCTGCAAACAGACCGTTATCTAAAGAAACTTTCATGGGACCGGAGTAAGCGCTGCAGCGCTAACTCCGGTCGACACAGGAGACATGCGTGAACCATCCCGTGCCGCCGGCGCCGCTACGCCGGCCGTTTCCCGCCGAATTGCTGAACCGGCTCAAAGCCGCTTTCGGCGATCGGGTTTCCGTTGCCGAAGCCGTGCGTGCGCACCACGGCCGCGACGAATCACCGTTCGATCCGCAACTGCCTGACGCCGTCGTGTTCGCGCGTACAAGCGAAGACGTGCAAACCGCCGTCAAGCTGTGCGGCCAGTACGACGTGCCGATCATTCCGTACGGCAATGGCTCGTCGCTCGAAGGACATCTGCTTGCCGTGCAAGGCGGCGTGTCGATCGATCTGTCGGAAATGAACCGGGTGTTGTCGATCAACGCCGAAGACCTGACCGTCACCGTCGAGCCCGGCATCTCGCGCAAGCAACTGAACGAAGCGCTGCGCGACACCGGCCTGTTCTTCCCGATCGACCCCGGCGCGGACGCGAGCATCGGCGGGATGTCGGCAACCCGCGCGTCGGGTACCAACGCCGTGCGCTACGGCACGATGCGCGAGAACGTGCTCGGCCTGACGGTCGTGCTCGCCGATGGCCGCGTGATCAAGACCGGCTCGCGCGCGCGCAAATCGTCGGCGGGGTACGACCTCACGCGCCTGTTCGTCGGCTCGGAAGGCACGCTCGGCGTGATTACCGAAATCACGCTGCGCCTCTATCCGCAGCCGGAGGCGGTGTCGGCCGCGGTGTGCACGTTCCCGTCGATGGGCGATGCGGTGCGCGCGGTCATCGAGACGATCCAGATCGGCGTGCCGATCGCGCGTGTCGAGTTCGTCGATTCACTTGCGATCCGCTCGATCAATCGCCATTCGAATCTGACACTGCGCGAAGCGCCCACATTGTTCTTCGAATTTCACGGCACCGAGGCCGGCGTCAAGGAACAGGCCGGACTCGTGCAGGAAATCGCCGCACAGAATGCCGGTGAAGGCTTCGAATGGGCGACGCGCCCCGAAGACCGCAGCCGTCTGTGGAACGCGCGTCACAACGCCTATTTCGCGATGCTGCAACTGAAGCCCGGCTCGCGCGCGGTCACCACCGACGTCTGCGTGCCGATCTCGCGTCTCGCGGAGTGTGTGGTCGAAACGGAGCAGGATCTGTTGGCGTCGCCGCTGCCCTGCCCGATCGTCGGCCATGTCGGCGACGGAAACTTCCACGTCGCGATCCTGATCGATCCGGACAAGCCCGAAGAGCTCGAGGAAGCCGAGCGCCTGAACCATCGCATCGTGCAGCGCGCGCTGCGGATGGACGGCACCTGCACCGGCGAGCATGGCATCGGCCTGCACAAGATGGGCTTTCTGCTCGAGGAGCACGGCGACGTCGCGGTCGACACGATGCGCTCCATCAAGCGCGCGCTAGACCCTCGCAATCTGATGAACCCGGGCAAGATTTTCGCTTGGGCGGCGGCCTGATCGACACTGCGCATGCCGGCCGCGGCAAACCGCTGACACGCCCGGCGGCGACCGCGCCAAGCTGAACACGCAAGTGATGCGAAGCAGGCAGCACGAAACAGGCAGCACGAAACGGCCGGCTCGAACCAGCAAGCCGGACCGGCGCAAGCCACGAGGAGACAACTCACATGAATGCACCCGCTGAACTGTCGGCCGAAGTCCTCGCGCAGCGTCAGCGCGAAGTCGTGCAGGCGCTGATGGCCGTGTTGCCGACCCACTGTCTGCTGTATCGCGAAGAAGACACCGTCGCGTACGAATGCGACGGACTCGCCGCGTACCGGCGTCTGCCGCTTGCGGTCGTGTTGCCGGAAACCGAATCGCAGGTGCAGCGCATCGTGCAGATCTGCCATCGCCTCGAGGTGCCCATCGTGCCGCGCGGCGCGGGCACCGGGCTGTCCGGCGGCGCGATGCCGATTCGGCACGGCGTGGTGGTATCGCTCGCGCGCTTTCGCAAGATCGTCGAAGTCGACTCGTACGCGCGCATCGCGACCGTGCAGCCGGGCGTGCGCAATCTGGCGATCTCCGAAGCCGCGGCGCCGTATGGTCTTTACTATGCGCCGGATCCGTCGTCGCAGATTGCCTGCACGATCGGTGGCAACGTGTCAGAGAATTCGGGCGGCGTGCATTGTCTGAAGTACGGCCTCACCGTGCACAACGTGCTGCGCGTGCGCGCGGTCACGATGGAAGGCGAGATCGTCGAATTCGGCTCGCTCGCGCCCGACGCGCCGGGGCTCGATCTGCTCGCGGTGCTGATTGGCAGCGAGGGCATGTTCGCGATCGTCACCGAGGTCACCGTCAAGCTGATCCCGAAGCCGCAAACCGCGCAGGTCATCATGGCCAGCTTCGACGACGTCGTCAAAGGCGGCGACGCCGTTGCGGGCATCATCGCGGCGGGCATCATTCCGGCCGGCCTCGAGATGATGGACAAGCCCGCCACGCGCGCGGTCGAGGAGTTCGTCAACGCCGGCTACGACCTCGACGCGGCGGCGATCCTGCTGTGCGAATCGGACGGCACGCCCGAGGAAGTCGCGGCCGAGATCGTGCGCATGACCGCGGTGCTGCGCGAGCACGGCGCGACCCGTATCCAGATTTCACGCACGGAAGCCGAGCGCCTGCGCTTCTGGTCCGGGCGCAAGAACGCGTTTCCGGCCGCCGGCCGCATTTCGCCGGACTACTACTGCATGGACGGTACCGTGCCGCGCCGCAGTATCGGGCCGCTGCTCGCGCGCATCGAGGAGATGGAGAAGACCTACCAGTTGCGCTGCATCAACGTATTCCATGCCGGCGACGGCAACATGCACCCGCTGATCCTGTTCAACGGCAACGACCAGGACGAGTGGCATCGCGCCGAGTTGTTCGGTTGCGACATCCTCGAAGCTTGCGTCGAGCTGGGCGGCACGGTGACGGGCGAGCATGGCGTCGGCATCGAGAAGATCAATTCGATGTGCGTGCAGTTCTCGCCCGAAGAGCGCGATACGTTCCACGCGGTCAAGCGAGCATTCGACGCGCCCGGCCTGTTGAACCCCGACAAGGGCATCCCGACGCGGGCGCGCTGTGCCGAATACGGCAAGATGCACGTGCGCGGCGGCCTGCTGCCTCATCCCGAGCTGCCGCGCTTCTAGCGGCTGGCGTTTGCAGCGCGCATCCACCGTTCGCCGCGCCCGCGCTGATGCTGGCGCGGCCTGCGCGGCGCTTTGCGCCCTCCCCTCCAGACCGATGTCGCGCCCCGTCATGCGGGTGCGCTCCGGCTTGCCAGCGAGCCGCCGCCCGGTACAATCAAACGAAACACAACGAGCAGGACACCATGGAAGAGGACGACATCGTCGCCGTATGGTCCGAACGCGTGCGTTCGGCCAGCGCCGAGGGACGCGCGCTGCGCATCCGCGGCGGCGGCACCAAAGACTGGTATGGCCAGACGCTGGAAGGTGAGATCCTCGACACGCGCGCTTATCGCGGCATCATCGCGTACGATCCGGCCGAGCTCGTGATCACCGCGCGCGCGGGAACACCGCTGCTGGAAATCGAAGCCGCGCTCGCCGAGCACAACCAGATGCTGCCGTTCGAGCCGCCGCACTTCGGGCCGCAGGCCACCTTCGGCGGCTGCATCGCCGCTGGCATTTCGGGGCCGCGCAGGCCGGCCGTCGGCGCCGCGCGCGACTTCGTGCTCGGCGCCGTCGTGATGAACGGCCAGGGGCAGGTGCTGCACTTCGGCGGCCAGGTCGTCAAGAACGTCGCGGGTTACGACGTGTCGCGGCTGCTCGCGGGCTCGCTCGGCACGCTCGGGCTGATCCTCGAGCTGTCGGTCAAAGTGCTGCCGCGGCCGCAGGTCGAAGCCACGCTGAAGTTCGACATGAACGGCACCGACGCGGTACGCAAGCTCAACGAATGGGGCGGCCGGCCCCTGCCGATCACCGCGAGCGCATGGCGCAACGGCACGCTCGCGGTGCGCCTGGGCGGCGCGGAAGCCGCGGTCAAGGCAGCGCGCACCGGGCTCGGCGGCGAAGTCGTCGATGCGGTCGAAGCTGAACGCTTCTGGGCCGGCCTGCGCGAACAGACCGATTCGTTTTTCGCGGGCATTCCACCGAAGGCCGCGCTGTGGCGTCTCGCGCTACCGTCGATCACCGAGCCGCTGCAGCTGCCCGGCGCGCAACTGATGGAATGGGGCGGCGGCCAGCGCTGGTGGATCACCGACACCGACGCGCAAACCGTGCGCATCAGCGCGAAACAGGCCGGCGGCCACGCGACCATCTTCCGCAGCGGCCACGGCTACGACCGCGGCGCCGGCGTATTCACACCGCTGCCCGCGCCGCTGATGAAAATCCATCGCGGCCTCAAACATGCATTCGACCCGGCCCGCATCTTCAACCGCGGCCGTCTCTACTCCGACTTCTGAGCGACGCGATGCAAACCAACCTCGCGGACTTCATTCGTAATACGCCCGATGGCAACGAAGCGGACGCCATCCTGCGCAAATGCGTGCATTGCGGTTTTTGCACCGCCACCTGCCCAACCTACCAACTGCTTGGCGACGAGCTCGACGGCCCGCGCGGGCGCATCTATCTGATCAAGCAGATGGTCGAAGGCGCGCCGGTCACGCGCAGCACGCAGGTTCACCTCGACCGCTGCCTGACCTGCCGCAATTGCGAATCGACCTGCCCGTCGGGCGTGCAATATGGGCGGCTCGTCGAAATCGGCCGCAAGCTCACCGAAGAGAAAGTCACGCGTCCGCTCAATCAGCGGCTGATGCGGCGCCTGCTCGCGAGCGTGCTGCCGAACAGCGCGATCTTCACGCCGGCGATGCGGCTGGGTCAGCACGTGCGCGGCCTGCTGCCGAAGAAGCTGCGCGACAAGGTGCCCGCGCGCCAGCACCCGCTCGAATGGCCGAGCGCAAAACACGAACGCAAGGTGCTGATGCTGGCGGGCTGCGTGCAACCGTCGATGATGCCGAACGTCAACATCGCGACCGCGCGCGTGTTCGATGCGCTCGGCATCGAAACGCTGATCGCGCCCGACGCCGGCTGCTGCGGCGCGATCCGCCTGCACCTCGGCTACCACGACGAAGCGCTCGACGACCTGCGCGCGAACATCGACGCATGGTGGCCCTACGTCGAACAGGGCGTTGAAGCGATCGTGATGAACGCGTCGGGCTGCGGCGCGACGGTCAAGGAATACGCGCACCTGCTGCGCCTCGATCCGAACTATGCCGAGAAGGCGCGCCGCATCGTCGAATTGACGCGCGACGTCTCCGAGATCCTGCCCGAGTTCGAAGAACGGCTCGTCGCCATCACGCGCCGCCGCTCGGTACACACGGTCGCGTTTCATCCACCCTGCACGCTGCAGCATGGCCAGCAGATCCGCGGCAAGGTCGAGCAACTGCTCAGCGCGCTCGGCGTCGAAGTGCGCCTGCCCGCCGACAGCCATCTGTGCTGCGGCTCGGCCGGCACCTACTCGCTGCTGCAGCCGCGCATGTCGTACGCGCTGCGCGACCAGAAGCTCGAGCGTTTGCAGGCGCAGGAGCCGCAGGTGATCGTGTCAGCGAACGTCGGTTGCATCGCGCATCTGCAAAGCGGTACGTCGACGCCGGTCGCGCACTGGATCGAATTGGTCGAGCACATGCTGTCCGTATAATCGGGGCATCGTCTTCGCTGAACACCGGTTCGTTCCATGTCCGATCTGCCTCACAATCTCGCCGACGTGCACGAGCGCATCGCCAGGGCCGCGCAAGCGGCCCACCGCGACACGCAGTCCGTGACGCTGCTCGCGGTCTCCAAAACGTTCCCCGCCGATGCCGTGCGCGCCGCTCATGCGGCCGGTCAGCGCGCATTCGGCGAGAACTACGTGCAGGAAGCGCTCGACAAGATCCAGACACTTGCCGATCTGCGCGCGTCGCTCGAATGGCATTTCATCGGGCCGCTGCAATCGAACAAAACGCGGCCCGTCGCCGAGCATTTCGACTGGGTACATTCGGTCGATCGGCTGAAGATCGCGCAGCGGCTGTCGGAGCAGCGCCCGGACAACCTGCCGCCGCTCAACGTGTGCCTGCAGGTCAACGTCAGCGGTGAGGCGTCGAAGAGTGGCGTCGCCATCGCCGAGGCGGCCGCTATCGCGCAGCAGATCGCCGCGCTGCCGAAGCTGAAGCTGCGCGGACTGATGTCGATTCCCGAACCGGGCGGCGATCTCGCAGAACAACGCGCGCCGCATCGCCAATTGCGCGAGCTGTTCGAGCGCTTGCGTAACGACGGGCTCGCGCTCGATACGCTGTCGATGGGCATGTCGGCCGATCTCGAAGCAGCCGTGCTCGAAGGCGCGACGATCGTGCGCGTCGGCACCGCGATCTTCGGCGCACGCGATTACTCGCGCTGAGCATTTCCACGGGCCTTGCGCGAACCTGGCTGCGCGAAGCCCTCACCGCATCTCATCTGAACCTACCCGGACCATCATGAAAATTGCGTTTATCGGCGGCGGCAACATGGCCGCGGCGTTGATCGGCGGCCTCATCAAGCGGGGCGTCGCGCCCGCGGACCTGTACGCGGTCGATCCGAACGAAGACGCGCGCCAGCGCAACGAGCAGCAATTCGGCATCCGCACCGGCGCGGCCGCCGACGTCACGCTCGCCGACTACGACGCGGTCGTGCTCGCGGTGAAGCCGCAGATCCTGAAGAGCGTCGCCGGGACGCTGGCGCCGCATCTGCGCGCGTCGCAACTCGTCCTCAGCATCGTCGCGGGCATTCGGATCGGCGACATGTCGCGCTGGCTCGCTGGCCACAACCGCGTCGTGCGCGTGATGCCGAACACGCCGGCGCTGATCGGCAGGGGCGTCACGGGTCTCGTCGCCAGCGGCAGCGTCGACGAAGCGGGCCGCGCGCTCGCGTCACAGGTGCTCGGCGCGGTCGGCGAAACCGTCTGGTTCGACGACGAAGCGAAGATCGACGCGGTCACCGCGATCTCGGGCAGCGGGCCGGCCTACGTGTTCTATTTCATCGAAGCGCTGCAGGAAGCCGCGCGCCAGCTCGGTATGGACGAAGCGCAGGGCCGCGCGCTGGCGGTCGCGACCTTCACGGGCGCCGCGCAACTCGCGGCCAATTCCGACGAGCCGCCGAGCGTGCTGCGCGAGCGCGTGACATCCAAAGGCGGCACGACCGCGGCAGCACTCGCCTCGTTCGAAGCGAGCGGCATCAAGGACGCGATCGTGCGCGGCGCACTTGCCGCCGACGCGCGGGCGCGCGAGATGGGCGACGAATTCGGCAAGCAGTAACGCGAACCGGCGTCGAAAAGAAACAGCGGAAACAGACACGCCGTAGCGCGACTGTCCTTCTTCTCATCAGGGCAGGCGCCTACGGCGTGCAGAAACAGCAGCGGTCTGAAGCCAGAAAAGCGCTGACGCGAATTAAAACGAAGCCACCACGTAATGCGCGGCGATCCCCGCGAACAACGCGCCGCCGAGCCAGTTGTTGTGACGGAACGCGGCAAAGCACGGCATGCGCTCGCGATGGCGGATCAGCGTGTAGTGATAGATCGCGCAACCCACCGCGACCGCCCAGCCGAGCCAGTACAGCGGACCAAACCCGAGCGTCACGCCGATGCCGACGTAAATCCCGAGCGTCACCGCATAGCACAGCATGACCGCGGCCACGTCGAAACGGCCGAACGTCAGCGCCGACGTCCGGATGCCGATCTTGATGTCGTCGTCGCGATCGACCATCGCGTATTCGGTGTCGTACGCAACGGCCCAGAAGATATTCGCGACCAGCATCGCCCACGCGAGCAGCGGCACGTGATCCTGCACAGCGGCGAACGCCATCGGAATACCGAAGCCGAACGCGATGCCCAGATACGCCTGCGGAATCGCGAAGAAGCGCTTCACGAACGGATACGTGCCCGCGACGAACAGCGCGACCACCGACAACTCTTTGGTCAATGCATTGAGCGGCTGAATCAGTAGAAACGCGACCAGCGACAGCACGGTTGCCAACACGACCGCTTCCCACGCATTGATCTTGCCGGACGTGATCGGCCGGTTTTCGGTGCGCTTCACGTGACGGTCGAAATCGCGGTCCGCGTAGTCGTTGATCGCGCAGCCGGCCGAGCGCATCAGCACCGTGCCGAGCGTGAAGATCACCAGCAATTGCCACGACGGATGACCGCCGGACGCGATCCACAGTGCGTTGAGCGTCGGCCACAGCAGCAGCAGGCTGCCGATCGGCTTGTCCATGCGCACGAGGCGCAGATACAGGGGAAGTCGGGCGAACATG
The DNA here is from genome assembly GCF_050436125.1 of Paraburkholderia sp. MM5482-R2. NCBI lineage: Bacteria > Pseudomonadati > Pseudomonadota > Betaproteobacteria > Burkholderiales > Burkholderiaceae > Paraburkholderia > Paraburkholderia sp. MM5482-R2. The sequence goes on along the minus strand of NZ_JBNDLP010000002.1, from coordinate 808,175 downwards.
GGACGAATTCGGTGAAGTGCGAACACGGTGCGCCTATTTTACGGGAAGCGCACGGCGGCCCAGGATTCGCGCGGCCGCGTATCGAAGTGCAACGCGCTCGAATCTGTGCGTCATGCGGCAGCGGCGCAAAAAACAAAGCCTCCCGTGCAGGGAGGCTTGTGCGTTTTTAGCACGGCGCGCGCGATGCCGGCGCCGGCATCGGACTCGACTCGACCGGCTCAGCTGCGCCAAATCAGGCGAGCAGCGAGCGCAGCATCCATGCGGTCTTTTCGTGTGTCTGCATGCGTTGCGTGAGCAGGTCGGCGGTCGGCTCGTCGTTGGCGGCTTCCGTCGACGGGAAAATCGCGCGCGCGGTGCGCACCACGGCTTCCTGACCTTCGACCAGCTGACGGATCATGTCTTCCGCGGCCGGCACGCCGTCCGCTTCGGGGATCGACGACAGCTTCGCGAAATCCTTGTAGCTGCCCGGCGCATGCACGCCCAATGCACGGATGCGTTCGGCGATCGAGTCGACCGCGAGCGCGAGTTCGTTGTACTGCGTTTCGAACATCAGGTGCAGCGTATTGAACATCGGACCCGTGACGTTCCAGTGGAAGTTGTGGGTCTTCAGGTACAGCGTGTAGGTGTCGGCGAGCAGACGCGACAGCCCTTCGGCGATCTTCTTGCGATCCTTGTCGCTGATCCCGATGTTGACGTGCTGTACTGCTGCGGCCGCTTCTTTCTTGGCCATGATGACTCCTTTGAAGAGTGATACGAACCGGTCGGCAGATGACGGTCAGCGAAAACACGAATAAAACGTTCGACAGTGTAGCGTGAATGCCGCAAGGTTTGCGCAACGCGTGCCCGAGAGCCTTGCTGCGCAGCCATTCTGGCGGTACTGCGCTCAGCCGCCCAGCGCGTGTTGCAACGCCTGCGCGGCGATTACCGCAAAGCCGCTCGCGACGATCGCAAAGCCCAGCGCCTTGCGAAACATCAACGCCTGCCATTGCGCCTGCATGCTCGGCGCGGCGGCCCGACCGCCAATGCTCGCCATCATCATCCTTATCATGATCGTACTCCGGGTTCGTCTCGTGACGGACCGCAGCAATGCGCCGCGCCGTCGATGACTTTGCCAATGCTTTACCATCCGCCGCGTATATGACGCCTAGCGGTTCCCGCCTTCCCGCAACGCGGCGAGCGCCGCGATCACACCTTCCGCGTAAGCCGGATCGGCGCGGCGGAAATGCTCGATCTGACGCGCGACGATCTCCTGCGGCACGCCGTCGATATGTCGCGCGATATTGCCGAACAGACGCTCACGTTGCGCGTCGTCGAACAGCGCGAACAACATGCGCGGCTGCGTGTAGTAGTCGTCGTCCTCGCGATGCTCGTAACGGGCGACCGCGCCCGCCGCGAGCGGCGGCTCGGACGCGTTCGCGTCCTGCACGAAGTCGCCGAACCGATTCGGCTCGTAATTCACGTTGCCGCCGCGATTGCCGTCGGTGCGCAGCGCGCCATCGCGATGAAACGAATGCGGGTTCGGCACGCGCGGCGCATTCACCGGAATCTGGTGATGATTGATGCCGAGCCGGTAACGCTGCGTATCGCCGTACGAGAACAGCCGCCCCTGCAACAGACGGTCCGGTGAAAATCCGATGCCCGGCACCACGTTCGCCGGCGTGAACGCCGCCTGCTCGACGTCCGCGAAATAGTTCTCCGCGTTGCGATTCAGTTCGAGCGTGCCGACGTCGATCAACGGATAGTCCTTCTGCGACCACACCTTCGTGATGTCGAATGGATTGAAGCGGTAGTTCGCCGCATCCGCTTCCGGCATCACCTGAATTGCGAAGCGCCACTTCGGAAAGTTGCCCGCGTCGATGCTGTTCACCAGATCGCGCTGCGCGCTTTCGCGGTCATTGGCGACTACCTGCGCGGCATCGGCGTCGGTGAAGTTCTCGATGCCTTGCAGCGACTTGAAATGGAACTTGACCCAAAAACGCTCGTTGCTCGCGTTGATGAACGAGTACGTGTGCGAGCCGAAGCCGTGCATCTGCCGGTAGTTCTTCGGAATGCCGCGATCGCTCATCAGAATCGTCACCTGATGCAGCGACTCCGGATGACTCGACCAGAAATCCCACGCGGCGACGTTGCTGCGCAGATTCGTGTACGGATCACGCTTCTGCGTATGAATGAAGTCCGGAAACTTGAGCGGATCGCGAATGAAGAACACTGGCGTGTTGTTGCCGACCACGTCCCAGTTGCCTTCCTCGGTGTAGAACTTGATCGAGAAGCCGCGCACGTCGCGCTCGGCGTCGGCCGCGCCACGCTCGCCGGCCACCGTCGAAAAGCGCATGAAAAGCGGCGTTTCCTGGCCGACCTGCGCGAATACCTTCGCCTTCGTGTAGCGCGAAATGTCGTGCGTCACCGTCAGCGTGCCAAACGCGCCCGAACCCTTCGCGTGAACGCGCCGCTCGGGAATCACTTCGCGATCGAAGTGCGCGAGCTTTTCGAGCAGCCAGACGTCCTGCAGCACCACGGGGCCACGCGGGCCGGCGGTCATCGAGTTCTGGTTATCGGCGACGGGCGCGCCGGCGGCATTGGTGAGCTTACGTTCGGACATGGGCACTCCTGCGTGGTTTCTATCGAATCGGGGGAAAAGCATGCGGCATCCGTGCGCGACGGACGCCGTCACGGGTAGGCACGTCAGGCGGCCAGCACCCGGTCGGCCAGCAACGACACGGCGACCGTACGGATACTCGGCGCGGCGGCCGTCGTGGCCGGTTGCGCGGGAAAAGCGTGGATGGACTGTGAAAGCGCGTGCATGGTGTTTTCCTCCTGGCTTGTCTCGCGCCCCGACTCGGAGTCCGGGCGCTGAGCCTTATCGAATAAAGGGATCGGGCGATCCGTGGAGGAAACTATAGCAACATCTATCGAATAGTCGTATTTGATTAATTTAATCTATTCGATAGGGCTTGCGCCCTTTTTGCGGCTGGCCACACCGGTGTCCGGCGCGGCTGCGGATGATGGCGAGTCAGTTGACGGCGGCGGGCAGATCGAGCTTTTTGACGCCCGGCAGGTCGCACGCGGCGATTGCGTCGCAGATCGCGTCGATCGCGGGCATGCGCGTGAAGCTCTTGCGCCATGCCAGCACGACGCGGCGATCGGGCACCGGCTCGTCGAACGCGACATAGCTGAGCAGGCCCGCGTCGATACCGCCCGCATGTGGCTTGACCTCGTGCACCGACATGCGCGGCAGCACGGTAATGCCGACGCCGCTTGCGACCATATGACGAATCGTTTCGAGCGACGAGCCCTCGAAGGTCTTCTGGATGCCGTCGGCGTTCTGCGAAAAGCGCATCAGCTCGGGACACACGCCGAGCACGTGATCGCGGAAGCAGTGCCCGCTGCCGAGCAGCAGCATGGTTTCCTGCTTCAGGTCGTCGGGGTCGATCTTCGGGCGGCTTTCCCATGCGTGGCCGGACGGCAGCGCGACGACGAACGGCTCGTCGTACAGCGGACGCAGCATCAGCCCGGTTTCGGGAAACGGCAGCGCCATGATCGCCACGTCGATTTCGCCCTGCTTGAGCAGCTCGATCAGCTTCAGCGTGTAGTTTTCCTGCAGCATCAGCGGCATTTGCGGCACGCGCCGGATCATCTGCTTGACGAGCGTCGGCAGCAGGTACGGCCCGATCGTATAGATCACGCCGAGGCGCAGCGGACCCAGCAGCGGGTCCTTGCCCTGCTTGGCGATTTCCTTGATCGCGAGCGTCTGCTCGAGCACGCGTTGCGCCTGCGTAACGATCTGTTCGCCGATCGGCGTCACGCTGACCTCGCTGGTTCCGCGCTCGAAAATCTGCACGTTCAGCTCGTCTTCGAGCTTCTTGATGGCGACGGACAGCGTGGGCTGGCTGACGAAACACGCTTCGGCGGCACGGCCGAAGTGCCGCTCGCGGGCCACCGCCACGATGTATTTCAATTCGGTGAGCGTCATTCGGGGATCAATCAGTCCGATGGATTCGATAGGTTCTAGTTATACACCTATAGGGTCGGTTCGCCAACCTTTTAGCCGTTGTGCTTGCGGCGGGGACGGCGCTCAGGCCTTCAGATACTGCTCGCGCGCGCCGAGCCAGCGCGCCAGATGCTGAATGACCACGTCCGGATATTGGTCGAGCAGCGTCGCGGCGGCTTCGCGCGCCGGCTCGATGAGGTGCTGATCGTTCTGCAGGTCGGCGAAACGCAGCATCGCGGCGCCTGACTGCCGCGCGCCGAGGAACTCGCCTGGCCCGCGGATTTCGAGGTCGCGGCGGGCGATCTCGAAGCCGTCGGTGGTTTCGCGCATCGTTTGCAGGCGCGCGCGGGCGGTCATCGACAGCGGTCCGGTGTAGAGCAGCACGCAGACCGACGCGGCGCTGCCGCGCCCCACGCGTCCGCGCAACTGATGCAGCTGCGCGAGACCGAAGCGCTCCGCATGCTCGATCACCATCAACGATGCGTTCGGCACGTCGACGCCGACTTCGATCACCGTGGTCGCGACCAGCAGCTGGATCTCGTTGCGCGAGAACGCGTCCATCACCGTGGCCTTTTCGGCGGGCGCGAGGCGCCCGTGCACCAGCCCGACCTTCAGCTCGGGCAGCGCGGCCACCAGCGTCTCGTAGGTCTCGACCGCGGTTTGCAACTGCAGGGTCTCGCTTTCCTCGATCAGCGGACACACCCAGTACACCTGGCGCCCCGTCAACGCCGCCTCGCGCACGCGGCCGATCACCTCTTCGCGGCGCGCGTCGGACACGAGCTTCGTGAGGATCGGGGTGCGGCCGGGCGGCAGTTCGTCGATCGTGGAGACGTCGAGGTCCGCGTAGTAGGTCATGGCGAGCGTGCGCGGAATCGGCGTCGCCGACATCATGAGTTGATGCGGCTGGAAGTCGGCCGCGCCGTCGGCGGCGCCCTGCGCCTTCGCGCGCAACGCGAGCCGTTGCGCGACGCCGAAGCGATGCTGCTCGTCGACGATCACGAGTCCGAGGCGCGCGAACTCGACCGCGTCCTGAATGATCGCGTGCGTGCCGATCACGAGCTGCGCGGTGCCGAGCGCGGCCGCTTCGATCGCGGCGCGCTTCTCCTTCGTCTTCAGACTGCCCGCGAGCCACGCGACATTCACGCCGAGCGGCTCGAGCCAGCCGCGCAATTTGCGCGCGTGCTGCTCGGTGAGAATTTCGGTCGGCGCCATCAGCGCGGCCTGGTAGCCGGCGTCGATCGCCTGCGCGGCGGCGAGCGCCGCGACGATCGTCTTGCCGCTGCCGACGTCGCCCTGCAACAGCCGCTGCATCGGATGCGGCTGCGTCAGATCGAGCGCGATCTCGCCGCCGACGCGCTGCTGCGCGGCCGTCAGCGAAAACGGCAGCGCCTTCAGCAGCCGCGCGACCAGCGCCGATTCGTCGCCGAGCTTGCGGCGCGGCATGGCCGGCGCGGCGCGCGTGCGCCGCTCGTCGTGCGCGCGCTTCAGCGACATCTGCTGCGCGAGCAGCTCCTCGAACTTGATGCGCACCCAGGCCGGATGCGTGCCGTCGATCAGCGCCGTTTCGTCCGACTGCGGGCCCGGATGATGCAGCGTGCGCACCGCGTCCATCAGCGCCGGCACGCCGAGCGGTTCGAGAAACGCGCGCGCAACCGGCGCGGGCAGCAACTCCGGCAGCGACGTGCGCGCGAGCGCGTTGTCGATCGCCTTGCGCAGATACGCCTGCGATACGCCCGCGGTGCTCGGATAGACCGGCGTCAGCGCCTGCGGCAGCGGCGTGTCTTCATCGACGACGCGCACGGTCGGATGCACCATCTCCATGCCGAAGAAGCCGCCCCGGACGTCGCCGCGCACGCGCAGGCGCGCGCCGGGCGCCATCTGCTTGACCTGCGAGCCGTAGAAATTCAGAAAGCGCAGCACGAGTTCGTCGCCGTCGGCGTCGCGCAGCTTCACGAGCAGCTGCCGGCGCGGGCGATAGGCGATCTCATTGTCGAACACGACGCCTTCGGTTTGCGCGATGCCGCCGGGCAGCAAGTGACCGATCGGCGTCAGCGTGGTTTCGTCTTCGTAGCGCATCGGCAGATGCAGCACGAGGTCGATGTCGCGTGTGAGGCCGAGTTTGGCGAGCTTGTCGGCGGTTTTGACCGGGGCTTTGGCGGCGGCTTTTGCCGCGCCTTTGGTTTTGGCGGCGGGTTTGTCGTCGCTCGCGTGGTCGGCGGCGAATTGATCCGGCGGGTCGCCCGCGTGGCCGCCGGGCTTGTCGCCGTCGCGCCCGAGATCGTGGCCAGCGGCCATCATGCCGCCTTGTGCGCCCGCTTGCGCCACATCCCGCTCCCCCGCCTCCGCCCGCGCACCGCGGCGCCGCGGTTCGGCGCCCGCTTCGAGGGTGGCAACGGACGATCGGCGGTCGGACAAAGGCATAGGCTGCTTCGCAAGTACAATATCGGGTGCTGTCGAAAAGAAGTCGTGCCGCCCTTCGCGCGTCCAGCGTAGGCAGGATGCGGCACAAAGCGCGCGGGCCGCTTCGGCGTCCCGCCATCATAGCCGCCCGGCTCCGGCTTCGGCTCAATTCAGTCCCAAATCAGTCCCAACCCGCTTCCAGTCGTTCGCATGTTTACGCTTTCCGATTTCGATTTCGATCTGCCGCCCGAGCTGATCGCGCAAGTCGCGCTGCCCGAGCGCAGCGCAAGCCGTCTGCTCGACGTGGACGCCGCAGGCGCCGCCGACGGCGCCGCGCGCCTGATCGACCGCCGCTTCACCGAACTGCCCGAGTGCCTCGCGCCGGGCGATCTGCTCGTCTTCAACGATACCAAAGTGCTGAAGGCGCGCTTCTTCGGCCAGAAGTCGAGCGGCGGCAAGATCGAAGTGCTGGTCGAGCGCCTGACTGGCGAGCGCGGCGCGCTCGCGCAGATCCGGGCGAGCAAGAGCCCGCAGGCGGGCACGACGATCCGTCTCGCGGATGCGTTCGACGTCACCGTCGGCGAGCGCGTCGATCAGTTCTACACGCTGCATTTCCCCGACGACTGCCTGACGCTGATCGAGCAGTACGGCCGTCTGCCGCTGCCGCCGTACATCGAGCACGACCCCGACGCGACCGACGAAACCCGCTATCAGACCGTCTTCGCGCAGAACCCGGGCGCGGTCGCCGCGCCGACCGCCGGCCTGCACTTCGACGACACGCTGCTCGCCCGCCTCGACGCCCTCGGCATCGACCGCGCGACGCTGACGCTGCACGTCGGCGCGGGCACGTTTCAGCCGGTGCGCGTCGAAAACATCGCCGAGCACAAGATGCACAGCGAGTGGTATCACCTGCCGCAAGCGCTCGCGGACAAGATCGCCGCGACCAAAGCGCGCGGCAACCGCGTGATCGCGGTCGGCACGACCTCGCTGCGCGCGCTCGAAGCCGCCGCGCGCGACGCCGAAGCCGCCGGCCATCCGCTCGGCGCGGCGAGCGCGGAAACCGACATCTTCATCACGCCGGGCTACCGGTTCCGCGTGGTCGACCGGCTGGTCACGAACTTCCATTTGCCGAAATCTACGCTGCTGATGCTGGTGTCGGCGTTCGCGGGCGTCGAGACGATTCGCGCCGTGTACCGTCATGCGATCGACGAGCGCTATCGTTTTTTCAGCTACGGTGACGCGATGCTGCTCACGCGGCGCGATGCATGAGCCGGTTCGAGCACTGCTTCAGCGTATTGGCAGTCTTCCTAGCCGCCGCGATCCCTCGTGGCGGTTTTCATTGATTGCGCCGGACTGTTTTCCGGTAGCCCAGGAGTGATCCCCATGACCCTTGGTCATCTCTCGCAACATCCTGCCCACGAGCGCCCGGAGAATGGCCTCAAATTCGAACTGCTCGGCACCGACGGCCTTGCGCGCCGCGGCCGCGTCACGCTCAATCACGGCGTGGTGGAGACACCGATCTTCATGCCGGTCGGCACCTACGGCACCGTGAAGGCGGTCCAGCCGCGCGAGCTCGACGAAATGCACGCGCAGATCATCCTCGGCAATACGTTTCACCTGTGGCTGCGACCCGGCCTCGAAACCATCGAGGCGCACGGCGGCCTGCACGGCTTCATGGGCTGGAAGAAGCCGATCCTGACCGACTCGGGCGGCTTCCAGGTGTTTTCGCTCGGCGATCTGCGCAAGATCACCGAGGACGGCGTCACGTTCGCGTCGCCGATCAACGGCGACCGGCTGTTCCTGTCGCCGGAAGTGTCGATGCAGATCCAGAAGGTGCTGAACTCGGACATCGTGATGCAGTTCGACGAATGCACGCCGTACGCCACCAACAACATCCCGACCTCGCACAAGGAAGCCGCCGAATCGATGCGCATGTCGATGCGCTGGGCGCAACGCTCGATCGACGAATTCGAGCGCCTCGGCAATCCGAATGCGCTGTTCGGCATCGTGCAGGGCGGCATGTTCGAGGATCTGCGCGACGAGTCGCTCGCCGGCCTCGCGCAGAAGAACTTCCACGGCCTCGCGATCGGCGGTCTGTCGGTCGGCGAGCCGAAGGAAGACATGATGCGGATCCTGAACCACATCGGCCCCAAGCTGCCGGCCGACAAGCCGCACTACCTGATGGGCGTCGGCACGCCGGAAGACCTGGTGGCCGGCGTCGCGGCCGGCGTCGACATGTTCGACTGCGTGATGCCCACGCGCAACGCGCGCAACGGCTGGCTCTTCACGCGTTTCGGCGACATCAAGATCCGCAACGCGACGCACAGGAACTCGCTGCGCCCGCTCGACGAGCAATGCGGCTGCTACACCTGCCGCAACTTCACGCGCGGCTATCTGCACCACCTGCATCGCGTCGGCGAAATTCTCGGCGCGCAGCTGAACACGATCCACAACCTGCATTACTACCTGGAACTGATGCAGGAAATGCGCGATGCGATCGAGGCGAAACTGTTCGACACTTTCCGCAAGCGTTTCCACGAAGACCGCGCGCGCGGCGTCGAACCGTCGTCCTGACGGCCCGCCACATGGATTGCGCATGCCGCACGCGGACAACTTACAATTTACTTTCGCCGGCCGCCGAATTTGCCCCGAATCGGACCTTTAAACGGTTGATCGCAAAGCCGATTCGCCGCGCCGGCGCGCGTGTGGCCGGTGGTAGAATAATCGGCTGATTTTTTTGATCGTTTGACTGATAACGGAGAGACCAACGTGTCGTTCATTTCCAATGCCTTCGCGCAAGGCGCAGCAGCAGGTGGTATCGAATCGAACCTGATGAGCTTCCTGCCGCTGATCCTGATGTTCGGCGTACTGTACTTCATCATGATTCGCCCGCAAATGAAGCGTCAGAAGGAACATCGCAACATGCTCGCAGCGATGGCCAGGGGCGATGAAGTCGTGACGAACGGCGGCATCGTCGGCAAGGTGACGAAGGTGGGCGAAGCCTACGTCGGCATCGAAATCTCGGAAGGCACGGAAGTCACCGTGCAAAAGGCGTCGGTCACGACAATTCTCCCGAAGGGCACGATCAAGTCGCTGTAAGGCCTGCACTCCCCGCGTCCGGTGCGGCCTCGCCGGCGGTTCAGGCAGTTCGCTGAACGGCCCGCGCTCATCGCCGGACGCATCGCATCCAAGCCAACCTTCCCGTTGGACCACTCATGAATCGCTACCCCCTCTGGAAATACGCCGTGATGCTGGTGGCTCTGGTCATCGGCCTCGTGTACACGCTGCCCAATCTGTACGGCGAAGCGCCGGCGGTGCAGGTGTCGAGCGGCAAGGCCACGGTCAGACTCGACGCCGCCACGCTAGCGTCGATCGAAGCCGCGCTCGCGGCCAATCACATCAAGCCGACCGCAATCACGTTCGACAACTCGCAGAACAACGCGAACATCCGCGTGCGCCTGACGAACACGGACACGCAGTTGCGCGTGAAAGACCTGCTGCAGAAGTCGCTCAATAGCGACCCGAACGATCCGCAGTACGTCGTCGCACTGAACCTGCAAAGCGCGTCGCCGACCTGGATGACCGCGCTGCGCGCGCTGCCGATGTACCTCGGTCTCGACCTGCGCGGCGGTGTGCACTTCCTGCTGCAGGTCGACATGGCCGGCGCGCTGAACAAGAAGCTCGACTCGGACGCCTCGGACGTGCGCACGCTGCTGCGCGACAACAACGTGCGCGACGGCGGCGTGAATCGCGTGAACCAGTCGGTGGTGGTGAATCTGGCCGACCAGGCCACGGCGGACGCGGCACTCAAGCTGCTCGGCCGCAGCGTCAGCGAACTGCAGTGGGCGTCGCAGCCGAACACCGGCCCGGACGGCGGCGTGCAGCTCGTCGGCACCTTTACGCCGGCCGTGCAGCGCGAGGTGCAGGACGCCGCGCTCAAGCAGAACATCACGACGCTGCATAACCGCGTGAACGAACTCGGCGTGGCCGAGCCGGTGATCCAGCAACAGGGCACGGACCGCATCGTCGTCGAGCTGCCGGGCGTGCAGGACACCGCGAAGGCGAAGGACATCATCGGCCGTACGGCGACGCTCGAAGCGCGCCTCGCCGATCCGGTCAACACGCATCCGAACCCGAACGACCCGGTGCCGCCGGGCGATGAACTCTTCACGCAAGGCAACCAGACGCCGGTGCTGCTGCGCAAGCAGGTGATCTTCACCGGCGACCGCATCATCGACGCGTCGGCGGGCTTCGACGAGCATCAGCGTCCGTCGGTCAATATCCGTCTCGACTCGGCCGGCGGCCGCGCGGTGCGCGCGGTATCGCGTGACAACATCGGCAAGCCAATGGCGATGGTGCTGTTCGAGCACGGCAAGGGCGAAGTGCTGACCGTCGCGACGATTCAGTCGGAACTGGGCGACCGCTTCCAGATCACCGGCCAGCCGACCCCGCAAGCGGCCGCCGACCTCGCGCTGCTGCTGCGCGCCGGTTCGCTCGCCGCGCCGATGGAAATCATCGAGGAACGCACGATCGGCCCGAGCCTCGGCGCCGACAATATCAAGAAGGGCTTCCACTCGGTCGTGTGGGGCTTCGCGGCGATCGCCGTGTTCATGAGCGCGTACTACATGCTGTTCGGCGTGATCTCGATGGTCGGCCTGTCCGTGAACCTGCTGCTGCTGGTCGCGGTGCTGTCGATGCTGCAGGCCACGCTCACGCTGCCGGGTATCGCCGCTATCGCGCTCGCGCTCGGTATGGCGATCGACGCGAACGTGCTGATCAACGAGCGCGTGCGCGAGGAACTGCGCCACGGCGCGCCGCCGCAACTGGCCATCCAGAACGGCTACGCGCATGCATGGGCGACGATTCTCGACTCGAACGTGACCACGCTGATCGCCGGCCTCGCGCTGCTCGCGTTCGGCTCCGGTCCGGTGCGCGGCTTCGCGATCGTCCACTGTATCGGCATTCTGACGTCGATGTTCTCGGCGGTGTTCTTCTCGCGCGGCCTGGTCAACTTCTGGTACGGCGGCAAGAAGAAGCTGAAGTCGCTGTCGATCGGCCAGGTGTGGCGTCCGCAAGCGGCGGCGGCAGGCTCGGCCGCGTATGCCGGCAACACCCTCGGCGGCAGCGACGCCGCGACCGACACCGCGCAGGCCATCGCCACGGCGAAGGCGAAAGCGAAGGCAAGCTCGAAGGCACCGGCCGCGGCCGGCGCGCAGGGTCGCTCGAAGCCGACCGTGCGTCGCCGCAATGCGTCGGGCACGCCGACGTCGAATGACTCGACGCGGCAAAAAACCGGGTTCGTCCCGCTGAGTCCCGGAGAACAAGACCATGGAATTTTTCCGTTTCCGTAAAGACATTCCGTTCATGCAGCGCGCGTTGATCTTCAACGCGATCTCGCTGATCACCTTCCTCGCCGCCGTGTTCTTCCTCGTGCATCGCGGGCTGCATCTGTCGGTGGAATTCACCGGCGGTACCGTGATCGAGGTGCAGTATCCGGGCGCGGTGCCGCTCGACCCGGTGCGTAACACGCTCGGCAAGCTCGGCTATGCCGACGCGCAGGTGCAGAACTTCGGCACCTCGCGCGACGTACTGATCCGTCTGCCGCTGAAGACGGGCTACACGTCCGCGCAGCAGAGCGACCAGGTGATGGGCGCGCTGAAGGCCGACACGCCGGAAGTGCAGTTGCAGCGCGTCGAGTTCGTCGGTCCGCAGGTCGGCAAGGAGCTCGCCACCGACGGTCTGCTCGCGCTCGCCTGCGTGGTGGCCGGCATCGTGATCTACCTGTCGTTCCGCTTCGAATGGAAGTACGCGATCGCCGGCGTGATCGCCAACCTGCACGACGTCGTCATCATTCTCGGCTTCTTCGCGTTCTTCCAGTGGGAGTTCTCGCTGTCGGTGCTGGCCGCGGTGCTCGCGGTGCTCGGCTATTCGGTCAACGAGTCGGTCGTTATCTTCGACCGGATTCGCGAAACCTTCCGCCGCGAACGCAAGATGACCGTGATCGAAGTGATCAACCACGCAATCACCAGCACGATGTCGCGAACCGTCATCACGCACGGCTGTACGCAGATGATGGTGCTGTCGATGTTCCTGTTCGGCGGCCCGACGCTGCACTACTTCGCGCTCGCGCTGACGGTCGGTATTCTGTTCGGTATCTACTCGTCGGTGTTCGTCGCCGCGGCTCTTGCCATGTGGTTCGGCGTCAAGCGCGAAGACCTGATCAAGGACAAGAAGGAACGCGTCGATCCGGACGATCCGAACGCGGGCGCCCAGGTGTGATGCGCGCGTAACCGCTGAGGATGCGCACAATAAAAAAGGCCGGTTCTGTCGAACCGGCCTTTTGCGTTTACGTACGCCGTCGTTACCGCCTCGTTCCTAGCGGAACCCCAGCTTGCGCCGTGCGCCGATCAGCGCCGCGATGCTCAGCAGCGCGGCAAACATCACGTAGTAGCTCGGCGCTGCCTTCGAACCGGTCGCGCTGATCAGCCACGCGATGATGAACGGCCCGAAGCCGCCGAAGATCGTCACCGCGATGTTATACGCGAGCGACATGCCGGTCGTGCGCGTCTGCACCGGGAATATCTCCGACAGCAGTCCCGGCGTCGCGCCGAAGTAGCCGCTGACGAGAAAACCGAACACGATCTGCCACACGATCAGCGTGCCGAAGCTCGGATGCGCGATCAGGAACGCGAACGCCGGATAGACGAGCACGAACAGCAGCACGGCCGCGCCCAGCATGATGCGTGTGCGTCCATGCAGGTCCGACCAATGCCCGGCCACCGGCGAGAACACCATCTGGATCAGACCCGTCACCGCGATCGCCGAGAACGCGACCGACGGCGCGAGCCCCAGTTGCCGCACGCCATAGGTCGGCATGAACAGCATCAGATACGCGGACACGGTCCCGAGGATCACCACGCCCATCGCGATTACGAGCCGCAGCTTCTGCGTCGCGAACGTATCGCGCAGCGGCGTCTGCGTCGTTTCGGCGGCGAGGAATTCGGGCGTCTCGTCGAGCCTGGTGCGGATGTAGAACGCGACGGGCCCGATCAGCAGACCGAAGAAGAACGGCACGCGCCAGCCCCACGATGCCATCTGTTCCGGCGACAACTGGCCGGTCAGCAACGCGCCGAAACCGGCCGCGAGCAGCGTCGTCAGACCCTGGCTCGCCATCTGCCAGCTCGCGTAGAAGCCGCGCCGGCCCGGCACGTGCTCGGCGAGAAACGCAGTCGCGCTGCCGAATTCGCCGCCGGCCGAGAAGCCTTGCATCAGCCGCGCGAGCACGAGGATCAGCGGCGCGGCGAGACCGATGCTCTGGTAGGTCGGCAAAATCGCGATGATCAGCGTGCCGCTCATCATCAGCAGGATGGAAAGCGTGAGCGCCCCCTTGCGCCCGGCGCGGTCCGAGTACGCGCCGATCACGATGGCGCCGAGCGGCCGCATGAAGAACGACACGCCGAACGTGCCGAGCGTGAGCAGCAGCGATACGGTCTCGTTGCCGGCCGGAAAAAACAGCTTGGAGATGGTCACGGCGAAAAAGCCGTACACCACGAGGTCGAACCATTCGAGCGCGTTGCCGATCGAGGCGGCCACCACCGCGCGCCACGAATTCCGCCGGCTTCCCGCGACGCTTGCTGCTGTCGTTGCATTCATCCAGATCTCCTGTACTGCGCGAAATATTTATCGACACGAACGCATGACGTCCGCCCAGGCCATCCCGGCAACGCGCAGCACCGGCATGACTGCTTGCGCTCTATTTAACTGAAAAAATAAAAGCGATGCGAGCGACAAATGGCCGAGGCGCGCCACCCTGGCCGAGGCGTTCGCAACGGGCGACAAAAAACCGCTTCGTCGGTGAACGACCGAAGCGGTTTTCGTATTGCGGCGCAGCGCGGATCGAATCGCAACAGCCCGCGCGCGGCGCCGGCCGCGAAGCTGCCGGCGCGCCTACTGCTGCTTGATACCTTCCGACTGGATATGCAGTCGCGTCTGCATGCTGAAGCCGTACTTCGCGCCGAACTCCATGCCGTAATCGGCGCGATTGAATTCGGTGCTCGCCTCGACGCCGCAGACTTCGCGCTTGAGGACCGGGTGCTGCATGCACTTGAACGAATCGATCTTCAGATTCACCGGCTTCGTGATGCCGCGAATCGTCAGCGTGCCGATCACCTCGACGGGCTTGTCGCCGTCGAACTTGATCTCGGTGCCCTTGTAGGTCACGGTCGGATACTTCTCGACGTCGAAGAACTCGGCGGCCCTCAGGTGATCGTCGAGCTTCGGGTTGCCGGTCTGCACCGAAGCGGGATCGACGGTGACGTCGACGGTGCCGGTTTTGGCCGCGCGATCGAGCGTCACCGTTCCCGTGGTCTTCGTGAATTTGCCGCGCCAGATCGACAGACCGCCAAAGTGGTCGGCCTCGAAGCTAGGAAACGTATGCATCGGATCAAGCAGATAGGTATCGGCGGCGAAGGCGCCGAGCGACAGCGACGAAGCCAGCGCGCCAACAGCGATCAAGATGGACGTTTTCAATTCGTGCTCCTGTTTTGCGTTGAAAATCGCGGTGCAACCTGCGGTGGGAAAGCGGCCGCGCCCCACGTGGCGCGGCGGACCTCGCGAGCGCCGTGCGCGTTACTTGCGCGCGGCGACGATATGAAACTTGATCACGACCTCGTCGGCGACGACCGATGTGTCCTTCCATTCGCCGGTGCCGATGTCGAACTGCGAGCGCTTGATCGGCAGCGCGCCGTCGAAGGTCTGCATCGCGCCCTGCTGGCCGACCGTGACCGGCACCACGACCGTCTCCGACTTGCCCTTGATGGTCAGCTTACCGGTCACCTTGAACTGGTTGCCGCCGGCCGGCGCGATCGCGCTCGACACGAACGTCGCGCTCGGAAAGGTCTTCGCGTCGAACCATTCCTTGCCGCGCACCTGCTCGTTGTAGCTCTCGTCGCCGAGATCGTAGCTGGCGACGTCGATGTTGAGCTGCGCGCTGCCGGCCGTCGGTTTGGCCGGATCGAAGCTGACCTGCGCCGTGAACTTGTTGAACTTGCCTTCGACCGGCACGTTCATCTGCTTCGAGGTAGCCGTCACCGAACTCTTCGCGACGTCGACCTGCGCGAGCGCCGCGCCCGCGGCGCTCAGCGACGCCGCTGCGAACGCGGCCAGCATGTAGCGATAAAACGAACCCTTCATGGTTGTCCTTATTTGAGGAAGGGGATCATGCGCGACAGCAGGCCGTCGCGATCGAGCCATTGATGCTTGAGCGCCGCCGCGGTGTGTAGAGCGACCAGCACGAGCAACGTGTAATTCAACGCGATGTGCAGGTTCTTCAGCACTTCCTTCAGGTGCGGATCGGGCGCGATGATTCGTGGCAGCGGAATCAGCCCGAGGTAGACGACCGGCACGTTCGCCGCCGAGCTATACAGATAGCCGGACACGGGAATCACGATCATCAGCACGTACAGCAACAGATGTGTGAGATGCGCGGCGCCACGCTGCCAGGTGGGCATGCGGCGCGGCATCGGCGGCGAGGCGTGGGTCGCGCGCCACAGGATGCGCACGATCGCGAGCGCGAACACGGTCACGCCGATCCATTTGTGCCACGAGAAATAGCGCAGCTTGGTGGGCGTGAAGCCCGGGATGTCGGTCATCACCCAGCCGAGCGCAAAGCCGCAGACGATCAGCAGTGCGATCAGCCAGTGAAACGCGATGGCGGTCCGCGTGTACGACTCCCGGGTACCGAACGATGGATTGAGTGTCATGACAGATCAACGCAGACAGTTAGAAGTTAACGGCGCGCCGCGGCCAGCTATTCCGCGATCGCCGCCGCCGCATCGGCGCGGCGTGCGCGGCCGATGCGGCGGACATCATCGCCACAAAAGGCCGCCGGGCATGCCACGGGCGCCATGCTACCCCAAGCGCGAAAAGCTGGCTGGAGCGCGTCGGCGGAACGGGCCCGAATTTTGCGCTGCAATGGCCCCAGGGCGCCGCATCACCGCCCTTGCGTTGAACGATTCGGGGACCGAAAGCCCCGAAGCGACGCCATCTCAGGCCCGGACCAGCGCGCGGCGGGGACGGCGCCATGCCCCGCGCCGCGCGCGGCTCGCCTCGGTCGCGAGGCCGCGTTTGGTACTATTGCTGCTCACCGCCGCCCGACCCCTCGTAACGAGCAGGCCTTGCACGCCGCTACTACGTCGTTAGCCCATCTGCCGCATGGAACATGACAACCTGATCGCGTGCCATGAATGCGATACGCTGTTCCGCAAGCCACGGCTTGTCGGGCGCGTCGCCGCGCGTTGTCCGCGCTGCGGCGCGACGCTCTATCGCGGCGTCTCGCGCAAGCTCGACGCGATCTGCGCACTGACGCTCGCCGCGCTGATCACGTTCGTGATCGCGCAGGGCTTTCCGATCGTCGAACTCGAAACCAACGGCATCACGTCACAGACTACGCTGTTCGGCGCGCTCGTCGCGCTGTGGGGCGAGAACATGCAGATCGTCGCCGTGATGGTGTTCTGCTCGACGATCCTCTTTCCGTTCACCGAACTCGTCGCGCTGCTGTACGTGCTGGTGCCGCTACGCGCCGGCTACGTGCCCGCGCACTTCAATCGCGTGCTGCGCGCGATCCAGTTCGTGCGACCGTGGGGCATGATCGAAGTGTTCATGCTCGGCGTGCTGATCACGATCGTGAAGATGGTGAGCCTCGCGCGCGTGATTCCCGAGGCGGCGCTGTTCGCGTTCGGCGCGCTGACGCTGATGTTCGCGGTCGTCGTCACATTCGATCCGCGCGTGCTGTGGGATGTCGCCGACGAGATCGACGCGAGCGGCGATCGGCCGTTGCCGCGCACGTCGGCCGACAGCGCGGCGGTCGCGGTCGGCTCGCTCGCCGGTCCGCCGGCGCCGTCCGCGCGCGTCGCGGGCTCGGCCAGCGGCAGCGCTGGTGGCACAACCAACAGCACGGCGGATGGCACCCCGCCCGGCTTGCCGCCCACGCCGCGCGAAGGATGAGCCCGCGATGAAATACGTCACCGCGAAACGCGCGGGCCTGCTGTCCTGCCATTCGTGCGGGCGTGTCGAACCGCGCATCCGCTCGGTCACGCCGCAGCACTGCGGCCGCTGCGGCGCGCATCTGCACTCGCGCAACCCCGACAGCCTGATGCGCACATGGGCACTGCTGATCGCCGCGGCGCTGCTGTATATCCCGGCGAACCTGCTGCCGGTGATGCACACGTCGTCGCTGCTCGGCTCCGAGGACGACACCATCATGAGCGGCGTCGTCTATTTCTGGACTTCCGGCGACTGGCCGCTCGCGATGATCGTGTTCATCGCCAGCATCCTGGTGCCGATGCTGAAGCTCTCGGTGCTCGTGCTGCTCACCGTCACCGCGCAGCGCCGCTCGCGCTGGCGTCCGCAACAGCGCACGACGCTGTACCGGATGGTCGAGCGGATCGGCCGCTGGTCGATGCTCGACGTGTTCGTCGTCACGCTCACTGTGGCGCTCGTGCGTTTCAAATCGTTGGCCGAGATCACGGCCGGGCCGGGCGCGATCGCGTTCGGCTCGGTCGTGATCCTGACGATGCTGGCCTCCATGCAATTCGATCCACGCCTCATCTGGGACCCCGTGGAAAGCCGTACCCCAACACCTCAGGATCTCGACCATGACTAGCCCGCAAGGACCGACGCCCGCCTCCGATGATGCGCCGCGCAACGATTCGAACGGACCCAGACTGCCGCCCCAACTGCCCGACCCCGAGATCGAGCCACGCAGCCGCTGGCTGCCGTCGCTCGTCTGGGTGATTCCGCTGATTGCCGCGCTGATCGGCATCGCGCTCGTGATCAGGTCGGTGACCGAGCGCGGGCCCGTGATCACGATCAGCTTCGTCAGCGCGGAAGGGCTCGAGCCGGGCAAGACCAAGGTCAAGTACAAGGACGTCGACGTGGGCGCGGTGAAGACGATCACGCTGTCGCCGGATCTGTCGCACGTGCTCGTGCAGGTGCAGCTCACCAAGGAAGGCGGAAAGTTCGCGGTCAAGGACTCGCGCTTCTGGGTGGTGCGTCCGCGCGTCGGCGCGAGCGGCGTATCGGGTCTGACCACGCTGCTATCGGGCTCGTACATCGGCGCCGACGCGGGCCGCTCGACCGAAAGCGAGAGCAACTTCGTCGGCCTCGAAACGCCGCCGCCCATCACCGGCGACCAGAAAGGCCACCAGTACACGCTGCACGGCGATTCGCTCGGCTCGATCGACATCGGCTCGCCGATCTTCTACCGGCGCGTGCAGGTCGGTCAGGTGGTCGGCTTCTCGCTCGACAGGGACGGCACCGGCGTGACGATGCGGGTGTTCGTGTCGGCGCCGTTCGACCAGTACGTCGGCACCAACACGCGCTGGTGGCATGCGAGCGGCGTCGATCTGCGACTCGATTCGAGCGGCTTCAAGCTGAATACGCAGTCGCTCGCGACGGTGATAGTCGGCGGTCTGTCGTTCCAGTCGCCGCCCGGTCAGAACATGGGCCCGCAGGCGCCGAACAACCAGACCTTCCGCCTCGGCTCGGACGAAGCGGACGCGATGCGCGAACCGGACGGCGTGCCCTTGCGCGTCGTGATGAACTTCAACCAGTCGCTGCGCGGGCTGTCGATCGGCGCGCCGGTCGATTTCCGCGGCATCGTGCTCGGTCAGGTGACCAATATCGGCATCGACTACGATCCGAAGACGCAGAGCTTCACGATGCCGGTCACGATGAACGTGTACCCGGACCGCCTCGGCAAGCGCTTCCGCGAGAGCTCGCCGCAGCCGGGCACGCTCGCCGGCGAGAACCTGATGCAGGAACTCGTCAGGCACGGCCTGCGCGGCCAGTTGCGCACCGGGAACCTGATCACGAGCCAGCTGTACGTGGCGCTCGATATCTTCCCGAAAGCGCCGCCGGCCAAGGTCGACGTGACGACCGATCCGCTCGAGCTGCCGACCATTCCGAACACGCTCGACGAATTGCAGCTGCAGGTCGCCGACATCGCGAAGAAGCTCGACAAGGTGCCGTTCGACCAGATCGGCGCGAATCTGAACACCGCGCTGAAGAACGCCGACCAGCTGTTCTCGCGTCTCGACAACGAAGTCGTGCCGCAGGCGCGCGACACGCTGACGGCCGCGAAGCAGACCTTCAGTTCGGCCCAGGCAACCTTGCAGCAGGATTCGCCGATGCAGTCCGACGTTCATCAGGCGTTGCAGGAACTGACGCGCACGTTGCAGTCGCTGAACGCGCTGTCGGACTACCTCGAGCGTCATCCCGAATCGCTGTTGCGCGGTAAATCAGGAGATAAACCATGATGTTTGCCCGGCTCCCCCGTCCGCCGCGCGCGCTCGTGCGCGGTGCCGTACGCGGCGTCGCGTACGGCACCGCACTGGCTGCGGCTCTCGCCATCGCGGCGTGCTCGTCGCCGTCGAGCCGTTTCTATACGCTGGGTGGCGCGGATAGCGCAAGCACCGCCGCGAATGCCACCGCGCCGGCCGTCGCGCGCACGAGCGCCGCGCCTGCCTGGCTGATCGAAGTCGCGCCGGTCAACGTGCCGCCGCAGGTGGCGAGAAATCAGCTGGTCGTGCAGACCGGGCCGACTCAGGTGCAGTTGCTCGAACAGGAGCGTTGGGCGTCGCTGCCCGGCGATGAAATCCGCCGCGCGCTGTCGACGAATCTGACGCAGCAGCTCGGCACCATCGATACGTTCGGCACCGCGCACCCCGACGACGCGGCCGTCTACCGGATCGCCATGAACGTGCAGCGCTTCGAGTCGTGGCCCGGCTCGCATGCGTTGATCGATGCGGTGTGGAGCGTGCGGGCCGTGCGCAGCAATGCGGTGATGACGTGTCGCAGCGTGGTCAGCGAGACGGTTGGCGGCGGGTACGACGCGCTCGTCGATGGACATCGGCGCGCGCTGGCCGAAGTGTCGACGCAGATCGCGGCGGGGGTGCGGGCGATGGCCGCGACGGCCGTCGCTACTACGGCCACGACGGGCAAGACGTCGTCTTCGGCCCGATCGGCTGCCGCGGCAGTCGTGCCGCCCTGTCCTTCCGCGGAAACGGCCGCGGGAGCCGGCGCCTGACAGGCCCGGCTGGCGCGAGCCCGGTGCGCACGCGCGTGTCTATCCGGGCCGCGCCGACTTCAACGCACAGCTTCAGCAGACGCGCTTCCGCAATGCCTAGCAGTCCATTCGACGCCACGCGCCTCTGCAGGACAAACCCATGTTCGACTCCATCAGACGGTTGATAAAAAAATGGCGCGCGTCGCGCGACGGCGGCCATCAACTCGATGCGCTGCTCGCGATCGCGGATAAGACCGCGCCTTATGCGGAGCGCAGCGAGTGGCTGATCGAAGTCGCGCACTGGATTCGCCGCGGCCGCATCGTGCGACCCGGTGCAACTGACGCCGACGACACCGTCGCCCGCCAGTCCAACCCCGCCCACACGCGCATCCGCTACCTGCTGCACGTGCTCGATCGCAACCCCGCGTGGAAGGCGAACGTCGCCGGCATCCTGCGCGCGCTGCTGCGCGAAAGCGATGGCCTCTCGCTGCTGTGCGACGCCGGCATGCCGGTGCATTCGGGCTTCTTCGGCGCGGTGTTCGAACGCCTCGAGGCGTCGCTGATTCCGCCCGCGCCGAACCGCCGCGACCTCACCGCGATCGTCACGCTGATGTTCGGCTCCGAGCGCGACGCCGAATGGATCGACACGCTGCCCACCGATCTGCTGGTGCGTATCCACGCGCTATTCGACTACGCGCCCGACGACGAAGAAGACGGACGCGACAGCACGCCCTTCTCGCTCGACCTGCTGGCCGCGCTGCACAACCTGACCTGCCAGATCAGCTCGACCGGACTGTCGCAAACGGTGCGCAGCCGGCTGGGCGGTGTGGCGCCACCTGGCGATCGCATCGACGACCGCGTCGACCGCGTAATCGACGCACGAACCACCGACGTCAACGGCGTGCGCGTCGCAATGGAAAGCCAACCGTTCTACCGCCTCACCCGCGCGATGCTCGCGGTCGAAGCCGCTCACGACGCGTACGCGGCGGGCGGCCCGCAGGAGCCGCTGCTACGCGAGGTCAACTATCTGCGGCTGCTGCTCGACGAATGCCGCGGCGCAACCGACAACGTGTTCGCGCATCTGTACCGCAACGGCGTGAGTGTCGACATCGTGTTCCAGGTCGAGCGGATGCGCATGCGCATCGAGCGCGCCGAGCATCTGCTCGATGCCTGGATGGCGCAGGACGATCTGCACGCGGCCGCGCG
The DNA here is from genome assembly GCF_050436125.1 of Paraburkholderia sp. MM5482-R2. NCBI lineage: Bacteria > Pseudomonadati > Pseudomonadota > Betaproteobacteria > Burkholderiales > Burkholderiaceae > Paraburkholderia > Paraburkholderia sp. MM5482-R2. Next base: position 786,516 of record NZ_JBNDLP010000002.1, on the reverse strand, counting down.
CCTGACCGCCGAACTCGTGCGCGCCAATCACGCGAGCCAGAGCGTCGCGCATCTCGCGCGCAGCAATTCATCGCTGCTCGCGCGCAAGATCGTCGAGTACAGCGCGGATACCGGCGAACACTACATCGCGCGCGATCGCGCCGAGTATCTGAAGATGATGCGCATGGCGGCCGGCGGCGGACTCGTGACCGTCGTCACCGTGTGCGTGAAGTTCGCGATCACCGGCGCGCATCTGCACGCGATGCTCGAAGGCGTGCTCGCCGGCATCAACTACGCGGCGAGCTTTCTGCTGATGCACTTCCTGCACTTCTCGCTCGCGACCAAACAGCCCGCGATGACCGCGCCGACGCTCGCGCGCGAACTCGACGGCGTCGGCACGCCGGCCGGCGTCGACAGTTTCGTGAGTTCGGTGACCGCGCTGATGCGCACGCAGGCCGCGGCGGTGCTCGGCAACGTGCTGCTGGTGTTTCCCGTCAGTCTGTGCGTGGATCTGCTGTACCACGCGCTGTTCAACACCGACCTCATTTCGGCCGACAAGGCGATCGCGACGCTGCAGTCGTTCTCGCTGATCGGGCCGACGCCGTTCTATGCGGCGTTGACGGGCGTGCTGCTGTGGTCGTCCAGCCTGCTCGCGGGCTGGGCGGACAACTGGTTCATCCTGCATCGCGTCGCCGACGCGCTCGCCTACAACCGGCGCCTGCGCATGACGCTCGGCGTGGCCGGCGCCGACCGTCTCGCGCGCTTGTGCCGCGCGAACGTCGCGGGCGTGGTCGGCAATATCACGCTCGGCCTGATGCTCGGGCTCGTGCCGGCGATCCTCACCGCCTTCGCGTTCAAGTTCGACGTGCGTCACGTGACGCTGTCTGCCGGCTCGATCGGCGTGGCGCTCGGCGCGCTCGGCGAAAGCGCGCTGAAGCTGCCGGCTCTGTGGTGGGCGGTGGCGGGCGTCGGCAGCATGGCGATTCTCAATGTCGCGGTGAGTTTTGCGCTGGCGTTCTACATGGCGGTGAAATCGCGCGATTTGCGGCGCAATGCGGTGCGCTCGCTGCGCGGGGCGATCTGGCAGCGGGTCAGGCGGCATCCGCTGGAACTCGTGTGGCCGGCCCAAGCGGGACGCGAGGCGAGATGACGCAACGACAGACGGCGGGCCGGCGCGCCGATCGCGCCGGCCCGCCGATCTCGACCGCGTACAATAGCGCCTTATCCAACGCCTTGCGGCAACCTCAATGTCCTTCGATTTCTTCCTTCCTTGCCCGCGCGGGCTCGAAGCTCCGCTCGCGGCCGAACTCGCCGAAATTGCCGCCAAACATCTGAACGGCACCGCCTTCACGGCCGGCGCCCAGGTACCGGGCGGCGTGCATTTTCGCGGCGGCTGGGCCGCCGGCATGGCCGCCAATCTGCACTCGCGTCTCGCGAGCCGCGTGCTGCTGAAAATCGCGGAGCGGCCCTACCGCGGCGAGCAGGACATCTACGCGCTCGCGCTCGAGCAGCGCTGGGAGCAGTGGTTCTCCGCGCACGAGACGCTGCGCGTCGACGTCACCGCGATCAAGTCGCCGCTGCGCAGTCTCGAGTTCACGACGCTGCGCGTGAAGGACGCGATCTGCGATCGTCTGCGCGAAAAAAGCGGCGCGCGGCCGAGCGTCGACACCGCGATGCCCGACGTGCGCGTGTTCGCGTTCCTGAGCGCGACCGACTGCACGCTGTACCTCGACACTTCCGGCGATCCGCTATTCAAGCGCGGCTGGCGTCTCGACAAGGGCGCGGCGCCGCTGCGCGAAAACCTCGCGGCTGGCATTTTGCGTCTGACTGGCTGGCAGGCCGGCACGCCGCTCTACGATCCGATGTGTGGCAGCGGCACGTTCCTCGCGGAAGCGGCGCAGGTCGCGTTGAACATCGCGCCGGGCGTCGAGCGGCGCTTCGGCTTCGAGAAGCTCAAACAGTTCGACGCGCGGAGCTGGCAAGCGCTGAAGGGCGCCGCGCTCGAGGCGAAAAATGCGGCGCGCTGCTCGCGCGGCGCGGATCTGGAGATTTTCGGCAGCGACATCTCCGGCGACATGCTCGAAAAAGCGCGCGCGAACTTCGAGCGCGCCGGCTTGCCGCCCATTTCGCTCAAGCAGCTCGATGCGCGCGACATGACGCCGCCTGGCTCGGCGCCGGGCATCCTCGTCGCGAATCCGCCGTATGGCGAGCGGATCGAAGTGCGCGGCCGCAATGCGCGCGGCGAGCTTCGCGAAGGCCGCGGCAATCGCGACGACGACGGCTTCCGCCGCATTCAGGAAGAAGCGCCGGACAGCGAGTTTTTCCAGTTGCTCGGCAATGCGTTGAAGCAGCGCTTTGCCGGATGGCATGCGTTCATCCTGACGTCGGATCGCAAGCTTCCGGGGCAACTGCGGCTGCGCGAATCGACGAAGACGCCGCTGTTCAACGGTGCGCTCGAATGCCGGCTGTTCCGCTTCGATCTGATCGCGGGCAGCGTGCGGCAGCGTCCGCAGGGCGATCCGCCGGCGGCTTGAGGCTGTTTCTAGCGGGGCGGCGCGCTGTCGTCGCCCTGTCGTCATCGCATCGCTCGAAAAGCAGGCCGCGCGCATGAGCGATGTGGTCGGCGTGTTTCAGTTGCTGGTGGGGTGAAGCGGTCGCGTCTTCGCACCCTACTGCCACCACGCTGTCAGCAGCACCCCCGCACACTCCTTCTCACGCCATCCGGCGCTTGAACGGCCTACTGCCAACCGAAGGAGAGTGTCATGTCCGCATTGCCCAAACTCGTTGCCTGGTTCGAAATCCCGTCGGTCGATTTCGATCGCGCGGTGCGCTTTTACGAAGCCGCGCTCGACGCCCCGTTGAATCGACAGGAGATCGGCGGCCAGCCGATCGCCGTGTTCAGCTACGAGGAGCCCGCGACTGGCGGCGCGATCGTCCACAATCCGTCGATGACACCCGGCGTCGACGGCATCACCGTCTACCTGAACGCGCTGCCCACCGTCGACGCGGCGCTTGCGCGCATCGAACGGGCGGGCGGCAAGACCGACGGCCCGGTGATCAAGCTGCCGCAGGACATCGGCTATATCGCGTTCTTCACCGATACCGAAGGCAACCGCCTCGGCCTGCATTCGCGCACCAACGGCTAAGCGCGCACCGGAAGCCGCCGCGCCCCGACCGAAGGCCGCCATGCGGCGCTATCATCGCGGGACCGTCCCCTTCCTCCTCTACCCGACGCCCACGATGACGCGCCGCGCCGACCGCCTGTTCCAGATCGCCGAGCTGCTGCGCGGCCGGCGCCTGACCACCGCGCAGCAACTAGCCGACTGGCTGAACATCTCGCCGCGCACGGTCTATCGCGACGTGCGCGATCTGCAATTGTCAGGGGTGCCGATCGAAGGCGAAGCGGGCATCGGTTATCGGCTGTCGCGCTCGGCAAGTCTGCCGCCGCTGACCTTCACCGCCGACGAACTCGCCGCGCTCGCCGCCGGCGCGCGCATGCTCGAATCATGGGGTGGCGCGGGCTTCGCGAGCGGCGCGCGGGGCGCGCTGGCCAAAATCGCATCGGCGATGCCCGCCGACAAGCGCGCGACGCTCGAACGGCTCGCGATCTTCGCGCCGTCGTTTCACATCAAGGGGGATTTTTCGACGCAGCTCGACTCGCTGCATCGCGCGATCGATGCGCGCCAGGTGGTGCGCTTCGCGTACACCGACGCCAACGGCGCGGACACCGAGCGCCGCGTCTGGCCGCTCGCGCTCGCGTACTGGGGCGCGCGCTGGACGCTCGGCGCATGGTGCGAGCTGCGTGCTGATTTCCGCAATTTCGGACTGGAGAAAATACGCGATCTCGAAGTGCTCGAGACGTATCCGGATCAGGAAGGCAGGCGGCTCGCGGATCTGCTGCGGCACGTAAACGCGAGGCCGAAAATATGAAAAGGATCGCGGCGCGACGCACCGCGATCTCAGGGTCTGTTTACCGCTAACGATCTAGTCGACCGCCTTCACCATATCCTCGATCACCTTCTTCGCGTCGCCGAACACCATCATCGTCTTGTCCATGTAGATGCGTTGATGGTCATTGGGTCAAGCTCCTTATGAAAGCATAAGGCTTACGGCCGGGGTGCCTGGCGATCCAGGCGGTTATCGCAGGTGAAACGCATGCCGGTAAGTCCAGTTACCGGCATTGACCCGACGCGAAATTTTTCGCGTCCGCGAAAAATCACGCGGCCTGCCAAGGGTTCACAAGGCAGACGCCCGTTGCTACGAAATCAGCGACATTTCGCGTCACCACGGTCATACCATGAACGATCGCCGTAGTGGCGATAAGCGCATCACGCTCCGAGCGCCGATCCGGTACATGCAAGCGCGCGCAGCGTAAGGCAACGCCCGTATCGACAGGCAGCACGCGATCCGCAAATTCAGTTAAGACGTGCTCCTCGAGCCATGCGCGCAGCAACGCGCCTTGGCTCGGGTCGCTGCGCTCCTTCAGCAAAACGCCCGTTGCCAGCTCCATGATCGTGATTGCAGAAACAAAGAGCGCCGAAGCATCGACGCTCTTTGCCCAGGCGACGAGGTTGGCATCCGCCCTGCGCCCCTTACGGAGTTCGGAAACGACATTCGTATCGATAACAAACATCAGAGTTCAGCCGGCCGGATAGATATATCCACGCGCGGCGGATCGAATTCAATGTCAGCAACCTCGGGCATGGCCAGGGCGTCCACGATGTTGCGACGCTGTCTGGCGAGAAGCCAGTATTCCTCGATGCTCAGCAAAACATGGGCGGGCCTGCCGCGATCGGTGATGAATACAGGGCCGTCCTTGGTCGCCTTTTTCGCCCGGGTCACGTCCTGATTGAGTTCCCTGCTGGATAAGGTCGTAATCGTCATATTCCCTCCCGCCACCTAATGTAGTAACGTTACTACATATCAGGAATGTCGGCAAGTCACTACGTTGTGAGTTCCGAAAGAGAAATTTTCGCATCCGCGAAAAATCCGCCGACGGGCGGCTCACTTATGCTCGCTCTCCTTATCGAGAGCGAGCAACGCAAGGTGGTCCTCCAGCTCGCGTCGCAAGAGCTGGAGCGTATCCAATTTCTTCACTTGCTCAGTGAAAAGCGTGTAAAGCGTCGTTCACCGCTAGCGATCTAGTCGACCGCCTTCACCATATCCTCGATCACCTTCTTCGCGTCGCCGAACACCATCATCGTCTTGTCCATGTAGAACAGGTCGTTGTCGAGCCCGGCGTAGCCCGCCGCCATCGAGCGCTTGTTGACGATCACGGTGCGCGCCTTGTACGCCTCGATGATCGGCATGCCCGCGATCGGCGACTTCGGATCGTTCTTCGCGGCCGGATTCACCACGTCGTTCGCGCCGAGCACGAGCACCACGTCGACCTGGCCGAACTCGCCGTTGATGTCCTCCATCTCGTACACCATGTCGTACGGCACTTCGGCCTCGGCGAGCAGCACGTTCATGTGACCCGGCATACGGCCGGCCACCGGGTGAATGGCGTACTTCACCTCGATGCCCTTCTCGACCAGCTTGTCGGTCAGCTCCTTCAACGCATGCTGCGCGCGCGCGACGGCCAGCCCGTAGCCCGGCACGATCACGACCGTTTCCGCGTTGCCCATCATGAACGACGCGTCATCGGCCGAACCCGATTTCACCGGACGCTGCTCCGCTGAGCCGCCCGCGGCCGCCGCGCCCGGCTCGTTGCCGAAACCGCCGAGGATCACGTTGAAGAACGAGCGGTTCATCGCGCGGCACATGATGTACGACAGGATCGCACCCGACGACCCCACCAGCGAGCCGGCGATGATCAGCATCGGATTGTTCAGCGAAAAGCCGATGCCCGCCGCCGCCCAGCCCGAGTACGAGTTCAGCATCGACACGACGACCGGCATGTCCGCGCCGCCGATCGGAATGATGATCAGCACGCCGAGCACGAACGCGATGATCGTCATGATGATGAACGGCAGCCACGACTGCGTGAGGAAGAAGAGGACGCCGAAGCCGAGCATCGCGAGCGCGAGCATCAGGTTGATCAGATGCTGGCCGCCGTAGACGACCGGCGCACCCTGAAACAAGCGGAACTTGTACTTGCCCGACAGCTTGCCGAACGCGATCACCGAGCCGCTAAAAGTAATCGCGCCGACGAACGTGCCGATGAACAGTTCGATGCGGTTGCCGTAAGGCAGGAAGCCCTCGATCGGCACGTCGGGATCGACGAGGCCGAACGCGGCCGGCTCCGACACCACCCCATACGCGATGCACACGGCCGCGAGACCGATCAGCGAGTGCATCGCCGCGACCAGTTCAGGCATCTTGGTCATTTCGACGCGCGCGGCGACGAACGCGCCGATCGCGCCGCCGATCACGAGCCCGAACAGCAGCAGGCCGAGACCGAGACCGAGATTGGAGCCAAGTACTTCGGCCTGCCGCGAGATCAGCGCGATGGTCGTCAGAATCGCGATCGCCATGCCGACCATGCCGAAGGTATTGCCGACGCGCGCGGTCTTCGGATTCGACAGCCCCTTGAGCGCCTGGATGAAGCAGACCGACGCGACCAGATACAGCAGCGTGACGACGTTCAGGCTCATTTACGTACCCTCCTTGCCGCCAGCCGGTAGTTTTCTGGGTTCTTTCTTCTTGAACATCTCGAGCATTCGCCGCGTGACGAGGAATCCGCCGAACACGTTGACGGCCGCGAGCGCCACCGCGATCGTGCCGAAGAACTTCCCGGCGCTGCCGACGGTGAGACCCGCCGCGAGCATCGCGCCGACGATCACGATCGCCGAGATCGCATTGGTCACCGCCATCAGCGGTGTATGCAGCGCGGGCGTGACGTTCCAGACCACGTGATAGCCGACGTAGATCGCCAGCACGAAGATGATCAGGTTGATCACCGTGTGATTGATGACTTCCATCTTCGGCTTCCCCCTATGCGTTGCGCGTGACCTGGCCGTCGCGAGCCAGCAGCGTGGCCGCGACGATGTCGTCCGCGAGATCGATGTTCAGCGTGCCTTCCTTGGCGATAATCAGCTTCAGGAAGTCGAGCACGTTGCGCGCGTACAGCGACGACGCGTCGGCGGGCACCATCGCGGCGAGATTCGTATAGCCGACGATCTGCACGCCATAGCGCACCACCACCTGGTCCGCCTCGGTCAGCGGACAATTGCCGCCGCGCCGGCCGTCGACTTCGGGGCCGCGGCCGGCCGCGAGGTCGACGAGCACGGAGCCTGGTTTCATCGCCTGCACAGTATCGACCGACAGCAGCGTCGGCGCCGGGCGGCCCGGAATCAGCGCGGTCGAGATGACGATGTCGGCCTGCTTTGCGCGCTCGTGCACGAGCGCCGACTGGCGCGCGAGCCACGACGGCGGCATCGGCCGTGCATAGCCGCCCACACCTTGCGCGGCCTCGCGCTCCTCGTCGGTCTCGTAGGGCACGTCGAGAAACTTCGCGCCGAGCGATTCGATCTGCTCCTTGACGGCCGGGCGCACGTCGGACGCCTCCAGCACGGCGCCGAGGCGCTTCGCGGTGGCGATCGCCTGCAGGCCAGCCACGCCCGCGCCGAGAATCAGCACGCGCGCGGCCTTCACGGTGCCGGCCGCGGTCATCAGCATCGGCATGAAGCGCGGATAGAGCGTCGCCGCGAGCAGCACCGCCTTGTAGCCGGCGATGTTCGCCTGCGACGACAGCACGTCGAGGCTTTGCGCGCGCGTGGTGCGAGGCGCGGCTTCGAGCGCGAACGCGGTGACGCCGGCCGCGGCGAGCTTGCCCGCGTTGTCGGCGTTGAACGGATCGAGCATGCCGACCAGCGTCGCGCCGCGCTTGAGCAGCGGCAGTTCGGAATCGGTGGGGGATTGGACTTTGAGGACGAGATCTGCGCCGAATGCAGTGGCGGCATCGACGATTTCCGCGCCCACGGCCGTATAGGCGTCATCGGGAAAGCTCGCGCCGGCGCCGGCGCCGCTCTGGAGCGTGACCCGGTGGCCTTGCGCCACGTACTTCTTGACCGTCTCGGGCGTCGCGGCAACGCGGGTTTCATGCGCGCGCGTCTCGGCTGGCACTCCGATGTGCATCGTTGTTCCTCCTCGACTTCCTGTTTGACGACAGACCTGCCGACGAGGCTCGCCGGCTTGCACATGCAACGGCTAACGCAGGCCCCACTTTAACCGGAAACCGCCACATCACAAATATCGGGGTCGATGCGAATGCGCGGCAGACCGCCAAACTGTTACGAATCGGTCGCGATCCCACCTCGAACACGCTGCGAACCGGCTGCCAGCGGTCACCAGGCAGCCGGCGCGCATAACCGGTAAAATGCGCACCCATGAAACCGGAAACCTGGCGGCCGCACGTGACCGTCGCGGCGATCGTCGAGCGTGACGGGCGCTTCCTGCTTGTCGAGGAACACACTGCCGCCGGCCTGCGCCTGAACCAGCCCGCCGGCCACCTCGAGGCGGGCGAAACGCTGCTGGAAGCGGTGATCCGCGAAACGTTCGAGGAAACCGCGCATCCGTTCGCGCCCGAGGCGCTCGTCGGCATGTACATGACCCACTTCGAGCGGCCGGACCGCGCGGGCACCACGTACCTGCGCTTCACCTATTGCGGCGCGGGCGGCGAACCGGACCCGGCGAGTTCGCTCGATCCCGACATCGTCCGCACGCTGTGGATGAGCGCCGATGAGTTGCGCGCGTGCCCCGAGCGGCATCGCACGCCGCTCGTGATGCAGTGCATCGACGATTACCTGGCCGGCCGGCGTTTCCCGCTCGACGTCGTCCATACGCATTCGGTTGCGCCGAAGCAATAGGGCCGTCACGAGCGGCCCCATAGATCCATGCAGTCATGCAGCACCCAGTGAGTACCTTATGAGCAAGCGCAAAGTCGTAGTGGGCATGTCGGGCGGCGTCGATTCGTCGGTCACCGCGTGGCTGCTAAAGGAACAGGGCTACGACGTGGTCGGCCTGTTCATGAAGAACTGGGAAGACGACGACGACAGCGAATACTGCTCGACGCGCCAGGACTGGATCGACGTGGTGTCGGTGGCGGACCTGATCGGCATCGACGTCGAGGCGGTCAACTTCGCGGCCGAGTACAAGGACCGCGTGTTCGCCGAATTCCTGCGCGAATATTCGGCCGGCCGCACGCCGAACCCGGACGTGCTGTGCAACGCCGAGATCAAGTTCAAGGCCTTCCTCGATCACGCGATGTCGCTCGGCGCGGAAACGATCGCGACCGGCCACTACGCGCGCGTGCGCGAGAACGATGGCCGCTTCGAGCTGCTGAAGGCGCTCGACCATACCAAGGACCAGTCGTACTTCCTGCATCGGCTGAACCAGGCGCAGCTGTCGAAAACACTGTTCCCGCTCGGCGAAATTCCCAAGACGAAGGTCCGCGAGATCGCCGCGCAGATCGGCCTGCCGAACGCGAAGAAGAAGGATTCGACCGGCATCTGCTTCATCGGCGAGCGGCCTTTCCGCGACTTCCTGAACCGCTATCTGCCGACCAGGCCGGGCCCGATGAAGACCACCGACGGCAAGATCGTCGGCGAGCACATCGGCCTCGCGTTCTACACGTTCGGCCAGCGCAAGGGCATCGGTCTCGGCGGCAGCAAGGACGGCAGCGGCGAGCCCTGGTTCGCCGCCGGCAAGGATATTCCGACGAATACGCTGTACGTCGCGCAGGGACACGACCATCCGTGGCTGCTGTGCCATACGCTGTCGGCGGGCAACACGAGCTGGGTCGCGGGCGAGCCGCCGACCGACGGCTTCGCGTGCGGCGCGAAGACGCGCTACCGGCAGGCCGACGCGGCGTGCACGTTCAACGCCCCGGCGGGAGGCGGTTCGGGCGAAGGCCTCTTCGAACTGACCTTCGACGCCGCGCAATGGGCCGTCACGCCGGGCCAATCGGCGGTGCTGTATGACGGCGACGTGTGCCTCGGCGGCGGCATCATCGAACGCGCGATGACCGGGCAACCGGCCGAGCTGCCGCAGGATCAGGCGCCGAAGCAAACCCGCGCGCAGCGTCGCAAGCAGGCGCACAAGCCAAAGCAGCCGCAAGGCCAGGCGCAGGACGAGCCGCAAACCCCGAGGCAAAAAGCGGCTCTGCTCGGCGCGCGTTGAGCGATGCATAACGGCGGGCGCGGCGGGTCGTACCATTCCGGCAGGTTCGCGCCGTTCACCATGTTTCGCCCGCCTGGCGCATTCACACACACTTCACCTTCGCGTGCGACGCTTGGCTTCCATTCGCAGGCCTTATCTTCGGACTTCGCCGGTCCGCGTCGCACCGTGACCCGCAACCGCCGGTTTTCCTTCGCGACCGATACCGCCCGCGCTCACGTGCGGACGATGCCGCCGCAATGATCTTCACTGCACTGGAGTCCCCATGTTTTCTCGACGCTATCTGGCCATGTGGTGCGCAATCGCCCTCACCGCGGTATGTGCCGCGCTCGCCGCGACGCATCACCTGTCATGGTTCTGGATCCTCGTGCCGGCCGCGCTCGTCGCGCTCGGCGTGTTCGACCTGAGCCAACAGCGCCATGCGATCCTGCGCAATTACCCGCTGTGGGGCCACCTGCGTTTCATTTTCGAATCCATCCGCCCGGAGATCCGTCAGTATTTCGTCGAAGACGATACCGACGAGAAGCCGTTCTCGCGCGCGCAACGCAGCATCGTCTATCAGCGCTCGAAGAACGATGTCGACAGCCGCCCATACGGCACGCGGATCGACGTGAAGGCGGTCGCGCACGAATGGATCAGCCACTCGCTCGCGCCGACCACGCTCGACGGTCACGACTTTCGCATCGTCGTCGGCCCCGATCGCGGGCAGCCGTATTCGATGTCGATCTTCAACGTGTCGGCGATGAGCTTCGGCTCGCTATCGGCCAATGCGATCATGGCGCTGAACCTCGGCGCGAAGAAAGGTAACTTCGCGCACGACACCGGCGAAGGTTCGATGTCGAAATATCATCGCGAACATGGCGGCGACATCATCTGGGAAATCGCGTCCGGCTATTTTGGATGCCGTAACGACGACGGCACCTTCAACGCCGGGAAGTTCGCGAAGCAGGCCGCCGAACCGCAGGTGAAGATGATCGAGGTGAAGCTGTCGCAAGGCGCGAAGCCCGGTCACGGCGGCGTGCTGCCGGGCGCGAAGATCACGCCCGAAATCGCCGAGACGCGCGGCGTGCCGATGGGCCGCGACTGCATCTCGCCGGCGACGCACTCCGAGTTCTCGACGCCGCGCGAGCTGCTCGAATTCGTCGAGCGGCTGCGCACGCTGTCGGGCGGCAAGCCGACCGGCTTCAAGCTGTGCATCGGGCATCCGTGGGAATTCTTCGGTATCGCGAAGGCGATGCTGGAAACGGGCATTCTGCCGGACTTCATCGTCGTGGACGGCGCGGAAGGCGGCACCGGCGCGGCACCGCTCGAATTCACCGATCACGTCGGCGTGCCGTTGCAGGAGGGGCTGCTGCTCGTGCACAACACGCTGGTCGGCATCGGTCTGCGGCAACGCATCCGCATCGGCGCGAGCGGCAAGATGATCACCGCGTTCGATATCGCGAAGACGCTCGCGATCGGCGCGGACTGGGTCAACGCGGCGCGCGGCTTCATGTTCGCGGTCGGCTGCATCCAGGCGCAGACCTGCCATACCGGCCGCTGCCCGACCGGCGTCGCGACCCAGGATCCGGTGCGCCAGCGCGCGCTGGTGGTGCCGGACAAGGCCGATCGCGTGTTCAACTTCCACCACAACACGCTGCACGCGTTGCAGGAAATCATCCAGGCCGCCGGGCTCCGGCATCCGGCTGAGTTGCGCGCGCATCACATCGTGCGGCGCGTGTCCTCGCATGAGGTGCGGCTGATGTCGGATCTGCTCAAATATCTCGAACCGAACGACCTGCTCAACGGCAACTATCGCTATACCCTGTTCGAGACGTACTGGCCGATCGCGCAAAGCGATTCGTTCTCGCCGAAGGCGGAGCTGGCGGCGAGCTGAACGTGCGCGCGGCCCTTGCCGCGTCGCCTGTCGCCCAAAAACCGCATCGCGGCCCGTCCGACCCCGCAAAACGGGCCGCCCCCCTTCCTTTCCGTTAAAATCTCGGGTTTAGCACTTCGCTCCACGACCCCCTCGCGCGCTTCGGCGCGCGCGGCATGGCCCCATGCCCGAAAGGCACTTCATGCTCACGTTTCAGCAAATCATCCTGACCTTGCAGTCCTACTGGGACAAGCAGGGCTGCGCGTTGCTCCAGCCGATCGACATGGAAGTCGGCGCGGGCACGTCCCACGTCCATACGTTCCTGCGCGCGATCGGCCCCGAGCCGTGGCGCGCCGCCTACGTGCAGCCGTCGCGCCGCCCGAAAGATGGCCGCTACGGCGAGAACCCGAACCGTCTGCAGCACTACTACCAGTATCAGGTGGTGCTCAAGCCCGCGCCGGAAAACATTCTCGACCTGTACCTCGGCTCGCTCGAAGCGCTCGGCTTCGACCTGAAGCAGAACGACGTGCGTTTCGTCGAGGACGACTGGGAAAACCCGACGCTCGGCGCATGGGGGCTGGGCTGGGAAGTGTGGCTGAACGGCATGGAAGTGACGCAGTTCACGTACTTCCAGCAGGTCGGCGGTCTCGACTGCAAGCCGGTGCTCGGCGAAATCACCTACGGACTCGAGCGCCTCGCGATGTATCTGCAGAAGGTCGAGAACGTCTACGACCTCGTCTGGACCGAGTGGGAAGAACAAGGCCCGAACGGCCCCGAACTGCGCCGCCTGACCTACGGCGACGTGTATCACCAGAACGAGGTCGAGCAGTCCACCTACAACTTCGAGCACGCGAACGTCGATCTGCTGTTCACTTTCTTCAACAGCTACGAAGCGGAAGCGAAGCGCATGATCGATGCACAGATCGCGCTGCCCGCCTATGAGCTCGTGCTGAAGGCCGGCCACACGTTCAACCTGCTCGACGCGCGCGGCGCAATTTCGGTCACGGAACGCGCGGCGTACATCGGCCGGATTCGCGCGCTGTCGCGTCTGGTCGCGCAGGCCTACTACGACTCGCGCGAAAAGCTCGGCTTCCCGATGCTCGGCAATCCGGTGCACGGCGTGCCCGGCCTCACCACCGACGAGCAGGAAGCCGCGATGCCCGCGTGGGCGCCGCCGCTGAAAGTCGAACGCAAGATCGACCAGGACTGACGAGAACTTCAACCAATGACTCAATCTCAACACGCTACCCTGCTCGTCGAGCTGCTGACCGAAGAACTGCCGCCGAAGGCGCTCGCCCGTCTCGGCGACGCCTTCGCCGAAGGCATTGCGCAGCGCCTCGCGGCGCGCGACCTGATCGAAGGCGAGCCGTCGTTCGAACGCTTTGCTACGCCGCGTCGTCTCGCGGTGACGATTCACAACGTGCGCGCGCTCGCGCCGGAAAAACACGTGCGCGAAAAAGTGCTGCCGGTTTCCGTCGCGCTCGATAAAGACGGCCAGCCCACCGCGCCGCTCGCGAAGAAACTCGCCGCGCTCGGCTTCCCCGACTTCACGGTGAACGACCTCGAACGCGCCCAGGACGGTAAAGCCGAAGCGTTCTTCCTGCGCTACGCGGCGCCGGGCGCGACGCTCGCCGACGGCCTGCAAGGCGCGCTCGACGAAACGCTCGCGAAGCTGCCGATTCCGAATCCGATGACGTATCAGCGCCCCGACGGTTCGAGCGTGAAGTTCGTGCGCCCCGTGCATCGTCTGACCGCGCTGCACGGCGAGGAAATCGTGCCGGTCAGCGTGCTCGGCATCGACGCCGACGACACCACGCTCGGCCACCGCTTCCTGTCCGAAGGCTTCGTGCAGATCCAGCATGCGCAGTCGTATGCCGAAACGCTCGAACACAGAGGCCGCGTGATCGCGAGCTTCGCGAAGCGCAAGGAAGCGATCCGCTCGCAACTGCTCGCGCAAGCCGGTGACGACAAGGTCGTGATGCCCGAAGCGCTGCTCGACGAAGTGACGTCGCTGGTCGAATGGCCGGTTGTCTATGAGTGCCGCTTCGAGGACGAATTCCTGCAAGTGCCGCAGGAATGCCTGATCCTGACGATGCAGACGAACCAGAAGTACTTCGCGCTGACCGATGCGAACGGCAAGCTGCGCTCGCGCTTCCTGATCGTGTCGAACATCGAGACGGCGACGCCGGTCGAGATCGTCGAAGGCAATGAGCGCGTGGTGCGTCCGCGTCTCGCCGATGCGAAGTTCTTCTTCACGCAAGACAAGAAGAAGCCGCTCGCGGATCGCGTGCCACTGCTCGCGAACGTCGTTTATCACAACAAGCTCGGCTCGGCGCTGCAACGCGTGGAGCGGCTCGAAGGGCTGGCCGGCGCGATCGCCGCACTGACCGGCGCCAACGTCGCGCTCGCGACGCGCGCCGCGCGCCTCGCGAAAGCCGACCTGATCACCGACATGGTCGGCGAATTCCCCGAGCTGCAAGGCACGATGGGCACGTACTACGCGCGCCACGACGGCGAGCCGGAAGAAGTCGCGCTCGCATGCTCGGAACACTACCAGCCGCGCTTCTCGGGCGACGCCTTGCCCACCACTGCGACCGGCACCGTCGTCGCGCTCGCCGACAAGCTCGAAACGCTGGTCGGCATCTGGGGCATCGGCCTGCAGCCCACCGGCGAGAAAGACCCGTTCGCGCTGCGCCGTCATGCGCTCGGCGTGTTGCGCATTCTGGTCGAGAAGCAGCTGAACGTCGACTTCGTCGAGCTGCTGCGCATCGCTTATGCGCAATTCGCCGGTGTGCCGAGCGTTGCCGATTCGACCGACGCGATCTACGAATTCAGCATGGACCGCCTGCGCGGCCTGCTGCGCGAACGCGGCTACGCGGCCAGCGAAATCGACGCGGTGCTCGCGCTGAACCCGACGCGGCTCGACGACCTCGTCGCGCGCCTCGACGCGGTGCGCGAGTTCGCGTCGCTCGCCGAAGCGGCGTCGCTCGCGGCGGCCAACAAGCGTATCTCGAACATCCTGAAGAAGTCGGAAGGCGTGACGAACGGCAGCGTGCAGCCCGGCTTGCTCACCGAGGCAGCGGAGAAGGCGCTCAACGCGCAGCTCGAACAGGTCACGCCGCGCGTGCAATCGCAACTGGCCGTGCGCGACTACACCGGCGCGCTGACGGCGCTGGCCGCGCTGCGCGAACCGGTGGACACGTTCTTCAACGACGTGATGGTCAACGCCGAAGACCCCGCGTTGCGCGCGAACCGTCTGGCTCTGCTCGGCGCGCTGCATCAGCAGATGAACTGCGTCGCCGATATTTCCCGACTCGCCGCCTGAGCACCGCGCCATGCCGATCAAGAAAGTGGTGATCCTCGACCGCGACGGTGTGATCAACGTCGACTCCGACGCATTCATCAAGTCGCCGGACGAATGGGTCGCGCTGCCCGGCTCGCTGGAAGCGATCGCACGCCTGAACCACGCCGGCTATCGCGTCGCAGTCGCGACGAACCAGTCGGGCATCGGCCGCGGTCTGTTCGACATGGATGCGTTGAACGCGATGCATCTGAAGATGCACCGGATGGCGGCAGCGGTCGGCGCGCGCATCGAAGCGGTGTTCTTCTGCCCACACACGGCGGAAGATCACTGCGAATGCCGCAAGCCGAAGCCCGGCATGCTGAAGATGATCACCGAGCGATTCGAGGTCGATCCGGCGCATACGCCGACGGTCGGCGATTCTCTGCGCGATCTGCAGGCGGGCGCTGCGCTCGGTCACCCGGTGCATCTGGTGCTGACCGGCAAGGGCCGCAAGACCCTCGCCGCCGGCGGCTTGCCCGAAGGCACGATCGTGCACGACGACCTGCGCGCGTTCGCGCTCGACTTTCTCGCCGACGCTCAGGAATAAACGCGCGCACCGCGCTCCCACCCCCCACCGACCACGCCGATGCGCTTTATCCGTTCCCTGCTGCTGCTGATTTATTTCGTTGTGTTCACGGTGCCGTACGCGACCGCGTGCTTCATCGCGTTTCCGTTCCTGCGCGCGGAAAACCGCTACTGGATGGCGGCCGGCTGGTGTCGTCTGACGCTGTGGACGGTGCGCTACCTGAACGGCATCCGCTACCGCATCGAAGGTTTCGAGAATCTGCCCAACGGCCCGGCCGTGCTGCTGTCGAAGCATCAGTCGGCGTGGGAAACGCTCGCGTTTCCGGCGATCATGCCGCGCCCGCTGTGCTACGTGTTCAAGCGCGAGCTCTTGTATGTGCCGTTCTTCGGCTGGGCGCTCGGCATGCTGAAGATGGTTCACATCAACCGCAAGGAAGGCAAATACGCGTTCGTATCGGTCACGAACCAGGGCAAGGCCCGCATGGCCGAAGGCGCATGGGTCATCATGTTTCCGGAAGGCACGCGCACGCCGACCGGCAAGCAGGGCAAGTACAAGACCGGCGGCGCGCGCTTCGCGATCGCGAGCGGTGCCCCCGTCGTGCCGATCGCGCACAACGCGGGCCGCGTGTGGCCGCGCAACTCGTTTCTTAAATATCCGGGTATAGTCACGGTGTCGATTGGCAAGCCGATCGACACGACGGGGCTCACGCCCGACGAAGTGAACACGCGCGTCGAGCAGTGGATCGAAGCAGAGATGCGCCGCATCGATCCGACTGCCTACAGCGCGGCGGCTAACGATTCCGCCGCCGCGCCCATCTGACGCGCCACGCCCTCGAACTCCGAAGGCGTATTGCGCGAAGCGAAGCCGATGCAGAAGTCTCCTACGCCGCAGCCCGCCGCGGCGCTCGAAAACCGGCAGCTCGATCTCCCGCTCTTCGCCGAGCCGGGGTCGACGTCGTCGTCTCCCTCACCTTCCGCGCCGGGTTCATTGGGCTCAGCACCGGCCCGGCCGCCCGTCGCGCCGCTCGCGCCGGACGGCAGCAAGCTGCGCAGTCTCGCCATCGGTTCACGCACGCTGCATTACGCGCTCAAGCGTTCGGCGCGCCGCTCGATCGGCTTTGCGATCGACAGCACCGGCCTCACGATCACCGCGCCGCGCTGGGTCACGCTCGCCGATATCGAAACCGCGATCACCGAAAAACAGCGTTGGATTTTTACGAAGCTGATCGAATGGCAAACGCGCGTCGAGCAGCGTGCATTGCCGAAGATCGACTGGCAAGACGGCGCCGAAGTGCCCTACCTCGGTCAGCCGGTGCGCGTGACGCTCGGCGCGCCGCAAGGCATGCTCGCGTTCAGCGCCGAGCACGGCGCGCTGCAATTGCCGCTGCCGTTGCAAGCCGACCCGCAGCAGATCAAGGATCGCGTGCAGGGCTGGCTGCAAGGAGAAGCGAAGCGGCTGTTCGGCGAGCGTCTGGCGATCTACGCGCAGAAGCTGGGCGTCAACTATCGCGCGTATGCCTTGTCTTCGGCGGCGACGCGCTGGGGCAGTTGTTCGAGCGACGGCAAAATCCGCCTGAACTGGCGGCTCATCCACTTTCCGCTGTCGATCATCGACTACGTCGTCGCGCACGAGCTGTCGCATCTGCGCGAGATGAATCACAGTCCGCGCTTCTGGCAGACGGTCGAATCGATTTTTCCGGAGTTCCGCGAGGCGCGGCAGACACTGAAGTCGCATCCGCCGGAGCTGTTGCCGACGCTTTGAGGCCGGGCGCTATCTATGCGAGAGCGCTTTCGCGGACTGCAACAGATCGTCGAGCATCACGCCGCGCCTGTCCGGGCTCGTGTCGCGGCCGGTCATGAAACACAGCGCCGCAATCGGCAGTCCCGCACGGTCGCGAATCGGCGCTGCCATACAAAGCCTGAACGCATTCGAGAGTCCTTCGGTGCAGCAGTAGCCTCGTTCTTTTGCGGCCTGCACGTCGTTCAGGAATTCGTCGAATTCGATATTCACCCCGTTGTCGAGGATGAAATCTTCGGCCGGAATGAGCGCGCGAATCTCGTCGGCATTCAGGTGACCTAGCAGCAGACGTCCCGTGGCGGTCCACGGAATCGGCACTCTCACGCCGATGTCCGAACTGATGTTGAATGGCCGGGCACTGTTCTCGGATAACACGACCGTGTACTTGTTGCCTTCCAGCATGCACAGCTGCGTGGTCTCGTCGTACTTCCGTACCAATGCCAGAATGGATTGATGCGCGCGGCTAATCAGATCGTTGTGCGTTGCATAGTCGGACCCGTAGTAGTGCATCTCGCGCCCGAAGAACACGCTCCCATCCGCGGCCGTCTCGAGCCAGCCCACTTCCGCGAGAATCGCGACCAGCTCGTAAATGCTCGAACGCGGCGCGCCGGTCGCCTCGATTAATTCGCGCATGGTCAGCGGGCGTTGGGCGACGTGCAATTGCCGGAACATCGCGATGACGCGATCCACGCCTCTCGCCCGAGACGATTCGGTTACAGCCATGCGTTCACTCCGTAAAGCGTTCATCCGACCGGTTGTCTTTCAAGCGACGTGAGTTTATCGCGCGGCAGACCCGCGAAAGCGACTTACAGGCCGTGACAAATCAATGGTCGAGAACTCTGTGCAGAAATTGCCGCGTGCGTTCGTTCGCGGGATTGACGAAGATCTGTTCCGGATCGCCCTGCTCGGCGATGACGCCCTTGTCCATGAAGACCACGCGGTCGGCGGTCTTGCGGGCAAAGCCCATTTCATGCGTGACGACGACCATCGTCATGCCGTCGCGCGCGAGCCCACGCATCACCTCGGTGACCTCGCCGACCAGCTCCGGATCCAGCGCGGACGTCGCCTCGTCGAAGAACATGATGCCGGGCTCGACCGCGAGCGCTCGCGCAATCGCCACGCGTTGCTGCTGACCGCCCGACAACTGGCTTGGATAGTGTGCCGCGCGGTCCGCGAGCCCGACACGGTCGAGTGTGTCCATGGCGCGCTTGCGCGCGTCGTCCGGACTCATGCGGCGTGCCTTGATAAGCGCGAGCGTGACATTGCCGAGCGCGGTCTTGTGAGGAAACAGATTGAACTGCTGGAAGACCATGCCGACATGGCCACGAATCTCTCGCGCTCGGCGCGGATCATGCATGGGCACATCGTTGACCCAGACCTCGCCGGAATCGGTGGTCTCCAATCCCGCCATGATTCGCAAGACCGTGCTCTTACCCGAGCCGGACGCGCCAATGAGCACCAGCACTTCGCCCGAGCGAACCTCGAGATTGATTTCGTTCAACACCCGAGTCGAACCGAATGCTTTGCTGACGCCCGTCAGTGAAATGATGGGTCTGGTTTGGCTTTGGTTACTCACGACAATCTCCTGCTGTCATGGTGGCGCACCCATTGCGAGAGCGGGAAGCACACGGCGAAGTAAATGAGGGCGACGAGTCCGTAGATTTCCACGGGCTTTCCGACCCGGTCGACGATGGCCTGGCCACCATGCATCAACTCGGACATTCCGATCATGCTGACGATCGACGTGTCCTTGATGAGCGACAGATACTGACCGACGAGAGGCGGCAACACGATCTTTCCCGTCTGAGGCAGCACGACGAACGAGAACGACTGAGCCCGCGTGAGGCCGAGGATCTGAGATACCTCCCATTGACCTTTGGGTACCGCCTCGATCCCTGAGCGGAAGATTTCGGCGATGTAGGCGCCCTGATAGATGCTCAAGCCGATGACGCCCGCTGCGAAGACGTCGATCGCGTAACCGAAGTACGACACGCCGAAATAGATGAACATCAGCGTGATGAGTACCGGCGTGCCGCGAAACAGCTCCGTATAGAGTCTGGCAAGGCGGGCTGTGCCCCACGGTCCGAACGACCGCAAGACCGCGGCGAAAAGGCCGATCAGCGTGCTGCCCACGATGGACGCAATGGAAAGCAACAGCGTCGTCACCAGACCCTGCAGCAGGATGGAGAAACTGGTTTTCAGCAATTCGACTGACATGATCCAACTCCAATCCGGGAATCAGGCCCGTTTCGTCCGGCGCATAAAGCCGGTCCCGAAACCGGTGCGCGCCGGCATGACGAGGGGAGGATGAAAGATCCGCGCTCCGAGCTGGCCCGCAAGCCAGGACAGTACGTTACTGAGCACGAGATACGCGACGAGCGTCACGCTGAACGTCTGAAGATAGAGAAGCGTCCGCGAGTTGATCACGGTCGCAGTGCCGGTCAACTCCGGCAACGCAATGGCGGACAGCAGCGACGTACCGAGCAGCAACTGGATCAGGTAGTTGACGATGGCCGGATAGACCGCGCGCGTCGCCTGCGGTAGCACGACCTCGACGAAGATCTGCGCGCGTTCGAGACCGAGAATGCCGGCGGCCTCGAGTTGGCCGCGCGGCACCGACTGTATGCCGGCGCGGAACACTTCCGATAGATAAGCACCGACGTTGACGCCAAGCGCAATGACGCCCGCCCAGTATGCGTCGAGCGAAATACCCGCCGACGGCAGACCGAAGAAAACGATGAAAATCTGCAGGAGAACAGGCGTGTTGCGGATGATTTCAACGTAGCCGCGAGCAATCAACCGAAACGGCGCGAGCGCAGAAACGCTCGCAAGCGCGTTCAACAAGCCGAGGACTAGCGCCAGTACGAATGCCAGCACGGTCACTTGCAACGTCAGCCAGCTCGCGCTCAAAAACTCGGGCACGTAGCCCCACAGAGTGAGCCACTCGTAACTCATCTCACCCTCCGCATCGTTCGGGTTTCATTAGATATCGGCATCTCCCGCTCCTCAAAACTGCGGATTGAGCGGGTAGCGCGGATCGGTGCCGAACCACTTGTTGTAGAGCTGCGCGTTGAGCTTCGACGCATTGACGTTGAAGAGGAACAGATTCAGGTAGTTGAGCCATTCCTGATCGCCGGCCTTGACACCGAACGCGTTGTATTCGAGAGGGACCAGCGCTTCGTTCGTGACGGCAAGTTCAGGATCGAGCTTGGCCTGATACGCGAGAAAGTTGTTGTCCTCGATCATCGCGTCGGCCTGCCCCTGCTTGACGGCAAGAATCGCGGCCTGCGAGCTGTCGTATTCCTGGATCTTGATCGGGATATTCAGCGAGCGCACTTCGTCGCCATTGGTCGAGCCCTTGACCGTCGCAATCGTGCGACCGCCCATGTCCTTGATCGACTGAACGCCACTATTTTTTCTGACCAGCAGTGCTTCGCTGGCAACCACGTAGGGGGTCGTGAATTCGATTACCTTCGCGCGCTCCAGATTACGCGTGAAGTTGCAGAACACGACATCCACTTTGCTGGTCTGCAGATTCGGAATCCGGTTCGCGCTCGTCGTATTCACGACCTCGAGCTTCACGCCCATCTGCTTCGCGAGTTCCTTCGCGAGGTCCACGTCATAGCCGTCTGGTTGGCCGTCCTTGTTATAGAACCCGAACGGCGCGAACGTCAGGCAGTCGCCGACGCGCAGCGTGCCTCGCTGCAGCACGGCCTGAAGCGTCGAGGGGGATGCCGCTGCGCTCTGCCCTGGCGTGGCAACCTTGGTGCAGCCGGTGATGGCGAGCAATCCAGCAACAGCGAACAGAAAGGCGGCTTGGGCGCCTCGTTTGGCAAGCTTCATGGCAGGGTCCTAAGCGGAGAAGAGTGGTCCGGAGCGGACGAATCGGCTTCAGCGCCTGTCTGCACGCTCAACAAATCGCCGGGTCACGCATCGATTGTCCGATATATCAGACTACTATCTGACGAACCGGATTGATGCTGAGTGTTGGACACTAATATCAAACCGGCAACCGCACACAAACCCTTATTGCCCATACTTTTTTGTTCAAATAGATCCGATCGAATTCCACGATGCGCATCGAGTCCGCAGTGCGCCGGGCGGGCGGCGCGGCTTCGGGCTCAAGCTATACGGCAATCATTTACAATTGCCGCAGGTCGACGCATTTATCCACAAACTATCAAAGGAGTCCTCATGCGAATCTTGCATACCATGCTTCGAGTCGGTGATCTGGACGCATCGATCCGGTTCTACACCGAAGTTCTAGGAATGCGCCTGCTTCGAAAGCACGACTACCCGGACGGGAAGTTCACCCTCGCATTCGTCGGTTACGAGGACGAATCCGAAGGCGCGGCGATCGAACTGACGTACAACTGGGACACGAGCAAGTACGACCTCGGAACCGGCTACGGTCACATCGCCCTCGAAGTCGACGACGCCTATGCGGCATGCGAAGAAGTGAAGAAACGCGGCGG
Organism: Paraburkholderia sp. MM5482-R2; assembly: GCF_050436125.1. Lineage (NCBI taxonomy): Bacteria > Pseudomonadati > Pseudomonadota > Betaproteobacteria > Burkholderiales > Burkholderiaceae > Paraburkholderia > Paraburkholderia sp. MM5482-R2. The sequence continues at coordinate 764,422 of NZ_JBNDLP010000002.1, read as the reverse complement.
TGTCGTTACACGCGAAGCTGGGCCCATGAAACACGGCACGACTGTCATCGCCTTCGTCGCCGATCCGGACGGGTACAAGATCGAGCTGATACAGAAGAAGGGGCGAGTCGACTGAACGTCCGGTGGCGAGCACGAGTCGCGCTGTCAGCCAGAACGATGAAAACACAGCCCGGCTTCACGTTGCACCCGGCGAATTGACGCCGGGCGAATTCGCCCGGCAATCTTGCCTCGTGCCGACACCATCGAAAAACGCCGACTACTGACGCTCGGCGTTTTCGCCGCGCACCGGACCGACCGGCTCGCCGTGCACTCCCCACCTCTTCACCACACCGCCATGAGCACGACCACCGCCTTGCCCGCGCGTCGCACCCCGGATAGCTTCGCGATCCTGTTGATGATCGGCCTGTGCGCAATCTGGGGGCTGCAGCAAGTCGCGATCAAGACCACCAATGCGGCGGTGCCGCCGATCTTTCAGGCGGGGCTGCGCTCGACGATCGCGGCGCTGCTCGTGTGGGCATGGGCACGCTCGCGCGGCACGCCGCTCTTTCGCGATGACGGCACGCTCGGCGCGGGCCTGCTCGCGGGCGTGCTGTTCGCGGCCGAGTTCGTCTGCATCTTTCTCGGCCTGACGCTGACGAGCGCCTCGCGCATGGCGGTCTTTCTGTACACGGCGCCGTGTTTCACGGCACTCGGCCTGCACTGGTTCGTCGATGGCGAACGCATGCGGCGCATCCAGTGGCTCGGCATTGTCGTCGCGTTCGCGGGGATGGCGCTCGCGTTCGCGGACGGCTTCCTGCACACAGACGCGGGCACGGCTGCAAGCGCGGTCCACGGCTCGACGCTCGCGGGCGCGGCCGGCGATGCGCTCGGCGTGCTCGGCGGCATCGCGTGGGCCGCGACCACGGTGATCGTGCGCGGCTCGCGGCTCGCGCGGACGAGCGCGAGCAAGACGCTGTTCTATCAGCTGACTGTGTCGGCGGTGGTGCTGCTCGCGCTGGCGCTGGGGCTCGGCGAGGTGCGCGTGGAAAGCGTGACGCCGCTCGCGCTCGCGAGCCTCGCGTATCAAGCCGTGATCGTCGCGTTCGTCAGCTATCTGTTGTGGTTCTGGCTGTTGACGCGTTACATCGCGTCGAGGCTGTCGGTGTTTTCGTTTCTGACGCCGCTGTTCGGCGTCACCTTCGGCGTGCTGCTGCTCGGCGAGTCGTTCAGCGCGCGCTTTCTGATCGCCGCGCTGCTGGTGCTGACCGGCATCGCGCTCGTCAACGCGCCGGCGAAACGGTAAGCGGGCTCGACGGCGGCGCCCTGCCGCCGTCGAGCGTCGAGTCTATTCCGGCGCAGCGGCCGAGCGCGCCGCCACCGCCTGCGCCACACTCACGTATTCGGCGACCGGCACGTCCTCCGCGCGGCGTTGCAGATCGAAGCCGAGCGCGTCGAAATCGACGGTGTCGCGCAGCGCGGCAAGCGTGTTGCGCAACATCTTGCGACGCTGCGAGAACGCCGCCGTCACCACCCCGCCGAGCACGCTTTCGTCGACCACCGGCAGTTCGTGCCGCTCGTACGGAATCATCCGCACGATCGCCGAATCGACCTTCGGCGGCGGCTGGAACGACTCGGGCGGCACATCGAGTTGCTTGTCGATCACGTAGCGGTACTGCAGCATCACCGACAGGCGACTGAACGCCTTCGTGCCCGGCTCCGCCACCATCCGCTCGACCACCTCGTTCTGCAGCATGAAGTGCTGATCGATCACGCGCTCCGCGAACGTCGCCAGATGAAACAGCAGCGGGCTCGAAATGTTGTACGGCAGATTGCCGACGATGCGCAGCGACGCCTTGTCGCCCGGTGCCGCGAGCGAGCCGAAGTCGAATTCGAGCGCGTCGCCCGCGTGCAGTTCGAGCAGGTTGCCGAACTTCGTCTTCAGACGGCCGATCAGATCGCGGTCGAGTTCGACCGCGTGCAGCGGCGTCTCGGGCGTCGCGAGCCGCTCGATCAGCGGCTCGGTCAGGGCGCCGAGGCCCGGCCCGATCTCGACCATGCGCTCGCCGCGCTGCGGCCGGATCACGTCGACGATCGAATCGATCACGCCCATGTCGACCAGGAAGTTCTGACCGAAACGCTTGCGCGCGAGATGGCCTTGGTGCCGGCCTTGCTGTCTGCTGGTGGACATCGGAGAAACGCTAGAAAGAAAACTGCTTGAGAATGAAAGACGTCACGGTGGAAACACGACGCCACGCGGCGCGTCACGAGCACCGCGACCGCCCACGCTACCCGCGCCTCAGCCCGCGCGACGATGCTGCGCCATCGACACCGCCGTGTCGACGGCGGCCATCAGGCTACCCGCGTCGGCGCGGCCGGTGCCGGCCAGATCGAGCGCGGTGCCGTGATCGACCGACGTGCGGATGATCGGCAGGCCGAGCGTCACGTTGATCCCTTCGCCGAACGTCGCGAATTTCAGCACCGGCAGGCCCTGGTCGTGGAACATCGCGAGCACGCAGTCGGCTTCGTCGAGATAACGCGGCTGGAACAGCGTGTCGGCCGGATACGGACCGCGCGCGTCGACGCCCTCGCCGTTCACCTGCCGCAACGCCGGCGTGATCACGTCGATTTCCTCGCGGCCCAGATAGCCGTTTTCGCCCGCGTGCGGATTGAGCCCCGTCACGAGGATACGCGGCGCGGGCAAGCCGAAGTGGTGACGCAGGTCGTGATCGATGATGCGCAGCGTTGCAACGAGGCTTTCGATCGTCAAAGCCGCCGACACGTCCTTCAACGGCAGATGCGTGGTCGCAAGCGCGACGCGCAGCGGCCGCTTGCCGGTGCCCGCGAGCATCATCACGACGCGCGGCGTATGGGTGCGCTCGGCCAGATATTCGGTGTGGCCGGTAAACGGCACACCGGCGTCGTTGATCGTGCTTTTTTGCAGCGGCGCGGTGACGATCGCGTCGAACCTGCCGGCCACCGCGCCGTCGATCGCCGCATCGAGCAGATCGAGCACATAGCGGCCGTTCGCGGCGTCGAGCTTGCCTGCCTGCGCTGGTGCGCCAAGCGAGTGATGTTCGAGCCGCACGCGCGGGCCTGGCGCGAGCAGCGCCGCCCAATCGACGCCGACCGCGCGCGCGCGCTCAGCGAGCAATTGCGCGTCACCGAGCACGGTGAACTGCGCCTGAGGCCAGTGCGCCGCCGCGCCGGCCAGCGCCTGCGCGGTCAGCTCGGGACCGACGCCGGCGGGCTCGCCGGTCGTGATCGCGATCTGCAGCGGGCGGTGGGTGGGCTGGGCAGCGCTCGTCATCGCATTGGCTCTGTTATTGCACGTTCGCCGTGGCCGGCTTCACTTCGACGTACGCGGTATCGCGCAGCTCGCGCAGCCAGTCGGCATACGCCTGTTCCGCCTTGCGCTGGCCGATGGCCTGACGCGCGAGATCCATCTGCTGCGCAATCGAGCCTTGCGCATCGCGGCGGCCGAGCACCTGAATCAGGTGGTAGCCGTATTCGCTGCGCACCGGTTCGCTGATCTGACCGTCCTGCAGCGAGTTCATTGCGCGCTCGAACTCGGGCACCGTCTCGCCCGGGCTGACCCAGCCGAGGTCACCGCCTTGCGACGCCGAGCCGTCCTGCGAGTAGGTGCGCGCGAACTTCGCGAAGTCGCCGCCGGCGGCGATCTGGTTGCGGATGTCGAGCAGTTTCTGGCGTGCCTGCGGTTCGGACTGACCGTCGCCGACGCGCAGCAGAATATGGCGCACGTGCGTCTGCACGAGCTTCGGCGCGTCCGCGCTGGTGCCCTGGCCGGCACGGCGCTCGACCAGACGCACGATCTCGAAGCCGTCGTTGGTGCGGATCAGATCCGGATTGATCTCACCCGGACGCAGTGCCGACGCGGCCTTCACGAACTCGGGCGGCAGCTTCGACGGCGCGAGGAAGCCGAGATCGCCGCCGTTCTTCGACGCGTCCGGCGCCTGCGAATTGGCTTTCGCAAGCTTTTCGAAATCCGCGCCGCCCTTCGCTTCGGCGAGCAGAGCCGCGGCCTTCTTCTGCGCCGCCTCGATGTCGGTCTCCGAGGCGTTGAGCGGCGCCTTCACGAAAATGTGCTGGACGTGCAGGTCGTTCGTCTGGCCGGCGCCCGGGCCGCGCTGGCTGGCGATATAGTTCGCGACCTCGGCGTCCGTCACCGTGATCTTGCTATCCACTTCCTTCTCGCGCAGACGCGACAGCGTCAGCTCCGTGCGCGCGTCGCTCGTGAAAGTGGTCCAGGGCACGCCTTGCGCCTCGATGCGCGCGCGGTACATGGCGAGCGACATGTTGTTCGCCTGCGCGAGACGCTCGAGCGTGCGCTGCACGGCCGCGTCGTCGATGGTGATGCCGTCTTCCTTGGCCTTCTGCAGCTGGATGCGCTCGAGCACCATCTGCGTGAGCACCTGCTGGCGCAACTGGTCCGTCGGCGGCACCGGAGCGTTCTGCTGGTTCAGCCGGTGCGCGATCAGACCGACCCGCTCGTCGAGCTCGCGCTGCGTGATGACACCGTTGTTGACCACTGCGGCGATGGTGTCCACCGTCTGGCCGCTATTGCCGGCCAATGCCTGCGCCTGTACCGACGCGACTGGAAGGAAGGACGCCGCGGCGACGAGACCCGCCGCGAGTATTGCCAAGCGAAGCTGTTTCATGATTGCCACAGATACTCCAATGATGTCGGGCGCTTCGCCCGTCTTTTCGCAAGTCGTGAATGACCGGGCGACCGTCATTCGTAGTTGGTGAACCGCGACTCCGGCGGTGGCGGTGGCGGCAACGGCATGTAGCCGGCCACACTGCTGCGGAACGCGGTCATCAGCCCGTTGTCGACGCTCGACAAGCCCTTGAACGTCAACTGCGCCAGAAACCGAGTGCTCGACTGATTCTGTCCCGACGAGTTCAGGCCGTTCGCGTAGCGCTGGATGCCGGCGCCGAGCGTCCAGCAGTCCGCGTCGTATTGCAGGCCGACCAGGCCGTCGACGATACGGTGGCCACCCAGGTCGTAGTTGAACCGGCCGACACCGTACATCCGGTGCGTCAGCGGCCATTGGCCCGAAATCAACACCTGATTGATCGGCTGGTTGTCGAGCGTGGTGTTGGCGCGCGTGTAGCGGTACGCGACGTTGATGACCTTGCCGCTCGCCGGACTGAACCCGAAGCCGACACTCGTCTTCGTGAGCTGGTTATTGTCCGCATTATATTGGAACGCCGTTTCCGAAGCGAAACCGGCGCCCAGCTTGATCGACGCGCCCGCGATCAGGTCCGAGTGCGTGGCCTGGGTACTGGTCTGGGTCGGCGTCAGCGTAACGCGCTGATCCCGGAAGTAATACTGCTGCGCGATCACGAAGCGCGCGCGCTCGTCGCCGGTGGACGGGTTGATGAAGCGCGTGGTGAGACCGGCGGTCAGGCGGTTCGCGTCGGCGATCCGGTCGTTACCGACGAACGTATTCGGCGTGAAGATTTCCGCGAGACCGAAGTCGGATTCGGCGGTATCGAACAGCGGCGCGTTGTTCTGGTTGCGGTACGGCGTGTACACGTAGTACAGGCGCGGCTCCAGCGTCTGGATATAGTCCGCGCCGAAAATGCGCACCGAGCGCTCGAACGTCAGTCCCGTGTCGAACGTGAAGGTCGGAATCGACTCGGTGAAATTCTTCTGCGCCCCCGGCACGTTCGCCAGATCGGTGCCGATGTTGTTCAGGTTGTACGACGCAAAGTGCCACTGCACCTTCGGCGTGACGAAGTAGCCCGGCCCCACCACCGAATACGACAGGTACGGGTTGAACAGCACCCGCTGGCCTTCGCTCAGATCCGCGGTGGTGATGCGGAAGTTCGAGTAGTCGGCTTCAGCGCCGAAATCGAAGCCGCCGATGTTGTACTTCGCGTACTTGACGTTCAACTGCGGCTGGCGGCCGTACGGCGCGACCGACGGCTCCAGCGTCTGCCAGTGCTGCTCGCGCGCGAGCACGGACCACGGTCCGTTGTTGTAGGTCAACCCGGCTTCCTGCTGATACAGGAGCTGGGTGCCGTTCATGAACTGGTTGACCGACGACGACAGGTCTTCCGGATAGGTGTTGTCCGAAACCTTGTTGTAATAGATGTAGCCGCCGAAGCCGTTACCGAAATTCTGGTTGTGCTGGATGTACAGCGCGTAGCGGTTGGTCTTCGTCAGGCGATCGTCGGGCAGAAATTCACCGGTGATCGACCCGGAATACGTCGGCGACAGATAGCGGAACGTGCTCTGCAACTGCACACCGCGCTTCGAGATCAGACGCGGCGTGACCGTCAGATCGCGATTCGGCGCGATGTTGAAGTAATACGGCACCGACAGCTCGAAACCGTTCGTCGAGCTCAGCGAGAACGTGGGCGGCAACAGGCCGCTGCGCCGATCGCCCGACAGCGGGAACGACAGCCACGGCGACGCGAACACCGGCACGCCCTGGAAGAACAGCACGCTGTTGTAGGCGACGCCTTCGTCGGCGCCGGTGTCGAAATCGAATTCGCTGCCCTTGATGTACCAGGCCGGATTGTCCGTGCACGCGCATGCCGTGTAGGTGCCCTGCGTGAACACGGAGCGCTCGGCGTCGAGCAGGTCGACGCGCTGCGCGCTACCCGAGCCGCCCGTCAGCGTGAAGTGGTACTTCGGCGCGGTCATGAAGCCTTCGGTCGAATCGACGCGCAGATGCGCTTCGGGTCCGATGAAGGTATTGCCGGTATTGATCACGTGGACATTGCCGTACGCATCGGCCATGTCCGTGTCCTGATCGTAGTGCAGAGCGTCGGCCTTGATCACGGACGTGTTGTGCCGCACTTCCGCCGAGCCCTTGGCGGCCAGATCCTGGTCGATCGTGCCGCTCGCGTGGTCGCCGAGCACGAAGGTGGCCGGCCGCTGGCCCGTTTGCAACGGATGATCCTCGAGCTGCGGCGCAAGCTGCATGCCCCACGGCGGGTAGACCGCCTGCGGTTGCGCAGCTTCCCCCACCAGTTGGGCGTGCGCAAGCGCGGGCATCAGGCCCGGAACGGCGATCAGCGCCGCGACGAGCCGCCTTTTGCGCGGCACTACTGCACAGGAAGGAGTGGTATCGGAAAGCTGTCTGGGCGGCATGTATCGTTTGGCGAGTCGACCCGTGCGCAAGCTTTCGTCGTCACGATCCACCGCCTGCACACCGCGACCGTTAGAGTCGGCTGCACGTCTGGATTCCCAATTTGCCGAGTGATAAGGCGGGCGGTGAAACGGAGCACGCGAAAGCTGGCGTGTGAGTCGCGTCAAAAAAGTCGTGGGGTATTATATGGCAAGACGTTGTCCCCAAGAATTTGCCGCCGCTTTTCATGACGCTGCCTTCCACCCAAGATTTCACCGACACCCGTCTCTCCCTGCTCAAGGCCTGGCTGCAAGGCCACGCGGCGCGCCATGCGCTCGAGCCCGACACCCTCGTTCCGGCCTCGTCCGACGCCAGTTTCCGCCGTTATTTCCGGCTCGCCGGTAAGGCGGCGCAAGGCAACGGCGCGGCCACGCTGATCGCCGTCGACGCGCCGCCGCCCGAAAAATGCCGCGAATTCGCACAGATCGCGCAATTGCTCGCCGCCGCCGGCGTGCACGTGCCGCGCGTGCTCGAGGTCGACTTTGACGCGGGCTTCATGCTCGTCACCGATCTCGGCACCGCGTCGTATCTGGGCGCGCTGACCGACGCGCAGGCCGCGGGCGACACGCGCGCGGCTCGCGCGCTGATGCGCGACGCGCTCGACGCCCTGATCCGCTGGCAGCTCAGCTCGCGCGAAGACGTGCTGCCGCCGTTCGACGAAGCGTTCCTGCACCGCGAGATGGAGCTGATGCCCGAGTGGTTCATCGGCCGGCACCTTGGCCGCGAGGTCGATGCCGCTACGCGCGCGCTGCTCGATCGCACGTTCGCGCTGCTGATCGCGAGCGCGCGCGCGCAGCCGCAAAGCTTCATGCTGCGCGATTTCATGGCGCGCAATCTGATGATCGCCGAGCCGAACCCAGGCGTGCTCGACTTCCAGGACGCGGTGTACGGGCCGATCACGTACGACGTCGTGTCGCTGCTGCGCGACGCGTTCCTCAGTTGGGACGAGGAGTTCGAGCTCGACTGCTTCGCGTACTACTGGGAGCGCGCCAAAAAAGCCGGCCTGCCGGTCGATGCCGATTTCGGCGAGTTCTACCGCCAGCTCGAATGGATGGGGCTGCAGCGGCACATCAAGGTGCTCGGCCTGTTCTGCCGCATCAACTACCGCGACGGCAAGGCGCATTACATGAACGACCTGCCGCGCTTCATCGGCTATGCACGCAAGGTGGCGGAGCGTTACGCGCCGCTGCGCGGGTTCGCGAAACTGCTCGACGACCTCGACGGCCGCGCGCAGGAAATCGGCTACACCTTCTGACCGATGACGATGTCCGTAAAGAAAGCGATGATTTTCGCCGCGGGCCGCGGCGAGCGCATGCGTCCGTTGACCGACGCGTGCCCGAAGCCCCTGCTCGAAGTGGGCGGCAAGCCGCTGATCGTATGGCAGATCGAACGGCTCGCGCGGGCCGGCATCCGTAGCATCGTGATCAATCATGCGTGGCTCGGCGCGCAGCTCGAAGCCGCGCTCGGCGACGGTTCGCGCTGGCAGGTCGAGCTGCGTTATTCGCCCGAGCACGAGGCGCTGGAGACCGCGGGCGGCATCGCGCAGGCGCTGTCGCTACTGACCGACGAGGGCGCGGATCAGGTGTTCGTCGCGGTGGCCGGAGACGTGTACAGCGATTACGACTACGCCGCGCTGCACGCGCACGCCGGCCGGCTGAAGGCGCTGCCCGAGCCCGGCATGCATCTGGTGATGGTGCCGAACCCGGCGTTTCACCCGAACGGCGACTTTGGTCTCGTCGACGGCGTGCTGTCGCTCGACGCGCAGCCGCGCCTCACGTTCGGCAGTTTCGGTCTGTACGACACGCGCATGTTCAGCGATCTGCCGCGCGGCACGCGGCGCGCGCTGAGCCCGTATTACCGCGCGACCATCGCGCGTGGGCTCGCGAGCGGCGAGCTGTACGAAGGCTTGTGGGAGAACATCGGCACCCAGGCGCAGCTGGAAGCGCTCGATCGGCTGCTGCGCGCGCGCTGAGCTTTACTTCGCCGGGCTCTCACCTGCCCCGACTGCTTCCGCTCTTTCCACCGCATCCGTGGTGTGCGCGGCGCGCTGCTGCAGCGCCCACATCTGCGCGAACAAACCGTTCGCGCGCAACAGCTCCGCGTGCGTGCCGCGCTCGACGATGCGCCCTTTGTCCATCACGATGATCTGCTGCGCGTGCACGACCGTCGACAGCCGGTGCGCGATGATCAGCGTCGTGCGTTCGCGCGCGATCAGGTCGAGCTCATGCTGGATCGCGCGCTCGGAGCGTGAATCGAGCGCGGACGTCGCTTCGTCGAACAACAGGATCGGCGGATTCTTGAGTATGGTCCGCGCGATCGCGACGCGCTGCTTTTCGCCGCCGGACAGCTTGAGCCCGCGCTCGCCGACCGGCGTGTCGTAGCCCTTCGGCAGACTCTCGATGAACTCGTGGATATGCGCGGCGCGCGCCGCCGCGATCACTTCGTCGCGCGTCGCCGACGGCCGACCGTACGCGATGTTGTAGTAGATCGAGTCGTTGAACAGCACCGTGTCCTGCGGCACGATGCCGATCGACGCGCGCAGCGAATCCTGCGTGACGTCGCGAATATCCTGCCCGTCGATGCGGATCGCGCCGCCCGTCGCGCGGTCGAGATCGTAGAAGCGGAACAGCAGCCGCGCGAGCGTCGACTTGCCCGAGCCGCTGTGGCCGACCACCGCCGTCGTCGTGCCGGCCGCGATCGTGAAGCTCACGCCGTGCAGAATCTGCCGCGAAGGCTCGTACGCGAAGCTCACGTCGTCGAAGCGCACCTGCGCGCCGCTCACTTGCAAAGCCACCGCATTGGGCGCGTCGGGTACTTCCCGCGGTGCGCCGAGCAGCGAGAACATGCGGTCCATGTCGGTCAGGCTCTGCTTCAGCTCGCGATAGACCACGCCGAGAAAATTCAACGGAATATACAGCTGCAGCATGAACGTGTTGATCAGCACCAGGTCGCCGAGCGTCAGACGCCCGGCCATCACGCCCTGGGTCGCGCGCCACAGGATGAACACGAGCCCCGTGCCGATGATCGCCTGCTGCCCGAAGTTCAGCGCCGACAGCGAACGCTGCGACTTGATCGCCGCCGTGCGATAGCGCTTCAGGTTCTCGTCGTAGCGGCTCGCTTCCCACTCCTCGTTGCCGAAGTACTTGACGGTCTCGTAGTTGAGCAGCGAGTCGATCGCGCGCGAATTCGCCTTCGAATCGAGCTCGTTCATGGTGCGGCGAAAGTGCGTGCGCCACTCGGTGACCTTCACCGTGAACGCGATGTACACCGCGAGCGCGACGAACGTGACGATCGCGTAATAGGCCTCGTATTTGACGACGAAAAAGCCGAGCACGAGACCGACTTCGACGAGCGTCGGCAGGATGCTGTACAACGAATAGGAAATCAGCTGCGTGATGCCGCGCGTGCCGCGTTCGATATCGCGCGACATGCCGCCCGTCTGCCGCTCCAGATGAAAGCGCAGCGACAGTCCGTGCAGGTGGCGGAATACTTTCAGCGCGAGTTGGCGCACCGCGCTTTCGGTCACTTTCGAAAACAGCATTTCGCGCAACTCGGTGAAGAGCGACGTCGATAGCCGCACCACCGCATACGCGACCACCAGCAAGCCGACGCCGCCGAGCAGCACGATGCCGGGCGCGTCCTGCGCGCGGCCGAGCGCGGTCAGATGCCGGACCGACGCGAGACTGTCGACGATGCGCTTCATCACGATCGGCACGCCGAGGTTCGCGACCTTCGCGCCGATCAGGCAGCTGAGCGCGAAGCCGACTCGCCATTTGTAGGTGGCAAGGTATGGCAGCAGCGACAGGATCGTTTGCCAGTCGTTGCGGGGTGCGGTGGAAATCGGCGAGGGTTCGGACGAAGGAGCGCGGCGCATAAATCGTGGGGAGAGTGTGGAGCTGCCGGAGTTCGCAGCGGCGCGCGGCTCGCGCGCTTCGCTGGGTGCTTTCCCGTACAATTCCTGATCTTTCTATTGTCGCAGAAGCCGACTGGCGGCGCTTTGCATGGCCTACTGTCGAACTGGCCCAGCCATTGCGTCAATGCGCGTCAATACACTCGAACACGTTTCCCAAGGATGTCCCGATGACCGATCTTCTTCAACTTCCGTCCAAGCCGTGCGCGCTGCGCGTCATGCCGCAGCCATCGGACGCGAACATTCATGGCGACGTGTTCGGCGGCTGGATCATGGCGCAGGTCGACATCGCCGGCTCGATTCCGGCAAGCCGTCGCGCGAATGGGCGGGTCGCGACGATCGCGGTTAATTCTTTCCTGTTCAAGCAACCGGTGTTCGTCGGCGATCTGCTGAGCTTTTACGCGGATATCGTGAAGACCGGCAATACGTCGGTGACAGTGTCGGTCGAGGTCTACGCGCAGCGGTTGAGGCTCTCGCAGGAAGTCGTCAAGGTCACGGAAGCGATCCTCACCTACGTCGCCACCGACAGCGACCGCCGTCCGCGCGCGCTGCCCGCGCTGGACTGAGCCGGCGAGGATGCTTAAGCTAGCGATTCCACGCGTCACGCGCCGCGCCACCCGCTAGCCGTTCCAGCCGATCAGCGCACGAGGCCCGGGACGCCCCATAGTCGCTCTTCTCATGGAAACGAGATGAAACTGATCGGTATGCTCGACTCGCCCTACGTGCGGCGCGTCGCCATCTGCATGAAGCTGCTCGCGCTCGACTTCGAACACGAGTCGATTTCGGTTTTCCGCACCTACGACCAGTTCGCGAAGATCAACCCGGTCGTCAAGGCGCCGACGCTCGTCGCCGACAACGGCGCGATCCTGATGGACTCGACGGTGATCCTGCAGTATCTGGCAACGCTCGCCGGCCCCACCCCGCTGTTCCCGACGCAAGCCGACGCGGCGTTGCGCGCCGCGCGTCTGACGGGTCTCGCGCTCGCCGCGTGCGAAAAGAGCGTGCAGATCGTCTACGAGCGCAATCTGCGGCCTCAGGAGAAGCAGCATGAACCGTGGGTCGAGCGCGTGCGCGCGCAACTGCTCGCCGCCTATGCCGAACTCGAACGCGAGTTGGGCGAAGGGCCGCTGCCCGACACGCAGCAGCAGTTCAGCGCGGCGGAGGTGGCCGTCGCCGTAGCCTGGCAGTTCACGCACATGATGCTGCCGGAGGCGGTCAGCAAGGCCGATCATCCGCGGCTCGAGAAGTTTTCCGCGTTCGCGGAAAGCCTGCCGGTATTCAAGGACACGCCGGCTCAGTGACCGGCGTTGGACGCGGCACGCGGCGACCCGCGGCGACACCCGTCGCCGCGTCACGCTCCCCTCACGCCGGCTCCAGCTCCGGCACCAGCCCGCCGTGCAGCAGTTCGGCAATCGCTTCCGTCGATAACGGCTTCGCGAAATAGAAGCCCTGCATTTCGTCGCACGCGCGTTCCTTCAGGAAGTCGAGTTGCGCCGACGTTTCCACGCCCTCGGCGATCACCTGCAACTTCAGCGAATGGGCGAGCGCGATGATCGCCGACGTGATCGTCTCATCGTCGCCCGATACGCCGATATCCGACACGAACGAGCGGTCGATCTTCAAGCGGTCCACCGGGAAGCGCTTCAGATAGCTGAGGCTCGAATAGCCGGTGCCGAAGTCGTCGATCGCGAGACCGATGCCGAGCGCGTGCAGTTCGTTGAGCATCGACACCGCTTCTTCCGCGTTGCGCATGATCGTGCTTTCGGTCAGCTCGAGTTCGAGGTACTTCGGTTCGAGTCCGGTCTCGTCGAGCACCTGCATCACGAGCTTCGCGATGTCACGCTGCTGGAACACCCGCGCCGACAGATTCACCGACACGCGCGCCGGCGGCAAGCCCTGATCCTGCCACGCCTTATTCTGCCGACACGCCTCGCGCAGCACCCACTCCGACAGCGGCCCGATCAGCCCGCTTTCCTCGGCGAGCGGAATGAACGACGACGGCGGCACGAGCCCGACCTCGGGATCGTGCCAGCGCACCAGCGCCTCGATGCCGACGATCTGTCCGCTGCCGATATCGACCTGCGGCTGATAGTGCAGCAGGAACTCGTTGTCGCGCAGCGCGCGGCGCAGGCGTCGTTCGAGATTCAGGCGCGCGCCCGCGCTCGCGTTCATCTCCGGCTGATAGAACTGGAACGTGTTGCGCCCCATGTCCTTCGCCCGATACATCGCGACGTCGGCCTTCTTCATCAGCGTTTCGGCATCCTCGCCGTCCTGCGGGAACAGGCTCGCGCCCATGCTGCAGCCGACGTACAGCTCGGTGCCGTCGAGCCACACCGGCTCGGCGATCGACGCGCGCACGCGCTCCATCCACGTGATCAGCGATTGCTCGTCGACGGTGTCGGTCATCACGATCACGAACTCGTCGCCGCCGTGACGCGCAACCGTGTCGCTGGTGCGCGAGCAGCGCGCGAGTCGTTCGGCGACCACCCCGAGCAGCCGGTCGCCGACGCTATGGCCGAGGCTGTCGTTGACGTTCTTGAAGCCGTCGAGATCGAGGAACACGACCGCGACGCCCGAATGATGCCGCTGCGCGACGACGAGCGCATGTTCGAGCCGGTCGCGCAGCAGGTTGCGGTTCGGCAGCCGCGTAAGGCCGTCGTAGTTGGCCTGATATTCGAGCTGCTCCTGATAGCGGATCAGCTCGGTCACGTCGTTGATGACGCCGATATGATGGGTGATCACGCCTTCCGCGTTCGGCACCGGCGCAATGAACAGCTGATTCCAGAACAGCGCGCCGTCCTTGCGATAGTTGCGCACCACCGCGCTGACCTCGCGATTCGCCGCGAGCGCCTCGCGGATCAACGCGACGCCTTCCTGGTCACGGTCGTCGCGTTGCAGCACGCGGCAGTCGTGGCCGATCACCTCGGCGGGATCGTAGCCGGTGATGCGCATGAACGCCGGATTCACGTATTCGATCAGATTGCCCGACGGCGACGGCGCGGTGATCAGGATCGCGTTGACGCTCGCGTCGAGCGCCCGGCTTTGCAGACGCAGCGCGAGATCGGCGCGCTTGCGCTCGGTGATGTCGGTGTACGAGCCGAGCACGCCGATCACCTGACCGCCGCCGTCGGTGAACGGCAGCTTGCTCGTGACTGTCGTGCGGTGCAAGCCGTCGATCACGAAGTCGACCTCGAAGTTCATCTTGGGCACGCCGGTGCTCACGACTTCGCGATCGTGCTCGGTCAACAGGTCGGCGAACGCGCGCCACGCCAGGTCGGCGTCGCTCTTGCCGACCACCTGTTCGGGATACGCGAGCCCCGCGTCGCGCGCGAATGCCATGTTGCAGCCGAGATAGCGTGAGTTCAGGTCCTTCCAGAAGATGCGCTGCGGAATGTTGTCGATCACCGCTTCGAGCATCTGATTCGAGCGCTGCGCTTCGGCTTCGGCGTTGATCTGGTCGGTCACGTCGTCCGCCAGCACGAACAAGGCGTCGCGGCCCATGAAGTTCAGTGCGTGATAGGACACGTTGACGCTGAGGATCGAGCCGTCCTTACGCCGATGCCGCCAGATGCCCGCCATCGTGTGGCTCTGGCGGAGGTCGGCGCTACGCTGCAGGTGCGTCTCCAGTCGGCCGATTTCCGAGTTCGGGCGGATCGCGCGGATCGTCATGCCGAGAAACTCGTCTTCCGTGTAGCCGTATTGCTGGATCGCGGCCTTGTTGACGGCGAGAAAGCACAGCGTGTCGCGATCGAAGATGTACATCGGCACGGTGTGATCGTCGAACAGGCTGCGAAAACGCTCGTCGTTGCGCACCAGCGCGCGGGCGCTGCGCAGTTTTTCGCGCGCGCTGTTCTCGCGCACGCCGAACGTGAGGAACAGCAGCACGCTGCCGGTGAGCATCGTCACGAGCAGCACGAACATCGCGCGCTCGCTGTCGCTCGCCGATGCCGCGAGCGAGATCTGCAACGAGCGGTTTTCCTCGCTGCGCAACGTGGCGAGCGCGGCTTCGACACGCTCTAGCGCGGGGGCAAGATGCGAGTTCGACGGCGCAGGGTCGAGGGATGCCTCGAATGGCGCGTCGAGGGGGGCCGCCCCTGGTGCTTCGGTCGATGCCGCGTGCGCCACGCCCGACGCCGCGCTTGCCGCTCCGGGCAGGTCACTCGCATGGTTGCGCAGCGTGTCCTCCAGATCGTGCTGCAACGCGTGCCGCGCCGCGCTCAGGTTGGCGAGCGCCCCCGACATGTACGGCTCGCTCGCGAGTTCGTCGCGCAGTGATTGCTCGCGGCTCGCGAGTGTGTTCGTCATCGAAGCGGCCGCGTCGGGCGGCACCGGCTTGCCCGATTCTTTCAGGCGGTGCAGAGCGGCGAGCGCGTTATCGAGCGCGGCGTGATACGCATCGAGGTTCTGGCGCACGCTGGTCGAGCGCGCGAGGCGCGCATCGGCGTCGCGCTGCCCGCGAATCTGCGTGTACGCGACGAACGCGTTTGCACCGACCGCGACGACAACGACCACAATATTGATCAGCAGTCGCTTCGATAGAAAAGGATTCATGGATTCCGAACGTCAATCGTTCCGAGGGCGGGAGAGCGCGCTCGCTGCCGGTGCGTCGGGCCGCATCGATGCAAGTCTTTTACGCGCCATCCTTTGGATAACGGCCGCGATCGGAAGCGGGTTGAGGGTCGGCGTGAAAAAAATCTGATGATTTGGGGGAAGGCTGCGAGTTGGTGGGGGCGCCTGGCTGGGAGCGGCTGGCCGGCCGCACCTAGCCGGCCGCACCTAGCCGGCGGCTCCAAATTCCTTCATCGCCGGGACGAAATCGTGGCTCGCCTCGGGCTTGCGCGACAGCTTCGCGAGCACATAGCGCTTGAAAGGATCGAGCTCGGCCCAGCGCGCGACGCTCGGCGCGGCGAGACCGGCCAGCCCCGCCTGATGCGCGACACCGTCGGGCACGCTGTCGGTTTGACGCCAGGCCGGCGACTCCTCCGGCGTAAACCACTCCGGTTCGACGTTCGCGTGCGTGCGCAGCATCTCGAACAGCGCGTGATCGAAATTCGGTTCGATCTGCGTGTCGTCTTCGACCGGGAAACGCGCGAGCAGCTTACGATCTTCGAGCGGCAGTTGCTGCCACTGCGCGAGCGTGATGCGCAGCCCGAAACGGTCGAGATTGAAGCGCACCGACATCGGGATATAAGTGAAATTCTCCGAAGACGCGACCTCGAAGTCGAACAGAAGCGGTGCTTCGTTGAGTCCCATGTCAGTGCTCCTTGTCGGTGGCGGACAGCGTGCGGGCGTCGCTTGAGGTATTTTAGAACCTTATTCGCGCGACGGCGCCCCGCGCGGCGGCCGCCGCGAAGCACACGGCGAGGCCGGCGCACCCTTTGACGCGCGGCATGGTACAGGAGTGAAGCAGCTTGAACGGACAGGAAAACGGGCGCGCAACCGAGCGGGCGGACGGCCAGCCCCACGCCCTCGACAGCGACGAACAACCCGGCGCGGTGCAACTCGAAGTGCGCCGCCATCGCGGCGCGGCGGTTGAAACCGCCACCGATCACGTCGGCCAGGAGTGGCCGGTCGCGCTCGTGTTCAACGGCATCTCGCACGCGGTGATGATGTGCACGCCGCGCGATCTCGAAGCGTTCGCGGTCGGCTTCGCGATTTCGGAGGGGATCGTCGAGCGCGGCAGCGACATTCAGGACATCGAGGTCGAATTGCACGGGCACGGCGAGCTGCCGCATGCCGAGGTGCAATTGCAGGTCGTGCAGCAGGCGTTCGCCGGTTTGAAGGAAAAGCGCCGCGCGCTCGCCGGGCGCACCGGCTGCGGCGTGTGCGGCATCGAAAGCATCGATCTGCTGGATCTGAAACCGCAGCGTGTACCCGACACTGGCTTCTTGCAGCGGCTCGCGCCCGATGCGATCGCACGCGCCGCGCGCGCGCTGCCCGAGCACCAGGCGCTCACTCGTTTGACGGGCGGCCTCCACGCGGCCGCGTGGTGTGATGCGCAAGGCGCGATCCACTCTGCGTTCGAGGACGTCGGCCGCCACAACGCGCTCGACAAGCTGATCGGCCAGCTCGTGCTCGACCGCGCCGATACGCGCGACGGTTTCGTGTTTCTGTCGAGCCGCGCGAGCTACGAGCTGGTGCGCAAGGCCGCGCGCGTCGACGTGCCGATGGTCGCGACGATCTCGGCGCCGTCGTCGCTCGCGATTGCGATCGCGCGTGAGGCGGGCGTGCGGCTCGTGAGCTTCTGCCGCGAAGGCAGCTACGTCGATTACGACACGTGGCAGCAGCAAGCTTGAGCGATTGAAGCGGCGCAGCGACGATTCACGGCTAACCCACCCGAAGCCCGCCTGCGTCGCCCCCCTCAGTCGAACCGCCGGAAATCCGGCTTGCGCTTCTCGAAGAACGCCTTGAACGCCTCGCGCGCTTCGGGCGCAAGCAGCATCTTGCCGAAATGCACGGCTTCCTCGGTCATCTGCGTCTGCAGTTCCTGCTGGCTCGCGCGCTTCATCAGGCTCTTCGTCACGCGCAACGACGACGCCGGCAGCGCCGCCAGCTTCGCGGCCTGCGACGCCGCGAACGCGTCGACTTCGCCCGCCGGCAGCACGCGATTCACAAAGCCCATGCGGTGCGCTTCGGCCGCGTCGAACGCCTCGCCGAGCAGCAGTTTTTCCGCCGCCGCCTGGTAACCGGCCACGCGCTGCAGCAACAGGCTCGACGCTGCTTCCGGGCACAGCCCGAGCTGCGTGAACGGCAGCGAAAAGCTCGCGGTGTCGGCCGCGTAGACCAGATCGCAATGCAGCAGCAGCGTCGTGCCGACGCCGACGGCCGGCCCCGCGACCGCCGCCACCACCGGTTTTTCCGCCGAACCTAGCGCGCGCAGGAACTGGAACACCGGCGGGGTTTCGCCAACCGGCGGCGACTTCATGAAGTCCTCGAGATCGTTGCCCGCGCTGAATATGCCCGCGCTGCCGCGAATCAGGATCGCGCGCACCGACGCGTCGCCCTGCGCTTCCACGAGCGCGTCGGCCATCGTCTGATACATCGCGGCCGTGAACGCGTTTTTCCTGCCGGGCCGGTTGAAGCTGATGGTCAGCACCGCGTCGGCGCGCTCGACCAGAATATCCGTCGTCATCCCGTTCATCTCCTTGTGCTCCTGCTGAATGTAGAAACGGTTCGCAAGCCGCGCGGCCTGCGAACCGTTGCGCGGTCCCTGGTGGATCACAGAAGGATCCCCCGTTCGATCAGCGGCTCACAGACGCTCGATGATGCCCGCCGCGCCCATGCCGGTACCGACGCACATCGTCACCATGCCGTACTTGTAGTTGCGGCGGCGCAGGCCGTGCACCACGGTCGCCGCACGAATCGCGCCGGTCGCGCCGAGCGGATGGCCCAGTGCGATCGCGCCGCCGAGCGGGTTGATCTTCGACGTATCGAGGCCGAGGTCCTGGATCACCGCGAGCGACTGCGCGGCAAACGCCTCGTTCAGCTCGATCCAGTCGAGGTCGTCCTGCTTCAGGCCCGCGGCTTTCAGCGCGGCCGGAATCGCTTCCTTCGGGCCGATGCCCATGATTTCCGGCGGCACGCCGCGCACCGCGAAGCTGACGAAGCGCGCGAGCGGCGTCAGGTTGAACTGCTTGAGGATTTTTTCCGACACGACGATCAACGCGCCCGCGCCGTCCGACGTCTGCGAGCTGTTGCCGGCCGTGACCGAGCCTTTGTTCGCGAACACCGCGCGCAGCTTCGCGAGGCCTTCCATCGACGTTTCCGCGCGCGGACCTTCGTCGAGCGACACCTCGCGCGTTTTCACGTTGATCTCGCCGGTCGCGAGATCGGGCACGCGATCGACGATCGTGTACGCGGCGATTTCGTCGTTGAATTCGCCGGCTTGCTGCGCGGCCATCGCGCGGCGGTGCGATTCGACCGAGAACGCGTCCTGCGCTTCGCGGCTGATCTTCCAGCGCTCGGCGACTTTCTCCGCGGTCAGGCCCATGCCGTACGCGATGCCGACGTCTTCGTTGCGATCGAATATATGCGGCGACAGCGACGGCTTATTGCCCATCATCGGCACCATGCTCATCGATTCGCAGCCGCCCGCGATCATCGCATCCGCCTCGCCGACGCGGATGCGGTCCGCGGCCATCGCGAGCGCGGTCAGACCCGACGCGCAGAAGCGGTTCACCGTGACGCCGCCGACCGTGTTCGGCAGACCTGCCAGCAGCGCGCCGATCCGTGCGACGTTCAGGCCCTGCTCCGCTTCCGGAATCGCGCAACCGACGATCGCGTCTTCGATCACGCCGGTGTCGAAGCCCGGCACCTGAGCGACGGCCGACCTGATCGCGTGAACCAGCAGCTCATCCGGACGTGTGTTCCTGAACATGCCGCGCGGCGCCTTGCCGATCGGCGTACGGCTCGCGGCGACGATGTATGCGTCTTGCAATTGCTTTGCCATTTGGGAATCTCCTTTGTCGACCAGAGTTGGCCAAAGCTCTTACTCTGGTCCCATGCACGTTGTGCGGTCGCCGCTTAGTTGCGCACCGGCTTGCCGGTCTGCAGCATGCCCATGATCCGTTCCTGCGTCTTCTGCGTGCCGAGCAGCTCGATGAACGCGCGACGCTCGAGTTGCAGCAGCCATTCTTCGTCGACGAGGCTGCCCGCTTCGACGTCGCCGCCGCACACCGCTTCCGCGATGCGGCTCGCGATCAGGAAATCATGCTCGCTGATGAAGCGGCCGTCGCGCATGTTGACGAGCGACGCCTTGATCGTCGAGATCGCCGAGCGGCCCGCGACCGGCACCTGGGTCGCGCGCAGCGGCGCACGGTAGCCCGCCGCGGCGAGCGCGCGCGCTTCCTTCTTCGCGACGTCGAGCAGTTCGAACACATTGAAGACGATCGTGTCGGAAGGCTTCAGGTAGCCCATCGCGCGGGCGTCGAGCGCGGAAGCCGACACCTTCGCCATCGCCGCGTTCTCGAACGACTTCTGCAGGAATTTCAGCAGATCGCTCGTCGCGCCGACCTGGCTTGCCGCTTCGGCCGCGCGCAGCGCCGCTTCCTTCAGGCCGCCGCCGGCCGGCACGAGACCCACGCCGACTTCGACGAGACCCAGATAGCTCTCGATGTGCGCGACGCGCTTCGCGCTGTGCAGTGCGAGCTCGCAGCCGCCGCCGAGCGCGATGCCCGAGATCGCCGAAATCACCGGCACGTTCGCGTACTTGACGCGCAGCATGCCCTGCTGGAAATTCCTCACGAACGGCTCGATGCCCTTCGCGCCGCCCATCATGAACGCGGGCATCGCTTCTTCGAGGTTCGCGCCCGCCGAGAACGGACCGCCCGGCGTGCCGAGCTTCAGCGATGTGGGCTGCCACACGACGAGGCCCTTGTAGTCCTCCTCGGCCAGTTCGATCGCCTGCGTGAGCCCTTCGATCACCGCCGGTCCGATCGTGTTCATCTTGCTCTTGAACGACACGATCAGCACGTCGTCCTCGCCCGCGCGATCGTCGACCCATGCGCGCACCGCATCGGTCTCGAACAGCGTCTTGCCGTAGGTCTTCGGATCGGCGCCGGTTTCGCCGACGAGCGGCGCGCGGAACACCTGCTTGCCGTACACGTCGAGCGACGAGCGCGGCACGAAGGTCTGCGTGGCCGGCGACCACGAGCCTTCGGCCGTGTGCACGCCGCCCTTCTCGTCAACCGCGCCTTCGAGCACCCACGACGGCAGCGGCACGTTGGCGAGCGCCTTGCCCGCCGCGATGTCTTCCTGCACCCATTCGGCGACCTGCTTCCAGCCGGCCGTCTGCCAGCCTTCGAACGGACCTTCGTTCCAGCCGAAGCCCCAGCGGATCGCGAGATCGACGTCGCGCGCATTGTCGGCGATCGATTCCAGATGCACGGCGATGTAGTGATAGACGTCGCGGAAGATCGACCACAGGAACTGCGCCTGCGGGTGCTGCGTTTCGCGCAGCAGCTTCAGACGCTCGGCAGCCGGACGCTTCAGAATGCGGCCGACGAGTTCGTCTGCCTTCCCGCCGCCGTCGATATATGCACCCGTGTTCGGATCGAGCACCTTGATCGCCTTGCCTTCCTTCCTGTAGAAGCCGGCGCCGGTCTTCTGGCCGAGCGCGCCCTTCTGCACCAGTTCGGCGAGCACGGCCGGCGTTTCGTAGACCGGCAGAAACGGATCGTCCGGCAGCGTGTCCTGCATCGTCTTGATCACGTGCGCCATCGTGTCGAGACCGACCACGTCGGCGGTGCGGAACGTCGCCGACTTCGCGCGGCCGAGGCGCGCGCCGGTCAGGTCGTCCACTTCATCGAAACGCAGGCCGAACTTCGCGGCTTCGGCAATGACCGCAAGGATCGAGAACACGCCGACGCGGTTCGCAATGAAGTTCGGCGTATCTTTCGCGCGCACGACGCCCTTGCCGACCACGCTGGTCAGGAAGGTCTCGAGCTGATCGAGAATTTCCGGACGCGTCGTCGCGGTCGGGATCAGTTCGACCAGATGCATGTAGCGCGGCGGATTGAAGAAGTGCACGCCGCAAAAGCGCGCCTTCAGCTCGTCCGCGAAACCTTCTGACAGTGCGGTGATCGACAGCCCCGACGTGTTGGTCGCGAAAATCGCGTTCGGGCCGATGTGCGGCGCGACCTTTTTGTACAGGTCGTGCTTCCAGTCCATACGTTCGGCGATCGCTTCGATCACGACGTCGCACTCGGCGAGCTTGTCGATGTCGTCGTCGTAGTTCGCGGGCTGGATGTATTGCGCGTCGTCCTTCACGCCGAACGGCGCCGGCGACAGCTTCTTCAGATTTTCGATCGCCTTCAGCGCGATCCCGTTCTTCGGGCCTTCCCTGGCTGGCAGGTCGAACAGCAGCACGGGCACCTTGGCGTTGATCAGGTGCGCGGCGATCTGCGCGCCCATCACGCCGGCGCCGAGCACGGCTACCTTGCGAATGATCAGATTGCTCACGTCGTTTCTCCGGAGAGTTGTGCGATGGCGCGAAGCGTCAGCCATGCTTCGCGCGATGTGTGTGGCCTCGCTCGATGTGCGAGCGTCAGAACAACGCTTCTTCGACGTCCATCATCGGCTTCGAACCGGCGCGCGCCTGGCGGATCGTCATCGCCGTTTCGGGCAGCAGCTTCGCGAAGTAGAAGCGCGCGGTCGCGAGCTTCGCCTTGTAGAACGGATCGCCCGACGCCTGTTTGTCGAGCGCGATACGAGCCATGCGCGCCCAGAAGTACGAGAACACCAGATGGCCGACCGTGCGCAGATACGGCACGGCCGCGGCGCCGACTTCGTCCGGGTTCTGCATCGCCTTCATGCCGATTTCCATCGTCAGTTTCTGCACCTTTTCGCCGATCTCGGCGAGCGGGTTCACGAACTCCTGCATCTCCGGCTTGATGCCTTCGGCTTCGACGAATTCGGCGACGAGCTTGCCGAACTTCTTCATCTTCGCGCCCATGTCGCCGAGCACCTTGCGGCCGAGCAGGTCGAGCGACTGGATGCCGTTGGTGCCTTCGTAGATCATGTTGATGCGCGCGTCGCGCACGTACTGCTCCATGCCCCATTCGGCGATGAAGCCGTGGCCGCCGTAGATCTGCATCGCGTGATTGGTGCCTTCGAACGCGTTGTCCGACAGGAACGCCTTCAGGATCGGCGTGAGCAGCGCGACGAGGTCGGCGGCTTCCTTGCGCTCGGCTTCGTCGGCGTGCGACAGCTCCTTGTCGATCTGCAGCGCCGACCAGTACGAGAACGCGCGGCCGGCTTCGGCGTAGGCCTTCTGCGTGAGCAGCATGCGGCGCACGTCCGGATGCACGATGATCGGATCGGCGGCCTTTTCCGGCGCCTTCGGGCCGGTCAGCGAACGCATCTGCAGCCGCTCTTTCGCGTACGTGAGCGAGTTCTGATATGCGACTTCCGTGAGACCGAGGCTCTGCATGCCGACGCCGAGACGCGCGGCGTTCATCATCACGAACATCGCGTTCAGACCTTTGTTCGGCTCGCCGACCATCCAGCCCTTCGCGTTGTCGAGATTGATCACACAGGTCGCGTTGCCGTGGATGCCCATCTTGTGCTCGATCGAACCGCACTTCACGCCGTTGCGCTCACCGGGCTCACCCGCTTCGTTCGGCACGAACTTCGGCACGATGAACAGCGAAATCCCCTTGGTGCCCTTCGGCGCATCCGGCAGACGCGCGAGCACGAGGTGAACGATGTTCTCCGCCATGTCATGCTCGCCGCTCGAAATAAAAATCTTCGTGCCGCTGATCGAGTACGAGCCGTCGCCGTTCGGCTCGGCCTTCGTGCGCAGAATGCCGAGGTCGGTGCCGCAATGCGGCTCGGTCAGACACATCGTGCCGGTCCAGACGCCTGCGACGAGCTTCGGCAGATAGCGCTGCTGCAGTTCCGGCGTGCCGTGCGCGTGCAGGCATTCGTACGCGCCGTGCGACAGGCCCGGATACATCGTCCACGCCTGATTCGCCGAGTTCAGCATTTCATAGAGCGCGTTGTTGACGAACGCGGGCAGTCCCTGGCCGCCGAATTCCGGGTCGCAACCGAGCGCCGGCCAGCCGGCTTCGACGTATTGCCGATAGGCTTCCTTGAAGCCCTTCGGCGTGGTCACGACGCCGTCGCCGGCATACGTGCAGCCTTCCTGGTCGCCGCTGTGGTTGAGCGGGAACAGCACTTCGGAGCAGAACTTGCCGGCTTCCTCGAGCACCGCGTTGATCGTGTCGGCGTCGAGTTCGGCGTGCTTCGGCATTTGCCGAAGTTCGACCTCGACGTTGAGCAGTTCGTGTAACACGAATTGCATGTCGCGCAGCGGCGCGGCGTACTGTCCCATTACTCTCTCTCCCTGGTTTGACAAAAAGCCAGGCCGTTGGCCGGGCCCGTGGTCGGACCTTCTGGGCCGCGCGTTTCCGGTAGATTCCGGCGACGCCGCTAACGGCTTTCGCTTTGATACGAATTAATCAGTTTTTCCAGCGCGGCCCACGTGAGACGCACCGCATCCGGCAGATGCAGAAAGCGCGCGTCGTGATGCAGGCCGAGCGTGACGCTATACAGTTCGAACAGCATCAGCTGCGGGTCGGTATCGGCGCGCAGATGCCCTTCTTCCATCGCTTGTGAGATCGCGCGCGTGAGCGCCGCACGCCACGTCGTCACGCTTGACACCAACTGCTCCCGCACCTGGCTGTCCGCGCGGTCGTCGTATTCGACGGCGCCGCTGATGTAGATGCAGCCGGTCGTGACTTCCTGAATGCGTTTCTCGATCCAGCGGGAAATCATCGCGCGCAAGCGCGGCAGACCACGCGGCTCGCGCAGGCTCGGGAAAAACACCTCGTCTTCGAAACGGCGGTGGTATTCGCGCACGACCTCGATCTGCAGATCCTCGCGCGACCCGAAATGCGCGAACACACCGCTCTTGCTCATCTGCATGCGCTCGGCCAGCAGACCAATCGTCAGACCTTCCAGTCCGTCTCGGCCTGCCAGATCGAGTGCTGCGTCGAGAATCGCGGCTCGGGTTTGTTCGCCTTTTCGCATAGCTGTTTTACCGTTCTAATGTGATCGAATTGAAAATCGAACGGCCGTACTATTATTGAGTGCTTGCCGTCCGCGAAACAAGGACTTTATTAGAAACCGGTTTCTAATCGGCTTCTAATTTTGCGGCTTTCGACCATCAGATCAATCAGATTTTTAGAGGCGTTTGCCTTGACTCGATGGTTGCCGATCGGCGCGCGCGTGTTCTCGCGCGTGTTCTATTTCTTTGCCCCGGCTCGCTGGCGCCGATTGATGGCCGACATGATGCGGCAAGCGCGGGCTCTCGTGCGAGCGGTATTAGTCGTAGCCGCCGACCGTCAGCAGCTTCATCGCGACGCGGTAGCTCGTGTACGCGATCCAGCTCAGCGCGCGCACGCGCGCCGGTCGCGATTCGTAGTGCGCTTCATCGATTGGGCGCGCGTCCGTGAACGCGTCGAGAATCGCGTCGCGCAGTTTGGGGATCGACGGATCGTTCACGAGCACGACGTTCGCTTCGTTGTTCAGCATCAGGCTGAGCGCATCGAGATTCGACGAACCGACCGTGCCCCAGTTCGAATCGACCACCGCGACCTTGCCGTGCAGCAGCGTCTTCTCGTATTCGGCGATCTGCACGCCTGCGCGCAACAGCGCGTGGTACAGGAACGGCACGGCGTAATCGAGCGCCTTGAACTCCTTGCGCCCGATGATCAGCTTCACGACCACGCCGCGCCGCGCCGCGAACACCAGCGCGCGACGCAGCTTGCGTCCCGGCATGAAGTACGGATTCGCGAGCAGGATTTCATGGCGCGCCTGGCCGATCGCGGCCAGATAAGCTTTTTCGATCGCGCGGCGGTTGATCAGGTTATCGCGCGCGACGAATGCGACGCACGGCTCGCCGCCGGCCCACAGTGCCTCGTTGCGGCGTCGCCGGCGTCTGCGCAGACTGCCAAGCGAGTTGGCGTCCTGCGACGACAGGTCGGGCTTCATCGAATCGAGCGGCCGATGGCCGACGCGAATCCGCCGCCACTGCACGTCGATCGCATCGCGCACGTCGGCGACCACCGGCCCGCGCAGCTCGACCGCGACGTCCCAGCGCCGGTACGGCAGCTTCTCGCCGTTGTTCTCGTAATCGTCGACGATATTGATGCCGCCGCAATACGCGATCTGATCGTCGATCACCGCGAGCTTGCGGTGCGTGCGCGAAAAGCCGAAGCGGCCGAACAGATGCGGGTTGTAGATGCAATGCTCGATGCCGCCGGCCGGCCATTGCTCGAACATCTTCAGGCGCGCGGTGCCGACGCCATCGGTGATCACGCGCACTCTGACGCCGCGCGCGGCAGCGCGAAGCAGCGCCTCGCTGACCGCGTGGCCGGCTTCGTCGTCGCAGAAGATATAGGTTTCGAGCGCGACGTTGTGCTCGGCCGCGTCGATGCGCTCGATCAGCGCGTCGAAGAAATCGTCGCCGGAGCGCAGCAGCTCGACCTCGTTGTTACTGGTGAAGCGGTAGCGCTGCCAGTAACGACGGCCGAGCAACGTGTGCCGCAGACGCGCCAAACGGCCCGAGCCGCCTGCGCTCACTGGCCACGCTCCCCGGCCAGCGGGCCGGATTGCGGGTCGACCGGGCGTGCGGCGAGCCGGCGCGGCAACTGCAGGATCGCATCGGCATTCGACGACGAAAAGCAGCGCGATGCGGCCTCTTCATATGGCAGCCACATATACGCGGTGTGTTCGCGCGGCGCGAGCGTCACGTCGATGCACTCGGGGACCTGCAGGCTGAACCAGTGCTCGGTGTTGTAGAGCACGCCCGCTTCGTAGCGGTAACGAAATTCCGGGTAGATCTCGTAGTCGATCGAGTAGTGCCAGTCGAACAACCCGCTGCGCGGCACCAGTGCGCCGCCGATCATGATGCCGGTTTCCTCGCCGACTTCGCGCACCGCCGTGTCGGCGAGCGGTTCGTCGAGCCGGTCTTTCGAACCCGTCACCGACTGCCAGAACGCCGCATGATCGGCGCGCTCGAGCAGCAGCACGTCGAGCGCAGGCGTATGAATGATGACGAGGACGGACTGCGGAATTTTCGGCGGTTTCGGCATGGCTCAAACTGGGCGCGACGATACGCGCGATACATGTCGGATGACGGTCGAAAGGGTCTGGAAAGCGGTGGCTTCACTGTAACGCAAAAATTGAAAAAGGCGCTGAGGTGGAGATCACCTCAGCGCCTTTTCGTTTCGCTCGTGTGGTTTTTTTGCGGCCGCCGGCCCGCTGGCCGGCACACGCAAGACCGCTTGCCGGCCGCGTGCAGCGGCCGCGGTTTTATGCCTTCGGTTCCGGCGTGCGCAGACGGATGTGCAGCTCGCGCAGCTGACGCTCGTCGACTTCGCTGGGCGCCTGCGTGAGCAGATCCTGCGCGCGTTGCGTCTTCGGGAACGCGATCACGTCGCGGATCGAGTCGGCGCCGGCCATCATCGTGACGATGCGGTCCAGACCGAACGCGATACCGCCGTGCGGCGGCGCGCCGTATTGCAGCGCGTCGAGCAGGAAGCCGAACTTCGCCTGCGCTTCTTCCGCGTTGATCTTCAGCGCGCGGAACACCTTGCTCTGCACTTCCTCACGGTAGATACGCACCGAGCCACCGCCGATTTCCCAGCCGTTCAGCACCATGTCGTAGGCCTTCGCGAGGCAGCGCGCGGGGTCCGTTTCGAGGTACTCGAGGTGCTCGTCCTTCGGGCTCGTGAACGGGTGATGCGCGGCGACGTAGCGGTTGTCTTCCTCGTCGTATTCGAACATCGGAAAGTCGACGACCCACAGCGGCTTCCAGCCGGACTCGACGAGACCGTTGGCCTTGCCGAATTCCGAATGACCGATCTTCAGACGCAGCGCGCCGAGGCTGTCGTTGACGACCTTCGCGCGATCCGACGCGAAGAAGATGATGTCGCCGTCTTGTGCGCCGGTGCGCTCGATGATCGCCTTCAGCGCTTCGTCGTGCAGGTTCTTCACGATCGGGCTTTGCAGACCGTCGCGGCCCTTCGCCGCTTCATTGACCTTGATCCACGCGAGACCCTTCGCCCCGTAGATGCGCACGAATTCCGTGTAGCTGTCGATGTCGCCACGCGACAGCTCGCCGCCCTTCGGCACGCGCAGCGCCGCGACACGGCCGTCCTTCGTGTTGGCCGGGGTGCTGAACACCTTGAAGTCGACGTCGCGCATCGCATCGGTTAACTCGGTGAACTCGAGCTTCACGCGCAGGTCGGGCTTGTCCGAACCGAAGCGGCGCATCGCTTCCGCGTATTCCATGACCGGGAATTTCTGGTCGAGCTCGACGCCGATCGTCGTCCTGAACACGTGACGGATCATCGCCTCGAACAGATCGCGGATTTCCTGTTCCGACAGAAACGAGGTTTCGCAGTCGATCTGCGTGAATTCCGGCTGACGGTCGGCGCGCAGGTCTTCGTCGCGGAAGCACTTGGTGATCTGGTAGTAACGGTCGAAGTTCGCGACCATCAGCAGCTGCTTGAACAGCTGCGGCGACTGCGGCAGCGCGAAGAACTGGCCCGGGTTCGTGCGCGACGGCACGAGGTAGTCGCGCGCGCCTTCCGGCGTGCTCTTCGTGAGCATCGGCGTTTCGATGTCGATGAAGCCCTGCTCGTCGAGGTACTTGCGCACTTCGATCGCGACGCGGTAGCGCAGACGCAGGTTGTGCTGCATCTGCGGACGGCGCAGGTCGAGGACGCGATGCGTGAGGCGCGTGGTTTCCGACAGGTTGTCATCGTCGAGCTGGAACGGCGGCGTGACCGACGCGTTCAGCACGATCAGCTCGTGGCACAGCACTTCGATCTTGCCGCTCTTCAGCGATGCATTGGTCGTGCCTTCCGGACGGCCGCGCACGATGCCCTTGACCTGCACGCAGAACTCGTTGCGCACGCCTTCGGCGACCTTGAACATGTCAGCGCGATCCGGATCGCAGACGACCTGAACGAGCCCTTCGCGATCGCGCAGGTCGATGAAGATGACGCCGCCATGGTCGCGGCGGCGGCTTACCCAGCCGCACAGCGAGACGGATTGGCCCAGCAGTTCCTCGGTCACCAGACCGCAGTATTCAGATCTCATCGACATGATGTTTGTCTTTCGTTTTGCATTGGTTGAACGGCGCGCCGCAGACGATCCTGCATGAAGCGTTGCGCGCCGGCATTAGAGCGGGGGCTCGACGGTGGCGCGGCGCACCGGCGCCGGCGGTGGCGCGGACGGCGCCACGACGCCCATCGAGACAATGTACTTGAGCGCAGCGTCGACCGTCATGTCGAGCTCGATCACTTCGCTTTTCGGCACCATCAGGAAGAAGCCGGACGTCGGGTTCGGCGTGGTCGGCACGTATACGCTGACGTAATCTTCCTTCAGATGGTTGGCCACGTCGCCGCCCGGGATGCCGGTCAGAAACGCGATCGTATAGGACCCGCGGCGCGGGTACTCGATCAGCAGCGCCTTACGGAATGCATTGCCACTGCTCGACAGCAGCGTGTCGGACACTTGCTTCACGCTGGTGTAGAGCGGGCCGACCACCGGAATGTGCGCGACCAGCAGTTCCCACCACTTCACGAGCTTCTGCCCAATGAAGTTCTGCGTCAACAGCCCGACGACGAAGATGAACGCGAGTGTGAGCACCGCGCCGAGGCCCGGCAAGCGATAGCCGATCGTGCGTTCCGGCTGCCACGAGGTAGGCAGCAGCAACAGCGTCTGGTCCATCGTGCCGATGATCAGACCGAGCACCCACAGTGTGATGGCCAGAGGCACCAGCACCAGCAGGCCGGTCAGAAACACCGATTTGAGCGTGAATTTCTTCGTCGTCATGTGTACCGCCAGAAAGCTGCGCGGGCCGAAGCCCATGCGCGGTAGATACGCCGCCCGCGCGGGGCGGCAGTCCCACTAGGCGCTGCTGGAACCGCTCGGGCTCGTGGCGGCGGGCGCCGCGGGCACGGCAGCCGATGCAGCCGGGGCAGCGGCTGCGGCCGGCTCGGACTTCGCTTCCGACGCGGCCGGCGCGCTCGTGCCGCTGCGGAAATCGGTCACGTACCAGCCGGAGCCCTTCAACTGGAAGCCGGCGGCGGTGAGTTGTTTGCTAAAGGTGTCTTTTCCGCACTCGGGACACTGCGTCAACTGGGGGTCGCTCATCTTCTGGAGCACGTCCTTCCCGAAACCGCATGACCCGCAACGATAAGCGTAGATCGGCATGATCCTCTCTTACTCCAAATGCCTACTGAAATCTTGTAAACGCTTGCAAAGCCTTGAATTATAGCCGCAAACGATGTCCGTTCCCCGGATTTCGGGAAGCGGACGCACGACGCGCCCGCCACCGCGCCAGATGGGGACGACCCCCGGACCTCTCAAGAGCGGCGCGCGTGGCGTTAGCCGCGACGCCGCCAGGTGAGCCAGCGCTCGCGTCCGGCGAATACGGCGATCGAGTCGTCGACCGCTTCGTCTTCGACCAGCTCGAAGTGTGGCGTGAGCAGCGCATCGAGCTCGCCGCGTTCGACGCCGAACGGCGGCCCTTTCGGCGTCGCGCCGATGAAAAAGATGCCCGCCAGCAACCCGCCGGCCGGCAGCAGTTCGGCCATGCGCTGCGCGTAGTCGGCGCGGCGCGCCGGCGGCAGCGCGCAGAAGAATGCGCGCTCATAGATCCATGCCGGTGCGAACGGTGGCGCATAGGTGAAGAAATCCGCCTGTTCGACCAGCGATGCATGCGCGCCGAGCTGCTCGCGTGCCGCCGCCACGGCGGCCGGCGAGAAGTCGATCGCGCGTACCGGGTTGCCCTGGCGCGCGAGCCATACCGCTTCGTGCGCGCTGCCGCAGCCTGGAATCAGCACGGCCACGTCGCGGTGCCGTTCGGCGAACGCGCGAAACGCGGACGGCACGCCCGCCTGATCCCACGGCGTGAAATGGCGCTCGAAGCGTTCGTCCCAGAACTCGGGCGAGTCGGGATCGCGGGTTGCGAAATCGGGCGCGGCGGGTTGGGTCGGATCGCTCATCGGAATCTAACCTCCATAAGCCAGTACCAGGAACGCACGCGCCAGCATCGCGCCGACGCCGACCGCCACGCCGAACAGCAGCAGGCCTTGCAGCAGACGGTTGGTGCGCTTTTGCTCGAGCAGGATCTGGCGGATCACGTCGTCGTTCGCGCCGCCCACCGGATGATGGCGCTCGGCCAGCATGTTATGGACGAGGCGCGGCAACTGCGGCAGCGTCTTGCTCCACTGCGGCGCCTCGATCTTCAGACGCTCGTACCAGCCGCGCAAGCCGATCTGCTCGTTCATCCAGCGCTCGAGATAGGGCTTCGCGGTCTTCCACAGATCCAGTTCGGGATCGAGCGAACGGCCTAAGCCTTCCACGTTCAGCATCGTCTTTTGCAGCAACACGAGCTGCGGCTGGATCTCGACGTTGAAGCGCCGCGACGTCGAGAACAGACGCATCAGCACCTGGCCGAGAGAAATGTCCTTCAGCGCGCGATCGAAATACGGTTCGCAGACCGCGCGGATCGCGCTTTCGAGCTCCTCGACGCGCGTGCTCGGCGGCACCCAGCCCGACTCCAGATGCAGCGTCGCGACGCGATGGTAGTCGCGCTTGAAGAACGCGAGGAAGTTCTGCGCGAGGTAGTTTTTGTCGAAGTCCGACAGCGCGCCGATGATGCCGAAGTCGAGCGCGATATAGCGGCCGAAGTGCGCGGGATCGAGGCTCACCTGGATGTTGCCGGGGTGCATGTCGGCGTGGAAAAAGCCGTCGCGGAACACCTGCGTGAAGAAAATTTCGACGCCCTCGCGCGCGAGCTTCGGGATGTCGACACCCGCCGCGCGCAACGTATCGACCTGGCTGATCGGCACGCCGACCATGCGCTCCATCACGAGCACCGTGGGCGTGCAGAACTCCCAGTACATCTCGGGCACGAGCAGCAGGTCGAGCCCCAGGAAGTTGCGCCGCAACTGGCTGCCGTTGGCGGCCTCGCGCATCAGGTCGAGTTCGTCGTGCAGGTATTTGTCGAATTCGGCGACCACCTCGCGCGGCTTCAGGCGCTTGCCGTCGGCCCACAGACGCTCGGCCCACACGGCGATGTCGCGCAACAGCGCGAGGTCGGAATCGATCACCGGCAGCATCTTGGGGCGCAGCACCTTCACCGCGACCGCCTTGCCCGCATGCTGGCCGGCCTTCACCTTCGCGAAGTGGACCTGTGCGATCGACGCGCTCGCGACCGGCACCCGCTCGAAATCGTCGAACAGCACGTCGACCGGCGCGCCGAGCGACTTCTCGACGAGCGCGATCGCGACCGCCGAATCGAACGGCGGCACCTGGTCCTGCAGCTTGGCAAGTTCGTTGGCGATATCGACCGGCAGCAGATCGCGACGGGTCGACAGCACCTGGCCGAACTTGACGAAGATCGGCCCGAGGCTTTCGAGAGCGAGCCGCAGACGCACGCCCGGCGGCGCATCGAACTTGCGACCGAGCGTCGTGATGCGCAGCAGCAGACGCACGCGCCGGTCGTTGATGCGGCTCAACATCATTTCGTCGAGGCCGAAGCGGATGACCGTGAAAAATATCTTGAGAAAACGCAGAAAACGCATGGCTGGGCCCGGTGACTAGCGCGTGCCGCGCGACGTGGCGGCGCCGCCCGGCGTTTGCGCGCCGCGGGCTTCGACCTTCTGTTCGATGCGCTCGATGCGCTTTTCGACGCGCGCGAGCGAATCGCGCGCGCGCGCCAGCTCGACGTTGAAGTCAGCGAGCGCGGTGCGGCGCACCAGTTGCGGATTTTCGTCGAGCAGGTACTCGGCGGCGGTGTCGAGCAGATTGCGACCGGTGCGCTGCACATGCTCGCCGACTGAGCGGACTAGCGACGCGATGCGCCACGCGGGTCCATCACCGATCAGCTTCGCGAGATCTTCCTCCGGCTCCCAGCGCAGATGCTCGGCGAGCTTCGCGATCACGGTCGCGAACTCGGCGTCGCCCTCGATCTTCACGTGCTTCATCACCGCCGCCTGGCCACCTTGCAGGAAGGCCGGCAGTGCGTCGGACGGCACCGAGATCGTCACGTCGAACTGATGCGCATCGGCTTCGTCGAGCGTAGCGAGATAGCCGTCGGGCTGCACGAGCAGCGCGAGCACAACCGGCGGACATGACAGGCGAGCGGTCTTGCCCGCGTACGGGGCGAGGCGCTCGCGGGCCCACGATTCGCGGGCGAGCAGATGATTGACAGCAGCAGCGAAGGGCTTGGCGGCGAGGGTCATCGAAGGTGGCAAGAAAAAACCCGCGCGAGCGAGGTGCTTGCGCGGGCTCCCATTGTAACGTCCGTTCGCTTCGCGGCCTGCTATGCCGAACGGCCTAAGCCATGCGCGAGGTGAGGCATCGCTATGCCCTGGCCGGCTCTTTTCGAGGCAAACGCGACTCGATGCGTCGGCATGTCAGTGTTGCTCGACCTGCTGGATGCCGGCAAGCAGCCAGCCTTCGCCAGTGCGGTTCGCCTTCGTCAGATTCCAGACTTCGACGAACGGCTCGGCCGCCGCGCCAGGCTCCTCGCGGATCAAACCGGAGAAGCGCACGCTCGCGAAGGATTCGTTCGCGCGCTCCTCGACGCCGAGCAGCTCGGCGTTCAACTGCACGACGTCGGTCTGGCTCGGCTGCGTGCCGCGCGACGCGAGATCGACGCGCACTTCGGCGAACATTTCCGGCGTCGTGAATTCGCGGATGTCCTCGACGTTGCCGACGTCCCACGCGGCCTGCAGGCGCACGAAGTACACCTTCGCGTTACGCAGAAACGCTTCCGAATCGAAACCGGCCGGCACCGACGGCGTCGCGCCGAGCGATGGCGTGGTCAACGGGTTGCCCTGCGGTTCGAGATACGAGCCGGTGGGCGGCGCCGTGTAACGCGGCTCCTGAATATAGTCGGTGCCTTTCGTGTTCAGCGACGGCGCCGTGCCCGCGTAAGCAGGCTGCGCCGCATCGCGCTTACGGCCGGTGAAGCGGCGGATGAGCCAGATCACCACAATCGCGATCAACGCGATCACGATCACGTTCGCGAACATGCCGGCGAACGCCTCGCCGAGCCCGAAATGCGACAGCAATGCGGCGATGCCGAGACCGGCCGCGAGAC
Organism: Paraburkholderia sp. MM5482-R2; assembly: GCF_050436125.1. NCBI lineage: Bacteria > Pseudomonadati > Pseudomonadota > Betaproteobacteria > Burkholderiales > Burkholderiaceae > Paraburkholderia > Paraburkholderia sp. MM5482-R2. The sequence goes on along the minus strand of NZ_JBNDLP010000002.1, from coordinate 730,743 downwards.
CGGCGATCGGCCCGAGCCAGCGATTGCGGTTCGGCGCGGCGGGCGGCGTGGGCTTAGTCGCAGGCGCCGCCTGCGCGCTCTGCTGCGGGGCCTGATTGTTCTGCGCCGGCTGGGACGGCGGCGTCGTCTGGCGCTGCTGCAGACTATTCGATTGACGGCCGAAGCTGCGGCCTCCGCCCATGCGGCGCGCTTCGGCTTCGAGAGAGGCAAGCGTGCCGGCCATCAGCAGACCGACCATCGCGATCAGTCCGATTCTTCTCGCCAGCGACCCCTTAACCTTACGAGTAGATAACAAATTCGAATCGGACATTTCGCACTTTCCTTTAAAAATCGATGGGTTAGGGACTCTAGTATTTGATCCCCACATGCAAAGCTACCACGCCAGCTGACAAATTGTAATATTTGACGCCATCGAGACCAGCTTGTTCCATCATAGTTTTCAAAGTTTCCTGGTCCGGATGCATGCGGATCGATTCCGCCAGGTACTGGTAGCTTTCCGCGTCCTTGGCGAAGCGCTCGCCGAGCCATGGCAACACCTTGAACGAATACAGATCGTAGACCTTCTTCAGCGGATCCCATACTTTCGAGAACTCGAGCACGAGCAGCCGCCCGGCCGGTTTCAGCACACGACGCATCTCGGCAAGCGCGATGTCCTTATGTGTCATGTTGCGCAAGCCGAACGCGACCGTCACGACGTCGAAGTAGTTGTCCGGAAACGGGATTTTCTCGGCATCGCACAGCAGCGCCGGCGTGATGATGCCCTTGTCGAGCAGCCGGTCGCGGCCCACGCGTAGCATCGATTCATTGATGTCGGTATGCCAGACCTCGCCCGTTTCGCCCGCCTGTTTCGCGAATGCTTTCGACAGGTCGCCCGTGCCGCCCGCAATGTCGAGCACCTTGTAGCCCGGCCGCACGTTCGCCTGGGCGATCGTGAACACCTTCCACGCCCGGTGCAATCCGCCCGACATCAGGTCGTTCATCAGGTCGTAGTTGGCGGCCACCGAGTGGAACACCCCCGCCACCTTCTGCGCCTTGTCCTGTTCGTCGACCGATTGAAAGCCGAAGTGGGTTTTGCTCATCGCGCTCGTCCTTTCGCGTGTTCTTGAATGTTGCGCCGCTCGAGCGGCGTTCGGGGGCGAATCGTATCAGTGACAGTGCCCGTGCGCAGCCGCGGCGGGCACCATCGGCGTGTCGCGGTCGATGCCGGCCGCTGCCAGTTTGGCGAGATACGCGCGCCAGAGTTCATCCTGACGCACGGCCATGTCGTACAGCAGGTCCCACGAGTAGATACCGGTGGCGTGTCCATCGGAGAAGGTCGGTTGCAGCGCGTAGTTGCCGACGCCTTCGATCATCGTGATCGTCACGTCGCGCTTGCCGGTCTGCAGGGTTTCCTGACCGGGCCCGTGGCCCATCACTTCCGCCGACGGCGAATACACGCGCAGCAGTTCGAACGGTAGCCGATACGCTTCGCCGTTCGCGTACTGCAGTTCGAGCACGCGCGACTTCGAATGCAAGATCACGCCTGTCGGCACCGGCGTCTCGGGAGTCAATCCGCTCATGTTGGCCTCATCAGATAACGGCGGGTGATAACGTCGGATCGGCCGCCTCGCACGCCGACGGCAGTCCGGCGATGCGCGGCGACGGGTTCAGCGACGCTCAGCCCAGCGCCTGTTCAATTTCCTGCCGCACGGCTTCGCGCAGCAGCGTGGCGTGCGCGCGGCGCGACGACAACATCGCTTCGGACACCGTGCGCTGGCGCGGCGCCCAGATCGGCAGGGGGAAATGCGCGTCGTTCGAGAAACGCGGAATCACGTGCCAGTGCACGTGCGGCACCTGGTTGCCGAGGCTCGCGAGATTGACCTTCGCGGGCTGCATCACGCGCCGCTGCGCACGCTCGACCGCGTACACGGCCTTCATCACGTGATCGCGCTCGTCGGCAGAAAGATCCGAAAACTCGGCGACGTGAGCGTTCCAGATGACCCGGCAAAAACCCGGGTAGTCTTGTTCGTCGGCGAGGACGACTCGCAGCGAGTCGTCCTGCCACAGCACATGGCCGCCGTCTTCACGGCAAAAAACGCAGTCCATCGTCGTCCTCGGCAAAAATCGTTGGTCGTGCCATTAAACCAGCACGCGCTCGATTCCGCCATTGTTCGCCCGTTGAACGTAGTCCGCCATCCAGTTTTCGCCGAGCACGTGACGTGCCATCTCGACCACGATGTAGTCCGCCTCGGTACCCGCGTCTTCGTTGTAGCGCGACAGCCCTTGCAGGCACGACGGGCAACTCGTGAGGATCTTGACGTCGGTCGAACCCGCGTTTCCGTGATTGGGCTGCGGACCGTCGCCGGCCTTCAGCACCGAACCGTTCGGCGCGCCCGCGGCGCCGGCCGATGCATTGGCCGGATTGATCGCGTTCGCGCCCGCTTCGGCGACGAGAGGGATGCCGCGCAGCTTCGCCGCGCCCTTGCGGATTTCTTCTTCCTTGCGGAAGCGCACCTGGGTCGAGATGTCGGGACGCGTGACCGCGAGCGTGCCCGATTCGCCGCAGCAGCGGTCGTTCTTCTCGATCTTGTAGCCGTCCTGCTCCGAACCCATCAGCTGATTGACGAGCTTGACCGGGTCCATCGTCTTGATCGGCGAATGGCACGGGTCGTGGTACATGTAGCGCACGCCGTTCACGCCATCGAGCTTGATGCCTTTTTCCAGCAGATACTCGTGGATGTCGATGATCCGGCAGCCCGGGAAGATCTTTTCGAATTCGTAACCGGCGAGCTGGTCGTAGCACGTGCCGCACGACACCACCACCGTCTTGATGTCGAGGTAGTTCAGCGTATTGGCGACGCGGTGGAACAGCACGCGGTTGTCGGTGACGATCTGCTCGGCTTTGTCGTACTGGCCCGAACCGCGCTGCGGATAGCCACAGCACAGGTAGCCCGGCGGCAGCACGGTCTGCACGCCCGCCTCCCACAGCATTGCCTGGGTCGCGAGACCAACCTGCGAGAACAGCCGCTCGGAGCCGCAGCCCGGGAAGTAGAACACCGCTTCGGTGTCGGCGGTGGTCGTCTTCGGATTGCGGATGATCGGGACGATCTTGTTGTCCTCGATATCGAGCAAGGCGCGCGCGGTCTTCTTCGGCAGGTTGCCCGGCATCTTCTTGTTCATGAAGTGGATCACCTGCTGCGTGATCACCGGCTTGCCGACCGTGGCGGGCGGATGCGCGGTCTGCTTCTTCGCGAACTTCTTCAGCACTTCATTGCCGAGGCGCTGCGCCTTGTAGCCGATGCCCATCATCGCGGTGCGCGCGAGGTTGATGGTCTGCGGGTTGGTCGCGTTCAGGAAAAACATGCCCGCGGCGTTGCCCGGGTTGAACTTCTTCTTGCCCATCTTGCGCAACAGGTTGCGCATGTTCATCGTCACGTCGCCGAAGTCGATCTTCACCGGGCACGGCGTCACGCACTTGTGGCAGACAGTGCAGTGATCGGCGACGTCGTTGAACTCGTCCCAGTGCTTGATCGACACGCCGCGGCGCGTCTGCTCTTCGTACAGGAATGCCTCGACCAGCAAGGACGTGGCGAGAATCTTGTTGCGCGGGCTGTACAGCAGGTTCGCGCGCGGCACGTGGGTCGCGCAGACGGGCTTGCACTTGCCGCAGCGCAGGCAGTCCTTGATCGACTCGGAAATCGCGCCGATATCGGACTGCTGCATGATCAGCGATTCGTAGCCCATCAGGCCGAAGCTCGGCGTGTACGCGTTGCGCAGGTCCGCGCCTTCGAGCAGCTTGCCCGCGTTGAAGCGGCCATGCGGATCGACGCGCTGCTTGTACTTGCGGAATTCGCCGATCTCGTCGTCGGTCAGGAATTCGAGCTTCGTGATGCCGATGCCGTGCTCGCCGGAGATCACACCGTCGAGCGAACGCGCGAGCTTCATGATGCGCGCGACCGCCGTGTGCGCGTCCTGCAGCATCTCGTAGTTATCGGAGTTGACCGGCAGGTTCGTGTGGACGTTGCCGTCGCCCGCGTGCATGTGCAGCGCGACGAACACGCGCCCGCGCAGCACCTGCTTGTGGATCGCCTGGGCTTCGTCGAGGATCGGCTTGAACTCGCCGCCGTTGAAAATCTGCCGCAATTCGGCGCGGATTTCCTGCTTCCACGACACGCGAATCGTGCGGTCCTGCGCGAGGTGGAATACGTTTGCGTCGGGTTGCGCGTCGACGCGGTCGGCGAACTTTTCGGCGAGCGACTCGTAGCCGAGGCCGACCAGGTAGTGCTGCGCCTCGCGCAGCGACAGGTCGAGCTTGCCGCGCACGAATTCCCAGCGCGTGCGCACACGCGCGAGTAGATCGAGCGCCTGCTGCACGCGGTCTTCGAGCAGCTCGGCGCTGGGGATTTCGTTCGCGTCGTCGCTCTTGCCGAGCGGCAGCTTGCCGCCCTTGAAGAACGCTTCGAGCGCGTCGACCAGTTGCAGCTTGTTCTTCAGCGACAGCTCGATGTTGATGCGCTCGATGCCGTCCGTGTATTCGCCCATGCGGTCGAGCGGAATCACGACGTCTTCGTTGATCTTGAACGCGTTGGTGTGCTTTGCGATCGCGGCCGTACGGCTGCGGTCGAGCCAGAAGCGCTTGCGGGCCTCGGCGCTGACGGCGACGAAGCCTTCGCCGCTCTTGCCGTTGGCCATGCGCACGACTTCCGAGGTGGCCTGCGCGACCGCGTCCGCGTCGTTACCGACGATATCGCCGATCAGCACCATCTTCGGAAACGCGTTGCGTTTGCTCTTGGTCGCATAGCCGACCGCGCGCAGATAGCGCTCGTCAAGATGCTCGAGACCCGCGAGAATCGCGCCGCCCTGGCGCGACGTCTCGAACAGGTAGTCCTTGATTTCGACGATGCTCGGAATCGCCTCGCGCGCCTGGCCGAAGAACTCGAGACAGACGGTGCGCGTATGCGCAGGCATCTTGTGCAGCACCCAGCGCGCGGACGTGATGAGGCCGTCGCAGCCTTCCTTCTGCACGCCCGGCAGACCGGCGAGGAATTTGTCGGTGACGTCCTTGCCGAGGCCTTCCTTGCGGAACACGCGGCCCTTGATGTCCAGCGCTTCGGTGCGCAGCAGCTTCTCGCCCGGCGCGCAGTCGCCGTCGAACCATTTGAGCTCGAAACGCGCGACTTCGATGTCGTGGATCTTGCCCATGTTGTGCTCGAGACGCGTGACTTCGAGCCAGTTCCCTTCCGGGTCGACCATGCGCCACCACGCGAGGTTGTCGAGCGCCGTGCCCCACAGCACCGCCTTCTTGCCGCCCGCGTTCATCGCGACGTTGCCGCCGACGCAGGACGCGTCGAGCGAGGTCGGGTCGACCGCGAACACGAAGCCGGCCTGCTCGGCCGCTTCGGTCACGCGGCGCGTGACGACGCCCGCGCCCGAGAAAATCGTCGCGACCTTGCGATCGACGCCCGGCAGCTGGGTCATTTCGACCGGGCCGAGCTGTTCGAGCTTTTCGGTGTTGATGACGGCCGAGAACGGCGTGAGCGGCACCGCGCCGCCCGTGTAGCCGGTGCCGCCGCCGCGCGGAATCACCGTCAGGCCGAGTTCGAAGCAGGCCTTGATCATGCCGGCGATTTCGGCCTCGGAGTCCGGCGTCAGCACGACGAACGGGTATTCGACGCGCCAGTCGGTCGCGTCGGTCACGTGCGAGACGCGCGACAGGCCATCGAACTTGATGTTGTCTTTCTGCGTGACCTTGCCGAGCACGCGCGTAGAACGGCGGCGCAGGTCGTAGGTCTGCTGGAATTCGCTGGCGAACTCGTCGATCGCGCGGCGCGCGGCCTGCACCAGCTTTTCGACGCGTGCGGCGCGCTCGACGCCGGCTTCGTCGCCGTGTTCGCGCAGATCGGCGCGGCGGCGCTTTTCGATTTCGGCGAGACGGTGATTGAGCGCCTCGATCAACAGCGCGCGGCGCTTCGGATTGTCGAGCAGGTCGTCCTGCAGATACGGATTGCGGCGCACGACCCAGATATCGCCGAGCACTTCGTACAGCATGCGCGCCGAGCGGCCGGTGCGGCGTTCGGCGCGCAGTTCGGCGAGCGCGTCCCAGGCGTCGTTGCCGAGCAGGCGGATGACGATTTCGCGGTCGGAGAACGACGTGTAGTTGTAGGGAATTTCGCGCAGACGCGCTTCGGGATCGGCGGCCACCGCGCCGGCGGCGCCGTGCGGATCGAAAACTTGAGGTGCGTTCATGGTTGGACGACTCGGTAGGTCAGCCTGGCGCACTCGTCACGAGGCGTCGGCGGACAATGCGCGTGGGGCGCAATGCTTGAAATCTTCTAGGGCTTCAAGGGGAGCGAGCACGACCGGCGGCCAACTCACGGCGGTCGCTTCGCGGCACTCAGAGACAGCTACACGATCGCGCGTGGCGGACATGCCGTTCCGCCGCGGGGCAGGATTCGCGCGGGACGGGCATTAAATGGGCGATCCGAGGCTGCCAGTGCATCTTCCGATCCTTATTCCAAAACGAAATTCTACCGCATCATTCCGCCACGCGTTGACGGTGGGAATCGGGCGGCGGCGGGGGTTCGGAGGTTTTGGCGATGAATCCGGCGGCGTTTTCGCATACCGTCCATTGACCGGCCGGACGGTTGGGTGAGCTTCGATCGCGCGATTCCGATACGGCCCGGTTCAGTGCACGGCACCCGTCCGCGGAGCACCCGGAACGGCCAGAGCGGGCACCGTTGGCGCTATCATTGACGTTTTCCCGTCTTACACAGCGCACCGCGCCACCCGCATGGCTTCCCACGACTACCTGAAAAAGACCCTGACCGCGCGCGTCTACGACGTGGCGCGCGAGACCGAACTCGAACGCGCGCCGAACCTGTCGGCGCGGCTGTGCAACCCGGTCTATCTGAAGCGCGAGGACAACCAGCCGGTGTTCTCGTTCAAGCTGCGCGGCGCATACAACAAGATGGCGCATATTCCGGCCGAGGCGCTCAGTCGCGGCGTGATCACCGCGTCGGCGGGCAATCATGCGCAGGGCGTGGCGTTATCGGCGGCACGCATGGGCGTGAAGGCGATCATCGTCGTGCCGGTGACGACGCCGCAACTCAAGGTCGACGCGATCCGCACGCATGGCGGGCCGACCGTCGAGATCGTGCAGTTCGGTGAGTCGTATAGCGACGCCTACGGTCACGCGGTCAAGCTGCAGGAAGAGCGCGGCCTGACCTTCGTGCATCCGTTCGACGATCCGTACGTGATCGCCGGCCAGGGCACCGTCGCGATGGAAATCCTCAGCCAGCACCAGGGGCCGATTCACGCGATCTTCGTGCCGATCGGCGGCGGCGGTCTCGCGGCCGGTGTCGCCGCATACGTGAAATCGGTACGCCCCGAGATCAAGGTGATCGGCGTGCAGACCGACGATTCGTGCGCGATGGCCGCGTCGTTGCAGGCGGGCGAGCGTGTGACGCTGAACGAAGTGGGCCTGTTCTCCGACGGCACCGCGGTGAAGCTCGTCGGCGAAGAAACCTTCCGTCTGTGCCGCGAATATCTCGACGAAGTGCTGCTCGTGAACACCGATGCGCTGTGCGCCGCGATCAAGGACGTGTTCCAGGACACGCGCAGCGTGCTCGAACCGGCGGGCTCGCTCGCGGTGGCCGGCGCCAAGCAGTATGCCGAACGGGAAGGCATCGAGAACCAGACGCTGATCGCGATCACGTCGGGCGCGAACATGAACTTCGACCGCATGCGCTTCGTCGCCGAACGCGCGGAAGTGGGTGAAGCGCGCGAAGCGGTCTTCGCGGTGACGATCCCCGAAGAGCGCGGCAGCTTCAGGCGCTTCTGCGAGCTGCTCGGCACGCGCAGCGTCACCGAGTTCAACTACCGGATCGCCGACGCGAACTCGGCGCATATTTTCGTTGGCGTGCAGATCCGCAATCGCAGCGAATCGGCGCAGATCGCCGGCGCCTTCGAAGCGCACGGCTTCGCCACCGTCGACCTGACCTTCGACGAACTGTCGAAGCAGCACATCCGCTACATGGTCGGCGGCCGCTCGCCGCTCGCGCGCGACGAACGACTGTTTCGCTTCGAGTTTCCCGAACGCCCGGGCGCGCTGATGAAATTCCTGTCGTCGATGGCGCCGAACTGGAACATCAGCCTGTTCCACTACCGCAACCAGGGCGCGGACTACAGCTCGATTCTGGTCGGCATTCAGGTGCCCGGGAGCGACCACGCGGCGTTCGAGCGCTTCATCGAAACGCTCGGCTATCCGTGCTGGGAAGAGACGAAGAATCCGGTCTATCGTCTCTTCCTCGCCTGATCTCTTCGAACCGGAACGCAACGATGGCGCTTTCGCTCGTCGACAAACTGGTGGTCGCAATCTCGTCGCGCGCACTGTTCGACTTCGAGGAAGAGAACCGTGTCTACGAGGCCGGCGACCTGAAGGCTTACGAAGCATTGCAGCGCGAGCGTCTGAACGTGCCCGCGAAACCGGGCGTGGCGTTTCCGCTGATCCGCAAGCTGCTTGCGCTGAACGCCGGCGGTCATCGCGTCGAAGTGGTGATCCTGTCGCGCAGCGATCCGATCAGCGGTCTGCGCGCGTTTCATTCCTGCCGCGAACACGGGCTCGCGATCGAGCGCGGCGTGTTCACGCGCGGCCGCGCGCCGTTCGGTTATCTGAAGCCGCTGAACGCTTCGCTGTTTTTGTCGGCGAATCAGCACGACGTGCGCGATGCGCTCGCCGCTGGCTTCCCAGCCGCACGCGTGTTGCCGGAATCGGCGAAAATGGCGAGCAAATACCCCGACGAAATCCGTATTGCGTTCGACGGCGACGCGGTCTTGTTTTCCGACGAAGCGGAACGCATCTTCCAGCAAGACGGCCTGCGCGCGTTCGTCGGTCACGAGATCGACAACAAGCATCTGCCACTCGCGGACGGTCCGCTCAAGCCGCTGCTCGAAGCACTCCACCGACTGCAAAAACTCGCGGACGCGGCCGCGCCGATGCGCATTCGCACGGCGCTGGTGACGGCGCGCTCGGCTCCCGCGCATGAGCGCGCGATCCGCACCCTGATGGCATGGAACATCGAAATCGACGAAGCGATGTTCCTCGGCGGCCTCGACAAAAGCGCATTTCTGCGCGAGTTCGAGCCCGACTTTTTCTTCGACGACCAGATCGGCCACTGCGAATCGGCCCGCGTCGTAACGGCGACCGGGCACGTGCTGAGTGGCATCGTGAACGCATCATGACACCCGAACAATCCCCGCTCGGCAAGTCCTCGACTTACACCGAACAATACGATCCGACGCTGCTATTTCCGATTGCGCGCAGCCATGCGCGCGAGGCGATCGGCATTACCGCGCGACTGCCGTTTTTCGGCACCGACATCTGGAACGCCTACGAGCTGTCGTGGCTGAACGCGCGCGGCAAGCCGCAGATCGCCGTCGCGACGTTCTTCGTGCCGGCCGACTCGCCGAACATCGTCGAGTCGAAATCGTTCAAGCTGTATCTCGGCTCGTTCGCGCAGACCGCGTTCGACTCGGCCGAGAGCGTGCGCGACACGATCAGGCGCGACGTGTCCGCGTCGTGCGGCGCGACCGTGTCGGTACATCTGAGCACACCGCACGAATTCGGCAAGCTGAAAATGGAAGAATTCGCCGGTCTGTCGCTCGACCGGCTCGAACTCGAGGCGAGCGTCTATCAGCCGGACGCGTCACTTTTGAGCGCGGCGCGCGACGAAGCGCCGGTCGAGGAAACGCTGTTCTCGAACCTGCTGAAGTCGAACTGCCCGGTGACCGGTCAACCGGACTGGGGCAGCGTGCAGATCCACTACACGGGCCCGCAGATCGATCACGCGGGCCTGTTGCGATACATCATCTCGTACCGCAATCACACCGGGTTTCATGAGCAATGCGTCGAGCGAATCTTCGTCGACATCATGAAGATGTGCAAACCGCTGAAGCTCGCCGTGTATGCGCGCTACACGCGCCGCGGCGGGCTCGACATCAACCCGTTCCGCACCAACTACAACCTGCCGATGCCGGACAACATGCGGCTCGCGCGGCAGTAACTCCAACACAAAAAAACAGCGGTAAACGCGACGAGGGCGCCGCAGGCCATCACGACCTGCGGCGCCCTCGTCACATGAAAGCCATCAAAGCGATCAGGCCGCCGGCTTCTTATAAGCGACGCAATCCACCTCGACCTTGCAGTCGATCACCATCGACGACACCACGCACGCGCGCGCAGGCGGATTCTCGCCAAAATACTCGCGAAACACCTTGTTGAACGACGCGAAGTCGCGCGGATCGTCGAGCCACACGCCGCAACGCACGACGTGCTCGGCGCCATAGCCCGCTTCCTTCAGGATTGCGAACACGTTCTGGATCGCCTTGTGCGATTGCTCGACGATGCCGCCGTTGATCACTTCGCCGTTTTCCATCGGCGTCTGGCCCGACACGAACAGCCAGCCGTCCGCCTCGACCGCGCGCGCGAACGGCATCACCTGACCGCCCGTTCCCTTTCCGCCTTCCACGCCATATCGCTTCATCGTCACACTCCTTAAAAAGTCGGGCACGCGCGGCGCCCTCGCCGCGCGTGCCGCCATCAATCGATAAAAAATCAGAACGCGCCCTGCGCATCGCCCTTCGACGGCGCGCCGCGCGTGACGAACCGGCCAGCCCGCTCGCCCGTCACCGCGCCATCGCGATACGACAGCACGCCGTTGACCCACACCGCATCGATGCCGGCAGCGGGCTGCTGGGGCTTGTCGAACGTCGCCACGTCATGCACTTTCGCCGGATCGAACAGCACGAGGTCGGCGTGATAGCCGATATGCACTTCGCCGCGTTGCGCGAGTCCGAAGCGGCGCGCGGACAGGCTCGTCATCTTGCGCACCGCTTCCTCGAGCGGCAGCAAAGCGGCATCGCGCGCATAGTGACCGAGCACGCGCGGAAACGCGCCCCACAGCCGCGGATGCGGCAGCGGATCGTTCGGCAGGCCGTCGGAACCGACCATCGTCGCCGGATGCGACAGGATGCGCCGCACGTCGTCTTCGGACATGTTGTGATAGACCGCGCCGGCCGGCTGCAGGCGCTTGCCCGCCTCCTGCTGCGAGACGCCCCATTCGGCCGCGACTTCCTTGATCAGCTTGCCCGCCATTTCCGGATGCGGCTCGGACCACGTGATCGTGATGTCGATGTCGCCTGTCACCTGCTTCAGATCGAGCGTCGACGAGCTGCGGTTGTACGGATAGCAGTCGCAACCGACCGGCTGCCCGCCGCGCGCGCCTTCGAGCGACTTCAGCACCTCGACGCTGCGCCCCCAGTTCGACGGCCCCGCGCACTTCAGATGCGAGATCACGACCGGCACACGCGCATGACGACCGACGCGGTAGGCCTCGTCCATCGCGTCGAGAATCGCGTCGAACTCGGTGCGCATATGGGTCGTGTACAGCGCGCCCGCGGCCGCGAGCGGCTCGGCGAGCGCCATCACTTCCTCGGTCGGCGCGGCGAACGCCGAACCGTATGCGAGCCCCGAGCTGAGACCGAGCGCGCCGTGCGCGAGCGCTTCCTCGAGCTGCGCGCACATGCGCTCGATTTCCTCGGCAGTCGCCGCGCGATCGAGCCGGTCCATCTGGTTGTTGCGCAACGCCGTGTGGCCGATCAGCGCGCCGACGTTCACCGCCGGCCGCGCGGCGTTGACCGCGTTCACATAGTCGGCGAAGGTCGGGTACTGGAACGCGTCGCGCTCGCCGAGCAGGTTCATCGGATCGGGCGGATCGCCCTTCAGCGATACCGGCGACGCGCTGATCCCGCAATTGCCGACGATCACCGTCGTCACGCCCTGGGTGATCTTCGGCAGCATCTGCGGCGAGCGGATCACATGCGTGTCGTCGTGCGTGTGCACGTCGATAAAGCCCGGCGCGAGCGCGCGCCCCTCGGCCTCGATCACCTCTTCGGCGAGCCAGTTCGACAGATTGCCGATCGCGACGATGCGCCCGTCGCGGATCGCCACGTCGCGCTCGACGGGCGGCGCGCCCGTGCCGTCGTACAGTTGCGCGCCGACGATCAGCGTGTCGGCGGCTTCGGGATGCGAATGCATGGATCAGTCTCCTAACGGTTGTCGATCGCCGCCGCCGCGGTGCGCGTCGAGCGCGTGCTTCATGCGGCGCAGCAATTCGCGGCTTTCGTCGCCCTGACTGACGGCAAGTTCGGTGACGAGCACATCGAGCGCCATCATCATCGCGTAACGGGACGACGACGGCTTGTAAATGAAATCGGTTTCGAACGCGACGATCGGGATCAGCCAGTTGGCGAGCTTCGCCAGCGGCGACGCGGGCGCCGTCAGCGCGACCACCGTCGCACCGTAGCTGCGCGCGATCTTGCAGTTCTCGACCATCTCGGGCACGCGCCCCGTGGTGGACAGCGCGATCACGACGCACTCGCGCGACACCGTGCTCGCCACCATGCGCTGCAACAGCCCGTCCTGATAGGTCGCGACCGGGCGGCCGAGGCGCACGAGCCTGAAACGCATTTCGTCAGCGAGCGCGGTCGAGCCGCCGCCCATGCCGAACACGTAGATCATGCGCGCATCGCGCAGCGCGGCCGCCGCTTCGGCGAGCGGCGCCTGGCGCAGCAGTTGATGATTGTGCGCGAGCGCCGTTTGCAACTCGTCGAAGACGCGCGTGGCGATCGGCTCGGGTGCGTCGCTTGCGGTCTCGCGCTCGAGAAACCGCTGACCGACCGCCGCCGCCTGCGCGAGCCGCAGCTTGAGTTCGCGCACGTCGCGGCAGCCGACCGCCTTAGCGAAGCGCGTGACGGTCGCGATGCTGACCTCGGCCTGCTGTGCCAGCGCGCCGATGCTCGCGCGCGACGCGCCGGTCAGATCGTCGAGGATCAGCGCGGCGACCTTGCGTTCGGCCGAGCGCAACTCCGGCGCGCACTCGGCAATGCGCGCGACGATGTCGAAAGCGAGCGGTTCGGCGCTACGGTTCATGGCAGGCGGTGGGGTTCGCGGCACGGCTTTCGCGGCCCTTTCCGGCGGCCTTCGAAACCCATGGTACTAAATAACATTCGTTCAGACATCGTACTTTCGATAACATGGTAAAGTCAAATCTGACTCAATTTACCCGGACGATGGAGCACGGAGACATGAAAGTTACAAACTATCAGGGCGCGACGATTGATCCTTATAGCAAGGGCTTGGGCATGGTTCCGGGCACGAGCGTCCAGCTGAAGGACGCCGCGCGCCTCGAGTGGAACCTGCTCGCCGAGGACGTCAGCCTGCCGGCTGCCGTACTGTACGAGGATCGCGTCGAGCACAACCTGAAGTGGATGCAGGCGTTCGTTGCCGAATACGGCGTCAAGCTCGCGCCTCACGGTAAGACCACGATGGCGCCACAACTGTTTCGCCGTCAGCTCGAAGCCGGTGCGTGGGGCATCACGCTCGCCACTGCTCATCAGGTGCGCGCGGCGTACCACGGCGGCGTCTCGCGCATCCTGATGGCGAATCAGCTGGTCGGCCGTCACAACATGATGATGATCGCCGAATTGCTCAGCGATCCGGATTTCGAATTCTTCTGCCTCGTCGATTCGGCTGAAGGCGTCGAGCAACTCGGCGAATTCTTCACCTCGGTGAAGAAGCCGCTGCAGGTGCTGCTCGAACTCGGCGTGCCGGGTGGACGCACCGGCGTGCGCGACGAAGCGCAGCGCAACGCGGTGCTCGACGCGATCGCGCGCTATCCGGACGTGCTGAAGCTCGCGGGGGTCGAACTGTACGAAGGCGTGCTGAAGGAAGAACCCGAAGTGCGCGCGTTCCTGCAAGGCGCGGTTGCGGTCACTCGCGAACTTGTCGAGCAGGGGCGTTTCGCGCGCTCGCCGGCGGTGCTATCGGGCGCGGGATCGGCGTGGTACGACGTGGTCGCCGAAGAGTTCGCGCAGGCGACGCAATCCGGCAAGGTCGAGGTCGTGCTGCGTCCCGGCTGCTACCTGACGCATGACGTCGGCATCTATCGCAAGGCGCAGACCGACATCTTCAAGCGCAATCCGGTCGCGAAGAAAATGGGCGAAGGGTTGCTGCCGGCGCTGCAATTGTGGGCGTACGTGCAGTCCATTCCCGAGCCGGATCGCGCGATCATCGGCCTCGGCAAACGCGACTCCGCGTTCGACGCAGGCATGCCGGAGCCGGCGCGCCACTATCGCCCGGGCCGGCAAGCGCCGCGCGACATCGCCGCGAGCGAGGGCTGGGAAATCTTCGGCCTGATGGATCAGCACGCGTATCTGCGGATTCCCGCCGGCGCCGATCTGAAAGTGGGCGACATGATCGCGTTCGACATCTCGCATCCGTGCCTGACGTTCGACAAGTGGAAGCAGGTGCTGGTCGTCGATCCGCAGTATCGCGTGAAGGAAGTGATCGAGACGTTCTTCTGATCGGACCACGCCGCGCTGACTCAAGCGCGATCTGTTCCGCTAAAGAAAAAGGCTGTGCGCCCCTGGGCTCACAGCCTTTTTTATCGCCACGCGCGGACTAAAAATCACATGCGCTGCGCCGCCTCGTCGCCGGCGCTCTCCTGCGGCGCGGCGGCCACGGTCGCGGCGCTGGCGTTGGCCGTCACCTCGCCGATGCGCGTCTCCAACATTTTCAGCGCGCTCGACAACGCCGCGAGCGCCTCATCCGGCAACCCGGCCATCGTGTCGTGCAAGAACGCGTTGCGACGCGGCAGGCTCGCTTCGGTCGCGGCGTGGCCCGCTTCGGTCAGGCGCACGTTGGTCACGCGGTTATCGCGCGTATCCATGCTGCGCGCGATCCAGCCCAACCCTTCGAGCGCCTTCAGCTGTCGCGTGAGCGCGCCAGGATCGACGCGCAACCGCTCGACGAGCCGCTTCTGCGACGACTCGCCGGCCTGCTCGCGCAGCGCGAGCAGAATGCGCCAGCGTGGCAACGGATGCCCCACCTGGGCCTCGAATGCCGACATGAACGCCCGATACGTGCGACCAAATTGCTGCATGACGGCGACGCGGTCCTGTTCTTCCATAATCTGCCTGTCCAACACCAAGTTCAAAAATCAGTCTGCGTGAATCACCGGCTCGAGCTTGCGCTGCAGCTTGATCGGCGGCACGCGGCGGGTTTGCCACACCGACACGACGGCGATCACCGCGGCCATCGCGAGACCCAGATGAATCGCCCCGACCAGCGCCTCGCGCGCACTTTCGAGCAACATCGCGCCGTTGTGGCCAGCGTGGGTCAACTGGTCGACGAGCGTGGTCTGCGCATCGCGGTTGATCAGGATCTGCGGATCGCCGAGATCGGCGAACCAGTGCGACGCGCCCGCGCCTTCGAGCGCATTGCGCACGCCGCTCTTGTACATGTGGGTCACGAGCGTGCCGGTCAGCGCCGTGCCGATCATGCCACCGATCATCCGCAGCGACTGCAGCAGCGCGGTCGCGATGCCGAGGTGTTCGCGGCCCGCGGTCTGCTGCGCGAAGATCGTCAGGTTCGGCATCACGAAGCCGAGCCCGAGGCCGCCGACGACCATGAACGACATCAGCACCCATTGCTGCATCGAACGGGTCGCGACGACGATGCCA
This sequence comes from Paraburkholderia sp. MM5482-R2, assembly GCF_050436125.1. NCBI lineage: Bacteria > Pseudomonadati > Pseudomonadota > Betaproteobacteria > Burkholderiales > Burkholderiaceae > Paraburkholderia > Paraburkholderia sp. MM5482-R2. The sequence continues at coordinate 715,185 of NZ_JBNDLP010000002.1, read as the reverse complement.
AGGCATGACAGCGCGACCATCGCAAAGCCGATGTACAGCATCAGGTTCGGATTCTTCACCCGCGACACGACGCGCCCGTTCGCGATACTGCCGATCGTGATGAACACGACGAGCGGCGTGATCACGAGGCCCGCCTCTTTCGGCGACATGCCGAAGCCGCCCTGGAATAGCAGCGGTGCGTAGAACAGCAGCGAGAACATCGTGAAGCCGCCGAGCACGGCCAGCGTGAACAGCGCCGCCAGACTGCGGTTGCGGAACATGTCGACGGGCAGGATCGCGGTCGGGCAGCGCTTTTCCCATTTCCACAGCGTGACGGCCGACGCGACGGCGAGCCCGAGCAGCGCGAACGCACTCAGCGTGATGCCGTGCTTCGGCAGCAATTCGACGGACAGCTGCAGTGAGCCGAGCGCGATCGCGATCAGCAGCGCGCCGGGCCAGTCGAGCCGCATTTTACCGGTATGTTCGACGTGCCGCAGATGCGGCAGGAAACGCCAGACGAAAAACAGCGACAGCAGCCCGACCGGCAAATTCACATAGAACACCGAGCGCCAGCCGTAGTACTGCGTGAGAAAACCGCCGAGCGACGGGCCGACCGCATTGGCGATGCCGAACGCCGAACTCATCAGCACCTGCCAGCGCAGCCGCACGACGGAATCGGGGAACAGATCGGGAATGCATGCGAACGCGGTGCCGACGAGCATGCCGCCGCCAATGCCCTGCAACCCGCGCGCGAGCACGAGAAACAGCATGCTGTTGGCCGCGCCGCACAGCACCGAGGCGCCGGTAAACACGACGATCGATGCAATCACGAACGGCTTGCGCCCGTAATAATCACCAAGCCGCCCGAAAATCGGCACGGTGATCACCGAGGTCAGCAGATACGAGGTTGCGACCCATGCGTACAACTCGAAGCCTCGGAGTTCGGACACGATGGTGGGCAGCGCGGTGCCGACCACGGTCTGGTCGAGCGCGACCAGCATCGTGACGAACGAGATGCCGAGCATGGCCAGCAGGGATTCGCGGAACGGTAAGACTTGCCCACTCGAATGGTGAGCGGCGGTATGGACAGCCATTTTTGATGGAGCAAAAGTTGACGTGTCAAAAGATTGGGGATCATACCACGATGCGACGCTCCAACCGGGACCGGAACGCGTCTTGCAACGCGGTAGACTGACCTTGAAGTATCCAGGACACGACATGCCAGGGAGGCCCATGCAGCCGAGTTCGCTCGCAGCACCATCCTTATCGGAGCAGGATCTCGCCGCGCTGCGGCGCGCGAAACACCAGCTCGAAAGCCCCGCGCTCACGATGAAGCTCGCGAGCGTAGTCGGCGCGCCGATCGAGAAGCTGCTATCGCGCATCCCGGCGTTCGCCAACCAAAAAGTGTCCGATGCGACGCAGGCCGCGTTGCGCAAATGTCTGTCGATCGCGCTACGCACGCTCGGCCGGCGCGACGACGCCAGGCTTCTCGCGCCCGACAAGCCGAACAACCTGCTGCACAAGTTCGCGGTCGCGACCACCGGCGCGGCCGGCGGCGCGTTTGGATTGATCGCGCTGCCAGTCGAGCTGCCGGTCACGACTACGCTGATGTTCCGCTCGATCTGCGACATCGCGCGCAGCGAGGGCGAGGACCTGACCTCGGTCGACACGCAGCTGCAATGCCTGACCGTGCTCGGCATGGGTGGTACATCGAGCGAGGACGACGACGCCGACCTCGGCTACTTCTTCATGCGCGGCGCGCTAGCGCAGGCGGTGTCGAAGGCGTCGTCCGAGGTGGCCAGCAAGGGCTTCACGACCCACGGCTCGGCGGCGCTGCTGCGGCTGCTCAACGCGATCGCCGCGCGCTTTTCGGTGCAGGTCAGCGAACAGATCGCTGCCAAATCGATTCCCGCGATCGGCGCGGTGCTCGGCGCGATGGTCAACACCGTGTTTATCGATCACTTCCAGCAGGTCGCGCACGGGCACTTCACCGTGCGGCGGCTCGAGCGGCAATACGGCCAGCAAACGATCGAAGCCGTCTATCGGACGCTCGACGTCACGCTCGACGCCTGAGCCCTGTTCGCGGCGCGGCTCGTCGCGCGTCGCACGAACGCGGCCGCGCGATCGAGCGCGCGGTTCGCCTCCGGCATGAACGGCGCGAACATCGGCCACACGTGCGGCAGGTTTTTCCACACCTCGCATTCGCAATCGACTCCTGCCGCGTGCGCGTTGTCGGCGACGCGGCGCGCGTCGTCGAGCAGCACCTCGGTGCTGCCCGCCTGCAAGAACAACGGCGGCAGACCGCGCAGGTCCGCGTAGACCGGCGACGCGTACGGATGCGTGGCCGGCGCGTCGCCGAGATAGACCTTGGCCGCGCGCTCGATCGAGGCGCCACAGAACATCGGATCGACGCTGTCGTTGGTGCGCAGGCTCGCGCCGGTCGTCGCCAGATCGGTCCACGGCGAGAACAGCAGGCCGCCAGCGGGCATCGGTGCGCCGGCGTCGCGCAGCGCGACCAGCGTGGCGAGCGCGAGGCCCCCGCCGGCCGAGTCGCCGGCGACCACGATCGAGCTCGGTGCGATGCCCATCGCGAGCAGCTGTCGATAGGCGGCGGTGGCGTCCTCAAGCGCGGCCGGAAAGCGATGCTCGGGCGCGAGGCGGTAGTCGAGGGAGAAGAGCCGCGCGTCTGCGCGGGTAGCGAGAGCGAACGTTAGCGACCGATGCGTGCGCGGCGAGCAGAAGTAGTAGCCTCCGCCGTGGCAATACAGCACCGTCGGCTCCGCGCCGCCGGCCGTGCCACCGTCCACGCGTTCCAGCCATTCGCCGACGAGCGGCGCCTCGCCCGCGCCATACGTTTCGCGAAGATGCCAGCCGCGCGGCACGCGTGGCGACCACACCCGCTTCGAGGTCAGCGCGCGCGCCCGCTCGACGTTGATCGACGGTTTGAGGGTTTCGGGCCGGAACTGCCTGCGCAAATACCAGCAAGCGAGTGCGCTTTGCCAGCTCATCGGGACATGCTCCTTCGTTGAAGTCCCGTCATGGTACGGGCGGTGGCGGGGACGCCGTTGGTCGGCGGGTTCTAACGGTGTGAAGCTGCTTTTGGCCGCGGCACGCGCGCTCGGCCCACGCGAGGCCCACGCCTAGTTCGCCGGCAACACCTGCCCGCGAATTTCGCCCGTCGGATTCTGCGCGGTATGAACATTGAAGTACCACTGCCCCGCCATCAGATCCGTGACCTGCTGCTCGGTCAGCTTCGCCGTGCCTTTGATCGGACTCGCGAGGCCATTCTTCTCGATCGGCACCTGGACCTTCGCGTTCTGGCCAACCGGCGCGGGACCGTGGAAATTCGCGGCGGTGACCGGACTGCTCAAGCCTTCGTAAGTAGCAGTCCACTGCAGCGATTGGGTGGACGTGTCGAAGGTCGCATTCAGCATGCCGTGCCCGTGACTCACGCGCGGCGGCACTTCGCTCGACGGCTGGAGATTCGCCTTCAGCGCAACCGTATCCGCGAACGCAGCGCCCGACGCAAGCGCCCATATCACCACGGCCAGATTCAATTTTCGCAGCGAAATCATGGTCTTCTCCGGACATTGACGCGCCGCCGCGGCACCCGTGTCGGCCGTGCGGAGCTTCCACATACTAGTGCAAATCATTTGGAGCCGGTGAGGTTGGGATGGTGGCTTGCGCGGGCCGCTTTGATTCGAACCGGACTGTGATTAAAACCGAAGGCCTGATCGGCAAGGTGCGCAATGCGCACAGGCATTCGTCACGATATGCCTAAAATACCGGCAAAAACGTAGTGCGAAATCGTTTTAATCGATTTAATCGAAAAGTCAATTGCGCGATTTGTAATGAATAAATGACGCTGTTCCTGGTATGCTTCGATTTGCGAGAAGTGACTCCTTCATCGAAGGATGTCTCCAAATCTTTAACGCGGCTTCGGCCGCGTTTTTTTTCGTCCCGATTTTGGTCGCGGCCGTTTGAATCGGCCGCGTATTCGCGCGAGGTCAGCGCCCGCCGCCCGCTAGGCGAGCAATGCGGCCTGCTGTTCGATGCCATCGAGCATCGCCTCGCATTGGCGGATTAGCGCATGCCCCTCGTTACGCAACTGCTCGGGCGACTTCGCGACAATGTCGCGACGATAGGCTTCGAGCGCGTGTACGAGTGGCTGATACTGCAGCACGCTGGCCGCCCCCATCACCCGATGCAGCCACTCGGGCACCCGCCCCGTGTCCGCGCGTTCGAGTAACGTCGCAAGCACGTTGAAGTCTTCGCGCATCGACGAGATGAATGAACCGAGCAACGCCTTGACCGTCGACTCGCTTCCCCATAACTGCGTCATGTGTGCTAGTTCGATGGGCACGTACGGTTCGACACCGACGCGCTGCGTGATCTGCCGCTCGCCGGCCGGCGCAGACGATTCGCGACCGCATGTTTCTGCCGGCGCGGGGTGCCGAACGGTGTCGGTACCAAACCAGCGGCTCAGGTAGTCGCGCAACGTGGCGAGCCGAGTCGGCTTGATCAGACTGTCGTCCATGCCGGCTTCGCGGCACAGCCTCAGGTCGTCAGGCGCGGTGTTGGCCGTGATGCCGAGTATCGGCAGACGCTGCGCGCCGCCGCGCAGTGCCTCCGCTTCGCGGATACGGCGAGTCAGTTCGTAACCGGACAGGTTCGGCATGTGACAGTCCGTGATCAGGCAGCCATAGCTCGTGCGCTCGAGCGCGAGAAGCGCTTCGGCGCCGTCGTTCGCGACGTCGCACGCGAACCCCAGCAGGGCGAGTTGATGGCGGATCAACTCCTGATTGACTGGGTGATCTTCCGCGACAAGAATCAGTCGCCCGCTCGCGATCGCGCGTTCACGATCCGGCGGCGGCGCGACGCCATCGGTCGAGAACGGCACGCCTGGCGCTCGCGGTACCATCGGCGACATCGACGACAGGCCCGTCATCGCGGCCGCGCATGCGGCGCCGAGGCCGCGCCACGAAATCGGATTGATGCTCACGCGCACCTTGTCGGCGAGGATGCGGTAACCCGTCGGCATCGGCTTTTCGGTCAGCGTGACGACACGCGCATTTGCGCCGATCTGTACGGGCAACGTGACGTCCTCGCCGACGAACAGCAGATCCGCGCGGCTCAGCAGGTCGCTTTTGCCCTGCGTCGCCGCAGCGGCCGGGAGGCTGCGCAGTTCGAGCCCGAGCGCCTCGCCGAAGTGTGCGAGAGCGCGGCCGATGCGCGGATCTCGCGTGATCATGACGGCGCGTTTGCCGCGCAGACCGTTGATCGAATAACGCTGCTCGACGATCGGCATCGTCAGCCGCACGGTCATCCTCGTGCCGTGGCCCGGTTCGCTGCGCAGCGCGAGCGTCCCGTTCATCAGGTCGATCAGCTTGCGGCAGATCGTCAGTCCAAGGCCCGTGCCGCCGAAGCGCCGCGTGGTGGACGACTCAGCCTGCACGAACGGCTCGAACAGGCCCGCCTGCACATCCGGCGCGATGCCGATGCCGGTGTCCTCAACGGTCAGCTCCAACGTCTGCGAGTCCGCGCGATCCTGGACGACCGCCACGCTAACACCCACCTCGCCCTTCGGCGTGAACTTGATCGCATTGCCGAGCAGATTGAACAGAATCTGGCGCAGACGCACGCTGTCGCCGCGGAGCGTCGCGGCGGCGTCGGTCGCGATGTCGATGCGCACTTTCAGCCCTTTTTCGTGGGCGCGCCCCGCGAGCAGGCCGACCGCGTTATCGACGAGTTCGCGCAGATCGATCGGCTCGGCTTCGAGCGTGAGCCGCCCCGCCTCGATCTTCGAATAATCGAGCAGATCATCGAGAATCTGCAGCAGCGCGCCCGCCGACTCATGGATCATGCCGAGCATTTCGCTCTGATCGGTACTGAGCGGCGTGCGCTCGAGCACTTCGACGAGACCGAGCACACCGTTCATCGGGGTGCGGATTTCGTGGCTCATCATCGCGAAGAAGTCGTCCTTCGCGCGCGAGGCCGCCTCGGCCACATCGCGTGCCCGCGCGAGTTCCTCCGAACGCGCGCGCTCGACGCTCGCATCGACCCAATAGCCGCTCCAAACGACGCTGCCATCGGCTTCTCGCCGCGGCACCAGCTCGGCCCGCACCCACTTTAGTTGACCGGCGTTTTCGAGGCGAAACTCCATATGCACTGGGGAGGCGCAGCTCGCGGAACGCTCGAGCTCGGCGAGAACGCGCGGCCGATCCAGCTCCGACACTCGTTGGAAATCGACTCGTGCCCCCCCATGCCAATCACCCTCGCCGAGCAGATGCCGCGTGTCGCCGCCGATGTACGGGAAGGAATACGCGCCGGACGGCGAGCGCCGCAACTGGAACACGACGGCGGGCAACGAGCGCGTGACGTCGAACAGGCGCCGTTCGGTTTCGCTCGCGCGCATTTCAGCGCGCCGGATGTCGGTGATGTCGACCATCGTGCCAAGCACGTACGCCGGCTGCCCATCGCTGGCCTCGCAGACGCTCGTCCAGAAAATCCCATGCCGCGTCTCGCCAGCGCCGTCCTCGAACTGGAGTTCGACTTTCGCGATGCCGCCGCCGCGCAGGATCTCGCCCGTGATGTCGTCGAGCACGCGGCTGTTTGCGTCGCCCCATGTGCCGACCTCGGTCGTCGTGCGCCCGAGCACGTCCTTCCGCTCCAGCCCGCACGCTTTCTCATAGGCCTCGTTGATCGCGATGTACCGTCCGTCCAGGCCTTTCGCGATGAGCGGATACGGCACCGTCTTCATCATCGTTTCCTGGAAGTTCAATTGCAGTGCGAGTTCGCGCTCGGTCTGCTTGCGTAGCCGGACTTCGCGTTGCAGCAGCACGTACGCGCGCAACGTGACCAGCAGCACGACGCCGATGCCGATCAGCACCGGCAGCAGCCGCACCGCAGTCACGCTCCATACGGCGTTGTCCGGCGCGGCGGGACTCACCCACTTGCGCCGGATGCGCTGCTTTTCGGCTGCCGGCATCGCCTGCAACGCGCGATCGATCAGCTTGACGAGCGGGCTCAGATCCTCGCGCACAGCAAAATACAACGAGTCGGATTCGCCGAGCGAGTCGAGCACCCTGAGCGCGCCGACGTAGTGCTGTCGCAGTTGCACGTTGATCGCGGCAGCGTTGCCGACCAGCACGTCGGCCTCGCCGCTCGCGACCATGCGCAGCGCCTCGCCCAGGCTCGCCGCGACGACGATGTGATCGACCGGCACCGCTTCCAACGCGAGCGGCACCGAGCCGGCCACGTGCGGCGACATCACGACGCGGCACGACGTGATGTCGTCGAACGAGCACGGGGGCGGCGCGCCGCTGCGCCCGACGATCACCAGCGGATCGCTCTCGTACACACGGCTATGGTCGGCGCCTACCAGAAGCGCGGCGCGACTCGACGTGGAGGACAGCATCGCGAGGTCGCCACGCTGGAACGCTTCGACGGCGGCGGCCCAGTCGGCCATGCGCGCGCGGTTGAACACGACACCGAGCGTGCCGCTCAGGTACGCGAGGTAATCGGCGGTCAGACCGACGGGGCGGCCTGCGGAATCAACATAGCTGAACGGCGCCCAGTCGTTGTCGAAGCCGACCTGCAACGGCGGCAGCGAACGCAGCCAGTTCTTCTCTTCCGGCGTCAACATGAAGCGTGGTGCATGCGGCGCGGGCGCCGCGTTGAAGTTGCCGGACAGCCAGCGCGCGCGTATCGCGGCGGCCTCGGCGGGATTCATCGACACGAGCGCGCGGTTCAGCTGATCGCGCAAAGCAGGCTGGCGAGGCGATACGGCAAAGCGCAGGTCGAACGCTTTGCCGCCTTGCTCGAACGCTACGCGCAGATTGCGATACGCGTCGGTCGCCAGTTCGTATTGCACGACCGGCGTGAAGCCGAAGTAGACGTCTGCATCGCCATGCAGTAGCGCGTTCAGCGCTTCGTGCGTGCTCGCGAACGAGACGATACTCGCGCGAGGAAAACCTGCGCGCAACAAACGTTCACGCGCAAAACCGCGCTCGATCGCGATACGCGCGCCAGCGAGGTCGGCGGGGTTCACATGCCGGGCGTCGTCGCGACGCACGACGGCCGAGGCGAACGAGTGGAAGTAAGGAGCCGTAAAGCTGAGGCAGCGCTCGCGCTCCGGCGTGCGCGCTATGCTCGTCAGCAGGTCGACCTCGCCGGCGCAAGCCGCGGCGACCAGCCTGGCCATGTCGGGAAAGCTCTTCGTCTCGATGACGACGTTCGGCCCCACGAGCGCGCGCAACAGGTCGCCGCTGACGCCGGCGAGCCGGCCGCCCAGCGGAATGTCGAACGGCGCCCAGCCTCCTTCGAGAATGCCGACCGTCAATCTGGCAGGAAATGCAATGGATGACGACGCGGAAGAACCCGCTCCCACTGCGGAAATTACGGGTGGCTGTGACGCAGCGCCGGCAGGTCCGGCCATGCAGACCGCATCCGTAACCGCCAGCAGGAAAAACGCGAGCCAATGCGTCATTGAGTGGCGCGGCGAGCGCGGCCAAAGACACCGCAACAAACGCCGCAGCCCCAATGTCAGCACCGCATCGACCGGAAGTGGTGAGTACCGCCCCTCGCTCACGAAACGTCACCCTGCCCATCCACCAACGACACCGAAGACGAATCGGCTCCGCCGTCCAGAAACGAAAACAGCACGCCAGCCGCGATTGCTCCGGCCAACGGCGCGGCCCAGAACAGCCACAACTGATCCAGCGCCCAGTTGCCGACGAACAGCGCCTGCGCGGTCGAGCGTGCGGGATTGACCGCTCCATTGGTGATCGGAATGGACACCAGGTAGACGAGCATCAGACATGCGCCGGTGATGAATGGCGCAATCGTTGCCACCTCTTTTCGAACGACGACCAGCAGGCACGCTCCGACAAACACGAACGACAGCACGCATTCCACGACGAGCGCCGCATGCAATGGATAGTCGGCGGGCGAATGAGCGCCGAAGCCGTTCGCCGCGAATTCACTCGCGGAGAGTTCGAAACCTGGCCGGCCGCTGGCGAGGTAGGCGAGAAGCGCCGCGGCGACTATTGCGCCCCAGATTTGCGCAGCGATATAGGGCAAGACATCACGCACGGGAAAGCGCTGCGCGATCGTCAGGCCGATGGTGACGGCAGGATTGAAATGCGCGCCGGAAATCTTGCCGAAGGCATAGCTGCCGGTAGCAAGCGCAAGACCGAACGCCAACGACATTTGCAACGCGCCAGTGCCCTGCAGCACGCCTGTGGTGTCCAGCACCGTACTGCCGCAGCCGACGAACACGAGCCAAGCCGTACCCACACCCTCGCTGCACAATCGCTTGCCTAGCGCAAACATCTCTATCCCGTCCATCAAGTATGAGGCACAGACGCCAAACGATCGCGCGAAGAGGTCTGCACCGGATTCCCCTGATCCATTGGTAATCGGATCACGAACCAGCCGCTTGGCAGTTGCGGCGCAAGGCGCGCAATGACAGGCGGCCAAGATTATTGGGTGCCCCCCACGTCACGGCAATCAGATAAGTCTGATAAGGGCTACCTCAAATCCATCGAGAACAAGAATTTGTGGCCGTTGCTGCGCCTCATATCAGCCCAATCTGAGTGGCGTAGTTGATCAGGTCGGCTTCTGTTTCCAGTCCGAGCTTGCGCATCGCGCTGCGTTTTTGCGTGCTGATGGTTTTGTCGCTACGTCGCAGACGTGTGGCGATCTCGTGCACCGCGAGGCCTCGCACATAGAGTTGAAACACCTCCCACTCGCGTGCGCTCATCACACCGCCGCGCCGGGGCGGCGCAGGCTCCGCGGTCCCGAGTGCGGCCCGAACCTGTTCCGATAGATGGGTGCCCCCGGCGGCAACGGCTTCGATTGCGTCGATCAATGCGTCCACGGCGTCGCGCTTGTCGACGATTCCAGTCACGCCGATATTGCGCAAGCCGGCCAACACATGCGCGCGCCCAATCATGGTCAGCACGACCACGTGGGGATGCGGCGTGCGCCGTAGCAGCCGGCGCAATAGCGGCACCGCGCTGGTGTCTCCGTCGAGTCCCGGCATGCCGATGTCCGACACGACGACGTCGCATGCGCAGGCATCGAGCAGCTTCGCGAGACCACGGGTGTCGGCAGCTTCGCCGACAATTTCGATATTTGGCTTGTCGCGCAGCAGAGATCGGACGCCCGCGCGAATGGAGTCGTGATCGTCCGCCACGACGACGTGAATCTTGTTTGGCATTCTTTTTTTCCGTGACTTTTTTATGGTGTCGATCGGGCATACCGCACGAAATGTGTCCCCCGGTTATGCCGATATATTCGCCGCGCGCCTGCGCAGTATGTTGCCGCCCGCTTAACGGCTTTGACCAAGCCCTTCTGGCACTACGCCATACTCGACTGCGAAGCGAAACAGTTCGGCGTCGCTATTCAGCGACAGCTTGCGCATGGCCATGCACTTCTGCGCGCTGATCGTCTTCACACTACGTCCCAGCCGCGTGGCGATTTCCGTGACGCCGAGTCCTGACGCGTATTGCGTAAAAACCTCGAACTCTCGGCGAGACAGGGTGGCGCGCACGAAGTCGAGACGTTTCGTCAGCGTGACATCGGCCAGCATGGCGCGCACCGCCGGACCGACAAAACATTCGCGCGCCAGCGCCATGACCACCGCCACATGGATCAGATCGATACGATCACGTTTGCTCAGCAGCCCATCCACGCCGAGCGACATCACTTTGCGCAGCGTCGCCGCCTCCGTTTCCATTGTCAGAATGACGAGCGCCACGTTGGGATAGCGCGCCTTCAACTGCCTGACGACGTCGAACCGGTTGTCGTTGTGCCCTCCTGGCATGTAAAGGTCCATCAGCACGATATCGCAAGGACTGCGATCGACTTCGATGAACAGTTCGGCGACATCCGCCGCACGGCCAACCACCTTCAGGTCCGGATAGTTGCCAATCAGATTTTCTATAGCCAGCAGAACCAGCGGATGATCATCCGCAATGATCGTTCGAACAGGCGAGCCTGATGCAGCCATGAGGTTCATCGTCTGGCGCTCCTCGATACTTTCATTTCTCGACCTTGTTATGTGTGACCGGCGCTCACGCAATGGTCGAGCATTTCTATTGCGACAAACATCAGAGCGCTCTGAAATGGTACGAACAACCGTATGCCTGATGCTTAGTCTTCCGATTCGAGGAGGACCGTGCCGCAGGCGCGCACACAGGAAAAAAGCGCGGGGTCGTCGTTGACGCCAAGCCGCGCCATCGCTTCGCGCTTGTGCCGGCTCACCGTGCGGCGATGGCAGCCGAGCGCCGCCGCGATCTGCACGATGGACTCGCCGCTCACGAGCCTGCGCAGGATGTCGGTCTGCCGCTTCGACAGCAGCAGGGCCGACACGAACCGACCGTTGTCCGGCTGCAAACGCGCGAGCGTTTCGACTACCGAGCGGCCCAGGTAGCGCGCGCCGCGCGCACTGTCGCAGACCGCTTGCGGCAGTTCCTCGAGCGAATCGGCTTTGCCGATCACACTGACCGCGGCATCGGCGACGACGACACGCAACATCGCGGCATTCGTCTGCCCGGTCACGACGACGACGCGCAATGACGGCCACTCGCCACGAATGCGCCGGATCAGGCCGAGTCCGTCGCCAATCTCGCCGGCGGGCTCCGGCATGGAAAGATCGACGACGAGCACGTCGCACGGTGTGTGTTGCAGCAATGCGATCAACGCAGTGGGCATCTGCGCCTGACCGACGACGGACAGACCCTCGTGCGCCTCCAGTGTCGATTTCAGGCCAAGCAGGACGAACGGGTGATCGTCCGCCAGAATGATTCGAAGATTTGTCACGATTAGTCTCGCTCGTTATAAGAATGGTCGAAATGCGCGCGGCAGTGGCTGTGCGGGCGGCAGGCGTCGACCTGCGTCGCGGCACTCAAGCGACGTGCCGGAAAAGCCATCTGATCACCCTCGCAAATTCACGACAATCGGAGCGTTCCTAATCCAGATCAATAATCGGGATAATTTATAGTTCGACCAGGCAATATGCGCACCGTGATTCGAATCGAATCAAAATCAATTCGGCAACGCAAAGCGCGCGCTGTTCGCCCCATGTCTCACGCCGCATCGCAAGCACGCGTCGCGCGCATCGCACGCGTCGACGCGGCGCGCGGAAACACCGGCAATGCGAGCAACGCGCAAGCGCTCGCCACCGTCCACACCAGCGGCCATGCTCCGATAGACAGCAGCGCCGGAATCGCAAGCGGCGTCACGAACAGCGTGAGGAACACGCAGGTGTTGCCCATCGCGAGCGCGGTGCCCGCGCGGCGAGTACCGGCGAGCGTCGCGAGTTCGGTGAACGCGACGCCGTGCCACGCCGACGCGCTAACTCCGCCGAGTACGATCATCAGCGCGAACGGCGCGACCGCCCCGGCGCGACGCAGCCCGATGAGCCCGGTCGCGAGCGCGAGCAGCACGAACAGCACGGCGGTCACCAGACTGCATGCCCGCATATACGCGCGGCGGTTGCCGCGCCGGTCGGTCCACGCGCCGCTCCAGACCCGCGCGATCGCGGCGCCAGTCTGCACCGCGGCCATCGTCGCGCTGATCGCGAACACGCCGGCACGCCCGAAGTCGTGCAGGAACACCGTGCCGAATGTGATCACGGCAATCTGCGGCATGCACAGCGCGCCCGCGCCGAGCGCGACGCGCCAGATCGCGATGTCGCGCAATGGGGAGATCATCGGCGGCGGTGCGCTGACGTTCGAGGAGTCCAACCTCCGACCGTTGGCCGCCGCAGCACGGGCCGTCGCAGCCGCGCGCACTCCTTTGGGCGCCGGCGTATCGTCCGTGTGTGCGGGCTCGTGCAGCCAGCGCCACGCGAACCATGCGGTGATCGCGCACGCCAACGCCAGTACCGCATAGGCGCTCGCAAAACCAAAGTGCGAGGCGAGCACCGGCAGGACCACTGCGCCGAGTCCACCGCCCGCCGGCACGGCGGTTTGGCGGATGCTCATCGCGAGGCCGCGCTCGCCTTCGCGAAACCACGCCATCACCGCCCGGCCGCTCGATCCGTTGACGCTGCCGCCCAGCAGTCCGACCAACAGCAGCCCGAGCGCGAGCGGGACGATGCCGGGCACATGCGCGCCGCCCGGCGACACGAACAGCGCGAGACCGGCGAGCGCGACCGCGGTCGACAGCAAGCCGAGCAGCAGCACCCGGCGATCGCCCCAGCGGTCGGTTAGCAGCCCCCACGGCAACTCGCTGACCGCAATGCCCAGGCCGAGCATGCCGAGCACGAGGCCGAGCCCGTGGTTGCCCAGGTGGTAGTCCGAGCGCAGGAACACCGCTGTCGTCGGAATCCCCGAAAATGCCGCCGAAAAGCTCGCATTCGCGGCAAAACCAACGCCCAGCACCTTCCAGCGATGCCGCGCGCCGCGCTCGCCGGTGCCGCCCGACGCTGTCATCGATCCGTTTTCCATCACACCCTCCGTGTCTCATTCGAGGGTATGCTACGGCTGGGCATTCCATCGGCAAAGCCGGAAATTTAGATCGCCACCATCGGAAAAACCGAATCATGAGCCAGCGTGGTTTCGACCTTGCGCAGTTGCGGACCTTCGTCGCCGTCGCCGAATCGGGCGGGGTGTCGGCAGGCGCGCAGCGCGTGTTCCTGTCGCAGTCGTCGGTAAGCGAGCAACTGAAGAAGCTCGAGGAGCGCGCCGGCCAGCCGCTCCTCGTGCGCAGCCGGCAGGGTGTGAGTCCGACGTCCGCGGGCGAGCGCCTGCTCGAGCATGCGCGCCGCATCATCGCGATGAGCGAAGCGGCCTTCGACGACCTGCAAGGCCGCTCGCTCGACGGCGAGCTGCGCATCGCGATCACCGATTACTACCGGCCGCACGACATCGCGCGCATCCTCAAGACGTTTTCGGAACAGCATCCGCGGCTGAAGCTGCACGTGACGGTGTTGCCGAGCGCGGTGATCGACAGCGGCGCGGACGATCACGCGTCGTTCGACATCGGTTTGTCGGCGCGGCTCGTCACAGGCCAGCTGCGTGCGCGCGGCGCGGGTGCCGGTGCCGCGAGCATCGTCGTGCGGCGCGAAAGGCTGCTATGGGCCAGTTGCGCCGATGCCGCCACCCGCCCCATCGCGCCGTATCAACTGGTGCTGCTGCCGTCGACGTGTCAGTTGCAGCGCTTCGTCGTCAAGCTGCTCGACCAACACAAGGTACCGTACGTGGTGTCGCATTCGGCGTCGGGCGTCGCGGGCCTGCAGCTCGCATTGAAGGCGGGGCTCGGGATTTCCTGTCTGAACGAGTCGTCGCTCGGCGGCGGCGTGGTGGCGTGTGCCGCGAACTTCGGCTTGCCACCGCTGCCCGCCATCGAGTTTCATCTGCTGCCGCGGCGTCCGGGCGAAAGCGAGTTGGTCAGCAATGCACGTGATGCGCTCGTGCGGCTCTTCGCATGAGGCGCGACGATCGCGACGCAGCACTGCTCGATGTGCCACGGCGTACTCGGCACCGTGCAGGTCACCGCGCCGGCGCTCGCCGGACAGTTCGCCGACGTGACCTACAAGGAATTGCGCGACTTCCAGAGCGGCCAGCGGCAAAGCGCGGTCATGCAGGCAATCATCGCGGGATGCAGCGACCAGGATCTGCACGATCTGGCGGTGTACTACGCGTCGCTCCCGCTCCCCGCGGCGGCCGAGAAGACCCGCGCCGGCGAAGGACCCGATGCGACCGCAACCAGGCTCGTGATGCAGGGCGACCCGCAACGCAATATCGCACCGTGCGCGGCGTGTCATGGCCAACTCGATCGCAAGGGCGCGGCGCCGTGGCTCGGCGGACAGTCGGCGGCCTATCTGGCCGCGCAGTTGCAGGCGTTCGCTTCGGGCGCGCGGCGCAACGACATCAACGAGCAGATGCGCAATGTCGCGCGGCAGATGACGCCCGAGGAAATCGATGCGGTGGCGAGGTATTACGCGGCCATGCAGTAGTGGGACGGTGAGAGGTCGCGGGTTGACGCAGCGCAACGGCTCGCGTTACGCCGCGACAAACTCGCTGTCCAGTCTCCGCTCGCCGGCAACACCGGCCAGCGTCGCGCCGGGCGCCGGAGCACGGCTGCGCGATTCGCTGCCGGTCCGGAACACCGCCACCGCCGTCGACAGGCGCCGCGCCTGATCTTCCAGCGAACTCGCCGCCGCGGCCGCCTGCTCGACGAGCGCCGCGTTCTGCTGCGTGACCTCGTCCATCTGACCGACCGCGCGATTGACCTGATCGATGCCGGTGCTCTGTTCGAGCGCCGCCGCCGCGATCTCGTTCATGATGGAACTGACGCGCGCGATCGCGCCGACGATGTCGTTCATCGTCGTGCCCGAGCGCTCGACGAGCTGCGAGCCCTGCTCCACGCGGGTGGTCGACGCGTCGATCAAGCCCTTGATCTCCTTGGCCGCCGCCGCGCTGCGCTGCGCGAGCGAGCGCACTTCGCTCGCGACGACCGCGAAGCCGCGTCCCTGCTCGCCCGCTCGCGCCGCCTCGACCGCGGCGTTCAGCGCGAGGATGTTGGTCTGGAACGCGATGCCCTCGATCACACCAACGATATCGGCAATCCGCCGCGAATCGTCGACGATGCCGTGCATCGTGCCGACCACCTGCTCGGTCAGCTCGCCGCCCTGCGCGGCCAGCGTCGAGGCGCCCTGCGCGAGCGAGCTCGCCTCTTTCGCGTTGTCGGCCGTCTGCTTGACCGTCGTGGTCAGCTCTTCGATGCTCGCGGCCGTTTCCTCGAGCGCCGCCGCCTGCTCCTCGGTGCGTTGCGACAGATCGGCGTTGCCGGCCGCGATCTCGCTGACGCCGGTATCGATCGAATCGGTACCTTGACGAACCGCGTTGACGGTCGCGATCAGCGACTCCTGCATTTTGCGCAGCGCGGCCGCGAGACGGCCCATCTCGTTGTCGCTGAGCACCTCGATGCGCCCGCTCAGGTCGCCGTTGGCGATGCGCTGGAACTGCGCGATCGTCGCATCGACCGGCGTGACGATCGCGCGCACGAGCACGAAGCGGGCGAGCAAGCCGCCGACCAGCGACAGCGCAATGCCGATCGCCACCGCCGTGCTGATCGCGTAGAACAGGTCCTGCGCATCCTTGTAGCGCTGTGCGCCGTGATCGAGCTGCAACTGCTCGAGCGCGAGCATGGCCTTCTCGTACGCGCTGTACAGCGACGGCAGTTTATGCGCCTGCAATTGCTGGAAGGCGTTGATGTCGCTCGACTTCAGCGCGGCGAGCGTCGGGTCGACGCCGTCGTGCAGGAACGCGTCGCGCTTCTGCTGCATGTCGGCGATCAGACGCTGCTCATCGGCATCCGTGCCCGCATGGCTCAAATAGTGGGCAAGCCGCTCGTCGGAGGCTTTGCGGTACTGATCGAAGCGCTTGAGCACGGCGTTCGCGCCGTCCTGATCGTTCAGCGCGACGAGCGACGCGTACGTCGCGAGCGCGAGCCGCAGGCGCAGCAGTTGGCCGGCGCTGCCTTCGAGGTCGGCGACGGCGGGCGTGTCGACCGTGTACATCTGTTGCAGCGACGCGTTCGACGAGCGCAGCGACAACAATCCCGCGGCCGCGCCGAGCAGCAGCACGATGCCGAAGAACACGATCATCAGGGTAAGGCTGGTGCGAATCGACAGCTTTTTCAACATCGGACTGGTCTCCTTGGGCTGCCCGGCCGATGATTCCGTATCGTTGACGATAGCTGCATGGCCACGCAGGCTGCGCCCACGCCGTTCGGCCCGGTCCGCAACTTATCTGAAAATTAAGCAAACAGCACATTCGGGACAACGGCGTATCGGCCGAAAACTTTATGGTTGATCGCTCGCCCGGCTTGCGTTACATCAATAAAGTCTCGAAGCCCGTTTGCTGAAGCCCTTCTGTCGAAGCCCCTTCCTGCCCGGAGCGCGCCCATGTCGGAAATCGGTTCGGCCGTACTCGTGTTCGCGCTGCTGCTGATCGCCACCGGCCTCGGCGTCGGGGTGCGGCCGCTGCTGCCGGAAGAGCACAAGGCACACGAGACCGTACAGCTCGTGCAGCTCGTGATCGGCATGCTGGTCACGTTCGCCGCGCTGGTGCTGGGTTTGATGACGGCATCGGCGAAAGCGAGCTTCGACACCGCGTCGAACGATATGCGCAGCTATGCGGCCGAACTGATCGAATTCGACTCGACGCTGCGCGAGCTCGGCAGCGCGGCCGACGAATCGCGGCGCCTGTTGCGCCAGTACACGGCGGCGGCGATCGCTTCGACATGGCCGCGCGAGCCCGCGCCGAGCGGCGACTATCCGCGCGATCTCGGGCCGCCGGGCAATCCGCAGCAACTCGAAAACGTGCATCTGGGCGACATGCTGACCACGGTGGGGCGGCAATTGCGACAGCTGCGCACGCAGGATGCGTTGCAGCAACGTGCACTCGATGACGCGTTGACGCAGTACCGGCGCGTCATCGATGCGCGCTGGAAAATCATCGAGGAAGCGCACAGCTCGATTTCGCAGCCGTTCTTCAAGACGCTGACGTTCTGGCTAGGCGTGATCTTTCTGAGCTTCGGGTTGATCGCGCCGCGTAATGCGTTGGCGCTGGTGACGATATCGCTGGGAGCGGTGTCGATTGCTTCGGCGGTTTATGTGATCGTCGATCTCGACACGCCGTTCACCGGGCCGATCGTGATTTCGAGTCTGCCGTTGCGGGATACGTTGGAGCATTTGAGTCGGTGAGTTTCTGACGGAATGCCCCGTCCGCGCGCGTGACGGAAAAAATGCCGGCAAACAGAAGGCAGAAAGGCCCGCTTTCCTGGCAGAAAGCGGGCCTCTGTTTTTGTGTCGATCAGCGGGACGCCTGGTCGGCTCGGCATCGAGCCGCAACGATCAGAACGGAATATCGTCGTCCATCTCGTCGAAGCCGCCGCCAGCCGGCGCGCTCGGACGGCTCGCACCGCCACCGCCGCTACCGCCACGCGAACCGCCGCCCGACGACATCGCGCGACCACCGCCGCCGCCGCTGCGCTCCGACGGCTCGCCACGGCTATAACCGCCTTCATCGCCGCCACCCATCGACGCGCCGCCGCGGCCGCCGAGCATCTGCATCTGCTCCGCGACGATCTCGGTCGAATAGCGATCGGTGCCGTCCTGCGCCTGCCACTTGCGCGTGCGGATGCGCCCTTCGAGGTACACCGACGAGCCCTTCTTCAGATATTCCGCCACGATTTCCGCGAGGCGGCCGAAGAACGCGACGCGGTGCCACTCGGTGGCTTCCTTCATCTCGCCCGACGCCTTGTCCTTGTAGCGGTCCGTCGTCGCAAGGCGGATGTTCGCCACTGCGTCGCCGCTCGGAAGATAGCGGACTTCCGGATCGGCGCCGAGGTTGCCGACCAGAATGACCTTGTTCACGGATGCCATGAATTTCTCCTGTTGATTCCTGTTGCAGGCGGCGCGGCACTACGCGGTTCGCGTCTCACGGCCGGCAGGCCCGAGACCAGAAGAGCGCCTCTGCCCGCCGCCGGGTGAGTTCTGGATGATTCGGGAGGTGCCCCGAGTACGCTGTGTTATGCCTTGCGCGGCGGCTGTTTCATCTTTGCGGCGATTATAAGCCAGCAAAATACCAGCCCGGAGCAGGCGAAGAAAACCGCGCTCTGGCCGTTCACCTTCAGCAGCCAGCCGCCGACCATTCCGCCCAGCGCAAGACCGATCGACTGCGTGGTGTTGTACACGCCGGCCGCGGCTCCCTTGCGGGTACCGGGCGCGAGCTTCGACACCAGCGAAGGCTGCGAGGCCTCGAGAATATTGAAGCCGAGAAAGTACACGAACAGGATCGCCGCCACACTCAGAATCGTATGCGGAGCAACGCCCAATAACAACTGGCCGATCAGGATAAGTGCGATCGCCGACAGCAGCACAATCTTCATCTTGCCGCGCTTCTCGGCGGCGATGATCGCCGGCACCATCATCACGAACGACAGCCCCATCACCGGCAGATACACCTTCCAGTGTGAAGCGACCGGCAGCCCGCCCGCTTCGAGAATGCGCGGCACGACGAGGAACAGCGCGGTTTGCGTGGCGTGCAGCACGAGCACGCCGAAATTCAAACGCAGCAACTCGACGTTGTGCAGCACTTCGGCGAACGGCGCGCGCACATGCACCGGCTTCGGCGCATCGGGCACGACCCATATCACGACGCCGATCGCGAGAATCGAGAACACGCCGACCAGCGTGAAGAGCCCGCTCATGCCGAGCCAGTGGAACACGATCGGCGCGCCGACGATCGCGACCGCGAACGACACGCCGATGCTGCCGCCGACCATCGCCATCGCCTTCGTGCGATGTTCCTCCGAGGTCAGATCGGCGATGAACGCGATCACCGCCGACGACACCGCACCCATCCCCTGAATCACCCGGCCGACGATGATCCACGTCATGTCGTGCGCGGCCGCCGCGACGAAGCTGCCGATCGCGAAGATCAGCAGGCCCGTTGCGATCACCGGCTTGCGGCCGACCTTGTCGGAGATCCAGCCATAGAAGATGTAGAGCATCGACTGCGTGACGCCGTACGCGCCGAGCGCGATGCCGACGAGCAGCACGTTTTCGCCGCCGGGAATGGTCTTCGCGTAGATCGAGAACACCGGCATGATCATGAAGAGACCCAGCATGCGCAGCGCGAAGATGGCGGCAAGCGACACGGTCGCGCGCAATTCGGGCGCGCTCATGCGTGTGGAGATGGCGGACGGATTGGACATCGAAGCGTTGTTTGAATGAACCGGGCGGCGAGCCCGTGGGGACAGCCTTGGCCGCCGGCACAGTGGAGCAGAACGAACAGGCAGGCGGCTAGCCCCGGCATATCGGCGGGACCGCGCCGACGAGACGCGCAAAGCCCGTGCCCCATCGCCCCCGCTCGCCCCTCGCGGCATCTTGTACTCACGGAAAACGGCCCCAGTTACGGCTTTTTCCCGCTGTCAGCACACCGTAACGGCGGTCTGGAAAAGTCGTTATAGTAGCAGGTTTGGCCTCTTTCCCTTTCCGCAGTTCATGGAATAAATCCGTGGAACAAATCCGTATTCGTGGGGCTCGCACCCACAACCTGAAGAACGTCAATCTCGACCTACCGCGTCACAAGCTCGTCGTTATCACGGGGCTTTCGGGCTCCGGCAAATCGTCGCTGGCGTTCGATACGCTGTATGCGGAAGGACAGCGGCGCTACGTCGAAAGTCTGTCCGCCTACGCGCGGCAGTTCCTGCAGCTGATGGAAAAGCCAGACGTCGACCTGATCGAAGGCTTGTCGCCGGCTATCTCGATCGAACAGAAGGCGACCTCGCACAATCCGCGCTCGACGGTCGGCACCGTCACCGAAATCCACGACTATCTGCGTCTGCTGTTCGCGCGCGTCGGCACGCCCTACTGCCCCGATCACGAGATTCCGCTCGAAGCGCAAAGCGTGTCGCAGATGGTCGACGCGGCGCTCGCGCTGCCCGAGGAAACGCGCGTGATGATCCTCGCGCCCGTCGTCAGCGATCGCAAGGGCGAGCACACGGATCTGTTCGAGGACATGCAGGCGCAAGGCTTCGTGCGCTTTCGCGTGCGCTCGGGCGGCGGCACCGCCAACGAAGGCACCGCGAAAATCTACGAAGTCGACTCTCTGCCGAAGCTGAAGAAAAACGACAAGCACACGATCGACGTCGTGATCGATCGTCTGCGCGTGCGCCCCGACGTGAAGCAGCGCCTTGCCGAATCGTTCGAAACGGCGCTGCGTCTCGCCGACGGCCGCGCGATCGCGCTCGAAATGGATACGGACAAGGAGCACCTGTTCAGCTCGAAGTTCGCCTGCCCGATCTGCTCCTATTCGCTGCAGGAACTCGAGCCGCGCCTGTTCTCGTTCAACAACCCGATGGGCGCGTGCCCCGAATGCGACGGCCTCGGCCAGATTACGTTCTTCGATCCGAAGCGGGTGGTCGCGCATCCGTCGCTGTCGCTCGCGGCGGGCGCGGTGAAGGGCTGGGACCGGCGCAACCAGTTCTACTTCCAGATGCTGCAGAGCCTCGCGGCGTTCTACGACTTCGACATCGACACCGCGCTCGAGGACCTGCCGGAGAAAGTCCGCAAGATCCTGCT
Source organism: Paraburkholderia sp. MM5482-R2 (assembly GCF_050436125.1). Classification (NCBI taxonomy): domain Bacteria; kingdom Pseudomonadati; phylum Pseudomonadota; class Betaproteobacteria; order Burkholderiales; family Burkholderiaceae; genus Paraburkholderia; species Paraburkholderia sp. MM5482-R2. Next base: position 694,100 of record NZ_JBNDLP010000002.1, on the reverse strand, counting down.
GTACGGTTCGGGCAAGCAGGAAATTCCGTTCTCGTACATCAACGAGCGCGGCCGCACGTCGGTGCGCGAGCACGTGTTCGAAGGGATCATCCCGAATCTGGAGCGGCGCTACCGCGAAACGGATTCGTCCGCGGTGCGCGAAGAACTCGCCAAATACCAGAATAACCAGCCATGCCCGGCGTGCGCGGGCACGCGGCTGCGTCGCGAGGCGCGCTTCGTGCGCATCGGCGCGGACAGCGACGCGCGCGGCATCTTCGAGATCAGCGGCTGGCCGTTGCGCGACGCGCTCGGCTACTTCCAGACCCTGCGTCTCGAAGGCTCGAAGCGCGAGATCGCCGACAAGGTCGTCAAGGAAATCGTCGCGCGTCTGATGTTCCTCAACAACGTCGGGCTCGATTACCTGTCGCTCGAACGCAGCGCCGAAACGCTGTCGGGCGGCGAAGCGCAGCGCATTCGCCTCGCTTCCCAGATCGGCTCGGGGCTGACCGGCGTGATGTACGTGCTCGACGAACCGTCGATCGGCCTGCATCAGCGCGACAACGACCGGCTGATCTCGACGCTCAAGCATCTGCGCGATCTCGGCAACTCGGTGATCGTCGTCGAGCACGACGAGGACATGATCCGCATGGCCGACTACGTGGTCGACATGGGCCCGGGCGCCGGCGAGCACGGCGGCATGGTGATCGCCGAGGGCACGCCGAAAGAGGTGCAGAAGAACGCGGCGTCGCTGACGGGCCAATACATGTCCGGCGCGCGCACGATCGAATACCCCGACGAGCGCAAGGATCCCGACGAGCGGCGCCTGCGCATCGTCGAAGCGTACGGCAACAATCTGCACAACGTGACGCTCGATCTGCCGGTGGGTCTTTTGACCTGCGTGACCGGCGTGTCCGGCTCGGGCAAGTCGACGCTGATCAACGACACGCTGTATCACGCGGTCGCGCATCATCTGTACGGCTCGGCCACGGAGCCTGCGCCGTACGAGTCGATCGAGGGCCTCGAGCACTTCGACAAGGTGATCAACGTCGACCAGTCGCCGATCGGCCGCACGCCGCGCTCGAATCCGGCCACCTACACGGGCCTTTTCACGCCGATCCGCGAGCTGTTCGCGGGCGTGCCGGCCGCCAAGGAGCGCGGCTACGATCCGGGGCGCTTCTCGTTCAACGTGAAGGGCGGGCGCTGCGAATCGTGCCAGGGCGACGGCGTGCTGAAGGTCGAAATGCACTTCCTGCCCGACGTGTACGTGCCGTGCGACGTGTGCCACGGCAAGCGCTACAACCGCGAAACGCTCGATATCCAGTACAAAGGCAGCAACATCAGCGAAGTGCTCGACATGACGGTCGAACACGCGTACGAGTTCTTCAAGGCCGTGCCGGTCGTCGCGCGCAAGCTGAAAACCCTGCTGGACGTGGGTCTCGGCTATATTCGCCTGGGTCAGTCGGCCACCACGCTGTCGGGCGGCGAGGCGCAGCGTGTGAAACTGTCGCTGGAACTGAGCAAGCGTGATACCGGTCGCACGCTATACATCCTTGACGAACCGACTACCGGCCTGCACTTTCACGATATCGCGCAGTTGCTGGAAGTCATACACCGGTTGCGTGACCAGGGTAATACCGTCGTGATCATCGAACATAATCTCGATGTAATCAAAACTGCGGACTGGGTCATCGATCTCGGCCCCGAAGGCGGCGCCGGCGGCGGGCAGATCATCGCCCAGGGCACGCCCGAGCAGGTCTCGAAGTCGAAGGCCAGTTTTACCGGCAAATATCTGGCGCCGCTGCTCAAGCGCGCCGCCACCACAAAGTAACGCTGCACTACCGAGGTTGGAGACGGGATAAGCCATGACCAAGCGTAATCAGGCGCGCGAAGAAGATCGGGTGCAGGACCTGCGCCCGCGCCCGGTCAGGCTGACCAGCGACATGAGTCTGCCGAAGCTGTCGGCGGTCGAGATCGGCAGCTACGTGGTGATGCTGTTCGGCATGTGGGCGGTGATCGAACTGAAGCTGCTCGGCGCGCTGCTCGCCGGGCTGCTGGTGTTTCAGCTCGTGCATACGATCGCGCCGCGCATCGAGCGTCACATGTCGAGCAAGCGGGCGCGCTGGCTCGCGGTGGTGATTCTGTCGACGCTGATCGTCGGCGCGCTGACGGGACTCACGCTCGGCATCATCTCGCATTTCGAGAACGACGTGCCGAGCGTGCAGGCTCTGCTCGATCAGGCCATGCAACTGATCGACCAGGCGCGCGGCAGGATTCCCCAATTCGTCGCGAACTATCTGCCGGTCGACACCGAGCAGATGAAGACGAAGGCCGCCGAACTGATGCACACGCACGCGAACATGCTGCAGCAAAGCGGCACGACCGTGGCGCGCGCGTTCACGCACGTGCTGCTCGGCATGATCATCGGCGCGATCATCGCGGTCGGCGCGCAGAAGCATATCCAGCGGCTGCCGCTGTCCACCGCGTTCGTCACGCGCGTCACGCGTTTTGCCGACGCGTTTCGCCGCATCGTATTCGCGCAGGTGAAGATCTCCGCGCTGAACACGGTGTTCACCGCGATCTTCCTGCTCGTGATCCTGCCGGTTTTCCACGACCAGCTGCCGCTGTCGAAGACGCTGGTGCTCGTCACGTTTATCGTGGGTCTGCTTCCGGTGATCGGCAATCTGATCTCGAACACGATCATCGTCGCGGTCGCGCTGTCGGTGAGTTTTCCGGCGGCGATCATGTCACTTGTGTTCCTGATCCTGATTCACAAGCTCGAGTACTTCCTGAACGCGCGCATCGTCGGCGGGCAGATCGAGGCGCGCGCATGGGAGCTGCTGATCGCGATGCTGGTGATGGAAGCGGCGTTCGGTATCGCCGGGGTCATCGCGGCGCCGATTTTTTATGCGTACATCAAGCGGGAGCTCATTTATTTGCGGTTGGTGTGAGTTGGGCTGAGTCGAGTAGCAAAAGTCAGCACTCACTAGCGCTCTGCAGCACACGCGGCAGTCCATGCAGCCGACGAAAGCGCAAGCGGCACTTCGGTGCCGCTTTTTTTTGCTTCCCGTGACCCTGCATCGTCGCCTCTTGCTGACAGAAAACTTGCAGCCGACCGCGTCAACCCCTAAGATGCGAACAATTCCTATTTACACCCAGTCCGCATCGTGACGTTTCGCCTGATCTCCCACCCGCGTCTCCGTCTGGGTCCCTGTTGCGCGTTGCCGGCTCGCGCATGAGACGCCAGCTTGTCCGCCTGCACCGCTGGTTCGGCGTCGCGACCGCACTGTTTCTGTTGGTCGCGGGCCTTACGGGCGCGATCATCGCGTGGGACCACGAGTTCGATGCCGCGCTGAACCCGTCGTTTTACCAGGCTCGCGCGGTCGGGCCGACGCTGTCCGGCCTCGAACTGGCGAATCGCGTCGAAGCCGCCGATCCGCGTCTTCGGGTGACCTATCTGCCGCTCACGGTCGAACCGGGCCACACGCTGCAGATGATGGTGCTGCCGCGCACCGATCCGGCGACGAAGCAGCCCTATCCGCTCGATTTCAATCAGATCGCCGTCGATCCCGTCACCGGCGAGATCCAGGGACGCCGCGAGTGGGGCGCCGTGTCGCTCGCGCGACTCAACCTGATTCCGTTCATCTACAAGCTGCACTACACGCTGCAGTTGCCGTTTACCGGCGGTGTCGACCTTGGCACCTGGCTGATGGGGATCGTCGGCATCGTGTGGCTCTTTGACTGCGTGATTGCGCTGTGCCTGTCGTTTCCGAGCCTGAAGGCCTGGCGCAAGTCGTTCACGTTCCGCCTGAAACGCGGCGGCTATGCGTTGACGTTCGATCTGCACCGCTCCGGCGGCGTATGGATCTGGGGCCTGCTGGCGATCGTCGCGCTGACGTCGATTTCGATGAATCTGTCGTCCCAGGTGGTGCGGCCGATCGTGTCACGACTGTCGACGCTGACACCCGATCCGTTCAGCAACCCCGAAATCCTGCGCGTGCCGCAACCCGGCGATCAGGTGCTGAGCCGCGAGCGCATCGTCGAACTCGCCGGGCAGGCCGGCAAGGAAATGCATGTCGCCGCGCCGCCGGGCGGGCTCTACTACGCCGAATTCATGCACGCGTATGGCGTCGGCTTCTACACGTCCGGCAACGACCACGGCGACACCGGCCTCGGCAACCCGTGGATGTATTGGGACGCCGCCACCGGCAAGCGGCTCGCCGCGCGGATTCCCGGCCGAGGCACGGCCGGCGACATCTTCCTGCAGGTGCAGTTTCCGCTGCACTCGGGGCGCATCCTCGGTCTCGGGGGGCGGATTCTGATCAGCGCGGTGGGGGTGGCGGTGGCCGTGCTGAGCGTCACGGGCCCGCTGATCTGGCTGAAGAAGCTGAACGCGCGCCGTCGTTCCGCGCAAAACGCGAATCTCGCGAGAAGCACGGGCGGCGCGGCAGCGCGTTCGTAACGCGAGCAGGTAAAGGGACGCGCCGGCCTCGACCGGCGCAGTGTGACTGGCGCGGCTCCTAGCGGAACACCACCGTCTTGCTGCCGTTCAGCACGACGCGATGCTCCACGTGCCACCTCACCGCGCGCGCGAGCGTCACACACTCGACGTCGCGGCCGATCGCCGTCAGTTGTTCCGGCGTCATGCTGTGGTCCACGCGCTCGACTTCCTGCTCGATGATCGGACCTTCGTCGAGATCGGTCGTCACATAGTGGGCGGTTGCGCCGATCAGCTTCACGCCGCGGTCGAACGCCTGGTAGTACGGCTTCGCGCCCTTGAAGCTCGGCAGGAACGAGTGGTGGATGTTGATCGCGCGGCCGGCGAGCGCCTCGCACAGGTTCGGCGACAGGATCTGCATGTAGCGCGCGAGCACCACGAGGTCGGCCTGATGCTCGTTGATCACTTCGAGCACGCGCGCTTCCTGCGCGGTTTTCGCTTCGGGCGTGCCGCCGAGCAGCGGGAAATGATGGAACGGGATGTCGTAGCTCGCGGCGAGCTGGTAGAACTCCTTGTGGTTCGAGATGATCGCCGGGATGTCGATGTTCAACTGACCGGTGCGGTAGCGGAACAACAGATCGTTCAGGCAGTGGCCGATCTTCGACACCATGATCACGACGCGCGGCTTCACGTTCGCGTCGTGCAATTCCCAGCTCATGCCGAACTGCTCGGCGAGTGTCACGAACGACGCGCGCAGCGCGTCAAGCCCCGGATCGCCGCCCACCTGCTGAAAATGCACGCGCATGAAGAACTCGCCGGTGCGGCTGTCGCCGAACTGCGCGGAGTCGAGAATATTGCTGCCCCGCTCGAACAGAAAGCCCGACACGGCGTGAACGATGCCGGGCCGGTCGGCGCACGACAGTTTGAGGATAAAGCTGTGATCGGTCGACATGACCTCGGTGACTCCCTTGTTCAATGCGTGGTTTGTTTCAGTGGGTACTGGCTGCACGGGTTGAGCTCGACTGATGAGCCTGAGCTAGGCGAGCGCCGGCGGCGCGAACAGCGCGTCGATGCCCTCGCACGCGTCCTCGTCGATCCAGCGGCGGCGCAGCAGGCAATCGAGCGTCGCGAGGCTGGCATCGACGGTCAGCGCGCCTTCCTCGATCCAGCGCGCGACTTCGTCGATGCGCGCGAGCCGGTGTTCGCCCACTTCGCCGTCCTGGTTGCGCGGCGCGAAGTCGGCGGGCAGCGCGAGGTCGTAGATGAAAATCTGCTCGGCCTGCGTGCCTTCCGGCAGCGATTGCAGCACATGCGCGGTGCGGCCCGCGACCGCGCTCGCCGCGATCTGCGCCGGAATGCCCGCTTCTTCCCAGCACTCCTTGACGATCGTCTCGGCGATGCCGAAGCCCCAGCCGATCCCGCCTGCGACGACGTTGTCGAGCATGCCGGGGTCGGTCGCCTTGGTATCGCTGCGGCGCGCGATCCACAATTGCGGTGCGCCACGCGGCGCCCCGCCAAAGGGCGCTCCGCCAAAGGGCGCCCCGCCATCCGCATATTCTACGACGCCGTTCAGATGCACCGCGTAGGTCATCGTGCCGAAGAAGCGCGACGCCGCGCGCTCGATATACGCGAGCGGCGGCGCGTCGAACGCATTGCGGATCGCGTACGTCTCGTTGCGCCAGCCGGGGATGCGGCCATCGGCGGCGAGCGCGCCGATCACGGAAGCGAGCGCCGCGCTGCGCAGATCGACGGTATCGAACGTGGCGCAGAGCGTCACGCCGTCGTTCGCCATCTCGAACACGTCGGGCCAGCGCGCGAGCAGCGGCACGTCGCGCTCGCGAATCCACCCGACCGGTTCGGCGCCGATCAGAAACGGCCGATGCGCGTTCGCGTCGAAGCGGCGCGCGGCGGTGATGCAGGGCAAAGTCATCGGAAAACTCCAAACTGTCCGTCGTCGTGGCGAACCGGGGCAAAGCAGAAGCGGGCGGATTGCGTGACGACTGTCAGTCGCGCAAGGCGACGCGAATGCCGATCGCGATGAACGTCGCGCCGGCCACGCGATCGAGCCACAGGCCCACGCGCGGCCGCCGTCTGAGCCAGCCGCCGATGATCCCCGCGCACACGCCGAATAGCGAAAACACCACGACGGTCTGCAGCATGAACAGCGCGCCGAGCTCCAGCATCTGCACGGTGACGCTCTGCGCGCCGTCCGGCTGCACGAACTGCGGCAGAAACACGACGAAGAACAGCGTGACCTTCGGATTCATCAGATTGCCGAGCACGCTCTGGCGAAACACCGTCGAAAGCGGCTGCGGCGCACGCTCGTGCGCGGTCGCGAGGCCCTGGCTGCGCAGCGCCTTGATGCCGATCCACACCAGATACGCGGCGCCGGCGAGCTTGATCGCTTCGAACGCGAGCGGCGACGAGCGCAGCAGCGCGGCGACGCCGAGCGCCGCGAGTGTCGTATGAAACGTGATGCCGGCGGCAAAGCCGAGCGCGGCGACCAGGCCGGCCGCGCGGCCCTGCGAGATGCCGCGCGCGAGCACCTGCAGATTGTCCGGGCCGGGCGCCACGGTGATCGCGATCGAGGTGGCAAGAAACAGCAGGAAGTTGGGCATCGTGGTGGTCTTCTGGTTGGGCGACTGGTGAACCATGATGGGTGAGCCATATCGTTGAGCCCGGTTGGTTTTGCTCGGCCAACGGGGCTTGTGCGGCTCATGCGACTTTAGCCGCTGGTACGGCGGGAAACGCTACCGCGCGTCACGGCACGCGCCGTGACTACCTCCCCGGTTCAATGACCGTTGAAACTCGTCACGGTATAGAGCGCAAGACCGCCGTCGCCCAGCAGCTTCGAGCCGCCCAGCTCCGGCAGATCGACGATCGCCGCGCCTTCCACGACGACCGCGCCGAGCCGCTCGAGCAGCAGTTTGCCGGCCATCATCGTGCCGCCGGTCGCGATCAGATCGTCGATGATCACGACGCGGTCGCCCGGCTCGCACGCATCCTCGTGAATCTCGACGGTCGCGGTACCGTATTCCAGTTCATACGATTGCGAGATCCGCTTGTACGGCAGTTTGCCCGCCTTGCGAATCGGGATGAAGCCAACGCTCAACTCATGGGCGACGATCGGCCCGATGATGAAGCCGCGCGCATCGAGCCCGGCAATGTAGTCGAGCTTCGCGTCGATATAGCGCTGCACGAACAGGTCGATCAGCACACGCAGCGACTTCGGCTCGCGCAGCAGCGGCGTGATGTCGCGGAACTGCACGCCCGGCTGCGGCCAGTCGGGCACCGTGCGAATGTGACTTCTGATGTAGTCGGCCGCATCGAGCGGCGCGCTCGCGAGCGCCTTGGACATGATGTCTCCGGATGGACCTCGACAGGTCCGGTGAAAGGCTTGAATCAGGGTCGCCCGCCAGAACGGGCCAGGCTCACGGGTTCAGGCCGCAGCGGCGCGGCGATGCTTCGACAGCCGCTCCTCGGCTTGCGCCAGTTGTTCGGGCAGACCGCGCAGCACCACGATGTCGCTCGCGCGCAGTTTCGTCGACGGGTCCGGTTCGACGCCGCGGATGCCGTGCCGGCGGATCGCGGTCACTTCGACACCGAGTTCGTACAGGCCCACCTCGGCGAGCGTACGGCCCACCGCGTCGGCGCTCTCGTCGACCGGCACCGATTGTAGCCGCACCTGCTCGTGGCCGTCGTCGTCGTCGATGTCGTCGGCGCCGTGGAAATAGCCGCGCAGCAGCGAATAACGTTCGTCGCGCATCTCCTCGACGCGCCGCACCACGCGCCGCATCGGCACACCCATCACGACGAGCGTATGCGACGCGAGCATCAGGCTGCCCTCGACGATCTCCGGAATCACCTCCGTCGCGCCGGCGGCGAGCAGTTTCTCCAGATCGGCATCGTCGACGGTGCGCACGATGACCGGCAGCGTCGGCTCCATCTCGTGAATGTTGTGCAGCACGCGCAGTGCCGACGGCGTGTTCGCGTAGGTGATCGCGATCGCGGCCGCGCGATGCAGGCCGGCGGCCAGCAGCGACTCGCGCCGCCCCGCGTCGCCGAACACGACCGATTCGCCGGCTGCCGCGGCCGCCGCGACACGGTCGGGATCGAGATCGAGCGCGACATACGAGAGCCCTTCATGCTCGAGCATGCGTGCGAGGTTCTGCCCGGCGCGGCCGTAGCCGCAGATGATTACGTGGCCGCTCTGCTTCAGGCTTTGCGTGGCGATGCGCGTCATCTGCAACGACTGCATCATCCATTCGGTCGACGACAGCCGCAGCACGACACGGTCCGCGTTCTGGATCATGAACGGCGCGGCGAGCATCGACAGCAGCATCGCGGCGAGAATCGCCTGCAACAGCGTCGCGTCGACGAGATGTCGGTCGAGGATCAGGTTCAGCAGCACGAAGCCGAACTCGCCCGCCTGCGCGAGACCGATACCGGTACGCATCGCGACGCCCGGCGTCGCGCCGAAGAGCCGCGCAAGGCCGGTGATCATGACCAATTTCAGCAGCACCGGGCCGAGGAAAAAGGCCAGCACGACGAGCGGATGCTCCCAGATCACGCGCGGATTGAGCAGCATGCCGGTGGTCACGAAGAAGAGCCCGAGCAGCACGTCGCGAAACGGCTTGATGTCCTCTTCGACCTGATGCCGATACGGCGTCTCGGCGATCAGCATGCCGGCGATGAACGCGCCGAGCGCGAGCGACAGCCCGAATTTGTCGGTGATGAACGCGGCGCCGAGCGTCACCAGCAGCAGATTGAGGACGAACAGCTCCTGCGAGCGGCGCCGCGCGACCACGTTGAACCAGCGCGTCATGAAGCGCTGCCCGACGATCAGCAGCAGCGCGAGGGCCACGACGATCTTGATCGCCGCGACGCCGAGCGCGCTGACCAGATTCTCCGAGCGGCCGCCGAGCGCCGAAATGATGATCAACAGCGGCACCACCGCGAGATCCTGAAACAGCAGCACGCCGAAGATATTGCGGCCGTGCTCGGTTTCGATTTCGAGCCGCTCCGCGAGCATCTTGCTGACGATCGCCGTCGACGACATCGCCAGCGCGCCGCCCAGCGCGACGCTCGCCTGCCACGTGATATGCACCCAACGCTCGAGCACGAAGCCGAGCGACACGGCCACCGCGACCGTGCCGATCACCTGCAGCAAGCCGAGTCCGAACACGAGCCGGCGCATCGTGCGCAGCTTGGCGAGCGAAAACTCGAGCCCGATCGAGAACATCAGGAACACGACGCCGAATTCCGCGAGATTCTGCGCCCCCGCCGAATCGGGAATCAGCCCGAACGCATGCGGCCCGACGACGATGCCGACCGTCAGGTAGCCGAGCATCGGCGGCAGATTCAGGAAGCGAAAGATCACCACGCCCGCCACCGATGCCAGCAGCAGAAACAGCGTCATTTCGAGCGGGGAAATCATCGGCAAAAACGCATGGGTGAAGCGTCCTCGTTCGTCAGCGGAACCGCGCACGAGAACGCCGTGCGAGATGATTGATTGGGCCGGCAAAAAAGCTGCAAAAAGGCGGCAAAGCAGCTGAAAAAGGGATTGTCGACAGGCCGATGCAGACAGCGGCTCGGCACAGCAGGCCCGGCGCGGCGAACAGGCGCCTTTGCTATACTCCGCGAATGATAGCGAAAATCAATGGCGACAGGGCACTCACGCTTGCTCGCGACGTACTCGACATCGAAGCGGACGCCGTGCGCGCGCTTCGCGACCAGCTCGACGGCAGTTTCGTCGGCGCTGTCGATTTCATCCTGGGTTGCCGTGGACGCGTGGTCGTCTCCGGCATCGGTAAATCCGGCCACGTGGCCCGCAAACTCGCGGCCACGCTGGCAAGCACCGGCACACCCGCGTTCTTCGTGCATCCGGCGGAAGCAAGCCACGGCGACCTCGGCATGGTCACCGCCGACGACGTATTTCTCGCGCTGTCCAATTCGGGCGAAACCGAGGAGCTGATGGCGATCCTGCCGCTCATCAAGCGGATCGGCGCGAAGCTGATCGCGATGACGGGCCGTCCTGGCTCAAGCCTCGCGCAACTCGCGGATGTACATCTGAATTCCGGCGTCGCGAAGGAAGCCTGTCCGATGAATCTCGCGCCCACCGCCAGCACCACCGCCGCGCTCGCGCTCGGCGATGCGCTCGCGGTCGCGGTGCTCGACGCGCGCGGCTTCGGCCGCGACGACTTCGCGCGCTCGCATCCGGGCGGCGCGCTCGGCCGACGCCTGCTCACCTACGTGCGCGACGTCATGCGCACCGGCGACCAGTTGCCGCAGGTCACCCCCGAGGCAACCGTCAGCGATGCCCTCTTCCAACTGACCGCGAAGCGCATGGGCATGACCTCGGTCGTCGACCGCGAGGGCCGTGTGACGGGCATCTTCACCGACGGCGACCTGCGCCGCGTGCTCGAACGCGACGGCGATTTCCGCCACCTGCCGATCGCCTCGGTGATGACCGCGGGCCCGCGCACGATCGGGCCGGATCATCTCGCGGTCGAAGCCGTGGAACTGATGGAGCGCTATCGTATCAATCAGATGCTGGTCGTCGACGAAACGGGCAAGCTGATCGGCGCGCTCAACATGCACGACCTGTTTTCGAAGAAGGTGATCTGATGGCCGTTGCTCCCCCTACCGCTACCGAACGCGCAAGCCGCGTGAAGCTGATGATTTTCGACGTCGACGGCGTACTGACCGACGGCGGCCTGCTGTTCACGGCGGAAGGCGACACGATGAAAGGCTTCAACTCGATGGACGGCCACGGCATGAAGCTGCTGCGCCAGGCCGGCATCGAAACGGCGCTCATCACCGGGCGCAAGTCCGGCATCGTGGCCGCGCGGGCGAAAGAAATGAACATCGCGCATGTCTACCAGGGCGTGCAGGACAAGCCACAGGCGTTCGCCGACCTGCTGCGGCAAACCGGCCTCACCGCCGAGGACTGTGGCTACATGGGCGACGACTGGGTCGATCTCGCGGTGATGCTGCGCGTCGGCTTCGCGGCCGCGCCGGCCAATTCGCATCCCGAAGTGATCGCGCGCGCCCACTGGGTCAGCGAGGCGCGCGGCGGTTACGGCGCGGCGCGCGAAGTGTGCGACACGCTGCTGCGTGCCCAGCACAAATATGAAGCACTGCTCGCGGCGGCGTGCAGCGGCGAGCAACGGGGCCTCGTGGGATGAACCAGTTTCGCCTGACTTCGCTGATCCCGCTCATCGCGATGGCGGCGCTCGCCGGCATCACGTGGTGGCTGCTACAAGCCACGTTGCCGCGCAAGACCGACGACGAGGTGCGCCCGAAGGAACACACGCCGGACTACTTCGCCGACAACTTTTCGGTGTCCGAGCTCGACCAGTCAGGCGCGACGCAGTACCGGCTGACCGCGCAGTCGCTGGTCCATTACGAGGACGACGAAATGAGCGACCTCGTCAAGCCGGCGATGCGTGCGTTCCAGCCCGGCAAGCCGATCGTCACCGCGACCGGCGACACGGGCACGGTCAACGCGGATGCGTCGATCGTCAATCTGTACCAGAACGCGCGCATCCTGCGCGCGCCCGGCGGCGGCGATCCCCAGATGCAGGCCGATTCCGAGCATTTCAGGGTCCTCGTCAACGACGATGTGATCGAGACTGAAAAGCCAGTTAAACTTCAGCGCGGCATGTCCGTGATGACTGCCAGCGGCATGAAATACAACAATGTCACCCGGTTTATGCAACTGTTCGGCAATGTAAGAGGCGCAATCGCCGCGTCCGATTCCGGCCACTAAGCCAACGCATACCGGGTAATCCATTCCAGGCGTGACTGCATGAACGAATCGCACCCCCGTTTTGATACCGGCCGTTCGCGCGCGCTGTCCGCGTGCCGCGCCGCACTTGCTGCGCTCGTCGTCGCGCTGCCGCTCGTCGGCTTCGCGCCGCTTGCGCACGCGGACCGCGCCGACAAAGACAAGCCGCTGAACATCGAAGCGGACAACATGACTTACGACGACCTGCGGCAGGTCAGCATCTTCACCGGCCACGTGGTGGCCACCAAAGGGACGATCCTGATCAAGGCCGATCGCGTCGAAGTGTCGCAAGACCCGCAGGGCTACCAATTCGCGACCGGCACCTCGAGCGGCGGCAATCTGTCGTATTTCCGCCAGAAGCGCGAAGGGCTCGACGAATACATCGAGGGTACGGCGATCCGTATCGACTACGACGGCAAGCAGGATCTGACCACGCTGACCACCAACGCGACGGTGCGCCGCCTGCAGAGCATGACGACGCTGCTCGACCAGGTGCACGGTAGCGTGATCACCTACGACGGCCAGAACGACTTCTACACCGCGAAGTCAGGCAAGGACGTCGCAGGTCCGGGCAACCCGACCGGCCGCGTGCGCGCGATGCTGTCGCCGCGCAACGCCGGCGCCGCGCCGCTGACCGGCGCGTCGGCCACGCTCACGCCGTCCAACTCGATCCAGGGAGCGCCGAACCAGTGAGCACCATGAGCAGCACCATCGCGCCCCTCCCCCATCGGAAGCCGGCCGGCACCAGCAGTTCGCTGGTCGTGCGCAATCTGAAGAAGCGCTATGGCTCGCGCACGGTCGTCAAGGACGTGTCGCTCGACGTGAAGAGCGGCGAAGTGGTCGGCCTGCTCGGCCCGAACGGCGCCGGCAAGACCACGTCGTTCTACATGATCGTCGGCCTCGTGCCGCTCGATGCCGGCGAAATCGATCTGGACGGCAAGTCGATCAGCCTGCTGCCCATTCACAAACGCGCATCGCTCGGCCTGTCATATCTGCCGCAGGAAGCGTCGGTGTTCCGTAAGTTGAGCGTCGAGCAGAATATTCGCGCGGTGCTGGAATTGCAGCACGACGAAAACGGCAAGCGCCTCGGCAAAGACGTGATCACGTCACGCACCGAAGCGCTGCTCGACGAGCTTCAGATCGCGCATCTGCGTGAAAATCCGGCGCTGTCGCTGTCGGGCGGCGAGCGTCGTCGGGTTGAAATTGCGCGCGCGCTGGCAACCAATCCGAGCTTCATTCTGCTCGACGAACCGTTCGCCGGCGTCGACCCGATCGCGGTGCTGGAAATCCAGAAAATCGTCAAGTTCTTGAAGCAGCGCAATATCGGCGTCCTGATCACCGACCACAACGTGCGCGAAACGCTAGGTATCTGCGATCACGCGTACATCATCAGCGACGGCAGCGTGCTGGCCGCCGGCGCGCCTAGCGACATCATCGAAAACGAAAGCGTGCGGCGCGTCTATCTGGGCGAGCACTTCCGCATGTAAGCACGTACGGCGTCCCCGGCCAAGCGAGCGCGCGCGGCCGGCCCGCGGCGCCATTTTTTGCGGCACCCGCACATTCGTTGTCTGGCGGCGCAGGGTGGCGCCGCGCGGCGCGCCAAATCGGGCGTACCCAAAAATTGCGAGTGCCGCAAGGTATCGCGGTCGTGGCAAACTCTCTACAATGAATCTCAACTTGCCATGAAAGCCAGCCTCCAACTCCGCCTATCGCAGCATCTTGCGCTCACGCCGCAACTGCAACAGTCCATCCGGCTGCTTCAGTTGTCGACGCTCGAACTGCAGCAGGAAGTCGCCATGGCGATCTCGCAGAATCCTCTCCTCGAAAACGAAGACGAGTGGATCGCGAGCCCGTTGCGGGTGGCATCCGACGGTTCCGTGATCGCCCAGACACCGGGCTCCTCGACGCCGGCCGATCCGATGGCCGGCAACGGTTCGGCATCGTCCGAGGGCAACGGCGAGCGAGCCGAAAGCGGCGAGCCGCAGGGTGTCGACGAATACAATGGCCTTTCGGGCGACGGCGGCGGCGATACTTCGCAGTGGAACCTGGACGACTACGGCCGCTCCGGCAACGCGTCGGACGACGACGACCTGCCCCCGCTGCAAATCCACGAATCGAGCACGTCGCTGCGCGACCACCTGATGACGCAACTGCGCGTCACCCAGGCGAGCCAGCGCGACCGCGCGCTCATCACGTTCCTGATCGAATCGCTGGACGACGACGGCTATCTCGCCGCCACGCTCGAAGAAGTGCTGGCTGACCTGCCCGAAGAACTCGAAGTCGACGTCGACGAACTGAACGCCGCGCTTGCGCTGCTGCATAGCTTCGACCCATCGGGTGTCGGCGCGCGCTCCGCGTCCGAATGTCTGAAGCTGCAGTTGCTGCGGCTCGAGCCATCGCCCACGCGCACGCTTGCGCTAAACATTGTCAGCCATTACCTGGAACTGCTCGCCGCGCGCGATTTCACGCGGCTACGCAAGCACCTTAAGGCCAGCGACGACGATCTGCGCGACGCGCATGTGCTGATCCGCTCGCTCGAACCATTTCCGGGCGCGGCCTACGGCAAGGCCGAAGCGGACTACGTGGTGCCCGACATCATGGTGCGCAAAACGGCACAGGGCTGGCTGGCGGAGCTGAATCCCGAGGTAGTGCCGAAGCTGCGGATTAACCATCTATACGCGAATATTCTGCGCAATAACCGCGGCGATCCGGGCAGTGGTTCGTTGCGCCAGCAACTGCAGGAAGCACGCTGGCTGATCAAAAATATCCAGCAGCGTTTCGAGACGATCCTGCGGGTTGCGCAGGCAATTGTCGAGCGTCAAAAGAGCTTTTTTGTGCACGGCGAAATTGCCATGCGCCCCTTGGTTTTGCGGGAAATAGCTGATACGCTGGGCCTACACGAGTCGACTGTCTCGCGTGTGACAACCGGCAAATACATGCTGACCCCATTCGGGACGCTGGAATTCAAGTACTTTTTCGGCTCACACGTTTCGACGGACACCGGCGGCGCGGCCTCCTCCACGGCCATTCGCGCGCTGATCAAACAACTGATAGGAGCGGAAAACCCGAAATCGCCACTTTCAGACAGTCGCATAGCCGAACTGCTGGCGGAACAGGGCTTCGTGGTCGCACGGCGTACCGTTGCGAAATACCGTGAGGCGCTCAAAATCCCGGCAGTCAACCTGCGCAAGTCTCTGTAGCCCGCCGCGTTTTGCAGCGGGCATTTACCGGCCGCTCCGCACCTGGCGGACAGGCCGGCCGCTGCGACCTGCCAGATGTCCGTCACCGGGGGGCGACACAGGCAAGCCGTCAGATCGACCGGACCTTTGTCATTGTGCGGACCAAGCGGCCATTAGCTTGGAGAAGCACTATGAATCTCAAGATCAGTGGACACCACCTCGAAGTAACGCCTGCGTTGCGCGAATACGTGATCACCAAACTGGACAGGGTGCTAAGACATTTCGATCAGGTCATCGACGGCAGTGTGGTCCTCTCGGTCGACAACCATAAGGAAAAGGACAAGCGTCAAAAGGTGGAAATCAACCTCCATCTGAAGGGTAAGGATATCTTCGTCGAGAGTTGTGACAGCGATTTGTACGCTGCAATCGATTTGATGATCGACAAGCTCGACAGGCAGGTGATACGCCACAAGGATCGTCTGCAAGGCCATCAGCACGAAGCGATCAAGTATCAGCCGGCGCCGCAACTGGACGTGCCGCCGCAATAGGAGAAATTAGAGGAAATTCCTCAATTCCCTTGAACTCGTCGAGCCGCCCGCGACCGGGCGGTTTTTCGTTTCAGCGCCCCGGTTCCCGCTCACCGCCGGTGCGTCTCGCCGAGGCCGACCCGAACCATTCCCGCAGAGGTTTGCGCAGCGCGACACGTGCCGCGGCGCAAGCGCTGAAAAACCTGATATGCATAGATGGCGCGCCGCACCATCGGCCGTCACCCTGTTCTATAATGTTCCAGTTACCATCGGGGTCAAGCCAGCTCTGATGAAGTACGGCCGATCGAAATCTAACGCTTTCGCGATCGACTCTGAGCGTCCGTCTTCGCCAGCATCGAACGAATGGAACGTCACTCAACCGCCCCGGTGGGGAGAACTCAGGCCACGTTTTCGCCTGTCAAAATGAATCGTTTAGCCAAATTTCTTCCTCTCGAGAACGTCGTCATCGGACTATCGGTCACCAGCAAGAAACGCGTGTTCGAGCAAGCGGGCCTGATCTTCGAGAACCAGAACGGCATCGCCCGCAGTACCGTCACAGACAATCTTTTTGCGCGAGAACGACTCGGCTCGACCGGGCTCGGCGAAGGCGTCGCGATCCCGCATGGGCGGATCAAGGGCCTCAAGCAGCCGCTCGCCGCATTCGTCAGACTCGCCGAACCGATCCCCTTTGAAGCGCCGGACGGCCAGCCGGTCTCGCTGCTGATCTTCCTGCTCGTCCCCGAACAGGCCACTCAACAGCACCTCGAAATTCTCTCCGAGATCGCGCAATTGCTGTCCGATCGCGACGCCCGCGAGCGGCTGCACACTGAAGAAGAACGCGAATCGTTGCATCGCCTGCTTACTCAGTGGCAACCTTGATGCAACGGCGGCGGTAGTTCATACGCGCCCGCACACGCAGCAAAGACCCGGCAAGCGGCTCACACTGGAGTCACTGACTCATGGATACGTCCAGCATCAACGCCCAAAGCATTTTCGACGACAACGCCGCCATGCTGAAGCTCAGCTGGCTCACGGGGCATGAAGGCTGGGAGCGCGGCTTTTCTTCGGAATCGGTCGCCAATGCCACGTCGAGCGCCGACCTCGTCGGCCACCTGAACCTGATCCACCCCAACCGGATCCAGGTGCTCGGCGACGCTGAAATCGACTACTACAAACGTCAGACCGACGAAGACCGCTCGCGCCACATGGCCGAGTTGATCGCGCTGGAGCCGCCGTTTCTCGTCGTCGCGGGCGGAGTCGCGGCGCCGCCGGAGCTGGTGCTGCGCTGCACGCGCTCGTCGACGCCGCTGTTCACGACGCCGACCTCGGCGGCCGCGGTGATCGATAGTCTGCGTCTTTACATGTCGCGCATTCTCGCGCCGCGCGCGACGCTGCACGGCGTGTTTCTCGACATCCTCGGCATGGGCGTGTTGCTGACCGGCGACTCGGGCCTCGGCAAGAGCGAGCTCGGCCTCGAACTGATCAGCCGAGGCCACGGTCTCGTCGCCGACGACGCTGTCGATTTCGTGCGCCTCGGCCCGGACTTCGTCGAAGGACGCTGTCCGCCGCTGCTGCAGAACCTGCTCGAAGTTCGCGGCCTCGGTCTGCTCGACATCAAGACGATCTTCGGCGAAACGGCGGTGCGCCGCAAAATGAAACTGAAGCTGATCGTGCAACTGGTGCGCCGCCCCGACGGCGAATTCCAGCGGCTGCCGCTGGAAAGCCAGACCGTCGACGTGCTCGGCCTACCGATCAGCAAGGTGACGATCCAGGTGGCCGCCGGCCGCAACCTCGCGGTGCTGGTCGAAGCGGCCGTGCGCAACACGATTCTGCAACTGCGCGGTATCGACACGCTGCGCGATTTCATGGATCGGCAACGTCTCGCCATGCAGGATCCCGATAGCCAGTTTCCCGGAAAGCTGATCTGAAGCGCGCCACAGCGCCATGAAGCGCCCGCAGAAGGCAGGCCGCGGGCACGCGCATGGAGGGCAGATGCTATGATGAAATCTACGCTTTCGACGACTCCATGCGCATAATCCTGATCACCGGTATCTCCGGCTCCGGCAAATCGGTTGCCCTGAACGCGCTCGAAGACGCGGGTTATTACTGCGTCGATAATCTGCCGCCGCGTTTCCTGCAGCAACTCGCCACCTACCTCGCCGCGGACGGCCAGGATCGTCTCGCGGTCGCGATCGACGCGCGCTCCGGTTCGTCGCTCGACGAAATGCCCGCGATGATCCGCGACCTCAAGCGCTCGCACGACGTGCGCGTGCTGTTCCTGAGTGCGAGCACGCAGTCGCTGATTCAACGTTTTTCCGAAACGCGTCGCCGTCATCCGCTGTCCGGCTCGCCCGCGCACGACGCGGACGTTGGCCTGCTCACGTCGCTCGCCGAAGCGATCGAACGCGAGCGCGAACTGGTCGCGGGACTTGCCGAATTCGGCCATCAGATCGACACGAGCAATCTGCGCGCGAACGTGCTGCGCGCATGGGTCAAGCGCTTCATCGAACAGGAGGACGCGGGGCTCGTGCTGATGTTCGAGTCGTTCGGCTTCAAGCGCGGCGTACCGCTCGACGCGGATTTCGTATTCGACGTACGCACGCTGCCGAACCCATACTACGATCATGAATTGAGGCCGCTCACCGGCCTCGACAAACCGGTCATGGATTTTCTCGATGCGCAGCCGGTCGTCCACGAGATGATCGACGACATCGAGAAGTATCTGTCCAAGTGGCTGCCGCATTTCCGCGACGACAATCGCAGCTACCTGACCGTCGCAATCGGTTGCACGGGCGGCCAGCACCGCTCGGTATTTATCGCGGAGACGCTTGCCGCGCGTCTCGCAACATCGGCGAATGTGATTGTGCGGCACCGCGATGCGCCGGTCGACGTCGGCGAATCATCGAAGCTGGTGGCTTAACCGGCCGCATCGCGCGGCCTTAACCCGAAGCGTTGCGCCATGTCCTCTACGCCTACTGTGTACGCCGATTTGCCGCTGTTTCCGCTGCATACGGTGCTATTTCCCGATGGCTTGCTGCCGCTCAAAATCTTCGAAGCGCGCTACCTCGACATGGCGCGCGACTGTCTGCGCGAAAAAACACCGTTCGGCGTTTGCATGCTGAAAAGCGGCGCGGAAGTCGCGCGCGAGGAAGAACCTTCGGTACCCGAAACGATCGGCTGTCTCGCCGAAATCGACGAGTGCGACGTCGATGCATTCGGCATGCTGCTGATTCGCGCGCGCGGCACGACGCGCTTTCGTCTGTTATCGCATCGCGTCGAAGCGAGCGGTCTGCTGGTCGGCATGGCCGAGCCGCTCGCCGACGATCTCCCGCTCGAGGGCAATGAGCTATTGGCCAAATTCGGCGCGTGCGCGGAAGTGCTCGAGCGGATCATCGCAACGATCCGCGAACGCGATCCGGACAGCCTACCGTTCGCCGAGCCGTTCCGGCTCGACGATCCGTCGTGGGTGTCGAACCGTCTCGCCGAGGTGCTGCCAATCGCGTTACGCGCACGGCAAAAGCTGATGGAATTAACCGATGCCGGCGCGCGCATCGACGTCGTGCATCACTACATGCAACAGCATCAGTTGCTGTGAAATCCTGAAGTCGTGAAGGCTGCCGCGCCGGACCCAAGTCGCCCGCTCAGCACCTCCGATCCATTCCGCTAGAGCAACGAACCATGCAGACTGGCGAGCAGCTTGCGCACCGGCGCCGGCACGCCGAACGAATCCAGATCGCTGAGCGCAACCCATGCGGTGTCCGCATCGTTGAGCGCGGCCAGGGCGCCGACACCGCGATCGAACTCCGCAAGCCGCGGTTCGATATCGAGCTTGAAATGCGTGAATACGTGTGAGAACGACGCGAGCGCGGACACTTCGCCGTCGCCGCCGAACGCGCGCGCCCGCTCGGCCAGCGATGCTTCGTCGGCAGCTTCGGGCAGACTCCACAGACCACCCCAGATGCCCGACGGCGGACGCCGCTCGAGCATCACCGCATTGCCGTCGCGCAGCAGCAGCATCCACGTACGGCGTGTCGGCACCGCTTTCTTCGGGCGCGCGGTCGGCAATTCACGTTGACGTCCGGTGACGTTGGCAACGCAGTCCGGCGCGAACGGACAGCGCGAGCAATGGGGTTTGCCGCGCACGCACAATGTCGCGCCGAGATCCATCAAGCCCTGCGTGTACCCGCTGACCTCCGCGTTCGACGCATTCGACGGCAGCAGTGATTCCGCGAGCGTCCACATTGCGTTCTCGACTTTCTTCTCGCCCGGAAAGCCTTCGACGCCGAATACGCGCGCGAGCACGCGCTTCACGTTGCCGTCGAGAATCGTCGCGCGCGCGCCGAACGCGAACGACGCGATCGCCGCGGCCGTCGAGCGGCCAATGCCGGGCAACTCGGCGAGCTCATCGACCAACGCGGGAAACGCGCCGCCATGCTGCTCGACGACGACCTGCGCGCAGCGATGCAGATTGCGCGCGCGCGTGTAGTAGCCGAGGCCGGCCCACAGCGCCATCACGTCATCGGACGGCGCGGCGGCGAGCGCGGCGACATCCGGGAAACGCGCGAGAAATTTCGCGTAGTACGGAATCACCGTCGACACCTGGGTCTGCTGCAGCATGATCTCGGACAGCCAGATGCGATACGGATCGCGCGTGTTCTGCCACGGCAGATCGTGGCGGCCGTGCTGGCGCTGCCACGCGATCAGCCGCGCGGAAAACTCGGGCATCGGCGCAAACGCGGGCGTGGTGTCGGACGCGCTGGAGCGCGCGCCGGTCGTTGGGGTCAGGCGGGAAGGCATCGAGAATCTAGCGCTGGCAAGTGGGACAGAAGTACGTGGAGCGTTGCCCCTGCACGATCTGTTTGATTGGCGTTCCACACACGCGGCATGGCAGGCCCGCGCGATCATAGACGAAGTAGTCGAGCTGAAAATAGCCGCTTTCGCCGTCGCTGCCAACGAAATCGCGCAGCGTGCTGCCGCCCTTGTCGATCGCGGCGGCGAGCGTCACGCGCACGGCATCGGCCAGCAGTTCATAACGCACGAGCGACACGCGGCCCGCCGCGGTGGTCGGCCGGATGCCCGCGCGAAACAGACTCTCCGACGCGTAGATATTGCCCACGCCGACCACGATGTCCCCCGCCAGCAGCGCCCGCTTCACCGACACCTTGCGCCCGCGCGTCAACCGATGCATCAGCGCGCCCGAAAAAGCCGGCGAGAAAGGCTCGACGCCAAGGCTCGCGAGCAGCGGATGTTCGAGGATGTCGCCTGCTTCGCGCGGATGCCATAGCACCGCGCCGAAGCGGCGGGGATCACGATAGCGCAGGATAAAGTCGTCGAAGATCCAGTCGACATGATCGTGCTTCGCCGCGGCAGGCGGATGCGGCACATGCCGCAGAACGCGCAACGTGCCCGTCATGCCGAGGTGGACGATGAACCACCCAGCGTCGATTTCGAACAGCAAATACTTGCCGCGTCGCTCGACTTTGCGCACCACGTGGCCGCGCAAGGTTTTCGCAAGGTCGGCCGGAATTGGCCAGCGCAGCGCGGCCGTCCGCACGTCGACGCGCTCAACCTTGCGCCCGGACACATACGGTTCGATCCCCCGTCGGGTAACCTCGACTTCTGGCAACTCTGGCATGGCTGATTGGTCTGCTACTTGCGTGAGTGGTTGTGCGCGTATTGTAGCGAGCGCGTTACAATCGACTGAAACATTGAACGGATTTCCATGAACGTGTCCTTCGTGAAGCTGCTATCAAAGCGCCGCGCGCGCGTGTCCAAGGTGCCGCTCGCCGTGTCCGCTCGCCGGATGCTCGGTGCGGCCGCGCTCGGATTGTGGGCGCTGGCCGCCGTGCCCGCGCATGCGCAGGACCCGTCGCCGGATTCCGACGACACGTCGGTCACGATGCCGGACCCGCTGGGTCCGGCAACACCTGAAGACGAAAAGTCGCTTCCCGGCGTACCCCTGTCGAGCCAGATCGTCTTCCAGGTGCTGGCCGCCGAGATCGCGCTGCAGCGCGACCAGCCGGCACCGGCCTATCAGACCTACCTCGCGCTCGCGCGCGACACTCACGACCCGCGCATGGCGCAACGCGCCACCGAAATAGCGCTGGCGGCGCAGAGCCCGTCGGACGCGCTCGCCGCCGCGCAACTGTGGCAACAGTACGCGCCGAGTTCGGAACGCGCCGCCCAGCTCGACGCGTCGCTGCTCGTGCTGTCTGGCAAGCCCGACGATGCGTCGCAAATCCTGTCGCAAGAACTGGCGAAGGTACCCGAGGAAAATCGCGGCAGCGCGATCCTCGCGCTGCAACTGCTGTTGTCGCGCGGCCCGAACCGCGTCGGTGGCCTGCACGTGTTGCAGGACCTGCTGAAGAACGACATGAACCGGCCGGAGGCGCAATTGGCCCTCGCGCGTCAGCAGCTGCTGGCCGACGACGCGCCGGGCGCGCACAAGTCGCTCGAGCAGGCGCTCACGATCAAGCCCGACTATCTGCCGGCGGCGTTGATGCTGTCGCAAATGGGTCCGGAGGAGCGCAAGGAAGGCATCGCGTCGCTCGAAAAGTACGTGCAGCAGAATCCGAAATCGCATGACGCACGGCTCGCGCTGGCGCAGATGTATCTTGCCAGCGACCGTCTCGACGACGCGCAGAAGCAGTTCGAGCTCATGCGCAAGGCAAACCCCAACGACTTGACACCGTTGATGGCGCTCGCGCTGATCAAGATCCAGCAGAAGAATCTCCCCGAAGCGCAGACGTATCTGGTGCAGTATGCGCAGCAGGCCGAGAAGACGCCGGGTGCCGATGCGGGCCAGGCCTACATCTATCTCGCGCAGCTGGCACTCGAACAGAAGAATGAGGCGGCCGCGAGCGACTGGCTGAACAAGATCTCGCCAGCGAGTCAACAATACCTGGCCGCGCAGATTACCGGCGCGCAACTGCTCGCGAAACAGGGCAAGACCGAGGAGGCGCGCCAGTTGCTCTCCAACTTGCAGACCTCCGATCCGCGTGATGTGGCGCTGATCGCGCGCACCGATGCGGCGATCCTGTTCGACGCGAAGCGCTACCCGGAGGCCGAAGCGCGTCTGCAGCAAGCCACGGCGAACTTTCCCGACGACCCCGACCTCACCTACGACTACGCGATGGCCGCCGAGAAAACCGGCCATTACGACATCATGGAAGCGCAGCTGCGCAAGCTGATCCAGACGCAGCCGGACAATCCGCAGGCGTATAACGCGCTCGGCTATTCGCTCGCAGATCGCAACCAGCGCCTGCCAGAGGCGGACAAGCTGGTCGAGAAGGCCTCGGCGCTCGCACCGAACGATGCGTTCATCATGGACAGCGTCGGCTGGGTCAAGTACCGGATGGGTGACACGGCCGATGCGATCAAGCTGCTGCGCAAGGCATACAGCCTCCAGCCGAACGCGGAAATCGGCGCGCACCTCGGCGAAGTGCTGTGGAAGGCCGGCGAGCAGGAACAGGCGCGCGCCGCGTTTCGCGAGGCTCGCAAGCTCGAACCCGACAACGAGACTCTCGTCAAAACGTTGCAACGTCTTCAGGTAAACAATCTTTGATGCGTCTTTCCCGTTTGATTTCTTTTTCCAGGGCGCCGCGCGGCATGGCGGTTGGTTTCGCGGCGGCGGCGGTTGTCGCGCTGGCCGGCTGCGCGTCGGTGAAGCCGCAGGGGCCGTCCACGTCGAACGCCGCCACCGAAGTCACCGCGCAGACGAGCCGCTCGTATCAGGGCCGCTTCGCGATCCAATACAACGATCAGAACGGCCAGCAGCGCAACGCTTACGGCAATTTCTCATGGCAGGAAACGGGCGACACCGTCACGCTGCAGTTGCGCAATCCGCTTGGCCAGACGCTGGCCATCGTGACTTCGTCGCCGGCTTCGGCCACGCTCGAATTGCCGAACCGCCAGCCGCTCACCGCCGATAACGTGTCGACGCTGATGGAGAACGCGCTCGGCTTCACGCTGCCGGTCGAAGGGTTGCGCTACTGGCTGCAACCGTCGCCGGCGCCGACTTCGCGCGCGAAGACCGAGAAGGATCCGGAGCAACCGTCGCGCCTGAAGCAGATCACCCAGGACGGCTGGACGATCGACTATGTGGCCTATGCCGATCCGCCAGCCACCGGCGTGAAGCGCCTCGATCTGAGCCGCTCGGAGCCGCCACTCGACATCAAGCTCGTGCTGGATCAGTGAGTCGTTCTTGCTGGGCCTTTTGTCCCAGCATCCGCTCACGTAACCTTGCTACCCGTTTGGCGCCACCGTGGCGCATGTAGCCCTACTCATGATCGAAACAACCAATTCGCTGCGCGACTGTCTCGCGCCAGCGAAACTCAATCTCTTCCTGCACGTCACCGGCCGTCGGCCGGATGGTTATCACACGCTGCAGACGGTCTTCCAGTTGCTTGACTGGGGCGACACGCTGCACTTCACGCGACGCGACGACGGTCTCATCACGCGCCGCACCGAAATCGCCGACGTGCCACCCGAGCATGACCTGACCGTACGCGCCGCGACGTTGCTGAAGGTACATACGGGCTCCCGCGAAGGCGTCGATATCGAAATCGACAAGCGCCTGCCGATGGGCGCGGGCCTCGGCGGCGGCAGTTCCGATGCGGCGACGACGCTGCTCGCGCTCAATCGCCTGTGGAAGCTCGATCTGCCACGTCAGGAGTTGCAGGGTCTTGCGTTGAAACTCGGCGCGGACGTGCCTTTCTTCGTATTTGGAAAAAATGCGTTTGCAGAGGGTGTCGGAGAATCATTAGACGTTGTACAATTGCCGCCGCGTCACTTCCTGGTAGTGACGCCGAGGATGCAGGTTCCGACTGCGGCGATTTTTTCCGAAAAAGCGTTGACAAGAGATACAAAGCCCCTCAAAATTACGGACTTTCCTGCAGAACACAGCTGCAACACTGAATGGCCAGAAAGCTTCGGCCGGAATGACATGCAGCAAGTTGTCGTAGGAAAGTACGCGGAAGTAGCGCAAGTGTTGCGGTGGTTTGAAAGCATCGCGCCAGCGCGGATGTCCGGATCGGGTGCCAGCGTTTTTGCAGCGTTCCGTAGCAAAGCTGAAGCAGAAGCGGCGCAAGCCAAACTGCCCGGCGAGTGGAACAGTGCAGTAGCAGCGGGCTTGGATCAGCATCCACTCTTTGCTTTCGCGTCATAAATTTTGCATCGTCGAACGAAACTCCACGTTCGGCGGAGCTCAAAGTTAGTGTAGGGGAGTCGCCAAGCTGGTTAAGGCACCGGATTTTGATTCCGGCATGCAAAGGTTCGAATCCTTTCTCCCCTGCCAAAAATTCTCGTAGTTCGCTGTAGTTCGCATTTCTCCCGCCCCCAGCCTGAAGTAGGTGCACGATGAGCAGCCATGACGGCCTGATGGTTTTTACTGGCAACGCAAATCCCGCGCTTGCACAGGAAGTCGTCAAAAACCTCGGTATTCCCCTCGGCAAAGCAATGGTTAGCCGTTTCTCGGACGGTGAAATCCAAGTCGAGATTCAGGAAAACGTGCGCGGCAAGGATGTCTTTGTCCTGCAATCCACGTGCGCACCGACTAACGACAATCTGATGGAACTGATGATCATGGTCGATGCGCTCAAGCGCGCATCCGCAGGCCGGATCACCGCAGCCATCCCCTACTTCGGTTATGCCCGTCAGGATCGTCGCCCGCGTTCGGCGCGCGTCGCCATCTCGGCTAAGGTCGTGGCGAACATGCTGGAAATCGCCGGCGTCGAGCGGATCATCACGATGGATCTGCACGCCGACCAGATTCAAGGCTTCTTCGACATCCCGGTCGACAACATCTACGCAACGCCCGTGCTGCTCGGGGATCTGCGCAAGCAGAACTACGACAACCTGATGGTAGTTTCGCCGGACGTTGGCGGTGTGGTCCGCGCCCGTGCATTGGCGAAGCAACTCAATTGCGATCTCGCGATCATCGACAAGCGTCGCCCGAAGGCGAACGTCGCCGAAGTGATGAACATCATCGGTGAAGTCGAAGGCCGCACCTGCGTGATCATGGACGACATGGTCGACACGGCTGGCACGCTGTGCAAGGCCGCGCAGGTTCTGAAGGAACGCGGCGCGAAGCAGGTATTCGCGTACGCCACCCACCCGGTTCTGTCGGGCGGCGCGGGTGAGCGTATCGCCGCTTCCGCACTCGACGAACTCGTTGTCACGGACACGATTCCGCTCGGCGAAGAAGCCCGTTCGTGCGCGAAGATCCGTTCGCTGACGAGCGCCGGTTTGCTCGCCGAAACGTTCTCGCGCATCCGCCGCGGCGATTCGGTGATGTCGCTGTTCGCTGAGAGTTAAGCATTTGCGAAGACACCGGGTACCGCTTCATGCGACACGCGGCGTTTTTGCACAATCGGCTTGAACGAACGAAGGTTCTTGCCGCTATCCTGGGCCTCAGCCATTACGGCTTCGAGGCCCTGTTTTTACTGCCTGGTCGCGGGCAGTGCATTGGAGATTCAACATGAAAGTAGTCGCTTTCGAGCGTTCCCTGCAAGGTACGGGTGCGAGCCGCCGCCTGCGTAACTCGGGCAAGACCCCGGGTATCGTTTATGGCGCCGGCGCTGACACGCAACTGATCGAACTCGATCACAACGCCCTGTGGCACGCGCTGAAGAAAGAAGTTTTCCACTCGTCGATCCTCGATCTGGAAGTGGCAGGCAAGTCGCAACAGGTTCTGCTGCGCGACGTGCAATACCACCCGTTCCGTCAGCTCGTGCTGCACGTGGACTTCCAGCGCGTCGACGCGACGAAGAAACTGCACACCAAGGTGCCGCTGCACTTCTTGAACCAGGAAACCAACCCGGCAGTGAAGCTGTCGAGCGCGGTGATTTCGCACATCCTCAACGAAATCGAAATCGAGTGCTTGCCGTCGGCACTGCCGGAGTTCATCGAAGTCGACCTCGCGAAGATCGAAGCAGGTCAATCGGTTCACGCGAAGGACATCCCGTTGCCGGCAGGTGTGGCGCTCGTGGCCCACGTCGACGCGGAAAACCCGGTGGTCGCTGCTGCAACGATCCCGGCTGGCGCAATCGCTGAAGACGCTGCTGCTGCTGAAGGTGGCGAAACGCCGGCTGCTTAAGAGCCTTCCGGTTCGAAGCAAGCAATCCTCTCGATCCGTTTCCTATGAAACGGTCGATGTGACCCGCCGAGGTTCGCCCTGGCGGGTTTTTTTTCGGCTTTTCTAGTCCGGTACGTTTCACTTCCGGACTTGGTGGACTCACGCAATCATGATCAAGCTGATCGTCGGGCTCGGCAATCCGGGCGCCGAATACACCGCGACGCGTCACAACGCCGGCTGCTGGCTGGTCGATCAACTCGCGCGCGAGGCGGGCACCGCGCTGCGCGACGAGCGGCGCTTTCACGGCTTTTACGCGAAAGCGCGGTTGCATGGCGAGGAAGTGCATCTGCTCGAGCCGCAAACCTACATGAACCGCTCTGGTCAATCGGTCGTCGCGCTCGCGCAATTCTTCAAGATTCTTCCCGACGAGATCCTCGTCGCGCACGACGAGCTCGACATGCCACCCGGCAGCGTCAAGCTGAAGCTTGGCGGCGGCAGCGGCGGGCATAATGGGCTGAAGGACATCAGCGCGCATCTGTCGTCGCAGCAATACTGGCGGCTGCGGATCGGCATCGGCCATCCGCGCGATCTGATTCCCGAAAGCGCGCGCGCCGGCGCGAAGCCGGACGTCGCGAACTATGTGCTGAAGCCGCCGCGGCGAGAAGAGCAGGAGGTCATCGACGCGTCGATCGAACGCGCGCTCGCGGTGATGCCGCAGATCATCAAGGGCGAACTCGAACGCGCAATGATGCAACTGCATCGCAACAACAGCTGACGCGCGCCACACTCATCGACACCCGCAATCGGCCCCGCAAGGAGAATCGCTTGAGCCGCTACTGGAGCGACATCGTTCACCGTCTTACGCCGTACGTGCCGGGCGAGCAGCCCGCGCTCACGCATCCGGTGAAGCTGAATACCAACGAGAATCCGTATCCGCCGTCGCCGCGCGTGCTAGACGCGATCCGCCGCGAGCTCGGCGACACGGCCGACGCACTGCGCCGCTATCCCGATCCGAGCGCACGCAAGCTGCGCGAAACGGTCGCCGCGTATCACGGCATCCGCGCCGAGCAGGTGTTCGCGGGCAACGGCTCGGACGAGGTACTCGCGCTAACGTTCCAGGCCTTGCTCAAGCACGACAAGCCGCTGCTGTTTCCCGACATCACTTACAGCTTCTATCCGACCTACGCGAAGCTGTTCGAGGTCGACTACCGGACCATCCCCCTCGACGACAGCTTCGCGATCAACGTCGACGACTACACGGTGCCCAACAGCGGCATCCTGTTTCCGAATCCGAACGCGCCGACCGGCCGGCCGCTGCCGCTCGCGGAAATCGAAGGCCTCGTCGCGAGCCATCCTGATTCGGTCGTGGTGATTGACGAAGCGTATGTCGACTTCGGCGCCGAGTCGGCGATTGCGCTGATCGCGCGCTATCCGAATCTGCTCGTCGTGCAGACCGTGTCGAAGTCGCGTTCGCTCGCCGGCATGCGCGTCGGCTTTGCGTTCGGCGATCCTGCGTTGATCGATGCGCTCAATCGCGTGAAGGACAGCTTCAATTCGTACCCGCTCGACCGCCTCGCGCAAGTCGCGGCCACCGCCGCCTACGAAGACGACGCGTGGTTTCGCGAATGCTGCGCGAAGGTGATCGCGAGCCGCGAACGGCTTGCGGCGGAATTGACCGCGCTCGGCTTCGAGGTGGTGCCATCGGCGGCGAATCTGCTGTTCGCGCGGCATGAGGGGTACGACGCGGCGACGCTCGCGTCGCGGCTGCGGCAAAAGGAAATTTTCGTGCGGCATTTCAACGCGCCGCGCATCGACCAGCATTTGCGGATCTCGGTCGGCACCGACGCCGAATGCGACATACTGCTCGACGCTTTGCGCGGCATTTTCAGCGCTTACGTCGGATAGCGGAAACGCCGCCCCCAAAAGAAAACGGCGAAGGCCCGCAGGCCTTCGCCGTTTTCTTTTGCGCGTCTCCCGCGAACGTCAGGTGCCCTTGGCGGCCTGCAACGCGTGATATTTCGCCATCAAACCTTCGGGCGTTTCCAGGTGGTTCGGGTCACGCGGAATGCACTCGACCGGACACACCTGAATGCATTGCGGCTCGTCGAAATGACCGACGCACTCGGTGCACTTCTTCGGGTCGATCACATAGATTTCCGGGCCCATCGAAATCGCGTCGTTCGGGCACTCGGGCTCGCAGACGTCGCAATTGATGCACTCGTTGGTAATCATCAGGGCCATACTGCCACCAACTTTGCTAGAAAAAACAATACATTATAGCTTTTTCAGCCTATCGACGGTCGCGCATGACTGCTCAAAATCACGTTTGCGTGTTGCGGCTGAGTTGCATAGGTGTTGCAAATTGTGCAGCGCGCAAAGTCCAGATAGCATGCGCCGCCATGACCAGCAAGACGTTTCTACACAATTGCGACGTGTGCGAGCCCCGAGTGCCCGAACGACGCGATTCGATGGGCCCGAAAATCAGCGTGATCGACCTTGGAATGATCCAGCCTCACGCAACGAGCAGCGAACCTCGTTTCAGCGGAGGTTGTCGGTTGGCCGGCATATCCGACGTTGCACGCCGTACACTTTGGACGTCTGCTTACCACAGTATTGCGGCCCTCGCTTACCTAGTTGCCCGACAGGTGCTCGGCCTTCGCAGCCAATCGAAACACTCGCTGGATTAGTGACGGCTTACGCGCACCACGTGCGCGTATCCGCAAGCATCTTGGCACGCCCCCACGCCGTGATGGTTTGAATGGGTTTTTCCGCGGATTTGTCATATATTAGCGACAGACGAATGGGCCGCGAGAACGAACAGCGTTGCCGCTTCACCTATGTTAGCGACGAGCTTGTGCCCTCCCACAAATATTAAGTGCACATGACTGCAACCGGCCTACCAGAAGACTTGTATTTCCGAATACAGGCGATCTTTAGGGGAACTCCTCTACTGCTACTGGGCTCCGGTTTTTCGTGCGCCTACGACTTGCCAAATATGGGAGCGTTGGGCGAGCACCTGGCCAACGTTGTGGGCGCTCGATTAACCACCGAACATGCGAAAAGCGTTTGGGCTGCGTCACTTAGTGCAGTCCGCGCAAATCTCGAGGCCGGTCTGAATACGATTCCCAATGGGGCCCAAGGTCGCGATGAAATCGTTGCCGTTCTCAGAGAGGAGACGGCAAACCTAATTATTGAAAGGACGTTAGCAGCGGAAAAGTCGATCCTCGCTCATACGAGGCCAGAACAACTTGCCCCAGCGAGATTGTTACGCAGGCTCTACGATGGCGCGCCCCAAAACGCAGACAGCATCTCCGTGGTCACCACAAACTACGACACTCTGGTAGAGCTTTTTTGCGACTTGGCGTGTATTCCAATAGACACCGGATTTTCAGGCTTCCGTCGGCGTAAGCCACGCTCTTCTCCGCTGTTTCAAACGCAATATTACAGATCTGTTACTGTGGGGAAGAAGGGTGCCGAACTGGAACATCGACCGTTGCTGACACTTCGCTTATACAAGCCACACGGCTCTATAACATGGAATACGACCGAATCCGGTCCGATAGAGGTCACTAACGACTACTCCATGGCGACGAGGGCGATAGTCGTTCCAGGGCCATCCAAGTATCAGGATGCTTTGGTTAATACACTCTTCGACGCGATGCGTACAGAGATGAACGGCGTTTTGAATAGGTCGAGTGCACTACTTTGCATGGGCTTTGGCTTCAATGACGACCATTTGCAGGGCGTAATTAAAGCGCGACTCGATGCCCATATGCCAACGCTAATCCTCACGCGGGGCCTGACCGACAATCTTCGTGAGGTCATCCGGCGGTACCCTCATGTCATCGTCTTCTGCAAGCAAGGGACAGGCTCTGAGTGCCATTACGATGGCCAAGTGCTGACGTCCCCGGTCCCAGTCTGGCAGCTTGAGGACTTCTTAGAAGCTTTTATAGAATGAGGAAAAAATGAGCATCTTCGAGTTTAATGATGATCAGTCGCTTGGAGAAGTCCGTAGCGTTGAGACTTCGCGTATCACAATTAGAGTGACCGACGGGCAGCGTTTGCAAAAGGCGCGTGTCGGGCGATTGGTAGCCATTCAATCAATGGGAGATGAATGGCTCGTTGGAATAATCGAGCGAGTCTGGCGCCGACCGGTCGAAATCGTCAGCCTCGACGAAGGTGAACCGGCAGATGATTTGGATGCTATTCCAACTGAGGAAAATGGCGTTGCCGTAAGTCTTGTCGGCACATACAGGGAGCGTGATGGTGAACGAAAAAACACGTTCTCACGAGCCGTCTTTTCGCTGCCAGAGATCAACCGATCCGTGTATCCAATTGAGGAGAAGTCGTTAGAAGATTTCATGGGGATACTTAGCGCGTCGTCCAAAGCGGAATCGGTGTCTCCACTTAAAGTTGGAACTTACACGTTGGACGGCAAGGCGAGCGCATACATCGACGGCGATAAACTATTTCAACGCCACGCGGCGCTTCTAGGTAGCACAGGATCGGGGAAGTCCTTCACGGTCGCGTCGATCCTTGAGCAAGCGGCACAACTACCGCACGCCAACATCATTGTCTTCGATCTCCACGGCGAATACGCAAGCATGGACTTTGCGACCAAGTATCGAATCGCTGGAACAGGGGATCTTAAGACAAAGAAGGACGACGCAATCTTTTTACCCTTCTGGTTGCTGACTTACGACGAGATGCAGTCTGTTTTCGTCGACCGGTCGGGAGACAATGCGCCGAATCAGGCGCTTGCGTTGATGGACTCGGTGGTCGAAACGAAACGCTCTGTTATTACAGCGCTGGGAAAGCATGACCTGTTGGAAGGGTTTACCGTTGATACGCCGGTGCCGTATAGCATCGATGCTCTGGTCGACTCATTAAACAAAAAAAATGAAGACGAGACAGACACTGGCGAGACATACGCGAGTGGCCCGAGGAAAGGGCAGCCGAAGATGGAAAGAGGACCGCTTTATGGGAAACTTTCGCGATTCCTCATCAGGCTAAAAACGAAGATCGGCGATCGCCGCTACGCATTCATGTATCAGGCACCCGCCGATTACGACACATACGAGTCCCTGCATATTCTTGCTGCCAAACTCTTGGGTTCCGGCATTAAGATTATTGATTTTTCCGAGGTACCTTCCGACATCCTGCCGGTAGTCGTAGGGCTTGTTGCACGACTTGTTTATCAGGTGCAATTTTGGAGCGATCCCGGAAAGGACGGCGATTCGCGACACCCGGTTGTGATGGTCTGCGATGAAGCCCATCTTTATCTGCCAAGTCATTCGGCGTCAACAGGTCCTATGGAGCGCCGCGCGCTAGAAAATTTTGAGCGGATTGCAAAAGAAGGACGGAAATATGGCGTAGGCCTCATGGTGGTTAGTCAGAGGCCCTCAGATGTCAGCACCACAATCCTGAGCCAGTGCAGCAACATAATAAGCTTGCGTTTGGCAAATAAAATTGACCAGGCGGTGGTTAAACAGCTTCTCCCGGATAGCCTTGAAAGTCTAATGGACGTTCTTCCAACCTTGGACGTAGGCGAGGCGGTTGTTGTCGGCGATGCAACCTTACTTCCGACCCGGATCAAGATGAATAAGCCTAAGTTCGAACCCCGCAGTGCCACGATTCCGTTCTGGCAACGCTGGGCGGCACCGAAAGTTAAAGTTGACTTAACAGCCGCCGTTGAGAGCATGCGTAGACAATCTCGGGACTAACGCTATCGTAGCTTCACGGCGAGCGCTCCATTCGCCGATGAAGCGACCGACAGTCACAGTTGCCAGTGGCGCCGCACACATCCGTCGAAACGATCAAATCCCGTACGCCAACTCGCAAGTCCGATTATCGGACTTGTGCACACAGCCAAGGGTTCGACTTCTGCCTTGCCAGAAACGTCACGAAGCGTTTGGCAGCGCGGCTTCAACGCGGAGCATGTGTAAAGCTACAGAGCGCGCCAAATCGCCATTGCCAAGCGCCCTGCGCTTCGACGGAGACCGTATGCGCCAGTTGCAGCAAGACCCAGCCCTTACATCACCGTTGCGCGCAAATGTGCGTGTGACCGAGATTTGCCCTAAGGCTTGGCAGAAGAGCCGCCGAGCGTTTGGGCCGCTCGCGCCGAATCCCTGCCGGGAATGCATCCTTCGGCCCTAACGGAAATTTGGCCGGCAGAGGCCGGCTACACGCTCTCCTGCCCCAGCGGTCATTTCTTCTTTCACGTTGTAACGCGCCGCAATTGAATCGTTATGGACGCGACCAAACCTTCATCGCCTTTCCGAAAAGATGTTGACTTCGCTTGCGAATCTCCTCGTCATCCCACTTTGCAACAGTTTTGTGCTGGAAGTAGGCGTTGAGTAGCAGCAGGCTTTCGAGGAACTTCGTGCGTTTCCCAACGACAGTCTTCTCCCCCTCGATCTGATCCTCGAATGGGCCATTGCTAACAGAGCTATTCAACGGCTGAGTTAGCAGCGTAAGATTCCCGAACGTCTGAACGGCCACCTTTCGTGCTGCGATCATCGCTTGATCGTCGTCTGGCAACGTGTAGTAAGTGGTCTTTTGCCAAGACTGCGGCATAACATGCTCAACGGTCAACGATTCAATCTGCGGAGCCCACGTCGTCTCCTGTTTGGAGGTGCGCGACGCGAGTTCAACTGCCCGCAAGACTGCACTCACCTTCCCCGGGCGAAGTAACTCATAGACCGGGCGACTCAACCATGCCTCGCTAAACTCGGCGTCAGTCGGCCAGCATTGGCTATGACCCGATAGTCTGAGCAAGTAGCTGCGAAGGGATTCGGCAGGAGAGTCCGACGCCACAACCTCAGTGAGCAAACGCAGGAAGATTCTGTTGTAGCCCTTCGTAGTGAATCCACAGACGGCTCGGCGTGTAATGTACGATGCCAGGTCACCCAGTGCCTGTTGCAGTTCCACACTCGTCTTCGAGTAACGTTCGCGGAGAGCTAAGTACACCGGTGTCAGCGTGCTGACGTCCAGTACTCTTACTAGTCGCGCAAACTCAGCCAGATAATCATCTCCATCCGGCGAGATCAGCTCGCGGAAATGTTGGCTACTCTGCACCACTCGCGCCAGTTCCCAATCGATATCGCGCGACTCACCTTGCCACCAGTCCTTGAAGCCTTGGAACACATGGCTGACCTTGGTCTCCTGTCCGCGACGGAGAACCGTGTGTTTACGCCGACCGAAAATTCAGCCACATGTAGGGATCGCGCCGACTGAAAATTGAGCCGGGCAATCAACCTATCCTGCTAGTTTTTCTGGCAGGGTGTTTGGGGATGATCCCGATGACGATGATTGGCAAGGTGCGGCGGATGTTCCACCGCCAGAACAAGTCGGTACGCGAGATAGCACGTCTCACAAGCCTGTCGCGCAACACGATTAGTAAATATCTGAACATGGATGTTCAGGAGGAGCCGAAGTATCAGCGGCGCTCCCAGCCGACCCGGTTGACGCCGTTTCATGAGGTGCTGGTGCAGGCGCTCAGTGTCGACGCGCGGCGACTGAAGAAGGAGCGGCGCACCGCCTGGATGCTGTTCCAGGAGATCAAGGCGGGCGGCTACGACGGCTGTTACTCGCGGGTGACCGATTTCATCCGGGCCTGGCGGCAAGGCGAAGGCAAGGCGGTTTCGAAATCGGCGTTTGTGCCGTTGCGATTCGAGCTGGGCGAGGCATTCCAGTTTGACTGGTCCGAGGAAGGACTGGTTGTCGGCGGCATTTACCGCAAGCTGCAGGTGTCGCACATGAAGCTATGTGCGTCGCGGGCGTTCTGGCTGGTTGCCTATCCGAGCCAGGGGCACGAGATGCTGTTCGATGCCCATACGCGCTCGTTCGCGGCCTTCGGCGGGGTGGCCCGCCGGGGCATCTACGACAATATGAAAACGGCCGTAGACAAGGTTCACAAAGGCAAGGGTCGCACGGTCAATCCGCGTTTCGCAGTGATGTGTTCGCACTACCTGTTCGATCCGGACTTCTGCAACGTCGCCAGTGGCTGGGAGAAAGGCGTCGTCGAGAAGAACGTGCAGGACAGCCGTCTGCGCATCTGGATTGAGGCGCGTGCGCAACGCTTCGGCAGTTTCGCTGATCTGAATGCATGGCTGGCGACCCGGTGCCGGTCGTTGTGGGATCAGGTGAAGCATCCAGACTATCGTGACCTGAGCGTCGCCGACGTGTTCGAGCAGGAGCGCGCCCATCTGATGCCGATGCCGACACCGTTTGACGGTTATGTTGAGCGTGCGGCACGAGTCTCGTCGACCTGCCTGGTGGTGATTGGCCGCAATCGCTACTCGGTGCCATGCGAATTCGCAGGCCAGATGCTCAGCACGCGGCTCTATCCTGGCCGTGTTGTGGTGGTGAGCGACGACGCGGTGGTAGCCGAACACGATCGACTGGCCGACGAAGGACTGGTGCGATACGAGTGGCAGCACTATATCCCGCTGATCCAGCGCAAGCCTGGCGCCCTGCGCAACGGTGCGCCGTTCCAGGATATGCCCGAGCCGCTGCAACGCCTGCGTCGGGCGTTACTACGCGAGCCAGGTGGTGACCGGGTAATGGCGAAGGTTCTGGCGTTGGTCCCGGAAAGCGGTCTGGATGCCATAGTGGTTGCAGTCGAACTCGCATTGGAGCAGGCGCCGCCCTCCGGGCGCGTGAGCGTCGAGCATGTGGTGAACGTGCTGTCGCGCATGCGCAGCGTGCAGATGCCGCCGAAGATCGATACTGCGCTACAACTGACGACACCACCGCTGGCCGACACATCGCGCTACGACGGGCTGCGCCCGGCGCTGCAACAGCCGGAGGCCGGTCATGCGTGATCTGATCGTCGAACTCAAACACTTGCGGCTGCACGGCATGGCTGCCGGCTGGGCCGAACTGCTTGAACAGGTGAATGTCGAGGCGGCGTCTTCGCAATGGCTGCTCGAACGGCTGCTGCAGGCCGAGGTCGCGGATCGGGCCGTGCGTTCGGTCAGCCACCAGATGAACGCGGCGAAGTTCCCGGTGCATCGCGACATCGCCGGCTTCGACTTCGATGGCTCGCCGGTCGACCGCCAGCTCGTCACGCAACTGGCCGGCATGACGTTCACGGAGGGCGCGCACAACCTGGTTCTGGTCGGCGGCCCGGGCTCGGGCAAGACGCATCTGGCGACCGCCATCGGCGTGTCCGGCATCATGCACCACGGCAAGCGGGTGCGCTTCTACTCGACCGTGGATCTGGCCAACGCACTGGAGCAGGAGAAGGCGCAGGGACGCGCCGGGAGGATCGCGGCGAGCCTGCTGCGCCTCGACCTGGTCATTCTGGACGAACTCGGATATCTGCCCTTCAGCCAGGCCGGCGGGGCGTTGCTATTCCACCTGCTGAGTCGCCTGTACGAGCATACAAGCGTTGCGGTGACAACGAATCTGGACTTCGCCGAATGGTCCAGTGTGTTCGGCGACGCGAAGATGACCACAGCATTGCTGGACCGGCTGACGCACCACTGCCACATCGTGGAAACCGGCAACGAAAGCTACCGTTTCCGCCATAGCAGCGCCAGTGCAAAGAAGCGTATCCGCTCGCGTGAAGCAGCGCGCAGAGCCGACGGTGCGAGCGCGAACGAATCGGCCTGATCGTCGCTTGCCGCGCAGTGGAAGCCGCAACGGGCTACGCCCTTCGCAGCTTCCACTGCGCAATGAGGCCTCACACGAAGGAGGACAAGCACTCCCGAAACACATACACTTATCCACAACCGGTCCTTCTTCAGACCGGTCTCCACCCCGGCTCAAAACTCGATCGGCGCGGCGGCTCAAAATTCATTCGGCGCGGACAGGCAACACGCCCAAATGTGCCTGTAACAGGAGTTAAGACCACCGAACCGAGAAAATGCTTCTGAAGCGGTTTGAGTGCATACACTGGCACCTTAGTGCTTTCCTCACCCCGTTCGATCAATTTGAGAGCGCGGTCTTCGAGGTCCGCCCAGAGCGGGGCCACCTGCTTCTCGAGGGCCCATACATACCCCCGCTGAAAAACCGGAATCAAATATTGAGCTGGAGCGTTGAACAATTGCGTTATTGAGGTCTTGCCGGGCTGCACAAATATGTCCTTGGTTGTTATTCATCCTACGCCGGGTGGTGCGTACTAGCCACCAGACGAATGTTTCTTCTCCAGCCCTTTGGGTCTGCTCGGAAAAAGCTAAATGATAAGCGCAGGAAGCGTCGTGCGACCGCGACAACACCACAAGTCGATTAAATCGACAACTACCTGTCACGTAAAATCCGCGGTGGCTTGCCAGAAGAGCCACCAGGCGTCTGGCTGCACCGTTGAATAGCGGAGCGTGTCCAAGCCGGCAAACATGCCAAAACGCCATTTCCACAAGCTGCGCTTCGAGCGACCGCACGTAGATGCAGACGTGCGCCAGTCGCAGCAAAACCAGCCCGGCGTTCTCGACGTAGGCTTCGGTCCGCGGGGTATTCTGCAGTCGATACGCCCAGGCGATGCTGCCTTTGCCCACGCAAACCTCCTTCAGCAGAAAAGTTGAGAGCATTTCAAAGTGACGCGACGCTATACGGAAGATGAGTGGATCAGTCTGGCGAATGAGCGCCATGGCGATCGATATCTGTACGACGACTGTGGCTATGTTGGAATGGCGGAAAAGGTGAATATAGTTTGCCGTCGCCACGGTCCGTTCAGTCAGCGGGCTCAATCTCACATCTTGGGGCGAGGATGCAAGATGTGCGGACGCGAAGACAGCCAGGAGTCGAATGCTCGGAGCGCTGCAAAAAGGCGCTTAAGTACCGCAGAACTGATCGATCGATTTGCAAGCGTTCATGGTGCGGTATACGACTACAGCCAAGTCGAAGCACTCGGAACGAAACGGCCAGTGACGATTCGTTGCCGTGAGCACGGCCCATTCCGGCAGTCACCAAATAGCCATTTAAGCGGTTCGGGTTGCCCCGAGTGCGGTGCTCTCGTAACCGCTAGCAAGCACCGATTACACCCGGATGACTTCGAGCGCCGGGCCCGCGCCGCGCACGGCGATCGATATGACCTATCGGCCGCCGCGTACAAAACACAGTATGACAAGGTTGTCATCGGGTGCGCCGAGCATGGAAACTTCTGGATTCTCCCGTATAACCTGTGGAGCGGTAGCGGATGTCCTGCCTGCGCGCGAAGGGAAAAAGGCATTGCACACAGGGTGACGCCGGACACTTACATGAGACGGATTGCGGAAGTGCATGGCGAAAGATACGACCACAGTCTTGTTCTGTATCAGCGAATGCGAGCTCCCGTTACAGTCGTATGCCGCAATCATGGCCCCTTCACTCCGTCCGCAGCAAACTATCTGGCGGGCAGAGGTTGTCCAAAATGTGGTGGGGAAAGCGCGGCCAACGTTCGAACGCCGAAGCTCGTGCTATCGGACGAAGAAGTACTGTCAAGATTTCGTGAGACTCACGGTGATAGATACGATTATTCAACAATGAAGTACGAACATTCAAATCGCCGTGTGAAAATAGTGTGCAAAAAACACGGGGCTTTCCTACAGTCGCCACGCAATCATTGGTGTGGAAAAGGTTGTTCCGACTGCGGCCGCGAAGCCCAACTCGCGTCGGCCGCTCAACGGGTTCTTACGACGGCCGAGATCGTAAGGCGCTTCCAATTGCTTCACGGATGTCGCTACGATTACTCTCGGACAGACTATCAGCGGTACACGCAGCCTGTCGAAATCAAATGTCGGAAGCACGGCGTGTTCCGGCAGACGCCACAGGCACATCTTGAAGCAAAAGGGTGCCCCCAATGTAGTCAGTCAAGCGGAGAGGTGCGCGTAGCAGCATGGCTGAGAAGCAGGAACATTGACTTCGAAGTTGAGTTTCCCGTGCGGATCCCTGCGGCGGACGGCCAGACTCGGTGGGGCAGGTTCGATTTCTATCTGCCGGGATTGGGCATGTTCGTTGAAATCGACGGTCCCCATCACTTCGCACCTGTGCGGTATGCCGGGATGTCTGAAGAAGACGCGCGTCGGGTGCATGAGGCAACTTTGCGGCGGGACGAAATCAAAGACGGGTGGGCGGCTCGTTGCGGCTTCGCCGTAATCCGGATTCGCTGGGATAGTGACATTGAAGAAAGCCTGCAACAGTTGTCGCGATGACCTATGTCGGGTCGTTTCTCCGCCATATAGATGGACGAGGCGCGCCCGGTGTGTGCGTGAGCCAGCGACCAGCAGGGGGGCGTACCGATCCCCGGCTGTGACGGGTGTGAGTGCTGTGACGGCCGTCACGCTGCAAAGTTGTCGAGGGCAGATATACTGCGTCCCTGTCATAAGGCCGACAGGAAATAGAACAATGAAAAATCTTGGTTTCTTCGGGGCGCTTGCGCTTCTCCTTGGAGGGTGTGCCTTGGTTCCAGTCCAGGACCGGACCTTGAAGAACGCTAGCGGCGGTGCAATCACATGCAAGCAGGTCGGCGCGGGTGTGTTTTCCGCTTCGATTGGGAAGTCTAGATTTGACGACTGCGTAGCGAAGGCCCGCGCTGAGGGGTACCGGTAAGAAACATCGCTCACAGTGTCGGGGCACTAGCGTTTAATCACCGCCCCCCCCCAAACCAGCGCAGCGACGAAATTGGAAAGTCCGATTGTCGGACCAGCGCGCAACAGGGAACTCAACCTCCGGCTCGCCAGAAACGTCACCAAGCGTCTGGCTGTGTGACTTCCCAGCAGAGCATGTACAAGCCAGCGAACACGCCAAAACGCCAGTCCCCTAACCTGAGACGGATCGCGTATGCCGAACGCTTTTCGGATGACGCCGCTTATTCGATAGAATTGGCTTCCGCGATGATCCGCTTCATCGCTTCTGCATCACGTTTAATCGTCGCCTCAATGTCGTCGGTTTCTCTTTGCACTATCACCTTTGCGTCTTGATAAGCGGCTTCGGCCTCTTGTTCGCGTGAGCAATTGCTCAACGCGTCGTGACTGATATGGCACGGGCTTTTCGCAATCGCCGCGTCGAA
Source organism: Paraburkholderia sp. MM5482-R2 (assembly GCF_050436125.1). Classification (NCBI taxonomy): domain Bacteria; kingdom Pseudomonadati; phylum Pseudomonadota; class Betaproteobacteria; order Burkholderiales; family Burkholderiaceae; genus Paraburkholderia; species Paraburkholderia sp. MM5482-R2. Next base: position 654,126 of record NZ_JBNDLP010000002.1, on the reverse strand, counting down.
TTCCTGCAGATGCATCCGACCAAGATCCACATTCTGGCCATAAGAGATATCGAACTGGGTCAGTTGCACGCCGAGCTGATTGATTCGCGTATCGACCTGCGCCGCCGGAACGCTCCCGCGTGAATATCCGCGCTCGATCTCAAGATCATGCTGCGCCGCCGCGAGAATCTTCAAGTGCGCCGTGTGAAACGGGCTGAGGTCGTGGTGTTCTTGAACCTTGGCGGCATATCGGTTCAGAGCGTCGGCCAACGTCGCAACATATTGATCTTCATTAGTGACGCGATGTTGCAGAGCTTCCTCGCGAGCTGTCTCTTGCGCTGCCACTTGCTGCTGACGCAGGCGGTCCGCATTGCGTTGTCTGATCGCAACCGCTTGAGTCCCCAACGACTGGATGTCGTTTTGGTAAGCGCTAACATTGCCCTTGGTAAAACGCTCGATACCATCGGGCTGCATTATCGAAATGTTTTCGCCGTCGATTGTTCCAGACATGTTAGTTGGAATCGAAAACGGTTCATTGGCCTTGCCAATCAGGGTTATAGCGTGACCGTCGGTCGTGCCGTTGATGTTGAGCGTAAAACGTTCTAGGCTGCCATCCGATTTAACCGCAGTGTGGTTAAGTGTTCCAAGCAGTTGGCCGTCTGGGGACTGGGTAATCTGGAGCAGCTCGACAAATTGCTGGCCGCGCGCCACGTATGCGCCGGATATCGAGTGCGAACACCCGGCAACAAGCGCGAGCGCACCAAGCGCGCCCCATCGAATGACTGCCATGCCCCTTCCCCCGTATTGATGCTACCGTCATGCTCGATTACCAATCGGACAGTCTGCAGATTATCGGCAAATCGGATGTTTGTCTAAAGAGCATGTTATCCATAAATTCACGAATCGGCGAGCGGAGGTCAAGCCCCAGCGTCGCCGGTTGCGCCCAAACGTCGGTTGCGCCGACAATTTGCCCTACGGCGTGGCATAAGAGCCGCCATGCGTTTGGCCGCATGGCTTCGCAGCGGGGCAAGCGCAAAGCTGGAGAACGCGCCAAAACGCCATTGCCAAGCGCCCTGCGCTTCGACCGAGACTGTATGCGCCTTTACAACACATCGAAAATTGCTGTGAAGGTGGCAAGTCGATTTAAATCGACTTGCCAAGCTATTGCTTATGCAGCGCTTTGCCAGATCGCGGCAATCCCCTTCTCTGTAAGACGCCATCGCATAGCATTCGCACGCTTGTTGTAGAACAACTCGACGTTTCCAGCGGCGAGCAAAAGGGCACCATAGATCCCACTCCAATCTTTCAACTGCTCAAGGTCATTGCAGTCAAGACGGAGCGAACCATTATTAGCAAGGTTGAGATCAGCGACCAGCTTCTTCAGCAACACATGTACGCTGTACATAACGGCAGCCTCTCCCTTTTGCTCGCTGCCGTCCATTACCACAGAAATTACGTTGCCGGATTTCCAAAGCTCGGTCAGACCGCTATGAGCCATTTCTGCCATTGCAACAGCAGCGACCGCATTTGGTGTCGGCGTAGTCACGAGCACTTCCTGAATTTCCTTTTCGTCGGTGAGCTTACGCATTCTTGCCTCCCAGCGACTTGCTAACCGAATCCACTGCCTTGGCGTGAGCAACGCAAGCGACGTCAATGGCGTGCTGGTTATCGGTAAATCCCATAACGATGAAGTTGCCCTCTGCGTCACGCTCGATAATGGCAAGCGCGATTTCACGATCTGACATCATGGGCGGCAGCCCAGTTACTTTCACGTTCTCGACCTTGCCAAGATTAAACGCAGACGCTTTGATTCGTGCGCTGTTCATTTTGGCTTCGCAATCAGCTTGCTTCTGTTCGGTAGTTTTGGCGTTGGGATTCTTCAGCGCATTAACGATGCCGCCCTTGCCGCCCAACCAGACGATAAACTCATCGGGTTTAATAATGCCTTCGCTTTCCGAGATTGCAAGGCGCATAAGGCGAGCACGCTGCGATTTAGTAGCCATCGGCAATTCACCAAAGGTAAGCTGCACGATAATGTGTTCGGGCTTCGTCTTGTCGTGGACTTCAAACTCGTTTTTCGCAAGCTCCTTCAAGACGTCGAACATCTCTTTACGCGTTTCAGACCACGGCGCTTTACGGTAAAGGTAGAACGACTTGTAAGCACACGCCAAAGCTTCGTTCAAAGCGTCACGATACCCGGTACCTTTCTGTTGACCTGCAATAACAGTTTCGCGGAACTGAGCGACTTCCTTAGCTTCTTTCTTTGCTGGTGGATTAACAGTCTGCAAAAATGCAGGGCGTTGAGTTTCGCAAAGCTTCTCGATATCAGCAGCACCGGTAACCGTAACCGGAATAGCATTTTTAACGGTATTAACTTCTTGCATCTGGTAAATCTCCTTATCGGTAAAGTTGTTTTGTCGTCGGCGCCGAGACAAAACGAATTCTGCCGTTATGGAGATTCAGAAAACACCACCTACTAAGCAGGTGGTGTGTTATTTCGAGGTCTGTGTTGTGGAGCGACCCAGCCTCAACCCTTTCAACATTCTTTCCACTGAGCGTGCCGGGTCTTCCGCATCAAAGGGGATCCCTAGCTCTTTGGCCTTCGCAACAACCGGATTCACGATCCGCATGGCTGCGTGCTTCTGCGAGGTGTAGCCTCCGTCAACTGCCAGCTTGCGGGCGTACTCTATCAATGGGGTGCGTTTGTCGGCTTTCCCCTTCCCTCCCGATCCTGCTGCTGCTGTTCGTTGACGTTTGATTACGCGTTTAACACCAATCGTCAACATCGCCTTCTCTTGCGTTCGTCCAAGGTAGTAGTTCGCCCGGCACAGGAACGTCAGCGACTTCGATCCCTTATTGCTATCAAGCGCACGAACGGCTGCTATCTGGTAGGCGCAAGCTAATCGAAGAAAATCTCTGTAATCTGGCAAACGTTGGAGCTTCTTGAACTCGGACTGCATCGCTACAGGGTCGAGGCTGAAGTCCGTTAGCATCGGGTTGTAGACGGTCTCCAGAAACTCGTCGGCTGTGCCCGATGGTCGCGTACAGATTTCGTACGTTCCAACTGCCATCTGAAGGAACGAACTGCACTGCTTGTCGAATGCCTTGCGATACCCGCTCTTCTTTTCTTCCACTGTTGCCTCGTACACGAAGATATGGCCCCAAACGGGGCCATTTCGATTGATACTACAGCAAGCAACTCGATTTAATCGAGGTCAGTACATACCTGGGATGATAGTGCTCGGGTTCATCATGCCCCAGAGCCCAGCATGTAAGCTGACCTGAACCCACGACCAGCAGCACGGCAGCGCCAGCACCAACCGCAGCAGTAGTACCCGCAGTTGATGCAGCACTGGCCCACCTTCAGCAGCAAGCGCGCCTCGAAGTCGAATGCGGAAGCCAACGATCTACCTGGTGAGTACTCGCGAGTAACGAAAATGCCTTCGTCTATGGTATTTTTGTTACTCGCTATCACCCTCAATACATTGTCGTACCACCGGAAGCCCCACCAAGGGTAGGCACGGAAACCAACAACTCTCGCTGTGGCCGGAACAGGTCGGCGCGATGCGTCACATGGACTGGCGCGTCCTCTGCGTCAGTCTTTTCTTGACGATGTGCCAACTACCCCTGACTTCAATTCCCCTCAAACCGGCCAGCAGAGGCACCCAGCGCCTCGCAGAGCGACTATGAAGTTGGGCATGTCCCGGGCGGCCAACGCGCCAAAACGTCGTCTATTAAGCTGCGCGTACTTAAGCGCAGGCGCTTGCCCACACGTTAGCCGGTCGCCGTCGACAAATTGTCTTGGAAGACTACCCGGACGGACTCACGTCAGTCTTTTCTTGATGATCCAGCAACCCCTCGCTACCCTCGTTATATCAACAGCCGTAGCTCGGGATTAAATGTTCGCGATCACACGCTTTCACAATTTCATGTCGCTGTACCAAGGCCGGTACGCAACCGCTCTCGCAAAAACGCTCAATACATCCGTGTTCTCGGCGAAGGCGCTGGACATCGGGCTGTCAACCGGCGAAATCTCGCTCGACAAACTGCACCTGCTGCTCGGTTGCAGTCGTGGTCAGGCAATCGGCGCTGCGTTCGACTTGCACGAGCAAGGGCTTGCGGAAGACATCGAGTCCACCAAAACCAAGAACGGCGAATATTTCCTCGTTCCCATCGACAAGCGGTGCGAAGCTGCTCGGTTGTATCGGGCAAAACTGGAACAGCGCAGCCGAGATACGGGACTTTACGATGTCCTGGAAAGGACGCTGCCATCCTTGCAGGCGATTTTCATGGAAGCGCTGTCTGCAATGGAAGCAAGGCAGATTAAGCGTTGAAGTGCCCGCCCTTGCTTTGACGCGCAATCGACTCCGCGCGACTCGACCGCTACCGACAATTGTCGACGAACAGAATTCTCTCCGCGGCGCAGGCGCACCAGTGCTCAGAGGGATGCCAACGATTCTGAGACGCCCTCCTTTCTGTGGGTGGAGTTGCACATAGCACCGCACCGCCTCGCGTCTGCGCCTCGCTTCACGACCGCAGCTCGGGACCGAAAAAAACTTACGCCGCACCCTAAAGTTCGTCCTGCCGTAACCGCTAACCTAGTTGTAGCTGTCACCTTGCGCGACAGCACTTGCCAACCTGCAATCTTATAATTATAGTTTTTATAACAATGAACCTGAGAGAACTGCAGCAACAGAAACGCACCGCCACGGTCGATGGACTATTCGAAGAATTTCGACCGGTCGGTTGCGTTTCCCCCTCGTGGCTGGCGTGCTATCCGGCGTTTCAAGACGCGCTGCGAGGCGGTGAAACATGTTTTCGAGCGCTGCCTCATTTCGCCAAGCTTCCCGTATTAAAACGAACAGCCGCGAACACAGAGGCACAAGCAGTTGTCTCATCGGTGACTCACAACGAAGTTCGCGCTGCTTATGTTGAACTCAGCACGACTTGTGTGGCGGAAGCAGTAGAGCGCTACCTCTCGGTCGGCATGCACAGCGAAAATTTGGAGAACGTCCGGTCGACAATGCTTGACACTGTCGCTGCACAATTTCCGCCGACGAGCATGCCCTTGGTCGCAAGGCAACCTTGCTTGCTCAGTCCCGGCAAAGGCATTTTCCTTGAAGGCTGGACACGTTTCTTCGCGTATTGGTCACGCAACGATAAAACGATACCTCTGCTCGCAGTCGATTGGCCCGTTCTGTATGAGCGCCTATCCAAGTGACGGGCCGGGTTTCGTCACGCCATGGAAGAGATGTCTATCCGTGGCCGAACAACCATCGGTCATTTTGAAGATTGCACCGTAATCAATAGCATTAGATGATCAGGATAATCACCATGAAGAAAGTATTTCTGGCACTCGCATTCGCAATGCCTCTGACAGCGCACGCGCAAGTAACACCTTATGCTGTCGAGGGCGACTTTGCAGGGAGAGGCGATGGCAGCGACATGTCTTTGCGGACCATCACCGCCGATAGTGACAAAGGACTGGTCGTCGCTCATGCAGAGGTAGGTGCTCAAGGTTGCGCCGGCGATTTCGTGGGCATTGGGCAGTTGAAAGGCAACGGCCTGCGACTCAGCCCATTTGTGAAGGACTCCGACACTGCTTCCTGCGTTGTCACAGTGAGTTTTGACAAAACAGGGAAGAAGGCAAAAGTGTCAGAGGACGGCTGCATGTCTTTCCACGGTGCAGCTTGTGGCTTCGACGGTCAGGTAACCAAGAAGCGCTGATCGCACACCAGAAAATGTTGGCCTTGATTTTTGGTCGCTACGGACAAGGCCAGCCTTTCGCCCCCTTGTGTGCCTCACACCGCCCTTCTGAACATGTAAGCGATGAAACGCCCTGCCGATACATATATTCGCTTTCTGGAGTTGAGCGAAGGATCGCTCGGATTGCCCGCACTTGACGCACTCGAAGCGCGCATACTGGAATTCGTCGCACGTGCTAGCCTTGGCAAAGAGAGACTATCAGTTCGTGACCTAATGTCGCGATCCGAGTTTGGTTCGCCAGCTACCGTTCACGCCCGTATATCGTCTATGCGAAAAAAGGGATTCGTTATGCTCAGCATGACGGAGGACGCGCGCCGCAAGCAGATCGAACTTACGCCAGCTGCGCTGCATCACTTCGATAAGCTTGGCGAGGCTTTCGCCATAGCTACAAGGGAGCCCGACCATTGCTCAGTTGCCGGTCTAACTGACAATTCATAGGGCTGCCGCAAGTCCGATTAGCGGACTCGGCGCGGTCGACCACCCTCCGTGGGGGCTTAGCCGCCAGCACAGACCGCCCAAAATTTTTTGTCGTTGATCCTAAAGTAGAACGGCGGCCAGCCGATAACCCCCAGTAGGGGCCTTTCGACCATATCGATATGTTTTTTATATCGATATGCAACGTTAAGGGCGGCCCCGCACATATCGAACAACGTGAGAACACTATGAACGCAACTCTGAAGTCGTCCACTTTTGCGCTTGCATGCGCTGCGACACTTGCACTGCTCGCCGGTTGCCAAGCGACAGGGGAACAATATTCCGCGAGCACCTATACGACGGCGCAATTGAACTCCCGGCAAGAGGTCAAGACGGTCGAGATCATCGCGATTCTGCCGGCGAAGGTTCAGGTCGATAACGCGCAAGGCAAGCAGGCAGCGCAAATCGTCGGTGGCCTTCTTGGTGCCATTGCCGGTGGCGCCGCAGCCACCGCTGCTACCCACGGCGGCCACGCGATCAAGCAACAGAATGCGATCCTCGGTGTGGCCGGCGGAGCGGCAGCAGGCGCTGCCGCCGGCTCCCTTGTTTCTGACAAGGTTCTTGTGGATGGGGTGCAACTGACCTATAAGGACGCGGGGAAGGTCTTCAGCTCGACGCAGGTCGGTAAAGCCTGCGAATTCACGCAAGGCATTGCCGAAGTGGTTTCCACCGGTCCCAACGAAACGCGCGTCCAGCCTAACGCAGCGTGCCCAACCACGACGGCGGCAAAATGAAAAGAGTGACGGCAATGACGGTTCTCGCGGGAAGCGTCGCCTTCGCGCTTGTATTGCCCGCTCGCTCTCAACCGACCTTGACCTCGCAGTTAGGCGCCGTGAATGCGGCGGTCACCGAGCAGAATGCTCGTGAGGCCGCGCAGCAAGCTGCCGCACAAGCAGAACTGCAACGCGAGCAAGAGGCCCAAGCGCGCGAGCGTGACCGCGAAGAACGCGCGGCCGAGGCCGAACAACGGCGACGCGATGCAATCGCGGCAGCCGACCATTCAGCGGCGCAGGCGCGTCTGAAGGCAGCCGCTACCGCACGAGCCGCGCGGCAATCGAAAGATGAGGCGTACGCAGACCAGATGCGCGACATCGACTTGCAGCAGCGCAGTCTCCAGTTGCAGGCCCAGCAAACGCGCGTGAACCGCGAGAACGATGTCATCAACGCCGAATTGGCACGCGACAAGGCGCGGACGGACGTGATCCAGTCGAAGGCCGATTCAAACCGCAACGTTTCGGAGGGCGCCAAGTCCCTGATGCAGGATACCGGGACGGCGAAGGTGAAAGATGCGTCTCGCTGGTTCAAATAAAAAATGCTCAAGAAGCACCGCGACGCTTAACAGTTTTGCGAGCGGACGGGAGCTCGAACAGCGAGTCATTTCACTAATTCTGCCCCCTTTACGCCGGATAAAAAAATAGACCTAAAATGTTCAAAAATCTACGCAATTCTCTACTCTCGGCCTGGATGATCGCTTGTTGCGGTTCGGCTGTCGCAGCCGCTTCGATCCCGAGGCAGTTTCAAGGCGTCTGGACGCCATCAGCCGCAGAATGTAAAACCTATAAGCAGGATGGAGTCACAGACCAGGGCTTTAACGTCAGCGCAACCGGATATCAACAATACGAAACCGGTTGCGACCTTAAAAAAGTCATTCGCGCTGACCGTGTTTCTTTCATCGGAGACTTCACATGCAACGTGGAAGGCAACACATCTACCGGGACGGATACATTCGTCCTGTCAAATGGCGCGCTTCACGTCAATGATTCTGAAACGCTTCGGCGCTGCAAGTGACCAACCAAAGAAAAAATATCGGGTATTTGCTGCGCTTTGCGGATGCGCAGCATCGGCTCGTCCTACCAAAAAGCAGGCCAGGTCTCGCATTTTTAAAAATCGTGAATCAACTCAAAAAACTCGCACTTGTGACGGCCTTCTCGTCTGCAGCGCTATCTACCGCATTGTCCGTTCATGCTGAAGGCTCTCAGGTGGTTGATATCAAGAAAGCTCGCCAAGCCGTTACTCGTGAAACACGCTCAAATCGGGTTGCCGTCAACTGGAAGGGAAGCAAGGTGGCGACAGGGGAAATGGCAGGTATCGGACAAGTCACGGTAATGTCATTTGGCGTTGAACCGACCGATGGAGGCAACTGGTGGGCAGACTCCTTCGAAGTATTCTGGGCGACCGGCCACTCGAATCAAATCGGTACGAAGGGCATCCAGCAGATGTCCTTCAAGGACGGACTGCTTTACGTTAAAAGTCTCGAACTGGGCGACGACGACGCCCAATGTTGCCCGGCTACGATTGAATTGACTGCGTATCGCGCCGATAACGGCAAACTCGTTGCCGTAAGCAGCAAGGTCGTGAGACAACAACATTCCTGACGGACAGCGCAACCTGTAATGCGATCGGCTGACCATAGTCAGCCGGTATATCGTGCCCCGCCAGGCGCGCCGCTGCGAATAGTTACTTGAAATCTCGGAGTACAAGTTGCAATTTCTAGCTGGAATGTTTGGATTTTTGATTGGCCTGTACATTCTCTACTACCTGTTCAGCACCGCATTGAGCGCAGCAGGCTCACTCTGCGTCATTGCTGCCATCGCGCTTTTCATTCTAAAAAAGCGCGGTCGCATGAACTTCGCTTCCAAAGCACCAATTGTTCTGCTTATTTTCGGTGCGGTGCTGGTCCCCCTCGGTATAAAACATCGTCTCACGCTCGACGATGCAGAGGCACAGCAAGCTGCCAAGGCAGCAAAGCTCAGCCGTGAAAAGTCTGCCGCACTGGATGCGTTAATTCAGTCACGCTGCGGAGCCTATCCCTATGTTCCGAAGGAAATCCTAAATGTAGCGCACGCCACTCAGGACTATAACAACTCCGTGGGAGCCTACACAAATTCAGCGGATCACCTTGACGAGGCAATAGCCGAGCGAAAGCAGAAATATAGCGAGTGCGAAGATCGCGTGCGAAAGGAAAATGATTAAATTTCCATAAATGGCGCGATCGCTTGTTAGCTCTTAGCCAGCCAATAAAACATGCAATGTCTTACGATTGAGGAAAGATCCGGCATATCCAATAAAAAATAAGAGCAACAGATTCATTGAGTGGCCTCAGTGTCGGCAGCAACCACCGATATCGCCCCCCCAGATTCGAACCGTGGTCCGTCTGAGACATGGTGGGCAAAGCGAACATGGGACTTGTGCGCGCTTCGTGCTCACATCACGTCGATGTGTGCGGAAGGGCGGGCTGCAGCTTACCGACGTCGCGATGCATCCAGTTGATTCCGTATTCGAAACCAAAGCCCATGCATTGAGGGAAGTATGTCGTCATTTCCGGCAAGAGACCCTACCTTAAGACTACCTGGACTCGATGGCCTTCGCGCCATAGCTTTAATTGCAGTCATGCTATTTCATGCTGATATTACCTGGGCGCAAGGTGGATACCTTGGCGTCGATGTCTTCTTTGTTATTTCCGGGTTTATCATCACAAGCCTGTTAGTCAAGGATACTCAGGACGGAATTCACAGCACGTTATTTCAGTTTTACTGGCGTCGTGCAAAGCGACTGCTTCCGGCGTCGTACTTCATGGTTGCAGCAGTTGTGCTTGTAGCGGCGCTCGGTGCCGTTGATGCGCTTCCTCAACTGCGTGGCGATGCGACAGCTTCTCTCTTTTATGCGACGAACTGGGAGCTGATTTGGCACAAGACCTCCTACTTTGAGGCGATGGGGCGGCCACCGTTGCTGCAGCATTTGTGGTCGCTGGCAATCGAAGAACAATTCTATGTCTTCTGGGCACCGATCGTCCTGATCAGTGCGCGTCGCCTCAGTCGCCGTGGAATAGCTGCGCTTGCCGCCTTGATGGCAGTTGCTTCTGTCACATGCATGGCGGTGAGCGCGATGAAAATCGGCTCCCTCGGAGAGACGGTTTCGTCGCGACTTTACTTTGGTACTGACACGCACGGCTTCCCGCTTCTCATTGGCGCAACGCTTGGCCTTTTGTGGAACCCCAGGCCCTCTCCCGATTCACCGAAGCAGTTGCGAGGCCGCATCGCTTGTGTGCTCGGGCTTGGCGCACTCGTGACAATGCTCTTTCTGTTCGGCCTGCTGGGCGAGCAGACTGCATGGCTTTATCCGTGGGGCTTCCTCCTGTCTGCATTGACTAGCGCACTACTGGTCCTCGGGGCGACTTGTCCAGGCTCACCTTTCGGGCGCTGGCTCGACACCCCTGCAATGCGCTGGACAGGAGAGCGTTCCTATGGAATGTATCTCTGGCATTGGCCAATTTTCATGCTGACCCGCCCTGGGATCGACGTGCAGAATCTTGGTACAACCGTCAATTTTTTGCTACGGATCGCGCTCACCGTCAGCATATCGGCGCTATCGTACGAGTATTTGGAAAAGCCTATTCGCCACGGCGCTATTGAGCGGCTCTGGCGTGATTTCTGTGCGCATGAAGTGCGCCTTCGGACGCAATTGCGTTTCGCGTCAATTGTCGTCACTTTATCGTTGATGGCCGGCGGAACCGGCACGATTCTGTATCTTGCACCAAGCAAGGCAATGCCGGCGCAGGACGTCCGCGACGCACTTGATGTCGATGCCAGCGCCCCGAGGATTCAGCTGGTGGCACTGTCCACACCAAGTAGAGCCCCTGAAAATCCAGTGACACCAGCGCAGCCGGCGATTCAATCTTTCAGCGGAAATGATTTGACGGCTGTTGGCGACTCCGTGCTTCTGGGATCAAGCAGGCTACTCAACGTAATGCTTCCGGGAACGGATGTTCACGCAACGGTAGGCTGGCAGGCGGCGAACGTTATCGCACAGATTAAGGAGCTTATCCATAGCAACCAGCTTCGCCCCGCGGTACTAATACACTTGGGCACGAACGGCTACGTAACCGAAGATCAATTGCGGAAGATTCTTTTTCTACTTTCTGACAGGAAGAGAGTTGTCCTGGTAAATACTCACGTGCCACGGCAATGGATGAACGCGAACAACGCCCTGTTTGACCGGGTCGCGCCGGAGTTCCCAAACCTCCGGCTGGCCAATTGGCGCGATGTATCTGAGGGCCAGCCTGGCTACTTCGTCTCGGACGGCGTTCATTTGACCGTTAAAGGTCAGCGAGCCTACATTGCTGAAATCATGCGAGCGGGACATTTCGTTCCCCAAGCAGTGACAGCTTCCAGTTCTTCACCCTTGGAGACCAAGGAAGCCCAATCAACAGCGGCAAGAGATCAATCGATCGCATTGGAACCTCTGCCCCATCCGATGGCACCCGACGCGTTTTGGGAGAAAATTGCGCGCTGCGAAACCGGGTTGAACTGGCAGCATAGCGGACGCTTTGCCGGTGGACTTGGCATCTATCTTGGAACCTGGGCCCAGTGGGGTGGCCGGGAGTTCGCGCCAACTCCCGCACAGGCAACCGCGCAAGATCAGATCGAAGTTGCCAATCGCATTTCGACTCAAGGTTGGAAGAGGCCGGATGGGAAAGTGGTGAAGCCCGTCGGGTTCCAAGGTTGGGGATGTCTTTCTGTTGTCGGTCGGCCACCTGCCGAGTCATTATTCACATACACGCCACAGAGTGTGATCTCGAAGCATTTTTATATCGGTGAGCGCGATGATGCCGTCCGGAACCTCGAAATACTGTTGGGCCTTTCACCAAACGGCCTGTACGACGCCTATGTCCGCTCGAAGCATCGAGCATATCTGAAGCAAAAGGGCTTACCGGAAATCCGGGCCGGTGCAGGCTCGCAATAACAGGAGAGATTCACAAAGTGCCATCATCCTTGCAATTCCACATAAGCAACATACTGAAATCCTGCCTTTTTGCACTAATGCTAACGGGGACGTCCTACGCACAAAACACCGTGAACTTCGTCTCAGGACAAGATACAGATAACTTCGCCTGTCCTGCCGCGTTGCCTCGGCCTATAAAGACAGTGCTCAAACAGTCTCCCCGGCTAGATCGTAGTTCACGGATACCAAGCAATTCCGAATTAGGCCTGTTGAGGAACACTGTCATTCGTAGTCAGCCGCTGATTGACCCACAGCTAATTCCTGGTTTCGCCATTCATGATGCGGAGAAAACTCGTCGTATCGCCTTTTGGGGTGACAGCCACATTGCTGCAGGTCCCTTCGCATCGACCATGATGGATTCACTACGCGCGCGGGGCCTGACCGTTGGCACACGTTATTTGCCGCCGACTATGGGCCGTGCAAACACGCGTCTGTCAGCGCTTCGTGACTATTGTATCGGCGACGGGTGGTCAACGCAGCTGTCGTACACTGCGACGGCACCGTTGCAAACCGGCCCGGGTCTGGCAGATCGTGTTGCAGAAGGTGGAATTGACAGCTACCTTTGGCTCGACCTCCGAAATGCCAACCTGCAGCCGACAATTCGCCAACTGCAGATCGTCTACCGCGCGCCTGGTGGCAGCACGCTTGATCTCTCCGTCAACAATGGCCCGAAACAACAGGCAATCCTAAGCGCGACGAACGAGAGCCAGACACTGACGATCAGCGCCGACGAGCCGATCTCGACCGTCAGGCTTCGCGTGGCGCAGGGCATATTTGTGTTGCACGGATTCATCTTGGACTATGAAGAACTGCCAAAAGTGACCTTTGATGTATTTGGCATACCGTCGTCGACGGCGCGCGGCTGGAGCAATTTAGATCCCGACTATCTCGCCCAAGCGCTTAATGGGGTGAATTACGATGCCGTGATACTCGAGTACGGTACCAACGAGGGGAATGCTCCACGATTTGATCGCAACCAGTACGCGTCAGCTTTGAAAATAGCCCTGACCAATCTGCGCCGAGTTTTCCCATCAGCATCTTGCGTTTTGGTCGGCCCTCCAGATCGGGGAGTACTGACAGGGCGTAATGGCAAGGTTCCAGACCTGCTTTTGTTCAGCAGGATCCATCAGCAGATTGAGGAAGTCCAGCAGCAGGTAGGCCGGCAATTCAATTGCGGTGCGTGGAACTGGCAGGATCTGATGGGCGGACCGGGGGGAAGCTATGGATGGGCACTCGCGGCGCCTTCACTCATGGGGACCGACCTGACTCATCTAAGTCCGGATGGTTACAGAAAGACAGGGCATGCACTTGCCTCGAGTCTGGGCTGGGACGAAAGGTGACTCCAAGACGCTGGACTCATTCACCACGATCAATAAATTTGACATGATCACACTTCTATACAAATAGAACGGCCAAGGGAACACGCGAAGGGCTATCCGTCGATAACCCCTTCGCACTGCTTCATGGCATCCAGCGACCAGCGGTCTGAGCGCCTGTATAGGCCACGGACGGCAAGTCGACCGCCTTACCGACCCTTAGCACGCCGACTGATTGTTATATGCGCTGTTCAACGCGAGCTGAATGCTGAACATGCGATGGGACATGCGGGAATCGCCTGGCTGTTTCGGCAACAAGGCCAGAATGCCCTTCATCACATACAGCATGATCAACGCGCCGGTCAAATCGCCCACGAACATCATGACGAAACTTTCACCAATGTTCCGCGTATTGCCTTGCAACGCGAACCACATGTGATGCAGCAGCGGATTCGCCACCGAGTACGCAACCGCCAGTACGAGCAATCGCTTCGGCGTGAGATTTGTCAACGACGCCTTGAGATCGTAGCGCTCCAGCGCAAGCCTATAAACCAGATAGGGCGCTAGTGAACCCAGAATGGCTCCCGCGATTGCGCGAACAGGGTCGTGCGGGAACCAATAGAAAAAGTCCATCAGTAGACCGCCAACCAAGAGGCCGGCGAACCCATCGACGCCAACCAGTAACGTACTGAGAAGCCGAACACCGGACGGCAGGAAAATCCAGTTTATGCCTCGAACGAAAGACGTGTGAGTGAACACCTCCTGGTTGATCCACAGCGACACCAAAAAGGCGATCACTGTGGCCGTGATCGACCAGAAATGCAAACGTAAGCTAGACATTGCGGTAAACTACCTTTCCATGTTTATGACCGAGCGAATCATAACGCGCCCGCATGTCCTACCGCGAGCGCCTGTCTTCAACAGCCCATCCTCAACAGTTCGTAAGCAATGACACGTCCTGCTGATATCTACCTGCGATTCCTGCAACTGACAGAGGCGTTGCGTGGTTTGCCTACGCTTGCCGCGCTCGATCCGCTCGAAGAGCGGATACTTGAGTTTGTTGCTCGCGCAACACAGACCAAGAACCGGCTGTCAGTACGGGACATGATGGCGCAAGGCGAGCTGGGGTCGCCTGCCACATTACACGCCCGAATCACATCGATGCGAGAAAAGGGCTGGTTGCAGCTCACCGATACGGAAGACGCTCGTCGCAAGCAAATCGAACTCACGCCTGCCGCGCTCAAACATTTTGACAAGCTTGCCGACGCATTCGCAAAGGCTGCAAAAGGAGCCTGACTTTCCCACAACTGTTGTTGTAACCGGCCAGGTCCGACAATCGGACTTGTCTTCGTATGCATCAGCGGTCAGAAGAAATTTCGCAGGCCAATTGCGACACCTGTCTGGTTGCTGCGACCCGGCAACTCCACCGCCGCCGCTCCGCTGACCTTGTTGAAATCGACCGTGCCATACACCTCGGTGCGTTTCGACAGCAAATATTCAGCTAAAGCGACGACTGTGTAGCGATTACCACTCGCTAGCGTACCGCCGGCCGTCGTCGCATTTCGCATGTGATCGTAGTAAACCGCGCCGGTAAGCAAGATCCGAGCGCTCACCTGCCACGATACGCCAGCAAACGGACCGTCATCGATGCGATCCGTATTCTTCAACTGCCCGATGTCTGGAATCGGCTGCTCCGCCAGCAGCGTATCGACAAGGCCGGTATTGTCCTGCGAATGCATATACCCGAGATAGAGCTTCGCCTGGGCGATGACGTACCTGATATCTGCGTGATAAAGCGTCTGCTTGTTGTTCGAGTTGTCGCTGACCTGCTGTAGACCGGCACCGATGCTGAGCGGACCATGTGCATACGACGCGAGGAACCCGAACATATTGCCGGCTCCCATATGACCCGGAGCCTGCCCGGAGAAACCGTCTGCACCGCTCGACTCATAGTTATTGCCGAACGAGTAGATCGCGCCGATGTACAGGCCACCGAACTGGCCGACGTACTTGATCGAGTTATCAACGGTAAGCCCCGCACCAAGTGCGTAAGGCAACCACGAATTTTCTGGATAGTTGGCGTAAGTCAGCGGGTCGTACGTGAAGACCAGTTGATTAAACAGCGGTGTTGTCTGACGGCCCAACGTCAACGTACCGAAGTCGCCGGATAAGCCAACATCCGCCGTACTGTCGAAAAGTCGCCCGATATCGCCAAGGCTACCGTTCTGCGGATTGATATTGCTTTCCAACTGGAAGACGGCTTTCAGCCCACCTCCAAGGTCTTCCGCCCCTTGCAGCCCAACGTGACTATTGATGACAGCGCCGTTAGCCATGAACAGCCGACTGTCGTTCTGTGCATCAGCATTCGTCAGATAACGGATGCTCAAATCCGTCATGCCGTACAGCGTCACCGAACTCTGTGCCGAAACATGCTGGCAAGCCAGAGCCAATGTAAGGCCGCTAACGGCGGCAGCGATTCCCGTGCTTCTCAAGCGAATTCCCGATATTTTCGACGACAAGTCTACTGACGAACCATGTATATCGGCAATCTCGTAGCGAACTTGAGCATGTCGGCCAAACGGATAAGTCCGACTATCGAACTTGCCGTAGGCAAGCTCATATCAACCCGTGCTGCACATCTCGATTAAATCGAGATGCTTCAAACCAGATCCACCGCTGCACGCTGCATCTCGTCGTTCACGTCAATGTATCGCTGCGTCGTCGAGATGTCCCGATGCCCCGCAAGCGCCATCAGCACTCGAACACCCACGCCCTTGCTTGCCAGAGTCGTGATAAACGAGCGTCGGCCAGAGTGGCTGCTCGCCCCGTCGATGCCAACTTCTTTGTACAGCCAGTGGAAGTGCTGACACAAGGTATTAGCTGAAAAGCCGTCGCGCTTCTGCGTAGCGAACAGCGGTTTGTCGGTTGACCGACATTTCAGTGTCGCAACATACGCCATCAGTTCCTTGCGAAGCCTCTGACCGACAAACACCGTTCGCGCATGCCGACCTTTCGTCTGTTCTGCAAGCAAGCGGATTTCGGATTTAATCGAGTTGTCGGCGTTCAGTACGTCGCCGATTCGCAAGGCAGCGACCTCGCCTACACGCATACCGGCCCAATGAGTCAGCAGCAGCATTGCCCGATTGCGCGCCGCGTGCCGGTTCAATGAAATGTAGGTCAGTACCTGCTTCAGTTCCTTTTCGGTCAAAGTTTTGGCCTGCTTCATGTGCTGATCTCCGAAATCAATGAATTCCACACGCCATAGGGTGTATTCTTTGGTTACGGTAATCAACAAATAATCGACAAGGCTTGATCTTCATAAGAAACAAGAGCTTATGTAAAAACTAAAGCTTTTAGCAAAAAGCTTTGCTTTCTCAACGCGGCCCGATCTGGACGTCTTGCGTCGAGACCAGCATCTCGCAACCCAACAACTGACGCATCCCAATTCAGCGAAGCAACTCCAGGTCTACGGATCACGTGGACGAACCATCGAATATCCATCACAAGAATATTGATCCATCTGACGGTGTGCACTAGACTCGACACAGGAACATAAATACTCTTGAATTAAAAGACTAGGTTAATTCGAGTCACAGATTTCAAGCTTGGCAAACATCGGTTTGGCAATCATGGGAAGCGCAGCAACGCTCGCTAGTCTCGACGCTGTTAGCGCTCTCCCTCCTACTACATACAACTACAAACGCAGTAATACACAGCAGTTCTCGCAAGCGAACACGGTTCCCCGAAACTGCTAGGTAGGTCATAGCAAGAGATGAGACCGGAAGGACATATGGTCGGTAATAGTATTGCTTTAGTCGGAAACGACTTGAAGACTGCCGGATTCTATAGCTATCTGGAAACAACGGTCAGGACGAGGATGGGGTTAGCGACGTGAAGGTTGTTGCTAACTTGCTGGTAAAGCTATAGCGGTACAGATTAGGGTTGCGTAGTCCCTATGAGAACGAAAGAAGGGGGGTCCAGGATCAAACACTCATATTTCCGAGTGAACTCCGAAGGGGTTTTAGAAAAACTTTATCTAAATTTTCTTAACCAATGATTTCCGTTACACCGCAAACTAATGCAGCCTTGCTGCTTCACAAGTTCAGCAGCAATGCGGCATTTAGTTCTCGCACCTGGCTTGCAAGCAAGACCAGCTGCTTACGAACTAAATGTCTTTCACTAGTAAAGCACGTAGTTACACAGAAGATGGCGTAGCGCAAGCAAGCCAGATGGTGTAACGAAGTACGTCGATCGGGATGAGCGCTAGCGAAGACGTAGCGACGTACTACATTACTCAAAGAAGTTACCCGAAATAGCTTTCCTGAAGGACCGTTCGCAACTGCGGGATGAGCGGTTGGAAGGTTTTTTCAAGCCTCCGCACATGGTCCACCAGCCACTCGATGATTGCCGGCCAGTTTTCCTTTACGTGTGCGTCGAATTGCTTCGCACATCCTATGATTGAGATTTTGTTGTCATCCATTCTCCGCCAATAGAGGGGCTCACCAAATTCCGCCTCTAACACATCCTTTTTCGAGTGCAGGAAGTCGAAGGCAGCCTTGTTTTCTTCCTTCACGCGGCCGAGGATGAACTCCGCCCGCGCCTCGCCCCTGTTGAAAATCATCGTGTACGCGACGTTCCCGAGTCCCGAGCCGGCATTGAGCCAATGATCGCGGCTTGGACTGGCGGAAGAATAGAGTGAGATGTTCGCTTCGCGAAGTGCCTCCAGCGTCATATGCCAGAATTCGTTGCGCAACTCGTAGCGGTATGCCTTGCCACGTTCGGAGCTTTGTTCCTCGACTTCTTTATCAGCGATTCCGATCATCAACTCTTCGGCCTCGGGAAGTGGAATTACCTGCTCTACATTCACGAACAGCTGATCTTGATGAGTGAACAGCGTCGCCTTGAAACACTTCAGCAGAATCCGGTGCTTTAGAAGCCATAACGCAGTCGATGTGACTTCTTTCCGAAACTGCGCTGCGACCATAAAGATCCGCTGATCGTTTCCGGGGTTTAACACCACATCAGCAAAATCTTCTTCTTTGAGAAACTCGCAGATCGTCCTCCTTGCGTCCCGGGTTTCGCCGCGACCGTTAAGGTATTCTTGGAAAATATCCGCAATCTGAGTTTTTGACAGCGTAGAGCAGTAAGACGCATATTTCAGCGATTGCCATACGACATCCCGTCCCGAGTCGTCACGCTTGTTTTCAATCACGACAAGCCCACCGTTGCGGTCAATCGCAAGCAGATCCAGACGTTCACGAGTATCGTCGAATCCGTCAAACTCCTTCTGGATGATCAATAAGTCTTCGCCGAGCGCGTCCGGTTTGTTCGCGAGCCACTCCTGCAGGTGATTACGCTCCCTCAACCCCCGTTCAGAAAACTTCACTTCCTCAAGCTTCACTATGCGATTGTTTGTCTGATCCACACGGTACATCTGTTCTCCGTAATCTATTGTCAGGTGTCTACTTCCGATCCCACGTTTTGGTTAGAGTAATTGACACATCGGTCCATGGGACATCAAGTTTTAGATATATTTTTGTTCCGCGCGTGATCATACCAATGATCTTGATGGAAGCCTCCCGCTTACGCGCATCAAAATGCAGCGTGTCGCGGCACCTGAAATCTTCCTGCTGCCTAACGGCCGCTTTCGGATGATTTGAAGGTCCGCCGAGGGTCGATCACGGTCTCCGGCCGCATAAATACCGGCATACAACGATGGAGACGATACTCATGAGATACCAAGAAATTCTGGCCCAGCCTAACCTGTACGAAATCGCAGACCTTGAGAAGCAGCGAATCGACGCGCAAAAGAAAGCGGCCAAGCGCCAGACGGTCGCTGCCAAGCGCGCCGACATCCAACATAAGATGCAGAAGCTGCAACAGCAACTGGCAAAGCTCAACGCTAAGCCAATTTAAATCCGATGGTCTCGCTGTCGCCCTTTGTTTTTTAATGGAAGGTCGGGGAGCGAGGCTTACACAGACAACAACTTCTCGCTTCATTTCCGTTGTTTACGCTGTACACGAACTCGTTCCGCGAACAACAAGCAGGTCCGGTTTCATTCTCAGCCGAGCTTTTGAGCAAGCTCCCTTGCTGATACGTGATAGTAGCGCTTCAACATCTGCACATTGGAATGTCCCGTCACCGACGCGAGTTCGATCACGTTCGGCAGTTTCTTTGCAAGATTGCTCGTTGCCATGTGCCGCAGATCGTGAAAGTGAAAGTCTTCGATTCCGGCACGTTTACATGCTCGCGGCCATGCACACAAAACCACGTTCTGACTTATCGGGATGACACGCTCGTCCACGCGGTCCAAACTTTCCAGAATTGCAATCGCTGCGCTACTCAACGGAACATAGCGGTCCTTGCCGTTTTTCGTCATCGGCAGATAGGCCGTGCGCTCTTCGAAATCAACGTGCTTCCATTGCAGTGACAGCAATTCGCCCTGTCGCATCGCCGTCTCAAGCGCAAGCTTTGCGAGCGGCACAAGCCATTTGCTCCGCAACTCGTGTCGCTCTGCATTCAGTTCATGCAACAGTCGCTCAAGCTCCGCTGGTTTTAACAAACGGTTTCGACCAGGCGGCAATCGCGGCTTTTTCACAAGCTTTGCCGGATTGTTGATGTTGAGCCCCCACTCGCGCTGCGCATGCGTGATCACGGCACTGATTGTCGCCAGCTCGCGACAGACGCTTGAGTTCGACGCTTCTTTGAGCCGTTGATCGCGATACTCGGCAAGTATGCTGGTCGTGAGATTGCGCATGCTGTACTCGGCAATCCTGTGCCGCATAATTTTGCCGATGCGGTATTCCTCACTTCGCCTACTGGACTTTGTCGGTGTGACCGACATTTTGTAACGCGCCAATACATTACAAAATGTAATGTCGGTTGTGCCGGCAGGATCGACCCACGTTCCGTCGTCCATTGATGCTTCGACTGAGCGAGCCCAAACTTGGCCCTCTGCTTTTGTCGAAAACGACTTGTATTGCGCTGGAAATCCCTTTCGGCTAATTTTTACTTGCCAACGGCCATTGCGTTGGCTGAAAGTTGCCATTTTTCCCTCTGAGTTGCAGTTGAGTTGCAAGAGGGTAATTTCTGGCAATTGGCAAAGCTAGAAGCCTTTAAGTACGGTTGGCACGAAAATTGCTTAGGATGGCCAATTGATGCACTCGTCGGTAATCATCAGGGCCATGCCGCCACCAACTTTGCTAGAGAAAACAATACATTATAGCTTTTTCGCCCCCGCACGGCCGTGCAATCCCACGCCAGGATCATGGACGGCTGCGCTTCTCGGCCAGGTAGCCTTCGTCGCAAACTGGTTGGCATATGCGCTGTTCAACGCCAACTGGATGCTGAACATGCCATTCGACACGCGGGAATTGCCGGGCTGTTTCGGCAACAAGGCCAGCAGTGCCTTCATCACGTACAGAATGATTAGCGCGCCGGCCAGATCACCCACAAACATCGTGAAGAAGCTTTCGAACCAGTTCTTCGTCGTACCGGCCAGCGCGAACCACAGGTGGTGAAACAGCGTATTTGCTCCCGAATAGGCGACAGCCAGAACAAGCAGCCGCTTCGGCGTCAGGTTCGTCAGCGATGCGCGCAGATCGAAATACTCGAGCGCAAACCTGTAGACCAGATACGGTGCCAGTGACCCAAGCAAAGCGCCTGCTATTGCACGCACCGGGTCATGCGGAAACCAGTACAGAAAGTCTGTAATCAGTCCGGCAAGCAGCAGGCCGAGTGCACCATCGAACCCAACCAGCAACGTGCTGAGAAGCCGAACACCAGACGGCAGGAAAATCCAGTTGACGCCTCGCACGAAAGACGTGTGCGTAAACACCTCCTGATTGATCCACAGCGACGCCAGGAACGCGATCAGGGTCCCAGCGATCGACCAAAAATGCAAACGTAAGCTAGACATTGCGGTGAGCCATCCTCGGTTGCTTTTGCCGAATGCATCATAGCGTGCCCGTATGGCGTTCCGCGAGCACAAGCAGCAGGCTTTCGGTCACAGATATCGTGACGCTCACGGAAAAAATTTCTCGAGGCCCTCAAGTTCTGCGCGACGCGACCGAAAACCCATGTATAGCTTTATGCCCGGCTCGACAAGCATGCAGAGCCGCGTCCATATTGATATGCTTTTTATAGCGATGAATCTGAGAGAACAGGCTGGAACGGAACGCGCTATCCGGACGAACCGGTGGCTATCGGCACGCCGACCAGTAGGCCGCCCGCCTGCTGCATGGCTCGCGTGCTATCCCGTCTTTCAAGATGCGTTGCTCGGCTGCGAAACAAGGTTGGGGGCGCTTCCTGACTTCGTCAGGCGCGCTGCTTTGGAAAGGCTGGGTGGCTCCAATTATTCGTGTGTGCCCACTTCAGTACTTGATGAAGTCCGCGCCTCTTACCTGGAACTTCGCAGCACATGCGTCGCAGAAGAAGTACGTCGATACCTGTCTGATACCGAGGACAGTCTGCTGGCGTCACACGAATCGTCGGACGCCCTTGAAACCCTGGCGGCGGGAATGCCGCGGATGCTGGTTCCGCCTGTCGCTCGCCCTCCGTGTCTGCTGAGTTCTGGCAACGGAATGTTTCTCGGGGGCTGGGCGCGGTTTGTTGCGTACTGGTGTCGGAAAGACCCAACGATTCCGCTACTCGCGGTAGATTGGCCGATCCTCTACGAGCACGTAGCGCCCTACAGCCTTCGCCACTTGATCGACGATCCTGGTTTTGCATCGACCGGTTGAATCCGCCTTCGGAAAGCAGCCAATCGTCCTCCAGCGACGGCTCGAGTTGATCACCCGCACGAACCTTGGCAACGCGCGACTGTATCGTTATAGTTTTTGTAACGGCCAAACCTGAGAGAAATGGTTCGCGTGGAACTCGATGTGCGTGAAGACCTCCTGGTTGATCCCGAGCGACAGCGCGAACGCGATGGCCGTGCCCGCGACCGGGAGCACACCCAAACGTAAGCTGGACATGGAGATAAAATAGAGAAGCCCGGTTGTCGCAGGGCATCAAGGTTCGCTTTCCGCGCTCGGGTGAGCGGCGTTTTCGTTGGAGCGATGGTCATGAGCCGCCCTGCTGATATCTATCTTCGATTTCTTCAATTGACCGAAGCACTGCGAGGTCTTCCCGCACTTCCCGCGCTCGATCCGCTCGAAGAAAAGATCCTGGAGTTCGTTGCTCGCATGAGGCAAAAGAACGAACGCCTGTCGGTTCGAGACATGATGGCCCAAAGTGCGCTGGGGTCGCCGGCTACCTTGCATGCCCGTATCACGTCAATGCGCGAAAAGGGCTGGCTCCTGCTCAACGACACCGAAGACGCTCGCCGCAAACAGGTCGAGCTGACGCCCGCGGCCCTCCGGCACTTCGACAAACTTGCCGAGGCGTTCACGAAAGCTGCGAAGGGAAGCTGACATTGTTCTGCTTCGGTTAAGCCGGCACTATCCGGTTAGGAAAAACTCCTCATTCCTCTTGCAATGCCCGTCTAGTTGCTCCGCTCCAGCAATTCCACGTATGCGGCACCTGTCACCCTGTTGAAATCCATCGTACCGTACTGGTGCGCTTCGTCAGTTCATACTCGGCGAATTGGACAAAGGTATATCGATTGCCCACGCCCGTGACGTTTTCCGGATAGGGTTCCGTAGGAACCTGACAAGCCGGCGTGACTATTGATGAACGCCCCGTTTGCGATGAAGAGACAATTCTTGTTCTTCGCATCATCATTGACATCGCAGCTTGCGCGAACCATCGAATACACCGATGCCCGTGCATAACGACAGGATTGACGTTCGCCGCCAATACGGCTCGCCAACATTACTTGGAACAGCCGACCGATGCACCTGGCGCCGATCACCGAGGCCTGGCCGGTCTTGATCCGTCAAAACCGGCATTCGCGCGACTCAGGCTCAGGTCCCCTGAGCGCCGTCCTGCGGATCCAGCGAAGCGACCTTCTCCTTCAGCCATTTTTCGACGGACGGGAACACGAACTTGCTGACGTCGCCGCCCAATTGCGCGATCTCGCGCACGATCGTGCCCGAGATGAACTGATACTGATCGGACGGCGTCATGAACATCGTCTCGACGTCGGGTAGCAGATAACGGTTCATGCCCGCCATCTGGAACTCGTACTCGAAGTCCGACACCGCGCGCAGCCCCCTGACGATCACCCGCGCGTTGTTGGTCCGCACGAAGTCCTTCAGCAGTCCCTTGAAGCTCATCACCTGGACGTTCGGATAGTGGCCAAGCACCTCATGCGCAATCGCGAGGCGCTCCTGGAGAGTGAAAAACGGCTTCTTGGCACGGCTGTCGGCCACACCCACCACCAGCGTGTCGAAAATGCTCGACGCGCGCCGAACGAGGTCTTCGTGACCGCGCGTCAGCGGGTCGAACGTGCCCGGGTACACGGCGACTACCATGAGACTTCTCCTCTCTTCAGACAAAAGGGCACGTCCGGGCGACGCATTTCGCACCGGCGCGGATGACGATAAACCGCCCGGCCCTTTTTTGGAACGCGCATTATTCCTTATTTTCGCGCTGCAGCAAATGAAAGTGCACAGCGCCCGCTTTGCCCTGCCGAACGAGTTCCCAGCCTGACAGCGGCTCGTGAGCGGCCGGTTCGAGCGCTTCGCCGGCCTCGACATAAAGATAGCCGCCGGCGCGCACGAGCGGCACGGCCACCGCGAGCGCCTTGCCGAGCAGGTCGGCATCGAACGGCGGATCGAGGAACACTACGTCGAATGAGCCTGGCGCGAGACTCGCCGCAAGACGCAGGCCGTCCGCCTCGGCGATTTCGATCATGCGTGCATCGAGCCGCTGCTGGTTTGCGCGCAACTGGCCGGCAGCGCGCGCATGACGCTCCACCATCAGCACGCGAGCGGCGCCGCGCGACGCGGCCTCGAAGCCGAGCGCCCCACTACCAGCAAACAGATCGAGGCAGTGCTGGCCGTCCAGACGCTGGCCGAGCCAGTTGAACAGCGTTTCGCGGACGCGGTCGGGCGTCGGGCGCAAGCCGTCCAGATCGAGCACGGGCAGCGGCGTGCGTTTCCAGTCGCCGCCGATGATGCGAATGGCATGCGGTTTGCCACTTTTGGACGAAGCGCCAGCGGCGCGTGAAGGTGCTAAACGAGGCATGCAGTATCGTGCAGTTTCAGCTAGGTGATGAACACGCCCGCGGCGTCGATGCGCGCGGGCCGGAGCGCTCACGTTACCACAGGGGTGGCGCGCGTCCAGCCTGGCCGAGCGGCCAATACGACGCGCCGCAGCACGCCTGATAAAATGTGCGGCTGCCAGCGCCCCGCCTTTTCGCATCCCGGCGCTGCCCACCGCTTCGCCGGTCCCGTGCCGGCTGCGCGCATCGGCGCACTCTCCCATACGTCAGATCATGTTCAGCTTTTTCAAACGATTCAAGGGCTCGAAAGAGTCCGATACCGCCGCAGACGAATCGCTAGCGGCGCAAGACGGCGCGGCACCCGAGGCCGAGGCCGCACCCGTTGCGCCCGCCGAACCCATCGAGCCTAACGCGCCCCCCGTTCCGCCTGCGGCCACGACCATCATCGAGCCGCAGCCCGAGCCGCCAGACGCTATGCTCGATACCGTTGAAATCGTCCCACCGCCCGTGCAGGACGCCGGCGCGAAGCGCTCGTGGCTCACGCGCCTGAAGAGCGGCCTCGCGAAAACCAGTTCGAACCTGACCGGCATTTTCGTCGGCACGAAGATCGACGAGGACTTGTACGAGGACCTCGAAACCGCGCTGCTGATGTCGGACGCCGGCGTCGAGGCGACCGAATTCCTGCTCGAAGCGCTGCGTGAGAAAGTGCGCAGCGAACGCCTGACGGCCCCCCAGCAGGTCAAAACCGCCTTGCGCACACTGCTCGTCGAATTGCTCAAGCCGCTCGAAAAATCGCTGATGCTCGGCCGCGCGCATCCGCTCGTGATGATGATTGCCGGCGTCAACGGCGCGGGCAAAACCACGAGCATCGGCAAGCTCGCGAAGCATCTGCAGAGCTTTGACCAATCGGTGCTGCTCGCCGCCGGCGACACGTTCCGCGCCGCCGCGCGCGAGCAACTCGCCGTGTGGGGCCAGCGCAACAACGTGACCGTGGTCGCGCAGGAAAGCGGCGACCCGGCCGCGGTGATCTTCGACGCGGTCGGCGCCGCGCGCGCGCGCAAGATCGACGTGATGATGGCCGACACGGCCGGCCGCCTGCCCACGCAACTGCATCTGATGGAAGAACTGCGCAAGGTGAAGCGCGTGATTGGCAAGGCGCAGGACGGCGCGCCGCACGAAGTGCTGCTCGTGATCGACGCGAACACCGGCCAGAACGCGCTCACACAGGTCAAGGCGTTCGACGACGCGCTCGGGCTCACCGGCCTGATCGTCACCAAGCTCGACGGCACCGCGAAGGGCGGCATCCTCGCGGCGATCGCGCGGCAGCGGCCGATTCCGGTGTATTTCATCGGCGTCGGCGAAAAGGTCGAGGACCTGCAGCCGTTCAGCGCGGAGGAGTTCTCGGACGCGCTACTGGGCGGCTGATCGCGTGATCGTTGCGGCGCTCGCGGCGAACCAAAGGAAAAGGGCACTCCGCGGAGCGCCCTTTTTTCGTTTCAAGCTACCGTCGACGTGTCAGCGATCCCGGGCTCACTCCGCGTCCGGCTGCACGCCCGGCGCCGCGCGCGCGAACGCATCGAGTTGCATCGCGTGATCGTAGATGCGCTGGATCGTCGGAAACTTTGCGGTGTCGACCTTGAAGCGCTGCGCGTTGAATACCTGCGGAATCAGGCACGCGTCGGCGAGTGTCGGTGCGTCGCCGAAACACAGTTTGCCGGTGCGCGCGTCGCCGGCAAGATGCGTCTCCAGCGTCGCGAAGCCCGCGTCGATCCAGTGCCGGTACCACGCGTCCTTCGCGTCGTCGTCGACTCGCAGCGTGTGCTTCAGATAGCGCAGCACGCGCAGATTGTTCAGGGGATGAATCTCGCACGCGACCTGCAGCGCCACCGAGCGCACATACGCGCGATCGAGCGGTGCCTTCGGTAGCAGCGGCGGCTCGGGATGCGTCTCCTCGAGATACTCGATGATCGCGAGCGACTGCGGCAGCAAATGACTGCCGTCGGCGAGCGTCGGCACGATGCAGTCGGGGTTGATCTTGCGATACGCGGGCTTCAGCTGCTCGCCGCCTTCGCGCACGAGGTGCACGGGTACGTAGTCGTACGACAGGTTCTTCACGTTCAGCGCGATGCGCACGCGATACGACGCCGAGCTACGGAAATAGCTGTAGAGCTTCATGTTGTCTGCCTCCTCCACCTGCACGCAAGCCGTCTCAGACGACGCGCACGCTGAACTCGCCGAGCCCGTCCACGCCGCCCTTCATCAGGTCACCCTTGACGACCGCGCCGACGCCTTCCGGCGTGCCGGTGAAAATCAGGTCGCCAGGCCGCAGTTCGAACAGCGTCGACAGATACGCGATCGTCTCGGCCACCGACCAGATCAGCTGCGACACATCCGCGCGCTGCTTGTCCTCGCCATTCACCGACAGCCAGATCTCGCCTTTGCCGATGTGACCGACCGTCGAAGCCGGATGGATCGGGCCGAGCGGCGCCGAGTGATCGAAGCCCTTGGCGGTATCCCACGGACGACCCATTTTCTTCGCTTCGCCTTGCAGGTCGCGGCGCGTCATGTCGAGACCGAGCGCGTAGCCGTAGACGTGATCGAGCGCGCGGTCGACGGGGATGTCTTTGCCGCCCTCGCCGATCGCCGCGACCATTTCCATTTCGAAATGGACGTTCCTGGTCTGCGACGGATACGGGAATTCGCCGGTCGTGCCCGGCGCGACGTACACGATCGCATCGGCCGGCTTCGTGAAGAAGAACGGCGGCTCGCGGTCCGGGTCGTGGCCCATTTCACGCGCGTGCGCCTCGTAATTGCGCCCCACGCAGTAGATGCGGCGCACCGCGAACTGCTCGCCCGACCCCACGACCGGCACCGCGACCTGCGGTGCCGGTGCAAATACGTAACTCATCCCGTTCTCCGTTTTCCGATGTGCGCCGCCGAGGCGGCGAGAAACATCGAGTGTAACCCGCGGCACGGCGCGGAGGCGTGTCAGGCGGCCCGTCGCGCGCCACTGCGTGCCCGCTTCGTTGCTGTTCGCCCGCTCGCCATAGATGCGATACTCACACCGAACTGTTCCCCGAATGGCGTAGCGAACCGCCAGGCGCGGCACGCCACCCGCCTCTTGCGCACGATGACCGACTCCACCGATACCACTTCTTCCTTCCCCTGGGCCCGATTCATCAAGGAAATCGGCCGCGGCCCGAATGGCGCCCGCGCGCTGACCGCCGACGACACGCGCTCGCTCTACACCGCGATGCTCGACGGCCGCGTCGACGATCTCGAACTCGGCGCGGTGCTGCTCGCGTATCGCGTGAAAGGCGAAACCGCCGACGAACTCGCCGCGATGCTGGCCGCCGCGCATACGTCGTTCGAGCCGGTGCGGCTGCCGCACGGCGCGTTTCGGCCGGTGTCGATTCCGTCGTACAACGGCGCGCGCAAGCAGCCGAACCTCGTGCCGCTGCTCGCGCTGCTGCTCGCCCGCGAAGGCGTGCCGGTGCTGGTACACGGCGTCACCGAGGATCTGGGTCGGGTGACGAGCGCGGAAATCTTCACACATCTGCGCATCGCCCATGCGCAGTCGCACGCGCAGATCGAAGCTGGACTTGCGGAGCGCCGCGTCGCGTTCGCCTCGATCGACGTCCTGGCGCCCAAGCTCGCGCGCCTGCTCGCGCTGCGCCGGCGCATGGGCGTGCGCAATTCGACGCATACGCTCGTGAAGCTGCTGCAGCCGTTCGCGCCCGCGGGATTGCGGCTCGTGAACTACACGCATCCGCCGTATCGCGACAGTCTCACTCAGCTGTTCGTCACGCATCCCGATGCGGCCGTCGGCGGTGCGCTGCTCGCGCGCGGCACCGAAGGCGAGGCGGTCGCCGATACGCGCCGCCAGGTGCAGGTCGACTGGCTGCATGACGGCATCTGCGAGACGCGGCTGCCGCACGAGCGCTCGTCGCCCGATGCGCCCGAAGTCGAGCTGCCCGAAGCGCGCGACGCGGCGACCACGGCCGCCTGGATCGACGCCGTGCTGCGCGGCGAAGCGCCGGTGCCTGGCGCGCTCGAGCGGCAGGTCGAGCTGATCGTCGATATCGCGAAGACGGCGGCCTGACGGCCGCGGGTTGACAGGCCAACGCACGCCGTCATACATTTGGCCTCATGCGTTCCCTTCCGAACACCCTCCGAATTATCTCCGGCCGCCTGGCGCGGCCCCTATCGCTACACCTGGCGTAAGTCTCGCGTAGCGCCGCGCGCTGGCAGCTCCGGTTGCCGTCGGCGGTCCTGCCCGTAGTTCCCGCAGTTTCGCTTCACCCCCGTCGTAGTTCTCCACAACCTGTCGTCGTTTGCATTCGTCCGTTTACCGCGCGGACGATGCGAGAGGATCACGTGTACGTTGCATGGGCAGCATCCGCAGCGAGCATGCGTGAACAGTCGGCCAACCGCTCGACGTCCCCACCCTCCGCCGACGACACCACGAATGAGGCACCTCTCCATGTTGCGCAATCCCGCTGAAAAGTACCGCCCTTTTCCCGCCGTCCGGCTGACCGGCCGCAAATGGCCGAGTCGCACGGTCGACGCCGCACCCGTCTGGATGAGCACGGACCTGCGCGACGGCAATCAGGCGCTGATCGAACCGATGAACGCTGCGCAGAAACTCGAATACTTCGAGATGCTGGTCGCGATCGGTTTCAAGGAAATCGAAGTGGGCTTTCCGTCGGCGTCGCAGGCCGATTTCGACTTCGTGCGCAAGCTGATCGACGAGCGACGCATTCCCGACGACGTCACGATCGACGTCTTCGTGCCGTCGCGCGCGGAGCTGATCGCACGCACGTTCGACGCGCTCGAAGGCGCGCCGCGCGCGATCGTGCATCTGTACAACGCGATCTGCCCGTCGTTCCGGCGCATCGTGTTCCAGCAGTCGAAGGATGAGATCAAGGCGCTCGCCGTCGAAGGCACGGGGCCTCATCAAGGAACACGCGCAGGCGCGGCCGGGCACGCGCTGGACCTTCCAGTACTCGCCCGAGACCTTCAACACGACCGAGCTGCCATTCGCGCGCGAGGTGTGCGACGCGCTCGCGCAAACGTGGCGGCCTACGCGCGATCACAAGATGATCGTCAACCTGCCGGCAAGCGTCGAAGCGGCCACGCCGAACGTGTTCGCCGACCAGATCGAATGGATGCATCGCAACCTCGGTTACCGCGACAGCATCGTGCTGTCGGTGCATCCGCACAACGATCGCGGCACCGCCGTGGCCGCGGCGCAGCTCGCGCTGCTGGCGGGCGCGGATCGCATCGAAGGCTGTCTGTTCGGCAATGGCGAGCGCACCGGCAACGTCGATCTCGTCACAGTCGCGATGAATCTCGACGCGATGGGTATCGACAGCGGTCTGGATTTCTCGGATCTCGCGACGATCAGGCGCGTGGCGGAACGCTGCACGCGGCTTCCGGTGGCGGCGCGGCATCCGTATGCGGGACAGGTAGCGATGCGCGGCACGCGCGAGGCGCGCGACGCGGATGCCGATATGGACGAGCACGGCGCAAACAGCCGCGACAAAGCTGGCGAATGCGCGACCGCGTGAATTCGCGTTGGGCCTCGAGCCTGCTGCAGCGGAGTGCACACCCACATTCCGCTGCCGCTGGAGACGCGCTCACGAGGCGCGCCCGCCCGATGAGAATCTCACTCGAGCGCGCAACGGGTCGCCTGCCACGCGATCAGTCGCCACTGCCCGTCTTCGTGCGTGTGAATCGCGGTATAGGCAATCGGAAACAGGAGCGCGCCGTTATTCGCCTCCATCTCGATCAGCGCGCGGCCCGTGACGACGTAGGTCTCGCGCCCGGCCGGCAAGACATCCTGCGACTGCACCTCGATTTGCCGATAACGACGGCGCCCCGCGGTGATCCCGTCGATGAACTGCCGCTTCGTCTCGCGCTTGCCATTCGTATGGACGTAGCTCACGTTGTCCGCGAGCAGCGTGTCGAGCGACTGCCCATCGCCATCGACCATCGCGCGAAAACGCTCTCGCTCGAGCCCGCGAATCGCTTCGATCATCTTTGCCGCCATTGCAGAGCCCCTCGAACACCGCGAGCCGCAGGCGGCCACGGTCAGAAGTGATATTGCAAATATAGCTGGCTGAAATTTATACCAGGATTCGGCTCTTTGATACCGCCATTGGAGACATGCTGGAAGCGGTAGCCGGCGACATACTGCTCACGAGCGCCGAACTGCAACCCGACGCCCGCCATCTCGGCGAACTGGAACGAGGTGCCCAACGTGAAGTCGGAAGAAATGCGCGGGCTGGTCAGCAGCCGGACGCCGGCACCCACCTCGATGAATGGCCGCACCGAACCCGACGACCTGATGAAGCGGATTACCGGCGTCACGCCGATCTCGCCGATGTTGTCGTGAACGTTTCCTTCATTGGTGTGCCACCACGCGACATGCGCCTCGCCGAGCAGCGCGAAATGCCAGTCGCCGATCTCCCACCAGGTCAGGTTTGGATCCCAGACCACGCCGAGATCGAGCGTCCTGACGTGATGGTCGCCGACGCCGGCGGCCACCTGCACGCCGAACTGCTCAGCTTGGGATGCGCCCGCCGCACCCAGCAGAACGGCAAACGTGCTTTTTAGAGTAAGCCCACGCACCACAAGATTCTGCCTGTTCATCCGCCCCCCATACTGCCGGGTATTAAGCGAGCGCCCCCTTTATTCCAAGCACGAATTCAAGAGCAAGTATTTCCCAGATAATGCCCCACGAACAGCAATTATTCTCTTAAAACGGGACGATATCAGTCAAACATGAGCCTGCAAGCGCTCCTGGCGGTACTTTGTACAGGTCCAACGCGCAAGGCAAATAGAGCGTATGATGGCTATCAGAAGTCAAAACTCAATAGGATTTTCGGGAACTCGGATGCCCCTGCGACCTCTAAGTATTAGCACTCGGTAGATCCGAGTGCTAACATCCATCGCTGGAGTCGTTTACTGAGTACGCTATTGTCTGATTCCAAAGGAGCTTCACACGTGAGCCATGCAATGACCCTTCCGAGTACTTTGAGCCCGTCGTCGGCTAAGGCCGCTCCGGCAGGTGCACTGGCGCTCTCGCATTCCTCGCTGCTGTCTGGTCACCTCGGCAACATCGACGCCTACATCC
Organism: Paraburkholderia sp. MM5482-R2; assembly: GCF_050436125.1. Taxonomy (NCBI): domain Bacteria; kingdom Pseudomonadati; phylum Pseudomonadota; class Betaproteobacteria; order Burkholderiales; family Burkholderiaceae; genus Paraburkholderia; species Paraburkholderia sp. MM5482-R2. Next base: position 622,564 of record NZ_JBNDLP010000002.1, on the reverse strand, counting down.
AGGCGGTCAACCGGATTCCGATGCTGACGCCGGCGGAGGAACGCCAGTTCGCCACCGAATTGCGCGAACACGACAATCTGGAGGCTGCGCGCCGCCTGGTGCTGTCGCACCTGCGACTCGTCGTGTCCATCGCGCGTAACTATCTCGGTTACGGGTTGCCGCACGCCGATCTGATCCAGGAAGGCAACATCGGCCTGATGAAAGCAGTCAAGCGCTTCGATCCCGAGCAAAACGTGCGCCTCGTGTCGTACGCGATGCACTGGATCAAGGCCGAGATCCACGAGTACATCCTGCGCAACTGGCGCATGGTGAAGGTCGCCACCACCAAGGCGCAGCGTAAGCTGTTCTTCAACCTGCGCAGCCACAAGCAGGGGCTTGGCGCGTTCACGCCGGACGAGATCGAAGGTCTCGCGAAGGAGCTGAACGTGAAGCGCGAAGAGGTCGCGGAGATGGAGACGCGTCTGTCGGGCGGCGATATCGCGCTCGAAGGTCAGGTCGAAGACGGCGAGGAGTCGTACGCGCCAATCGCCTATCTGGCCGACTCGCATAGTGAGCCGACTGCCGTGCTGGCTTCGCGTCAGCGCGACCGGCTGCAAAGCGACGGCATCGCAAGCGCGCTCGACGCGCTCGATCCGCGCAGCCGCCGCATCATCGAAGCGCGCTGGCTGAAGGTGGCCGACGATGGCTCGGGCGGCTCCACGTTGCACGAGCTGGCCGACGAGTTCGGTGTGTCGGCCGAACGTATCCGCCAGATCGAAGCCAGCGCGATGAAGAAGATGCGCGGCGCGCTGACCGAATACGCGTAAAGCGTCGAAGCCATGCGCGCGTCAATTGTGTCCCGCCCATGACATAGGTAAAAACGACACGCGTTAATCGGTCGCGCCATTTAGCGACCATCGCGCTCAAGCCCCGCCCTCGCAAGACGGCGGGGCTTTTTTCATTCCTTTCGTCCATTCTTTCGTCCACACGGCCGCGCATTCGCGTCGGCCTATCCGCAAGCCGGCCTGTCGAGGCCGGTAAGCGTTTCTTGACGTATCGCAAGTCCGGTAGCAATACTGCACAGACGCGGCAAGTTTCGCGACGTGTTGCCGCATGGCTAAACCTGAGCGCGCGGGGTTCACCTCCTACAATCGGCATGCATTCGCCAGACTGCCTGACGGCCAGGGCGGTCTGGATCCAGCCGGACTCACCGGCGTGAAGTCGTCTTCGACCGATCATGACCATAGCCCTGAATCGCAGCAGCACTGTCCGGTCGCGCTTGCGCGGCCGGTTCACCAGGTGGGCGCGCGGTCCAACGCTGGCGCGCGATATCGCCATCATCCTCGCCATCAAGTTCGTCCTACTGATGGCGCTCAAGTACACATTCTTCAATCATCCACAGGCGCAGCACATGATGCTGCCGCCTGAGCAGGTCGCGCAGGCGCTGCTGTCGGTGCCCGCCCCGCATCCGTCTCGAGGTGATCAACATGCCCGTTAGCGAAGTCGTAGAACTGTCGCGGTTCCAGTTCGCCATCACGGCGCTTTATCACTTTCTGTTCGTGCCGCTCACGCTCGGTCTCGCCTGGCTGCTCGTCATCATGGAATCGGTCTACGTGATGACCGGCAAGCAGATCTACAAGGACATGACGCAGTTCTGGGGCAAGCTGTTTGGCATCAACTTTGCAATGGGCGTCGCGACCGGCCTCACGCTCGAGTTTCAGTTCGGCACCAACTGGGCTTATTACTCGCATTACGTCGGCGACATTTTCGGCGTCCCGCTCGCCGTCGAAGGGCTGATGGCGTTCTTCCTCGAATCGACGTTCGTCGGTCTGTTCTTTTTCGGCTGGAACAGATTGTCAAAAATCCAGCATCTGATCGTCACGTTCTGTGTCGCGCTCGGTTCGAACCTGTCGGCGCTGTGGATTCTGATTGCCAACGGCTGGATGAACAATCCGGTCGGCGCGAAGTTCAACTATCAGACGATGCGCATGGAGCTCGACAGCATCGGCTCGGTGATCTTCAACCCGGTTGCACAGGTCAAGTTCGTGCACACGGTATCAGCTGGATACGTGACCGCGGCGATGTTCGTACTCGGCGTGTCGTCGTGGTATCTGTTGAAGCGCCGCGACACCGAGTTCGCGCTGCGCTCGTTCGCGATCGCCGCCGGCTTCGGCCTCGCGTCGGCGCTGTGCGTGATCGTGCTGGGCGACGAATCCGGCTATCGCACCGGTGAAGTCCAGCAGATCAAGCTCGCCGCGATCGAATCCGAATGGGAGACCGCGCCCGCGCCGGCACCGTTCACGATATTTGGCATCCCCAATCAGAAAGAGCAACGCACCGACTATGCGATCCGTGTGCCGTACGCGCTCGGCATTATCGCGACCCGCTCGCTCGACGAACCCGTGGTCGGCCTGCGCGACCTGATCGCCCAAAACGAAGGTCGCATCAAGGACGGCATGCTCGCCTATTCGGCGTTGCAGCGGTTAAAGGGCGGCGACTCCAGCGACGAGGCGCATGCGGAGTTCGACAAGTACAAGGACGATCTCGGCTACGCCCTGCTGCTCAAGCGGTTCACGCCGAACGTCATCGACGCGACGCCAGACCAGATCGCCGCGGCGGCAAGAAGCACGGTTCCGCCGGTGTTGCCACTGTTCTTCTCGTTCCGCACGATGGTCGGCCTTGGCCTGCTGTTCCTCGCGACCTTCGTGCTCGCCTTCTGGTTCTGCGCGCAGCGCACGTTGCTGCTCGAAAAGCGTCGCTGGTTTCTGCGCTGGGCGGTCATCGCGATTCCGCTGCCGTGGCTCGCCGCCGAGCTCGGCTGGATCGTCGCGGAAATGGGCCGCCAGCCGTGGAGCATCGCGGGCATTCTGCCGACCAACCTGGCCGCGTCGACGCTGACGCCGCGCGATCTGTATCTGAGCATCGGCGGCTTCGTTCTGTTCTACACGGGGCTGTTCGTCATCGAGATCATGCTGATGTTCAAGTACGCACGGCTCGGCCCTTCGTCGCTGCATACGGGCCGCTATCACCACGAGATCGGACAGCCGGTGACGCAGCCACTGTCGAACACGGCCGCATGACGCACCGCTGCACCGCCCCGGAGGAGAAACCCATATGGACTACGCAGTTCTCAGACTGATCTGGTGGGTGTTGATAGGTGTACTGCTGATCGTCTTCGCGCTCACCGACGGCTTCGACATGGGCGCAGCGATCCTGCTGCCGTTCATCGCCAACACTGACTCCGAGCGACGCATCGTCGTGAACACGGTCGGCGCGACGTGGGAAGGCAACCAGGTCTGGCTCGTGACCGCGGCCGCCGCGATGTTCGCCGCGTGGCCGCTCGCCTACGCGGCATCCTTCTCGGGATTCTACTTCGCGATGCTGCTCGTGCTGTTCGCGCTGTTCTTCCGTCCGGTCGGCTTCGACTATCGCGGCAAGCGCGAGGATCCGCGCTGGCGCAACGCGTGGGACTGGGGCCTCTTTATCGGCGGCTTCGTGCCGGCGCTGGTGTTCGGTGTCGCGTTCGGCAATCTGCTGCAAGGCGTGCCGTTCTCGTTCGATACCGATCTGCGCGTCACCTATCACGGCAGCTTCTTCGGCCTGCTCAATCCGTTCGCGCTGCTGACGGGACTCGTCAGCGTGTCGATGCTGGCCGCGCACGGCGCCGCGTTCGTCAAGTGGAAGACCGATGGGGTGGTTCACGAGCGCGCGTCGAAGGCGCTGCGGCTCGCGGCGCTGTGCACGGTGGTGCTGTTTCTCGTCGCGGGCGCGCTCGTCGCGACGATGATCGGCGGCTATCAGATCGTCGACGCGCCGCCGCTCGACGCCGTCTCCAATCCGTTGATGAAGACCGTGATCGGCGCGCCGGGTTTGTGGCTGAACAACTACGCGCTCTACCCGTGGATGGCGATTGCGCCGCTCGCGGGTCTCCTCGGCGGGGTGCTCGCGGTGCTGCTCGCGCGTTCGCGCTTCGAGGCGACGGCGTTTCTGTCGACGTCGTTGATGATCGTCGGCTTGATCTTGACCGCGGGCTTCTCGATGTTCCCGTTCATCATGCCATCGTCACTCGACGGCCGCAGCAGCCTGACCATGTGGGATTCCACGTCGAGCCGCCTGACGCTCGAGATCATGCTGTTCGCCGTCATCGTGTTCCTGCCGATCATCCTGCTCTATACGGGCTGGGTGTATCGCGTGATGCGCGGCAAGGTGACCGCCGCGGCGATCAAGGAAAACCACCATTCGATGTATTGACCGGCACGACGCTTCAACAGCAAACAGGAGTTGGCGATGTGGTATTTCAGCTGGATTCTCGGCGTTGGCGTCGCTCTGGCGTTCGGTGTCGTCAATGTGATGTGGCTCGAATCGCGCGAGGTGGCGCGCTCGGCAAAGCGAGGGACTCGCTAGGCGCCACGCTCTGGTCGTAAACGCGAAAGCGGCACCTTGGGACCAGGTGCCGCTTTTTTATTGGCGTGCTGCGATCGCCGTGCAACTCAACAGCGCTCGACAGCCATCAACCGATCACGCCGGCACCGGCGCCGCGCCCGCGCCGCCGCCTTGCGACGACAGGCGCTCGGCCAGCTTCTGCGCATAGCGCTGCGCGGCCTCGCCGACGACGATATGGAACGTGTCGGTCGACACCCACGCGGTATCGAGCGTCGCGAGGCGCTGACGATCGACCGCCGACGGATCGCGCACGACTACCCGCAGACGCGTCGCCGCGACCGCATCGAGCGACACCACGTTGCCCGCGCCGCCGAGCACGGCGAGCCAGCGCAGCGGATCGGGATCGAGCGGACCGCCTTGCGCGTCATCGGCGTGCCCAGCGTTTCGCGCGACCGGCGCGGCAGCGGTAGCCGCCGCGGCAGCAGCCGGCGCCGATACAGCAGCACCCGCCGCCTTCACCGCGTCGCCCTGACCCTGCGCGATCGCCGTACGCATCTCATCGGCGATGATGTCCGCCTCCGGTCCGATGATCACCTGCACGTTGTTCGTGCCGCGCTTGAGCACACCGCGCGCACCGATCGACTTCAGTTCGCTTTCCGAGACCTTCCCCGTATCGACCACAGACAGACGCAGACGCGTCGTGCACGCATCCACGACCGACAGATTCGCCGCGCCACCGAGCGCCGCGATATAGCGCTGCGCACGCGGCACGGCCGCACCAGCCGCCGGCGCGACGAAACCGCCCGCCGCGAACGACTCGACCTGCTCGTCGGCAGCGGCGGGCTCACGGCCCGGCGTCGCCATGTTGAACTTACGGATGAAGAAGCGGAACAGACCGTAGTACACGACCGAGTACACGATGCCGAGCGGAATCGCCCACCAGCCCTTCGTCGACAGACCGAAGTTCAGCACGTAGTCGATGAAGCCCGCCGAGAACGTGAAGCCGAGGTGAATCCCGAGTGCCGAGCAGATCGCGAGCGACAGACCCGTCAGAAGCGCGTGGATCGCATACAGCACCGGCGCGAGGAACATGAAGCTGAACTCGATCGGCTCGGTCACACCGGTCAGGAACGACGTGAGCGCCATCGAGAACAGCAGGCCGAACACCATCGCGCGACGCTCTTTCGGCGCCTCGTGATACATCGCGAGACATGCGGCCGGCAGGCCGAACATCATCACCGGGAAGAAGCCGGTCATGAAGGTGCCCGCGGTCGGATCGCCAGCGAAGAAGCGGTGCAGGTCGCCCGTGACGGGCGCACCGCCCGCCGGCGTGAAGGTGCCGAACACGAACCACGTCAGCGAGTTGAGGATGTGATGCAAGCCCGTGACGAGCAGTAGCCGGTTCAGCACGCCGAACACGAAGGCGCCGAGCGCGCCGGCCGTCGTGAGCCAGTGGCCGGCCACGTCGATCGCGTTCTGCACCGGCTCCCACACATGCCCGAATACGATGCCTAGCACCACGCAGACCACCCCTGTCACGATCGGCACGAAGCGTTTGCCGCCGAAGAACGCCAGGTAGTCGGGCAGCTTGATGTCCTTGTAGCGGTTGTACAGCAGCCCCGCGACGATGCCCGCGATGATCCCCGACAGCACGCCCATGTTGAGCTTGTCGTTGATGTCCTTCATCACCGCGATCTGCACCAGATAGCCGATCGCGCCAGCCAGACCCGCGACGCCGTTGTTGTCTTTCGCGAAGCCGACCGCCACGCCGATCGCGAACAGGAGCGGCAGGTTGTCGAAGATCGCGCCGCCCGCATCGGCGATCATCTTGATGTTGAACACGTCGGGCTGGCCGAGCCGCAGCAACAGGCCGGCCACCGGTAGCACCGCGATCGGCAGCATCAGCGCGCGTCCCAGGCGCTGAATCTTCAGAAACGGATTTCCATCCATCGGTATCTCCAATTTTGTCTCGTAGGGGTAGGTCTTGGTTGAGTGGTGCAGCTATACGGAGAATCGCGCCGCGCGTGAAGGCAGACGTGCTGCCGGGCGCACGGCGTGCGGGTTCTCAAATTCGTTAGTGTTTCAATCGAGGGGCCACGTGGCGCGGCTTGCGGCTCTGACCGCCTGCGCCGAGTCGAGCGCTAGCGCATCGCGGGCGCGCTGGCGACACAGCTGATAGTCGAGCGTGCGCACGCGTGCCTTGATGCCTGGCACGGAGACCGGATCGACCGACAGCTCGGTCACACCGAGGCCCACCAGCAGCGGCATCGCGAGCGGGTCGCCGGCGAGCGCGCCGCACACGCCGACCCATTTGCCGTGCTTCGCGGCACCTTCGACGGTCGCCGCGATCAGGCGCAGCACCGCCGGATGCAGGCCGTCCGCCTGCGCCGCGAGATCGGGCTGGCAGCGGTCCATCGCGAGCGTGTATTGGGTCAGGTCGTTGGTGCCGATCGACAGGAAATCGGCGTGCTGCGCGAGCTGATCGGCGAGCAATGCAGCCGACGGCACTTCGATCATCACGCCAACTTCGACCGGCTCCGATCTACCCGCTTCGCGTGCAAGTTCGTCGATACGCTTGCGGATGCGGATCAGTTCGCCCGCATCGGTGACCATCGGCAGCAGGATGCGCACGGCGCCGACCGGACGCACCGCGAGCAGGCCACGCAGCTGGTCGTCGAGCAGATCGGGGCGCACCTGCGCGAGGCGCACGCCGCGCAGGCCGAGCGCGGGGTTCGGCTCGGGCGGCAGCGTCAGATAATCGACTTCCTTGTCCGCGCCGACGTCGAGCGTGCGGATGATCGCGGTGCGGCCGCGCAACGCATCGACGATCGCCTGATAGCTGTGGCGATGCTCGTCCGCGCTCGGCGCGGCCGGGCGGTGGATGAACAGCAGCTCGGTGCGCAGCAGGCCGACCGCGTCCGCGCCGTTGTCGACCGCGGCGTTCGCGTCGTCGAGTGTGGCGATGTTGGCGGCCACTTCGATCGCGCGGCCGTCGGAGGTCGCCGCTGCCTGCTGCGACGTGCGGCGATCCGCTTCGCGCACGTCGGCGAGGCGGGCGCGTTCGCGTCGCGCGCGTTCGACGTCGAGTTCGGTCGGCGCGAATTCGAGCCGGCCGGTGCTCGCGTTCACCACCACCTGAGTGCCCTCGGGTATCGCATGCAACGCGTCGCCGAGCGCGACCAGCGCCGGAATGCCCGCCTGACGCGCGAGAATCGCCGCGTGCGAGGTCGCGCCGCCGCGTGCCATCACGAGCGCGGTCACGCGCGTGCGATCGAGCGACGACAGATCCGACGGCGTGAATTCGTCGGCCGCGAGCACCGCCTCGTCCGGCAGGGTGCGAGCCGCGCTGCTCGTGTAGCCGAGCGCGCGCTGCACGCGCTTTTCGATGTCGCGCAGATCGGCGGCCCGCTCGGCGAGCAGTGCGTCCTCCACATTACTCAGGATGCCTACTTGCGCGCGGATCGCTTCGCGCCACGCAAAACCGGCGCTCTTGCCGAGGCTGATCAGATCGCGCGCGGCGTCGAGCAGTGTCGGATCTTCGAGCAGCACGCGATGCACCGCGAAAATCCCCGCCTCGCCCACCGAGCCGCGTTGCGACGCATCGCGCACGATCGTGTCGAGATCGGCGTCGACGGTCGCGATCGCCTTGTCGAGCAGACGGCTTTCCGCCGCCGACGTGCCGCTCGCCTGCTCCGGCGGCTCGAGATCCGCGTCGTCCCAGCGCACCAGCTTGCCGAGCGCGATGCCCGGCGCGGCGCACACGCCCGCGAGCGTGTTCGGCGCGAGCGGCTCGCCCGCGGCGTGCGCCGCAACGACTGCCGCCGGTGCGGCCGCTGGCCGCGCCGCTTTCTGTTCGCGCTTCGGTTCGACCTCGCCGTGCGCTTCGCGCGTCAGTTCGTCAGCGATTGCATCGACCGCCGCCTGCGCGTGCGGACCGACGCCGAGCAACTCGACGCTAGCGCCTTCGCCAGCACCGAGTCCAAGCAAACCCACCACGCTTTCGATCGGCGCCTTGCGCCCGTCGTAGCGCACCTCGACCCGTGCGTCGAAGCCGCGCGCCGCTTCGCGCGCCCGCGCCGCGGGCCGCGCATGCAGGCCGCCCGCATGCGTCAGCGTGATCTGCCGGCGCGCTTCGTCCATCACGTGCGCGGCGCTCGCCTCGCGCACCGCGTCGTGGCTGACGCCCTCGCGCGCGCGCAGCACCAGCAGCGTCGTTTCGCCGGCCTTGACATGCCCGTTCGGCGCCCGCTCGATCACCTCGAACGCATCCGAATTCGCAATCGCGATCACCGAGACGAGGCTCGGCGCATTCAGCGCGATCTGGTCCAGATCGAACTCGATCAGCACGTCACCGGCGCGCACCTGCGCGCCCTGCTCGACCATCGGCGCAAAACCCTTGCCGTTCAGTCCGACGGTGTCGATACCGATATGCAGCAGAATCTGCGCGCCCTCGGCGCTCTCGAGCGTTACCGCGTGGCCGGTGCGCGCGAGATGCGTGACGACGCCGTCGCATGGCGCGACGAGCCGACCCTCGAGCGGATCGACGCCGATGCCGTCGCCGAACATGCCGCCCGAAAACACCGGGTCCGGCACCTTCGCGAGCGGCACGACCGGGCCGGTCAGCGGTGCAAGCAAAACAATGTGATTCTCGGAATGGCTCATCAGGTTGGACTTCTCGACACGTCGCATCGTCATTCTCGTCAGTGAGTTTCGGTGACTTTGTTGAGATGGCGAGGCGCGTCGGGATTGCGCCCGCGCGCGGCGGCAAGATCCGCGGCCATCACGTAAAAGGACAGGATGGCGGCGATCGGATCGAGCGCTGCGTGTGCGGTGGCGACGAGCGGCAGCGAGGCTTGCGTGACGTCATCGGGCGCCGCGAGCAGCACGCGCGCGCCGCGCGCGCTCATGTCGTGCGCGAGTTGCAGCAGACCCGCCTGCTCCGGGCCACGCGGCGCGAACACGAGCAGCGGATAGTCGCGGTCGATCAGCTCCATCGGACCATGACGCACTTCCGCGCTCGAAAACGCTTCGGCCTGGATGCCGGAAGTTTCCTTCAGCTTCAGCGCGGCTTCCTGCGCGATTGCGAGGCCAAGACCGCGGCCAATCACGATCATCCGTTCGATACCGCGCAACTCGTTCACGGCCATCGACCAGTCGAGCCGGCCCGCGCGTTCCAGCGCGTCGGGCAGCGTATTCAGTCCATCGAGCAACTCGGCGTCGTTCTGCCAATGCGCAACCAGCTGCGCGGAGATCGACAGCATGGCGATATAGCTCTTGGTCGCCGCGACGCTCAGCTCGGGACCGGCTACGAGCGGCAGATGCCATTCGCACGCGTCGGCGAGCGGCGAGCTCGGTGCGTTCACGGCGGCGACCGTCAATGCGCCGGCCGCGCGCAACGCGTTCATCGTGCCGACGAGGTCGGGGCTCTTGCCCGATTGCGAAAACGCGAGCGCAAGCTGGTCGCGCACCTGCAGCGGCGCCTGCTGCAGCGTCGCGACCGACATCGGCAGCGACGCGACCGGCACGCCGAGGCGGCTCATCGTCAGGGATGCAAAGTAGCTGGCGGCATGGTCCGAGCTGCCGCGCGCGACGGTCAGCGCGACATGGCGCGGCTGTTGCGCGAGCTTCGCGGCGAGCGCCGCGACGCGCGAGGTGTCCTTGAGCTGCTCGGCTACTGTTGCGGCGGACGCGAGCGCTTCCTTAAGCATATTCGACAATGGCTTCTCCTTCGACGTAGGTCGCGCTCAGCGCCAGCTCGCGGTCGAATACGACCACGTCGGCCCACGCACCGCGCGCGATGCGGCCGCGGTCCTCGATGCCGAGATAGTCGGCGGCGTAGCGTGACAAACGGTGGGATACATCGGCGATCGGCAGGCCGATCGAGACGAGATTGCGCAGCGCCTGATCCATCGTCAGCGTGCTGCCCGCGAGCGTGCCGTCGGCCAGACGTACGCCGCCGAGGCACTTGGTTACGTGCTGGCTGCCGAGGCGGTATTCGCCGTCGGGCATGCCGGTGGCCGACGTGCTGTCCGTCACCACATAGAGGCGCGGAATCGCGCGCAGCGCGGTGCGGATCGCCCCCGGATGCACGTGCAGCAGGTCGGGAATGATTTCGGCGTATTCGGCGTGCGCAAGCGCAGCGCCCACGAGGCCAGGGTTGCGGTGATGCAGCGGCGACATCGCGTTGAACAGATGCGTGAAGCCGCACGCGCCGTGCTTGAGCGCGGCGACCGCGTCGTCGTAGGTGCCGAGCGAATGGCCGAGCTGCACGCGTACGCCGCGCGCCGCCATCTCCGAGATGATCTCCATGTGGCCGGCGATCTCGGGCGCCAGCGTGACGACGCGGATCGGCGCGATCGACAGATACCTGAGCACCTCGTCCAACACCGCCGATACCGCCGCGTCGGGCTGCGCGCCGAGCTTGCCGGGGTTGATGTACGGCCCTTCCAGATGCACGCCGAGCACGCGCGCGCAGCCCGGCGTGCGCACCCGCGTGACATTGCCGAGCCCGGCGACGACGTTCATCAGCTCGTCGCGCGGCGCGGTCATGGTCGTTGCGAGCAGGCTCGTGGTGCCGTAGCGCGCATGCGTGCGGGTGATCGTTTCGATCGCGTCGCCAGCTTCCATCACGTCGGCGCCGCCACCGCCATGCACGTGCAGATCGATGAAGCCGGGCAGGATGTACGGTGCGTCGTTCGTCGTCGGATCGACGCGCTCGCCGGACAGCGTCGTGATGCGGCCGTTTTCGTATTCGAGCGTGCCGTGGATCCACCCTTCGGTGGTAAGTATGTTTCCGGTCAGCATGAGTCTCTCTGGTGCGTGATACGTATGCGGCAAATGGCGTCCGCCGGACTTGCGGCCTGCGAGGGCCGCGCAGCTCAGGTGCGCAATTCAGCGACGAAGTCGTAGTAGTCGTCGCGGCAATAGGTGTCGGTCAGCTCGATTGCGCGTTGATCCGCGCAGTAGCCGATCCGGGTGATGACCAGCAGCGCGGTGCGCGGTTCGATGTCCATCAGCGCGGCGATTTCGCTCGACGCGTTGACTGCGCGGAAGTGCTGCAACGCACGCACGACCGCCGCGCCGCGCTGCTCGAGATAGCTGTACAGCGAGTCGCCGATCACGAGCGGATCAGGCACGATCGCGACCGGCAGCGCCGAATGTTCGACCGCCATCACGATGCCGTCCGCGCGCCGCAGCCGCCGCAGGCTCGCGACGGCCGCGCCGGGTGACAAGCCGAGGCGCAGCAGCTCGTCGCGATTGGCGGCGCGCACGTCGCGTTCGAGCCAGACCGAATCGGGCCGGAAACCGCGCTGCTGCATCTTCTTCGTGAAGCCGGTGAGACGCGACAGCGGATCTTCGACGCGCGGCGTGATGAAGCTGCCCGCGCCGCGCGAGCGCCGGATCAGCCCCTGCTCGACCAGCAGTTCGATCGCCTTGCGCGCGGTGACGCGCGATACGCCGATCGCGTCGGACAGCGTACGCTCGGAAGGCAGCGCCTCGCCGGCCGACCAGACGCCGCAATGGATCGCCGTCGCCAGGTTGCGCGCGAGCTGCAGGTAGAGCGGCGTGACGTTGCGCACGTCAGGCATCAATGCGGACCAGCGAGTTTCCATGGGGCTCCAAGGACGCCGCGAGCAGTACAGCCCGGAAAATTGAGAGCCCATTATATAACCAACATAATACCAGTCAACGGACTGGTTCCATGCCGGTCCGGATCGCCGGAAAGCCTTGCTGAGTGCGGATCACAGCGGGATTCAACGGCTCCGTCGGAGGGATTTGCAGACCAGGGACTTTCCCGCATCGCACGCATTTGACGATACCAGCGAGTCGTTATCGGCTCCTGGTGGTATCAACAGCCCAAATAATCAATACCTATTTAATACCAGTTGGTGTCTCGCGGCGGTGGAGTGGCTTTGTAAATAAGGGTCGTGCCGATATAGTGCGCTGTACCGACCATAAAAAGTCCCGGGGAGCCGCCCTTGACAGATTCCGAGGCGCTGCGGCGCGCTCAGGCCGTCCGCCATTTCAATCGCTTCTATACCCAATGCATCGGTGCCCTGCACGAGCATCTGGCTCGAAGCGAGTTCTCGCTGACGGAAGTGCGCGTGCTGCACGAGCTATCGCGCGCCCGCGCGCAGACCGCGTCGGTGCTCGGGCGCGCACTCGGGCTCGATAGCGGCTATCTGAGCCGCCTGCTGAGCAGTTTCGAGCGACGCAAGCTGATCACCCGCCGTCCGTCCGACACCGACGCACGCCAGTCGCTGATCGCGCTCACCGAGCACGGCCACGCGATCTACGCGCCGCTCGACGCCGCCGCCATCCACGAAGCACTCGGCCTGCTCGACAGACTCAGCGCGCTATCGCAGGAGCAGTTGATCGCCGCGATGAAGCTGATCGAGCGCCTGCTCGGCGACAAGCCGAAGCACGAGCTCGTGGTGCTGCGTCAGCCGCGCGCCGGCGAATGTGGCTGGCTCGTGCATCGTCAGGCGCAGTGGTTCGCCGCGCAGTACGGCTGGGATCACACGTTCGAGGGCTTGCTCGCGCGCGTCGTCGCCGAGTACGCGCAGCGCAACGATCCGCTGCGCGAGAAGTGCTGGATCGCCGAACAGGAGGGTCTGGTGGTCGGCTCGGTTTGCCTCGTCGGGGTCTCGACGACGGTCGCGGGCGTGCGCCTGCTGTGGGTCGAACCGGACGTGCGGAAGCTCGGCATCGGCACGCAGTTGCTCAGCGAATGCGTGCGCTTCGCGCGGCGCGCGGGCTACACGAAGCTCACGCTGACCACCGCGAGCGCATTGGCGGAGCCACGGCGGCTTTGCGAGCGCGCTGGGTTCGAGTTGGCCGGCAGCGCCGCGCAGCGCCGCTTCGGCCAGGATCTGACGATCGAAAGATGGGAGCTGGAACTATAAAAAAAGCACGCGCCTGTACGGCGCGTGCCTTTCCTGATGCCATGCGGCTGCGCTTGCGATCGCGCTGAACGCGTCGCTTAGAACGACGGCACCGTCGAACCCTTGAACTGCGTCTTGATGAACTGGCGCACGTCTTCCGACTGATACGCCGCGACCAGCTTCTTCACCCATGGCTGATCCTTGTCCTTCGCGCGCACGGCGATCAGGTTCGCGTACGGGCTGTGGATGTCTTCGAGCGCGATCGCGTCCTTGGTCGGCTGCAGGCCGGCGGCCAGCGCGAAGTTCGTATTGATGACGGCTGCGTCGACGTCGGCGAGCGAACGCGGCAGTTGCGCGGCGTCGAGCTCGACGAACCTGATCTTCTTCGGATTGTCGACGACATCGAGCGGCGTCGCGTTGTTGCCGCCCGTGGCCGCGCCGTCCTTCAGCTTGATCAGCCCTTGCGCCTGCAGCAACAGCAGCGCGCGATTTTCGTTCGACGGATCGTTCGGCACCGCGACCTTCGCGCCCTGCGGCAGGTCCTTCAACGACTTCAGCTTCTTCGAGTACGCGCCGAGCGGCGAGATGTACGTGAGGCCCGCGTTGACGAGCTTGTAGCCGCGCTGCTTGATCTGGCTATCGAGGTACGGCTGGTGCTGGAAGCTGTTGGCGTCGAGGTCGCCCGCGTCGAGCGCGGCGTTCGGCTGGATGTAGTCGTTGAACTCGACGACCTTCACGTTCAGGCCTTCGCGCTTCGCGACCTTGGTGACGACTTCCCAGATCTGCGCGTCCGGGCCGCCGATCGTGCCGACCTTGATGACCTTGTCGTCGGCGTGCGCGCCGAAGCTGGTCAGGATCGCCGCACCGGCGACGACTGCGGTGAGGGCTTTGAGGATATTTCTGCGCTGCATGTGATTCTCGCTGTTGCGGTTCGACGTTTGAGTCGATGGCTCCGATCGATGTCGGAGTCGGATGAAATGGGCGGCGCTCCGGTTCGTGCTGGCGCGCCGTCGGCCAAGTCCAAAATTGTTTCATATGGGCGGCAAGTTGGGAAATACCCTTACCGCATATGGTTATGCGGAGCGCAAGCGCAATGGCTAGCGCAACGCAAAACCCGCGGCTGACCGATAATCCAGAGCCGTAGCCGCGCACGGCCCACTCACCCGCCCCTGAGAACGAACATGTACGTGATCAACCTGATCTACACCGCCCCGCTCGATCGTATCGACGACGCGCTCGACGCGCATCGCGCGTTTCTCGCGGAGCAGTTCGACGCGGGCATCTTCGTCGCGGCCGGGCCGAAAGTGCCGCGCGACGGCGGCATCATCCTCGCGGTTCGTATCGAGCGCGACAGGCTGGATCGCATTCTCGCGAGCGATCCGTTCGCCCTGCAACAGCTCGCGCGCTACGAGGTGACGGAGTTCAAGACGACGCGTCTCGCGCCGGGGCTGAATTTGCCGATTCCGGTCTGAGCGCGAGTTGCGAAGAGGGGAGGGATGCGGGGAGGCGTGAGCGGCGCCGCTTTAAAAAGCCGCCTGCGATGCGATGCGCGTCAATCAAGCAGCAGCTTGAGGTCATGCACCCATGGTGTCGCGCCTTGGCCATCGCGCGCGAACAGACGCAGCTTGCCGTCCGTGTCGAACACATAGCTCGCGGCCGTGTGGTCCATCGTGTAGCTGTCGGGCGTCTTGCCCGGGACCTTCGCGTAGTACACGCGGAAGTCTTTCGCGACCTTCGCGAGCTGTTCTTCGCTGGCGGGACGCAAGCCCACGAAGCTCGGATTGAACGCCGGCACGTATTGCGCGAGCAATTGCGGTGTATCGCGCTCGGGGTCGACGGTGACGAACAGCACCTGCACGCGCTTCGCGTCCTCCGGACCGAGTTGCTGCAACGCCTGTGACAGCTCGGCCATCGTCGTCGGGCAGACGTCCGGGCAATGCGTATAGCCGAAGAACAGCACGACGACCTTGCCTTTGTAGTCGGCAAGCGTGCGGATCTTGCCGGACGTGTCGGGCAACGAGAAATCGCTGGCGAATTGCGTATTGCCGGTGATGTCGAGATTCGTAAAAGCCGGCGGCTGCTTGCCGCAACCCGTCATCAGCAGTGTGCCGCCCAGCGTCGCGCCGAGCACGCAAGCCATCACAGCGGCGCGCGCAATGCGCGCAAAGCGATTGTTGAGCATGGTGTTACGCGCCTATCACGACGCGCGCGTAGTGGTCGATCAGCAGCGCGGCGAACAGCAGCGACAGATAGACGATCGAATAACGGAAGGTTTTGCGCGCGAGCTCGTCCGAATACTCCCGGTAGATCTTCCACGCATAAGCGAGAAACACGGCGCCGAGCAGCACCGCCGACGCGAGATACACGACGCCGCTCATGCCGGAGACGAACGGCATCAGCGTGACCGCGAACAGGATGACCGTGTAGAGAAGGATATGCAGGCGCGTGTACTTTTCGCCGTGCGTGTTCGGCAGCATCGGCAGGCCGGCGTTTTCGTAGTCCTTGCGGCGATACAGCGCGAGCGCCCAGAAATGCGGCGGGGTCCACACGAAGATGATCAGCACGAGGATCCACGCGTCGGCGGGCACGTGGCCCGTTACCGCGGCCCAGCCGAGCGCGGGCGGCATCGCGCCCGACGCGCCGCCGATCACGATATTCTGCGGCGTGGCTGGCTTCAGCAGCAGCGTATAGATAACCGCATAACCGACGAACGTGGCGAGCGTGAGCCACATGGTCAGCGCATTGGCGAACGTGTACAGCGTCCACATGCCGAGGCCGCCGAGCACGGCCGAGAACAGCAGGATCTGCGGGGTGGTGATTTCGCCGCGCGCGGACGGACGCCACGACGTGCGGCGCATTTTGGCGTCGATCTGCTGCTCGACGAGGCAGTTGATCGCGAACGCGGCGCCGGCCAGCAGCCAGATGCCGACCGTGCCGCCGATCAGTACGGTCCATGGCACCATGCCCGGCGTGGACAGGAACATGCCGATGACCGCGCAGAACACCGCAAGCTGCGTAACACGCGGCTTGGTCAGTGCGAGATATTGGGAGACCCGGCTGCCGGGCGTTTGGGAGAGTGTTGTGCTGTCCATGTGAGTCACGCTGGCGCGGCTTCGCGCGCAGGGAGCGCGGCGCGGCCGGGACGGCTATAAGCGACCCGAAAGTTTAACATAACGAGCAGCAGCAGCAGGATCGCGGCCCCGCCGTTATGGGCGACCGCAATCGGTAACGGCCATTGCAGCACGATGTTCGACAAGCCGGTGACGAACTGGATCAGCACCACCAGCAGTACGCCGTTGGCGGGTCGCCGCAGTGACTCGAAGCGGCGCATCTTCAACGCGAACCACACCAGATAGGCGATCACAGCGAACGCGAACGTGCGATGCGTCCAGTGAATCGCGACCAGCGCATCCTGCGTGATCATGTCTCCGTCGCCGGTCATGCCGAGCGCGCGCCACAGGTGGAAGCCGTGCGCGAAGTCCATCGGCGGAATCCATTGGCCGTTGCAGGTCGGGAAGTCGGTGCACGCGAGCACCGCGTAGTTCGTGCTGACCCAGCCACCGAGCGCGATTTGCAGTACCAGCAGCGCGAGACCCGCGAGCGCGGCCACGCGCCAGCGCGCGGCCGCGGGCTCGTAGGCCGGCAGCGGCGTCAAGCGCGCCGCGATCCAGCCGAGCGTGCCGAGCAGCGCCAGGCCGAGCAGCAGATGCGTGGTCACGATGATCGGCTGCAGCCTCATGGTCACGGTCCACGCGCCGAACACGCCCTGCACGACGATCAGCAGCAGCAGCGAAGTCGGCCACCACGGCGACACATGCAGCGGACGACGCTTGATACGCGCCGTCCAGGCAATGATCGTCTGCGCGATGATCAGCACGCCGATCGCCATCGCGAAGTAGCGATGGATCATTTCGATCCACGCCTTCGTCATGCTGACGGGGCCGCTCGGCATCGCCTGATAGGCCGCGGAGATCGCCGCGTGCGCGATGAACGGCGACGACGTGCCGTAGCAGCCGGGCCAATCCGGGCAGCCGAGGCCCGAATCGGTGAGGCGCGTGAAGCCGCCGAACATCACGAGATCGAGCGTCAGGAAGGTGGTGAGCCAGACCAGCTTGCGGAATTTGTTGTCGTCGGCCTTGACCCACACGTAGGACAACGGCAGCAACGCGATACACAAGCCGATCAGGCCCAGTTGCAATACGAACATCTCATTTACCCAGGTTGCGGCGTCAGCCGATGGTCGACCATTTGAGCAGCTTGGTCAGGTCGCCTTTGATCTTGCTCGGGTTCGCGTCTTTCGGAAAACGCATCATCAGATTGCCGTTCGGATCGACCAGGTAGATGTGGTCGGTGATCCGCGTGCCGGTGTCGGCGGGCAGCCACGCGGCGAGCTGCGCCGGATCGGCGATCAGCATGTCGGTGTTGGGGTAGGCGGTTTGTATCACGTCCGCGACCTTGTCTGCATCGGTGCGCAGCCACACTTCCATGACGCGCTCGCGTTCCGGGCCCTGAGCTGCGCGGATTTGTCGCATGAAGTAGAGCTTCGTCACGCAGGCTTGGTCGCACGCGCTGTTGTCCACCGAGATCATGAGCCAGCGGCCATGCAGCGAGGCGAGCTTCAGCGGCTTGCCGTCCGCGCCGGTGACCATGAGCGAGTCCGGGATCGGCCGTTGCGGCTCGATCAGCGCGCCGTAGTTCGTGCTGCCGCCGGTCGGCTTCACGACGAAGTACATGAAGTACGAGATCGCGATCGGCGCCGCGCAGATCACCGCGAGCAGCAGCAGCACCCAGCGGCCGCGCCGCCACGAGCCCGGGCCGTTCGGTTGGCCGGGCATCGCTTTGGCCGCGGCGGGTTTGCCGCTGGATTTGCCAGCTTCCGGCGAACGGGGAGTTTGAGTCGACACTACAGAACCTCTTTCAATGTTTGGACGGCGGCGAGCCGTGCCTTGCGTTCCTCACGCGCCCGGCGCGTGCTCTTTTTTGCCCGCGCGGCGCGCCGCATACAGACCGAAGGCGAGCGCGGCGGCGGCCATGCCCCACCACTGCAGCATGTAGCCGTAGTTGCGCTCGACGCCGGTGGTCGGTGCGGGCCAGTCGCGCACCAGGCCGTCGCCGGCATCGCCGGTCTGCTGGATCACGAACGATTGCAGCGGCAGCCCGGTCTCCGCGGCGTACGAGCCGACATCGAGATTCTGCCGGATCAGGCGATGCGCGGCCGATCCGCCCTCGCCGAGCTCGAACGCGCGCGACGCGTCGGCACGCGCAATCCCTTCGATCTCGACCTCGCCCGGCGGCGTCGTGTACGGCGCGATGGTCTCGCGATTGCTCAGGTTGCGCGGCAGCCAGCCGCGATTGACGAGCACGTAACCGCCGTCGGCGAGTTTAAAAGGCATCACGACGTAAAAGCCCGGCTGATCGTTATACGGACGATTATCGAGGTACACGACCTTGTTCGTGACGAAAGTGCCGCGCGCTTTCACGCGATGAAACTCGACGTCCTTCAGCGCGAGCGGCGCCGCGCTGACCGGCAACGCGGGCGCGTTCTCGAACTGCGTGATGCGCGCCTCGAGCGCTTCCTTCTGATGCGCGCGATCGCGCTGCCAGAAACCGAGCCGCATCGTCACGACGACGACCAGCAGGATCAGCAGCGCGGGAATCAGGCGAAACTTCATTGCTGGCGCTCCGGCATCGCGCTCAGGGCCGCCGGGAACCTGCGGCAGACGCCCGCTCGCGGTGCGATAATGAATGTCTTGCCACTGCGCTTTCCGGTTTCAGTTGGTTCCATGCACATTATCGTTCCCATCGCCTTTGCTCTCATCATCGCCAGCATGGTGTCGGCGCTGTATTTCATGATGCACGACAAAGGCAAGACCAAGCGGATGGTCTGGTCACTCGCCACGCGGGTGGGCCTGTCGATCTCGCTGTTCCTGTTCATCCTGTTCGCACACTGGATGGGCTGGATTCAGTCGACTGGGATTCCGTACGGGCGCTGACGCTCGCGGATAGGTCGCCGCCGCATCCCTTCAGCGGCAAATTTTTCTCGCCGCCAAACAAAACGCCGCCCTGAGAGGTCGAGGGCGGCGCTGCATTCAGCCTTGCATACTGCTCGTGCGCGCCGCCTGAACGGCGTTGCGCGCACGGATCTGGCCGCATTACAGCCAGTACACGACGACGTACAGCCCGAGCCACACGACGTCGACGAAGTGCCAGTACCAGGCCGCGCCTTCGAACGCGAAGTGATGTTCCGGCGTGAAGTGGCCGCGAATCAGGCGCACCAGCACAACGGAGAGCATCGTGCCGCCGAGGAACACGTGAAAGCCGTGGAAGCCGGTCAGCAGGAAGAACGTCGAACCGTAGATGCCCGAAGCCAGCGTCAGGTTCAGCTCGTTGTACGCGTGGAAGTATTCGAAGCCCTGCAGGAACAGGAAGCTCACGCCCAGCACGATTGTCGCCGCGAGCCACGCAATCGCCTTCTTGCGATGGTTGTCGCGCAGCGCGTGGTGCGACACCGTCAGCGTCGCACCCGACGACAGCAGCAGCGCCGTGTTGATGGTCGGCACCGGCCACGGCTGCATCGACTTGTAGGTGCCCACGAGTTCGGCCGGGCCGTTGTTCGGCCACACCGCCGTGAAATCCGGCCAGATCAGTTTGTAGTCGAGGCTGCCGAGTTGATGCAGCGCGATTTCGCGGGCATAGAACAGCGCGCCGAAGAATGCGCCGAAGAACATCACTTCGGAGAATATGAACCAGCTCATGCTCCAGCGGTACGACCGGTCGACGTTCTTGCCGTACATGCCGCCTTCCGACTCGGCGATCGCGTCGCCGAACCAATGCCACAGCGTAAAGAGCAGCCACAGCAGACCGATGAGCACGCCAAGCGGCGCCCAGGTATGGTCGTTGATCCAGGCCGCAAGCGATCCGAGCATGACCAGCAACCCCGTAGCGGCGCTGATCGGATGCCGCGACGGATGCGGTACGAAATAGTACGGGCTCTCGTTTTGACCGCTCATTCTTGATTCTCCACTTCAGTCCAGTTGTTCCGGAATCTCCGGCTGTATCTTCGGCGGCGCGTCGATACCGCACCGCTTCTCTCTAATTCGTGGGCTCTTCTCTGCTGTGCTGTGCCCTGCTACTGCCTCAACCGACCACGAGGTGCACGACCAGAATCAGCACCCCGATCAGAACCGCCGCGCCGATCAGCGCCGCCACGATCACATGCAGCGGGTTCAGTTGCGTCGCGTCCGCCTCGAGATCGCGGCGCTTGCGCACGCCGAAAAACGACCAGAACACCGCGCGCATCGATTGACCGAAACTGCTCTTGCGCGGACTGCCGCCGTTATCGTTCATCTCGCTTCGTTTTCCTTCGTTCGTCCGCGGCTCGCGCCGTCAAATCTGCTTCAGGCCGGCTTCGCGGGAGTGGCTGCCGCGCTGGTCACTGCATCGTTCACTGCATTCGCCTTCGGCGCCGCATCATCCGCGCTAGCCGCCGCCGGCGTGTTCAACTCGAAAAACGTGTACGACAGCGTGATCGTCTTCACGTCCTTCGGCAACTTCGGGTCGACGACGAACACCACCGGCATCCGCTTCGTCTCGTTCGCGTTCAACGTCTGCTGCGTGAAGCAGAAACACTCGATCTTCCTGAAGTACTCGGTCGCCTGCTTCGGCGCGTAGCTCGGAATGGCCTGCGCACGGATCGTGCGCGACTGCTCGTTGCTGACGTCGTACATGACCGTCGTTATTTCGCCCGGATGCACGTCGAGACTGCGCTGCTCCGGCTTGAAACCCAACAGGCCCCGCGCGTTCGCATCGAATTCGATCGAAATCGTGCGGCTCATGTCGACCTGCGTATTCTTCGCCTCGCGCGCTGAAACGTCGCGCTGCACGAGGTTGTTCACGCCGGTGATCTGGCAGATCGCGCGATACATCGGCACCAGCGCGAAACCGAAACCGAACATCATCAACGCGACGACGAACAGCTTGATCAGCATCGAACGGTTGAAAGAGCGGTCGGCCTCGGCCGGCGGTTGCGTCGACATCTGAATCCTCAACAAACCTGCATACGGACTGCGAATGCGGCGTTAGCTGAACCAGCACTGCTTCAGAATCGCGCTCGCGAAAAACACCGCGGCGATCGCGAACATCACCAACCCTATCCGCCTGTTGCCCGCGCGAATCTGCTCGGGCGTACGTCTTTCCTGTGGATTGCGCGTCATGCTCGACTTTCCGAGTACGGTTCTTGACTGGCGAGGCCGCCGCGCGAAGCGCCGGAGTCCGGTGGCGGCATGTCGCGCCGCCGGAACCCGGCACCTCGCCGGGATAGGCTTACTCGACGGTCGGCGGATGCTCGAACGTGTGGAACGGAGCCGGGCTCGGCACGGTCCACTCGAGGCCCGTTGCGCCGTCCCACGGCTTGTCGCCCGCCTCGACGAGCTCACCACCGCCACGGTAGGCCGGCAGCGCCACCGCGAACAGGAAGTACACCTGTGACAGACCAAAGCCGAACGCGCCGATCGAGATCACCTGGTTCCAGTCGGTGAACTGCGCCGGGTAGTCGGCATAACGACGCGGCATGCCAGCGAGACCGACGAAGTGCATCGGCAGGAACGCGAGGTTGAAGAAGAACATCGACGCCCAGAAGTGGATCTTGCCGCGCGTTTCGTTGTACATCCAGCCGGTCCACTTCGGCGACCAGTAGTACCAGCCGGCGAACAGCGCGAACAGCGACCCCGCCACCAGCACGTAGTGGAAGTGCGCGACCACGAAATAAGTGCCGTGATACTGGATGTCGAGCGGCGCCATGGCGAGCATCAGACCCGACAGGCCACCGAACGTGAACACGATCAGGAAGCCGACCGCGAACAGCATCGGCGTTTCGAACGACAGCGAACCGCGCCACATCGTCGCGACCCAGTTGAACACCTTCACGCCGGTCGGCACCGCGATCAGCATCGTCGCGTACATGAAGAACAGCTGCCCCGTGACCGGCATGCCGGTCACGAACATGTGGTGCGCCCAGACCATGAACGACAGGATCGCGATCGATGCCGTTGCGTACACCATCGAGCTATAGCCGAACAGCGGCTTGCGCGAGAACGCCGGGATCACCTGCGAGACGATCCCGAACGCCGGCAAGATCATGATGTACACCTCGGGGTGCCCGAAGAACCAGAAGATGTGCTGGTACATGACCGGGTCGCCGCCGCCTGCCGCATTGAAGAACGACGTGCCGAAGTGACGGTCGAACAGCACCATCGTGATCGCGCCCGCCAGAACTGGCATCACGGCGATCAGCAGGTACGCGGTGATCAGCCAGGTCCAGACGAACATCGGCATCTTCATCAGCGTGAGGCCGGGTGCGCGCAAGTTCAGGATCGTCACGACGATGTTGATACCGCCCATGATCGACGACGCACCCATCAGGTGGAGCGCGAAAATCGCGAAGTCCATGCCTGGGCCCATCTGCGTGGAGAGCGGCGTGTACAGCGTCCAGCCCGCGGCGGTCGCGCCGCCCGGTGCGAAGAACGAGCCGACCAGCAGGACGGCCGCGACCGGCAGCAGCCAGAAGCTGAAGTTGTTCATCCGCGCGAAAGCCATGTCCGATGCGCCGATCTGCAGCGGCACCATCCAGTTCGCGAAGCCGACGAACGCCGGCATGATCGCGCCGAACACCATGATCAGCCCGTGCATGGTGGTCAACTGGTTGAAGAACTCGGGACGCATGATCTGCAGACCCGGCTCGAACAGCTCGGCACGGATCATCAGCGCCATCACGCCCCCGGACAGGAACATGGTGAACGAGAAGATCAGATACAGCGTACCGATGTCCTTGTGGTTGGTTGCGAACAGCCAACGACGCCAGCCGTGCGGCGTTTCGTGGGCATGGTCGCCGTGCACGTGCTCGTGGCCCGCGACTACATCGTGTCCGATGCTAGACATGACAATCTCCTAAAGCGAATTCTGCGGTGCTGACCATGAACACGTCAGGCTGCCGGGCTGATCTGAACGCGCCGGGCTTCCTTCGCGTCGGTGCCGCCGGTGATCGTTTCCGGCTTCTTCAAAAGAATATGATCGTCGGCAATGCCGGCGGCTTTCAGCGCGTCGCGAACGGCTTCGGCACGACTCTTCGCGAGCTTCGCGTTGACGTCGGCGGAGCCGGTTGCGTCGGTGAAGCCCGACAGCGTGAATTTCGCGTCCGGATGCGCCTTCGCGTAGGCCGCGGCCGCGTCGACCGCCGCTTTCGCGTCGGCCGGCAGCGTGCTCTTGCCGGTCTCGAAGTAGATGCTCGCCGGCAGCGCGGCCTCTGCGCTGTTCGAAGCAGCCGCGCCAGCCTCGTTGCCCGATGCGGCCGGTGCGGACGCCGCTTCTGCGCCCGACGCTGCTTGCGCGCCCGATGCCGCAACGGCGCCGCTCGCGGCAGCACCGGCGTTGGCCAGATGATCGCCGCCTTCCGGCAGCTTGCCGTTGCGCGCGTCGGCGACCTGCTTCGGCTGCAGGATGTCGCCCGTGTGGTTGCCCCACGAGTTACGTTCGTACGTGATCACCGCGGCGATTTCGACGTCGTCCAGCGTCGGCGCCCACGAAGGCATCGCGTTCTTGCCCTTCAACACGAGGCTCACGTGCTGCCCGATCGGACCGTTGGCGATCTTGCTGCCGTCGAGCGCCGGGAATGCGCCCGCGCCCTTGCCGGTCGGCTGGTGGCAGACCGCGCAGTTCGCCGCGTAGACCTTGCCGCCGCGTTCCATCAGCTCGGCCATCGTGTAGGTCTTGTTCGGATCGTCCTGGCCGGCGGCCATTTTCTTCTTCTCCTCGTCGACCCACTTCGCGTAGTCGTCGGCAGACAGCACCTCGACGACGACCGGCATGAACGCGTGTTCCTTGCCGCACAGTTCGGTACAGAAGCCGCGGAACGTACCGGTGCGGTTGGCCTTGAACCACGTGTCGCGCACGAAGCCGGGAATCGCGTCCTGCTTGACGCCGAAGGCCGGCACGTACCAGGAGTGGACCACGTCGTTCGCGGTGGTGATGATGCGGATTTTCTTGTCGACCGGCACCACGAGCGGGTTGTCGACTTCCTGCAGATACAGCGTGGAGATCGGCTCACGGCCCTCGGTTTGCGCGCGCGGCGTGGCGAGCGTGGACAGGAAGCCGATGCCCTCGCCCGGACCCTTCACGTAGTCGTAGCCCCACTTCCACTGGTAGCCGGTGACCTTGATCGTGAGGTCGGCGTTCGAGGTGTCCTTCATCGCGACGACGGCCTTGGTGGCGGGCAGCGCCATCAGCACCACGATGACGAACGGCACGATTGTCCAGATGATTTCGACGGTGGTGCTTTCGTGGAAATTGGCTGCGTTGTGGCCTTTCGATTTGCGGTGCGCGAAGATCGAATAGAACATCACGCCGAACACACCGATGAAGATCACGGTGCACAGTCCCAGCATGAACATGTGGAGGCTGAACAGCTCCTCAGCGATTCTCGTTGCAGGCGGCTGGAGATTGATCGCGTTGACGGCAGGGCCGCCCGGAGCATCGCCCACTGCCAGGGCGGCACCGGCGAAAAGCAGTCCGCTCGTCGCCAGCACGCTCATGAGCGCTCGCTTGATTGTTTTCATAGCTTCCTTACCCAAATTTTCCATTCAAACCCCTCGACCCCGCTGGCAGCGTGTCGCGCCCCCTTGAACGCCGCGCGTCCGGCACCATCTAACAACGTGCCAGCCACATACGTAGTTCGCCTGCGAACTGCGCGCGCCGATTCTGCGCGAGGTGTTGCCCGATCATGATCGTCTGCCCGCGCGAGACCAGCTTGATCTGATCGCGCGGCGTTGCGCCCGGCTCTATCCGCACCCAGCGCGGATTGAATTCGAATTGCGTAATCTGCTCGGCGCTGACCTGCTCGATCACGAGCCGGTTCGGAAACAACCGGATGCGCTCGTAATCGACAGCATGACGCGCATATATTGCAAACGCGATACCTACGGCCAGCAATTCGATTCCGGTGAACGGCAACACCAGCCAGGCGCCGACCAGAACCAGCATGAATGCAATTGCCAACGAAAACAACGCAAGCGACACGTACAGACAGACGAACTGCCGCGGCGATATCGAACAGTTGCGCTTCATGGTCCAGTCCCTGAGGACCGGTTCTGAATCCGCCAGCAGATGATCTGATGCGCCCATCGCTGCCTCCTGCGAATCGTCGAGTCCGGCCTGCCTTCTTTTACTTCCGGATGCATCTCGCGGCCGCCGTTCGAGTCACTGTTTCCAGCATCACTCGCGAGCGCGCCAACCCCTACCGCATCACTTCATTTTGCAGCCCCGCGCCTCGGGCTTGCCACCCCAAATGTGGGAACCTCGGGTGACAAACTGACGCATTATAGGCGTGATCCATAGCATCGACAAGCAAGCCCCAATCGGCCCACAAGCCAGGCGCGACAAGCCTTCGCGCCATTTTGCCCAGCATTTTGCGGCTCTTTTGAAGGGCAAATCCCAGGCATAACGGATGTCCTCTTTACCGCTTTTGCAACACGTCAACCGCACCGTCGGCAAGCAGTTGATGACAGCACCGCAATCTGCTATCCACGCTTGCCCGGACCTCGTCCGATGTCCTCGAGCCGCACGATGCCATGTCCTTCCGCGGTGGTGCGCGGCACGGCTTTCCATGCGTGGCCGTAGATCACCTCGAAGGTCAGCGCGATCGTGCCGTCGGCGCGCCGGCGCGCTTCGAGCGCGGCGAGCAGGGCTTTGTGCAACCGACGCGTGAGCACGCCGTCATGCGCATCGCGCTCGAACGGGTACGCGCCCCAGCGACGCACGTCCGCGAGCAGCGACTCGGGCGACTTATAGGTGATCGTCAGTGTCTCCTGGTCCATCACCGGAATCTCGAAGCCGGCCTCGACGAGCATGTCGCCGAGGTCGTGCATGTCGACGAAGTCGATCACATGCTTGCGAGACCCGACGCCGTGCGCGGCCTCGATCTCGGCGTAGGCACCGCGCAACTCCTTCAGCGTATCGGGGCCGAGCGTGCTGAACATTAGCAGGCCGTTGACCTTCAGCACGCGCTGCCATTCGGGAAAGACCAGATCGGGCCGCGAGTGCCAGTGCAGCGCGAGGTTGGACCAGATGAATTCGAATGCGCCGGACGTGAACGGCAGCGCGGAGAAATCGGTTTGCGCGAAGCGCGGGCCACGCGCGCCGAGCGCCTTGCCGAGCGAGGCGGGAAGAAAGCGCCGCCAACTGGTGTCGCCGGCATCGTGACGCAGCGCGCGGCGGAGCATGCCGTGCGACAGATCAGCGCCGAACACCGGCGCCTCGGGAAAGCGTTCGCGCAATGCGGGGAGGTCTTCGCCCGCGCCGCAACCGGCGTCGAGCACGCTCGAGGGCGCCACCTTGATGTAATCGAGACGCTCGCGCATGCGCTGCGCAATCTCTCGCGGCAGGAACGCAACCTCGTCGAAGGTGGCAGCGCGACGGTCGAAAATACGCCTGAGGCGCCGTGAATCGTAGGCCGGACGGCCAGATTGAGCGGATGTTGGGGACATGTGTGTCGTGCTGGCGTGAGCTCGAAGTATACTCGGTCGTTCCCCTCCATTCAGCGAGAACGGCTTTCACCGGCGCTCACTCGTGCGATTCCAGTCATTTTCTTCGTCGTGTCGAAATCAGGTGGCGCGTTTTGCGCGCGGTCTGCATTCGGCATGGCCGCGGGCCTTGAACGCCGCGCTGCCGAACCTGTGCGCGTTGTGCGGCAATTTGTCGCATAAGACGTTGTGCGACGGTTGCGACGCGGCCTACTGGAACGAGAGCCGGCTGCGCTGCACCGTTTGCGCGGTGCCGTTGCCGGCGTCACGCTGGGTCGCTCAGGCACGGTATCGCTGCGCGGATTGCGTGGCCGAGCCGCCGCCGTTCGACGCGAGCTTCGCGCTCGCCGACTATCGCGCGCCGCTCGATACGCTCGCGGTCGGCCTGAAGTTCCGCGCCCGGCTGATGCTCGCGCGAGACTTCGCGCAACGCCTCGCGCGGCTCGCTGAAGCCAATTGGCACGACGCGGCCGAGCGGCCCGACGTGATCGCGCCAGTGCCGCTCGCCGGTCGCCGTCTGGTCGAGCGCGGCTACAACCAGGCCTGGCAGATCGCGCGGCCGCTCGCCCGGGCGCTCGGCGTGCGCGGCGACCCCACGCTGCTCGAACGAACGCTCGACACCGCGCCGCAATCGCGCCTCGATCTCGATGCGCGCCGGCAGAACGTCGGCCGCGCGTTTCGCGTCGCGCGCCCAGTGCGCGGCCTGCACGTCGGCATCGTCGACGATGTCATGACGAGCGGCGCGACGCTCGAAGCGCTCGCCCATACGCTGAAGGCCGCCGGCGCGCGGCGGGTTACGAACTTCGTCGCGCTGCGCACTCCGAAAAACTAGCTTTTACGTGGTCTTCTTATGTTCAACGTCGTTCTCGTAGAACCCGAAATTCCGCCCAACACCGGCAACGTGATTCGCCTGTGCGCGAACACCGGCGCCCGGCTGCACCTGATCGAGCCGCTCGGCTTCCCTCTCGACGACACCAAGATGCGGCGCGCCGGCCTCGACTATCACGAGTACGCGGAAATGAACGTGCATGCCGATTGGGACGCGTTCATCGCGAAAGAAACGCCCGACGCGTCGCGCATGTTCGCATTTACGACGCGCGGCTCGGGGCGCTTTCACGACCACGCGTTTCAACCGGGCGACTGGTTCGTGTTCGGCGCCGAAACGCGCGGCCTGCCCGGCACGGTGCTCGAGCGCTTTGCGAACGAACAGCGCGTGCGTCTGCCGATGCGTCCCGGCAATCGCAGTCTGAATCTGTCGAATACGGTGGCGATCGTGGTGTTCGAAGCGTGGCGTCAGGCCGGCTTCGAAGGCGGCGCCTGACGGCGTTCGAGCTCGGCCTCGTAGCGTGCGAACATCGCGTCGTCGAAGCACGCGAACGTCACGTGCTTCATGTGTGGTGTGCGCGGCAACGTGTCGAGTACGGTCGCGACCGCGATGCTGACCGCATCGTCGGCGGGGAAACGGTAGATACCGCAGCTGATCGCTGGAAACGCGATGCTCGTGCACTGAGTTTCGCGCGCGACTTCGAGTGAGCGCTGATAGCACGATGCGAGCAGGTCGGCTTCGCCATGCGCGCCGCCACGCCACACTGGACCGACCGCGTGAATAACATGCTTCGCGGGCAGACGATAGCCGGCGGTGATTTTGGCGTCGCCGGTCGCGCAGCCGCCGAGCGTTTCGCATTCGCGCAGCAACTCCTTGCCGGCCGCGCGATGAATCGCGCCATCCACACCGCCGCCACCGAGCAGCGAAGTATT
The DNA here is from genome assembly GCF_050436125.1 of Paraburkholderia sp. MM5482-R2. Lineage (NCBI taxonomy): Bacteria > Pseudomonadati > Pseudomonadota > Betaproteobacteria > Burkholderiales > Burkholderiaceae > Paraburkholderia > Paraburkholderia sp. MM5482-R2. Next base: position 593,988 of record NZ_JBNDLP010000002.1, on the reverse strand, counting down.
CGCGGCATTGACGATCGCATCGACGGCGAGCGTCGTGATATCGACCACGCGCGCTTCGAGCGTGCACGTGCCAAGACTGAGATTGAAGGTGGGCATGGGAACCTCGCTGACCCGAGTCTCGCTCACGAAGTGGACAACCCGAAGTGGATAACCAGGCGAGGCAGCCGTTCAACGCGAATTTCCGCTAAACGGCTGATAAAAAAGGCTTTATTCCGCCTTCGAATCGCGCCGCAGCAGCGCGCTAACCGCATCGCGCGGCGCCACGCCGTCGAACAGCACCGCGCAGACCGCCTGCGTGATCGGCATTTCGATTGCATGAGCACGTGCGATCGAGAGTACCGCCTGCGCGCAGCGCACGCCTTCGGCCACGTGACCGAGACCGCCGAGGATGTCGTCGAGCGTGCGGCCCGTGGCGAGTTGCAGGCCCACGGTGCGGTTGCGCGACAGATCGCCGGTAGCAGTCAGAATCAGATCACCGAGGCCGGTCAACCCGGTAAAGGTTTCCGCGCGCCCACCGAGCGTCACGCCAAGGCGCGACATTTCGGCGAGGCCGCGGGTGATCAGCGCCGCGCGTGCATTGAGGCCGAGGCCGAGGCCATCGGCGATGCCCGTGGCGATGGCGAGCACGTTTTTCACCGCGCCGCCCACTTCGACGCCGACGACGTCGTCGCCGGTATAGATGCGCATCGCGCCGTGATGGAACGCCGCGACCGTGCGTTCGCGGCACGCCGCCGACGGGCTCGCGATCGTCAACGCAACCGGCAGCCCCTGCCCGACTTCGCGCGCGAAGCTCGGTCCGGACAACACGCCGTTGCTCGCATGCTCGGGCAATTCCGCCGCGACCGCCTGATGCGGCAACAACTGCGAATCCGCTTCGAACCCCTTGCACAGCCACACGATATGCGCGGGCACCTTGCCCGCATCGCGCATCGCGCGCAACAGGCCGCGCAGGCCAGCCACGGGCGTCGCGACCACGCACAGCGCATCGTCGTCGAGCGCGTGATCGAGCGCCACTCCGAGATCCGCTTCAAAGCGAAGCGCGGGCGGCAACGCGACGCCCGCCAGATAGCGGGCGTTTTCATGCGAAGTGGAAAGCTCGGCGATGAGCGCGGACTCGCGCGCCCACAATACCGTGTCGTGCCTTAAGGCCAGATGGCCGGCGAGGGCGGTGCCCCAGGCGCCAGCGCCGAGAACGGCGACTTTCATAGCCGGCACTGCGCGCGGCGCCTTAATGCGTGACGCCTTTTTGCGCCGCGCCGTCCTGCTGGGCCGCGCTCATCTGAGCGAGACGCTGCTCGTACAGCGCCTGGAAGTTGATCTCGGCGAGGTGGATCGGCGGGAAGCCGGCGCGGGTGATCGCATCGGCGATGTTCGAGCGCAGGTACGGGAACAGGATGGTCGGGCAGGCAATGCCGACGAGCGGATCGATCTGCTCGGCAGGAATGTTGCGAATGTCAAAAATGCCGGCCTGTTTCGCTTCGATCAGGAACGCGACCTTGTCCGACACCTTGGCCGTGACCGTGCCCGTCACGAGAATTTCAAACACGGATTCGGCGAGGCGCTCGGCCTTCACGTCGACTTCGACTTCGACCGACGGCATTTCCTGCTCGAGGAAGATACCCGGCGAATTCGGCTGCTCGAGCGACATGTCCTTCAGATAGATGCGCTGGATGTTGAAGAACGGCTGGTTATTCTCGTCGGACATGATGGTGATTCCTGATAGGTGTGCGTGGCGGCGGCCGATGCACGCATGGGCCGCCAGATTATTGCGCCGGCTCGCCGGCTCCACGAGGAGCGCGTGCGGCGGCTTATCGAGTGGTCCGCCCGCTCGCGCGGCGCGAAACGCGCGAACTCAGGCTGCTTCGAGCAGCGGCGTCAGACCGCCCGCGCGATCGAGCGCGGAAAGGTCATCATAGCCGCCCACATGCGTCTCGCCGATGAACACCTGCGGCACCGTGCGACGACCGGTCCGGGTCATCATCTCCTCACGACGGCCCGGGTCCTTGTCGATCAGTACTTTCTCAACGTGCTCGACGCCGCGCGACTTTAAAAGACGTTCGGCCATCTGGCAATATGGGCACACCTGGGTGCTGTACATGATCACTCTGTTCACTTGGCTGCTCCTTGTTTCACAACCGGCATACCGGCTTTCTGCCAGGCGTCGACGCCGCCCTCGAGAACATGGACTTCCGCGTATCCCGCTTCCTGCACGATACGCGCGGCCTTGTTCGACTGCTGGCCGGTCTGGCACACCAGCAGCACCGGGTTGCTCTTGTTCTTCGCGAGTTGCGTGACTTTCGCCTGCAACTCTGCGAATTCGAAATGCCGTGCCGAGGGCAGGTGCCCCTTGGCGTAATCGGCGGACGGCCGCAGATCGATGACCGCCGCGTTGCGCCGGTTGATCAGTTGGGTGGCTTCAGCGGCCGACAGGCCGCCACGTCCACGCCGACTGATGGTCGGCCACAGCAGCAACCCACCAGAGATAAGGACGATTGCGATCAGGACAAGGTTTGTGTATTCGGTGAAAAACTTCACGGAAGATCCGCCGGAAAGAGAGAAATCGAAAAGGTCAACGCGAGCATTATAAAATAACCGTTCGACGCGATGGCGATGCGCCGCCCGAGGCGCCGCACAGCGCGAGACCGCTTCCTCACTACCGACCGGCAACTCTCATGTACAAACTCGTTCTCATCCGCCACGGCGAATCGACTTGGAACAAGGAAAACCGCTTCACCGGCTGGGTCGACGTCGACCTCACCGAGCAGGGCAACCTCGAGGCGCAGCAGGCGGGCGGGCTGCTCAAGGAATCGGGCTATACGTTCGACATCGCCTACACGTCGGTGCTCAAGCGCGCGATCCGCACGCTGTGGCATGTGCAGGACCAGATGGATCTGATGTACCTGCCCGTCGTGCATTCGTGGCGTCTGAACGAACGCCACTACGGCGCGCTGTCGGGTCTGAACAAGGCCGAAACCGCCGCGAAGTTCGGCGACGAGCAGGTGCTGGTCTGGCGCCGCAGCTACGACACGCCGCCGCCCGCGCTCGAGCCCACCGACGAGCGCGCGCCGTACACCGATCCGCGCTACGCCAGGGTGCCGCGCGAGCAACTGCCGCTGACCGAGTGCCTGAAAGACACGGTCGCGCGCGTGTTGCCGCTGTGGAACGAGTCGATTGCGCCGGCCATCAAGTCGGGGCGCAGCATCCTGATCGCCGCGCACGGCAACTCGATCCGCGCGCTGGTCAAGTATCTCGACAACATCTCGGACAGCGACATCGTCGGCCTCAACATCCCGAACGGCGTGCCGCTCGTTTATGAACTCGACGACAACCTGAAGCCGATCAAGCACTTCTATCTCGGCGACCAGGACGCGATCGCCAAGGCGCAAGCCGCGGTCGCGAGCCAGGGCAAGGCGGGCTGATCCGGCATTTCCGGGCGCGGCCCACGCCACGAAAACGCGCGGGGCCGCACGCAGACAACCGGGCCGACAAGAAATTCTGTATTGCGCCCGGCGGTCAGATTCAGAGGCCCGCTGCAGGGTTCACCGTAGCGGCGAGCGCATCCGCTGGCCTTGCGCGGCAACTCTCAGTTCCGACCCGCCGAGTGCCATGTCGTACGGCTCGCCATCCGCGGCTCGGGTCGCAAGAACCAGGACCTTCCCGTACTGTCGAAGCACGATTGCCTGCACCGCGCCCTGAGCAGGCGGGTGTGCAGTTATACTTGTCCGTCCAATCTTTATCGACGCTGCCACGCGCTTCCGACCGCAACAGACTCTATGCGAAAGAACCTGAAAAATTTCGGCCTGATTGCCGCGGGCCTTGCTACCGGTGTCTTTGCCACCCTGCAATACTCCGCCTCGGCCCAGCAACCCGCTAGCGCCGCGGTCGCCCCGCTGCCGCTAGACCAGCTCAGGCTTTTCGCCGAAGTGTTCGGGCAGATCAAGCACGAATACGTCGAACCGGTCGACGACAAGAAGCTGCTCACCGCCGCGATCAAGGGCATGGTGTCCAGCCTCGACCCGCACTCGTCGTACCTCGACAAGACCGACTATGAAGAGCTGCAGGAGCAGACCAAGGGCCGCTTCGCGGGGCTCGGCATCGAAATTTCGTCGGAAGACGGCCTGATCAAGGTAATTTCGCCAATCGAAGACACGCCCGCGTTCCGCGCCGGCATCCGTCCGGGCGACCTGATCACGCGCATCAACGACAAGCCCGTGCGCGGCATGACGCTCGACAAGGCGGTCAAGCAGATGCGCGGCGATCCGGGCACCAAGGTCACGCTGACCATCTTCCGCAAGACCGACGACCGCACGTTCCCGCTCACCGTCACGCGCGCGATCATCAAGGTGCAGTCGGTGAAGGGCAAGATCGTCGCGCCGGGCTTCGCGTACGTGCGCATCACGAGCTTCCAGGAACGCACCACGCCCGACCTCGCGGCCAAGCTGCAGGATCTCGCGCGCCAGGAGCCGAACCTGAAGGGCCTCATCCTCGACCTGCGCAACAACGGCGGCGGTCTGCTGCAAAGCGCGGTCGGCGTCGCGGGCGCGTTCCTGCCGCCGAATTCGGTGGTGGTGTCGACCAACGGCCAGATTCCGGATTCGAAGCAGATCTATCGCGACACCTACGATAACTACCGTCTGCAATCGTTCGACAGCGATCCGCTCAAGGACGTCCCGGCCATCTTCAAGACCGTGCCCATGATCGTGCTGACCAACGCGTATTCGGCGTCGGCGTCGGAAATCGTCGCGGGCGCGCTGCAGGATCAGCACCGCGCGCTGATTCTCGGCAAGACCACGTTCGGCAAGGGTTCGGTGCAAACCGTGCGCCCCCTGACGGCCGACACCGCACTGCGCCTCACCACCGCGTATTACTACACGCCGAGCGGCCGTTCGATCCAGAACAAGGGCATCCGCCCCGACATTCCTGTCGACCAATACGCGGAGGGCGATCCGGACGACGCGCTCGTGACCCGCGAAGTCGACTACTCGAATCACCTCGCGAACACGCAGGACCCGAACGAGAAGAAGGAAGCGGAGCAGCGCGAGCAGGAGCGCATGGACCAGTTGCGTCAGCTCGAAGAGCAGAACGACAAGAAGACGCCGGAACAGCGCCAGAAGGAGCGCGAACGCAAGCCGGTCGAGTTCGGTTCAGCTGACGACTTCATGCTGCAACAGGCGGTCGACAAACTCGAAGGCAAGCCGGTTCAGGAATCGAAGTCGTTGATGGAACGCCGTCTCGCGCAGAACAAGCCGGGCACGTCGGCCTCCGCGCCGGTCGCGGTGAAGCCGACGCAACCGGTGCCGGGCGCATCGGGATCGGCGCCGGCTTCGGCACCGGCTCCCGCTGGCAAGTAAGCTGGCCGACAGGCAGCGAACCCCGCGCGTGTCTTCGCAGCACGATAGTCTGCGAAGACACGCCGCAACAGTTTCAGCAACAGCCGCCGCCTAACCGGTGGCGCATCACGGCAAGCCGCAACCGCCACCCTCCCCGCGCGATTAAAATAACAGCCACGAATGCGCGCCAAGGCCCCTCGGCCTGCCTCTCCTTGCGCGACATAGCGACACACCCCACGCGCCCCGCCATGAATGACGATCAACTCCTTCGCTACTCCCGCCACATCCTCGTCGATGAAATCGGCATCGAGGCGCAGCAGCGTTTTATCGACGCCCACGCGATCATCGTCGGCGCGGGCGGGCTCGGTTCGCCAGCCGCGCTGTATCTCGCGGCGGCGGGCGTCGGCCGTCTGACGCTCGTCGATGCCGATACCGTCGACCTGACTAATCTACAACGACAGATCCTGCACGTGAGCGCGTCGGTTGGACGTAGGAAGGTCGAGTCCGGGCGCGACATGCTCGCGCGGATCAATCCCGAGGTCGTCGTCAACGCGGTGGCCGAGCGCGTCGACGATGCGTGGCTCGACCGCGAGGTGCCGCACGCGAGTGTCGTGCTCGATTGCACCGACAACTTCGCGACGCGTCACGCGATCAACCGCGCGTGCGTCAAGCATCGCGTGCCGCTCGTGTCGGGCGCGGCGCTGCGCTTCGACGGCCAGATCAGCACTTTCGATTTCCGCGATGAAGCGTCGCCGTGCTACGCGTGCGTGTTTCCCGAAGACCAGCCGTTCGAAGAAGTCGCATGCTCGACGTTGGGCGTGTTCGCGCCGACGGTCGGCATCATCGGTTCGATGCAGGCTGCCGAAGCGCTGAAGGTGATCGGCGCAATCGGCACGCCGCTCGTGGGCCGCCTGACGATGCTCGATTCGCTGCGGATGGAATGGAACACGATGCGCATCGGACGTCAGCCGGATTGTCCCGTGTGCGGCCACGCGCACGGGTCTTGAGGCGGTTCTGCACTACCCATTCGCGTGACGCCGAAATAGCAGAACGCCGCACATGTGCGGCGTTTTTTCGTTCAACGAGGCACGACGATGCGCGTCAGATTCAAACCAGCGCGACCCGCTTGAGCGCCGCTTGCACCTCCTCCGGCTCGAACGAAGCCAGCACGTCGGCAACGGGCTTTTCGAGCGTCTTCAGGTGCGAGCGCAGCACCTCCTGCTTGACCTCGAGGAGTTGGCTCGGATGCATCGAAAACTCGGTCAGACCCATGCCGAGCAGCAGACGCGTCAACGCCGGATCGCCCGCCATCTCACCGCACACCGACACGGGCACGCCCGCGCGTTTCGCCTCGCGCAGCGTGAACGCGATCAGATGCAGCACGGCCGGATGCAGCGGGTCGTACAGATGCGCGACCGCGTTGTCCGCGCGATCGATCGCGAGCGTGTACTGAATCAGATCGTTGGTGCCGATCGACAGGAAATCGAGCCGCTTCAGAAACAGCGGCAACGCGATCGCGGCGGCCGGGATCTCGATCATCGCGCCCACCTGCACGTTCGGATCGTAAGCGATACCCGCGTCGTCGAGTTGACGCTTCGCTTCGCGGATCAGATCGAGCGTCTGGTCGATTTCCTGCGCGTGCGCGAGCATCGGGATCAGGATCTTCACCCTGCCGAACGCCGACGCGCGCAGGATCGCGCGCAACTGCGTGAGGAACATCTGCGGCTCGGACAGGCTCCAGCGAATCGCGCGCAAACCGAGCGCCGGATTCGCGGCGGTCTCGTAGCCGTCGCCGCCCATCGAATCGAGCGGCTTGTCGGCGCCGACGTCGATCGTGCGGATCGTGACCGGCAAGCCGTTCATCAGTTCGACCGCGCGACGATACGCGCTGAACTGCGCCTCCTCTTCGGGCATCCGGTGCTTGTGATTCATGAACAGAAACTCGGTGCGGAACAGACCCACGCCGGTCGCGCCCGCTTCGACCGCCGCGCGCGCGTCGTCCGGCAACTCGATGTTCGCGCACAGTTCAATGCGCGCGCCGCACAGCGTTTGCGTCGGCGAGAACTTGAGCCGTTGCAGCTTGCGCTGCTCGAGCTCCTTCTCGCTTTGCCGGTACGAGTATTCCTCGAGCACGATCGGCGCGGGATCGACGATCACGATGCCGTGGTCGCCATCGACGATGATCAGATCGTCCTGGCGGATCAGCGCGCTCGCATGCTGCACGCCGACCGCGGCCGGAATGCCGAGGCTGCGCGCGACGATCGCGGTATGCGACGTGCGTCCGCCCAGATCGGTGACGAAGCCCTGGAACGTCTGCGTCTTGAACTGCATCATGTCGGCCGGCGCGATGTCGTGCGCGACCACGATCATCTCGTCGCAAGCGCCATGCACGTTGCCGACGATGCCCGGCGCGCCCGCGAGCGCTTTCAGCACGCGCTCGACGACCTGCTCGATATCGGCCTTGCGCTCGCGCAGGTATTCGTCTTCGATAGTGTCGAAATGGCGCGACAGTCTTTCGAGCTGTTCGGTCAGCGCCCATTCCACGTTGTAGCGGCGCGTGCGGATCAGGTCGATGGTTTCCTGAACGAGCATGACGTCGTTCAGGATCATCGTGTGAACGTCGATGAACGCGCCCATTTCGCTCGGGGCATCCGCGGCAAGATCGGCGCGCAATACGTTGAGTTCTTCATGCACGCGTTGCTGAGCCGCGCGAAAACGCCCGACCTCCCCTTCGATCTGGGGCGGTTCGATCAGATAGTGGTCTACGTCGAGTGCTGCCGGGGCGATCAGATAGGCCCGCCCGATGGCGATACCGCGTGACACGGGAATTCCATGCAGCGTGAATGACACGCGCACCTCCTCTAGTTGTGTAATGCCGCGGCAAACCGCTGCAATGCTCTCAGACTGTACTGGGCATTATAAATTCCGCGCCTTTTTGAAGTGTGTCGGCGGTGTGTGCAGCGCAGCACGGATTATCGCAATGAGGTGCCCTCGTACCGACGAAGCTTCGCTTTATACACGTCGCGCAAAACATATGGTTTAAACATTGAAAACGCATGTCGTCTTACGCATTCTTCCCGATGGCTTTCGCGCCGCTTCTAGATCCCTTTAATCTCGATTAACGGCGCGCCTCTTCTGATATTCAGATGCCGGCGGCGAAAAAAAACCGCGGACTGAGCCGCGGCATTTTCGGGTTTGTCGAACGCAAAGCGCGCGGCTTTATTGACCTTCGCCAAATTTATCGGCGATCAGTTTCAAGAGCGCGTCCATCGCGTCCTGTTCGTCGGTGCCTTCCGTTTCGATCAGCACGGTACTGCCGATGCCCGCGGCCAGCATCATCACGCCCATGATGCTCTTCGCGTTGATACGACGGCCATTGCGGCTCATCCAGATTTCCGCCTGGTAGTTGCCCGCGAGTTGCGTCAACTTGGCCGACGCGCGCGCGTGCAGCCCCAGCTTGTTCACAATTGTCGTTTCCTGTTGCAGCATGTGATGGTCCGAAGCGCGGGTGAATGAAATGGTGAAAAGTGTTACTGCAAAGCGGCTTCAATGCGATCGGCACCGTTGTGAAACCGCTTGAATCCGTCGAAGCTTGCCTGCGAACCAGCCCGGCTTACAGGCCGGTCGCGTCCGTCTTTTGCGTCAGATCGGCATCGGCCGGCAAAGCGGGAACACAGTCGGCGGCCGCCGCGTCAGGCGGCAGCGCCGGCAGGCACTCGGCAGCGCACGCTGGCGGCGTGACCGGTGTCGGCATCGCCGGTCCGATCGCGTGCACGCCCTTGGTCGCGCCGGCGAGCGCCTTGTCGACGAGCGTGTCGAGCGGCGTCGCGCGATAGCAGACCGCGCGCACCAGCATCGGCAGATTGACGCCGCACAGCACACGCACGTCCGGCACGGTGGCGAGCCGGCCCGCGATGTTGGCCGGCGTCGCACCGAACATGTCGGTCAGCACGAGCGCGCCGTTCTCTTCCTTCAGCCGCACGACTTCCGAATTCGCGAACGCGACGACCTGCGCAGGATCGCAATCCGGCGACACGTCGATCACGCCGATACGCGCCGGCAAACCGCCATAGATGTGGGAAATGCAATCGCGCAACGCGGTGGCGAATGGAGCGTGCGCAATGATCAGAATGCCTGCCATGTCAGCCTTACTGCAAAAGAACGGCCCCAAACCGTGGACCGGGACTCGAGCCCGGTTCGCCATCGCCGCGGACCGGCCGTGGGTCGCGAGGGCGGGAATGCATCGTCGGGCGAGCGGGCATTGTAGCAGCCTCATTTTCGCGCCAATCCCGACGCCACGCCTGATGCGGATTTACTACACAGATTGGGGGTGCAGCCGGGCAATCAAGGCCACTGCGTCGGCGCGCCACGCGAGCGCCACGCGTCAGCCGACCGCGCGCTCCAGCGCGTCGACGAACATCGCGGCGACGTCGAAACCGGTCTGGTCCATGATCTCGCGGAAACACGTCGGGCTCGTGACGTTGACTTCGGTGAGCCAGTCGCCGATCGCATCGAGTCCGACCAGCAGCAGGCCGCGCGCCGCCAGCACCGGCGCGAGCGTATCGGCGATCTTGCGATCCTGCTCGCTGAGCGGCCGCGCGACGCCCAGTCCGCCGGCCGCCAGATTGCCGCGCACCTCATTACCCTGAGGAATGCGCGCGAGCGAGTACGGCACCGCTTCGCCGCCGATCAGCAGGATGCGCTTGTCACCTTCCTTGATCTCGGGGATGAATTTCTGCGCCATCACCGAGCGCGCGCCGTCGTGGCTCAGCATTTCGACGATCGAGCCGAGGTTCATGCCGTCCGCTTTCACGCGGAATACGCCCATGCCGCCCATGCCGTCGAGCGGCTTCAGGATCACGTCGCCGTGCTGTTCGTGGAACGCGCGCAGACGCGCCGGGTCGCGAGTGACCAGCGTCGGCGCGACGAACTGCGCGAACTCGCCGATTGCGAGCTTCTCCGAATGATCGCGGATCGCCTGCGGTTTGTTGAAGATGCGTGCGCCGCCACGCTCGGCCAGTTCGAGCAGCCAGGTCGACGTCACGTATTCCATGTCGAACGGCGGGTCCTTGCGCATCACGACCGCGCCGAAGCTCGCGAGCGCGCGCGGCGTGGCGGCATCGGCGGCAAACCAGACATCACGATGCAGATCCGTGGTATCGCCGACGATCGCAATGCGCTGCACGTTCGCCTCGACATCGCCGCCCGTCCACGCCAGATGCTTCGGCTCGCAGGTGTACACCGTGTGACCGCGCCGCGCCGCTTCGGCCATCATCGCGTAGGTCGTGTCTTTGTAGATCTTGAAATGGCTGAGCGGATCGGCGATGAAAAGAATGTCCATGAAAGTCCCGGTGCGCCCTGAGGGGCGTGACATTGTTCGTCAATATAGTCTTTGAAGACGGCGATGGCGGCACGCATGCCGCCATCCTGCCGCGCGAGGCGGCTTAGACCTGGATCGCTTCAGGATCGGTCTTTTCGAGTTCGACCGATGCGGCCAGCAAGCCGAGCCGCGCCACGACGCCATACATATAGAAGCGGTTCGGCGGCGCCGCGCCGGGCTTCGCGTGCGCATCGGGCAGCGCCGTGTGTTCGAAGCCGAGCGGCACGAAGTGCATGCCCGGCGCGTTCAGGTTCTGGTCGCGCTCGCGGCTGCCGTGCACGCGATAGAAGCCGCCCACCACATAGCGGTCGATCATGTAGACGACCGGCTCGGCGACTTCCTCGCCGATGCGCTCGAACGTGTAGACGCCTTCCTGCACGATCACGTCGTGCACTTCGAGCCCGTCTTTGGTCGCGGCCATGCGCGTGCGTTCGCGCTTCGTCAGCGCGGCGACTTCCGACGCGTCGTGCACGGTCATCACGCCCATGCCGTAGGTGCCCGCATCGGACTTGATCACGACATACGGTTTTTCGGAGATGCCGTACTCGCGATACTTGCGCGCGATCTTCTTCAGCACGCCGTCGATCGCATCGGCAAGGGCTTCCTCGCCGGTGCGCTGCTGGAAGTCGACGCCCTCGACGTGCGCGAAATACGGATTGATCATCCACGGATCGATCTCGACCATCTTCGCGAACTTCTTCGCGACGTCGTCATAGCACGAGAAATGCGTCGACTTGCGACGCACCGCCCAGCCCGCATGCAGCGGCGGCAGCAGGTACTGCTCGTGCAGGTTTTCGAGCACGGGCGGAATACCGCCGGACAGATCGTTGTTCAGCAGGATCGAGCACGGGTCGAAGTTCTTCAGACCAAGGCGCCGCTGCGAGCGCTCGAGCGGTTCGAGCACCAGCTTCTGGCCGTCCGACAGCGCGATCGTGACCGGGCCGTTGATGGTTTCGTCGAGCGTGCCGAAGCGTACGTTCAGACCCGCCTGGCGCATGATCGACGCAAGCCGGGCGACGTTTTCGAGGTAGAACGCGTTGCGGGTGTGACGCTCGGGAATGACGAGCAGATTCTTCGCGTCCGGGCAGATCTTTTCGATCGAGGCCATCGCGGCCTGCACCGCGAGCGGCAGCACTTCCTGCGGCAGATTGTTGAACGCGCCGGGAAACAGATTGGTGTCGACCGGCGCGAGCTTGAAGCCCGCGTTACGCAGATCGACGGAACAGTAGAACGGTGGCGTGTGCTCCTGCCATTCGAGCCGGAACCAGCGTTCGATAGCGGGCGTGGCGTCGAGGATCTTCCGCTCGAGGTCGAGCAGCGGGCCGTTTAACGCCGTAACTAGGTGCGGAACCATTGATCACTCGCAGACTGGAGAAAAAAGATTGTAGAGCAAATGCTTTGTCCATTTGGGGACGGTTTCTCCATTCGCAAGCAGACTCGAATGCATTCTCCCTATCTCGATGATAGGCGCGGAAAATCACCGTTCGCAACCCGATCAGCAAGAAAAAAGCCCGCCATGAAGGCGGGCGAAATTGCTGCGCTTGCTTAACCATTTTTTCTTACTGACGGGCCCGGGAGCGCGGGCCGAACCGGGACAGGTTCCCCGTTATTCGACTTTCTCGCCGTGCAGGCTCACGTCGAGGCCTTCGCGCTCCTGCTCTTCGGTCACGCGGATGCCCATCACCAGGTCGATGATCTTCAGCAGCACGAAGCTCACCACGCCGCTGTAGATCAGCGTCGTCAGCACGCCCTTCGCCTGCAGGATCACGCTGCCGTCCGAGCCGCCGATGTCCTTGACCGCGAACACGCCGGTCAGCAGCGCACCGATGATCCCGCCGATGCAGTGCACGCCGAACGCGTCGAGCGAATCGTCGTACCCGAACTTGTGCTTGAGCCACGTGGCCGCCCAGAAGCAGACCACACCCGCGACGATACCGATCACGAGCGCGCCGAGCGTGCCGACGAAGCCCGACGCCGGCGTAATCGCCACCAGACCCGCGACCGCGCCCGACACGATACCGAGCACCGACGGCTTGCCCTTGGCCGCCCATTCGGCGAACATCCACGCGAGCGCCGCCGCGGCGGTCGCCACCTGCGTCGCGAACATCGCGAAGCCGGCACGGCCATCCGCTGCCACGGCCGAACCCGCGTTGAAGCCGAACCAGCCGACCCACAGCATCGCGCCACCGATCAGCGTGAGCGTCAGGTTGTGCGGCGCCATCGCTTCCTTGCCATAGCCGACGCGCTTGCCGAGCACCAGACAGCAGACCAGGCCCGCGATACCGGCGTTGATGTGCACCACCGTGCCGCCCGCGAAGTCGAGGATGCCCGCGCTAGCCAGCCAGCCGCTCGGCTCCCACACCATGTGCGCGATCGGCGAGTAGACGATGATCGACCACAGCGTCATGAACACCAGCATCGCCGAGAACTTCATGCGGTCCGCGAACGCACCGGTGATCAGCGCCGGCGTGATGATCGCGAAGGTCATCTGGTAGACGAAGTAGACCGTCTCGGGGATCGTCGGCGCGAGGTGGCTGACGGTCAGCGTCGTGGCCTTGTCGCCCTTGATGTAGTTCATGCCCGTCATGAACACGCGCGAGAAGCCGCCGATGAACGAGCTGCCAGGCGTGAACGCGAGGCTGTAGCCGACCACGGTCCAGACGATCGTCACGACACAGGTGATCGCGAAGCTTTGCATCAGCGTCGCCAGCACGTTCTTCTTGCGGACCATGCCGCCGTAGAACAGCGCGAGACCCGGGATAGTCATGAACAGCACCAGCGCGGTGGAGGTCAGCATCCACGCGGTGTCGCCGGAGTTGATCTTCGATGAATCGACCGAGAACGGTGCGGTTGGGGCGGCCGGCGCGGCCGCGGCGGCGGCCGATGCATCGGCGGCGGCCGGTGCGCTTGCGGCCGGCGCGGCGGACGCATCGGCGGCGGGAGCCGAGGCCGCCGGGGCAGCGGCTGCGGCGGAGGCGTCCGGTGCGGGCGCGCTCGCCGTCGTATCGGGAGCGGAGGCGGCTGCGGGAGCGGACGCATCGTCCGCGAGGGCGGTGCCGACACCGCCCGCGAGCAGCGAGCCGGCCATCAGCAGGGACATCATTAGTTTGCGCATCTTGGTTTTCCTCTTGTCGCTATCCGTGTCGCTATGTTCTGGTCTTTTACAGTGCGTCCGCGCCGGTCTCGCCGGTGCGGATCCGAACCACCTGCTCGATCGGCGTGACGAAGATCTTGCCGTCGCCGATCTTGCCGGTACGCGCGGCGCGCTCGAGCGCCTCGATCGCCTGATCGACGATGTCGTCGGATACCGCCGCTTCGATCTTCACCTTCGGCAGAAAGTCGACGACGTATTCGGCGCCCCGATACAGCTCGGTGTGGCCCTTCTGCCGTCCGAAGCCTTTGACTTCGGTCACCGTGATGCCCGACACGCCGATCGCCGACAGGGCTTCGCGCGCTTCATCCAGCTTGAACGGCTTGATGATTGCGGTAATGAGTTTCATGAAATCCTCGCTAGTTGTTGCTGATCCGTTATGCCCCGTGGCGTATCCGTGACGGCGGTCTCCTGCGCTACCGGGAAAAGCGCCCTGGCAGTGCGCGCGCGGGGCAGTAACAGCAACTCCTATGCCATGTTGTGTCGGAGCGCGCCTCGCGCGCGTGGCGCAGCGCGCCCGAGCGGCCTTGTCCGAACGGCTAGCGGCGCGGCGGGCGGTGGCGCGGCGGGGGGATCGTTGCTAGAGTGTTCGAACGTTCTGAACGCGAGGGCGCGCACCAAACACGCTCACGCGGCCGCGGCAACCAATACGTCGCGCGCACCAGGATCGCCCGTTCGCCGTAACGGGGCACGGGCGCAATGAAACATGCACTTTTTTTGTGCACCAAGGGGAACACGATGAAACAACCGAACGACGTTTTTAACGACTTCCAGGCTCGCGTCAGCGATCTGTTCAAGAATTCGCCGGCCAAGGATGTCGAACGCAACGTCAAGGCAATGCTGTCGCAGGGCTTCTCGAAGCTCGATCTGGTCACGCGCGAGGAATTCGATACGCAGACCCAGGTGCTCGTGCGTACGCGCGCGCGCCTCGAAGAACTCGAGCGCCGCGTCGCCGAGCTCGAGCAGAAATTGCCGCTCACGCAGACGCCGTAAGCGCTGCTCGCAGCCTTCGCGCTGCGCAGTGCCGCCCATCACAGGCAAGCGGGCCGTGACGTCATCAGCGTTTTAGGGGATTTGCGCGCGATGTGAGCGCGCCGTCCGACGGGAGAGAATATGTCGCTTGCCGTGGTGCGCAGCCGCGCGCCGGCCGCTGGCCGTGCGCCCGAAGTGACCGTCGAGGTTCACCTCGCCAATGGACTGCCGTCCTTTTCGATCGTCGGCCTGCCCGACCTGGAAGTGCGCGAGAGCCGTGAACGCGTGCGCGCGGCGCTGCAGAACTGCGGTTTCGATTTTCCGGTCCGCCGCATCACCGTCAACCTCGCGCCGGCCGATCTACCGAAAGAATCCGGTCGTTTCGATCTGCCGATCGCGCTCGGCATCCTCGCCGCCAGCGGGCAGATTCCCGCCGCATCGCTGCTCCATCGCGAGTTTGCCGGCGAGCTGTCGCTGACCGGCGCGCTGCGGCCGATGCGCGGCGCGTTCGCGATGGCCTGCGGCACCGCGCGCGGCGCTCTGGCGAACGCCGGCGACGCCGACGCTTCATCTGAAGCGCGTTCTGCGTTGCCCGCCCTCCTCGATCAACTAGCCGCACCGGCCTTCCATACCCCACAGCTTTACCTGCCGGCCGCGAGCGCGGCGGAAGCGGCGCTCGTGCCCGGCGTCGACGTGTTCGGCGCCGCCGATCTGCCGTCGCTATGCGCGCATCTCGCAGGCTCGCCGGACGCGCGTCTTAGTCCTGTCGCCGCGCCCGAGCACAACGAGCACGCCGCCACCCCGGCGCCGGACATGGCCGACGTGATTGGCCAGCGCGCCGCTCGGCGCGCCCTCGAAGTCGCGGCGGCCGGCGGCCATCACGTGCTGCTGATCGGACCGCCCGGCGCCGGCAAGTCGATGCTCGCGGCACGCCTGCCCAGCTTGCTGCCGCCCATGACCGACGACGAAGCGCTCGCCTCCGCCGCGCTACTGTCCGCGAGCCGCATCGGCTTCAAGCCGTCGCAGTGGCGCCAGCGGCCGTTTCGCGCGCCGCACCATTCGTCGAGCGCGGCGGCGCTGGTCGGCGGACGCAATCCGCCGCAGCCTGGCGAGATCACGCTCGCGCATCTGGGCGTGCTCTTTCTGGACGAACTTCCCGAATTCGATCGCGTGGTGCTCGAAACGCTGCGCGAGCCGCTCGAAGCTGGCCGCATCACGATCTCGCGCGCCGCCTGGCAAGCGGATTTCCCCGCCGCCTGCCAACTGATCGCCGCAATGAACCCGTGCCCGTGCGGCTGGCGCGGCGATCCGGGCGGGCGCTGCCGCTGTACGCCTGAAGTTGCGGCGCGCTATTTGCGTAAATTGTCGGGACCGCTGCTCGACCGCATCGACATCCAGCTCGAAATTCCAGCACTGACCGCCACCGAACTCGCGGCACGCGCCGCCACCACCGGCGAAGCAAGCGTGGCGATCGCACAGCGCGTGAGCGCTGCGCGCGAGCGGCAACTGGCCCGGCAAGGCAAGACCAACCGCGAGCTGGACGGACGCGAAGTCGACGATGTATGCCGCCCGGACGCAGCGGGCGAGGCGCTGCTGCGCGAAGCCGGCGAGCGCTTTGGCTGGTCGGCGCGGGCGTACTACCGGGTGTTGAAGGTCGCGCGCACCGTCGCGGACCTGGCTGGCGCGGCGATGCCGAGCGCCGCGCAGGTCGCCGAGGCAATCCAATACCGCCGCGCTTTTGGCTCGTTATGAGGAGAAAAAACGACTGTCAAGACTTGACTTATTCACACATGCGCGATCCTGTTAGATTTGGATACAACTCAAAAGCGCGCAGACGAGCATCTCGCCAAGCCATTGATTTTATTGTATTTTTTTAAATTCCCTACGCCTGTGGATTTTGCCGGAAGGCCCGCCTGATGGGCTTTTGCGGCCATTGAGGCCGACTTCTCAACAGAGTTATCCACAGGCTGTGCGCGTAACTCAAAAATCTCAACGTAAACCGGCAATTAGCGTACAAACCTGCGAAGGAACTTTCACTGCGTTCGGCACTCAGAGGTGCGCCCGACCGGCCAAAAATACCGCATTCAGTACAGCTGGAACGACGAAAAAAACTGGTCGACCTGGTCTTGCGGCAGCGGTTGATCGGCGATGATCGCCGCCTGGTACACGTGCCGGCCGCGCGCGACGAGCCGCGCATACACCGTGCGCGTCTCGTGTTTGGCGCCCGCCGCGCCGCTCACCATCATTTCCAGCCCCGGTATCTTGCCGCCCGCCGCCAGCGGGATTTGCGCTGGGTGAGCATCGGGCGTCGCGCCGACATTGCGCGCCAGTCCCGCGCGCAGGAAATCGAGTGCGGCACGCTGGGTCGCGTCGCTGTCGTCGGGCAGCATCACGGTGCCGACCGCAAAGACTGCATCGCCCGCTTCGGCGGTCTGCATTGCCATCTGCATCGGTGTGCCGCCGATCTGCACCGCGCGCTGATCGTTGTCCGGCTTGGCTGGGAAGTCGACCGTGTAGCCCTTGTCGTTGTTCATCACGGTGCGCCAGTCGAAGGTCGGTGAGCAGGCGCTGAGCGCGACGCCGAGCGCCAACGCGGCCGTCGCCGCGCCGATCACGGTTCGAGCGTGACCGGATCGCGTGAATGCGCGGAGAAATAGGCCCGCCGGTTGGAAGACGCCCGCACGGCGGGCGGACAATCGGCTGAGCAACGGAAAACGGCAAGAAACGCGGGCAACTAAAGAGCAGACGCGAAGAACGGTTCGGAGCATGGGACGGAAGATCGGGCTTCTCGGAGCGTAAAGCGCCATTATCCGCTGATCGACTGCCGGGCCGACGCGCGGAGCGCAGTCGTCCCGCCATTTCGGCGCAGCCGAACCCATTGGAGCTAGAATAGAAGAGTTGTTCAGTACCGGCCCGCGGGCCACCACACCGCCCCATTGTTCCGCGCCGCGCGCGACTCACGAGGTTCCGTCCATGAGTTCCAATTCACCGACCGCCGTCCGGCGCACGAACCCGCTTCGCTATCTGATTGCGGTGGCCATGGCCATTGCGCTCGCCGTCGCCGGTTACTTCGCGTTTGCCGGCCAGCAGCGCGTACCCGATGCGACCTTCACGCTGCTATCGGGACAGAAGCTCACGACCGCGGACCTCAAAGGCAAGGTTTATCTGGTCAACTTCTGGGCAACGAGTTGCGACACCTGCGTGAAGGAAATGCCGCAGATGGTCGAGACCTATAACCGCTTCAAGGGCCAGGGCCTCGAATTCGTCGCGGTGGCAATGAACTACGACGCGCCGATGTACGTGACCAATTACACGCAAACGCGTCAGCTGCCGTTCAAGGTCGCGATGGACGACGGCTCGGCCGCCAAGCAGTTCGGCAACGTGCAGCTCACGCCGACCACCTTCGTCGTCGATAAAGACGGCAAGATCCTGAAGCGCTATGTCGGCGAGCCGCAGTTCGCGGAACTCGACCAGTTGCTCGCGAAAGCGCTGAAGGCTGGCGCGGCTTAAGCCGGCGCAAGCAGATCCCCACGCGCCGGCGCAACCTCCCGCCGCTGGCGTCCGCCTCCTCACCGCTCCCCTTCCCCTTTGGCCGCAAGGCCATATCGCTTGATCTTCTCGTAGAGCGTCGCCTTGCCGAGCTGCAGCCGGTCCGCCGCGACCGCGACCACGCCGCCCGCCTGCTCCAACGCCTCGGCGATCATCGCGCGCTCGAACTGCTCGACACGCTCCTTCAGCGGATGGGTGGCCCCGCCGTCTTCGCCGAACGACAGCACCGGTTCGTCGGCGATGCCGAGCACGAAGCGGTCGGCGGCATTACGCAGCTCGCGCACGTTGCCCGGCCAGTCTCGCTGCATCAGACTCGCACGTTGGCGATCGGTGAGCATCGGCGCCGGCCGCTGATAACGGACGGCAGCATCGAGCAGGAAATGCTCGAACAGCGGCACGATGTCCTCGCGACGCTCGCTCAAAGGCGGCAGCGCGATCGTCACCACGTTGAGCCGGTACAACAGATCGCGCCGGAACGAGCCATCCGCGACGTGCTCGGCCATGTCGCCTTTTGCAGCCGCGACCACGCGACAATTGACGCGAATCGGCTGATTCGAGCCGAGCCGTTCCAGCACGCCGTCCTGCAGCACGCGCAGCAGCTTGACCTGCAGCGCGAGCGGCATGCTCTCGATCTCGTCGAGAAACAGCGTGCCGCCCGACGCATGTTCGAGCTTGCCGATCCGCCGTTTGGCCGCGCCGGTGAACGCGCCCGGCTCGTAGCCGAACATCTCCGATTCGAACATCGGCTCGGGCAGCGCGCCGCAGTTCACCGCGATGAACGGCTTGTCACGCCGCGGCGACAACTCATGCAGGCTGCGCGCGATCAGCTCCTTGCCCGCGCCGGTATCACCGTTGATCAGGACGGACGCATCGGTCGGCGCGACGTTGGCGATCAGCCGCCGCACCTGCTCGATCGCCGGACTGCGGCCGATGATGCGCGGCGCGACCGCGTTCTGCCCGGCCAGCTCACGGCGCAGCGCGAGGTTTTCGAGCACGAGCTTGCGGCGCTCCAGCGCGCGCCGCACGGTTTCGATCAGCCGCTCGGACGCGAACGGCTTTTCGATGAAGTCGTAGGCGCCGTCGCGCATCGCCTGCACGGCCATCGAGATCTCGCCGTGGCCGGTGACCAGAATCACCGGCACGTCGGGCGCGCGCTCGTGGCACTGCGCGAGCAGGTCGAGACCGCTCGCGCCGGGCAGCCGGATATCGCTGACGATCACGCCGGAGAAGTCCGCGCTGATCAGCTTCGCCGCGGCCTCGACCGACGCATGGCCGACCACGTCGAAGCCCGCCAGTTGCAGGCTCTGCACGCTCGCGCGGCGCACCAGTTCGTCGTCTTCGATATACAGCACTTGCAGGCCGTCGTCCATTGCGTGTTCCGGGTGATGCTTCGGGTGAAATCAGGAGCCCGCGGTCAGCGGATCGTGCGAGGGGCTGGTCTGCACACGCGCACGACGCAGCGTCAACACGAATGATGCGCCACCGTGCGGCGCGTTGCGCGCGACGAGCGAGCCGCCGCAATCGCGCGCGATCGACGATGAAATCGCGAGGCCAAGGCCGAGCCCCTGGCCCATTTCCTTCGTCGTGAAAAACGGTTCGAACAGGTGCGGCAACACGTCGTCGGGAATGCCGGGGCCGTTGTCGCCGACCGCGATCGACAGGTTCGCGACGCCGGCCTCCACCTCGACCGTGATATGCGGCGGGTTCATGCCGGCGGTTGCGTCGAGCGCGTTGCCGAGCAGGTTGATCAGCACCTGTTCGAGCCGCAGATCGTCGCAATTCGCGACCAGCTCCGGATGATCGTCGGCGAGATTCAGCGGCGTGCGCGCGCCGCCTGCCGCAGCGGCGGCGTCGGTGTCGGTGTCGGCCGCGGTATCGATCAGCACGAACTCGAGTTCGACGCCCTGCAGACGCTTTTGCAGCAACGCGACGACGTTGCGCAGAGCCCGCACGATCGACGCGCGCGCGCTGCGCGGCCGCGCGCGGCCGACGAACAGCTTCAGCTGGTTCGTGATGTTGCCCATGCGCTCGGTGAGCGCCGCGATCGCTTCGAGATTCTCGCGCGCCGATGCCTGATCGCCGCGTTCGAGCAGCACGCGCGTGTTATCGGAAAAACTGCGCAGCGCGGCGAGCGGCTGGTTCAGCTCGTGCGTGATGCCGGCCGCCATCTGACCGAGCGCGGCCAACTTGCTCGCCTGGATCAGTTCGTCTTGCGCGGCGCGCAGTTCCTGCTCGGCGCGTGTACGCTCGGCGACTTCCTTGTGCAACTGCTCGTTCGCCTCGGACAGATCGGCGGTGCGCTCGGCGACGCGCTGGTTCAGCTCGGCATAGGCCTTCTGCAGCAGCGCGCGGCTGCGCATCATTTCGCGCACGCGCGCGCGCCGCATGCGCCAGTAGAACGCGAGCAGCACCAGCGACACATAGCCGAAGCCGGTGACGATGGTCGCCTTGCGCGCGTCGGCATCGACCGGATCGACCGGCGACATCGTGATCAGATGCCAGTCCGGCTCGCCCATGGCGTGACGTGACGCGAGGAAGCGCGGCGCGGAGCGCCCGCCGCCGATGCGCAGGATCTGCGCATTGCCTTCGAGTATGCGCTCGACCGTCACCGGTAGCGGCTCGATCGGCTGCTGCGCGTACTGGCGAGCCTGGTAGATCGAATCGGCGATCAGGCCGGGCAGCGGCCGAATCGTGTGGTACTTCCATGCCGGCACCGACGACAGGAAGATCACGCCATGATCGTCGGTGACGACGAGCGGCTCGGACGCGTCCACGCCCTGAAACCATTCGAGATCGAGCTTGACGACCGCCACACCGACGATCTTGCCGTCGCGCCGCACCGGCTGCGAGATGTAGTAGCCGGGCGCCTGCGAAATCGTGCCGATGCCGAAGAAGCGGCCGACGCCGCCTTTCATTGCATCGACGAAATACGGCCGGAACAGATAGCCCGCGCCGACGAAGCTGCCCGGCCCGCGCCAGTTGCTGGCGGCGATGCAGTAGCCGTCGAGCGAAATGATGTAGGTGACCGTCGCGCGCGCGTGGCGGTTCAGGTCGTCGAGATAGAGATTCGCGCGCTTGACGTTGGCGAGATTCGGATCGATCAGCACGTCCTGCACGATCGGATGCTCGGCGAGCAGATACGGCAGCGATTCGTAGCGTTCGAGCGTGCTCTTGAGCGCGCTCGCGGTGCGCTCGGCGCGCACGGCGGCGTTGCGCCGCAGCGTGTCGACACCGCTTTTCCACGCAAGGCTGTAGGTGAGCCAGCATGCCGCCGCGAGCCCGGCTGCGAGCGCGAAGAGTATCAGCAGGCGGCGGGTCACGTTGGCAAAGTCCGATCGATGTGCATCGGACATTGTGGCATAGGGCGGCAAGGCGTCGCCGGCAGAAGCCTCGAAAGGCCGCGCGGACGCCGGTTTCATGCTTAAGCGTCCGCGCTGGTCACGACAGGGTTGGCGAGGCGCGACTCAAACGCCGGCCGGCTCTTTGACCGCCACCTCGCCGCGCAGCACCTTGTTCAGCTTGTTGCGATCGAGCTCCTTTTCCCAGGCCGACACGACGACCGTCGCGACACCGTTGCCGACGATGTTCGTCAGCGCGCGGCACTCGCTCATGAACCGGTCGATGCCAAGAATCAGCACCATGCCCGACAGCGGAATCGTCGGCACCACGGCCAGCGTCGCCGCGAGCGTGATGAAGCCCGCGCCGGTCACGCCGCTCGCACCCTTCGAGGTCAGCATCGTCACCGCGAGCAGCGTCAGCTGCTGGCCCCACGTGAGGTCGGTGTTGGTCGCCTGAGCGATGAA
Organism: Paraburkholderia sp. MM5482-R2; assembly: GCF_050436125.1. Lineage (NCBI taxonomy): Bacteria > Pseudomonadati > Pseudomonadota > Betaproteobacteria > Burkholderiales > Burkholderiaceae > Paraburkholderia > Paraburkholderia sp. MM5482-R2. The sequence continues at coordinate 571,803 of NZ_JBNDLP010000002.1, read as the reverse complement.
CAGCACCGCCATCGTCATGTAGATGTTGGTGCCGTCGAGGTTGAATGAGTAGCCGGTCGGCACCACGAGGCCCACCACCGAGCGCGAGCAGCCGAGTTTTTCGAGTTTCAGCATCAGCTGCGGCAGCGCGGCTTCGGACGAGCTCGTGCCGAGCACGATCAGCATCTCTTCCTTGATGTATGCGACGAAACGCAGGATGTTGAAGCCCACCGCCCGCGCGATCGCGCCGAGCACGACCACCACGAACACGATCGAGGTCAGATAGAACGTGCCGACCAGCTTGAGCATCGGCAGCAGCGAGCCGATGCCGTACTTGCCGATCGTAAAGGCCATCGCGCCGAACGCGCCGATCGGCGCGAGCTTCGTGATGATGCGCACCATGCCGAACAGGATGTGCGAGAGCCCTTCGATGAAGTTGGTCACCGGCTTGCCCTTCTCACCGGCCGTCGCGAGCACGGCGCCGAACAGCAGCGCGATCAGCAGGATCTGCAGGATCTCACCCTGCGCGAACGCCGACAACAGCGTGTCCGGAATGATGTGCATGAAGAAGTCGACCGTCGACTGGCCGTGCGCCTTCGCGGCATACGACGCAACCGCGCGGCCGTCGAGCGAGGCCGGATCGACGTTGAAGCCGGCGCCGGGTCGCAGCAGGTGCGTGGCGGCGAGGCCGAGCACCAGCGCGAAGGTCGAGACGATTTCGAAGTACAACAGCGCCTTGCCGCCGACGCGTCCAACCTTCTTCATGTCCTCCATGCCGGCGATGCCCGTCACGACCGTGCAGAAGATGATCGGCCCGATCACCATCTTGATCAGCTTGATGAAGCCATCGCCAAGCGGCTTCATGTCAACGGCGAGGTTCGGGTAGAAATGCCCGAGTACGATGCCGACGATGATCGCCACGATCACCTGGACGTACAGCACTTTATGGATAGGTTTCTTCACGATGGTTCCTGCGAGGGATATGAGCTGATGACCCGCCGCGAGGCGCGACACGCGAACGAAACGTCGTCGCGCGGGCGCACGTTGGCGGACCGCTGCAAAGACGACGAATTCAGAAATACCGGGAAGGGAAATCGGACATTTTGTCTCCTTGCTTTTTTGTCGGGCCGTGGCGGCCACGCGCTTTCTTTCGCAAGGTCGATGCCAGTTTGATTTCAGACTGGAAGCCTTGATTTTTATGGGTTTTCCGGCACAGCTCGGCGCGCGCCGTCCGGGTTTCCGGAAATCCGGACGAGCGCTGTCGGGGAATCCGGAATTCGGTGCGCGCGCGTTTGCGGGGAAACCCGCAGGGGTTTGTGCGGAGCTTGCGAGCGCAACGTCACGTCAACAGATCGATCCGGTCCGTGCAGATCATGTCGACGCCCCATTCTTCGAGCAACTGCGCGCGCGCCGGATCGTTCACCGTGTAGGCGAGCACGCGCAGCCCGGCCGCGCGGATCCGCGCGACCAGCGGTTCGCTCAGATAGCGGTGACTCGCGTGCAGCGAGACGCAGTCGAGTTCGCGCACGATGCGCAGCCAGTCCGCCGGTACCTGCTCGAACAGCATGCCGCGCGGCAGCGACGGTGCGGCATCGCGCGCGGCGGCGAGCGCGTCGAACGAAAACGACGACACCAGCGGCGGCGTCTGCCCTTGCCAAAGCTCGAGCGCGCCCTGGGCGACCAGTGCGCCGGTGATGACTTCGCGGCCCGGACACGGCTTGATCTCGATGTTCGCCGCGATGCCGTCGCGCGCGCAACGCTCGGCCGCGTCGGCCAGCGTCGGCAGCCGCGTGCCGGCGAACTGCGCGCCGCGCCACGCGCCGGCATCCAGAGCGGCGAGTTGCTGCCATGTGTGCGTGGCCGCCGGCCCGTGGCCGTTGGTCGTGCGATCGAGCGTGTCGTCGTGCAGCAGGAACAGCGCGTTGTCGGCGGACAGCTTCGCGTCGAATTCGACCATGCGATAGCCGTAGCGCACGCAGGCGTCGAAACCGGCCAAGGTGTTTTCCGGCGCAAGCGTACCGCCACAGCGGTGCGCGATCAGCCGCGAATAAGGCCATTGTGCGGAGGTCCCGCGATCCATCGGGGTTGCCACGTGTCGTTTCCTTGCTGATAGAAGAGCGGTCTATGAAAAAAGCCCGCACATCGGCGGGCTTTTCGTTTCTGCGGGCGTGAAGCGAGGCAACAGCGGCGAGGCGCGAGCGCGTCAGAGCACGCCGGCTCCATGCGCCTGCACGTCGGCGTGATAGCTCGAACGAACCATCGCGCCCACCGCGGCGTGCGTGAAGCCCATCTTGTACGCCTCTTCCTCGTACATCTTGAAGGTGTCCGGATGCACGTAAGCGCGGACCGGCAGATGGTGCTCCGACGGCTGCAGGTACTGGCCGATCGTCAGCATGTCGACGTCGTGCTCGCGCAGATCGCGCATCACTTGCAGGATTTCCTCTTCGGTTTCGCCGAGGCCGACCATCAGGCCGGACTTGGTCGCGACGCGCGGATGCAGCGCCTTGAAGTCCTTCAGTAGCTTCAGCGAATGCGCGTAATCCGACCCCGGGCGCGCTTCCTTGTACAGACGCGGCACCGTTTCGAGGTTGTGGTTCATCACGTCGGGCGGCGCCGCATTCAGGATGCCGAGCGCGCGGTCGAGGCGGCCACGGAAGTCCGGCGTCAGGATTTCGATACGCGTTTGCGGCGACAGCTCGCGCGTCTGACGGATACATTCGACGAAGTGCGCCGCGCCACCGTCGCGCAGATCATCACGGTCGACGCTGGTGATCACCACGTACTTCAACTTCAGCGCAGCGATGGTGCGCGCGAGGTTGGCCGGTTCGTCGGCGTCGAGCGGATCGGGACGGCCGTGGCCGACGTCGCAGAACGGGCAGCGACGCGTGCACTTGTCGCCCATGATCATGAAGGTCGCGGTGCCCTTGCCGAAACATTCGCCGATGTTCGGGCAGCTCGCCTCTTCACACACCGTGTGAAGATTGTGCTCGCGCAGGATCTGCTTGATCTCGTAGAAGCGCGAATTGCCGGTGGCCGCCTTCACGCGGATCCAGTCCGGCTTCTTCAGCTTTTCGATCGGAACGACCTTGATCGGGATGCGCGCGGTCTTGGCTTGCGCTTTCTGCTTCGCGGTGGCGTCGTAGGCGGCGGGGGCCGGCACGCCTTCGGGCGCGGGGGTGGCTGCTGCGGAATTCGCGGTTACGTCAGTCATTCGTTCGATCCAGTCAGGCGGTGAGCGCACCGGCCTGCGGTTGGGCGACGGCCGCGGGATTGCCGTCGAGGTTTGCGGTGAGACTTGCTGCGAGGGTACGGGCCACGTCGTCCCAGCCGGCGGCGATGCCGAGCGTCGCCATGTCGACTGTTTCGAGCCCCGCGTAGCCGCATGGATTGATCGCGAGAAACGGCCGCAGGTCCATGTTCACGTTCAGACTCACGCCGTGATAGCTGCAGCCGTTGCGGATTTTCAGGCCAAGCGCCGCGATCTTGGCGCCGGCATGGAGCCCGGCGTCGGGCCCAGGCGCCACGTAGATGCCGGGGGCGCCCGCCTTGCGTTCTCCGGCGAGATTATACGCCGCGAGGGTGTCGATCACGGCCTGCTCGATCCGGGTGACCAGCTCGCGCACCATCAGCTTGCGCCGACGCAGGTCGAGCAGCAGATAGGCGACCACCTGGCCGGGCCCGTGATACGTGATCTGCCCGCCGCGGTCGACCTTGACGAGCGGAATGTTGCTGTCTGCCGTGAGCAGGTGCGCCGGATCGCCGGCCTGGCCGAGCGTGAAGACGGGTGGATGCTCGACGAGCCAGATTTCGTCGGCGGTGTCGGCGGTGCGGGCGTCGGTGAAGGCGCGCATCGCGTCGAAACTGGCTTCGTAGGGTTCGCGGCCGAGCCAGCGCAGCATGAGCGGCTCGATGGCAGGTAGCGGAGACGGAGAGACCGGGGTGGCGCACATGATTCCGGGAGTTTACCGAAATCTCGGAAACCGCGCCCGCGGCCACCGGGAACCTGCACAGCCGGGGCCGGTACGCTGCCGGCCCCGGCGTCATGCACGGCTTTTGCGCCGCGCCACCGTCAAACGGTGTGCCAGCCGCCGCGCACACGCATCATCCAGCGCTCGCCGATGCGAGCGAGCCAGTTCAGCGCGCGCTCGTCGCAGCGCGTCGGCACCGAGAACGTAACCTTCGCGAACGTGGCACCCTCGGCGCTGAGCCAGAGCCGCTCGCCGCGCCGCAGATGCAGCGTCTGCCCAGGCTGCAGCCAGTAGTCCTTCGTGTCGTCGCTGCGCGTGACCCACACTGCGCCGCCATGCACGCGCAACTTCGTGCTGCGCGCGACCTTCAGCGGCAGCGTGTCGCCAGTGCGGATTTCATATGCAATACTAGAGGAAATTTCTCGCATGAGGCCCTCGCCAAAAATCGTTTCATGACTAGAATCCTATGTGCAGCAAGGACTTGGGCAAAACGATCAATTTTCACGTCTATGTGAGAAATATTGCGATGGACCTCCGTCAACTCCCCGCCCTGAACGCGATCAAGGCGTTCGAAGCCGCCGCCCGCCACGAAAGCTTTTCGCGCGCCGCCGACGAGTTGTTCGTCACGCACGGCGCGGTCAGCCACCAGATCCGCGCGCTCGAGGCCGAGCTGGGCGTGTCGCTGTTCGCGCGCGACGGCAAGCGCGTGCGCCTCACCGAAACCGGCCGTCGCTACGCCACCCAGGTGCGCGCCGCGTTGATGGAGCTCGCCGACGCGACTCGCGCGATCCGTGCCGGCGACCGCGAGCGGCGCCTCGTGATATCGATGCTGTCGTCGTTCGCGGCCCGCTGGGTGACGCCGCGCATCGGCAGCTTTATCGAGGCAAATCCGCAGTGGGATCTCGAGTTGCTGACCACCAATGCGCTGACGGACTTCGCGCGCGACGACGTCGACGTCGCGATCCGTTTCGGCTTCGGCAAATATCCGGGGCTGCACGCCGAGCTGCTGCTCGACGAGATTTTCTTCCCCGCCTGCTCGCCCAACTTCAACGGCGGCAAGCTGCCGCAAACCCCGGCCGATCTCGCCAAAGTCCCGCTGCTGCGCTCCGACGACGAGCTATGGCGCCCATGGTTCGACGCCGCCGGCCTCACCGACTGGCCGGAGCCGAAGCGCGGCGTGCTGTATCAGGATTCGTCGAATCTGTTGCAGGCGGCCGTCGACGGCCAGGGGGTCGCGCTGACGCGCCGCTCGCTCGCGATGCACGAAATCGCGGCGGGCCGGCTCGTGCGGCTCTTTGATGTGGATGGGCCGAGCCCGTGGCAATACTATTTGGTCTGCCTGCCGCAGACGCTGGGGACCGCGCGGGTCAAGGCGTTTCGCGACTGGTTGTTCGACGAGGTGGCGCGCTTCAGGCTGCTGTTCGATCTCGCCTGCGAGGCGGGTCCCGCGGCGAGCGCGCGCCTGGCGGCGCAGGGAGTGACGGCGGACGCGTTGCGCGTCGCGCCGTAAGGTGAAAAACCGCGCGGTGTTACAGCACGACCTTGACCATCGGATGGCCGGTCAGCGCGCGATAGATGTCGTCGAGATGCGCGCGGCTCGTCGCCCGCACGTGGACGGTCAGCCCCGTGTAGGTGCCGCTGCTCGACGGCCGCGTCTCGACGCGCGACGCATCGACCTCGCTATCGAACACGCGCACCACTTCGACGATCGTCGCGGCAAACTCGGGGTGCGATTTGCCCATGATCTTGATCGGGAAATCGCAGGGGAATTCAAACAGTGAGTCGTTCTCGGGATTCATTCTCTACTCCTTCTTCCGCCGCGGCGGCTTCAGCCGCGGCGGCTTCAGCCGCCTTGGCTCGCTGATACGCCGCATACAGCTGCGCAAACACCGCGCCCGGGCGGCCCGCGCCGACCGGCGCGCCATCGAGCCGCGTGACCGGCAGCACTTCCTTGGTCGCCGAGCTGACGATGATTTCATCGGCCGCGCGCACTTCAGCTTCGGTGATGTCGCGCGCTTCGAAGCGGATACCGCATTCGGCCGTCAGCTCCTCGATGAGCCCATAGCGGATCCCTTCGAGAATCCTGTTGCTGCGCGGCGGCGCGGCCAGCACGCCATCCTTCACGATCCACACGTTCGACGACGACCCTTCGGTCAGCAAACCATCGCGGAACTGCAGCGTCTCGAAGGCGTCGTTTTCGGCCGCGTATTGCGCCATCAGCACGTTGCCGAGCAGCGACACCGACTTGATGTCGCAATTGAGCCAGCGACGATCCTCGGCGCTCACGCACGGGACACCGCTTGCGCGCTGCGCGGCGGCGGGCAGGTTCAGCGCGGTGACCATCACGAACACGGTCGGCTTCACGCCGGCCGGAAATGCGTGAGCGCGCTTCGCGACGCCACGCGTGACCTGGATGTACGCGATCGCGTCCTGATCGGCACGCAAGCCGCCGTCCGTTTCGTTGGCCTCGGCCACGCGTCCGATCAGCTCGCGCCAGCCAGCGTCGTCGAGCGGATTGGCGATGCCGATCTTGCCGATGGAGCGCGCGAGACGCGCCAGATGCTGCTTCAGACGAAACGCGGTGCGCCGTCCGCTCGCGTGCGCGTACAACGGCGCCACTTCGTAAATGCCGTCGCCGAAAATGAAGCCGCGGTCGAGCACCGGCACGCGCGCTTCGGACAACGGCACCAGTTCGCCGTTCAGATGAACGATCGGGTCCGGCGAAACCTCGGAGACAACGGTCATTGCGACGTAGCCCTTACTTTTTCTTGTTGAACATCAGCATCAGCGAATCCCACACGCGGCCCACCACACCGGCTTGCTGCACCGGCTGCAACGCGACCACCGGGAATTGCGCGAGCACCTTGCCGTCGGCGACGAGCTTGGCGGTGCCGATCTGCTGGCCGTTTGCGATCGGCGCGACGAGCGGATCGTTGAGTTCGATCTGCGGCTTCGCCTTGTCGGCGGCGCCCTTCGGCAGCGTGATGTACTGGTCGCTCTTCACGCCAACCTGCACGCTGTCCTGCGAACCCTTGTAGACGCGCGGCGTGGCCACGACCTGGTTCGCCTTGTACAGACGCGTCGTGTCGTAGGCGGTGTAGCCGTAGTTGAGCATCTTCAGGCTGTCCTGCACGCGGTCGTGCTCCTTGGTCTCGCCCATCATCACCGAGACGAGACGGCGCGACGCGTCGGTCGTGCCCGGCAGCGGACGCTTCGCGCTCGCGATCAGGCAGTAGCCGGCCGCTTGCGTGTGACCGGTCTTCAGACCGTCGACGGTCGGATCGATCCACAGCAGACGGTTGCGGTTCGGCTGCTTGATCTTGTTGTACGTGAATTCCTTGACCGAGAAGATGTTGTAGTACTCGGGATAGTCGCGAATCAGGCGGGCCGACAGGATCGCGAGATCGCCCGCGGTCGTGTAGTGCTGCGGGTCGGGCATGCCGTTCACGTCGGCGAAATGCGTGTGCGTCATGCCGAGCTTTTGCGCCTCCTTGTTCATCATGTCGACGAACTGCGCCTCGCTGCCGCCCACCAGTTCGGCGAGCGCAATTGCCGCGTCGTTGCCCGACTGCACGATCATGCCGTACACGAGGTCGTGCACGGTCACCGGCTTGAGCGCCTCGATGAACATGCGCGATTCGTCGTTGCGCACGCGCCGCACGGCTTCGCTCGGCTCGATGCTCTGATCCATCGTGATCTTCTTCGTGTCGAGCGCCTCGAACACGAGATACGCGGTCATCAGCTTGGTCAACGACGCCGGCTCGACGCGCTCGTCGGCATTGGCGGACGCGAGCACCTGGTTGCTGGTCGCGTCGACGAGCACCCACGAGCGCGCGTTGACGCCCGGCGGCGGCACCTGCGCGAACGCGGTGCTGGCGACGAGCGTGGCCGGCAGCACGAGGCCGACGGCGATGGCGCGATTGAGCGAAGCGGGAACGAAAGAAGCGAGTGACGGGAATGCCGTGCGGCCAGAAGAGGAGAAACGCATAGGGTCGATTCGTGCAGAAAAATTCGTTGCGCGACAGCGCGCGGAGTTGGGGGAGCCGGTCGGCGGGGCATCTGGCCGTAAAACGGCGGGCGCCCGTTGGACTGACGGCGACGCAATCGGTTCGCGAGCGCAGCGCTGCGCACCCGGCCGCGCCCTCCCGCGAAATGATTCCGCGGCGCGCGATTCTGCCGGCTGGGCGGCGCTGTGCCCAAAAAAAGAGCGCCCATTATACGCGCGCTACCTGGTCAGCTTCGCGCGCGTGTCGTCGATTTGCACACGTTTGCGCGCACCTGTCCCCCGCAAAATGCGCGTCGCGCGTTTTCAGCGCCAGGCGTCGACGATGATCCGCTTCAGGATGTGAAGCTTGCGATGCAGAAAGTGCTCGGCGCCCGGAATCACGACGACCGGCAGTTCCTGCGGCCGCGCCCAGTCGAACACGGACTGGACGGGAACGGTCTCGTCGACTTCGCCGTGGATCACGAGTGTGCTTTCGGGCACGGGTGCGACGTCCCAGCGGCTCGCCGCGGTACCGACGAACACGATGCGCTCGATTTCCCGGCCTTCATCGCGCAGCTTCGCCGCGACGTGCGACAGCACCACGGTGCCGAACGAAAAGCCCGCCAATACGAGCGGCAGATCGCCGTAGTCCGGATCGGAGCGCATGTGCTCGAGCACCGCGCGCAGATCGTCGCGCTCGCCGACGCCCGCGTCGTGCTCGCCCTGGGTCTGGCCGACGCCGCGGAAATTCGACCGGTAAGTGACGTAGTTCAGCTGCACGAGCGTGCGCGCGAGGGTCTGCGCGACCTTGTTGTCCATCGTGCCGCCAAACAGCGGATGCGGATGCGCGACGAGCGCGATGCCGCGTGGCGCGGCGCCTTTTTCGCGCACGCCGTCGGGCAGGTCCAGCGCGACCTCGATCTTGCCGACCGGGCCGTCGATCAGATACTTCTTCGTGTTGACGTTCATCGGGATGGATCGTTTTGTGGTTCGCGCTATTGATCGATCTTCAGACGCTCGACGATCTTGCCGTTCGCAAGATGCGATTCGACGATCTCGTCGATGTCGCTCTCGTCGACATAGGTGTACCAGACCGCCTCGGGATACACGACGAGCGTCGGGCCCAGTTCGCAGCGATCGAGGCAGCCGGCCTTGTTGATGCGCACCTGGCCGGGCCCGGCGAGGCCGAGTTGCTTCACGCGTTGTTTCGCGTATTCCTGCATCGCCTGTGCGTTGCAGTTCGCGCAGCTCGGACGCTCGGCGCCGGGGTCGCGTTGATTCAGACAGAAGAAAACGTGGTGCTTGTAGAAGGAATCCATGATGTTCGGGAGGCGAGCCTGAAAGGAAGTGCAATGGCGGTGCGGACGATTATAGCGACCGGGCTGTGCGAGCGTCGGGACCTGGCGGCCGGCGCGCAAGCACGTCACGCCCGCCTCGCGCGCCGCTTGAGCCACGCCCGCTCGACCGCGAACGCGAGCCACACCAGCGCCGCATAGGGCCATATCCATGCGAGCCAGCGCGCGAGCCCGTTGAAATGCAGATAGCGTCCCTGCCGCCAGTCGGCGAGCACGGCGTCGAAATACGGGTTCACCGGCAGCAGATTGACGAACACGAGTGCGACGACCAGCGCGACCCCGGCGAGCGTCGCACGCAACCGCCGCCGCAGCGGCAGCGCGACGAGCGCCGCGACGGTGCCGCACACGAGTCCGATTAGCGCGCCGGGCGTCGCCCAGTCGAACGCGAGGCCCGATTGCGATTGCAGGAACGTCGCGCCGGCCTTCACGCACAAGGTCGCGACGATGAACACGAACAGCAGGCGCACGCGTGGCGCATGACGGCGCGCCGGCAGCGATGCAAGCGCGAGCGCCGCGAACAGGTTTAGCGCCGTGATCAGCGCTTCCCATGTGTCGTCGTCCAGCCACGCGGCGGCCGCCGCCGGCCATGCGCCGACATGCCACGCGGACGGCGTCCACGCGAGCAGCGCGTCCTGGGTGGCCGGATCGACGCTCAGCCACAGCGCGCGCGGCCAGTTGCCGAGGCCGAACAGACGCGGCGACGGATACATCGTCGCAAACGGCCACGCGGCGACGAGGCACGCGAGCGTCGCATGGCCGCGCTCGAACCACAGCAACCGCAAACGCCTGAGCAGGCCGCGGTCGAGCAGCGCGCCGGTCAACGGCGACATCACCGCCGCGCCGACGAGCGCGCCCAGCGTGTTGGCGGCGAGATCGAGATTGGAGGCGACGCGTGTCGGCAGATAGGTCTGCACGGCTTCCATCGTGCCTGACAGCAGACCGCCCAACACGAACGCGAGCGCGACGGCCAGCGTGCCGCGCCAACGCGGGTACACCGCGAGCACCACCAGCGCGCCGAACGGCATATAGCCGAGCACGTTGGTGACGACGTCGAACGCCGTCAGGTACTGCGGCATCGGATCGAACAGATAGGCGAACGGCGTGATGCCGAGCGAGCGCCAGCCCGAGAACGGATACCACGACCCATAGACGATCAGCGCCGTGTAAAGCAGCAGCGCCTGACGGGCCAGCGTCGACGGGCGGCGCAGCCAGGGGCGTTCGCTCATGCAGCGCTCCGTTGCGTGCGCTGCCCGCCCGTCATTGCGCGGCGACCAGCGCCTGCGAGCCGAGCCACGTGGTGATCTGCGCGACGAGGTCGTCGCTGGCCGCGGCGAGCGCCCGCGCGCCGCCGGCCGCATCCGCCGAATGCGCGGGCGCGTGCGCGACGAAGGTCTGCTGGCCGATCACCTTGCCGCCCTGCATCAGCGTCGCGCGCGCGGTGATCGCGCCGTGGCTGTCCGTCTGGCTGTCGAACACCTGCTCGAACTCGGTCAGATCGACCCGCAGCACCGGCGCGCTCACGCCGTCCGCGCCCGTCAGCACGGTGCCGCGCTCGCTCAGCGCGTTGCGCAGGCGCTGCGTCAGCAGTTGCGACGGCATCATCGTCCAGTGGCTGTTGGCGTAGGCGGCCGTCTGCTGCGCGTCGGCGTAGCTCAGCCGATAAGTCATCCGGTCGGATTCGAGCACGGACGGCGCGCTGACCTCCAGCACCTTGACGGCCGGCAGCCGGCTCGCCGCGGCGGCCTGCGGCGGTGGTCCGAAGTCGTAGCGGACATCCGACACCACCGCGGACGTGCCCGCGCAGCCCGCCGCCAGCACGCCGAACGCAAGCAGCGCCGCGAGCGCGGCGAGCGCGGCGCGCGCGGACAACAGTCGGTGAATCGAGCGTGACATGGGCATTTTCCTCTGTTCTAGCCTGCGGATTTAGTGAGCTGCGGGCGCGGTAGCGGCGGGCCACGCGAAGCCGGCCTCGCCCGGACCCGGCGCCGGGCGCGGCGCGCCAAACAGCACGCTGCGCGGATTGGTGTTGAAGGTGTCGGCGGCGCGGTCGATCGATTGCGCCGCCGCGCGCACGTCCTCGGTCAGCGAATTGACGCGCGGCAGCGTCTCGTAGCCGACCCGCGCGGACAGGTCCTGCAGCGACATGTTCATCTGCCCGAGCGCATCGCCCGCCTGCTGCGCGGCCGTGCCGACCTTGTCCAGATTGCGCTCGAGGGGCCCGTCCGGACGGTTCAGGCCGGTGATCATCTGGTTGGTCGACGCGAGCGTGCGGTTCAGCTGGTCGATCGTGCCGGGCAGCTTGCTGGCGACGGGCCCCATCTGACGGGTCAGCGTCGCGACGCCCGAAGCGGCCTGCGCGATGCTCGCCGCCGTGTCGTGCAACTGCGCGACCATTTCCGGCGACAGCATGTCGTTCACGTTGTCGGTGACTTTTTCGAGCTTGCGCAGCAGCACCTCGCCGCGTCGCTGCAACTGGTCGAACAGACCCGGGCGCATCGGCAATTGCGCGACCTTTTGGGCCGACGACGGCAGCGGCGTCAGATCGCGCCCGGTATCGTCGAGCTGGATGAACGCGATGCCGGTCACGCCCTGCAAGCCGAGGCTGCCGAACGTCGAATGCGTGATCGGCGCGTGCTCGTCGACCATGATGCGGATCAGGATCTGCCCCGGATGTGTCGGATCGAACTTGATCGACTGCACACGGCCGACGTCGAGCCCGCGAAAGCGCACCGCCGCGTCCGCAAAGAGGCCGTTCACGCTGGTGCGCGCGATCAGGTCGTACGGCACCCGCACGGTGCGGTCGACGTTGAACAGATACGCCGCCAGCGCGATCGCCGCCGTCAGCACGACCGTGAAGAGCCCGGCCCAGAACGCATGCGCTTTGTTTTCCATTGTCAGTTTCCCTGGTTCATAGCGGCCTGGTTTATGGCGGCCGGCCTCACAGCGGCAACTCGGACGACGCCGGCTCGAGCGCCGCCTGCGGCAGCTTCGCGCGGCGCTCGGGCGGCAGCGCCTGCAGCGCGCGGCGCCCGCGCAGGCCGAGGAAATATTCGTGGATGAACGGATGGTCGACGCCCGCGGCCTCCTCGACCGGCGCGTTGACGAGCACTTTGCGATCGGCCAGCACGGCCACGCGTGTCGACAGTGCGACCATCGTATCGAGATCGTGCGTGATCATCACGACCGTCAGACCGAGCGCGCGATGCAGCCCCGAGATCAGCTCGACGAATTCGTCGGACGCCTCCGGGTCGAGGCCGGCGGTCGGTTCGTCGAGGAACAGCAGTTCGGGTTCGAGCGCGATCGCGCGCGCGATGCCAACCCGCTTGATCATGCCGCCCGACAGCGCCGATGGCATCTTCGACGCGTGCTTGCACGGCAGCCCGACCATTTCGAGCTTCAGCATCACGATGTCGCGCAGCAGGTCTTCGGGCACCTTGCCGAGCTCGCGCACCGGTTGCGCGACGTTGTCGAACACCGACAGCGACGAGAACAGCGCGCCGCGCTGGAACAGCATGCCGGAGCGGCTGCGCATCAGCAGCGCGGTGTCGGGCGAGATCGTTGCGAGGTCTTCGCCGAACAGCTTGATCGTGCCCCTCGACGGGCGCTCGAGGCCGAGAATCTGCCGCACCAGCGTGGTTTTGCCCGAGCCCGAGCCGCCGACGATCGACACGATCTCGCCGCGCCGCACGTCGAGGCTCAGATGCTGATGCACGATGTTGCGGCCGTAGCGCTTGGTGATGTCGATCACCTCGATCACCGGCTCGGCGATCGACGGTACGGGTTGGCCGCGTACGGCTTCGGTGAGTGGCGCGATCATCCTAGCCCCACGTTTTGAAAGAGGATCGCGAACACCGCGTCCGCGAGAATCACGATGGTGATCGACGTGACCACCGAGGTCGTCGTGCCTTCGCCGAGACTCTGCGAATTGGCTTTGATACGGAAGCCGAAATGACAGCCGGCGATCGCGATCAGCATGCCGAATACCGCGCCCTTGCCAAGCCCGATCCACAGGTTCGCGATCGGCACGACGTTCGGCAGCTGGCGCGCGAAGAAGCTCATGTCGATGCCGAGCACGAGCTTCGCGGCGAGCGCGCCGCCCGTCAACGAGATCACGTTGGTCCACATCACGAGCAGCGGCATCGCGACGGCCAGTGCGATCACGCGCGGCAGGATCAGCCGCAGGCCGTGCGGGATGCCCATTACGCGCATCGCGTCGAGCTCCTCGGTCACGCGCATCACGCCGATCTGCGCGGTGATCGCCGAGCCCGAGCGGCCCGCCACCAGAATCGCCGACAGCACCGGGCCGAGTTCGCGAATCACCGCGAGGCCGAGAATATTGACGATGAACTGGTTCGCGCCAAACATGCGCAATTGCTGTGCCGACAGATAGCTCAACACGATGCCGATCAGGAACGCGACCAGCGCGGTGATCGGCAGCGCGCGAGCGCCGGCGTTGTAGATATTCGCGGAGATTTCGGTCCACGGCGTGAGTTTCGGCTTGCGCGCGATCGCGAGCAGATCGAGCACGAAGCGCCCGAGCATCGCGACGCCGCCCTGCAGGTGCTCGACGAACGAGAAGAGCCCGAGGCCGAGACGCGTAAAGGGATCGAGGCGCGTGACCGGCTCGGCGCTCTCGCGCACCGTGTCGAGCAGCGCGATGCGCTCGAAGATGTCGCGCTGGGTGTCCGTGAGCGCGGTGCCCGGCGGCATCTTGCGGCCCCACACGCGCCACAGCGCCTGGCCGCCGACGTGGTCCATCCTGTCGACGCGCGACAGGTCCCACTCGCCGATGCCCTGCGCGCCGGTCAGCGAACGCAGTTGCGGAATCACGTGCCCGGTGTCGCGATCGCGCGCGAGCGCGAGCGCCGTCCACTGGCCCGAGAGACGGACGATCTTGCCTTGGCTGCCGGCCGCGACTTCAAGGCCGGGCGGAGTGTCATTGTTCAAGGATCGCGTGAATCTGGTTATCGGATTAGCGGCCATTGTAACGAAGGCTCGGCCGCCGGTCCGCACTGATGCACATCGATCGGCGTCGCCGTTCGCCGCTGCGCATTCGAGTCCCGGGCGGGTTCGCTGTGGCTACAATATGGGACATGAATGCCTCCAAGACTCCCGCCTCCCCGTCCGCAGCGACAAGCGCGGCACCAGCCTCGTCGTCGGCTTCGACCGACTGGCGCATCGATCGCGAACGCGCGGTCAAGCTGTTCGGCGCGCATGCGCATGACTGGCCGATCGAAATCGTCGAAGAAACCGGCTCGACCAACGCCGACTTGATGACCCACGTGAAAGCCCTGCCGCGCCGCGCGAACGCGCTGCCGCGGCCGATCGTGCGCGTCGCGTATCTGCAGACCGCCGGGCGCGGCCGCCGTGGGCGGCCGTGGTACGCGGAGCCCGGCAACGCGCTGCTGTTTTCGGTCGCGTGCGTCTTGCCGCGACCGCTCGAAGGGCTCGGGGGCTTGAGTCTCGCGGTGGGCGTCGCGCTCGTCGACGGGCTGCGCTCGCTACCGGTCGCGGGTCCCGGACAGATCGCGCTGAAGTGGCCGAACGACGTGCTGCTCGAAGGCGACAAGCTCGCCGGCATCCTGATCGAAACCGCGTGGAGCACCGACGACGCGTGCGCGGTCGTGATCGGCATCGGCACCAACGTGAAAGGCGCCGACGAACTCGCGGCGAAGGTGGGCGCGCTGAACGCCGAGGTACCGCCGCAGGCGCTCGGCACCGTGCCGACCGCGTTGCAACGCGCGCTGCCGAACGCGAATCTGACCGATACGCTGGCAGCCGAATTGAACGCGCTCGAGCCGATGCTGCAGCGCTTCGGCGCCGAAGGCTTCGCGCCGTTCCAGCCGCGCTGGAACGCGGTGCATGCTTACGCGGGCCGCGACGTCGTGCTGCTCGAACAAGGCCAGGAGCTCGCGCGCGGCGTGGCGGCGGGCGTTGACGAGCGTGGCCAGTTGCTGCTCGATACGGCTGAGGGCCGCCAGAGCATCGCGACCGGCGACGTGTCGCTGCGCCTCGCCCACGGTGTCGCATGAGGCAGCGCGCGCCATATCTGCTGATCGACGCGGGCAATAGCCGGATCAAGTGGGCGCTGGTGCAGCCCGATGGGACGCAGTTGGCGAGCGGCGCGCTCGCGCATGACGACCTTGCCGGGCCACGCGCGCGGTCAGGTGCGCAACCCGCTTGGACTGACTGGCCGGCGCCATGCGGCGCGTGGCTCTCCAACGTCGCGGGCGCGGAGGTCGCGACGCACATCGCGGCGCTCGTCGACGCGCACTGGCCGCGACTGCCGCTCGCGACGATCCGCGCAAGTGCTCGTCGATGCGGCGTGACCAATTGCTACACGACACCGGACTCGCTCGGCAGCGACCGCTGGGCCGGCATGATCGGCGCGCACGCGACCTTTCCCGGCGAGCATCTGCTGCTCGCGACCTTCGGCACCGCGACGACGCTCGAGGCCTTGCGCGCCGATGGCGCGTTTA
Organism: Paraburkholderia sp. MM5482-R2; assembly: GCF_050436125.1. Classification (NCBI taxonomy): domain Bacteria; kingdom Pseudomonadati; phylum Pseudomonadota; class Betaproteobacteria; order Burkholderiales; family Burkholderiaceae; genus Paraburkholderia; species Paraburkholderia sp. MM5482-R2. Next base: position 556,037 of record NZ_JBNDLP010000002.1, on the reverse strand, counting down.
TCGGCGGATTGATTGCGCCGGGCTGGACGCTGATGATGCGCTCGCTCGGTGAGCACACCGCGCAACTGCCGACGCTCGACGCCGCGCGCGCGCGCGGTCTGCTCGACGCCGCCGATACCACCGGCGCGGTCCGTCGCGGGCCGTTCTTCGCAACGGATACGCCGCGCTCGCTGTCGGCGGGCTGCACGCTGGCGCAGGCCGGACTGATCGAGCGGATGTGGCGGGACCTGCAGGATGAGTGGCAGGTGCCGGTGCGTCTCGTGGTCAGCGGCGGCGCCGCCGACGAAGTGGCGAGCGCCCTGAAAGTGCCGCATACTCGCCACGATTCGCTGGTGCTGTCAGGGCTTGCGCTGATCGCAGCCGAGGATATGGCGCGGCAAAGCGGCTGATTGCCTGCCGTGGCTAGCGTTCGATTCACGACCGGGTGGCGCGTGATGTACGTGTAGAACGTGCGCCTCAGTTGCGCGCAATTCGCCGCCCATTTTCCGAACCCGAGTCTTTCCCGCACGCCCCAGGCTCAACTTCTTTCTGAATTGGAAACACCCACAATGCTTCGCTGGCCGATCGCCATTCTGATTGTTGTCAACGTGCTGGCTTTCGTCGCGCTGCTTGGCGCCTTCGGCCCCACACCCACCGCCAGCGGACGCGAGCCGAATCATCTGAATCGCCAGATTCATCCGGACTGGCTGAAGGTGCGGCCGGTCAGCGCCGCCGATGCGGCCGACCAGGCGGTGGTCGGCGGACCCGCGCCGCAGGCGCCGATTTCGACATCGGAGTTGCCGCAGTAATCAGGTGAGCGACGCGATCGGTTAGAAGTTCAGCAGTGCGCCGCGCGTTTTGCGGTAACTGGCGGCATCAACCCTGCGTCCGCACCTTCTTCAACAGCGCGCTCGTCGAGCGATCGTGCTCGAACGCAATCGCGAGCGCCTTGCCGCCCCAACCGCGCACGAGCGCCGATTCGGGCAGCGCGTCCATGTCATAGTCGCCGCCCTTCACGAGCACGTCCGGGCGCAGCGCGGAAATCAGCTCGACCGGCGTCTTCTCGCCGAAGCCCACCACGTAATCGACGCTTTCCAGCGCCGCTAGCAAGGCCACGCGGTCGGCCTCGTTGTTGATCGGCCGGTCGTCGCCTTTGCCGAGCATCCGCACCGACGCGTCGCTATTGACACCAACGATCAGGCACGCGCCCAGCGCCTTTGCGTCGGCCAGATAGGTAACGTGACCACGATGCAGGATATCGAACACGCCGTTCGTAAACACGACGGGCGCGCGCAGCGAAGGACGAAGCTTCACCAGGGCATCGCGCGTCAGAATCTTGCGTTCAAAGATGGCGGTCATCGCACGGTCACAGAGTTGGGGAATTAGGGAGTTGGGGCGTGACGGGAACAGGAATGCCAGGTGCCGTCACGATACACGGTGGACGGCCCGAAGCAAAACGGTCCGGCAAGCTCGCGCTTGCCGGACCGCCGTTTGATACGGTGCTGAAACGCCTGAGTCGTTACGCCGGCTGCTGCTGCGCCGGGTTTTGTTCAGCGGCTTGCAGACGCGCGACCACTTCCTTGCGATAACGGTTCAGTTCCTGCGCGGTGTTGAACGTGCGTTCGAACAGCAGCGACAGGTTGTGCAGAATGCGCTCGATGACCTTCTTTTCCCAGCCGTCGTCGAAACGGATCTGCTCGTCGAGCCAGCGCTCGAGCCATTCCGGATCCGGCAGACGCGACTGGATCGTGTCGCGCGGGAACAGCGCCTGGTTCACGTGCAGGTTGGTGGGGTGCAGCGGCTTTTCGGTGCGACGCGCCGACGCCATCAGCACGCCGATCTTCGCGAACGCGGCACGCGCGATGTCGCCGGTTTGCGCCATCGCCTTCTTCATGTAGCGCAGATACGCACCGCCGTGGCGCGCTTCGTCGCGCGAGATAGTTTCGTAGATGTGCTTGATGACTGGCTCGGTATGCCATTCGGCGGCGCGGCGATACCAGTGATTCAGGCGGATTTCGCCGCAGAAGTGCAACATCAGCGTTTCGAGCGGCGGTGCGGGATCGAACTCGAAGCGCACTGCGTGCAGTTCCTCTTCGGTCGGGACCAGTTCCGGCTTGAAGCGGCGCAGGTATTCCATCAGCACCAGCGAGTGCTTCTGCTCCTCGAAGAACCACACGCTCATGAATGCGGAGAAATCGCTGTCGTGATGGTTGTCGCGCAGAAACATTTCCGTGGCGGGCAACGCCGACCATTCCGTGATCGCGTTCATCTTGATCGTCGCGGCTTGCTCGTCGGTCAACAGCGATGCATCGAATTTGTCCCAGGGAATGTCCTTCTCCATGTCCCATCGAACGGATTCGAGCGATTTATAAAGTTCCGGATAAAGCATGGTGTTCATAGTCCCACCCCTGTTCTGCACATACTGTGTGTGTCTGTTGCTGCTACGTGTAGCCGTTTTTACCTACGACGAACGGACGCGCCGTTTATCGGCCAAGCATTCAATTTTACGCGTTAATCAGCCGCCCAGAAGCATCGGGCAGCAAAGAAGTCCGGGCTTTTGTATTGGCGCCTGAAGCGTGAATCAGGCGCCGTGGCCAACCGTGGGGAGGGATACCCTTTGCCTGAGGTCGAGCCAGTCTGGGTCTGGCAACCGCACCGTCCCGCCCCGTACCGGTAGCGCCGGCGGCGACTGACGCGAGGGCGGCGGGATTGGTTGTTTTCGGCGCACGCCCCAAAGCCAGATCAAGCTTACACAATGATAGCACGCGCCTCCCACGAAACCCGTGACAGAAGCGGCGCGAGCGCACGGTGGCATTGACTTCTCTCAATAAAGTCGGCGATTCGCGCGGGCGGAAACCGCCGGCGCTGGAATAGGGAAAAACGCAGCCGATCAGTGGCCTTCATCAACGGCCACTGATTCCCGGCGCGCCGTCCGGCTCACGTCGACTTTTTCGGCGTTGCCGCGCTCGTTCCGGCCGCGCGTTTGGCCGACGGCGCGGCGCGCTTCGCCGCCGGCCGTTTGACGGCGGGCTTCGCGTTTTGCGCGGCGGCGCCCGATGCATCGGCGCCCGACGCATCGGCGCCCGACGCATCGGCGCCCGACGCATCGGCGCCCGACGCATCCGCGGCCTTCGACGGTTCCGGCTTGCCCTGCGTGCCCCCGCCCGCCGCGGCGACCGCGACGGACGGCTGCGTCATCGCGAACTGCGCGATCTGGTTGAACTGCGATTGCAGCAGATTCCACCACGCGGACGCATCGAAGCCGGGCGCCGCGGGCGCTTCCTCTTCGTCGCTGTCGGCCTGCGTGGCGCTTTCGGGCGTGGGCTCGGCCGGCTTCGTCCAGCTCGGCGCACGGGCGGGGCTCGGGGCGGTGTTCGGCGCGTCACTCGCGGCGGCACCCGACGCAGCAGCCGCCGCCTGCGACATCGACGATTGCGCGAACGCGCCGAACGCCCGCAGCGTCGCGAGCGTCGCACGTTGCACTTCGAGCGCCTGGATCGCCGACTGCAGCATGCTCAGGTTCAGCTTCAGCCATTGCTCGACCGCGCGCATGTCGGTGATGCGCTTGTCGAGTTCCTCGACGCTCGTGAGCGGCGCCATCATGTCGGACATCATCGACAGCGACGGACTCGTGCCCCCACCCGGCTGCGCGCCCGTCATGGCGGCGCCGAACGGCGACAGCCGAATCATGCTCCACATGCGATCGAGCATTTCAGCGGGCGGAAAACCGGGGAAGCCGGGAAAGGGCGGCGCGGAGCCAGTGGTGTCGGTCATGGTTGTCGCCTCGGTGCTGGATGATAGGTGGAGCGCGCGATGCCGCGCGCGTCGATTCGATCATACCGTGTGGGGTATGACATCACGATCGTTGGTCGTTACGTGGACCGCCCGCGCCAAAATCGGGCGCGCGCCGCTCGCGCAACGAGCTCAGGCCCTCGCGCACGTCGGGTCCGGCGAAGCCCATGAATTCCAGCGCGAGCGACGTATCGAACGCCGGCCCCGCCGTGCGCAGCCAGTTGTTCAACGCGTACTTGGTCCAGCGGATGGCGGTCTGCGAACCGTCGGCCAGCTTGCGCGCGACTTCGAACGCCTTCGGCCGCAGATCGCTTTCGTCGACGGCCAGCGACACGAGCCCGATGCGCTCCGCCTCCTCGCCGCTCACCGGCTCGCACAGCAGCAGGTAGTACTTCGCCTTCGCCATGCCGCACAGGAGCGGCCAGACGATCGCCGCATGATCGCCCGCGGCGACGCCGAGGCGCGTGTGTCCGTCGATGATGCGGGCCGTCTTCGCCGCGATCGAGATATCGGCGAGCAGCCCCGCGACGAGCCCCGCGCCGACCGCCGGCCCGTGCATCGCCGACACGATCGGCTTGCCGCAGTTGATCACGTTGTAGACGAGATCGCGCGCTTCGCGCCACACACGCGTGCGCACCTCGAAATCGTTCGCCATGTCCTCGACGAGCTGCAGATCGCCGCCGGCCGAAAAGCCTTTACCCTCGCCGCGAATGATCGCGACGCGCGTATCGGGATCGCGATCGATATCGCGCCAGATTTCCGCGAGCTCGTAATGCATGCGTGCGTTCGCGGTCGCGAGGCCGCTTTTATTCGCGCCCTCGCCGCTCATCACGACTTCGAGCACGCCATGCGGATGACGCTGCAAACGCAGCGACTGGTAGTGCGCGTAGTACGCGTCGTTCGGTTGCGATGGCTGAGGCATGGTGAGCAGTCCGGAGGAGATTCGTTCAGTCGCGCGCGGAACGCCGCGCCCCGTTCAATGCGGCTGATAAAGCCACTTGCCATTGGTGATTTCGACCATCACGCGGGCGCGCTGATCGAGCCCGAGATGATCGGCCGCGCTCATGTTGACGACGCCATTGGTGTCCGCGAGACCGCGTGTTCCTTCGAGCGCGTCGCGCAGCGCGCGGCGAAACGGCGGCGTGCCGGGCGCGCCGGCTTTCAGCGCGAGCGGAATCGCATGCTCGAGCAACGCGCCCGCGTCCGACGTGTACGAACCGAATGCCGACACGCTGCCCGCCCCGTGCTGCGCCTCGAAGCGCGCGATGTAATCGAGGGCGAGACCCTTCGCCGGATGATCGGCCGGCAATTCCGTGGCGACCAGCACCGGGCTCGCGGGCAGGAAGGTGCCGTTGCAATCGGCGCCGCACACGCGCAGGAAGTCGTTATTGCCGACGCCGTGGTTGTGATAGATGACGCCTTTGTAGCCGCGCTCGCGCAGCGTTTTCGGCGGCAGCGCGGCAGGCGTGCCGGCCGCGCCGACCACCACCGCGTCGGGATGGGTCGCGAGAATTTTCAGCACCTGCCCGGTCACGCTCGGATCGGTGCGATTGAAACGCTCGCTCGCGACCACGTCGATGTGATGCAACTGCGCGAACTTCGCGACCTCGGCGTAGAACGTCTCGCCGAGCGCGTCGGCCTGGCCGATGAACGCGATCGTCTTCACGCCGTGTCCGCTCGCATGCTCGGCGATCGCCGAGGCCATCATCGCGTCCGTCTGCGGCGTCTTGAAGACCCAGCGACGTTTCGCGTCGACCGGTTCGATGATTTTCGCGGACGACGCGAGCGAGATCATCGGCGTTTCGCCCTCGGCGACCACGTCGATCATCGCGAGCGAATTCGGCGTGATCGACGAGCCGATGATCGCGTCGACGTGATTCTCGCTGATGAGCTTCCTGGTGTCCTGCACGGCGTGGGTCGTGTCCGATGCATCGTCGAGCACGATGTATTCGACGTTCTGCCCGCCGATCTGTTTGGGTAGCAGCGCGACCGTGTCGCGCGCGGGAATGCCGAGCGACGCGGCCGGCCCGGTCAGCGACAGCACGAGACCGATCTTCACCTGCGCGAACGATGTCAGCGACAACGCGCAGGCAAGCGCGGCCCACAGCGTCGCGGCGCGCCGCGCGAAGCGCCGACCACGTTGAGGCAAGCCACGCGCGCTCGTGCGCGCTTCAACGGGCGACGCGCAAGCGCGCCGACGTTCAGCTGCGGAGAAGTCCAATCGCGGCATGCTGTCTCCTCACGTCGGGGTTTTCGTTGTGATGTTTGCCGCAGTGTAGCCGCGCGCGCAAGTGGCGGCATCGGGCGAAACCCTTTCGCGCGTGCCGCCCGCGTCACAGCATTGCCGCGTGAGCGCCGCGCTTCATTCGAGCGGCGCGATGCTCTGCTCGATCGCGCCGAAAATCGACTTGCCCGCATCGTCGAACATTTCGATCCTCACGGTGTCGCCGTATTTCATGAACTCCGTTTGCGGCGCGCCGTGCTCGATCGTTTCGAGGCAGCGCTTCTCGGCGATACAGCAGTAGCCGCGTTTCGCGTCCTTGTTCGACACCGTGCCCGAACCGACGATGGCACCAGCACGCAGATTGCGCGTTTTCGCGGCATGCGCGATCAGCTGACCGAAGTGAAACACCATATCGGTGCCCGCGTCGGGCTGGCCGACCTTCCTGCCGTTCCAGTGGACGATCATCGGCCGATGCACGCGGCCTTCGCGCCAGTGTTCGCCGAGCTCGTCGGGCGTCACGGCGACCGGCGCGAATGAGGTGGCCGGCTTGCTCTGAAAAAAGCCGAAGCCCTTCGCGAGTTCGGCGGGGATCAGGTTGCGTAGCGACACGTCGTTGACGAGCATGACCAGCCGCACGCCGCGCAGGGCCTGCTCGGGCGTCGCGCCCATCCGCACATCGCCGGTGACGACCGCGACTTCGGCCTCGAAGTCGATGCCGTACTCTTCCGATGCGCACGCCACGTCGTCGCGCGGGCCGATGAAATCGTCGCTACCGCCCTGGTACATCAGCGGGTCGGTCCAGAATTCTGGCGGCATTTGCGCGCCGCGCGCGCGCCGCACGAGCTCGACGTGGTTCACGTACGACGAGCCGTCGGCCCACTGGAACGCGCGCGGCAGCGGCGCCATGCACTCTTTGGCGTCGAATGAAAAGCTGTTGCGCGCACGGCCCTGGTTCAGCGCATCGTAAAGGTCATGCAGTTGCGGCGCGTAGAAGGCCCAGTCGTCGAGCACGCGCTGCAGCGTGGGCGCGATCGCGTCGGCGATGGCCGCAGTGTGCAGGTCGCGGGACACGACGATCAGTTGACCGTCGCGCGTGCCGTCCTTCAGCGAGGCAAGTTTCATAGAGCTGTGAACCGTGTATTAGTGACGATGGAAGGAATGTATTCTACGATGGTGAATCGGCGCGGCCCAATATCTGCGTGTTCGTCGTCGTGTCACCGTAGCCGTCTCCATTACGATCACCGAACGCGCTGCCCGCGCCTTTTGCACATGTCCGCCAACGCCCGCTCCGGCACGATCCGCACCCGCACCGACCCCGCGTCCGCCGACGATCTGCTCGATCCCGCCCATGCAACCGACGCCACCGGCGCCGATGACGAACCCGGCGAACCCGGCGAAGAAAAACTGCGCTCGGGCATCCAGTCGATCGAGGTCGGTTTCAGGCTGCTCGACGTGCTGACCCACGAGCCGGGCGCGATGATGCTGCGCGATCTCGCGCAGCGCGCGGGCATGAGTCCGGCGAAGGCGCATCGCTATCTGGTCAGCTTTCTGCGTCTCGGCGTGGTCGCGCAGGACCCGCTGTCGGGCCGCTACGAACTCGGCGGCTTCGCTTTGCAGCTGGGGCTCGCGCGGCTTGCTCGCGTCGACGGTGTGAAGCTCGCGCGCATCGCGCTCGCCGAACTGCGCGACCGGCTCGACCTGACCGTCGGCATCGCGGTGTGGGGCAATCAGGGACCGACGATGGTGCACTGGATGGAGTCGAGCTATCCGGCCAAGGCGTCGCTGAAGCTCGGCGACGTGATGCCCTTGCTCAGTTCGGCGACCGGTCTGCTGTTCGCCGCCTACCTGCCGTCCGGCAAGACCGCCGCGATGCTCGAGCGCGAGCTGGCCGACTCGCGGCGCTCGTCGTATAGCGGCGCGCCACGCACCCGCGAAGAGGTCGACAAGGTGCTCGCCGAGGTGCGCGAGCACGAGGCTGCGCGCGTCGAAGGCATGCTGCTGCCGACGATCCACGCGTTTTCGTTGCCGGTGTTCGATTCGACCGGCGAACTCGCGCTCGGTCTCGTCGCGCTCGGCCATGAAGGCGCGTTCGATATCCGCTGGGGCGGCGAGATCGATACCGCGCTGCGCGAATGCGCGCGCAAGCTGTCGTACGAACTCGGCTATAGCGCGACCCCGCGTGGTGACAACGGTTGATACGCACCGTATCCTTTCACGCTCTCACCGATTCAAACGCCGATGGATTTTGCTTCCGCCAACCGCCGTCATGATCGCCTGCCCGCTTTTGGTAGCGGGCCGGGACGCGGCGCGCGCGCGTGGCGCTGGATCGCCGTCCTCGCGGCCGTCGCGGTTGTGCACTGGATCGCGGCGCAATGGTTCGAGCGCAATCGCGTGGATCTGAATCCGGCGAATCGCGAGCATGTGCCGGTGCAGGTCGTGCTGCTGAGGCCCGAAAGGGTCGAGCGTCAACCCGCGCCACAGCCCGCCGTGCCGGCACCGCATCCGCCCGCGCCAGCACGCAAGCCCGTGGCGAGGCCGCCGCGCGAGCAGCATGTGATGACCGCGTTGCAACCGGCCAAACCGAACGAGCCCGCGGCCACGCCGGCATCGGAGGTGGCGGCTAGCGCGCCACCCGCCACCGCGAACGCGAATGCATCGGCCCATGCGAATGCCAGTGGCGCCGTCGCGAGCGTCCCTGCCGCGGCCAGCGCGCCGCAAGCGTCGCAGGGCGTGAAGTTTTCGGTACCGCCGTCGGCCGAACTCGACTACGACACGTTCTACAACGGCGTGCGCAACGCGCCCGGCACGATCCATTGGGCGAGCGACGGGCAGGGCTACGAAATGGTCGTATCAGTGCCGCTGCCGTTCGTCGGTCCGTTCGTGTTTTCGAGCCACGGCGGCATCGATGCCTTTGGCCTCGCGCCGGCGCAGTACAGCGAAAAGCGTGGCCGTCGCGCCGAAGACATCGCGATCTTCAATCGCAACGACAAGAAGGTTGGCTTTACGCGCACGCCCGCCTCGTTGCCGTTGCCCGACGGCGCGCAGGATCGCTTCAGTGTCGTGATGCAGCTCGCGAGCCTCGTGCGCGGCGATCCTGACGCCTATAAGCCTGGCGTGACGCGACAGTTTTTCGTCGTCGATACCGATAGCGGGGAGAATTGGCCGATCGAGACGATCGGCGACGAAACGATCCGCGCCGCGCAAGGCTATCTGGAGACGCGTCACTTCAAACGTCTGCCGCGGCACGATGGCGACCAGCGCCGCGTCGATGTGTGGCTCGCCCCGTCCCTTGGCTGGCTGCCGGCGCGCATCCTGCAGACGGAGCCGAACGGTACCCAGTTCGAACTGGTGTGGCGCGGCAAGCTGAATGTCGATGGCACGTCGCCGGATGACCGCGGCAATGGTGGCGCGCCGGCCACGCCTGCTGCACCCGCAGCCCCCGCTGCCACGGGCCCTGCAACGCCGGCGCCGGCTCCGGCCGACGCATCGGCAGTAACACCCGAGGCCGCCCCAGCTGCACCGGTCGATTCGACCGCTCCGACCATCATCAAACCGTGACAGGTTTCGTGACAGAGTGTCACGAGCAAATCCGCACGAGATCGGCGAAACTTCCTTTGCAACGCTGACTCGCACGTCAATGGAGCCCCGTTCGCGCGAACGAGGCGACCCACCGCGCTTTTTCACTGCGTTTCCTTCAAAGGAGTCCGCATGCAAGTGAACATCAACGGTATCGACACACGCTACGTGCTGAGCAACGAAGGCGGCGGCCCGTGGCTCACGTTCATCCATCAGTTGGGCGGCGATCTCTCCATCTGGGATCAGATGGCAGGCTATTTCCGCGACGATTACACGGTGCTGCGCTACGACGTGCGCGGCCACGGCCACAGCGCGGTTGCGCGCGAGCCGTTCGCCATGCGCGATCTGGCCGACGATCTCGCCAAACTGCTCGATGCCCTCGGCGCGCGGACGACGCACCTGGTCGGCCTGTCGCTCGGCGCCATGATTGCGCAGCAGTTCGCGCTCGACCATCCATCGCGCATCGACACGCTGACGATTGCCGACAGCACCGGCGGCACTCCGCCCGAGAACCGCGAGTTGTGGAATCAGCGCACCCACACCGCGCGCAGCGACGGCATGGAGGCGCTGTTACCGTCGACGATCGCGCGTTGGCTCACGCCCGACTTTCAGGCCGGCCATCCCGAAGCGGTCGAGCCGATCCGTGAGACATTTGCGCGCACCTCGCCGGAAGGTTTTGCGATGGCCTGCGAGGCACTGCGCGATTTCGACCTTCGCGGCCAGCACGGCGCAATCCGCTCGCCGACGCTGACGGTGGCCGGACGTCACGACACTGGCACGCCCCCTGCTGCTACGCAGGCAATAGCGGAGGCGATCGAGGGCGCCCGCTTCGAGTTGCTGGACGCCGCGCATCTCGCGCCAATCGAGCAATCACAGCGTTTCGCCGCCTTGCTTGAATCGTTTCTGGAGCGGCGAGTCTAACCGTCAGGTCCGGAGTTTTTACTTGCGTCGTCCGGACCCACCCCTTGAATTCCATCCCACATGCTCCACCTACGGTGCAGAAAAGGGCAGGAGCCCAACGGAAATAAGGAGTGTCGCCATGCAAATGATCTATAACAGCCCTAACTACTGTGTCGTCGAGTTTCCTCCGCAGGAAGGTCTGCTTGCCATGAAGTCGGGCGGCTACGAGATTGTCGACAAGAACATGCAGCGCGAAATCTACATCGATGGGGCAATGGCGGCGCGTTTTCGCGAGCATGTGCAAAAGCTGATCGAAGGCGAGCCGACGCTCGACGAGGTTGATGAATTCCTCGGTCAATTCGACAGTCTGATGCATCAACCGGTGGTCCTGCATTGACCGGAGGTGTTCAGCTGGCGCTCTGGCGACATCGATCGACCGCACCGCGCGGCTTTGGCGGCGGGTTCCATCAAGCGGTCGGCGGCAGCGAAACGGCCCGGCAGGCTTCGGCTTGCCGGGCCGTTTTTTATTGCATCGTTTGTTAGCGCGTTTCTGAATTCCCGGCGCGGCGCGTTCGTATCGGTCGATTTTGCCGGCCGCGCCTCGCACTCTCCTCCGCGGCGGGCGCATCCGCCCGGCTGCGGCTACAATGACAGGCTTTCCGCCAACGCCGGCGCAAGCCCTCGTCCGCCATGACCCAGCCTGCTCAATCCATCACGCCAGTCCGTTCGGAGCCCGCCTACACCCGCGGCGCAGCGCTGCCCGCGCTGCTGAACTCGCGCATCCTGATTCTGGACGGCGCGATGGGCACGATGATCCAGCGCTACAAGCTCGACGAAGCCAGCTATCGCGGCGAGCGCTTCAAGGACTACGCGCGCGACATCAAGGGCAACAACGAACTGCTGTCGATCACCCAGCCGCAGATCATCGCCGAGATTCACGAGCAGTATCTCGCGGCGGGCGCGGACATCATCGAGACCAACACGTTCGGCGCGACCACGGTCGCGCAGGCCGACTACGGCATGGAATCGCTCGCCGTCGAGATGAACATCGAATCGGCGAAGCTCGCGCGCGCCGCGTGCGACAAATACGCAACGCCGGACAAGCCGCGCTTCGTCGCCGGCGCGATCGGCCCGACGCCGAAAACCGCCAGCATTTCGCCGGACGTCAACGATCCGGGCGCGCGCAACGTGACCTTCGACGAACTGCGCGCCGCGTACTACGAGCAGGCGAAAGCGCTGCTCGACGGCGGCGCGGACCTGTTCCTCGTCGAAACGATCTTCGACACGCTGAATGCGAAGGCCGCACTGTTCGCGCTCGACGAGCTGTTCGAAAACACCGGCGAGCGTCTGCCTATCATGATCTCGGGCACCGTCACCGATGCGTCGGGCCGCATTCTGTCGGGCCAGACCGTCGAGGCCTTCTGGAACTCGCTGCGTCACGCGAAGCCGCTCACGTTCGGCCTGAACTGCGCGCTCGGCGCGGCGCTGATGCGTCCGTACATCGCCGAGCTCGCGAAGCTGTGCGACACCTACGTGTCGTGCTATCCGAACGCCGGCCTGCCGAACCCGATGAGCGACACCGGCTTCGACGAATTGCCCGCGGATACCTCTGGCCTGCTGAAGGAATTCGCCGAAGCGGGGCTCGTGAACATCGCCGGCGGCTGCTGCGGCACGACGCCCGAGCACATCGCGGCGATCGCGAAGGCGCTCGCCGAGCTGAAGCCGCGCAAGTGGCCGAGCCAGTATCGCGACGCGGCCTGAGCCCGCCTGAAACACTTCGCCCTGACGCCCTGCACGTCCCTTAACGCACGCACCCGACTCGCACACACGCCATGACCGATCACACCATGCGCCTTGCCGGCCTCGAGCCGTTCAACGTCACGTCCGGGACGCTCTTCATCAACGTTGGCGAACGCACCAATGTGACCGGCTCGAAAGCGTTCGCGCGAATGATCCTGAACAATCAGTTCGACGAAGCATTGGCCGTCGCGCGCCACCAGGTCGAGAACGGCGCGCAGGTAATCGACATCAACATGGACGAGGCGATGCTCGATTCGAAAGCGGCAATGGTCCGCTTCATGAATCTGATCGCGTCGGAGCCGGACATCGCGCGCGTGCCGATCATGATCGACTCGTCGAAGTGGGACGTGATCGAGGCGGGTCTCAAGTGCGTGCAGGGCAAGGCGATCGTCAACTCGATCTCGCTGAAGGAAGGCAAGGAAGCGTTCGTTCATCATGCGAAGCTGATTCGCCGCTATGGCGCGGCTGCGGTCGTGATGGCGTTCGACGAACAGGGCCAGGCCGATACGTTCCAGCGCAAGACCGGGATTTGCAAGCGCTCGTACGACGTGCTCGTCAACGAAGTCGGCTTTCCGCCCGAGGACATCATCTTCGATCCGAACATCTTTGCGATCGCGACCGGCATCGAGGAACACAACAACTATGCGGTCGACTTCATCGAGGCGACCCGCTGGATCAAGCAGAACCTGCCGTACGCGAAGGTGAGCGGCGGCGTGTCGAACGTGTCGTTCTCGTTCCGCGGCAACGATCCGGTGCGCGAGGCGATTCACACCGTGTTCCTCTATCACGCGATCCAGGCGGGGATGGACATGGGCATCGTCAACGCGGGCCAGCTCGGCGTGTATGCCGAACTCGATCCCGAACTGCGCGAGCTCGTCGAAGACGTCGTGCTGAATCGCCGTCAAGACGGCACCGACCGCCTGCTTGAAATCGCCGACAAGTTCAAAAGCGGCGCCGCGAAGAAGGAAGAGAACCTCGAGTGGCGCAAGCAGCCAGTCGAGAAGCGTCTCGCGCATGCGCTCGTGAGCGGCATCACCACGTTCATCGTCGAAGACACCGAGGAAGTGCGCGCGAAGATCGCCGCTGCAGGCGGCCGTCCGATCAACGTGATCGAAGGTCCGCTGATGGACGGCATGAACATCGTCGGCGACCTGTTCGGCCAGGGCAAGATGTTCCTGCCGCAGGTCGTGAAGTCGGCGCGCGTAATGAAGCAGGCGGTCGCGCATCTGATCCCGTTCATCGAGGAAGAAAAGCGCCAGCTCGCGGCGGCCGGCGACGACGTGCGCGCCAAGGGCAAGATCGTCATCGCGACCGTGAAGGGCGACGTGCACGACATCGGCAAGAACATCGTGTCGGTCGTGCTCCAGTGCAACAACTTCGAAGTGGTCAACATGGGCGTGATGGTCCCGTGCAGCGAGATCCTCGCGAAGGCGAAGGTCGAGGGCGCGGACATCATCGGGCTGTCGGGCCTGATTACGCCGAGTCTCGAAGAAATGGCCTACGTCGCATCGGAAATGCAGCGCGACGACTACTTCCGCGTCAAGAAGATTCCGCTCCTGATCGGCGGCGCGACGACCTCGCGTGTGCACACGGCGGTGAAGATCTCTCCGCACTACGACGGGCCGGTGGTCTACGTCCCGGACGCGTCGCGCTCGGTATCGGTCGCCTCGAGCCTGCTGTCCGACGAGGGCGCCGCGAAGTACATCGACGAACTGAACGCCGACTACAACCGCATCCGCGATCAGCATGCGAACAAAAAAGCACAGCCGATGGTCACGCTCGCGCAAGCGCGCGCCAATAAGACGAAGATCGACTGGGCAGGCTATCGGCCGGTCAAGCCGAAGTTCATCGGCCGGCGCGTGTTCAAGAACTTCGATCTGAACGAGCTCGCGAACTATATCGACTGGGGTCCGTTCTTCCAGACGTGGGATCTCGCCGGCCCATATCCGGCGATTCTCAATGACGAGATCGTCGGCGAATCGGCGCGGCGCGTGTTCTCCGACGGCAAGTCGATGCTCGCGCGCCTGATTCAGGGCCGCTGGCTGCAGGCCAACGGCGTGATCACGCTGTTGCCGGCCAATACGGTGAACGACGACGACATCGAAATCTACACGGACGAATCGCGCACCGAAGTCGCGCTGACGTGGCGCAATCTGCGTCAACAGAGCGTGCGGCCGGTGGTCGACGGGGTGATGCGACCGAACCGCTCGCTGGCCGACTTCATCGCGCCGAAGGACTCGGGCGTCGCCGACTACATCGGCATGTTCGCGGTGACGGCGGGTCTTGGCGTCGACGTGAAGGAGAGGCAGTTCGAGAAGGATCTCGACGACTACAGCGCGATCATGCTGAAGGCGCTCGCGGACCGGCTCGCCGAAGCATTCGCCGAAGCGTTGCACGCGCGCGTGCGGCGCGACCTGTGGGGCTACGCGAACAGCGAAAACCTCTCCAGCGACGAGCTGATCGCCGAAAAATACCGAGGCATCCGCCCGGCGCCAGGCTATCCGGCCTGCCCCGACCACCTCGTCAAGCGCGACATGTTCGACGTGCTGCGGGCGAACGAAATCAACATGAGCGTGACCGAATCGCTGGCGATGCTGCCGGCGGCGAGCGTGTCGGGCTTCTACCTCGCGCATCCGGACAGCACCTATTTCTCGGTCGGCAAGATCGGCGCGGATCAGCTCGACGACTACGCGCAGCGGATGTCGCTCACGAAAGCGGACGCCGAGCGCGCGTTGGCGCCGTTGCTTTGAGCGTGAAGCGATACGTGGCGCGGGCCGTGCGGCCCGAGCCGCGCGTGCGCGACTATATTGAGTCCGAAAGACAGAATATTTGGCGCCACCGCAATTTCGGCTTTGTAGACTGAGTCGGCTTTCATCGCGTCAGGCGCGAGCACAACGCGCCGGCTCACCGAGATTGCAACCGTCAACGGAGAAAAATCGTATGAAGAAGCTGACACTGTTATTGACCGCTGTTTCGCTGGCCGCGGGCGCTTCCGTGGCGCTCGCACAACCCGCCGCGCCGGGCGGATCGAGCGCGGTCAGTTCCTACTCGCCCCCCACCGAGGCGCATGTCAAAAAGGCGAAGAAGCAAAAGATGAAGAAAGGCGCGGCAGCCTCGGCGGCCCCCGCGAGCCAGTGAGCGGCGAGGCCGACAAGCCCTCTGAATGACAAAGAGCCCGCGTCAAGCGGGCTCCTTTCTTTGAGTGCGCCCCAAAAGCGCTTATGAAGGCCTTCTGAGACCGGGCCGCGGCGCTCGGGACCCAGCAGAAATCAAAGCCCCCAGACGATATCCGCGTTTTCCTTCTGCGCCGCGCGCAGCATGTCGAGGAACGGATACGCGCGCTGCGCGAGTCCGGGCGGAATCTCGTGACGATCGCGGCCGTCTTCGCCCTCGTGAAAATGGCCCTCGTGCTCGGCGCGCTCCTGCTTGTCGGAGGTGATCGCCGCTTCGAGCTTCTCGATGGCCGGGCCCAGTTCGTCGTGAGTAATGACGCCCCGCTGCCCAAGGCGTTTGCCGACAATGCCAACCAGATACTGCGCCAGATTCTCCAGCATCATCACGTCCGGGCAGGCGTGGCACTTGAAAGTAATCAGCATGACTGTTCCCTTTTTCGTTATGTCGGGTTAATGCATGAGCGTCCCAAGGGCGGCAACAGCGCGCGCCTGACGTGGCGCCGGCAAGGCGCGGCGGCCCCAGCCCCTCGTGGGCAACTCATTGAACATATTAGCACCTGCTAAAATCCGTCTGAACGGAAAAGCGCGCCGCCCGGCGCCACGTATGGCAAGGCTCGACGAGCATCGCGCACGTGGGCCAAGCGGGGGCGTCGAACCATCGGCCGCGATCCGCATGCCGCGCGAGCCTGCGTGCCGGCGGGCCGCCGAGCGGAGTCCACCGGGTTGCGCTGCTTGCGTCTCGTCGCATCGCCTGGGGGACACTCTGCCGGCGGCGCAGCCATCGGCGCCGCAAAGCGCTGCCGCGTTCAACGCTTGCGACACCGGCCTCGGCCGGCGCCTCTTCCGCCTTACCGGATTGCCTCACTGGACTCGCAACAAGCATGCTGCCCGCACACAAACACACACTCGAAACACTGCTCGCCGAGACGGTGAAGCAGGTCGCGACTGCCACCCAAGGCGCGACGGAAGCCGCCTTCGTCTCGCCCGCCATCGCGCTGGAGCGCCCGAAAGTCGCCGCGCACGGCGACGTCGCGTGCAACGTCGCGATGCAACTCGCCAAGCCGCTGCGCGCCAATCCGCGCCAGCTCGCGCAACAGATCGTCGATGCGCTGCTCGTCAATCCGCAGGCCAAAGGCCTGATCGACACCGCCGAAGTGGCGGGCCCTGGCTTCATCAACCTGCGGCTCACGGCCGCCGCCAAGCAAGGCGTGATCGCCGCCGTGTTCGCCGAGAAGGACGCGTACGGCCGCTCACGGCGCGACGCCGGCAAGCACGTGCTGATCGAGTTCGTGTCGGCCAACCCCACCGGCCCGCTGCACGTCGGCCACGGCCGCCAGGCCGCGCTCGGCGACGCGCTCGCGAACGTGCTCGCGTCGCAGGGCTGGGACGTGCACCGCGAGTTCTACTACAACGACGCCGGCGTGCAGATCCACACGCTTGCCCTGTCGACCCAGGCACGCGCACGCGGCCTCGCCCCCGGCGACGAAGGCTGGCCCGCGTCGGCCTATAACGGCGAGTACATCGCCGATATCGCGAAAGACTATCTGAACGGCATCACGGTCGAGGCGAGCGACGGCGAGCCCGTCACCGGCGCGCGCGACGTCGAGGACCTCGAGGCGATCCGCCGCTTCGCCGTCACGTATCTGCGTCGCGAGCAGGACATGGACCTGCAGGCGTTTGGCGTGAAGTTCGACCAGTACTACCTGGAGTCGTCGCTGTACACGGAAGGCCGCGTCGAGAAAACGGTCGACGCGCTGATCGCCGCGGGCAAGACCTACGAGCAGGAAGGTGCGCTGTGGCTGCGCACCACCGACGACGGCGACGACAAAGACCGCGTGATGCGCAAGACCGACGGCACCTACACGTACTTCGTGCCGGACGTTGCCTATCACGTCGCGAAGTGGGAGCGCGGCTTCACCAAGGTCATCAACGTGCAGGGCTCGGATCACCACGGCACGATCGCGCGTGTGCGCGCAGGTCTGCAGGGTCTCGGCATCGGCATTCCGAAGGGCTACCCCGACTACATCCTGCACAAGATGGTCACGGTCATGCGCAACGGCGAAGAGGTGAAGATCTCGAAGCGCGCGGGCAGCTACGTGACGGTGCGCGACCTGATCGAATGGTCGGGCGGCGCGACGCCGGGCTCGGAAGCGGCCGTCGATCTGATCGACGAGGAAACCATTCGCCGCGGCCGCGACGCGGTGCGCTTTTTCCTGATCTCGCGCAAGGCGGACACCGAGTTCGTGTTCGACATCGACCTCGCGCTGAAGCAGAACGACGAGAATCCGGTGCACTATGTGCAGTATGCGCACGCGCGCATCTGCTCGGTGATCGCCGAGTGCAACGCGCGCTACGGCCTCGACGAGAACGCGCTCGCGAGCGTGGATCTCGCGCCGCTCACGAGCGAGCGCTCGATGGCGCTGCTCAACAAGCTCGCCGAATTCCCGGACATGCTGCAGCACGCCGCCGACGAACTCGCGCCGCACGCGGTCGCCTTCTACCTGCGCGAACTCGCCGGCGAATTTCACTCGTTCTACAATGACCGTGCCGAGCGCGTGCTGGTCGACGATGCGGCCGAACGCAACGCTCGCGTCGCGCTGCTCGCGGCCACGCGCCAGGTGCTGGCCAACGGTCTCGCGACGATCGGCGTCTCCGCTCCCGTCAAGATGTAACTCCTCCAGCGTAATATGCGCGCGGCCGTCGTTATAATCGGCGGCCGTTCCTGGATTCTTTTTGCAGGTGATTCGTACGATGGCAAAACCACGCCGCACAACAAAGCAATCGAAGCAAACCGGGGGCACTTTTCTCGGCATCGTGCTGGGCCTGATCGTCGGCCTGGCGATCGCGGTAGTGGTGGCGCTGTATATCACCCGTGCACCTACGCCGTTCGTGTCGAAGGTCGCGCCGCCAGCGGCGACCGACAACGGTGCGAGCCAGCCGCAATACGATCCGAACCGTCCGCTGCAAGGCAAGACGCCGGGCCAACCGGTGCCGCAGGCCGCGCAACCGGCTCCGCCGAACACCGCGCCGGGCCAGACCAACGCCCAGACCCAGTCGGGCATGCTCGAAGAACCGCAGATCGTCGAAGTGCCGCCGTCGGGCGGCAACGCGAATAACAACGGCACGGCGGTCGCGCCGAATCCCGCGCAAGAGAACGGCACCGGCGGCATCGTCGCGCCGGCGCCGGCGAAGAAGCCGCAGACCTCGAGCGCGCCGGCCGCCACGGCGGCAGGCTCCGCGCCTAAGAGCGCGACCACGGTCGCCAACGCCAAGCCGGGCTCGGCTGCCGCTCCGGCACCGGGCGAGGCGAACACCGGCTATTTCCTGCAGGTCGGCGCGTACAAGACCGCCGCCGATGCCGAACAGCAACGCGCGCGCCTCGCGTTCCAGGGCTTCGAATCGAAGGTCACGCAGCGCGATGCCGGCGGCGTCACGTACTACCGCGTGCGCATCGGGCCGTTCTCGAAGTTCGAGGACATGAATTCGAGCCGTCAGCGTCTGTCGGACGCGGGTGTCGATACCGCGGTGATCCGCTTCACCAAACAATAAATAAACGGTAATGCCGGCTCGCACGGTGCGTCGAACTATCCGCGCGGCGCGCGGGTCACAAGCACGATGGCCGCTTCGACCTGTATTGTGGCGGGCGGCCACACCGAATCCGACCAGCGGCGACGGGCCTTTCGCATGGCGTCGCCGCGCTACCGCCTTATCTGGGTCTACACAACATGAAAAAGCTGCTGAGCATCCTGTTTCTCTCACTGGGCCTGATCGGGGCCAGCGCGCATGCGTCGCCGACCGCGCCGGTTGCCGGCAAGGACTACACCGTGCTGGCCTCGCCGCAACCGACCGACGTGCCGGCCGGCAAGATCGAAGTCATCGAATTCTTCTGGTACGGCTGCCCGCATTGCAATGAATTCGACCCGTTCCTCGAAGCCTGGGTCAAGAAGCAGGGCCCGGACGTCGTATTCCGCCGCGTGCCGGTCGCCTTCCGCGACGACTTCATCCCGCACTCGAAGATGTACCACGCGCTCGACGCGCTCGGCGTCGCGAACGAACTGACGCCGAAGGTGTTCAACGAAATCCATGTCAACAAGAACTATCTGCTGACGCCGGAAGACCAGAGCAAATACCTCGCGACGCTCGGCGTCGATCCGAAGAAGTACATGGAAGCGTACAACTCGTTCTCGACGCAAAGCGCGTTGCAGAAGGACAAGAAGCTGCTCGACGACTACAAGATCGACGGCGTGCCGACGCTCGCGGTGCAGGGCAAGTATGAAACCGGCCCGGCCGCGACCGGCACCCTGCCGGGCACGATCCAGGTGCTCGACTACCTCGTCTCGCAAGTCCGCGCCAAGAAGATGTAATCACGAGGCGCCGGTATGAGCTCTCCGCTGAAGGTTTTCATTACCGGCGCTTCGAGCGGCATCGGCCTTGCGCTCGCCGGCGAATACGCACGGCGCGGCGCGATTCTCGGCCTCGTCGCCCGCCGCGGCGACGCGCTCGCCGCGTTCCAGCGGTCCCATCCCCAGAACACCGTCTCGATCTATGCAGTCGACGTGCGCGACGCGGAAGCGCTCGCCGATGCGGCCGCGCGCTTCATCGCCGCGCACGGCCTGCCGGACGTCGTGATCGCCAACGCCGGCATCAGCCGCGGCGCGCTGACGGGTCACGGCGATCTGCGCACGTTCCGCGAGGTGATGGACATCAATTACTTCGGCATGGTGGCGACGTTCGAGCCATTTGCCGCCGCGATGGCCGCATCGAAGCGCGGCACGCTGGTCGGCATTGCGAGCGTCGCGGGCGTGCGCGGCTTGCCCGGTTCGGGCGCGTACAGCGCGTCGAAATCGGCGGCCCTGAAGTACCTCGAGGCGTTGCGCGTCGAGATGCGGCCGTTCGGCGTCGGGGTCGTCACGATCGCGCCCGGCTATATCCGCACGCCGATGACCGAGCACAATCCGTACAACATGCCGTTCCTGATGGACCCGGACCGTTTCGCGGCGAAGGTCGCGCGGGCGGTCGAACGGCAGACGTCGTTCGGGGTGTTTCCGTGGCAGATGCGCGTGGCCGCGATGCTGCTGCATGTGCTGCCGCGCTGGCTCTACGACCGCGTGTTCGAACGCGCGCCGCGCAAGCCGCGCGCCGCCACCGAGTAAGCCATGCAGTCACGTGCGGTCGATGCAGCCGGCGTCGCGCACGAATCCGCGGGCACCGACGCGCGCATCGTGTCGCTGGTGCCGAGCCTCACCGAAACGCTTTTCGCGCTCGGCCTCGAACGGCAGATCGTCGGGCGCACCGGCTTTTGCGTTCATCCGCGCGACAAGGTCCGGGCGGTGCCGAAGGTCGGCGGCACGAAGGCCGTCAAACTGGACGCGATCCGCGCGCTGCGCCCCACCCATCTGATCGTCAATGTCGACGAGAACGAACGCGACACCGTCGAGCAACTGCGCGCGTTCGTGCCGCACATCGTCGTCACCCATCCACAGACGCCGCACGACAACCTCGCGCTGTTCGCGCTGCTCGGCGCGATCTTCGGGCGTGAAGAAGAAGCGCGGCGCTTGAGCGACTCGCTCGAAGCGCGTCTGCGCGAAGCCGGCGCTCACGCCTTCGCCGCGCAGAGCGTGCTGTACCTGATCTGGCGCGAACCGTGGATGAGCGTCGCACGCGACACCTACATCGCCGCGATGCTGCGCCTCGTGAACTGGCATACGCTGCCCGACGTCCGCGGCGGCAGCGCGGGCGCCGCGCGTTACCCCACGCTCGACTTCGACGACGCGCCGTGGCTCGCGCAGGTCGAGCGCGTGCTGCTGTCGAGCGAGCCGTACCGCTTCACGGCCGCGCATCGCGATGCGCTCGCGCGCGATCCGCGTCTCACCGGCAAGCGCATCGATCTGATCGATGGGGAAATGACGTCGTGGTACGGCGTGCGCGCAATAAGTGGCATCGGCTACCTGCTGCGTCAGGCCGCCGCAGCCTGAGGCGGCGGCATGGTCGCGCCGCCCCCATATGGATATGTCGATTAAATTGTTGTCGCCAAAATGGCGCTTCGATAAGCTTTCGCGAAGGCGCGCCGCCGGCCAGGCCTCGAAGGCCGGCCCCCAGGCCTCGGGCCGGGATCGCCCGACCTGTACGACGGCGCCGGGAACGTATCACAATCGTGGCGACGCGCGCGCCGGGACCGCTGACCTGCCCGCTCACGCATCGCCGCCATAAACACAACCAGACGCACTGCCTGACTGCGCTCGTTACCGGAGATCCTATGCGCTTCAAACTGCTCGCAGCCGCCATCCTGCTCACTGCGCCCGCGCTCGTGCTCGCCAAACCGTTGACCGTCTGTACCGAATCGAGCCCCGACGGCTTCGACGTCGTGCAGTTCAATTCGCTCGTCACGACGAATGCATCGGCCGACGTGATCTTCAACTCGCTGGTGTCGTTCGACGAAGCCGCGAAGAAGGTCGTGCCCGCGCTCGCCGACAAGTGGGAAGTGAGCCCCGACGGCCTGACGTACACGTTCCACCTGCGCCCCAACGTGCAGTTCCAAACCACCGACTACTTCAAGCCCACCCGCGCGCTCAATGCCGACGACGTGATCTTCACGTTCGACCGTATGCTCAACGACAGCAATCCGTGGCACAAGGTGGCGGGCGCGAGCGGCTTCCCGCATGCGCAATCGATGGGGCTGCCGAAGCTGATCAAGTCGATTACCAAGGTCGACGACAACACGGTCAAGTTCGAGCTGAACGAGCCGAACGCGACGTTCCTGTCGATCCTGACGATGGGCTTCGCGTCGATCTATTCGGCCGAGTACGCGGACCAGTTGCTGAAGGCCGGCAAGCAGGTCGATCTGAATGCGAAGCCGATCGGCACCGGCCCGTTCGTGCTGAAAAGCTATACGAAAGACGCGGTGATCCGTTATGACGCGAACCCGACCTACTGGGGACCGAAGCCGAAGATCGAGCGCCTGATCTACGCGATCACGCCGGACGCGACCGTGCGCGCGCAGAAGGTGAAGGCTGGCGAATGCCAGATCGCGCTGTCGCCGAAGCCGCAGGATCTCGCCGACGCGAAGAACGACAAGTCGCTCGCGATCGTGCAGACGCCCGCGTTCATGACGGCCTTCGTCGCGCTGAACACGCAGCAGAAGGCACTTGAAAACCAGAAGGTGCGCGCCGCGCTGAACATGGCGTTCGACCGCACGACATATCTGAAGACCGTGTTCGACAACACCGCGACGCCGGCCGTCAACCCGTTTCCGCCGAATACGTGGAGCTACAACCACTCGATCAAGGGCTGGCCGTACGACCCGGCGAAGGCGAAGAAGCTGCTCGCCGACGCGGGCTATCCGAACGGTTTTGAAACGACGATCTGGGTGCGTCCGAATGGCAGCGTGCTCAATCCCAATCCGAAGGCCGGTGCCGAACTGCTGCAGGCCGACTTCGCGAAGATCGGCGTGAAGGCGGACGTAAAGGTGATCGAATGGGGCGAGCTGATCAAGGAGGCGAAGCAGGGTCAGCATGACACGCTGTTCATGGGCTGGGCCGGCGACAACGGCGATCCGGACAATTATCTGTCGCCGCTCTTCAGTTGCAACGCGGTGAAGTCGGGCATCAACTTCGCGCGCTTCTGCGATCAGGACCTCGACAAGCTGATCGCCGAGGGCAGAGCGACGTCCGATATCGCCAAGCGCACGAAAGCGTATGAAGCCGCGCAGCAGATCATCCACGACGAAGCGCTGTGGATTCCGCTCGGCTATCCGACCGCTGCCGCGATCACGCGCACGAACGTGAGCGGGTATCACGTGAGTCCGTTTGGACGGCAGAATTTCGGGGCGGTGGTGGTGCAGTGATTTTGCGCTGCGGTTAGCGCAGGCGGCCCTGCAAGAAAGCCCGGTTTTTGAACCGGGCTTTTTTTATTCAACGCGCGAATTGGCTGGTTGCATCTGACACTGCGTAACCTTTTTTCGACGTGATCTCGGGCCTTCGCTCGCCAGACCGATTCCTAATGCAATTTTCCTCAGGCAAGAAGCTGATAATTGCTTGCAAAGTAGCCGCCCACACTTTGACAGAAGGAATGGTTATGGCAATGCAAGCTCCAACGAGGATAGGTTTTGAACGGTGGCAGGATGGCGTTAGCAAGGCTGTAAGCGATGCCAAATGGAATTCCTGGGACTGCGAGATCCAGATGGCAGTCCTTGAGTACAACCGCCATCTTCACGGCACTTCCGGGTACGTGCCCTTGGACTGGCAGCTTATCAAGGCGATGTTGTGGGTCGAAACAGGTGCCCACGATCCTCAGTGGAACTCCAAGCCGATGCGAATTGGGGTTGCAGGCGATCCTGGATTAGCATCGCTGCTTTCAGGTAATGAAGGCGGCGATTTGATTGTGCCGCCAGCCTGGATAGGACGGCTGACAATGGCCTCAGTCAGAACGATACCGGCGTATAACATCCGCGCTGGTATTGGTTATTTGCTGATGCGCATGGCACATTTTAAGTACCGAAGCGTACTTCGTGCTGACCCTAAGGTTTACGAAATCGCCGTCAGGCTAGGAGACAGCCTCGACAAGATGGCGAAGGCTCAGGGCACGACGATCGACACGTTAAAAGAGCTGAATCCCACCGCCACCGTTCTGCGACCCGGACAAGTGTTGAAGTACCGGAAGGCTTCAGCTCAAAAGGCTATTACGAGCTGGCGCCCCTTCTCCGCGGCATTGATAGCGGAGCGTTATAACGGAGGCGGTGACCTCAACTACGCCAGAAAGCTTGATTACACTTTGTCAATGGTGCGTAAAGGAAAGGTGGCCCTATGCGCGCGATAAAGCTGATCTGTTTAGGCATGGCCGTCTGCCTGCCAACGTTGGTCCTTGCGGCCTCAACTGCTCTCGTTGCAAGCGAGCGGGCTTTACGCGAAGAATGCAGTGCATTCTCGCAAGCGGGAATGCGGGACTGTCTGGCAGAAAAAGCAGAGGCCAGTCAGAAGGCCCTCAGACGAGCCGAGGAGAAGATGGCTGGCACCCTCTCCAAATGGGATGAAGACAACAAGTACGTGAACCAGGCCAAGGCAAGACTCGTCGCATCAAACAGCAAATTCGCTAAGTACCGCGAGACTCAATGCCAGTTCGCAGCTTCGCTAAGCGGTGGCGGAGCCGGCAGTGCACGCGAAGTGCGCAGTTTGGCTTGCGTTGCGGAACTCAACAACCGGCGTGCCCAGCAACTTCGCGACGCTGCATCTGACTTGCCGTTGAAATAGTTCGAATGAACACACCCAGCACCGTTGCGCCGCTGAGTGCGCTCATATAGCGCATCGAATCGAAAAGATCACGCCGCCGCAAACCGAATCACCCCATCCGCATCCTGCGTCCGCTTCAAATCCCCCGCCCGCCACAGCAGATGCAAATGCGCGAGCGCCTCACCCATCGCGAATGTCATCTGATGGATATCGAGCTGGCGCTTGAACATCAACGGCACGATATCGGCGGCGCTGCGCGGCTTTTCCGCACATGCTTCGCGCACTTCGGCGAGCCGCGCGTCGTGATGCTCGCGCAGTTGCTGAATGCGCGTGCGCACGCCGCGAAACGGCTTGCCATGCGACGGCAGCACGAGCGTGTCTTCAGGCATCGTCTCGTAGCGGCCGAGCGACTCCAGATACAGTTCGAGCGGCGAACCCTCAGGCTCGATATCGAACACCGACACGTTGGTCGAAATGCGCGGCAGCACCATATCGCCGGAAATCAGCGTGCCGGTTTGCGCGCAGTGCAGCGCACAGTGTTCCGGCGAATGGCCGAAGCCCGTCACCACGCGCCACGTCCTACCGCCAATCCTCACGTCCTCGGCTTCGCGCAAACGACGGTATTGCCCCGGAATCGCCGGCACGAGGCTCGCGTAGTAGCTATTGCGATTGCGCAGTTTCTCGAGCGATTCGGCGTCGGTCAGACCGTGCCGCGCGAAGTGCCGCGCCGCGGCCTCGCCACCCGCGTTCGAGCCGTCGCCGGTCGCCATCACGCGCGCCTGCATGTATTCGCCAAGCGTCATCCACAGTCGCGCGTCCCAACGCTTTTTATCGCCACCGCCGCACACCCAATGCGCGAGGCCGATGTGATCCGGATGGCAATGCGTGACGATCACGCGCAGCACCGGCAGGCCGTCGAGCACCGATTCGAACACGCTCTCCCAATTCGCCTTGATCGTGTCCGACGTGATGCCGCAATCGACCACGGTCCAGCCTTGCTGGCCATCGATCTCATCGCGCAACAGCCACAGGTTGATATGGTCGAGCGCGAATGGCAGCGGCATGCGCAGCCAAAGCACGCCGGGCGCGACTTCCATCGTGCGGCCCGCGTCGGGCATCGTGTCGTTGAAGGGGTATTCGAGCTGGTGTTCGAGTGCATTCATGGGGACTGTCTTCCTCCGACGACCCTCCGGCATGGCGAGGTGTGCGATGCCGGTCGGCCGGGTTGTGGTTGCTTTCCGCTCAGGTTGACGATAACGTAAACGTCGATTCTATCGTCCAATCCGGTTTTGTGCCGACCAAGCGGCCACGAGATGTCCCGATGAATATGCAATACACGATCACCGAGCTCGCGCGCGAATTCGACGTCACGCCGCGCGCGATCCGTTTCTACGAAGACCAGGGTTTACTCTCACCGAGCCGCGAGGGTTCGAGCGGCTTGCGGCGCGTCTATTCGGGCCGCGACCGCACGCGTCTGAAGCTCACCTTGCGCGGCAAGCGGCTCGGCTTCACGCTGTCGGAGATCCGTGACCTGCTCGACGTCTACGAATCGCCGACCGATACCGTACCGCAGTTGCACGCGTTCCTCGCGACGGTCGCGCGTCATCGCGAAGTGCTCGAACGTCAGCGAGAAGATCTCGACGCGACGCTCGAAGATCTCGCGCAGTATGAAGCGCAGGCGCGCGCGCTGCTCGATGGCGCGAGGCAAGACGCGAAGCCTGCCTGAAGCGGCCTGACTCTGACCGGCGTTTGCGGAGCGCGCGTGATGAACCACTTCCCCAAGCTGTTATCGTCGCAAATCGGTTTCGACGTCGCGCAGACGATGCTCGATGGGTTCGACCGTCACTACCGGATCTTTCGCGACGCGGCGATCCACGCGAAGACGCTGTTCGAAGCCGGCGACTGGCACGGCCTGCAAAAGCTCGCGCGCGACCGCATCACGTCGTACGACGATCGCGTGCAGGAATGCGTTCAGTTGCTCGAAGACGAGTACGACGCGGAGAACATCGACAGCGAAGTGTGGCAGCAGATCAAGCTGCACTACATCGGCCTCCTGACCACGCACCGTCAGCCGGAATGCGCGGAAACCTTCTTTAATTCGGTTTCCTGCAAGATCCTGCATCGCTCGTACTTCAACAACGATTTCATTTTCGTGCGCCCGGCGATCTCGACTGAATACATCGAGAACGACGAACCGGCCGCGAAGCCGACTTATCGCGCGTATTACCCCGGTACTGATGGACTTGCCGAAACGCTCGAACGGGTCGTCACGAACTTCCAGCTCGATCCGCCGTTCGAGGATCTGACGCGCGACGTCGCCTGCGTGATGCAGTCGATTCGCGAAGCGTTCGGCACGTTCGACGAAGCGCCGAACTTCCAGATTCACGTGTTGTCGTCGCTGTTTTATCGCAACAAGGCTGCATATATCGTCGGGCGCATCATCAACGGCGAGGCGCTGCTGCCGTTCGCGGTGCCGCTGCGTCACGTGAAACCGGGCGTGCTCGCGCTCGACACCGTGCTGCTCAAGCGCGAGCAGTTGCTGATCATCTTCAGCTTCTCGCACTCGTATTTTCTGGTCGACATGGAAGTGCCGTCCGCGTATGTCGAGTTTCTGCGCACGATCATGCCGGGCAAGCCGAAGGCGGAAATCTATACATCGGTGGGTCTGCAGAAGCAGGGCAAGAATCTGTTCTATCGCGATCTGCTGCATCACCTGAAGCATTCGAGCGACCGCTTCATCGTCGCGCCCGGCATCAAGGGGCTCGTGATGCTGGTGTTCACGTTGCCGTCGTTCCCCTACGTGTTCAAGCTGATCAAGGACAACTTTCCGCCGCCGAAGGAAACCACGCGCGCGCAGATCCAGCAGAAGTATCTGCTCGTCAAACGTCATGACCGGCTCGGCCGGATGGCCGACACGCTCGAATATTCGAGCGTCGCGCTGCCGCTCGCGCGGCTCGACGAAACGCTGTTGCGCGAACTCGAAAAGGACGTGCCGTCGCTGATCGAGTACGACGGCGACAACCTCGTGATTCGCCATCTGTACCTCGAGCGACGCATGGTGCCGCTCAATCTGTTCCTGGAGAACGGTAACGACGACGACGTCGAGCACGGCGTCAAGGAATACGGCGACGCGGTGAAGGAGCTGATCCAGGCGAACATCTTCCCCGGCGACTTGCTGTACAAGAACTTCGGTGTCACGCGACACGGCCGCGTCGTGTTCTACGACTACGACGAGATCGAATACCTGACCGACTGCAACGTGCGTGCGGTGCCGGCGCCGCGCAACGAGGAAGACGAAATGTCGGACGAGCCATGGTACGCGGTAGGCCCGCACGATATTTTCCCGGAGACGTACGGCACGTTCCTGCTCGGCGATCCACGCGTGCGGCGCTCGTTCATGCGGCATCACGCGGATTTCTTCGAGCCCGAGCTGTGGCAGCGATACAAGGATTTTCTGTTGAAGGGCGAGCTGCCCGATTTTTTCCCGTACGACCGGAGCGTGCGCTTCTGCGTGCGTTATCCGGAGCGGTTCGCCGAAGCAGCCGATGCGCAGGCGAACGAGCCAAATGTGCGCGTGGCTTGATGAATCCCACAAGGGTTCGCAGCGGGCAACGCGCGGCGGTAGCCATCCAAGCTATGACCAAGGAGCTCGAACATGAGTGACGCAAACCACAGTGGTATCAACGCCGATCCAATCGTAATCGTCAGCGCGGCGCGCACGCCGATGGCCGGCTTTCAGGGCGACTTCGCGTCGCTGAGCGCGCCGCAACTCGGCGCGGTCGCGATCAAGGCGGCCGTAGAACGAGCGGGTCTGAAGCCCGAGCAGATCGACGAAGCGGTGATCGGTTGCGTGCTGCCCGCCGGCCTCGGCCAGGCGCCCGCGCGCCAGGCCGCGCTCGGTGCGGGTCTGCCGCTCGCCACCGGCTGCACGACGGTCAACAAGATGTGCGGCTCCGGCATGCGCGCGGCGATGTTCGCGCACGACATGCTGGCCGCCGGCTCGCTCGACGTGATCGTCGCGGGCGGCATGGAGAGCATGACGAACGCGCCGTATCTGTTGCCGAAAGCGCGCGGCGGCATGCGCATGGGCCACGGCCAGGTGCTCGACCACATGTTCTACGACGGCCTTGAAGACGCCTACGACAAAGGCCGTCTGATGGGCGCGTTCGCCGAGGAATGCGCGGCGTCGTTCGACTTCACGCGCGAGGCGCAGGATGCGTTCGCGGTCGAGTCGTTGAACCGCGCAAAGCGCGCGAACGAGGACGGCTCGTTCGACTGGGAAATCGCGCCAGTCACCGTAGCGGGCCGAAAGGGTGACGTCACGATCGCGCGCGACGAGCAGCCGTTCAAGGCCAACCTCGACAAGATCCCCACGCTGAAGCC
Organism: Paraburkholderia sp. MM5482-R2; assembly: GCF_050436125.1. NCBI lineage: Bacteria > Pseudomonadati > Pseudomonadota > Betaproteobacteria > Burkholderiales > Burkholderiaceae > Paraburkholderia > Paraburkholderia sp. MM5482-R2. The sequence goes on along the minus strand of NZ_JBNDLP010000002.1, from coordinate 526,986 downwards.
CGCGTTCAGCAAGACCGGCACCGTGACGGCGGCGAACTCGTCGTCGATCTCGGACGGCGCGGCCGCGCTCGTGATGATGCGCGAGTCGACCGCGAAACGGCTCGGCGTGGCGCCGCTCGCGCGCGTCGTCGGTCATTCGACGTTCGCGCAGGCGCCCGCGAAGTTCACCACCGCGCCGGTCGGCGCGATCCGCAAGCTGCTCGGAAAGAACGGCTGGCGCGCCGGCGACGTCGATCTGTACGAGATCAACGAAGCGTTCGCCGTCGTCACGATGGCCGCGATGAAAGAGCACGATTTACCGCACAACAAGGTCAACGTGAACGGCGGCGCGTGCGCGTTAGGCCATCCGATCGGCGCCTCGGGCGCGCGCATTCTCGTCACGCTGATCGGCGCGCTGAAGAATCGCGGTCTGAAGCGCGGTGTCGCGACGCTGTGTATCGGCGGCGGCGAGGCGACCGCGATGGGTATCGAACTGATCTGATGCATCCACAAAATCTTCGAGGAATACGATGAAAACAGTGTTGATCGTCGGTGCATCGCGTGGCATCGGCCAGGAATTCGTCCGGCAGTACAGAAAGAGCGGCTGGCGCGTGCTCGCGACCGCGCGCGACGGCGCCGCGCTCGACGCGCTCAACGAACTCGGCGCCGAAACCTTCGCGCTCGACGTCACCGCGCCCGAAGACATCGCGGCGCTCGGCTGGAAGCTCGACGGCGAACGGCTCGATGCCGCGATCCTGGTGTCGGGCGTCTACGGTCCGCGCACCGAAGGCATCGAAACGATCACCGCCGAGGACTTCGATCACGTAATGCACACGAACGTGCGCGGCCCGATGCAGTTGCTGCCAATCCTGCTGCCGCTCGTCGAGGAAACGGACGGCGTGCTCGCGGTGATTTCGAGTCGCATGGGCAGCATCGCCGATGCAAGCGGCACGACCGGCTGGCTGTATCGCGCGAGCAAGGCGGCGCTGAACGCCGTGCTGAAGCTCGCGTCGCTCGACGCGCAGCGCGCGACCTGCGTGTCGCTGCATCCCGGCTGGGTGCGCACCGACATGGGCGGCGCGCAGGCCGCGCTCGATCCCGAGCGCAGCGTCGCCGGCATGCGCGAGGTGCTGGCGCAGGCGGCGGCATCGCGCGACGCGTTCCACGGCCGCTTCTTTCAGCACGACGGCACGCAGCTCGACTGGTAGACAACTACGTTGCATGGGACCGGAGACACGCTCATGGTGCTTGATCAGGATCACCTGATGGTGCGCGACGCGCTGCGCACCTTCGTGCGCGAAGAGATCACGCCGTACGCGGCGCAATGGGACCGCGAGCGCACCTTTCCGCGCGACGTGCACCGGCAGCTCGCCGAGCTCGGTGCTTATGGCGTGCTGGTGCCCGAAGCGTATGGCGGCGCGGGCATGGACGCGCTCGCGCTCGCGTTGATCCTCGAAGAAATCGCGGCCGGCGACGGCGGCACGTCGACCGCGATCTCGGTGAACAACTGTCCCGTGTGCAGCATCCTGCTCACCTATGGCAACGACGCGCAGAAGCGCGACTGGCTCACGCCGCTCGCGCGCGGCGAGATGCTCGGCGCGTTCTGCCTGACCGAGCCGCAAGCGGGCTCGGATGCGTCGGCGCTGCGCACCACCGCGACACGCGACGGCGACGCGTACGTGCTGAATGGCGTCAAACAGTTCATCACGAGCGGCAAGAACGGCGACGTCGCGATCGTGATGGCCGTCACCGACAAGGCCGCTGGCAAGCGCGGCATCAGCGCGTTCATCGTGCCCACCGGCACACCGGGCTACGTGGTCGCGCGGGTCGAAGACAAGCTCGGCCAGCATTCGTCGGATACGGCGCAAATCGTATTCGAGGCGTGCCGCGTGCCGGCCGCGAACCTGATCGGCGCGGAAGGCGAAGGCTACCGGATCGCGTTGTCGGGTCTCGAAGGCGGGCGCATCGGTATCGCCGCGCAAAGCGTCGGCATGGCACGCGCCGCGTTCGAGGCGGCGCTGACTTACGCAAAAGAACGCGAGAGCTTCGGCGCGCCGCTGTTCTCGCACCAGGCGGTGCAGTTTCGCCTTGCCGACATGGCGACCCAACTCGAAGCCGCGCGTCAATTGATCTGGCACGCGGCATCGCTGAAGGACGCGGGCCAGCCGTGTCTGACCGAAGCCGCGATGGCAAAACTGTTCGCCTCCGAAGCGGCCGAGCGCATCTGCTCGGCCGCCTTGCAGATTCACGGCGGCTACGGTTATCTGAGCGACTTCCCGGTCGAGCGGATTTACCGCGACGTGCGCGTGTGCCAGATCTACGAAGGCACGAGCGACATCCAGAAGATCCTGATCGCTCGCGGGCTCAACTGAAATTTCAATGAACAAGCCATTGTTGTCACTGCAAAGACCTGTCGACTGTCCGTGCGGCGGCGCCGCGCCCGACGCACGCGGGGACACCGCGACCAAAGCCCCGCGTTTCGTGCAATGCTGCGGCCGCTATATCGACGGCGGCGAAGCGGCGCCGCGCGCGCTCGAACTGATGCGCTCGCGCTATAGCGCGTACGTGCTCGGTGCAACCGACTACCTGCGCGCGACGTGGGACCCCCGCACCTGCCCCGCCGATCTCGACGTCGATCCCACCGTGCCCGACGCGCCCCGTTGGCTCGGACTGCAGATCAAAGGCTTCGCCGAAAGCGATGCCGATCACGCGACCGTCGAATTCATCGCCCGCTACAAAGTGGGGGGACGTGCTTATCGGTTGCATGAATCGAGTCGATTCGTGCGCGGCGATGATGGCCGCTGGCGTTATGTCGATGGCGACGTCAATGAGTAAATGAAGAGCACGCGCCGATTAAGCAATCGCTGCATTACGCGCCGAAGCTTTCTCGTGCCTTTCACCCGCTCTCGACAAACTTTATAAGGGCCTTTGCATAGGCCTTTTTTCGTTCCTTTCTCGCGGGCTTCTTCGTTGGCCTCGCACCACAGCACTGACACGACCTTTACTCGCCGCTTCCCGCCACATGTCCCCGGCCCTTGCCCGGCAAGGCTTTGAAGCCTCGTTCGCACATGCAGCAATTTTTTCGTCACGGGTTCTCCTTGATTGCACAAAACAAAATTGTCGTGCCAGGATGAGTCCGTAGTTTCATGACGTCACATTGCGAGAGCGGGTCATACCGGCTCCGCAACATGCAAAGGAAGGCTGACCGGCCGCTGATCGAACGCGAGCCGCGCGGACTCCGACAGCATCAAGTGACGTTCATCCTCGACGCGTGGGGTCGCGTCGGCCGTTGGGTTCATCCCGTGCGATCTCGATTTGCGTGCGTGCGCTTCCCGCAACGTTCGCGAGTGAGTCTGTTTGTGTCGAAATCGCGAACGAAAGCTGAATGTCAGCCGCGTTTTGCGCAACCGGACAGCACGGAGTTCAGGACACGTCTTTAAAGCAGGTGCGTCAATGGTGTTGAGCAAGGTTCTGACGAAGTGTGCGGCGATCTGCGCCGCGGCCACGTGTGCTGTCACGATCGCGCATGCCGATCCGCTCGCCTACTCGTCCCTTTCCGCACACGACGCGACGCCGTCGAGCGACATCCAGGGACCGCTGTCGCGCGCCCGCGTGCCGCGCCTCGCGCTGGACGACGACGTCTACCTGCCCACCGCTCACCTGAACGAAAAGATCATCCGCGTGCCGGTCGACGCCGCCGGCACGGTCACGCTTGAAACCACGATCTACAAGCCGGACGGCCCCGGCCCGTTCCCGATGATCGTCTTCAACCACGGCAAGATTCCGGGCGACCCGCGCACGCAGGAACGCAGCGATCCGCTGCCGTTCGCGCGCGAATTCGTGCGCCGCGGTTACGTCGTCGTCGCGCCGAACCGTCAGGGCTTCGGTCACTCGGACGGCGTGTACGAGCAGGACGGCTGCGACGTCGAGCGCAACGGCCTTGGCCAGGCCGGCGACGTCGCAGCGACGATCGATTACATGTCGAAGCAACCTTATGTCGACGCGACGCACATCGCGGTGGCCGGCACCTCGCATGGCGGTCTTGCGACGATCGCATACGGGACCGAAGCGGCGCCCGGCGTGCGCGCGCTGATCAATTTCTCGGGCGGCCTGCGCCAGGACGCCTGCGAAGACTGGCAAGGCAATCTGACGCGCGCATTCGGCGCGTACGGCGAGAAGACTGCGGTGCCGTCGCTGTGGCTCTATGGCGATAACGATTCGGTGTGGAACGCGCCGCTCGTCGCGGGCATGTACGCCGCGTACGGCGCACACGGCGCCAGCGCGAAGATGGTCGACTTCGGCCACTACAAGAACGACGCGCATCGGCTGGTCGGCGACCGCGACGGCGTGCACGTATGGTGGCCGGCCGTCGAAGCGTTCCTCGCGCGCGCCGGTATGCCGACTGCCGTGCAGTATCACGTCGCCGATCCGGCCGCGCCGAAGGCAACCGGATTCGCCGCGCTCGACGCGGTCGACTCGGTGCCGTACCTCGACAACGAGGGCCGCAATGGCTATCGCAACTTCCTGCATCAGTATCCGAGCCGCGCGTTCGCGGTGTCGGATTCGGGCGCGTGGTCGTGGGCCGAGGGCGGCGACGATCCGATGTCGGTGGCGGTGACGAATTGCCAGAAGCAGAGCTCCGATCCGTGCCGGTTGTATGCGGTCGATAACGCGGTCGTGTGGGGCAATCAGAACTCGCAGACGGCGGATGCAAGCGATGCCGATGCCAATGGGCGCAAAGCGATTGCGAGCCGGGAGTGAAGTACGAATAGAGCCGTGAATCGAGGCGTGAATCGCGCCTGATTCTGATGTGCCGCAAGCCCGCCGTATTGGCGGGCTTTTTCTTGTGCGCTCAGTTCCCCCGCAAAAAACACCTCGTCACCCCAAATTCTGGCCAGTAACAGCCCATTACTTTGACGTCGCTATCTCCGTCGATTGGCGAGCTTCCCTCACGAAATCGAACGAGCTGCATCGAACGATGCTAAACCTCGACGCCACCGCGAAAAACGAGCATTTCGCGGTTGATGCGCGCGACCAAATAAACCGCTAATCTCGACCCCGCGCACTCGCCGAGGCTTGCGTGCGTGGCAAAAAAGCACCCTGGAGTACCTCTTTGGAAAAGTCAGCAGTCCCCCCGGTCGCCCCTGAAGATTGGGTCGCCCGCAGCCTGCGCGCGGTGTGGCATCCGTGCACGCAGATGAAGCACCACGAACGTCTGCCGCTGATCCCCGTCGCGCGCGGTCAAGGCGCGTGGCTGTACGATCGCGCCGGTCATCGCTATCTCGACGCGATCAGTTCGTGGTGGGTCAATCTGTTCGGTCATGCGAACCCGCGCATCAACGCGGCGCTGAAAGATCAGCTCGATACGCTCGAACACGCGATGCTCGCCGGCTGCACGCACGAGCCCGCCGTCGAACTCGCGGAACGTCTGCACGCGTTGACCGGCAACACGCTCGGCCACGCGTTCTTCGCGTCGGATGGCGCGTCGGCGGTCGAGATCGCGCTGAAGATGAGCTTTCACAGCTGGCGCAACCGGGGCTACGCCGACAAGCAGGAATTCGTCTGCATCGCCAACAGCTATCACGGCGAGACGATCGGCGCGCTCGGCGTGACCGACGTCGCGCTGTTCAAGGATGCGTACGATCCGCTGATTCGTCACGCCCACGTCGTCGCCTCGCCCGATGTGCGGCTCGCGCAAGCGGGCGAAACCGCCGCCGACGTCGCGCGCCGCGCGCTCGACCATGTGCGTGCGCTGTTCGAGGCGCGCGCGAACCGCATCGCCGCACTGATCGTCGAGCCGCTCGTGCAATGCGCGGCCGGCATGGCGATGCACGACGCGTCGTACGTCGCCGGATTGCGCGCGTTGTGCGACCGGTACGGCGTGCATCTGATCGCCGACGAAATCGCAGTCGGCTGCGGCCGCACCGGCACGTTCTTCGCGTGCGAACAGGCGGGCGTGTGGCCGGACTTCCTGTGTCTGTCGAAAGGCATCAGCGGCGGCTATCTGCCGCTGTCGATCGTGCTGTCGCGCGACGAGATCTTCGCGGCCTTCTATCACGACGACACCGCGCGCGGCTTCCTGCACTCGCACTCGTACACCGGCAATCCGCTCGCGTGCCGCGCCGCGCTCGCGACGCTCGATCTGTTCACGAGCGACGACGTGCTCGCCGCCAACGCACGCAAATCGGCGACCCTCGCGGCCGCGCTCGCGCCGCTCGTCGAGCACGCGCAGGTGCGCAATCTGCGTCAGCGCGGCACGATCTTCGCGTTCGACGCAATGATCGACGATCCTCAGCAAGCCAAAACGTTCTCGCGCCGCTTCTTCGAAAACGCGCTGCAACGCGAGCTGTTGTTGCGCCCGATCGGCACCACCGTGTACCTGATGCCGCCGTACATCCTCGACGACGAAGAACTCGCGCTGCTCGCCACGCGCACGCGCGACACCTTCGACGCCACGCTCGCGGAGGCCCGCTGATGCATCTGCTCGACACACTCGCCGAAGGCCTGAAGGAAATCGACGCGCGCGGCCTGCGCCGACGCCGGCGCACCGCCGACACACCATGCGCTGCGCACATGACGGTCGACGGCCGTGAAATCATCGGCTTCGCGAGCAACGACTATCTGGGCCTTGCCGCGCATCCGCAATTGATCGACGCGATCGCCGAAGGCGCGCGCCTGTATGGCGCGGGCAGCGGCGGCTCGCATCTGCTCGGCGGTCATTCGCGTGCGCATGCGCAACTCGAAGACGATCTCGCCGAATTTGCCGGGGGCTTTCTCGACGACGCCCGCGCGTTGTATTTCAGCACCGGCTATATGGCGAATCTCGCGACGCTGACCGCGCTCGCGGGCCGCGGCACGACGCTGTTCTCCGATGCGCTCAATCACGCTTCGCTGATCGACGGCGCGCGGCTGTCGCGCGCGGATGTGCAGATCTATCCGCACTGCGACGTGGATGCATTGAGCGCGATGCTCGAAGCTTCGGAGGCGGACGTCAAGGTGATCGTGTCCGACACGGTGTTCAGCATGGACGGCGACATCGCGCCGCTGCCGCGTTTGCTCGAACTCGCCGAGCGGCACGGCGCATGGCTGATCGTCGACGATGCGCACGGCTTCGGCGTACTGGGTCCGCAAGGCCGTGGCGCGATCGCGCAGGCCGCGCTGCGCTCGCCGCATCTGATCTCGATCGGCACGCTCGGCAAGGCGGCGGGTGTCTCCGGCGCGTTCGTCGTCGCGCATGCGACCGTGATCGAATGGCTCGTGCAGCGCGCGCGTCCGTATATCTTCACGACCGCGTCGGTGCCGGCGGCCGCGCATGCGGTGTCGGCGAGTCTGCGCATCATCGGCGGCGTGGAAGGCGATGCGCGCCGCGCGCATCTGCAGCAACTGATCGAACGCACGCGCGCGATGCTGAAGGCGACGCCGTGGCTGCCCGTCGATTCACATACGGCCGTGCAACCGCTGATCATCGGCGCGAACGATGCGACGCTCGACATCGCCGCGTCGCTCGATCGCGCGGGGCTGTGGGTGCCCGCGATCCGTCCGCCGACCGTGCCGACCGGCACGTCGCGCCTGCGCATCTCGCTGTCGGCCGCGCACTCCCATGCGGATCTCGACCGGCTCGAGGCCGGCCTGCAACAAGTCGGAGCGCGCGCGGCATGAGCAACATGATTAACGATGACGGCGCGCTGTCGCTGTTCGTCACCGGCACCGATACGGAAATCGGCAAGACCTTCGTGTCGTCGGCGCTATTGCGCGGCTTCGTGCGCGAAGGCCTGCAGGCAGCCGCGATGAAGCCGATCGCGGCGGGCGCGCTCGAAGTGAACGGCGTACTGCACAACGATGACGCGGATCAGCTCGATGCCGCGTCGAGCGTGCTGCTGCCGCCCGCCATGCGCACGCCGTATCTGCTGAGGGAACCGGCCGCGCCGCACATCGCGGCGGCGCTGGAAAACGTCTCGTTCGATCTCGAGCACATCGTCGCGTGCCACAGCCAAGCGTTGAAGCTCGCCGAGGTGGTCGTTGTCGAAGGTGTCGGCGGCTTTCGCGTGCCGTTGACCGCGACGCAGGACACCGCCGATCTCGCCGTCGCGCTGAAGCTGCCGGTGGTGCTGGTGGTCGGCATGCGGCTCGGCTGCATCAGCCACGCGCTGCTGACTGCCGAAGCGATCGCCGCGCGCGGTCTAACGCTCGCGGGCTGGGTCGCGAATCGCATCGACCCGGACATGACCTTTCCCGACGAAAACATCGCGTCGATTCGCGTGCATTTCGCGCAAGCGTACGACGCGCCGTTGCTCGGCGTCGTGCCGCATATCAGCCCGCCGTCGCCGGAGCTTGCAGCGCAACAGCTCGACATTCGACGGCTTCTGCAAACGCTGCGCCAATTGCGCGCGGCATAGCGCTGCCCCGCAGCGCCGAACCCAAATTCATCCGTTTAGGAGGATCGATCACATGACACAACTGAATATCGCAGCGGGCACCGCCGAAGCGAGCGCCGCCAACAGCAATCCGACTGCCGCCGCTACTGAAGCGAAACCGCTCGCGCGCTGGCGCGTCGCCGATATCGTCGCGTTGTACGAACTGCCGTTCAATGACCTGCTGTTTCGCGCGCAGCAAACGCATCGCGAGCATTTCGACGCCAATGCGGTGCAACTGTCGACGCTGCTGTCGATCAAGACCGGCGGCTGCGAAGAGGATTGCGCATACTGTCCGCAATCGGTGCATCACGACACGGGTCTCGCCGCCGACAAGCTGATGCCGGTCGACGAAGTGCTGGCCGCCGCGCAGGTCGCAAAGCAAAACGGCGCAACGCGCTTCTGCATGGGCGCCGCGTGGCGCAATCCGAAGGACCGCCATCTGGAGCCGATCAAGGACATGATCCGCGGCGTGAAGGCGATGGGCCTCGAAACCTGCGTGACGCTCGGCATGCTCGAAACGCACCAGGCGCAAGCGCTGCGCGATGCGGGCCTCGACTACTACAACCACAATCTCGATACGTCGCCGGAGTTCTACGGCCAGATCATTTCGACGCGCACGTACCAGGATCGCCTCGACACGCTCGAACGCGTGCGCGACGCGGGCATCAACGTGTGCTGCGGCGGCATCGTCGGTATGGGCGAATCGCGCCGCGAACGCGCGGGGCTGATCGCGCAGCTCGCGAACATGGAGCCGTATCCGGAATCGGTGCCGATCAACAATCTGGTGCAGGTGCAAGGCACGCCGCTGACCGGGACCGAAGCGATCGATCCGTTCGAATTCGTGCGCACGATCGCGATTGCGCGCATCACGATGCCGCGCGCGATGGTGCGTCTGTCAGCCGGCCGCGAGCAGATGGATGAGTCGTTGCAGGCAATGTGCTTCCTCGCAGGCGCGAATTCGATTTTCTACGGCGATCAGTTGCTGACCACGAGCAACCCGCAGGCGGAAGCGGATCGCAAGCTGCTCGCGCGCCTGGGGATTCGCGCTGAGGCTGCGCAGCAGATGCCGGTCGAGCAGAGTGGGGGCGAGCATGGGTGTGCGCATGGGCATGGGGATCACGGCGTGGCGAATTGAGTCGCGGAACCGCTGAGCCGCATGCGCTGCGTGCACGAACTAATGGTCTGCGTCGCCGCATAGTGGCGAAATTCACCCCGAAAGTTGGACGTTGATCCAATCTTCGGGGTGTTTTTCATGGCGAAGCTTTGATCAGCAATTCAAGAAACCTAATCAATATACAAATTGCGTCAAATTAGGAATTGTCGCAATCGATCGGGTGCATGAAAGCATGTGCGTGCCTCGCTGCGCAAGGAATCCAGGCAATCATTGTCCCGCCCGGTCGCGCATCGATGAACCAGGTTTTTGTGCTTTCGTTATCGGGCAAACGAAGAAATGCGCGGGTACGCGCGAACTCGACGCCCACCACGGCATGCATCTCGAAGCGCACGTGCGTGCGCAAACGCGCGCGATTTGCGTCGAAAAAGTAGAATGAAGCCTGTTCATACCGGGAGGAGACCCGATCCCGCACGCGTCGTCCGATTGCCGTCGCGCGCTCCGGGTCCGTCCCGCTCACGCCCACATCGACGCCGACGCATTCCGCACCGCATGAAAATACTCTTCTACGCACCGCACACCGAAGCCGCCGCGTGGCTGCACGACTTTGCGCGCGCTCTGCCCGCCGCCGAGCTGCGCGAATGGAAGCCCGGCGACACCGGCCCAGCCGATTTCGCGGTGGTCTGGCGTCCGCCGCGCGAGATGCTGGCCGGACGCAATACGCTGCGCGCGATCTTCAATCTCGGCGCTGGCGTCGATGCGATTCTCGCGCTCGAACGCGCGCATCCGGGCACGTTGCCGCCCGAGGTGCCGTTGATTCGCCTCGAAGATACCGGCATGGGCTCGCAGATGGCCGAGTACGTGACGCATGCGGTGCTGCGCTATCTGCGCCGCTTCGACGAATATCAGGTGCTGCAAGGCGAGCGCCGCTGGAAAGTGCTCGAGCCGCATCCGCGCGCAACGTTCACGGTGGCTGTGCTCGGGCTCGGCGTGCTCGGCACGCAGGTCGCGCAAACGCTCGCTTCGTTCGGCCTGCCGGTGCGCGGCTTTACTCGCGGCGAGAAGCAGATCGATGGCATCGCGACGTTCGCCGGCGACGCGCAATTCGATAGCTTCCTCGACGGCGCGAAGGTGCTCGTCAATCTGCTGCCGCATACACCCGACACGGAAAGCGTGCTGAATGCGCGAGTCTTCGCGAAGCTCGCGCGCGGCGCATATCTGATCAACGTCGCGCGCGGCGCGCATCTCGTCGAAGCGGATCTGCTCGCTGCGCTCGCGAGCGGCCAGCTCGCCGCCGCGACGCTCGACGTGTTCCGCGAGGAACCGCTGCCCGCCGATCATCCTTTCTGGCGCGAGCCGCGCGTCACGATCACGCCGCACACGTCGGCGCTGACGTTGCGCGAGGACAGCGTCGCGCAGGTCGCGGACAAGATCGGCGCGATGATGCGCGGCGAGCAGGTGAGCGGCGCAGTGCAACTGGAACGCGGCTACTGAGTGAAACCCGCGCCCGCACGCGTCGCAGGCGTGCGGGCTGAATTGAATTGCAGCAACGCGGCAGCACCCATCCCGGATGGGACAGCGATCAAACCGCATCGGATCGGAGACACATCATGGCCTTACCGAAGCAAGTGAAAATCGTCGAAGTGGGTCCGCGCGACGGGCTGCAGAACGAGAAGGAATTCGTGCCGACCGCGACCAAGATCGAGCTGATCAACCGTCTGTCGGCGGCGGGCTTCCCCAACGTCGAAGCGGCGTCGTTCGTGTCGCCGAAATGGGTGCCGCAGATGGCCGACGGCGCCGACGTGATGGCCGGCATCGAGCGCCGCGATGGCACGATTTACTCGGTGCTGACGCCGAACCTGCGCGGTTTCGAAGGCGCGCTCGCCGCGCGCGCCGACGAGATCGTCATCTTCGGCGCGGCGAGCGAGGCGTTCTCGCGGAAGAACATCAACTGCAGCATCGCGGAGAGCATCGAGCGATTCGCGCCAGTCGCCGCGGTGGCGAAACAACATAAGCTGCGGATTCGCGGCAGCGTGTCATGCGCGCTCGGCTGTCCGTACCAGGGCGAAGTGCCGGTCGCGTCGGTCGTCGACGTCGTCAAGCGCTTCGCGGCGCTCGGCTGCGACGAGATCGATATCGCCGACACGATCGGCGTCGGCACGCCGAAGCGCACCCGCGAAGTGTTCGAGGCCGTGACCGACGTGTTTCCGCGCGAGCATCTGTCGGGACACTTCCACGACACCTATGGCCAGGCGCTCGCGAACATCTACGCGGCGCTGCTCGAAGGCGTCGAGATTTTTCATGCGTCGGTCGCGGGGCTCGGCGGCTGTCCGTATGCGAAGGGCGCGACCGGCAACGTCGCGACCGAAGACGTGCTGTATCTGATGAACGGCCTCGGCATCGAGACCGGTATCGACCTCGCGCAAGTGGTCGAAATCGGCGACTTCATTTCGAACGCGATCGGCCGGTCCAACGTGTCGCGCGCCGGTAAAGCGCTGCTCGCGAAGGCGCGCAGCGAAGCAAACACCTGCGTATAACCGCAGCATCCATTTTCATTCAGGGTCCCAAACAATGAACGACCTCGCGTCCTTCGACTCCGACGATTTCGCCGCGCTGCCCGACTCGGCACGCCGCGTCGCGCTGCTGCTGCGCGAACGCGGTCACGCGGGGCGAATCGTGATGCTGCCGGAAACCGGCAAGACTTCCGCCGAAGCGGCCGCCGGACTCGGCTGCTCGGTCGCGCAGATCGCGAAGTCGATCCTGTTCCGGCGCCGCGAAGACGACGCGCCGGTGCTCGTGATCGCGAGCGGCGCGAATCGTGTCGACGAAAAGAAAGTGGCCGCGCAGGTCGGCGAGATCGGCCGCGCGGACGCGAAGTTCGTGCGCGAAAAAACCGGCTATGCGATCGGTGGCGTGTGCCCGGTCGGTCACGCGACCGAGCCGGTCACGTTGATCGATGCGGATCTGCTCGAGCTGGAGAGCCTGTGGGCGGCCGCCGGTCATCCGCACGCGGTGTTCAATCTGACGGCGCAGGAGCTGATCTCGCTCACAGGCGCGCCGGTCGTCGATGTCGCGTTGCGCGAGCCGGCCTGAACACGATGGCGAGCGGCAACGATTACGACGACACGGACGACGGCGGTTGCGTGCCGTCGCCGTGCATCAGCGTGTGCAGGATGGATGCATCGACCGGCTGGTGCGAAGGATGCCTGCGCACGATCGACGAAATCGCCAGCTGGTCGACGCTCGACAACGACGCGAAGCGCGCGGTGTGGGACGCGATCGAAGTGCGCCACGCGACGTTAATGGCGCTGCGCACGACATCGACGACGAAGGAGAAGCAATGAACGCCGCGCCGCGCATCGTGACGCCCGGTGAGACGTTCAGTTCGACGCTCGAGTTGTCGGTGGATTCGATCAAATCGTTCGCGACGCTCGTCGTCGATCTGAACCCGTTGCATCACGATGAAGCGTATGCCGCGCAAAGCCGCTTTGGAGGCTTGATCGCGTCGGGCACGCAACCCACCGCGTATTTCATGGCGCTGCTCGCCACGCATTTCTCTACTTACGCGCAACCGCTCGGCCTCGAATTCGATATCAAGCTGAAGAAGGCAGTGCAGGCGCACGACACGCTGACGATCACGTGGCGTGTGCGCGACGCTCACTGGAAGCCGAGCCTGAACGGCGATCTGACCTATCTCGAAGGTTCGGTGGTCAATCAGCGCGGCGAGCTGATGTTGACGGGAACCTCGACGATCCTCGTGATGCCGAAGCCCGACGCAGTCGCAAACGCGCACGCGAGCACGGCCACGCCATGATCGCGCTGCCCGCATCGATCCGGGTTTTCGAACGCGGCTGGCTGTCGTCGAACAACGTGCTGCTCGTCGACGACACATGCGCCGCGCTGGTCGATACCGGCTATGCGACGCACGCATCGCAGACGGTCGCGCTGGTACGCAATGCGTTGCGCACGCGGCCGCTCGATCTGATCGTCAACACGCATCTGCATTCGGATCACTGCGGCGGCAACGCACTGTTGCAGGCAACGTGGCCGTGCCGCACGCTGATTCCGTCATCCGAAGCCGATGCCGTGCGCGGCTGGGACGAAACTCGCCTCAGCTTTCGCGCGACTGGTCAAACCTGCGAGCGCTTCGGCTTCACCGGCACGCTGGCACCCGGCGCACGTTTGCGGCTGGGCGCACTCGACTGGCAGGTGCTCGGCGCGCCCGGCCACGATCCGCATTCGCTGATGCTCTATTGCGCGGACGAACGCTTGCTGATCAGCGCGGATGCGCTGTGGGAAAACGGCTTCGGTGTGATCTTTCCAGAACTCGAAGGCGAAAGCGGCTTCGCCGAGCAGCAAGCCGTGCTCGACCTGATCGCAACGCTCGACGTGCGCGTCGTCATCCCAGGCCACGGCGCGCCGTTCACGCAGGTCGAAGCGGCGCTCGAACGCGCGATGTCGCGCGTCGCCTGGTTGCGCGCCGATCCCGCGCGCAACGCAAGGAACGCGCTGAAGGTGCTGATCGTATTCAAGCTGCTCGAAGTCCGCGAGATGAGCGTGGACACGCTTTTGCGCATGCTCGACGACGCGGCCGTGATGCGCGCGGCCGCCTCGATGCTGAAGCCGCGCGGCGAATGGCCCGCGTTGCTGAAGGGAATGATCGGGGAGCTCGCGGCGAACGATGGACCGCTCGAAGTGGACGGCACGCGCATTCTCGCGCGGCATTGAACTGTGATGTGACCGCTTCGACCGGCGCGCTGGAAAAGCGCACCGGAACGCAAAACCGTGCTGCCAAAAAGAAAACCGCTCGACGAAGCGAGCGGCGGAACATCTGTTGGACGTGATCAGCGTCGCTGTCGATGATACGCGTGTGGGTTTTTGCATCGCATCGGTGATTTCCCTACAGAAATTAGACGCCACGTTTTACGAATGCATACATGATCTGTCATCAAACGGCGTTAGGCGCTTGAACGCTTGCGCGTTGTTCCGGGATCCGTAGCAATATCCGATTGAATGTCGAATCGGCATCACGTGGACGATAAGCGCTTTCTCTGCGGCACGATCCGCCACCCGAGATTGACGCCCGCCGCCGCCAGCAGAATCAGCGCGGCGCCGAGCACCTGAATCCATGCGAGCGTCTGTCCGAACGCGAGCCGGTCGACGATGATCGCGACCACCGGATAGATGAACGACAACGCGCCCGTCATCGACGTCGGCAGCTTCTGGATCGCGCCATACAGCAGCACGTACATGAGACCGGTATGGACGACGCCGAGCACGATCAGTTCGAGCCACTGCGCGCCGTTTGCCGGCAACGCGTCGAAGCGTACGAACGGCGCGAGCAACAGCACGCCGAGCGATACCTGAATCAGCGCGAGCAGATGCGGCGGCGTGCCCTTCAGCCGCTTCGTGATGATCGACGACACCGCGTACATCGCCGCCGCGCCGACCGCATAGGCGACGCCGACCAGATACTGCCCCGGCACCGCGAGCACGGCCGGCTCGACCTTCACGACGAACACGAGCCCGACGAACGCGACCACGAGCCACGCGATCGTCGATGCGCTGATGCGCTCGCGAAACACCAGCGCGCCGAGGCCGACCAACATGAACGGCTGCGTGTTGTAGACGGCCGTCGCCATTGAGATCGACGCGCGTGAATACGCGGCGAACAGCAATACCCAGTTCACGACGATCGCCGCGCCGCCGAGCAACGCGAGGCCGAGCATCTTCCACGAAAACAGCTCGCGGCGGAACAGGCCGAGTACGGCGCACACGAGCGCGAGCGTCGCGCCGCCGAAAATGCAGCGGAAAAACACCACGTTGAAGGGGCTTTGCTGCGAAGACACGACGAGCCAGCCGATCGTGCCCGACATCAGCATCGCGACGCTCATCTCCGCCGCGCCACGGCGGATGTCGCTGGGCGAACTGCTCGAGGTCGTGACGGAAGCCTTGTTTGAAGCCATGATTCGATCCCGGATTGTGACTGCATAACTGGCAGTGTAATTAATCCACCCGCGCGAATACATGGCTAAACTTAAGCGTTACCGCATTTGCACCTCATAAACGAAGGCCATCATGAGCAAACGCCTTGCATCGATCACGCCGGTCGCACTCGACGACACCGACCGCGCACTGCTCGCCGCGCTCGCGCAGGACGCGCGCCAGCCGGTCAGCGAACTCGCGCGCGTCGTCGGCTTATCGGCGCCCAGCACGGCCGAACGCGTGCGGCGGCTCGAAGCGCAGGGCGTGATCGAGCGCTTCACCGTGCAGATCGATCCGCGCGCGCTCGGCTTCACGCTGCAGGCGGTAGTGCGCGTGAAGCCGCTGCCCGGGCAGCTGCATCTGGTGGAGGAAGTGATCCGGCGCATTCCGGAGTTCGTCGAATGCGACAAGGTGACCGGCGACGACTGTTTCATCTGCCGCCTGTACTTGCATTCGATCGAGCAGCTCGACGAGATCCTGTCGAAAGTGACCGAGCGCGCGGAGACCAGCACGGCGATCGTCAAGTCGACGCCGGTCGCGCGACGGCTGCCGCCGCTCGGCTAACGAAGGTCCATCGCTGGTCAAACGAAGGTCGCGCGAAGCAGCCCGGCGCTTATGGTTCGAGCGCCTCGAAAAACGACAGCATCTCGGCGACCAGTTCGTCCGGCGCTTCCTCGGGCAGATAGTGCCCGCACGATAGCGCGCGGCCGCTCACGTCGCGCGCGACATGCCGCCATTCGTCGAGCGCATCGAAGCATTTTTCGATCACACCCTTGTCGCCCCACAGCACCCGCAGCGGACAGCCGATCTTGTTGCCGCGCTCGATATCGGCGCGATCATGTTCGAGGTCGATGCTCGCCGACGCGCGATAGTCCTCGCACATCGCGTGCACCGCACCCGGTTGCGCGAGCGCCGCCCGATACGCGTCGAGCGCAGTGGGATCGAACGGAGCGAGACCCGCGTGACGTCCGCCCATCACCGCGTCGACATAGGCGGCCGGATTTGCGCCGATCAACGTTTCGGGCAGCGGCTCGGGCTGGATCAGGAAGAACCAGTGGAAGTAGTGCGTTGCGAACGCGCGGTCGGTGGCTTCGTACATCGCGAGTGTCGGCGCGATATCGAGCAGCATCAAACGCTCGACCGCGTCGGCGTGATCGAGCGCCATCCGGTGCGCGACGCGCGCGCCGCGATCGTGCGCACAGACGAGGAAGCGCTCGAAGCCGAAGTGGCGCATCACCGCGACCTGGTCGGCGGCCATCACGCGTTTCGAATACGGTGCGTGCGCGGCATCGCTCGGCGGTTTGCCCGACGCGCCATAGCCGCGCAGATCGGTTGCGATCACCGTGAAGTGCTGCGCGAGCGGCGCGGCGCAGCGTTCCCAGATCAGATGCGATTGCGGATGGCCGTGCAGCAGAAGCAGAGGCGGCCCGGCGCCGCCCTTCACTCCGAAAATGTCGACATCGCCCACGGCGACGCGAAAAGACGTGAAATTTTCGAAGGCCATGACGTCTCGTTGATCGTTTGAGGTCCGTGCATTGTAGAAGGCCAACAGGTCCGTGCGAGGTGGGATATCCCACGCAGACATGGAACCTGAATACTCCTTCGAACCGTTCCAAACGGGCCTACCGCGCGCGGGTCACCCGCTTCGCCTATAATCGAACGACCGTTCTTAAATGTTTGGCGCGACTTCGGCATGCCGGTTTCGTTCGATTGCCACACGCATTCGCCGGTCAACACGGCGCAAGCCGTGTGCCGCTAAACTCATTCATCTATTCGCCGGGCGCACGTCGCACCGGTTGGCCCAACCTGGAGACTCGCACCATGGCATTGCCCGCCGTTCTGCAAAACCTCGCGCTGCCCGTCGTCGCTTCGCCGATGTTCATCGTCAGCTATCCCGAACTCGTGCTGGCGCAGTGCAAGGCCGGTATCGTCGGCTCGTTCCCTGCCCTCAACGCGCGCCCGGCCGAACTGCTCGACGAATGGCTGACGCAGATCCAGGCGCAACTCGCCGGGCACAAGGCCGCGAACCCGGATGCGGTGATCGGCCCGATCGCGGTCAATCAGATCGTTCATCAGTCGAATACGCGGCTCGAGCACGACGTGCGCGTCTGCGTCGAACACAAGGTGCCGATCTTCATCACCAGCCTGCGCGCGCCGGCACGCGAGATCGTCGATGCGGTGCATAGCTACGGCGGCATCGTGCTGCACGACGTGATCAATCTGCGTCATGCGCAGAAAGCGCTGGAAGCCGGCGTCGACGGGCTGATTCTGGTCGCATCCGGCGCGGGCGGCCACGCGGGCACCACCTCGCCGTTCGCGCTGGTCGGCGAGGTGCGGCGCATTTTCGACGGCCCGATCGTGCTGTCGGGCTCGATCGCCAACGGCGGCTCGATTCTCGCCGCGCAGGCGATGGGCGCGGACCTCGCGTACATGGGCACACGCTTCATCGCCACCAAAGAAGCGCACGCGGTCGACAGCTACAAGCAGGCGATCATCAACGCGAAGGCGTCGGACATCATCTACACGAACCTGTTCACCGGCGTGCACGGCAACTACATCCGCGAGAGCATTGCGAACGCGGGGCTCGATCCCGACGCGCTGCCCGAATCGGACAAGACCAGGATGAACTTCGGCGGCGACAAGACGAAGGCGTGGAAGGACATCTGGGGCGCGGGCCAGGGCGTCGGCCTGATGGACGACGTGCCGGACGTCGCCGAGCTCGTGCGGCGTCTGAAGAAGGAATACAACGACGCGAAGGCGCGGCTCGGCATCGCGCGCTGAGGTGAAGAACGGAGCGGGCCGGGCCGCCCGCTCGCTCGCGGCCTACATATTCCGCCGATACTGCCCGCCCACCTCGAACAGCGCGTGGGTGATCTGCCCGAGCGAACACACGCGCACCACGTCCATCAGCACCGCGAACACGTTGCCGTCGTCGATCACCGCGCGCTTGAGGCGTTCGAGCGCCTCAGGCGCGGCGTCGCGGTGGCGCGCCTGGAAGTCGCGCAACCGCCGCAGCTGACTCTGCTTCTCCGCGTCGGTGGAACGCGCGAGCACCAGCGGCCGCGGCGCTTCATGCGGATGCGCGCTCAGGAACGTATTGACGCCGACGATCGGATACGAACCGTCATGCTTGCGATGCTCGTACAGCATCGACTCGTCCTGAATCCGTCCGCGCTGATAGCCGGTTTCCATCGCGCCGAGCACGCCGCCGCGCTCTGTCAGCCGCTCGAATTCGGCGAGCACAGCCTCCTCGACCAGATCGGTCAATTCATCGATCACGAAACTGCCCTGATTCGGATTCTGGTTCTTCGCGAGCCCCCATTCGCGATTGATGATCAGCTGGATCGCAACTGCGCGGCGCACCGATTCCTCGGTCGGCGTCGTGATCGCTTCGTCGAACGCATTGGTGTGCAGCGAGTTGCAGTTGTCGTAGATCGCGATCAGCGCCTGCAGCGTCGTGCGGATGTCGTTGAAATCGATCTCCTGCGCGTGCAGGCTGCGGCCCGACGTCTGCACGTGATACTTGAGCTTCTGACTACGCTCGTTCGCGCCATAGCGCTCGCGCATCGCGACCGCCCAGATGCGTCGCGCGACGCGGCCGAGCACCGTGTACTCCGGGTCCATGCCGTTCGAGAAGAAGAACGACAGATTCGGCGCGAAGTCGTCGATCGACATGCCGCGCGCGAGATACGCCTCGACGTAGGTGAAGCCGTTCGCGAGCGTGTACGCGAGCTGCGAGATGGGGTTCGCGCCGGCCTCGGCGATGTGATAGCCGGAAATCGACACCGAATAGAAATTGCGCACGCCGTGTTCGACGAAATACGCCTGAATGTCACCCATCACCTTCAGGCTGAATTCGGTCGAGAAGATGCAGGTGTTCTGCCCCTGGTCTTCTTTCAGGATGTCGGCCTGCACGGTGCCGCGCACGTTTTCGAGGGCGGCGCGGCGCGTTGCGGCGAGTTCGGCTTCGGTCAACGGGCGGCCTTGCTGTTGCTCGCCCAGCGCGATCTGCTGCTCGATCGCGACGTTGAAGAACATCGCGAGGATCGTCGGCGCGGGGCCGTTGATCGTCATCGAGACCGACGTATCCGGCGAGCACAGATCGAAGCCGTCATACAGCGTCTTCATGTCGTCGAGCGTGGCGACCGACACACCCGAATTGCCGACCTTGCCGTAGATGTCCGGGCGCTCGTGCGGCTCCTCACCGTACAGCGTCACCGAGTCGAACGCGGTGGATAGCCGTTTGGCCGGCATGCCTTCCGACAGCAGCCTGAAGCGACGATTCGTGCGCTGCGGATCGCCCTCGCCCGCGAACATGCGCGTCGGGTCCTCGTTCTCGCGACGAAACGGAAACACGCCAGCGGTGAATGGGAAATAGCCGGGCAGATTGTCGAGCATCAGCCAGCGCAGGATCTCGCCGTGATCGACGAATTTTGGCAGCGACACTTTGCGGATTTCGGAGCCGGACAGCGTCGTGACCGTCAGCGCGGTGCGGATTTCGCGCTTGCGGATGCGCACCACATGTTCGTCGCCCGCATAGGCGGCCACCGTTTGCGGCCACGCGTCGAGCAGCTTGCGTTCGCGCTCGCCGAGCGCGGCGCCGCGTTGGTCGATCAGCGCATCGAGCGACGAGGCGTCGCTGCCCGCCTCGCCGAGCATGCGGCGCGTCTCGACGATCTGCCAGCGTTCCCGCGCGATTTGCGCCTGCGCGTCGGCGCGCGCTCGATAGCCGCGTACCGTCTGCGCGATGTCGGCCAGATAGCGCACGCGCGCGGGCGGCACGATTGCATGCAGGTTGCTCGAAAAGCGCAGGCCTTCGGTCGCGCCGAGCCGTGCGCCGCCCTCGCGCAGGCCGTGCGTGCGCAGCGCATTAGCGATGCGCCGGTACAGCGCGCTCACGCCGTCGTCGTTGAAGCGCGACGCGATCGTGCCGAACACCGGCATCGCGTCGGGCGATGTCGCGAAGTCCCCGCGATTGCGCTGCACCTGCTTCGCGACGTCGCGCAGCGCATCCTGCGCACCCTTGCGATCGAATTTGTTGATCGCGACGAAGCTCGCGAAGTCGAGCATATCGATCTTCTCGAGCTGGCTCGCGGCGCCGAACTCCGGCGTCATCACGTACAGCGATTCGTCGACGAACGGCACGATCGCCGCATCGCCCTGACCGATCCCCGACGTCTCGACGACGATCAGATCGAAGCCCGCCACCTTGCACAGCATCAGCGCGGCGGGTAGCGAATCGGAGAGTTCGGTCGACGCCTCGCGCGTCGCCATCGAGCGCATATAAATGCGGGCGCCGTCGCCCCAATCGCCGATCGCATTCATGCGGATGCGGTCGCCGAGCAGCGCGCCGCCGGATTTTCGCCGCGACGGATCGATCGCGAGCACGGCGATGTTCAGCGAGTCGCCGTGGTCGAGCCGGAAGCGGCGGATCAGCTCGTCGGTCAGCGACGACTTGCCCGCGCCGCCGGTGCCGGTGATGCCGAGCACCGGGATGCGTGGCGCTTGCGCGAGCGTCGCTAGCTGGTCGCGCGCGGCGGCGTCGACGCTGTTCGTTTCGAACGCGCTGATCAGTTGCGCGAGGCGGCGGAAGATCGGCGCGGCGGGATCGGCGGGGTGCGAGCCAGCAGCAGTGCCAGCGTGCGGAGCATGGGCCTCACCGCAACGCGGCAACGGCCGCGCGGCCAGCTCGGCGAGCCATTCGCGCACCGGCGTCGGCCGCGCCGCGTCGGCCGCGCGCGCCCCTTCGACGCAGCGCGCGATCATGTCGTCGATCATGCCTTGCAGACCGAGCCGCTGACCGTCGTGCGGCGAGTAGATTTTTTCGACGCCGTCGCGTTCGAGTGCGGCAATTTCCTCGGGGACGATCACGCCCCCGCCGCCGCCGAACACCTTGATGCGCTCGCCGCCGCTTGCACGCAGCAAATCCACCAGGTAGCGGAAGTATTCGTTGTGGCCGCCCTGATAGCTCGACACGGCGACGCCGTCGGCGTCCTCGTTGAGCGCGGCGGTCGCGACTTCGGCGACTGAGCGGTTGTGGCCGAGGTGGATCACCTCGACGCCGCTTGCCTGCAGGATGCGCCGCATGATGTTGATCGACGCGTCGTGGCCGTCGAACAACGCGGCGGCGGTGACGAAGCGCAGGCGCCGGCCCGCGGGCAGCTCGTGGCTGCCGGCACGCTGCGGCGTGGACAGATCGGTCATGTCTCCCCCAGATCATTTAACTGATGGGTGTTCACAATCAGTATATAGAAACGGGGTAACACGGCGCCGGGGCGCGGGGCGGGCGATTGGCGACGTATGCTCGGTGCTTCGCGAAACGCTACCGCACCGCCAACGCCTTGATTTGGTCGAGCGACGGCCACAGCGATTCGTTTGCGAACCGCGCCGCCAGAAAATCGACGAATGAGCGCACCTTGGCCGATAGATGCCGTCGGCTCGTGTAGACGACGTGGATCGGCAGCTCCCGCGGCGGCACCTGGTCGACGAGCAGCGGCACGAGCCGCCCTTCGGCGAGATCGCTGCCGATCACCTCGGTGCCCAGCATCGCGATGCCCGCGCCATGCAGCACGACCACGCGCTGCGCCTCGAGCTGATTGACGATCAGGTTGCCCGACAGGCGCACACGCGAGCCCGCGTCGCCGGTCGCGACTTCGAGCGCCGATACGCCCGCGTACTGCAGATAGTTGTGGCGCGCGAGATCGGCGACGCTCTTCGGCGTGCCATGCTTGCGCAGATAGGCGGGCGATGCGCACAGCACCAGATGCGCGGTCGCGATCTGCCGCGCGATCAGCGACGACGACTTGAGCCCGCCCGGCGACGCGCGGATCGCGACGTCGAAGCCCTCGTCGATCAGTTCGACGACGCGGTCGGACAGTGTCATATCGACGGTGACCTGCGGATACTGCGCGGCGTAGTCCGCGACCGCGGCCATCACGTGATTCAGGCCGAACGCCGACAGCGACGACACCCGCAGCCGCCCGTGCGGCACGACGCTTGCCGCGCCGACCGCCTGGCCGGCTTCGTCGAGCTCGGTGAGCGCCTGACTCAGCCGCTCGTAGTACTCGCGGCCTGCCTCGGTCGGCGCGACGCGACGCGTGGTGCGGTTCAGGAGCCGCGCGCCGAGCTGCTGCTCCAGATGCATCACATGCTTGCTCGCCATCGCCGCCGACATCTCCATCTTCTCCGCCGCGCCGACGAAACTGCCGGCTTCGACCACGTGGCGAAACACTTTCATGCTGACGAGGGTGTCCATCTCAGTCGCTCGCTTCAGGAATCAATCGACGTCATTTTGCCGGGTTTATCAAAAGAACGGCAGCAAACGCTCGTATCCGGCGGCGCCCGAAATCGACAAAGCCCGCGTTCCGGGCGGAACGCGGGCTTTGCGGTGACACCGTGGGCCGAGCTCAGAACTTCGCGCGCAACCCCGCGCCATATGTATTGCCGCTCGACTGACCGGTGATGTGGTCATACAGGTACGCGGCATAGACATCGGTGCGCTTGGACAGCGGATAGTCGTAGCCGACCGCCGCCGTCTGGCGCGTCTGGTTCGAACCGCCGCCGTTACGCGAATACGCATACGAAGCCATCACCGAGCCAGGCCCGAACGGCACCGTGACGCCGCCCTGGCCCGTGTTGACGTGCCAGCTCGTGACCTGCTGGTCGTTGTACGTGTACATGTACTGGCCGTACAGCTTGACGAACTTCAGGTCGTACGACACGCCCGCCTGCGCGACGCTCTGGCTGCGCAGACCCGGCACGCCCGACGTTTCGAAGCTGCCGAGGTCGCCCGGCACGTTGTTGAAGTTCACGTACTGGTACACCGCGGTCGCCGCGAACGGCCCGTGGAAGTACAGCACCTGGCCGCTCCACTTCTTCGCGCCGTTCTGGGTCGTGTTGCCGAGCGCGTACATCGCGGTCGCCGAAAGGCCGTTGAAGTTCGGCGACGTATACGACACCGCATTGTTCCAGCCCGAGTCGCCGGTCACGCCCTGGTCGGTCGTGTAGGTCGGGAAGGTGCCGAGGCCGAGGTACACGTGATAGACCATCGGCGAGAACCAGTACGAATCGACGAACGGGTTGAACAGGATCGTCGACACGAACAGCGGCGTCGTCAGGCGGCCGGCGGTCACCGTGCCGTACGGCGATTCGATGCCGACGTACGCGTTGCGCGAAAACGTCGTGTCGCCGGTGAAGCGACCGTACTCGCCGGTTTGCGCGCGGAAGAAGCCTTCGATAGTGAAGATCGCCTTGTAGCCGTTGCCCAGATCCTCGGTCCCCTTGAAGCCCCAGTACGACGTCGACATGCCGCCGCCCGACACGACCACCGCGGTCTTGCCGCCCGGAAACTTCTGCGAGCCGACCCATTCGTCGACCTGGCCGTAGAGCTGCACGCTCGATTGCGCGAACGCCGACGACGCGCTCGCCAGCGCGACGACGCATGCGGTGGCCTTGAGAGTAGTCTTCAGCGCGCTGCTGAGGCTTGTGTTCATGGGTTCTCCAATCTTTGTCAAAAGGGTGTGGCTGTGCGAAAGGGGGCGCTCGCGCGAAACGTCGTTGTTATCCGTTCGATCGTCGAGTCAATCTGGGCGGGTCCCATCTTTGCGGACCATTTTTATAAACAAAAATATCGCTGCTTATTGCGGGTATATCGGTCTGATTAGTTTGGTCGGTTATCGGCTTGATATGACGCTTCAGAGCGGACTGGCGCCGCCCCTTGGACGCAATGCGGCATGCGGCGAACGGCGCGCCACAGCGTGCTTGAACGCCTTAAATGACGGGCCGATGGCGCGACGCGGCAGAATGCCAAGATTTGACGCTGACCGGCAATTCGATGCCGGGTGTTTTCAAAAAAGTGTGGCGTCGAAACGTCAGATTCGGGGCTACGGCGCAGAGGAAGGCGCGCGAAGCCGCACGAGGGATCGCGGGAAGGATCTGGAAGACGGGTTTCGGGACTGCGGTTGGGGCGGTGCGGTGGTTTGCGAAATCGCGCTCAGCTAATTCCGGTACGGTGAACCGCCCGGCTGACGCGGATCGTCGGCTGGGCGTTGCATCGGGCGCGCTGCGCCCCGCTCTTCGTTGTAGCGGGCGACGTCGGCGCGGATCGAGCCGTTGCGCATCGGCATGTTGGACGGGGGATGCGGCACCGGACGCGACTCCGCGCTGACCGGCGTGATCGCGCCCGCATAACCGGACGGATCGCCGACACGGCGCATGCCGGACTCGTAGCTGCCGAAGCCATAACCGAAATTGGCGTCGGCGATATTCGGGTTGCCGCGCTGCGCGCGTGCGTCACGAGAAGCCATCGCATTGCGCGAGCCGCGCGGAGCAGGTGCGCCGCGCGCACCGGCATAACGGCCGTCGCCACGCATCTCCATGCGCGGCGCGCGCCCGGCAGTGTCGCGCGAATAAGCGCCGCCCGCGGCGGCACCGCCGCCATGCGGCCCACCCGGCTCCTTCGCATAGGCGAACGAGCACAGCACGGCGATGACCGCGCCCCACGCCCAGTGCCTCGTTCTCGACAACCCGTCCACCTGTGACTCTCACGCCCGAAGACTTGCCTGAAATCCACCGTTCGAGCTGCGATGGACCTGTTGCGGGAGGAGAAAAGCGCCGCGTTCCTGTCGCGGCGCAGGGCATCCCTGCGGCCTTTGAACGAGTAATTTATGGTCGGGGGCAGAGGGTGTCGAGCCAAAAAGTGTTAGGTCTCGTCGGTGGATGTAACACGCTGTTACTGCGGCGTTTTTTCGCGCCGGAGCCCTCGTGCGGACGCGCCTCGCGGCTTGCTGGCCGGCGTTTTCGCCTGGCCCGCGCGGGTGCCGTTTGTTGCAAATAAACGCCGCTTGCAACGTCAATGGTTAAACGGTTTGTCGCGAGAAAGCACCTCGCCAATACTGAGACCTGGCACGTCGCACGAATGGGCTCGGCCTGATTGGGGAGTCAATGCGCAAACTTCATTAATCGATTCGGCAAATGAATTTGCGTTTTCAATCGGCTTTCGACAACAATAGCCGCTTTCCATTGGCATGGACCACGCCTGACAGACCCGTCCCATGCTTACACCGCGTCATTGAATCGAGATTGCGACATGGCCCGCCCGAAATTCCTGCCCGATAACTTCACCCTGTGCCTCGTCGGCACCGTGATCCTCGCCAGCTTCCTGCCCGTTCATGGGCAGGCCGCCGTGGGGTTCAACTGGGTGACGAACATCGCGGTCGGCCTGCTGTTCTTCCTGCACGGCGCCAAGCTGTCACGCGAGGCGATCATTGCGGGCGCGACGCACTGGCGCCTTCACCTCGTGGTGCTGCTGAGCACGTTCGCGCTGTTTCCGCTGCTCGGCCTCGCGCTTAAACCGGTCCTTTCGCCGCTGGTCACGCCGTCGCTCTACGCCGGCGTCCTCTTCCTCTGCACGCTGCCGTCGACGGTCCAGTCGTCGATCGCGTTCACGTCCATTGCCAAGGGCAACGTGCCGGCCGCGGTATGCAGCGCGTCCGCCTCGAGCCTGCTCGGCATCTTCGTCACTCCAGCACTCGTCAGCGTCATCGTGACGAATCAGGCCGCGAGCGGCGGTGCGTCGCCGTGGCATACGATCGGCAACATCGTGCTGCAACTGCTCGTGCCGTTCGTTGCCGGCCAACTGCTGCGCCCGCTGATCGGCAAGTGGATCGAGAAGAATCGCGGCGTGCTGAAGTTCGTCGACCAGGGCTCGATCCTGCTCGTCGTCTACGGCGCGTTCAGCGAGGCCGTCACCGAAGGCCTGTGGCACACGATTCCGCTGTCGGCGCTCGGCGGCCTCGTCGTGGTGAGCGCCGTGCTGCTCGCGCTCGCGCTGGCCGTGACGATCTTCGCGAGCAAGCGGCTCGGCTTCAGCCGCGCGGACCAGATCACCATCATCTTCTGCGGCTCGAAGAAGAGCCTCGCCGCCGGCGTGCCGATGGCCAAGGTGATCTTCGCGTCGCATGCGGTCGGCGCCGTGGTGCTGCCGCTGATGCTGTTCCACCAGATCCAGCTGATGGTCTGCGCCGCGCTCGCGCAACGCTGGGGCGCCCGCGACCTCAGCGGCGAGAGCAATGCCGCGGCGCGGCGACCCGCCGCCGCCGTCGCGCGCCGTTGAAAACACACGCAATGCAAACAGGACATTCATAAGCGCCCTCCCTGAGCGTCGTTTTGATCGTGTGAAGCAAGCCGCCTTCGGGCGGCTTTTCTTTTGGCTCTTCACTGGCCTTTGTCGTTATTTCACGCGCAAACGCTCTCGCTGTCGCCTCGGCCGGATGGCATAGGACGATTCTCGGACCGTCTCGAAAACAGCGGCCCGCCTACTGTTTAGTCTGTTTTACTAAACATCTTAATTTCCAACAAGTCCATAAAATACGGGTATTTACTGGTGTCATGCTGGCGTTTTGCGGGCGGCTTTAGCTGCGTTTTACTATACAATCGCCCGACCTGAACCCGTGCTGCCTCGCCTCGCGCGGCGGCTTCATTCGATGGCTACAACCATCCGCGACGTCGCCCGCGCGGCCAGCGTTTCGATCGGCACCGTGTCGCGCGCGCTCAAGAATCAGCCGGGCCTTTCCGAGGCCACGCGCGAACGCGTCGTCGAAGCGGCGCGCCAGCTCGGCTACGACTCGGCGCAGCTGCGTCCGCGCATCCGCCGGCTAACTTTCCTGCTGCATCGTCAGCACAACAACTTCGCCGCGAGCCCGTTCTTCTCGCACGTGCTGCACGGTGTCGAAGACGCGTGCCGCGAGCGCGGCATCGTGCCGTCGGTGCTGACTGCCGGGCCGACCGAGGACGTGATTCACCAGATGCGCCTGCACGCGCCCGACGCCGTCGCGATCGCCGGCTTCGTCGAGCCCGAAACGCTCGCCACGCTGGTCGCGATGCAACGCCCGCTGGTGCTGATCGATCTATGGTCGCCGGGCTTGCGCTCGGTCAATCTCGACAACGCCGGCGGCGCCACGCTCGCAATGCGCCATCTGTTCGCGCAGCAGCGCAAGCGCGTCGCGTTCATCGGCGGCTCGCTCGCGCACTTCAGCATCGCCGAGCGCGCGCTCGGCTACCGGCGCGCATTCTTCGAAGCGGGGCTGCTGTTCGATCCGTCGCTCGAAGTGAACATTGACGCCGGGCTCGATCCCGACACCGGCGCCGCGCGCGCGATGCAGCGCCTGCTCGACGCGCCGGGCCCGCGCCCCGACGCCGTATTCGCGTTCAACGACGCCGCCGCGCTTGCCGCGCTGCGCGTGTGTCTCGCGCGCGGCTTCAGCGTGCCCGACGACATCGCGATCATCGGTTTCGACGACATCCCCGCCGCCGCCCACGCTACCCCGCCGCTATCGACGATCGCGGTCGACAAGGAAGCGCTCGGCCGACGCGGCGTCGAACTGCTGCTCGAAGACTCGCCCGCCGAACTCGAAGTCCGCTTGCCCGTTCAACTCGTTGCCCGTGCCAGTACTTTGGTGAAAACGCCATGACGCTAACCGATCCGCTTCAACTTTCCAGCGACGCCGCGAAGGCGCCGCCGTTCGCCAGCTTCCGCAAGCGCGAGTTTCTGATCGCGCACATCGAGGACACGCTGCGCTTCTACGCGCCGAACGTGCTCGACCCGAGCGGCGGCTTCTACCACTTCTTGCGCGACGACGGTTCGATCTACAACCGCACCACGCGCCACCTGGTCAGCAGTTGCCGCTACGTGTTCAACTACGCGATGGCGTACCGGCAGTTCGGCGACCCGAAGCACCTCGAATACACGCGCCACGGCCTGCGCTTTCTGCGCGACGCGCACTGGGACTCGCAGCACGAGGGCTACGACTGGGAAATCGAATGGCGCGACGGCAAACAGCGCACCCTCGACGCGACGCGCCACTGCTACGGCCTCGCGTTCGTGCTGCTCGCGTACTCGCACGCGGCGATGGCCGGCATCGAGGAAGCGAAGCCGATGATCGGCGCGACCTTCGAGCTGATGGAGCACCGCTTCTGGGACGCCGCCGCCGGCCTCTATGCCGACGACGCGTCGGCCGACTGGCATGTCAGCACGTATCGCGGGCAGAACGCGAACATGCATACCACCGAGGCGCTGCTCGCCGCGCACGAAGCGACCGGTCATCTGGTGTATCTCGATCGCGCGGAGCGCGTGGCGTCGAATATCACGCTGCGCCAGGCGAAGCTGTCGCAAGGACTCGTGTGGGAGCACTTTCACGCGGACTGGTCGGTCGACTGGCATTACAACGAGGAAGACAGCTCGAACATCTTCCGTCCGTGGGGCTTTCAGCCCGGTCATCAGACCGAATGGGCGAAGCTGCTGCTGATTCTCGAACGCTTCCGTCCGCTGCCGTGGCTGCTGCCGCGCGCGATCGAACTGTTCGACGCCGCGATGACGCACGCGTGGGACGAAGACCACGGCGGCCTCTATTACGGCTTCGGCCCCGACGGCACCGTGTGCGATCACGACAAGTACTTCTGGGTGCAGGCCGAAACGTTCGCGACCGCCGCGCTGCTCGGCAAGCGCACCGGCAACGAGCGCTTCTGGGACTGGTACGACGAGATCTGGCGCTATAGCTGGACGCACTTCGTGGACCACAAGTACGGCGCCTGGTATCGCATCCTCACCTGCGACAACCGCAAGTACAGCGACGAAAAGAGCCCGGCCGGCAAGACCGACTATCACACGATGGGCGCGTGCTACGAAGTGCTCGCCCATGCGCTCGGCGAAAACGCTGCGGCTGAATCAGCCGCTCCCGCCGCAGCGGCTTCCGCGGAGAAAGCACAATGAGCGCGACGACCAACCTCCCCGTTTTCGTATCCGCCGGCGACATCCTGACCGATCTCGTGCGCACCGGCGCATCGCACTGGCTGTCGCGTCCGGGCGGCGCGGGCTGGAACGCCGCGCGCTGCGTCGCGCGGCTCGGCCTGCCGACCGCGTGCGCGGGCTCGCTCGGCGTCGATAACTTTTCCGACGAGCTGTGGGACGCGAGCGTCGCGGCCGGCCTCGACATGCGCTTCCTGCAGCGCGTCGAGCGTCCGCCGCTGCTCGCGATCGTGCATCAGACGCATCCGCCCGCGTACTTCTTCATGGGCGAGAACGGCGCCGACCTCGCGTTCGAGCCGGCGAAGCTGCCCGCCGGTTGGATGAACGCGGTGAAGTGGGCGCACTTCGGCTGCATCAGCCTCGTGCGTCAGCCGCTCGGCGACACACTGGCGCAACTCGCCGCCCAGTTGCGTTCGCACGGCGTGAAGATCAGCTTCGATCCGAACTATCGCAACCTGATGGAGCACGGCTACGAGCCGACGCTGCGCAAGATGGCGGCGCTCGCGGATCTGATCAAGGTATCGGACGAAGACCTGCGCATGATCTTCAAGACCAGCGACGAAGCCGCCGCGCTCGCGCAATTGCGCGCGATGAATCCCGCCGCCACCGTGCTCGTCACGCGCGGCCCCGAAGCGGCGATGCTGCTCGACGGCGCCGCGGTGATCGAGGCGAAGCCGCCGCGCGTCGAAGTGGTCGATACGGTCGGCGCGGGCGATGCGTCGATCGGCGGTCTGCTGTTCAGCCTGATGAGCGCGCCGCAACGCGGGTGGCCCGAGCATCTCGCATTCGCGCTCGCGGCCGGCGCGGCGGCTTGCGGGCACGCCGGCGCGCACGCGCCGACGCTCGACGAGGTGGTCGCGCTGCTATAAAACGCGACGCTGTAATTCTGCTGCCCTGGGGCGCGCGTAGCGTAACGGAAGTCGAGCACGTCGCGCGGCGCGAAGCTGCCCCGGGCGGGAACCGATCCCGCCACGCCGTGCTAGGATGAAAACATCGAAACCTTTGCGAAAAGGAGCGAGGCCATGGAGGACGTCACCTACACCAAAGGGCTCTACACGGCCACCGCGTCGATAAGAGAAGTCGCACATGACGCCTGGCAAGGTGTCGTCACCCTCGCGCGCGACGAAGGCGAACCCAGCGCCGATCAGGAAACCACGCTCTACGAAGTCGACTCGACGTCGTCGACGCCGGGAGAAGCGCTCGAAGAAGCCAAAGCGCTCGCACATCGTATCCTCGGGGAAATCGAACTGTAGGCCGAACCAGGGGGCAGCGCGTCGCGCGTCCTCGCGCATCGGCGCGCCGCTGCCGGATCGGCCGGCTGGAGGCGATCATGGCTGAACAGCTGTTCCAATACGGCGTGTATTCGATTCACGTTCGTCCGCTCGAACTCAGTGGCGCGCGCTGGGACGCGGAATACGAAATCCGTCATCGCGAGAAGGCCGTCAAGGCGTGGACCACGGTCGGCGGCGACGCCGGTTATGCCGAGCAGGCCGAAGCGGTGGAAAGTGCGCATCGGCAGGCCGTCGACGATATCGAGCATGGCGCGGGAATTCCGAAGCCGCACGTGTTTCCGTGACGGCGAGTGGGTGGGTGTGGCGCGCGGCTGCGCCCGACCCGCACGCCGCGCGCGATGCGACCTGACCCAGCCTGAATTCCGGGACGCGCCCGGAAGCATTTCAACGACGGCATCGCGCAACCTCGCACCCTGGCGATACATCGCGCCGCGCCGCCTTCGCACCGCGCGGAAACTCGCGCAGCGCGCCATGCTACGCTGTCCACGTCTTCATTCCCACGAGCGCGTGATGGCAAGCGAACCGTCAGACCGTTTTTCCACGCTCGGCGACACCGACGCGAGGCGCCGCGCGCGCGGCAGTCGCGAAATGCGTCTCGACGATCGCGTGGTGATCGCGCACGGCATGCCGACGCCGCTGTGGCAAGACCTGTATCACCGCGCGCTCGGCGTGCGCTGGCCGGGGTTCTTCGTGTCGCTCGCGCTGCTGTTCCTGCTGCTCAACATCGTGTTCGCCATGCTCTACATGCTCGGCGACGCTCCGATCGCGAATCAGTTTCCGAAGGGCTTCGCCGGCGCGTTCTTCTTTAGCGTCGAAACCCTCGCGACGGTCGGCTACGGCGACATGCATCCGCAAACCGTCTACGCGCACTGGATCGCTACGCTCGAAATCTTCATCGGCATGTCGAGCATCGCGTTGGCGACCGGACTGATCTTCGCGCGCTTTTCGCGGCCGCACGCGAAGATCATGTTCGCGCGCTACGCGGTGATCCGGCCGATCGACGGCCGCATGACGTTGATGGTGCGCTCGGCCAACGCGCGTCAGAACGTGATCGCCGAGGCACGCGCGCGGCTGCGCATCATGCGTCTGGAGACCTCGATCGAAGGCTTTACGCTGCGCAAGCTCTACGACCTCGCGCTGGTGCGCGACCAGCACCCGGTCTTCAAGCTCGGCTGGACGCTGATGCACATCATCGACGAAGCGAGCCCGCTGTTCGGCGAAAACGCCGAATCGTTGAAAGGCCGCGACGTTTCGCTGCTGCTCACGCTCGAAGGCATCGACGAATCGACGTCGCAAACCATGCAAGCGCGCCACATGTGGACCTGCGACCAGATCGTCTGGCAGCACCGGTTCGTCGACATCATGAGTGAGCGCGACGGCGTGAGCCACATCGACTACGCGCACTTCGACGAAATCGTGCCGCTCGATGCGGCACCGCTCCAACCGGACATCGCGGCGAACACGGCGCAATAGCAATAGCCATCGTCCCATTCGCCGCCTCACGACACCCCAGGGCATACCCGAAGCGCGCCGCCGCGTGGCAAATCCGGCTCAAAAGCGGGCCGAAACGCGCGACTCGTCGCGCCCATTCGCGCACGCCCGATTAAAGAAGAAATAATTCACTCTCGCGAGCGCTAAAAAATAGAGTCTCTTTCGCTGCGCGGCATCCGTGACCCCACCGCCCGCGCGCGAAGCCAGAACATTGGAGACTCCCCCATGACCGCTCGCCTGCCCATCGACGGCACGCCCGCACTCGCCGACTACAAGCTTTCCGACAATCTCACCGCGACGCGCGGCCGGATCTTTCTGACCGGCACGCAGGCGCTCGTGCGCCTCGCGCTGATGCAGCGCGCGCTCGACAAGACCCGCAACCTGAACACGGCCGGTTTCATCAGCGGCTATCGCGGCTCGCCGCTCGGCATGGTCGATCAGCAGTTGTGGAAGGCAAAAAAACTGCTCGCCGCCAGCGACATCCGCTTTCTGCCCGCGATCAACGAAGAACTCGGCGGCACCGCCGTGCTCGGCACGCAGCGCGTCGAAGCCGATCCCGAGCGCACCGTCGATGGCGTATTCGCGATGTGGTACGGCAAAGGCCCGGGCGTCGACCGCGCGGGCGATGCCTTGAAGCACGGCAACGCGTACGGCTCGTCGCCGCACGGCGGCGTGCTGGTGGTCGCGGGCGACGATCACGGCTGCGTGTCGTCGTCGATGCCGCATCAGAGCGACTTCGCGTTGATCGGCTGGCACATGCCGGTCGTGAATCCGTCGAACATCGCGGACATGCTCGAATTCGGCCTGTATGGCTGGGCATTGTCGCGCTTCTCCGGTGCGTGGGTCGGCTACAAGGCCATTTCGGAGACCGTCGAATCGGGCTCGACCGTCGATCTCGACGCGCTGCAAACCGAATGGACACCGCCACCGGAATTCGAAGCACCAGCCGGCGGTCTGCACAACCGCTGGCCCGATCTGCCGAGCCTGACGATCGAAGCGCGTCTGCACGCGAAGCTCGACGCGGTGCGCCAGTTTGCGCGCATGAACAGCATCGACAAATGGATCGCGCCGAGCCCGCACGCCAATGTCGGCATCGTCACCTGTGGCAAGGCGCATCTCGATCTGATGGAAGCGCTGCGCCGGCTCGATCTGACGGTCGCCGATCTCGACACGGCCGGCGTGCGCATCTACAAGGTCGGGCTGTCGTTTCCGCTGGAGATGACGCGCATCGACGCGTTCGTGTCGGGTCTGTCCGAAGTGCTCGTGATCGAAGAGAAAGGCCCGGTCATCGAGCAACAGATCAAGGACTATCTGTACAACCGCACACAAGGCACACGGCCGGTCGTGGTCGGCAAGCACGCCGAAGATGGCACGTTGCTGCTGTCGTCGCTCGGCGAATTGCGGCCGTCGCGCATTCTCCCGGTGTTCGCGAACTGGCTCGCGAAGCACAAGCCGGCGCTCGATCGCCGTGAACGCGTCGTCGATCTGGTCGCGCCGCAGATCCTGTCGAACGCGGCGGACAGCGTGAAGCGCACGCCGTACTTCTGTTCCGGCTGCCCGCACAACACGTCGACGAAAGTGCCGGACGGCTCGATCGCGCAGGCGGGCATCGGCTGTCATTTCATGGCGTCGTGGATGGAGCGCGACACGACCGGGCTGATTCAGATGGGCGGCGAAGGCGTCGACTGGGCCGCGCATTCGATGTTCACGAAAACCCGCCACGTATTCCAGAATCTCGGCGACGGCACCTACTTTCACTCCGGCATTCTCGCGATCCGCCAGGCGGTCGCCGCGAACGCGACGATCACCTACAAGATCCTCTATAACGACGCGGTCGCGATGACGGGCGGCCAGCCGGTCGACGGCAGCATCTCGGTGCCGCAGATCGCGCGGCAGGTCGAAGCCGAGGGCGTGTCGCGCTTCGTCGTGGTCAGCGACGAGCCGGAGAAATACGACGGCCATCACGGCCAGTTTCCGCAGGGCACGACGTTTCACCATCGCAGCGAGATGGACGCGGTGCAGCGCCAGTTGCGCGACACCGACGGCGTGACCGTGCTGATCTACGACCAGACCTGTGCGGCCGAAAAACGCCGGCGCCGCAAGAAGGGCGAATTCCCCGACCCGAACAAACGGCTCTTCATCAACGAGGAAGTCTGCGAAGGCTGCGGCGATTGCGGCGTGCAGTCGAACTGTTTGTCGGTGGAACCGGTGGAAACCGCGCTCGGTCGCAAGCGCCGCATCGATCAGTCGTCGTGCAACAAGGACTACTCGTGCGTGAACGGCTTTTGCCCGAGCTTCGTCACCATCGAAGGCGGTACGCTGAAAAAAGCCGCGGGCGACGCGTTCGATCCGCAGGCGCTCGCCACGCACGTCGACGCGTTGCCGATTCCCGCGACGCAACTCGATGCCGCGCCGTACGACATCCTCATCACGGGTGTCGGCGGTACCGGCGTCGTGACGGTCGGCGCCTTGATCAGCATGGCCGCGCACCTCGAAGGCAAGAGCGCGTCGGTGCTCGATTTCATGGGCTTCGCGCAGAAGGGCGGCGCGGTGCTGTCGTTCGTGCGCTTTGCCGCCCGCGACGAATGGCTGAACCAGGTCCGCATCGACACGCAGCAGGCCGACGTGCTGCTCGCCTGTGACATGGTGGTCGGCGCGAGTGCCGATGCACTGCAGACGGTGCGACATGGCCGCACGCGCATCGTCGTCAACACGCATGCGATTCCGAACGCGAGCTTCGTGCAGAACCCGGATGCGACGCTGCATGCCGACGCGCTGATCGACAAGATGCGTCACGCGGCCGGGGAAGAGCGTATGTCGACGTGCGACGCGCAAGCACTCGCAACGCGTTTTCTCGGCGATACGATCGGCGCGAACATTCTGATGCTCGGTTTCGCGTGGCAGCTCGGTCTCGTGCCGGTGTCGTTCGCCGCGATGATGCGCGCGATCGAACTGAACAACGTCGCCGTGCAGATGAACCAGCTCGCGTTCTCGATCGGGCGCATGGCCGCGGCTGATCCCGCCGCGCTCGAATCGCTGTGGCAGTCGCGTCATGCACCGAAGCCGAGCGTGCAGGTCGATACGCTCGACGAGCTGATCGCCCATCGCGAAGCACGGCTGCTCGCGTATGGCGGCGCGGCTTATGTGAAGCGCTATCGCGCGCTCGTCGGTGCGGCACGGCGCGCGGAGACCACCGTCGACGCGACGAGCGAGCGCGTGACGCGCGCGGTCGCGACGACGTTCTATCGCCTGCTCGCGGTGAAGGACGAGTACGAAGTCGCGCGCCTGCATACGGATGCCGCGTTCCGCGAAGCGCTCGAAGCGCAGTTCGAGGGCGTCGCCGGCAAGGACTTCACGATCCGCTTCAACCTCGCGCCGCCGACGCTCACGCGCGCGCAGCCCGGCGCCGTGCCAACGAAGAAAACCTATGGTCAGTGGATGTGGCCCGTGCTCGGCCTGCTCGCGAAATGGCGCGGTCTGCGTGGCTCTGCGCTCGATCCGTTCGGCCGCACGCTCGAGCGCAAGATGGAGCGCGAGCTCGCGAGCGATTACGAAGCCACGCTGCACCGTGCGCTAGCGAAACTCGACGCGGGCCATCTCGACGACGTCGCGAAACTCGCTGAACTGCACGCGCGCGTGCGCGGGTATGGGCACGTGAAGCTGGCGAATCTGGCGGGGGTCAAGCGTGGTGAGCGTGACCTCGCCGCGCGCCTCGGCATCGATGCGGCGACGGGTGTCGCGGTCAAGAAGTCGCTCGAGGAGATGAAGGGCGCCGGACAGTTGCGCGGCATTCCGGTGGTGGTCGCGAAGTAAGTGGTTCGTTGCGCTGCTCACCGTTGCATTGCGTCGAGCAGCGCCCTCACCTGCATCACCTTCGCCGGATCGACTGGCGCGAGTCCGTTGCCGTTCACGCGCACGCCGGAGCCGAAATGCACGGCCTCGACGTGCGTTTTGCTCACGAACTCCGCGACCGCATCGACCGTCAAGCCGGCACCGGCGAGCACCGTGCAATGCGAGCCGGCAGCCTGCCGCAGCAGTTCGCCGATCGTCGCTTGCGCCCGCAGCACCGACGGCTGTCCGCCCGACGTCAGCACATTCGTCACCGCCTCGAAACCGAGCAATACGTCGAGCGCTTCGCGCAGATCGCGCGCCTCGTCGAACGCGCGATGGAACGTGATCGCGAGTCCATCGGCAGCTTCGCACGCGCGCGCGAGACCTTCGCGGTCGATCGCCCGCTCCGCATCGAGCATGCCGATCACGATGCCGTTCGCGCCGGCCGCCTTGACGGCCCGGATGTCGCGCAGCATCACCGCGTAGTCGTCGGCGTCGTAGACGAACGCGCGGCTATGCGGCCGCACGATCACGTTCACGGGTACGCCGGCTGCCCGGACGCCGAGCGCTGAAACCACCGCCTCGATCAACCCCACACTCGGCGTCAATCCGCCCTCGCCCATCGCGGTCACGAGTTCGAGACGGTCGGCACCGGCCTGCGCGGCAGCGCGCGCATCGGCGACGGTCGTGGCAATCACTTCGAGCAGCACGGACATGAGCGCAACCTGGTGTCGTTGAAAACGACATCATGTCAGATGCGCGCGTCGCGTTCGTCTTCGACCCAGTCGATATCGCCGCACAGCACGCAAGTCTCGCTGCCGACGCGCGTCGCCACCGACAGCGTCACGCACGGCAACGCCTCGTTGATCGACAGATACGGCCGCGTCACGTGCACCCGCTCCGGCGCATTGATCGCGACGCTGAAGTACGGCCGACGCAGCCAGTTCGCGCCCTGCGCGTCGGCGAGCGGCAGAAAGCGCGTTTCGTGCGCTGCGCGATCGGCGCGCAGCACGACGTTGCGGCCGGCCTGGCGCCCCTTCGCGTCGAGCAGAAAACAGCGCGCCACGTGATCGAGCGCGAGGAAATTCCAGCACACCTCGTCGAGCGGCTCACCGGCGGCGAGACGCTCCGCGGCGCGCTCGAACGCGCGCAGATACGGCGCGAGCCGACTCGCGCTGCGCCGCTCGCGTGCCTCGGCCTGCTCACGATAACGCTCGGTGACTTCGCCGATGCAAACCGCCGCGTGGATCGGATCGGCAACACCCGGATTCGGCCGGCCAAAGAAAAAGCCCTGCACGAAGTCGGCATTGCAGGCGAGCGCCATCTGCGCTTCGTGCTCGGTTTCGATGCCCTCGATCAGCACGAGCTTGCCCGCTTCATGCAGCATCGCCACGAGCCCCGGCAGGATCGTCGCCATGTCGGCGCGATGCGCGGCATGCGACAGCATGACGCGGTCGAGCTTCACGATGTCGGGATTCAGTTGCCAGATCCGCTCGATGTTCGAATGGCCGGCGCCGAAATCATCGAGCGCGATCAGGAAGCCGCGCTCGCGAAACTCGCGCACCGCGTCGGCAAGTCGATCGAGATCTTCGGCGCTCTGCTCGAGCACTTCGAGCACGACGCGCCGTGGCGACAGATCGAGCCGCCGCAGATTGGCGAGCAAAGCGGCCGCGAGATACGGGTCGGTCAGCACGCCCGGGTGCACGTTCAGAAACAACCATTCGCGCTCGGCGCCGAGCACCTTGAAGTTCTCCAGATGCAGCGTCTGCGCCAGCCGGTCGATCTGCAGCGCGTCGCCGAGGCGCGCGGCCTCGCCGAACACATCGAGCGGCGACACCGCGCGATCGAGCGCGTCGTGCGCGCGCAGCAAGCCCTCATAGCCGACCGCGCGCAGGTGCGACAGACTGAAAATCGGCTGGAACACGCTGGTAAGCGTCAGTTCGCCGTGCTGCACCGAATAGCGTTGAAGGCCCGAGCTCACCTCGACCTCGAAGCCGTGCGGCACGCTCGCCGCCCTGTCCTGTTGCGCAATCGTCATGCAATCCTCTCACGCGAGAGCCGGCCGGTCCGAACGCGACCGGCAACGAACTCTCAAAATGTGCGTCATCGTTACCGGTTAAGCAAGGTCCATGCGCACGCTGGCGCACACTGCGCTATAACTCGCTCGAAAGATTGCACCGGCGACAGCGCCCGTGCGCCGCCCGTGGGCGTCGCGCGCACCGTTGCGGTGCACGGATTCGCAGGCCGCGTCGCGGCGAAGCTCGCGGCAACCGCGCGCGCCGCCGGGCTACACTCGACCCTGCGCATCGCGCCCCCTCCCGGGACACCCCTCATCCCCGAAACACACGATGGAAATTGTCTTTACCGTCCTGATCCTGCTACTCGCCGTCGCCGCGTCCGGCATGCTGACCCGCGCGCTGCCGTTCAAGCTGCCGCTGCCGCTCGTGCAGATCGCGATCGGCGCGATGCTCGCGTGGCCGCGCCTCGAATTGCACGTCGCGTTCGATCCGGAAATCTTCATGCTGCTGTTCATTCCGCCGCTGCTGTTCGCGGACGGCTGGCGCATCCCGAAGCGCGAGTTCTTCATGGCGCGCCGCGCGATCCTGATGCTCGCGCTAGGCCTCGTGTTCATGACGGTGCTGGTGGTCGGTCACTTCGTGCACGCGCTGGTGCCGCAGATCTCGCTGCCGGTCGCATTCGCGCTCGCCGCCGTGTTGTCGCCGACCGACGCGGTCGCGCTGTCCGGCATCGCCGGCAAGGGCAAGATTCCGGTGCAACTGATGCATATCCTCGAAGGCGAGGCGCTGATGAACGACGCGTCAGGCCTCGTCGCGCTGAAGTTCGCGATCGCCGCCGCGCTGACCGGCGCGTTCTCGCTGCGTGAAGCGTCGGTGAGCTTCGTGATCATCGCGGTGGGCGGCCTCGCGGTCGGCGCGGCGGTGAGCGCGGTGTTCAGCTTCGTGTCCGCGCGCTTCCTGAATCTCACCGAAGAAGGCGATCCCGCGCCGGGCGTCGTGATGACGCTGCTGATCCCGTTCGCCGCCTATCTGACCGCCGAGCGCTTCGAGCTGTCGGGCGTTCTCGCCGCGGTCTCCGCCGGCATGATGATGAACTACGCGAGTATCACGGAAAAATGGCAGGTCGCCTCGCGCGTGCGGGCCTCGAGCACGTGGACGATGATCGAGTTCGTGTTCAACGGCATGGTGTTCAT
Source organism: Paraburkholderia sp. MM5482-R2 (assembly GCF_050436125.1). Taxonomy (NCBI): domain Bacteria; kingdom Pseudomonadati; phylum Pseudomonadota; class Betaproteobacteria; order Burkholderiales; family Burkholderiaceae; genus Paraburkholderia; species Paraburkholderia sp. MM5482-R2. The sequence goes on along the minus strand of NZ_JBNDLP010000002.1, from coordinate 487,868 downwards.
CATGCTCGGCCTGCAGTTTCCGCACATCCTCGGCCGCGCGCTGCTCGACGCGCACGAAACCAACGACGCGCAGGTCGCGCTGCTGATCGGCTATATCGTTGCGGTGGCGCTCGCGCTGTACGCGATGCGCTTCGCGTGGGTGTGGCTGCTGCGCTGGTTCGCGAGCCGCGGCGCGACGAAGCACGGCGTCGCGAACGCAGTGCCCGGGTTGCGCATGGTGTCGGTGACGACGGTGGCCGGCGTGCGCGGCGCGGTGACGCTCGCGGGCGTGCTGTCGCTGCCGGAGGTGCTGCCGAACGGCACGCCGCTGCCGGGACGCGATCTCGCGATCTTCATCGCGTCGGGGGTGATCCTGGTGTCGCTGCTGGTGGCGGTGGTCGCGTTGCCGCTGCTGCTGCGCGGCTGGCGGCGCGGCAAGGACCCGCATGCCGCAGAGGAAGCACTCGCGCGTACGCTCGCCGCGCAGTCGGCGATTCGCGCGGTCGATCATCTGCACGACACGGAATGCGCGGACCTCGAGGAATCGGCTCAGGCGTATGCGACCGATGTAACCGCACGGGTGATGGACCTGTACCGCCGCCGCCTCGCGACGCTCGACGACGAACAGGCGCCACGCGAACTCGCGCGCCGTGCCGATGCGCTCGAATTCCGCATGAAGCTCGCGGCGATGCGCGCCGAGCGCAAGACGCTGCTCGACCTGCGCGACACCCAGCGCATCAACGACGAGACGCTGTACAAGCTGATGCGCGAGGTGGATCTGTCGGAGACGGCGCTGACCGCGCGCAAAAGGTAGGAGTTGGCTGCCGCATTGGCATCGGCACCGGCGCTTGACATGCCAGTGCCGATAAAAGACGCTCAGGCCACCGGCCCTTGCGTCGGCTTTCTTCTCAGCAGCGCGTACAGGATGATCGCGCCGAACGTCGCGGTGCCGATGCCGCCGAGCCCGAAGCTGCCGAGCTTCAGCGAGAAGTCGCCGGCGCCGAGCACGAGCGTGACGGCCGCGACGATCAGATTGCGGTTGTCGGAGAAGTCGACCTTGTTGACGACCCAGATGCGCGCGCCCGTCACCGCGATCAGCCCGAATACGACGATCGACACACCGCCCAGCACCGGTCCCGGAATCGTCTGGATCACCGCGCCGAACTTCGGCGAAAAGCCGAGCACGAGGGCGATCAACGCGGCGATCACGAACACCAGCGTCGAATAGATCTTCGTGACCGCCATCACGCCGATGTTCTCCGCGTACGTGGTCACGCCGGTACCGCCCGCGAAGCCGGACACGACCGTCGCGAGCGCATCGCCGAGAAACGCGCGGCCGATATAGCGGTCGAGATTCTGGCCCGTCATCGCGCTGACGGCCTTGATGTGGCCGAGGTTTTCGGCGACGAGGATCACCGCGATCGGCGCGAGCAGCGTCATCGCGTGCGGGTCGAACACCGGCGACATGAAGTGCGGCATGCCGAACCACGCGGCGTTCGCGACGATCGAGAAATCGATCGGCTTGCCCATGCCGAGGCCGTTCGTGACGATCGCATAAATGACGTAGGCGAGCAGCAGGCCGACCAGGATCAGCAGACGCTGGAGCATGCCGCGCGTGAACACCGCGACTGCGCCGACGCACAGCACCGTGACGAGCGCCATCCACGACTCGAAATTGCTGCCGCTCACGCCATGCACGGCGATCGGCGCGAGGTTCAGACCGATCACGCAGACGATCGCGCCGGTCACGACCGGCGGCATCAGTGTTTCGATCCAGCCCGTGCCGACCGCCGCCACGATCAGGCCTATCACCCCGTACGCGACGCCGCACGCGATGATGCCGCCCAACGCGACCGCAATATTCGGGTTCGCGCCGTGTCCGCCGTAGCCGGTCACCGCGATCACGAGGCCGATGAACGCAAAGCTCGAACCGAGATAGCTCGGCACGCGCCCGCCGACGAGCACGAAGAACAGCAGCGTGCCGATCCCCGACATGAAGATGGCCAGGTTCGGATCGAAGCCCATCAGCAGCGGCGCAAGCACGGTCGAGCCGAACATCGCGACGACGTGCTGGACGCCCATCGCGAACATCTGCGGCCACCCGAGCCGTTCGTCGATACCGACGATGCCGCCTTCGGCGCCGGCAGGCTGGCGGCGCCAGCGGGGGAAATAGGATGCGGCCATCGCGGGGATTCTCCTCAGGGTCGGCGTGGTGTGTGCCGATCACGCGCTGCGGCGTGGGTCCGGCAAAAGTTACGCGCGAGTTTACGGAGAGCAATAAGGGCTGGCAAGCGGGCCGACGAGTGGCTCGGGAAACGAGCCCTGGAAACGCGTCAATTCGCGCGGCGCGGGTCGGGGTCCGGCGTCACCGCGGCGCCGTCCCGCGAGGAGTGGTCCGTCGGCGCGCCGTACAGCATCACCCGGTTGCGGCCGGCATCCTTCGCGCGATACAGCGCTTCGTCGGCGGCGTCGACGAGCGCGCGGCTCGTCGCGAGCGCCGCGCCCTGCGCGATCGCAGCGCCTGCGCTCACCGTCAGCACGTGATGCGTGCTGGCCACATGGCGGCATTGCAGCGCCTGCACCGCCGCGCGGATCTGCTCGGCGATCCGCTGCGCGCCCGTCGCGTCGGTGTCCGGCAGCAGCACCGCGAACTCCTCGCCGCCGAAGCGCGCGGCCGTATCGCCCGGACGTCGCACGTTCTGCGCGATACAGCGCGCGACGCCGATCAGCGCTTCGTCGCCGGCCGAATGGCCGTACAGGTCGTTGAAGCCCTTGAAGTTGTCGACATCGATCAGTAGCAGCGACAGCGGCCGGCCGGTGCGCTGCGCGCGTCGCCATTCGTCGTTCACGTGCTCCTCGAAGGCGCGGCGGTTGTTCAGGCCGGTCAGCCCGTCCGTGCGCGCCAGTTCGCGCAACTCTTCCTCGGCCGCGCGGCGCAGACGCAACTGGCGTGAGAACAGGATCGCGAGCGCGATGATCGTCACGTCGAGCGCGCCGATCAGCGTGCCGATGATCCATGCGCGCCGCCGCCACTCGACGTAGATGTCGCGCGTCGAGAGCGCGACGTCGAGGATCAGCGGAAAGCCGTCGATATGGCGGAACGCATACCAGCGCTCGACGCGATCGATCGCCGCCGTGCCGAAGAAGTCGCCGCTCGGCCGCTTGATGAAGCGCGAGAAGTTGGCCGTGCCGGTCAGGTTGATGCCGATCGTTTTCGAATCGTAAGGACGGCGCATCAACATCGTGCCGTCGCTGAGCATCAATGCCATCGAGCCGCTCGGCCCGAGCTTCATGCCGTCGAACAGCCGATGGAAATACGTGAGGCGCAGCGTGCCGACCACCACGCCGCCGAAGCTGCCGTCCGGCCTCGAGATGCGCCGGCTCAGCGCGATGCGCAGGTCGTCGTCGGTGCCGCTCGGGCTGAACGGATGGCTGATGTACAGGCCGACGTCGGGTGAAGCGCGCTGCGTCTTGAAGTAGTCGCGGTCCGCATGGTTACTTGCGCGCGGCGGCCACGCGCGCGAATCGAAGCGCACGTTGCCGTTCTCGTCGAGCACGAATACCGAGCCCATGTCCTTTGCGCTGATCGAGCCGTCGAACAGCACCATCTGGCGGATCTCCGGCGGCAGATCGAGCACGCCCGGCTGCTTCAGTCCGTCGATCACCGCGCGCAGCGACAGGTCGTAGATCTCGAGATTGCGCGAAACATCGCGCTGGACCAGCAGGGATATGTTGGCGATGGAGTCCTGCGCGCGCCGCAACGCATCGTCGCGCATCTGTGCGAGCAGCGACACGGCGATCGCGAGGATCGCGCCAGCCAGTAAGACACTGATCGCAATCACGTTGTTCGGTCGGCGCGTCACCATGCGTTTTTGGTTCTGACATGCGCTGAACGTCGCGCGTGAGGAAGCGGCCGCGTCTCGGCAATCACCGTCAAAAACGCGACCTACGAAAACGTGAGCGTAGCAGACATGGCGCGCAGGCAAACGTTTGCGTAGCCGGGTGTTTGCCCGCATGCACCGGAACGGCACGCCAGAAGTCCCGTCCGGCGGGGGTTGCGCCCGATCGCCAGATTATCCAGGCGCCGTCCAATTATTCGGATAGCAAATGCGAATTGGCTGGATAGTTGGCCTCGCCACTTGGGTATTCAATCGAGCCTGTCACGTTCAAACGATTGGACACAAGGAGAGAGACACATCATGAGCGAGAAGCGCAGCGCCTCGGAATGGCGCGAATTCGTCAGCGGCTGTCTGGACTTCCGCCCCGCGGAAGGCGTGTACCGGATTGCCCGCGAAATTTTCACGGAGCCCGAGCTGTTCTCGCTCGAGATGGAGCACATCTTCGAGAAGGCCTGGATCTATGCGTGCCACGAAAGCGAGATCCCCAACAAGAACGATTTCCTGACGATGCGCGCGGGCCGCCAGCCGCTGATCATCTCGCGCGACGGCGCCGGCAACCTGAACGCGATGATCAACGCGTGCCAGCACCGCGGTGCGACGCTCACGCGTATGACCAAGGGCAACCAGTCGACCTTCACGTGCCCGTTCCATGCATGGTGCTACAAGAACGACGGCCGGCTCGTGAAGGTGAAGGCGCCGGGCGAATACCGCGACGACTTCGACAAGTCGGTGCGCGGCCTGAAGAAAGCGCGCATCGCGAGCTACAAGGGCTTCGTGTTCGTGAGCCTCGACGTCGACGGCATCGACACGCTCGAAGACTATCTCGGCGACGCGCGCATCTTCTTCGACATGATGGTCGCGCAGTCGCCGACCGGCGAGCTCGAAGTGCTGCCCGGCAAGTCGACCTACACGTTCGACGGCAACTGGAAGCTGCAGAACGAGAACGGTCTCGACGGCTATCACGTGAGCACCGTGCACTACAACTACGTGGCGACCGTGCAGCACCGCATCGAGGCGAATGCGAAGAAAGGGGATAACCCCGGCGGCACGCTCGACTACAGCAAGCTCGGCGCCGGCGACAGCGAAACCGACGACGGCTGGTTCGCGTTCAGGAATGGCCACAGCGTGCTGTTCAGCGACATGCCGAATCCGCAAGTGCGTCCCGGCTACGAGAGCGTGATGCCGCGGCTCGTCGAAGCCTATGGCGAGGACAAGGCCGAATGGATGATGCACCGGCTGCGCAATCTGAATGTTTACCCGAGCCTGTTCTTCATGGACCAGATCAGCTCGCAACTGCGCATCGTGCGGCCGCTCGCGTGGAACAAGACCGAGGTCATCAGCCAGTGCATCGGCGTGAAGGGCGAATCGGCGAAGGATCGCGAGAACCGCATCCGTCAGTTCGAAGACTTCTTCAACGTGTCCGGCATGGGCACGCCCGACGATCTCGTCGAGTTCCGCGAGCAGCAGCGCGGCTTCCAGGCGCGCCTCGAACGCTGGAGCGACATCTCGCGCGGGCATCACAAGTGGGCCAGCGGCGCGACCGCGAACACCACGCTGCTCGGCATCGAGCCGAATCTGACCGGCACCGAGCTGACCCACGAAGGGATTTACGTGAACCAGCACGGCACCTGGCGCGACACGATCCTCAAGGGTCTCGACAAACCCATCGAATCGCAGGGAGAGCAGGCATGAGCCAACTCCAACACTCCGTCGAGCAGTTTCTGTATCTGAAGGCCGATCTGTGCGACAAGCAGCAATGGGACGAATATGTCGACCTGTTCGATCCGCAGAGCGTGTTCCATGTGCCGCAGTGGGATTCCGAGCACGTGTACACGACCGATCCGAAACAGGGCATGTCGCTGATTTACTACTCGGATCGCGCCGGTCTCGAAGACCGCGTGTTCCGGCTGCGCACCGGCAAGTCGGCCGCGTCGACGCCGCTGCCGCGCACGATGCATCAGATCAGCAACGTGCGTCTGAGCGAGCGCGAAGATTCGAGCGTCGAAGCGAACGTGAACTGGTCGACGCTGTACACGCGTCACGGCTCGACCGACTACTTCTACGGCCGCGCGGTGTACGACCTGCAAGCGTCGGGCGATAGCTGGAAGATCAAGCGCAAGCACGTGCTGCTGCTGAACGACCACATCAACGCGGTGCTGGATTTCTACCATCTGTAAGCCGGGAGCACGACGATGAAACATAAGGTCGCGTTGAGCTTCGCCGATGGCAAAACCGCGTTCTTCGATGTGAGCCCGAACGAGCTGCTGCTCGACGCGGCGCTGAAGAACGGCGTGAACATTCCGCTCGACTGCCGCGAAGGCGTGTGCGGCACCTGCCAGGGGCGCTGCGAATCGGGCGACTACACGCTCGATTACGTCGACGAGGAAACGCTCAGCGAAGAAGACCTCGCGCAGCGCAAGATCCTCTCGTGCCAGACGCGCGTGAAGTCGGATGCGTCGTTCTATTTCGACTTCGACTCGACGCTGTGCGAAGGCGCCGGCACGAGCACCGTGTCCGCGAGCGTGGTCGGCGTCGAGCTGGTGTCGGCGACGACCGCGATTCTGCGTGTCGATGCGAGCGCGCTTGAGCGTCAGCTCGATTTTCTGCCGGGCCAGTATGCGCGCGTGAAGGTGCCCGGCACCGAAGAATGGCGTTCGTACTCGTTCGCGAATCATCCGAACGCGCGCAACGAGTTGCAATTCCTGATCCGTCTGCTGCCCGACGGCATGATGAGCAACTATCTGCGCGAACGTTGCAAGGCCGGTGATACGGTCGAGTTCGAGGCGCCGCTCGGCGCGTTCTATCTGCGCCAGGTCGAGCGTCCGCTCGTGATGGTGGCGGGCGGCACGGGACTCTCTGCCTTCCTCGGCATGCTCGACGACATCTCGGCGAAACGCAATGTCGCGCATCCGGTGCATCTGTACTACGGCGTCACGAATGCAGCCGATCTGTGCGAGACCGGGCGCATCAACGGCTACAAGGCGAGCATCGAAGGATTCGCGGTCGAGACCGTCGTGATGAATCCGGCGCCGGAATGGTCGGGCAAGACCGGGCTGATTCCCGAGCATTTCGACCACTCGTTTCTCGAATCGAATGGCTTCGACATGTACGTGTGCGGACCGCCGCCGATGGTCGAAGCGATCAAGACCTGGCTCACCGAACAGGGTATTCAGGATTACCGGCTGTTTTACGAGAAGTTCGGCGAAAGCAACGCGCGATAGGACGTTCTAACGCCGCGCCGCGCGCTTCAGCGTCTCGGATGGCGACTCGCCGAACAATGCCTTGTACTCGGTCGAGAAACGGCCGAGATGGGACATCCCCCAGCCCAGCGCCACCGACGAGATATTGCGCACCGAGCGGTCGTCGAGGATATCGCGCCGCGCCGATTCGAGCCGGTAGCGTTTCAGATACGCGATCGGCGTGCCGCCGAAATATTGACGGAAGCCGTCGAACAGCTTGAAGCGCGACACACCCGACGTGCGCTCGATGTCTTCGAGCGTGATCGGCTCGCGCGCGTTGTCGTGAATGAACTGGCGCGCGCGGGTCAGATAATGCGGTGGCGTCGGCGCGGACGCGTTGGCCAGCTGTTCCGAATAGTTATGCGGCTGCGACAGCAGCAGCCCCTTCAGCAACGTCAGTTCGAACTCGCTGGACATGTAAAGCTGCCCCAGCGACGGTCCCGAGCGCTCCATCTCGCCGGCCAGGAACTTGACCATGCGCCACCACGATGCCTGGTCGCCGGCGGCTGCGTCCATGTCGGGCTGGAACACGAGCGGCGCTTCGACGGGGCGTTGCAGCATCGTCTGCAGCACCTGTTGGAGCGCGGAGCGCGGAATCGCGACGTGCAGCTTGCGGCAATTGCCGGTGATCGCGAGATCCTGCGATTCCTGCGGACTGACGATCAGACCGCAATCCTGATCCGACAACCACCTCTTGCCGTGTGCTGCGAGCTCCTGTTGACCGACCATCGGCAGGCTCACGCTGTAGCAGTTCAGCGGACTGCTCTCGCTCACCGCGACCGTCACGTCGGTGCCGTATTCGACGTAGCCGATAGTCGTCGCCATCGAACGCAGTACGGTACCGGACTGGTGGAAGCGCAAGCGCTCCGGGTGACTGACCTGCAGGCCGTGGGGGCCGCAGATGGATGCCATCCAGTTGCGGGCGCCGTCTAGGTCGCTTAAGGCGGCGCGGAGATCGCGGTTGTTGGGGTCCGGTGTTGACATACGTGGAGACGAGCTATTGAGGTGCGTGCCCCCGAGGGCAGACAGTCCATCAAGGCGCAAACGTGGACATGATGGGTTTGGCTAAGCCTACCTCAACCGTGACCGCTCCGGGTGGATGGAATAAAACATTGTCCTCCGGTAAAGCACCGCTGTGCTGGCATGGAGAATCGCTGCCAAATGGAAAAGAGACCGAAATTCAAACGAAAAGCGATGCATTCATCACGCATTTTAAATACGCGCAAAACCGTGCAAGCTTCTAATTTTTCGGTCATTGCGTTGTCTGTTGCGCAGAAGGGAAAGCGAGGTGGCCGGCCCGAGGTCGTCAACACGACGCAGCACATCATCGACAGCGCGACGAAGATCGCGGACATCACGGCGATCATCGAGGCGTTGCGTTTCAGACCAACATTCTCGCGCTGAATGCGGCCGTCGAAACGGCGCGCGCCCGCGAGCAGGGACGCAGCTTCGCGGTGGTCGCGAGCGAGGTGCGCAGCCTTGCGAAACGCTCGTCGAGCGCGGCCAAGGAGATCAAGGACCTGATCGCGACGTCGGTCGAGCGGATCCCCGACGGCTGGGCGCTCACTGGCGAAGCGGGGAGGACGATGAACGAGGTCATCCACGCCGTCGCACGCGCGACCGACTTGATCGCAGAGGGGTGGGATAAGTTCTGACCGGTGCTTTTTCGCCTGCGCGTCGCGCCTGCTGTTCCCGAAGGCACGGCATGCGGTCAACTCGTTCATCGAGGGTAATGACGATGTGCGTTTGTCGATGTAGAAAGACAAAAACCGGCGGGAGGCCGGATTTCGTTTTGAGGAGGACTATCGAACAACGAGCGCATTGCCCCGTTGTACAATGTTCTATCGCGGATCGCACACGACGTTGCCCCCAAAGTTGCCCCAAATGAGCTGTGCCCAGAGCCGTGGGAAAAGTGAATCCTAGCGAAGCTGCCGGCACGTTTGCGACACTGCTTCTGTCAGGCATAGCGTATCGGGATAAGTTCAAGACGCTTCGACCTCGATTCGGCAACAACAGATATTCCGGCGACTATGGATAGACTGACCACCGAGCAGCGCAGCCGACTAATGGCGAGAATTCGCGGGAAAGACACAAAGCCTGAGTGGATCGTTCGCCGGCTCGTTCATGGCATGGGATATCGCTATGTCCTTCACGACCGTCGACTGCCTGGCACGCCCGATCTAGTCTTCCCTTCGCGGCAAAAAATTATATTCATTCATGGATGTTTCTGGCATGGGCACGACTGCGCGCGAGGATTTAAGCCCAAGACCAACACAGCTTTCTGGACCACAAAGATTGCCACAAACAAAGCCAGGGACGTCAGGCAATGTCGAGAACTCCGAGAGCGTGGCTGGAAGGTGCTGACCGTATGGGAGTGCACTACCCATCCTACGAGTTTGGCATCACTCAAACGCAGATTGTCGCGCTTCCTCGAGTCGTAAGCTGAAAGTCAGCAAACTGCACCCGCCATACTGGCCTCAAACGTGACAGTCTTGGATAATCATGCCTGTTTGGGAGGCGCCCAGATTCAAATGATGTATAAATATACAGTACATTGGAGCTCCCCATTTTCGAGGATCAGATGCCATACGAACTAACAGAAGAACAACGCGATAAATATCGCGCCACATCAATTCGCTCTCAACAGAGAAAGCAAACCCTCCTTCAACGGCCTCAAAAAGAGGTCCTCGAATCCCCTTTCCAAGGCCAGCGATTGGATCCGCTGGATCTTATGCCACAGTTGGAGGCCAACGGGCTCACCTGCCTCTCACTCTTTTCCGGCGGGGGTGGCCTCGACCTCGGTTTTGAGCGGGCAGGCTTTGATCACATAGCCAGCTTCGAGCTTCTCGATGTGTGCGGCGAAACACTGCGCGCAAACCGGCCCGACTGGGACGTAAGATCGGGCGAAAACGATGGCGATGTGCGCCGCGCCCGCTTCACGCAGTTCCGTGGCGTTGACGTTGTACATGGGGGGCCGCCATGTCAGCCCTTTTCAATCGCAGGGAAGCAAGCGGGCGCTGAGGATCCTCGGAACATGTGGGGAGAATTTGTGCGATGCGTGCTACAGACACGCCCGCGAGCATTTATCGCCGAGAACGTGCCGGGGCTGTTGGACAAGAAGTTTGAGTCGTTCGTCCAAGAAGTGATTATTGATCCGCTTGCATCAAACTACACGATCTTCAAGTTTAGACTTGCGGCGCACGACTTCGGGGTACCCCAGGCGCGCCGCCGGGTGTTTTTTGTCGGCTTCCGAGCGGCGCGTGACGCATCGCGCTTCCGAGAGCCTGCGCCAACCCATGCAGATGATGCGGGTGTTTTCGGCCCGTTGCTACCCCGAAACACTGCAAGGAAGAGTCTCGGATTGCCGGAGATCGGATACGACGTTGTCTCCCCCACCCTTCGATCTGGTTTCACGGGCCCACGAAACACAACGGGCGTTATAAATAGCAAGGCCGCGTTGAAGGTCTGGAACGAACTGCAAATCTGGCCCAACGGCGTGCAGCCAACTCATGCCATGGCACTAGCGTACCCGCCCGAGAACGGGCACTTCCGACTCTCCGTGGCAGATTGCGCCCTCTTGCAAGGCTTCCCACAACAATGGAAGTTTTCCGGCGCGGTCTATCAGGCGTTGGGACAAATCGGCAACAGCGTATGTCCGCCAGTCGGTTTTGCCGTTGCAAGAGAGGTAGCTGCAGCGCTGGGGGCATATCAATGACGGTGCAAGACGACGAACGGGAACGCGAACTTTCTGCTCTTTTCGGTCTTGATTGGGACCCGGCACATGAGCGCCACGGCGTTGACGGGGTTTTGACTGATATCGCGGTTAACGGTGCGATTTACAACTTTGAAGTCGAGGTCAAGTCTTCCACCGATTTTGACATTGGTACCGCTCGCGATTTCGGGATGGCACATATCGAGCGTTGGAGAAAGATGCTATTCGTCTTTGGTTTCTACTCGAAGGAGAGGGGGCGTCCGGAGCTGCAGCGCTGCCTCTGCCTAACTCCAGTTGATATGGAGCCTTGGCTTTCCGGTAAAGAAGCGCAGATGCTGATCGACTTTAAGCTCGCCGCTCGCGTACCCCGAAGTCTGGATTTGGAAGATCTCTTTGCTGTATGCGGGGAACAAGACGCCTACTCGGTAGAGGACGCAAAGAAACTTCACAAAAAACAATACAGTGCAGCCCAGTACCTAGACGTACCTGACATTGTTCAGGATGGGAAACCGCGCATTTCGCAAACGAAGATGCTCGGAATTCTCAAGGAGCGCGCTCTCTACATTTCCGAACGTGGCGCCACCCTAAACAACCCCCACATCACCGCAACGTTCCTGCGCCAGTTCTTGGGAACCAACAGAGAAATCATCGGCAGAACACATTGCGCGCCACGTATCCGGGAACTTGCGGCAAATTTTGTGCGTGATTACCCCGGGCATCCTGCAGCCGCCGTTGTTGCTTAGGCCAATACGGACGCTCACCGGACTGGTCGGTGCCATCGTACGCTGGCACCGCTATCTGCTGAGTCCGCAAATCGAAACCCGATGCCATTCTATGGCTACAACAATAGCCGCAACCCATATCATCTGTTTCCACGCGAACGGCGAGGCAGTAGACCAAAACGAGATGCGCATCACGAATCAACTTTCGATGAAGCTTTCGAACCAGAGCGCCAAAACCAAAATATGCGCATAAGGACTACGAATGGACGACCGCCTGAAGCGAACCATCCAAAGAGTGCACTCATGGGATGACCTTCGGGAACTTGAGCTAAACATCAAGCGAAAGGACAAGTTCTCCGAGGCCGTCACCGCTGCAATCCAAGATCGCGCGAGCGAGCTGGGGCTCGAACTGATCGCCGAGAAAACCGGAATTGATTTGACTGCGCTGACGCCAGCCGAGCGCAAAATCGTTCATGCCATTAGCGAATACGTTGGTGTGGTTCGCAAACAGGGAAAATATCCGAGCCGAACCCTCAATCAAGTTCGAAATCGCGGACTCATCGACGCGGCGGAAACCGCTGTTTCCCGAGCGAAGCCAACTCAAGGTTTTGAAGCGCTCGCGGACGCAGACTTAGAAAACTTATCGTACGAGCGGATTGTTCTCGATCATCCGGAGGAGTTTTCAGAGCGGGCGCGGTGGTTCGCGCGCCGCACGCTTGGCCTCCCAAATACGACCGAAAAACCGCCCGCTACGACGCACAGCGATACTCAATCCCGGACGGCGGCGCTACTGGCATGGTTAAAGAAGAACGCGTCCGAAAACGACGGTTACCTTCCCGCGTTCACTAACTCTGATGCCGCACATGTGATGGGCATGAGCGACATGCAGCGCTTTGGACAGGTGCATGGGAACATTCAGTCGCGAATCGATTTCGCGTGCTTCTTGTCCGATCTTCCCCCGCTGGGCTGTGCTGCTGACGTTCCATTCAACAAGGCATGGGCTCAGCGGGGTCGAGACTGGGCATTTCCTGTGGCTGACATGCAGGTCGCCGCGCAACATCGCCAGTGGTCGCCAACCGACTTCGACCGCGTCTTGCGTGAAACCGAGCGCTTACCAGGACAGGCCCACTTGTCGTGGAAAGACGCGCTCAAGGCTGAGCAACAGGTGAAGGCGTGGGCGTTACAGTTCGTTGGGGCGTCAAGCCGACGCACTGCCGGTGGGCGAGACTCGCGAAGCTCAGCGAGGCTGCCCGTCGAGATACTCGCTCGCGCCACTCCTGAATTCGTGTGGAGAGCGGTTCAACAATTTTTGGAAGGAACTGCCCAACACGCCTTTGGGCCGTCGACCGACTTCGATGTCATCGCCGACGAGGGTCGTCGCTTTCCGCCCAAAGCAGTATTCGGAGTGGGTCTTTCTTTAGCCCTCGGCGGGAAAGTAATCGAACCGAAGCATTTCTCGGGAGGAGAGGGGTCCATATGTTTCCGCCTACTGCGAGCAGCAGGTTATCAGGTCGTGCCAAAAGGCGAATCGGAGGAGACTGGGGGCGCGGCGCCCGATTCGGATGATGAATGGAGCGAGGGTAACGCTAAGCTTGTGTCTCACTTCAGGCGGGAGCGAGCCAAGGGACTCTCACGCGCGAAAAAGGACCAATATCGCCGCCTCCACGGAAAACTTGTATGCGAACGTTGCGGCCTCGATCCGGTAGCGCTGCATAGGACCGAGCAGGCTGAGGCGTGTATCGAAGTTCACCACGTCAAGACTCACGTCAGCCAAATGACGGAGGGTCACAAGAGTCGGCTCGACGACCTTCAGTGCCTTTGCGCCAACTGCCATCGACTGATACATAGAATGATAAGGGATGGGTCGGCAAACCTTTGAGCCCCTCTGCTCCGTCAAGATTGAAGCCATTGACCAATGAGGAAGCGTTAGCGCGATCATGAAGCTGTTCGTCGCGCATACGCAGCCGAGCATAGCGCCCCGCGACGAGCAATCCGTCTTCACTGCGAGCGCATCTTGCAACCGGTTTCAAAGTCTGCTCAGCATTAGCTCAGATCGACGCGATGGACTGCCGGTGTGCGAGCTGTTCGTGCGTCAACGCTTTCTGCTTGCCGTCGAGAGTGCGGGTCCGCCCTAGCGGCGTCCCGCATGCGGGAGAAGGCTGCACTTTTTACTTCGCCAGCCATCGACCGCAAAGAGTTGACGACCGAGTGAAAAGTGAGCCGGTCAGCCAGAGACCGGTCTTCACCGATGTTCTGGCGGAAAGACGGGGACAGCTCCCCCGACATGGCATCCTTTATAAATCAATGACTTGCTGATTCCCGCACACAGCGAGTGTACCAAGGTGTGTGTACCAGTCAAGCTTTGCAACCGGTTGCAAATTTCCGGCTGCTCGGCCTCGGTACGGACCTGCGCAGTTTGAACGAAGCTCACGCGGTGCTCCCGGCCGGGACCACGCGCAGGCAAAATGCTCTAAAGAAATCAAACCGCACGTCGATAAATTAGGTTTTCGGGAGATTTGTCGATGGACATGATTCGCATCGAAAATTCAGTAGGGCTCGTGTCTCTTATTGCCACTGTCAGTATGTTGATTGCGCTGAAAGGCTCCAAACCTCATCAATTCATCACGGTCTTGGTAGGCACGTTTCTTATTGCGTTTGCGGCTATGACTGCAGCCACGTTTTCGAACTTCGAGGCGATCGCGAAAATACTTAATTTGAAACACAAGCTGAGTGACAACGCACTGGAAGAAAGTCTCCGCATCAATAGTTTGTGGGTCCTTATTTACCCGGCACTCGTGGGAGCCTTAGGAGTGAACCTGTTGACTTCGTGGTTTCAGTCGAGCAAACCGAAGACGGAAGAAGACCCGATCGAAATGACCGTACCACGACAGATTGCGGAACAAAGCGCTGCCGACGTCGGCGGCAATATTCAAAACGAGCAAAGATCGCCCGCTTCCACCCAGCGCTCACGAAAAAATGTACGGTCTACGCTGATACGGAAGCGCTAAGCCGGGCGCATTACCAACAGGTAACGCCCCCGAGTAGTTTAGGAGTATTGCAGTCGGTCCAGGCGGTGGGGCCAGTGCCGACCCGCTGCCGGCACGCCCATTCCGTCTTATAGGAGAACAATTTCGCCGTCGCCACTCTCGATGATTTCCTCAAACCTTTTGAATTTTCCTTGAAGTATCTCGCCAGTCTTTAAGCGAACTGTAACGAGATCGTTCCGGCCGAATTTTGGCGCGGTCCGTTTTATCGGAGTCAGTGGCGTCTTAGCAATATATGCTCGAACTTCTCGAATCCAACCAGCAAGTTCGCTCTGCTTGAAGAAGTCTTTCGGCCGCAAATCATCGAGCTTGCTTGCCCGCTCCATCAAAGCCTTCGCATAAAACAACGAATCTTTCTGATTACCGGTCGAGACTGACAAATTGAACCGAAGCATATCGGCCATGATCGGCCAGACCCCGTTGGTCTGGACCAACTCAGAGTACTCGACCGCTCCGCCAGTAACACGCCGCTCAAGCGCCTCGAGCAGTTGTGCAGCACTTTCCGACGAACCATGAGTCGCTATTGCTCTTACCGATTCGAATGAAATCCTCACGTCGGCGGCTGTCAGCGGCGTAGTTGCATCCGTCGTGAGTTCGACCAGATCGTTAGCAAGCCTTCGATCAAAATTGCCCGGCTCGATCGCAGCTAGAATTTGCAAAAACGTGCGCCGCATTTCTGTGGCCGCCTCATGCTGAAATCGGTCCGCTACCGCCCTGAGGAAACTAGGTGCTGTCCCCTGCTTGAAACCGCGTGTGTCTCGAAAGCCCGCGAGGTAGATGATCCTCCGGGCCTGGACGAAATCAACAGAGCTCGAATCGAGATAATCCAGTAGCCGTTCGGTTAGTTCGATCTCTCCCAACTCAATCACGGAAAATAAGAGGGTTTCGAAACGCTCTTCTGTCATCGCGAACTGCTCGGTAGGAGTAGCCTCTTTTATCTGAGGTTTAATTTCTCCAATGAGAGCAATGCATTGATCGAGAGTCGATTTCTTTTTGGCTACGTCACGAGTCAAATTTGCGAGCGTGGACAACAAAGTGATCTTGTCGCCACCTTCTGCGATGTCTGCCGCCTTCTGAAGACCTATTTCTGCAAGATCAAGTTCTTGGTTGTTTAAATGGGCCTTATAGATTAAATAATATGCCGCGAGCCTGAGCCGGACTATCTGAGGACTGGTGGACTCGTCGTTAACACCGAGCTCAATTTGAGCCAGCACGGAGTTGCAACGACTTAACACCGATGCGGTATTGGCTACTGATTCTGACTCGATTGCCGCACAATTCAAAATCGCCTCTAACAGAAACTCTTTCGAGGGCGCTTTAGCGCTAAGCTCAGCAACTTCTTCAAAGGCGACCTTTGCATCGTCAGCCTTTCCCAGATACATAAGAACCACACCAGTATTAAAACGTTTATAAAGATAGCCCATCAGCGCATCGTCACGCGTTATCGGGTCTAGTTCAAGATACTGCAATGCCTCTTCGTACCGTCGCATGCGCAAATAACATACGCCCAGGTGCGAATAGACCAAGAGCTGATGAGTGCGCTCCGGCTTCGTCTCGAGAAATTCGAGGTAGTATTTCACCGCCTGTTCGTAGTCTTCTCGGGAAAATGCCGCATCGGCTCGTTCGTTTGCCGAGAGCTTACGGTGCTCTACGTCGCGCAGCCAGTCTTCTGACAGCGCCGCCTCAATAATTTTATTCCGCAGCTGTACAGGTCCAGCGACCTGCTGGCTCGCCACTATGCCATTCAGATAAAGACGAGAGCGCACAACGCTCGTCAGAGACTCAGATCGATCATAATGGATCGCCATAATCGCATCGCGAATCTCTCTGTCGTCCTCGACCAAACGTCGGATATTATCAACGGGCGGAAGATCAAAGCTCGTGAGATATGCCTCCCGCACAACGACATCAACGGCGTCAGGCGTAAGGAGAAACCCTTTCAGGCCGACATCTTCTATCCGCGAAAGGAGGTCCCAAGAGATGCGAGGATGGCCACTCGACCATGCAAAAACGCGATCAACGACGTCGGAAGGCATCGCGACGTCGGTCCTCGATGCAAGGCTCCTCAGCTCATCGACGGAGAAGTCCTCCAAGTATATTTTGGCGCCTATGTTAAACGGCGATATATTTTTGTTCTTGATTAATTCTGTCGGCTCTGCAACGCCGGACAGCAAATACGTCAAACGTGAAAATTGATCCACGTTTGTTCGGCCAGAAAAGTAAACGCTTCTGATAAAGGAAAAAACATTATCAGAATAAATTGTCTTTGTAAGTGCGTCTATTTCATCCAGACACACTACTAGCTTCCCGTCAATCTGGTCGATCAAAAAGGCCAACTCAGCCTCGTGCTCTTTATGCTCTGGAAATCGACCGGTGATCGTTCGTCTTTCATCCAGCAGTTTCCACACGTCGCTGGGAAAATTTCCCACGCTCAGGGCCGTATCAACGATATTTCTAAAAAATTCGCGTAACGACGGAAAGATATTGGACACGTCAACGAAGACAAAGCGATCTCCGTTTGTAGCCAACTCACGCCTAGCGTTTAGCAGGAGATTGGTTTTCCCCATTTGACGGGCCACCAGGACGTAGCCGGGGCGTCCCATGTCATCGATGATTTGCTTAACCTGCCGGTCAGCGTCCCGCCGCACATAAAGAGATTCGGGAATAATTGTCAGGCTCTTGAGTTTTTTATTCATGTGACGCCCTCGGATCTACAATTTCTTCAAGCAGATTACGAGAAAAAGTTTGGCCGCTTGAGCGGATGTTGAAGACCTGCTC
The DNA here is from genome assembly GCF_050436125.1 of Paraburkholderia sp. MM5482-R2. Taxonomy (NCBI): domain Bacteria; kingdom Pseudomonadati; phylum Pseudomonadota; class Betaproteobacteria; order Burkholderiales; family Burkholderiaceae; genus Paraburkholderia; species Paraburkholderia sp. MM5482-R2. The sequence goes on along the minus strand of NZ_JBNDLP010000002.1, from coordinate 470,495 downwards.
TCTTAGATACGACTTCAGCGCCCGGGGAAGGCCAGCAGCGTTCACAATCACATCCTTGTCGGATTCAATTTCGAAACCGTGGACGAGGGCCGAAAGCTCCGCCTTCAAAACGTGCAGCAGGCCGTCTAGTTCACGGTTTTCCCATTTGTCCAAGTAAACCAATCGCAATCGTTCCAACACCTTCTCGCTGCCGGCCAAGGGCAACGGCGGCGGCGATATTGAAGACAGCATTATTCTCAGTTCAGCATTGTGTGATTCGTCCTTGATCGCATTCAAAAGCCTTGCGATGAACCTAAAAAACGCTAACGCACCGTCCGCATCAGCTTCGCTCAAGGGAACCTCGTCAAAATACAAAACAATTGAAGATCGAGCCGCGATTTTTGCCAGCTCGAAAGTGATCGACCGCTCGGTTCGTGGGATCGTCCCGAGAAGTGCACCTGTTCGCTGTTCGACGGTCGCGGCTATCTCATCAATGCAATGCTCGGGAGACAACTTCCCGGCATACGCTGACAAGCAAATTTCGATGGGCGCAAGATCATTTCGGATGAAATATGCGCGAGCGGCGGATGTCTTCCCTACGCCTGACGGCCCGACTAGCCATACGCTATACATGGACAGCGCAGTCTCGAGCTTCTCGTCGTCGGCTCGAGCGTAATAGAAGTCGATGCTACCTTTGTCCAATGAGTCAAAGAGTATGTTTGATAGGCGCTTACTGCGGGCTGAAGTAACGGCGCTGCCATCGTCGACAGTGGATGAGCGGATCGGTCTATATTTGTACTTCGTCAACAAAAAGTCGATCAGGAACTTATGGCTAACATGTTCCGCGCCGTCGGGTTTCACTATTGAGCCGTGATTTGTCCGGGGTAAGATTCTCGGCTCACCAAAATATCGGCTAGCGGAATTGGTCACGACTACATTTCCGACAAAGCGCGACAAGTTAGGCAGTCTCGAGAGAAGATGGTGCTCAACGGCCTCTGCGCCGAACAAGTCGGGAATGCGACGCTCGTCTAAGAGACGGCGGAAACGTCGATCTACGTCCGCTAAGGTGGTGCTGCCAGCCTTAAGAAGGTCGAGCTGTCGGTTGCGAAGCGGCCGCGCGAATGGACCAATCCAATTGGCAAACCGTGACCCCATGCTGGGGGATGCCATCAAGACAAAGCCGACCCTTTTTCGTGCGAATTCATGCGAGTAAGCCTCAAGCATTTCGCGGGCGACGATTCCTCCCATGCTGTGACAAACAAAGACGATTTCTCCGCTGTCCATTACGGCGGGGTTGCCTCGGGCGTCCGGAACGAGCAAGGAGTGATACACCTCTTGAGCGCATTGCGACAAGTCATAGTCACCCGCAGAAGCGGCTGTATGGTACGTCGCAAGGAAAATGTTCGGAGAATTTAGCCTACGGTCGGCGCTGATGAGGTCTGGCCAAAACACGACTCCCTGCCAGCAATCGACGTCGGAAAGGAAGCCGTGAAGAAAGACCAGTGTCAGGGAAGACGACGCGGTGAACCGATACCAACCCTGTTTTCGCTTATTTTCTGCTGGTATCGCCATTTTCTCTCAAGATCGAACGCCCGGTATTGGCCCGATTGTAACTGAGAGGAAAGCGAGGTTGACTGGCACATGGCGTCGTGGTGGATGAAAGTAGCTGCCATGCACGACTGCTTTACGTCGCCGATCGGCTACCGTCGACTCAGGCCTGTGATCTCTGCTTTAAATGCACGGACTGGCCGTTCCGCTGTATCCCCTAGATCGCGACGGCTCGAGCGGCAGCAACGGTTCGGATGCAGCGTGTCAAACTGGGCAGCGATAGCCGATATCAGTTACTCGACACCGACAACGCAAGCCTTGCAACCAGTTGCAAAATCGGGGCGACGTCGCCGCTTAGCCTGTCAGTTCCTTATCCGATCGGCTGCGCAGGCGCATGATGGTCTGTCGACTCGTATTAAGTTCGCGCGAGATAGCGGCAATCGCATGACCTTGCGCAAGCCGCTGGCGCGCTCTTTCTTCTTGCGCCGCGCTGAGGGCACGCGGACGGCCCAGCACCTTGCCTTCGTCGCGCGCTCGCGCGAGGCCAGCGGCAGTACGCTCCAGAAGCAGATCGCGCTCAAATTCGGCAACCGCCGACAGCACCGACATAGTCATCTTCCCGGCCGCGCTCGTGAGGTCTGCCCCACCCAGCGCGAGGCAATGAACGCGGACGCCCACCGACGCCAGCTCCTCGACGGTCGCACGGACATCCATGGCGTTGCGGCTTAGCCGGTCGAGTTTGGTGACGATCAGAACGTCACCGTCTTCCAGCCGATCGAGCGCTACCACGAAGGGGCACACAGAGCGGGTCACAAATTTAGTAAATTTACATTGACATTCACTGAATTTTCTCTATCCTTGTATTTCGTAAATACGAACTTGAATTTACTAAATTAATCCGACGGAGATCAACATGGACAGTGAAGCCTGGGTGCAGCTTGCGTTGGATGCTTTGTCATGCAGTCAGAAGGAACTTGCGACTCGCCTCGATGTGTCGCCTACTCAGATCAGCAAATGGAAGAAGGGCGAACACATGTCCTTCGACATGGACAAGAAATTTCGCGAATTGGTGGACATCGGTGACCGAGAGCCTTCATTCGTGGTATGGACCGGTTCTCTCGAAGCAACCACCAAGTGGGAAAAACTGATCGACTATCTGGCGAGGATCGCTAACGACAACGAGGAAACTGGATACGACACCGACCCATTGACGGACAATTTGCGCCTGTTGTGCTGGAAGACTTTTGACGTCTTGAGACAGATGGGCGTCGACATGCCTAAGACGTTTCCACGCGAATTGGATATGGACTATGAAGAGGAAGACCCCGATAGCTTCTTCGCCGCGGTCAATGCGAACCCCTATTCTTCGCTCATCAGCAAGGTCTACGATTCGTTCACGAACGTCTATGGGTTCTACATGGCGTACGTTTTCAATTTCATCTACGGCGACGACAACCTGGACTTGGACGAAGTAGGTTCCGACATCGACGCGTGCTTGCTGGATCTTGCCGCCGCCAAAATTGACATTGGGGAACTCGCGGACTTCGCCCCTAAGTTCGAAGCATTCAAATCCGACGTCACCGACGACTACAAAAAATGGCTTAACGTCGTCAAAGAAAAAGCGTTCCGCGCGGGCGCCCCACTACGTGCCGAGCTTTTGGACATGGTCTACGGGTCCTATGACGAGATAGGTCACGAGGCTGAGAGGGAGAGCCTAGGAATTAATTCGTCGCGTTTGCATCCCGACATTTACATGGATGAACTCCTGCGCGGGATGAGGGTAATTCATCAGGTCTTACCCGCCATTTTGGAAAAACTTGGCATAGGTAACTTCGAGTTGGACGAATCAGATCTTCGTGCCAAATAAGGAGACCATCTTGACTACGGCAAAGGGCAGCATCGAACTATACAAAACGGACGAGGATTTTTGGATGGATTTGGAAAGGCTAAACGCCCTCGAAAATCCATACACACCTTGGCGTTCGCTTGTGGGGCGCAAGAGTCATATTGACGAGTTCGGTGACGTAATTGCTGAAGGAGAACTCCACTACGTGAAGGAAGTTGGTGGTTCAGTCTCTCCTCCATTGCGTCTTTCTCGTAGCTCGATAGAAAGGGTTCTATACGTCGCTGTGTGCCTAAATCCACGCGTTCAGAGGCTGGCGGACAAGCTGCTGAAAGAAGCAAGAGATGAACTGCTCCGCAAGCTGGACGGTCCGGAGTCGGAGACTGAGTTGGATGCTGACCTTAACGATAGCTAGTCTCCTGTTTTATCTTTCGACAATGCTGCGAAGCCGGTTCGATGCAGTACAGCGCCGTCGGAGCGCAGGGCGCGTATGACGGCTCCTTGATCGAGAACAATGACAATGCAGGGGATCTGACCCACGTGTTCTGCAATGCCTCATTCTCAAGAAATTCAGCCCATGCCCTTCAGGAACCAAGCGCGAGCGTGAATCAAGGTGTGTGTGCGTTTTGAGACAGGAAAGGCGTCCCAAAGATTAGCGTAGTCCTCGCTGTGCCGTTGGATATCGCTCGTAATCCCGGTCACAGAGCAGACGTCTTCGTTGATGAGTCAACCGTTCGATTGACAGAAGCAAATCAGCTGCCGACCTCGAACGCGTGCAGCCCCGCTGAACCTGTTATATGGGCGCGTGAGCGCCTAGCGCCACTGCGGCAACCGGGACATCGTCTGTGGCCTGTCAAAGGCGAGCGTAACGAACTGGAGCGATGCACGACTGGTTCGATGTCCCTACGAACATTGCGGAGACACCTGCTATCGCTGGTGTTCTTCGTACGTTCGTTGTCGGCGGTCTGGCCTTCGAGTTCACAGGCAAACGGTTCCGGGTGCGTTTCCGTATTGTCGCGATCGTGCAACCGGTTTCAAAAATACAGGCAAAAACAAAGTACCTACAGTGTTTGGTATGTCAGGCATTGCCACGCGGTACACGCCGGCAAATTCGACCATGTTGGGTGCGCATGCGGGGCAAACACGGGATACCATTACGCCAATCGAAAACAGAAGACTGCCGCAGCACGGCAGCCAAGGAGAGACCATGGATACCGGCACAAAGCACGTCGATACGGAGGCGGACCTTCGCCCGGTGGAGTATCTAGAAACTCAAGTTCGTGCCATCCTCGAGCACGCGGTCGATGCCCATGGCAAAAACATCAAGGTTTATGAGAGCCTCAAAAACCTGAATGAGGTGATAGGCACGGAATATGGCAATCGCGTCCTATACGAACTTTTGCAGAACGCTCACGACGCACATCGAAGTGGTGAATCAGGTCGGATCGCCATCAAACTGGTCATCAACGGCGACGACGATGGGACGTTATACGTCGCAAACGATGGTACCGGCTTTCGCACGAAGGACGTGGAGTCAGTCCGAAACATGGCCACGAGCGCCAAAGACGTCGGGGAAGGTATCGGCAACAAAGGGCTGGGCTTCCGAAGCCTCGAAGCCATCACTGATGACGTGAGAATCTATTCGCGTCACGGCAGCCAATCCACCAAACGGTTCGACGGGTACTGCTTTCGTTTTGCCACTGTCGCCGAGATCGAAGAAATCCTCCGCTCCCTCGGCGTAGACCAAGAAACGAGCAGTCTCGTGTCGAGGAACATCCCGCGATACCTCGCTCCAGTACCGCTGGACGCTCATCCTGAAGACATCCAAGCCTATGCGAAGGATGATTACGCTACTGTCATCGCCGCTCCGCTCAAAACCGAAGTCGCGGTGACGCTGGCGAAGCAACAGGTCGAAGCGCTCACACATCCCGACGTGCCACTGATGCTGTTCCTTGACCGGATCAACGAAATCAGCATCGAGATTTCGGGCCGGCATCTTCAACCAATGCGGCGACAACTGAAGCGGCGCCAGCGTGAACTCGGCACCATTGCCTCGCTTCCTGGCGCATCGCTCCATGAGGTAGAGCTGGATGCTCAGCAACGCTATGCCGTCGTGCGATACGAAGTCGGCAAAGATATTGTTCTCGACGCAGTCAGACGGAGCATTCCGAGGGCACACCAGCTCAAGCGCTGGCTGGACTGGAAAGGTATCCCCGTCGTCTCTGTAGCAGTCGGCCTTTCTTCGGGCACAGTGGAAGCTGGCAGGCTGTACAATTTTCTTCCCATGGGAGTCAAGGCGTCCGCTCCCGTCCGGGGTTACCTTGACGGCCCCTTCTTTACCGACATTGACCGCCAGAATGCCGACGCAAGTCTACCTCTGAACGAGACACTGATCATGGCATCCGCCAGGGCGTGCGCTGCGGCTGTCCTGGCCGGTGTTGAAGGCCTTGGGTCACTCCCCGAACATTCGATATTTGACATGTTTGCATGGAGCGGGGATAGCGCGCCGATGTTCGATCGTGCTCTGGAAGAGGCTGGCACATCACTTGCAAAAGCACGTGTCGTCCCGATCTTCGCGCCGTCGAAGGAGAAGCACTGGTCGAGCCTCTCGGAGGTATGCATCTGGCCGACCGGCTCCTTCTCTGTATTAAAAGACAGGGACGTTGCCACTCGCGTAGGCGCAAGCTTGGCTTCCAGCAAGCTGGACAAGCTCCGCACCGATCGCCTGAAACTGATCGCGAGACGAGCGCGTCGGTTCGACGACCTCGTCCCCTCGAGCAGCGCATTGACAAAGTGGACTGTCGCGTTCGCGCAATCATTGCTCAACAGGAAAGCGGCGCCGCGTGTGTGGTCTGCCTTCTACGAAGATCTGCTCGAGCTGTTCAAGGGCGCAAACACGGGCTTGAAACTCCTCAGCGGGAGTGCAATCTTCCTTGATCGTGCGGGCAAACTGAGATCCGATGGAAGCACCGACGAAGAACGAAGAGGTGGCGTTTACGTTAGAAGCGATGTGCCCAAAGGCAAACGCAAGAAGGCTGGCATGCCCTTACCCCCTGCTACACTCGCTCGACGTTACCGCTTCCTGGATGACCGCATCATTCTGCGGCGCGAGACGCTGGATGCCTTTGTCAATGCCAAGCTGCTCCATGAATACGATCCCGTCGAGGCTCTCTCCGGCCTGAAGGCAGCGCTCGGTAGCAATGCAGATCCGTCTAGGCGCAGTGAAGCGCTGAAGTGGGCCTTCGATGTGTGGCGCGCCGTCGGATCACCGCTGGACGATGTCGTGCGAAAGGCCGGGCTATTCGTGCCAACGTTGTCCGGCTGGCACCCTGCGAATGAAGCAATGTTCTCGACCTCTTGGTCGTCGCAGGGGAAGGTATTGGAGAACTATCTTGTAACGTGCGCCGCAGTTTCTCCCGACTGTAATCTGACTCTCGGGCTTTTACTCGCGAGCCAGCAGGATTGGCCAGCGCCGATACAGGATTCGAAGCGGGACTGGATAAGATTCCTTGAACTGCTCGGCGTGACAGATGGACTGAAGCCCTATGCTGCAAGGATGCAGTACTCCGCCGATGGATACATGTGGCAGCGTCGCGTCGACCACGGTGATACGTCCGCAGGTCTTGATGCTGACTGGTGTGCCGAGGTAAAGGGCATAAATTTCGGCCATCCCTACACCAGGTACGAAATGCAGGGAGCAGTATGGCGCCTTCCGGGACAACTGGAACACGACAAGTTGCCCGAAACTGCCAAGGAAGCATTCTGCGTCCTTGCCTTCAAACACTTGAAGATGCGCGGGACAAGATTCCTGCAGTTCAGAGTGGGACGATTCGAGAGAGCCGAGCGTGACTGGGACAGTCGAATTCTGCCTACCCCATTGGGCGCCTTCCTGCGGTCGAAGCCCTGGATCGCTACGACCAGCCATGAGGGCTTAACGTTTCGACCGCCCCGGCAATGTTGGGCCTCTCAACAGAGGCGAGGCGGCCCGCCTCGATTCCTTGACCGCATTGCCGAAGCAGTGGCAGACCTGCCCGACGAAGAGGAACTGGCGAAGCTCGCTTTCAGCAAGGCATTGGGTCTGAGAGACTGGCTAAATCCGGCTACGGCGATTGAGCGACTGCGTGATCTTGCAGCGGCCACTGCAGGATTGGCATCAAACGACCGGCCAACGTTCCGAAAGGAATACCAGCGGGCTTGGGAAGAAACAATCTCTTCAAGCTTGTCCTTGCCTGTGGATCTGAAGCTCGTCGTGATGCGAAGAAGCCAGTTCGAACTTCTTGCTGGAAACGTCGACGACCCTCCGGCAGTAGTCATCGTAGCGGACGCGCAACGGTTTGAAGCGAGAGTGCTCTCGTCGGCAGGACAGGCCGTCCTTGAAGTTGGCCATGCATCCAGCGAGTCTGTCGCTACGAAAATAAGCGCCACAAGATCATTCAATCCGCGTCGTCTGAATGCCGTCGACGTAAGGCTTCTTGTAGACGGAACTCCATTCCTTCCGCGCCCCGGTGACCCGCCATTGACGTCCTTCGGTCTCGACTGGCTGCCCGAGGTCGTCGTCATCGGTCACGAGCTTCGGGCGGAGGCACTCGAACGCGGGATCCTCAGCACTACAGTCAACCGGCGCGTACGCGCCATAAGGGTTCGACGATGCAGCGAGATCTCTCTGATCCTCGACGACGAGACATTAAAAACTTCAGACCAACTTCCATGGTATGCGTACGAGCATGATGAACTGCCAACGCTGATATTGAACGACGAGTTGCCCTTGAGCCTGGCAACTCTCGCGGAAACGCTGTCTGGTGGTATTGCGCGACTCATCGACCCAAGGCTCCGTTCTCTCGAAAACACCATGCTTCGTCTGGCCCTGGGATCTGCTTCGACTCAGCTGGAATCGCCGAGCGATGAAGTATTGGCCCATGTATTCGACTGCGACCTCCAGACCATTCGCGACCACAGGGCTGCGCTTCGAACTGATCTTGACCATATCCTCAGTCTTCTGGTTCCTCTCGTTGCGTATCTTCGTGGAGTCCCTCTCTCTCGCCAGCTAAAGATGGAAGTCGAGCGCGAGGGCGTCAGGTTCGACTTGCGAAAGTGGCTAAGGGATAATCTGGGTGTGCAGTCACTCACGCCAGACGAAATCGTCGTCGCATGTGAAAAGGCAGAGAGCCCCGCGGCCTTGCGGAGGACCTTGGACCTGGACTTCGCACGCTTCAACGAAGTGCTGACGGCGCTGGGCGAAGAGCCTATCTCCAACGCCGCTGAACTCCAGAGAGTGTACGAGGCCTATCTCAGCTCGATGCGCACCGAGATCGTGGACAGGCTGCGGCGGCGATACACGCGCGACTTCCGCGAAGAGAGTGACCTGTCGACCTATACCAAACAAAAGGAACTCGGGTTCCTCCCATTTAATCAAGAGTGGTGTCAGTCCTACGACACACTTGATACCGAGATGGTGCAGACATACGTGGGTCAGCTACTCGACGGTGCTCTTGGACCGGATGCAGCTGAAAATCTCGAGCCGTTGAAGCGCGTGCTCGAAGCAAACCGCAAGATAGTGCGCTCGTTCGCGACTGAGGCTGCGCCCGTGGTCCGCGCGTGGTGTCGCCAGCACGATGTCGCAGCACCGGCGGCATGGCTACACGACGAAGCGCAGGCGATCGTGAGGCAACTCGAAGACCATGGTCTTCTCGACTTCGAAGTCCTCAATATGCCTTCAATTCCAGGCTTTTGTGTGCGTTGCCAGTGCTGGCCAGGAGCAATGCCCCCAACCATCGACGAAGCAAAACTTCAACTGGACAAGGAGGAGATAGGCGCGGAGGAAAAACGTCGAGAACAGGAACGTGCGCGAATTGAACTTGAACGCCGAAGCATCCACTTCGGCGGCGGCTCGTTCGACACGCGTGACCCGAACTTCGCGGGCAACTTCCAGGAAGAAGCCGAAAAATGGCTGCAACGCGATGAGAACTGGTATCAGCGTAGTCAACAGCGACCCAGGATGACCACATTTTCAGATCCAGACGCCTCACCGTCTGGTGGCTCCGGCGGCACCGGGACGAATGGGGGCGCCCGATCGCATGAGCAGAAGCTAAGCGACGCTCAGCGTACCGCGATGGGTGTGGCCAGCGAATGGCTTGCTTTCCAGTACCTGAGCCGCCGACATCAGGGACATGTCGACGAAAACTGCTGGGTGTCGGAAAATCGCATTCGATTCTTCGGCGGAGGAAAAGGCAAAGATTCGGCCGGGTACGATTTCCTCGTAAAGACACCGACCTGCGACTGGATGTACGAGGTCAAGTCGTCCTTGGACAACGGTGGCGAATTCGAGCTGACAGCGAATGAGATGCGGGTGGCAAGCACTGCTTCGAAGGACGGCCGACGACGCTACCGCATTCTGTACGTACCGTTTGTTTTCTCGCCAGAGAAATGGCGAATTCTTGAACTGCCAAACCCCATGGGCGAAGCCACGCGCAACCGATTCAAAATAGTCGGCCGCGGCTCCGTACGTATGCGCTTCGAGATTGGTTGACGATCGCTAGGCCGTCACCCCACTACGCAGCCTACCGACGGCTTCCGGTCGCCCGCGTTCGCGAAGGACATTCCAGCCTCGTCAGCGTCGCTACCTTCCGCATTCGTTCCGTCATGACCTGCTCCCCGCGTTTGGGACGGCGACGATGTAGAGTCCGTAGTAAGCGTCGCGCGAGGGCCACGAACGCGTTCGCCTTCGCTGAACCCGTTATATGCCGGCGCGAGCGGCCAGCGTCACTGGTGCAACCGGAACTCCGTCTGTGGTCTGTCAATGGCAAGGGTGACGAACTCGAATCGATGCACGACGGGTTCTATGGCATTGTCACTTCCCCACTGACAACCCATGTCATGCGCTGTCTCGTGAGGCCCGCTATTGGGCTTGCTCGGCTCGGGCACTCGGGCAAACGAAGCCAAGGCGGCGTCCATCTTATTGGGTGCGTGCAACCAGTTTCAAAATCCGGGGCAAGAATGCGTTGCGGAGACTTTCTCGATGCCAACTGATCTCACCAAAGATATGTCGGTCCGCGGCACTCTTCGCTCATCAAGGAGGCTTCACAACAGGTATGCGCTGCCCTCTTCGAAGTGGCGCTCAAATAGGGCGGCCGGATCTCGCCCAGCGCGCTCGCAATTTACCGCTTCGCTTTCAAAGCTTCGACGCCGTTTCGTTTTCCTTCGCCCGCCTTACTACCTGGATGACCCTCATGAGAGCCTCGTCATGGACGAAGACGCTCGATCGGTCAATTTTCTCGAAGCGCTGACAAAGTCAAATATTGACCTTGACGCCGCCCCAATCGCTCTCCCCAGACGGAGCATTGGTGCCTTCCATGTTTTCCGCGGTTGTGGCTACAGTCTGGGTCGGCGGCCCGTACCGCGCAATTCTCAGGGGCTTGAGTGCGTCGTAGCTATCAGCCCGGGGATCTAGCGCCACGGAGACAACCTTTCCGTCTTGCAGCAAGATGTAATCACTGTAGGGGATGCCGAGGTTAGCCCCTCCCCTACCGGGTCTCGTCGTATCACCGGCCTCAAGGCATGTCATTCGCAAATTCGCGCGATCTTCGACGCTCGCAAGGCACGTCGGAATATCGCTAAGAACTGGTGCTTTCCAAGCTCGAATCCAAGAAATGAAGTCCGTTCCTGGCGGCACACTGCTGCCGGCGGCGCGGATCTTTTCACCGGCGCCGTAGCTTCCGCCCCATGGGCGACGCACGCCAGAGTAGCTCCGAAGACCACCGCGCATCATTGTGTTTTTTGCGATCAACGCTACGTCTTCTTTCGTTGTTGCGTAGTTCGTCTCGCCAATCCCCCGAAGTGCCCGCGCCCCGTGCAACCGGTTTCAAAGGTGGCGAGGTGACGGCGAGCAGTGACTACTCATTAAACGGCACTCCTAATGGTGCGTGGAGCGCAACACTTTAGGCGGCGACACTCTCGGCATGAGAGAGCCGCCCACAGCGATGATCCCAGCGCAAACCTTGCGCTGAGTTTGCAAGCACTTCGCCGCGCATAAGAAGCACCACCGGAGGAGCTTGCCGACGCTGCAGAGCTGAATTGGATCTACGTCCGTTCGGACAAGCGCGGCGTAGCGTGGCGCTACGCCACTGAACTCTGCATCAAATGTTCGTACATGAACCGGCTGATCGATTCGCAGGGCGCGCTCTGTGCGGGAAAACAGTCCGGTTCCGTTTCATCCAACGCGGAACACAGTCATTACGCTCGTCGTGCGGCGGGGCGGACTATACTGCCCGTAAGACTGAGGGAGGCCTGCGATGACGGACGAGACTACCAGCCTTACATCAGAAGAAACAGACCTTGTTTTGCGTGCGATCGACGCCGTACTTGAAGAGCTGGCGGATTGCAGGAGCGAGCTGATGAATGATGTCCGCGAGGTGAAGGCTTGTCTGAATCGCCTGGAGATCAGCGTGGCGCTCCTGCACATGGAGATTGCGCGGCGCTGGGCCGTGCTTGACGCGCGACAGCCCCTCTAGCATCGGCCTCTCATGGCCTGTGATATCACGATGTCTGTGCCCGCATTCGACCCTGAAGGCGATGGAACGACCAAGGTGACTACCCAATGCCATTACCCCACGGTCATCCCCGGTGCCAGTGACACCACTGCACCACGCTGACACCCGCAGGGCCGACCGATAGCGACAAACAATGGCCCAGCCATTAGTCAGCGGTGTTGCCCGCAGTGTCTCGATGACCCGCAGCGGGCAATTGGAATTCCAAATACAGTGAAGGAATGTGATGTCAGGTCTGCGTCAAAGTTGACGCGTGCAGGTTTTCTATCAATACTTCATCGAACAAGCTATCGACCGTAACATAAGCGCAGAGGTAGACAATGGAAATCGCAGATATTTGCTCGTCTCTTGGAAAGCTTGCTGATTCGGGAGTACTCAACCAAGAGGCAAACGAGGCGTGCAAGCAGGCGGCTAGGCTACTCCGCGAGGTGCGCGAATTAGTGTTCGCCTGTGCCTCCGGCGATGACCTGAAAGGCAAATTAGACGAGTTAATGGCAGCGCAGGGAGAAGGTTAAGAGACGTGTAACCTTGTCGTGTTAGTAATGCAGACGATTCTGCCACGGGATGACCAGACATGAGATATCTCTGGAGCCGCTACGTTGACAACCCCGTAGCGAAGAAGATCGCGGCGTCTTTACGAGAACGGCCGGCCCAATGGCAGATCGACAGCGAGCAACGGTACACTCTCGACCATGAACCATCGGGCCTCAAGTTGTGGATCGCCAATGGGTGGGCTTACTGCGCAATTTATGCGCCAGAGAAGTTAAAACTTGGTCTAATCGGCCGAACAAGGGTATGGCTTGCCGCATGGACATGGTTGAGGAAATACGCACCGCGCGAGCCTCGGCAAACCGCATTCTGGCGGAGTTCTGGCACTATTTCAAAACTAATCGACAAGGGAGATGCGTAGCTCCCGGCTCCAGGGATTGCGGACGCGCGATGGCCTTTGCGACTGTCCAAGTTCATTAACCGGATTGGACGGCGAGATGGTTCGCCTGCGCCGTGTTGCCGAACCGCCGGCGCTCGACGGTCACGATGAAACCTCCTGACCAGTCTTTTAAGTCGATCACTTGATGAACCCTCGCTGCCTTCTCTCTGCGTCGATCCGCTCCGCTTCACCCTGCCAGTGCTTTTCTTGGTCGGCGTCATTGGCGTTCATCGCGCGAAGCACATTGTTCACCGCTTCTATCTTGGCTCGCCGTAGGTTCGCCTTGGCGCGAAGCGTCTCATAATCGCCATAATCCACGGGTTCATAAGCTCCACCCAGTACCGAGTGTGCATAGATTCTGTACATCTCAGTGGCGATGATGGCTGCCTGCTCGCGATCCATGCCTTCGCTTTCTAACGCGAGTACAAATGCATGCGTGTCCATTGAATATCCTTATCGCAATTACCTCAAACGGAGGCCGGCTGCACCACGCGTGACCTCGCACGCACCGTGCGAGGCCGACAACCTTAAACGAAGTCGCCCGTTGTCGACAGAGTAAGACCCGAATGGCGTCCACCGACGATTTCAATACAAGCAACCGCGTCATAGAGTGGGTACATCGGGCTTACTGACAGTGGATTTTGAATCGCTCACTTGATGAACCCTCGCTGCCTTCTCTCTGCGTCGATCCGCTCCACTTCACCCTGCCAGTGCTTTTCTTGGCCGGCGTCATTGGCTTTCATCGCGCGAAGCACGTTGTTCATCGCTTCTGTCTTGGCTCGCCGCAGGTTCGCCTTCGCGCGAAGCGTCTCATAATCACCATAGTCCACGGGTTTATAGAATCCACCCAGTACTGAGTGCGCATAGATTCTGTACATCTGGTGAGCGATGATGGCTGCCTGCTCGGGATCCATGCCCTCGCCTTCCAACGCGAGTGCAAATTTCAGTGTGTCCATTGAACATCCTTATCGCAATAGGCCTTGCCACTCGTGCGTGGCCTTGATGACAGCGTTGACAATTCTCGGCGCGACCGTGTAGATCAGCACGAAAAACATCAAGCCCGCGGCCTTGATCCGCTATCGCGAATCATTCACTTCGACAGGTGACACCGACATAGCCTACACCCATGTCGCGGAACTTAGGAGGCCATTTTGACGTGCGTGTCTTCCCCCAAAGGAGGACTACTTAACCGGACACGTAGTTGACGCCATAACCGCCTCCAGCATCCGCGCTGCCCGACTTGTACGCTTGAAAGGGTATCAACCCTGACATCCTCAAATGAAGTCGCCCGTGCCCTGGGCGTATGCTCCCCAGCGCTTCCCGTGTGAACTCGGTGAAGAAACCCCTTGAACGAAGTCGCCCGTGCCCGGGCGAATGCTCGAGATCATCGAAGCCTCCAAGCAGGTGCCCGGTGCCCTTAAACGAAGTCGCCCGCTGCCAGGCGAGTGCACCATGGCGTCAACTACCCTGGCCACGGCCATGGCGTCCTTAAACGAAGTCGCCTCTTCCCAAGCGAGTGCTCCCTCGCGCATCGCGCTCGAACAGCTACTGCATCTGCCTTAAACGAGGTCGCCCGTTGCCGGACGAATGCTCCCCTGCCACTTCTCGCGCCCCTGCTCGTACGCCTTTCTTAAACGAAGTCGCCCGTTGCCGGGCGAGTGCTCCACCAGACGATCGAGACGATCCGCTTCAACGTCCTCCTTAAACGAAGTCGCCCGTGCCCGGGTGAGTGCTCCTTGTTCTCGATGATCGCACTGCACGCCGCATTCTCCCTTATACGAAGTCGCCCGTCGCCGAGCGAGTGCTCCCGTATTTGAACAGCAATTCCTCGCGCTGGATCGCCCGTAAACGAAGTCGCACGTTGCCCGGCGAGTGCACCTCTTGGCGAGCGACTTCGCCTCACGCGTCTTCACCCTCAAACGAAGTCGCCCGTTGCCGGACGAATGCTCCGATTCAGCCCCGGATGCCGGCCGTCGAGGGGCAAGTCCTTAAACGAAGTCGCCCGTTGCCAGGCGAGTGCTCCGCTGATGCGAGGTATTCTGGACCACACGGTCACCACCCTTAAACGAAGATGCCCGTTGTCAGGCGAGTGCTCCCGCCTAGGGCTACAACAAGCGCATCATCATCAACCTTAAAGGAAGTCGCCCGTGCCCGGGCGAATTTTCCCAGCAGGTCCACGCCGTTCGCCTGCGTGCCGTTCTGCCTTAAACGAAGTCGCCCGCGCCCGGCCGAATGCTCCAGGGCGACTACTACGCCGTGACGGGCCTCCTTAAACGAAGTCGCCTGTTGCTAAGCGAGTGCGCTGAAGTGATGGCTCTTGGTGAGACGGTGGGCTGGGTCCTCAAACGAAGTCGCCCGTCCCCGTGCGAGTACTCCCACGTAGCCCGTGCCGTCGCTGGGCGGGTCGACGTACCTTAAACGAAGTCGCCCGTTGCCAGGCGAGTGCACCAGGTGATGGGCCACATTAACCGGCCCGGACAGACGCGCCTTAAACGAAGTCGCCCGTTCCCAGGCGAGTGCTCCTCTCCCACGCTAAACCAATGTCCACAAGCCATTTCCGGCTCGAACGCGCGAACGTCGATACGTCCCGCGAAAAAAGAGCCCGGAGAAGGTCTCCGCTCCGCGGTTGGTAACCACCTGTTGATTCGATGCTGCATGCCATTTGCGCGAACCTGCGCCGTTTTCAGTTTCAATTGAGGTTCGCGCATAACAGCCCCAACCCGAAGTGCCGCCCACGGCCCAATACAATCGGGCCTCGGATCGGTGTTCGAAAACGAAGCCGGACATGGTAAAGGATGAGGTTCTTGGCCCTCCAGTCCTTGAGTTTCACCTCCCACGCAGGAACGGCCTGGCGAAGAAATCCCTGCGTCGAGAACTCGACACTTTCCACGAGCCCAAAATCGATCCCGGATTCGCGCACAGCCTTGTGAATGAGCCTGGTCATGACCCGCAGATCGCCGGCGCCATAGTCCCCGGGCAGTACAACCGGGGTGACGCTCACCCATTCCCTCGCCCGGCCGAGGTAGTGATGCAGCACGGGCTCTTCGTCGGCAGCGACCGGCACGGCCAACGCTGCGCACTGGTTTGTATATTCGTCGAAGAGGTCGATCCCGTCGGGAGGCAGGGCTGATGCGAGCTCGCCCACTTGTTGAGCGTCACAAGCCCGCCCAAGCCACAGCCCGCGTCGAATCAGTCCATCGGCATGAAGATCACCAACGGATGGCAACCCAACCCACGACATGCGACGATCCAGATCCGATTTTGGACCGTAGCCGGTAGCAAAGTCGAGAAGCTCAGGAACCCAGCGTTGGGCCACCCGCTTGGCTGCGTGGCGCAGCATCCCCGCGACGGCCACCGCGCCCTCCGGCCGGAACCTGCAGAAAACTTGAGGGTTAGCCGGGGCTACCAGCCGGAGTGTCACCAGGGCGGTTCTCGATTGTTCGTCGCTCTTCTGATAGGCGACGACACGATGTTCCGCAGGTGCCTGAACAGGCCGGCCATAACCTGCTTCGCCCGTATCGAGGCGACGCTGAAACTGCGTAAACCGCTGCTCAAGAGCACGAAGTGAGCCTGGTCGCGGCGCACGCAACATGACTGCTGCGTTTGGGCGCATTGCATACACAGCCTCTCCCACAGGGCACCATAGCTTCGTAGCCGAGCTGCTCTCCGGCGCGTTATCGGACACCACCATGCCGCGCACGGTACACATGTCGTGGCCCGTTCCCAGCGTATGCACCTGTGAAGCCGCAACGATCACCTGCTTGGCGGCCTCGCGGTCACGTCCCGTGCGCAAGGAATAGCAATAGCGCACTGGCTCGCGAACGGTACGATGGACGATTTCGCGCCGTGACGTGGCCTCCTTGGGCTTGCGCGGATCGGCATTGTTGGGTATGAACCGGACAAACCTCACCAGTTCGGGCTGGTCGGTAGCCAGAATGAGCGGTGGCGACTGTTGTTCCAGCCAGTCTAGGCCGGCGACAGCGACGCTACGGCAGCCCGCTACGATTGCTTGCAGCAGCTTGAACGGCGATGGTGGCCACTCGATTCCGCCGTAGGTGCCGGCGAGAAATGTCGCCTCCAGCACCAGATAGTCAGGTTTGGTTGACATCATTTGCCCCGCGCAGTTTTATCCTTGCCGCCGGGAAGTTGTTTGCCCTTGTCGGTCGGGCTCGGCTCAAGCCGGTCGGTCTGGAAGACCGCTTCGATGGGTTCCAGGGTTGAAACGCCGAAGTCCCTGGCAGCATCACGCGCGATGCCCAGTATGTTCTGGTGGTCAAGCGTGAGATTCTCGTCCTTCCCGCTTCGCGCGACGACGCGGATCTCGATGTCGCCGTCTCCCACCAGCAGACAGCCCTGTCTCAGGTACGATTCTGAGGGCACGGTGATCGCTACGAGCGCGAGGGCGAACATATACCACGCCGCTGGACTGACAGGCACTGCGGTCGTTATCTTGCAGTTCTGGCGCAGCGCCACCAGGTTCAGGGTTGCGGAACGCAGAATTTCGCCTTCCGCCATGATCCCACCTAGCGCCTCACCGGTGGGCACGGGGTCCAGTCCTTCAGAGGAGCGTTTGCCTTCCAAGCCTAGGTCCTTCGACCAGAACGAACCCGCGAACGTCGCCATGCGTCGCAACACCCGGACGTTCCGCGCAGTGATCGTGGAGCTGAGTGCGCGTGGAATCCTGGTTTGACGCTTTTCGCCACGGCTTTCCCACATGCCAAAGAGCAGGCTCATCGGCGATAGCCGTGCGATCTCGTCGGGGCCGTCGCCGAAGGAGTGCATTGCAGCCTTAGCCTGTTCAGCGAGTGTCGAAAAAGTCACAGCAGCATCCGCGAGGCGGTGCCCAAGCTGAAGCATGTCAAGTGTGCGCGTCTCTGCGTTCGGCAGTTGCGCCGTAACCTGGACTCGTCGAACGAGTGAGCGGTAAGGCTCGTCCATGAAGGCTGCCTCGATTCGGTTGGCCTGTGACTGAACGGAGTCCACGACGCAGACATTTCCGCCGTCATCAAGCAGACTGATGCAGTAGGTCGGACGATCGTCCGAACCGAGATAGGTCGGCGGGAAAATTGGAGTGCCAGGACCATCGGCTGCCCTTAGTCGCTGCTTCGCGACGATTGCGACGATATTCCCATCGGTGAGGATATCCCTCAGATTAGGGTGAAATGTCCTGGCCATGGCGGCTTCCTTTGCATGATGACGGGTTGAGAGGCAAAAACATCTTTCGTCGCCTTGCCGGTCCGCTCAATGGCGAGCTTGTAGCGGGCATCACACTCCGGCAGCAATCCCCGAACAGCGGCCAATGTCAGCACCGGTGGGAGCAGCTCACCTTGCCACGTGGAGTACCCGGTTATTGAATCGGATGGAGGAAGGAAGAAGTACTGCAGCCCGAGCGCCGAGAGCAGTTCGACCCACGGGCGGGTACTCTTGAACCGTTCGTTCTCGTTTAACGAGAAGCCTGCATTGCGAGCGGACCAGTTCGTGGCCGCGTCGAAGCGGAATTTGCTGGCGTCGGCGCCAACCCGCGCACCGCCGATCGCGAAGATCCGGACCGGATCAAAGTCAGGCAGATCCAGCGAATCCGCGCAGGCTTTTGCCACGCTGAGCAGCGTCCCCGCGGCTGTGGTTTGGCCCGCACCGAGTTTCCACTCCGAACTGCCCCTCAAACGCGCGTCGAGCCAGTGGTTCAGCGCAAAATCATGATTTTTGAGCCCGAGCCTCAAGGGCGGATACTTCGCGCCACGCTGTGTCTTGACGGAAGCTCTCTCGTCCGGCTGGACAACCGCGCCACGCAGACCATCCAGCAGGGAGAGGAGGCCGTCGCGGCCTATGCCGCTGAGGACCATGCAACCGTCAGCCCACCCAAGCCTGATATTGACACCGCCAGTTATCGCAAGCGATGCGAGGCCAAGTGCGGCAAGGTACTCCCCGAAGTTGGTGGGGTCGACCGGGAGAAGGAACGCCTCTGCTGACGGCGTCGAGATGGTCGGCCAGGCCGCAGCAGCTGGTAGGACAATGGCCGGATCCGCGACGAGTGAAGCGTCGAGGGTCTCCGCGAGCACGTCAGCCGACTTGAGCACAGCTTCCAGATAACAAAGCGCCCACGGTCCGAGCGCCTGATGGACGACAGCAAAGTCGGGCGCCGCCGCCAACGCAGCCGCGGCGCATCCCGGCTTCGCCAACGCCCGGTCGGGAAACATTGGTCGGGACCAGCCATGATGAGCGGCGATCAGGTGGCGTTCGAGCTGCGTCATGGTTTCGCCGCACGCGACGAGCGACCCGAGCTCGTGCCGGTAGCCGTCATTGATCTTGAAGTCAAATGCTGCTTTCGCAGACTTGCCCAGCACGCGGTTCGGATCGACGTTCCCGATGGCGCGTTGCCAGCGCCCCCACGCCTTTCCCCTATCGTGCTCGGCTGCCGCGCGGATCTCCGCGGCAGCAAGCGGCGGCGGCAAGTCCAGCCAGATGCAAAGCCGGCGAGCCGCACGCGCCGTAAGGTCGTGATGTTCGACGAGCAGCCGGTCGCGCGGCCCAAGGGAAGCGAAGTCTCCTGCGTCGGCCGTGCGCGCGACTTTATCGCTGAGCCATATCGTCACTTTGCCCGACCAATCCGCCGCCTCAATCACCCGCGGGCCATCATGGAAAACGATCTCATGTTCACCGACAGCTGCCTGCAGGAGCGTTTCGAGGGAGGGCGCAGTCAGATCTTCGTGACGCCATACCGTACCTTCCTCATCAAGGTGGGCAGTAACGTGCAACTGCCTTATCGCCTGCCGAAACATGCCATTAACGTCAGTGAACCCTGTCGAGACGTCCAGAACCGGATCGACGCTCGTGGCAGAGGGGATGCCTTGGCCGGTCAATCCACGAACGACTTTCGACAGCAGCACGACCGAACCTGGCCGAAGTCGCGCTATCCAACGGTTGGCGCGCGCTCCCCGAGTCAATCGAGGGTCTTCGGGAACCGGAAGGCCCTGGGCGTCGAGAGCGACAGCCACGGTCTCGCCGGCCTCCGTCCCGGTTACGACCAGGCGCTCGTTAAGCAGCCGGCGGGCGACATCAATGGGTACCCGCGCGACCTCCCGTGGAGAGATCGGCCACACGTCGAGCCACTCCGTGAAGTCGGCGCGGGCATCGGGGAGATCCCGCCAGACGAGCGCAAGGTCAGCGTCCTCGTCGACCAACCCGTGAATAAAGATGTCAGGCGCCGGGCAGCCGAGTTGGTGGAGCCGCAGGCTCGTCATGCTCATCATGTCGACAATGGCTGGTTCGAGGTCGCGCATTGCTGGGGCCGGCTCAATGGCATCGGCGTAATCCGGAAGGTCACACAGGCGATTCAGAGCAAGCGGGCTCGCGTCCCCGATCCAGTCGCTTCCCGTCGCGCGCTCAAGCAGCCTAAGCGCCTTAAGTCCACGTTCCCGGATTGCTTCAGGCAGTTCCAGTCCATGGGCATGAACGAGAATGATGTATCCGTGGCCATAGCCGCGGCGGTTGACGCGTCCCGCGCGCTGGATGAAACGCTCTAGCGTCGTCATGTCAAACAGACCGACGTCGGCATCGATATCCAGTCCGATCTCGCCGGCCGATGTGGCGATGAAATAGGCTGTGCCGTCCAACGTCCGGTTGGGGCCCGGATCGCACCTCCTAAATGCCGGTGTATCGACCAGCTTGGCGCGCTCATGGCCACGGATCGTACCGGTCAGCGTAGTGATACGGTCCGGCGCTATGCCGGAGCGTCGCAAGCGGTCGGCGATCTTGTCGGCTGAAGCCGGACTGGAAACAAAGATCGCAACCGCTCTGTTCTCGTCACGCATCGCAGTCGCAACTATGGCGATGCCCTCAACGACAGCATCACCTGGCTTTCCCGAGTAGCCACCGACAAGACTGGCATCGGCAATCCTGAACAGCTTTGATGCCGACATCCGGGTAGCCAGTGCAGGATCAGAAGCGACATCACAAACCAGCGGAAGGCCAAAGGCGCCGGAGGGTGTGGCCGTCATCTCGATCACGCGGAGCGCCGGTCGACCGATTTGCGCAGCTCCATGCCCGGCCAATGCCTCAATCTGTCGAAGCAAAAAGGTGAACGCGGGTGCTAGGTGCGCTTCATCGTGCACGATAAAGGTGTCGCAGCCCAGAAGGCCGGCGTGCGTTGCGCCGCGTGACCGCCCAACCCCATATCCGCGGAACAGGAGCCGGCTTCCCAGCATGTCGGGGGTTGCCAGAATAATTGCGGGTGTCGACGGGTCGCGGCTCCACTCGCCGTTGTCTTCCAGTTGCCCGCGAAGTGTGGAGACAGCGAGCGCCTTCCCGCTTGCCGACAGGCCCGCCAGGGCATCGCGGAGGGGGCGCAAATCCTCTTCAGTGTTGATGGCGTGCAGGATGCGTTCGGCAAGGGCGCTCGCTTCGTCAACCAGGACCCTGCGATTGATCACATATACGAGGCGCCGTGCCAGCGTCACGCGGCCGTTCGCCGCTTGAGTCGCGAGCGAAGCCACGAATATCGCGATCATCATGGTCTTTCCCGAAGCCGTCGGCGCCTTGATCTGTGAGGGAGCCTCGCCGGCACACAGGCGACAATATGCCTCGCGCTGCCAAATATATGGTTCGCCAATTCCCATGTGCTTGAGAAGAAGCGACAGGAAGGTCCTTGCCGGGCTCATGTCGAGTGTCCACCTCGTACGCGGTCCGAGCCCAAACGTTAAGCTATACCAACCAACTTGTTTGGGCCACAAAAACTGGGGATTGCGCTTACGATTAAGGTACTCTGTAGTTGCGCCTCTGCTCCCAATTCGCGCTTGATATGTGCGCTGGACCACATAAAGCCAATCAACCGGTGTTTGGCGTACCCCGCAAGCCTATCTGGCCGGCAGGCTATCCGCGGAGAGATTGTTGGAAGTCCAACCGGAAACACCGTGAAGGCGACCACGCGTTCGCCTTCACGGCACGGTCGCTCGATATGAATAGAGTGGCGATTGGCATGCGAGTCACAAGCTTCGCAGTGGGATCAGTGACGGAATGCTCGCGGCTACGTACCGCAGCAAACGAGCGATGCCATCTTTTCTCTCGTTGTTGTATGGTCGCGTGGGCTAACGCGACGCGCCGTGCAACCAGTTTCAAACTTGCGCGTGAGCGTTAAGGCGTCACCGAAAACTTCCAAATGGCACAAACGCTTGGCGAATCTTTGCCTCGAACTTACGAGCACTGCGGCGCGCACGAGAGGGAGAAGAGTGGGCTAACTCTGCGGAACTGAGTTGGACTTATGTCAGTTCTGTCAAACGTGGACGGAACGTCTCGATCGACAACACTGGAAAGCATTACAAATGTACTTGGAATCAGCCCAATAAAGCTGTTGGACCCGGAACCTGTGCAACAGGCTCCGCGGTGAATGGCCGTTGCCACGATCGCGACAATACCGCGCGATCAACCAGCCATAATGTTCCAAATCGGACCTGAGTCGGCGCCCAGCTGCTCGATGAGCAAACATGCTTGAAGCAGCAATTCGACTCGGTCATGCGTAGGTTTGCTTCCCCAAAATCCCCTGACATAGCGAGATGCCTCGGAAAGCTCAGGATCGCCATACTCGATGGCCTGCTCAACGCGAGATCGTACGTTGTCGATGAAGCGAGTGCGCAGGCTAGCCGGAAGTCGAACACTTGTGAAAAGACTGAGTGGCGCGCCTGTTGTTCGGCTCTGCATAATCCGTTTGAACTCCATGCCAAGGAACTCAAACCCTTCCTGTAATTTGCCCTCACCCTCAAGAGTGATTTGCAAAGGCCCCGCTGGATGCCTTTCAAAAAGCGATCGAAAACGGCACACTTGTGCTCTCACCTCCTCTTGTGATTCTCCTAGAACAAGCAGGTCGTCGCCATAAAGCATCACGCGGTCAGGCGAGAATGGCGGCAACCCCGATTCGATCAAGGAATATGCAACGAGTGCTGATGAGGCTGCGCCTTGCGGCAGAGCCAGCGAAGGTCCGGATGCAAATAACCCTGTACATCTCCGTAGATAGTGTTCATACCGTCGATGATCAGATTCTCTTTGGTCGATTGCCTCCTTAACGTTGATTGCTACGGTTTGTTGAATGACCTTTGGCGCGAGCGGTAGAAACTCGTGCGCCGAAGTTAGCCTGATGTTGTCAAAGCAATTTTGAATATCCAGCTTTGCCCAATGAGTAAGCTCAGGGTGGTCGGTGAATATTCGCGTGACCTCGTCCGCGACCGCTGACATCCCTCCGTTGTACATGGACTGTGCGCGATACTGGTTGCACGTGGCAGCAGCCAGTGCCACATGTACTAGGCGCTGGCGTGTGGTTCGTGCAATGCCGAAGGAGTAGAAGTTTCGCCAACGGCCATCGTGTTTGGGCTTGCCACGTCGATAGAATGGCTCCGAGCAAGCAATCGAGGGATTGAGGGGCGAGGGCAACAACTCAAAGTCGTCGATTCGATCCTTCCAAAGTGTATAAAAAGTCGCTTGACGCTCGGCCAACGTCAGGTGCCGAAACGGACCACCTTGATCGAGCCAAGTATCGTGCAAGATGTCACACTGAACCAACGGCGACCGGAGGAACCGATCGACCTTTTCTTTTAGCGCGCGCCCCGGCCGCTCGTGAATTAAACGAAGTGACAGGCGCCGTATCTCTTCTATCAATTCGCCGTGGCGACGAGCAATCTGCCGACGCCACTGTATGAAAAGTGGATCAAATCGGTATCCGTACACAAGCCGGTTTAGCTCGCGACCATTGACAAGCCGCGGGAGAATCGAAGGCAACTGCCAATTGGCCTCGGGCCGTTGACTCGTCTGATGGCCGCGCTCCTCACTCTGTGACCCACTTGATCGCTCAGACCGGAGCCCTGCAACCACTACTTGATTGATGGAGGTGTTCACTTGCGGCCTCCGGTAGCGTTGCCCTTGGATGCAACGGTGCTGAGTCGAGTTTCAATCCAACGCCCGATGTCGTCGTCTCGCCATGCGACGGCGCGTGGACCGATACGCACGGGAGCGGGAAAGCTCCCGACATTGATCATGGCGTATATCGAGCTCTTACGCAGGCCTGTTAGCCGGCATACATCAGGAAGCCGACGGAGGCAAAGTCCAAACGTTTTGTTTTCCATGGGAGTTCATCCGTGTACGAATGACTCCATTGTGGTTTGGCTCCCGACGGAAAAATGCGTCAGATCAAAATCCTTTCGCCCGAATCTGTAGCATGCCAGCGTCGTCAGCCGCACTATAAACGCGCCCACCCGGCCAGCCATTTGCCCACCTCTGCTTGCACAGCAGGATGCCCGCCCCCACGGCGTTGCGACCCGGCAGCTCTGCATCATTCATTTTCAACAAATTCTGACAAGCAAATTTGAGCATCTTGTGGAATCGGCCCTCGCCTCTCGACGAAGGCCACGTTTGAAACCACTGACGCCATGCGAACGCCGCTTCGCAAGCCAACTCTGTCGCGTAGTCAGTCGGTCTACCCGTTTTTGAGTCGAACGAGAAACGAATGAGCGTACCGTCAAGGGAAAACGTTGCCTCGCCCTCGACCGCGCGCCGCTTGTCAGATAACAGCAGCGAACGTAATTCCCGCTCCACTCGATCGACACGGGAAGCTAGGTAGCGATGGTGAGTATCATGCGTTCCAACGGAATAGATCGCGTTTTGAAGGTGGTGAGCAGCTTTCTGCAGCTCGACATACGCTGCAACAAGGTTTCTCGATGCTGGCTTTTCCACCCGCCGCAAATACGCGGGCAGGTTTTCGACGAACTCAGCGCGGCCGTATTCCGGCAGTCGCAGTTCTTTCGCCTTTTTCGAAAGGAGATTTGAACGCTGAGCGCGTTGCGTTTTAGCGACCGCGTCGAGCGTTGTCCGTGATCGTTCCCGAGCACGAATGTAAGGTGTTTTTTGTGACATGATCGCTTGCTTCAAACTTCTTGAGGCATAACCGGTTTGCGGTGAAACCGGTTGCAAAATGCGGTGCTTAACACGGAATCGGCCCCTCGACAGCGCATGGCGTTCAGTCGGCCGCTACTTGCCGACCTGATCGAAGGGCCGCCCGCCGGCCTTCAGCTCGTCGAGGTAATTCGCCCACTGCTGCATCATGGCTCGCCGGTCTTTTAAGAATCTGGTCCGGTTGTATGCGGTGCCTAAGGCATCTGGCACCTTGTGCGCAAGTTGATGCTCGATGACCTCGGGTTTGACATGTAGCTCTTCGTGCAAGATTGTGCGAGCCATCGCCCGGAATCCATGCCCCGTGATTTCTGTCTTCGTGTCGTACCCCATGCGTCGCAGAGCAGCATTGATTGCTGCCTCGCTCATCGGCTTACGTGGGTCGCGTCCCGGAAACACATAGCTTCTGTTCCCGGTCAGTGCATGCAAGTCTCGCAAGATTGTCACTGCCTGCGCGGATAGCGGAACGAGGTGGTTGGTTTTAGTTTTCGTCACCAGATATCGCCACTCCGCGTTATCGAGATCGAAGCCCGACCACTCAGCCTTGCGCAATTCGCCGGGGCGGACGAAAAGAAGAGGGGCTAACTGGAGCGCGCTTTTCACGACAAACGTGCCTCGGAATGCATCGATTGCTCGCAGCAACTCAGCAACCTTCGTGGGTTCGGTGATGGATGCGAAATTCTCGTGTTTTAAAGGTGGGAGGGCACCCCTCAAGTCACCCGAGGGATCCCGTTCCGCCCGACCCGTAGCCACTGCATAGCGGAAGACCTGTCCGCAGTTTTGCAAGGCTCTATGGGCCGTATCAGTCGCGCCCCGCTCTTCAATCCGCCGAATGACCCCCAACAGCTCAGGTGCAGCAATTTCTCCGATAGGTCGCTTGCCGAGCCAGGGAAGTATGTCCTTTTCCAAGCGCTGGATGACTTTATCAGCGTGGCTCGGTGCCCAGCCGGACGACTGCCGAGCGAACCACTCACGGGCGACAACTTCAAACGAATTGGCGGACCGCTCAAGCGTCGCGGCCTTCGTGGCCTTTCTATGCTCCCCCGGGTCAATTCCTTGCGCGACAAGCTTCCGCGCCTCGTCTCTGCGCTCGCGCGCATCCTTGAGACCAACATCCGGGTAGACGCCAAGTGATAGGCGCTTCTCTTTGCCCGCGAATCGGTATTTGAAGCGCCACCACTTACCTCCAGTAGCCGAAACCTCTAGGTACATGCCCCTTTCATCGAATATACGGTATAGCTTGCCTGTTGGCTTTGCAGTGCGAATCGCGACGTCAGTCAGTGCCATTGCTTAACAATCCCTAGGGCCACGTTGCGCGTTGCATCGAGTAAGGCGGGAGGCTAGATCGTCTTCGACTGATTTGAGTACGTTCAGCGCTCGCCAAACGGATAATGCATCGCCGTTGTTTACAGAAGCCCATCCATACCCTCACCCGGCCGGCTTCGTTCTGATGGGTGGCGCTTTGCCCGTTTAGAGCCTCGCTAAGATCAACGCCAGCCGCGACGGACGTGCGAACCTCATCTGTCACACGCCGCGCGGCCGCCAGCGTCACCGGCGGGGAAGCGTTCAAAGGCAACCTTTTTTCCTTGCGGCCAGATCGGCATTTGAGCCTGCCTTGGTCGGGAGCGACGAGCAGATAAAAGGCCACCTCCGCATAACAGCTTTGTCGGCTCTTCGGGAAGCTTGGCGTGCTTGATCGCAGTGTCGGTGAGCGCCATTTGGGGAATACTGCCTTTGAGGGACGGACGGTAGCCCCCAGAGTTTTCCCATTTCAGCACTAGATGTCAATGGACGATCATGGACCTTAGTGGCAACAAAAAACCCCGTAAGCCTTACGGCTACGGGGTTTTCTGGACTTTCTCGGATTTCTTCATACGTATTCTTGGTGGAGAGGAGGAGGATCGAACTCCCGACCTTCGCATTGCGAACGCGACGCTCTCCCAGCTGAGCTACCCCCCCAACACAAAAATAATTCTAGCACAGCCATTTTCCCTTTTGCCAAGCCTCCAGCCCCGGGAAAACCTCATCTGGACGGCGCGCCCGCGAGCACCCAGTCGACCACCGTGCGGATATCCGCATCGCTCATCGATTGATGGGCCGGCATTGGAATCATGCCCCATACGCCGGAGCCGCCGTCCTTCACCTTGCGCGCGAGTTTGGTCGGCGCCTGCGCGTCGCCCTTGTACTTCGCGGCGATTTGCTGGAACGACGGACCGACCAGTTTGCGATCGACGGCGTGACAGCCCATGCATGCATTCGCGGCGGCGACCTGCTGGCCGCGCGGCGCCTCGGCCGCGCGAGCACCCGACGCCATCGTGCCCGCCAGCGCGCCTACCACCAACGCGAACACGACACCCGCACGCGTCATACCGCGCATCAAGGCACCGCCTTCGGATTACCCGGCCGCACCGACGTCGACGAGTTGACCGGCGCAGGCGCCTGCTGATCGAGCGGCCGCGCGCTCACCGACGAATCGGGAATCGCCCCGACCGTCGGCTCGCTGACCTCGGGCTGCGAGGCGGCCACCGGCGCCGTCGCACCGGCGGCAGCAGCAGCTTCGGCTTCCTGCGGCTGGATGTACTGGAACACCTTGACCACCTCCACGACGCCCGGCACGCGGCTCGTGACGTCGGCGCCGATATTGCCCTCATTCATCGTGACGAGGCCCATCAGATAGACGTTGCCGCGCTCGGCCACGACCTTGAAATTGTTCGCCGAAATGTTCTTCTCGGCGATCAGAGCGGTCTTCACGCGCGTTTCGAGGTAGGTGTCGTTGGTGCGCGACGAGAACGAGCTCGCCGGCGCGATCGCCAGTTCATTGACGATCGTATTCACGTTGTTCATGTTCCGCACGATGCTCTCGGCACGCTGCTTCGACGCCTCGCCCGCGACCTCGCCGGTCAGCAGCACGCGGCGGTTGAACACCGTGACGTTGACGTGCGCGGAGTCCGGCAGATTCTGGCTGATCTGCGACAGCGCCTTCACCTGAATCTCGCGATCCTCGGTCTGCGCGCCGAGCGTGCGGCGGTCGGTCGCCATCAGCGCGCCGCCGCCCGCCGCGGCCCCGACAGCGAGAAAGCAGCCTTGCAGCGTGGCCGACAGGCCCGCCGCGACCCCGACCACGAGCACGGTTCTCACCAGTGTCTTCTTGATGCGGAAAACGCTCATCAACTAGCTCTCCTTCGAAATCAGTCTCAGTCTTCGCCGAGCAACATGGCATCGATGCCGTCGCACAGGCAATGGATGGTCAGCAAGTGCACTTCCTGGATGCGCGCCGTGCGGTCGGACGGCACGCACACGTGGATGTCGGTGTCGCTCAGCACTTGCTGCGCGCGTCCGCCGCCCTTGCCGGTCAGCGCAACGACGATCATTTCGCGCTCATGCGCGGCTTCGATCGCGGCCAGCACGTTCGCGGAATTGCCGGATGTGGTGATCGCGAGCAACACGTCGCCGGGCTGACCGAGCGCCCAGACCTGTTTCGCGTAGATCTGTTCGAACGAATAGTCGTTGGCGATCGCGGTGAGCACGGAGGTGTCGGTGCTGAGCGCAATGGCCGGCAGACCTGGCCGCTCGCGCTCGAAGCGGCCGATCAGCTCGGCCGCGAAATGCTGCGCGTCGGCGGCCGAACCGCCGTTGCCGCACGCGAGGATGCGATTGCCGTTGGCGAGCGCGGCGAACATCGTGTCGATCGCGACGGCGATCGGCATCGACAGGGTTTCGAGGGCTTCGAGTTTGACTGCCGCGCTGTCGCGGAAGTGTTGTTGGATGCGTTCGACTGACATCGAGTCTCTATCTTCTACCGCGAATGGACCGCACTGCGCGGCCGTGTTGTGAAGTCATACTGCCAGGCTGTGGCCGCCGATGAGTTCGCGCGGCACGCGAGCGCAAGTTTATCGCACTCACGCGCGTTGTCTGCGCTGTCGGTCAGACTTCGTCGGCGCGAAACGCATCGCGCAACCACACGAGCCTGCCGCTCTCGAACGCGACGACGTCGAAGCGGCACGCGGGTTCGTCGCGCGGGCCGCGGTTCGTCGTGGCGCGCGTCGCGAGATAGTGCCGCGCCGCTCGCACGATGCGCTGTCTCTTCTGCCAACCGATGCTCGCAGCCGCACCGCCATAATGCCGCTGCGCACGCGCGCGAACTTCGACGAACACCAGCGCGCCGTCACGATCACTCATCACGAGGTCGATCTCGCCGCCCCGACAGGTGACGTTGCGCGCCACGAAGCGCAGACGCTGGCGCTGCAAATATTCTCGCGCGCGTGCTTCGAAAGCCGCGCCGACGGATTTGGACTGGTGAGCGCAGGAAAAGTTGTGGGCGGTTTTTGGACCGGCGTTTATGGGCATCTTTTGCGCAGTGTTCGGCGCGGCCTGCTCGCGCAAGCCCACATGGCACAATGTCGGCCTCGTTCCGTCTGTTTGTGTCTTCCGTGTCATGACTCCTCTCTCCGAACTCGCGCAAGGGCAGCAGTACCCCGCCGCCGCGCTGTATGTGGTGGCCACGCCGATCGGCAACATTGCCGACATCACGCTGCGCGCGCTGCACGTGCTCGGACTCGCGGATCGCATCGCCGCCGAGGACACCCGCAACACCGGTCAGCTGCTCGCGCGCTATGGCATCTCGAAGCCGCTCGTCGCCGTGCATCAGCACAACGAGCGCACCGCCGCGCAGCGCGTGATCGAGTATCTGCAGGCCGGCGAGCGCGTGGCCTACGTGTCCGACGCGGGCACGCCGGGCATCTCGGACCCCGGCGCCAAGCTCGTCGATGCCGTGCGCGAGGCCGGCTTCGTGGTGGTCCCGCTGCCCGGCGCGAGTGCGCTCGCCACCGCGCTCAGCGCGAGCGGCGACTGGGTCGCGACGTTCTCGTTCCTCGGCTTCCTCCCGCCGAAGCCGAAGGCGCGCGCCGCCGCCTTGCAGGCGCTCGCGCAACATCCTCACGCGATGGTGTTCTACGAAGCGCCGCACCGGATCGTCGAGACGGTGCAGGCGCTCGCCGATGTGTTCGGCGGCACACGCCGTCTGCTGATCGCGCGGGAACTGACGAAGTTACACGAAGCCCTGCACCAGGGCACCCTGGCCGAAGGGCCAACGTGGCTCGCTGCCGACGCGAACCGGCAGCGTGGCGAATTCGTGCTGGTGGTCGAAGGCGCGGCGCCC
Organism: Paraburkholderia sp. MM5482-R2; assembly: GCF_050436125.1. Lineage (NCBI taxonomy): Bacteria > Pseudomonadati > Pseudomonadota > Betaproteobacteria > Burkholderiales > Burkholderiaceae > Paraburkholderia > Paraburkholderia sp. MM5482-R2. The sequence continues at coordinate 440,565 of NZ_JBNDLP010000002.1, read as the reverse complement.
GAAGCGGCCGGCGAGCACGATCACGACGCGCTGCTCGGCATCCTGCTGGAAGAATTGACGGTGAGCAGCGCGGCGAAGGTCGCGGCGGCGCTCACGGGCGCATCGCGCAACGTGTTGTACGCGCGCGCGCTGGCGCTGAAGGAAGACAAGCCCGAAACGTGAGGGTCGAGCCCGGCGGGTAAAAGGCTGACGGCAACAGAAAAGGGCCGCATGTCGCGGCCCTTCGATTTTCTGCAGACGGTTGGTTCAGCCGACGCGGCATCATCGCCACGTAACGTCACGTCACTTGTTCGAATCCGAGTTCGACGCGAGCGTCTCGTTCAGTTCGGCGCGCGCTTCCTGCTGCGTGAGCCCTTCGATCTTGACCCGCGCGGTGCCGGTGTGGCGCATGTCGAGCATGGCGGCGGCCGCCATCGACAGGTCGATCACGCGGCCGCGGGCGTATGGGCCGCGGTCGTTGATCCGTACGATCACCGAGCGCGAATTGGCCGGATTGGTCACGCGCACGTACGAGCCGAGCGGCAGCGTGCGATGCGCGGCCGTCATGGCATGCATGTCGTAACGCTCGCCATTGGCGGTGCGGCGGCCGTGGAAGAAGCGTCCGTACCACGACGCGCGTCCGATCTGATGGAAGTCCGCGACGTCGACGCCGTCGTCGGTGAGCGGCTGCGCGTCAGCCAGCGGCGACGCGGGCGCGTTCGACGCGCTCGGGCTCGAGGCCGGCGCGCTACCGAACGATTGCGGTCCGAAAGAGCTCAGGTGCATGTTCTTTGTACTTTGCGGCGTGTCGTTCGCGGACGTATCGGGTGCGCCCGGAGGCGTGGCACAGCCGGCCAGTACAAAAAAGGCAAAAAGAGTCCCTACACCACGGGTTAGCCGAGTTTTCATAAGACGTGCAATCACATTGTCGAGCCGCGTCACCCGCAAACTGCTGGGTATGTTGCTTGCGGCTCCGGCGGTAGGGACGACAACGCGCCGCGCGAAAATGCGCAGTACGTCAAAGCCCGGATACGGCTCACTCAGCCGCTACCGCACGGTTAATTTTCACGTCTGGCGCAACCTGTCCCCGGCAGCCTGACCAGACCCCACATGCCGCCAACTGAACGTGGCAATGACACGTTCTTGCGCGCGCAACTCAGCGCGCAGGAACGGCGGCGTAGGCCCCACCCAGCGTCACGGAGATTAATTCCGTAGCAGGCGCGCGGCGCCTGGCTGGGCAAGACGTGTGCATCGAACGCATCGATACTGATGGCCGTCGGTATTCCGACAGCCCTTACTTGAACGGCGAGCGGCATTCCCTTTTTGTGGGAACGCATCGCCTTGTGGCAGCACAATTCCTAGTGCATGGAGTCCATTATACCCAAAACTTTTTTTTGGGATGGTGAGCTGCTCAAAAACTTGATCAATCTTCACATTTATCGCAAAAATGGACATACGAAAGTCCGAGACGGGCCGTGAGCCGGCCCCGTCGCATGGGCGGCGGAGGCTGTCGCGAGGCCCGGTACAATCAACGTTTTCCCAGCGCGTCGTCCAGCCATGAAAGTCACCCTGATCCCCGTCACGCCGTTCCAGCAGAACTGCTCGCTGCTCGTTTGCGAGGCCAACGGGCACGCTGCCGTCGTCGATCCGGGCGGCGACCTCGACATGATCCAGCGCGAGATCGTGCGGCAGAACGTGACCGTCGAAAAGGTCTTGCTGACCCATGGCCACATCGATCACTGCGCCGGCGCGAAGACACTCGCCAGCCACTACGGCGTGCCGATCGAAGGTCCGCATCCCGACGAACGCTTCTGGCTCGACAAGTTGCCGGACCAGAGCACGCGCTTCGGCTTCCCGGCCGCCGACGCCTTCGAGCCGGACCGCTGGCTACAAGACGGCGACACCGTGCATTTCGGCGACGAAACCCTCGAGGTCTACCACTGCCCCGGCCACACGCCGGGCCACGTGGTCTTCTTCAGCCGCGCGCACCGGCTTGCACTAGTTGGCGACGTGCTGTTCGCCGGCTCGATCGGCCGCACGGATTTCCCGCGTGGCAATCATGCGGACCTGATCCGCTCGATCCGCGACAAACTCTGGCCGCTCGGCGACGACGTCACGTTCGTGCCCGGCCACGGCCCGACCTCGACGTTCGGCGCCGAGCGCCGCACGAATCCCTACGTCGCCGACGGAGTGGGCGCATGAGCAGCGAAATCTATGTGAGTACCGACGTCGAAGCGGACGGCCCGATCCCCGGCCCGCATTCGATGCTGAGCTTCGCATCCGCCGCATACACCGAAGACAAGCAGCTGATCGCGACGTTCTCGGCGAATCTCGAACTGCTCGAAGGCGCAGCGCCGCATCCGGTTCAGGAAGCGTGGTGGAAGACCCAGCCGGAAGCATGGGCGGCCTGCCGCCAGGACTTGCAGAAACCCGAGGCCGCCCTGACCGCCTATGTCGAATGGGTCGAGGCGCTGTCGGGCAAGCCGGTGTTCGTCGCGATGCCCGCCGGCTTCGACTTCACCTATATGTTCTGGTACATGATGCGCTTCGTCGGCCGCTGCCCGTTTTCGTGGTCGGCGCTCGACATCAAGACGCTCGCGTTCGCGATGACCGGCCTGCCGTACCGCAAGAACATCAAGCCGCGCTTTCCGAAGCACTGGTTCGACGAGCATCCGCACACGCACGTCGCGCTCGACGACGCGATCGAGCAGGGTGCCCTCTTTTGCAACATGCTGAAGGACTTGCGCGCGCGTCAGCCCGAGCTGCCGGGGGATGGCAAGGATGATGGGGACGGCTCAGGGCAAAACGCCGCTCCCGACCCGGTAAATTAGGCAATCTCGCTCGCGAGAGCCGTTTTACATTGCGTTTCGTTTTCGCGCCCTCTACCATGCGTTGATACGGCGACGCTAACGGAGGCGCAGTTGACACTCGATACGTTCTCACAGAAGATCCTGCGCCTACTGCAGCTCGACGCACGTCGTTCCGTGCAGGAAATCTCCGACCAGGTCGGGCTGTCGAGCACGCCGTGCTGGCGGCGCATCAAGGACATGGAACAGTCGGGCGTGATCCAGCGCTACACGGCGCTGCTCGATCGCGAAAAACTCGGCTTGCATGTGTGCGCGCTCGCGCATATCCATCTGACACGCCACACCGAAGGCGGCGTCGAGCAGTTCGAGCGGGAAATCGCCACCTGCCCCGAAGTGACCGAGTGCTACAGCACGACCGGTGAATCCGATTACATCCTCAAGATCGTCGCGCCGGACATCAAGGCGTACGACAGCTTCCTGCACGAACGCATTTTCAAGATTCCAGCCGTCGCGCAGGTGCGGACGAGCGTCGTGCTGCGCGAAATCAAGTTCGATACGCAGTTGCCGTTGTGACGGATGCCGCCGCCGCGGGCGGCATGAAGGTTCGCGGCATCGGGTGTCCGAAACTCATCGGACTCAGGCGGCGTTGTGAGGCTCCGCGGCGATTGACCGACCGCCGAGGGCGACGCCAGTCTTGAGTTCCGCCACCGGACCGCCTTGCGCGGCCGAGATATCCCGTTGCAGCAGCACGTCTAGCTTGCGCGCGCCGAGACGACGCTTGAGCGCCTCCAGATCGACGCGCCCAAGCGACTGCGCCTCGCTTTCCAGCAGACGCGCGGCCTCTGGGCCGTCCGCAGCGCGCCCTTCAACGGACGCCGCCGCCGGTAACACCACCTCCACGTCGAGCCCGGTGCTCAGGTAGTGCAGATTTATCCCAGCGGCCTGCAAGCCCGAGGCCGCCAGCGCCGCGTCGACCTCGGCGGTCACGCGCTCCCGCGGCGGCAGATCGACCGGTGGATGCGCGAGCGCATCGTTTTCCGGATCGACGTGGATCAGCGCGTCGAGCACGCGCTTGTCGGTCAGCACACGCAGCCGCGCCGACTCCGCGATGTAATGCCCTTCCGATACCGAAATCATCGGATCGACCAGAATGTGCGCGTCGACGAGCGCGAAATCGCCCATCTTGCGCGTACGCATTTCGTGCACGTCACGCACGCCGGGGGTGGACATCAGCAATGCGCGCATGTCGGCCGCGGCGGTTTCGTCGAGCGCGCGGTCCGACAGATCCTGCAGCGCGTCCCAACCGAAGGTCCAGCCCATGCGCGCGACCATGAAACCGACGATGGCCGCCGCGATCGGGTCGAGCAACCGCAAGCCGGCGAGACTGCCGATCACGCCGATTCCCACCACCAGCGACGACGCCGCGTCCGAGCGCGCGTGCCATGCGTTCGCGATCAGCATCGCGGAACGCACGCGCTTCGCCTCGCGCAGCATGTAGCGAAACAGCGCTTCCTTGCAGACCAGCACGAGCGCCGCGACCGCGAGCGCGCTCATGTGCACGGCGGGAATATTTTGCAGGTCGGCGAGCCGCGTACCGGCGCGCCACAACATGCCGACGCCGACCGAGATCAGCAGCGCGCCGAGAAATAACGACGCCACCGTCTCATAACGGCTATGCCCGTAATTGTGATCCGCGTCGGGCTTGGCCCCGCTGTGCCGATTGGCAATCAGCACGACAAAATCGGAAATAAGATCGGCAAGGGAATGGATACCGTCGGCAACTAGCGCCTGCGAGTGCGCGATCGTGCCGATGGCGATTTGCAGCGTCATCAACACGCTATTGAGCGCAATACTCGCAAAAGTACTTTTGCGCGCAACGCGTTGTTTCTCGGTGGTTTGGGCGATCGCGGCGGACTGCATGCTGAAGTGGCGGAAATGTCAATTATCGTTATTGTAGCCGCCGCGAATCGCGCGCGCAGGGAAAAGCGAAAAAAAACCTTTTTAAATCAATCGCTTATCTAAACGAAAAGCATTCGCGTTCCAGTTGCCTGAAGCGCATGCGACAAAAACTCGGCGCCGCAAATGACGAAAACCGCGCCCTGAACGGTGCGCGGCTTTTTCAGATTCTGCAGCAGGCTATAAACGCGGTGGATCGCCGCTATTCGTACTACGTGCGGCCAACCCTCACTGCTCGCCTGATCGTGATTACTTCTGGATCAGAAACTTTTCGCGATCAAGACCCGCAATCCAGCGCGGCGGCTTGCCGCGACCGGACCACGTGCTGCCGCTTTCCGGATCGCGATATTTAGGCGCGACGCCTGCGCGCGGCCGGCTCGCTTTAGCGCCTTTCGGTGCGCGGCCGCCGCCGAGTTCGCTCAGCGAAATGCCGTAATCCGCCATCTTCTGCTTGATTTCATTCAAGACTTCCGCGTATTCGCGCGACTTCGCTTCTTCAATCTGCTTTTCGAGCTTCTCGCGCTGTGCGAGCAGTTCCTTGTAAGAAGACATAGGTTTCCCTTGTGGTATGGATAAATGACCGCCGGTCTTTTGCCGACTCGCCTTTGAAGGTTTCATGCCTCGGAATTTGACGGCGAGATTAACACAAAATAGAAAGGCTGGATAAGCAACCGGAAAAAATTAATTTAAATTCGTTTCAAAAAGTTTCCTGCGCTGCTTTTGGGTCGGACTACGGCCTTTCTAATCGCTGATTTCGCATGTCGCTAAAAAAGTCCACTCATCTGCATATTTACACGATTTAACTATCAAGAAATGAGACTTGAGCGGTCCATTGCACATCGAACATTTCACGGCATGAAAGCTTTGGCTTGGATAAGCCGCGCACTATTGAGACAAAGACCCCGTTCGTCGACACTGGCGCACGCGTGTTTTCTCGATAAACGATAAATGCTTAATCCGCATGCCGCTCGATGCAGACTTCGAGCGCGGCGTGCAATGTCCCGGTATCGGACCGGGCGCCATCGAATGCGAAACGGTGGCGCACGCCGTTGCGTTTCAGATCGGCGCCATAACGGTCGACACCCAGCAATTCGACGCCGCCCGTGCCACTCAGCCGGTGACCGAATTCCGCGATCAGCGCGTCCTCCTCGCTGACTGCAAGCGGCGGCAGCGGATCGAGTTCGGCGCCATCGAGCCAGCCCATCGCGCCAAAGCCGCCGATGTAGCGCAGCCGCTCGACCTCCATGATCCAGAACGTGAAATCGCCCAGCATCAGGTAGCGCTCCGCGTCCGGGTGATAGCGCAGGTAGCGCCGCGCCAGTTCCGGGCTCGAGCCGACCGGCTCGAAGCGGCCAAGCAGCGTGACGCGCTGGCCGCCCAGCACGTCGCCGTCGGGTGCGTCGACGGCCAGAAAACCGGCGCGCGGATCGGCGTGCAGGTTGTGCGTGTGCTCCGCGAGCCGGCTCACGAGGATCGTCGGACGATGCCGCGCGTCCGGCGCGAACGGCAGCACCGACGGATACGGAAAGCCCTCGGGCTGGCGAGCGTGCGTGGCGAGCGTGCCGACCGTGGCCGTGTGCAGCAGATGCAGCGGAGCGTGAGCCGGAATGTTCAACTGAGCGTTCCTCGGTGAATTAGGAATGAATGGAAAGCGGCGAGCGGCAGAAAAGCCGCCGCGCACGGCAATGCAAAAACCAACTGCGGCGTGCCATGGCATGACAGCCGGCAATACCGCCAGGTTGCATCCCCTAGCCTATCAATCGTATGCGCCCGATCCCACGGCTCCAAGCATTCGCCACCACGCTTCGATAGAATCGAAGATCCGCTTTCAATGCGCTTTCTCGCGCACTTCGCCTCGAGACCTCCGTGCCCGATCACCAAGCCTCCGAATTCGCCGTCCTGCCCGCCGCGCATCGCAATCTGTCCGTCACCGCACGGCAACGCGCACGCGTTGCCACGATGGCGGTATTTTTCATCGCCGGCATGATGTACGCCTCGTGGGGCGTGCACGTGCCGACGGTGCGCGACCGCTTCCATCTGAATCCGGCGATGCTGTCGTTCGCGTTGTTCGCGGTGGCGGGCGGATCGATCGGCGCGATGGTGACCAATGCGTCGTGGATCGCGCGGGTCGGCACGCGCCGCGCCTGCCTGACCGGCGGCCTCGCGATGGCCGCCTGCGCCGCGCTGATCCTCGTCGTGCCGGCGTACTGGATCGTGCTGATCGTGCTGGCCGTCTTCGGCGCGGGCATGGCCACGCTCGACGTCGCGATGAACGCCGAAGCGAGCGCCGTCGAAAAGGCGCTCGGCAAGCCGATCATGTCGTCGCTGCACGGGATGTTCAGCCTTGGCGGCATGTTCGGCGCGGCGGTGGGCGGGGCGCTGCTGTCGCGCGGCATGGCGCCGGCTGTGCATCTCGCGCTCGCCGCGGCGGCCAGCGCGCTCGTGCTGGTGCTCGCGTGCCCGTCGGTGCTGCCGCACGTGCCGCACGCCGAGCATCCCGATGCCGCGACGCCGCGCGCGAGCCGCTGGCGCTCGCCGGCGTTGTGGGCGCTCGGCACGATGGCGCTGGTCGCGCTGATCGCCGAAGGCGCGATGTACGACTGGGCCACGGTCTATATGCGCGATGTCGTGCTCTCGACGCCCGCGCTCGCCAGCGCCGCCTACGCGGCGTTTTCCGGCGGCATGGCGGCAGCGCGTTTTGCCGGCGACGCGGTGCGCGCCCGCTTCGGCGCGCCGCAACTCGTGATGATCAGTGCGGCGCTCGCCTGCGCCGGGATGGTCGACGCGCTGCTGCTGCCGAATCCGGTGGCCGCGCTCGCCGGCTTTGCGCTGATCGGCCTGGGCCTCGCGAACATGATGCCGGTGCTGTTCGCGGCGGCCGCGAGCGTGAAGGGCATCCACGCGGCCGAGGGGCTCGCGCACGTCGCGGGGCTGGCCTATTTCGGGTTGCTGCTCGGACCGGTGATCATCGGTGCGGTCGCGCAGGTGACCAACCTGACGATCGGGCTGTCGGTCGTCGCCGTGTGCGCCGCGATGATCGCGCTCGTCGGGCCGAAGGTGCTGCGGCGTTTGAAGATCTGACGCAAACGCAACGCCAAAAAGAAGAGGCACGCAAGCCTGACGGCCCACGTGCCTCTTTAGCGGCAAATCGAAGTGCGGCCCGACGCCGCCTTCGACCACACCGAATTTACATCTTCACGACGTCGAGCAGCGTCTTCTTGCCTTGCTTGTAGTTGTACAGCGAGATCACGCCGTGCTGCAGGTCGCCCTTCGAGTCGAACGTCGTTTCGCCGATCACGCCCTTGTAGTCGGTCGTCGGCATCGCTGCCAGGATCTTCGCCGGATCGGTCGAGTTAGCGCGCTTCATCGCGTCGACGATGATGTACACCGCGTCATACGTGAACGGCGCGTAAATCTGGATCGGCTGGCCGAAGCGCTTCTCGTACTTCGTTTCGAACGCCTTGCCGCCCGCCATCTTTTCGAGCGCCATGCCGGCTTCCGAGCAGACGATGTTGTCGGTTGCGTCGCCGGCCAGGTCCGACAGCTTGTCGGTACACACGCCGTCACCTGCCAGCACCTTCGCGCGCAGGCCGAGCTGCTTCGCCTGCTTGGCGAACGGGCCGCCGGTCGCGTCCATGCCGCCGTACATGATCGCGTCGGGATTTTCACCCTTGATCTTCGTCAGAATCGCGCGGAAGTCGACGGCCTTGTCGTTCGTCGCGTCGTGCGACACGACGTTCATACCGAGCGACTTCGCCGTCTTCTCGAATTCGTTCGCGAGACCCTGGCCGTAAGCGGTCGAGTCGTCGACGATCGCGACGCTCTTCACCTTCATGCCCTTCGCCGCGTAGTTCGCGAGAGCCGGGCCTTGCTGCGCGTCGGTCGCGACGACACGGTAGGTCGTCTTGAAGCCTTGCTGCGTGTAGGCCGGGTTCGTTGCCGACGGCGAGATCTGCACGATGCCCGCATCGCTATAGATCTTCGATGCCGGGATCGAGGTGCCCGAGTTCAGGTGGCCGACCACGGCGACGACCTTGTCGTCGACGAGCTTCTGCGCAACCTGCGTGGCCGTGCGGGGGTCGGCCGCGTCGTCCTGCGCGTCGAGTTGCAGCGTGATCTTCTGGCCGCCGATCGTCAGACCCTTCGCGTTGATTTCCTCAATGGCGAGGCGCGCGCCGTTTTCGTTGTCTTTACCCAGGTGAGCGATACCGCCAGTCAACGGCGCGACGTGACCGATCTTCACGACCGTGTCGGCCGCGGCCGATGTTGCCAACGTCGCGAACAGCACCGCCGCAGCGCTGATCGGCAACAGCTTTTGAATCTTGATGTTCATGTAAGTCTCCAGTTTCGGTCAAAACAACGTAATCGCCCTGTGCCCCGCTTCCCCTACTCGTGTCGCTCAGTCCCGTGGACGACCACGCCGGTTGCATCGTTCATGCACTTGGCCAGTACGTTTACCGGACTGTTTGTGACAGTTGGCAAACCGTACTTGCGCGCAAGTGTAGGCCATCAAATTAATTTGCGGGAATTTTTTGAGAAAGTGGGAACAACACTAATAGCGCAGTTCCCGGGCGAACCGCTCGTGGCTTGGGCGAGCGGACCGGAAAGCCCCAGCCCATGCGGGTTTCCGCTAATTAGGAAGTTTCTCCGCGGGCGCGGATTTAGCCATTTTCCGGCTTCTGTCACATATGATTCGAAGGGTTTTTCAACTCAAAAATGTGGCGTGCCGCACAGGATTGTGAGTGCGGTAAAAAACTTGAATCAGCCTTAAATCGGCCATGCAATCAACGCAAGAACGCGGCGATTCGCACGGAGGCCGCCTGCCATTCCTGCTCGAGCTGCGCCATCAGTTCGATCGCGCCGATTGCTTCGGCGCGCGTGTGGCCAAGCGGCGCACCCTGCCCCGCCCACAACGACAGGTAATCGCCGTTCTGCGCACGCGCCGCGTTTTGCCGCAGCTCCTGCGTCAACGCGTTTTGCACCGGATACGGCGCGATGCTGTCCGCCGATTCGCGCAAACGTTGTATCAACGGATTGCGGATGCCGCGCGCGTGGCGACCCGTGATCGCGCGCGTCACCGTGGTCGAGGTATCTGACATGCCGCGCACGCGGGTTTTCCATACCTCGGGGATCGCGCTCTCGCGGGTGGTCAGAAACGCGGTGCCCATCACCGCGGCTTGCGCGCCGAGCGCGAGTGCCGCGACGATGCCGCGACCGTCCATGATGCCGCCGGCCGCGAGCACCGGCAGCCCGGTCGCGTCGACCAGTTGCGGCACGAGCGCCATCGTGCCGACCAGCGCATCTTCGAATGCGCCGATGAACGTGCCGCGATGCGCGCCCGCCTCCGCGCCTTGCGCGGCGACGGCATCGGCGCCCGCATCGCGCCACGCGATGCCTTCTTCAACATGCGTCGCAGTCCCAACTACATAGCTGCCGCTCGCGTGCAAACGCTCGACGTCGTCCGCTGCTAGCAGTCCGAACGTAAAGCCGGCGACCGGCACCCGCAATTCGATCAGCGTTTCCAGTTGCGCGCGAAAGTCAGGCGCATAGCGTGCGAGCGGCTGTCCCGGCGGCAAGCCGAGATCGGCGCGCAGCGGATCGATTGCGTCGAGCGCGCGGCACACGGTGGCTTCATCGGGCGAGACCGGATCGAGCACGAACAGATTCACGCCGAACGGGCGATCGGTCAGCGCGCGAATCGCCGCGACCTCGCTCGCGATCTTCTCGGGTGCGAGCGCCGCCCCCGCGAGAAAACCAAGTCCGCCCGCATTGGATACCGCCGCGACGAGCGCCGGCGTCGTCGCGCCGCCGGCCATCGGCGCCTGCACGACGGGTACCCGCATCTGCAAGTGCTCGGCGAGCGGCGTCACGAAACTGCCTTCATTCATGTTCGTTTCCTTCCGGCGCAAAGCCGTCGATGTGCTGATTCATGCGCTCGCCAACATGTTCGCGAGATGCGCTGACACGCGCGAGCCATCACGCGCTGACTTTACCGACACGCGCCATCGCGGAGAAATGAATTATCGAGATCGTTTCAATCGCCTGACGAGAATCGAAGCACTTCGCATCACCCGCGAGGCCCCGTCCCGCCTCCCTGCAAGGCGATTCTTTTGATGGCAAACTAACCGCCCGTTGCAGGGCCTCGTGGCCTTGAGCGTTTCGTACACACCGACCTCGCGCGGCGGTCGCGCGAGTCAATGGAGAACAGCATGAGCACGACTTCCCGATGGATCGACATCCCCGCCGGCAACGACAGTTTCGGCGGCTACCTCGCGCTGCCGAAGGGCGGCAAGGGACCGGCCGTCATCATCATTCAGGAAATCTTCGGCGTGAACGGCCATATCCGCTCGGTCGCGGATCAGTACGCGCAGGACGGCTATGTCGCGCTCGCCCCGGACGTGTTCTGGCGCGTGCAGCCGCGCGTCGAATTGACGTATGACGGCAAGGATCGCGAAAAGGGCATCGAGCTGATGCAGAAAACCAAGGTCGACGACGCGGTCGCCGACCTCGGCGCCGCTGCGGCCGCCTTGCGCGCGCTGCCGGAAGTGACCGGCAAGATCGCGGCGATCGGCTACTGCTTCGGCGGCCGTCTCGCCTATCTGGCCGCGGCCGCCGGTTCGGTCGACGCCGCTGTCGCCTACTACGGCGGCGGCATCCATAACCATCTCGACAAAGCCGCGAACATCAAGGTGCCGATGCAGTTCCACTACGGCGAGCTCGACGCGCATATTCTGCCGTCGGACATCGGCCAGATTCAGGAGCGCTTCGCGGGTCGCGCCGACGTGCAATTCAACATCTACCCGAACGCCGATCACGGTTTCAACTGCTCGGAGCGTGCGTCGTACAACCAGCACGCGTCGGCATTGGCGCATGGCCGCACGCTGACGTTCCTCGGCGAGCGGATGTAATCCGCGGTTCCGGCATTCAGTCGGACCGCCGCGTTGCGCATGTGATCGCACGCTCGCGCATTTGAAGTGCGCACTCGAATTCACATGAGTCACGTCGGCGCTCAACTCGGGTACTCTGTGAAAAGACGGCGTGTCGGCCGACACGCCGTCTTTTCACATGTGCGACGCCCGGGCGGGGCAACGCGATGCCGAGCGAAACGCCTCAGTCGCGCGTGCATGGCCGGCCACGAATTCGACGCAGCATGCCAACCGACCGCGAGGGCTCAATCGACGTGCAATCAGACTATCTCGCTCATGACGCCATCGGCCTCGCCGAACTCGTGCGCACGCGCCAGGTCAGCGCGCGCGAATTGATCGACGTCGCGATCTCGCGCACCGAGGCCGTCAATCCCGCGATCAACGCGGTCGTTCTGAAGGACTACGATGCGGCCCGCCAACGTGCGTCGCGCGAAGACGCGAATCGCGCGAATACCGTCGACGGCGCGAACGGAACGGACAACTCCGCCGCCCACGCCGCGCTCGCCGGCGTGCCGTTCCTGATCAAGGATCTCGGCGCGCCCGTTGCGGGACTGCCCATGGCAATGGGCAGCCGACACTACCGGCACTTCATTCCGACTCAGGATGCGCCGGTCGTCGCGCTCGCGAAAGCGGCGGGTTTGAATATCTTCGCGAAGACCAGCACGTCCGAGCTCGGCCAGATGCCTTATACGGAGCCCGAACTATTTGGCGCGTGCCGTAATCCGTGGAATATCGATCACACGCCGGGCGGTTCGAGCGGCGGCGCGGCGGCGGCGGTCGCTGCCGGCATCGTACCGCTCGCGCATGCGTCGGACGGCGGCGGCTCGATCCGGATTCCGGCGTCGTGCTGCGGACTGTTCGGCCTGAAACCCTCGCGCGGTCGCGTGCCGCGCGCGGCGCAGGCCAGCGCCGGCGAACTCGGCATCGATCACGCCGTGTCGCGCAGCGTGCGCGACAGCGCGTTGCTGCTCGATCTGCTGGCCGGCAACGCCGAGCGGCCGAGCGGCGCGCCCGGCACCTTTCTCGGCGCGACGCGCGAGCCGTGCAAACCGCTGACGATCGCCTACGTGACCGAGCCGATGCTCGCGCCGTCGTTATCGGCCGATGCGCGCGCCGCGCTCGACGACGCCGCGCAACTCGCGAGCTCACTCGGCCATCGTCTGGAGCCGGTGTCGCTCGGCGTCGATTTCGCGGCGGTCCGTCATGCGTTCCTGACACTGTGGTCGGTGACCGCCGAGGACCTCGTGCTGAACGCGGAGCGCATCACCGGCCACAAGCCAACGCGCGGCGAGTTCGAAATTTCGACATGGGCGATGGCGCACGTCGGCCGCAAGCTCGGCGAGCAGGGCTTGCCGGCCGCGCTCGACGAACAGCGCCGCATCACTGCGCGTCTGACCGACCTGCTGAACCGCTACGACGTGCTGTTGTGCGCGACGCTCGCGTCCGCGCCGATCAAGATCGGCGAGATGCGACCAAGCTCGGTCGAGCGCATGCAGATGCGCGCGGTCACCACGATACCGCTAGAACGATTGATGAAGAAACTGCTGTTCGAAGCGTCGAACAAGGCGTTCGCGTGGGCCGGATGCACGGAGCTGTTCAACCTGAGCGGCCAGCCGGCGATGTCGGTGCCTTTGTACTGGAATGCACGCGGGCTGCCGATCGGCGTGCAGTTCGCGGCGCGTACCGGCGGCGAGGCGACTCTGTTCAGACTCGCCGCGCAACTCGAGGCGGCACGGCCGTGGTTCGACAGGCGGCCACCATTGATGAATGCGCGCCGCTAATAGTCCAGCGGCCCGCTGCAATGAAGCTTTGAAAAACCGGCCCGGCTTGCGCCGCGCAAGCTTGATCAGGCCTTCTTGTTATAGGCGCTGCACCATCCCGTGGCCGCGACCTGCTTGCCCGCGAACATCGGGCAGAGGCCGTAGGCATCGCCCGCCTTGCCCTGGAAGAAGCTGCAGTTGCTGCATTGCTCGCCAGGCGTGTATTTGGCGAATTTCGCCTTGTCGACCTTGCTCGCGTCCGCCTTGTAGCCAAGCGCCTGCGCGGTCGGATCGGTTTCGGAGACTTTCGGCGCGTCGGCGAACGCCTGGCGCGACAGCGCGAACGTCGATGCCACACCGATGCTGGCGATCAAAAACGTACGACGGGAAGAACTCATGGGGACTCACTCCATTTATATGGGAATCAACGCCGTTCTGATGACAGCGTTCGCCAAGCATAGCAACGTAGCCGTCGCCCGTGATATTCCAAATGCTAAAGATAAGCGGAGCGGTACGGTCCAAACGCAGCCTCAAGGCCGCCCGCTCAGCTCGCAGACCCGCTGCGCAATCGCAAGCGATGCCGTCAACCCCGGCGACTCGATGCCGAACAGATTGACGAGCCCGCGCACGCCATGCGCGGCCGGCCCCTGGATCATGAAGTCCGCGGCGGGCTCGCCCGGGCCGGACAACTTCGGACGAATACCGGCGTACGCCGGCTGCAACGCGCCATCGGGCAAGGCCGGCCAGTACGCGCGAATCGCCGCATAAAACGACTCCGCGCGACGCGGATCGACGTCGTAATTGATCGCATCGACCCATTCGACGTCGGGGCCGAAGCGCACCTGGCCGCCCAGGTCGAGCGTCAGATGCACGCCGAGGCCGGCTTCGTTCGGCATCGGATAGATCAGGCGGCTGAACGGCGCGCGCCCCGAAATGCTGAAGTAATTGCCGCGCGCCAGGTAGAGCGGCGGCACGTGGCGCGAGTCGAGTCCGCGAATCTTGCGCGCGAGTGCGTTCGCATGCAGACCCGCGCTGTTGATCACGCAGGCAGCGCTGATCGTGGTGGGCGCCGCACCGCCGACCGCGATGGTGAAACGGCCGTTGTGAGCCTCGATCGCCTCGACCGGCGCATGGAACGCGTACACGGCGCCGTCGCGCTCGGCATCGCCTTGCAGCGCGAGCATGTACTGATGACTATCGACGATCCCCGTCTGCGGCGAAAACACTGCCTCCACGCATTCGAGCGCCGGTTCGAGCGCCTGCGCCTGATCGCCGGTGACGCGCATCAGGTCGAGCACGCCGTTGTCGCGCCCTTTGGCCATGATGCTTTCGAGCTGCGGAATCTGGTTGCGCGACGTGGCGACGAGCAGCTTGCCGCAGCGCGAATGCTGCACGTTGCGCTCGGCGCAATAGTCATACAGCATTTCGCGGCCGCGCACGCACAGCGTGGCCTTCAGCGATCCGCGCGGATAGTAGATGCCCGCGTGAATCACTTCGCTGTTGCGTGAACTCGTGCCCACGCCGATGGCGTCGGCGGCCTCCAGCACGATCACCTCGCGCCCGCGCGCCGCCAGCGCGCGCGCCGTCGCGAGGCCGATCACGCCGGCGCCGATCACTACACATTCGATCTGATCCATATCCGTTGACGCGGCGCATTGGGCCGCGCGCTGCCTCGTTCAGCCGATGGAAGGAAGACAAGTACGGCACCTCGCCGCCGCGTTCCGTTTGTTGTCGAACGCATCTGTCCGCTGGTCTGCTTATGTCTTTTTATCACTGCCACGGAAAATTGTACGACTCGGTACAGACAGAAGTGACAAACGTTCGTGCGCGCCGACCACGCGATGGCGGCGCAAGCTGCGCTCGATTCTGCGCTCCACATCGAAAATAGCAATAATTGCCGCAGCATTCACAACGCAGGCTGTATGAATTTGCCGACACAGCTCCCCAAATTCCAGAGAAGCGGGGTTTGGGTGCAAAAAACCGACCGAAAACCTCAAAAACCGATCGGTTTTCGCCGGTTTCCGTAATCGAGGCGGATATCGGCGGGCTCGATCTGGTCGCGTCCCGCGATGCGCGCCGCGCCGAAGCCGTTCAGGATCGCGCGGCGCATCTCGCGCGGCGACGCCCGCTTCAGCGCATCGAGCGTCGCTTCGCCAAGCGTCCCCGGAAAGCGCAGGCCCCAGTTGTGCGCGCCGCGGATCTCGTCGTAGATCGACTGCGCGATGCGTCGCGCGCCGGCGTGGTCCGGCGGCGAGATCTCGTAGACGTTCATGCGGTTCAGGATCGGCTCGGGGATCGCGCGTTCGTCGTTGGCGGTCGCGATCCAGATCACGTTGCCCGCGTTGATCGGTATCTCGGCGAACTCGTCGATGAAGCTCTGGGCGGTGTCGTGTTCGAGTAGCGCATACAGCGCGCCGAGCGGATCGTATTGCGAATCGCCGCTCGCCTTGTCGATTTCGTCGACGGCGATCACCGGGTTCGCATAGCTGCCGTTCACGAGTGCATCGAACACCTTGCCCGGCTTCGCGTTCTTCCATTGCGACGAGGCGCCCGACAGAATCCAGCCCGCCGTCAGCGAACTCATCGCGACGTATTGGTACGCGGTGCCGAGCAGGCGCGCGAGCTGCTTCGCGAAATGCGTCTTGCCGATGCCGGGCTCGCCGAGCAACAGGATCGGCATCAGTTCGAGCCGGTCCTCGGTTTCGAGGCACAGCGCGACCTGCTTGCGGATGTCGTCGAGCGGGGCGGAAAAATTGGGCAGCGCGCCGATCAGATCGTCGATCGACGGCATCCGGTTCGGCTTCACGCAGAATCGCAGATTGCCGGTTTTCAGCATCTTTTCGTAGGTCGCGCGCAGCGCCTCATTCGCGCCCTCGCCGAGACCGTTCAGCGCGCTTTCGACCTCGTCGAGGTCATACACCCGGCTGAACGAGGCCACGGCGATTTCCTGTTTGACCATTGCTGTCGTCATCGCTCACCCCGTTTGGCTGATTCTGCGGCGGCGGCGCCTTGTGAGCGCCGGTTCGAGTCCAGTGTAGCGAGGACACAAACGCGTGCAAGCCAGCAGTCATGTGGCTCTGCTGCTAACGATCGCTGGCATCCCATCCTCATCTGGAATGGAGTGTTGCTGAACCGGCCCTCGTCGACCGTGTCAGAAATCGTTGCGGCCATCGGGGGTAAGATGGCTCTCTAATTGCGACGAGGCACCCACGCAAGCGACGCGTAAGCGGAGATCCTTTTTATGTGGAAAACCAGTATCGTGGCCATGCTGCTTGGCGCTTCGTTGCTCGCCCACGCGCAACAACAGCCAGCGCAGCAGGTCGTGCAATGGCAGCTGCAGGTGGTGAAAGATGGCCAGCAGATCGATTCGTTCGACGGCACCACGACCGTCGGCCAGGCGCGCACGGATACGCATCACCAGGTCGTGCAACACGAGGTCGGCTGCAAGGACCAGCCGGCCGGCAGCATCGATCTGTCACGCACGATCACGGTGTCGCCGCTGCGCGTCGATCCCGAGGGCGTGATGTTTTCGATCGACACGCAGGAAACGCTCGAGGACGACAATGCGCGGCGCACCGACATCGGCTGCAAGCTGCCGCCGCAGCCGCGCCAGGTGAGCGCGAGCCACCCGGGTCTCGTGGTGCCGCCGGATCAATGGGCGAGCTGGACGATCGTCGATCACAATCCGAACCTCGTGTACCGCGTGCATGCGAACGTCGTGAGCAACGGTGCGAACGGCAACGGCACGAACGGCGGCATGAGCGGCAATGGCGCCGCGACCGGCAGCAGCAATCCGAACTGACAGGAACCGCGCGCCTTACCGACGCGCTCAAACAGAACACGTGGATAACGCGGCATGCGAAACCCAGAAGAACTGATCCGCGAGAGCCTCGCTCCGAACGATTTCGTCGCGGTGAGCTGGAACCTACACAAGGGCCGCACACCGCTCGGTTTTCAGGCCTGGCAGGCGATGCAGCGCTGGGTTCAATCGACCCACGCGGACGCGTACTTCCTGCAGGAGGCGATGGCGCGGCGTATGCCTTCGCCGGTATTGGCGAGCAGTTTCGGCACGCCGATGGGCGATCCACTTACCGACGTATGGCACTGTCAGGCAACCGAAATCGCGCGCGCGCTCGAACTCGAAGTCGCGCTCGGCCCGAACGTGTTCAAGCCGTCATGGCGGCACGGCAATGCGATCCTGTCGCCGCATCCGCTCGATCTCGGCGGCCGCTGGGACATCTCCGCGCACCGCTTCGAAAAGCGCGGCCTGCTGGTCGCGCGTGCGACCTTCGGCGGACGACTCGTCACGTTGCTCTGTGCGCATCTCGCGCTGACGCGTCCGGCGCGGTTGCGGCAGATGGACTGGATCGCGCACTGGATCGCGAAGGAAGCCCCCGACGGTCCGCTCGTGCTGGCCGGCGATTTCAACGATTGGCGCAACGACTCGGTGCCGCTCTTTCGCGAGCATGGCTTGCAGGAAGTCGCGACGCTGCTCGGCGAACCGGCGCGCACGTTCCCGGCGTTCTCGCCGGCGCTGTCGCTCGACAAGATGTTCGTGCGCGACATGCAGCCGGTCGAATGGATCCAGCCGACGCAGGAGACCGCGTGGCTGTCCGATCATTTGCCGTATATGGCGAAGTTGCGGCTGGAGTGAGCGCTTCTGTTGGTTGAGCTTTCGCCAACGGAAAGCGCGTCCCCCCTCACTCGCGATGCGGCGTCCAGCTGAACGCCGCTTCGATCTCCTCCCCCGGCTGCAATACGCAGCCACCGACGTGTTCTTGTGTACCAACCGCGTTGAAGCAATCGGTCGTATTCGTGACCGGTTCCACGCATAGCTGCGCATCGTTGACCGGCGCGAACACGACCAGGTGATCGAACGGCGCGTCGGCACGCATCGTCAGATTGCGGCGCTCGTCGGGCCACGCGATCGTCGCCACGCGCGACCAGTTCGAAAAGTTGTTGTCGAGATCGAACGCATCGGGCGACATGCCCGCGCGCAATGCGTCGACGGCCGGATGCGGGCCGAGATGCGTCGGCAGCACGTCGGTGTCCGCGTGCCACATCGCCTGCACGTCGGCATGGATGCGCGTCGACGCGGTGCGCGGATAGTACGGATGATGGCCCATGCCGAACGGCATCGGCCGGCCGGCGAGATTCCGCGCGGACATCGTGATGTGGAGCGCGCCACCGCGCAACTCGATACGCTGCCGCGCGCGATAGCGAAACGGCCAGTCGCCGGTCGCGCTCGCATCCGGTTCGTGCTCGAAGTGCAAGTCCACCGCGCTTTCGCTGCGCGCGCCGACGCGCCACGGATGCCGCCACGCGTTGCCATGCAGCGCGTGGGCGAAACGCGGGTCGTTGCCGGCGAGATCGATCGTCGCGCCGTCGAACGCGAAGCGCGCATCGCGAATCCGGTTGCAGTATGGGAACAGCGGAAAGCTCGCCATGCGCAGCGGATCGCGCGCTTCGAACGCTTCCGGCAGCGCCGGCCGCAGCCAGTGCAACGGACCTTCCGGCGTGACTTCGTAGAACGCCGCGAGCGCGCCGCCAACGTCCGGCGCGAGCACCGCTCGCAACGCACCGGCCGACAACGTGACGAGGCGCGCGGCGATCACGGGATCGTCGAGCCATGAGCGTCGAGTCGCCGATCGAGTCACGGCATGTGCCTCGCGCGGCCGGGCAGGATTCAGGGAAACGTCGCGCATGGTCAGACGAGGCGAAACCGCGAGCGGAAAGCGGCATCAACGTGCATTCATATCTCCTTTGACGTGCCGCGCACCCCCGCGGCCGGCGGACCACCTCAGTCCGCCCCGAGCGAGAATCGCACGACACCGCACCATTGGTCAATATTATTAGTAATAGATTCGTTCAAAAAGGGCCGGTAACGGACCGTACGCTCCGTTCCCAAATGGCGGGTTAGCGCGCGTTGCCGCGCGCATATTATTAGTGGTACCGTCAGCAGCATGATGCCGCTGGCATTCCCCCGCTTCAGCGCCGCCTCCGCGCGGCCCGCACGATGAAAAAATCGACTCAACGCCGTCCCACCATGACCGACATCGCCAAGCTCACCGGCGTGTCGCAATCCACCGTTTCGCTCGTGCTCAACAACGCGGCCGGCGCGAAATTCTCCGATGCGACCCGCAACAAGGTGCTGAAGGCCGCGCACGACCTCGGCTACCGGCTGTCGCTGCGCGCGCCCGTAGCGGCATCGAGCGACGAGCGCAACCTGATCGTCTATCTGGCCGACGAAATCTCGACGAGCCCGCACCCGGTCGTCAACATCGACGGCGCGCGCGACGCCGCGTACGTGAGCGGCAAGATGCTCGCGGTCTACTCGACGCACGGCAACGCCGACATCGAAAAACAGGTACTCGACACGGTCCTCACCAATCCGCACGTGTTCGGTGTGATCTACGCGACCGTCTACACGCGCAAGGTCGCGCCGCCGAGCGCGCTGTCGCAGGTGCCGACCGTGCTGCTGAACTGCTACACCGGCGACAGCACGTTCTCGTCCGTGGTGCCAGCCGAGGTCGCGGGCGGCCATCTGGCGACCGAGTACCTGCTGCAGGCCGGCCACCGGCGCATCGGCTACATCAACGGCGAGCCGTGGCAGGACGCCGCGAAAGACCGCCTGAAGGGCTACCGCACCGCGCTCGCGACCGCCGATCTGCCTTTCGCGGCCGAACTCGTGCGCGACGGCGACTGGAGCCCCGGCCTCGGCTTCGAGCTGACGCTGTCGCTGATGCGCGAGGCCAATCCGCCCACCGCGATCTTCTGCGCCAACGACCTGACCGCGATCGGCGCGATCGAGGCGCTCAAGCAGCTCGGCCTGCGCGTGCCCGAGGACGTGTCGGTGCTCGGCTACGACGACCAGGAAATCGCGCGCCACACGCATCCGCCGCTGTCGACGGTGGTGCTACCCAACTACGAACTCGGCCGCTGGGCCGTCGAAACGCTGCTGCAGGAAGAGCACAACCGCGCAGCCGGCGCGCCGGTGCGCCATCGCACGGTCAAGCTCGACGGACCGCTGGTGGAACGCACCTCGGTCCGGGTAATTACCGAGGCAAGAGCTGCGACAATTAATATTATTAGTGGTTAACCGATAATAATTTTGAGTGGAATAATCGGCACGTCAGGTCGGGAAGACAGCGCACCGGTGGGTCATAGCCAATCGCGCGCTCGCCGGCGAACCAACGTCGGCCCCCCGGCTGGACAGAGGCAATCCCGAGCAGCACGAAAAGCAAATAAACCGTCACCGGTTACTGGAGGAAGACATGGCGGCAAATGGTGGCGCTTGCGCGCGCGGTGTCGTCGGACGCGAAGATGGTGATCATGGACGAATCGACGTCGTCGCGCGACGAGCGCGAAGTCGAACTGCTGTTCACCGTCGTGCGCAAGCTGCGCGACGACGGCCGCGCGGTGATTTTCGTCTCGCACCGGCTCGACGAGCTGTACGCGCTGTGCGATCGCGTGACCGTGATGCGCGACGGCCAGACGGTCGTGCAAAGCACGATGGCCGAGATGGACAAGCTGCAGCTCGTCACGACGATGCTCGATTTCCGCACGCCCAAGCAGGCGCGCGAAGCGGGCATCAGCACGATCTACCGGGAGATCAACCTGGTGCCGTTCCGCGAATCTGAGCGTCGCCGCGGGCGCGAGGGTTCAGTCGCGATGACGATTGCCGGCGTGCTGCTGCTCGGGCTCGTGTTCAATCTGCTGAACGTCGAGAACGGGCTCGGGTTCATCAGTCTGTCCGCGTACTGGCAATCGGTGATTCGCGGCGTGTTCCTGCTACTCGTGATCGTGCTGCAGGCGCGCGTGTTGAAACAGCGCGGAACAAAGCGGGTGCCGGCGGTGTGAGCAAGCGGCACCTGCGAATTGGCGTCATCAATTCCATCGGACAGAATTTCCTTACTTGGCCGAGGCTTGCCGCCACAATCGCCGCCCCCGACCCATCTCTGTGTACCGATAGACTCGCCGCGAAACCGTGTGACCGTGACGCGTCCCCGACGCGTCACGACGTCCCCGATCGTCGTCCCGGTTTCCTTATTGACTGTCGGTGCGCAACGTCCAGACGGTCGCCGTATTCGTGGCGTCGTCTACCGCGGTGAACTGCAAGTGGCGCTTGCTATCGAGGCCGAGTGCGAGGCCGAGTGCGAGGCCGAACGCGAGGCCAAACGCGGAGCCCGGCGCAGGGTCGACCGACATTTGAGCGACGAATTGTCCGTCGACGGTGAACTCGACGATTTCGCTAGGACGTTTCGGGTCGGGCGCGCGACGCACGCGGCGCGATGCGCGTGCCCGTATCACCAATCCGTCGAAGCCAGTGTATGAACCGAATGCAGATATCGCACGAGAAGCCTCCATTTGACACCTCCTACTCGCATGGGCGGCCGCAGCCGCCAGGACGAGTCGCGCACCCACCGCGCTGCCTGGCTTAGCGCGACTCGCCTCCTGCGTAAACGAGGCAACGTCGGGCGTATTCCCCAAAAAATCGCGGCGCGCAAACGATAGTCGAAAGCGAGGCGATCTCGATGGCGCCGGCAGGGTTCCGCCCCATTTGCCAGTTTTATCAGCAGGGTCAATGCTGCAGCGCACGCCGCCTTTCGGTATCATCTTGAAAATGTCGCCCTTGCGGCGCGTCGCTTTCGCGCCTGGCGGGTAACCAATGGCAGCCGCCCTTCGCGGCGTTCGCCGAATCGCCGTACCCCGCTGAAGCACGGCCGCACTCACGCCAACGTACTTCGCGGCGCCAGCAAGCCGGCGCCGCCGCTTCCCGGTTTAGCAACCCGCTTTACCACGCTCGACCGCCGCGCCGCGGCCCCGCCCCGGCGGGCACGGTAAAATGACGGATTGCGCGGGAGTCCCGACCACGGGTCAGCGCAGCATCGCCCCTTGCCGTGCCGGCCGGCTCAGACGACTGGCCGCCTTTGTTTTCGCACTATCCAAGAAGCCATGAGCAACCTGAATTCACAAACCGTCCTGAGCGTCCATCACTGGACCGATACGCTTTTCAGCTTCACCTGCACGCGCGATCCGTCGTTCCGTTTCGAAAACGGCCAGTTCACGATGGTGGGCCTGCAGGTCGAGGGCAAGCCGCTGCTGCGCGCATACAGCCTCGCCAGTGCGAACTACGAAGAACATCTCGAATTCCTCAGCATCAAGGTGCAGGACGGCCCGCTCACATCGCGTCTGCAGCACCTGAAGGTCGGCGACGAAGTGCTGATCGGCAAGAAGCCGGTCGGCACGCTGGTGGCCGACAACCTGCTGCCGGGCAAGACGCTGTGGCTGTTGTCCACCGGCACGGGCCTCGCGCCGTTCATGTCGATCATCAAGGATCCGGACATTTACGACCGCTACGAGCGCGTGGTCCTCACGCATACCTGCCGTTTCGTCGACGAACTCGCGTACAAGGAATACATCACTGAGCACCTGCCGGCGCATGAACACCTCGGCGAGTTCGTACAGGAAAAGCTGCTGTACTACCCGACCGTCACGCGCGAAGCGTTCCAGAACCGCGGCCGCATCACCGAGCTGATCGAGACCGAAAAGCTGTTCGCCGACCTCGGCGTGCCGGGTTTCTCGCTCGAGGACGACCGCGTCATGCTGTGCGGAAGCCCGCACATGCTGCGCGACACGCGCAAGCTGCTCGAAGACGCGGGCTTCAAGGAAGGCAGCAACAACGAGCCGGGCCATTACGTGGTCGAAAAGGCCTTCGTCGGCTAAGCCGGCCGGCATTCTTCTTCGCGGCCCGCGCGCCGCGAATTCCAAAAAAGGAGCCTCCGGGCTCCTTTTTTTGTTGCTCCGTTACAAATCGGAGCGCGTTGCGTCACCTTCGCTGTCAGAATTCCTCTGACAGCACGAGTCCGCGGTAAACATCATGTAATCTCTGAAGACTCTGCGCTAAGCCTTGGTACGACTGCTTTTTTAATCTTTTTGAGATATCATCGCGCCGCGAGATCAGACGAATTCATGCACCGATCGTCGTCAATCCGAGTTGTTACTGAATGTAAATTTCGTTACGTTGGGCCATCGTGTTTCGTCCGACGCGAAACCTCGTCATTCGCGGGCTTTGATTCCGTCTGCGCGTGCCCGCTTCGCCGTCCACTCCGCCTCCTGAGAGGGAAATTCATGGATACGTCGACTGCCGTCCCGTTCAACGCTGCGCTGGCTTCGTCCGCGCAGCGTGATGGCTTCGACATGCCATCGCTCGCCGCGCGCGAGATCGAGCGGCTGCGCGCGCGGGTACGCGAGCTGTCGGCCGAATTGGTCGACGCGCAGGAAAGCGTGCGCCGTCACGTCGCGCGCGAGCTGCACGACGGCGTCGGCGCCGAGCTGACTGCGACGCGCTTCGCGCTCGCCAGCATCGAAACCTGGCTGCCCGCCGACGCGCCGCCGCAATGCGCGGCCGCGCTCGCGGTCGCCAATCGTT
Organism: Paraburkholderia sp. MM5482-R2; assembly: GCF_050436125.1. NCBI lineage: Bacteria > Pseudomonadati > Pseudomonadota > Betaproteobacteria > Burkholderiales > Burkholderiaceae > Paraburkholderia > Paraburkholderia sp. MM5482-R2. The sequence goes on along the minus strand of NZ_JBNDLP010000002.1, from coordinate 416,705 downwards.
CGCTCGACGCCGTGCAGGCGGCAAATCGCGACGCCATCGCGCAACTGCACGCGCCGTCGTTCGAGACAGGCCTCGCCGGCGCGCTGCAGTGCTGGGCCCGCGACTTCTCCATGCGCACCGGCTTGCGCACCACCTTCACCTGCAGCGGTGACGCGCGGCTCGCGCGCCTGCCCGCCGATGCCGCGCTCGCCGTGTTCCGCGTCGCGCAGGAAGCGCTGAACAACATCGCGAAGCACGCGCGCGCGACCTGCGCCGACCTGCGCGTCGAAACCGGTGCGCGTCATCTGAGGCTCCTCGTTAGCGACGATGGCATCGGCCTGCCGCGCGGCGCGCGCGAACGCGGTGGCCAGAAAAAAACCGGCGATCATTTCGGCCTCGCCGGCATGCAGGCGCGCTGCGCCGCATTCGACGGCACGCTGCGAATCAGCGCGAGGCGCACGAGCGTCGGTCGTGGCGAGGACAGCGGCGCTGGCAACAACGGCGCCATCACCCCGCGCGGCACCCTGATCCAGGCCCGCTTCGCGTGGCACGCGCTGCTCGCGGCCGCCCCAACGCCGCGCGCCGCCCGGCGCGCGCTGCAATCGTGAGCCCGCGACCATGAGCCTGCGCATCCTGATCGTCGAAGATCACGCGGTGGTCCGCCAGGGCGTTCGCCATCTGCTGCTCGATCGCGGCGTCGCGCGCGAGGTCGCCGAGGCGCAAAGCGGCTCCGAAGCGCTCGACCTGGTCGTCCACCAGAGCTTCGACGTCGTGCTGCTCGACATTTCGCTGCCCGACATGAATGGCGTCGAGGTGCTCAAGCGTCTGAAGCGCAAGGCGCCGCGCGTCGCGGTGCTGATGTTCTCGATGTACCGCGAAGACCAGTACGCGGTGCGCGCGCTCAAAGCCGGCGCGTCCGGCTATCTGTCGAAGACGGTCGATGCCGCGCAGATGATCGGCGCGATCCAGCAGGTCGCGGCGGGCCGCAAGTACGTGAGCCCCGAGATGGCCGAGGCGCTCGCCGACTACGTGTCGTTCGACGGCGAGCAGTTGCCGCACGAAAAGCTGTCCGATCGGGAGTACCAGACGCTGTGCATGCTCGCGTCCGGCAAACGTCTCACCGATATCGCGGCCGCGCTGTCGCTGTCGGTGAAGACCGTCAGCGTGTACCGCACGCGGCTGCTCGACAAGATGAAGCTGCGCAACAACGCCGAGCTGACCTTCTATGTAATGAGCAACCGCCTCGTCGATCTGAATCCCGCGATGGCGGGCTAGCCCAGCAGGCGCCGCCAGCCGTGGCTGCGGCGTGGCGCCGCAGTCGTCCGATCGTGGCGCCGGCGCAATCGGAGCGATTCCATCCTCATCAATTGACTTTTCAGTAAATAGCTTCACCGCCGCCCCGCTTCCGGCACCGCAAGACCTCCTCGAAATCACCTCCTGGCGGGAGTTTCCGCCCATCGCCTTGGCCCAGAAAGCGCCGCGCGCGAACCAGCCCGGCGACACGCATCCGCTAGAATCGCGGGTTTTCCCGACATTCGGCGCGCAACACGCGTGCACCACTGGAGACCCACGCCAATGTCCCTGTTTCGCAAAAAGAGCGTCGAGCACATGCTTGCGGCGAGCGCTCAGACCGCCGGCCTGAAAAAGGCGCTGGGCGCGCTCGACCTGACTTTCCTCGGCGTCGGCGCCATCATCGGCACCGGCATCTTCGTGCTGACCGGCACGGGCGCCTTACAGGCCGGTCCCGCGCTGATGATCTCGTTCCTGATCGCGGCGGTCGCCTGCGGCTTCGCCGCGCTCGCCTACGCTGAATTCGCATCGACGATTCCGGTCGCCGGTTCGATCTACACGTACTCGTATGCGACGCTCGGCGAGCTGGCCGCGTGGATCATCGGCTGGGACCTGATGCTCGAGTACGGGCTCGCGACCTCGGCGGTGTCGGTCGGCTGGTCCGGCTATCTGCAGTCGTTGCTGTCGGGCTTCGGCGTATCGCTGCCGATGGCGCTGAGCGCGGCCCCCGGCGCCGTGCCCGGACACGAAACGCTGTTCAACCTGCCCGCCTTCCTCGTGATGATGGCGATCACCACGCTGCTGTCGCTCGGCGTGCGCGAATCCGCGCGAATCAACAACATCATGGTTGCGATCAAGGTCGTCGTCGTGCTGCTCGTGATCGGCGTCGGCGTGTTTCACGTCACGCCGGCCAACTGGCACCCGTTCATGCCTCACGGCTGGAGCGGCGTGTTCGGCGCGGCCGCGGTGATGTTCTTCGCGTTCATCGGCTTCGACTCGGTGTCGTCGGCGGCCGAAGAAGTGAAGAATCCGAAGCGCGACCTCCCGATCGGCATCATCGCGTCGCTCGGCGTGTGCGCGGTGCTGTATGTGGCCGTGGCCGCGGTCGTCACCGGCATCGTGCCGTCCGGGAAGTTCATGGGCATTTCGCACCCGGTGTCGTACGCGCTGCAACTCGCGGGGCAGAACTGGGTCGCGGGCTTCATCGACCTCGGCGCCGTGCTGGGCATGCTGACCGTGATTCTCGTGATGGCCTACGGTCAGACGCGGGTGATCTTCGCGATGTCGCGCGACGGCCTGCTGCCCGCGAAGCTGTCGAAAGTGCATCCGCGTTTCGCGACGCCGTTCTTCACGACGTGGCTCGTCGGCATCTTCTTCGGCCTGATCGGTGCGTTGGTGCCGCTCAATGTGTTGGCTGAGCTGATCAATATCGGCACGCTCGCGGCGTTCTCGATGGTATCGATCGCAGTGCTCGTGCTGCGCAAGACGCACCCAGAGCTGCCGCGCGCGTTCCGTTGCCCTGGCGTGCCGGTCGTGCCGGTGCTCGCGGTCGCATCGTGCCTGTTCCTGATGCTGAACCTGCAAGGCATCACGTGGGGCGCGTTCGTGATCTGGCTGCTGATCGGCATGTTCATCTATTTCGGCTACTCGCGCCGTCATTCGAAACTGGCAAAGTAATGCGCCGTTTCGATGAAGCCACGCCAATGAGCTGAATGCTCGCGAGCGTGGCCTCGCTTTCCGCTGATCTATCGATGCGCCCCGTCATGCTCCGCAGACGGGGCGCTTGTCTTTGCGGCGTCCCATTCCGTGGCCGCCGTGTTCTCTTCGTGCGCTCGCGCGCGCCGAACACACTTCCCCTCATAGCGCGCCCGCGCGATTTGTGCTTTACTTTTCGGCAGATTTGTAAAACCCGTAGCACCCTCATCGGACTTGGCGAATCGAAGTCAGCACGCAGTCGAAGCAAAGCAGGGGCAATAACAATCACAGGTCCGGTCTCACCCACAGCAACTATCTTGCATGGGATCGTGGTCTGCGCCGAGGCAGGGATCGATACGCCAACGCGCTCGCTCCGATCGACCGCGATAAACGCATGGGACCGCAGTAAGCGCTGAAGCGCTAACTGCGGTCGACAAAGGAGACAGCTTCATGGCGATCAGCATCAGTCTGACGGTCAATGGCGCGCCCGTGAGCGCCTCAGTCGACCCTGGCACCCTGCTTGTCCAGTTCCTGCGCGATCAACTCCGTCTGACCGGCACCCATGTCGGCTGCGATACGGCGCAATGCGGCGCCTGCACCGTGCATCTGAACGGCCGCGCGATCAAGTCCTGCAACATCCTCGCCGTGCAAGCCGATGGCGCCGAGGTCACGACCATCGAAGGACTCGCGCACAACGGCGCGCTGCATCCGATGCAGGCCGCGTTCAAACACTGCCACGGTCTGCAATGCGGCTTCTGCACGCCGGGCATGGTGATGAACGCGGTGTCGCTGGTGCAGCGTCAACCCGATCTGACCGGCGACGAGGTGCGCGAGCAGCTCGACGGCAACCTGTGCCGCTGTACGGGCTATCACAACATCGTCAAGGCCGTGCTCGAGGGCGCCGCGGGTATGAAGTCCGCCGCATCGAGCGCATCTGCCGGCGCGAATGCCGCCGGCGCCACCGCCGCTTGAGGAGCCGACGATGAACGCACCCGATACACAGAGCCTGATTGGCGCCGCCGTCGAACGCAAGGAAGACTATCGCTTCCTGACCGGCAAAGGCCAGTACACCGACGACATCGTGCTGCCGCAGCAAACCTACGCGGTGTTCCTGCGCTCACCGCACGCGCACGCGAAGATCAGAAGCATCGACACGAGCGCGGCCAAACAGTCGCCGGGCGTGATCGCGATCTTCACCGGCGCGGATCTCGCCGCCGACAACGTCGGCGGACTGCCGTGCGGCTGGCTGATCCATAGCACCGACGGCAAGCCGATGAACGAGCCGCCGCATCCGGTGATCGCGCATACGAAAGCACGGCACGTGGGCGATCAGGTCGCGCTCGTGATCGCTGAATCGATCAAGGCGGCGAAAGATGCGGCCGAACTGATCGAAGTCGATTACGAAGAACTGCCGGCCGTCGTCGATACCGCGCATGCGGCCGACCCTGGTCAAGCGGCCGTGCACGACGAAGTGCCCGACAACGTCTGCTACAACTGGGGCCACGGCGACAAGGCCGCGACCGACGCCGCATTCGCGAAAGCCGCACACGTGACCACGCTCGACATCGTCAACAACCGCCTCGTGCCGAACGCGATCGAACCGCGCGCGGTCAACGCGAACTATTCGGCGCAGGACGAGAGCTACACGCTGTACGTCGCGAATCAGAACCCGCACGTCGAGCGGCTGCTGATGGCCGCGTTCGTGCTGTCGCTGCCGGAATCGAAGCTGCGCGTGATCGCGCCGGACGTCGGCGGCGGCTTCGGCTCGAAGATCTTCCTGTACGCCGAAGACGTCGCGCTCACCTGGGCGTCGAAGAAGATCGGCCGGCCGGTCAAATGGACCGCCGAGCGCTCCGAGGCGTTCCTTTCCGATGCGCACGGCCGCGATCACGTGACCAAAGCCGAGCTTGCGCTGGACGCCGACGGCAAGTTCCTCGCCATGCGCGTGCATACGATCGCCAACATGGGCGCGTATCTGTCGACGTTCGCGTCGAGCGTGCCGACGATCCTGTACGCGACGCTGCTCGCCGGGCAATACGCAACGCCCGCGATCTACGCCGAAGTGAAGGCCGTCTTCACCAACACCGTTCCGGTCGATGCGTATCGCGGCGCGGGCCGGCCGGAAGCGACGTTCGTCGTCGAGCGCCTGGTGGAAGCCGCGGCGCGCGAGATGAAACTCGACCCCGCGGAAATCCGCCGCCGCAATTTCATCACGCAATTCCCGTACGCGACGCCGGTCGGCCTCACCTACGACACCGGCGACTACAACGCGATCCTGTCGCGCGCGCTCACACTCGCGGACGTCGAGGGCTTCGCCGCACGCCGGCAGGAATCCGAAAAGAACGGCAAGCGCCGCGGCCTCGGCTACTCGTGCTACATCGAGGCATGCGGTCTCGCGCCGTCGAACATCGCGGGCGCGCTCGGCGCGCGCGCGGGCCTGTTCGAAGTCGGCCAGATTCGCGTGCACCCGACCGGTTCGGTGACCGTGTTCACGGGCTCGCATAGCCACGGCCAGGGCCATGAGACGACCTTCGCGCAGGTGGTCGCGGATCGCCTCGGCATTCCGCTCGAAAGCGTCGAGATCGTGCACGGCGACACCGGCCGCATCGCGTTCGGCATGGGCACGTATGGTTCGCGTTCGATCGCGGTCGGCGGCTCGGCCATCTCGAAGGCGCTAGACAAGATCGAAGCAAAGGCGAAGAAGATCGCCGCGCATCTGCTCGAAGCGTCGGCTGAGGACATCGAGTTCAGGAACGGTGTGTTCCGCGTCGCGGGCACCGACCGCACCAAGGCGTTCGCGGAGATCTCGCTCGCCGCGTACGTGCCGCACAACTATCCGCTCGACGTGCTCGAACCGGGGCTCGAAGAAAGCGCGTTCTACGATCCGACCAACTTCACGTATCCGTCGGGTGCGTATATCTGCGAGATCGAAGTCGATCCGGACACCGGCGTCTCCCGCATCCAGCAGTTCACCGCGGTCGACGATTTTGGCAACGTGATCAATCCGATGATCGTCGAAGGTCAGGTGCATGGCGGGCTCGGGCAAGGCATCGGTCAGGCGATGCTCGAGCGCTGCGTGTACGACAACGACAGCGGCCAGTTGCTGTCCGGCTCTTACATGGACTACGCGATGCCGCATGCGTCCGACCTGCCCGACTTCACGGTCGAAACGTCGAAGGGCACGCCGTGCACGCACAATCCGCTCGGCGTCAAAGGCTGCGGCGAAGCGGGCGCGATCGGCTCACCGCCGGCCGTGATCAACGCGATCATCGACGCGCTCGCGCCGCTTGGCGTGACCAATCTGCAGATGCCGGCCACGCCGCATCGCGTCTGGTCCGCGATTCAAGCGGCGAAGCAAGCCTGACCCAACGATCCTGAGCGGAGCATTCGACATGTATTCATTCGAGTATCAACGCGCGACGGATCCGCAAGCGGCCGCCGCAGCCCTCACCGCCGACAGCGACGCGAAGTTCCTCGCCGGCGGCCAGAGCCTTCTGCCGACGATGCGCCTGCGTCTCGCGCAGCCGTCGCAACTGATCGACGTGACGCGCATTCCCGCGCTCAGGACGATCACCGTCGACGCCAGCATGGTGACGATCGGCGCGGCCGTCTGTCACGCGGACGTCGCCGAACACGCGGACGTGCGGCGCGTGTTGCCCGCGCTCGCGGAGCTGGCCGCGAATATCGGCGATCGCCAGGTACGCGCGCTCGGCACGATCGGCGGCTCGCTCGCGAACAACGACCCGGCCGCGTGCTACCCGGCGGCGGCGATGGGCCTCGATGCGACGATCGTCACGGACCGGCGGCGCATCGCTTCGGCCGATTTCTTCGTCGGCATGTACGAGACCGCGCTCGCGCCCGACGAGCTGATCGTCGCCGTCGAGTTTCCGGTGCCCGAGCGTGCCGCATACGAGAAATTCCGCAATCCGGCCTCGCATTTCGCGCTGGTCGGCGTGTTCGTCGCGAAGTCCGCGAGCGGCGTGCGCGTCGCGGTAACGGGGGCGGCGTCATCGGTGTTTCGCGTGGCCGAGCTCGAAAGCGCGCTGTCGACGAACTTCACGCCCGAGGCGGCACGTGCAGTGAGCGTGTCGCCCGACGAGCTGAACGACGACATGCACGCGAGCGCCGCGTATCGCGCGCATCTGATTCCGGTGCTCGCCGCGCGCGCGGTCACGAAGGCAAATGCCTAGCGATCCTCGCTAGGCGCCCCGGCTTGCCGCGCCTTCACCACGGTGCGCGCAAGCCGGCTTCGTTCACTTCGCGAGCCGGCGCGACAGTTCGACGCCGGGCTCGCGGCCATTGCGTTCTTCACTCGCGCCACGCTTTGCCATGGCCTGTCGCGCAGATTCAGGACCAACATGCAGCCGGCTTCGATCGACGACACCCTCGCCCAACTCGCCGCCCAACGCTATTTCGCGAGCCGCGAGCTCGCGACCGCACTGTATCTCGCGCTGCGCATGGAGCGGCCGTTGTTCGTCGAAGGCGAGCCGGGTGTCGGCAAAACCGAGCTCGCGAAAGCGGCGGCGGGCATGCTCGGCACCACGCTGCTGCGCCTGCAATGCTATGAAGGCCTCGACACCGCGAGCGCGCTTTACGAATGGGACTACCCGCGCCAGATCATGGCGCTGCGGCTTGCCGAAGCGAGCGGCGAGCGCCCCGACAACGACACGCTATATCGTGGCGAATTCCTGCTGAAGCGTCCGCTTCTGCAGGCGTTGATGCCCGACGAAAACCATCCCGGCGCGCGGCGCGTGCTGCTGATCGACGAAATCGACCGCGCCGACGAACCGTTCGAGGCATTCCTGCTCGAACTCCTGTCCGACTTCCAGGTATCGATTCCCGAATACGGCACCGTGCGCGCGACGCAGCCGCCGCTCGTCATCATGACGTCGAACCGCACGCGCGAAGTTCACGACGCGTTGAAGCGCCGCTGTCTGTATCAATGGATCGGCTATCCGGACCGCGATCGCGAACTGGAGATCGTCGCCGCGCGCGCGCCGCAAACGTCGGCGCAGTTGCAGCGGCGCGCGGTCGACTTCGTGCATCGGCTGCGCGGCATGGATCTGTTCAAGGCGCCCGGCATTGCCGAGACGATCGACTGGTGCCGCGCGCTCGAAGCGCTGTCGGTCACGGAGCTCGATCCGCAATCGGTGCAGAACACGCTCGGCGTGCTGCTCAAGTATCAGGACGATCTCGCGCGTGTGGATGCCGCGCAGGTCGCGCAGTGTCTGTCCGGGTGAGGGCCGTTGGCATGACGAACGGAACCGGCTCGGGCAGGCTCGACGACACGAACCAGCACACTGCGCCCACGCTCGCGCGCAACGTCGTCCATTTCGTGCGCGTGCTGCGCGGTGCCGGCTTGCCGATGTCGCCCGCACAAGCAGTCGACGCACTCGCCGCGTTGCAGTGGATCGACCTCGGCCGCCGCGACGACGTGCACGCCGCGCTTGCGGCGCTGCTCGTCACCGCGCCCGACGAACGAGAACTCTTCGATGCCGCGTTCGAACTGTTCTGGCGCGACCCCGATTGGGAAGGCAAGCTGCGCGCGCTGCTGCTGCCGAAAGTGCGCGACGGGCTGCCACCGCCCAAGCGCAACAACCGTCTCGCCGATGCGCTCGCGGTGCGCATGCCACCGTCGCCGCATCTGAATGCGCCGCAGGAAACCGAGCAGCACGAGTTGCATGCGCAGTTGACGTTCAGCGCAGAAGAGCGGCTGCGTCATCGCGATTTCGACACGCTGAACGCCGACGAATGGCGCACGCTGCGGCATCTGATTCGCGGCCAGCGGCTGCCGCTCGCAACCGAATCGACGCGGCGCCTGAAGGCGGCATCGCACGGCACGCATGCGGACTTGCGCGCGAGCGCGCGGCATGCGGTGCGCGCCGGTGGCGACTGGACCGTGTGGAAGTATCGCGCGAGGGTCGAGCGCAAGCCGCCGCTCGTGCTGCTGCTCGACATTTCCGGCTCGATGAGCAACTACTCGCGCGCGGTGCTCTACTTTTGCCACGCGTTGTTGCAGTCGCGCGAACGTCTGCAGGTGTTTCTGTTCGGCACGCGGCTCACGAACGCGACGCGCGCATTGCGCGAACGCGATCCGGACGTCGCGATCGCGACGCTCAGCGATCAGGTGGTCGACTGGTCGGGCGGCACGCGCATCGGCGCGGCGCTCGCCGAGTTCAACCGACGCTGGGCGCGCCGCGTGCTCACAGGTCGTGCAACGGTGCTGCTCGTCACCGACGGTCTCGATCACGAAGCGATCGACGTGCTCGATACCGAAATGGCGCGGCTCGCACGCTTCGCGCATCGCATCGTGTGGCTCAATCCGCTGCTGCGGTTCAGCGGCTTTACTCCGAAGGCGCGCGGCGTGCAGGCGATCCTGCCGTATGTCGACGCGCATCGTCCGGTTCATAATCTAGACAGTCTCGCAGCATTCGGCCACGATCTCGCGCAACTGACGCGCGCGCCTCGCCACGCCGTCGCCGCGACGACATTCGCAGGAGCAACGTCATGGAATTGAGCGAAATTCATACGCTGCCGGTCACGCAGCAGCAAACGTGGGACGCGTTGAACGACACCGAGATTCTGCGCGCTTGCATCCCCGGCTGCGAAAGCATCGACCCGGACGGCGAAAACGCGTACCTGGTCACGCTGAGCGCGGCGGTCGGCCCGGTCAAGGCGCGCTTCAAGGGGCGCATGCAATTGACCGATATCGACGCGCCGAACACCTACACCATTGTGTTCGAAGGCCAGGGCGGCGCCGCGGGTTTTGCCAAGGGCAACACGCATGTCACGCTCGAAGCCGACGGCGATGCCGCGACGAAGCTCTCCTACACCGCCAATGCGCAGGTCGGCGGCAAGCTCGCGCAGATCGGCTCGCGGCTCGTCGACGGTGCGGCGCGCAAGATTGCGGGGGAGTTTTTCAAGCGCTTGAGCGCCCAGCTCTCGGGAGACAATAGCGCTCATGAAACAGCGGAAGGCGACGCCCCGGTGGATACCGGAGCCGAAGCCGCATCCGCCTCCGAGCAAACGGAATCGAACGAGGCCGCGGACGGCGAGTCCGGCGGCGAAGCAAAGAAAGGGAAGAAATCATGGACAGCGTGGATCTCGAAGTTCTGAAAACCAGCGCCCGCTGGCTGGCGGACGGACATCGCGCGCTCCTCGTGACGGTCGTGAAGACGTGGGGCTCGTCGCCGCGTCCCGAGGGCGCGATGCTCGCGGTGCGCGACGACGGCCTCGTGGTGGGCTCGGTGTCGGGCGGCTGCATCGAAGACGATCTGATCGATCGCGTGCGGCAACGGGGCATCGAGCAGACACATCCGGAGGCGGTGAAGTACGGCATCACGGCCGAGGAAGCGCATCGCTTCGGCCTGCCGTGCGGCGGCACGATCCAGCTCGTGCTCGAACCGTTGACGCGGCAAAGCGGCATCGCCGATCTGTGTCACGCGGTCGAAAATGGCCGGCTCGTCGCGCGCGAACTCGACATGACGACGGGCGCGGTGCGGCTCGACGACGCGCAGGCGACCGACGGCGTGCATTTCGACGGTGAGCGTCTGTTGACGATCCACGGCCCGCGCTACCGGATGCTAGTGATCGGCGCCGGGCAGTTGTCTCGCTACCTGTGCCATATCGCGGTGGGGCTCGATTATCAGGTGACGGTCTGCGATCCGCGCGAGGAATACACCGAGGAATGGGACGTGCCGGGCGCGAAGATCGTACGCACGATGCCGGACGATACCGTGATCGACATGAAGCTCGACGAGCGCTGCGCAGTGATCGCGCTCACGCACGATCCGAAGCTCGACGATCTCGCGCTGATGGAAGCATTGAAGACGCCGGCGTTTTATGTCGGCGCGCTCGGCTCGCGCAGGAACAATCACGCGCGACGCGAGCGCCTGAAGGAGTTCGATCTGAACGAAGCCGAACTGGCCCGCTTGCACGGACCTGTCGGCATTTATATCGGCAGCAGGACGCCGCCCGAGATCGCGGTGTCGATTCTGGCGGAGGTGACGGCGGCGAAAAATGGCGTGTCGCTGCCGACGCTATTGCAGGTCGAAGGCGCGAAGGCCGCGCGGGAGATTGCGGCGTCGGGTGGCGCCGCTTACAGCGTGTAGCCCGTCGACATCGCGCAATTAAGTGCTTTGCTCAATGTCGACAGGCGGCAGGCTCGCCGTGCATACCCGGCGAGCCCTCTTTCGATCGCTTCCAAATGCGCGCCAGCCGCTTGACATCCGCGCGGCGCGAAACGACGCTAGCTGGCGATCCCGTCAACGTCGTCGTCCGGATACCCGCCGTCATGCGACTCTGCCTCGTGGTCCTTGCCTCCGCCGGCTGGCTGGCCGGCGTTCACGCCGCGAGCGCGAGCGCGCCGCTCAACCTGGACGATCCCTACACCAACGAAGGCGAGACGCAGACCTTCACCGTCAACGCTGACGGCTCGTATGCGAAGCTCGATTCGATGACGCTGCGCGTGAACAACGAAGCCGGCGTCGAGCGGGTCGCTCAGCAATACGTCTGGTTCAACCGCAACATGGCCGACGTGCAGATCCTCGAGGCCTACACGGTCACCGCCGACGGCAAGCGTCACGACGTTGCGCCCGAGCAGATCCGCGACGTCCAGGAAGTCCGCTCGTTCGACGCGCCGATGTTCCAGGACATCCAGGAAAAGGTGATCGTGTTCCCCGCGGTCGAACCCGGCGCGCGCGTGCATCTGACGTACCGCAAGACGCAGCGTCAGCCGATAGTGCCGGGCGAATTCAGCGACTTCACGCCGCCCGATCTCGCGCCGACCCGCAACTTCCGCCTGATCTACGACCTGCCCGCCGACAAGCCGCTGTATGCGGACGCGCGCGGCTTCAGCGCAGTGACGCCGGTCACGCGCGACGGCCGCACGCGCTACGAATTCCGCTATGACAAGGCACACTTCGACCGGCTCGAACGCGGCTCGGTCGCGTACGTGTCGTACGGTGATCGGCTGATGGTGTCGACCTTCCCGAGCTATGCCGCGTTCGCCGCCTCCTATCGCAGCTCCGCGGCCGACCCGGGCGCGCACGACGTCGCGATCACCCAGTTCGCGCAGCAGCTGAGCGCGCACGATCACACCCCACACGACAAAGCCAAAACGCTGTACGACTGGGTTCGCCGCAATATCCGCTATGTCGCGATCTACGTCGGACGTGGCGCCGTCGTGCCGCACAGCGCGAGCGCGATTCTCGCGAACCGCTATGGCGACTGCAAGGACCACGTCGCGCTCTACGGCGCGCTGCTCGACGCGCTCGGCGTGCGCAACGAGCCGGCGTTGATCAGCAGCGGCACGATCTACACGCTGCCGAGCGTCCCGGGCTACGGCGTCATCAATCATGCGATCACGTGGCTACCCGATTTGCAGATGTACGCGGATTCGACCGCGTCGAACGTCGAATTCGGTTTTCTGCCTTCGTCCGACATGGACCGTCCTACCGTGCTGATCGGCGACGGCGTGCTCGCGCAAACGCCGGCCACCGCGCAGATGTCGCGCAGCACCGATCTCGCGATCAAGATCGAACCGGATGGCTCGGCGAGCTTCACGTATCGGCTGCAGGATGCCGGGCCGTACGCCGAGCAGGCCCGCGCGCGGCTGCGCACGCAAACGCCCGCGCAACGCGAGGAATCGATTCAGGCCGAGTTACGCAACGCGAATCTGCGCGGCACCGCGACGCTGACGACGAGCGACCTCAGCGCGGCCGACGGCCCGCTCACGCTGACGATGAAAGGCACGCTCGAGAGTCTCGTGGTGACCGGCATGACGGCCTCGATTCCGGCCTTGACGAGCCTCGGCGGCGGCGTCGAAGCCGACACGCGCTACTGGCTCGGCGAACGCAAGCGCACGCAGCCGTTCGTGTGCCACAACCTCGCGATCCACGAACGCGCGCGCATCGAACTGCCGGCCAATTTCCGCGTGCTCGACATGCCGGAGGCGCAACGCACGCAGGACCGCTTCGTCGATTTCACGTCGCAGTACGCGTTCGACCCGCACAGCAACGTGGTCACGATGACGCGCGACGGCGCCACCCATTTCGACAGCGACGTCTGCACGCCCGACGATTTCACGCGCATGCGTCCCGCGATCGAAGCGATTGGGCGGGACGTGCGCGCGGAGGTAATCGTCAGATCGACGTTGGTGGAGTCGTCGAATGTGGCGTCGCAGGCGCCTTGACCGTCAAGACGTCAAACCGGCCACAACGGCCCTTCCTGCATCGCGCCGATCTGCTCGCGCATCTCGAGGATGCGATCTTCCCAGTAGCGCTGCGTGTTGAACCACGGAAACGCGGCCGGAAACGCCGGATCGTTCCAGCGGCGCGCGAGCCATGCCTGATAGTGAATCAGCCGCAACGTGCGCAGCGCTTCGATCAGATACAGCTCGCGCGGATCGAATTCGCAGAAATCCTCGTAACCGGCGAGCAGATCGGCCAGCGCGCGCGACGCCTCCGCACGCTCGCCCGGCAGCAGCAGCCACAGATCCTGAATCGCGGGCCCCATGCGGCTGTCGTCGAAATCGACGAAATGCGGGCCCGCGTCGGTCCACAGCACGTTGCTCGGATGACAGTCGCCGTGCAGACGCAGCCTGCGAATCTCGCCAGCCCGCTCGAACGCACCCGCGACGCCTTCGAGCGCGAGATTCACGACGGTTTCCCACGCGGTGCGCAGATCGTCGGGCACGAAACGGTGCGCGAGCAGGAAGTCGCGCGGCTCGTAGCCGAACGTGTCGATGTTTAGCGTGGGACGTTCTACGTAGTCCTCGGTCTGCCCGATCGCATGAATGCGTCCGATGAAACGCCCCAGCCATTCCAGCGTGTCGCGCCGGTCGAGATCCGGCGCGCGACCGCCGCGTCGCTCGAAGACCGAGAAGCGGAAGCCGTCGAAGCTGTGCAGCGTGCGGCCATCGAGCACGCGCGCGGGCACGGCTGGGATCTCGCGCGCGACGAGTTCGGCGACGAACGCGTGCTCTTCGAGAATCCCCGCGTCGCTCCAGCGCTCGGGACGATAGAACTTCGCGACCACGGGCGGACCGTCTTCGACGCCGACCTGATACACGCGATTTTCATAGCTGTTGAGCGGCAGCAGACGGCCGTCGGTACGCACGCCGGTCGTTGCGAGCACGCCGTCGATCGCGTCGAGCACGGTTTCCGGCGTGAGCCGCGCGAATGGCACGGCACCATCGGCGCCGGCCTCGGGATAGGAATTGTCGGGAATGGTGTCGTTCATGCCCCGCATTGTGCGCCGCGCCGCGGGTAAAGACGAGGGCGACGACTCACAATGCGTGCGTGGCATCGCTAGAAATACGGGCTGATTTGGGACGCGCCGTGAATCGACGCGCGCATCGGCCCACGGCGATGCTGGCGAGCCGATCTCACCTTACAGCATCACTACAGCCCGCACCTGCGGGTCACACAACGGCAATGAGCAACCGGTCAGCCTCTCGTTCAATGCGTCTGCGCGCCGGCCGGACGTATCAGGTCGCCGGTATCGATCAGATCTTCCAGGAAAAAGGGTTCGGTATTGAGTTGCTGCGAGGCGCCGGGCTCGCCGGCGTACCACGCCACCATCGCCATGTCGCCAAGAATGCGCATGACGATTCCGCGCGCGCCTTGCGGAACGGCGATATGTACCGATCGGACAATGGAACCGACTTCCATGATAATTCCCCGCTTCCCTTAGCCGGCTTTATGATTTCACGCCGGTCGAGGTGATGATAAAAACGCCGCTTCGCATTTGAAGTTGCGTGCGCACTTAATCTGTCGCGCGCATGGCGCGTGAGAGCTTCGAGTCATTGTTCCCGCTTTGCGGGGCTTTGGGAAGGCGAATAGAAGGCTTTCACCAGTCGTTTCGCCCTATTCCCATTACGCTGCGCACGACCGATTATCTCGGCGTCAGACGTCGTAATGCAGACCATCATAAACCCTGCGGGGGGAGACATCAAAAACGTGCACGGCCAGAACGATCTGGCAGATGCGGGCGCCGCGCGGCTTCGCACCTGCCTTCGCGCCGAGGTGCGCGCCTGCGTTTCCGATCCGCGCGGCGCGCTCGCCGCTCGTTTCATTCGTCTGCGCTAGTCATGTGGATCGTTCGTCTCGCGCTACGGCGCCCCTATACGTTCGTCGTGCTGGCGCTGCTGTTGCTGATCGTCGGACCGTTGACCATTCTGCGCACGCCCACCGACATCGTTCCGAACATCGATATTCCGGTGCTCTCGGTCATCTGGTCGTATAACGGCCTGCCCGCCGACGAAATGGAGCGGCGCATCGCGCTGAACTACGAGCGCGGCTTGTCGGTGGCGGTCAACGATATCGAACACACGGAATGTCCACGCTCGATATCGTCGACCGCATCAAGACGATGACGCCGACGCTGCGCAATCTGGTGCCGCCGTCGCTGAATATCGATCCCGTCGCCGACCAATCGCTGTTCGTGCGTGCATCCGTGCAGGGCGTATTGCGTGAAGCGCTGATCGCCGCGTGCCTGACGGGCCTGATGATTCTGCTGTTCCTCGGCAACTGGCGCGCGACGCTGATCATCGCGGTATCGATTCCGTTGTCGATGATCACGTCGATCATCGCGTTGTCCTCTCTCGGTCAGACGATCAACATCGTGACGCTCGGCGGCCTCGCGCTCGCGGTCGGGATTCTCGTCGACGATGCGACCGTCGCGATCGAAAACATCAGCCATCGGCTCGAACAGGGCAAGACGCTAGAACAGGCGAATCTCGACGGCGCGCATCAGATCGCGATTCCGACGCTGGTGTCGACGCTGTCGATCTGTATCGTGTTCGTGCCGATGTTTCTGCTCACCGGTGTCGCGCACTATCTGTTCATTCCGCTTGCCGAAGCGGTGGTGTTCGCGATGCTCGCGTCGTACTTCTTCTCGCGTACGCTCGTGCCGACGCTCGCGAAGTATCTGCTGCGCTATCACCACAAGCCCGCGGATTTACATCACACACCGGTGCAAACGCGCAATCCGTTGATGCGCATGCACTACGCGTTCGAGCGCGGTTTCTCGCGTTTGCGCGAGCGCTACCGCGTGTTTCTCGAAGCGCGTGTCGCGCGACCGGGACTGTTCGTCACGCTGTTTCTCGCGTGCCGACTCGGACATCCTGATCACGCTGAACCCTGATCATCATCCGAGTGCCGGGCGACGACGCGCTCGCGCATCCGTCGACGGCGACTGTGGGGGCGACGCGGGTGCCGGCGCCGGGCAGTGAAGCCGGGGCGCACGGATAGCGCCGGGAGACAGGCGCGCGACATGTTGCGGATGGAGCGCTGCGGGTCACCATGGGCACACCGCGTTGCCCGCGACGCCGGCTTGAAACGCGTTTTCAGCGTATCCTTAACACTTTTGCGCGTTTCCGTGTGACCCAAGGAGTTTTGTTGTGACCCTGCCGCCGCCATCCCAGCGGACCGCATCTGCCGTTCCCTCCCGCGGCGCAGCTTCAGCTGCTTGCGCAAGCACCACCACCGTGTCGGACATCCCTTATCTCGAACGCGGCTCGCGCGCGTACTGGCGTGCCAGCCTCGCGCTGCTGTTCGCCGGCTACGCGACGTTCTCACTGCTCTACTGCGTGCAGCCGCTGCTGCCGTCGTTTTCCGAAGCGTTCAACGTGACGCCGGCGGAAAGCAGTCTGTCGTTGTCACTATCCACTGCTGCGCTGGCGCTCGCGATCTTCGTCGCCGGTTTCGTCTCCGAGGGTTGGAGCCGGCACAAGCTGATGACGCTGTCACTGACGGTGTCGTCGGTGCTGACGATTGGCGTATCGGTCGCGCCGCACTGGCACCAGCTGCTCGTGCTGCGTACGCTCGAAGGGCTCGCGCTCGGCGGCGTGCCGGCGGTCGCGATGGCTTATCTCGCCGAGGAAGTGCATCCCGACGGCCTCGGCCTCGCAATGGGCCTGTACGTCGGCGGCACGGCGATCGGCGGCATGGCCGGGCGGGTCATCACCGGCGTGGTCGCGGATCTGTTTTCGTGGCGCGTCGCGATCGGCACGATCGGCGTGCTCGGCCTGCTGTCGATGCTCGCGTTCCGCGCGCTGCTGCCACCGTCGCGCCATTTCGTGCCGCGCCGCGGGCTCGGCTTCGCGCATCACCGCACGCTGCTGTTGCGCCAGTTCACGCGACCGGGTCTGCCGCTGCTGTTCCTGCTCGGCTTCGTGCTGATGGGCAGCTTCGTCACGCTGTACAACTACATCGGCTACCGGCTGCTCGCGCCGCCGTATCGGTTGAATCAGACGGAGATCGGCGCGATTTTCATTGTCTATCTGGTTGGCGTGGTCGCGTCGCCATGGTCCGGGCGCATGGCCGACACGTTCGGCCGTGCACGCGTGCTGATCGGGAGCCTGCTGCTGATGGTGTTCGGCCTCGCGCTGACGATGCTGCATCCGCTCGCGGCGATCGCGACCGGTATCGCCTGCGTGACGTTCGGGTTCTTTGCCGGGCATTCGGTCGCGAGCGGCTGGGTCGGGCGTCTGGCGAAAGACGCGAAAGGCCAGGCCGCTGCGCTGTATCTGCTCGCGTACTACATCGGCTCGAGCCTGGTCGGTTCGTATGGCGGCCATGTGTGGGCCGGTCATGGCTGGAACGGCGTCGTCGGGCTAGTCGGTGCGCTGCTCGTGATCGGCTTGATCGCGGCGAGCCGCCTGCGCGGGCGCGAATAGCCCGGCGTATCGGTCGCGTTGCGCGGTGCAGGCACCGCGAGCCGGCCGCAATCAGCCAACCCGCATGGATCGGCGGCAAAACGAAAGGCTTGCGTAAGCGAACGTTTGCTATTTTCCGCCGCGTTTTGTTGCGCCGCGCCAATCGCCGCGGGCCGCGCCGCGCCTGGGTTCAGCAGCTTACGAATAAGCGCCGACGCGCCAGCTTGCGCCGTCGCGCCGCTCCATCGGTCTCCTATACTCGATTCGTGCAATGGCGCGGCATGATTTCGAAGCCGCGGCCTCTGCCGGAACGACATAGCAACCAACCATCCCGCATGGGAGGAGACGAAGATGACCTACTTTACGATCGGCGATTTCATCCTGGTCATTCCGATGGCATTGGCGGGCGCGCTATTCGTCGGCGCGCTGCCCTGCAAGACCGAGTTGCGACACAACGGGCTGCGTGTGCTGGGCGCGCTGATCGGTGTGATGTGCGCGGTGGCGCTGGTCGAGGGTCTGCCGGCGCTCGTGTAGCGGCGCGGCGAAATACCTGCAGAAAAGCCGCACGCTGAGCGTGCGGCTTCGTTTTGCCCTTGCGTCCGTCCGCCTGTTGTGCGGACGGCTCCTCACGCGATCAGATCGCCTGATCGGTCGACGGCTTTTCCCACAGATTGATCCCGCCTTCGGTCGCATAGCGATCGATTTCAGCGAGTTCGTCGGCCGAGAAGGCGAGCTTCTTCAGCGCGCCGACGTTCTCGCGCACCTGCTCCGCGCGGCTCGCGCCGATCAGCACCGAGCTCACGCGTGGATCGCGCAACGCCCACGCGAGCGCCATCTGCGCGAGGCTCTGACCACGGCGCTGCGCGATGTCGTTGAGCTTCCGCACGTGCTCGATGTTCCGCGGGCTCAGATGCTCGTCTTTGAGCGAACCGCCGCCCGGCTTGTTGACGCGCGCATCTTCCGGCACGCCGTTCAGGTACTTGCCGGTCAACAATCCCTGCGCGAGCGGCGTGAACGCGATCGTGCCCGCGCCGACTTCATCGAGCGTATCGAGCAGGTCGTGTTCGATCCAGCGGTTCAGCATGTTGTACGACGGCTGATGGATCAGCAGCGGCACCTTGTATTCGGCGAGCAGCTTCGCCATTTCGCGCGTCTTCGCCGACGAGTACGACGAGATGCCGATATACAGCGCCTTGCCCTGCTGCACCGCGCTCGCGAGCGCGCCCGCGGTTTCCTCGAGCGGCGTGTGCGCGTCGAAGCGATGCGAATAGAAGATGTCGACGTAATCGAGGCCCATGCGCTTCAGGCTCTGATCGAGACTCGCGAGCACATATTTGCGCGAGCCGCCGCCCTGGCCGTACGGACCGGGCCACATATCCCAACCGGCCTTCGACGAAATCAGCAACTCGTCGCGATACGGTTTGAAATCGTCCTTGAACAGACGGCCGAAGTTGGTTTCCGCGCTGCCGTACGGCGGCCCGTAGTTGTTCGCCAGATCGAAGTGCGTGATGCCGAGGTCGAAGGCCGTGCGCAGGATGTCACGCTGCGTCGAGATCGGCGTGGTGTCGCCGAAGTTGTGCCACAGGCCGAGCGACAGCGCCGGCAGTTTGAGACCCGACTTGCCGCAGACGCGGTATTGCATGTCCGAATAGCGTTCTGAAGCTGCTTCGTAAGCCATTGCTAGTGTCCTTGTCGATGAGATCGCCCGAGGATGGCGGGCGTGAGGATTCGCGCGTTGCGGGAGGCGTGCTGCTGGGGAGATTTGTTGTTGTGGTGTCGCCGCGGTGCGGCCAGACCGCTATGTTAGCCAATCGACGCGGCGCTTGCAGCGCAACCAGTATGCGGGATGGACGAGCACGCACGGCTCACCTACACTCTGGCCGGTTCAGGTTGATGGGAGGTGCAGATGACGAAAGCGATTTCGATCGCGCTGATTGTCGGCGGTATCGTGCTGCTGTATTTCGGCGGGCAGGCATTCAATTCGGTGAGCAGCGACGTGTCGCGCTTCTTTACCGGCTCGCCGAGCAACAAGGCGATCGTGCTGATCGTCGCGGGCGTGGTGGCGACACTCGCCGGGCTGACGGGAATCGCGATGTCGGGGCGCAAGCGCTGAGCGTCGGCGCGAGGCCCGCGACCAAAATAATCTAGAACGCGATCTCGGGCTTCGCGGCCGAGCGCGTGCCGGGCAGGGGCACATTGCTTGCGCCGTGATAGGTGAACACCAGCGAGAACTTCACCTGGTCGCTCAGATTCTTGCCGGCCGAGTGCAGCGTGTTGCAGTGAAAGAACGCCACGTCGCCAGTCTTCAGCTCGGGCGACACCGCCGTGCGGATCGCGGCCTCGTTCTCGGCGAGATCCGCGCGGAAAAACTTCGCTTCGTCGAAGCGGTCCGATGTGAACGCGGCGCCGTGCGATTGCGGCACGAACCACAGCGCGCCGTTATCGACGGTTTCCGGGCCGACCGCGAGCCACACCGACACCAGATCGTCGCGCTCGAACGACCAGTAGCGCACGTCGCGATGCCAGCCGGTCAGGCTGCCGTACGCGGGGTGCTTGGTCATCATGCAGTTGTGATGCGCGCGCGACAGACGCGGCTCCTCGCCAAAATACAGCTCCATCCAGCCACGGATTTCGGACGCGGTCGCCCATTGCGCGAACGCGGAGTGACGACCGTACGCGTCGAGCAGGCGCCGCACCGTATGTCCGCCCGGAGCATCCTTCGATGACGGCGCGCCCGGATACTGCAAATCCGCTTCGAATTCGATCGGCGCCGCCGCTTCCTGCAGCTGCCGCTGCGCGATCCGCTTCAGCTCGTCGCAACGCTCGGGCGACACGAGTCCTGGCACGACGACAAAACCCTGCTCCCGCAACGTTTGAATCTGCTCTTTCTTCGAATGGAGTGACATGGCGTTCCGTTACCGTCGACTGACTGATGTTCGATTGTAAAACGGGCGCGATCGGGATGCGTTGGTTCACCGCGAGAGGCTCCTGCGTCCTGCTGATCTTTTGCGCCGGTCGCCTTCGCTTTTCGCGGCGCGCCAATGCACCGGTTTCAGGCGCGCGGCGCGCCCGCACCGCACATTCGCTGGGCAAACGCGCACGCAAATCGCCCGTAAGGGTGACAGCAGACTGGCATCCGCGACGATTCGATCCACGGAGAAATCTGGTTCGCGCAGGGTATTAACCGACTTTCTAACGTCACGATTCCCATGTAGCCTGCTCGCATGTCGATCGTCGCTTACGCAGTTTTCTGTTGTGCGCAGGCCGTCAGGGCCCGTGCCGTCGGTTTCTCCGCGTTGTACCTTCGCTGCGCTGTGCGCCGTGTTTCGCGTCGCAATCTCCCGCGCCACGACCCGCACCGAATTTCCCGCTTTCAGGCCGTTCATCGCAACCCCGTCATTGGCACATATGGTGCTGTTTGTCCGTGCACATCCGGTGCACGCGCCGACGTGCGGTTCATTGCCTAAATGTGAAGCCATGCATACTCTTTTGAGCACCCGTCTTACCCGCGCCGCGCTGAAAGCGGCGCGTCCCGCGCGCCGCCATATGATGCGGGCGCTGCGCCATCATGCCGCGCGCACCCGCGCGCTCGGCGAGCAGTGGCGCGACGCGAAGGCCGTCGACGGCTTTCGCACCTGGTTCCATACGTTCTTCTCGGCGCTACGCCAGCAGAGCGGCACGCGCCGTCTGTCGCTGCGCACGCTGCTGCGCAAACCGACACCGTTGCGCCTCGCGGTCGCGAAACGCGCGCCGGCGGTGCGCACGCCTGCGAGCCGCCGACCGCGTCGCCTGTCGACGAGCAGCGGCGGGTGGTTCGCGTTTGCGTTTGCGTTTGCGTTTGCGAGCCGGTGAGATTGCTGGGCCGGGGAGTTGCAGTTGCGCGTTGAGTGGCTAGACCGCTGATCTGCCGACCGGCTGGCCGTTCACCGCTGGGCCGACTTCGAGCACCGCAAGACTTCGAGCACCGCAAGACTTCGAGCACCGCAAGACTTCGAGCGCGCCGCCTCGACGACGTGCTTCGCGCGGCGGCATCGCTACGCCATCAATGGACAAAGAAAAACCCCGCCGGCTCACGTCGGCGGGGTTTGTTTGCTTTCAAGCGGCGATCGGCTCGCCCTTAT
The DNA here is from genome assembly GCF_050436125.1 of Paraburkholderia sp. MM5482-R2. Lineage (NCBI taxonomy): Bacteria > Pseudomonadati > Pseudomonadota > Betaproteobacteria > Burkholderiales > Burkholderiaceae > Paraburkholderia > Paraburkholderia sp. MM5482-R2. The sequence continues at coordinate 394,961 of NZ_JBNDLP010000002.1, read as the reverse complement.
TCGGCAAGCGCCGCGACCGGCTCAGTGCCTGCCGCTTCGGCGAGTGCGAGCGCCTTGTCGGTGGCTTCCCACGTGAATTCCGGCTCTTCGCGGCCGAAATGACCATACGCCGCGCTCTTCTCGTAGACCGGGCGCAGCAGGTCGAGCATCTGGATGATGCCCTTCGGACGCAGGTCGAAATGCTGACGCACGAGTTCCGTGATCGTCGCATCCGACACGCGGCCGCTGCCGAACGTGTTGACCATCACCGAGGTCGGCTGGGCGACGCCGATCGCGTACGACACCTGAATCAGGCAGCGCGATGCGAGGCCCGCGGCCACGATGTTCTTGGCGACGTAACGGCCGGCGTACGCTGCCGAGCGGTCCACCTTCGACGGATCCTTGCCCGAGAATGCGCCGCCGCCGTGCGGCGCCGCGCCGCCGTACGTATCGACGATGATCTTGCGGCCCGTCAGACCGCAATCGCCCTGCGGACCGCCGATCACGAAACGACCGGTCGGGTTCACGAGGAACTTGATGTCACCCTTGATCAGTTCGGCCGGCAGCGTCGGCTTGATCACTTCCTCGATCACCGCTTCGCGTAGCGTGTCGAGCGCGATGTCCGGCGAATGCTGGGTGGACAGTACGACGGTGTCGATCGAATGCGGCTTGCCGTCGACGTAGCGCACGGTGACCTGCGACTTGGCATCCGGACGCAGCCAGGGCAGACGGCCGTCGCGGCGCAGATTCGCCTGACGCTCGACGAGGCGGTGCGACAGGTGGATCGGCAGCGGCATCAGTTCCGGCGTTTCCTCGCACGCGTAACCGAACATCAGGCCCTGGTCGCCCGCGCCTTGATCGAGGTTGTTGTCGTGCGCGCGGTCCACGCCCTGGGCGATGTCCGGCGACTGCTTGTCGTAGGCGACGAGCACCGCGCAGCCGCGGTAGTCGATGCCGTAGTCGGTGTTGTCGTAGCCGATGCGCTTGATCGTGTTGCGCGCGATCTGGATGTAGTCGACGTTCGCGGTGGTGGTGATTTCACCGGCCAGCACGACGAGACCCGTGTTGCACAGCGTTTCGGCCGCGACACGCGAGTACTTGTCTTGAGCGAGGATGGCGTCGAGGATCGCGTCCGAGATCTGGTCCGCGACTTTGTCGGGATGGCCTTCGGAAACGGATTCGGAAGTGAAGAGATAGTCGTTTGCCACGTTGCAGACTCCTGTTAGTGGTTACGGTTGCGTTCCACGTAGCCGACTTCGGGAGTCTGAAGCGGCGACGCTTTAGCGGATTACCTGACCGATGGACGCATAACCCATGAAAACCCATGGACCGCACCCGCCGGCTTCGCCCCGCAAGTTGTCTATTAACTCGGCGAAGCCCTTATTATAGCGACTTCCTTTGAATGTCACAGAGTCGAAACGAGTGCGGTATCACGTCAATTTTTCCGCTTTCCACAATTTCGCCCCCTGCGGCGCCGCGCGCCTGGAGGCTGCATGCTGAGCCGCTACGGCGCGAAGCTCGCGATCGGGCTGCTCAAACTCTTTGCGCTGTTGCCTTACGGATTGGTCGCCCGTCTCGGTGACGGGCTCGGCTGGCTGCTCTACCAGATCCCGAGCCGTCGCAAGCGCATCGTTCATACGAATCTGAAGCTGTGCTTCCCCGACTGGAGCGACGAGCGCCGCGAGGACGTCGCGCAAAAGCACTTCCGTCATGCGATCCGCAGCTATCTCGAGCGCAGCGTGCAGTGGTTCGGCCCGGCGAAGAAGCTCGACAAGCTGATCCAGCTCGACAGCGCGATCGACCTGACGGATCCGAACCTGCCGCCCACATTGTTTCTCGGCTTTCATTTTGTCGGCATCGAGGCCGGTTCGATCTTTCTGAACTACTCGCTGAAGCGCCAGTGCGGCTCGCTCTATCAGCCGATGTCGAATCAGGAGTTCGAGGAAGCCGCGAAAGCAGCGCGCGCGCGTTTCGGCGCGGACATGGCGAGCCGCGCAGACAGCGCGCGCGTCGTGCTGCGCTGGCTGCGCGAACGCAAACCGGTGATGCTCGGCGCGGACATGGACTACGGCGCGCGCAATTCGACGTTCGTGCCGTTCTTCGGCGTCCCGACCTGCACGCTGACCGCAGTCGGCCGTCTCGCCAAGGTCGGGCACGCACAGGTCGTACCGTTCATCGGCGAGGTGCTGCCGAACTACAAGGGTTACCGGCTCAAGGTCTTCAAACCTTGGGACGACTATCCGACCGGCGACGATGACGCTGATGCGCGACGCATGAACGAGTTTCTCGAAGAGCAGATTCCGCTGATGCCCGAGCAGTATTACTGGGTGCACAAGCGGTTCAAGACACGCCCGCCGGGGGTGCCGGGGGTGTATTGAAGGTGGGGCTGGGCTCCTTGCCAGCCGTACCGTTTCCGATGTGCCAACGTGTATCATCTGCTATTGGCCGGGCACGGCTCCAATGGGCGATTCGCCCAACGACCGGTGAGGCCGGGATTTTCGGCTCCGCCCGCACGCGCGAAGCCCTACGCAGCAACGGATACACGGAAAACGTGAAGCTCAAATTCACCAAAATGCACGGCGCGGGCAACGACTTCGTCGTACTCGACGGCTATACCCAACCGGTTGATCTAACCACGGCGCAGGTGCGCGCGTTGGCGAACCGCCATTTCGGCGTCGGCGCCGACCAGTTGCTGCTGGTCGAAAAGCCGACCGTCGAAGGCGTCGATTTCAGATATCGCATCTTCAATTGCGACGGCGGCGAGGTCGAACACTGCGGCAACGGCGCGCGCTGCTTCGTCAAGTTCGTGCGCGAGCGCGGTCTCACCGACCAACGCAGCGTGCGCGTGCAGGTCCAGAAAGGCACGATCACGCTGACGATGCAGGACAACGGCGAAGTGATCGTCGACATGGGCACGCCCGTGTTCGATCCCGAACTCGTGCCGTTCGCGACCAAGGGTCTGCAAGGCCGCCGCGAAGGCGAGGATACGCTCTGGCCGCTCGACGTGAACGGCACGACGCGCTGGATGTCGGTGGTGTCGATGGGCAATCCGCACGCCGTGCAGGTCGTCGACGATGCCGAGGTGTTCCCGGTGCTCGCCGAAGGTCCGGCCATCGAGCGGCACACGCGCTTCCCGCAGCGGGTCAACGCGGCCTTCATGCAGATCGTCAACCGCAACGAGATCAGGCTGCGCGTCTACGAACGCGGCGCGGGCGAAACGCTCGCGTGCGGCACCGGCGCGTGCGCGGCGGTCGCGGCCGGCATCCGGCGCGGGCTGCTGGATTCGCCGGTGCTCGTACATACGCACGGCGGCGATCTGACCATCACTTGGGACAGCGCGCACCCAGGCGCGCCGCTGCTGATGGCCGGCCCCGCAGCCACCGTCTTCGAAGGGGAGATCGAGTTGGCCGAAGAGGCGTCGAGCGCCTCGTCGGACTCGACGCAGCACAATCCGTCCAGCCCGGCCGACATGGCGCCCTCCGTCTAACTCATTGACCGACGCGCCGCCGTGAGGCGGCCGTCCCGTAGTCCTCTAGCCGAAACCATGAACGATCGCGAAGTCGCCGAATACCTGCTCGCCAATCCCGAATTCTTCGTCGAACACGCGGAAACGCTCGCGACGATCCGGCTCGCGAACCCGCACGGCAAAGCCGCGGTGTCGCTGCAGGAGCGGCAGATGGAGATGCTGCGCGACAAGAACAAGCATCTGGAGCGGCGTCTTGCCGAACTGCTGCGCTACGGTCACGAGAACGACAGCATCGCGTCGAAATTCAACCGCTGGACCATCCGTGTGATGGCCGAGCGCGATCCCTACGCGCTGCCGCGCACGATCGCCGGCGGTCTGCGCGACATCTTCGACGTGCCGCAAGCGGCTCTGCGCGTGTGGGACGTCGCCGAGCCGTATGCGCAAGCGGACTTCGCGCGCCACGTCAGCGAGGAAGTGCGGATTTTCGCGGGCAGCCTGAGCACGCCGTACTGCGGCGCAAACACCGGCTTCGAGGCCGCGCAATGGCTCGCGCAAGCTGCGGTCGCGTCCCACGGGACGACCAACCCGGCGGCAAGCGCGACAACGAGCGCGACCGACGACCTCGGCGTCGCGTCGAACGGGACGGCGCAGAGCACCGAATCGATCGCGCTGCTCGCGCTGCGCGACCCCGAAGGTGTCGAAGACGCGCCGACGTTCGGCCTGCTCGTGATGGGCTCATCCGACCCGCGGCGCTTCCACGAAGGCATGGCCACCGATTTCCTCACGCAGATCGGCGCGCTCGCGAGCGCCGCGCTGAGCCGGCTGCTGCCGCGCTGAGCCGCGCCACGCAACGTCACCGCGTACCGTGACCGCCGCCGACCCGATCGCCGCCTACCTGTCGCATCTCGAGCACGAGCGGCGGCTGTCGGCGCACACCCTGCGCGGCTACACGCATGAGCTCGCGGAACTGAAGCAGCTCGCCAAAGGCCGAGCGCTCGAAAGCCTCACCGCCGTCGACATCCGCGGCGCCGTCGCGCGCGCGCATGCGGGCGGTCTCACCGCGCGGTCGATCGGCCATCGGCTGTCGGCATGGCGGGCGTTTTATCGCTGGCTCGCGGGCCACGTCGAGTTGCCGGCCAATCCGGTCGCCGCGGTGCGCGCGCCGAAGCAGGCGAAAATGCTGCCGAAGGCGCTTTCCGTCGACGACACCGCGCGCCTGATGGACAGCCCGCCCGCCGACTCGCCCGAAGGCCTGCGCGATCACGCGATGCTCGAGCTGTTCTACTCGTCGGGCCTGCGCCTCGCCGAACTGGTCGGCCTCGACGTGCGTTTCGCCGACGTCGACGGCTATCGCTCGGCCGGCTGGCTGAAACTCGATTCCGGCGAAGTCGAAGTGCTCGGCAAAGGCAACCGGCGTCGCGTCGTGCCGGTGGGCAGCAAGGCGGTCGCGGCGCTGAACGCATGGCTCGCGGTGCGCGAACCGATGGTCCGCCACGATCCGCATCCGCTGTTCCTGTCGGCGCGCGGCAACCGGCTGTCGCCGAACGTCGTGCGGGAGCGCGTGAAGCGCGCGGCGCTCGCCGCCGGCATTCCGGCCAACGTGCATCCGCACGTGCTGCGCCATTCGTTCGCGACGCACGTGCTGCAGTCGAGCGGCGACCTGCGCGCCGTGCAGGAGCTGCTAGGCCACGCGAGCATCACCGCGACGCAGGTTTATACGGGCCTCGATTTCCAGCACCTCGCCCACGTCTACGACAGCGCGCATCCTCGCGCAAAGAAACGCAACTGATCACGCGACTGACGCCGCGCGCCACGACGCGCCGCTTTCGCTTGCACTTTACCTACACCTGATGAATACCGTTACGCTCAAACCGTCGAAAGAAAAATCGCTGCTGCGCCGCCATCCGTGGGTTTATGCCAATGCGATCGAGCACGTCGACGGCCGCCCCGCGCCCGGCGCGACCGTGCTCGTGCGCGCGCGCGATGGCCGCTTTCTCGCCCGCGCCGCCTACAGCCCGCACTCGCAGATCCGCGCGCGCGTCTGGAGCTTCGACGAAGCCGAGCCGATCGATCACGCGTTCTTCAAGCGCCGCGTGCAGCGCGCGTTCGCGCATCGTCAGGCGATGGTGCGCGACACCGGCGCCGTGCGGCTGATCTTCGGCGAGGCGGACGGTCTGCCGGGCCTGATCGTCGATTACTACGTCGCCGAGGACGCGGATCAGCGCAGCCAGATCGTCTGTCAGTTCATGGCGGCCGGCGTCGAAGCGTGGAAGGACGCGATCGTCGCGGCGCTGGTCGGCGCGACCGGCTGCCCGAACGTCTACGAGCGCTCGGACGTGTCGATCCGTCAGAAGGAAGGGCTCGAGCAGATCACCGGCGTGCTCGCGGGCGAGCCGCCTTCCGAGAAGCTGATCGCGAGCGAAAACGGCGTGCGCTATCACGTCGACGTGCGCAACGGCCACAAGACCGGCTTCTATGTCGACCAGCGCGATAACCGCCTGCTCGTGCAGCAGTTCGCGAAAGATCGCGACGTGCTGAACTGCTTCTGCTACACCGGCGGCTTTTCGCTCGCGGCGCTCAGGGGTGGCGCAAAGCGCGTGGTGTCGGTCGATTCGTCGGGTGAAGCGCTCGCGCTCGCGCAGCAGAACGTCGCGGCCAACGGCTTCGACGCCGACCGCGCGACCTGGCTCGACGCCGACGCGTTCAAGACATTGCGGCGCCTCTACGACGAAGGCGAACGCTTCGATCTGATCGTGCTCGATCCGCCGAAATTCGCGCCATCGCGCGAGCACGTGGACCGCGCCTCGCGCGCGTACAAGGACATCAATCTGACGGGCCTGAAGCTGCTGCGCCCGGGCGGTTTGCTGTTCACGTACTCGTGCTCGGGCGCGATCGATCCCGAGCTGTTCCAGAAGATCGTGTCGGGCGCGGCCGCCGACGCACGCGTCGACGCACGCATCCTGAAGCGCCTTGGCGCGGGCGTCGATCATCCGCTGCTCACTGCGTTCCCCGAAGGCGAGTATCTGAAGGGGCTGCTGTTGCAAATCGCCTGATCGCCCTTATTTTCCCGGTGATTGCGCGTGGCGGCGGCGGCAGCGGCAGCGGCCCGCCTCCGCGCAGGCGGCCATCAGCCGGCCGCAGCGCGGCCGCCCCTGCGCCCGCCTGGCAAATATGTTTCAATGACCGGCTGGACGGGGCTCGCGCCATCTGGCTGCGGCGGCCCGCCTAACGCATCTGGCTAGCCTTGCGCGCTAGCGTCCGATCACGCACCGTTTCACGACTTACAGGCGACCCACATGATTCCAGTCACCATCCTGACCGGCTTTCTCGGCAGCGGCAAGACCACCCTGCTCAAGCGCATCCTGAACGAAAAGCACGGCATGAAGATCGCCGTCATCGAGAACGAGTTCGGCGAAGAGAACATCGACAACGAGATCCTCGTGCAGGACACGAGCGAGCAGATCATCCAGATGAGCAACGGCTGCATCTGCTGCACGATTCGCGGCGACCTGTCGCGCGTGCTCAACGATCTGGCCGCGAAGAAGCAGGCGGGCGAAGTGGACTTCGACCGCGTCGTGATCGAAACCACCGGCCTCGCGAATCCGGGCCCGGTCGCGCAAACCTTCTTCATGGACGACCAGATCGCGAGCGAATTCCTGCTCGACGCGATCATCACGCTGGTCGACGCGAAGCATGCGAACCATCAGCTCGACGAGCACGAAGTGGTGCAGCGCCAGGTCGGTTTCGCGGACCGGCTGTTCATCACGAAGGCCGATCTGGTCGACGAGCGGCACGTGGGCGATCTGCGCCACCGTCTGCTGCACATGAACCCGAAGGCGGCGATCAAGGTCGTCAATTTCGGCGAGGCGGACATCAAGGAAATTTTCGATCTGCGCGGCTTCAACCTGAACTCGAAGCTCGAAATCGATCCGGACTTCCTGAGTGAAGACGAACACGCGCATAGCCACGCGCACGCGCACGACGAGCACGGCCACACGCAAGGCGACCATGACCACGATCACGATCACGCCAATTGCGATCACGACCATGGCCATTGCGATCACGAAGGCCATGATCACGGACATCACCACCATGCGCATCACGACGACAAGATCAAGTCGTTCGTGTACCGCAGCGATCGTCCGTTCGATCCGAACAAGCTCGAAGACTTCCTCGGCGGCATCCTGCAGATCTATGGCGAGCACCTGCTGCGCTACAAGGGCGTGCTGTACATGAAGGGCGTCGATCGCAAGGTCGTGTTCCAGGGCGTGCATCAAATGATGGGCAGCGACCTCGCCGCGAAATGGCAACCGGCCGAGAAGAAGACCAACAAGATGGTGTTCATCGGCATCGAACTGCCGCGCGATCTGATCACCGACGGTCTCGACGCCTGCCTCGCCTGAGCGGGCGCAGCGCCGTCGCGCAAGCAAGCCTCGGAGCAAGCCCACGACACGCCGCGCGCAGCGCGGCATGCGCCGTGCTACTTCTAGTGCGGTGAGACGGCCGCCGCCGACTGCGCGGGCGTGAATCCTCTGCTGAAACTGCGACGCCGCGGCGCCGAGGCCTTTCGAATCCAGGCCATATGAAAAACGCGTGAAAACCCTGCTGTATTAAAGCGCGCACGACCATCGCTTTTTGGCTTTCTGCGCGTTATATTTTCGGGATATCGCAGCGCCGCAGGCCGGCTTTCAGCAGTTGCGGTGCCGTATTGTGATTCAGTTACAATACGTGCCCACTGGAGAATGACAACGAATTGCCCGGTCGCGCGTATCCCGCGACGGGCCTGAAACGGCGCCGGAAAATCTTGTCCGGAGACACGCCGAAAACGCCGGCGGGCATGGCCTGAAAGGGCACGCGCTCGTCGGCGAGCGATGCCTCAGGAGCATGTGTGAATCGGTTTCCAGAGGAGTTCGGCCCCGCAGCGGCGTAGCTAGCAACGCCCGGTGTGTGGGCGCCAGGCGCTTCGGCGTCACGACAGTCCAACGTTCGTGGCCACCCTGCGCTGCGCGTCCGCGCGACGCGTTTGCGGGCAATACGAAAGTGCGGGCCCTATGAGTTTTGCCTCACATTGAAGAAGTAAGCCAGATGACGACGAAACGACTCTTGACCGAAGCCGAAATCCTGAAGATGAGCGACAAGGATTACATGAATGCGGATCAGCTCGCCTTCTTCAAGAACAGGCTCGAACAGTTGCAGGCGGACATTCTCCGCAATGCCGGCCAGACGACCGAGAACCTGCGCGAAACGGTCATCGTGCCGGACCCGGCCGATCGCGCCACGATCGAGGAAGAGCATGCGCTCGAACTGCGCACGCGCGACCGCGAACGCAAGCTGCTGAAGAAGGTGCAGCAATCGATCGCGCGAATCGAGGCGGGCGACTATGGCTGGTGCGAGGAAACCGGCGAGCCGATCGGCATTCCGCGTCTGCTCGCGCGGCCCACGGCTACGCTGTCGCTCGAAGCCCAGGAGCGCCGCGAACTGCGCCAGAAGCTGTTCGGCGACTGATTATCTGCGGCGCGGCTTCGGCTTAGCGCCCTGAAAACGCTGCTTCGTCGAGAGGCGCACGGTGAACCGTGCGCCTTTTCTTTTTGCGCGACATCCGCGCATGCTCCGCCATCCGTCCCGCCCCGCCGTCCCTTCCCGCCTCGTTTCTCAGGCTCCCTGAGCGGATTTTCAGTTTTTCGTCCTATGCCTTCCGGCGGATCTTGATATGACCGCGCGCGCCCTAAAATAGATCGGACATGCGCTCACGAGCGCGCCAGCCGGCGCGCCGTCCGCTGACTGGATTCATGCGGTAGCGCACAGCGCTGCCGCGTTCTGCCCGTTTTGCAAAGAGGAACGCATATGGAGCAATTTCACGGCACGACGATCGTTTCCGTGCGCCGCGGCAACAAGGTGGCGCTCGGCGGCGACGGCCAGGTCACGCTCGGCAACATCGTCATGAAAGGCGGCGCGAAGAAGGTCCGGCGCATCTACAACGGCAAGGTGCTGGTCGGCTTCGCCGGCGGCACGGCGGATGCCTTCTCGCTGCTCGACCGCTTCGAGGCGAAGCTGGAAAAACATCAGGGCAATCTGACGCGCGCGGCCGTGGAGCTCGCGAAAGACTGGCGCACCGACCGCATGCTGCGTCGTCTCGAGGCGATGCTGATCGCCGCGGACGCGACCACCACGCTCGTCATCACCGGCAACGGCGACGTGCTCGATCCCGAAGGCGGCATCTGTGCGATCGGCTCGGGCGGTGCGTACGCGCAGGCGGCCGCGAAGGCGCTTGCCGACAACACCGAGCTGTCGCCGCGCGACATCGTGGAGAAGTCGCTGGAAATCGCCGGCGACATGTGCATTTACACGAACCATAACCGCGTCATTGAGACGATCGAGTAAGGACCCATCGATGAGCACCATGACCCCCGCCGAGATCGTCTCCGAACTCGACAAACACATCATCGGCCAAGGCCGCGCGAAGAAGGCCGTGGCGGTCGCGCTGCGCAACCGCTGGCGCCGTCAGCAGGTCGACGAACCGCTGCGCCAGGAAATCACGCCGAAGAACATCCTGATGATCGGACCGACCGGCGTCGGCAAGACCGAAATCGCGCGGCGTCTCGCGAAGCTCGCGGACGCGCCGTTCATCAAGATCGAAGCGACCAAATTCACCGAAGTCGGCTACGTGGGCCGCGACGTCGACAGTATCGTGCGCGACCTGATCGAAATTTCGGTCAAGCAGACCCGCGAAACCGAAATGCGCAAAGTGCGGACCAAGGCCGGCGATCTGGCCGAAGACCGCATCCTCGACATCCTGCTGCCAACCGCACGGCCGGTCGGCTTCGGTTCGAGCTCGAGCTCGACCGATACCGCCGATGAAGGCAGCACGACGCGTCAAACGTTCCGCAAGCGCCTGCGCGAAGGCCAGCTCGACGACAAGGAAATCGAGCTCGACGTCGAGCAGCCGCAGGTCGGCATGGACATCATGGGGCCGCCGGGCATGGAAGACATGACCGAGCAGATCCGCTCGATGTTCGCCAACATCGGCGGCGGCAAGAAGATGCGCCGCAAGATGAAGGTCAAGGAAGCGCTGAAGGTGCTCACCGACGAAGAAGCCGGCAAGATGCTGAACGACGAAGAGGTGAAGAGCAAGGCGGTGCAGAACGTCGAGCAGAACGGCATCGTGTTCCTCGACGAAATCGACAAGATCGCGTCGCGCAACGAAGCGGGCGGCGGTGAAGTGTCCCGTCAGGGTGTCCAGCGGGATCTGCTGCCGCTCGTCGAAGGCACGACGATCAACACCAAGTACGGCATGGTGAAGACCGATCACATCCTGTTCATCGCCAGCGGCGCGTTTCATCTCGCGAAGCCGAGCGATCTGATTCCCGAGCTGCAGGGACGCTTCCCGATTCGCGTCGAGCTCGATTCGCTGTCGGTCAACGACTTCGAATCGATCCTCGTGTCGACGGACGCGAGCCTCGTCAAGCAATACCAGGCCCTGCTCGCGACCGAAGACGTGCACCTCGAATTCGCCGACGACGGCATCCGCCGTCTCGCCGAGATCGCATACTCGGTCAACGAGAAGACCGAGAACATCGGCGCGCGGCGTCTTTATACGGTGATTGAAAAACTGCTCGAAGAAGTGTCGTTCTCGGCCGGCAATCATTCGGGCCATGCAGTGCAGATCGACGCGGCGTATGTCGATAGCGCGTTGAACGAAATCGCCGAAGACGAGGATCTGTCGCGCTACGTGCTTTGACATGCGCGGTGACAGCGCGAAGCGCTGATGCATGAAAAACGGGCTGCCTTCGCATAGGCAGCCCGTTTTGTTTTGTGCCGCCCTTCCCGCGGCGGCGCCTCGAACAGCCAACGCCGCGCCAGAAGATCGCCGCCTACTGCTTCACCGGCCGCTTCGCCAACTTGCGCTGCAACGTGCGCCGATGCATGTTCAACGCGCGCGCGGTCGCCGAGATATTGCCGTTGTGTTCTGCGAGCACACGCTGGATATGCTCCCATTCGAGCCGCGCCACCGACAGCGGCTGCGGATGCTCGATCGCCTCCTCGGCCTGCAACGCGCTCGCCTCGCTTTGCAGCGCCGACAGGATCGTCTCGACGTTGGCGGGCTTTGCGAGATAGTTGTCGGCGCCGTCCTTGACCGCCTGCACCGCGGTGGCGATGCTCGCGTAGCCGGTCAGCACGAGCATGCGCGCATCGGGCTGCAGATCGCGTAACGGCGCGACGAGCGTCAGGCCGGAGTCGTTGCCGAGATGCAGGTCCACGGTGATCTCGCTGAACTTCTGCTGATTCGCGAGCCGGATCGCCTCGTCCGCGTTGTGTGCTTCGGTCACCGTGTAGCCGCGCCGCGTCAAGCCGCGCGCAAGGATGCCGGAGAACACTTCGTCGTCGTCGATCACCAGAAAATTCTTCTCGCTCATGCCTGTTTCTCCGTGTTGGATGGCGCGGCGCCATGTGGGCTCGCTCCGGAAATCTTGCGCGCGGCGAGCGGTAGTCGCAGCACCGCACGCGTGCCGCGCGGCCGTCCGCCGTTGGCGTCGGTCAGCTCGATCGATCCCTTCAGACGCGCCGCCGCCGAAAACGCCAGATACAGGCCGACGCCGTGACCGCCCTGCGTGCTCTCCACCGGCATCGCGCCGAGCGAGCCGCGCAGCGCGGCCGGAATGCCCGGACCGTGGTCGCACACTTCGAACACGATCTGGTCGCCGCGTGGCGCGAGCACGCAGGACAGCGTCACGTGATCGCGGCTCGCGCGCGCGGCGTTGTCGAGCAGGATCGTCAGTATCTGGCTGACGGCCACCGTGTCGTTGAGACTGACATCGGCGGGCGGTGTGCCAAGCCGCTCGAACTTCACGTGAGGATGGCGCAGGCGCCATTGCCCGGCAAATGATTCGAGCCATTCGTCGACCGGCTGGCGGTTCGTCGTGGTCGTTGCGCGGCTGCGCAACCGCGCGAGCGCCGACGTGCACAACATCATCTGCTGCTCGAGCAGCTCGAGATCGGCGCGGTAGGGGGCGAGTCCCGCGTCGGTCCGCGCCGCGTCGCGCAATTCTTCGGACAACATCGCGATTGTAGACAGAGGGGTGCCGATTTCGTGGGCCACGGTGGCCGCCTGCACGCCGAGCGCGACCGCCCGTTCGTCGTGGAGCAAGCGCTGCTGCGCTTCTCCAAGCGCTGCGTCACGTAGCCGCAGCGCTCGGGACATGCGCGCGACGAACCACGCAATCAGCCCCACGCTGACCATGAAGTTGACCCACATGCCCGAGCGGTAGTAGTCGAACAGGTTGGCGGGATTCTCGAGATTGAGCGGCACGGAATCGAAACTGAGCATCGCGTAGCAGGCGACCGCGAACGCCGCGAGCCAGGCCATCAGATACCACGGCAGCACGGCCGCCGCGATCGCAAGCGATGGCAGGTACAGCGACACGAACGGGTTGGTGGTGCCGCCGGACAGGAACAGCAGCGCCGACAACGCCCCGAGATCGACCCAGATCTGCCCGAACAGCTCGAGGTTGGACTCGGGACGCTGCTGCGACACGCGCCACCACGTGAGCGCGTTGAACAGCACTTCGAGCCCGATCACGAGCAGCATCGCCGGCAACGGCAAATTGGCGCCGATGAAGATCTGCACGAACGCGATCGTCAGCAGCTGACCGATGATCGCGAGGCTGCGCAGCCAGAACAGATGACCGAGATTGACGCGGCCGGTGTTGGTTATACGGTGCATGACCCTAGTCTACCCGTTACGCCGCCGCTGCCCGAGCCAGTGGCGCTGCGGCAGATGAAGCCCGTTGCTTCGCCGCCGCGGCCAAACTGCACCCGCTCGACGACGCCCGCCATTATTGCCCCACTCGACCCGGGAAACGCCGTCGCACAATTCCGCGCCGGCTACACGCTGCGGATGGCCAGCCGGCACGCCGACGCGATCGCCGCGGATCGGCAGCCGCGGTTCGGCGAATGGGAGCCGGCGCTGGAAGCGATTGTGCGCGATCTGCGGGCGCGGGTGGCGCAGCATCGCCGCGCGTCGGCGGTTTCTGATCGGCCCCGGGGCAAATCCGACCATCACGGCCGCTCATGCTCACTCGCCTCGTGTGTCGCCTGTGCAATCTCCGCGGCCAGACACTCCGGGCATAGACATCGGCCGCCTGGCTTTAACCGCTCGACCGGTAGCGGCGGCAGCGCGCGGCACCAGCAGTTGGACGGCTCAGTCTGCATGCCGCAGTCGAAAGCATTGCCGCAGCGCGGACAGCGTGCGCTGCGTTCGGAGCGGGGGGAAGACGATTTCATCGCAGATCGGCGCTCAGGGCCGGGGACATTGATCAAGCCATGATGCCATGACTGACACGCTCAGGTGCAGTCGTCCGTTCGGCCAATGCACAGCCGTCACGCAAGTGCGTTACGCTTGCTGTTCGCCACCCCCGCGGCGCGTCATGGTGCGGTACGCCAAGCCTGCACCGCCCGTCGCTCGCGCCGCGGCCGAAAACCCTGTTGCAGCGCGCCAGTCCTGTACAATTCGCGCTGTTTCAACTGTTCCGTGCCCGAGCCTGCCGCCATGTCCGAGCTTCCCGACCTCTCGCAGATTGCGCCCACCCTGAAAGCCGAAATTCTGGCCGAGGCGCTGCCTTACATCCGTCAGTATCACGGTAAGACCGTGGTCATCAAATACGGCGGCAACGCCATGACCGAAGAGCGTCTGAAGCAGGGCTTCGCGCGCGACGTGATTCTGCTGAAGCTGGTCGGCATCAACCCGGTCATCGTGCACGGCGGCGGTCCGCAAATCGACCAGGCGCTTAAGAAAATCGGCAAACAGGGCACGTTCATCCAGGGCATGCGCGTCACCGACGAAGAGACGATGGAAGTCGTCGAATGGGTGCTCGGGGGCGAGGTGCAGCAGGACATCGTGATGCTGATCAACCACTTCGGCGGCCACGCGGTCGGCCTGACCGGCAAGGATGGCGGCCTGATCCACGCGCGCAAGATGCTGATGCCGGATCGCGAAACTCCGGGCCAGTACGTCGACATCGGCCAGGTCGGCGAAGTCGAGTCGATCAACCCGGCGGTCGTGAAGGCGTTGCAGGACGACGCGTTCATTCCGGTCATCTCGCCGATCGGCTTCGGCGAAGACGGCCTGTCGTACAACATCAACGCGGATCTCGTCGCGGGCAAGCTGGCGGTCGTGCTGAACGCCGAAAAGCTCGTCATGATGACCAACATCCCCGGCGTGATGGACAAGGAAGGCAATCTGCTGACCGACCTGTCGGCGCGCGAAATCGACGGTCTGTTCGAAGACGGCACGATCTCCGGCGGCATGCTGCCGAAGATCTCGTCCGCGCTCGATGCGGCGAAGAGCGGCGTGCGCTCGGTGCACATCATCGACGGCCGCATCGAGCACTCGGTGCTGCTCGAAATTCTGACCGAACAGCCGTTCGGCACAATGATTCGCTCGCATTGATCGTTGCGGCATCCCCGGCACAGGGGTTGCGTCCGAGCGGCGCGACGCCTGTGCCCCACCTCGCGGCCGGCAGTCCATGCGCGCCCCCGAGCGTTGATGCGGCAATCTCTGCGCATCCGCAGCATGAAACGCCCGTCAGCGGCTGAAGAAGTTCACCATGTGCACCCACACTTCGCGGCGCCACCGTCCTGACCTCGCAGGCGGCAAGCCCGTCTGGCTGTTCGATCTCGACAACACGCTGCACCGCGCGTCACATGCCATTTTCCCCGCGATCAATCGCGGCATGACCCAGTACATCATCGACGCGCTGCAAGTCGACATCGACGAAGCCAACCGTCTGCGCACCGGCTACACGCTGCGCTACGGCGCAGCACTGCTCGGTCTCACGCGCCACCATCCGCTCGATGCGCACGACTTCCTGAAGGTCGTGCACACGTTCCCCGACCTCTGCTCGATGATCCGTCACGAGCGCGGCGTCGCGCGTCTGATCGCGGCGCTGCCGGGCCGCAAGATCGTGCTGACCAACGCGCCCGAAACCTACGCGCGCGCGGTGCTCGCCGAGTTGCGCATCGAGCGGCTATTCGAGCGCGTGATCGCGATCGAGCACATGCGCGATCGCCGCCAATGGCGCGCGAAGCCCGATCACGCGATGCTGCGCCGCGCGATGCGCGACGCGCACGTGTCGCTGAAAGACGCGATCCTCGTCGAGGACACCCGTTCGCACCTGAAAAACTATCGACGGCTCGGCATCCGCACCGTGTGGATCACCGGGCACCTGCCGCGCAAGCCGCACGCGGACGGTGTACCGACGCGCCTGCCGGGCACCGGCCGGCCGCATTATGTCGACCGCAGCATTCGTTCGCTAAAATCGCTACGACTGGGCACGCGCTCGGTTCGATGGAAGGGACGCAAGCCGGGACAGTAGGGACGAAAGCCGCCAACGACATCAGCCGGGGGACCACAGCCATGCAGCCGATCGACAAGCCTGACGAAACCTCAGCCGCAGCCTCCCCCGCGGCGCCGGCCGCCACACGCTCGCCGCGTCCGAAGCCGGGCGAGCGTCGCGTGCACATCCTGCAGACGCTTGCCAGCATGCTCGAGGCGCCGAAGCGCGAGAAGGTCACCACGGCCGCGCTCGCCGCCCGGCTCGGTGTGTCGGAAGCCGCGCTATATCGCCATTTCGCCAGCAAGGCGCAGATGTTCGAAGGGCTGATCGAGTTCATCGAGCAGACGCTGTTCGGCCTCATCAACCAGATCACCAATCACGAAAACAACGGCGTGCTGCAGGCGCGCGCGATCGCGCTGATGCTGCTCAACTTTCCCGCGAAAAATCCCGGCATGACGCGCGTGCTGACCTGCGAGGCGCTGATCGGCGAGCACGAGCGACTCACCGAGCGCGTGAACCAGATGCTCGAACGGGTCGAGGCATCGCTGAAGCAGTGCTTGCGGCTCGCGCGGACCGAAGCGCTTGCCCGTGCGAATAACGACGTCACAGGCAACGCCGGCCCGCAGACCGCACCGCAATCCGCTGCGTTGCCTGCCGACTACGATCCCGCCATTCGCGCGAGCCTGGTAGTGAGCTATGTGATCGGCCGCTGGCATCGCTATGTGCGCAGCGGTTTCGCGCGGCCGCCCGCCGAACACGCGGACGAGCAACTGCTGCTGATTCTTCAGTAGTCCGCGAGGACTCGCCCCCTTCGCGCGGCATCGCCCGTGCCGCTGCCGCGCGGAATTTTCCGCTATACTTTGCGCCTGATGTTGCCGCGGCCTTCCGATGCATAAGGGGCCGCGCCAAGGCATCCCGATACACGTTGCACCCGGTTTCACACCCTTTCACGCGCCGATTTGCTGACTCGATTGCGGGCGCGCGAACCCTTGGCCCCAGGCCCGCGGTTCACTATAAATGCGGCTAAAGAGGTCGTCAGCTGCGCACACCGTCCTTCTCTTCGTGCTTCGCCGACGCCGTTTAGCCGCCCTGTTGACTCAATGGCGGAATGAATGGAATCCATCGGCATCGTCGCTCCCCAAAAAATGCATTTCACCGAGCCGCTGCCATTGCGCAACGGCAGCTCGCTCGCAGGCTACGACCTGATGGTCGAGACCTACGGCACGCTCAATGCCGCGCGCAGCAATGCGGTGCTCGTGTGCCACGCGCTGAACGCATCGCATCACGTGGCGGGCGTGTACGCCGACGATCCGAAGGACATCGGCTGGTGGGACAACATGGTCGGCCCGGGCAAGCCGCTCGATACCGACAGGTTTTTCGTGATCGGCGTGAACAACCTCGGCTCGTGCTTCGGCTCGACCGGGCCGATGAGCATCGACCCCGCGACCGGCAAGCCGTATGGCGCGACCTTTCCGGTCGTCACCGTCGAAGACTGGGTCAACGCTCAGGCGCGCGTCGCCGACGCCTTGGCCATCACGCGCTTCGCCGCCGTGATGGGCGGCAGTCTCGGCGGCATGCAGGCGCTCGCGTGGAGCATGATGTATCCGGAGCGGGTCGCGCATTGCATCGTGGTCGCATCGACGCCGAAACTGTCCGCGCAGAACATCGCGTTCAACGAGGTCGCACGCTCGGCGATCCTGTCAGACCCCGACTTCCACGGCGGCAACTACTACGCGCACGGCGTGAAACCGAAGCGCGGCCTGCGCGTCGCGCGAATGATCGGCCACATCACGTATCTGTCGGACGACGACATGGCCGAAAAATTCGGCCGCTCGCTGCGTCGCGCGGAAGGCGCGCTCGATGACTACAACTTCAGCTTCGACGTCGAATTCGAAGTGGAATCGTATCTGCGCTATCAGGGCGACAAGTTCGCCGACTACTTCGACGCGAACACCTACCTGCTGATCACGCGCGCGCTCGACTACTTCGATCCGGCCAAGGCCTTCGACGGCGATCTGACCGCCGCGCTAGCGCACACCACCGCGAAGTATCTGATCGCGAGCTTCTCGACCGACTGGCGTTTCGCGCCGGCACGCTCGCGCGAACTGGTGAAGGCGCTGCTCGACCACAAGCGCACGGTCACCTATGCGGAGATCGACGCGCCGCACGGCCACGATGCCTTCCTGCTCGACGATGCGCGCTATCACAACCTGCTGCGCGCCTACTACGAACGCATTGCAAACGAGGTCAACGCATGAACCAGCGAGCACTTGATTACCTGGCATTGCGCCCGGACTTCCGCGCGATCGCCCGCTGGGTCGAACCGCGCGCGACCGTGCTCGATCTCGGCTGCGCGGACGGCTCGTTGCTTTCGCTGCTGAACGAAGAACTGGACGTGCAGGGCTACGGCATCGAGATCAACGACGCCGGCGTGCTCGCCGCGACGCAGAAGGGCGTCAACGTGATCCAGCAGAATCTCGAAGACGGCCTGCGCCTGTTCGAAGACGGCAGCTTCGATTTCGCGGTGCTGTCGCAGACGCTGCAGACGATTCATCAGACCGCGGCGATCCTGCGCGAGACGGTGCGCGTCGGCAAGCAATGCATCGTGTCGTTTCCGAATTTCGGCTATTGGGCGCATCGGCTGTCGGTGTTGCAGGGGCGTATGCCGGTGTCGAAGTCGCTGCCTTATCAATGGCACAACACGCCGAACGTGCGTGTGCTGACGATCAAGGACTTCGAAGCCCTCGCGCCCGAAGTCGGCATCGAGATTCTCGATCGCGTCGTGCTGCATGACGGACAGGTGGTGCGTTGGGGCGTGAACTGGCGTGGTAGTCTTGCGGTCTATCGCGTCAAGAAAAGCTAACGTCACTTATCCACATGTCGAACCCGCCGCACGAGGCGCCCGCACTTACCGCTCACGAAGAACATCCCGGCTGGCGCGCGTTTTTGAATACGCGCATGCTGATTTGCGTCTTTCTCGGCTTCACGTCGGGATTGCCGCTGTTTACGCTCGTCTACCTCGTGCAGGCGTGGCTGCGCTCGGAAGGCGTCAATCTGAAGGAAATCGGCCTCTTCGCGCTGATCCAGTTTCCGTACACCTGGAAATTCGTCTGGGCACCGCTGATGGACCGCTACGTACCGCGCGTGCCCGCCTGGCGGCCCGGCAGACGGCGCGGCTGGATGCTCGTCACGCAATTGCTCGTGGCCGGCGCGATGGCGACGCTCGGTTTCGTGTCGCCACGCGAATCGATCTGGACCGTCGCCGCGCTGACCGCTCTGGTCGCGTTCTTCGGCGCGAGCTCCGACATCGTGATCGACGCGTACCGGCGTGAATTGCTCAGCGACACGCAGCAGGGCCTCGGCAACGCGGTGCACGTGAACGCGTACAAGATCGCGGCGCTCGTGCCCGGTTCGCTCGCGCTGATTTTGTCCGATCATCTGCCGTGGAGCACCGTCTTCATCGTGACGGCCGCGTTCATGCTGCCGGGCGTTCTGATGACGCTGGTCGTGCGCGAGCCCGAGGTGCACGGCGAGCCGCCGAAGAATCTGCGCGAGGCGATCGTCGAGCCGTTCAGGGAATTCATTCAGCGCGACGGCTGGCGCACTGCCCTTTTCGTGCTCGGCTTCATCTTCCTGTACAAGCTCGGCGATACGATGGCGACCACGCTGTCCACGTCGTTCTTCCTCGACATCGGCTTTTCGCGCACGCAGATCGGCGTGATCGCCAAGACCACGGCGTTCGGCGCGAGTCTCGCGGGCGGCATCGTCGGCGGGATCTGGCTGATGAAGATCGGCATCGGCCGCGGCTTGTGGATCTTCGGTTTGCTGCAGATGGTGTCGACGCTCGGCTTCGCGTGGCTCGCGCATCTCGGCCCGGACTCGCCCGGACTTGCCGCGATTTACAACATTGCCGTCGCACTGAGCCAGGGGACGACGAAGCTGCTGTCGTTCGTCGGCATCGACTGGAGCGTGCAGCTCGATCCACGCTCGGTCGCGCTCGCGCTCGTGTACGGCTTCGAGACCTTCGCCACCGGTCTCACGATGGCCGCGTTCACCGCGTATATCGCGAGCACCACCGATCCGCGCTACACCGCGACGCAGTTCGCGCTGTTCACGAGCCTCGCGTCGGTGCCGCGCACGCTCGCGTCGGCGGCGAGCGGCTATGTGGTCGCGCGGATGGGCTGGTTTGACTACTTCATCCTCTGCACCGCGCTCGCGGTGCCCGGCATGCTGCTGCTGGTGCGCATCGCGCCGTGGAGGGACCGGTCGTGAAGGTACCGATTCCGACCCGCGCGCGCCGCACCACACTCAGCGCCGTAAGCGTCCTCGGTTGCGCGAGCGTCGCGCTGGCGATGCCGGCTGGCGCCTATGCGGCCGGCACGCCGGCGATTGGCGCCAGCCCGGTGAGCGGCGCGCAAGCGCCCGCGCCGGCCGCCGCCGCCGCCGCGACCACCAGCGGTGCGACGCCCAACCCAGCTCCGATGCCTGCGGCCAGGTCCGCGACCAGCGGCACCAGCGCCGCGG
This sequence comes from Paraburkholderia sp. MM5482-R2, assembly GCF_050436125.1. NCBI lineage: Bacteria > Pseudomonadati > Pseudomonadota > Betaproteobacteria > Burkholderiales > Burkholderiaceae > Paraburkholderia > Paraburkholderia sp. MM5482-R2. The sequence continues at coordinate 374,660 of NZ_JBNDLP010000002.1, read as the reverse complement.
ACAACGCGACTTCGGCTGCAGGCGGCAACAGCGGCAACAGCGGCAACAACAGCGCCGGCGGTGCCAATCCTGGCGCGAATAACAGCACCGGTGCCAACGCCGGTGCCCCGGGCACGCCCAGCGCTAGCGGTAGCGCTCCGGGCGCCGCTACTTCCGGCTCCGCGCCGCAGCTCGCGCACGCCCCCGCCACCGCCAAAGCGCCCGCCGCGGCATCGGCCCCCGCGGCCGTCCCGCCGCCCTACTACGTGAGCCCGCAACTGCGCTACGGTGGCTACATGGTGTTCCGCAACCTGATCCCGTCGTCGATGCTCGAGGCGCAGGCCGCCGAGGAGTTCAACCAGATCGTCTACGGCGCCAGCCACGCGAACCGCCTGTACGGCGAGACGGACGCGCGCGTGACGCGCGTGCGCTCGATCATCGACCGGATGATTCCGTACTCGTTGAAATGGAACGAGCGAGCCAAGCTCTGGAAGTGGGAAGTCGCGGTGGTGCGCTCGACCGACATCCGCATGTACTGCCTGCCGGGCGGCAAGATCGTCGTCTATAGCGGGATTCTCGATCGCGTCCGCCTGAACGACGACGAGGTCGGCATGCTGATCGGCCATGAGATCGCGCATGCGTTGCGCGAGCACGCGCGCATGCGGCTCGGTCAGTTGCAGGCGAGCCAGCTCGATTCGTCCGGCACGATTCCGCAACTGTTCGGCCTCGCCGATCTGGGCATGGCGCCGCTCGGCATCGGTTCGCGTCTGCTGGAAATGAAGTACGAGAGCACCGACGAAACCGAAGCCGACGTGATTGGCAGCGATATCGCGTCGCGCGCCGGCTTCGATCCGCGCGCGGCGGTCACGCTGTGGGATAAGCTCGCGCAGGCGACGCGCGGCAGTCGCAAGCAGGGCTTCATCTACGTGCATCCGTACACGCCGGCGCGCCGCGACGACATCATCAAGCGGCTGCCGGACATGCTGCCGCTGTACGCGAAGGCAATCGGCAAGAGCGTCGACGAGTTGCCCGATTATGCAGGCATCGGTCGGCCGACCCGCAAGCCTGCGCGCGACTGATACCCCGGTTCTACGACTGCCGGCGGGCCACGGCGCTGCACGCGTCGCGGCCGGTGGGCTTACTTTTTGACCTTATGGTCGTAGTCGACGGTCAGCGGCGCATGGTCGCTGAACTTGATGTCGCGGAACACGTCGGTGCGCTTCGCCTTGCTTGCGACGCCCGGCGTCGCGATCTGGTAATCGATCCGCCACCCGACGTTCTTCGCATACGCCTGACCGCGATTGCTCCACCACGTGTACTGCTCGGGCCGCTGATCGAGCGTGCGGAACACATCCACATAACCGACTTCGTCGAACAGTTTGTCGAGCCATGCGCGCTCTTCGGGCAGGCAGCCCGAATTCTTCTGGTTGCTCTTCCAGTTCTTGATGTCGATTTCCTTGTGCACGATGTTCACGTCGCCGCACACGATGACCTCGCGCTCCTTCGCCAGTTCGGCGAGATGCGGCATGAACTCGTCCATGAAACGGAACTTGGCCTGCTGGCGCTCGTCGCCGCTCGACCCCGACGGCACATACACCGAGACCACCGACAGCTTGCCGAAACGCAGCTCGACATAGCGCCCTTCCGGGTCGAACTCCTCGCTGCCGAAGCCGATGACCACTTCGTCCGGCTCATGACGCGTATAGACGCCCGCGCCGCTATAACCCTTTTTTACCGCATGCTGGAAATAGCCGGTGAAATCATGCGGCGCCATGAACTCCGGCGTCATGTCATCCTGCGAGCATTTGATTTCCTGCACGCAAAGCACGTCGGCGCCCTGTTCGCCGAACCAGTCGAAAAAGCCCTTCTTCGCCGCCGAGCGGATGCCGTTGAGGTTGGCGGTAATCACACGCAACATGTCTTTCCTCTTTTGTTCGATTCGTTTCTGAAGCCAAGGGGCAAGGCCGCGTTCACTCGACCTTGACGCCCTTCAGCGATTCCTTGGCCGGCGGATATTCGAGCTTCAGCGCGTCGAGCGTGCGCAGCAGCAGTTCGGCGACCATCACGTTGCGATGCGTCTTCGACTCGGCCGGAATCACGTACCACGGCGCGTATTCCGTCGACGTCGCGGCCAGTGTGTCGCGATACGCGGACTGATACGCGTCCCACTGCTTGCGCGCTTCGAGATCCGACACGTCGAATTTCCAGTGCTTCAGCGGATCGTCGATGCGCTCCTGCAAACGCACACGCTGCTCGTCCCTTGAAATGTGCAGCATGCACTTGAGAATCGTCGCGCCGCTGTCGGCGAGCATCTCCTCGAACTGACGGATGTGGCGGCACCGCTGCTGGAACGCCGCGGCGTCGAGCGCGCCCAGCACGGTCGGCACGAGCAGGTCTTCGTAGTGACTGCGGTTGAAGATCGTCAGCTCGCCGGCCGCGGGTGCCTGCGAATGCACGCGCCACAGGAAGTCGTGCGCGAGTTCGACGGGCGTCGGCGCCTTGAACGGCACGATGCGCAAGCCGAGCGGGTCGACTTCGTGAAATACCGCGCGGATCGTGCCGTCCTTGCCGCTCGTGTCCATGCCTTGCAGCACTAGCAGAACGCGGCGCTTGCGCTGCGCGTGCAGCCGCTCCTGCAGGTTGTCGAGCAGCAGGCCTACTTCCGACAGACGCGCGCGGTCCGCGTCTTTCGAGCCGCTCGAAAACGGCTTCGCCTTCGGGTCGAAATGCTCGAGCGAGAAGTGGTTTTTTTTCTTGCCGTCGTCGAAATACGGCACGCGGAAATCGTCGAGATCGGGTTGCTTTGTCATGCATACACTCCAAGGTCTACGCTTACCTACGCTTAACCGGCTGAAGCGGGTCCGCAAAATAAAACGGGCCGTTGCCCTGCTTCGATCCGGCAACGGCCCGTGGTGACACGGGCGCGATCACGCCCGGCCCGCGGCACTTCAACTCAGGACAACTTCTTCTTGAGCAATTCATTGACCTGAGCAGGGTTGGCCTTACCCTTGGTTGCTTTCATCGCCTGGCCGATCAGCGCGTTGAACGCCTTTTCCTTGCCGGCGCGATATTCGTCGACCGACTTCTGGTTCGCGGCGAGCACTTCGTCGATGATCGCTTCGAGCGCGCCGGTGTCCGAAATCTGCTTCAGGCCTTTCGCCTCGATGATGCGATCGGCGGCGGCTTCGTCGGTGGCCTTCTCTTCCCAGATCGCGAGGAAGATTTCCTTCGCGATCTTGTTCGAGATCGTACCGTCGGCAATACGTTGCAGAACCAGCGCCAGCTGCGCGGCCGAGACCGGGCACGCGGCAATGTCGAGGCCTTCGCGGTTGAGTTGCGACGACACTTCACCCATCACCCAGTTCGCCGCGACCTTCGCGTTGGCCGCACCGAACTTGGCGACCACCGCTTCGTAGTAAGCGGCCGTCGCCTTGCTCGAGGTCAGCACGTTCGCGTCGTACGGCGTGAGTCCGTACTGCGACACGAAGCGCCGCTGGATCGCTTCCGGCAGTTCCGGCATCTCGCTCTTCACGCGCTCGACCCACGCGGCGTCGATCACGAGCGGCATCAGGTCGGGGTCGGGGAAATAGCGGTAGTCGTGCGCGTCTTCCTTGCTGCGCATCGAACGCGTCTCGCGCTTGTCCGGATCGTACAGACGCGTTTCCTGCACCACCGTGCCGCCGTCTTCGATCAGCTCGATCTGGCGACGCACTTCGTACTGGATCGCTTCTTCGAGGAAGCGGAACGAGTTCAGGTTCTTGGTCTCGGTGCGCGTGCCGAATTCCTTCTGGCCGACCGGACGCACCGACACGTTCGCGTCGCAGCGGAACGAGCCTTCCTGCATGTTGCCGTCGCAGATGCCGAGCCACACGACGAGCGTGTGCAGCGACTTCGCATAGGCAACGGCCTCGGCCGCGCTGCGCATTTCCGGCTCGGTGACGATTTCGAGCAGCGGCGTGCCGGCGCGATTCAGGTCGATGCCGGTCATGCCCGCGAAGTCTTCGTGCAGCGATTTGCCCGCGTCTTCCTCGAGGTGGGCGCGCGTCAGGTTGATGGTTTTCTCGTACGCTTCCTTGCCCGCCTTTTCATTGGCCGGTACCTGGATCGTCACCTGACCGCCCTGCACGACGGGGATTTCGTACTGGCTGATCTGGTAGCCCTTCGGCAGGTCGGGGTAGAAATAATTCTTGCGCGCGAAGATGCTGCGCGGCGCCACCGTTGCGCCGATCGCGAGGCCGAACTGAATGGCGCGTTCGACCGCGCCGCGGTTCATCACCGGCAGCGTGCCCGGCAGGGCCAGATCGACGGGGTTGGCCTGCGTGTTCGGCGCGGCGCCGAATTGGGTCGCGGTGCCCGAGAAGATTTTCGAATGCGTCGACAACTGCGTGTGGGTCTCCAGACCGATCACGACTTCCCATTGTTTGGTCATGATGCTCACACTCCTGCCGGTGCCTGACGGTGCCAGTCGGTCGCGCGCTGGAACGCGTCGGCCACCTGCAGCATCCGGGCTTCGTTGAAATAGTTGCCGATGATCTGCAGACCGACCGGACGCTGCGCGTTCGCGCCCGCGCCGAAGCCGCACGGCACGCTCATGCCCGGCAGGCCGGCGAGGCTCACCGACAGCGTGTAGATGTCGGCCAGATACATCTGCACCGGATCGTCGCCCTTCGCGCCGATGTCCCACGCCACCGACGGCGCGACCGGTCCCATGATCACGTCGCACTGCTTGAACGCTTGCTGGAAGTCCTGCGCGATGATGCGGCGGATCTTCTGCGCCTGCAGGTAGTACGCGTCGTAGTAGCCGTGCGACAGCACGTAGGTGCCGACCAGAATGCGGCGCTTCACTTCCGGGCCGAAGCCTTCGGCGCGCGACTTCTTGTACATGTCGAGCAGATCGCGGTACCCGGCCGCGCGATGGCCAAACCGCACGCCATCGAAACGAGACAGGTTCGACGATGCTTCGGCCGGCGCGATCACGTAGTAGACCGGGATCGACAGTTCGGTCTTCGGCAGCGATACCTCGACGAGCGTCGCGCCGAGCGCTTCGTACTGCTTCAAGGCGGCGTCGATCGACGCGCGCACGTCGTCGGCGAGACCGGGGCCGAAATACTCCTTCGGCAGGCCGATGCGCAGACCGGCGAGCGGCTTGTCCGTGCCGTCGTCCTGCCACGACTTGCCGAGATAGCGCGTGTAGTCCTCGCGCTCGTGCGAGAGGCTCGTCGAGTCGCGCTCGTCGAAGCCGGCCATCGCGTTGAGCAGCGTCGCGCAGTCCGCGGCGCTTTGCGCCATCGGGCCGCCCTGGTCGAGCGACGACGCGAACGCGATCATGCCGTAGCGCGACACCCGGCCGTACGTCGGCTTGATGCCGGTGATGCCCGAGAACGACGCCGGCTGGCGGATCGAGCCGCCGGTGTCGGTGCCGGTCGCGGCGGGCGCGAGACGCGCGGCCACGGCGGCAGCCGAGCCGCCCGACGAACCGCCCGGCACGGCCTTGCGGTCCCACGGATTCTGCACGGCGCCGAAATACGAATTCTCGTTGGACGAACCCATCGCAAACTCGTCCATGTTGGTCTTGCCCACGCACACCATGCCGGCGTTCTGCAGACGCGCGACCACGGTCGCGTCGAACGGGCTTTCGTAGTTCGCGAGCATCTTCGAGCCGGCCGTGGAGCGCCAGCCCTTCGTGACGAACACATCCTTGTGCGCGATCGGCAGGCCGACCAGCGGGCCTGCATGGCCGGTGTGCAGCAGCGCGTCGGCGGCTTTCGCCTGCGCGAGCGTCAGCTCCGGATCGACCTGAATGAACGCGTTCAGGCTATTGGCCGCGTCGATCCGCTTCAGGTACAGCTGCGCCAGTTCGACTGCGGAGCATTCCCTGGCCGCGAGCGCAGCGCGCAGTTCGCTCAAACTTTTTTCATGCATTGCGTTTTATCCTGGAAAGCGCGGCAGCGTGGTCACGCCGCCGTGGAGGCCTTCGGTTGCCCGTCGGCAGACCGGTCCGGCAAGCTTCGCGGCGAGGACGCGCGTCTGGACCACGGAGGCTCGCGCCGACGCCAGACCCGGGGTCTGCCCGGCGGGTCTTATTCGATCACCTTCGGCACGAGGTACAGGCCGTCCTGAACGGCCGGCGCGGGGCGCTGGAAAGCCTCGCGCTCGACCGTCTCCGTGACGGCGTCGTCACGCAGACGCAGCGCGACGTCTTCGATCTGCTCGATCGGGTGGGCAAGCGGCGCGATGCCGGTGGTATCGACCGCCTGCATCTGCTCGACGAGGCCGAAAAAATCATTGAGCTGGGCACGCGTGTGCTCGGCGTCGGCATCGGCCAGTTCGAGTCGCGCGAGATGCGCGATGCGTTTTACATCGGTCAGGGTCAGAGCCATGCAGTCACCGGAAAGGGTGGAATGTCACAACAGTTAAAAAGTCGCGTTGTAACAGCGGGTTACGACAAGATAGGACAATCCGGAAAAAGGAGCCGCAATGACAAAATGTGCGCTCCGTTTCCTTCAAAACATCCAAAATTATAAGGTATCATTACGCGTTCGACCCAAACCCGGACCGACTTACCAAGGCCTTACGGACAATTCCAAGAACGTCCGGCGCTTTCCGCCCTGGCTTTGCAACGGCCTCCGGTAGACTCCCCCGCGGCTTCAAGTTCATGTGGCGTCGCTACCGCCCGGTTGAAGCTGTTATTTTTCCGCTGCCGCCCTACGCATACGGTGCGAGGCCCGGCCCCCAGCGAGACAGGATTTTGAATGTTCGGTTTTTTGCGCAGCTACTTCTCCAACGATCTGGCGATTGACCTCGGCACCGCCAACACCCTTATCTACATGCGCGGCAAGGGCATCGTTCTCGACGAACCGTCGGTCGTGTCGATCCGCCAGGAAGGCGGCCCCAACGGCAAGAAGACCATTCAGGCAGTCGGCAAGGAAGCCAAGCAGATGCTCGGCAAGGTGCCGGGCAACATCGAGGCGATCCGCCCGATGAAAGACGGCGTGATCGCCGACTTCACCGTCACCGAGCAGATGATCAAGCAGTTCATCAAGACTGCTCACGAATCGCGCATGTTCTCGCCGTCGCCTCGCATCATCATCTGCGTGCCGTGCGGTTCGACCCAGGTCGAGCGTCGCGCGATCAAGGAAGCCGCGCACGGCGCGGGCGCCTCGCAGGTGTATCTGATCGAAGAGCCGATGGCTGCCGCGATCGGCGCGGGCCTGCCGGTGTCGGAAGCAACGGGTTCGATGGTCGTCGACATCGGCGGCGGCACGACAGAAGTCGGCGTGATCTCGCTCGGCGGCATCGTGTACAAGGGCTCGGTGCGCGTCGGCGGCGACAAGTTCGACGAAGCGATCGTCAACTACATCCGCCGCAACTACGGCATGCTGATCGGCGAACAGACCGCCGAAGCCATCAAGAAGGAAATCGGCTCCGCGTTCCCGGGCTCCGAAGTCAAGGAAATGGAAGTGAAGGGCCGCAATCTGTCGGAAGGCATTCCGCGCAGCTTCACGATCTCCAGCAACGAAATCCTCGAAGCGCTGACCGATCCGCTGAACCAGATCGTGTCGTCGGTGAAGATCGCACTGGAACAGACGCCGCCGGAACTCGGCGCGGACATCGCCGAGCGCGGCATGATGCTGACCGGCGGTGGCGCGCTGCTGCGCGACCTCGATCGCCTGCTCGCCGAAGAAACCGGCCTGCCGGTGCTCGTCGCCGAAGACCCGCTGACCTGCGTCGTGCGCGGCTCGGGCATGGCGCTCGAACGCATGGACAAGCTCGGCAGCATCTTCTCGTACGAGTAAGCGAGCCTTCCTCCCATGTCAGTAGCGCGGATCTGGCACACGGCCCCTTGCGGGCCGCTTTGTCGTTGGCTGGGCCGACCAGCCTCCGCTCGCTGACCGCGCGCGCCTTGCGCGTCGCCGTCTCACCCAACCGCTCACGCCCCGGCGCCGACCATGGAATACAGTCCGCCGCCCCTGTTCAAGCAAGGCCCCTCCGCTCTGGCCCGACTGGTGTTCTTCGTCGTGCTGGCGCTCGCCCTGCTGATCTCCGATGCCCGCTTCCAGACGCTCGAAATCGTCCGCGGCGTGCTCGGCGCGGGTCTTTATCCTTTGCAGCGCGCAGCGCTCGTGCCGCGCGACATCTTCATGGGCGCCGCCGACCTCGCCGTGACGAGCGCCACGCTGCGCGACGAGAACGCGAAGCTGCGCGCGAAGGATCTGCGGCTGTCGCAGCAGGCCAATCTGGCCGCGTCGCTCGCCGCCGAAAATGGCCATCTGCGCGCGCTGATGCAACTGTCGCAGAGCCTCACCACGCAATCGCTGCCCGCCGAAATCCAGTACGACACGCGCGATCCGTTCACGCAGAAGGTCGTGATCGGACGCGGCGCGCAGCAAGGCATCCAGAACGGCTCGCCGGTCGTCGACGAAGATGGCGTGATCGGCCAGGTCACACGGGTGTTCCCGCTGCAGGCCGAAGTCACGCTGCTGACGGACAAGGACCAGGCGGTGCCGGTCGAAATTCTGCGCACCGGCTTACGCAGCGTGATCTACGGTACGCCGAAGGGCGACACGCTCGATCTGCGCTTCGTGCCGATCAGCGCCGACGTCCAGACCGGCGACGAGCTCGTCACGAGCGGCCTCGACGGCGTGTATCCGCCGGGGCTGCCGGTCGCGAAGGTCGTGCGCGTCGACAAGCAGGCCGACACCGCGTTTGCGCACGTAGTCAGTCTGCCGGTCGCCGCAGTGCGCGGTGCGCGTCAGGTGCTCGTGCTGCACGTCCAGAACAACGCGCCGCCGCGCCCGGCGGACGAACCCGACGCGGCAACCGTCGCGAAGGAAGCGAAAGCGAAGAAGGGCGCCAAAGCAGCGGACGGCAAGGGCGCGGCGGACAAATCCGCCGCCAGGCCAGCCGACAGGAACGCCGCCGACAAAGCGCCGACCGAAAAGCCCGCAGCCAAATCCGTGGAAAAGGCGCCGGGCAAAGCTGCGGCCGACAAGAAGTCCGACAAGCCCGCAGCCGACAGGAAAGCCGAAAAGCCGGCCGCCGCGAAGAACGTGAAGCCGCAAGCCGAGCCGGGGGCTCAGCCATGAATCGCCCGCAATACATCCTGCAGCCGGTCAACCCGTACTTCATCGCGTTCAGCCTCGCTTCCGCGTTCCTGCTGAACCTGATGCCGTGGGGGCGTCTCGCCGGCGTGCCCGATTTCGTCGCACTCGTGCTGCTGTTCTGGAATGTCCATCAGCCGCGCAAGGTGGGCATGGGCATCGCGTTTCTGCTCGGTCTGCTGATGGACGTGCACAACGCGAGCCTGCTCGGCGAGCACGCGCTCGCCTACACGCTGCTCTCGTACGGCGCGATCACGATTCACCGCCGCGTGTTGTGGATGTCGCTCGGCGTGCAGACGTTCGCGGTGATGCCGCTGCTCGTCGTCGCGCAACTGGTGCCGTTCGTGATCCGGTTGTTGACCGGCGCGGCGTTTCCGGGCTGGAGTTATCTGATCGACGGTTTCGTCGAAGCTGCGCTGTGGCCGGTCGCCAGCATCTTGCTGCTGATGCCGCAGCGCCGCCCCGCCGACCCGGACGATACGCGCCCCATTTGATCCCGCATCGGGCCCACCGGCCGCGGCCAGTTTGGGCGCACACTCTTGATGGCCGCATGCCGGCCTTTTGCAGAATCGCATGACCGAATTCAAGGACACTCAACAGCAGCTCACGAAATTCCGCCTGCGCGTCGCGGCGGCGGGCCTGTTCGTGTTTGTCTGCTTCGGGCTGATCGGCTTCCGCTTCCTGTTCCTGCAGGTCTGGCACTACAGCAAGTACTCGCTGCAAGCCGATGAAAACCGCATCTCCGTCGCGCCGATCGTGCCGAACCGCGGCATCATCACCGACCGGAACGGCGTCGTGCTCGCGAAGAACTACTCGGCCTATACGCTCGAAATCACTCCATCGAAGCTGAACGACACGCTCGATAACGTGATCGACAACCTCGCCACCGTCGTGTCGATCGATGCGCGCGACCGTCGCCGCTTCAAGAAGCTGCAGGAAGACTCGAAGAACTTCGAAAGTCTGCCGATCCGCACGCGCCTGACCGACGACGAAGTCGCGCGCTTCACCGCGCAGCGCTTCCGCTTCCCTGGCGTCGAAGTGCGCGCGCGGCTGTTCCGCCAGTACCCGCTCGGGCCGACGGCCGCGCACGTGATCGGCTACATCGGACGGATTTCGCAACGCGACCAGGACCGCATCGACGACGCCAGCGATCAGAACGACAGCGATCCGGATCACTACGATCCGCGTCTTGACGCGAACAACTACAAGGGCACCGATTACATCGGCAAGATCGGCGTCGAGCAGAGCTACGAGACCGAGCTGCACGGCCAGACCGGTTTCGAGGAAGTCGAGGTGACGGCGGGCGGCCGCCCGGTGCGTACGCTGTCGCGCACCCAGGCGACGCCGGGCAACAACCTCGTGCTGTCGCTCGACATCGGCCTTCAGCAGGTCGCCGAGCAGGCGTTCGCCGGACACCGCGGCGCGCTCGTCGCGATCGAGCCGTCCACCGGCGACGTGCTCGCATTCGTGTCGGCGCCGAGCTTCGATCCGAATTCCTTCGTCGACGGCATCGACCAGCAGACCTGGGACGAGCTGAACAACTCGCCCGACCATCCGCTCCTGAACCGGCCGCTGCACGGCACCTATCCGCCGGGCTCGACCTACAAGCCGTTCATGGCGCTCGCCGCGCTGACGCTGCACAAGCGCACGCCGAGCTGGGGCTTCCAGGACCCCGGTTACTACACGTTCGGCGGCCACACGTTCCGCAACGACGTGCGCTCGGGCCAAGGCTGGATCGACATGAACCGCGCGATCGTCGTGTCGAACGACACGTACTTCTACATGCTCGCGCACGATCTCGGCGTCAACAACATCGCGAACTTCATGAAGCCGTGGGGCTTCGGGCAGATCACCGGCATCGACATCGCCGGCGAAGCGAAGGGCATCCTGCCGTCGACCGACTGGAAGCGCCACGCGTACCGCCGCCCCGAGCAGCAGAAGTGGTACGAAGGCGAAACGGTCAGCCTCGGCATCGGCCAGGGCTACAACTCGTTCACGATCCTGCAGCTCGCCCATGCCACCGCAACGCTCGCGAACAACGGCGTCGTGATGAAGCCGCACCTCGTGCGCGACATCGAGAATCCGATCACGAAGGACACGCGGCCGGTGGTGCGCGATCCGAGCGACAAGATCGCGGTCAAGCAGCAGGACATCGACTTCATCAAGCGCGCGATGGAAGGCGTGGTCACGAACGGCACGGCGGCCAAAGTGTTCGCGGGCGCGCCATATCAGGCGGCCGGCAAGACCGGTACCGCGCAGGTGTACTCGCTGCAAGGCGCGAACTACAAAGGTCACGCGGTTGCGGAGAATTTGCGCGATCACGCGCTGTTCATCGCCTTCGCGCCGGCCGATCAACCGAAGATCGCACTCGCGCTGGTCGTCGAAAACGGCGGCTGGGGCGCGGAGGCGGCCGGTCCGATCGCGCGCAGGGTGCTCGACTATTACCTGGTCGGGAAGAACAAGCCCGGCGCGGAAGAAGCGGCCGTCGCGGTAGCGGCATCGACCACGCTCGAAGCATCCGCGCCGCAGGTCGGCGATACGCCTGTATCGCATGATGGCGCTCAGCCGCTCAAGATTGCGGCGGGCTTCAAGGCACTGCCGATGCCAGGGGCGGCGGCTGCCGCTGTGGCCTCCGGTGCGTCGGCGGCCGTTGCGGCTTCGGGCGCGAATGGCGCGTCTGCGCCGGTGGCGGCGTCGGCTGGCGCGGCGGCAACGGTGCCGGCCAGCGCGCCGGCAGCGGCATCGGCTTCGTCCGTGGCAAAGAAATCCGCGTCGCGTACGTCCGGCGCCCCGCACCAACCCCGTCCGGCAAGCGAGCCGGCGCCGACCGCAGCGGCACCATCGCGCGAGGACAGCTTCCAGGGCGCGTCGCCGCGCCAGCCGGCCGCCGGCGGCATCGACGAATAAGGAGAAAGGCATGCAATTCGACAAGCGCGCCTGGCTCGAGCGCATCAAACGGATGTTCGTAGGCTTCGACCGTCCGCTCGCACTGATCGTGTTTCTGCTGCTGTGCGTCGGCATCGTCACGCTGTACAGCGCGACGCTCGACATGCCGGGCCGCGTCGAAGACCAGTTGCGCAACATCCTGCTCACCTTCGTGCTGATGTGGGGGCTCGCCAATGTGCCGCCCAATACGCTGATGCGCTTCGCGGTCCCGCTCTACGCGTTCGGGATCGCGCTACTGGTCGCAGTCGCGATGTTCGGCCTTACGCGCAAGGGCGCGAAGCGCTGGATCAACGTCGGCGTGGTGATCCAGCCATCGGAAATCATGAAGATCGCCACACCGCTGATGCTCGCCTGGTACTACCAGCGCCGCGAAGGCGTGATGCGCTGGTACGACTACCTGGTCGGCTTCGTGATCCTCATCGTGCCGGTCGGCCTGATCGCGAAGCAGCCCGACCTCGGCACGGCCGTGCTCGTGTTCGCGGCCGGCCTGTTCGTGATTTACTTCGCGGGGCTGAGCTTCAAGCTGATCATGCCGGTGCTGATCGCGGCCGTGATTGCGGTTGCGTCGATCGCGGCGTTCCAGGACAAGATCTGTCAGCCCGAAGTGCAGTGGCCGCTGATGCACGACTACCAGAAGCACCGCATCTGCACGCTGCTCGATCCGACCTCTGACCCGCTCGGCAAAGGCTTCCACACGATTCAAGCGGTGATCGCGATCGGCTCGGGCGGCCCGCTCGGCAAGGGTTGGCTGAAGGGTACGCAGGCGCATCTGGAGTTCATCCCCGAGAAGCACACCGACTTCATCTTCGCGGTGTTTTCGGAAGAGTTCGGTTTGGCAGGCGGAATCGTGCTGCTCACGCTGTACATGCTATTGATCGCGCGCGGGCTCTACATCGCGGCCAACGGCGCGACATTGTTCGGGCGATTATTGGCCGGCTCGTTGACGATGGCGTTCTTCACGTACGCGTTCGTCAATATCGGCATGGTGAGCGGGATTCTGCCGGTGGTCGGCGTGCCGTTGCCGTTCATGAGTTACGGTGGCACCGCGCTGACTACATTGGGCGTCGCGATCGGGCTGATCATGAGCGTCGCGCGACAGAAGCGGTTGATGCAGAGCTAACCCGTAGCTAGCGGCACGCTAGCAAACGACAATGCAAAAAACGGCGCTCGTTGCGAGCGCCCTTTTTGCTTTTTTGCTGCTTTATTACTGCGGCTTCACTTCCTTCTGATCGCGCAGCTGCGCGCTCAACTGCTGATACTTCAGGCGCGCGGCCGGATCGCCCTGCGCCGCCGCGGCCGCGTAATATGCGCGCGCCACATTCAGATTCCGGTCGACGCCATCGCCGCCGCGCTCGTAGAACGAGCCGGTCACGTACTGCGCGGTCATGTCGCCGCCCTGCGCCGCTTTCTTGTACCAGACGAACGCCTGCTTGTTGTCACGCTCGGTACCGCGTCCGTCGAGGAACTGATTCGCGAGCGCGAGCTCCGCCTGCACATGGCCCTGCGCGGCCGCCTTCATGAACCAGCGATGCGCCTCCACCGGATCGCGCCCGACGAACTCGCCATCGTCGTACATCTTGCCGTACACATATTGCGCGTGCGACATGTTCGCGTCGGCGGCCTTGCGCAGCCACTTCTTGCCTTCGTCGACGTTGACCGGCGTGCCTTCGCCGTTGAGCAGCATCATCGCGTAATTGAACTGGGCGAGGCGGCTGCCGCGCTCGGCGGCCTGGCGGAATTCGCTCAGCGCGGCGCCAAGATTGCCGGCGTTGTAGTCGGCCACCGCGGATTGCGTCTGCGGATCGTTCGCCTTGGCGACGTGATCCTGTGCATACGCGGCGTTCCACGCCCCAGTCGCGAGCAGCGCCACCGCCATGGTCACTTGCGCGGTCACTCGCGTGATCATCCGCCCGGCGCCCCCCTGCACTCTGCCGTTCATGACCTCACCTCCTGTAATGCCTGGCGCGTCGCGCGCAACATCCAGATCACGTCGGCGGCTAGCGCGACGAAGCGAAAACCGGCGTCGCGATGCTGCCGCGCGCTCGCCACGTCCATCGCGAAGATGCCGGCGGCAATGCCGGCCTTGTCCGCCGCGCTGACGATACGCGCCATCGCCGCCTGCACGTCCGCGTGTTTCGGGTCGCCGAGATGACCAAGGCTCGCGGCCAGATCGGCCGGCCCGACGAACAGGCAATCGACGCCCGGCGTCGCCGCGATCTGCTCGACCTCCCGCAAGCCGCGCGCCGATTCGATCTGCACAATCGTCGCGATCTGTGCGTTGGCCGTCTGCACGTAATCACGCCGCATGCCGTAACCGGCCGCGCGCACGACGCCCGCGACGCCGCGCAGGCCGTCGAGCGCCTCGGCGGTCGGATATTGGGTGAGCCGCACGGCGCGTGCCGCGTCTTCAGCGGATTCGATGTTCGGGAACATCAGCGTGCGCGCGCCGGCGTCGAGCACGCGCTTGACGAGCCACGGCTCGCTCGCGGGCACCCGCACCACCGGCTCGCTCGGCAGATGGGCGGCGGCAATCGCGCGCAATTGCGACTCGACGCCGCCGCTATCGTTGGGCGCGTGCTCCATGTCGATCAGCAGCCAGTCGAAGCCGGCGTGCGCGAGTGCTTCGGCGGCGGCCTCGCTGCCGAGCGACAACCACAGCCCGATCAGCGGCGCGTTGTCCTTCAGACGTTGTTTGAGGGAGTTGGTGAAGGTGCTCATCGGCTGGCCTCGCGCAGGTTTGCAATGCGAAGCGGGGCCAGATAGTGGATCAGGCAGGCACCGGGGCGCTGACGGCCTCGTTGCCTGCTGCGACGCGATGCGGTGACCGGCATGTCTCGCTCCGTGTGTTGGTCGGAACGATCATACCGTGACAATAACGCGAGAAGTTCGTTCGCGCGGCGGGGCGTGGGTTCAGGTGGGAAGCGAGTCGCGGACCACCTCGGCCCAGCAATTCGGCGTCTCGTACAGACGCACTTTGTGCAGGCGCAGGTTCACGCCGTAGTGCGCGTCGTAGACGTTCGCGAGAATGTCGAACGCAATCGCGGCGAGGTTTTCGACGGTCGGAATGCGATCGATCACGACCGTCTTGTGATCCGCCATGCTGTCGAGGAAGCCACGCACCTGCGTGTCGCCTTCGTAGACGAGAAACGCGTGGTCCCACTTGTCGACCAGGTGCTCGTTGGCGAGCGACTTCACGTCGGCGAAGTCCATCACCATGCCGCGATCGGGCGCGCCTTCGGTGTCGACCAGATCGCCTAGCAGCGTGATTTCGAGCACGTAGCGATGGCCATGCAGATTACGGCACTGGCTGCGGTGATCGGGAATGCGGTGGCCCGCGTCGAATTCGAGTTTTCGGGTAATCGTCAGCACGGCAAATCAGGGAATGTTCAGATACTTGTGAGTCTGCATCGACAGGCGCCACTGCGGATGACGTTTGCACCAGTCGATCGCGAGCTTCGTGTTGATGTCGCGCGACGGGCCGTCCATCGGCTGGACGAGGAAATACTCGAAGTCGAGCTTGGCGTAGTCGTCGAGGCGCTGGTTGTCCTGCGGGATCACGACTTTCAGTTCGTTGCCCTTCGTCACGACGAGCGGCGCGTCGGCCTTCGGGCTCACGCAGATCCAGTCGATCGTGTCGAGCACCGGCAGCGAGCCGTTGGTCTCGATCGCGATCTCGAAGCCGGCCGCGTGCAGCGCGTCGACGAGCGGCTGATCGAGCTGCAGCATCGGCTCGCCGCCAGTGCACACGACGAAGCGTTCGCCCTCGCCTTGCGGCCATTGCGACGCGATCATCGCGACCAGTTCGTCAGGTGTGCGGTACTTGCCGCCGTTCTCGCCGTCGGTGCCGACGAAATCGGTGTCGCAGAAACGGCAGACGGCGTCCGCGCGATCCTCTTCGCGGCCGGACCACAGATTGCAGCCCGCGAAACGGCAGAACACGGCCGGCCGCCCGGCATTCGCACCCTCGCCCTGCAACGTGTAGAAAATTTCCTTGACCGCGTACGTCATGCTGCTTTCTGTCCTGTGTTCCTGAATCAATGATGCTCAATGATGGGCGCTCTCGCGCGAGCCGTCAGACCGGCTCGGTGACTTTTTCGCCGGCGAGATAGGCCTCATAGCCGCGTTTGCGCAACCGGCATGCCGGGCATTCGCCGCAGCCGAAGCCCCATGCGTGCAACTCGGCCCGTTCGCCGACGTAGCAGGTATGCGTCTCGACACGCACCAGTTCCACCAATGCGTCGCCGCCGAGCGCGCGCGCGAGGCGCCACGTGTCGGCCTTGTCGAGCCACATCAGCGGCGTCTCCAGCGCGAAGCGCGTGTCCATGCCGAGATTCAGCGCGACCTGCAGCGCCTTCATCGTGTCGTCGCGGCAATCGGGGTAGCCCGAGAAGTCCGTCTCGCACATCCCGCCGACCAGCACCTGCAAACCGCGCCGATACGCGATGGCCGCGGCGATCGTCATGAACATCAGATTGCGGCCCGGCACGAACGTGTTCGGCAACCCATTGGCCGTGGCTTCGATTTCGATCTCGCGCGTCATCGCGGTGTCGCTGATCGCGCCGAGCAGCGACAGGTCGATCGTGTGATCGTCGCCGAGACGATCGGCCCACGCCGGAAACGCACGCGCGACGGCCTGACGGAATCCTTCGCGGCATTCGAGTTCGACACGATGACGCTGACCATAATCGAAGCCGACCGTTTCGACCGTGTCGTAACGGTCGAGCGCCCACGCGAGACACGTGGCAGAATCCTGGCCGCCGGAAAACAGCACGAGCGCGCTACGCTTAGCGTCTTTGCGGATCACCGTGATACTCCGTGAATGAGAGTGCCACGTCGCGCTGCGCGAGGTGCGCCATGCAAGCAACGCGGCGCGACGTGTGCCGGCACTGTGCCGGCCCAAAGCAGTATAGGTCGCGCGTTGCGCGGGAACGTGGCTGGGCGCTTATACCGCCGATCGTCGGGCGAAGGATTGGGTGCTTCGGTGCGACATGCTCGGCACTGCATTCGCGCGGTGCACGACCGCGTCCGACGCCTGCATGCAAGTCCTTGAACTGGCGCGATTTTATCACGCGACACCGAATGTCGCCGACGCCAGCTGTCTCACGCGCGCGGCTTCAACTGCATGGCAAGCCGAAGTGACGACTTGTCCGCCAAACGGAAAAGCCCCAGGGAATCTTGCGATTTCCTGGGGCCGAATCCTGGTGGCCTGGGGCGGAATCGAACCACCGACACGCGGATTTTCAATCCGCTGCTCTACCAACTGAGCTACCGGGCCAACGAAGAACGAAACTATATCAAGCGATCCGCAGTTCAGCAAGCCCTTTCATAAATAATCTGCCGGGCCGCGTTCGCATGCAACACGTGGCGCTCACTCCCCTTTGTTCTTGCCGAGATCGACGCCGAGTTGCTTCAGCTTGCGATAAAGATGCGTGCGCTCGAGACCGGTCTTCTCCGCGACACGCGTCATGCTGCCGTTCTCGCGCGCGAGGTGATATTCGAAGTACGCGCGCTCGAACGCATCGCGCGCATCGCGCAGCGGAATGTCGAACGAGATCGACGCGGTTTGCGCGACGAGCGTGCCGCCGCCGACGCCATCGGACGACAGTATCGGCAACGCGGCCGCCGACGCGACTGACGATGCGCTGACCGGCAACGCCGGCTTCGCAGCCACGCCGCCAGGCACGGCCGCCGCGTTACCACGCGCGAGTCCCTGCTCGACCGCCTTTAATAGCTTCTGCAACGCGATCGGCTTTTCGAGGAAGTTGAGCGCGCCGATCTTGGTGGCCTCGACCGCGGTGTCGATCGTCGCGTGACCGGACATCATGATCACGGGCATCGTCAATTGACCTTGCGCGGCCCATTCCTTGAGCAGCGTCACGCCGTCGGTGTCCGGCATCCAGATGTCGAGCAGCACGAGGTCCGGCGCCTGACGCAGACGGAACTCGCGCGCCTCCTGCGCGTTTTCAGCGGCCTCCACGACGTGTCCCTCGTCGCTGAGGATCTCCGAGAGCAGTTCCCGGATGCCCATTTCATCATCTACCACCAGGATGGTTGCCATTTACGCTGCCCTTGTCTGCACTGTTGCTTTTGTCGTTCCCTGCGACGCGCCGCCGTGCGCCGGATGGGCACCCGAACCAGGTGCACCCGGCTGCGCGGGGTCGTCCGCCAGTTGAAGGAAGAGAATCGAAATCTGCGCGCCTTCGATCACGTCGCCGGCCTTCATGCGATTGCGAATGTCGATGCGCGCGCCATGTTCGTCGACGATCTTCTTGACCATCGCAAGTCCCAGACCCGTACCCTTGGCCTTGGTCGTCACGTACGGCTCGAACGCGCGCGTGAGGATACGCGCGGGGAAGCCTGGTCCGTTGTCCGACACTGTCAGACGGACCGCGACGCGCGCCTTGCCTTGCGCGTCGGGGTCTCCGTATTCTACTGTCCTCGTCTCGAGCAAAACACGCGGATGCGCGACTTCGGCGACCGCGTCCTGCGCGTTCTGCAGCAGGTTGTGGATCACCTGTCGCAACTGCGTCGCGTCGCCGCGTATCGCGGGCAAGGTCGCCAGCTCGACCTGGATCGCGCCCTTGCCTTCTTCGATACCGTACAGCGTGAGCACCTCGCTGACCAGACCATTCAATTGCAGATGCGCGAGTACCGCGGGCGGTGTGCGCGCGTAGTCGCGGAAATCGTCGACCATCTGCTTCATCGCGGCGACCTGATTGACGATCGTCGTCGCGCCGCGCTTCAGCACGTCCGCATCCGACGGCGCGAGCTTGTCGGCGAGCTTCATCTGCAATCGTTCGGCCGACAGTTGAATCGGCGTGAGCGGATTCTTGATCTCGTGCGCGAGGCGCCGCGCGACTTCGCCCCATGCGATCGAACGCTGCGCGGAGATCACGTCGGAGATGTCGTCGAACACGATCACGTAGCCCGCGGTCTGCATGCCTTCAGCGTCGCGCTCGTTCGCCGCGACGAGGCGCGCGCCGCGCACGAGCAGCGTGAGCGGCTCGGTTTCGCCGGGCACCGGCACCGAGAACTGCTGCTGCCAATGGCCGTTGTCGTCATGGCCGTCTTCACTCGCCGCTTCGCGATCGGCGAATGCCTTGCGCACCATCGCGCCGAATTCGCCGAGCACGCCGATCTGATCGAGCGACGAGCCGAGCACCGTCTGGAACGGCTGACGGAAAATCCGCTCGGCGCCTCGATTCGCGGTGGTCAGCCGGAATTGCCGGTCGAACACGAACACACCCGCGGTCAGGTTCGCGAGGATGCTCTCGAGATACGCCTTCGAATGCTCGAGCGCGATACGATTTTTCTCGACCGCCCCGCGCGCTTCCGACAACTGCCGCGTCATCGCATTGAACGACTGCGTGAGGAAACCGAGTTCGTCGCGCGACTTGATCTCGCGCTTTGGCGTGTAGTCGCCCTCGGTGATTTCCTTCGTGCCCTGCGCGAGCAGGAATAGCGGCCGCGCGAGCTGATTGCCGAGCGCCAGCGCGAGCATCATCGCGATGAAAGTCGCGAGAAACAGCGACAGGGTCAGCGTGCCGATGTACATCTTGCGCAAGCCGGTGCGGCCGAGCGCCTTCTCCTGATACTCGCGATACGCGCGCTGCACCGAGTCGGCATTGCGCGCGAGTGTCGTCGAGACCGGCTGCGTCAGTTGCAGGAAGCGCTCGGCGGGCTGCAACAGCGACGCGTTCGCATCGGGAATACGCTGCACCACGCGCAGACGCAGCGCTCCCTTGCCGCCGTGCGCATTCGGATCGCCGTCCACTTCGCCTTCGATCGCCGCATAGCCATGGCCACGCGCCTGCTCGATCATCAGCGGTGTCGGCAGATCGTTCGGCAGCAGCATCGCGTAGTTGCCGGACGCCTGCGCGACCACGTGCATGTCCGGCGTCGCGCCAGACATGCTGCGGGTCGGCTCGACGATCGTCGCGTCCTGCACACCGAACTGGTCGCGCAAACGCAGCAGCGTCAACGTGGTGCCGGCCGCATCCGCGCTCGCGAGCTGCTCGGACATCAGACGCGCCTTCGTCTGCAGATCGGACAGCGACGCGTCGAGCATGCCGCGCCCGAGGTTGAGGCCGGACGCGAGCGCGGTTTCGACGTTCACGTCGAACCACGACTCGATGCTGCGCGACACGAACTGATACGACACGATGTAGATGATGCCGCCCGGCACCACACCGACCAGCGCCATGAAGAACGCGAGCTTCGCGAGCAGCCGTGTGCCGAATTTGCCCGTGCGTAATCGCACGATGATGATGACGACGAGCGTCGCCACCACCAGCAGAAAGATCAACGCGACCGCGACGTTGGCCGCATACAGCCACTGGTAATAGCGGTCGAAGAATTCGGTGTTCGCGCTGGCGGCGGCCAGCAACACGAGCAGCAACACGGCCGTCACCGCGACCGTCGACACGAGCACGCGCACGACGATGCTGCTGACACTGGTGGAAGATGAGCGCACTTTATTTAGCACGATCGGCGGCCGTGAAAGTGAAGCGCTTCCAATCGGAGGCGAGGTTCCAGTCGCGGTTGTTCACCGCGTCGATCTGGAACGGCTTGGGCATCAGCCCGATGTCGAGTTGCATGCGCACGGACGCGTTATAGGTTTCGCCGACCCGCACCTGATTGCGGTCGATCACGTGCCACGACGTCACGTGCTTGATCACCGCGAGCGCATCGTTGAGCGTGGAAAAGCCGAGCTGCAAGCCGCCCGACTGCACGCTCGACACGCGATATTCGCGCGTGAGTGGCTGGAACGACAGCCGCAAACTTTGCGACACGCTGACCGGCTGCTCGTCGAACCAGTACCAGCGCGGCCGGCTCAGTTCGAAATCGGTCGTGAAATAAAGCGGAATGCCTTTGTTGACCGCGTCTTCGAGATTGCTGTTCAGCTGGAATTCGAAATGCGCGTCGAGACTCCAGCCGCCGTTGTCGGCCTGCAGCGACGCCCGCTGCACCGCGATCGAGTCAGCGTGCGCCGCGCCCGGCGCTGCAAGCCAGACGGCCAGCGCGATCCAGAGCACGGCAGCGAGCCGAAGCGGGAAGAAGCGTTTTATGGTCACCGTTTCTGAAAGCGCGCGTAGAAAAATCCGTCGTGGTCTGAGTTCGTGCCGGCGCTGAATTCAGCGGGTCGTCCAGCATGAGAACCGGCCGATGGGTCGGCGGGCGCGCGGGCAACTGAGGGTAAAAGCTGCCCCGGCGCGTCCAATCGTACCGCATCCTGGTGCTGGTTTCCAAACCACTGTGCCTGCAACTCGCCCTCTTCGGGGAAGATCGAACAGGTGACGTAAAGCAACTCGCCGCCCGGTTTCACGAGCGGCCACAGCGCGTCGAGAATGCGGCGCTGTTCGGCGACGAGCGCGGCGATATCGGACTGACGACGCAGCCAGCGAATATCCGGATGACGCCGCACGATGCCCGACGCCGAGCACGGCACGTCGGCGAGGATGCGGTCGAACGGCTGGTCGAGGTCGTCGTGCCATTGCGCGGGGTTGCCCGCGTCGCCGATGCGCACTTCCGCTTCGAGCTTCAGACGCCGCAGGTTTTCGCCGATGCGGCGCGCGCGAGACGCATCGCTTTCGAGCGCAACCACTTGAATGTTGGCGAGCTCGAGCAGATGCCCGGTCTTGCCGCCAGGGGCCGCGCATGCGTCGAGCACGCGCATGCCGTCGCGCACGCCGAGCAATTGCGCGGCGAGTTGCGCCCCTGCGTCCTGCACGGACACGACACCTTCGCTGAAGCCCGCAATGCGCTCGACCGGCATTGGCGTCGCGAGCGTGACCGCGTACTCGCCAGCCTTGCTTGCGGCGATCTGCTGGCGTTGCAGCACTTGCAGATAGGCGTCGACCGTCGAATGGCGCGCGTTCACGCGCAACGTCAGCGGACCTTGCGTGTTGCCGGCGGCCAGCACCGATTGCCACGCCTCGGGCCATGCGCGCTTCACCGCGTCGATCCACCAGGCCGGATAGTTCCAGCGCGCTACTTCATCGGCTTGCACCGAGGCGAGCAACGTGTCGCGCTCGCGCAAGAAGTTGCGCAGCACCGCGTTGACGAGCCCCTTCGCGAACGCGAACTCGCGACGCGCGCCAATCACCCTGACCGCCTGGTCGACGACCGTGAACGGCGTGTAGGCGGCGCTCGCTTCGTCGTCGACGAGCAGCGCGAGCGCGCACGCGAGCACATGCGCGACGTGCGGCGGAGGCGCCTTCTTCACCAGCTTCGCGATCAGCCACTCGGCGGTTGCGAGACGGCGCATCGTGCGATAGGCGATATCCTGCACCGCGCCGCGCGCCGCTGCGGCGTTGTCCTCGGGCACCGCCACGAAAACGCTTTGCAGCGCCGCGGGCAAGGCCGCGCCGAGACGCACGGCGCCGACGGCCTGGGCCGCGCAATCGAGTGCGAACCCGAGCGATTCGGGCGACAGTTGCAGCGTCGACAAACGGGATTCGCGCGAATGCGCCGACGAGGAAGCAGAACGCGAAGAAGGCTTTGGAGTCATGAAGGGAGCAAGGGCAAGCCGCACGGTGCGCGCGGCGCAATCAGCGCACATTGTAGCGTGGCGCCGGTGGGGCGCTGCCATGCGTGGGTGGTGGCCGCAGACGCTGTCGCGCAGTGGCGACGAACGGTGCGAAAAAAAGCGGGCCTCGCGGGCCCGCTCTTCAGTACTTCAGGCTCGACGCGCCGAGCGACGCGGCGCCTCAGTCGAAGCGCCCGGTGCGCGCCATTTCCATCAAACGCGCGATGCGTTCCTCGGTCGCCGGGTGCGTCGAGAACAGACTCGCGATACCGCCGCCCGACAGCGGATTCATGATCATCATCTGCGCGGTGGCCGGATGCGCCTCGGCCGTCGGGAACGGAATGCCGCTCGCATAGCGATGGATCTTGTCGAGCGCCGACGCCAGTGCCTGCGGGTCGCCCGAAATCTGCGCGCCGCCCCGGTCGGCTTCGAATTCGCGCGCACGCGAAATCGCCATCTGGATCAACGCACCCGCAATCGGCGCGAGCAGCGCAACCGCGATGCTCGCAATCGGGTTCGCGGGACGGCCGTTTTCGTCGCGGCCGCCGAAGAACATCGCGAAGTTCGCCAACGCGGAAATCGCGCCGGCCATGGTCGCCGAAATCGTCGAGATCAGAATGTCGCGATGCTTCACGTGCGCGAGTTCGTGCGCCATTACGCCGCGCATTTCGCGCTCGGACAGTACGCGCAGAATGCCGGTGGTCGCCGCGACTGCCGCGTGCTCCGGGTTGCGGCCGGTGGCGAACGCGTTCGGCGCGTCTTCGTTGATCAGGTAGACGCGCGGCATCGGCAGGTTCGCGCGCGTGGCGAGATCGCGCACCATCCGATAGAACTGCGGCGCGCTGTTTTCGTCGACTTCCTGCGCGTTGTACATGCGCAGGACCATCTTGTCGGAGAACCAGTACGAGAAGAAATTCATCCCAAGGGCGATCACGAGCGCGACCATCATGCCGCGCGACCCGCCGATCATCCCGCCGATCACGATGAAAAGGGCCGTAATCGCGGCCATCAACATCGCGGTTTTCACCCAGTTAAACATGTCTGCAACTCCTTGCCCCGAGCGTGGCCTTCATCTCCGTGCCGCGCGATTGCGGCGCCAGACTGTAAGCGAAATGTTAGATATGGGCGATGCGGGAAAATTCAATCATCGCGCGGCGCTCGCGAGTTTGATGCCCAGGCCGACGAACGCGCTGCCGACGCCGCGATCGAGCCAGCGCTTGACCGCCGGTTTGCCCGAGAAACGCTGCGTGACGCTTCCCGCGATCCACGCGACGAAGCTGTTCCAGACCATGCTCATCAGCACGAAGACCGCGCCGAGCGTGAGAAACGCGAAGGTCTTGTGTTCGCTGCCCGTCGTGACGAATTGCGGGAAGAACGACACGAAGAACAGCACGACTTTCGGGTTCAGAACGTTGGTCCAGAAGCCTTGCAGGAACAACTGCCGCAGCGACTTCGGCGTGGACGACGCGCGCGCATCGCCGGCGGGCGCATCCGCGGCCGGTTTCGTGAAGATCAGGCGCACCCCCAGATAGATCAGATAAATCGCGCCGACGAATTTGACGATGGTGAACGCCGTAGCCGACGCGGCCAACAGCGCGGTCAGTCCAAACGCGCAGGCAAGCGAGTGAATGCAGCAGCCCGCCGAAATGCCGAGCGCCGACATCAGCCCCGCGCCGCGGCCCTGGGCGACGCTGCGCCCGACGATATAAGCGGTATCCGGCCCCGGCGTGATGTTCAGGAGAAAAACCGCGACGATGAAAAACTCGAAATGGACGATGCCGAACATGTGATGCACCCTCGAAAACCTGGTCTGCTGCATGGAGGATTCTAACGCGCGTCGCGCTCGCGGCGGGCGCGGAGAACACCGGCCGAATGGACGATGCTCCGGCGTGCGAGACGCGCTTATTGCGCCTCGGGAAGCTGGAAGCGCTGGCCTGCGGCGAGCGGCGAGCCAGCAATGAATTCGCGCACCGGCAGGCGCTTGCCGCCGGGCTTCTGCAATTGCGTCAGACGCAGTGCACCTTCGCCGCAAGCGACCAGCACACCGTCGGGCGCAACCTCGACGATGGTGCCTGGCGCCTTGTTGCTGCCCGACGCCGGCGAGGCTACGGCGGTGGCGGCCCAGATCTTGACGGTGCTGCCGTCGTCGAGCGTGCCGGCGCCGCCGGGGAACGGGTCGAACGCGCGCACCTGACGCGCAAGCGCCTCGGCCGGCCGGCGCCAGTCGAGCGCCGCTTCGTGCTTGGCGATTTTCTCGGCGTAGGTCACGCCGTCGGCCGGTTGCGGGATCGACGTCAGCTTGCCGCTGCGCTCGAGCTCGATCAGTGCGTCGACGATCAGTTGCGCGCCGTCCGCGGCGAGGCGGTCGTGCAGCGTGGCGGTGGTGTCGTCGGCGGAGATGGGGGTGCGTACTTCCGAAATCATCGCGCCGGTGTCGAGTCCAGCGTCCATCTGCATCAGCGTGATGCCGGTTTGCGCGTCGCCCGCCTCGATCGCGCGATGAATCGGCGCCGCGCCGCGCCAGCGTGGCAGCAGCGACGCGTGGATGTTGATGCAGCCGAAGCGCGGAATGTCGAGCACTTCCTGCGGCAGGATCAGTCCGTAGGCGGCGACAACCATCACGTCGTGCGGCGTCGCGCGCAGTTGCTCGATGCCGGCGGCGGCTTCCTGTGGATATTTGCCAGCGCGGCGCAGCGACGCGGGCTGCGCAACCGCGAGGCCGTGCTCCTGCGCGTAGCGCTTGACCGGACTCGCCTGCAGCTTCATGCCGCGACCCGCCGGCCGGTCCGGCTGCGTCAAGACGAGCGGCACGGCAAACCCGGCGCCATGAATCGCGGCTAGCGCGGCCGCGGCGAATTCCGGTGTGCCGGCAAAGATGACGCGCAACGAATGACTCATGAATGGGGCGATAGGCAAGTTGAAAGCGCGTTACATCGCGTGGGCGAGCTTCTTCATCTTGCTCTTGATGCGCGTTTGCTTCAGCGGCGACAGATACTCGACGAACACGTGGCCCATCAGGTGATCCATTTCGTGCTGAATGCACACGGCGAGCAGCCCCTCGCAATCGAGCTCGAACGTTTCGCCCTTCTCGTTGAGCGCACGCACGCGCACTTTCTCGGCACGCTCGACGTTGTCGTAGATCCCGGGCACCGACAGGCAGCCCTCTTCCGACAACTTCCTCTCATCGCTCGACCAGACGATTTCCGGATTGATGAACGCGAGCAGTTCGTCGTGCGTTTCCGACACGTCGATCACGATCACGCGTTCGTGCACGTCCACCTGGGTGGCGGCGAGGCCGACGCCGGGCGCCGCGTACATCGTTTCGGCCATGTCCGCGACGAGACGGCGGATACGGTCGTTGACCTCCGGGACTGGCTTCGCCACCTTGTGCAGCCGTTTGTCCGGGTAATTGAGGATGCTCAGTAAAGCCATGATTTCGAGTGTGATTTGAGACGCCGCCAACCGTTGGCGGCTCGCGTTGGCCATTTGGCCAGGTTGTGAGCCCGTCGTAATACGCAGAGGATAGATGATGTCGAACCGGTTCGATTCAACGCGCCTCGTGCGCCCGACGACGAACCCGCGCCGGTAAGCACGGCGCCGCGATTATTCGCGGCTCATTGCCGTTTTATTTCCGCGTTTTTATTTCGGATGATGAAAATTTTAGCATGGCGCCCGCCTGCCCGCAGGCCCCGCCAGAGGAGCGACCCGCATGCAGACCTTGCCCGCGACCCGTATCGAACTTGCCGCCTGGCTGCGGTTGTCACTTGCGCCGGGCCTAAAACCCGCGGCGTTGCGCCTGTTGCTGGGCGCATTCGGGCTGCCGCAGGCGCTGTTGGCGCAGTCGCCGGAGACGCTCGCGGAGGTCGCCGGAGACGCCGCGGCGCGCGCGGTGCTGGCGCCGCCGGGTCCAGCGTTCGACGGCCAGCTCGATGCAGTGCTCGCATGGCGCGAGCAGCCGGGCAACCAGATCGTCACGCTCGACGATCCCGCCTATCCGCCCGCGCTGCTGACGTTGCCCGATCCGCCACCCCTCCTATATATAAAGGGCCGGCTTGAGCTGCTGCATACGCGCGCGGTCGCGCTCGTAGGCAGCCGCAGCGCGACGCCGCAGGGCATCGAGGATGCGCGGCGGTTCGCGCGAGAACTGTCGGCGGCGGGCGTGACGGTCGTATCGGGGCTCGCACTCGGCATCGACGGCGCCGCGCATCGGGGCGGGTTGGAAGGTGTCGGCGGAACGGTCGCGGTGGTCGGCACCGGCGCGGACCTCGTCTATCCCGCCGCGCATCAAGCACTCGCGCGGCAGATCGCCGCGCAGGGTGCGATTCTCTCGGAGTGGCCGCTCGGCACGCCGGCACGCGCCGCCAACTTCCCACAGCGCAACCGGCTGATCGCTGGGCTGGTCAGCGGAGTCGTGATCGTCGAGGCGGCTATGCGTTCCGGTTCGCTTATTACCGCGCGGCTTGCCAATGAGATGGGGCGCGACGTGTTCGCGTTGCCCGGATCGATTTACGCGCCGTTGTCGCGCGGCTGTCATCGGATGATCAAGCAGGGAGCGCGGCTCGTGGAAACGCCTGACGAGGTGCTGGAGGAGCTCGGTTTTGCCCGGCGGCCGGCGGGCGATGCGAGACGCTCGGCGAAGCGGGCCGTGCCGCTGGAGCATGCGGGTTTGCACGTTTCGTCGGGTGGGACCGCTTTGCCCGCTACGACCGCAGCCTTCGCCGACTCACCGGCGTCCGGGCCGGCCCCGCAGCCGGCGCTCGCCCCTGACGCACAGCGTCTGCTCGCCGCGCTCGGCCATTCGCCGACCACGCTTGAAATTCTCGCCGCCCGTACCGAGATGGAGAACGCCGCCCTGCACGCCGCCTTGCTCCGGCTCGAACTCGCCGGCGAGGTCACGCTGCTGCCCGGCGGCCGGTTCATGCGAGCCCATCATGACTGAGCCGAGACTGACCGGCGTCAATGCAGATTGGCAACTTTTCGCGACCGGCCATGCTACATTCGCGCCAAAGCACCCGACAAAATACACAAGGAAATCACTTCATGCCCGCGCTGAACCTCGACACCGACCAGGACCGGATCGCCGAGCGCGTCAACGAACCCGACACGCTGTTCGTTGCGTGCCTGTGCGCGGAGTGGTGCGGGACGTGTCGCGAGTACCGGGACTCCTTCAACCAACTGGCCGAGCGGCACCCGGAAGTCTGTTTCGCATGGATCGACATCGAAACTCATGCGGATCGGTTCGACGATCTGGACGTCGAGAATTTCCCGACCGTCCTGATCGAAGACTCGGTGACGACACGGTTTTTCGGTACGGTTTTGCCACAGGTGTCGATCGTCGAGCGGATGCTGTCGGATCTGACCGCGCTGCCCGGCGTAACCGGTGCGCCGAAGCTGCGGCCGGCGCTGGCGGTCGCCTGAAGGCGGCCTCGCGCGCCGCCCGGTCAAACGGAAAGCCTCGCGACGCGCCGCTTGCGGCACAGGCCCCCGCCGATCATTTGGGACAGCATCGCGGCTGGCATCGCTGTCCGCACGCGGCGTTTGCCGCAGTTGATCAACCGCTGGACGCGCAATTATGATGACGCGCTTTTATGGCACTTGACCCGTTGGGTTCGCACCTTGTGCTATAAAGCGGTCGTTATTGGGTCGAAAGAGGTCTCAAGCGAGCGTCGCGCGCCATGTTGGCCCTCAAGGCCACCAACCCGGATCTACCAACCTCACATCGAGTCATGTCCAAAGCACTGATCATCGCCGAAAAGCCTTCTGTCGCGAACGACATCGCGCGCGCTTTGGGCGGCTTTACCAAGCATGACGAGTACTACGAAAGCGACGACTACGTCCTTTCGTCGGCAGTGGGCCACCTGCTGGAAATCGCCGCGCCCGACGACTACGAAGTCAAGCGCGGCAAGTGGAGCTTTGCCAATCTGCCCGTCATTCCTCCGCATTTCGATCTGAATCCGATCGCGAAGAGCGAGTCGCGCCTGAAGGTGCTGACCAGGCTGATGAAGCGCAAGGACATCGACCGTCTGATCAACGCATGCGACGCGGGGCGCGAGGGCGAACTGATTTTCCGCCTGATCGCGCAGCACGCGAAAGCCAAACAGCCGGTGCAACGGCTGTGGCTGCAGTCGATGACGGCCGGCTCGATCCGCGACGGTTTCGCGCGTCTGCGCAGCGACGAAGAGATGCAGCCGCTCGCCGACGCGGCGCGCTGCCGCTCGGAGGCGGACTGGCTCGTCGGCATCAACGGCACGCGCGCGATGACCGCGTTCAACAGCAAGGGCGGCGGCTTTTTCCTGACCACGGTCGGGCGCGTGCAGACGCCGACGCTTTCGATCGTCGTCGAGCGCGAAGAGAAGATTCGACGCTTCGTGCCGCGCGACTACTGGGAAGTGAAGGCGGAGTTCGTCTGCGCGGGCGGCTTCTACGAAGGCCGCTGGTTCGATCCGAAATTCAAGCGCGACGAGTTCGATCCGGAGAAGCGCGATTCGCGCCTCTGGGCGTTGCCAGCGGCAGAGACGATTGTCGCGGCTTGCCGCGGCCAGCTCGGCACGGTGACCGAGGAGTCGAAACCGTCGACGCAGCTGTCGCCCGCGCTCTTCGACCTGACCAGTCTGCAGCGAGAAGCCAACGGCCGCTTCGGCTTTTCGGCGAAGAACACGCTGGGTCTCGCTCAGGCGCTGTACGAAAAGCACAAGGTACTGACCTATCCGCGAACCGACGCGCGCGCGTTGCCCGAAGACTATCTGGACACGGTCAAGCAGACGCTCGGCATGCTCAAGGAGAGCAACAACTACCTGCCGTTCGCGAAGCAGGTGCTCGACAAGGGCTGGGTGAAACCGAACAAGCGCATCTTCGACAACTCGAAGATCAGCGACCACTTCGCAATCATCCCGACGCTGCAGGCGCCGAAGAATCTGTCCGAGCCGGAGCAGAAGCTCTACGACCTCGTCGTGAAGCGCTTCCTCGCCGTGTTCTTCCCTGCCGCCGAATCCCGAGTGACGACGCGTATCACCGAGGTGGTCGGCCATCACTTCAAGACCGAGGGCAAGGTGCTCGTCGAGCCGGGTTGGCTGCAGATCTACGGCCGTGAAACCAGCGGCGATGACGCGAACCTCGTGCCGGTGCAGAAGGACGAAAAGGTCAAGACCGACAAGATCGCCGCGCAGCAACTGATCACGAAGCCGCCCGCACGCTACAACGAAGCGACGCTGCTGTCGGCGATGGAAGGTGCGGGAAAACTGGTCGAAGACGACGAATTGCGCGAAGCGATGGCGGCCAAGGGGCTCGGCACGCCGGCAACGCGCGCGGCGATCATCGAAGGTCTGCTCACCGAAAAGTACCTGATCCGCGAAGGCCGTGATCTGATTCCGACCGCCAAGGCCTTCCAGCTGATGACGCTGCTACGCGGCCTCGGCGTGAAGGAGCTGACTGCGCCGGAGCTAACCGGCGAATGGGAATACAAGCTGTCGCAGATGGAGCGCGGCAACCTGCCACGCGACGCGTTCATGCAGGAAATCGCGCGCATGACGCAGACTATCGTCAAGCGCGCGAAGGAATACGATTCCGACACGATCCCGGGCGATTACGCGACATTGCAGACACCTTGCCCGCATTGCGGTGGCCAGGTGAAGGAAAACTACCGGCGTTTCGCGTGCTCGAAGTGCGAGTTCTCGATCTCGAAGATTCCGGGCGGCCGTCAGTTCGAGATCGCCGAAGTCGAAGAACTGCTGCAGAACAAGACGATCGGGCCGCTGTCGGGCTTCCGCAGCAAGATGGGGCGGCCGTTCTCGGCGATCCTGAAACTGTCGCTCGACGACGAGATCAAGAATTACAAGCTCGAGTTCGACTTCGGCCAGGACGCAGCCGGCGAAGACGGCGAGCCGCCCGACTTCTCCGATCAGCAGCCGGTCGGCGCGTGTCCGAAGTGCCAAGGCCGCGTTTTCGAGCACGGCATGAGCTACGTCTGCGAAAACTCGGTGGCGAATCCGAAGTCGTGCGACTTCCGTTCCGGCAAGGTGATCCTGCAGCAGGAAATCGCCCGCGAGCAGATGGCCAAACTGCTCGAGGAGGGTCGCACCGATCTGCTGACGAACTTCAAGTCGTCGCGTACCGGCCGTAACTTCAAAGCTTTCCTCGTCAAGCAGAACGACGGCAAGATCGGCTTCGAATTCGAGAAGAAGGAGCCGGCGGCGGCGAAGACCGCAGCGGCGAAGACTTCGGGTGCTCGTTCCGCGGCCAAGGCGATGCCGGAAGCGGACGAAGGTGATACCGCGGTGGCCGTGAAGGCCGAGCCGGCGGAAAAGAAGGTGGCGGCGAAGAAGGCGCCCGCCGCCAAGTCCGCGGCGGCCAGGAAGGCACCGGCGAAAAAGACCGCGGCGCGAAAAACCGGCTAGTAGGGCGAGATTCGGATCGGCGGCTCGCGGTGGTAGCAGGAATAGCTACATTAGCCACCGCAGTCGGCGATCCGTGCACAGCCCGCGGCGTAGTCCGCATCTGTCCATGAAAAAAGGCGCAGTCACTTGAGGTGACTGCGCCTTTTTAATGCCGGCCCGCATCGCTGCGGGCTTCGACATTCAGAGATTTACAGCGGCGATAACGCCGTCGGGCGTGGACTGCGATTGGACGACTTCGTCATCGGCTTCGGCACGGCCGGCGACAGCTCGCTATCGAGAAGCCGCGACAGCGGCTCGGCGCCATCGAACGCTTCCGGTGCGCGCGACTCGGCAGTCTCGAACGCGGCCGAGGTCGCCGGACGCTCCAGGCCGTCCTTGATCCACTGCTCGCCGAGCACGCTGTTCGGCGTCTGGTTGAAGTGCTCGACCAGATGGTCGATGAACGTGCGCACCTTGGCCGGCAGGTGACGGCGGCTTGGGTACGCAATATTGATCTCGACCTGCGGCAAACGGTAATCGCCGAGCAAACGCACGAGCCGGCCGCGCGTCATGTCGCGACCGATCAGATAGCTCGGCAGAATCGCGGTGCCCATGCCGAGCAGCGCAAACTGTCTCAGCATCTCCGTGTTGTTCGCGACGATCACGTTCGACGGCCGCACGCGCACTTCGCCTTCCGGCCCCGTAAACACGCGTTCATCGCCCCAGTATTCGGATGGCAGGCTCAGGCACGGGTGCTCGAGCAGATGTTCGGGA
This sequence comes from Paraburkholderia sp. MM5482-R2, assembly GCF_050436125.1. Classification (NCBI taxonomy): domain Bacteria; kingdom Pseudomonadati; phylum Pseudomonadota; class Betaproteobacteria; order Burkholderiales; family Burkholderiaceae; genus Paraburkholderia; species Paraburkholderia sp. MM5482-R2. The sequence continues at coordinate 342,960 of NZ_JBNDLP010000002.1, read as the reverse complement.
CGCGTCGGCATGCCATGCTTTTCCAGATAAGCCGGCGTCGCGCAGACGGTCATGCAGCCCGTGGTCAGACGCCGCGTAACGATACTCGCGCTGCGCATTTGCCGCGCGATCACGACGCCGACGTCGAAGCCCTCCTCGACGAGGTCCACCTGACGATCGACCAGCGTGACGTCGGGAATGACTTTTGGATAGCGCTCCGCGTACGTTTGCAGCACGGGCGCGAGGTTATGCAGCCCGAACACGACGGGCGCGACGATGCGTAGCGTGCCGACGGGTTCGTGATTGCGAGCGACCACCATCTGTTCGACGTCTTCCAGTTCGTCGAGAATCTGACGGGCGCGCTCGAGGTAGACCTGACCGGATTCGGTCAGCGACAAGCTGCGGGTCGTGCGATTGAGCAGCCGCGTACCAAGACGGCCCTCGAGGTCGGCAACGTGACGGGTGGCGACCGCGTTGGAAATATCCATGGCGCTCGCGGCGCGGGCAAAACTGCCGAGATCCGCCACCTTGACGAAAACTCGCATCGACTGCAAATGATCCATATGACAACTCCCTGCCTTGTTACTGCTTCCTGACAATTGGTGAAAACCAGTGAAGCGAACTTGGAATTCTCCTACGACTCGCAAAATCGTGCAGAAGTTGCCCGCAAAATAGGAAATATTGTCAATTTTGGTACGACTGTGTCGATAAAACCGGGGTCTGACCAGCGATTATTCCCAAATCAAAAACAATCTGCTGCGCTGCATCTTGCTCTGTCTTTTTTGTTCGAACAGACGCAACGGTCGTTCGGCCGTTGCGGAACTCGAAAAAACGGAAGTAAACCGGGCGCCCAACGAAAAAACCGCCCGAGGGCGGCTTTTTATGCTGAGTGAGCACTCACATAATCACGCTGTAAGTTTTTCCTCGAGCGCGCGCTTCGCCTCAGTCAGTGCCGGCGGCAGACCGTGTTGCAGCGTGTCAAACAGCTTCGTGTGCAACACGAGCTCGTCGCGCCATGCAGCGTCATCGACGGAAATCACCTGCTCGAACTGCTCGCGGCTGAAGTTCAGCCCGCTCCAGTCGATGTCCTCATAGTGCGGCGAAATGCCGAACGCATGCTCTTCGCCCTGCGCGGTGCCTTCGATGCGGCCGACCATCCAGCTCAGCACGCGCATGTTCTCGCCGAAGCCAGGCCACACGAACTTGCCGTCCGCGCCCTTGCGGAACCAGTTCACGCAGAAGATTTTCGGCAGCTTCTCGCTCAACTGCTGCAGACGCTCGCCGGTCTTCAGCCAATGAGTGAAATAGTCGCTCATGTTGTAGCCGCAGAACGGCAGCATCGCGAACGGATCGCGGCGCACCACGCCCTGCTGTCCAGCCGCCGCGGCGGTGGTTTCAGAGCCCATCGTCGCCGCCATGTAGACGCCCTCGACCCAGTTGCGCGCTTCAGTGACGAGCGGCACGGTGGTCGAGCGGCGGCCACCGAAGATGAATGCGTCGATTGCGACACCGGCCGGGTTTTCCCAGTCCGCGTCGATCGACGGGCACTGCGAAGCCGGCGCCGTGAAGCGCGCGTTCGGATGCGCCGCCTTGCGGCCGGTTTCCTTTGCCTCGGCCGGCGTCCAGTCCTTGCCCTGCCAGTCGATCAGATGCGCCGGCGGCTCGTCGGTCATGCCCTCCCACCAGACGTCGCCGTCGTCGGTCAGCGCGACGTTCGTGAAGATCACGTTTTCCTTCAACGTGGCGAGCGCATTGTAGTTGGTCTTTTCGCTCGTGCCCGGCGCAACGCCGAAGTAGCCGGCTTCCGGATTGATCGCGTACAGGCGGCCGTCCTTGCCCGGCTTGATCCACGCGATGTCGTCGCCGATCGTCGAGATTTTCCAGCCGTTCAGGCCCGCCGGCGGGATCAGCATCGCAAAGTTGGTCTTGCCGCACGCCGACGGAAACGCCGCCGCCACGTGATGCTTGCGCCCGTCCGGCGAGGTGACGCCGAGAATCAGCATGTGTTCGGCGAGCCAGCCCTCGTCGCGGCCCATCGTCGATGCGATGCGCAGCGCGAAGCACTTCTTGCCGAGCAGCGCATTGCCGCCATAGCCCGAGCCAAAGCTCCAGATTTCGCGCGATTCGGGGAAATGCACGATGTACTTGGTCTTGTTGCAAGGCCACGACACGTCCTGCTCGCCCGCCGCGAGCGGCGCGCCGACCGAATGCACGCATGGCACGAACTCGCCGTCCTCGCCGAGCACGTCATACACCTTGCGGCCCATGCGCGTCATGATGCGCATATTGGTCGCGACGTACGGGCTGTCGCTCAACTCGACGCCGATATGCGCGATCGGCGAGCCGAGCGGGCCCATCGAGAACGGCACCACGTACATCGTGCGGCCGCGCATCGCGCCATCGAACAGGCCGTCGAGCGTCGAGCGCATTTCGGCCGGGGCGATCCAGTTGTTGGTGGGGCCGGCGTCCTCGGCGCGCTGCGAGCAGATGAAGGTGCGATCCTCGACGCGCGCGACGTCGGACGGATCGGACCAGGCGAGATAGGAATTGGGACGCTTGGCGGGGTTGAGTTTCTTCAGCGTTCCGGCTTCGACCATCTGCGCGCACAGGCGGTCATATTCTTCCTGCGAGCCGTCGCACCAGACCACTTTTTCAGGCTTGGTCAGCGCGGCGATGCGCTGGACCCAGTCGATCAGCTTGCGGTGTTTGATCCATGTGGGCGCCTCGATAGTGGGCTGGCCTTCGAACGAGGGATGATTCATCGACTTGTCTCCGTTTGAAGCAATAGAAAAACGGTACAAGCCCGGGGACGCTGCATGCGAGAGGCATTGAATTCATCGCGCCGACGTGTCAATTTTCCACTGGCGGCGCATGATCGCGCAGATCGTCCTGGGCCACACAGCTTGCCAGGCGGAGGCGCGCTTCCTACAAGGCTTCTGCAACCTTGTGTAAAGCGGCTTGCCTCAACACGCAACAAACTGCTAAAAACGTTCTCAATTCGTCCTCACGTAGCGTTGCCGTTCGGTTTGTGTGCGACAGCTTCTACGGTAGGACATCTAGCCAGACCAACGTGTGAGCTAAGTCACATGATGGGACAGTCAGCATAACATTCGGTTCGCACCAACGAGGTGCGCCGCAAATTACATACCATGAAGATTGCCATCCTCGACGATTACCAGGACGCCGTTCGCAAGCTCGACTGCTTTCAATTGCTGGCCGACCAGGAAGTCAAAGTATTCAACAATACCGTGCGCGGTCTCGGACAACTTGCGAGCCGTCTTGCGGAAGTCGACGCCCTCGTTCTGATTCGCGAGCGTACCCGCATCACGTCGCAACTACTCGACAAGCTGCCGCGTTTGCGCATGATCAGTCAGACTGGCAAAGTGTCGGGCCACATCGATCTAGCGGCCTGTACCGAGCGCGGCATTGCCGTGCTCGAGGGCAGCGGTTCGCCGGTCGCGCCGGCCGAACTGACGTGGGCACTCATCATGGCCGCCCAACGGCGTATTCCGCAATACGTGGCAAACCTTAAACAGGGCGCCTGGCAGCAGTCGGGGCTGAAGACGTCGGCGCTGCCGCCGAACTTCGGTTTGGGGCAAGTGCTGCGCGGACAGACGCTAGGGATCTGGGGCTACGGCAAGATCGGCCGACTGCTCGCTGGCTACGGCAAGGCGTTCGGCATGAACGTGCTGATCTGGGGCCGCGAGCACTCGCGCGAAGCCGCTCGCGCCGATGGCTACAGCGTCGCGGCGAGTCGTGAGGAACTGTTCGAGACCAGCGATGTGCTGTCCCTGCATCTGCGTCTGCACGACGACACGCGTGGCATCGTCAAGCAGGACGATTTGATGCGCATGAAACCGACCGCGCTGCTCGTGAACACGAGCCGCGCCGAGCTGCTCGAAGAGAGTGCGCTCGTGAACGCGCTGTCGCACAACCGTCCGGGGATGGTCGCGATCGACGTCTACGAAAGCGAACCGATCCTGCAAGGCTACAGCCTTCTGCGCATGGAGAACGTGATCTGCACGCCGCACATCGGCTACGTGGAGCGCGAGAGCTACGAGCTGTATTTTTCGGCGGCGTTCAACAACATCCTCGCGTTCGATGCCGGCGATACCGCCAGTGTCGCGAATCCGGAGGCGTTGCAGGGCGGGCGTCGGCGGTGATTGGTGGGCGAGGCGGCCGGCGGATCAGCTGTGTGCACGCCCCGCCCTGTCGCGTCGCTCATCGCGCTTCGTGCGCTCCCGCCTCCATCAATGCAGGGATGCGTTCAAGGAAGACCTCACCGTCGGCACGGCCAAGGTTATAGGCGTGCACCATCTGCGACGGACTCGTGTAATCCCAACTCGAAATCGGCACCTTGCGCGACGGTTGCACGTAAAGCCGCTGCTGCACGCCGTGTGGCACGACGAACATCTGCGGCCGCGGATAAAGACGCGTGACCATCACGAGCACGTTGCCCGGCGCGTCGGCATCTAGCGCGCCGACCGGCACGTTGTCGACCATGCCGCCGTCCAGCACCGGCCGGCCGTTGCGCCGCAGAACCGGCGTGAACGGCGGTGTACTCGACGATTGCAGGATCAGGTCGGCCAACTCGTCGACGCTTGCGCAATCCTGCGCGCGCACGAATTCCGGATGAAAGCCAAGCGTCCGACCGAGCGTCGGATGCAGCGTCTTACGCACGTATTTTTCGATGTTGTACGCGACCAGCCCTGCCGCGACCGCACTTCTCGCGCCGAGCCAGCGCGGCAGATGCGACACGCCGATGCGGATTTCCGGCGCCTGCGCGAGCCTGGAAAACTTGTCGCCATAGATATCGAGCAGCGCCTGACGGTAGATCCGGTAATGCGGGAACACCGACTCGCCGCGCAGCAGATTGCCCCAGTAGGCGTTGCGCGTGTTATGGCGCAGTGCGTCTTCGTAATAGCGCATAACCCAGTCGGCGTCGCCGCGCGTGTAAATCATGCACGCGGTTGCGGCGCCGGCCGAAATGCCGGTGATCACGCGCGGACGGATGTCGAGCTGCGGCTGCACGACGTCCCAGAAACCCGCCTGCCACCAGCAGCGGTTGCCGCCGCCGGCGAATACGACCTGATCGAACATGCTGCTTTTCCTTGCTTTCCTTTGCTCTTGCTGCGCGCAGATTGTGTTGGCGGCCCCCTCGGGTCCGACGCGCATTCACTAGAGCAGCGCGTAAGTCGTAGTGGCTTGAACCGCCATGTTGCCGCCTTCGTCGAACAGTTCGACTTCGCCAAACACGAGATTGCGGCCCATGCGCAGCACGCGCGCCTTGATCAGCACATCGCCCTTGCGGACCGCGCGCATGAAGTTGATGTTCAGCGACACCGTGCTCATCGGCTTGAAGCCGCCGAGCGCGGCGGTGATGGCGACGACCATCGCCGTATCCGCGGCCGCCATGAATACCTGGCCGCTGATCATGCCGCCCGAGTGTCGCCACTCGCCAGAGAACGGCAGACGCAGCGTGCGCACTTTCCTCGTCGACCTTGATCGGCGTCAACGTGAGCGCCCGGACCCATGGGGCGAGAACTCGGTCGAGCAGCTCGGTAATCTCTTTGTCATCCATGGGAATCCCCGGGCGAAAGCCGCGATGCTGCGTGCGGGAGGTGTCCGCGACATGATACCGGCAGCGTTGGACGCGTCGATGTTTTCGGGATGACGGCTTTGTCGAGGGAACGCTCAAGTTCGGGCGATGCGATCTTTTTAATAACACTGCGAAAAGGGCTTGGCAATCTCAAAAAGATCCTGCATAATTTCGTTCTTGTTGGGGCGTTAGCTCAGTTGGTAGAGCAGCGGACTCTTAATCCGTAGGTCGAGTGTTCGAGTCACTCACGCCCCACCACCAGATTCAAGCAAAAAGCCCGGTCACTGCGACCGGGCTTTTTGCGTTCTGGCGCCTGTGCAGGCAAATGGGACAACGCGGCTGCGGCACACCCATTCGCAAACTACTGCGAGATTGCGCAAGCTGCGCAGCCCTATCACCATACGCCCAACATCCGCTCCCCCGTAATGGCCATGCCATTACCCAATTAGCATAATTTCGCTTCTAACCCTAAAGATTCCCAAGCTAGCAGCCGACATTCCACATGCCCTTCCTTTCCTCATAAGCATGCAAGGACGGGTATCAGCGAAGAAATTAATTCAAATGATTGGCCAGCGTGCAGCAGGGGGACCGTAGTGATCTGCTGCAGAAACACAGGGGAAATTATGAAATTGAACAAACTTGCACTTACAGCAGTTCTTCTGGCTACGGCCGGCACCACCAGCTTGCTGACCGGGTGTGCGGCGACCCAGGTTGCGATCAGCAAGCACGACCTCGATGTCCAGACAAAGATGTCGGACACGATCTTCCTGGACCCGGTCGCCGATTCGAAAAAGACTGTTTTCGTGCAGATCCGCAATACCTCCGACAAGCCTGATTTCGACATCGCGGCTGACGTGAAAGCGGCCGTCTCGGGCAAGGGATACCGCATTGTCGGAGACCCCGACCATGCGCAATATATTCTTCAGGCAAACATCCTGCAGGTAGGCAAGGTCGCTCCGTCGGCGGCCCAGGAAGCATTCGGCGGATATGGCGCCCCTCTTGGCGGTGCCTTTCTTGGCGCGGCCGCCGCGGCATCATTTGGTAGCACGCATGCCGCGCCGATCGCTGGCGCGGCCCTCGCGGGCGGCCTGATCGAACTGGTCGCCAACGCTGCAGTTAAAGACGTGTACTACACCGCCATTACCGACGTGCAAATCAAGGAGCGCCAGCACAGTGGCGTAGCGAGCCACGAAAACTCCACACACAACCTGCACCAAGGCAACAGTGGCGGCACAACCGTGACGTAGCGAAGATACGAACTATCGTACGTATCAGACCCGCATCTTAAGCGTCGCCAACAAGGTGAATCTCGAGTTCGCTGAAGCAGCGCCGCCGCTGCGCAGTGGGCTGGTGCGCGTTATCGCTGGCTCGTTCTAATCCAGGCATCGACAACCGGCGCGAGGTAGCACGTCGCGGAAATCAGAAAGGGTTGCACGCGAAAGCGTCGCAACCCTTCTTCATTTCCGGCGCAGAAAAATCAGGAGCGACCGGTCACCCAACTCCCATCTGCGCGACCCTATTCCTGCCACGGGCCTTTGCCGTATACAACGCCTCATCGGCAGCCCGAACGACGACGCTGACATCCGTCACCCGATCCGACCGCGACGTGGTCGCGCCGATGCTGACCGTCACGCGACCGAACTCGCCGCCCTGGTGCGCGATGCCCAACTCGCCGATCGCCACGCGGATGTTCTCGCCGACCACCCCGGCGCCGGCGGCGTCGGTATCCGGCAGCACCACGACGAACTCCTCGCCGCCGTATCGACCGACGCAATCGCCCGGCCGCTGGATCACCCTGCGGATGCAGCGCGCGACCGCGGTCAGCGCGACGTCGCCGGCCTGATGACCATACGTATCGTTATAGGCTTTGAAGTGATCGATATCGACGAACAGCAGCGATAACACGCTGCCCGTGCGGCGCGCGCGCAGCCATTCGCGCTCGAGCGTTTCGCACAGCGCGCGGCGATTGGGCAGGCCGGTGAGTCCGTCCGTGCCGGCAAGCCGTTCGAGCTCGTGCTCCACCCGCTGTCGACGCTGCAACTCGGCGCCGAGCCACGCCGCCAACACGATCACGCCGATCCCGAAGATCAGCATCAGCGAACCGATCGTCAGCGCGCGCCCCCACCAGCCCGCGTAGATATCGTCGGTCGCCTCGGCGACCAGCACGATCAGCGGCAATTGCGGAATCCGTCTGAACGAGTAAAGCCGCTCGGCGCCATCGAGCGGCGAAGACGCGATTAAGCTGCCCTCGTCTTTCGCGAGCAGGTGCTGGAAGAACGGCGTCTTGCTGATGTCGCTGCCCGTCACGTGTCGATCGTCGGGCCGTCGCACGATGATCGTGCCGTCCGTTCTGACGATCGACACCGAGCCATGCTGCCCGATCCGCAGATCCGCGAACAGGCTCGTGAAATACTCCTGATCGATACCGAGCGCGACGATTCCCGCAAACGATCCGTCAGGCCGGGACAGTCGCCGGCTCAGCGCGATGCTGCGCGAACCGGGTCTGAGTCTCGAGTTGTACGGCGCGCTGACATCGAGCCCGAGATCCGGATCTTCACGATGAATCCTGAAGTACGGACGGTCCGAGAGGTTTCCCCCGCGCGGCACGTCGCTATCCGAATCGATCACGACGTTGCCCAGTGCGTCGATCACCACCATCGCGCCGACGTATTGCCCGGTCGCCGCGCGATCGAACAGGATCTCGCGCCGCAAACGCGGCGAATCGAGCACGCCCGGACGCCCGAGGCCATCGGCGACGGCCTGCAGCGACAGCGCGTACAGCTCGAAATTGCGCGCGATATCGCGCTCGGTGATCGTCGCGACATCGCGCGTCGAATCGAGAGCGCGCGCAATCGCATCCTCGCGGCTCTGATACAGCGCGTAGCCACACAGCGCGAGCATTGCGAGCACCACGCCGCATCCCGCGTAGATGACACCATCGCGTGGCATCCGCCATCTGCGCGCCCATGCGATCAGGACGTGAAACCGGGCCTTTCTTTTGTGGATCATGTGCTCTGCGTTTCCAACGGCGGGAGTCCGTTTGTCGAAGTACTCACTACGCTTCCGGTTTGTTGGGACAGAGCACCCAGCAGATAGCGAATCCATACGCAAGTGGAATCACGCATTTTCGAGGCTTCGGACTGTTTATCGGGCCGAATAATCGCCCGCTGCATAGGGGCATATCATAAGTTTCGATAAATAGAATTTACCTGATAATTCAAAAATTGTTTTTCCTCGGTAACGTTTGCGCGTATTTCTTTTTTAAATTCAAACGCGTGTTTGTTATCGAATCATCGCGTCATCGCCTAATGTTTTTGTGAACCGTTGAAGCCGCAGCGGTTTTAGCTTCTTATCGATTGGGCAATTTCCTTCAATACATGCCCTCGCCGCCTCGTTACCGTTGAGCGTCGCAATCCATTCGCACACTCACGTTTCGAGGCATCCGATGACCGCATTACTCTCGATGGCCGCGTTCGCGCTCGCCAGTTCCATTTCTCCCGGCCCGGTCAACGTCGTCGCGCTGAGCGCCGGCGCGCAGCACGGGCTCGCCGCGAGTCTGCGGCACGTCACTGGCGCGACGGTCGGTTTCACGTTGCTGCTTCTGTTGATCGGCCTCGGCCTGCACGAATTGCTCGCGCGCTTTCCCAATCTGATCGAGATCGTCAAATGGGCGGGCGTGGGCTTTCTGCTCTACATGGCCTACAAGCTCACCATCGATGACGGCCAGCTCGGCGCGGACAAGCCGGCGCGCGGGCCGTCGTTCGCGCACGGCGCGGCCATGCAATGGCTCAATCCAAAGGCGTGGCTCGCGTCGCTGGCCGGCATGAGCGCGTATGCGGCAGGCGGCGACGGCGGGCTCGTCTGGCAATTCACGGCGCTGTACTTCGTGATCTGCTATCTATCGATCGCGAGCTGGGCGTATGCCGGCACGTTTTTGCGCAGGCATCTGCGTGAAGCGAAGCGGGTCCGGGTGTTCAATCGCGTGATGGCGGCGCTGCTCGCGCTCAGTGCGATGTATCTGCTCGTCGAGTGACGCGAGCCGCGCCTGCTTCCCGAGGCGGCTTGATGCCGCGTCACGCTCCACTGCGATATTGGCCCGGCGTCGCCGCCACCAGCCGCTTGAAGGTGCGCTGCAAATGCGCCTGATCGGCGAAGCCGGCATCGAGCGCGACATCGGCGATCAGTGCCCCGCGCCGCAGTTGCCCGCGACTGTACTGGATGCGTCGGTTGATCAGATACGCGTGGGGCGTCATGCCGTAGCGCAGCTTGAACGCGCGTATCAGGTGCGACGCGGACAGCCCGGTGGCTTCGCACACATCGTCGAGTTTCAGCGCGCGCGTGCAGTTTTCGGCGATGTACTCCGCGGCGCGCGCGAGTTGGCCGCTCACGGCACGCTCGGGCAGGCTCGCCGGATTGAGCGTTTGCTGCACGCTGGAGAAGAAGGTGATGGCCGCGCTTTCCTTGCGCAGGGTGTCGTTGTCGTCGTCGTTACCGGCGAGAATCGCACACAGCCGGTTCAGGCTGTCGAACAGCGCGGCATCGAGCGTCATGATCTGCGAAAACGCGCGGAACGCATGGTTCTCGTTGAAGCCCAGCTCGTGCTGCAGTTTCGTGAACCACGCAACGTCGACGTGCAGCATCCGATACGACCACCGCTCGCCGGCAACCGGGTTGCACGCGTGCACATCGTCGGGGTTCATCATCACGACGGCGCCCGCACCGACCCATTCCCGCGCGTGGCGGTTCAGGTACACGCTGCGGCCTCCCGTCACCGCGCCGATCGAAAACGTTTCGTGCGAATGTTTGGCGTAGCAGACCTTGCGGCCATCGTCGATGGAACGCGCCTCGATGAACGGCAGCGCCGCGCTGCGCCAGAAGCGCGGCGCGTCTGCGCCTTTTGCGCGTGCGGTGTTCGCAGCGCTTGCCGCTTCGATCGTCTCGCTCATGCGCGCTCTCCGGTTGATCCGCCGACTTCGCCGTTGTCTCCGACTTCGCGAAGCCTACGTATCGTAGCCGTCAAACGCATGGCCAACAAGCGAACGCGCGGCGCCGCTCGCAAACGGCGCCGCCGGCCGAACGCGACGCGATTACTTCGCGCTGACGTCGATATTGCCGAGATATTTCGCGGCGAGCGTCTTCACCGTGCCGTCGGCTTGCACCTTCGCGATCGCGGCGTTCAACTGATCGCGCAGCGCGGTATCACCCTTGCGAATGCCGTATGCGATGCCGCTGCCGAGAATCTTGTCGTCACGCACAGGCTGACCGACGAACGCGTAGCCCTTACCTTCGGGCTTCGACAGAAAGCCCGTTTGTCCGGCCGGCGCGAGCACGAGCGTGCCGTCGAGACGGCCAGCCGTCAGATCGGCATAGACCTGGTTCTGATCCTGATACGGCAGCACGATCACGCCGGCCGGTTCCCAATGCACCTTAGCGAAGGTCTCCTGAATCGAGCCTTGCAGTACGCCGATGCGCTTGCCCTTCAGCGACTCAGGCGTCGGCTGCAAACCGCTGTCGCTGCGCGCGATCAGCTGCGACGGCACGCGATAGACGACGGTCGTGAAATCGATCGCCTGGCGGCGCTGCTCGGTCGCGTTCATCGCTGAATTGATCGCGTCGAACTTGCGGCCTTGCAGGGCCGGAATCAGGCCGTCGAACGAGGTTTCGACCCACTTGCACGTCATGTGCGCGGCCGCGCAGACCGCATTGCCCACGTCGATATCGAGCCCTTGCAGTTCGCCGTTCGGTCCTTTCGACTCGAACGGCGGGTACTGCGCTTCGAGGCCGAAACGCAGCGTCGCGGTATCGGCGGCGCTTGCGGCCGACGATGCTGCGAGCGACGCGCCGGCACAGGCCAGCGCCAACAAGCACTTGAGCAACTTCATGACATCTCCCTTCATACTTCGAATACTTTGACGACTTCGACACTTCGAGTGTGCTCTCGCGCGCTCAGATTTCACACAAACGCCGCGCGCCTTCGAGCAGCGTCGCGTCGTCCTTCGAGAAACTCAGGCGAATCAGCCCTGAATCCGTGCCGTCGGTGTAGAACGCCGACAACGGAATCGTCGCGACGCGCGCATCGCGGATCAGGCGCAGCACGAAATCGCTGTCGCTTTCATCGGAGAAGCCGCGGAACCGGGCGAGCATAAAGAAACTGCCTTCGCTCGGCAACAGCTCGAAGCGCGATTCGCGCAGCGCATGCGCGAGCAGATCGCGTTTCTTCTGATAGAAGTCGGACAGGCCGAGGTAACTGTCGCGATTGGCGAGCGCGTCGACGAACGCGTGTTGCATCGGCGTATCCGCGGAGAACACCATGAACTGATGGACCTTGCGGATCTCGTCCATCAGCGCGGCGGGCGCGAGGCAGTAGCCGACGCGCCAGCCGGTCACGTGGTACGACTTGCCGAACGACGACACGATCACGCTGCGCTCGGCGAGTTCCTGATGGCGCGCCATGCTCTGATGCTTCGCGCCGTCGAACACGACGTGTTCGTAGACCTCGTCGGACAGAATCACGATGTCGGTGTTGCGCGTGAGCACCTTCAGCCGCTCGATATCGGCGTCGCTAAAAATCGTCGCGGTCGGATTGTGCGGTGTGTTGACGATGATCATGCGCGTCTTCGGCGTGATCGCGGCGGCGACTTCATCCCAGTTCACGCGGAAGTGATCGAGCGACAGCTTGATCGCGACCGGCTTCGCGCCCTGCAGGCGCACGATCGGACCGTAGCTGTCGAACGATGGCTCGAAGTAGATCACTTCGTCGCCCGGATGCACGAGCGCGCTGATCGTCGAATAAAGACCTTCGCTCGCGCTCGCGAGCACGGTCACCTCGCTGGCGGGGTCGTAGCGCACGCCGTACAGCGTTTCGACCTTGTCGGCGAGCGCTTCGCGCAGCGCGCCGATGCCGGCCATCGGCGCGTACTGGTTGTGGCCGGCGCGCATCGCCCGCGCGACGCCGTCGACGAGCTTCGGGTCCGGCGCGAAATTCGGCGCGCCCTGCGACAGGTTCAACGCATCGTGTTGCGCGGCCAGTTGGCCGATCACGGTAAAAATGGTGGTGCCGACGTCCGGCAGTTTCGAGCGGGCTTGCATGGCGCTCTGCATAAGACTTTCTCCCTATCTACACCCGCCGGCGGCCGCGCGAATGGCGGCGGCGGGGCATTCCTTCCGGTGGGGTGATTAGGCATCAGCCAAAGAACGCTCACAATCGAAACTTTGTCATGCGCGGCATGCGTTTTCTTCATGGCTCGCGCGAAGCCGCTCGACGCAGGCCTAAGCCGGCAGGTTCATGGTTTGCGGGGACGCGGTGTGGATTTCGGGGAATGCGGGTAACTGCGTAGGTATGAAGGAATGTGATGCTGAGCGGCCCGGTCGCGAAAACGGCCACTGACGCGGCCGTTTTTCGAGTTATTGGACTTTCAATGAAAGCCGGAGCTTCGGGTGAATCAGGCTTCGTCCATCAAACGAACCTTGACCTTGCGCCCCTTCAGCTTGCCCGCGCTGAGCCGGCGCACCGCCTCGCGCGCGATGCTGCGCTCCACCGCGACATAGGTCGACATGTCGGTCACGTTGATCTTGCCGATCTGCGAGCCCGCGAAGCCGGCGTCGCCGGTCAGCGCGCCGAGCACGTCGCCGGGACGGATCTTGTCCTTGCGGCCGCCGAGGATCTGCAGCGTTTCCATCGGCGGCAGCAGCGGTTCGTTGTTGCCCGCCTTCAGCTCGGCCAGCTTGTGCCATTCGACGTCGCGCTTGTGCGCCTGCTCGATCCCACCGACGCGCCCCATCTCGTCCATACTCGCGAGACTCAGCGCCCAGCCTTCCTGATCGGCGCGGCCCGTGCGGCCGATGCGATGCGTGTGCACTTCCGGGTCCGGCGTCACGTCGACATTGATCACCGCTTCGAGTTGCGCGATGTCGAGGCCGCGCGCGGCGACGTCGGTCGCGACGAGCACCGAGCAGCTGCGGTTCGCGAACTGGATCAGCACCTGATCGCGCTCGCGCTGATCGAGTTCGCCGTGCAGCGCAAGCGCATGGAAGCCCTGCGCGCGCAGCACGTCGAGCAGATCGCGGCACTGCTGCTTCGTGTTGCAGAACGCGATCGTGCTGACCGGACGATAGTGATTCAACAGCAGACCGACCGCGTGCAGACGCTCGTCTTCGGTCACTTCGTAGAAGCGCTGACGGATCTTGCTGTCGTCGTGCCGCTCGGCGAGTTTGACTTCCTTCGGGTTTCGCAGGAATTGCTGGCTCAGCTTCGCGATGCCCTCGGGGTACGTCGCCGAAAACAGCAGCGTTTGGCGCTCTTTCGGGCATTGCCTTGCGACCTTCGCGATGTCGTCGAAGAAACCCATGTCGAGCATGCGGTCGGCTTCGTCGAGCACGAGCGTGTTCAGCGATTGCAAATCGAGGCTGCCGCGTTCGAGGTGATCCATGATGCGGCCCGGCGTGCCGACCACGACGTGCGCGCCGTGCTCGAGGCTCGCCGTCTGCGGGCGCATCGGCGTGCCGCCGCACAAGGACAGCACCTTGATGTTTTCTTCCGCGCGCGCGAGACGGCGGATTTCCTGCGTGACCTGATCGGCGAGTTCGCGCGTCGGGCACAGCACCATTGCCTGCGTGCCGAATTTGCGTACATCGAGGCGCGCGAGCAGCGCCAGCGAAAACGCCGCGGTCTTGCCGCTGCCGGTTTTCGCCTGCGCGATCAGATCTTGACCGGCGAGCGCGATCGGCAGGCTCGCGGCCTGGATCGGCGTCATCTCGACGTAGCCGAGCTGCGTCAGGTTCGCGAGCGTGGCGGGCGGTAGCGGCAACTCGCTGAATGCGGCGCCGGCGGGGGTGGGACTGTTCATAGGATCGTCTGTAGGAATCGCGATTACTCGGCCATCGGGCCCTGATCGGGGCGGCCCGGCAACTGCTCGTACAGCACCGCGCCGTTGTCGCCGTCGAAACGCTCGACGTAATTGCGCGCGCCGCACAGCGGGCAGCGGAACAGCAGCCCCTGGCCTTCGTTCTTGATGACGACGTCGGATTGCTCCCACTGCGCGCCGCAGGACTGGTTTCTACAGGTGAACACGTTGATTCTCCAACTGGATTCGATGATCGATCGGCAAGGTCGCACATGCGGCCTTGCCGTGTATGGGGTTGCCGCGCCGGCGCTGCGTCGTGACGGGATAGCGCTCGACGGCAAGCATGGCGTCAGCTGAGATGCGTATGCCGCGGACGCGGCACGGCCACATCCATGTCGGTCAGGCCGTGCACGATGCCGCAGTCTTCGACCGGATGCTCGCCGTGGCATTGGTCGCGCAGCGTCGTCAGTTGCGCCTTCAGCTGCTGCAGTTCTTCGATACGCGTGTCGATGTGCGCGATGTGCTCGTCGACCAGCGTATGCATGCCGCCACAGCCGTTCGCCGGCGCGTCGGTCAGACGCAGCAATGCGCGGATTTCGTCGTGAGTCATGTCGAGCGCGCGGCAATTGCGGATGAAGCGCAGGCGCTCGACATGCTTTGCCGTGTAACTGCGGTAATTGGCTTCGGTGCGCTCCGCCTCGGGCAGCAGGCGCTCTTTCTCGTAGAAACGGATGGTTTCCGTCGTGCAATGGGCGATTTTCGCCAGTTCGCCGATTTTCATGGACCCTTCCTCCACGCGGCCTTGACCTTGTAGTGGCTTCAGGGTGTTTACTAGACCACAAATCGCACGAGGAAGCCACCAATGCCTGACACCTGCCGTATTGCCACCGATCGTCCGGAACTGGACGAAGCCTGTATGCACGGGGGTTGCGGCGACGTTGATGCGCGGCGCGACCATGATCACGGCAGGGGCACGGGTGAGGGATGTGGGCATTCGCATGGCGGTGAACATGCTTGTGGCGCCGACGTGGGCGGCGGTGATCGGCATGAAGGGCACGATCATCAGGACGGTCATGATCACGGCCACGCCCATGATCATGCTGCTGTCGCTTGCTGCGCCGCTAGCGCTTTTGCGCCTGCGTCGCTGCGCCTGCCTCCGTCCGAAGCCCTCGGCGACGACCTTCGCACCGCAATCCGCATCCTGCAGATGGACTGCCCGACCGAGGAAGCGCTGATCCGCAAGAAACTCGGCCGTATGCCGGTCGTGCGTAGCATGGACTTCAACCTGATGCAGCGCGTGCTGACTGTCGTCCACGCGCCGGAGGCGCTCGAGTCGGTCCTCGCCGCCCTGCGCTCGCTCGACTTCACGCCCGAACTGGCAAGCGACGCCGGAAAGGGTGGGAACGCCGACGCGGTGCCCCAAGCAGCCACTGACGCAATGCGCAAGCCGTGGTGGCCCCTGGTCCTCGCCGGCATCGTCGCGGGAGCCTCAGAAGCCGCTGGCTGGCTCGGCGCGCCGGCCTGGTTGGTGGCGGGTATGGCGGTCGTCGCGATTGCCTCCTGTGGCCTCACGACATATCGCAAGGGCTGGGTCGCGCTGCGCAACGGCAACTTGAACATCAACGCGCTGATGAGCATCGCCGTGACCGGCGCGGCGCTGCTCGGCCAGTGGCCCGAAGCCGCAATGGTGATGGTGCTCTTCACGATCGCCGAGCTGATCGAGGTACGCTCGCTCGACCGCGCGCGCAACGCGATCGAAGGGCTCATGCTGCTCACGCCCGAACAGGCCAGCGTGCAGCAGCCCGATGGAGCGTGGCAGCCCGTCCGCGTCGACGCGATCGTGCCCGGGACGCTCGTGCGCGTGAAGCCGGGCGAGCGGATCGCGCTCGATGGCGAAATCGTCGCGGGCCGCTCGAGCGTCGATCAGGCGCCGATCACCGGCGAGAGCCTGCCCGTCGACAAGGCGATCGGCGACGCCGTATTCGCCGGCACGATCAACCAGGCGGGCTCGTTCGATTATCAAGTGACGGCGGCCGCCGGCAACACGACGCTCGCGCGGATCATCCACGCGGTCGAGGAGGCGCAGGGCACGAAGGCGCCGACGCAGCGCTTCGTCGATGAATTCGCGCGCGTTTATACGCCGATCGTGTTCGCGATTGCGCTCGCCGTCGCTCTGGTCCCACCACTCGTGTTCGGTGGAGCGTGGCACGCGTGGGTGTACAAGGCGCTGGTGCTGCTCGTGATCGCGTGTCCGTGCGCGCTCGTCATTTCGACACCGGTGACGATCGTCAGCGGGCTCGCGGCCGCGGCGCGCAAGGGGATTCTGATCAAGGGTGGCGTTTATCTCGAACAGGGTCGCAAGCTGACCCGGTTGGCGCTCGATAAGACCGGGACGATTACGCACGGGAAGCCAGTGCAGACGGAGTTTGAGGTGGTTGGTGACGCGCGTGAAACGTTCCGATACCGCACGCTTGCGGCAAGCCTCGGGGGCCGCTCCGACCACCCTGTTTCGATGGCGATCGCTGCTGCCGCCAATGACGACGGCGTCGAACACCTGCACGTCGATGCGTTCGAAGCGATCGCTGGACGCGGCGTGCGCGGCGATATCGACGGTATCGCGTACTGGCTCGGCAATCATCGCCTGGTCGAAGAGTTGGGCCGCTGCTCGCCGCAACTCGAAGCGCGTCTCGATGCGCTCGAACAGCACGGCAAAACCGTCGTGATGCTCGCCGATGCGCAGCGCGTGCTCGCGCTGTTTGCGGTCGCTGACACGGTGAAGGAAACGAGCCGCGCCGCCGTCGCCGAATTACGGCGGCTCGGCGTCGGCACCACGATGCTGACCGGCGACAACCGTCATACCGCCGAGGCGATCGCGCAGCAGGTCGGCGTCGATGAAGCGCGCGGCGATCAGTTGCCCGAGGACAAGCTCGACGTGGTCACGCAATGGTCGAGCGATGGCGCGACGGTCGGCATGGTCGGCGACGGCATCAACGATGCGCCCGCGCTCGCGCGCGCTGACATCGGCTTCGCGATGGGTGCGATGGGTACCGACACCGCGATCGAAACCGCCGACGTCGCGTTGATGGACGACGATCTGCGGAAGATTCCGACGTTTATCCGGTTGTCAAAGGCGACCTACGGGGTGCTGGTGCAGAACATCGCGCTCGCGCTTGGCATCAAGAGCGTGTTCCTCGTGCTGACGTTGATGGGCTTCGGCACGATGTGGATGGCGGTGTGCGCAGACGTCGGTGCGAGTTTGCTGGTAGTGGGCAATGGGTTGAGGTTGTTGCGCAAGTGAGTGGGCGTGCGAGATTTACGCTCGTTGCTTCCTACGCTGAACCGTCGTTCACGGCAGGATGCATCGGAGCGCTGGCTAGCAGCTCATCGCTGTCGTCTTTCAAGCCCACCCCTGTCAGTCTCAGCTTCCTCGCCTGCGTGAGCAGGTAATGCAGCTTGTGCGCGGCCTGCGGATAGTCGAGGCCTTGCGGGCGCACGTTGGAAATGCAGTTGCGCTGGGCGTCGCTGCACCCCGTTTTCGGCGCGTACGTGACGTAGATGCCGAGGCTATCCGGTGAACTCAAACCCGGCCGCTCGCCGATCAGCATCACAACGATTTTCGCGTCGAGCAATTCGCCGATCTCGTCGCCGAGTGCGACGCGCGCCTGACGCGCGACCACTACGGGACCGATGGTCCAACCCGCGAGCTTTGGATGTATAGCTTGCAGCAACGGTACAGCCTGCTTCGATGCGGCGAACGCCGATAGACCATCGCCGATCATAAACAGCACATCGCTTGATTGCGATGGCAGTCGGGCAAGCGTCGCGCGACTCTCCTCCGACAGACGCCGCCCAAGATCGGGGCGCCTCAAATAATGCTCGCGATCCGGCGCGGCGCTATGCACGTCGAGCGTGTTGAAACCTTGCGCGCGCAGCTGTGCGTGCAGCGGGTCCACGTCGAGCGGATGGTGCACGGCGTCGCGCGCCTGCGCATGCGCGAGATTGAACGCGAGCAATGGTGCCGTCGGCAGGCTGTTGCCCGCTCGGCCCAACGCGATGCGTGCCTGCGTAAACCGACGCAGTGCGCTCCACGGGTCCTTGTCGAGTGCGTCGTTCTCGCTCATGCAATCCCCATCCAGTCGCGCGCACCTTCGAGCAGCGGTTGCCGCGCCGATGCGCCGATCAACGCGCCGCGTGCGTCGATGATCTGCATCGACTCCAGCCATTCCTCGAATTCCGGCGCCCGGCGCAAACCGAGCACGTCGCGCACGTACAGCGCGTCGTGAAAGGACGTGCTCTGATAGTTGAGCATGACGTCGTCCGCGCCAGGTACGCCCATGATGAAATTGATGCCCGCTACGCCGAGCAGCGTCAGCAGATTGTCCATGTCGTCCTGGTCCGCTTCGGCGTGGTTCGTGTAGCAGATGTCGCAACCCATCGGCACGCCGAGCAGCTTGCCGCAGAAGTGATCCTCGAGACCCGCTCGCGTGATCTGCTTGCCATCGTATAAATACTCGGGGCCGATGAAACCGACTACCGTGTTCACCAGAAACGGCTTGAACTTGCGCGCGACCGCATAGGCGCGCGCCTCGCAGGTCTGCTGGTCAACGCCGAAATGCGCATCCGCCGACAACGCGCTGCCCTGCCCCGTTTCGAAGTACATCAGATTGCTGCCGACGGTGCCGCGTTGGAGCGACAGCCCCGCCTCGTACGCTTCCTGCAGCAGCGCGAGCGAAATGCCAAAGCTCGCGTTCGCTTTTTCGGTACCGGCGATCGACTGGAATACGAGATCGACCGGCGCGCCTTTTTCCATCGCGGCGATCGTGCTCGTCACGTGCGTGAGTACGCACGACTGCGTCGGTACCTGATAGCGCTGGCGGAAGTCGTCGATCATCTGCAGCAGCTTCGTGATCGCGGCGAGGTTGTCGCTCGCGGGGTTGATGCCGATCAGCGCGTCGCCGCAGCCGTACATCAGGCCGTCGAGCATCGAGGCGGCGATGCCTTTGACGTCGTCGGTTGGGTGGTTCGGTTGCAGGCGTACGGACATGCGGCCCGGTAAACCGACCGTGTTGCGAAAGCGTGTGATGACCGGGCGTTTACGGGCGGCGGTGATCAGGTCCTGGTTGCGCATCAGCTTTGAGACGGCGGCGACCATTTCTGGTGTTAGGCCCTCGGTGATGCGGGTGAGTGCGTCGGTGTCGGTTGTGGTGCTGAGTAGCCAATTGCGGAAGTCGCCTACTGTCAGATGGGAGATTTCGGCGAAGGCTGCTGGCGAGTGATCGTCGATGATCAGGCGGGTGACTTCGTCGGTTTCGTAGGGGATCAGCGGTTCGTTCAGGAACGTGCGTAGCGGCACCTCGGCGAGCGCCATTTTGGCGGCGACCCGCTCTTCTTCGCTCGCTGCCGCGATGCTTGCGAGCTGGTCGCCCGAGCGTTGCGGGCTCGCTTTCGCGAGCAGGGTCTTCAGGTCGGCGAAGCGGTACGTGCGACTGCCGATCGACTCGGTGTAGCTCATGTTTGCGGCTCCATCGCCTCGCGCGAACGCGGGTAGGAATGGGAACGGCGGTTACATGCTGCAGGTTGCTTGCTGCTGGTGCTGGTGCTGCTCACTACACGATAGCGCCAAACGGCGGCAGCGTCACGTTGCGGAGATTGGGGCTGTTTGCCGATGCTGTGTTTGGCGCTCCTGCTCGCGTCCACGGGGCGCGGTCAACAGGCGCTCAATCCCCTTTGTGCGCACCGCTTGAAATCCGCAGGATTTGGTAAACGGCCGACACTCGCTGACGTGATACTTTGTTCGCATCCTCTCGCGACAATTTTCTGCGGTCCAGTCATGAACGAATCAGACCATCGGGCTCGATACGAGACGCGACTCGCACGCGTGCTCGACCATATCTACGATCACCTCGACGAACCGCTCGATATAGGACGGCTTGCGGAGATTGCGTGTCTGTCGCCGTATCACTGGCACCGGATTTATCAGGCGATGTATGGCGAGACGGTCGCGACGACCGTGCGGCGTTTACGGTTGCATCGCGCAGCGGGTTTTCTTGCGAGTAGTTCGATGCCGATTGCTCAGATTGCCGAGCGTTCGGGGTATAGCAGTTTGCAGTCTTTTTCGCGGACGTTTTGCGCGGTGTTTGGTGTGCCGCCGGCGCAGTATCGCAGGCAAGGCACGCATAGCCGGTTTCGTCCGGCGCTTTCAGGAGACGATCAGATGACGATGATTCGTGAGGTCGTGATTCGTTATGTGGAGCCGATGGAGATTTTGTCGGTCGATCATGTCGGACCTTATATGCAGATCGGAAAGGCTTTTGATGCTTTGTTGGGGTGGCTTGCGAAACATACTCTGCTCGAGGCGCAGGTGCGGATGATCGGGGTTTACTTCGATGATCCGGGAGTGGTCGAGGAGAAGGCGTTGCGCTCGAAGGCGGGTGTGTTGTTGCCGGGGCCTGTGATGGCTGAAGTGGCTTCGGCTGTTGGGATGGGTGGGGCGGTTTCTGCTACGCGTATACGCGGTGGGGAATATGCGGTGTTGCGGCATGTGGGGCCGTATAGCGATATGCGAGCGGCTTATGAGTGGTTGTACGGGACCTGGCTCGTGCAGTCTGGGAGGGAGGCAGCGGATGCGCCGGTGTTTGAGGAGTATTTGAACAGTCCCAAGGAGACTGCGCCTGCGGAGTTGGTTACGGAGATTTGTTTGCCGTTGGGGTGAGGTGTGGGTGGCTGGGTTGGTGCTCGCTGGTTCTGCGTCCTGCGATGTTGCTGTCGTTATGTGCGTATACGTTGCGCGTGTTTCGGCGTGCTTCTCCGGTTTTTATAGTCTTTATATATGTATACGTAGTAATAGTTAACAAGTGGGGCGTTCGGCTGTGGATAACGTGGAAGTTCGTTTACGGATCAATGCGCTGCAGAATCGATAACCCTTGGGAGCGCGGGCGGACAGGTTAACGGAGCCAGGGAGAATTTTTAGCCGACCGGTTACCGCGGCGCATTTATCAAGGTTTCGCCCACAATGTGTTCGGCTGTTTTTACAAAAGTTTTCCAAAGGGGGATGTGGATAAGTGGCCTCGAGTGGAAGGCCATTTTTTGAAGAAGATCTCGCAGAAAGCAAATCTCCGCGCGTTTTACGTAACAGCCCAAAGCAATGCTGTTCCCGCCAGTCTCAACGGAATCACGGGGCACGTGTCGGTGTCGGCTTAAGCGTAGTGGTAACCAGGTTGGCTATTGCCTTCTTCGTTTGCTCCGTCGCGCTCTCGTCGTACCCGATTGTCACGCCCCGTTCGACACAGGGGTCCGCATATGAGAACGGCAGGTTGCTTTTGACGTTAAGCAAATGTCCCGCACTGCGTTCTTCCCATGCACAATTGCGCACTGTTTGCGCTTTCGGCAGGGAGGTTGGATGTGCGAAGGCGCGCGCATCGAAAATATGATTAACCCCGGCAAACTCGGTCAGCTCTACGTCCGCCCCCTTGGCTTTCAGCCGTTCCACATAGGCCTTGCAAGGCGCGACCGGGTCATAGTTGTCTGCGCTTCCATGGAATATGCGAATGGGAGCCTGTGATACGTTGTCGTCATCGAGGTAGTGGGCACTGCAGTCTGGGTAAAGCGGAACATAGGCTGCAAATCCTGGAGTCGACGCATCGGCATGCGCTTTCTGGAAGCGCACCATGCTCGCGTAGAGCGTGTCTTGCCCTCCACGGGAAAAGCCCATTAGCATCACGCGGCTCGCGTCGACATGAGGGTTTTTGGAAATAAGGCTGAGCGCGCGATACGCGTCTTCTGTCTGGGCGAGTCTGCCAAGCTGACTCTGGTC
The DNA here is from genome assembly GCF_050436125.1 of Paraburkholderia sp. MM5482-R2. NCBI lineage: Bacteria > Pseudomonadati > Pseudomonadota > Betaproteobacteria > Burkholderiales > Burkholderiaceae > Paraburkholderia > Paraburkholderia sp. MM5482-R2. The sequence continues at coordinate 320,726 of NZ_JBNDLP010000002.1, read as the reverse complement.
ATTGATTGTGTTTTCTATGCCTCGGCTCGTGAAACTGTCGACAACGAAAGTGGCAACGCCCAACGACAGGAACCACTGCTCCCAGTCCGCTATCTGGCCGCCGATACCCCCAGACGGGTGCAGCAGTATGACGGCGGGCAGCCTGTCGGTCCCGGATCGAGGCAGCCGCAATTCACCGGCTATCGTCACGCGCTTGCCGTCTTCGCTTCCGGCCAGAAATTGCTCGTCTGTGAGCGTCATCGACTCGAATGGAATGACTTCCATTCGCGCCACCTGCGCGTAGGGGACGCGCGGAATGCAAAGGAGCACAAGGACTAGCAAAAGGAACGGCAAGCCTCTCACACTTGCGAACATGGCCGTCTCCCATGAGTACGGACAGAGTTATTTATGCAGCGTTATAGGCGGTCCGGGCAGGAATGCAATGCAAATGACAGAATTGTCGTGATACGACAGACGGTGACGGCAGACGGCAGGCACTTTATCGATTCGCCGGGTCGCGCATGTCCAGAAAATCGAGGATTCGAGTCGCTTTTAGCCGTCCGGAGTCGCCGAGCGCGGTCGGCGCGCGAGCGTAGCGCCGATTTCACTTCGCCGCCCCCAGGTTGATTCCTGAGCGGGAGATGTTTGGCCTGAATGTCGACTCCGCGAGCAGGAAGAAAAGCTCAAGCAGTATCAGCACGTCGACGTATTGTTCATCAGCCTGACTATTAATGAAAAGTTTAAAACTCTTATTGAACGGGTCGACCGGTATCGAAGTGATGCACTATCGTTCAGCAACAGGACAATCGCAAATGCTGGTGTTGAACGGATAGTTCAACACGCGATGGCCGCCGCCGAAAATCAGATTTGTGCACAAACTGTCCTGACGCCACTGGATGAATTTGCGGCGCGGCGCGCGGAGCAAGCCAGCAGGATGTTGAAAGAAGCGCGTTAGGCGCGTGGTCTCGAATCGGGACGCTGACTACGCAGCGCTTCACGATGTACGTATCGCGGGGAAGAGGCTGCGATATTCACTCGAATTCTTCACGCCGGTACTTGACGACCACTACCTGGCGGCGATTGAACAACTCGCACAGGTCCAGGAGCACCTGGCCATTTGAACGACTTGGTGACCAGCTAAACCTTACTCCGCGAATATGCTTTTCAGCTCGGCGAACCGCATGCGTTGAAGAAGGCAGTCAAATATCTGGGGGAGCAGCAGCAACTCCACGGACGGGTCGCGCTCGAAATGCTGCGTACAGGCTGTCAGGTGGGGCCGTGAGTACAGCCATTCCTGAATCATTCTAGCTACCAGACGCTTTCCGCTTCCTCGACTCGACCCGTCGCGACAGGTCGGTCAGCAGCCATCTAGCAACTACGTCAGGCCCGTTCATGTCATGGCTGGCGAACTTGATTTCGTCCTCGAAGTAGACGATAACCGTGCCGCTCATGACGCGGTAGCGGCCCCGATAGCGGGTGCCATCCAACTCGACTTCGATTTCCCTGGTTGTTTCGTAATCTTCGACCATCAACACCGCCCTGTAATAACTATGACCAGTCGAACTTACCCAATCACATGAGGTACGTCAACGACACAGGAGCAGGAGCCTTTCGGTGCACTTCTTCAATGCGGCAGAATGCGGCGTTGCACGGCGTCGCGATGGTTATTGATGTCAATTCGGCCCTAGTGCCGATGTCGCAAATTCTCGCGAACACGCTTGGCCACGAGAACTGTCATGTAATCCATCACCCGCGCGCCGTCGCTGTATTCGGCCCGCGTGTCCTCATACAGCTTCGACACGGTCTCGGTGGGGGTATTGGTGTCGGAGGCAATAGCCTTGATGACATCCTCAGCGTTGGGCTGGGCCATGGCGCTCTCCTAGCGTTGAGTAGGAACGGCAACTTCGGGAGGTCGATTAGACGACGCTGCCCAACCGCATGCAAATTGAATAGACCTATCGCTTCGTTTTGTCTTTAGGGACGCTTTTGTGTTCTGTTGACCACTGGTGCGCTTACTCCACTGCCTGGTGCCCGACACAGATGAGCTGCGAAAGGCACATGTTCGGCGCGCACTGCACAAAATCAATCTTTTCAGCTACTTGTCCCGCTTGCCCGGGAATTGTCCATAGCCTTGCAAACAGATTGTGTGGACAACTTGATGGTCCTGGCATGAGGGCGGCATCTCGAATGCGGTCTGGCAATCGCAAATTAACGGTATATACTGTTTATACCGTTTATCAGTCTGGAGATGGTCATGAGTGAACCCAGCGTGAGGAAGCCGACGAAGAAGGCCTTTCACTTCCCGAAGAATGTCAACGGCCATGCGAAAGCCGATGAGAAGCCAGCGGATGAGAAGAGCGTGGCCGCAGCCGCAGCACCGGATGCCCAGCCGGCTCCGACGAAGGCCGGCAAACAGAAGCGCGCGAAACCCGTTGAGGCAGCGCAAGTCAGTCCGGCAGCCGAGGTGAAAGCGAAACGCGCGAAGAAAGAGAAGGTGGTTCGCGACAGCTTCACGATGCCGAGGTCCGACTACGAGAAAATCGCGGCGCTGAAAAAGAAGTGTCTCGACGCAGGCGTCTCGGTGAAAAAAAGCGAGCTTCTTCGCGCTGGTCTGCTCTTGCTGGACTCGGCCCCCACCGCCGAGGGTCTGCTGGCAGCTGTTTCTGCGGTCGAAACCGTCAAGACTGGTCGACCAGCAAAATCGTAGCTGTACCACGGTCCGAGCGGATTGCCCGTGCGGGCCGGGGTTCGCCGCTGTGCTTCGCTGAATGCTTCTGCACGGTTCCTGGAACATCGGCCACTGTTCCATACGACGCGCGCCATGACGTGATGGAGCGGTCACGAAACCGCGCGGCGATTACAAAAACAGCTGGGTTGGCTGGCACGGATTCCTATGCCCGATAACCACCTTTCCAGTCGATTCGACGCTGACATCAACCACGTATTGTCCAAAGTTTTCGAGATGGGCGGTTTCGTTGAATCGCAAGTCATGAATGCGATGCAGGCGCTTAACCACCTCGATTTGGACCTGGTCGACAGAATCATCGCCGACGAGCGTCGAGTCAATGCCATCGAAGCAGAGGCCGATGAAGAGTGCATCAACATCATCGCGCGGTACCAGCCGGCTGCACGCGACCTGCGTCTGCTGATGGCCATTTCGAAGATCGTCACGAACCTCGAGCGTGCTGGGGATGAAGCGCGGAAGGTCGCTAAGCGGACTCGACGAATTGCAGAAGACCACAATGCACCGACCATCAATGTCGCGGAAATCGCGTTATCCGGTGAGATGGCCATGACTATCCTCCGCGGTGCGCTTGATGCATTCGCGCGCCTCGACACAGTTGCCGCAGCACAAATCGTCCGCGACGACGACGCTATCGATGACCAGTTTCGTTTGTTCGTCCATGAGCTGGTGAAGTACATGATGGAGGCTCCCCGAATCATCCCCATCGCGCTGGACTACCTCTTCATCGCAAAGGCCATCGAACGCATTGGCGACCATGCGACGAACATAGCGGAATTCATTATCTACGTAGTCAAAGGCAAGGACGTGCGCCACGTTTCCCGTGAACAACTCGAACGCGAAGCATTCGGTCAATGATAGAGCGTGAAAGCAGGACGAAGCAGGGAGCGCATCGGTCGCGAAGACGGACTGACAGCGATGCGCTTCTCCTCGCCTTCGCAGTTAGTACGGGATGCACAACGCCATGGCGTCAAGGTGCTGCCAGTCGATGTGGCCATCAGCGTTTGGGACTCGTCGCTTGAGCACAGTGCTGGCATCGTCGCTGACTATCTCGGTCTGTCGGTCTTACGCTTGGTCGACATCCGCTCGAACTGCTGCGGCCGGAGTTGCTCGCAAACCGGCTGATGCCAGCGTCGACTCTGCGCACCTATCGCGACGAGCGGCTCGCACGAGGCTGCGGTCTTGTTACCGCACGGCAACGGCCGGGCACTGCGAAGGGGGTCATGTTTGTGACGCTTGAAGACGAGACCGGCAACGTGAATGTAATCGTGTAGCCGAGCCTGCTCGAGAAGCAGAGAAAGGAAGCGCTCGGCGCATCGCTACTTGCCGTGTACGGAACATGGCAATGCGAAGGTGAGGTTCGACATCTGGTCGCGCAGCGCCTTGTCGATATGTCTCACCTGCTTGGCGGCCTGATTACTGCGAGCAGAAATTTTGCTGACTTACCAACGTGCCTTTGGAATCGGCATTTCCTTTCAACAGCCATCTTTCGATTTCCCTCGTCAGCACAAGAGGCGGCTTTTCGACTACGTTGTCTTGCGGCGCTGTTGCTCGCGATGGGTTATGTGGTCCGCCAGCAGCCGTCGCATTGTGGCCAGCAACACCGGTCCGTCCACGGGTTTGGGAAGGAAGCCGTCGTAATTGATGAAGGCCGGTGGACTGGGTTCGCCGGAAACCAGTATGAAAGCAACGTCAGCTAGTCCAGGCAGCGTGCGCAAACGATGACAGAGTTCGCTGCCCGACATCACCGGCATGCGCCAGTCGGCGACCACTATGTCGACTGGGGATTCGATGAACATTGCCAATGCTGACTGGCCGTCGCTCGCGCTTCTTACATCAAATCCGTCAGTGGCACAGATCGCGCCCCACGCGGCCAAAGCCTCCGCATCATCGTCTACCAGCAGTACGCTTGTCATGACCAATTGCAAGAGTCGCCACATGTCGTTTGGCAGCTTGATGCAGGTCAAAGTTCACGGGCCATGCATCGACGCCGCATACGCGCAGGGTGCGGGAACAGGTGGTGGAGGGGGCGCCGGTGCAGGCCAGGTGGCACCGGAATGGGAACGCCGAAAGCAAGCGGCGCTACAAAGTCACCATCTGGCGCGTCCGGCGCAAACACCATGGGTAAGTCGGGCGATATGTCGCAGAAACAGACGAAGCCGAAAATGCAGAAGAAGAGGGAATGAATGCGCCCGCCTCTGACAGCAGTGGAATGAAGAAGACTTACAAGGGTGTCGCTGCGGAGGCACGCCGTTTAACCTGCCAGGTCAGCCTCGCGGTCAGGAGCGCGGTGCGGCAGGACACCAGCGACGCTGGATAGCGTCCGGAACGTCGAGTGGTCGGCGCAAAGCGACAACGAAGAGGCTCGTTGCGAGCATTGCGCCGCTGTCGCTCCGCTTTCAATAATTGCAACTCGACCAAGCGGTCAATGGCGGCTCTTCGTCAGCGCCATTCCAGTTTTCGTCACAGCGGCAGCCGCCCCTTTAGGTCGGCTCCGCTCCCGTCGGCATCGGATTCTTCCTCTTCTATCTGTGCGCGGGGTTGCTCCCAATACTCGTCGGCGCGACCGTCGGGGCTGCCGTCTTTTTCCCGGAGCTCGTAGGCCCGTACACGAATCTTCTCTTCCCGCGAAACGTTGTCCATTGCTCAATCCTCCAGAGATTTTTCGCGAGCAGCTACTCGTGAAGTTGCTCCGCGTGCCAGTTTCACAGCGGAAGGCGAAAGCGTCGATGCGGGAGCAGAAAGGCCCACGCCGACGAACGGGTCGAAGCAATTGGCGTCCGAGTCATGCGTGATGACGCCGCCGCGCCGCGCTTCGCGTTGACTTCCAATCTCGGCGCTTGGTGGCGGATTCTGCTTTTTCGACAGGCGCTCCTGGCCGACTCCGCTTTGAAAGTACGACGCCTGACGAACCGGCGCCGTAAGCGGCAAAGAGACAGACTATCTCCTGGACTGGCTTGATATTCGCGGCTTGCTTGCCCTTCGGCCCTATCTTCACGTCGAAGCTGACCTCCTGATTCTCTTGCGGCGACTTGAACCCGTCTGCGCTGATTCCCGAGAAGAGGGCAAACAGGTCTTCACCGCTGCCATCCGACGTGATGAAACCAAAACCCATCGCATCATTGAACCACTTTACGGTACCGCTTGCCATCATTGTGTCCAGAATCGAAAAGGCTGGCCGCTTCAGGTATCGCCGGTACAATCCAAGGACCTATCGCCTTGACCTTGAACATGACCGGACGCCCAGGCGTACAAGACGATTTTTTGCAGATGCCCGTGAACGACAAGACCACCGTAAACGTGTTCCTCGTGAACGGCATCAGACTGAGCGGTCAACTGGCCGCCTTTGACCAGTTTGCAGTTCTGCTGGAGTCTGGCCCGGGTGCGCAACTTGTCTTCAAACATGCCACTTCGACCGTGTTGCCGGTCAATGGCAGGAGCCAGGCACGTGACCCGACCGAGGTGCCGGTGAGTGGCGACAAGCCGAACCGCGTGCGAGGCCGTGTCCGATGAGAACTGCCATGACATGCTGTCGCTTACGCTTGACCTGCGCATAGCCAGACGACGTCCACGTCGAGAAGTTCAGAAAGGCGCGCACAATCCGTGCTCTTCGGAACGGTAACTCCGGCGCGCCAAAGGGTCACCTCGTGTTCCGGTACGCCGAGTGACCTGGCCACCCGACCGGAGGTCACCTTGGCGCGCTTGATGGTCATGTCCAGTCGTGCAGCGAAGGCCCGCCTGGAGCCGTTGTGTTTGAGAGTGCCTTGCAGATGTACATCAAGATTCGGACGACGATTCATGACGTGCAATGCTCCTGTAACTCATCGTGACCAAACCTACGTGCTTCAGGCTACGAAGGTGTGACACGACTTCGACGTTGATGCTTGCGGTCGAACGCCATCAACCGGGCTGGCATGTCGTTCGCGTGAACTTCACTGCACCTGAACGCCCGTTGCGGCGCGCCTTCCCCGCTCTGAGTTAACGCTTTAAATGCCCGGTGTAATCGACACGGATACCGTTTTCCTATCCCGTACGTGGCCAGAAGTCACTCCGCCGCTTTCTTCGAGTGAAGTAGCAGCGCAATGACAACGCTCGCAGACGTAGGTCTGTCGGAAAACCTACCCGGAGGTCGGCACCTGTTCGTGCGTCACCGGCTTTGGTCACCAGCGGGTCCGGGAAGTTCCAGTGGCGAATATCTGCTTGCGTGGAAAAGAGCGGCGTTGTTCCACGACCTCGTCACACATCGCGATGATGGTCTCCGGCGAAAGCGCCATCGCAATAAGGACGCAGACGCATCCAGCAGGTGGCGGCGAGAGAAAAAACACCCTTTTTCAAGTGTGCCCCAGATAGGCAGATTCAATTGGCGCCCCGACCGCTGCCGTCCTGTAATTGTATTTTCGTCGTCTGCAGTTCCTGCATCTGTCGACGTCCGCAGAGCACCCTTACGCAGCCCAGTGCTGAGGACGTTGTACGGGCTCGTGGCCAAGACCAATACGCCTGCGGAGCCGGTGTCGAAAATACAGCTGCTCGGGAGCTTCCATACGACGCGCTTCATCAGTTGGTCACCGTTGCCGAACATGCTGGGCGTTGGGCATACATCTTCCGGAGGCGAACATGGCTGATTTTCAGGGACAGGCTGCTACAGCGCAGCAAGCTAATCTTGACTTCTTTTTCGGCCTGGCCAGCAGAATGCTGGAGGGCGAGGAAAAGCTCGTCAGACTGAATCTGGATACGGCGAAAACGACGCTTGCCGATTGGCACCAACGCGAGCAAGACGGGCTGGCGAAGAAGGACCGACAGGAAGTTACCGGTCTGCAAGATGCGCTGGCGCTGCACTCGGCGGAGAAGGTCCTGACGTACGAACGTCAGGTTGCGGAGATTGCGTCGACCACGCAAACGCAACTGGCAGAGGTCGTCAATGCGCGGTACCAGGAGGTCAGCCGCCAGGTTCAATCGTTCGTCGAGAATCTCGCGCAAAACGCCCCGGTCGGCTCCGAAGCCGCAATCGCATTTCTGAAACAAGCTATCACGCTGGCCAACACCACTCAGGAAAGCGTGCAAAAGGCCACGAAGCAGGCAGTCGAAGTCGCGCAAAGTAACCTGGACGCCGCAACAAAAGCCGCATCGGAGGTGACCGAAGCGGCTGACCAGGCAGTCGAGAAAGCAGCAAAAGCGGCGAAGCAATAATTTGAAGGAACGTTGAACCCGTGGTCGCACGGCGCGGCGACCTAACGCGCCTGGCCGCACACTGCGACCTGGCCGCTACCGGACAAGCCCAGCTCTCGTGGGCGCTGGTCGGCCGTTCGGGCGCACGTCATGTCCGCCCACGTCTGTTACCAGGCTCGCGCCGAGACGGGTGCTTTTCAAATTTTGTCGGGAACGGACGTCCCACGTAAAAAAACAGCCTCGTACAGAGGCGGCAAGTCACTACTTGGGAATACTGGGCGATGAAATCTCCCCTTAACGCTAAAGGGGCCTCAGACGTTCGAGTGAGCTGTGCGCCTATTGGACTTCCACTCAGAGAACATTGCGCAACGGGTATTGTTTCGTCAAAGCCATCCAATCCAAAACCGTGGGAGGATCTGTTGCGCACTTCCCGAGGTTCAGGCAAAGGGCTTCAAATCGCTGCAGGAAAACCAGAAGGTAAGCTTTGGCCGGAAGCAAGGCCCGAAGGGTAAGCAGGCAGCGAAAATCTATCCAAGCTAACACCTCAGCGCAACTCGCTGACACGCAAAAGAATGGCCTTAGCTCAATCGCAGTTACGTTATCCGAGACTCCGACAGTGAAGTTGTAGTCTGCTGTGGTACATGGGTCAATCCGGGTAAAACGCCGATTCTGAGCGCTCGACATTTCGCTCGTTCCCGGCGCGGCCGCGTCGAGATGCTTAGCAGCAAAACTCAGAACTCGTTCAGTTCCCGTCGCTCGGGCGGTCTGCACCTGCATAGCTCACGCTTGCTCGATTTGTGCCGGGACGGCCGAGGCGCCGTGCAGTGGCGCCCCACGTGTCCGTGGACTTCGCTCATCTTACGAAAATGCGGCTCGATAGCCGTGCACCGGCCCGAAACCAGATTGAATCCCGAGCGCCGCGATTGAGCGCGGCGAACTCGTGACCGTCATCAAAAGGTGGCGGCGGCCCCCTGTACGAGAGGGTGCTCTGCAGTTGACTTCCGCCTATTGGCAGTGGGCGGGAACACGCTCCACCTGCCGTCATCGTGCCTGAAGAAAAACAACGCGCGCGCTCCGGCTGGTGACGACGTTTCGACGCACACGTAGCGTCTCCCATTCCCTGCGGTGCGACTGAATCTGGTTACATGAACGTGCATCGTGGGAGCCGGTGCGAGCCACTTTTCGACCTGACAACGCAGGGACTGCCCGTTCGTGTTTTTCATGTTCCGCTCCAGCAGGTTTTCCGTTCAGGTAACGGGACGGTTTTCACCGTTCATCTCCTTAACGCCGCAGACGCCCGCAATGTTGACCAGGGATTTGTGATTTCTGAAACCGGATATTTCGAGGTGAGTGGGCCTCAGAGAATTGCCAGGAGCTGGACGGCCGACGGCACAGGCCGGCCCGAACCCTGACCATCGACATCCGCGGCGCCCGCGTTGCCTGAGGGCGACTCCTGTCGCCTCGCCATGCATCGGCAGTTCCGGGTTGCTGATAAATCGACAGGATGGACGCCTTGTCAGACAGGTCCGCGAAGAAGTCCGAGTTTTTGCCGCTCAAGGAAAACGCGAACACCGTGCCTCTCACAGCGCTGCGCGACGGGCAAGCTAGAATTGTGCTTCGACTCACGTAGAGAGAAATGAGCAGATGAATGATGCATTCGAGCGCCGTGCCTTGTTGCTTCACCTTGGAGATGTACTGGAGGTCGTGAACCGTCTCCTGAAATGTGGTGACGGCCACAAGACCGTACGCGAACTGGCCGCAGCGCACGACCCGCTTGAAGGCTTCCCGCTCCTCGAACAGGTATCGCCGCGGATGACAGCAGAGCAGTTTGTTCAGCGAGTGTCAGACGCCTTCTTCGCATGGCCACGGGAACTGCTTGAGCCTGAGCTGAATCGCAAGCGTCTTGCTTCCACTGTTCGACGGAGTCTGTTTGCCGACAACGCAAACGGATGGCGTGCGTACGTCGCTGCGTTGCGTAGCGACGTTCGGTGGTTCGGTGTGGGCTTGCCGTCGGTGAAAGCTGGCGAGGACGTGTGCGCTGACTCGACCGATGGCAGTTCCGAAAGCTTGCAGGCGGACGAGGCTCCGAGCGCTGGCGATGTCGAGCGTAATGACGGACAAGCCGAGGACCAACGGGAGAGCGTTGAAAGCAGTGGGCGAGTCTACCCCTCATGGCCGTGGAAGTCCGACGCGTAAGTTGTGGAGACGACGTGAGGGTAGATGAATGGTTCGCTTGACCTGACTCCACGTCGCCGCTGATTCCGCTGCGTTCGTCGACGTCGACAGGGTCCGAATTGTGCGCGCCGCCGCTCTACGGGAGCGTTACGCTTGGGGCGCTGACAAACCGTGCTGGTAGTACCCCTCGACTGCTTATATCTGTCGTATCGCTCAAGGAAAGACGTAGTACCAACGGACGCGCCTGGTCCCTCCCGAAATTGGAATTCCTCCTGCAGAGTCAGGGAATTTCGCATGCGACGGGCGCCTTTGGGTGGCCGTTGGTTTTGCGGATTCGTGCCACAGCCGATTGGCTCGTGCATCCTTCTTTCTCGCATATCTCCAACGTACGCCATGTCCAGCCAGTCACCACTTCACGACATCATTACCCTCGCCGAAATCCAGTCGCTCGCGGACACGAAAACGTTCGGGCGCGGCAAGGCGTATTTTCATGAGGGCGCCGTATCACGCCTCGAAGAGCGCGATGGTGTCCTTCGCGCGAACGTACGTGGCACGCACAGGTACCGCGTCGAACTTGGCGCGGGCGACGACGGCGAGCTGACCTACGAATGCGACTGTCCGGTCGGCGAGGACGGTATCTTCTGCAAGCACGGGGTCGCGGTCGCCCTGTCGTGGCTCGAGAATACCGGCGCGGAAGTGTTTCATGCCGATGAGTCAAAGCCGGCAAAGCCTCGTAAAAAGCGCAAGACGTACGAGGAGCAGATTCGTGAATATGTTGCGACGCTGAATGCGGAAGCCGTGCGCGAACTGTTGCTGGAAGCGGTCGAGCGCGACATGGCGCTGCGCGACAGGCTGTTGCTCGCGGCGCGTGCGGCAAACGCCGGTGACCTCCCGGGCATGAAGACCGCGGTACGACAGGCGACGCGCATTTCGCGGCCGCTCGACTGGCGCGAAGCCGGCGCGTACGGCGACGGCCTGATGGCGCTCGCGGACATGCTGCGGCAGCGGCTTGCCAGTCCTCAGGCCGCCCAGGTGGTCGAGCTTGCGGAACTGGCGATTGCCGGCGCCGAAGCAAGTCTCGAGCAGATTGATGACTCCCGGGGTGATGTGATGCCGGCCATCATGGAGCTTGCCGCCGTACATCTCGAAGCATGTCGACAGACGCGACCGGACCCAACGAAGCTCGCGGAGCGACTGTTCCGGTTCCAGACCGACGGCATGTGGGATACCTTCTACGATGTGTTGCCGGCTTACGCCGAACCGCTCGGCGACCTTGGGATTCATCGGTACCGCATGCTTGTAGAAGACGGATGGGACGGCCTGCCGGCACTGGCGCCGAGCAATGAGTTTCGCCGGTCGTTCGACCCGCTACGCATGCGACTGGAACGCGCGATGGAGGCGCTGGCCGACCTCGACGGCGATGTGGACGCACTGGTTCGCATCCGGTCAAAGGACCTGTCGAGTCCCTACCGCTTCCTGCTGGTCGCAGAGCTTTGCGCGAAGCACGGGCGCTACGACGAAGGACTCGCGTGGGCCGAACGCGGCCTCATGGAGTCAGGCAAGAACGTGGACCAGCGTCTGCTCGACTTCTGCATCCAGGAGCACCTGCGGCGCGGCGAATTCGAGAAGGCTGATGTGCTCGCGTGGCAGCGTTTCGGGATGCACCCGGGTGCAGAAGCATTCGCCGCCCTGATGGATGTCGCCAGCGCGACTGGCCAGCATGATATGACACGCGAGCGCGCGCTCAATCATCTGTGGAGTCTTGTTCGTGCTGAAGAGGCGCCGACCAAAGCGAAGCGCAATTCCTGGCAGATGCCGACGCGAACCGAACTGGTCAAAATCTTTCTCACCGGGCGCGAGTACGACACGGCGTGGAAGACGTTCTGCGGCGGTCCCGTGGCGACAACTATGTGGGCAACGATGGCATCCATTCGCTCAAAGACCCATCCGCACGACGCCATTGTCCTGTATCACCGCCTGCTACCCATCGCCGCCGAGAGTGGAACGCGTAACGCCCGTTATGAGGAGGCGTTCGGCATCGTGCGGACTATCGGGAAATTGCGAGCAGAACTGAAGGAGCATGCGCAGTTCGCCGATGAACTGCAGACCATCCGCGAGACCTATCGTGCCAAGCGCAACTTCATGAAGCTGCTGGCGACACTGGGTTAGTCGTGGCTGTCTACTCAAGCGCGCGGCCAATCAGGTCCTGGGGCATGCGCTTCGCCCCCGGTTTCGAAGCTGGCGACGATGCGGGAATCCTTGATGAGTTTTGTTCCCTGCACAATACTCCCGCCGACGGCATATTGGCCGTTCGGGGCGATGGCATGTCCCGTGAGGGGTAGCCTCCTTTATATGTTCCGGATGCCGTCCTCGATGTGTCACGAGCGGTGCCAGTCTTTACGATGTCGGGTCGCGTCCCAACGTCTGTGCCAGATTTTCGTAACCAGTGAGTCGGCGGAATTAGCGCTGCCCGGGAATGATGCCGTCCCCATCGACACTTTCCGCCGACCGCGACGCCATGAGCGCATGACATCCGCGAGGTCATCGAGCGACAGCGGTTTGATGAGATGGCAGTCAAATATCCGCTCATCAATCTGAGGTCTGCCTGGGGTATCGGTACTGCCGGTCAATGCGACCAGTTTCGTCAGGGAGCATTGGGCGCGAAGGCGAAGTAGTTGTGCGAGCTCGATGCCATCCATCCCTGGCATCGTGATATCAATCAGCGCAACGTCCGGCGTGAATGATTCCACTATCGAGAGCGCGTCGGGTCCGCTCTGTGCCCGCTTCACCTCGTGCCCCTCCAGCTCCAGCAATGTGCCGAGCGCCGCCGTGGCGTCTGCGTTGTCGTCCACGAGAAGGATGCGAGCCGGTGCCATGGTGCGTGTCGCGGACGCGACGGGGGCACTCGTGCTTTTGCAGACAATGGGGAGCTGCACGGTGACTTCCGTCCCTTGGCCTTCACCGTCGCTCGCAACGATAACCGTGCCGTTGTGTGCGGCAACCAGATGCTTCACGACCGCCAGTCCGATTCCGAGTCCGCCTTCTGCCTTTCCGCGTGCTGACGCCGACTGGGCAAACATCTCGAAGACGTGTGGCAGCAGTGACGGCGAAATGCCCGCGCCGTTGTCCCTCACCGTGATGACCGCAGTGCGGGGCGATGAATCGTGTATCGGCTCGATGCTCAGGTCCGGTGCCTCGACTGACAAAGTGATGTCGCCGCCGGGAGGGGTGTATTTCACTGCATTCGTCAGCAGATTCGATATGACCTGGGTGAGTCGGGCAGCGTCGGCGTGAACGGTCACCGGAAACGGCGGAATGGTCACATGGATGCGGTGCTCACCGTTTTTGACGTCGGCTTTCATCGCCGTCACTGCATCGGCCACGATATCCTGGAGCAGCCCGTATGAAGGGCGAGTGGAGAGCTTTCCATGCCTTATCCGGGACGCGTCGAGCAGGTCGCCGACGAGTCGTTTGAGTATCCGCATCTGCCTGTCGGCGATGCCGAGCGCAGACAACACGGCGGGATTATCTGTAGCGAGCTTTCGTGCGGCCGTCAGGGCACTGTCAATGGGTGCGAGAGGATTGCGCAGTTCATGGCTCAGCAACGCAATGAAGTCGTCCTTGCGTGCTTCGGCGAGAGTCAGAGCATTCCTTGATGCCTCCGCCTCTGACGCGCGCGCTTCGGCGTCGGCCTTTGCCCGGGTCATCGTGAGCGCTGCACAGGTGAAGTTCGCGAGACTGGTGAGGATTCTACGGTCCTCGGTATCGAAAACGCGTTCCCTGTCGTGAGACATCACCCACAGGGTGCCCCACGGGTCAGGTTCGCCCGGAATCGGTACGACCAGTTCTTCGATAATCTCGGGGGCAATGTGTTTCAGAAAGGCGAAGTGGCGCTAGGGAAAGGAAAAGAGTTGCCCCGTTGCCAGTTCAAGCGTCACGCCGCCTGGACTCTCCGCTATCGGGATGGTGCTGCTCACGGCGGCAAGGCATGCACCCGAAACCGCGACCCAGCGGAAGATGGGCGTGCCGTCGGTGTCCGTTTCCACTAGGCCGATGCCAGCGCTGCCCGCATCACACACCCTCAGTGCCATATCCGAGAGCGTCTGCAGCATGGTGCCGTCCCACAACGTCAGTGCCTGTGCCAGACGGTGCATCGCGCTGCTTTGCCGCCTCCGCTTCTACCGCCCGGCTTTTGCGTCGGCCTTCGCCCGGAAGGCCAGGGCAATCGCCTAGTTGACAAGTCGAATTTTGACTTCCTATTATGCATACACAGGTGCACACATCTAAGCACACATAGTTGTGTGACGTACGCATGTTCGTCGCCGGGATTCCCCTTGTTTGAGAGGTCATCATGGTTCGGCTGTCTCGTTTTACCCGTCAAGCTTTGTTGTGTCTGGTTGCCGCTGGTTGCGTCATTGCCAGTGTGCCGGCTCGCGCTGACGACTCCTCCGCATGGCTGAGCGTGAAAACGGCAGGTGTCCTGCGATGCGGCGCGGCGGTCGCGCCTCCGTATGTGATGCGCGACCCGAAGACCGCGGAATACAGCGGCTTCTTCTCCGAGCTTTGCCGAAACTTCGGACAGAACGTCCTGAAGGTGAAGGTCGAGTTCGTCGACACCACGTGGGACAACATCGTTGCAGGTCTGCAGTCGGAAAAGTGGGACCTTTCGATGGCGCTGAACGACACACCGGACCGCGAAAAGGCGATTTCCTTCTCGGTGCCGGCAACGGATTACAACGTTTCGTTCGTCTATAACAAGAACAACCCGAAAATTCCGAAGGGTGCTCACACTGTTGCGGAAATTGACAAGCAGGGCGTGACTATCGCGGTCATGTCAGGAACTGCGCAAGACAAGGCTATTTCGGCAGTTATCAAACAGGCTAAAATCATGCGCTTGCCAGGCAACGATGAGACGCGTCTTGCTCTCATGTCGAAACGCGCTGACCTTCTTGCTGACGCCAACATCACTAACATGCTGTTGACCGAGGCGCATCCCGAATGGGCGGCCACCGTCCAGCCGACCCCGCCTCTTGCTCAGCAGGAAGTCGCATTCGGCGTTCGGAAAGAGACGCCTGCGGCTGACATCGCCGTCCTGAACAAGTACGTCAATGAGCAGGTCAAATCGGGCGCCGTCAATCGCCTCATCAAGACATCGGTCCAGGCCATGCTCACCTCGAACAAGTAACACATAGAGAAGTAATACACCGAGCGCTGCGATGGCCCTGCCGGCATCGCGGCGCCGTTCCATTTGCGATGCGTACAAGTTGCGCAAGTCCTCTCTCCCTGTTCCATTTGCATGGCGCTGCAGCCCAGCCCATTTCAATGACTGTTCGGCTACCTGCGGCTTCAGAGTGGCCTCGAGTTATGCGCTCTCGTCGGGGCGCTGTTCAATCAGTCTCCAATCAGACCGCCAACGGGGTTTTTTAGAGGTCGTTGGCGGCTTGAATACGGAAGTTGTTACTTTGCGGCGTCGAGCATTTGTTGAACCGAAGCCTTCACAAGCTTGTCGACCGACCCAGACTTCACCTGAGACGCAATGAAGTCGTTGAGAACTGCAACGTCCGCAGGCGGAGTACCCTTGCGAAGACCAAACGCAACGTTCTGGTGCGCGAGTGGGGGCGTTGGGCTGAACGCTGCTGCCCAGTCCGGGTGCGCCTGCGTAAGAAGCATGTTCGTGATGCTCGGGTCTGCAACCAAATCTGCTCGGCGGGAAAGAAGGGAAAGCCGTACCTCATCGTCCCCCGGCAAGCGAACAATCTCTGCCTGCTTCAGGGCAGCAGTAATGGCTTTGTCCGCGGCGGTGCCAGACATGACGGCAATTCTGATGTCCTTCTTGTCGATGTCGGCAAGGGAGTGGATACCTCCCGCGAACTTGGGATTCTTCTTGTTGTACGCGAACGACAGGCTGTAGTCGATGGCCGGAGCGGAAAAATCGATGGCTTCCCGTCGGGCAGGCGTGTCGTTGAGCGCCATGGAGAGGTCCCACTTTTCCGACTGCAAGCCGGCGACGATGTTGTCCCACGTAGTGTCAACGAACTCCACTTTGACCTTCAGAATCTTCTCACCGAAGTCACGGCACAGGCTGCTGAAGAATCCGCTGTGCGTCCCGGTACTGGGGTCGCGCATAACATAGGGAGGTGCGACAGCGGCGCCACAGCGAAGTACGCCCGCCTTTTTGACGGCTTGCCACGTGTTTGCATCATCGGCCTTGGCCGGCATGCTTGCGAGGGCAGCGGAGAGAAATGCCGCACATGCTGCGGCACCAAGAGTCAAGCGAGAGTTACCTAACATGTCGACCCCAAAAAAGAAAATGATGGTGTGGTCAATCAATCCGTTCGAATGGTGCACATCAGTGCATTGAGCTTCTTCACCTGGCAATATTTGACTGGAAATCCGACAAATTAAAATGTCGTCCTAACAAAACTGTCTGAAGCCCGTACCTCCAGTTGACGTAACCCGCTTGTTAAAGGCGACAACCGCCGGATGTCGCGTTCAATACGTCAACCAGCCGACCCAGAACAGGCACCTCATGACCCCTCGACGGTTTTGCTCAGGTCAACCTCAGAGACCTGGTCGCTTCGCATGAATTCGAAAAAGCTCTCCCGAAAGTGCCTTGTCTGTTCCAGCGCCAGGTTGTCTGCCAGGTCGGGTTCGCAGGCGCGGATGGCTTTCAACATCATCTCGTGCTGTTGATACAACTGATTCGCATCGTGTGTCTGTCCCAGGTGCTCGATGTGCAGATTGAACATCCGACGGCGTTCGTCGAGCAGGCGCTCATAGAACGCAGCCAGGTAGGGATTCCGGCCTGCACGCGCTGTCGCCATATTGCAGTTCTTGTGGGCCGCAGAAACGCTGAGATAGTCACCTGTTGCGATTGTCTCGAGCAATTCCTTGTTAGCAGCCGCAATCATGACCAGATCCTCGTCCGTACGATTTGTCGCGGCGAGTCTGCAGTTCAGGCGATGAGCGATACCGAGCGCCTCGACGTACTTCGGGAACGCCTCCAGTTCGATTGGCGACACAATCGTGCTTCGGTTGGGAAGCACGACTGCGAGACCGTCGCCGACCAGCCGAATCAACGCTTCGCGTATCGGGGAACGGGACATCTGAAACCGGTCGGCCAGCGTTGCCTCGTCAAGAAGCCTTCCTGGTCGTTGCGCAAGGTTCAGAATCTCGGTGCGAAGCGTCTGATACACCGTTTTGGTGCTGGTTACCTTTCCTCGGCGCTCGTCGTCAGTTAGGAGAGTGTTCATAGCATGCTTCGTTTTGATTGGATACCGCAGTCAATCTGGTTTGTTCGGGAAGATTGCGGAGAGCCTTCCAGGACTTCCCGACTATCTGGGTCGCCGGGCCGTGTTCAATCGCTGTCGGGCAATCTCAGGTACGACCGCTGTTCTACCTCGGGGAAATACTCTCCGCGACGAACAAACTTCGTGTGGTCGCGAACCGCATTCGGATAAGTTTCCCAGTCGATAACCCGACCAGTCTGCAGCGAGCGCATCAGGAACTGCCTAGTTCGCTGATTGGCCGCGACTTCTTCCCGAAGGTCTTCAAGGTTCCACGTTTCCGCCAGAATCGTCTTGAGTTCTTCGAGGATGGGGCGAGCCTCCGGGTCGTCGGCGAGGTTATTGACCTCACCCGGGTCTGCATCAAGATTATAAAGCTGGGAAGGATACGCCCTGGAATAGACCAGCTTGTACTTTCCCTTTCGCACCATGACGCGTGGAGCTTTCGTCCCGCCGTCAAGGTGCTCAGCAAGAACCACCCGGTCGGGCTCATCTTTCTTCATCAAAGACAGAAGGCTGCTGCCTTCGTAGGCCGTCACGATGGCTTTCTCGTCTCCATTAGCAATGTCAACCAGAGTGGGGAGCACATCGACGAGTGATACGGGGGCCTTTACGCGTCCGGGACCCTTTGCGCGCGGGTCGTAGAAGAAGAGCGGTATGGATAGCGCGGGTTCGAACAGGTTTTTCTTGAACCATAGACCGCGCTCGCCAACCATGTCGCCGTGGTCCGACGTGAACATCAGAATCGTGTCTTTTGCCATCCCGGTGGCTTCGAGGGCCGCCCGTAGTTCTCCCACGCGCTGGTCGATATAGGAAATCATAGCGTAGTAGCCATGCCGCGCGCGCCGATAGACTTCGTCAGTCACGTTGTACGTGTCGAGACCGTAGTGAAAGTACAGGCCGCGGCTATGGGGGTCCATCTTGTCGAGTTCAATTTCGGCGACGCGAGGCTCGTCGATTTCCTCGTCCTTGTAGAGATTCCAGAACTCGGGAGTCGAGACGTACGGGTCGTGAGGCTGCGTGAACGAAACTGTCATGAATAGAGGGCGACCGTCACCATATCGACGCCAGTCGTAGATTTGCTGAACCGCACGCCTGGCGACTTCATCGTCGTAGTCGATTTGGAGTGACCGCGCGACGGCATTCGCGTCGGCGACCGTTTCAACGCTTGACACGCCCTGGGTCTTGACATGCGTTTCCGGGTGCTCCGGGTCGCCGACCTCGTCATAAGTCAGCGGCGTCCAGCTGAAATCCGCGGGGTAAATTTCGGTGGTCAGACGGTCCTCGAACCCATGGTGCTGGTCGGGGCCGACGAAATGCATCTTGCCGGACAGACACGTGTAATAGCCGGCGTCCCTAAGGTAGTGAGCGAATGTGGGAACGGACGCGGGAAACTCGGCCGCGTTGTCGTAAGCGCCAATCCGGGAAGGCAGGCGCCCACTCATTAAAGCAAAGCGCGATGGCGCGCAGAGCGGGTACGGACAGTATGCGTGCTCGAAAACGGTGCCCTCAGACGCTAGCTTGTCCAGATGCGGCGTTTTGCAGACTTTGTTGCCATACGCAGGGAGCGCGTAAGCCGTCAACTGGTCGGCCATGATGAACACAATGTTGGGCTTCTTCATCGAACGTTCCTTGTCACCTCGTCTCACGGCACAACCAGCATCGGTTTTTCGAGGGTTGAGCCATCCCTGTGCTATCCGTTGCATCCCGTTTGGGCCTTCCGGATTTCCTTCAATCATTTTGTCGACTAAAATTCGACAAGTAAACTGTTTTTTTGGGTCGCCCACCGGTTTTTCACCTCCGCGTTAACCCGATATATCGCGACACTTCGGTTCGAGCGGTACCTATCCGGTTTTTGTTCGCTTGACCTTGTCGAAAATTGGGCGACATAATCGGCGCAAGTTGCACACTTTGATGTATACACTGCAGCGTTTGAATATCTGAGAGCGCTGTTAGCCGGGCGGTTCGTGGAAGCGAGGCCGGCGGTTCCTCAGGGTGGTGCTGCTGTCGGAGGCGGCAACAGATGTCGACTCCGTGCATGGTGCGGCAGGTCTCCTGCAGGTTGGGTCTTCGTAACGCAAGCTGATTTAAACAATATATTGAGGAGTCCGATATGAAAGCTTCACGGCTGTTTGGCGCTGCTATTGCAATGATGCTCGCAAATGTCGCCAACGCTCAGAGCGGCGCCACCTTGTACGGAATTATCGACGCGGGATTCAACTACGTGAGCAATCTCAAAACCGGCAACGGTGCGCACGCGTTTATGTTGTCCGATGGCCCTCCGCAGGCAAGTCGATTCGGCCTGAAGGGGGCAGAGGATATCGGGGCTGGGAACAAGGTTATCTTTCAGCTCGAGAATGGTTTTAGCGTGGCGAACGGCAATCTCGGCCAAGGTGGCCGGATATTCGGGCGCCTCGCCTGGGTGGGGATGTCGGGGCAGTCTTGGGGTAAGGTTACCCTCGGTCGTCAGTACGACCCGGTTGTTGACTACCTTTATCCGCTGACTTCGTGCGGCACCTACGGCGGCGGATACATGTGCCATCCGTTCGACAGTGACAACATCGGCAACGACTTCCGCGTCAACAATTCCGTCAAGTACACGAGTCCGAACCTGGGTGGTTTCACGTTCGGAACGATGTACGGGATGAGTAATCAGGCCGGAGGGTTCAAGCAAAACCGTGCGTATAGCGTTGGGGGTTCCTATGCGAACGGGCCTATCTATCTCGGCGCGGCATTCGAGCAACTGGATAATCCAGGCACAAACGCCGATGGCGCTGTTTCATCCAATGCAGACGCTCCGTTCGTCGCAGCCCGTCAGCGCATCTACGGTGCGGGTGGAACGTACACGATTGGCCCCGTGAAGCTGGCAGCGTCATGGGCCCGGACGGTGCTTGATGGCATCAAGTCAGGCCCCATCGTTTCCAGCTACCTGCGACTCGACAATTACGAAGTAAACGCGACCTACACGTTCACACCGAGCGTCCTTTTGTCCGGCGGCTACTATTTCACGAGCGGCAATCAAGCTTCCGCAACCGGGGACCTGCATCCGAAATGGCACGAATTTAACGTGATGCTGGATTACATCCTTTCAAAGCGCACGGACGTATTCGCAATGGCCATTTACCAGAAGGCAGCCGGGGATGCGACCTTTGCGAGCATCTACGCAATCGGGCCCACCGCGACGGAGGCACCGGGAAGCGCCCGCCAGACCGTAGTGCGGCTGGGTATCCGTCACAAGTTCTAAATCAAATTAAAGGCTTTCGCATCAGCGGAGGCCTCTTTGCGCACCTTAGCACGCACCGTCTCCCAGGCATCGCAGCGATGCAGTGAGCATGGAGCGGCCGCAGCTGACGTGTTTTTCAACCTTTCACTTTTGCCTGAATTGCTGTCGATATAAGCCTCTCAGCAGCAAGAAATCACTGGCAATTCTGTGCTGCGGGTTAACCCCCTGAGCGGTTTCCCTGAAAACCTCGAATAGAGGTTGACAGTGCAAATTTCAGCCGCCTAAACTGTGTGCAACGCTGCATACATCAGAGAATGCAATGCAGCACGCGGCGAGATGTATGGTGAAGGGCGGTCCGCCCGAAACCCTCCCTGCCGGGTACCAGCCGCCGGACATGAGCGCCTCGGCCGGAGTTGCTTGAAGACCGTCAGTTTTGGCTCGCTTACTTATTCAGGCGCATCGCACGCGCTTCGCTGGAGAGACTTCAATGTTGTCACCCCAAACCATGGCCATTCAACCCAACGGACAATCCGCCGTCCATGACGTTCCCGTCTCCACAACCGGAGACTTCGTCCAGTTTCGCCAGGTGTACAAGTCTTACGGCGAGAACCTTGTCGTCATGGACAAGATGGACCTCGACATGCGTGCTGACGACCGCCTTGTCATCATCGGCCCTAGCGGAAGCGGAAAAAGCTCCCTGCTGCGCGTCATGATGGGCCTCGAGGGAATTCAAAGTGGCGAGATTGGCTTCCGGGGCCAGCCCTACATTCGAGGCGCTGATGCAGGACGTGCAAAACGCATTGACGCCAAGCTCCAGAAGCAAATCGGCATGGTGTTTCAGCACTACACTCTCTTTCCTCATCTGTCGGTGCTCGGCAACCTCATTCTCGCCCCCGTCAAGGCTGGCGGCCTGTCGAAAGCAGAGGCCACCGAGCGTGCGCGGATATATCTCGCCCGGCTGGGGCTGGAAAGCAAGCTGCATGCATATCCGAGCCAGCTCTCCGGCGGTCAGAAGCAGCGCGTTGCAATCGCCCGCGCATTGATGCTCGAGCCAAAGCTGATGCTGTTCGACGAAGTCACGTCGGCACTCGACCCGGAAATGGTCGTTGAAGTGCAGAACGTAATGCTGCAGTTGGCTGAACAGACGATGGCCATGATTATCGTCACGCACGATATGCATTTTGCGCGTGATATCGGCACTCGTGTGGTGTTCTGCGCAAGCGGAAAAATCGTGGAACAGGGCGCACCTGCCGAAATGTTCAAGTGTCCGAAAGAGGCTCGCACTCGCGAGTTCCTCGAGAAAGTTCTGCATCTCGACTGAGGTTAAAGCCATGAACTACCACTTTGACTTTAGTTTTCTTGAAGGCAGTGTTGGGGCATTGCTTTCTGGCCTCAGGGTGACGTTGGAGCTGGCTATTGCCTCCAACGCCATGGGCCTTGTTCTGGGCTTCCTTCTTTGTCTCTTGGCGATGAGCCGCTGGGCAGTCGTTCGATGGCCGGCTCAGCTCTTCATCGAGTTTTTCCGCTGCACACCCGCACTGCTGCAGATTGTGTGGTTCTTCTACTGCATTCCGATGCTCGCAGATGTGTTCATCGACCCCATCGTTATGGGCGTGCTTGCGCTCGGCCTGAATCTCACTGCCTTCAACGCGGAAGCGTATCGAGCCGGTGTCCAGGCAGTTCCCAAGGAGCATCTCGACGCGTGCGTTGCGTTGGGACTGCGTCCCTGGCAGCGTACGTTCTACGTCGTGCTGCCACAAGCCCTGCGAAATGCGATGCCTGTTCTGATGACCAACGGCATCGGCAGTCTTCAGCAAAGTGCTCTGGTTGCCATCGTTGCTGTTGCTGACCTGATGTACGTCGCCAAGAGTCTCGCGACTGAAGCTTATCGTCCTCTCGAGACTTACTCCGTCGTGGCGCTGATTTACTTTGCACTAACCTTGCCCATCTCGAAGCTAGTGCATCTTGTCGAGCGCCGGCAGGACGCGGCTATGCAGCGATAAGGAACTGAACATGAGCCTCAACTTTTTTGCCGTCTTTCCCTATTGGCACGTCCTGCTTAAGGGGCTGGGCGTTACGCTGGCTTTTACAAGCAGCTGTGCAGTGATAGGGAGCCTCGCAGGATTCATGTTGAGCCTGCTGCGGATGTCGCCGACACCATGGGTTAAAGGGCTGACCACTTTTTATGTCCAGTTCTTCCGCGGCACGCCACTGCTGATTCAGCTTTTCTGGGTCTTCTTTTGCTTCCCGGTTATTTTCCGGATACCGATTCCTCCGTACCTGTCAGTCGTCATCTCACTGACCATGTACATGGCGGCGGTTACGAGCGAGACCTTCCGTGGAGCCCTGAAATCAATTTCGGCCGAACAGCATGACGCATGCACCGCCCTCAGCCTCACGCCGCAAGCGAAGGTTCTCTATGTGATTTTTCCACAGGCACTGCTCAGGGCGGTTCCGCCGCTCCTTTCGAACATTGTCAGCCTGTTCAAGGAGAGCGCGCTCATCTCGTCGGTGGGTGTCGCAGACCTGATGTTTGTTGGAGAGAGCATTTCCAACAGCACGGCTCGGCCGGTGGAGTTCCTGACCGCAGTTGCAATTATTTACTTCCTTGTCGCGTTCCCGCTGACACGTCTGGTCGGGCTGGTTGAATCGCGCTTCCTCAGACGTTTTGCCTATTAACCCAAACAGTATTTTTGATTGTCGGAGTAACTCAAATGCAGATGAAAGGTATCCTGCCCGCACTCGTCACCCCGTTCAATGTGTCCGGTGCGGTCGACCACGACACGCTTGCGTCCATCCTCGAGTTCCAGCTCAAGGCTGGCGTCAGTGGATTCGTTCCGCTGGGCTCGACGGGCGAATACTACGCGCTTACGCACGACGAGCGACGCGCCATCCTGAAGACGGTCCTTGAAGTCGTGGGTGACCGCGGCATGCTCATCGGCGGCGCAAACGGCTCGTGCACGCGCGAAGTCATCGAACAGGTCCAACTGGTCCGCGACGCGGGCTACAAGAACGTTCTCATTGCTCCGCCGTACTACGCGCTGCCGTCGCAGGAAGAGCTTATCGGCCACTACGAAGCCATCCTGAAAGCAGTTCCGGACGTCGACATCGTCCTGTACAACTACCCTGTTCGCACGAATGTCGAAGTGGGCTTCGGCGTGCTGGACGCGTTCAAGGACAACCCGCGCGTCATCGGCATCAAGGAAAGTAGCGGCAACCTGTTGCGCGCCATCGAAATCGGCGAGAAGTACAAGGACAATTACCAACTGTCGTGCGGCTCGGACGACCAGGCGCTCGACTTCTTCCTCTGGGGCGCGAGCAGCTGGATTTGCGGTCCGGCAAACTGCTTCGTGAAGCCGGTGGTTGATTTCTACAACAAGTTCACCGCTGGCGATATCCGCGGCGCGCAGGACGTGATGCGTTCTCTGTTTCCGGTTATGGCGACCATGGAAGCAGGCAAGTTTGTGCAGAAGGTGAAGTACGGCTGCGAACTCGCCGGCTTCAAGGTCGGTCCTGCACGTATGCCGCTCAAGCCGCTCACGGACGAAGAAAAGACAGCGTTCCGCGCTGTTTTTGAGGCCGCCCAGGTCTGACGCACGCGCGCCGACGGACACATTCCGTAGGCGCATTTCTTTCACGAGACATCGGAATGACGAGACATAGTTTCAGGTGCATCGAAGGGCACGCAGAGGGCATGCCAGTCCGCATGGTGATTGACGGCGCGCCTCAGCTTACGGGGAAGTCGATGAACGAGCGCCGTGAAGAGTTCGTCGCGACGTACGACTGGATTCGTCGTTCTCTTATGCTCGAGCCCCGCGGGCACTCTCACATGTCGGGCACCATCCTCTATCCGGCATTGTCTGCTGGGTCGGATATGAGCCTGCTCTTCATAGAGACGTCTGGTTGCCTCCCCATGTGTGGGCATGCGTCAATCGGATCCATTTCGTTCGCACTTGAAGCAGGTCTTGTTCATCCGAAGTCGCCCGGCAAGGTCGTTGTCGATGTGCCTGCCGGGCAGCTTACTGCTCACTATGAGACGGAAGGCAGGCGTTTGACCTCCGTCCGCTTTACAAATGTACCGAGCTTCCTGCTGTATCGCGATGTGGAAGTGGTCCATCCGCGGTTCGGCAAACTGACCATCGATATTGCCTACGGTGGCAACTTCTATCCGATAGTCGAGGTGCAGCCGAACTTCCCTGGCTGCGAGCATTTCTCCCCCGAGGAACTGCTTGATTGCGGCCGCCAGATGCAGGTCTTGGTCAACCACACGGTCGATGTTGTTCACCCCGACAACCCGAACATTCGCGGCGTCAAGCACTGTATGTGGACGGGTGCTCCGATTTCGAAGGACGCCGATGCTCGCGCCGTCGTCATCGCAGGTGACAGCCTGATTGACCGTTCGCCTTGTGGAACGGGCACGTCGGCGCGCGTGGCTCAGCGCCATGCAATGGGGCTGCTGCAGCAAGGAGAGACTTTCACCCATCAAAGCCTCATCGGTAGCCATTTTATCGGCCGTGTTGAATCTACGCTGAAGTTAAAAAGTGGTATCGATGCCGTGCTGCCGAGTGTTGAGGGACGCGCCTGGATGACTGGGCGTTCGGAGCACTACGTCGATGACTCGCAACCCTACGCGCATGGCTTTGACCTGCAGGAGTTCTCCAAGTGAACGCCGTTCCTCGTGATTCTTTCACGGCCAGCCAGGCTCCTGTAGTGCAGGAATCCGCCGCTGTCGTCGGTGGCGGCATCATCGGAGTCTGCTGCGCACTCTATCTTCAGCGCGGTGGCTACGCCGTTACGCTGGTTGACCCCGAAGCGCCAGGCAACAGTACGGCGAAATGGAGTTGTGGCCAGATGGCGGTGAGCGAAATCATCCCGTTGTCGAAACCCGGCATTTTGATGAAGGTACCTGGCTGGTTGATGGACCAGAAAGGTCCTCTTGCATTGCGCCCAAGTGCACTGCCGGGCATCGTGCCGTGGTTTTTCCGTTTTCTCATGTGCGCGCGCCATTCGAAGATTGTCGACATTGCGCAGTCAATGGCGACGCTCACGCACGACGTGTATGCCGACTATGCACCGTTGCTTGATGCCTGTGAGGACAAGACCTTGATGGGTGAGCGTCCGATTCTTGAAGTCTTCGACAATCCAGCGGGCATCACCCACGAGCAACCACACCTCGACCTGCGCACATCCCTCGGCTTCAAATCGCAGCGGCTGAACGCAAAAGAAATCGGTGACCTTGAGCCCGCATTGGCAGGACGCTTCGCTCACGGTTTGCTCTTTGCTGACTGGCGAGCGGTCAGCGACACAGAGGGCTTCGTTGCCGCGCTCACGGAAAGTTTCGTTGCCCACGGTGGTCGGCGCATTCGCGCGGAGGTCACCCGCATCGACGAGTCGAATGGGCGAGCAACGGGTGTCACGCTAGCAAACGGCCAACGCGTGCAGGCCAGTGCGGTTGTTGTGGCCTCTGGCATCGGTTCGCGACGGTTTTTCGACGCACTAGGTGTCAGCATCCCGCTCGAGGGTATTGCAGGCTACCAGGCCGTACTTGCGAATCCGGGCGTCGAAATCCGTCATTCCACAATCTATGCGGACGGAGGCTTCTGCTTCAGCCCGATGACGCGTGGCCTTCAGATTGGCGGCACGATTGAATTCGCTGGACGCGACGCGAAACCGAACTTCAGGCGCGCCGACATCATCCTTGAAAAAGCAAAGCGGGTGTTACCGGAACTCCAGACGGACGATGTCGAGTATGGCGTTGGCTATCGTCCCTTCCTGCCAGACACTAAACCCATCATCGACCGTTCACGTCGTCTGCAGAACGTGTTTATGGCATTCGGCCACGGCCAGCTCGGTCTCACATTAGGCGCAACAACTGGACGTCTGATTGCAGACATGGTTGCCGGGCACCCGACGAAACAGAACCTCACACCATTCAGCGCCTACCGCTTCTCCTGACGGGACGAATTCGATGAAATCGTACGAGCATCTCTATATCAACGGCCAATGGGTTTCGCCCCTGCAGGGTGGGACTTTCGATACGGTTGACCCGAGCAATGAGAAGGTGATTGCAAAGGTCGCTGCCGCAACCTCGGAAGACGTCGACCTTGCAGTCAACGCTGCCCGCAAAGCATTCGACGAAGGCCCATGGCCCCGTATGAGCGGCGCCGAGCGCGCCGCTGTCCTTCGCAGAATCGGGAAGGGCATTCGTGACCGTTTGCAGGAGCTTGCGGAAATCGAAGTTCGTGACAATGGCAAACCGCTTCCGGAGGCCCTATGGGACCTGGGCGATGCAGCCGGTTGCTTCGAATTCTATGCGAGTCTCGCCGAGAGGCTGGATGCCGATGCCGAGAAGCCTGTTGCGCTTTCCGATGACCGCTTCAGCTCGGTTGCTCGCAAGGAACCGGTCGGTGTCGCGGGGGCCATCATCCCCTGGAACTTTCCGATGTTGATGGCCGCATGGAAGGTCGCGCCTGCTCTCGCAGCTGGCTGTACCATGGTCCTGAAACCGTCGGAGCTCACGCCTCTGACTGCGCTTGAGCTCGCCGACATTGCGGCCGGTGCTGAACTTCCTCCCGGCGTGCTCAACGTGGTCACCGGTCTTGGCAAGGACGCAGGCGCCCCGCTGAGCGAGCATCCGGGTATCGACAAGCTGGCGTTCACCGGTAGCGTTCCGACCGGTACCCGAATCATGCAGGCCGCTGCGCGCGACATCAAGAATGTGAGCCTCGAACTGGGCGGCAAGTCGCCGTTCATTGTCTTCGAAGATAGCGATATCGATGCGGCCGTCGAATGGATTATGTTCGGCATCTTCTGGAACCAGGGAGAGGTTTGCTCTGCGACGTCGCGCGTTCTCGTGCAGCGCGAAATTTACGGGCGCCTGCTCGAGCGGCTGGAAGAGGAAACGCGCAAAATCACTATCGGGAACGGTCTTGAGGACGGCGTGCTGCTTGGACCACTCGTTAGCGAGGGGCAGTATGAGAAAGTGCTCGAAGCCGTCGCGCGTGGCAAGGAAGAAGGCGCGCGACTGGTAACTGGCGGAGAACGACCCGCACACCTCGATAAGGGTTACTTTATGGAGCCCGTCGTTTTTGCCGATGTACCGGAAGAAAGCTGGGTCTGGCGTGAGGAAATCTTCGGGCCGGTCGTATGCATTCGACCGTTCGACACTGAGGCGGACGCGGTGCGGTCCGCAAACGATTCGCGCTTCGGCCTTGCTGCGGCGGTGATGTCGCGCGATAACGAGCGCTGCGAACGTGTCGCGCGAGCGCTGCGCGCCGGCATTGTCTGGATTAACTGCTCGCAACCGACTTTTACGGAAGCTCCATGGGGTGGCTATAAGCAAAGCGGTATCGGCCGCGAACTTGGCGAATGGGGCCTTAACAACTATCTGGAAACAAAACAGATTACGCGGTACGACAGTGACAAGCCATGGGGCTGGTACATCAAGTAAGGTGGGTCAATCATGCGCTGGAAAAAGACACTCCAACTCGTAGACGTGCACTGCGAAGGCGAGATTGGCAAGGTTATCACGGCAGGAGTCGTCGGCATCCCCGGTGAGACCATGCTCGACAAGATGAACTACATCAACGAGGTGGACGACAGTCTGCGCAGACTGGTCGTGCTTGAGCCGCGAGGCTGCCTGCAGATGTCGGTCAATCTCCTGCTGCCGCCGACTCGTCCTGAAGCACACGCCGGATTCATCGTGCTGCAGGCGGACAAGGCGCATCCGATGTCGGGCAGCAATGCCATTTGCGTGGTCACAGCGTTGCTTGAACTCGGTATGGTCGAGATGCAGGAGCCGGAAACGACTGTGGTGCTCGACACGCCAGCGGGATTGGTTACCGCCCACGCGAGCTGTAAGGACGGGCGTTGCACCGAGGTCTCACTCGACATGATGCCGTCGTTTGTCGAACAGCTGGACTTTAGCTTCCAGACGTCGCACTTCGGAACAATCAAGGCGGACATTGCGTTCGGCGGCGTCTATTACGCGCTCATCGACGTCGAACAGGTTGGGCTGGAGATTGCGCCAGAGAAGGCCCGCGAGCTTGCCGAGCTTGGCGTGTCGCTGAAGGATGTCATCAACGGGCAGATTCGGATACAGCATCCGCTCTACCCACAGATTAACGAGGTCGCCTACGTGATGTTCCGCAATCGCGTGACTGACGAACTGTATCAGACGTGCACGACACTGCCTCCTGGTCGGGTCGACAGGTCACCGTGCGGAACGGGAAGC
The DNA here is from genome assembly GCF_050436125.1 of Paraburkholderia sp. MM5482-R2. NCBI lineage: Bacteria > Pseudomonadati > Pseudomonadota > Betaproteobacteria > Burkholderiales > Burkholderiaceae > Paraburkholderia > Paraburkholderia sp. MM5482-R2. The sequence goes on along the minus strand of NZ_JBNDLP010000002.1, from coordinate 291,921 downwards.
TCGGCCAATCTGGCGACGCTGGCCGCCCGAGGCCTGGCGGACGTTGGCAGTCGGCTGAAATCGCGCTCGACAATCGGAGGCGAATTTACCATCGAGCTCCTCGGCAAAACCGAGGTAGGAGGCAGGCCGGCGGTGCTCCCGCGTGTTCAAGGGCGGGCGTGGGTCTACGGAATCCAGCAGATTGGGGTCGACCCTGACGACCCGCTCGCCGCCGGCTTCATGCTGAGCGACACCTGGGGCTCGGGTTTCCTGAAGGCCTGAGGCGGAGTGCGCGCGATGATAAACTTGAATGCGCGCCCGTCTTTCCGGGCCCACGATGATGGCGGTGAAACGATGAGCAAAGGCACGACAGAGACTGAGACCAACGTGCGCCGGCATGGCGGACGGTACATCTACGAGGAGTTGCGAAAGCAGATTCTGACGCTGCAACTCAAGCCAGGCGCCCCGCTGGACGAGGTATCGCTTGCGGAGCAGTTTGGCCTTTCGCGTTCGCCGGTGCGCGATGCGCTTGCGCGACTGACTAGCGAAGGCCTGGTGACCATTCTTCCGAACCGCACGACTCTTGTCACGCCGTTCGAAATTGAAGAATTCCCCAAATACATTTCGGCACTTGACCTCATCCAGCGAGCGGTCACGCGGTTGGCAGCACTGCACCGAACCGATACCGACCTCGCCCGCATCCGTAAGGCAGATGACGTGTACATGCAGGCGGTGGCAAGTGGCGATTTCCAGGCGATGTCCGAAACGAACAAGGCTCTGCACATGGCCATCGCGCATGCGGCGAACAACCCTTACTTCGTCGGATATTACGAGCGGCTATTGGGTGAAGGCCAGCGACTGTTGCATCTGCATTTTGACTTCACGGTCACTTCGCCGACAGCGGCGAAGCTCGGACGCGACCACGACGAACTGATAGACGCGATAGCGAGGAAAGACGCCGAGGCGGCGGAAAAGGCCGCGCACGAGCACACCATGCTGTTCCAGAAACGGTTTCTTGATTACATGCGACAGAACATGACGGAATCGATGGCCGTTCTGTGACCCGTTGCAGGCAGCTTTGGTCTCTCCAAGTCTGCCTTTTTCGCAAAGCTAGGCGGCGCCGCTGGTCAGCCCCTTCATAAACGTCCACAGTTCCGGAACGTCGGACGCCGCTGCATTGAATCTGAACCACTCAGATGCGGGCTCCCCTGGTCGGAAATATGAGCCAGGAGCAAGCCAGATGCCCTTGCTCAACGCATCATTTGCAACTGCGATGCTGTCTTCCGGCCGAATAGGCAACTTCGCCCACAAAAACAGCCCTGCATTGGGCGCGTGGAATATTTCGAGGCCGGCTCTGGCCATGGACTCAGTCACGCGCGCGTGCGCATTGAACAGCCGTTCCCGGATGTGAGCGGTATGACGGTCGTAGTGCCCTTCTATAAGGACGGTCGCGACAGCACGCTCGGTAACTTCGGATGAGGTAAGGCCGACCGCCATCTTTGTCAGGGCGAACCGCGAAACGAGGTCTCGGCTGGCGGCGATATATCCGACTCGCATTGCGGGTGTGATGGTTTTTGAAAAGCCTGATACGTAGATGACCCGTTGCAGACCTTCCATCGCCGCGAGGCATGGCGCGCCAGGCGGAGCGAGCTCTCTGGAGATATCGTCTTCAACAATCCACAGACCTTCGCGGTCGGCAATCTGAAGCAGGCGGAACGCTGACGAAGCGCTAAGCGATGTTCCCGAAGGATTCTGCAACACGGTATTGATGAACAGGCCCTTCGGGCGATGTCGCTTCACCACCTCTTCAAGTTGCGCGCTATCGATGCCGTCAGGTGTACGCGGAACACTCACCACGTTGACGAATGCCACCTTGAGAATCTGCAGCAGATTGCAATAGCACGGGTCTTCAACAATCACCGTGTCACCGGGCCGAAGAAGAGTCCGAACGAGGAGGTCCAGCGCCTGAGTGACGCCTTGCGTCAACAGAACGTCAGTGGTACCTACGGACAGCGAATATCTACGCAACGAATTAGCGATATGCTCGCGCAGTGTCGCGAGTCCGTACGGATGGCCGTAGCCTCCGATGCGGGGTCCTGGCACGCGGCTTACTACGCGCAACGCGTGTTGAACGCCACTCTCGTTTATCCAGTCGTTTGGAATCCACCCGCATCCCGCCTTGATGGGCACAGACTGGTCCGCAAAAACGTCGGACAGTAGCCACGCGGCGTTTAAACTTGGAGCGCTCCAGACAGGCGCAGCAGGCGCTTTGGCTGCTGGAGTTGCGACACGGTAACCTGCTCCGGCACGGGCGTTCACAAGCCCTAGCGAAACAAGCCGTTGGTATGCTTCAGAGACTGTGTACGTGCTCAGGTTATGAGCTTTCGCAAGCGTTCGTACAGAAGGCAGCATGGTGCCGGCGGGGTACGTACCCTGTCTCAGTTCCTGCCCGATTGACGAGACAATCTGGTCGACCAGCGTACCTTCGTTCTTCCTGACGCGGGACAGGTTCAGTTCGAACATTTCAATACAGTCCGGGAGAAGTAGTTAGTACAGTCTGACCGTTTGTTTTCGGCTGTCCAGTGATTGTAGCGTGCGAAGTCGATAGAGTTGACTCCATATTCACGGAGTCAACTCATGAGCACAACGCAAACCGGGCCGGACCTCTCGAACTTCTGGATGCCGTTCACGGCGAACCGGCAATTCAAGGCAGCACCCCGACTGTTCAAATCTGCGAAGGGCATGTACTACACGACCGTGGACGACCGTCCCGTGCTCGACGCGACGGCAGGTCTTTGGTGCGTGAACGCGGGCCATGGCCGCTCGGAAATCACGGAGGCTGTCGCTGAGCAACTCGCAACGATGGACTATGCGCCGACGTTTCAGATGGGCCACCCGCTCGCATTCGAAGCAGCGACCGCGGTCGCCGAATTGATGCCGGTGGGCCTCGACCGTATCTTCTTTACAAACTCGGGTTCGGAGTCGGTCGACACAGCGTTGAAGATAGCACTCGCCTATCATCGTGCGCGCGGTGAAGGGCAACGTACCCGCTTCATCGGCCGGGAGCGTGGTTATCACGGTGTTGGGTTCGGCGGCATTTCAGTCGGTGGCATCCTGGCAAACCGCAAGACGTTCTCCGGTAACCTGATGCCACATGTGGACCACCTTCCGCATACGCTGAACATCGCGGAGGCAGCGTTCACGCGTAGCCAACCGACCTGGGGTGGACATCTGGCAGATGAGCTTGAGCGGCTCGTCGCGCTCCACGACGCCTCGACCATCGCCGCCGTTATAGTCGAACCGCTTGCAGGGTCGACTGGCGTAATCGTTCCTCCGAAGGGCTACCTTGAGCGACTCCGCGAGCTGTGCACCAGGCACGGCATCCTGCTGATTTTCGACGAGGTGATTACCGGATTCGGGCGCTTGGGCGCGCCGACGGCGAGCGAATATTTCGGCGTAGTTCCGGACGTCCTCACGATGGCGAAGGCAATCAATAACGCGGCCATTCCAATGGGTGCCGTTGCGGCCAGCCGCGCGGTCCATGACACGGTGGTCAATGCAGGAGCGGAGAATGCTATCGAGTTTTTTCATGGCTACACCTACACTGCGCATCCCGCCGCGGCAGCAGCTGCTATTGCAACGCTCGATATCTACAAGCGGGACCGACTCTTCGAGCGTGCAAAAGAGTTGTCCGGCGTTTTTTCGAAGATGCTGTACACGAGCTGCATGGCTCACCGTACGTGAAGGACATCCGGAACCTCGGTCTGGTCGCCGGTATCGAGCTCGAATCGCGTCCGGGTGCACCGGGTGCACGCGGATACGACGTATTCCTCAAATGCTTCGAGGCTGGCGTACTCGTGCGTTACACCGGTGACATTCTTGCCTTCTCGCCGCCACTGATTATCGACGAGCAGAAGATTGACCAGATTTTCTCAACGGTGCAAGACGTACTGCGCAACGCTGCCTGATTTTAACCACCAGGCCGCCATCGGCCAGACAAGCATCTGGAGTTCCGAAATGAATGTAGCAAATGAAACAGCGAACCTCTCTATCAAGCAGGTTAGCCACTTCATCAACGGTCAAATCGTTGTGCCGTCGAGCGACCGCTTCAAGGATATTTTCAACCCCGCAACCGGAGAGGTGACCGGCGGAGTGGCCCTTGCCTCCGTCGAAGAAGTCGACCAGGCGGTGCAGGCAGCCGCGGCAGCTTTCCCGAGCTGGAGCGAGACTGCTCCGCTCAAGCGTGCGCGCATCCTGTTCAAGTTCAAGGAACTGCTGAACAAGCACCACGACGAGCTGGCGATGCTCATCACGCGTGAGCACGGCAAGGTCTTCACCGATGCGCAGGGCGAAGTGGTACGTGGCATCGAAGTTGTCGAATTCGCTTGCGGCATTCCCAATCTCCTGAAGACGGACTTCACCGACCAGATTGGCGGCGGCATCGATAACTGGAACCTGCGTCAGCCGTTGGGCGTGGTGGCGGGCATTACGCCGTTCAATTTCCCCGTGATGGTGCCGATGTGGATGTTCCCGGTTGCGCTGGCCTGCGGCAACACGTTCTTGTTGAAGCCGTCCGAGCGCGACCCGTCCGCTTCGGTGCGCCTCGCCGAACTGCTCAAGGAAGCTGGCTTGCCGGATGGCGTCTTCAACGTGGTCAATGGCGACAAGGTGGCAGTCGACGCGCTCATCGACCATCCGGACGTCGCCGCCCTGTCGTTCGTCGGCTCGACGCCGATTGCGGAGTACATCCATACGGAAGCGTCGCGTCGCGGCAAGCGCGTGCAGGCGTTGGGCGGCGCGAAGAATCACCTCGTGGTGATGCCGGACGCAGACCTGGACCAGGCGGTGGATGCGCTGATTGGTGCCGCCTACGGCTCCGCCGGCGAGCGCTGTATGGCTATCTCGGTGGCGGTCGCCGTGGGTGACACCGGGGACGCCCTCATCGAGAAGTTAATTCCGCGCGTCAAATCGCTTGTTATCAAGAATGGCGAGAAACTCGACGCTGAAATGGGGCCGCTCGTGACGGCCGAACACAAGGCGAAAGTGGCCGGCTACATCGCTTCCGGCGAAGCCGAAGGTGCCAGGCTCATCGTTGACGGGCGAACTCACCCGGTCTATTCGAGGCCAGGGTATTTCATCGGCGGTACCCTCTTCGACGACGTTCGGACGGACATGAAAATCTACAAGGAAGAGATATTTGGGCCTGTTCTTGCGGTGATTCGAGTGCCCGATGTCGCGAGCGCAGTGAAGCTAATTAACGCGCATGAGTTCGCGAACGGTGTCTCGCTTTACACGTCGGACGGCGGCGTGGCCCGGGCGTTCGCGCGACAGATTCAGGTCGGCATGGTCGGCGTGAACGTGCCCATCCCGGTTCCGATGGCATGGCATTCGTTCGGCGGCTGGAAGCGTTCCCTTTTTGGCGACCATCATGCTTACGGCGAAGAAGGCGTACGCTTCTATACGCGCTACAAGAGCGTCATGCAGCGTTGGCCGGATAGCATTGCCAAGGGAGCCGAGTTCACAATGCCCGTTGCGAAGTAAGCTCATGACTTGGCGCGGTCGGCGGTTGCGGATGGCGTCCACTGGCCGAGCCGAGCCAGGCTCAGTCGCTTGGGTCATACCACAACAAGATTGTAGTGGCGGCAAGCGCGCCCCCGCGTTTCAACGCGGGCGCCAGAAGTCGCATGGAGGATTGAAAACATGGAGGCTTGGATGTTTCGTCGCGGTCCTCTCAAGTGGCTCTTGGGGGCGAACCGCGACGAGACGGCGCTGCAGATGCAAGATGCGGTGGATTTGCTGGCAAGGGGGTGGCCGGAAGATTATCCGGCCGGAACGGTGGAATGGTTGATTGCGGGACAGGTTTGACCCAGTGAGTTCGAGCGGGCTCTGATGGTGCCTGTAGACCCATCCGCGATTCGTACGGAGGGCTTTCACGCCTCGCGTGACGCTTCGGAGCCCCCTCCCTAAAAGTGTCCCTCAGCCGCCCTGCGCCCAAAAATTTCAAAGAAAACGGGGGGTAAAAAGACGAGCCGCTCGATGGTTACATGCGCTACCGAATAAATGCGTCCCTAGCCATAGCTGACAAGGCTTTGACCGTTTCGGCACTCTCCGTCAGGGAGGCTTCCATGACGAGGTCGAGGGACACTTTCTTTTTTGCCGGGCACACGGGATGCCGGCCAGCGCCCACGCACTCCACCGTCACCGACTTCGCCAGATTCCAGGTTTTTGCCGGCGTCAGATAGGAGCGCATCAACGGCCATCGCCGCTAGGAGTCGTTCTGAGGCGGTCAGCGCAGTGCGTCTATCTAAAAGAGGCGCATTCGCTAGAGAAGCAAACCGGGTCACCCCAACTACGATGCTCTGGCGCGACCAACGAAGCCGCTGTGCGTGAGCTGGGCGATGCTGTCGCAGGCGAAATCGTTTTCAGTACATTGGGCGGGAGCACAGACGAAAACCGCGGACCAGCGGACGCAGCAGAAGTCCGGCTGAAAAGCCCCCCTGATTGTTGCCGAGACCGAAAAAACTACGGCCACCTCAACACTGTGGCCGTCATTCGTGCGGCTGTGACGTTAGTAAGGTGCCGTCATGTGAGCTATCGGAGCGCGTCTATCGATAAATGTCTCAATGGATGCTTCCCAAAATCTCAGGTTATGACTCCTGCTACAACACCCTCAAACGTCGATATTCCCCGCCCTCAACGCATTCGACTCAATAAAAGCCCTGCGCGGCTCCACATCGTCCCCCATGAGCGTAGTAAAGATGCCATCAGCAGCAATAGCATCCTCAATCTGCACCCGAAGAAGACGCCGCACCGCAGGATCCATAGTCGTCTCCCAAAGCTGCTCCGGATTCATCTCCCCGAGGCCTTTATAGCGCTGCTTGGACATATTCCTCTCAGCATCAGCCAGCAGCCACTTCATCGCACTCTTAAAGTCGGTGACAGCCATACTCCGCTCCCCACGCTTGATCACAGCGCCAGAGCCGATCAACCCCTTGAACGTATTAGCGGTGGTCACAAGCTGCTGATAATCCGCAGTCAACTGAAACTCTTCATCGATCACAGAAATCTTCTGATTCCCATGATGCGTCCGCGCGACGCGCAGCGAGCGCAGCTCCCGCACCGGGTCATACATCGTCGTAACGCGCACTTCCGGCTTCAGCGCATCATCCCGCAGCTTCGCCTCAAGCGCGCGAGCCGAAGCTTCGGCCGCCTGCTCGCTGGAGAGGTCGATAACGACGCCATCCATCACGGCCTCGAGCGCACCCGCGTCATACAGCCGGCTCAACCGATCAACCACTGCCTGCGCCAACAGATAAGCCCGAGCCAACTCACCCAACGCATCCCCGGTAATCGGAGTCGCACCTTCAGAAGCCACCAACTCCGACCCCTGCAACGCGAGCCGAAGAATATGAGCGTTGACTTCCGACTCATCCTTCAGATACCGCTCATCCTTCCCCGCCTTGATCTTGTAAAGCGGCGGCTGCGCGATATAGATATACCCGCGCTCGATCATCTCCGGCATCTGCCGATAGAAGAACGTCAACAACAGCGTCCGGATGTGCGCGCCGTCGACGTCAGCATCGGTCATGATGATGATGCGGTGATAGCGCAGCTTGTCGAGGTTGTAATCTTCCTTGCCGATCCCGCAGCCAAGCGCAGTAATCAGCGTAACGATCTGCTCGGAAGAAAGCAGCTTGTCGTAACGCGCCTTCTCGACGTTCAGCACCTTGCCGCGCAGCGGCAAGATAGCCTGAAACTTCCGATCACGCCCCTGCTTCGCCGACCCTCCCGCCGAGTCACCCTCGACGATATAAATCTCCGACTTCGCCGGATCCTTCTCCTGGCAATCGGCGAGCTTCCCGGGCAAACCGACGCCATCGAGCACGCCCTTACGGCGCGTCATCTCACGCGCCTTGCGCGCCGCATCGCGGGCACGCGCCGCATCGACGATCTTGCCGCAGATGATCTTCGCGTCGCCCGGCGTCTCGAGCAGGAATTCCTCGAGCGCCTTTGCGACCACTTCTTCCACCTGCGCGCGCACTTCCGACGACACGAGCTTGTCCTTCGTCTGCGAGCTGAACTTCGGCTCAGGCACCTTCACCGACAGCACGCACGACAGCCCTTCACGCATGTCATCGCCCGACGTTTCGACCTTCGCCTTCTTCGCGACTTCGTGATCGGCGATGTACTTATTGAGCACGCGCGTCATCGCCGCACGCAGACCGGTAAGGTGCGTGCCGCCATCGCGCTGCGGAATGTTGTTCGTGAAGCACAGCACGTTTTCGTTGTAGCTGTCGTTCCACTGCATCGCCACTTCGACGCCCACACCATCCTTCTCGCCGATGATGTGGAAGATGTTCGGGTGCAGCACGGACTTGTTCTTGTTGATGTACTCGACAAAACCCTTCACGCCGCCGACGAACGCGAAATCCTCTTCCTTGCCCGAGCGCTGATCCACCAATCGAATCCGCACGCCGTTATTGAGGAACGAAAGCTCACGAATCCGCTTCGCGAGAATGTCGTAGTGGTATTCAACATTGCCGAAAATCTTTTCATCGGCCATGAAATGCACTTCGGTGCCGCGGTTTTCGGTGTCGCCGATCACCTGTATCGGCGACGTGGTCACGCCGTCGATCTCTTCGAGCACGCGGTTCTGCGGCACACCACGGTGGAATTCCATGAAGTGCTTCTTGCCATCGCGGCGCACGGTGAGGCGCAACCACGCCGACAGCGCGTTCACGCACGACACGCCCACGCCGTGCAGGCCGCCCGACACCTTGTAGCTGTTCTGGTCGAACTTGCCGCCGGCGTGCAGCTCGGTCATCACGATTTCGGCGGCGCTGCGCTTCGGATCGTGCTTGTCGTCCATCTTGAGGCCGGTCGGCACGCCGCGGCCGTTGTCGGTGATCGACACGGAGTTGTCCGCGTGGATGATCACCTGGATGTCGTTGCAATGGCCGGCGAGCGCTTCGTCGATCGAGTTGTCGAGCACTTCGAACACGAGGTGGTGCAAACCGGTGCCATCCGATGTATCCCCGATGTACATCCCAGGCCGCTTGCGCACGGCTTCCAGACCTTCGAGGATCTGGATGGACGAGGCGCCGTAGCTGTTATCGGGCTGCGTATTGTTCGTTTCAGTCATGGATTTTTTCCGGTTCTGCGTTACTGCAAGGTTGCTGCTCTGGACTTTTCAAAACGCCATAAAAACGCCAAAGGGGCGCTGCGCCCCTTGGTGTTCTTCTTGATGTTGGACGCGTCAGATGCGCATCGGCATCACCACGTACTTGAATTCGTCGTTCTCGGGAATCGTGATCAACGCGCTGGAGCTGGCATCACCCAGGCTCACCTGCAGCATGTCGACCTTCAAATTCGCGAGCACGTCGAGCAGATACGTGACGTTGAACCCGATATCGACGCTGTCGCCGTCGTATGCGATTTCCAGTTCTTCCTGCGCCTCTTCCTGATCGGCGTTGGTCGACATGATCTTCAACTGGCCCGGCTCGACGATGCAGCGCACGCCCTTGAACTTATCCGACGTCAGAATCGCCGCGCGTTGCAGCGAACGCTGCAGTTCTTCGCGGCCAATCTGGAATTTGTTCTTGTGCGACTTCGGAATCACGCGCTGGAAGTCGGGGAACTTGCCTTCCACGAGCTTCGACACGAGTTCAACCTGACCGAACGTGAACTTGACCTGCGTCTGCGCGATGTCAATCTTCAGCGTGTCGTCGATGTCTTCGAGCAGGCGCTGCAGTTCGAGAATCGTCTTGCGCGGAATGATCACTTCGTGGCGCGCGAAGGAGCCCTCGATCTTCATCGACGAGAACGCGAGACGGTGACCGTCGGTCGCGACCGCCATCAGCTGATCGCCGTCCACCACCAGCAGCATGCCGTTCAGGTAGTAGCGGATGTCCTGCTGGGCCATCGAGAAATGGACCATGCCGAGCAGCTGGCGGAACGTCTTTTGAGGAACCACCAGGCTCGCGCCGTAGTCTTTGGCCTGAGCGACGGTCGGGAATTCGTCCGCGGCGAGCGTCTGCAGCGCAAAGCGGCTCTTGCCGGATTGCACGGTCAGACGCTTGTCGTTCAGCGTCAGCGTGACCTGGCCGTCAGGCATCGCGCGCAGAATGTCGAGGAGCTTGCGCGCTGCCACCGTGGTCGCGACCGAATCGCCGCCCACGCCGAAATCGGCGCGCGTGGTGATCTGCAACTCCAGGTCGGTCGACAGGAACGATACGTCAGGACCGTTCTTGGTGATCAGCAAATTGGCGAGGATCGGCAACGTATGGCGGCGTTCGACGATGCCGCTCACGGTTTGCAGCGGCCTGAGGAGGTTGTCGCGTTCGGTCTTGACCAGTTGCATAGGGTTCCTTCGTTGGTATAACGGCCTGCACGCCTTACGGGACAAGCGTTTCAGCGCGCAGCCACGGCTCCCCGCCGGCGCCCTGAAAAGCGCCCGACACGGCGTGAAATCCGCCCGTCGCCGCCGGGCGGTTAAACCTGTATTGTGCCTGAAAACGGGACCGCCTCACTAAAATGGGGGCGAGTTCGGGAATAAACAGGTCGATTTTCTAGGGCGTGGTCCGGGCTGCCGCCGACTTGTCGCGCCGCTGCGCGGCGCTACCGGTTCGCAGGCTCGTTGTTCCGCCACTTCTGGCCGGTTGCGCCGCAAATTCGCCACGGGTTTGCCGCGCTTTTTACGTCGCTTCTGCCCGCTTACCGTCGCGTTCCTTGTCATTTCCCGTTCGGACCCGACAGCGCCGCCGGGTTGTGAGTCCCCTGCCCGTTTCTCGATTTACAGCGTTTTCGCGGCCTCATTCAAACCACTGCGTAGCCGCTTCCGGCGTTTCCTGCCGCCGACGTCCGTTTCACGGTCGCGTGCGGCCAGCCCGTTTAGCCCTTCAGCGTCTGCTCCAGCACGTGCAGTTCGTGATTCAGCTGCGCGTCCTTGCTGCGCTCGTCGGCGATCTTGCGCACCGCGTGCAGCACCGTCGTGTGGTCGCGCCCGCCGAAAAGCTCACCGATTTCCGGCAGACTCTTCTGCGTCAATTCCTTCGCCAGGTACATCGCGATCTGCCGCGGCCGCGCGATGTTCGCCGGACGCTTCTTCGAATACATGTCCGCGACCTTGATGCTGTAGAAGTCGGCGACCGTTTTCTGGATGTTTTCCACCGAAATCTGCCGGTTCTGCACCGTCAGCAGGTCTTTCAGCGCTTCCTTGGTCAGTTCGATCGTGATTTCGCGGCCGTGGAACTTCGAATACGCGAGGATCTTGCGCAGCGCGCCCTCGAGTTCGCGCACGTTCGAGCGGAGATGCTTCGCGACGAAGAACGCGACGTCCTCATTGAGGCTCACGAACTCCGATTGCGCTTTGCGCATCAGAATCGCGACGCGCATTTCGAGTTCGGGCGGCTCGATCGCCACCGTCAGTCCGGAGTCGAAGCGCGAGATCAGGCGATCGTCGATACCCGAGATTTCCTTCGGATACGTATCGCTCGTGATAATCACTTGCGCCTTGTTGGCGACCAGCGCCTCAAAAGCGTAGAAGAATTCCTCCTGCGTGCGCGACTTGCCCGAGAAGAACTGAATATCGTCGATCAGCAGCAGGTCGAGCGAGTGGTAGTAGCGCTTGAAGTCGTCGAACGCCTTGCGCTGGTACGCCTTCACGACATCGGACACGTACTGTTCCGCGTGGATGTAGCGAATCCGCGCGCCGGGTTTGTCCATCAGCAACTGATTTCCGATAGCATGGATCAGGTGTGTCTTGCCGAGGCCCACGCCACCGTACAGGAACAGCGGGTTATACGAAATGCCGGGGTTGTCGGCGACCTGGATCGCCGCGGCGCGCGCGAGCTGATTCGCCTTACCGGTCACGAAGTTGTCGAAGGTCAGCACGGGGTTCAGCTTCGAGCGCTCGTACATCGAGTCGCTCTCGCTGGATGCCGTCGCGCCCACGCCTTGGCCTGGGCGCCACGTGCGACGTCCGGCGGCGGCTTCGTTCGCGTCCAGGCTCGGCAGATCGAGATCTGCGACGTTTTCGGCGGCGCTGCGCGAATTCGCGTTTTGCGCTGCGAGCGCCGCAGCCGCGGCTGCGGGATTCGCGCGCGCGGCATGCGCGGCATGCACGGCGCCGACAGCCGCATCGACGGCCGCGACGCCGCCGGCATTACCGCCCTGCGGCGCGGCCGAAGCCGGGCGTGCCGACGACGGAGCCGGCGCCGCGGCCGTTGGGCTACGCATACCGGCCTTCGGATCCAATACGAATTGCACGTCCACCGGCGCATGCCAGAAATCGCGGGCCATATCCGCGATGCGGCCGGAGAACTGGCTCTTGACCCAGTCGAGCTTGAAGCGGTTCGGCGCGGCAATGCTCAACGTGTTCGCATCGGCGTCGAAGGCGACCGGGGCCAAGGGTTTGATCCACGTCACGTACTGCTGGGGCGTAAGCTCACGCTCCAGCAATGCGGAACAGTGTTGCCAGAATTCGTTCATCAAGTTGCTATCGTTATGGTGTGCACGGCGGTCGCCGCTGCCCCTGTCGCGCACGCGCAACAAGGCCCTGAGCAGCCAGGCGTAACAGCCCCAGGCGCCTGTGCCACAAGGGTCTGCGGGACAAGCGTGCCGGAGCGGCGTGCAACATTTTTGGGAAGTAAGGCGAGATTCTAACGCCAAAACGAACCCGAAAGTGAGTTATCCACAGGGACCGATCGCTTGGTCCGGCAACCCCCGGCTGCGCCAGACGACGGCTAAACTATTGACGGCCAACGGAAAACCAGTTTAAATAGCGGGTTCCGCGAAAACCAATTTCAGTAAACCACCGGCCATTGCGCTTTCAGCGATGATCGCGCGGTTTTTTTCGATCAAGTGAGAGCAACATGAAACGTACTTACCAACCTTCCGTTACCCGTCGCAAGCGCACCCATGGCTTCCGCGTTCGCATGAAGACCGCTGGCGGCCGCAAGGTCATCAACGCACGTCGCGCGAAGGGCCGCAAGCGCCTCGCGATCTAAGGCAAGCGGATTGCGCGCTGTGACCGAAACCCGCGGCGAAGCGGGAGCGGCCGGGGCGCAGCAACCGGGCTCGGTTCCGTTGCGAGCGCAAGCCGCCTTCCCCAAAGCCGCAAGGCTGCTAAAAACGGATGAATTTTCATCCGTTTTTCGTTTGCGGCCGTGGCGCCGTACCGCACACTTCGTCGTGTACGGCCGGCCCACCGGCAACGAGGCGCGTCTTGGCCTCGTGATCGGTAAGAAGTATGCGCCGCGCGCGGCCACGCGGAATCTGGTGCGCCGGATCGCGCGCGAAGCCTTCCGGCTGCGTCGCGCGGAATTCGGCGGTTGGGATGTGCTGCTGCGTCTACACACGCGTTTCGACAAAAAAGCTTTGCCGAGCGCGTCATCGCCGCCGTTGAAGGCGCTGTGCCGCAGCGAAATCGAGGCGCTGCTCGACAAGGCAGCGCGCGAAATTACCCGTCGTCAGGCGCCGCCCGCGGAGGCGCCCAAGACGGAATGACGCAGTGACCGCCCGCACCACGGTCGCCGCAATGGGCGTTGCGCCGGCAGCTTCAGAGCGCGGGCGTCGTCCTGTACTTCACGTTGCGCGGCGCCGTACGGCCGCACCTGCCATGCAAACGGTACTCTTCGCTTTATTGCGCTTTTACAAGCTTGCCGTGAGCCCCATGCTCGGCAACCGGTGCCGTTTTTACCCTTCCTGCTCTGATTACGCGCGCGAGGCAATCCAGTATCATGGCGCCGCGCGCGGGACTTATCTCGCCGTGAGGCGTGTTTGCCGCTGCCACCCGTTTTCCGCGGGCGGCATCGATCTCGTCCCGCCACCCACTTCTGAAAAGCGCTGACGCGCCGTTCCATCGACACTGAGACAACGCATGGATATCAAACGCACCGTCCTATGGGTCATCTTTTTCATGTCAGCTGTCATGCTGTTCGACAACTGGCAACGCGACCACGGACGCCCGTCGATGTTCTTCCCGAGCACGACGCCGACCCAGACCGCCGGCAGCGCCACGCCGGGCACCACGACACCGGGCACCCAGCCGGCCGATCTGCCGACAACCAACGCGGCCGCGCCGGGCAACGCGCCAGCGGCCGAGCAATCGCAGCTCGTGAAGTTCGGCACCGACGTCTATAGCGGCGAAATCGACACCCGCGGTGGCACATTGTCGCGCCTGTCGCTCGTCAAGCAGGGCGACGGCAAGCAGCCGGATCTCGTGATCACGCTGTTCGACAAAACGAACAATCACACGTATCTGGCGCGCACAGGCCTGCTCGGCGGTGACTTCCCGAATCACAACGACATCTTTACGCTGATGCCGAATCAGCCGACCCATCTGGCCGACGGCCAGAACTCGTTCCAGATGAGCTTCGAGTCGCCGGAAAAGGGCGGCCTCCGGGTCATCAAGACGTATACGTTCACGCGCGGCAGCTACGTGATCGGCGTCGAGACGAAGGTCCAGAACGTCGGCACCACGCCGGTGACGCCGCAGCTCTATATGGAACTCGTGCGCGACGACCAGCCGGTCGAAACGCCGCGCTTCTCGCACACGTTCATCGGACCGGCTGTCTACACGAACGAGCATCACTTCCAGAAGATGACGTTCAGCGATCTCGACAAGAACAAGCAGAACTTCGCGACGTCGGCCAACGACGGCTGGGTCGCGATGGTCCAGCACTACTTCGCGTCGGCCTGGATTCCGCAGGAAGGCGTGAAGCGCGAGTTCTACGCCGAGAAGATCGATCCGTCGCTGTATCGCGTCGGCATGAAGGAGGCGATGCCGACCATCCAGCCGGGCCAGACCGTCAGCGTGTCCGCGCGTCTGTTCGCCGGTCCGGAAGAAGAAAAGATGCTCGCAGGTATCGCGCCGGGTCTCGATCTGGTGAAGGACTACGGCTGGGTCACGATCATCGCGAAGCCGCTGTTCTGGCTGCTGTCGAAGATCCACGGCTATGTCGGCAACTGGGGCTGGTCGATCGTGCTGCTCACGGTGCTGATCAAGGCGGTGTTCTTCCCGCTGTCGGCCGCGAGCTACAAGTCGATGGCGCGCATGAAGGCGATCACGCCGCGCATGCAGGCGCTGCGCGAGCGTTTCAAGGGCGATCCGCAGAAGATGAACGCGGCGCTGATGGAGCTGTACAAGACCGAGAAGGTCAATCCGTTCGGCGGCTGTCTGCCGGTCGTGATCCAGATCCCGGTGTTCATCTCGCTGTACTGGGTGTTGCTGTCGTCGGTGGAAATGCGCGGCGCGCCGTGGATTCTATGGATCCATGATCTGTCACAGCAGGACCCGTACTTCATCCTGCCGATCCTGATGGCCGTGTCGATGTTCCTGCAGACCCGCTTGAACCCGACGCCGCCGGACCCAGTCCAGGCGAAGATGATGATGTTCATGCCGATCGCGTTCTCGGTGATGTTCTTCTTCTTCCCCGCAGGTCTCGTGTTGTACTACGTCGTGAACAACGTGCTGTCGATCGCGCAGCAGTACTACATCACGCGGATGATGGGCAGCTCGAAGGTGAAGCCGGCCTGATGTTCCGTCCGGTGGCGGCCCGCAGGGCCGCCGTGACGCAAGCTCAAAACGAAAAGCCGCCCGGTGCGAACCGGGCGGCTTTTTTTATGGTGCGGCTGAAGGAAATGCGGCGGGCGGCTGCGCTTGAGTTTCGTCGTTCACTCTTCGTCGGAATCTTCGCCGTAAAAACGCACGATCATTTCCTCGACCAGATTCCGGTCCTTCGGGGTCAACGATGCGATCTTCGAAGCGAGTTCGATCGTTTCGGGTGTCGGCGGATATTTTTCGCCACGTGCCATCGGTCGTGCGCTGGCGCCGGGCGGTGGTCCGTAATGGAGCCAGTGCTCCTTGACGTTCAACCATTCGGCGAGCGTGCGCAACTTGTCCGGCTTCGGGATCGTCGTGCCCGTCAGCCATTTGTGTGCGGTCTGGGGCGTCACGGGCCGCTCGCCGTAATAGCGAAGATTGAATTGCTCGGCGAGTTTGGTCCCGCCGCGGATTTTCAGCGGCTCGAGCAGATCCTTCAGCCTCTTGGCGAAGGCGGCTTTTTCTTTGTCGGTCGGCATGGGCCAGATTGTGCAATTCGGAGTTCAGCCAGTTGACAACCGATCAAGCTTTGTTTTCTCTTATTTGAGATAGTTTTAGCTTGTAGCGCGCGCCCCGTAACGCGTTGCGCGAATTTGATTTTTTTCATCTCTCGATTGCCAGGCTTGGCTTTGCCTGAACCGCAGTTCCTGCCGAGTCTCAACAATTCCTAAGTAGCGCGGTAACAATCCTAGCTTAATTGAGATAAATCTGAGTTGTTCAAACAATAGAGGCGAACGGGCACGTCATCCGCTTCGCGTCCTTGTCGCCAGCGCTTCCGTGCGAAGCGCGCGCGTTACAATGCCTCGCGCCGGCTCGACCGACGCGGCCCTGCTCCTCCCCTCCCGTTTCACCCGACTTCACATGCTCACGACCGACTCCGATCCCATCGTTGCCATTGCTACCGCGCCCGGCCGGGGAGGCATCGGCGTCGTGCGGATTTCGTCCGGCCGCGCTGGCGCGGCGGCGGCCCAGCCGTTGATGCAGGCCCTCACCGGCCAGACGCTCGCGGCGCGTCACGCGAGCTACGTGCCGTTTCTCGACGCGAGCGGCAATCCGCTCGATCGCGGCATCGCGCTGTACTTTCCGGCGCCGCATTCGTACACCGGCGAGCACGTGCTTGAACTGCAAGGCCATGGCGGCCCGGTCGTGCTGCAATTGGTCCTGCAACGCTGCATCGACGCCGGCCGCGCGTTCGGTCTACGGCTCGCCGAGCCCGGCGAATTCACGCGTCGCGCGTTTCTGAACGACAAGCTCGACCTCGCGCAGGCCGAGGCCGTCGCCGATCTGATCGAGGCAAGCACCGAGGCCGCCGCGCGTTCGGCCGGCCGCTCGCTCGACGGCGCGTTCTCGCGCGACATCCACGCGCTGGTCGAAGAGGTGATCACGCTGCGGATGCTGGTCGAAGCGACGCTCGACTTCCCGGAAGAGGAGATCGACTTCCTCGAAGCCGCCGACGCGCGCGGCAAGCTCGTGCGCATACGCGAGCGTCTCGCGCACGTGCTGAGCGAGGCGCGCCAGGGCGCGTTGCTGCGCGAAGGTTTGTCGGTCGTGCTGGCGGGGCAACCGAACGTCGGCAAGTCCTCGCTGCTGAATGCGCTCGCCGGCGCCGAACTCGCGATCGTCACGCCGATCGCCGGCACGACGCGCGACAAGGTCGCGCAGACGATCCAGATCGAAGGCATCCCGCTGCACGTGATCGACACGGCCGGCCTGCGCGAGACCGAGGACGAGGTCGAGAAGATCGGCATCGAGCGCACATGGGGCGAGATCGAGCGCGCGGACGTGGTGCTGCATCTGCTCGACGCGCGCGCCGGAATGACGGCCGGCGACGAAACGATCGCCGGACGCTTTCCGCGCGGCGTGCCCGTCGTCCGCGTGCTGAACAAGACCGACCTGACAGGGCTCGCGCCCGCGACGCAGGCGCTCGACGCCGACCTCGAACTTAGCGAGGTGCGGCTGTCGGCGAAGAAGGGTGACGGCGTCGCGCTGCTGCGCGACGAACTGCTGCGGATTGCCGGCTGGCAGGCGGGCGCGGAGAGCGTCTATCTCGCGCGCGAGCGGCACCTGATCGCGTTGCGCGCGGCCGACGAGCATCTGGCGACCGCCGCCGTGCATGCGGAGCAGAACGCGCAGGCGCTCGATCTGTTCGCCGAGGAATTGCGGCTCGCGCAGGATCAACTGAACTCGATCACCGGTGAGTTCAGTTCGGACGATCTGCTCGGCGTGATTTTCAGCCGATTCTGTATCGGCAAGTAACGCCGAACTTGTGCGTCGCCGCAATACGGCCGTCATATAGGCTCTCGCGGCCGAATCGGTGCCGCTGCCGCACACGCGAAAATCGCACTCCGTCGACCAAAAACCCACCGGATTTTTGGTACACAACCGGGCAAAGGATTTAGAATCCAGCTGTCCGAGCCTAAACGTACAGCGTCCCCAAAGCATGCCCCGCCTCGCCACCCCGCTCACCGAATCCGAGATCCGCGCGCTCGAACCGCGCACGACCCGCTACTGCGTCGCCGACGGCAACGGCCTCGTGATCGAGGTCATGACGACCGGCACCAAGGTCTGGCGCTTCCGCTATACGTTGAACGGCAAGCGTCAGCCGCTCGCGACCATCGGCGATTACCGGATGATTTCGCTGCGCGTCGCGCGCGCGAAGGCGCAGAAGTACGCGGCGCTCGTCGCGCAGGGCATCTCGCCGGTCGCCACCGCGCGGCGCGATCGCGGTGCCGAGAGCAAGGCCGACGTGCTGCGCGAAGCGGCCGAGCTTTATCTCGCGACGGCGCTGGCCGGCAAGTCGGATGAATATCGCCGCACCACGCGGCGCGCGCTCGACAAGGACGTGCTGCCCGCGATCGGCAACAAGCCGATCGGCGCGGTCACCGCTGACGACGTCGTCGCGATCTGCGAGCGCATCAAAAGCCGCGGCTCGCCGAAAATGGCGCTGCACACGCGCAACGTCGTGAAGCGCCTGTACGCATATCTGATCGCGCGCCAGCTCGCGACCAGCAATCCCGCGGAGGTCGTACCGGCGCGCTCGATCGCGACCTTCGACAGCCGCACCCGCGTGCTGTCCGGCGCCGAGATCGGTGTCATGCTGCGCACGATCGACACATCCAATATCCGCCGTCCGCTGAAGCTCGCGCTGCATCTGCTGGTGCTGACGATGGCACGCAAAGCGGACCTCGTCGAATCGACATGGGTCGAGTTCGATCTCGACGACGCGCTGTGGACGATCCCCGCCGCGCGCCTGAACGCGCGCGAGGACCGCGTCGTCCGTCTGCCGCGTCAGGCGGTTGCGCTGCTGCGCGAGCTGCAGCGCGGGCGCACCAGCGAGACGTTCGTGTTCCCGAGCGTCAGGGGCGACGATCGGCCGATCGCGAAAAGCACGCTGAACCAGGCAGTCAAGGCATTGGGGCTCGACGTGGAGCATTTCGTGCTGCATGACTTTCGTCGCACCGCGTCGTCGCATCTGCGCGACATGGAACAGCAAACAGCTGCGGGGGGCGACATCGCGAAGCGTGAAGCAACCGACGAAGCGGCGTGGCAGGATCGCATGCTTCAGAGTTGGGCGGACTTTGTCGATAGCCAGATGGAAGTCGCGCGGCAGACGGCGAACGGGACGGCTTGACGGCATTGTCATGGGTTTTGGCGCCATGTGACGCTTGCCGTCAGGCCGGCAACAGGATGGTACACAGGCTAATGCGACCTCGCCCAGACGCTAGGCAAATAAAGGAAAAATCATCAAAAAAACAGGTTTCCAAACCGGGCGCAAATGCACCTTTTTTCGCTTCTCTGGACCGTTTGACATCGTCGTTCTTTCCCCGCTTCCTTCGCCTACACTGAGAGATGGATGCAAGCCGATACGGAGGTTCCGATGCCTGAATCAATGCTCGCTTATCTGATGGGGCCCGCCGTCATGCTGGTGGTCGGCCTTGCCATCTGGATGATGTCGCGTCACCGCGACCCGTCCAGGCCGCCCAGGCTCGAGCGCTGGCTCGACACGCATTACGCGGAGTGGCTGCATCACAAGCATTAAGCCGTGCCTCAAATGGAAAAAGGCCGTCGCATTGGGCGACGGCCTTTTTGTCTGCGCGTTGTTCGGCTGAATCATCCGCGCATCAGAGCCTGGCCGCGCTCACCACTGCGGCTCGGGTTGCGGTTGCGCATAGCCGTACTGTCCGGGCGGCGGTGCGCCGCACGCGACATAGGCGCGCTGATACTGGTCGTAGCAATATCCGGGCGGCGGTGCCACGTAAGCCGGCGCGGGCTGGTACGCGGGCTCGGCATAGACCGGCTGCGGATACGCGACCACCGGCGCCGGCGTCAACGCCGAGGTGACCACCGCGCCCAGCACCGCGCCGCCAATCAGCGCACCCACCACATCACCGCCGTGTCCGTGCGCGGACGCCTGGCCCGCCACCGTCAAACTACCCGCCATTACCAACGCCACTGCGATCTTTTTCATATTGAGCTCCCGCCGTTCAGGCATGGACGAATTGTCGCCGGCGCGCGCGGAAATAGATGCTGCAGTTGGTAACCGGAGATTAACTCTGTAACAGGTGCATAACGTTGGACGCGTTAACCCACGCGAGGCATTGCGCTGCTTTTCATCCAGGCATCGCGGGGAAGATCGCCGCGCTGGCCTTGATGCGGGCGCCGACTATTATCTGACCAAGGGCAGTGGTCAACGAGCGCCTCGCCTCCCCGCAAGCTGACGCGCCCTCCCTGAACTTCATCCCGGCCGAGCCACATGGACACCTCTAAACCGCCCCAGAACGCCGCAACGCTGCATCCCGCAGACGACGCGAACGCGCAGGCGCAGGCGCACGCGCTCGTCGCGGAGGATGCGCCCAGTCTCGCCAGCGACGACGCGCTCGCGCGCATCCTCGCCGACCCGCCGGCGGCCGAGTGCCCGATCATGGTGCTGCTGGTCGGCGACCAGGCGGTCATCGCCGAGGGGGTGCGCGAGGCGCTCGCCGACGAGCCGGGCATCGACTTTCGCTACTGCGCGTCATGGGAAGACGCGGTGCGCTGCGCCGAGGAAACGCGCGCGACGGTGATCCTGCAAGATCTCGTGATGCCGGGCACCGACGGTCTGACGCTGGTGCGGCAATACCGGCTGAATGCCGCCACTCGCGACATCCCGATCGTCGTGCTGTCGACCGACGAAGAGCCGCTCGTCAAAAGCGCGGCGTTCGCGGCCGGTTCGAGCGACTACCTCGTGAAGCTGCCCGACCGCATCGAGCTGATAGCGCGCATCCGCTATCACTCGTGCTCGTATCTACACCTGCTGCAACGCGACGAGGCGTACCGCGCGCTGCGGCAATCTCAGCGGCAACTGCTGGCGACGAATCTGGAGTTGCAGCGGCTCACGCATTCGGACGGTCTGACCGGCCTGTCGAACCGCCGCTACCTCGACCAGTATCTGGCCGCCGAATGGCACCGTGGCACCCGCGACAAGACCGGCCTCGGCCTCCTGATGATCGACGTCGATCACTTCAAGGCCTACAACGACACCTACGGGCACGTCGCCGGCGACGAAGTGCTGAAGAGCGTCGCGCATACGATCGAAGCGTGCCTCGGCCATTCACTGGATCTCGCCGCGCGCTTCGGCGGCGAGGAGTTCGCGGTGGTCGTCCCGGACACGTCGGCGGGTGGCTTGCGCCTGCTCGCGGAGAAAATCCGCATCGCGGTCGAAGACCGCGCGATCACCCATGCGGGCTCGGCAGAGGGCGTCGTCACGATCAGCATCGGCGCGGCGATGGTGGTGCCGTCGGCCGCCGAACCGGTCACGACGCTGATCGAGGCCGCCGGCGTCGGCCTGTATCGCGCGAAACACGACGGCAAGAATCAGGTGGCCGTGAGCGGCTGAGTCTGGCGCCGCCCTCCTCAACCTTCGGCTTACGCGGCCACGGCGCGCGTATAGCGCTCGGCCGGCGCGCTGCGCGACAGATTCGGCTGCAGATGCAAACGCGCGCTGTTCAAACGCTCCCAGTCGGCGGCATCGGGCAACGACGGGATCGTCACCAGTTCGCCCTGATCGAGACCGGCAAGCGCCGCGTCGACCATGTCCTCGGCGCTCATCACGATCTGCGAAGGCAGGTTCTCGACCGCGAGACCCGCGCGATCCCAGAACGCGGTGCTCGTCGCGCCCGGCAGCACCGCTTGCAGCCGCACGCCCTTGCCGCCCACCTCGTGATGCAGCGACTGCGTGAGGTTCAACACGTAGGCCTTGGTGCCGCTATAGGTGCCGTTCAACAATTCCGGCGCCAGCGCGACGATCGACGAGATATTGATCACCGTACCGGCGCCGCGCGCGATGAAGCCCGGCAACACCGCCGCCGTCAGGCGCGTGAGCGAGGTCACGTTCAGCTCGATCATCTGCTCGAGTTCATCGATGTCGGAGTCGAGCAGCGTCGCGGTCGCGCCGACGCCCGCGTTGTTGATCAGCATCGTGATGCCTGGCTCGGCGCGCAACTGGTTCTCGGTGCGGCGCACGTCGGCCTTGTTGGTCAGATCGGCGCTGACGGTGCTCACGCGGCGGCCGGTTTCCTTCGTCAGCCGGTCGGCGAGGCTGCTGAGGCGTGCGCCGTCGCGCGCGATCAGCAGCAGGTCGTAGCCGCGTCGCGCGAGCCGGTCCGCGTAGACCGCGCCGATACCCGACGATGCGCCCGTGACCACCGCCGTACCCTTGCCTTCGTTCGAATTGCCTTGTACGCCCTTGGCTGCCTGCGTTGCCATTGAAGCTCTCCTTGTGGGCTGCGCATGATGCGGCCGCCCTGTCCGGTGAATGGGAACATCCGTGAACTCGCCGCCTGGCGGCTTTTGCGCTGATACGGCGGGGTTGACGAGCTGAGTTTAGGCGCGTACTGTTTTGTCTCAAATGTCGTATTTCCCTCGTTTCCGGACATCGCAAATGAAACGCATCGCCGTGGTGGTCTTTCCGGGCTTTCAGATCCTCGACATGGTCGCGGTATCGATTTTCGAACTCGCCAATCAGGACACCGGCGAGCCCGCGTACGACGTCGCGGTGATCTCCGAGCACGGCGGCATGGTGCGCAGCTCGGCGGGCGTCGAGGTCGCGACGCGCCCGTTCGACGATCCCGCCTACGACACGGTGATCGTCACCGGCGCGATGGAGATCGCGCCGTCGTCGCCGGGGCTGCTCGCGTTTCTGAACGACGCCCTCGCCGCCTCGCGCCGCACCGCGAGCATCTGCACCGGCGCGTTCGTGCTCGCCGAAGCGGGCATCCTCGACGGCCGCCACGCGACTACGCACTGGGCGCATGCGCGCGATTTGCAACGGCGCTTTCCGCGCGCGCGGGTCGACGAGGACCGCATCTTCATTGTCGACGGCTCGGTGTGGACGTCGGCCGGCATGACCGCGTGTATCGATCTGTGCCTCGCGCTCGTCGAGAACGACCTCGGCGTCGCGGTTTCGCGCGCGATCGCGAAGAAGCTCGTGGTCTATCACCGGCGCACCGGCGGGCAATCGCAGTACTCCGCGATGCTCGATCTCGAACCGAAATCCGATCGGATCCAGAACGCGCTGTCGTATGCGAAGAGTCATCTGCGCGAGCCGCTGACCGTCGAGCAGCTCGCCGACGTCGCGCATCTGAGCCCGCGCCAGTTCAGCCGCGCGTTTCGCGACGAGACGCGCCAGTCGCCGGCCCGCGCGATCGAGGCGCTGCGTGTCGAAGCGGCTCGCACGATGCTCGAAACCGGCCGTCATTCGATCGAAACCGTCGCAGCCGACACTGGCTTCATCGACCCCGAGCGGATGCGGCGCGCGTTTTTGCGCGCGTTCGGCCAGCCACCTCAAGCGATCCGGCGTGCCGCACGCGTGGCGTAAGCGTTCGGGTAGAGAATAGGAAAGCCGCGGTGCGAAGCTACGCAAAAAAGTATCCCGCTCGACCCGTGAATCGAACCCAGCCCAAATGAAAGGAAACGCGATGAGCTACAACGACAGCAACCCGTTCGCCAAAATCTTGCGCGGCGAACTACCATGCATCAAGGTGGCCGAAAACGACCAGGCGCTGGCTTTCATGGACTTGATGCCGCAGGCCGACGGCCATCTGCTCGTCGTGCCGAAGGAAGCGGTCGCGGAAATTTTCGATCTGTCGGATGCGGCGCTCGTCGCGTCGACGCGCATGGCGCAAAAGCTCGCGATCGCGGTGCGCGCGGCACTGCGTCCTGACGGCGTGTTCATCGGCCAGTTCAACGGCGCGGCGGCGGGACAGACAGTGCCGCACGTCCATTTCCACGTGATTCCGCGCTGGGAAGGCCAACCGCTGAAGCTGCATGCGCGCGAGGTCGCCGATCCGGACACGCTCGAAGCGCTCGCCAAACGGATTCGCGCGCACTGGCGCGCCCACTGAAGCGCGACGCGAGGCCTGCCGACGCAACGTCGCGCCCCGCATTACGGTCACGCCCGGTAACAACTGTAAAAGCCGTTGAAACCACCGATTAGCGTGTCGCGACTAGACTCCTATTGCCTTGTGTTCAAGGCATTGAGTGTGGATCTCTTTTTTCAGCCTGCCCCTGTGGCAGGCTTTTTTTCTTTGGGGACCGCTTCGCAATCTCAGAGCCGCTCGCGCGAACGGCGTAGCGGATGCCGCCAGTCGATGCGTCGGCGACGCGCTCGCAACGGCCGTCCGTCATGCAGGTCTCGATGCTCCTGCCACAGTTCGTCGGAAAAAAGAAACATGACGATCAGCAGCGGAACGACTAGAAAAATCCCGAGTATGACGTGCTCGTTCACGATAGCCTCCGGGTGCAGGAGATTCATTTTCATTGTAGAGCACCGCTTGTACCCGCATACCGGCTCGACGAAGATCCACCTGGATTCAGGCCGCACGCGAAGGGTACATCGCACTGCGATCGCGCCCCCTCGCCTGTCCATGCGGCTTTGCGCCGCGCGGCTTTTTTTCATGCGTTTTCGGCAATGGCGCGTTGCAAGCGTTTCACCAAGGCCCGTGAGAGACGGCTGGCACTGTTTATTTTCTACACTTGCCTCATTATTGCGCATCGCCGCTTTTGCCTGTGGAATGACTTTGTGTGCGACGCACAAACCCATTGATTAAATTGTATTAAATCGCTTAATTGACGCTACGCGTTTACGTGAATGCGCGCGCAAAGCTTTACCAGCTAAGGCATGTGCGAGAGTGGATTTTTAGTTATTCATTTCATTGCCATTCGGTCAGGCGTGTGCTCAAGCTTTAATCAGCTTCGACAGCAGGTGCGACAATTCGCCACTGTTGCGATCGCACACAAGATGTGCTTGTCGTTCTCATCGGTTCTCCTAGAGTGCGAGATGCGGGTCCACCGTTAAAGTTAAATACATAGCTAACCGAGATTTTTTTCGGCCCGCCCCGGAGGAACGAATGAAAACTCGAATTGCCGTTGTTTTCGCCATCGCGGGTTTGGCTGCCGCTAGCGTTCAGGCGCAAGACGTCGTGATCAAGCCGCAGCAAACGATCCAGTTCAAGGCCAATGCCTATGGCTGCGTATCGAAGGACAAGCTCGATGCCGCCGATCACCACGCGCAAGCCGGTGAACAGCAGCAGATGCAGGAATTCTTCTCCGGATATCAATGCGTGTCGACTCCGACCGACTCGAGTTTCCGCGTGGTGCGCGTGGTCGGCCACGACGTCGAGTTCGTGAATTCAGCCAATAGCGATACCGAGGGGCTCTGGGCGAACGACCGATTCATCAAGCAATAAGTACAACACCGGTATTCCGGCAAAAGCCGGAATACCGTCGCATGCGTATCCGCTGCGGCTTTAAAAGTCGCAGGCGTGAACGCGTGAGCTAAAAGAGACGGCTTGGGCATTCCGATGCCAAGCCGTTTTTTATTGCTTTTGATACTTGCCAGACTTCACCTGCAATAAAAAAGCCGATGCGGGTTTTATCGACCCGCATCGGCAGTACGCCTTCTCGCAAAGCGCAGGAAACCGGCCACGAGCAACGGCGCGTCAGTGCACGCGCTTGCTGCGGCGGAACTGGTCGAACAGAACCGCGAGCAGCAGGATGCCGCCGCGAATCAGGTACTGGTAGAACGTCGGTACGTTCAGCAGGCTCATGGCGTCCTGTACCGAGCCCATGATCAGCACGCCGACCAGCACGCCGGAGATCGTCGCGACACCGCCCGTCAGCGACACACCTCCGAGCACGCACGCGGAAATCACGCCGAGCTCGAGCCCGACCGACGTCTTCGGATCGCCGAGGCTCATGCGCGACGCGAGCATCACGCCCGCGAAGCCGGTCACGAGGCCTTGCAGCACGAACACGGTGATCTTGATCCGCGTGACGGGCAGCCCCGCGAGCACAGCCGCTTCGCTATTGCCGCCGACGGCCAGCACGTTCTTGCCGAACACGGTCTTTTTCAGCAGGAAGCCGAACAGAACGAAGCCGACGATGTTGCTCCAGATCGGATAAGAAATGCCGAGGAACGAGCCGCCGCCGAGGTCGAAGAAGCGCTCCTCGGAGATCATCACCGCGTCGCCGTTCGAGGTGATGTACGCGAGGCCGCGCACGACCTCCATCATCGCGAGCGTGACGATCAGCGAGTTGATCTTGTAGCGCGCGACCAGCGTGCCGTTGACGAGCCCGACCGCGCCGCCCGCGAGCACGCCGGCCGTGATGCCGACTAACACGCTGTGCGTCGCGGTGATCAGCACGGAAGCCACCACGCCCGAAAACGCGACGATCGACGCCACCGACAGGTCCACCTCGCCGAGCGCGAGCACGAACATCATCGTGACGGAGATCGAGCCGATCAGCGTGACCGACAGCAGCAGGCCCTGGATATTGCGCGTGCTCAGAAAGTCTGGGACCGTGAACGACAGCACCGCGAACAGGATGACGAACACCATCACGATGCCGGATTTGTTGATCAGGTCCCAGGTGCGCGCGGCGCGCGCGGCCAAGCCCACGGAGGCGACGGCGGGGGTCGAGGAATCGGTGGAAGGTGTATTCATGATGTCTGTTCCATTCAATGCCGTTTTCGTTGCGATATTCGGTAAGAGGTCTGGTGGCGCGATCCGTTGCGCGATCAGCGCGGCAATGCCAGCTTGATCAGCGCATCCGGCGTGGCCTGCGCCTTTGGCAGATCGCCGACGATGCGGCCTTCCTTCATCACGATCACGCGATCGGTCACGCCGATCACCTCGGCGAGATCGCTCGACACGACGATGACCGTGCGGCCCGCCTCGGCGAGCCCATACAGCAGCCCATAGATCTCGCTGCGCGCCCCGACGTCGATGCCGCGCGTCGGCTCGTCCATCAGGAACACGTCGATCTCTTCGGCGAGCCAGCGCGACAGGATCACCTTCTGCTGATTGCCGCCGGACAGCGTGCCGATCGGCGTGTCGCCGTTGCGCGTCTTGATCGCGAGCTTGCCGATGAACTCACGCGTGGTCTGCGCTTCCTTGCGGCCATTGAGCACGCTGAAGCGGCTGAAGTGACGGCGGCAGCTGATGTTCAGGTTGTCCGACACCGACGCGATCGACACGATGCCTTCCTGCTTGCGATCCTCGGGACACAGCGCGACACCGGCGCGCACCGCGTCGCGCGGCGTGGCGAACTGCACGCGCTTGCCCTTCAGCGCGACCTCGCCGGCGCTCGGCTTGACCGCGCCGTAGATCAGCTTCATCAGCTCGGAGCGGCCCGCGCCGACGAGCCCGAAGAAGCCGACGATCTCGCCCTTGCGCGCCGAAAACGAAGCCGGTTCGCGCAGGCCCGGTCCCATCAGGCCGTCGACCTGAAGCTGCACGTCGCCGTGCTCGCGCGCGCGATAGCCGTACACATCGGTGATCGAGCGCCCCACCATGCAGCTGATCAGCCGATCGCGATCGAGTCCCGCGCCGGCCTCGAAGGTGTCGATGCGGCGGCCGTCGCGAAACACGGTGACGCGATCGCACAGTTCGTAGACTTCATCCATCCGGTGCGTGACGTAGATGATCGCGCGGCCTTCGGCCTTCAGCGCGCGGATGATGCGGAACAGTTGCGTGGTTTCGCGCGACGACAGCGAGCTGGTCGGTTCGTCGAACGCGATCACGCGCGCGTCGCGCATCAGCGCCTTGCCGATTTCGATCATCTGCCGCTGACCGATCGACAGATGCTTGACCTGCTGCGACGGATCGAGCTTTTCGCCGAGCCGTTCGAGCTCGCGCATCGCACGCGCGACCAAAGCCTTTTCGTCCAGTACGCCGAAGCGATTCGGCAGGGCGCCGAGCATCAGATTCTCGGCGACCGTCAGCTCCGGCACCAGATGCAGTTCCTGATAGATGATCGCGATGCCCGCGGCGATCGCCGCCTTGGTCGTCGCGAACTGCTGCTCGACGCCGTCGAGCGACAACGTGCCCGAGACAGGATGATTGACGCCGGACAGCACCTTCAGCAGCGTCGATTTGCCGGCGCCGTTTTCGCCCATCAGGCCGTGCACCTCGCCGCGGCGCACTTCCAGCGAGACCTGGTCGAGCGCGAGCACGCCCGGAAAGCGCACGGTGATGCCGTCGAGCCGGAGATAGGGGGCGTCGGATGCGGGCGTCGATGCAGGCGAGGGCGTGCGCACCGCCTCGCTGGCATGAGACCCGGTGAATAAGGACGTCATCGAAAAACCTCGAACGGATGAAAGCTGAGCGGGCCGCGCTCGCGCTAAACGCGAGGCACGAGGCGGCCCGCCGTCTGCTGCGAGAACCTCGCTTAAATACCCAGTTCCTTGCGCACGTCCAGCCAGTTGCCGCGCACCATCAGCTTGCCGGTGGTCTGCGTGTCGGCGGGCGGCTGCTTGCCGTCCTTGATCCACTCGATAAGGTTCTCGGTGCTTTCCTTGCCGTGGTTCGTCGAGCTGACCGCGATCGTGCCGTAGAAGCCCGTCGGTTCCTTCTTCTGGAACTCGGCGAACGCCTCGCCCGCGCCGTTGATGCCGACGCCGATCACGTCCGCGGCCGGAATATGCAGCTGTTCGGTCGCGCGCACGCCGCCGAGCACGCTTTCCTCGTTGAGCGCGAAGATCACCCACTTCTTGATGTTCGGATGCTGCGCGAGCACCGGCGATACCGCGTTGAAGCCGCCTTCGTCGTCGGTGGTTTTCTGCGGCGCGTCGAAGACGTTTTCCTTCTTGAAGCCGCCGGCGAGCAGCGACTGCGTCGCGCCGTCGGTGCGCAGCTTCGCGGTCGGCAGCTCATAGTCCGTGATACGCAGCGCGCCGACTTCCTCAGGCTTCCAGCCACGGCGCTTCATTTCGTCGGTGATCGCCTGGCCCACCTGGTTGCCGATCTTGAAGGCCGACATGCCGAGGTGCGGCACGTTCGCCAGCGGCTTGCCGGTTGAATCGACCAGCTGGTCGTCGACGGTCACGAACTTCATGTTGTAGCGCTTCGCGCGCGCCTGAATCGCCGGTCCGAGACGCACGTCGGGCGCGCAGATCACGAAGCCCTTCGCGCCTTGCGCGCCGAGGTTGTCGATCGCGGCCAGCACTTTTTCGCCATCGGGCGTGCCGATGTTGACGACCGAGAAGCCGTCCTTCTTGCCGAGCGCGCTCGCGGCTTTCTGTTCGTTGATGAACCACGCCTGTTCGGGCATCTTCACGAGGAAGCCGACTTTGAGCGGCTCATCCGCGTGGGCGGACAGTTGTGCGGCGAACGGGGCGGCGAGGGCGGCGGCGGCCATCGCGGTCAGGGTCAAACGGCGAAGCTTGCTGGTCATCTACTGTCTCCTGAGGGTGAAAAGCTGCATTGATGTCGTGTAGTTGCAGCGGGGTAACGCGGGCGGCGTCAGCCGTCGCGCGAATCGGGGCGGATCTGTGCGCGGCACGCCGGGCGGTTCGCGCAAGTCGCGGTGAAAACTGTGGCGTGGCTCATTGCTTCTAGCTCGCCAGGTACGCCGTTTTCACGGCGGTCCAGAACGCGGCATCGCTCGCGCCATAGGCCGACGCCTTGCGCCCGCCGCCGGGTCCATGATGCTCGACGGTCGTGGTCGGCAGATTGATCGTGACGAGACCGCTCTGCACGTGGCGGCGAAAATGCCGCGCGCGTTCGAGCGAGCGCGTACAGATGCCGGCGCACAGTCCGTAGGCGGTGTCGTTCGCGAGATGTAGCGCGTGTTCGTAATCGTCCGCGCGCAGCACGACCGCGAGCGGCCCGAAAATCTCTTCACGCGCGATCCGATGCTCCGATTCGCCGATAAACAGCGCCGGCTCGAAAAAATAGCCGCGCGTCGCGCGCTCCAGTCGCCGCCCGCCGCGCAGCAACTGCGCGCCTTCCTGCTCGCCGACGCGCACGTAGTCGAGATTGCGTTCGAGCTGCGCGGCGTTCGCCACCGGGCCGATATCGGTGCCGTGCTTCAACGCGTGATCGACGGTGAGTTTCGCGAGCTTTGCCTGCAACGCGTCGACGAACGGCGCGAACACCGCGCGTTCGACGATCAGCCGCGCGGCAGCCGTGCTGCGCTGGCCGGTCGCGCTGAAGGCACCGCTGAGCGCCGCGTCGACCGCGCCGTCGAGATCGGCGTCGGCCAGCACGACGAACGGATTCTTGCCACCCATCTCGAGCTGCACGCGCGCCTGGCGCGTCGCGGCGGCCTGCAGCACGCGCGTGCCGGTGTCGGACGAACCGGTGAAGCTGATCGCCGCGACGAGCGGATGCGCGACGATGCGCGCGCCGACCTTGCGCCCGCTGCCCATCACGAGGTTGAACACGCCGGCCGGCAAGCCCGCGCGACTGACGATCGACGCGAGCGCCGCCGCGCAGGCCGGCGCCGATTCGGCCGGCTTGTAGACGACGCAGTTGCCGTGCGCGAGCGCGGCGCCGATCTTCGCCGCGGCGATCGCGAGCGGCGCGCTCCAAGGCGCGATGATGCCGACCACCCCGAGCGGCTCGCGCGTCACGTCGATTTCGACGCCGGCACGCGCCGACGCGTGCGGCTCGACGAACGCGCGCAGCGCCTCGGCCGCGAATAGCTTGAACAGTTGCCCTGCGCGCGTCGCTTCGGCGAGCGCCTCGGGCAGCACCTTGCCGACTTCACGCGCGAGCAGCCGGGCCAGTTCCTCGCGGCGCGCGAGCATTTCGCTGCCGATCGCGTCGAGCGCGTCGGCGCGGCGCTGTGCGGAGGCGAGCGACCAGTCGCGAAACGCCGCGTGCGCAGCCTCGATCGCGCTGTCGGTCTGCCGCACGTCCGCGCGCACGTATTCGCCGACCGGCTCGTCGAGATCCGACGGATTGAGCGACACGCCCGTGGTCGCGCCAGTCTCCCATCCGCCATTGATGTAATGGCGAACCGGGCTGGCAACGAGGGGGACGAGCGGATCGCGGTTCATCGGCGAAAAAAGGCGCACCGTAAGTTCACAAAAGTCCACGAATGGTATGAGCCGGCCCAATAACTTTCCAATCCCTTTTTAGGCTTCTCCGATATCAGTTTCGGTATGGCATCATGGAGCTTCAGAGGAAGAACGTACAAAAATCGCTCGTAAAGACCCAGGAGACCCTGCGATGACGCGTAGCTATTCGAACTGGTTCGTGCGCGCTCGGCTGAAGACGCGCCAGTTGCTGCTGCTTGCCGCGATGGAGGAGGAGGGCAACGTGCGCCGCGCGGCCGACGTGCTCGGCATGACGCAGCCGGCCGCGTCGCGCCTGTTGAAAGAGCTCGAGGACATGCTCGGCGTGAGCCTGTTCGACCGCACGCCGCACGGTATGCACGCGACGCTGTACGGCGAGGTGATGATCCGCCACGCGCGCATGGTGCTGTCGAACCTGAGCCAGGCGCACGACGAAATCTCGGCGCTGCGCGCGGGGCTCGCGGGTCAGGTGCGTATCGGCGTGATCGCCGCGGCGGCCGCGACGATGGTGCCGCGCGCGATCGCGAGCGTGAAGGCGCGTTATCCGCAGTTGCAGATCTGGACCGAGGTCGAGACCTCCGACGTGATGCTGCCGCGGCTCGCCGAAGGCGATCTCGACATCATGATCGGCCGCGTGCTCGAAAGGCAGAACCAGTTCAAGACCGACGTGCGCTACGAACCGCTCGCCGACGAACCGCTGTGCGTGGTCGCGCGTCCCGGCCATCCGCTCGAAAATGAAACGGGATTGACGCTGCGAGGCATCGTCAACGCGAGCTGGGTG
Source organism: Paraburkholderia sp. MM5482-R2 (assembly GCF_050436125.1). Lineage (NCBI taxonomy): Bacteria > Pseudomonadati > Pseudomonadota > Betaproteobacteria > Burkholderiales > Burkholderiaceae > Paraburkholderia > Paraburkholderia sp. MM5482-R2. The sequence continues at coordinate 260,217 of NZ_JBNDLP010000002.1, read as the reverse complement.
CTGCATCCGCCGGGCAGCGTGCTGCGCCATCGCTTCGACCTGATGTTTTCGCAGATCGGCCTGAATCCGCCGCAGAACGTCGTCAATACGAACAACTTCCTCGCGATTTCGAGCCTGCTGCTGCAAAGCGACATGTTGGCGGTTTTGCCCGATGAAGTGGCGCGCCAGTACCAACAGTACGGGGTATTGAAGCGCGTACCGATCGATTTGCCTTGCAGGATGGATACATTCGGTATCATCACGCGCCAGTCGCATCTGTTGTCGCCGGCGGCCGCCGTCGTGCTCGACGCGCTGCGAGATGCGGCTCGCGACGTGTACGGCACGGCCACGGAACCCGCGGTGGCCCGGTAAATGCTTCCTTCTGTGTCATAGGCACCTGCTGACGGCGCGGGAGGAACATACGATGTACAGCAAACACAAGAAACGGCAACGCGCCGTCGACGATTCATTTTCGCTGCGCTCCGGTGGAGCGAGCGCCTGGTTTAGCAACGGCATGGCTCTCAAATCGACGATATACAAGGCGGAACTGCAGATCGCTGACATGGACCGGCACTATTACGCCGACCATTCGCTGACGATCGCCCGTCACCCCTCCGAAACCGACGAACGGATGATGGTCCGCGTCGCCGCGTTCGCGCTGTTCGCGCAGGAACGGCTGGAGTTCTGCAAAGGTTTGTCGGATGTCGACGAACCGGATCTGTGGGCGAAGGATCTGACCGGCGCGATCGACACGTGGATCGAGGTCGGCCAGCCCGAGGAGCGCCGCATCGCCAAGGCGAGCGGGCGGGCGAATCACGTGGTCGTGATCGCGTATGGCGGGCGTACTTCGGAAATCTGGTGGCAGGGCGTGCGCAACAAGGTCGAGCGCCTGCGCAACGTGACGGTCTGGACGCTCGGCGAAGACGTCGCGGCATCGCTCGGCTCGCTTGCCGAACGCACGATGCGGCTGCAATGCACGGTGCAGGACGGCGAAGCATGGCTCGGCAGCGCCGAAGCCGATGCGGTGAAGATCGACTGGACCGTACTGAAGGCCCCCGCCGATGCGTGACGGCTCAGGTCTGAACCAGTTTTTGCGCCGCTTCGTTCTCGCATTCAGAGCGACGTGACCCGCGCCGCTTCCGGCGGCCCCTTCAGCTCGACCATATTGCCCTCCGGGTCGAACAGATACAGCGACGGCCCGAATCCGTCCGCGCCATAACGCACTCCCTGTTCGCCGAGCCGCGCGCCATGCGCGCTCAAATGCGCCTTCAGCGCGTCGGCGTCGAACGACTCGACGCGCAGACACAGGTGGTCCATGTTGCGCCCCGTGCCCGCCGCGCCGTTTTCCGCGCGATCGAGCTTCGCGCCGACCTGCAGCAGATCGATCAGCGATCGGCCCGCGCGCAGTTGCGTGAGGCCGAGTTCGCGCTGCTCCTTTTCAACACTGCAACCGAGTACGTCGCAGTAAAAGCGCGCGAGGGTTTCGACCTGCGTCGCCCGGATCACGACGTGGTCGATCTCGCGAATGTGGATTTTCATGTCGAACGCCCTTTCGCTAGTTCGGAGAACCGATTAGGAAGTGTAGGAGAAAGGAAAGGGCGGGGTGGATCGGCGGGAAGTCGTGGGCGAACCGGACCAAATGCGGACCAGGGGCGGACAGAAAACGCAGGCAAAAAAAAGCCCGCTCAAGTAGAGCGGGCTGAATCCATATCAGGAGGAGACATGGAGGAGACAGGTACTAATATACACATCGGCTTGGTGCGACGCAATAACTTTTTAAGGGAAAACCCGATATCGTGCGAAATTGCCGCAGTTTGAGGCAAAACGTCCGGCCACAGGGCATTCCAAGGCGCTTCGGATTGCGATTTGCCGGGTTTGACCCCACTACGGGTACGGACAAGCGCGTCCGAATGACAGAGCAAGATCCGGCGCGTACTGTGTAGCGTTCGGGCCTAGATTGATGAGCATCGACACTGCCTGCCCATCCGGGCCCCAGGACATCATGAACGCCACCACTCGCCATTCCGTCCCCATGCGCACCGCCGCCGACCTCGACGCCACCCAGTGGCGCACCGACGACGAACGCTGGGACGCCGTCACCCACCGCGACCGCGATGCCGACGGCGCATTCTTCTACGCGGTCAGGACGACCGGCGTGTTCTGCCGGCCGTCGTGCGCGTCGCGCCAGCCGCGCCGCGAAAACGTCGCTTTCTTCACCGATGCCGCCGCCGCGCGCGCCGCGGGCTTTCGCGATTGCAAGCGCTGCCAGCCCGGCGGTCTGCCGCGCGAGCTCGACATCGTCGCCAGGGCGTGCGCCGCGCTCGACGCCGATCCGCAGCAGCGCCTCACGCTCGCGCAACTGAGCGATGCCGTGCACGTGAGCCCGTTCCATTTGCAGCGCCTGTTCAAGCGCGTGGTCGGCGTCTCGCCGCGTCAATACCAGGCCGCGCAACGCGGCGCCGCGTTGCGCGATGCGCTGCAGGGCGGCGCCGACGTCACGCGCGCGACGCTCGACGCCGGTTTCGGCTCGCCGTCGCGAATGTACGACAGCGCGCCGGCCGAACTCGGCATGGCGCCGTCCGCGTATCGCCGCAAGGGCGCGGGCCTGACGGTGCGCTATGCGAGCGCGCCGACCTCGCTCGGCTTCGTGCTGGTCGCCGCGACTGACAAGGGCATCTGCAAGATCGGTTTCGGCGACGACACCGCGCTGCTGATCGACGAATTGCGCGGCGAGTTCGCGAATGCCGAGCTGCGCGAAGACGCCGGCCGGCTCGCGCCGTTCATCGCACAGATCGACGCGTATCTGCGCGGCACGCGCCAGGACTTCGAGTTGCCGCTCGATATCGCGTCGACCGCATTCAAGCAGCGCGTGTGGGATGCGCTGCGGCGAATCCCGTACGGCGAGACACGCAGCTATTCGCAGATCGCCGAGGCGGTCGGCTCGCCGCGGGCGGTGCGCGCCGTCGCGAGCGCATGCGCGACCAACCCGGTCGCGCTCGCGATTCCTTGCCATCGCGTCGTGCAGAAGGGCGGGGCGCTCGCCGGCTATCGCTGGGGGCTGCCGCGCAAGGCCGCGTTGCTCGACAATGAGGCGCAGCACGCAGGCGGCGTTTCAGCCAGCGACGCGCCCCGCCGCGACGCAAGCCGCACAGATGCCGACTCCCACAACTCCCAACTGGATCACGCCGCTTGAGCACGCTTCACGAGGTTGCAACTCTCGAATTGCCGTTCAAGGCACCGTTCGACTGGCCGCGGCTGCTGCGCTTTTTCAGCGGCCGCGCGACGCCTGGCGTCGAAGCCGTCGAGGACGGCGCGTATCGTCGCGCGATCGACTGGAACGGCGACGGCGGCACACTCAGCGTGCGGCTGCATCCGCGCAAGCGCTGCATCGTCGCGAGCATCGAAGGGCCGGCGAGCCGCCACGCCGATGCACTCGCCGCGCCAATCGCAAGAATGTTCGATCTGTGCGCCGATCCAAAGAAGATCGCCGCCGGACTCGCGGCGGACCCGTGGCTCGCGCCGCTCGTCGCCGCGGTGCCCGGCCTGCGCGTGCCGGGCGCGTGGTCCGGCTTCGAACTGGTGGTGCGCGCGATCGTCGGTCAGCAGGTCAGCGTGAAGGCCGCGACGACCATCATCGGACGGCTCGTGCAGCGAGCGGGCGAACGCATCGACGGGCATCCGCACGAAAACACCGCGTGGCGTTTTCCGACGCCGGCCGCGCTCGCCGAAGTCGATCTCGCGCAGATCGGCATGCCGGGCAAACGCGTCGCCGCGTTGCAGGGCTTCGCGCGTGCGGTCGCGAGCGGCGACGTGCCGCTCGACAGCAGCGACACCGTCGACGCCGCGAGCCTGCGTGCCGCATTGCTCGCGCTCGCGGGCATCGGCCCATGGACCGTCGAATACGTCGCGATGCGTGCATGGCGCGATCCCGATGCATGGCCCGAGGCGGATCTCGTGCTGATGCAATCGATCTGCGCGCGCGATCCTTCGCTCGTACGGCCCGCGCAGCAGCGCGGCCGCACCGACGCGTGGCGGCCGTATCGCGCGTATGCCGCGATGCATCTGTGGAACGAGGTGGCGGATCGGGCGGGCGGTGCGCGCGGGGGATGAGCTGAGCGTCGTCGCGACGTGCCGATGCCGATGGCGTAGTTCAGCGCGACCTCGACGTGCCCGCTGAAACTCCGCCGAAGTGGCCGCAAGCAGCGGTTCTGGCGAGATGTTAAAGTGCCCGCTACTGAAAATTCCGCCGAACGTTGTCAGCCGCTATACCGTCTGTGAATCGTCTGGCGATACACGGCGACCGGCAACGCCCAACTTGCATCAATGCCAAACACCACACCTTCCTGCACGACCGACGCGCTTTCGCACCGCCTGTCCGTGCTCGACTCGAGCCCGCAGCGCGATGTGCTGATACGCGGCCTGCGCGGCATCGAAAGGGAAAGCCTGCGCGTGACGCGCAACGGCCAGCTCGCGATGACGCCGCATCCGCGCGCGCTCGGCTCGGCGCTCACCCACCCGTCGCTGACGACCGACTACTCCGAGGCGCTGCTCGAGCTGATCACGCCGGCTGAGCAGGACGCCGCCGAAACCCTCGCGCAACTCGACGTGCTGCATCGTTTCGTCTACGCGGAGCTCGGCGACGAGATCCTGTGGAACAACTCGATGCCGGGACTGTTGCCCGCCACCGACGATGGCATTCCGATCGCGCACTACGGCACCTCGAACATCGGCAAGCTGAAGTACGTGTACCGCGTCGGCCTCGCGCTGCGCTATGGCCGCACGATGCAGTGCATCGCGGGCATCCACTACAACTATTCGCTGAGCGAAGACGTGTGGCGCCTGCTGCACGCCGATCAGCAATCCACCGCGAACGCCGTCGACTTCCAGTCCGCCCGCTATCTCGCGCTGATCCGCAATTTCCGCCGCACGAACTGGCTGCTGATGTATCTGTTCGGCGCGTCGCCGGCGCTCGATCGGCGCTTTCTCCGCGATCGCAAACACACGCTCGAGACGTTCGACGCCGACACGCTGTACCGCCCGTACGCGACCAGCCTGCGCATGAGCGATCTCGGCTATTCGAACACGACCGCGCAAGCCGCGCTGCACGCCGACTACGACACGCTGCCCGGCTATCTCGACGCGCTCGCGAAAGCCGTGAGCCAGCCGTATCCCGCCTACGAGCAGATCGGCACGCAACGCGACGGCGAGTGGGTGCAGATCAACACCAACGTGCTGCAGATCGAAAACGAGTTCTATTCGACGATCCGTCCGAAGCGCGTCACGTATCCGGGTGAGCGGCCGTTGCATGCGCTCGCCGCGCGCGGCGTGCAATACGTCGAAGTGCGTTGCATGGACATCGATCCGTTCGAGCCGGCCGGCATTTCGCTCGAAACGTCGCGCTTTCTCGACGCGTACCTGCTCGTGTGCGCGCTCGACGACAGCGCGCCCCTGCCTCCGCCCGCGTACACCGAAGCGAACCAGAACTTCGGCCGCGTGACGATGGAAGGCCGCAAGCCAGGCCTCGAACTGGTTCGCGACGGCAAGCCGGTCGCGATGATCGACTGGGCCGACGAACTGCTCGTGAAAATCGACGCCGCGGCGGCCGTGCTCGACAGCCTGAAGGGCGGCGACGAACACGCGCGCGCGGTCGCCGCGCAACGCGCGAAGCTCGCGGACGTGTCGCTGACGCCATCGGCGCGCGTGCTGCAAACGATGCGCGACCAGCAGCAAAGCTTCCTCGCGTTCGGCCTCGCGCAAAGCGAAGCGCACGCCGCGTACTTCCGTGCGCGTCCGCTCGATGCCGCGCAGTCCAAGGCGTTTGCCGACCTCGCGGTGCGATCGCTCGACGAACAGGCGAAGCTCGAACGCGACGAGGTTGGTTCGTTCGATGCGTTCGTCGCTGCGTATCGGGCCTATACGCTCAATCGCTTCAGCGTCTGAGCGTTCGGACCACAGCATCCCGGAAGTGCTTCAAGCGGCCCACGTGGCCGCTTTTTCTTTGCCCCGAGTAACGCGCAGGTAACCTCTACGGATTGCGCTCTTCGGGCGTCCGCGGAATCGGCAAATACTCCGCGCGACGTCGCGATTCTCCGATCTGGGTGAAACACCGCTTCGATGGGGTAGTCCAAAATCTTATGACATGCTCCACAGGGGAGGTATCGACGTGAAGAACAAAGCTCTGTTGGCCGCGCTGTGTCTCTTGGCGACGACGGCATGCTCGACCCAGGGTCAGGTCGATCCCGATGTCATGCAGATCGCGACCAGGCCGTTGACGTGTTCGAACAAGGCCGAATGCGACCTCTGGTGGCAACGGGCGCAAACGTGGGTCGCGAGTCATTCGAAATACAAGATCGAGACCGCTAACGACTCACTGATCCAGACCGCCGGCCCGGACGGCGGCAAGCGCGCGCTCGCGTTTGAGATCACGCGCGCCGCGGGTCCCGATGGCACCACCACGATCGGCTTTTCGGCGCATTGCGACAGCTCGCTCGGCTGCAAGCCGAATCCGTGGGAAGCCGGTGCGGATTTCAAGCAGTATGTGAGAGGCACCACGGGCACAGCCGCCAGCGCGCCGCAAGGCAGCGCGACGCCATCGCAGAACGCGCCCGATGCGACGCATCCGGAGACGACGCCCCGTAACACGACCAGGCTGCCGAATGGCGAGGCGATGTCGCAATAGATCGAGCGGTGGCCGCAGCGGCGATGCGTTCGCCGCTGCCGCGCGTTTGCTTCAGTGTCCTAATGAAGGCCCGGCGCCTTTGCGCGGCTTCGTGATCCACACGAGCACCGCCAGCACGATAAACGCCGCGCCCGAGATGCGGAAGAAGTCGTTGGTGGCCATCATGTACGCCTGACTCGTCACCACCTGGTTCAGCTGCGCGGTCAGGCTGTCGCCGGAGAGCCCGACGCCCGCCAGCGCATTCGTATAGGCGTTGGTGTTCGCCGAATACGTGCTGACCGTATCTGCAAGCATCGCGTGGTGATAGATCGTGTCGTTTTCCCAGAACGTCGTGCTGATCGCGGTGCCGATCGCGCCCGACAACGTGCGGAAAAAGTTCGACAAACCCGACGCGCTTGCAAGACGCTCGTCGGACACGCTCGACAGCGTGATCGTCGTCATCGGCACGAAGAAGCAGGCGACGCCGATCCCCTGCACGAGCCGCGGCAGGATCACGTGGCCGAACGGTACGTCGAGCGTGAACGTCGAGTTCCAGATCGATACGATCGCGAACACGATGAACGCGAAGCTCGCGACCATGCGCAGATTCAGCCGATGCATGTTCTTGCCGATCATCGGCGACAGAAACAGCGCGAGCAATCCGACCGGTGCCGTGGCGAGACCCGCGAGGCCGGCCGTATAGCCCATCACCGTTTGCAGCCATAGCGGGAAGATCACCACCGAGCCGAAGAACGCCATGAAGCCGAACGAGACGATCACGACGCCGAGCGCGAAGTTGCGATCCTTGAACAGCGACAGGTCGACGATCGGCTCCTTCTCGGTCAACTCCCACACGAGCAGGAACGCGATCGACACGAGCGCGATCACGGCGAGCGCCACGATGAACGTCGAGTTGAACCAGTCGCGGTCCTTGCCGAGGTCGAGCATCATCTGCAGACACGACACGCCGGTCACGAGCAGCACGAGGCCCACCGCGTCGATGCGCTGGCGCGTCGTCTGCGTCTCGCGGCCACGCAGCAGCAGATACGCGCAGAACGCCGAGAACAGGCCGATCGGCACGTTGATGTAGAAGATCCACGGCCACGTGAAGTTATCGGTGATGTAGCCGCCCATCACCGGGCCGAAGATCGGCGCGCAGATCACGGTCATCGCCCATAAGCCGAGCGCGAGTCCACGTTTGGCGGGCGGGTAGGAGCGCATCAGGATCGTCTGCGACAGCGGCACCATCGGCCCGGACACGAGCCCTTGCACGAGCCGGAATGCGATCAGCGATTCGAAGTTGTGCGCGAAACCGCAGGCCGCCGACGCGATCGTGAACAGCAGCACGGACAGCGTGAAGAGTCGTACCTCGCCGACGCGTCGCGCGAGCCAGCCGGTCAGCGGCACAGCGATCGCCGAGGCGACCGAGTACGACGAGATCACCCAGGTGCCCTGGCTTGCGGCGACGCCGAGGCTGCCGGAAATGGTCGGCACCGCGACGTTCGCGATCGAGGTGTCGAGCACCTCCATGAAGGTGCCGAGCGCAAGGCCGACGGTCAGCAGCGCGAGCGTGCCGCCCTGGAGCGGGGCGAGTTCTGATGCGGGCAGCGTGGCGTTGGAAGCCGTGGCATCCATAGGTTTGTTCTCCTCAGGCGGCGAAAGCTTGTCGCGGCAGCCTTATCGGGTGTTTCAGATACGATGCTTGCATGCCGCATCACCCTCTGCCCAGACAGATATCTGATGACAATGACGCCTTGGAAAAGCGCCTCGTGATTGTCCTGCTAGTACTTCGTGATGACGCGCCGCCGCCATCCGACGACGACCGTTGTTTGACGCATGCTTCGGCTCATCCCGGCGGCTCGCCCGGCGGTGGCGCCGGTCCGCAACCCACGTCGGCGTCTGCCTCGGGACCGTTTGCGATGAAACGGGCGAGCAGGTGAATCAGCGTCGCGTGCTCCTCGGCGGTAAAGCCGCGCAACTGGTCGTTCAGCACAGTTGCGCCGAGGTTCGGCAACTGGCGCGCGGCCTCGTGGCCCTGCTGCGTCAGCTCAAGTTTCACCATGCGTCGGTCGTCGCTGCTGCGGGTGCGCACGACGAAGCCCTTCTTTTCCAGCCGGTCGAGCAGACGCGTCATCGAGCCGCTGTCGTACGACATCGCGCGCGACAGCTCGAATGGCGTGCTCGCGCGCCGCGACGACAGCATCAGAATCACGCCGATCTGCTGCGCGGTGAGCCCGAGCGGCTTGACCGCACGGTCCGTGCGCTCGACCAGCACGTTGCGCGCTTTCGTCAGGTAGTAGCCGAGACTGCTCGTGAGCTCGACCTCGTCCGCTTTGTAGGGGCCATCAGTCATGGGGTATCCGCAACATCCAGGCAAGACGAAGTTTAGCTGCCTAAGCAGACAAGTCAAATCGCATTTTGCGGTGCGCAACGAGGCCAACCGAAATACAACGATCGAATCAATTGCGCCGCACAGTATCTTGAAATTTGATTGCATAGTCAATATTATGACAAGCAATGAGTTTCGCGCGTCCTGCGCCATTCGAGACCATGTTCTGACCGATCGACCGCACGCCGCCCGCCTCGCGACGCGCGCCAAAGGATTTCCCCGATGCTGTACCTCAAAAACACGCTTGGCGGCCTCAGCCGCTCACTGACCGATTCCGCACTCCATACCTTCCAGGGCCGACACCGTTGGTGGAAGCTCGCGCTGTTTGCGGGACTGTTCGTGCTGCCGGGTGGGTCGGTGGGTGTCGCGTTGCTCGCGTGGGCCGAGCATCGGAGGGGGACGAAGCGGGCGAGCAAAGGCAGCGTTGTGGGCGAGGAATCCAGCGAGATCGTGCTGCCGAAGGAAAGCTTCGTGATAAAGGCGGGAAACGTCGTCCCCGCGACGGCCAACAGCGGTAACGCTTGCCTCGCGCCTGGCGGTGCGTCGTGCCGGGCCTCCGCTGGCAAGCTCGCGTGTCAGCGTCAACGCCAGCAGACCCAATCCACGGAATCGCGGCTCTGAAGCTGCACCGATTCGCAGCGCGCTTTTCGGCACACAGTTTCGCTTCGTCTCGCCGTCTGAACCACCGCGAACCCGCAGCCCCTCGCGCCGCCGGTAACAACGCGTAACCAGCGCGTCACCGCAAGTAACACACCTGCGCACCGCCTCGCATTAACCTTTCGGCTTTCAGTTTCCCGCGCTCGCGCGGGCTCATACGCTAACATTCCGGCAGACCACGATCTCGCCCGGCCGGTGGCGCCATTCCCGGCCGCATTGCGGCGTCCAGAAGGAATTCATTGCATGCAGTCTGATCGAATGTCGCGGGCGCTTGCGCCGCGCGTCCTGTCCCTTGCCGTGAGCGCGGCCTGCGCGACGCTCCTGGCCGCCTGCGCGGTCGGTCCGAACTATCAGCGGCCGGCCACCGAGATCCCCGCGTCGTTCAAGGAAGCCGCGCCCGGCTGGAAAGTCGCCGAACCCGCCGATCAACACGACCGCGGCGACTGGTGGGCGATCTACGAAGACCCGAAGCTCAACGAACTCGAAGCCAAGCTCAACACCGCGAACCAGACCATCGCGCAATTCGCCGCGAGCTACCGGCAGGCGCGCGCGCTCGTCGGCGAAGCGCGGGCAGCGTACTTCCCGACGATCGGTGCGTCGGCGGGCGCGACGCGCTCGGGCAACGGCACGCAAACCAGTGGCAATGCGACTACGGCGACCAGTCGCGAGGGCATCACCAACAGCTTCAACGTGCAGATGACGGCGAGCTGGGAGCCCGACCTGTGGGGCTCGGTCACCCGCTCGGTCAACGCGCAGAAAGCCGGCCAGCAGGGCGCGGCCGCCGACCTCGCGAACGCGCGCCTGTCCGCCCAGGCCACGCTCGCGCAGACCTACTTCCTGCTGCGCGCGCTCGACTCCACGCAGAAGCTGCTCGACGACACCGTGATCGCCTATCAGCGCTCGCTGCAACTCACGCAGAATCAGTACGCGGCCGGCGTCGCCGCGCGCTCGGACGTGATCCAGGCGCAAACGCAGCTGCAATCGGCGCAGGCCGCCGCGATCGACAACGGCATCCAGCGCGCGCAGGACGAGCACGCGATCGCGGTGCTGGTCGGCGTGCCCGCGTCGATGTTCTCCCTGCCGCCGATGCCGCTCACCGCGACGCCGCCCGCCGTGCCTGCGCAGATGCCCTCTGCGCTGCTCGAACGCAGGCCGGATATCGCATCGGCGGAACGCAAGGCCGCGGCGGCGAACGAGCAGATCGGCGTGGCGATCGCCGCCTTCTTCCCGTCGCTGACGCTGTCGGCGACCGGCGGCTTCGAGAACTCGGTGTTCTCGCAATTGTTGACGTTGCCGTCGCGCTTCTGGACGCTCGGCCCGCAACTGGCCGGGACGATCTTCGACGCCGGCCTGCGCAAAGCGCAAACCGAGGCCGCGCGTGCCACCTATGACGCGGATGTCGCGACCTATCGGCAGACGGTGCTCGCCGCGTTCCAGGACGTCGAGGACAACCTCGCGTCGCTGCGCATCCTCGAACAGGAAATCGTCGTGCAGCGGCAGGCGGTCGACTCGGCTCGCCAGGCGCTCGCCATCGTGACGAACGAGTACAAGGCGGGTACGGTCGGCTTCGTCAATGTGCTGACCGCGCAGACCACGGCTTTCACGGCCGAACAGAAACTCGAGAATATCGCCGGGCAGCGGATGGTGTCGTCGGTGGGGCTCGTGAAGGCGCTCGGCGGCGGCTGGGACGCGTCGCAGATGAATCGCGAGACCGGCGATGTCGCGGCGCCCGCGCCGCTGCCGGCATCGGCGCCGAGGGCTGCGGCCACGTCAGTCGGCGCGCCGTCCATCGCACAGAGCACCGCGTCGGGCACAGACGCGCTGCAAGCGCGGGTGCAGAGCAAATAATGTCCGCTGTGCTCGCCGCGCAGCAACGCCACGAAACAGAAGAGGCATGGTCGCAACTCGCGGCCATGCCTCTTTTTTCATCGCGCCACGCGCGCGAAACACGCGCCTCGGCACACATCAGCGCACGTCAGCCCCAACTCAGTGCACGAACGTCAGCGCCACCGTATCCGGCCCGCTAGGCCGGCCAAGCAGATTCAGCAGGCCGGCGAGGTTATCGTGCTGTTCCGGCGCGGCGCTCGCCGTGCCATGAAACGACGTCGATGCGGCCGACACCGTGCCGCTGCCGGTCAGCGTCAACGGACCCTTGATCGTGCTCAGATCGAGCGCCGACGACGTGCCCTGCGCCTGAAACCTGACCCGGTACGACCCGAGCGGCTTCACGAGCGACACCCGGGAGCTGACGTCGTCGAACATCATCGTCAGCTGGCCGAACGCTTCGCCGTTGAAACTGCGCCACTCGGACCACGACAACTGCACGTTGCCCTGCAGATCGAGCGTGTTGAATGGCGCGCCAAGCCCCGCGAGCAGCGACGCCGGCACCGCGAGCACGCCCGGCGTGACGGTTGCGCCGCGCGGCGTCGCTTCGACCGTGACCGGATCGGGCATCGCCTCGCTATGGCGCATGACCATGCGCACGCGTCCGGTGAAAAGCGGCCAGAACGACGTGCGCCATTCGATCCGACCAGGCAGCAGCGTCGCCGCGCTCATATCGGCGCCGGCGGCCAGCATCAGGGTCGCCGAGCCGTGCCACAGCGAGCCCTCGGCGTCGACGAGATTGACGTGCCCGTGCGTTTGCCGCGCGAACTGCGGCGTAATCCAGGCGGCCGGCAGTAACGCGAGCGTCACCGCCGCCACCGACAAAACGGCGACCACCAGCCACGGCAGCGCCGCACGCAGGCGCCACATCCAGTAATTCATGCGAGATCCTGTAGCGAGCGGCGCGTGGTTATTTCGCGGTCGACGGTTGCAGCGCGACCGTCAGATCGACCTGGCCGTCGTCTTTCAACGCGGTGATGTGCGCCTCGGAGACCTGCACCTTGAACTGCTTGCGCACGTCATCGACCCACGCGGTCCAGGCCGGAAACGCCACGTTTTTCATTTGCACCTGCACCGCGTTGCCGACGAACTGCACCTGCGTCGCGGCAAGGCCATGTTCGCCGAGCGATGCGGAAAGCGCGTCCTTCAGCGCCGCGCCGGTCGGCGCGACACCTTGCGCGGCCGCCGACAGCGAGCGCGCCTCGTTCGACTGCGCGGTCATCTGCGCAAGCTGCCGCTGCAGGCTGGGCAGCGATTCACGCAGGTGCGCGCGGCCTTCCTGCGCGGGCGCCCACAGCACCGACCACGCAATCGCCACGGCGAGCGCGGCGCCGCCCCACGTCAGCAGCGCCTTTTCGCGATCGGTGCGCTGGTCCCAGAAGCCAGCCCATGTTTGAGCGAGTTCAGCTTTCATTGTCCGTTCCTGATGGTCCACTTGCCGGTACTGCTGTCGATCGCGCCGGTAAGGCCGTTGCGCGCGAGGCGCTTGGCGAAGTCGGGGTCGACCTTGACCGCGGGTTTGAAGGTCACGTCGAGGCGGTGCTCGTGATAGTCGAGCGCGGCAATGCCGTTGACCGGCAGCGGCGACAGCGAGCGCGCGAGGCCGTCGGCGAGCGACAGGAAATCCTCCGGCGACAGCTCGCCCGCCGCCACGCGCAGCTGTTGCACCTGACGCGCCATCTGATCGGGCGCGTCGAGTACGACGGTCGTCTTCGGGAACGTATTGAGCAGCAGCTCCGTCATCTGCGTGTTGATCGCGTCACGCTGACGCGCAAGCATCAGCCACTGCACGTTCGCGCCGATGATCGCGACGACGAGCGCGGCGAGCGCGAGCACGATCGGCAGACGCAGACGCCGCAGCGTCGCGCGATCGAGGCGCCACGGCTGCGACGCGAATTCGAACTGGCACAGGTCGAAGCGGCATTCGAGCGCGCGTCGCGCGAGCTGCTCGAACGGCAGCGGACTCGCGCCGTGAATATGCGAGGCGAGCCGCGCGGGACTCGTCGTGGATTGGTTCGGCTCGTTGCCGGGCACCTCGGTCAGCATGTACAGCGACACCGGCGCCGCACCCGCTAGCGCGGACAGCGTCGCGTTCACCGCATCGGCCGGCGCCGCGAAACCCTCGCCCTGGACACCGCGTGCAATCGCCAGTTCGACGCGCGGCACGCCGCTGTCGAGCGCGCCTTCGACGAGCAGCGCGGGTGCGGTCTGCACGACCGCACCGAGCACCGCGGCCACCATCGGCACGATGGACGGCGCTTCAGGCGCGACCACCGGCGCGATGCCCGGTAGCGACGTCGCGACGCTCGCCGCGCCAGCCATCGCCGGCTCGCGCACTTCGGCTGTTTCATCGTCGTTCGCGGCAACTTCGGTCACCGGCGCCAGCGGCAGGCAACGCGTGACCGGCACCGCGCGCAGACTGCGATGACCGGCCGTCGTGAACGCCTCACAGATGAAACGGAACCAGCCGCGATCAATGATCGCGAGCAGGTGCCGACCTTCACCAAGCCCCTGCGGATCGACCGCGATATGGCAGGTCTGCGGGTCCTGGATCAGTTGATCCTCGACGATATTGGGCAGCGCCTGGCGCAGCTTCGGGCCACGCAGCGGCGGCAGCGTCGCGGGCATCAGCAGCAGGTCGCGCGCGGCGAGCATCAGCACCGTCGTGCCGGCGCGCGGCAGCAGCGCGAGCGCCGAGCGGCCGGCGCGCTGCGTGCGCCCCGTCTTGTCGAGCAGCACGAACGGCAGCTCGGGCAGTTGCCATTCCTGCGAGGGCACCGCCGGATCACGCGGTGGCAATAGGACGATCAGCGTGCTCAAAGGCCACTCTCTCTATGGATTGCGTTGTTCACAGTTGGTCTTGTACCCGCACGATACGCGTGGTGTGAGTCAGTGGATCGCGATAGACGAGCGTCGTGCGATCCACTTCGGCGCGCTCGTGCTGCACACTGCCGTGGACTAAAAAGTAGCTCGAATTGACGTCGAACTGATTCGGATCGATCGACACCGATTGCACACCGGCGGCTGTCAGCGCGAGCTGCACGTCGCCGACGTTGCGGAAAAACACGGTCTGGCGCCGCGCGACGAGTGCTTGCGCCTGCGACACGGTCATGCCCGGCACCTCCGCCGCGATCACTTCGGCCGACGCGGTGTTCATGTTGATCGCGGTGGTCGTAGGCAGCACGGTGACGAACGGCCGCAGCTTCGCGACGATCTCCGGCGTGTAGCCCGGAATGTCGAGCAGCGAATCGACGCCCGTCATCAGCAGCGGCGCGACCGCCACGTTGTCGTCGCCGTCCTCGATGCCGGGCTGGTTCGTGAAGTTGCCGCCCGTCATACCGCCGCCGCCGCCCACCTGCGGCGTGCTGCTGATGGACGTGCCGGTCTGAAAGCGCGTCGCCGACTGCGACAGCCCCGCGCGCACGTGCAGCGCGGTCACTTTGGCGAGCTGCCCGCTCAGGCCGAGCGACACCAGCAGGCGCTGATACGCGGCCATCTGCTCGGCGCTGATTTGCGTCACGCCGGGTGCCGGACTTGCGACCAGATTGCGCAGATTGAATCGGGACTGCGCGTCCTCGATCGAGCCCGACAGGTAGGTGGCCGCGCCTTGCTCAGCGCGTACCTCGCCAATCTGGCCGAGAAAATCCGACAGCCGGGTTTTCGCGATCGGCACGCCCCACAAGCCGCCCAGATACGTGATGCCAGCCGACGTATCGCCTTCGGAGCGCAGAATCAGCCGGGTCCAGTCGAGCGCGCCGCGCGCGACCCATTGCGCCTGCGACAACAGCCGCTGATTCTCGATGCGCCGGATTTGCACCTGCTGGCGCCACAACATGCCGGACACGAGGATCGCCGACAGGGCGACGACGAGCAGCGCGCTGATGATGGCCACACCGCGCTCGCGCGCGCCGGCCACGCGCGAACCGGATGCCGACTTTTTCGACGACGACGAGGAGAACGTCATGTCATTCTCCGACCAGAAAAACGCGCGTGACCGGCCGCGCGAGCGATGTTGCGCCGATGCTGACCTCGAGCCCCGTCACCGAGCGCGGCATCGGCGCGTTGCCGAGCTGCGGCACCTTCAGGTTGTTGACGGCCTCGGTCATCGCGGTCTGTACGTCGTTCATCCGTATGGTCCAGCCGAGCTTCGGCACGTACATGCGCGCCGAGATCGAGCCGACGCCACCCATCAGCGGCACCGCGCTCCAGCCTTCGTCGCTGCCGTGCAACGCGCGCCGCAATTCGCCGACGTTGCCGAGCGGCGGCGACGCGTAGCGCACCACGCGGCCGTTCGAGATCTGATAGCGCACCACCTGCAGACGCGGCGCGGTGGCCGGCAGCACCATGTGCCGCACGATCTGCAGCGCGTTGCCGGACACCGAGACCGCGGCCTGGCCGGATTCGTCGTCGCTGGCGGCCTGGCGTGCGTCGATGCGCATCTGGTCGAACAGCTGCGCGAACACCCGTTCGTCTTCCATCGCGTTCGTGATCGTCGTGCGGCCGCGGATGATCTGATCGAGCCCGCGCCATGACAGCACGGCGATCACCGCGAGGATCGCGATCGCGACCAGCAGTTCGATCAGCGTGAAGCCGCGCGCGCCATAACGGCGGCGGCGCTCACAGCGAGCGGTTGTTTTCATTCGCGACCACCGTGACCATCTGCGCGAGATTGCCGGACTGCCCAGGCATCGTCACCATCACTTCGACACGGCGAAACACCGGATTCGGCGTCGCCGTCACATGCTCGGTACAGCGCAGTTGCAGATTGCCTTGCGAGCAATCGAAGCTCGTTGAGCCGATGTTGGGCCATGCATGCTTCAGATGAAGGTCCGCGAGCGCGTTGTCCGCGCTCCAGCCGGCGAGCAGACGCCGGTGCAGATCGGCTTCGCCGCTCGCGAGACTGCCGACCGCGCGCAGCGACGCGGCAAGCGCGACCGCGATGATGGCGAGCGCGACCAGCACCTCGATCATCGTGAAGCCACGCTCCTCGCGGCACCCGACATCGCGCATCATGAAGAGGGAAGGGGCACGGACCGACCTGCCATAGCGAAGCATCCGCATCTCAGCGCACCTCGTAGCGGCCATTGCCGGTACCGACGATCGTCGCCTGGCCGGCCGCCGAAAACAGCGTGACCTGCACCGGCACGTCGATCGCCTCGGTACCGAACACGATGCGATCGGCGTGCGAATCCGAGCCCGGGTAACTGATCGCGACACTGGTCACACCGCCTTCCCACTGACGCGGTCCGAGCAGATCGTCGCGCAGCGGACGCCAGCCGTCCTGGGTGCGCTGATCGAAACGGAAACCGCCCTCGAACGGCTGCCACGCGATCGGCCGCGCGCGCACCTGCGCTTCATCGCCAGCCGATTCGAACAGCAACGCGAGACGCTGCGCTTCCTCGTTCAGATCGGTGCGCGGATTGCGGGTCATCGTGACCGCGGTCAGCGACACGAGCAGGCCCGCGATCACGAGCACGACCATCATTTCGAGCAGCGTGAAGCCTGCCGCGCGGCGGCGGCGCAGGCGGGAGCGCGGCCGCGAAGCCGTACACGGAGTGTCCACACGGGACTTGCAAGCGGACGTGCGCATAGTGCCGGGCATCGACGATCAACGGAAATTCATACAGCAATGCATCGGTGAAGCACGCACGCTTGCACGCGCCGCGAACATAACGGCGTGGCGGGCAGGGCGCCTCGCGAAACAAGCGGCCGAACCGGTGGCAAGGAGGGCGCGTGCATGAACATCATCGAGTCTGCCGGGATGCCAGGTTCAGCCTGTTCATTGCCAGGACCCGACGTCGGAGTCGTTGCCCTCGCCGCCCGGCTTGCCATCGGCGCCGTAGCTGAACACATCGACCTCGCCGTGCACGCCGGGATTCAGGTACTGGTACGCATTGCCCCACGGATCGTTCGGCAGACGCTCGAGATAGCCGCCTTCCTTCCAGTTGTTCGGCACCGGGTCGGTGGACGGCTTTTCGATCAGTGCGTGCAGGCCTTGCTCCTGGGTCGGATAGCGGCCGTTGTCGAGGCGATAGAGCTTCAACGCCTGCATCACGGTGCCGATGTCCTGCTTCGCGGCAACGCGCCGCGCTTCGTCCGGACGGCTCATGATCTTCGGCACGATCAGCGCGGCGAGAATGCCGAGAATGGCGATCACGACCATGATTTCGATCAGCGTGAAACCGCGTTGACGACGGCCGCGCGAACCCGCGTTGTCAGCGCGGCGAATGGTCGACAGTTGCATAGGTTGCTACCTCTTTTCAGGTGAAATTTTCGGCCCGGCCTATCAGATTGAACACGCCGGGCCGTCATTTTAATGTCATGCAGTTGAAGGGCTTCAACCCACCGCAATTTTCACAATAGTCCGTACAATGTGCGCATGAACGCCATCCAAATTCGCCTCCTGTCGCTCGCGCTGTTCGCCGCTTTCTGCGCGACGCTGACCTACTGGGTCATCACGCTCATCACGTTGTCCGGCGCGCCGTTGCCGGCTGCGGCGGCGCATGCGCAGGTCTCGACCGATCAGGCCGCGACGCTGTTCGGCGGACAGCTCACGCGCAACGTCAATCAGGACATCCATCTCTTCGGCATCCTCGCGTTGAGCAAAGGCGCCGCGGCGATCGTCAGCGTCGGTGGCGAGCCGCCGCGCGCGGTGTCGCTCGGCAGCACGCTGATGCAAGGCACCAGGCTCTCCGAAGTCCGCGCCCGCTCGATCATCATCGACCGCAATGGCGCCCACTCGGAAATCTTCCTCCCCGCCTACTCCAGCGGTCCCACCATTTACGTGCGCTGAAACCCGAAGCGGTTGCGCGGCTGATACCGCATGCCGCGCAAATCCTTTCTCTTCCTTCCTCGCGCTACGACGACTACTACTGCACGAGGTTGTTCAGTTCGATGATCGGCAGCATCACCGCGAGCACGATCACCAGCACCACGCCCCCCATCGCCAGGATCAGCAGCGGCTCCAGCAGGCTCGTCAGGAACATCGTGCGACGCTCCAGCTCGCCCGCTTCGCCATCGGCCGCGCGATCGAGCATCGTCGTCACGTCGCCGGTCGCTTCGCCCGAGCGGATCAGGTGCACGAGCACCGGCGGAAACGTCTTCGTGTTGCCGAGCGCGCGCGACAGCGACGTACCTTCGCGCACTCGCACGATCGCGTCGTCGATGTTCTCGCGCATCGCATTGTTGCTGAGCGTTTCGGCCGCGGCTTGCAGCGCGCGCAGAATCGGCACGCCCGCCGCGGTCAGAATGCCGAGCGTGCTGGCGAAGCGGACCGTGTTATAGCCGCGCACGAGCTTGCCGATCAGCGGCGCGGTCAGCAGCCAGCGGTCGAAGGCGAGCCGTGGGCCCGGTTGCCTGAGGGTCGCGCGCACCAGATAGACGACCACGATCGCGCCGATCAGCATCGCCCACCACCAGTGCCGCACGAAGCCGGACAGCGCCATCATCACGATCGTCAGAAACGGCAGTTGCTGCTTGGTGCTCGCGAACACGTTGACGACCTGCGGCACCACGTAGCTGAGCAGGAACGTGACGATGCCGAACGCGATGATCGTGACGATCGTCGGATACGTGAACGCCAGCACGATCTTCTGCTTCAGTGCATTGCGCTGCTCGATGTAGTCGGCGAGCCGCGACAGCACCAGGCCGAGCTTGCCCGTATGTTCGCCGGCCGCGACGAGCGCCCGGTAGATCTCGGGGAAGTCCTTCGGATGCTGCTGCAGCGCATTCGCGAGCGAATGACCGCCGAGCACTTCGGCGCGAATCGCCGCCATCAGCTCGCGGATGTAGTCGCGCTCCGACTGCTCGGTGAGCACCGCGAGCGCTTCGTCGAGCGGCAGACCCGCGATCAGCAGACTCGCGAGCTGCCGCGTCAGAATGGCCTGCTCGCGCTGCGACAGACGACGCCCGAGCGCAAGCCGCTGATTGCGCTCGCCGCGGGTGCGCGACGCCGCCGGTTCGACGACGAGCGGAGTGAGTCCCTGCGAGCGCAGGTTGGTGCGCGCGCCGCGTGCACTGTCGGCGTCGAGCACGCCTTTTTGTGCCTTGCCCGCCGCGTCGATAGCTTCGAAACGGAATGCCGGCATGCGCTTATGCTCCGCCCGTCACGCGAATCACTTCTTCGAGCGACGTCAGTCCCGATGCGAGCCAGCGCTCCGAATCCTCGCGCAGCGTGCGCATGCCGTGCGCGCGGCCCGCTTCGAGAATTTCGGCGTCCGCCGCGTTGCGGTGGATCAGCGCACGGATCGTCTCATCGATCAGCAGCAGCTCGTAGACGCCGCGCCGTCCCGCGTAACCGGATTGGCCACAACGGTCGCAGCCGACCGGATGCCAGCGCTTGCTGCCGTCCTCTTCGGTGCGCTCTTCGCGGCACACCGGGCACAGCCGCCGTACGAGCCGCTGCGCGAGCACGCCGAGCAGCGACGAGGCGAGCAGATACGGCTCGACGCCCATGTCGGTCAGACGCGTGACCGCGGATGCCGCGTCGTTCGTGTGCAGCGTCGCGAGCACCAGGTGGCCGGTCAGCGACGCCTGCACCGCGATCTGCGCGGTTTCGAGGTCGCGGATTTCACCGATCATGATGATGTCCGGATCCTGACGCAGAATCGAGCGCAACGCGCGCGCGAAGCTCATGCCGATCCGCTCGTTGACCTGGGTCTGGCCGATGCCGGACAGGTCGTATTCGATCGGGTCTTCCACCGTCATGATGTTGGTGGTCGCCGTCTCCAGTCGCGACATCGACGCATACAGCGTCGTGGTCTTGCCGGAGCCGGTCGGGCCCGTCACGAGCACGATGCCGTGCGGCTTGCCGATCAGCTTGTCGAACTTGCCGAGCGTGTCGGATGCCATGCCCAGCGCTTCGAGATTCAGTCGCGCCGCGTCTTTTTCGAGCAGCCGCAGCACCGCGCGCTCGCCGTGGCCGGTGGGCAGCGTCGATACGCGCACGTCGACCGGACGACCGCCGACGCGCAGCGTAATGCGGCCGTCCTGCGGCAGACGTTTCTCCGCGATGTCGAGCTGCGCCATGATCTTGATCCGCGAGATCAGCGCGCCGTGCAGCGCTTTTTTCGGCCGCACCACGTCGCGCAGCGTGCCGTCGACACGAAAGCGCACCACGGACGCATTCTCGAACGGCTCGATATGAATATCCGATGCTTGTTCGCGCGCCGCTTGCGTGAGCAGCGCGTTGATCATGCGGATGATCGGCGCGTCGTCTTCCGATTCGAGCAGATCCTCGACCTCGGGAATGTCCTGCATCAGACGCGACAGATCGACTTCGCCTTCCACTTCACCGACCACCTGCGCGGCGCTGCCGTCCTGGCGCGCATAGGCCTGGTTGATCGCCTGCGCGAGATCGTCGGCGGGCACGCGCACCACCGATACCGTGCCGTAGTTGCGCGCGATTTCGGCAAGCGCGGCTTCGCTCGTGCGCTCGCTGATCCAGACTTCGAGGCTATCGGCATACTGATGCGCGACCAGGATCTGGCCGCTGCGCGCGAAACCGTACGGCACGAGCCGGGCGGCGAGCGGCGAGGGCGCCGCGCGCTCGCCGGCGGCGGCGCCGTTCAACAGACCTTGCGATGGCGCGGTTTGCGCGGGCGTCTGCGTCACGGACGCGCTCCCGGCGATACCGTACTCGGCACCACTCCGCTGGCCGGATCGACGACCGCCGGTTGCGGCACGGGTTGCGGCACGGGTTGCGTCGTGGGCTGCGCGTTGGCTTGCGGCACGGCCTGCGGCGGTACCTGTTGAGGCACCTGTTGCGGTGCCTGCTGCGGCATCATCTGCTGGCGGCGCATCTGGTTCAGATCGAACAGGTTCAGCGCCGGCACACCGCCCTGGCTCGGGCCGAGCGGCATCGGCGGCACGATCGGATCGTCGCGATCCCTCATGATGTTGTTGTCCGAACGGTACGCACCCTGCACGCCCTGGATGTAGTCGTAGCGGTTCGCCGTGACGGCCTGGGTGGTGTCGCGATCGGCGAGAATGACCGGGCGCAGGAATACCATCAGGTTAGTCTTGTCGCGCGTCTTTTGCTCGGAGCGGAACAGCTGGCCCAGCCACGGAATGTCGCCGAGCAGCGGCACCTTGCTGTTGCTGACCTGGTAGTTGTCCTGCATCAGGCCGCCGAGCACGATGATCTCGCCGTTATCGCACAGCACGGTCGACTGGATCGAACGCTTCGTGAATTCCGGGCCCGCCGGGTTCGTCGCCGCGTTGTTCGTACCGTTCACGATCGCCGAATCTTCCGTGTAGAGCTGCAGCTTCAGGATGCCGCCGTCGGTAATCTGCGGCTTCACGTGCAGCGTCAGACCGACGTCGACACGGTCGAACGTGTTGAACGCCGCGCTCGTCGTGCCGCTCGTCAGGTTCGAGTACGAACCGGTCTGGATCGGCACGTTGGTACCGACGATAATCTTCGCTTCTTCGTTATCGAGCGTGATCAGGTTCGGCGTGGACAGCACGTTCGCGTCGGCAGTCTGCGACAGCGCCTGCAGCAGCGCGCCGAGACCCTGCACGCCGAAAATGTTGTGGATCCAGCCGACGTTCAGGCCCTGTTGCAAGTTCTGGGCGCCCAGCGCCGTAGCGAGACCGCCGGTCGAGCCGGCAGCGGCCGCGGCTGCCGTCAGGTTGATGATGCTGTTGCCCGAGCCCGTCGACAGGTTGGTACCGGCAAACAGGTTACCGTTCGCGACCTGCCACTGAATCCCGAGGTTGCCGCTCGTATTCGAGTTCAGCTCGACGATCAGCGCCTCGATATACACCTGCGCGCGACGTGCATCGAGCTGGTCGATCACCGCGCGCAAGTTGCGGTACGTCGCTTCGGGCGCCGTGATGATCAGCGAGTTGGTTGCGGGATCGGCCGTGATCATGCCGCCGCCCTGGTCTTCGCTCTTCTCCTTTTCTCCGCCGAGAAAGCCGCCACTATTACTATTCGAGCCCGAGGCGCCGCCGCCCATCGGCGAGTTCATCGAGCTGCCGCCGAGGCCGCCTGACGGCAACGGTGGCGTGCCCGACGTGCCCGTCGAATTGCTGGCGTTCGACAGACCGCCGCCGCCACCACCACTGCTGTTCTGGTTGAACGAGTTCGCCTCGTTCGAGCCGCCCGACGAGCCTTCGCCGCCGCCCTTGCCGAGCATGCTGCGCAGCGTGCGCGCGAGCTTCGTCGCATCCGCGTTGCGCAGCGGCACGACGTGAATGTTGCCCGGCATCGTGGTCGGCACGTCGAGCTGTTTCGCGAGCTCCTTTGCCGCCGCGAGACGTGCGGTGTTCGACGCGCGCATCAGTAGCGAGTTGGTGCGCGGATCCGACGCGATCGACACCTTCAGCGTCGCGTCCGTACTGCCTATCGCGCCCGGATCGAGCATCTTGTTCATCTGCTGCGCGATGTCGATCGCATTCGCATTCTTCAGCGGCACGACCGCCACCGACTGGCCTGCCGCGTTATCGATGCCCGCGATGATCTGCGCGATGCGCCGCACGTTGTCGGCGTAGTCGGTGACGACGATCGTATTGTTGGCGGGGTAGGCCGCGACGGTGTTGTTCGGCGAAATCAGCGGACGCAGTACCGGCAGCAGGTTGTTGGCCGATTCGTTCCTCAGCGTGAAGACCTGCGTGACGACCTGGTCGCCGCGCGCCGTCGGCGCGTTGCCGACGTAGGTCGGCACGCCTTGCAGCTTGGCGTCGGCCTCGGGCACCACTTTCAGCACGCCGTGATCCTGCACGAGCGCGAAGCCCTGCATGCGCAGCGCGGACTGCAGGGTTTTGAGCGCCTGATCCTCGGGTACCGCGTTTTCGGACACGAGGTTCAGTTGCCCCTTCACCCGCGGATCGACGATGATCGTCTTGCCGGTCGCCGCGCCGATCGCCTTGGCGACCTGGTCGATGTCGGCGTTGACGAAGTTGAGTGTCACCTCTGCCTGTGCTGTCTGCGCGGTGATCAGTCCAGCCACCAGCAGCGCCGTTGCCACGCGACGCAAAGCCATACAATTTCTTCTCATGGAATGTGATATCGATGCCGGCAGCCTCTGCCACCGGCGGTCATGCGATGCGGACCTGGCAGCAAGCTACCGCCCGGTCGGTCTGTGAGCCGGCCCCAAAAGCGAGTTTCGCTTCGAGCTCCAGCGTCCCGACGTCCGAAAAAAACGAACAGTAACAGCTTTTCATGTCGGATTTGAAACAAAACAAGGGGCCTCATGCGAATCCTTAGGGGATCGCAGGGTTGTTATTAAATTGAAAGCTGACCGGCACCGTACACAGACGCCATTACCCGGCTTTGTACGGTCTTATGTCGGTTAGCCAACTTGACGAAGGTCGGACTGCCGGTATGATACGAGCCGTTCGACTCACTGCTATGCGTTTGCTGACGCGGGTTTTCCCCGATGCTCGACAAATGCCCGGCCAGCTTGCCGTTGCGGCCGAAATGCAGCCGGCAAACTGCCTTACCGATTCTTACCTCGGGTTTATCCAGTCCTGTTGACCGATGAAAAGTCCGCTCGTCACCGTCGCCGCCACGCTCGCGCTGCTCGTCGCAGCCGGCTCCGCGCGCGCCGACTGCTTCGACGAAGCGGCGAAGTATCAGAAGGTCAACCCATTGATTTTACGGGCTATCGCGTGGCAGGAGTCGCACAACCGGCCGGATGCGCAGCACAAGAACGCGAACGGCTCGACCGACTACGGTGTGATGCAGATCAATTCGGTGCATCTGCCGGTGCTCGCCCAGTACGGGATCTCGCAGGGCACGCTGATGGAGCCGTGCAAGAACGTTTATATCGCGGCGTGGCATCTGCGCCGCCAGATGAACAAGTACGGCAATACCTGGCAGGCGGTCGGAGCATACCACTCTGAGACGCCGACGTTGCGGGACAAATACGCGCAACAGATCGCCGCGATTCTGCGCAGCTGGAAGTTGATGCCCGCGCGGTAGGCTTCTCCAGCGCTGTCGCTCGCGCAGGCCACGCCCGTTTTAATGCACAATGCGGCTTCATGCTGCTGTCGCGCCGTCGCAGCGACGCCGACCATTTGGCCCCGCCCCCGGCACGCCTTTCAATCCTCCCGTATTCCGTACCGCGATGAACCAGCCGCTATTGCCCATCACCGTGCTCTCCGGTTTTCTGGGCGCCGGCAAGACCACGCTCCTGAATCACATCCTCGCGAATCGCGCCGGTTTGCGCGTCGCCGCGATCGTCGACGATCTCGCCGCGGTCAATATCGACCCGACGCTCGTGCGCCAGGCGGCCGACCTGTCGAGCGTCGACGAGCAGGTCGTTGAACTCGAGAACGGCTGTATCTGCTGCACGCTGCGCGACGAGCTGCAAAACGAAATCCATCGCCTCGCCGGCGAAAATCGCTTCGACGCGCTCGTGATCGAATCGAGCGGCATCGCCGAGCCGATGTCGAGTGCCGAAACCATTACATTCGAGGGCCACGAAGGCGCGTCGCTCGGCGACGTCGCGCGGCTCGATACGATGGTCACGATCGTCGATGCGTTCAACTTCCTGCGCGATTACGCGTCGGTCGACGCGCTCGCCGAACGCGGCATCACGGTCGACGAAGACGACGACCGTACGATCGTCGAATTGCTGATCGAGCAGATCGAGTTTTGTGACGTGCTCGTCGTGAACAAGATCGATCTCGTCAGCGCCGACGAGCTCGCGCGTTTGCAGCGCATCCTCGCACGCCTGAACCCGCGCGCGGTGCAGCTCGTGAGCCGCTTCGCCGACGTGCCGCTCGAGCAGATCGTGAACACCGGACGCTTCGATTTCGACGAAGCGTCGAATGCGCCGGGCTGGCTCGCGGCACTCGAGCACGAGCACGGCGGTCAACACGGCCACATGCATCGCAGCGAAGCCGACGAATACGGCGTCGGCCATTTCGTCTATCGCGCACGCCGGCCGTTTCATCCGCAGCGGCTGTGGGAGCTGCTGCATCGGGAGTGGAAGGGCGTACTGCGTAGCAAGGGATTCTTCTGGCTCGCGACGCGCAACGATATCGGCGGTTCGCTATCGCAGGCCGGTGGCGCTTGCCGGCACGGTCCGGCGGGCATGTGGTGGGCCGCGCAGGATCGCAGCGAATGGCCGGCAGGCGACGACGAGCTGGCCGCCGAAATCGCCGCCGACTGGTACGGCGCGCCGGACGATACCAGCATCGGCGATCGTCGTCAGGAGTTCGTGCTGATCGGCGTGGATATCGACCCTGCCATCTGGCGCGCGAAGTTCGACGCCTGTCTGCTCACCGACGACGAATACGCGCTCGGGCCGCAAGCCTGGCAGCAGTTCCCTGATCCGTTCCCGGCGTGGGAGTTCGACGACCACGATCATGATGATGATCGCGGCCGTCATCATCACGGGCACGGCGACGACTGAGAACATGGCGGACATGACCACGGCGCGAACGCGCATCGTCATGACTGAACGAAGCACGTCCCGCGCTTGAACCATATGCATGGACGAAAAAAAACCCGCCACTGGCGGGTTTTTCTCGCGGGTGTCAACTGCCCGGCAGGAATCTGCCTAGCGCTTGTTGACCGAGTCCTTGAACGCCTTGCCTGCCGTGAATTTGACGGTCTTGGCAGCCGGGATCTTGATAGTTTCGCCGGTCTTCGGATTACGACCCGTACGCGCTGCGCGCTTGCCCGAACCAAAGCTACCGAAGCCAATCAACTGGACCGCCTCACCCTTCGACACAGACTTCTTGATCACTTCAAGCAACGTGTCCAGCGTTTCACCGGTTTGAGCCTTGCTGGCGCCCGTCTGTCCTGCGACAGCGTCGATCAGTTCCTGTTTGTTCATTAAGGTTCCTTTCTGAGTTAGGTTGATACGAACAGCGCGACCGCGCCGATTATACGTGCGCGCACCGCGCCGTCGAGCAGCTGCGGCCCTGATCCTGACGATCTCCCGCGCCGGACAAAACCCTGTTCGGCGGCCGTGCTGCCGCTCCCTTCGCGGCGCTTGCTATGATAGCGCAGCGCAAACCCAATCAGGATAAGGGTTTCGAGGAATTGCACGGTTTTCGGGCCGTTCTTGCAAGGAAATCGAAATTTTGCCCCTCAGCACCCCCTAAACGAGGGCTGAAACCCAGTCCTGGCGGGGGTTAGCGTTGGTTTTTGCCAACGCAGCAAAGCGTCTAAATGCGTCCTGATGGGTCTTTTACGGCGACTCGCGCGCAGCGCGCGCCGGCTCGAACCATCGAACCCGCTCTTTCGAGCGACCTTTTGAGCGTGTTTTCCCGTCGCGCATGACCGATCCGCTGATCCCCGCCGTCCTCGCTTTCCGCGACAACGGCAGCCCCTTTTCACCACGCTACGACGACATCTATCACAGCGCCGTCGGCGCGCTCGAGCAGGCTCACTACGTCTTTCTGCGCGGCAACGAATTGCCCGAAAGATGGCAGAGCCGCCGTACGTTCACCGTGCTCGAAACCGGCTTCGGCATCGGCATCAACTTTCTCGTCACGTGGGCCGCATGGCGCGCCGATCCGGCTCGCTGCGAGCGGCTGCATTTCGTGTCGACCGAAAAGCATCCGTTTAGCGCCGCCGATCTGCGCCGCGTTCACGCAACGACGATCTCCGATCCGCTGATCGCCGGGCTCGCGGACACGCTCGCGAACGCTTGGCCGATGCTCGTGCCCGGCACGCACCGGCTCGAATTCGAAGGCGGCCGCGTCGTGCTGACGTTGATCTTCGCCGATGCGCTCGACAGCCTGCCCACATTGCGGCTGCGTGCCGATGCGTTCTATCTGGATGGCTTTGCGCCCGCGAAAAATCCAGAGCTGTGGAGCCCGGCGATCTTCAAGGCGCTCGCGCGCGCCGCGGGCGATGACGCGACCTTCTCCACCTATAGCAGCGCGGGCGACGTCAAACGCGCATTGACGCAATGCGGCTTCGAGTATCGCAAGGTCGACGGCTTCGGCTGGAAACGCGCGATGCTGGTCGGTCGCTTCGCGCCGCGCTGGCGTGTGCGCCGTTATGAGCCGCCCGCGCCGTTCTGGCACGACGAACGACACGCGGTCGTGATCGGTGCGGGACTGGCCGGCTGCGCGGTGATCGAGCGGCTTGCGGCGCGCGGCTGGCGCGTGACTTCGCTCGAGCGGCATGCGTCGGTTGCACAAGATGCGTCTGGCAATCCAGCCGGCGTATTCCACCCAATGATTTCGCGCGACGACAGCGTCGCGTCGCGCGTCACGCGGGCGGGCTTTCTGTACGCGCTCAATCGTTGGGCCGCGCTCGAAAGTGCAGGGCATCGGCTCGCGCGCGGCGATCGCGGTCTGCTGCAGATCGCCGCGGACGACGACGAGGCGCGCGCAATCGGCGAGGCCATCGGCGCGTTCCGCTATCCGTCCGACTACGTGACGCCGGTGTGCGCGTCCGATGCCGAGCGACTCGCCGGCGTGCCGCTCGCGCGTGGCGGCTGGTTCTTTCCGCGCGGCGGCTGGATCGATCCGGCTTCGCTGTGCGCGGCGCAATTCGCATCGGCAGGCGGCTTGCTCGAACGACGCTTCGGTGTCGACGTCGCGCGGCTCGAACGTTCCGGCGATCAGTGGACCGTCTTCGATATCGCGGGAAAGGTAGTCGCGCGAGCGCCGGTCGTGATCGTCGCTGGTGCGCATGAAGCTGCGCGCATCGCTGGCTTGCGTCATGCGCCGACCCGCAGCATTCGTGGTCAGTTGAGCTTGCTGCCGGCGGGTACCGTCGCGCCGCTTGCGCTGCCGGTGATCGGCGAGGGCTACGCCGTGCCGCTCGCGAACGATGTCACGCTGACAGGCGCGACCTATGAACTCGACGAGCCCGACACGTCGCTGCGCGCGGACGGTCATCGCGAGAATATCGAGCGCGTCGCTCAGATGTTGCCGTCGTTCGCAAGCGCACTCGATGCCGCGCCGCTGACCTCGCTCGCCGGACGCGTTGCGTTTCGCTGCGTGAGCTCGGATCGCATGCCGATGATCGGCCAGTTCGCCGACGAAGCCGCTGCCGCCCGCGATGCTGCCCGCCTGCGCGGCGCATGGCCGCTCGATCTGCCGCGCCTCGACGGTCTGTACGGCGCATTCGCTTATGGTTCTCGCGGGCTGGTGTGGGCCGCGCTCGGCGCTGAACTGATCGCCTCGCAGATCGAAGGCGAGCCGTGGCCGCTCGAACGCGATCTCGCGGAAGACATCGACCCTGGGCGTTTTCTGCTGCGGTCCTTGCGACAGGGAACGATCGGTTAACCGGCTTCGACCATTGCGAAGTTATCTCTGCGCCCGGCACATTAACTCCGCCCGCCCGGTAAACCAGGTTCCGGCTTATCCACTACCACCTGTGGATAACCGCGCGGTTAACCGGCGCAAGTCGTGTGGAACCGTTGTGGACGTAAACGGGGTAACTGGGACATCGCGAAAAAGTGCGAAAAGTTGCTCGCGTATACCGGCAGCCGCCGCACATGCTGTGCATCCGGTTATGCGGCCGGGAACTCGATGATTTGTTTCGGTAAACATAGGTTATCCACAGAAACCGAGGCAGCTTGTTAACTGTTA
Organism: Paraburkholderia sp. MM5482-R2; assembly: GCF_050436125.1. NCBI lineage: Bacteria > Pseudomonadati > Pseudomonadota > Betaproteobacteria > Burkholderiales > Burkholderiaceae > Paraburkholderia > Paraburkholderia sp. MM5482-R2. The sequence continues at coordinate 231,139 of NZ_JBNDLP010000002.1, read as the reverse complement.
CTACGTATACATACGGTAAACCAGTAAACAGCAAAGACGGGGGCTAACGCCCCGCCGATCGGGCTAGCTGAATTTCGTTCGAGTTCGCGTAAAACGGATCGCTCGACGCGCTGCGTTAACGACAAAACCGCGCATCGAAATCACCGAAGCAGCGGCAACGCCCCGGAGCGGATTCGCCGTTTGCGACGTGGTCGAAACTGATGCGATACCTCGAAAAAAGGTCGCTTTTTCCGTTCACTGGGAAAATAACGTTCTTTTTTACCGTTTTGCCTGCGAGTTAACGTCTTTTCGGTTAACCCGGAAAAAGCTATGGCACAATCCCCGTTTTTCCGCGTCGTGCCACAGCAACTGACGGCACGCGCAGCAATGGAACGGTGCCGGTCAAACAGAATCTGATTCAAGGTCGACGGCGTTCCTTCAGCATCCCTGTTGCTACTGCCGCATCCCGTGTATGTGCCCGACTCCGTGCGGTTCTTCGCGGCCGTGGCGCATTCCGATCATCCGATCATTGAAACCTCGCAACGCTGATTTCGCGAAGCGCTTGCGACAACGTGCGCTCCCCGTGCGCTCGTGACGGCGTGCGTGTGCGCCGGTTCGTGTCGTCTGCCGTTGCTGCCAAGGAGAACCCATTACGATGAATTCGGCGTTTTCGTTTTTGCCAGCGTGGCCGCTTTCGCCCGACGCCATTTTCTGGGCGGGTCTTGCATTGCTTGCCGCCGGTCTGTGCGGCGAGCTTTGCTATCGCGCGTGGCGTTTACCGCGCATTTCCGGCTATGCGGTGATCGGACTCGTGGCCGGCGCGGCAGGCTTTGGCGTGATCGATGCAGATTCCGCGAGCGCCGCGCGGCCGCTGCTCGACGTCGCGCTCGGCCTGTTGCTGTTCGAACTCGGCAGCCGGCTCGATCTGCGCTGGATCCGCCGTAATCCGTGGCTGATTCTGTCGAGCGTCGCCGAAGCCACGCTGACTTTCGTGCTGGTGCTGCCCGTGTTGCTGTTTCTGCACGTGCCGCTGATGGTCGCGACCGTACTCGCCGCGATCGCGATGGCGACATCGCCCGCGATGGTGATCCAGCTCAAAACCGAACTACGCGCGGAAGGCCAGGTCACGCAGCGTCTTCTGACCTTGACCGCGCTGAACAGCATGTACGCGGTCGTGATCGAAAAGCTCGTGTCGAGCTGGCTGCATCAGGAGGTTTACGGCAACGTGTTCGCGACCATCCTGCAGCCGTTGTACCTGCTGGTCGGCTCGCTCGTGCTCGCGTATCTGCTCGCGCGCACCTGCACGTTCTTCTATCGGCGCCTGAACATGCAGGACGAGCATTCGTTCGTGGCGCTGTTCGGTCTCGTGCTGCTCGCGATCGCGATCGCGCATCTGTTCAAGCTGTCGACGATTCTCGCGCTGCTCGCCGCGGGCATCATCGTGAAGAATCACGAAGTGCGTCCGCAGTTGTGGCCAGAGCATTTCGGCACCGCGGGCTGGCTGCTGACGGTGATCCTGTTCGTGCTGACGCTGACGTCGTTCGAATGGAAGCACATCGCGTTGGGCGGAGTCGCCGCGCTGGGTCTGATCGTTGCTCGCCTCGTCGCGAAGCTGGTCGGCGTGCTGGCGTTCGCGAAGCCGAGCGGCCTGAACTTGAAGCAGGGCATCGCGCTCGGCCTGTCCTTGTCACCGATGTCGGCGCTCGCGTATCTGCTCGTCGACGACACGTACAACCTGTATCCGAACTTCGATCCGCAGCTGCGCGCAATCGCTATGTGTTCGATTTTCGTGCTGCAGATTCTCGGGCCGTGGCTCGTCTATCGCAGCCTCGCGCTCGTCGCCGAGCGGCGCGAGGGGTAAGCGTGAAACACGCATGGGCTGCCATGCGCGTTTCACGAACCCGTCTTTCAATTCCTTCGCCTCAAACGACCTGACTCAGGGGACGCCATGTCACTCGAACCCTTCATCGACTCGAAACCGTTCACGTTCGGTATCGAGCTCGAAATGCAGATCGTCAATACGCATGACTATGATCTGACCAAAGCCGGCACGGATCTGCTGCGCCTCATCAAGGACGAAAAAATCCCCGGCAATATCACGCCGGAAATCACCGAAAGCATGATCGAGCTGTCGACCGGCATCTGCACGTCGCACGAACAGGCGGTCACCGATCTGCGCAAGATTCGCGACACGCTGGTGTCCGCGGCCGATCATCTGAACGTCGGTCTGTGCGGTGGCGGCACCCATGCTTTCCAGCAATGGAGCGAGCGGCAGATCGTCGATACGCCGCGCTTTCAGTATATTTCCGAGCTATACGGCTATCTCGCGAAGCAGTTCACCGTGTTCGGCCAGCACGTGCACATCGGTTGCCCGAATCCGAACAGCGCGCTGTATCTGCTGCATTCGATGTCGCGCTTCATCCCGCATTTCATTGCGTTGTCCGCGTCGTCGCCTTTCGTACAGGGCGTCGATACCGGATTTCATTCGGCACGTCTGAATTCCGTGTTCGCGTTTCCGCTGTCGGGCCGCGCGCCGTTCGTGCTGACGTGGGACAGCTTCGAGGAGTATTTCTCGAAGATGGTCCACACGGGCGTGGTCAACAGCATGAAGGATTTCTACTGGGATATCCGTCCGAAGCCGGGCTTCGGCACGATTGAGGTCCGCGTGATGGATACGCCGTTTTCGGTGGATCGCGCCGCGGCGATCGCCTGCTACATCCAGACGCTCGCGCGTCATTTGTTGCTCGATAAGCCGATCGTGCCGCAGGAAGACGACTATCTGGTCTACACGTTCAACCGTTTCGAAGCCTGCCGCTTCGGACTCGGTGGCACCTGCATCAATCCGCAAACCGGTGAACGCAAGACGATTTCCGAAGATATTCTGGAAACGCTCGAACAGATCGGACCGCATGCGGAAGCGCTCGGCTCGGTGAATGCGTTGGCCGAAGTCGGCGCGATCGCGCGCGGTCAGGTCAACGACGCGACATGGCTGCGCAGTGTGTTTGCGCAGGAAAAGTCCTTGCACGAGGCGGTACGCCAGCAGTGTCTGCAATGGCGCGCCTAGTCGCGAAGACTTCATGAAACCGTTTGCGTGCGCCAGCTACGCGACGTTCCGACGAAACCCGCCGCGTGCGGGTTTTTTTTCGTAAGAAAATTTTTATGGTTTTTCGCGCGCGCAACCCTTCAGGTTTTTCGAAAGTTTACGTATACCAGCGTAGTAGTCGTAAGCAGGCATTGCCAAAGGCTGTGGACAACTGAATAATTTCCTGCAAAGTCAATGCGCTGGGGAAATGATAACTGGGCTCGTAAAACGGGCTCCGGCCACGCCTGGCAAGCGCAACCGAGGAAACGTTCAACACGCTGCAAGTGCTTGTTGCAAAACGGTACACAGGCTGTCCAAGCGTTTTCCCCTGCTTATCCACAGCTCGCGTTGGATAAGTTAGCTGTACGATTAGCCGCTGTCGCATAGAATGTCGTTTTTCGCCGCCTTCGGCTTCCAGGACGGTGTATTTTTGAGATAGTACAAACGGTTTCATCCGCGGTTGGACGAAGCTACCCCACACACGCAACGGGTGTACTCCGGCAGGCAGCCGCCGGCATTGCACCAAAGCGGTAAATAAACGAATCGAAGATTATGAGCGAAGGCGTATACGGAGAACAGGCAGCCGGGCGAGTGACCCACAGCCTCTTGCGATTGAGCACGGCGATGCGAAGCCAGGCTTGGGAATGGGCGGAAGGCGCGGGCCTTACGCCGACCCAGGGCGAGATCCTCGTGCTGTTGATGCAACGTAAGGGGCCGATGCGTCTCGGCGAAATCGCGCGTGAAACGGCGCTGACTGCCGCGACCACCAGCGATGCGGTCAGCACGCTCGAGACCAAGGGCCTCGTCGAAAAGCGTCGCGCACTCGACGACGGTCGCGCGCTCGCGGTACGTCTGACCTCGCGTGGCCGCACCGCTGCCAAACGCGCCGCGCAATGGCCGGACTTCCTCTCGAAGGCGGTCGGTACGCTGCGCGAGGACGAGCAGTCCGTGTTCTATCGCACGCTGCTCAAGACCATCTATCAGCTCGAAGCGCAAAACACGATTCCGCCGCATCGTATGTGCCTGAGCTGCACGCATTTCCAGCCGAGCAAGAATCCGAAGAAGACGCCGCATCACTGCGCGCTGCTCGACCTGAACATGTTGGACACCGATGTGCGTCTCGACTGCTCCGTGCATGAAACGGCGGACGTCGCTACCCAGAAGAAGACCTGGAAGATCTTCGCCCAATAACCGGCGTCTTCCTGGGCAATCCGCTAACATGGCCTGGCCGGCGACGGCGGGCGGTATGCGCCGCCTCCTTGCCGGCTGGTGCCGTGCAAGGATAAAGTCGTTGGCGGCAGGTCGTTAGTCAACCTGAAGATAGGGCAGGCCGATGAATCGGGAAGTACTCGCCATCCGCCATGTGCACTTCGAGGATCTGGGCAGTCTCGAGCTCGTGCTCGGCGAGCGCGGGCGTCCGGTCCGTTATCTCGATGTGGGCGTTGCCCGTATCGAGGCGCCCAATCCGGTTGCCGCGTCGCTGATGGTCGTGCTGGGCGGCCCCATCAGCGCTACCGACGACGCGCTGTACCCCACGCTCGCGCCGCTGCTGTCGTTGATCGAAAAACGCATCGCGGCCGGTCTGCCGACACTCGGTATCTGCCTTGGCGCACAACTGATCGCGCGGGCGCTCGGTGCGCGCGTCCACCCCGCGGCTCAGGCCGAACTCGGCTGGACGCCGCTCACGCTGACCGATGCCGGCCGCGCCTCGCCGCTGCGTCATCTCGATGGCGCTCATACCTCGATGCTGCATTGGCACGGCGACACCTTCGATCTGCCGGCCAACGCCACCCGTCTGGCATCGACTCCGGCTTGCGAGAATCAGGCCTTCGCATGGGGCGATCACGTACTGGGCTTGCAGTGTCATCCCGAGATCCGCACCGATCGGTTCGAACCTTGGCTGATAGGGAATGCGAACGAACTCTCGGGCCACGGCATCGACGCGCGTCAGTTGCGCGCCGACACCGGCCGATACGGTCCCGTGCTCGAAGCCGCCGCGTGCCGCATGTTCGGCGAATGGCTCGATCACGTCGAGACGCAAGCCTGAATGGCCAGCCGAATAGCGACGTAAGCGTCCAGCCAGGTGCCACGTTCATGCAGTAAACCGCGTGCGGTGCTATCCTCGATCGCTCTCGGGCTTTCACTGGGCGTAATCCATGAGCGCGCTTTTCTCTCCGCTCACGCTGCGTAGCGTGACGCTTCCCAATCGGATCGTCGTCTCCCCAATGTGCCAGTACTCCGCCGAACGCGGCGAAGCGACCGCCTGGCACATGATTCACCTCGGCGGTCTCGCGCTGTCCGGCGCGGGCATGCTGTGCATCGAAGCAACCGCCGTCGAGCCGGACGGGCGCATCACCCCCGGCGATCTCGGCTTGTGGGACGACGCGACCGAAGAGGCGCTCGTGCCGGTGCTGGCCGCGATCCGCAAGCATTCGCACGTCAACGTGACGATGCAACTGGCGCACGCGGGCCGCAAGGCATCGAGCCACGTGCCGTGGGAAGGCGGCCAGCTGATTGCGGTGTCGCAAGGCGGGTGGCTGCCGCATGCGCCATCGGCGCTGCCGCACAAGCCGGGCGAGGAGCCGCCGCTCGCGCTCGATGTCGTCGGCCTGAACCGGATTCGCGAGGCGTTCGCCGCGTCCGCGCGGCGTGCCGCGCGTCTTTGCATCGATGCGCTCGAAGTGCATGCCGCCCATGGCTATCTGCTGCATCAGTTCCTGTCGCCGATCGCCAATCAGCGCACCGACGACTACGGCGGCTCGGTCGAAAACCGCATGCGTTTTCCGCTCGAAATCTTCGACATCGTGCGTGCCGCATTTCCTGCCGACAAACCGGTCGGCGTGCGCGTGTCGGCGACGGACTGGGTCGAAGGCGGCTGGACGCTCGAAGACACGATCGCGTTTGCACACGAGCTGGAAAAGCGCGGCTGCGACTGGATCGACGTGTCGTCGGGCGGTGTCTCGCCGCTGCAGCAAATTCCGCTCGAGCCAGGCTATCAGATTCCGTTCGCGAAGGCGGTCAAGCACGCAACCGGTCTGACGACGATCGGCGTCGGACTCATCACTGATCCGCTGCACGCCGAGCAGCTGATCGAAACGGGCGATGCCGATCTGATCGCGCTGGCTCGCGCGCTGCTCTATAACCCGCGCTGGCCGTGGCACGCCGCCGCTAACCTCGGTGCGACCGTCGAAGCGCCGCCGCAGTACTGGCGTTCACAACCGCGTGAGCAGAAAGCGCTGTTCGGCGACATTTCGTTTGGTCAACGGTGACGCCCGTCGCACGTTGAACAAACGCATCGGCTGACGGTTGAAGGAAGCCGTGGACAACGTGTAGGATGCCGGTTGTGGCGCGGTGCGCGTCGCAAGTCGACGCGGCGCTTTCAGGGCGCCGCGTTTGCTATTCGCGTCAGAAAAAAGCCGCGCGCACGACGTGCCTGACGATTGCCAGATTTGATTCCCCAGTTCTTCACAAGGATTCATTCAATGAATTCACGCAGGATCGCCGTGCGCCGTTCGGGTGTGCACGGCAAAGGCGTGTTTGCTCTCGAACCGATCGCGGCCGGCGAGCGACTGATCGAATACAAGGGCGAGCGGATTACCTGGAAAGAAGCGTTGCGCCGCCATCCGCATAATCCGGCTGAACCGAATCACACGTTTTATTTCGCGCTGGATAACGGCAAGGTCATCGACGGCAAGGTGAACGGCAATAGCGCGCGCTGGATCAATCATTCATGCGCGCCGAACTGCGAAGCCGAGGAAATCGACGGACACGTGTACGTGCATGCGCTGCGCGATATCGCGGAGGGCGAGGAAGTCTTTTACGACTACGGCCTCGTGATCGACGCGCGTCAGACGAAAAAGCTGAAAAAGGAATACGAATGCCGCTGCGGCGCGCGCAAGTGCCGCGGCACGATGCTGGCACCGCCGCAGAAGGGCAAGGGCGGCGGCAAGTCGGGTAAAGGCGCCGACAAGGCGGAAAAGTCGAGCAAATCGGCGAAGAAATCGAAGAAGAAATGAGCCGCGGGTCGGTGCGCGGCGGTAGCTGTCTGCGCTGATCGAAGCGCTGAGGCGAACGCCGCCGCGGCAGCCGGGCAAACTTTCTACAAATCGACCGGCGCCGAGTGCGCCGGTTTTTTCGTGGCGCGCCGTGCGTTGGCATCGTTGGCGGTGGCAGCGCCTGCGGACGCACCGGGCGGCAGCAACGGAATCCTCACGATAAAGCGTGCGCCGCCCTCCGGTGCGTCCTCGTAATGCACGCTGCCATGATGCAGCACCATGATGTCGTGGACGATCGCGAGGCCCAGACCCGCGCCGCTGTCGACGCCCGCCTCGGTCTGCCCGTCGCCGCGGAAGAATCGCTTGAACAGATCCGACTGCTGCGAACGCGGCACGCCCGGCCCGTTGTCTTCGACGACGATCTCGGCCATGCGCAGATCGTCGATCAGCGTCTGCGAAACTGTGACCGTGATACGCCCGCCGTCGACCCGCGAAGGCGGCACATACTTCAGCGCGTTATCGAGCAGATTCGCGATCACTTCATGGAGCAGCACAGGGTTGCCGCGCGCCATCAGCGGGTCATCGTTGGACGGATCGTCGAGGCGCTGGAAGCCGAGGTCCACGTGTACCGGTAGCGCGCGCGGCACCCATTCGGCGCCGGTGTCGAACGCGAGCGCGGCCATGTCGACATTGACGAAGCGGGCCGCCTGTTCGCCCGGCTCGGCGCGCGCGAGCGACAGCAATTGATTCGACAGCCGCACGGCGCGATCGGCCGCGGCGCGCAGTTCGCGCACGGCAGCGAGCGTCTGCTGTGGATCGCGTGCGACGACCGCCTGCTCCGCATGCAGCTTCACGGCGGTGAGCGGCGTGCGCAGCTGATGCGCGGCATCGGCGATGAATTTACGTTGCGCATCGAGGGCGGCTTTCAGACGATCGAGCAACGCGTTCAGCGCGCCCGTCAGCGGACGGATCTCGACCGGCACATAGGTTTCGTCGACCGGCTCGAGCGACGTGTGCGTTTGCCGGTTCAGCGAATCGGCGAGCGCCGTCAGCGGATTGAGCTGCTGATTGACGACGCGCCACACGATCACCCAGCCGGCTAGCAGCAGCAGCAATAACGGCATCATGATCGCGATGAGGAACTCGGCGGCGATGCGGAAGCGGTGATGCACGGGCTGGCCGACTTCGACGACGATCGGATTACCGCTCGGCTGATCGACGCGCACCTGAGCGACCCGCACGGTCACGCCTTCGTGCTGCGTCTCGAACACGTACGCGTAATGCATGCGGCGCACGTTGGTGCCTTGCAGCGGCAGATTGTGATCGCCGGCGATTTCGGTGTCACCGGTGCTGATCCGGTAGACCAGATGCTCGACGGGGTCGGAGAACATCGCCTGCGCGAGCGGTGGCACCGTGATCGGCGCTTCCGGTCCGGCAATCTGGATCTGTTTGGAGATCGCGGTCGCGAGGTCCGCGAGCGAACGGTCGACCACGTGCTGCGTGTACTGCCATGCGAGCCAGTAAGCGATCAGGCCGCTCATCAGCGCGAGCAGCGACAGGGGAGCAGCGAGGCGCCGCAGCAGCGTGCGGCGCAGACTATTGGCGGCCGGCTGGTGCATGATCGAACGCGCGGGAAAGTTGTGACTGCGGTGGCAACTGCGGTAGTAATGGCGCGAGGCGCCTTGAGACGGCCCGGGGCCCGGCACAAGGCGCCCCGGGCACAGCCGATGCGCGGCGCCGCTCCGGCGCCGTCAGGCCGCGACGCAATGCGCGGCCTTCACGACGATCATGCGGCCTGGCGAATTTCCTGCAACAGGTAGCCAAAGCCACGCACGGTGACGATTTCGACACGGCAGTTCTCGAGCTTCTTGCGCACGCGGTGCACGTAGACTTCGATCGCGGTATCGCCGAGGTCGCCGCCGAAGTGTGTCAGATGATCCTGTAGTTGCGCCTTGCTGACGACGCGGCCGTGACGCAGCAGCAGCATTTCGAGCACCGCGAATTCGCGCGGCGACAGTTCGAGCGGTTTGTCGTCGTTGAAGATGCGGCGGTCGACGCCCGACAGCCGCACGCCGCCCAGCGACACTTCCGGACGCGGCATGTCACCGTGCGGACCGCTGCGGCGCATCACCGCGCGAATACGCGCTTCGAGCTCGGCCGGCTCGAACGGCTTCAGCATGTAGTCGTCCGCGCCCGAGTTCAGGCCTTGCACGCGGTCGTTCAGTTCGTCGCGCGCGGTCAGGATGATCACCGGCGTGTGACGGTTGCTCTGGCGGAAACGCGACAGCAGCGTCATGCCGTCGATGCCCGGCAGACCCAGATCGAGGATCACGAGTTCGTGGCGATTTTGCGTGAGGGCCTGCTCGGCAAAGATGCCGTCATGGACCATGTCGACGGTGAAGCCGGCTTGTTCGAGACTGCTTTGGATGCCGCGTGCGATGGGGCGGTCATCTTCGATCAGAAGGAGTCGCATGGATTTCGCTCAAGTACAATGGGTTTAGGCGTTTGGGCAAGCGGTTCGCCGGGGCGCCTGCTACACAGCCAGCGTGCGAAGCGGCGGCAGACGCGCCACGAAGCAGCTGTCGAGCCGAATCGAAGCACCGTGCCAGCCATCACGAAGTCATGTCCGAGATCAGCATTCACGAACTGGAAGCCGCGATCAACTTCTGGCGCACCCGCTCACCTTCAAGCGGCGACGAACACGTTCTGTGCAAGGAGGCAAGCGCGCTCTCCAAGCCGTATGCGCTGCTGATTGTACAGCGTCAGCAGTCGCTATCACTCGATCGTTTCGACCCGATTGCACGGCAGGCCTGGGAAGCTTACGTTCAACTTAAGAATAGCCTGTAGAACTGAAGGTTTGCCTAAGGAATTGCCTGCATTGTCCTTTCATGGTCACCTGATTAGGCGGCGAGTTATGCATAAACACGCATAAAGGCCCGTAATTATTGGTATTACATAGTAATCCCGTCGATGAATGCGGCAAGCGCGATGTCGCGTTCGGTCACGCCGTTCGCTTCATGGGTGGACAGCGTGATGTCGACCTTGTTGTACACGTTGAACCACTCGGGATGGTGGTCCATCTCCTGCGCCTTGATCGCGACGCGCGTCATGAAGCCGAAGGCCTCGTTGAAGTCGGCGAACTCGAACGCGCGGCGAATCGCATCGCGCTCAGCCACGCTTTGCCAGCCATTCAGTTTCGCCAGTTGCTGGGTTCGCTCGTCGGAAGTCAGTTTCTGAATCATGGTGTTACCTCGCTCGTCGAACTCGCTCGCCGGCAGGCGGACGAATCCGTCATTTTTTCATGGTTGCGCAACGCTCGCCGCACGCTGGGCCGGATCGGTTTGCGATGGCTTTTCGTTCAAACGTCGCCGCCGGTGTTCCAACCCTCGCGGGTGCCACGCGTAATCACGCAGTCGCCGTCGAACAGGTCGCCCGCCGCGTAGGCAGGCGCGTTGACGTCTTCGAAGGACGGCACGCGCTCCGACGGCAGGCCGATGCGCTCGACGCCCGCGAAGAATTCATCGCAGACACGGCCTTCGAGCAAGGCTGTTTGGCGCGCGTACAGTTGTCGCCAGCCCGCATGGTCAACCGTGCCGTAGCACTCAAGCGGCTGATCGATCGTGAAGTCGGCGCGGGTCTCGAGACCGGCGTCGAACTGTTCCTTGAGTTTGGCGGTGCTGGCGGTGGACATGGCGAGGCTGCCGTAACAAGACGGATTGCATGAGATCGGTGTATGCGAGTGTAGAGCGGAGCACGTGCGGAAAGGGCGCAAGTTTCGCGTATAAGCGGATAGTTATGCGATAATCGCGTGTTAAATGGCAGATTAATGCGGGATATCACCATGCTTGAACTCGACCACTTCGATCTCGCGCTGCTCGACGTGCTGCAGCGCTTCGGCCGCGCCACGCATCAGCAGTTGGCGGAGCAGGTGCCGCTGTCGCCGTCGCAGATCGGGCGACGCCTGCAACGGCTGGAACAGGTCGGCGTGGTGGATGGCTATCGCGTCGTGCTGCGGCCCGAAAAGCTTGGGCTTGGCGTCACCGCTTTCACGAGCCTGAAGCTGAAGCATCACGGCGATTCGATCATCGAGCAGTTTCAGCAGCAGATCGACTTGCTGCCCGAAGTGCTCGAATGTCACGCGGTCGTCGGCGATGCCGACTATCTGCTGCGCATCGTCGCGCCGGATCTGAATTACCTGTCGACCTTCGTGATGAAGAAGCTGATGCGCGTGCCGGGTGTCGATAGCGTGCGCTCGAATATCGTGCTGACCACGTTCAAGCGCAATGGGCCGTTGCCGCTCGGGCATCTGGCGCCGGGGGCGGCGGCGGTTTGAGCGTTCGAAGCCGTTGCCGGCAGTGCCGACTGACAGGAAGAGGGAGCCGCGCATGCGTTGCCGCGGCCCCTGCGGTGACGGGATCTCTATGCCGCCCGCTGCGGCTCGTCGTCGGCATTCAGCAGATCGACATACGCGACCGGCACCAGATCCGCTTCCGATACGCCAAGGCTCTTGAACATCGCTTGTGCTTCCGCGTGGCCGCCTTCTTCGTCGTCGTCCTGCGCGAGCACCACTTCGAGTTCGACGAAATCGCCGAGACCGTCGACGCGATCCAGATGAATCCGCGTGCGCCCGCTCAGATATACGTGCCGCTCTTTCGAGACGATGCCGCGCGTGGTCAGCGCGGTCGCGAGCAGCGCATGCATCGCTTCGGGATTCGTCACCGGACTGCGCGTGTAGTACGACGCCTTCGGGCCGTCGCGGTCGTCGCGCTGATAGAAGATCAGCTCGGCCGGCGTGCCGTCGTCGAACTGGCGCAGCTTCAGGCGGCCGCGCGGCACGTCGTAGAAAAAGTCCTGCTGGCGGAAGATCAGCGGCGCGTCCGTCGCGAGCTGTGCGGCGCGCTCGCGCAGTTGGTCGAAATGCTGGGCGCGGGCTTTGATTTCGATGTTGCGTGCCATGTCAGGCTCCTGTGGATGGGGAAGTGAGCGGCGGCTCCGGAGTTGCTGGTGTTGCCGGGCGGAGGCCGCCGGGAAGGACGAAGCCAGGCGGAACGGAAAGCTGCGAGGGCGCTGCGCGAGCGCAAACCGCTAATCTAGCAAAAACTTCGTGACGGAGCGGTTTCAGCTCGGCGGACAAGTGGGAGAGGGCGGGCATTAGCGAGACTCATATCGCAACGCGTCAGACCGTCCCCGCTCAAATCGCCCACTGCTGTTCGATCAGCTTCAACGCCGCCGCGATCGCTGGCTCGTCCTTGCGCTCGTCGAGCGTGATGAAGCTCAGCTGCGTCGGCACCGTTATGCCATCGACGATCGTCAGCGCGTGCGCATGCGCCTCCGCGATCGCGGTTGCATCGCGCGCAAGCGTGAGACCGACGCCCGATTTGACCAGATCGAGCATCGACGGCTCCTGGTCCACCTCGGCCACCTTGACCGGCTTCACACCGGCTTCGCCGAAACAGCGCGACAGCAGCCGGTTGTGCGCGGACGCCGGCGGCGTCCAGATCCACGGCAGCGCCGCGAGCGAGCGCCAGTCTCGCGCACCCTTCACGCGATCTTTCCAGCCCGCCGGCGCGAGCACGCGATACTGGAAATGCGTGAGCGTGACCGCGTGAAACGTGGCGCCGTCGCGCGTCTCGTCGTCGGCGGGCAGGCCAATGTAATAGCCGACGTCGAGCTCGCCCGCGCGAATCTGTTCGCGCACCCAGCCCGACATGCCGTGGCGCAGCGCGGTTTCGATCTGCGGCCAGGTCTCGACGAGCTGCTTCAGGAAACCGCCGAGGCGCAAAAACTCCGGGTCGAGAATGGTGCCGATGCGCAGGCGCCCGCATACTTCCTGGCGCAGCGTCTGCGCCGCCCGCTGGACGTCGGCTGCCGCGCCGAGCGCGCGTTCGGCATGCGGCAGCAGCGCCTGGCCGTCGCGGGTCAGCGCGAGCCCGTGCGAAGTCCGCGTGAACAGCGTCACGCCGAGCGTCTCCTGCAAGTGCTTGATTTGCAGGCTGACGGCAGGTTGGGTCAGATGCAGTTGCACCGCGGCACGCGTAAGGTTGCCCTCGCGTGCGACGGTGACGAAGGCCCTAAGGAGAGTCAGATCCATATGCTGATATTAGCTCGGCTTATAGCGCAGATGAGCATTACTTATTGGATTTGTCGCTTGTAAGGGCCGTACGCTTGGTGTTCAGCACGCTTGTGCGCGCGGCATCGCGCGCGAAGCGGAAGATTTCACAGGAAAGAGGAACGAGATGAGCGAGACATATTCCAACGCAACCGCGCAGGACGAAGCCGCACGCAGCGCGGCGAGTGCACGCGCGCTGAGCCATTTCATCAACGGCAAGACGGTCGAAGGCACGAGCGGGCGCTTCGGCGACGTCTTCAATCCGGCGCTCGGCAGCGTCAGCGCGCGCGTGCCGCTCGCGAGCGTCGCCGAGGTGGACGCCGCGGTCGCTGCCGCCAAAGCCGCGTTTCCCGCCTGGAGCGAAACCGCGCCGATCAAACGCGCGCGGGTGCTGTTCAAGTTCAAGGAACTGCTCGACCGTCATCACGATGAGCTCGCGGAGCTGATCACGCGCGAGCACGGCAAGGTGTTTTCCGACGCCAAGGGCGAGGTGATGCGCGGCATCGAGATCGTCGAATTCGCGTGCGGCATCCCGAATCTGCTGAAGACCGATTTCACCGATCAGATTGGCGGCGGCATCGACAACTGGAATCTGCGGCAGCCGCTCGGCGTGGTCGCGGGCATCACGCCGTTCAATTTCCCGATGATGGTGCCGTGCTGGATGTTCCCCGTCGCGCTCGCGTGCGGCAACACCTTCGTGCTGAAACCGTCCGAACGCGATCCGTCCGCGTCGAACCGGCTCGCCGAACTGCTGAAGGAAGCCGGCCTGCCGGACGGCGTGTTCAACGTCGTGCACGGCGACAAGGTCGCGGTCGACGCGCTGCTCGTGCATCCGGAAGTCAGCGCGCTGTCGTTCGTCGGCTCCACGCCGATCGCCGAATACATCTACACCGAAGGCACGAAGCGCGGCAAGCGCGTGCAGGCGTTGGGCGGTGCCAAGAATCACCTCGTCGTAATGCCCGACGCCGATCTCGACCAGGCCGTCGACGCCCTGATCGGCGCCGCCTACGGCTCGGCCGGCGAGCGCTGCATGGCGATTTCGGTGGCGGTCGCGGTGGGGCATATCGCCGATGAGCTGATCGAGCGTCTGACGCCGCGCGTGAATAGCCTGAAGATCCTCAACGGCATGGAAGCGGCGGCCGAGATGGGGCCGCTCGTCACCGGCGCGCATCGCGACAAGGTGCTCGGCTATATCGACGCTGGCGTCGCCGCGGGCGCGAAGCTCGTCGTCGATGGGCGCGGTCATCAGGTCGCGGGGCACGAGAAGGGTTTCTTCCTCGGCGGCACGCTGTTCGACGACGTGTTACCCGACATGAAGATCTACCGCGAGGAGATTTTCGGACCGGTGCTGTGCGTCGTGCGCGTGCCCGACTTCGCCTCCGCAGTCGAACTGATCAACGCGAATCAGTTTGCGAACGGCGTGTCCCTGTTCACGTCCGACGGCGGCATTGCACGCGCGTTTTCCCGACAGATCGAGATCGGCATGGTCGGCATCAACGTGCCGATTCCGGTGCCGATGGCCTGGCATTCGTTCGGCGGCTGGAAGAAGTCGCTGTTCGGCGATCATCATGCGTACGGCGAGGAAGGCGTGCGGTTTTACACGCGCTACAAGAGCATCATGCAGCGCTGGCCTGACAGCATCGCGAAGGGCGCCGAATTCACGATGCCGGTCGCCAAGTAAGCTAGCGGCTTTGCGCGGCATCAAGTCGGCAAGCGCGCCAGGAAAACAATAAATGCGCAATAAAAGCGCAATAAAAGCGTTTCGCGGCGCATGCGTGGAAGCGATCGAGCAGCCACGCGTGCGCCGCAAAGATGCTTAGGAGGCTGAACGATGAGTCATAGCGACAGTACGCCTCGCGCCGCGCGGCGACTCGAAGGCGAGTTCGACTACGTCATCGTCGGCGCGGGTACCGCCGGCTGCGTGCTGGCGAACCGGCTCACCGAAGATCCCGACATCCACGTGCTGCTGCTCGAAGCCGGGGGGAAGGACGACTATCACTGGATTCACGTGCCGGTCGGCTACCTGTATTGCATCGGCAATCCGCGCACGGACTGGCTGTACAAGACCCAGGCCGAGCCGGGTCTGAACGGCCGCACGCTGTCGTATCCGCGCGGGCGTGTGCTCGGCGGCAGTTCGTCGATCAACGGCATGATCTACATGCGCGGTCAGCGGGAAGACTACGACGAGTGGGCGCGTGTGACGAACGACAGGACGTGGTCCTGGAACGCGGTGCTGCCGGTCTTCAGGCGCAGCGAGGATCACCACGGCGGCGCCAACGAAGCGCACGGCGCGGGCGGACCGTGGCGCGTCGAGAAGCAGCGCCTCAAATGGAAGATTCTCGAAGAGTTCGCGCAAGCCGCGCAGCAAACCGGCATCCCCGCCACCGACGATTTCAATCGCGGCGATAACACCGGTGTCGGCTACTTCGACGTCAACCAGAAGCGTGGCATTCGCTGGAATGCGTCGAAGGCATTTTTGCGGCCCGCGTTGAAGCGGGAGAACCTCACTGTCATCACCGGCGCCCACACGCAGCGTGTCGTGTTCGATGGCCGCCGCTGCACCGGAGTCGAATATCGTGGCGGCGAGGTCGACTATCTCGCCAAAGCGCGTTGCGAAGTGATCCTTTCCGCCGGCGCGGTCAACTCGCCGCAACTGCTCGAATTGTCCGGTGTCGGCAATGGCGCGCGTCTGCAGAATCTCGGCATCGAGGTCGTTCAGGATCTGCGCGGTGTCGGTGAAAATCTGCAGGACCATCTGCAACTGCGCATGGCGTATCAGGTGCAGGGCGTGCGCACGCTGAATACGATGTCCGCGCACTGGTGGGGCAAGCTGATGATCGGCATGCAGTACGCGTTGTTTCAGAGCGGACCGATGTCGATGTCGCCGTCGCAACTTGGCGCGTTCGCGAAGTCCGACGCCGACGATCGCTCGCTGTCGCGACCCGATCTCGAGTATCACGTGCAGCCTTTGTCGCTTGATCGCTTCGGGGAACCGCTGCATCGCTTCAATGCGTTCACGGCTTCGGTGTGTCAGCTGCGCCCCACGTCGCGCGGCAGCATTCATATTGCGTCGGCCGATGCTTGCGCGCCACCGTTGATCGCGCCGAACTATCTGTCGACCGACTACGACCGCCACGTCGCCGCGAACGCGCTACGTCTGACGCGTCGCATCGTCGCGGCGCCCGCGCTCGCGCGCTATCAGCCGCGGGAGATCCTGCCGGGCCTCCAGTATCAAAGTGAAGAAGAATTGCAGCAGGCCGCGGGCGCGGTCGGCACGACGATCTTCCATCCGGTCGGCACCTGCCGCATGGGCACGACCGACGATCCCGCCGCGGTCGTCGACAATCGGCTACGAGTTATCGGAGTCGAGGGCTTGCGTGTCGTCGATGCGTCGGTGATGCCCAACATCACGTCAGGTAACACCAATTCGCCGACGCTGATGATCGCCGAGCGCGCCAGCGACATGATCCGCGAGGATCGTCGCGCGCGCGTGAGCGGCAGCATGGCCGCGCATACCGGTGTTGCCGCGTCGATGTCAGCTGTGTGACATGACTCGGTGAGCGCACCAGTCAGGTTTTCCGCCGCGTACGTGAAGCGTGTGAACCGCGCGTCACATACGCACGGCGCGGGCCTCGTTCCCTAAGTGCAAATCCCAATGATTGCGCTGCATCATTGGCGCGACAATGGCAGCCATGCTGCGTGCCGCGCCATGGCTCACCGTCCGGATTGGTGCAGCACGCCAACGAGCGGCAAGGGGTGCCGCAAAAATAACAAGTCGCGCGGAGCTTCGCGCGGAAAGATCGTAGTGCTTCGCCTTACTCCGTATGGAAGGGAACATGATTCTCGGCGATACGATTCTCGAAACGCGCGGCCTCACCCGCGAGTTCAAAGGCTTTGTCGCCGTGAACGGCGTGAACCTGCGCGTGCGCCGTGGCTCGATCCATGCGCTGATCGGCCCCAATGGAGCGGGCAAGACCACCTGCTTCAATCTGCTCACCAAATTTCTCGAACCCACCGCGGGCCAGATCGTTTTCAACGGTGTCGATATCACCGGCGAACGGCCAGCTCAGATCGCGCGGCGCGGCATCATTCGTTCGTTCCAGATTTCCGCGGTATTTCCGCATCTGACGGCATTGCAGAACGTGCGCATCGGGTTGCAGCGCTCGCTCGGCACCGCGTTTCACTTCTGGAAGAGCGAGCGTACGTTGCGCCGTCTGAACGATCGCGCGATGGATCTGCTGACCCAGGTCGGCCTGACCGATTTCGCCGATGTGTTGACGGTCGAGCTCGCCTACGGCCGCAAGCGCGCGCTCGAAATCGCGACCACGCTCGCGATGGAGCCGGAACTGATGCTTCTCGACGAGCCCACGCAAGGCATGGGTCATGAGGACGTCGATCGCGTGACCGCGCTGATCAAGAAAGTGTCGGCCGGACGCACGATCCTGATGGTCGAACACAATATGAATGTGATCGCCGGTATCTCCGACACGATCACCGTGCTGCAACGGGGTGAAGTGCTCGCTGAGGGCAGCTACGCGGAAGTGTCGAAGAATCCGCTCGTGATGCAAGCCTACATGGGCAGCGCCGACGCGGCGCTCGCCGGAGCCCACGCATGAATACGACGGTCGAGCGCGAAGGCCTCGAAGCGAACGAAACGAAAAGCGGCGCACCCGCGCTGGAAATCGCGGGACTGCAAGCCTGGTACGGGGAATCCCACATTCTGCACGGCGTCGATCTGTCGGTCGGCCGCGGCGAGGTCGTGACGCTGCTCGGACGCAATGGCGCGGGCCGCACCACGACGCTACGCGCGATCATGGGCCTCACGGGTCGCCGTACCGGCTCGATCCGTATCGACGGACGCGAAACCGTCGGCTTGCCCACGCATCGCATCGCGCATTGCGGCATCGGCTATTGCCCGGAAGAGCGCGGCATTTTTTCGAGCCTGTCGTGTGAGGAAAATCTGCTGCTGCCGCCGCCCGTCGGCGACAAGGCGCGCATGATGTCGCTCGAGGAAATCTACGCGATGTTCCCGAATCTGCACGAGCGGCGCATGAGTCAGGGCACGCGGCTCTCGGGCGGCGAACAACAGATGCTCGCGGTCGCGCGGATTCTGCGCACTGGCGCGAATCTGCTGCTGCTCGACGAAATCTCGGAAGGGCTCGCGCCCGTGATCGTGCAGGCGCTCGCGCGCATGATCGTTACGCTGAAGGCGCGCGGCTACACGATCGTGATGGTCGAGCAGAACTTCCGCTTCGCCGCGCCGCTCGCGGATCGTTTCTATGTGATGGAGCACGGCATGATCGTCGAGCATTTCGGGGCTAGCGAGCTCGAAGGCAAGATGCCGGTGCTGCACGATTTACTGGGCGTATAGACACGGACACACGCGCGCCCGACTGCCTCTGATAACCACAAGCGAAGAACCAGGAGACATGCATGAAAAGGAACCCACTCGCGCGAATTGCCTCACTCTGTTTCGCAGTCGCCGCCGGCACCGCACTGACGCTGGGCAGCGCGCAAGCGGCCGACGATGCTGTAAAGATCGGCTTCATCACGGACATGTCGGGGCTGTACGCGGATATCGACGGGCAGGGCGGTCTTGAAGCGATCCGGATGGCGGTCGCCGACTTCGGCGGCAAGGTCAACGGCAAGCCGATCACGGTGCTGTACGCGGATCACCAGAACAAGGCGGACATCGCGGCATCCCGCGCTCGCGAGTGGTTCGACCGCGACGGCGTGGACATGGTGATCGGCGGCACGAACTCGGCGACCGCGCTGTCGACTAACACCGTCGCGGGCGAGAAGCACAAGGTCTATATCAGCGTCGGCGCCGGCGCCGATACGTTGACCAACGAGCAATGCACGCCGTACACGATCCACTACGCATACGACACGACCGCGCTCGCGAACGGCACGGGCTCGGCCGTGACGAAGCAGGGCGGCAAGACCTGGTACTTCCTGACGGCAGACTACGCATTCGGCAAGGCGCTCGAAAAAGCGACCGCGGAGGTCGTGAAGGCGAACGGCGGCCAGGTGCTCGGCGAGGTGCGTCATCCGCTGTCGGCGTCGGACTTCTCATCGTTCCTGTTGCAGGCGCAGGCGTCGAAGGCACAGGTCCTCGGCCTCGCGAACGCGGGCGGCGACACGATCAACGCGATCAAGGCCGCGAAGGAATTCGGCATCACCAAGACGATGAAGCTCGCCGCGCTGCTGATGTTCATCAACGACGTGCACAGCCTCGGTCTCGAAACGACGCAAGGTCTGGTGCTGACCGACAGCTGGTACTGGAACAAGGACGCCGACACGCGCAAGTGGTCGCAGCGGTACTTCGACAAGATGAAGAAGATGCCGTCGAGCCTGCAGGCTGCCGACTACTCGGCGGCGATGAACTATCTGAAGGCGGTGCAGGCGGTGGGCTCGACCGATCCGGACAAGGTGATGGCGCAGTTGCACAAGACGAAGATCGACGACTTCTACGCGAAGGGCTACATCCGTCAGGACGGCAGCATGATCCACGACATGTACCTGATGCAGGTGAAGACGCCGGCCGAATCGAAGGAGCCGTGGGATTACTACAAGATCACTGCGACGATTCCGGGCGATCAGGTCTTCACGACCAAGGCGCAGACCCGCTGCGCGCTGTGGAAGTAAGCGCGGGCGCAGTAAGCGGTCGAGGACCGCGCAGACCTGAGAGAACCGCCGGCGCTGCAGGGGCACGCGCTGGCGGATGACCGTTTCAGATGCCGTACGCCGATGGGCGGCGTCGCCGCTCGTCGCGTGCCGGCCGGATCGTGCGTCACCGATCTCACCTTGACGATGGCTTGAAGGGCTAAGGGCTTCAATGGACATCTTTGGCGTTCCGCTACCGGCGATGCTGAGCCAGCTTCTGCTCGGGCTCGTGAACGGCTCGTTCTACGCGATTCTGAGCCTCGGGCTGGCGATTATTTTCGGCCTGCTCAACGTGATCAACTTCGCGCATGGCGCGCTGTTCATGCTCGGGGCGATGCTCGCGTGGATGGGGCTGTCGTATTTCAATCTGCCGTACTGGGTGATGCTCGTGCTCGCGCCGCTGATCGTCGGACTGGTCGGCGTCGCGATCGAGCGCTCGATGCTGCGCTGGCTTTACAAGCTCGATCATCTGTATGGCCTGTTGCTGACGTTTGGCCTCACACTCGTGATCGAGGGCGTATTCCATTCGATCTACGGCTCGTCGGGCCAGCCGTACGATGTGCCGTCGGCGCTGTCGGGCGCGACCAATCTCGGCTTCATGTATCTGCCGAACTATCGCGCATGGGTGGTCGTCGCGTCGCTGGTCGTGTGCTTTGCGACATGGTTCGTGATCGAGAAGACGCGGCTTGGCGCGTATCTGCGCGCGGGCACCGAAAACCCGAAGCTCGTCGAGGCGTTCGGCGTCAACGTGCCGCTGATGATCACGCTGACCTACGGCTTCGGCGTCGCGCTCGCGGCGTTTGCCGGCGTGCTCGCCGCGCCGGTGATTCAGGTCTCGCCCCTGATGGGCCAGTCGATGATCATCACCGTGTTCGCGGTGGTCGTGATCGGCGGCATGGGCTCGATCATGGGCTCGATCCTGACCGGCCTGATGCTCGGCGTAGTCGAAGGACTCACGCGTGTGTTCTACCCCGAGGCGTCGGCGACCGTCGTCTTCGTGATCATGGCGCTCGTGTTGCTCGTGCGTCCGGCGGGTCTTTTCGGCAGGGAAAAATGATGCAGAGAAAGGTGCTCTACGGTCTGCTGCTGATCGTGCTGCTCGCGGTGCCGGTGCTCGGCATCTATCCGCTCTTCGTGATGAAGGTGCTGTGCTTCGCGCTGTTCGCGGCCGCCTTCAATCTGCTGATCGGCTATACGGGCTTGCTGTCCTTTGGTCATGCGATGTTTCTCGCGTCGGCTGGTTACGTCACCGGCTATGCGATGCAGACGCTCGGCTTTTCGCCGGAGCTCGGCGTGCTGAGCGGCACCGCGGCGGCGACGCTGCTTGGGCTCGTCGTCGGCTTCTTCGCGATTCGCCGTCAGGGTATCTACTTCGCGATGGTGACGCTCGCGCTCGCGCAGATGGTCTACTTCGTGTTCCTGCAGGCGCCGTTCACGCACGGGGAAGACGGTCTGCAAGGCGTGCCGCGCGGCAAGCTGTTCGGCGTGCTCGATCTCTCTTCGGACCTCGCGCTATATTTCGTCGTGCTCGCGGTGATCGTCGCGGCTTTCCTGCTGATCGTGCGGATCGTGCATTCGCCGTTCGGGCAGGTGCTCGTCGCGATCAAGGAAAACGAGCCGCGCGCGGTGTCGCTCGGCTACGACACCGACCGTTTCAAGCTGCTCGCATTCATCCTGTCGGCCGGCATTGCGGGTCTCGCGGGTTCGCTGAAGGTGCTGGTGCAGGGCTTCGAAACGCTGAGCGATGCCTATTGGACGATGTCCGGCCTCGTGATCCTGATGACGCTGGTGGGCGGCATGGGCACGCTGTTCGGGCCGTTGCTCGGCGCCGCGTTGATCGTGTCGCTCGAAGACAGGCTCGGCGATATCGGCTCGGCACTCGCGTCGATGACCGGCATCGACTGGTTCCGCTCGCTCGGCGAATCGGTGACGATCGTCACCGGGCTGATTTTCATCGCGTGTGTGCTGGCGTTCCGGCGCGGCATCGTCGGTGAGATCGTCGCGCGAGTGCGACCGTTGCGGGCTTGAGATTGGCTGGTTGATCCCGCCCGCGTGGTCGCTCGCTTGATGCAGTGCGGTACGAAATTGCTTCGACGTCCGATCTAATTGCGGCTCGTGCTGAAGGTCCGCTGGATCAGGGACTCGGGCGAACCTGTGGCAAACCGTGCGACGAAAAGCGCCCTACGCGCCCCAATCCGGTGCCGCAGTGCACCACTAGGGTAATTGCTAGTTGTGACTGTTGGGGTGGTCGTTTAATCTTCATGCAGTTCTGATGCACCACGAATTTGCAGGTGGAGAACGAGGAGACAAGTGAGGCACTCAGTGCCCAGAAGAAAGCGCTGTTGGATTGATATCCAACAGCGCTTTTTTATTTGTGTTTATCGAATCTTTGACGCGATCGCCCGGCTATTTCACGCGCCATTTTTTACTCTCCGCCAACCGCTGCAGGTAAACATCACAAGCCTGCGAAACGCTTGCAGCACGGCGCTTGCGTCCGCTACACTCGCTTATTCACCGACCACTGGGTTGGCAATTAAATCCGCGGATTTAATTGCAATTGAATAACGGGGTTAATAGAGGAGCAGGATGAAGTCGGCATTGCGTTGGATCAGCGCGGCATTGGTCGCCACAGGGGTCTCGGCTGCCTGGAGCGGCCATGCATTCGCGGACGTGAAAATCGGCGTCACCGTGTCGGCAACAGGACCGGCCGCATCGCTCGGCATTCCGGAAAAGAACACGATCGCGCTACTGCCGAAAGAAGTGGCGGGCCAGAAGATCGACTACATCGTCCTCGACGACGCAACCGATTCCACCCAGGCGGTCAAGAACGCCCGCAAGCTCACTAGCGAAGACCACGTCGATGCACTGATCGGCTCGACCGTCGTGCCGAACTCGCTCGCCATGATCGACGTCGCTGCCGAAACCTCGACGCCGATGATCTCTCTGGCCGCGGCCGCGGGCATCGTCGAGCCGATGGACGCGAAGCGTGGATGGGTCTTCAAAACGCCGCAAAACGACATTCTGATGGCCACGGCGATTGCGCAGCACATGGCCAATCACGGTGTGAAGACGGTCGCGTTCATCGGCTTTTCCGACGCGTACGGCGAGAGCTGGTTCAAGGAATTCAGCAAAGCCGCTGACCTCGCGAAGATCAAGATCGTCGCGACCGAGCGCTTCGCGCGCAACGATGCATCGGTCACGGGCCAGGTGCTGAAGATGATGTCGCAGAACCCGGACGCGGTGCTGATCGCCGGTGCGGGCACGCCGGCCGCGCTGCCGCAGAAAACGCTGAAGGAGCGCGGCTACAAGGGCAAGTACTATCAGACGCACGGCGTCGCGAACAACGACTTCCTGCGCGTGTGCGGCAAGGATTGCGAAGGCACGTGGCTGCCCGCTGGCCCACTGCTGGTCGCCGAGCAACTGCCCGAGGCGAATCCGGTGAAGAAGAGCGCACTTGCGTACAAGCATGCGTATGAAACGGCATATGGCGCGGGGTCGGTGTCGACGTTCGGCGGTCACGCATGGGACGCGGGTCTGCTGCTGCAGCATGCGATTCCGCTCGCGTTGAAGAAGGGGCAGCCAGGCACGCCGGCATTCCGCGAGGCGCTGCGTGCCGCGCTCGAAGGCACGAAAGATCTGCCCGCGTCGCACGGCATCTTCAACATGAGCGGGAACGACCATGCCGGCCTCGATCAGCGGGCGCGCGTGATGGTGCAGATCGTCGACGGCAAGTGGAAGCTCGCCGGCGACTGAGCGAAGGCTCTGCGCCACGGGACCTCATCGAAAAAGACGCGTGCAGTTGACGCGTCTTTTTTATTACCCGGGCCAGGTGTCCGCATCGCGCAAAAGTGTGGTTTCGCTGCTTCAGGACAAACCCGCATTTGGCGCACGCTCTCTTGACCGTCGATAATGCAGAACGCAAACTACTAACATATTAGTGGTTTATGAGATGCCTGGTTGGAATAAAGCCCCGGCACAGAAACGCGGCGTATGACGCGAATGCGCACTCGCGCGACGCGAGAGGAGCGGTACCCAACGCAGCTGGGGAAGGTATGCGCGCCGAGCAGGGAAAACCATGCTTGGCACACCTGAACCCGCTCACTAGATTCAAACACCCGGCCCAGCAAGCCGGCTTACAGATAGGCGCTTTTCAAAGCGTTTGGAGACTCGCAATGAAAAAGACAAGGCATTGGGTACGCACCGGCATCGCGATGGCGCTGATGTGCGGCGCGGGGGCTGCATTCGCGCAGGTGAAGATCGGCGTCACGTTGTCGACGACGGGGCCGGCCGCGTCGCTCGGGATTCCTGAAAAGAACACGATCGCGTTGCTGCCGAAGGAGATCGGCGGCAAGAGCGTGCAGTACATCATCCTCGACGACGGGTCGGACACCAGCAAGGCCGTGCAGAACACGCGCAAGCTGATCGACGAAGACCACGTCGACGCGATCATCGGCTCGACCGTCACGCCGAATTCGCTCGCGATGCTCGATCCGGCCGCTGAGGGCAAGACGCCGGTGATCTCGCTCGCGGCATCGGCCGCGATCATTCAGCCGATGGATGCGAAGCGCGCATGGGCATTCAAACCGCCTCAGAACGACAGCCTGATGGCCGAAGCGATCGCCGATTACATGCAGCATCACGGCGTGAAGACGGTCGGCTTCATCGGATTCTCGGACGCATACGGCGACAGTTGGAACACGACGTTCGACGCCGCTGCGAAAGCGCACAACCTGAAGATCGTGTCGAACGAGCGCTTCAACCGCACCGATGCATCGGTGACGGGCCAGGTGCTGAAGACGATGGGCGCGAATCCCGACGCGGTGCTGATCGCGGGCTCGGGCACGCCGTCGGCGCTGCCGGCCAGGACGCTGAAGGAGCGTGGCTACAAGGGCAAGGTCTATCAGACTCACGGGGTCGCGAACAACGACTTCCTGCGTGTGTGCGGCAAGGATTGCGACGGCGAACTGCTGCCGGCCGGTCCGATTCTCGTCGTCGATCAATTACCGGATTCGAACCCGGTCAAGAAGTCGTCGGAAGCCTATAAGAACGCCTATGAGAAGGCGTATGGCGTGGGTTCGGTCGCGACCTTCGGCGGCCACGCATGGGATGCCGGCCAGATGTTGCAGGCTGCGATTCCGGTCGCGCTGAAGACCGCCCAGCCGGGCACGCCGGAGTTCCGCGTGGCGCTGCGCAACGCGCTCGAAAACATCAAGGAGCTGCCAGTGTCGCACGGCATCATGAACACCACCGCGAACGACCACAACGGCCTCGACCAGCGCGCACGCGTGATCGTGCAGATCGTCGACGGCAAGTGGAAGTTGCAGAACAACTAAGACTATTTACAAAAACCAGTAGCGGTACGCGCCTCTCGCGCAATCATGCGGTGCATGACGCCGCATTGCCATTGTGTTCGACGACAATGGCATCGACCGCCGCGCCGCGTCCCGGCGCGGCGGTTGTCTTTTCTGACATGCAGATCGATGGCCGGCTTCGCACCGCGCCGTCGCGACTGTTTCGCGGTTTTTCGATTTCGACGCTTCAGGACGAGGAAGTATGGATCTATCAATTGCGGCGATCCTCGCGCAGGACGGCATCACGACCGGCGCGATCTACGCGCTGCTCGCGCTTGCGCTGGTGCTGGTGTTCTCCGTCACGCGGGTGATCTTCATCCCGCAAGGGGAGTTCGTTTCGTACGGTGCGTTGACGCTCGCCGCACTGCAAACGCAGAAGTTTCCGGCCACCTGCTGGCTGTTGATGGCGATGGGCGCGGCATGCTTCGTCGTCGAGACGGCGGCCGTGTTGCGGCATGCTGAGCGGCGTCGTCATGCGGCGCGCACGCTGCCCGTGCTGGCGGGGAAGTACCTGCTGTTTCCGATCGCGGTCTACGCGCTCACGCGCGGCATCTTCCTGCAGCCGCTGCCGATGATCGTGCAGATCGCGCTGACGCTGCTGATCGTGATTCCGATGGGTCCGTTCGTGTATCGCCTTGCCTACGAGCCGATCGCGGAGGCGACCACGCTGCTGCTGTTGATCGTCGCGGTGGCCGTGCATTTCGTGATGGTCGGTCTCGGCCTCGTGATGTTCGGCGCCGAAGGCTCGCGCACCAACGCGTTTTCCGATGCGACGTTCAACATCGGCACGTTGTCGATCTCCGGCCAGAGCCTGTGGGTGATCGGCACCGCGGCCGTGCTGATCGGCGCGCTGTATTTGTACTTCGATCGCTCGATTTCGGGCAAGGCGTTGCGCGCGACGTCGGTGAACCGGCTCGGCGCGCGGCTCGTCGGCATCGGCACCACGCAGGCGGGACGCCTCGCATTCACGCTTGCGGCGGGGCTCGGCGCACTGTGCGGCATCCTCGTCGCGCCGCTCACGACGATCTACTACGACTCGGGCTTCCTGATCGGTTTGAAGGGCTTCGTGGGCGCGATCATCGGCGGTCTGGTCAGCTATCCGCTGGCGGCGGCCGGCTCGATTCTCGTTGGTCTGCTGGAGTCGTATTCGTCGTTCTGGGCTAGTGCTTATAAGGAAGTGATCGTGTTCACGTTAATCATCCCGGTGCTGCTGTGGCGCAGTCTTGCGAGCCCGCACGCCGAAGAGGAAGCGGAGTGACACGATGAAACGAATCATGCAAAAGAAGTTCTTCTGGTTGTTCCTCGTGGTGCTGTTCGCTTTGCCGGTTCTGCCGCATCCGATCCATGTACCCGAGTACTGGGTCACGCTGCTGAACTACATCGGTCTCTATTCGATCGTCGCGATCGGCCTCGTGCTGTTGACCGGCATCGGCGGGATGACGAGCTTCGGGCAGGCCGCCGTTCGTTGGCATCGGCGCGTATGCAACCGCGTATCTGACGACGAACTTCGGCGTGTCGCCGTGGCTCGCGCTGATCGCGGGCGTGATCGTCACTGCCCTGGTTGCGCTGATGCTCGGTCTCGTGACGATGCGCCTATCCGGCCACTTTCTGCCGCTCGGCACGATTGCGTGGGGGCTCGCGCTGTTCTACCTGTTCGGCAATCTCGACATGCTCGGCAAGTACGACGGCATCAACGGCATCCCGGTGTTGAATGTTTTCGGGATCAATCTTGAGTCCGGCCGCCATATCTATTACCTGATCTGGGTGGTCGTGCTCGCTGCGGTCGTCTCTGTTCAGAATCTGCTTAATAGCCGGCCGGGTCGCGCAATCCGCGCGTTGCGCGGCGGTGGTCTGATGGCCGAGGCAATGGGCGTCAACACCGGCTGGATGCGCGTCGTGATTTTCGTCTATGCGGCGGTGCTTGCGTCGGTCTCGGGTTTTCTGTACGCGCACTTGCAGCGCGCCGTGAATCCGACGCCGTTTGGACTGAATCACGGCATCGAGTTCCTGTTCATGGCGGTGGTGGGCGGCGTCTCGCACGTCTGGGGCGCGGTGCTCGGCGCGGCGATCCTGACCGTGCTGCAGGATTATTTGCAGACGCTGCTGCCAAAACTGCTCGGCGAGAACGGCAACTTCGAAGTGATCGTGTTCGGCATCGTCATGGTGCTGCTTCTGCAGTACGCGCGGCAGGGCGTCTGGCCGTTCGTCGCGCGCTTTTTCCCGCGTGGCCCGCGGGCGCATCTCGCCGATCACGCGGATCCTCTGCCGCAGCGCAACAAGCCACAGACCGGCGAAGACCTGCTGACGGTGAACAAGGCGCGCAAGCAGTTCGGCGGTCTCGTCGCGGTGAACGACGTCAGCTTCGAGGTCAAAGCAGGGCAGATCATCGGGCTGATCGGACCGAACGGCGCAGGCAAGTCGACGACCTTCAATCTCGTGACCGGTGTGCTGCAGGCGACGAGCGGCGAGATCACGTTCCGCGGCGAGCGCATCGATGCGCTGAGTTCGCGTGAAATCGTCAAGCGGGGCATCGGCCGGACGTTCCAGCACGTGAAGCTGCTGCCGGGTATGACCGTGCTCGAGAACGTCGCGATCGGTGCGCATCTACGTGGCCATGCGGGCGTGTGGCGCAGTGTCGTGCGGCTGAACAGCTCCGAAGAGCAGCGGTTGATGGCCGAAGCCGCTCGACAGATTCGCCGCGTCGGCCTCGAACAGCACATGTATGACGAAGCGGGCAGCCTGGCGCTTGGTCAACAGCGGATTCTCGAAATTGCGCGCGCCCTGTGCTGCGACCCGACTCTGCTATTGCTCGATGAACCGGCCGCTGGTCTCCGGTATCAGGAAAAGCTTCAGCTCGCCGAACTGCTGCGCAGACTGAAGACAGAAGGGATGAGCGTGCTGCTCGTCGAGCACGACATGGATTTCGTGATGAATTTGACGGACCGGCTCGTGGTGATGGAGTTCGGCACGCGGATCGCTGAGGGCCTGCCGCAGGAAGTCCAGCAGGATCCGGCGGTGCTCGAAGCGTATCTGGGTGGGGTGGAATGATGGACGACATGACAACGACCGGCGTGGCGGCAGCGGGACCGATTCTCGAAGTGAGCCATTTGTCCGTCCGCTACGGCAAGGTTGAAGCGCTGCACAATGCGGCGATCAAGGTGCGGGCGGGGCAGATCGTCTCCGTGATCGGCCCGAACGGCGCGGGAAAGTCGACGCTGCTGAATGCGATCATGGGCGCGTTGCCGACGTCCGGTCATGCGAAAGGCGCGATTTCCTATCAGGGCGACGACGTCAGCGCGATGCCGGTCGAAAAACGCGTTGCGCTTGGAATGTGCCTGGTGCCGGAAAAGCGTGAGCTTTTCGCTTCGATGACCGTCGAGGACAATCTGCTGCTTGGCGCCTACCGGCGCAAGCGAGCAGGGGAGCGCAACTTTCTCGATCAGCTGGAACCGGTGTTCGAACTGTTTCCGCGGCTGAAGGAGCGGCGCAAGCAGGCGGCCGGCACGCTTTCCGGCGGCGAGCGGCAGATGCTCGCGGTCGGCCGCGCCCTGATGGGCAAGCCCGATCTGCTGATGCTGGACGAGCCGAGCCTCGGTCTCGCGCCGCTGATCGTGAAGGAAATCTTTCACATCATCAGCGCCTTGCGGCAGACGGGCGTCGCGACGCTGCTGATCGAGCAGAATGCGCGCGCTGCATTGCAGATCTCGGACTACGGCTACGTGCTGGAAACCGGCGAGTTGGCGCTGGAAGGACCGGCAACCGACCTCGCGCAAAATCCCCGGGTGATCGAAACCTATCTCGGTCTTGCCAAAAAGGTCGCATAAGCCTGCACTTATTTCGCTGATCGCTGTCTCTGGACGCGGTGTGTTTCACGTGAAACACACCGCTTTTTTATTGTTTCATCATTCGGACGAAATTCGGGCCGCAACTGAAGCCGTTATAATTCGCCCATACATTTCTTTTGAAGGCTCACGCGACGATCTGGCGTGAGATCCCGCGATGCTTTTTCCCACAGAATTTGACGTAATCGTCGTCGGTGGCGGTCATGCCGGCACCGAAGCTGCTTTGGCGTCGGCGCGCATGGGCAACAAAACGCTGCTTTTGACCCATAACATCGAGACCCTTGGTCAGATGAGCTGCAATCCGTCGATTGGCGGCATTGGCAAAGGCCATCTGGTCAAGGAGGTCGACGCGCTGGGTGGCGCCATGGCGGCCGCTACCGACGAAAGCGGCATCCAGTTTCGGATCCTGAATTCGTCGAAAGGACCGGCGGTCCGCGCGACGCGCGCTCAGGCTGACCGCGTGCTGTACAAAGCGGCGATCCGCCATCGTCTAGAGAATCAGCCGAACCTCTGGCTATTTCAGCAGGCCGTCGACGATCTGATGGTCGAGGGCGACCGCGTGGTCGGCGCCATCACGCAAGTGGGTATTCGTTTCCGGTCGCGCGCGGTGGTGCTAACCGCGGGCACGTTCCTCGACGGCAAGATTCACGTGGGGTTGAACAACTACACCGGCGGACGCGCGGGCGACCCGGCTGCGGTTTCGCTGTCGGCGCGGTTGAAAGAGCTGAAGCTACCGCAGGGCCGGCTTAAAACCGGTACGCCACCGCGAATCGACGGTCGCACGATCGACTATTCGCAGCTCGAAGAGCAGCCCGGGGATCTGGACCCGGTGCCGGTGTTCTCGTTCCTCGGGCGTGTCGAGCAGCACCCGCGACAGGTGCCGTGCTGGGTCACGCATACGAATCAACGGACACACGACATCATTCGCGGCGGTCTCGATCGTTCGCCAATGTACACGGGCGTGATCGAGGGGGTGGGGCCACGCTATTGCCCGTCGATCGAGGACAAGATTCACCGGTTTGCGTCGAAGGAATCGCATCAGATCTACCTCGAGCCGGAAGGTCTGACGACCAACGAGTTCTATCCGAACGGGATCTCGACGAGCCTGCCCTTCGACGTGCAGCTCGAGCTGGTGCGTTCCATGCGCGGGCTCGAGCATGCGCATATCCTGCGCCCGGGCTACGCGATCGAGTACGACTATTTCGATCCGCGTGGCCTGAAGGCATCGCTAGAAACGAAGGTGATCAGTGGCCTGTTCTTCGCCGGACAGATCAACGGTACGACCGGCTACGAAGAGGCAGCTGCACAGGGCACTCTGGTCGGCATCAACGCCGGTCTGTTTGTGCAAGGCAAGGAAGCATGGTGTCCGCGTCGCGACCAGGCTTATCTCGGCGTGCTCGTGGACGATCTAGTCACGCGCGGGGTGTCCGAGCCGTACCGGATGTTCACGAGCCGCGCGGAGTACCGTCTGAGCTTGCGCGAAGACAACGCCGATACGCGGCTGACGGAGATCGGGCGCGAACTCGGCGTGGTCGATGACGCTCGCTGGGACGCCTTCAGTCGCAAGCGTGACGCTGTTTCACGTGAAACACAGCGCTTGCGTTCAACCTGGGTCAATCCTAAGACCTTATCGGCAGAAGAGGCGACCGCCTTGCTTGGCAAGCCAATCGACCACGAATACAGTCTCGCGGACCTGCTGCGTCGTCCGGGCGTCAGCTACGACGGCGTCTGTGGGCTGCGTGACGGCACTTGTGGCGCGCCCGAAGCACTTGCGGAAGACCCCGTGCTGCTCGCGCAAATCAAGGAACAGATCGAAATTGGCGTCAAATATCAGGGCTACATCGACCGACAGGCCGGTGAGATCGAACGCAACGAGGCGCAAGAGAACACGCGTCTGCCTGAAGGGCTGGACTACACCGAGGTCCGTGGGCTGTCGTTCGAAGCTCGCCAGAAGTTGATGCAGTTCCGGCCGGAAACGATCGGACAGGCGTCGCGTATTTCCGGTATCACGCCTGCCGCCATCTCGCTGCTGATGGTCCATCTGAAGCGTGGCCTCGGGCGTCGTCCGTCGAAGTCCGCCGAGCCCGGCGCCGACAGCACGCCGGTGGTTCAATGACGGCAGCGCAGAGGGGAATCGACCAGCAGGCCTTGGCGTCATTGCTGGCGGACGGTGTCCGTGAACTTGGTCTCGAACTCAGCGACGCGCAGCAGCGCAAGCTGCTCGATTACGTCGCGTTGCTCGCGAAGTGGAACAACATCTACAACCTGACAGCGATCCGCGACCCGAGGCAGATGCTAATCCAGCACATTCTCGATTCGCTATCGATCGTGCCGCACCTGGCGCCGCGCGGGCCGTCGTCGGTGCTCGACGTCGGTTCGGGCGGGGGGCTGCCGGGCATCGTGCTCGCGATCGTGCTGCCCGATTGGACCATCACGACAAACGACATCGTCCATAAGAAGACTGCCTTTCAGTCGCAGGCGAAGGCGGAACTGGGCCTCGCGAACCTGTCGGTTGTGACCGGTCGGGTGGAGACGCTGCGGCCTGGCGCCGAAGTACCGGCAAAGTTCGACGTAATTGTCTCGCGCGCGTTCGCAGAACTCTCGGATTTCGTTACACTGGCCCGTCATCTGGTTGCGGAGCAGGGCGCAATTTGGGCGATGAAGGGTATGCGGCCGGATGCCGAAATCGCGCGTCTGCCGGCGGGCGCTCACGTGGAACAGATCATCCGGCTGAACGTGCCGTCGCTCGACGCCGAGCGGCATCTGATCGAGGTGCGAGTGGACCCCGAAAGCTGACGGCCGCCTCGGCCTGGCAACACCCTCAACGATTTTCACTTCATCCAAGCAGCAAAAGGGACACACCAACGATGGCAAAAATCTTCTGCGTTGCGAACCAGAAGGGCGGCGTCGGCAAGACGACCACCACAGTCAATCTGGCCGCGAGCCTGGCAGCGCAGGGACAGCGAGTCCTTCTCATCGATCTGGACCCGCAAGGCAACGCCACGATGGGCAGCGGTATCGACAAGGCCGAATGTACGAACACGGTCTACGAGGTGCTCGTGGACAACGTGTCGGTGGCCGATGCGCGCGTACGGCCCGAGGCGGTCGGATACGACGTGCTTCCCGCGAACCGTGAGCTCGCGGGCGCCGAGGTCGAACTCGTCAGCATGCAGAATCGCGAGCGTCAACTGAAGGCGGCGCTCGCCGGGGTCGAGGGCGAGTACGATTTCGTGCTGATCGATTGCCCGCCGGCTCTGTCACTGCTGACGCTCAACGGACTATGCGCCGCGCACGGCGTCGTCATTCCGATGCAGTGCGAATACTTCGCGCTCGAAGGGCTGTCCGACCTCGTCAACACGATCAAGCAGGTCCATGCGAATCTGAATCGCGACCTCAAGGTGATCGGTCTGCTGCGCGTCATGTTCGATCCGCGCATTACGTTGCAACAGCAAGTCTCGGATCAATTGAAAGAGCACTTCGGCGACAAGGTCTTCGACGCGGTGATTCCACGCAACGTGCGATTGGCCGAGGCGCCCAGCTATGGGCTGCCCGGTGTGGTGTTCGACAGGGCGTCGCGAGGCGCGCAGGCGTACGTGCAGTTCGGCGTCGAAATGATTGAGCGGGTGCGCGCGCTGAATGACGCGCCCCAGGCATCCTAAGCGGATCGAGGAAGCACGATGAACGCAGTAGCAAGAAAGAAAGGACTGGGCCGCGGTCTGGAGGCATTGCTCGGCGGCACCGCCGATATCACCGAGGCAGCGGTGATCGACGGCGCGCCGAACGTATTGCCGCTCGGCAAGATGCAGGCGGGCAAATACCAGCCGCGCACGCGCATGGACGAAGGCGCGCTGCAGGAGCTTGCGGCGAGCATCCGCGCGCAAGGGCTGATGCAGCCGATTCTCGTGCGTCCGATCGCGGCGGACCGCTATGAGATCATCGCGGGGGAGCGGCGTTTTCGCGCGGCGCGGCTTGCGGGCCTCGACGAGGTGCCGGTGCTTGTGAAGGACGTGCCCGACCAG
This sequence comes from Paraburkholderia sp. MM5482-R2, assembly GCF_050436125.1. Lineage (NCBI taxonomy): Bacteria > Pseudomonadati > Pseudomonadota > Betaproteobacteria > Burkholderiales > Burkholderiaceae > Paraburkholderia > Paraburkholderia sp. MM5482-R2. Next base: position 198,096 of record NZ_JBNDLP010000002.1, on the reverse strand, counting down.
GCCGCCGCGGCGATGGCGCTGATCGAAAACATCCAGCGCGAGGATCTGAATCCCCTCGAAGAGGCCCAGGGTATCCAGCGCCTGCTCGACGAATTCAATTTCACACATGAGCAGGCGGCAGAGTCGGTGGGCCGCTCGCGCAGCGCGGTGTCGAACCTGCTGCGTCTGCTGAACCTTGCGACACCGGTACAGACGATGTTGCTCGCCGGCGATCTCGACATGGGCCACGCTCGCGCGCTGCTCGCCGTCGATGCCGCGACGCAGATCACGCTGGCCAACCAGGTCGTCAACAAGCGCCTGTCTGTGCGCGAGACGGAAAAGCTGGTTGCGATGACCACGAAGGTGACGCCGGCGGCCAAGGCCCGCGCGAATCCGGACGGCGGCCGTGACACGCGACGCCTGGAAGAGGAACTGTCGGACCTGCTGTCCGCTACGGTGAAAATCAAGCTCGGCCGACGCGGTCGCGGCCAGGTGCTGGTGGACTTCGGCGATCTCGACGCGCTGGAAGGCATTCTGGTTCGTTTGCGCGGGAACGCGAACGTCTGAGCACAGATTGGCGCTCAGCAGGCAAGAGTGGTGAACGGCTGGCGGCCTGTGCATGAGCACTGCCGCGAGTTGGTCTACCTCGGTGCGAGCGACTATTGTGGATTCCAAAACAACCGATGCACGAATAATCAGGAATCCTAGCTTCGGACGCTCCACATTCACGCGATAATCATCCTGACGAGCCGCTATCAAAAGCGACCCGATCATCATCGAAATTTGCGGTGAGGCTGATTCAGCTCAATAGAAGAGCTATCCCGTTCAGCCCTTAAAAAAGAGGCATTTGTTGCATTTTCGAGACGTCTGCCGCTGCGTCGGAACGCACTGCCAACGAGCTTCGATCCACGCGACCACCCGCACGGGTTTTGCCGTCCCCCGCCCGCCTTACATTTGACGTGTTTCGCGTCGTTAGCGTACGTTTTACCGCATCGTGAAGGGAAGTTTCACGCGGTTATAGGCTGGCCTAAAGTCTTGAATTGCCTGCAACTATCGCTTACAATCGCCCGGATTTAATTGCACGGCAACCCCGTAAGCGCTGCGTAAACTCGCGGGCTGAACGAGACTTTCGGAACATTGCGATGGCGGTCAAAACGTCGAATCTGTCGCCGGAGAATGGTGACGACAGACACCGCGCTGAACGCTCCGCACCCGAGATGTCCTCCAGTCGGCAGTTCGATCCGGTCGAAGCGTGGGATGACGCGCAGGAAGATAACAATATCGTTCCGCTCACGCGGGCCGAGGCGGAAAAGCTGTTTGGTCCCGGCGTGGGTCGTCCATCGCGCGTAACGCCGTTCAGGGTCGTCGCAGCGCAAATGGTTTTGTCCCTGGTCGCAACGCTGTTGTGGTGGCTGTTCTACAAGCCGCCGGGCGCTGCTGCGCTGTCCGCGTTCCTCGGGGGGGCGATCTGCTGGGTGCCGGGCGCGTTGTTCGCGGCACGACTGAAAAAGCAGGGCGGCGCCGAGACCGTGATGAGCTGGATGATCGGCGAAGCACTCAAGATGGGGACAACGATTGCGATGTTTGTCGCAATCGCCTTCTGGTATCACGACGTACGCTGGATTCCGCTGCTCGTGACCTACCTCATCGCGCTGAAGACTTACTGGATCGCCTTGGCGTGGCGCTAAGGTAGCAGCACAAAAAACAGCAGCAAAAAGAATTTAAGGCCGGCGCGCAGCGCCGGCACGGGTGTGCGGGTGAGACAGGGCCCGCACCCGGCGCGTTCCCGCAACACAGTGTTCCGGCGGGAGCGGCCTCGAACGATTTTCGACAATTTGGGTGGCTTTAACGATATGGCAGCTAGCGAAGGCACGCGCGCAATGGATCCGTCCGAGTACATCGCGCACCACTTGCAGAACTTTTCCACCGCACACCAGACGTCGATTTTCGACATCCATGTGTGGAATCTCGACACCCTGTTCTGGTCGATCGTGTGCGGCCTCGTCACGATCTTCGTGCTGCATCTGGCAGCCCGCAAGGCAACGGCCGGCGTGCCGGGTCGCTTCCAATGCGCGATCGAAATGCTTGTCGAAATGGTCGAGGATCAATCGAAGGCCATGATCCACGGCTCGCGCACCTTCATCGCGCCGCTCGCGCTGACCGTGTTCGTCTGGGTCGCGCTAATGAACTCACTCGACTTCATACCCGTCGACCTGCCGGGCCGTGTGATCGGCTGGCTGGGTCTGTCCGAAGCCATCCCGCACCACCGCATCGTGCCGACCGCCGACCTGAACGGCACGATCGGTATCGCGCTCGGCGTGTTCGTGCTGATGATTTACTACAACTTCAAGATCAAGGGCGCTGGCGGCTTCGTGCATGAACTGCTGTCCGCTCCGTTCGGCGCGCATCCGCTGCTGTGGATCCCGAACCTCGCACTGAACATCATCGAGTTCGTCGCGAAGACGGTCTCGCTCGGCATGCGGTTGTTCGGCAACATGTACGCGGGCGAACTGTTGTTCCTGCTGATTGCCCTGCTCGGCAGCCTCTGGAGCTTCGGCGCGGACACGACGGTGCTTGGCTTCATCGGCCACGTGGTCGCCGGCACAGTGTGGTCAATCTTCCACATCCTGATCGTTCTGCTGCAGGCGTTCATTTTCATGATGCTGACGCTGGTGTACATCGGCCAGGCACACGACACGCACTAACCTGCGTTGTCGGCAAAGAATCGTAGTTTTTCAAATCCCAGTTCCAACCAGTTCTAAAAGACTTTTCACAAAGGAGTGATCATGCAAGCTTTCATCGCCAACATCCAGGGTCTGACCGCCATCGGTATCGGCATCATCATCGGCCTGGGTGCTATCGGCGCCTGTATCGGTATCGGTCTGATGGGCGGCAAGTACATCGAAGCATGCGCCCGTCAACCGGAACTGATGAACCCGCTGCAAACCAAGATGTTCCTGCTGGCTGGTCTGATCGATGCGGCGTTCCTGATTGGCGTTGGTGTGGCAATGCTGTTTGCGTTCGCGAACCCGCTGCTCTCGAAGCTGGCAGGCTGAGGTTCCTCGGAGGTTTGCGCCTGAGCTATAAAGGTAAAGGCGCAGGGCGGAACGGGTACTGGGGCGCTGATCGAGCAGAATCGATGAGCGCCTTGCCGTTTCACTTTCCGAACTAGCAACGTTTAAGGAAACACCGTGAATCTCAACGCAACCCTGTTTGCGCAAATGGTCGTGTTCCTGATCCTCGCGTGGTTCACGATGAAATTCGTGTGGCCGCCGCTGATCAACGCCATCGATGAGCGCGCGAGGAAGATCGCCGACGGTCTGTCCGCCGCGGAAAAGGGCAAGCAGGAACTCGAAGCCGCTCACAAGCGCGTCGACCAGGAACTGGCTCAGGCTCGCAACGACGGCCAGCAACGCATTGCCGACGCTGAAAAGCGCGCTGTCGCAGTCGCCGACGAAATCAAGGCTCAGGCGCAGGCGGAAGCCGCCCGCATCATCGCGCAGGCGAAGGCCGACGCGGATCAGCAAGTCGTGAAGGCGCGCGAAGCGCTGCGTGGCGAAGTTGCTGCACTCGCTGTGAAGGGCGCTGAACAGATCCTGCAGCGCGAAGTCGACCAGGCGGCTCATGCTGACCTGCTGAATCAACTGAAAGCCGAGCTCTGATCATGGCCGAACTTGCAACCATCGCCCGTCCGTACGCGGAAGCGCTGTTTGGCGTGGCCGAAGCTGGTGACATCGCCGCCTGGTCCACGCTCGTGCAGGAGCTGGCACAGGTTGCGCGTCTGCCCGAAGTGCTGTCGATCGCCTCGAGCCCGAAAGTGAGCCGTGCCCAGGTAAGCGATCTGCTGCTGGCCGCGGTCAAGTCGCCGCTCAAGGACAACGCGCAAGCGAAGAATCTGGTGCAGATGCTGGTGGACAACCATCGCCTGCAGCTGCTGCCGGAAATCGCCTCGCAGTTCGAAGAGTTGAAGAACGCCCGCGAAGGGGCAGCAGATGTGCTGATCGTCAGCGCATTCCCGCTCGAAGGTGCGCAGTTGAACGAACTCGTCGCAAGCCTCGAACGCAAGTTCAAGCGCAAGCTGAAGCCGACGGTCGAAGTCGATCACTCGCTGATCGGCGGCGTACGCGTGACGGTCGGCGACGAAGTGCTCGATACCTCGGTCCGCGCGCGGCTCGCCAGCATGCAAACGGCCCTGACGGCCTGAAGCGCTTCGCGTTTTAGCGGCTGGCACGCAACAGAATTGACTATCAGGAGCGAATAATGCAACTCAATCCCTCTGAGATCAGCGAGCTGATCAAGAGCCGGATCCAGGGCCTTGACGCGAGCGCAGACGTTCGCAACCAGGGCACCGTGATCTCCGTGACCGACGGTATCGTGCGTATCCACGGCCTGTCGGAAGTGATGCAGGGCGAAATGCTCGAATTTCCGGGCAACACCTTCGGTCTCGCGCTGAACCTCGAGCGCGACTCGGTCGGCGCCGTGATTCTGGGTGAATACGAACACATTTCGGAAGGCGACATCGTCAAGACGACGGGCCGCATTCTCGAAGTGCCGGTGGGTCCGGAACTGCTCGGCCGCGTGGTCGACACACTCGGCAACCCGATCGACGGCAAAGGCCCGATCAACGCGAAGAAGACCGATGCAATCGAAAAGATTGCCCCGGGCGTGATCTGGCGTAAGTCGGTTTCGGAACCGGTCCAGACCGGTCTGAAGTCGATCGACGCGATGGTGCCGATCGGCCGTGGCCAGCGTGAGCTGATCATCGGCGACCGTCAGTGCGGCAAGACCGCAGTCGCAGTCGACGCGATCATCAACCAGAAGGGCAAGAACCTCTTCTGTATCTACGTCGCGATCGGCCAGAAGGCTTCGTCGATCATGAACGTGGTGCGCAAGCTGGAAGAAACCGGCGCGCTGGAATACACGATCGTCGTGTCCGCTTCGGCTTCGGAATCGGCTGCGATGCAGTACCTCGCACCGTACGCCGGCTGCACGATGGGCGAATACTTCCGCGACCGCGGACAGGACGCGCTGATCGTTTATGACGACTTGACCAAGCAGGCTTGGGCATACCGTCAGATCTCGCTGCTGCTGCGCCGCCCGCCGGGCCGTGAAGCTTATCCGGGTGACGTGTTCTATCTGCACTCGCGTCTGCTTGAGCGTGCTGCTCGCGTGTCGGAAGAGTACGTCGAGAAGTTCACCAACGGCGAAGTGAAGGGCAAGAGCGGTTCGCTGACGGCACTGCCGGTCATCGAAACGCAGGCAGGCGACGTGACCGCATTCGTTCCGACGAACGTGATCTCGATTACCGACGGCCAGATCTTTCTTGAAACCGACCTTTTCAACGCAGGTATCCGCCCGGCGATTAACGCTGGCGTGTCGGTGTCGCGTGTGGGTGGCGCGGCTCAGACGAAGGTCGTGAAGAAGCTGTCGGGCGGTATCCGTACCGACCTCGCGCAGTACCGTGAACTCGCTGCGTTCGCGCAGTTCGCATCGGACCTCGACGAAGCGACCCGCAAGCAGCTCGAGCGCGGCCGCCGCGTGACGGAACTGCTGAAGCAGCCGCAGTATCAGCCGCTGCAGGTGTGGGAACTGGCTGTGTCGCTGTTCGCGGCGAACAACGGCTATCTCGACGACCTCGAAGTTGCTCAAGTCCTGCCGTTCGAAAAGGGCTTGCGCGACCACCTGAAGTCGAGCCATGCTGACCTGGTCAAGCGTATCGAAGACACCAAGGAACTCTCGAAGGACGACGAAGGCCTGCTGCACACGGCCGTCAAAGACTTCAAGAAGTCCGGCGCTTATTGATCCGCGAGTGATCCGCAAGGCATAAACGGACCTTGAAGCGGCGCGGGCCGCATGCGAATGCTCCCGCGCTACTTCGGCCGCATTGCATGGGACCCGAGTTAGCGCTAAAGCGCTAACTCGGGCCGACAAAGGAGCAAGCAATGGCTGGAATGAAGGAAATTCGCGGCAAGATCAAGAGCGTGCAAAACACGCGCAAGATCACGAAAGCGATGGAGATGGTGGCCGCATCGAAGATGCGCCGCGCTCAGGAGCGCATGCGCGCTGCTCGCCCGTATGCCGACAAGGTCCGCGATATCGCCGCGCACATGAGCCGTGCGAACCCGGAGTATCGTCACCCGTTCATGGTGTCGAACGAAGGCGCGAAGGCGGCCGGCATCATCCTCGTCACGACTGATAAAGGTCTGTGCGGGGGGATGAACACCAACGTGCTGCGTGCGTCGCTGCAGAAGTTCAAGGAACTGGAAGGCCAGGGCAAGACGTTCGAGGCAACCGCGATCGGCAGCAGGGGTCTGGGCTTCCTGAACCGCCTGCAGGCGAAAGTCGTCTCGAACGTCGTGCAACTGGGCGATACGCCGCATCTGGAAAAACTGATCGGCGCTGTGAAGGTGCAGCTCGACCTGTACTCGGAAGGGAAGATTTCGGCGGTGTACCTCGCGTACACGCGCTTCGTCAACACGATGAAGCAGGAGCCGGTGATCGAGCAACTGCTGCCATTGTCGGCGGACCAGTTCGAGCGCACGGAAGAAGACGGTACGACGCCGAGCACGCAGTGGGACTACATCTACGAGCCGGATGCGCAGGCAGTGGTGGACGAACTGCTGGTGCGTTATGTCGAAGCGCTGGTCTATCAGGCCGTCGCGGAAAACATGGCATCGGAGCAGTCGGCCCGCATGGTCGCGATGAAAGCCGCTTCGGACAACGCGAAGACGGTCATCAACGATCTGCAGCTCGTCTACAACAAGAGCCGTCAGGCCGCGATCACGAAAGAACTGTCGGAAATCGTCGGTGGAGCGGCGGCCGTCTGACCCCGGTCAGGCAGGTCGTTGCGTGTGCGCCCGAGCGGCGCGCCCATCGGAGAAACTGCGCCTTTGCGCGAGTGAAGAATTGAGTATCTAAAGGAAAAGCGATGAGTACTACTGCTTTGGTAGAAGGCAAGATCGTACAGTGCATCGGCGCGGTGATCGACGTGGAATTTCCGCGTGAAACCATGCCGAAGATCTACGACGCGCTCATTCTGGAAGGTTCGGAACTGACGCTCGAAGTCCAGCAGCAGCTGGGCGACGGCGTGGTCCGTACCATCTGTCTGGGTGCTTCGGATGGTCTGCGCCGCGGCACGATCGTGAAGAACACGGGCAACCCGATCAGCGTGCCGGTCGGCAAGCCGACCCTCGGCCGTATCATGGACGTGCTTGGCCGTCCGATCGACGAAGCCGGCCCGATCTCGAGCGAAACCACGCGTGCGATCCACCAGAAGGCTCCGGCGTTCGACCAACTGTCGCCGTCGACCGAGCTGCTCGAAACCGGCATCAAGGTTATCGACCTGATCTGCCCGTTCGCGAAGGGCGGTAAGGTGGGTCTGTTCGGTGGCGCCGGCGTGGGCAAGACCGTGAACATGATGGAACTGATCAACAACATCGCGAAGGAACACGGTGGTTACTCCGTGTTCGCCGGTGTGGGCGAGCGTACCCGCGAAGGGAACGACTTCTATCATGAAATGAAGGACTCGAACGTTCTCGACAAGGTCGCGCTGGTGTACGGCCAGATGAACGAGCCGCCGGGCAACCGTCTGCGCGTCGCGCTGACCGGCCTGACGATGGCCGAGCACTTCCGTGACGAAGGCCTCGACGTGCTGTTCTTCGTCGACAACATCTACCGTTTCACGCTGGCCGGTACCGAAGTGTCGGCACTGCTCGGCCGTATGCCGTCGGCAGTGGGCTATCAGCCGACGCTGGCTGAAGAAATGGGTAAGTTGCAAGAGCGTATTACGTCGACCAAGACTGGCTCGATCACGTCGGTGCAGGCCGTGTACGTCCCTGCAGACGACTTGACCGACCCGTCGCCGGCTACGACCTTCGGCCACCTCGACGCAACCGTCGTGCTGTCGCGTGACATCGCTTCGCTCGGTATCTACCCCGCGGTGGACCCGCTCGATTCGACCTCGCGTCAGATCGACCCGCACGTGATCGGCGAAGAGCACTATTCGATCACGCGCGGCGTGCAGCAAACGCTGCAGCGCTATAAGGAACTGCGCGACATTATCGCGATTCTGGGCATGGACGAACTCGCGCCGGAAGACAAGCTCGCCGTCGCGCGCGCTCGTAAGATTCAGCGTTTCCTGTCGCAGCCGTTCCACGTCGCTGAAGTGTTCACGGGTTCGCCGGGCAAGTACGTGCCGCTGAAGGAAACGATCCGTGGCTTCAAGATGATCGTCGAAGGCGAGTGCGACCACCTGCCGGAGCAAGCGTTCTACATGGTCGGCACGATCGACGAAGCCTTCGAAAAAGCCAAGAAGATCCAGTAAAGGTCGGGTGTAACGAAGCGGGCGCCGACCTCGCGCATCACGGCTGCCAAAACGGTAGTGTTGCGCAAAGCCAGCGTCTCTGATTACGCTCAACCCGCCTTGCATGGGACGGGAGTCAGCACTCAAGCGCTAACTCTCGTCGACAGGAGTCGACACATATGGCAACTATTAAAGTAGACGTCGTCAGCGCGGAAGAGGAAATCTTCTCGGGCCAGGCGAAGTTCGTCGCGCTGCCAGGCGAAGCGGGTGAACTCGGCATTCTGCCGGGCCACACGCCGCTCATCACGCGGATCCGTCCGGGTGCGGTGCGCATCGAAGTTGAAAACGGCGAAGAAGAGTTTGTGTTCGTCGCCGGCGGCATCCTCGAGGTCCAACCGGGTGCAGTGACGGTTCTCGCCGACACCGCGATCCGCGGCAAGGATCTCGACGAAGCCAAGGCCGAAGACGCACGCAAGCGTGCGGAAGAGGCGCTGCAGAACACGGGCTCGAACCTCGAGTACGCGACCGCACAGGCGGAACTCGCGTACGCGACGGCGCAGCTCGCGGCAATCCAGCGTTTGCGCAAGCTGCGCGGCCAGCACTAAAGCAGCACGTAGTGGAAGAAAGCAGCCTGCGCGGCTGCTTTTTTTTGATAGCTAGTTGACGTTTACGTAAAGGTCGGCAAAATCCACGAGGTTGGAGAAACGGACGGTCGCCGCTCGCCGCGGTCGATGCGACGCGGTGCGGGTAAGACTTGATGCCGGCCGGATACGCGCCGGTGCACAATCGATTTCAAATTCATTTCAATCGAGCGCGCTTGCGCTCACGGAGACAACACCATGGCAACGCATAGCTCGGGAGAAGGTGCGCTCATCGAACCTGCGGATGGACTGTCGTATGTGCGCGGGTCGACCGAAAATCCGTTGAGCGAAGCGACCGTCGGCGAGCTTCTGCGCGACACCGCGGCGCGCTTTCCCGACCGGCCGGCCGTGGTGTTTCGGGAGCAGCGCATCCGCTGGACGTGGAGCGAATTCGCGCAGGAAGTGGATGTGCTTGCGTCCGGGCTGCTTGCACTCGGCATCGCGAAGGGCGATCGCGTCGGCATCTGGTCGCCGAACCGCGTCGAGTGGCTGCTGACGCAGTTCGCGACCGCGCGTATCGGCGCGATCCTCGTCAACATCAATCCTGCCTACCGGCTCGCGGAGCTCGAATACGCGCTGAACAAGGCCGGTTGCAAGGCGATCATCACCGCCGAGCGCTTCAAGACGTCGATGTACCTCGAGATGCTGCAGGAACTCGCGCCCGAATTGGCGACGCAGCCGCCGGGCGAACTGCATGGCGCGCGGCTGCCGGAACTGCGCTACGTGATCCGCATGTGCGACACGGAGACCCCAGGCATGCTGAGCTTTTCCGACGTGATCGAGCGTGGCCGTGCGTCGTTCGACGCCACCCGGCTCGATGCGATCGGCGCGACGCTGTCGTGCCGGGAGCCGATCAACATCCAGTTCACGAGCGGCACGACGGGCAATCCGAAGGGCGCGACGCTGACGCATCGCAACGTCGTGAACAACGCGCGCTATATCGCGATGGCGATGCGGCTCAGCGAGCAGGACGGCCTGTGCATTCCAGTGCCGCTGTACCACTGCTTCGGGATGGTGCTGGCGGTGCTCGCGTGCGTGTCGGTCGGGGCGAACATGGTGTTTCCGGGCGAGGGCTTCGATCCGGCCGCGACACTCACCGCGACGGCGGAGGAAAAATGCACCGCGCTGCACGGCGTCCCGACGATGTTCATCGCAGAACTCGACCATCCGAGCTTCGCCTCGTACGACTTCTCGCGGCTGCGCACCGGCATCATGGCGGGCTCGCCGTGCCCGATCGAGACGATGAAGAAGGTCGTCTCGAAGATGCACCTGAGCGAGATCACGATCGCCTACGGCATGACGGAAACCAGCCCAGTCTCGTTCCAGAGCTCGACGACCGATCCGCTCGACAAGCGTACGACGACAGTCGGTCGCATCCAGCCGCATCTCGAAGTGAAAATCGTTGATCCGCTCGGCAATATCGTGCCGGTCGGCGAAACGGGCGAGCTATGCACGCGCGGCTACTCGGTGATGCTCGGTTACTGGGGGGACGACGCGAAGACGCACGAGAGTATCGTCGACGGCTGGATGCACACGGGCGACCTCGCGACGCTCGACGCCGAAGGCTATTGCAACATCGTTGGCCGGCTGAAGGACATGCTGATTCGCGGCGGCGAAAACATCTATCCGCGCGAGATCGAGGAGTTTCTGTTCCGTCACCCGAAGATCCAGAGCGTGCAGGTGTTCGGCGTGCCCGATACCAGGTATGGCGAAGAAGTATGCGCGTGGATCGTGCTGCGGACCGGCGAACAGGCGACGGCAGAAGAAATCCAGCAGTTCTGCCAGGGACAGATTGCGCACTACAAGGTGCCGCGGTATATCCGCTTCGTCGATGAGCTGCCGATGACCGTGACCGGCAAGGTGCAAAAATTCGTGATGCGCGAACGGATGATCGGCGAGTTGAAACTCAGAGAGGACAAGACGGCATGACGCCGCCGCAGCACGCTGCGCAGCCAAATATGCCAAATAGGTACGGTAGAACAGGAGTTGCGCGGCGAGGATTCGTCGCGCGCAAACGTTTGAGCAGGCGAAAAAAAAGCGGGCCTGGAGCCCGCTAAAAACCACACGCTACGGGGTTAGCGCGAGGAGACCAAAGATGGGACGGTTATCACGACGCCCCTGCGTCGATGACGGCCCCAGCAGGGATGCCCCTTTACAGGGCTTCGGCAAGCGCCGACCGGCAAGTGCATCGTATCCGCTCACACCACGCACACAGCCACATCCGTGTTGAAACCGTTGAGGGCATTGTGGGCGAATTACCCTATGAACGCGGTAACAAAGTGTTTCAGGTTGTAACGCCCGCCAGATAAGGCGCTGCGGGATTTATTGCCAAAATGAAACCTTTAAAACGTAGTTATTACCGATGACTACGCCGCAATTTGATACGCATGATTGATGCCATTCATGACGCCTGGTGCAGCAGAAATTGGGTCACTAATCAGCGTGAAATGGTTGCGTCTGCAGCGTTCGAGCGACGAATTTCCTGCGGTACCAGCGCTGGGACCCTGCCCCGAAATACATCGCAATTCGATGAAAAACCTGTGATGCAATGCAGCAAAGCAAATCCGCTTGTGCAGCGTATTGGAAAGGGGCGCATCGCTGCACCTTGGACCTGACCCGGACAGTTATACGACCCGACGACGTCGCCCTTCGTTACATCATCGCCGGCCCCCCAAATCTCCAGGCGCGCGCAGGCCGCCCTCCAACGGACACGGTCGGCTTACTTCAACCACTTGTCCGAGATAGCCTGATACTCGCCGGTCGCTCGAGCGAGATGCAGCCACTGATCGACGTATTGCTGGAACGCGACATCCCCGCGCGGTAGCAACCAGGCCTTCTCGCCGTACTGGAACGGCTTGTCCGGATGCACCGAGCAGAGGCCGGGATTGAGTTTCTGCTGCAGCAGCGTTTCCGACGCATCCGTCACCATCACGTCCGCCTTGCCCGCGAGGATCTGCCTGAAGATCGTCACGTTGTCCGGATAAACGGTCACGTTTGCGTGCGTGAAGTATTGCTTCGCGAACTTCTCGTTGGTGCCCCCCGGATTGACGATCACTCGTGTGGACGGTTGATCGATCTGCGCGACCGTCTGGTATTTGTTGACGTCGTCGCAACGGACGATCGGCGTTTTGCCGTCGATCATGTAAGCCTGTGTGAAGAACGCATGCTTCTGGCGCTCGAGCGTCGGCGACACACCGCCAATGCCGATGTCGCACTTTGCGACGAAGTCGTTCATCAGGTTCGACCACGACGTCTTGACGAACTCGACCTTCACGCCGAGCGACTTCGCGAGCGATTCAGCCATGTCGATATCGATGCCCTCGAACTGGCCATCGCCCCTGTAGAACGAATACGGCTTGTAGTCGCCGGTCGTGCAAGCGCGCAGCGTGCCGCGGCTGATGATGTCGTCGAGCCTGGACGGCGCGGGCGCGGCGTTTTGCGCGCTGGCTACGCCGACGTGCATCAGGACGCCGGCGAGCGCGCCGAGCATTGCGAGTGCTGCCTTCTTCATCGAGTCTCCTGGCGGTGTGTAGTGTGCAGTTCATCGGTAAAGCTGTTGGATAGTAGCTTGGCAGCGCGGGCTTGAACATCGGCCGTTCAGCCAGGGCGACCCGGGCAGCGGAAGACATCGACCCTGACCCGTGCGCGCAGTGGCGGCCGGTAGCTGATCGAGGTGCGTCCGAGTTGCTTCCCGCCCGCTTCCCACGACGCGCCGTCGCCACATTCATTACCCCGCGACACGCGATGTCCGGAGCCGCCTCCGGTAAAATGCTCCTTTGCCCTCAGCTCTTCAGTCGCACGCAACGTGGCCCATCAACTCCTGAACGACACTTTTCTGCGCGCGCTGCTGCGCCAGCCCACCGACTACACGCCGATCTGGCTGATGCGGCAGGCTGGCCGCTATCTGCCGGAATACAACGCCACGCGCGGCCGCGCGGGCAGTTTCCTCGGTCTCGCGAAGAACCCGGCTTTCGCGACGGAAGTCACCTTGCAGCCCCTCGATCGCTATCCGCTCGACGCCGCGATCCTGTTCTCCGACATCCTGACCGTGCCCGACGCGATGGGCCTCGGTCTCGAGTTCCTCAACGGCGAAGGGCCGAGATTTGCCCGTCCGGTGCGCACCGAAGACGACGTCGCGCGCATAGCGGTGCCCGACATCGACGCGACACTGCGCTACGTGACCGACGCCGTGCGTGAAATCCGCTCGGCGCTGAAGGACGCGCAAGGCCGCCAGCGCGTGCCTCTGATCGGTTTCTCAGGCAGCCCGTGGACGCTCGCGTGCTACATGGTGGAAGGAAGCGGCTCGGCGGACTTTCGCACCGTCAAATCGATGCTGTACGCGCGTCCCGATCTGCTGCAGCGGATTCTCGAGGTCAACGCGCGCTCGGTCGCGGCATATCTGAACGCGCAGATCGAAGCTGGCGCGCAAGCGGTGATGATTTTCGACACATGGGGCGGAGCGCTCGCCGATGGCATCTATCAGCGCTTTTCGCTGCGCTACATCGAGCAGGTGGTCAGCCAGCTGAAGCGCGAACACGACGGCGAAAAAGTGCCCGTAATCGCGTTCACGAAGGGGGGCGGCTTGTGGCTCGACGACATCGCCGCGAGCGGCGTCGACGCGGTGGGCCTCGACTGGACCGTGAACCTCGGCAAGGCGCGCGAACGTGTCGGTGGCAAGGTGGCGCTTCAGGGCAACATCGATCCGTCGGTGTTGTTTGCGCCGCCTGCCGCGATCCGTATGGAAGCGCGCGCGGTGCTCGACAGTTTCGGTAACCATCCCGGCCACGTTTTCAATCTGGGTCACGGCATTTCACAGTTCACGCCGCCAGAGCATGTTGCTGAACTGGTCGACGAAGTGCATCGTCACAGCCGCGCTATTCGTAGTGGCGCACATACGCCCGCGTGAGTGTGTAATCATTACCGTTTCTTGTTGCACCGCAGCGAATTGGGCTCTCGCCCTAAGGACCGCAGCTCCGCGAATACGCCGCCAGATGGTGGTCTTACGAAAGTCAAGAGCTGACTTATGCACACTTCGCACGCTGCGGCGCGGTAGAGACTTTAATCGTGCCCCGACCCTTGCACATACTCGGCGCATTTGATCTGAGCCTTGTCGGGCAAGGGTTTGCGGGGCGCGTGATGAAATGTGCGGAATCCCACACAAGGCCGTCGCGGCGCCGTTTGCAGCCCGTCGAAGCGAAGTTCTCAACAAAGTTATCCACAGGGCCGCGAGCCGAGCGCAATTGTTCAGTCGAATCCAAAACTTAGCGGTGAAATTAAGGTTTTACTTTAACTTCTACGGCTTCGCGTTCCGTGCGACCCACCCCGCGCCGCGAGTTGGCCTCGTGCCGGCTCATCCTCAGCGCCACGCCGAGTGAACGAAATGTTCGTCCGCGTCGCGCTCGACCATCCGCTGCCGACCCTGTTCGACTACCGCTGCGACATCTCCGGGGCGGCTGTCGTAGGCACGCTCGTCAGCGTTCCATTTGGCAAGCGGCACGTGGTGGGGCTCGTTTGCGAAGTGACCGCTCACAGCGACGTGCCGGCCGAGCGCCTGCGTGATGTGGATCAGGTCTGCACGGCGTGTCCGCCGGTGTCGACACATTGGCTCGCGCTCGCCGCATTCGCCGCGGACTACTATCAGCGCGGTCTCGGCGAAGTGGCGCTGCCGGGGCTGCCGCAGGCGCTGCGCGACGCGTCGCGCTGGTCGCGGCTGTTCGCGCCGGAAGAGCGCTATCGGTTGACGGCCGAGGGCCGCACGGTATTGCCTGACGCCTTGCCGGCCCGCGCGACCGCGCTCCGAGCGCTCGCGCAAGCGCTCGCTCGAGCCGACTTCCTCCTCGCTGCCCACGCCCGCGCGCTGCATCCGAAGGCGCTGGCGACACTCGACACATGGCAGACGGCAGGCTGGGTCACGCTCGATGTGATCGACGCCGCCACGGTGCCCGCCGCCGCGTCGCTGCCGAACATGCCCCCGCCTGCCCTGCCAACCCTCACCGACGAACAGGCGAGTGCCGTCGAAGCGATCCGCGACGCCCACGGCTTCGCGCCGTTCCTGCTGCACGGGGTGACGGGCAGCGGCAAGACCGAGGTGTATCTGCGCGCGCTCGCCGCGATTCTGGCCGGCAAGCCCGATGCGCAAGCGCTCGTGCTGGTACCGGAAATCAACCTGACGCCGCAGTTCGAGGCGGCGTTCCGCGCCCGCTTCGCCGCGCTCGACGCCAGCGCGATCGTCACGCTGCATAGCGGCCTCGCCGAAGGCGAGCGCGCCCGCAACTGGTTCGCCGCGCATACCGGCCGCGCGCGCATCGTGCTCGGCACGCGGCTCGCGGTGCTCGCGTCGCTGCCGCGGCTGGCGATCATCGTCGTCGACGAGGAGCACGATCCGGCCTACAAGCAGCAGGAAGGCTTGCGCTATTCGGCGCGCGATCTCGCGATCTATCGGGCGAAGCAACTCGGCGTGCCGGTCGTGCTTGGCTCGGCGACGCCGTCGCTCGAGAGCTGGTGGCAGGCAGATCAGGGCCGCTACGAGCGGCTCACGCTGTCGCGCCGCGCCGTCGCCGAGGCCGCACTGCCGAGCGTGCGTCTCATCGATCTCGAAGACGAGCGCCGGCGCGGGCGGGCATCGATCGAAGGTTTGTCGGGCCCGTTGATCGCCGCGATGAAGGCGCGGCTCGAACGCGGCGAGCAGAGCCTCGTGTTCCTCAACCGCCGTGGCTACGCGCCGCAACTCGCCTGCGACGCGTGCGGCTGGGTGGCCGGTTGTCCGCGCTGCAGCGCCTACGTCGTGCTGCACAAGCCCGAGCGCGCGCTGCGCTGCCATCACTGCGGCTGGGAGTCTCGTATCCCGCGTTCGTGCCCGGAGTGCGGCAACGTCGATATCGCACCGCTCGGGCGCGGCACGCAGCGCGTCGAGGAAACGCTTGCGAGCGCGGTGCCGGGCGCCCGCGTGCTGCGAATCGACGCCGACAGCACGCGCCGCAAGGGCAGCGCGCAGGCGTTGTTCTCGGACGTGCACGCGGGCGAGGTCGATATTCTGGTCGGCACGCAGATGATCGCGAAGGGACACGATTTCCAGCGCGTGTCACTGGTTGGCGTGCTGAACGCCGATACCGCGCTGTTTTCGCATGATTTCCGCGCGAGCGAGCGCCTGTTCGCGCAGCTGATGCAGGTGAGCGGCCGCGCGGGCCGCGCCGGTCTGCCGGGCGAAGTGCTGGTGCAGACGCGCTATCCGCGTCACGCGCTGTATCACGCGCTGTGCCGTCATGACTACGTCGGCTTCGCCAATGCGACGCTCGCCGAGCGACGCGACGCGCACCTGCCGCCGTTCGTCTACCAGGCGCTGTTGCGCGCCGAAGGCCGCACGCTCGAAGCGGCGCTCGCGTTTCTGCAGCAGGCCGCCGCCGAACTTGCGCGGATTCCTGCCGCCGGGCGCGTCACCGTCTACGACGCAGTGCCGCTCACGATCGTCAAGGTGATGCACGTGCATCGCGCGCAGCTGCTGATCGAAAGCGCATCGCGCGCGGCGCTGCAGGCTACGCTGCGCGCGTGGCAGCCACTGTTGCGCGTGCTCAAGGGCGTGCTGCGCTGGAACCTCGAAGTCGATCCGCTCGACATCTGACGCCACGGGCCAGATGACGCCCGCCATACTTCTTTGAGTCATATCCATAGAGCGAATGATCGTTTCGCTTTGCGATCCCGCTCGCCTATAGTCGCCAAATCGGCGCATTTTGGGGCTAAACGACAATAACTTCGCGCCGATGCCACTCAACTTTCGTGGGGCATCTGCAATGAGCGACACCCATCACACCGTGCCGGAGGGCGCCGCGCCGGGTCAGCGGCAAGGTACACAAGACGCGCAAACCGCACGAGGCAGCGGCTTTTCGCTGACCGAAGACTGGCTCGCCGCGGGCGTCGGCCTGCTCGTGATCGTGATCGCGTGGGCGCTGTTCGCGTCGGGCAGCAGCATCAAGTGGCTCGCGGTCGCGCCGGCCAAATGGTCGAGCGTCGCGCAGGCCGCGCAGGACATCGGCAAGCATCTACCCAACTACTTCGCGCTATTCGCGACATTCGCGGTGCTGTTCGGCGCGAGCGTCGCCCTGCTCCGGCAGCGCGTCGGCGCGTTTCTCGCCGCGTTCGTCGTGGTGTTCGTCGCTTCCGCGCTGATTCTGACGCTCGGCGCATGGGTCGACGCGTCCAGGTACAACCTCGAGCCGCCGCTCGTCGCGCTCGCGCTCGGGCTGCTCGTGTCGAACCTGTTCACGCTGCCGGAGTGGCTCGCGGCCGGGCTGCGCGTCGAGTTTTACATCAAGGTCGGTATCGTGCTGCTCGGCGCGACGCTGCCGTTCACGCTGCTCGTGTGGGCCGGTCCGGTCGCGGTCGTCCAGGCGAGCATCGTGTCATTGGTGACGTTCTTCGTGATCTTTCTCGTTGCGCGAGCATTCGGACTCGATCGACGCTTTGCCGCCGTGCTCGGTGTCGGCGGCGCGGTGTGCGGCGTGTCGGCAGCGATCGCGATTGCCGGCGCGGTACGGGCGAAACGCGAGCAGGCGTCGGTCGCGATCACGCTGGTCGTGCTGTGGGCGATCGTGATGATCTTCGTGCTGCCGTTCGCGTCGCGCTCGCTCGGACTGCCGACGGCCGTCGCCGGCGCCTGGATCGGCACCTCCGAATTCGCCGACGCCGCGGGCATCGCCGCCGCCCAGGCCTACGGCGATTTCGCGCGCCACGCAGGCGGCGCGATCGCCGGCGCGCCGGAAGCGTCGTTGCAGGCCTTCACGCTGATGAAGGTGGTCGGCCGCGACATCTGGATCGGCATCTGGGCGTTCGTGCTCGCAATCGTCGCGACGACGCGCTGGGAAGCGCAGGACAGCGGCGTCGCCGCGCGCGCGAATGCCGGTGAGATCTGGGCGCGTTTCCCCAAGTTCGTGATCGGCTTCGTGATCGCGTCGGCGTTGGTCACGTGGATCGCGAGCCATTATTCATTCGCCGATTACCGTCAGGTCGTCACGCCGGAGTTCGTCGCGCCGATCACGGTGCTGCGCACGTGGGCGTTCACCTTCTGCTTCCTGAGCATCGGTCTGACGACGCGCTTGCGCTCGCTTGCCGCGACCGGTCTGAAGCCGTTCCTCGCGTTCACGGCGGGCGTGGTGGTCAATATCGCGATCGGTTACGCGCTGTCCGCACACGTGTTCGCGTCGTACTGGAACAGCCTCGGATAACGCCATGAAGATTTCGATGGATCGTGGCGCCGGCGCTGCGCCATACGTAGGCGCCGTAGAGCGCAGCTGCGCGGCGGACGCGCCCTGCTGCGCCGCATGCCGGCATCGCGTGAGCGAACGGGATGCGCTCGAGCAGCGCATCCCAGGGCTTGCCGTGTTCAGTTCAGGGTTCGGCGCGAGCGTCGCCGATAGCCGACTGTGTGGTCTGCATGACCAGTTGGTATCGCCCGGCGATGTCTGTGCGCGGTTCGAGCCGGTTGCGCCGTCGCTCGGGCCGCGCTGATCCAACAGCGATCTTCAGGCGCAACTCCCCCGCGCCAATCCAGTCGCGAATCCCCACATTCGCGCGCATCCGGCTTCATGAGCCGTTGCGCGCCTCTCCTGATCTCAGTCGTTCAGCGCGTTTCGCGTATCGCCCGCCGATCCACGCGAGGCCGCGCTCGCACGCTTGCGCTCCTCTTCGCGCCGATTCGAGCCCCGTGTCGCGCCTCGAATGAAAAACACCGCACAGGCCGCGCACAGCGCCCAGATGCCCAGTATTACCAGCCACTTTTCCATTACACCAACCCTCGAGAACCCCGTTTATCTTTTCTGCGTGCCCTGAAACCGACGTTTCGGGCCGTCCGTCTTCGTGCTTCTGTATATCGGCGCGCGAAGTCGTTTGATAAGGCTTATTTCAGAAAGAATCACGCCAGGGAAAGTACCGATCGAAAACACCCCGGTTCGACTGTCGGTCATCGCCCGGAAACCCATGTTCCATAAGGCTTCCGACGGGGTGCAACCAACCTGCCGATTTGGTTGCACCTTTTTATTTGGAGGCGTACGATTCGCCCAACTTTTAGTCTTTCGCCAGGCTCGCGCCCGATATCAGAGAAGGAAACATGGCTAGCACCACCCTTGGCGTCAAGGTCGACGACCTCCTGCGTTCCCGGCTCAAAGATGCCGCCACCCGCCTCGAGCGCACCCCGCACTGGTTGATCAAGCAGGCGATTTTCGCCTACCTCGAAAAGATCGAGCACGGCCAGTTGCCGCCCGAACTGTCAGGCGCGACCGGCACGGCCGATCTCGCCGACGGCGCGGCGGTCGAGAACGAGGAAGACGGCGCGTCCCATCCGTTCCTCGATTTCGCGCAGAACGTGCAACCGCAGTCGGTGCTGCGCGCGGCGATCACCGCCGCGTATCGCCGCCCTGAACCTGAGTGCGTGCCGTTCCTGCTCGGCCAGGCGCGTCTGCCGGCCAACCTCGCCGGCGACGTGCAGGCAATGGCCGGCAAGCTCGTCGAAACGCTGCGCTCGAAGAGCAAGGGCGGCGGCGTCGAAGGGCTGATCCACGAGTTTTCGCTGTCGAGCCAGGAAGGCGTCGCACTGATGTGCCTCGCCGAGGCGCTGCTGCGCATTCCCGACCGCGCGACCCGCGACGCGCTGATCCGCGACAAGATCAGCAAGGGCGACTGGAAATCGCACGTCGGCCAGGCGCCGTCGCTGTTCGTCAACGCGGCGACCTGGGGCCTGATGATCACCGGCAAGCTGGTGACGACCAATAGCGAGACGAGCCTGTCGTCGGCGCTCACGCGCCTGATCGGCAAGGGCGGCGAGCCGCTGATCCGCAAGGGCGTCGACATGGCGATGCGCCTGATGGGCGAGCAGTTCGTGACCGGCGAGAACATTTCCGAAGCGCTCGCGAACAGCCGCAAGTACGAGGCGCGCGGTTTCCGCTATTCATACGACATGCTCGGCGAAGCGGCCACCACCGAGGCCGACGCGCAGCGCTACTACGCGTCGTACGAGCAGGCGATCCACGCGATCGGCAAGGCCGCGGGCGGCCGCGGCATCTACGAAGGTCCCGGCATCTCGATCAAGCTGTCGGCGCTGCACCCGCGCTACTCGCGCGCGCAGCAGGAACGCACGATGAGCGAGCTGCTGCCGCGCGTGCGTTCGCTCGCGATCCTTGCGCGCCGCTACGACATCGGCCTCAATATCGACGCCGAAGAAGCCGACCGCCTCGAACTCTCGCTCGACCTGCTCGAAGCGCTGTGCTTCGATCCTGAGCTGCAAGGCTGGAACGGCATCGGCTTCGTCGTGCAGGCGTATCAGAAGCGCTGCCCGTTCGTGATCGACTACCTGATCGATCTGGCGCGCCGCAGCCGTCACCGTGTCATGGTGCGGCTCGTGAAGGGCGCGTACTGGGATACGGAAATCAAGCGCGCGCAGGTCGACGGCCTCGAAGGCTATCCGGTCTACACGCGCAAGGTCTACACCGACGTGTCGTACCTCGCCTGCGCGAAGAAACTGCTCGGCGCGCCCGATGCCGTCTATCCGCAGTTCGCGACGCACAACGCGCACACGCTGTCGGTGATCTATCAGCTCGCAGGCAATAACTACTACCCCGGCCAGTACGAGTTCCAGTGCCTGCACGGCATGGGCGAGCAGCTCTACGAAGAAGTCACCGGCCGCGACAAGCTGAACCGCCCGTGCCGCGTGTACGCACCGGTCGGTACACATGAGACGCTGCTCGCGTACCTCGTGCGCCGGCTGCTCGAGAACGGCGCGAACACGTCGTTCGTGAACCGCATCGCCGACGAATCCGTCGCGATCAAGGAGCTGGTCGCCGATCCGGTCGAGGAAGCGTCGAGAATCGTGCCGCTCGGCGCGCCGCACGCGCGCATTCCGCTGCCGCGCAATCTGTATGGCGCGCAACGGCTCAATTCGATGGGCTTCGATCTGTCGAACGAGCATCGGCTCGCGTCGCTGTCGT
This sequence comes from Paraburkholderia sp. MM5482-R2, assembly GCF_050436125.1. Taxonomy (NCBI): domain Bacteria; kingdom Pseudomonadati; phylum Pseudomonadota; class Betaproteobacteria; order Burkholderiales; family Burkholderiaceae; genus Paraburkholderia; species Paraburkholderia sp. MM5482-R2. The sequence goes on along the minus strand of NZ_JBNDLP010000002.1, from coordinate 177,202 downwards.
CGGCGCTGCTCGCGAGCGCGCATCATCCGTGGCGCGCCGCGCCGATGCTCGAAGACAACCAGATCGCCGTCGGCGCCGGGCGCGACGTGCGCAACCCGGCCGACCATCGTGATCTCGTCGGCACGGTCGTCGAAGCGACGGCGGAGCACGTGAGCGCCGCGCTCGGCCATGCGGTGGCCGCCGCGCCGATCTGGCAGGCGACGCCGGTCGAGGCGCGCGCGGATTGCCTCGCGCGTGCCGCGGATCTGCTCGAAGCGCAGATGCACACGCTGATGGGCCTCGTGGTGCGCGAAGCGGGCAAATCGCTCGCCAACGCGGTCGCGGAAATCCGCGAAGCGATCGACTTCCTGCGCTACTACTCGACGCAGATCCGCGACGAGTTTTCGAACGACACGCATCGGCCGCTCGGTCCGGTGGTCTGTATCAGCCCGTGGAATTTCCCGCTGGCGATTTTCATGGGCCAGGTGGCCGCCGCGCTCGCGGCCGGCAACACGGTGCTCGCGAAACCGGCCGAGCAGACGCCGCTGATCGCAGCTCAAGCGGTGCGAATTCTGCGCGAAGCGGGCGTGCCGGCGGGCGCGGTGCAACTGCTGCCGGGCAATGGCGAGACGGTCGGAGCCGCGCTGGTCGCCGATCCGCGCACGCGTGCGGTGATGTTCACCGGCTCGACCGAAGTCGCGCGTCTGATCAACAAGACGCTGTCCGGCCGACTCGATCCGGATGGCAAGCCGATTCCGCTGATCGCCGAAACCGGCGGCCAGAACGCGATGATCGTCGACTCGTCGGCGCTCGCCGAGCAGGTCGTCGCCGACGTGCTGCAGTCGTCTTTCGACTCCGCCGGTCAACGGTGTTCGGCGTTGCGCGTTCTTTGTCTGCAGGACGATGTCGCGGACCGCACGCTCGAAATGCTGACGGGCGCGATGCGCGAACTCGCGCTCGGCAACCCGGATCGGCTGTCGACCGACGTCGGCCCGGTGATCGACCTGGACGCGAAGCGCAGCATCGACGCCCACATCGCGGCGATGCGCGACAAGGGCCGCAAGGTCGAGCAACTGCCGCTGCCGGAGGGCGCGACGCAGGGTACTTTCGTGCCGCCGACGCTGATCGAGCTCGACAGCATCGACGAGCTGAAGCGCGAAGTGTTCGGTCCGGTGCTGCACGTGGTGCGCTATCGCCGCAGCCAGCTCGACAAGCTGCTCGAACAGATTCGCGCGACGGGTTACGGTTTGACGCTCGGCATCCACACGCGCATCGACGAAACGATCGCGCACGTGATCAGCCGCGCACACGTAGGCAACATCTACGTGAACCGCAACGTGATCGGCGCGGTGGTCGGGGTGCAGCCGTTCGGTGGCGAAGGACTGTCGGGTACGGGGCCGAAGGCCGGCGGTGCGTTATATCTGCAGCGTCTGCTCGCAACGCGTCCGGCTGGTTTGCCGAAGTCGCTCGCGCAGGCGCTGGTGGTCGAAGTACCGCAGGCGGCGCAGGCTGCAGAACAGGGCGACAATCCGGTGGCCGCGCTGAGCGTGTTGCGCGACTGGCTGATCGCCGAGCGCGAGCCGCAGCTTGCCGCGCGTTGCGACGGCTATCTGTCGCATGTGCCGGCGGGCGCGACCGCGGTACTGTCGGGGCCGACCGGCGAGCGCAATACGTACACGCTGGGCCCGCGCGGCACGGTGCTGTGTATCGCGTCGACGGCGAGCGGCGCGCGCGTGCAGTTCGCGGCGGCGCTGGCTACGGGAAATCGTGCGTTGTTCGAGGGCGCGGCCGGTGAACAATTGGTTTCGCAATTGCCGGCGTCGCTGAAGGCCCACGCGAGCGTGAAGAAGAGCGCCGACGCGCCGTTCGACGCCGTGCTGTTCGAAGGCGACAGCGATGAGCTGCTCGCGCTCGTGAAGGAGGTGGCGAAGCGCGCGGGGCCGATCGTGTCGGTGCAGGGCGTCGCGGCCCGTGCGCTCGCGAGCGGCGACGAGGACTACGCGCTCGAGCGTCTGCTTACCGAGCGCTCGGTCAGCGTGAATACCGCGGCGGCAGGCGGCAATGCGAATTTGATGACGATCGGTTGAGCGAACCTCGGCGATTTCTTCAATAGAAAGGAAGCGGCACGGCGACCCCGACACCGCTTTATCCACACCTGGTATCAAGGAGAAGCTATGCAACACAAAATGAAACAGCTGGCAGGCGCAGCTCTGGTTGCCGCCATGTCGCTGGCGGGGACGGCCAACGCTCAATCGACGGAAGACGTGAAGATCGGTTTCGCCGGTCCGATGACGGGCGCACAGGCGCACTATGGCAAGGACTTCCAGAACGGCATCACGCTCGCGGTCGAAGAGTTCAACGCGACGAAGCCGGTGATCGGCGGCAAGCAGGTTCGCATCGTGCTCGACTCGGCCGACGACCAGGCCGACCCGCGCACCGGCACGACGGTCGCGCAAAAGCTCGTGGATGACGGCATCAAGGGCATGCTGGGCCACTTCAACTCGGGCACGACGATTCCGGCCTCGCGCATCTACGCGAACGCGGGCATTCCGCAGATCGCGATGGCGACGGCGCCGGAATACACGCAGCAGGGCTTCAAGACCACCTTCCGCATGATGACGTCCGACACGCAGCAAGGCTCGGTCGCTGGCGCGTTCGCGGTGAAGAACCTCGGCATGAAGAAGATCGCGATCGTCGACGATCGCACCGCTTACGGCCAGGGTCTTGCGGATCAGTTCGAGAAGGCTGCGAAGGCGGCAGGCGCGACGATCGTCGATCGTGAATACACGAACGACAAGGCCGTCGACTTCAAGTCGATCCTGACCAAGCTGAAGTCGTCGAACCCGGATCTGATCTATTACGGCGGCGCGGATTCGCAAGCAGCACCGATGGTCAAGCAGATGAAGCAGCTCGGCGTGAAGGCGCCGCTGATGGGCGGCGAAATGGTCCACACGCCGACCTTCATCAAGCTCGCCGGCGATGCGGCGAACGGCACGGTGGCTTCGCTCGCCGGTCTGCCGCTCGAAGAAATGCCGGGCGGCAAGGCATACGTCGAGAAGTACAAGGCGCGCTTCAACGAAGACGTGCAAACGTACTCGCCGTACGCGTTCGATGGCGCGATGGCAATGTTCACCGCGATGAAGAACGCGAACTCGACCGATCCTGCCAAGTACCTGCCGGTGCTCGCCAAGACGTCGAAGCCGGCCGTGACGTCGGCCAACCTCGCGTACGACGCGCGCGGCGATCTGAAGAACGGTGGTATCACGCTGTACAAGGTCGTCGATGGCAAGTGGACGACGCTGCAAAGCGTGGGCGGCAAGTAAGTTTTTTGCTGACTACGGTTGATAGAAAACCCCGCTCTGGCGGGGTTTTTTTATAGGCGGCGCGTTCGACACGCTGTCAGGCCACGTGGCGATTTTCACTGCCCGCGCATCTTCCTCCCCTGCTCACGAATCATCTCGAGCGTCGCCGCGGGCGTGCTCGCTTCCTGCGGCATGCGAATTTCGATCACGGCCGGCAGCTGCGATTCGATCGCGCGTTGCAACGCCGGCAGAAAATCCCCGGTACGTTCAACGGTTTCGCCATGCGCGCCGAACGATCGCGCGAATGCCGCGAAGTCCGGATTCGTGAGGCCGGTGCCATGCACGCGATGCGGATAGTGTCGCTCCTGATGCATGCGGATCGTCCCGAATTGGCTGTTGTTGACGACGATGAACAGCACGCGCAGGTCGTACTGCATCGCTGTCGCGAGCTCCTGCGCGGCCATCATGAAGCAGCCGTCGCCGGCGAGCGCGACCACCGCGCGCTGTGGATACAGCGACTTTGCCGCGAGCGCCGCCGGCACGCCGTAGCCCATCGCGCCGCTCGTCGGCGCGAGCTGAGAACGGAAGTGCCGATACGAGAAATGCCGATGCAGCCACGTCGCGTAATTGCCCGCGCCATTCGTGAGGATCGCGTCGTCGGGCAAGTGGGCGCGTAACTGCTGGATCACTTCGCCCATCTGCACGTCGCCGGGAATTGGGCGCGGCTTGCGCCAATCCAGATACGCGCGATGCGCTTCCTCAGCGGCACCCGCCCAGGCGAGCCTGCCGGACGACGACGGTTGCAGTTCCGCAAGCATCGCCGCAAGCTCAGGCATGCCCGAGACGATCGGCAGATCGGCCGCATATACGCGGCCCAGTTCTTCCGCGCCCTGATGCACGTGCACGAGCGTCTGCTTCGTCTTCGGGATGTCGAGCAGCGTGTAGCCGTTGGTCGTCGCTTCGCCGAGGCGCGGACCGAGCGCGAGCAGCAAGTCCGCGTCGCGAATGCGCTGCGCGAGCGCCGGGTTGATGCCGAGACCGACGTCGCCCGCGTAGTTCGGATGCTCGTTGTCGAAGGTGTCCTGGAAGCGGAACGCGAGGCCAATCGGCAACTGCCAGTTTTCGATGAAACGCCGCAGGTCCGCGCATGCGGCCGCTGTCCAGCCGCTGCCGCCGGCGATCACCATCGGCCGTTGCGCGCCTTCGAGCAACTCGCGCAGCTTCGCGATCTGCGCGGCCGATGGCGACGCCGCCACGCGGTGATAAGCGGGTGCGCCAGGTACCGCGTCGCAGGCGTCGCTCAGCACGTCTTCGGGCAGCGCCAGCACGACCGGCCCGGGCCTCCCCGAGGTGGCCGTATGAAACGCATGGCTCAGATATTCGGGGATGCGCTTCGGGTCGTCGATCTGCGCGACCCATTTCGCCATCTGACCGAACATGCGCCGGTAGTCGATCTCCTGAAAGGCCTCGCGATCGAGATGTTCGCGCGCGCACTGACCGATCAGCAGAATCATCGGCGTCGAGTCCTGAAACGCAGTGTGAACGCCGATCGACGCATGCGTCGCGCCCGGCCCGCGCGTGACGAGTGCGACACCCGGGCGGCCGGTCAGCTTGCCGAGCGCTTCGGCCATGTTCGCGGCCGCGGCTTCGTGACGGCAGACGATCGTCTGGATGCGCCCGGTTTCGTCGTGCAGCGAATCGAGCACGGCGAGAAAGCTTTCGCCGGGGACGCAGAACACGCGCTCGACGCCGTGTGTGAGCAACGCCTCGACGACGAGGCGCGCGCCGGTCGTGCGTGCGGTATGGGAAGCGATAACGGAATTGGAAGCGGGAGCATTCGGCAGCGACATTGCGAAGAAGCCTCCTGGCAGTGCGTGGGTGCGTTGGGATGGAGCCGCATCGGCGGAACGTGCAACAGCGGCCGATGGGCGCTTCGACAGCTTACGCCGAGCATGTGGGCGTTGTCATGGCGCAGCGCAACGGTTCGATCGGCGTGCGCGCAACACGATCGCGCAAATGAAAACGCGAGCCGCAGGGCCCGCGCTTTTCCGATGCGATCGCACGCAATTGAATGCCGCGCTCAGCGACTCAACACTCGACGATATTTACCGCGAGGCCGCCGCGCGACGTTTCCTTGTACTTGGTCTTCATGTCCGCGCCGGTTTCGCGCATCGTCTTGATCACCGAATCGAGCGACACGTAGTGGCTGCCGTCGCCGCGCAACGCCATGCGTGCGGCATTGACCGCCTTCACCGATGCCATCGCGTTGCGCTCGATGCACGGAATCTGCACCATGCCGCCGACCGGATCGCAGGTGAGCCCGAGGTTGTGCTCCATGCCGATTTCCGCGGCGTTCTCGACCTGCTTCGGCGTGCCGCCCATTACGGCGGCCAGCGCGCCCGCGGCCATCGAGCATGCGACGCCGACTTCACCCTGACAGCCCACCTCCGCACCGGAGATCGACGCATTCAGCTTGTACAGGATGCCGATCGCGGCGGCCGTCATCAGGAAGTCGATCACGCCCTGCTCGTTCGCGCCCGGCATGAAGCGCGTGTAGTAATGCAGTACCGCCGGAATGATGCCGGCCGCGCCATTGGTCGGCGCGGTGACGACGCGCCCGCCCGCCGCGTTCTCTTCGTTGACGGCGATCGCGTACAGGTTGATCCAGTCGACCATGGACAGCGGATCCTGCAAGGCGCGCTCAGGGTTGCCCGTCAACGCGCGATACAGCTGCGGCGCGCGCCGCTTCACCTGGAAAGGTCCGGGCAAGTGACCATCGGCATCGGGATTGTTGATGCCGCATCCGCGCGCGACGCATGATTGCATCACGTCCCAGATCTTCAGCAGACCCGCGCGCGTCTCTTCCTCGCTGTGCCAGACGCGCTCGTTTTCCCACATCAGCTGCGCGATGCTCTTGCCGCTCGCCGCACACAGTGCGAGCAATTCGTTGCCGGTACGGAACGAATGCGGAAGCTGATCGACGGCGCTCAATACCTTCGTGTTCGGCGCGCCGGCCGTCACGACGAAGCCGCCGCCGACCGACAGATAGGTCGACTCGCGCAGCGTTGCCCCTTGCGCATCGAAGGCGAACAGCTTCAGGCCGTTCGGATGCTCGGGCAGCGCCTGACGATAAAACGCGATGTGCTCTTTCTGCACGAAGGGCACCTCGTGCGTGCCGAGCAGCGCGAGTTGGCGCGACGTGCGCACTGCTTCGAGCCGTTGCGCGATCGTCTCGGGATCGACGGTGTCGGGCGCGTCGCCCATCAGGCCCAGCATGACGCCGCGATCGGTGCCGTGGCCCTTGCCGGTCGCGCCGAGCGAGCCGTACAGCTCCGCCTTCACCGATGCGGTGGAAGCGAGCAGCCCGTCGCGCTCGAGTCCCTGGACGAACATCAGCGCCGCGCGCATCGGCCCGACCGTGTGCGAGCTCGACGGACCAATGCCGATTTTGAAGAGATCGAAGACGCTGACTGCCATGTACTGCTCCCTGCCTATAGATAAAGAGTTTAGCGCGCCGGCAGCGGCAAGCACACGGCGAGCCACGCGGGCGGCGTCGGTGCGAGCTGCAGCGCGACTGGCGTAAAGCGTCCGTCGAGACGGGCCGCCAGGTGAAACAGTTCCGTCGCGTTCTTCGGATCCCACTGACCCGAATAGCCGGGCAAGCCGGCCTCGCGACGTTTTGCATCGAACGCGACGTTCGAATGCACGAATTCCTCATGCGTCTGAGCGCCGGTAGCAAACGGCACGAGCCAATTCAGCGCGGCGAGCAGCGTCGCGCCGTTCGCGCCCTTTTCTTGCAGCCAGTTGCGGTTGTGGCGGCGCGCGGCGAGCGCGGCCGTCACCAGCGGTTGCAGATCGTAGGTCACGTAGTGCAGCGCATCGCGCTCGCCGAAGTCGATCGTCGAGCCGTCCGGGGCGATGTTGTCGCCGATATGCTCGACGAACAGCCGCTGCGCGGCGTTGATCATCTTGCGGTTGTCGAGCGTGAATGCCGCCATCGCGATCAGCTTGATGCGGTGGCTTTGCCAATTGTTGCGGAACGTGCCCGTGAGCGGCCGCGGCTGCGCGTCGATCTGCGCGATGTAGCCGTTCGCGAGCTTCGTCAGAAACGCCATCGCCGCGTTGCGCGTTTTGACGGGCAACGCGCTCGCGGTCATGTCGTACGCGAGGATCAGACCTTCGAAACGCGTTTCGTCGATCGGATCGAAGCTCGGCTGATAGGTCGTGACCCACGCGTACAGCAGACGGTCGACGAGCTTCAGGAAGCGGTCGTCGCTGGTCGCGCGCCACGCGAGCGCGGCGTCGCGCAGCAGGTCGAGATCCTTCTCCGCTTCGACGCTCTGATCGTAGATGCCCTCGTGCGGCAGCGTGCCCTCGGTGTGCAATTTGGCGAGCGCATGCGGCTGCTCGTTCAGATGGGCCTGCACGTTGGCGACGAGCGCCTTGACGCCGGGGTCGGCATTGGTGCGCTCGCTCGTTTGCAGCGCCGGCGCCGCGCAGAAATTCATCGCGGCCTGCGCCGCGCGCAGCGGCAGCAACGCGGCCGCTGCGGCCAACAGTACCGCGTAAGCGGGCCCCCACGGACGGACGCCTGCCGCCTCGGCCCGGCTTTGCATCAATCGCACCTTTCGCGCCATGCGAAACTCCTCGTTAGGCTGATTCGGTGTGTGATGTTAGCCGGTTGCGGCTTTCAACGACAGGACCGCGGGTGGACCGCTCGCGGACGCCGACGGACCTACACAGAGCCGCGCATGACGTCTCGCCGACTCGCGCTGCTTACTCGTAATCGGCGATCGGCACGCACGAGCAGAACAGGTTGCGATCGCCGTACACGTTGTCCGCGCGACCGACCGGCGGCCAGTACTTGTTCGCGATCAGCGTCTTCAGCGGGTAGGCGGCGGTCTCGCGCGCATACGCGTGCTTCCAGTCGTCCGAGATCACGACCGCCGCCGTGTGCGGCGCGTGCTTCAGCGGATTGTCCTCGCGCTCCGCGCGGCCTTCCTCGACCGCGCGGATTTCCTCGCGGATCGCAATCATCGCCTCGATGAAGCGGTCGAGCTCTTCCTTCGACTCCGACTCGGTCGGTTCGACCATCAGCGTGCCCGGTACCGGGAAGCTCATCGTCGGCGCGTGGAAGCCATAGTCGGCGAGGCGCTTCGCGACGTCGTCGACGGTGATGCCGCTCGTGTCCTTGATCGGACGCAGATCGAGAATGCACTCGTGTGCGACGAGGCCGCCGGGGCCCGAGTACAACACCGGATAGTGCGGCGCGAGCTTGTTGGCGACGTAGTTCGCGTTGAGGATCGCGGTTTCGGTCGCGGCGCTCAGGTTCTTCGCGCCCATCATCGCGATGTACATCCACGAGATCGGCAGGATCGACGCCGAGCCGTACGGCGCGGCCGACACCGCGCCGATGCCATCCTCCGAGCGCTGGTAGCCCGACGAAGTCTGGTTCGGCAGGAACTGCGCGAGATGCGCGCCGACCGCGACCGGACCGACGCCCGGTCCGCCGCCGCCGTGCGGAATGCAGAAGGTCTTGTGCAGGTTCAGGTGCGAGACGTCGCCGCCGAACTGACCCGGCGCGCACAGGCCGACCATCGCGTTCATGTTCGCGCCGTCCACGTACACCTGGCCGCCGTGCGCATGCACGATCTCGCAGATTTCGCGGACGTTCTGCTCGAACACGCCGTGCGTCGACGGGTACGTGATCATGATCGCCGCGAGCTTATCGGCGTGCTGTGCGGCCTTCTTCTTCAGGTCTTCGATATCGACGTTGCCCTGCGCGTCGCATGCCACGACCACGACCTGCATGCCGGCCATTTGCGCCGACGCCGGGTTCGTGCCGTGCGCCGAAGCGGGAATCAGACAGACATCGCGATGCGCTTCGCCGCGCGACGCGTGATAGGCGTGGATGATCAAAAGACCCGCGTACTCGCCCTGCGAGCCCGCGTTCGGCTGCAGCGACACGGCCGCATAGCCGGTCGCGGCGACCAGCATCTCTTCGAGCTGATCGATCATCTCGCGGTAGCCGACGGTTTGTTCGGTCGGTGCGAACGGATGGATCTGGCCGAACTCGGGCCACGTGACCGGCAGCATTTCCGACGTCGCATTCAGCTTCATCGTGCAGGAGCCGAGCGGGATCATCGAGCGATCGAGCGCGAGATCCCTGTCCGACAGACTGCGCAGATAGCGCAGCATTTCCGTTTCCGAATGATGACGGTTGAACACGTGATGCGTCAGGTACGCGCTCGTGCGTTCGAGCGCGGCCGGCACCGACGCAGAGTTCGATGCGTTGAGCGCGGTGTCGAGCGCGTCGACTTGCGGCACGTCGCTCGTGAAGGCCGCTTGAGCGAACACCGCGAGCAGGTCGGCCAGATCGTGGCGCGTGGTGGTTTCGTCGATCGACAGGCCGACTTGCGTCGCGCTCACGTGGCGCAGGTTGATGCGCCTGGCCGTAGCCGCGTCGTGCAGCGCTTGCGTGCGGGCGCCGGTGTCGAACGTGAGCGTGTCGAAGAAAGTTTCGTTGACGAGCTGATAGCCAAGCTGCTTCGCGCCTTCGGCGAGCAGCGTGGCGATGCGATTGACGCGCAGTGCGATCGTCTTCAGGCCACGCGGGCCGTGATAGACCGCGTACATGCTCGCCATGATCGCGAGCAGCGCCTGCGCGGTGCACACGTTCGAGGTCGCCTTCTCGCGGCGGATGTGTTGCTCGCGCGTTTGCAGCGCGAGACGCAGCGCGGGGTTGCCTTGCGCGTCGACGGTTACGCCGACCAGACGTCCCGGCATTTGCCGCTTGAATTCGTCGCGCACCGCGAGGTACGCGGCATGCGGGCCGCCGAAGCCGACCGGCACGCCGAAACGCTGCGTATTGCCGACCGCGACGTCCGCGCCCCATTCGCCCGGCGGCGTAAGCAGCGTCAGCGCGAGCAGGTCGGCGGCGACGACGACATGGCCGCCCGCCGCGTGGATCGCTTCGGTCAGCGCGCGGTAGTCGCGCACGTCGCCGTTCACGCCCGGGTATTGCAGCAGCACGCCGAATGCGTTGGCGTCGGCGGCTTCAGCGGCCGGGCCGACTTTCACTTCGATGCCGACCGGCGTCGCGCGCGTCTTCACGACCTCGATGGTCTGCGGCAGCACGTCGTCGGCAACGAAGAACACGTTCGACTTCGGCTTGCCGACGCGTTGCAGCAGCGTCATCGCTTCGGCGGCGGCGGTCGCTTCGTCGAGCAGCGATGCGTTCGAGATCGCGAGGCCGGTCAGGTCGGTGACCATCTGCTGGAAGTTCAGGAGCGCTTCCAGACGGCCTTGGGAAATTTCAGGCTGGTACGGCGTGTACGCGGTGTACCACGCCGGATTTTCGAGCACGTTGCGCAGGATCACCGTCGGCGTATGGGCGTTGTAATAGCCCTGGCCGATGTAGGAGCGGAACACCTGGTTCTTGTCCGCGAGCTCGCGCAAGGCGGCGAGCGCTTCGGCTTCGCTCTTCGGTTGCGCGAAGGGGCCGAGCGGCAGCGTTTCGGTGCGGCGGATCGTCTTCGGGATGACGGCGTCGATCAATGCCGCGCGCGACGCGAAGCCGAGTGCTTCGAGCATCGCTTGCTGGTCGGCCGTATCCGGGCCGATATGCCGTTCGGCGAAGGCGTCGTGCACTTCGAGCGCGGCGAGCGAGAGAGGAGTGCGGTTCATCAGACGATCCGGGTGTTCGAGCTTCATGGGTGTTCCTGGCGGCGCGGCGCGCCGTTGTGCGAGCGCCGCGCCTGACGGTTAAAACAAAAGGCGACTCAGGCGCCGATCGACTTCGCGTAGGCCTCGGCGTCGAGCAGGCGGTCGAGCGACGCATCGGCGGCCGGCTTGATCTTGAACAGCCAGCTGTCGTACGGCGTGCTGTTGACGGTTTCGGGCGAGTCCGCGACGGTCGTGTTCGCCTCGATGACTTCGCCCGAGACCGGCGCGTAGATATCGGAGGCGGCCTTCACCGATTCGATCACGGCGACGGTGTCGCCCGCGGTCACGGACTTGCCGAGTTCCTGGACTTCGAAGAAGACGATGTCGCCGAGCGCTTCCTGCGCGTGGTCGGTGATGCCGACCGTCAGCGTGCCGTCCGCTTCGGTGCGGACCCATTCGTGCGATTCGGTGTATTTCAGTTCGGCCGGGATGCTCATTGGATGCTCCTGAACGGTATGTTCGGTAGTGTTTGAATGTGGGGGCGCGCGCCGGCCGCTTAGACCGCCAGCACCTTGCCGTTGCGCACGAACGGCAGTTTTACCACGCTTGCGGGACAGGCTTTGTCGCGAATCTGGACGTGCACGGTGTCGCCCGGCTGCACGCCCTTCGGCACGCGCGCAAAGGCGATCGATTCCTGCATGGTCGGCGAGAACGTGCCGCTGGTGATTTCGCCGTCGCCGTGCGGCGTGACGACTTTCTGATGCGCGCGCAGCACGCCCGCGGCCTTGCCGTTTTCCTTCAGCAGGATCAGGCCGACGAACGCGGCGCGCGAGCCGTCGGCTTCGAGGCTGCTCTTGCCGACGAACTCGCGCGGCGAGGCCAGGTCGACGGTCCATGCGAGGCCGGCGTCGAGCGGCGAGACATTGTCGTCCATGTCCTGGCCGTACAGGTTCATGCCGGCTTCGAGGCGCAGCGTATCGCGCGCGCCGAGACCGGCCGGGCGCACGCCGTGGGCCGCGAGCGCCTTCCACAGCGCTTCGACGTGGGTAGCCGGCACGATGATCTCGAAGCCGTCTTCACCGGTATAGCCGGTGCGCGCGACGGTCAGCTCGCCGAACGGCGTGCCGTCGACGCGCGCGGCGTTGAACGGCTTCAGCGCTTCAGTCGCGGCGCGCGCGGCCGGCACGGTTTGCCAGGCCTTTTCGCGTGCGTTCGGGCCTTGCACGGCGACGATCGCCAGATCGCGGCGCGGCGTGATGGTGAGACCGAAGCCGCCCGCGTTGAGCTGGCCGAACCAGGCGATGTCTTTGTCGGCGGTGCCGGCGTTGACGACCACGCGGAAGTGGTCTTCGGCGAAGTAATAGACGATCAGATCGTCGATCACGCCGCCGTTCGGATTCAGCATGCAGGAGTAGAGCGCGCGGCCCGGTGTTTGCAGCTTCGCGACGTTGTTCGCGAGCGCGTATTCGAAGAACGCGCGGACGCGCTCGCCGGTGAAGTCGACCACGCACATGTGGGACACGTCGAACATGCCGGCGTCGGTGCGCACCGCGCGATGTTCCTCGATCTGCGAGCCGTAGTTGACGGGCATGTCCCAGCCGCCGAAGTCGACCATGCGAGCATTGAGCGCGCGGTGAGCGGCGTGGAGCGGGGTGTGTTTGAGTTCGGTCATGGGGCCTCGGGCATCTCGCGAAACAAAAAAGGCCATGCGGCGCACTGCCTCGCGGCCGTGTGCCTGCGAGCGTGGTTCTGCATGACCCCTCTGTCCTCGATACCTGAGAGATTGCGCCGCCGCGACTGGCTCAATGAGCTCGATTCGTCACGGTGAAACGCGCGCCCCTTCGGTGGGCAGCCTGCCTGCGGTGCACGAGGTGCGCGCGGATGGCTACTGCCGCTCTCCAGAGTGCGAAAAAGCCGCCGGAAGACGGGTTTTTCGACGCGGTCGGTCCTTTTGCCTGAGAGTTTGCGGGTGTGCCCCTTCGGCGGCGCGGCCTGCGATTTTTCGCCTGCCAGCACGCTCTCCCGACGCGTGCGGCGAATTTACGCGACGGGCCGGGGCTTGTCAAATAAAGGCCCGGGAGCGGTGTGGGGCCGGCTGTGGCTGTTCGGGGGCGTCAAAAAGAAAAGCGCGGACCGTGGTGCCCGCGCTTTTCAGTTGCTTCTCCCGGTGCCATCCGTGACCGCACGATGAGCGGTAGTGGGGGCTCACCTGGTGGCTCGTTTGCCGATTCGGTTTGACCACTTGCTCGCTGGCTCACTCGCCGATCGCATGAGCCGCATTGTCCAGTTCCTGATTCAGCACGCGCTGTTCTTCCGCGGACAAACCGCCGCCATGCTGGGCGGCCATGTCATGCGCTTCCTGGCGGATCGTCTCGAGACGGTGATGCAGCGCGGCGCCTTGCGGCGGCGGGTAATAGCCCTGATTCACGCGGTTATCGATACGGTGCGCGAGATTGTCGATGCGGCCGTCGACCTGATGCAGACGCTGGTCCGCGATCTGCTGCGGAGTCGGGCCCGGATGCGGCGCGGGCGGGGGCGTTACCACGCAGGCGGCGACGGAGCCGAGCAGCGCGCATACAACAAGGGCATGGATGATTCGAGACATGGATTCTCCCGGAGTCGTTGTCGTGTTGGGTTGCTACCTCATTAGCAACGGCTGACGAAGAACGCCCGCTGACCTGGCAGCGGGCGAATTTGTAACGTTATGTTCCTTTCCGGAGCGTCAGGAAAGCCCGCGCCGACAGCCTTCGCGGCGCTAAAGGCGTCCCGTTTTTGGTACACAGATCGTGGTGGCGCGGTGTCGACGCGCAGCGGGGCGGGGTTCAGCGAATCCGCTCGAACGGCAGTCGCACGCCCTGCTCGGAACTGCGCGCGGCCAGGTCGATGATCGTCATCACGTCGACCGCGTCGCGCGTGCTGATCGGAAATGCGACGCGGTTCTGGATCGCGTCGGCCAACGCAATATAGAAGCCTGCGTACTCGCCGTTGCGGGTCGGCAATTCGCACTCGACTTCCTCGTCGCCTTCGAGCACGCGCAGCATGCCGGGGCTGTTGCCGGCGCCGAAGCCTGCGTCGCCGGGGCGCAGGCCCGCTTTCAGCTGATCTTCCTGGGTGTCGAGGCCGTACTTCACGTAGCTGCCGCGCGTGCCGTGGATAGCAAAGCGCCGTCCCGGCAACGCGGTCAACGCGCTTGCGTGCAGCACGACCTCGAACTCGTCGTAGCCGAGCTGGATGTGCACGTAGTCGGGTGCACTTGCGTCGTCGCGATGGGTGCGCACCGTCGCCGATACGGTCCGCGGCGCGCCGAAGAGGGCGAGCGCCTGGTCGATCAGATGCGGACCGAGATCGAACAGCAGACCGCCGCCGCGCGTCACGTCTTCGCGCCAGCGCTGACGCACGCCCGGCCGGAAGCGGTCGAAATGCGATTCGTACTGCGTGAGGCGACCCAGTTCCACGCGCGCGAGCAGATCGCGCACGGTCAGAAAATCGCCGTCCCAGCGGCGGTTGTGAAAGGGCGCGAACAGCTTGCCGCGCGCGAGCGCGATATTGGCAAGCGTGTGGGCGTCGGCGGCGCTCAGCGTGACAGGCTTGTCGACGACCACATGCTTGCCGGCTTCGAGGGTGCGGCGCGCGAGGTCGAAGTGGGTGTCGTTGGGCGTCGCGATCACGACGCAGTCGATGTCGTCGAGCGCAAGCAGCGCGTCGAGATCGGCGACGATTTTCGCGTGCGGATAGTCGGCGTGCGCGCGCTCGGATTGCCCGGTCGCAATCGCGGCGACCCTCGCGCGTCCGCAGTGTTCGATCACCGGTGCGTGAAACGTCGCGCCGGCGAAGCCGTAGCCCATCAATCCAATTTTCAGCGATGCGGACATGCGAGTCTTCCTGGAGGAGCGGCGCGCCGCCTTGCCACCGCGGCGGCGGCGCGCAATCTGATCATTGTGGCATTTGTGGGCTGGACTGGGGGCTGAGCATGACGGCCGGCCATGCGCGCAGCCCGTCGGGGCGTCCGAACCATCGAGGCATCCAACGAGGGCGCCCATCGCGGTGGCCATCGCGGTGGTCATCGCAGTGGCCATCGCAGTGGCCATCGCAGTGGCCATGTTAACATCGCACCTCTCGCGCGCATTGCGCCGCGCAGCATGCCCCGGGCCTTCGGCCGGCGCCACCCGCCGGTCCGACCTCAGCGGCCCTCAACCGTATTACCCATCCACAAACGATGTCCGCAGGCCTGAACCCCGCTCAAAGTGAAGCGGTCCGTTATCTCGACGGCCCCTGTCTCGTGCTCGCCGGCGCCGGCAGCGGCAAGACGCGCGTGATCACGCAGAAAATCGCGCACCTGATCGAAGCGAAGGGCTTCGAGCCACGCCACATCGCCGCCGTCACGTTCACGAACAAGGCCGCGGCGGAGATGCGCGAGCGCGTGGGCAAGCTGCTCGAAGGCAAGACGCTGAGCGCACCCGGCAAGGAAGGCCGCAAAGTGCCCGTGAACCAGCTGACGGTGTGTACGTTCCACTCGCTCGGCGTGCAGATTTTGCGTCAGGAGGCGGAGCATGTCGGCCTGAAGCCGCAGTTCTCGATCATGGATTCCGACGACTGCTTCGGCATGATTCAGGAGCAGGTCGGCTCGACGGACAAGGGCTTCATCCGCAAGATCCAGTCGATCATCTCGCTGTGGAAGAATGGCCTGATCATGCCCGAGCAGGCGATCGCGACCGTCTCGACCGAGGACGAGCATCAGGCGGCGATCGTCTATCGCAACTACGTGGCGACGCTGCACGCTTACCAGGCGGTCGATTTCGACGATCTGATCCGCCTGCCCGCCGAACTGTTCGCGAGCAACGAGCAGGTGCGCGACCGCTGGCAGAACAAGCTGCGCTATCTGCTGATCGACGAGTATCAGGACACCAACGCGTGCCAGTACGAACTGGTGAAGCTCCTGGCCGGCAAGCGCGCGGCGTTCACGGCGGTCGGCGACGACGATCAGGCGATCTACGGCTGGCGCGGCGCGACCCTCGAAAACCTCGGCCAGCTCGGCAAGGATTTCCCGAACCTGCACCTGATCAAGCTCGAGCAGAATTACCGCTCGACGGTGCGCATCCTGAGCGCCGCGAACAACGTGATCGCGAACAATCCGAAGCTGTTCGAGAAGAAGCTGTGGTCCGAGCACGGCATGGGCGACACGATCACGGTGACGGGCTGCAACGACGAGGAGCACGAGGCGGAGTCCGTCGTGTTTCGGCTGTCCGCGCACAAGTTCGAGCGGCGCGCGAATTTCCGCGACTACGCGATCCTCTATCGCGGCAACTTCCAGGCGCGCATCTTCGAGCAGGTGCTGCGCCGCGAACGGATTCCGTACGTGCTGTCGGGCGGCCAGTCGTTCTTCGATAAGGCCGAGATCAAGGACATCTGCGCGTACCTGCGTCTGATCGCCAACGCGAACGACGATCCCGCGTTCATCCGCGCGATCACGACACCGCGTCGCGGCGTCGGCAATACGACGCTGGAGGCGCTCGGCGCGTTCGCGGGTCAGGCGAAGGTGTCGCTGTTCGAGGCGGTCTACATGGGCGGCATCGAGGCGCGTCTGTCGCCGCGTCAGATCGAGCCGATGCGCGCGTTCTGCGACTTCATGCAGCGCCTGACCGACCGCGCGGAGAAGGACGCGGCGGGCACGCTACTCAATGAGCTGATGGAGGCGATCCACTACGAAGCGTATCTGTACGACGCGTTCGACGAACGCCAGGCGCAGGCGAAGTGGCAGAACGTGCTGGAGTTCATCGAGTGGCTCAAGCGCAAGGGCACGAAGGAAGAGCCGGAGCACGGCAGCGGCAGCGAAGCGACCGGCTACGACACCGCCGACGGCTTCGGCGACACCGGCAAGAACCTGCTCGGGCTGATCCAGACGGTCGCGCTGATGTCGATGCTCGAAGGCCGCGAGGAAGATCCGGATGCGGTGCGGCTGTCGACCGTGCATGCGTCGAAGGGGCTCGAGTATCCGCACGTGTTCCTGGTCGGCGTCGAGGAAGGCATCATGCCGCATCGGGGCGGCGCGGACGACGAGCCGATCGACGACGCGCGCATCGAGGAGGAACGCCGGCTGATGTACGTCGCGATCACGCGCGCGCAGCGCAGCCTGCATCTGAACTGGTGCAAGAAGCGCAAGCGGGCGCGGGAGACGGTCGTCTGCGAGGCGTCGCGCTTCATCAACGAAATGCTGCTCGACGATGCGCCGCCGCCGACACCGGAAGAAGCGCCGATGTCGCCGAAGGACCGGCTCGCGAGCCTGAAGGCGTTGTTGCAGAAGTCGTGAGCGGGCGGGACGGCAAGTGCCCACCAGGTGCGGTTGCTTGCGATTGCACATAAAAAATCCCTGCATCGCGTTAGCGCATGCAGGGATTTTTCATTTCAGCGACGACCGATGCCGTGTGCTTTACTTCACCGCGCTGACCATATAGTCGACCGCGGCCTTCACGTCCGCATCCGATGCGTTCGAGCCGCCCTTCGGCGGCATCGCGCCCTTGCCGTGCAGCGCGTAGTTGTAGACGGTGTCCATCGGGTCCTTCAGGCGCGGCGCCCATGCTTCCTTGTCGCCGAACTTCGGCGCGTTCAGCACGCCGGCCGCGTGACAGGCCTGGCATACCGACTGATACAGCGCCTTGCCGGCCTGCGAGGCGTCCGCGCTTTGCGCGCCACCTGCTGCCGGGGCGGGAGTCTGCGGCACGCTGGCCATTGCGGCCAGCGCCGCGGCGGCCTGGGCCGCGCCCGCATCCGATGCACCTGCTGCACCGGATGCCGCTGCCGCACCGGATGCCGCGGCCGCGCCCGCCGCCGGCTGCGCCGGCTCGGGGAAGCTCGCGCCCGAATTGTTCGCCATATAGACGACCGCGCGCGCGATCTCGAAGTCACTGTAGTCGTCGGGGCTCGTGCCGCCGCGCGGCGGCATGGCGCCCTTGCCGGACAGGGCGGTGTGCCACAGCGTGTCGAAGCCCTGCGCGATGCGCGGCGCCCAGTCTGCGGTGTTGGTGAATTTCGGCGCGCCTGCGGCACCCGACGCGTGACACGCCGAGCAGACCGCCTTGTAGACTTCCTCGCCCGTCTTGTAGACGCGCGGTGCGTTGGCGTCGCGGATCTCGACTTGGGCGATCGGATGGATGCGGGAGGTGACTTCGGCTTCGGAGAGAGAGTCGGTGCCGGCGCCGGTGCGCGTCGAATTATCGACGTAGACGGCGAGCAGAACGATGATGACGATCGGCACAGCAAACCCGGCGATGACCGCGGCGATAAGCTGTGCTGGGGTTTTGATCGGGGCTCCGTGTGGTGCTTCGCTCATGCTTGTCTCGTCTCCGTGGGTGTGTGAGCGGTACAGCGCGACGGCAACTTCTTGTTCTTTATCAGCCACGGACGATTATAGACGCAAGCTTTCGGCGGCGGCGAGGGGGCCAGGACGGTGTTCAGCCGGCGTTTACCCGGATCGGCATGGACGATGGCAGGAGTCGGGGAAGACGCTGGGATGGGCGTCGGAAGCCGTCCTGTGGACGGTTCGGCCGAAACCGGGTATCCTTGCGGTCTCTCGCGTTGGCGTCGCGTCCGTTCTGGTTGGCGCGCTTTCGCGTAGATTCCCCGCAGTTTTGTGGTGAAGCGCCCGTAGCTCAATGGATAGAGTACTGCCCTCCGAAGGCAGGGGTTGCTGGTTCGATCCCAGCCGGGCGCACCAGGATTAGACATGATGCCGGGTTCGCAGAAAACCCGATAAAACAAGGCCCTTTGGCGAAAGCCTGGGGCCTTTAGTTTTTTGTCGTGGCGTCAGAACCAACGTCTTGCGCTCCAACATGGCGTGCTTCCTGCATCAGTTGCCGGTCTCATCACGCCCCAGCAACGCCGACGACCGGAAAACTTTCTGCGCGAACCCGGAAGCCGCTTCAAGCCACCCTGAAATCCGAGGCCTGCTGAACCAGTTGACCGGCATGGTCGTGCAACGAACTGGCCGCCGCCGCGTTCCGCTGCGTCATCTGGCCCATCTGCGACACCGCCTGGTTCGCCTGCTCGATGCCTTGGTGCTGCTCGTGCTCTGCGCGCCTATGATCGCTGCCGTGGTGTTTCGCAGCATGTGTGACTAGCCTCACTTCAGCGCAAGCGCGGCGTTGATATCACACGCCGAACCACGCAGCGCAAACCTGTCGCACGCGCTCCGCGACCGCGGGCCACGGTTCATCCAGCCCTCGCCTGAACAGGCGAACCGTATTGGGATACCACGGCGAGTCGTCACGGCCGTGCATCCACCGCCAGTCCACGTCGCGTGCCGGCAAGAGCACCCAGCATGGTTTGCCGAGCGAGGCTGCCAGATGTGCTGTCGAAGTGTCCACACAGATCAGCAGATCGAGTTGCGAGATGACCGCAGCCGTGTCGGTGAAGTCTTCGAGATCTGCGCCGAGAGGCAGGATCGGGAGGCTCGCAGGGAATGACAGCGCTTCGTCTTCCCCCGCGCCCTTTTGCAGGCTCACGAACTTCACGCCCGGCAGGCTCCAGAGCGGCGCCAGTGTGTTGAGCAACGGTAGCGAACGGTGCACGTCGTTGTGGTGTTTCGGGTTGCCCTTCCAGACGAGACCCACCCGGTGTCCCGCGCCCAGCACAGCAAGGCGCGCGCGCCAATGCTCGACGCGCGACGGGGCCAGGGTGATGCGCAGGGGAGGCGGAATCGTGTCGAGCCTTGTGCCCAGATACAGCGGTGCGCTGAGGGCGCTGATCCAGCAATCGAAATCGCCGGCGCGCGCCGAGGCTTCGTCATGACTGAGCACCGCGTCGACTCCATCGACATCGGCGAACAGGCGTTGTAGCGGTGCCATACAGGCAAACGCGACGTGCGCGGCGCCCTGAGCCTTCAACAGGCGCAGATAACGCCCGAACTGCAGCATGTCGCCGAGTCCATCCTCCTGCCAAACGAGGAGTGATTTGCCGGCGAGCGGCTCGCCTCGCCAGCGCGGACACCTCAGCATCGACTGCGTGGAGTGATGCGCGAACCCAGCCATCTCGTAGCGGCATTCGTAGAGGAGAAAGCCTTCTTCGAAGCGGCCCATGCCGATGAGCAGCGTGGCGAGACGGAACTTCGCGTCGCCGTAGTCGGGGCGCAGCGCGAGCGCGCGGCGGTAGGCGGCTTCGGCTTGCTCCGGGTCGCCGAGCTCTCTCACGATGCTGCCGATGTTGAAGTGTGTTTCGGCGATGTCGGCGCGCAACGTGAGCGCGTGGCGAAACGCCGCGAGTGCCTCGGGCAGGCGCGCTTGCGCAAGCAGCGTGCAACCCAGGTTATTGGCCGCTTCGACGCGGTTCGGCGCGAGCCGAAGCGCCTCGCGATACGCGCATTCGGCATCGACCAGTTGGTCCAGTGCGTGCAGGACGCAGCCGAGGTTGTAGTGCGCCTCGGCGAAGGCGGGGCGCAACGCGAGCGTCTGCCGGTAGGCGCTCTCCGCCTCGGGCAGGCGCTTGAGTTCGGTGAGCACACAGCCGAGATTGTTGAGCGCGTCCGCGTAGGCGGGGCGGATCTGAAGCGCGAGGCGGCAAGCCAGCTCGGCTTCCCGGAGCCGGCCGAGCGCCCTATAAAGCGCCCCCAGGTTGTTCAGTGCCTCGGGATATTGCGGGTGCGCGAGCAGCGCCTGCCGATACGCTTCTTCAGCCTCTTCGATCCGGCCGCGATCGCGCAACAGATTGCCGAGGTTGTTGTTCGCCTTGGCAAATTGCGGATTCACGGCGAGCGCTGTGCGATAGGCCGCCTCCGCTTCGTCGAGGCGGCGCTGTTCATGAAGCACGATGCCGAGGTTGTAGTTCGCGTCGACGTGGTCCGGGCGAAGTGCGAGCGCCACCCCGTACGCGGCCTGGGCCGCGTCATGCCGTCCGAGACGGTGCAGCACGATCCCGCGATTGCTGTGCACATCGGCGTCATCGGGGCGTATCGCGGCAAGCCGCCCGTAAACTGCTTCCGCTTCGGCAAGCTGATTGAGGGTCGCGAGCATCGCTCCGAGCCCCAGATACGCGTCGGCGAAATCCGGCTTCGCTTGAATGCAGCGCAACCATAGAGCTTGCGCCCGCGCGGGCTGGCCCACACCCGTGGCGCACATGGCCGCGAGGTTGAGCGCATCGGCGTGCTCCGCGTCCTCGGGCGTGGCCTTCGCGCCGACGAGCGGTGCAAGCAGCGCCAGTGCGTCGGCGAACTGCCCGGTGGCGCCGAGGGCAGTGGCTTCGCTCAGAATGTGCTGGCGCGTGGGGGCAAGTGGGCTCGTAGCGGTCACGGTCGTCGTAGAGGGGCTGTGGATTCGCAGCTTAAGGCATGCGCACGCGCGGCGGCGGCCCGAATTGAGCTGGCAGCTCGGTTCAATTCGACCGATGACGTGCTGCGCGCGCTTTGTCTTTCGGAGCCGTAAGGCCGGGTGCAGATCAAGGGCGATCGGATGCTCGATCAGCATTGCGACGCGAAGTGGCTTCGACGCCTGCGAGCCTTAAGCCGCCGAAGGACGAAGCCTGGCGTCCCCCATCTTGAAAAGCGCCTCCCCACTGCACGCGGGCGAGGCAAGGGCGTCAGCCCAGAGGGTCGCATCAACAAGGTAGCTAAAGTTTTTCCAGGTGGGGTCGTAATCACAAACAAGGCGGCAGGCCAACGAACCCGCTGCCGTTACTGGGCCGATAGCCCCATCAGGAGAATCTCAATGCTCGGAATCAACACCAACACCAACTCGCTCGTCGCGCAACAAAACCTGACCGGCTCGGGTAGCGCACTGTCGCAAGCGATCACGCGGCTGTCGTCGGGCAAGCGCATCAACAGCGCAGCAGACGACGCAGCAGGTCTTGCGATCTCGAACATCATGCAGACCCAGATCAACGGTCTGAACCAGGGTGTGTCGAACTCGAACGACGGTACGTCGATGGTGCAAACGGCATCGTCGGGTCTGTCGTCGCTGACTTCGTCGCTCCAGCGTATCCGCCAGCTTGCTACGCAAGCAGCTAACGGTTCGATGACCGACAACGACCGTGCTGCACTTCAACAGGAAGTGAACCAGCAAGTCTCGGAAATCAACCGTATCGCGTCGCAAACGACGTACAACGGCATGAACGTCCTCGACGGCTCGTTGGGCAACGTGTCGTTCCAGGTCGGCGCAAACGTCGGTCAGTCGATCTCGCTGAATCTCTCGCAGTCGATGTCCGCTGCTTCGATTGGCGGCGGCGTTCCGGCATCGGGCAACACGCTCGGCTCGTTCTCGGTCTCGCTGGATAGCAACGGCGCTGCGGCTGCGGCTGCGGGTATCACGTCGGTTACGGCTTCGTGGGACAACGCTACGAATTCGGTCTCGTACACGGACCAGAACGGTAACGCCATCACCGATGCTTCGACGATCACGGCCTTCTCGAATGCCCCCGCGGGCGAAGTGACCGGTGGCGCCGCGCTTCCGGCTGCAGCAGGTGATGCTTCGCAGACGTGGACGCTTAATACGAACGGCAGCGAGAACGCTACTGTCTCGCAGATCAACGTGATTGCCGACGGTAAGGGCGGCTTCACGCTCACGGACCAGAACGGGAAGGCCTTGACTAACGCTGTTGCTACCGCAGTCTTCCAAGGCGGTACTATTGGTACGGACAGCAACGGCAATACCACGCTGACTGGCGAAACCGGTGCGGCTATGTCGACCGACGTCGAAGCGGTAACGGGCGCTATCGCGACCGCGAATCAAGTGGCCGGCGATAACCCGAATCTCGATGCTGCGGGCAAGACTACAGACGCAATGGGCGCGACCATCGACAAGCTGAGCCAGTCGAACACGGTTTCGCAGATCGACATCTCGACCAAGGACGGCGCTTCGGCAGCAATGCTGACCATCGACAACGCGCTGAACGCTGTCAACAACCTGCAAGCAACGCTCGGCGCGGCACAAAACCGCTTCAGCGCAATCGGCACGACGCAGCAAGCTCAGTCGACCGACCTGTCGACCGCACAATCGTCGATCCAGGACGCCGACTTCGCACAAGAAACGGCTAACCTGAGCAAGGCACAGGTTCTGCAACAAGCCGGTATCTCGGTGCTGGCACAAGCGAACTCGCAGCCGCAGCAGATCCTGAAGCTCCTCCAGTAAGGCGCTTCCCGCTGCAGGCAGCCGGCGCGCGGCTCGATGCGCGCCGGACGCAAACCCGTCGGGAGGCTTGCCTCCCGATTGTCTTTTCCCGCGTTACCCCGCTTGTTAAATCGCTTTAACCGGCATTGCCGACGCACGGAGCCTCCTCATGTCCACCGTAACCGGATCGACCACCGTAACCGGATCCACCACCAGCGCGATCGCGAGTGCAGTCGCCACCACGACAGCCGACGCCAACGCCACGGTGCAGGCAGCCGCCCAGTCGATCATTAGCGGCTCGACCAATTCGTCGATGGACACAAGTTCGCTCGTTACTGCGCTCGTCAACTCGAAGTCTGCCGGCCAGGCCGCGACCATCGCTGCCGAGCAGACTGCGGACAACACGCTGATCTCGGCCTACGGCACGCTCTCCGCGGCACTGTCCGCGTTGCAGGCCGCCGCCGAGCCGCTCAGCGACGGTGCGACGCTCAACTCGTTCTCGTCCACCTTGAGCGGCAGCGGCGTTACCGCCACAGCCAGCACGGGCGCTGTGGCAGGTTCGTACTCGCTCAATGTGGCGCAGGTCGCCACGTCGCAAGTGCTCACCTCGGCGGGCTACAGCTCGACCAAAAACCTGGCTTCCGGTGCGGCCACGATGGCCCTGACGGTCAACGGCAACACCAGCACGATTTCCCTGAATAGCTCGAACAGCACGATTGCCGGCATTGCATCGGCGATCAATTCGGCCAACGACAATCCCGGCGTGGTCGCGACCGTGGTGACCGGCGCGGACGGCGCGCATCTCGTGCTGCAATCGACCTCGACCGGCGCGTCGAGCGGCATCAGCATCGCGATCAACGATTCGAGCTCGACCGACGACCTGAACAAGCTCGCGGTGACGACCATCAACGGCAAGGCGATCTCCAGCGCGAGCGACCTCACCGCTCAAGTTCTGGATAGCAGTGGCAACCCGGTTCTCGATAGCAACGGCAACCCGGAGACCTACAACCCCAGCCAGTCGACCATTACCGGCACAGGCTGGACCCAGACGCAGGCCGCCCAGGATGCGTACTTCACGCTCGGCGGCGTGGGCGTAACCAGCTCCTCGAACTCCGTGACGACGGCCGTGTCCGGCGTGACGCTGAACCTCACGGCAGCGGCGGTCGGCACCACGCAGACGCTCACGATCGCGCAGAACACCAGCGCGGAGTCCTCGGCGATCAACAATTTCGTCAGCCTCTACAACACGCTCGTCACGACGATGGGGGCGCTGACGGCGTACAACGCGAACTCGACGTCGCAGGGCGTGCTAATCGGCGATTCCACGTTGAGCACGATCCAGAACCAGCTCGCCAAGATCGTGAGCGGCGGCGTGGGCAGCGGCACCTCGCAGACGACGCTTGCCGCGATCGGCGTTACGCTCCAGGCGGACGGCACGCTGTCGGTGGACGACACGACGCTCAGCAATGCGTTGCAGAACAACCAGTCGGTTGTAGCCTCGCTGTTCAATTCGACCAACGGCATCGCCGCGCAACTGGACGACAGCATCACAAACTACACCTCGTCCGGCGGCATCATTCAAAACCGTACGGACGCGATCAACGCCGACCTGACTAGCCTCTCGAACCAGCAGACGACGCTGACAGCGTGGCAGGCTCAGCTCACCAGTATGTATACCGCGCAGTTCACAGCGCTCAACACACTGATGGCAACGATGAACAACAACTCGCAATACCTCACGCAACTGTTCGGTGGCACCAACAGCGCAGGCGCGCTCGCCACGAACAAGAGCTGAGCGCGACGAGGAGCGAGCCATGCAGAACGTCGCCCCGATCGAGCGCATCTGGCAGATAACGAAAGACCTCGAACTGGCGGTCGCTGTTGGCGAGTGGGAGCGGGCCGCGCAGCTCGCGGACGAGCGCTCGCCCCTCCTGACGGCGCTCGGCGCGCCCCAGCCGCAGGAGGTCATCGTGCGGCTCAAGGAGATCCACGAGATCGACAGCCGCATCGTCGAGGCCGCGCAGGCCGCGCAGCAGGTGCTGGGCGCCGAGTATCAGGCGAGCATGCAGGCGAGCCGCAACGCCGGGCAGTATTTGAGCATGGCGCGGTACTGAAGCAGGAGCAACGGTTCATTGCGTCCTTCGCGGCGCAATGGCGTACTCTGGCCCGCCTTGTGCGGGCTTTTTCTTTTCCGTTTCTTTGCCCTGAGAGTTCATCGAAGGCAAATTGGCGGCCGTTTTGGCGCTAGCTCGGACGATCGGCGTAATTGGCCGCCGCCCATAATTCGAACGTTCCGAGTTCTTGACGCGTACGCGCGCCTTCGTCATGACCGCCTTCCTCTGCACCGCCACACCTGCTGCCAAATTGCAGCAGAATCACGACATCGCGCTCACCATGCAGAGCGCGATCGAACATCATCGCCAGCAGGAATATGACGAGGCGGCCGCGCGCTATGCCTCCGTCCTGGAGGCCGCGAGCGATCACCCCGACGCGCACTACCACCTCGGCGTGCTGCTCGTGCAAACGGGGCGGCCCTCCGAAGCAGTGCCGCATTTCGAGGCGGCGCTTGGGCAGATGCCGAAAAATGGGCAGATCTGGGTCTACTACATCAACGCCCTCGTCGCCAGCCAGCAGACCGAGGCGGCGCGCGTCGTGCTCGACCTCGCGCGGCATCAAGGCCTGCCCGAGGCGGCCGTCCAGATGCTGCACGCGCGCATCAATGGGGAAGAAGCGCCGCTCCCGGCCACGCCGGAGCCCGAGGCTGCGACCGCTCCCGCTCCCCAGGCTGATGCGAGCGGGAGCGACTCGCGCCCCCCTGCGGCATCCGATCCGGACGAGCGCGTGAAGCTCGATACGCGCCGCGCAAGCCTCAAGGAGATGCGCCAGCTCCAGCATCTCTTCAACAGCGGGAAATTCGAAGCGGCGCTGAATGTGTCCCGCCGCCTGACGCAGCAATATCCGTCGCATGGCGAATGCTGGTACGAACTTGGGCGTGTCCTGCAACGCACGGGCCGCTACAACGAGTCCGTCGAGGCAGCCGAGCACGCCGCCCGCCTGCTGCCCAACTTCATTGCCGCCCGGACGATGCTGACTGACGGGCTGATTACCACCCGCCAATATAAGCAAGCCGAAGCGCATTGCCGGCAGGCGCTGGAAAAATATCCCGAAAGCGCCGCGCTACATCGCAACCTGGGTACCGCCTTAGAGGAGATGGGCCGGTACGCCGAGGGGATCGTCCATCTCCGCCGTGCCGTGGAACTGGCGCCGAACGACGCCCTCGAGTGGGACGCGCTTGCCCTCTCGCTACTCAAGCATGGTCTGTACGACGAAGCCGAAACCGCTTTCCGCCGTGCGCTAAAACTGGCACCGATGCAGGCGATAACCCACAGCAACCTGCTGTTCAACCTGATGCACAAGCCGGACCTCGATGCGCTCAGCGCATTCGCGGAGTTCCGCGAGTTTGCAGCGCGCCACGAAGCGCCGCTGCGTGCGCGTCGGCCCCGGCACACCAATGACCGCGATCCGTCGCGGCGCCTGCGAGTCGGTTTTGTTTCCGGCGATCTGCTCGGTCACCCGGTTGCGTATTTCTTCCTGTCGGTGCTAGAGCATCTGGCGCTCGATTCGAGTCTGTCACTGCACATCTATTCGAACTACGCGGTGACCGACGGCTTCACCGAGCAGATTCGTGCGCATGCGCAGACGTGGAGCGAAATCTTCGGCATGAGCGACGACGCAGTCGTGCAGAAGATCCGCGACGACGGCATCGATATCCTCATCGACCTGTCCGGCCATACCGGCCGCAACCGGCTCGTGGCCTTCGCGCACAAGCCGGCGCCGGTCCAGGCGAGCTGGATCGGCAATCCGGCCACGACGGGGCTGGACGCCGTCGACTATTACCTGTCGGACCGTTTTGTCACGCCGCTCGAACAATTCGAGCGCCAGTTCTCGGAAAAGCTCGTGTTCCTGCCGGCGCTCGCGCCGTTCAAGCCGCACCCGCAAGCGCCGGACGTCAACGAGTTACCTGCCCTGAAAAACGGCTTCATCACGTTCGGCAGCTTCAGCCGCATCGTCAAGATCGGGCCTGAAGTCGTGGCGCTCTGGGCACGCGTGCTGCGCGAGGTACCGGATTCGCGCATGGTCATCGGCGCGATTACGGCACGGGAGCAGATGGACAAGCTGACCGGGCTGTTCGCGAGCGAAGGGATCGACTTGAGCCGTATCAGTTTTCTGCAGCGCGGGAATGTCTCGACTTACCTGCAGCAGCACAATCTGATCGACGTCTGTCTCGACACGTTGCCCTTCGGCAATTCGACCACGACCATGCAAGCATTGTGGATGGGCGTGCCCACCATGACGCTGCCCGGCGTTTCGATGGCGAGCCGCGGCAGCACGGGGTGGCTCTCGCACCTCGGGCTCGACTCAGCCTTCGTTGCGCAGGACAAGGACGACTTCGTGCGCAAGTGCGCCGCGCTGGCCGCCGACCCCGAAGCGCTCGCGGTAGTGCGCGGCGAGCTGCGCGAGTATTGCAGACAGTCGGTCCTGACCGACGCCGGCGCGATCTCCAACGCCGCCTCGCGCGCGTTTCGCACCATGTGGCAGCGGTGGTGCGACGGACTGGAGCCTGAGCATTTCGAGGTTCTGGCGCATGTCAGCAATGCGCACACCGCCGGGGACAGCCCAGCAGGCCTGTCGCCCGAGCAGCGCGCCACGCTGGCCGGTGAATTCGTCGATACGCTCACGCTCCTGCTCGACAAGCAGCAGTTTGCCGAGGCCGAAGCTGTAGCCCGCCAGTTCACCACGCTCTTGCCAGAAATCGGCAAGGCATGGCACATGCTGGCGACGTCGCTGCGGCAGCAAGGGAAACCCTTTGAGGCACTGGAGCCTTTGCGCAAGGCCGATACCCTGCTGCCGAACGACAGGAATATCCGCCAGGAACTGAGCCGAGTCTCACAATACGTGAGCGATCTTGAGCGCATCGCGCCGGTCAACCGGGCTGAGCCAGCGAGCGAGCTGGCAGCGCTCAGGGCGGATAGCCGGCAATACCGGCATCCAGTCGGCGCCCTGATCGCCAACGTGCCGGTTCTGATCCCGACCTTTAACAACGTCACATATCTGCGCCGGATGGTGTCGCAGCTCCAAGGCAGAGGATTGCGCAATCTCATCGTCGTGGACAACGCATCGAGCGCCCCCGGTATGCTCGACTACCTCGCCAGCATCCAGGATACGGTGAGCGTCGCACGGCTCGACCACAATGTCGGGCCGCGCGCGTTCACGCTTTCAGACGTCATCTATCACCGGCTGCCGGACATTTTCTGCATTACCGATCCCGATCTCGAACTGAATCCCGAGTTGCCCGATACTTTCCTGTTCGACCTGATAGACGCCACGGAAGCTTTGAAAATCGGCAAGGCCGGCTTTGCTCTCGACATCTCGCAACCCGCGCTGATGGACGAGAAAGCACTCTCCATCATGCAGTCGGACGGCGTGAAGAACTATGGGCTGATCGACTGGGAAGCACGCTTCTGGCAACAGCAGATCGCGGCGACCGCCAACGGTGACCCGATCTTTCGCGCGCCGATCGATACGACCTTTGCGGTCTACAACAAGCGGTACTTCCGCCGCGAAACTCATCTGGCTGCGGTGCGTTTCGGTGGACGGTACACGTGCAGGCATCTGCCCTGGTACAAGGACAACGGACTGGATGCTGCGGAGGATCAGTACTACCGCGAACACCAGGCATGGTCGACGTTCCTGAAGTGACCATTGCGCCTGGTCGGTCAACTAAAGCTTTGTTGCGGGCACGTGGGGTAGAGCGATAGTTCAGGCGACAGACTATCGGCGGGCGTCACGCTGAACGCCTCGCCGTCCTTCGGGCGTACTCGAGATCGGGACGCTCAAGACGGAGCCGGCCACAATTACCGAGACGTCTGTGTACGTGCCGGTCGTTTGCGTCGTCGTATTGGCCGAGTTGTCCTGACCCTATAGATCATCGCGCCGGTGGTTGTTCTGAATAAACTTGAGACGTGCGCAAACTATTGCGCCATCTTTTGCGCCACGCATCGACCGCGTTCAAGCGCGAGGCGTGCGGCGTAGCCTTCGTGTCCGGGGCTGCAACGTAGTGCGAGGCGGCGTATGCTCAACGGTCCCGGGTTTGCCCGGCCATTTCCCGCATTGCGTTCGCCCACTCATACCTGGAGCCATCATGGAACTACGCAGGATCGGCACTTCCTCGTTGCAGGTCGCCCCGCTCATGTTCGGCGGCAACGTATTCGGCTGGACGGCCGATGAAGCCACCTCTTTCTCGATCCTCGACGCTTTCGTTGAAGCCGGACTCAATTTCATCGACACCGCCGATGTCTACTCGGCCTGGGTGCCCGGCAACCAGGGCGGCGAGTCGGAGACGATCCTCGGCAAGTGGTTCCGTCAGAGCGGCAAGCGCGAGCGGATCGTGCTTGCGACCAAGGTGTCGAAGCATCCGCAGCGCAAGGGGCTATCGGCCGCAAATATCCAGGCGGCGGTCGAAGACTCGCTGCGCCGCCTGCAAACCGATTACATCGACGTCTATTTCTCCCACGACGACGACACCGCGACGCCGCTCGCCGAAACGCTCGGTGCGTATCAGAAGCTGATCGAGGCGGGCAAGGTGCGCGTGATCGGCGCGTCTAACTATACTGGCGCGCGCGTCGAGGAAGCGCTCGCGGTATCGCGCGAGCACGGGCTGCCCGGGTATCAGTTGCTGCAGCCCGAATACAACCTGTACGACCGCGCGCAATACGAGAGCGACAGCGAGCCGGTGGCGCTCGCGAATCATCTCGGCGTGGTCGTCTATTACAGCCTCGCGAGCGGGTTCCTGTCAGGCAAATACCGCAGCGAGGCCGATCTGGCCGGCAAGGCGCGCGGGAGCCGGGTCGAAAGATACCTGAACGGGCGCGGCTTGCGGATTCTCGGCGCGCTCGACCGCGTCGCGCAACGGCACGGCAGCACGCCGGCCGCGATCGCGCTTGCATGGCTGATCGCGCGCCCGAGCGTTACGGCCCCTATTGCGAGCGCAACCTCGGTCCAGCAGTTGAAGAGCCTGGTCGCGGCCGTCCAGCTGTCCCTCGCCGCCGACGATATTCGTGAGCTGGACGAAGCGAGCGCCTGATAAGGCGAACACCTCGGCCGCCAACGCGGGGGCGATCCGCGCCAGGGAATAGCCTGGCGCAATCGGTGAACCCCTGGTAGGATGGCGAGTTTCCTGATATGATCGGGAGTGAATTGAGATCTTTGCCTGTTTCGTCAGTGTTCTTGGTTGATGAAAGGTTGGCGAAACGGCAACAGACGCGGCTTTTGCATTACGTCTGTCCGCGTTCCGCGGTGAACTCCCCACCTCTCTTTTCCGGCCTCCGTGGCCGCTTTGCCTCTCGCTTCATTCGTGGTTTGGCCGGGGTTGTTTATCAGCCTCGCGTTTGCCTGTTACTGGCCATGAATCGGAGCGACCGGAGGGCCGGCGCGTGAGTGGTGACCTGAGCGGTTACCGCCATGCAATTAAACCCGTATCTAGTGATTGAGTTAGGAATTACATGACGACGATTCTTCTGAAGGAAAACGAGCCGTTCGAAGTGGCAATTCGCCGCTTTCGTCGCGCAATCGAAAAGAATGGCCTGATCGCTGAACTGCGTGAACGCCAGTCGTACGAAAAGCCGACCACGGCTCGCAAGCGCAAGAAGGCAGCAGCTGTTAAGCGCCTGCACAAGCGTCTGCGCAGCCAGATGCTGCCGAAAAAGCTGCACTAAGCACGCTTTTTACATACGCCGAACGGCGGTGTGAGCTTCGAAAGAAGCCACATCGCCGTTTTGCTTTTACAGCGTCGGATTTTGCCCCTGCGTGCAGCCGTTACGCCGCGCTCCTCAGCCGTTCGGCCGACAGCCCGAACTCGCGCGCGATCGAGCCCAGCCGGTCGTGCCACTCCCATGTGCCGAACACGTCGTGCACGTTTTGCAGGCAACTGAGCAAAGCGATGGTCACCGGGTCGTATACGTTCATGCGGGCGCGAAGCAGCGCTTTTTTCAGCGCGGCCAAGCCGACATCCATGTAAGCGGGAGGTTGCCGACCGGGCAGCCGCCGCAATAGCCGCGGTAGGCGCCGCCGCCCCTCGGTAGCAACGCAGCGCGTTTCTGTTCGAACAGATGCGTGACGGACTGATCGTAAATGTCCTGGTGGGTCAGGAAGCTAAGTGTTTTCATGGTTGGTCTCCCGCGTCCGAGGCGGTAGTTATTTGTTGTTGAGCGCGCATCGCGTGAGCGCATGGCGACGAGTATCCGCCGTGCGTCGTCCGACGAAGGGCCGACTACGCGCATGAAAGGGCGCCAATTCACGCGTTTGCGCCTCCCGCGGACGCCGTGGCGTCACCTCGCCTTCCGACCACGCCCCTTCTTGCCCAGCGACACGCATCGCTCACGACACATGCAGGTCGTCTCATGATCGTTGACCATGCCGACCGCCTGCATGAATGCGTAGCAGATCGTCGAACCGACAAATTTGCAGCCGTAGCGCTTGAGCGCCTTGCTTAGCGCGTCCGATACTTCCGTCGACGCAGGTGCATGCTTATACGAAGCCCATTCGTTCTGAATCGGCGTGTCGTCGACGAATGACCACACGAAGTTCGCGAGCGAGCCATGTTCGGCCTGAATCTGCTGCACAGCGCGCGCGTTCAGGATGGCCGCCTCGATTTTGCCGCGATGTCGAACGATGCTTTCATCGGCGACGAGCGCATCCACGTGCTTCAGCGTGAAGGCCGCGACCTTGTCGATGTCGAAGTCGGCGAATGCACGGCGGTAGCCGATGCGCTTGTTGAGGATCGTCGACCATGACAAACCGGCCTGCGCGCCTTCGAGCACGAGCATCTCGAACAGGTGCTGGTCGTCGCGCGAGGGCACACCCCATTCGGTGTCGTGGTACTGTGCGAGCGCTTCGCTCGATACCCAGTTGCATCGTTGTGTCACTGTCGTGCCCCCGCGTGGTCATGTCGTTCGCCAGCATAGCGGAAGCGGTGTACGCCGCAAGCTGGCCAATCGGCTAATTGCGCGATTCAAACTGACCTGCCACGCTAAGCGTTATTCACCCACGGAACTGATTCGATTCGATGAACCACGACTTCTTTCTGATCGGCGTCGACGGCGGCGGCACCGGCACGCGCGTCGTGCTCGGCGACGCGCAGGGCCGCGAACTGGCGCAAGCGGCAAGCGGCCCATCGGGCCTTGGGCTCGGCATCCCGCGCGCATGGCAGTCCATTCAGGCCGCCTGCGGCGAAGCGTTCCAGCGAGCCGGAGTCGCGCTGGACTGGTCGCGTTGCGTGCTCGGTTGCGGACTGGCGGGCGTCAACAATCGCGACTGGCTCGCCGAGTTTCACCAGCAGGCGCCGCGGCTCGCCGGACTGGCCGTCGAAACCGACGCCTACACGACCCTGCTCGGCGCGCACGACGGCGCGCCCGGCGTGATCGTCGCACTCGGCACCGGCAGCGTCGCGGCTTCGCTCGCGAGCGACGGCGAATTCCGCATGGCCAGCGGCTACGGCTTTCCATCGGGCGACGAAGCGAGCGGCGCGTGGCTCGGCCTCCGGCTGATCGTGCACGCGCAACAGGCGCTGGATGGCCGCGTTGCCGTCGACGATCTCACGCAAGCGCTGCTAGCGCATACCGGCGCGCGGGATCGCGACAGTCTCGTCGTGTGGCTGTGCACGGCCAATCAGACTGCCTACGCGCGGCTCGCGCCGATCGCGATCGAACACCGCGCACATCCGTTCGCGGCGCGGCTGCTCGGCGAGGCCGGCGTCGAAGTCGGCAAGATGATCGCCGCGCTGGACGCGACGGACGCGCTGCCGGTCGCGTTATGCGGAGGCCTTGGTATGCCGTTGCGCGAGTACGTGCCGCAGGCGTATCAGGCGCGCCTGCGCGAGCCGCGGGCGGATTCGGCGCATGGCGGCTTGCAACTGGCGCGGCGCGAGGCGCAGCGGCTGGCTCGAGGAGACCTGTAAAATACCCGCTTTGACGCTGCCTCGACGGTTCAGCCGCCGGACTCACCATGTATAAAGTCATCGCCACGGATCTCGACGGCACACTGCTCAACGCCGATCACCAGGTAGACCCGTTCACGGTCGCCACGGTGCGCAAGCTCGAAAGCGACGGGCTGCAGTTCGTGATCGCCACCGGGCGGCATTACTGCGACGTCGCGGGCATCCGCGATCTGCTCGGCATCAATCCGTATCTGATCACGTCGAACGGCGCGCGCATTCACGCGCCTGACAACACGGTGATCCACGCCGACGATTTGCCGCCGGCGATCGTCCAGCGTCTCGTGCAGCCCGAAATTGTCGGCGCGCATGGTCGAGTGATCGTCAGTCTGTTTGCAGACGAGGCGTGGCTCATCGACCGCGACGCGCCCCATCTGCTGGAATTTCACCAGGATTCCGGCTTCACGTACGAAGTGACCCACCTGCCGAAGCACGATGGCGTCGACATTGCCAAGGCGCTGTATATCGGCGATCCCGCCGATCTCGCGCAGGTGGCCGCCAATCTGGAACGCGACTTCGGCGAACGACTGTACGTGACGTATTCATTGCCGGATTGTCTCGAAGTGATGACCGCGAATGTGTCGAAGGGGCGCGCCCTGCAGATCGTGCTCGAGCGTCTCGGTGTCGACGCGTCGCACTGCGTCGCGTTCGGCGACAACATGAACGATATCGATCTGCTCGAGACGGCCGGCCATCCATTCATGATGAACAACGCCAATCCCGATCTGATCACCCGTCTGCCGCATGTGCCGCGCATCGGCAACAATTTCGAGGCGGGTGTTGCGCATCATCTGCGCAAACTGTTTGCGCTCAACGACGAACTGGCATCTTGAACCGTAGTCACTGCGATTGAAAGCGGCCCGCATCCACTCGCGTGGATGCGGGCCGCAACAGTTGCTCGCGAAGCGCGCAGCGTGCGCTCCGCTAGCGCTCGTCAATCCCGCCAGCCGCGGTGCTCGCCTCGATTGTCATGACCCCAGCGACGGTTGTCGTGACCCCAGCCCCGGTCATCGCGGTGATAGTCGCGGTAGTAGTCGCCGCGCGGGTAGCGATGATCCCAGCCGCCGTAGTACACCGGCTCCGGCGCCGCGTAGACGCGCGCGGGCGCGGCATAAACCGGGGCACCGAGCGATAGGCCGACGCTCAGATCCGTATGCGCTTGCGCGACGCCGCATGCGCCCGCCGCGAGTCCGGCAGCAACCAGCAAGTGAGTGACGATGCGTTTCATGTTGGTCTCTCCTGTGAGGCGACGTAGGTTTGTCGCACAGGGCCAATGTACGCACTCGAGGTGGGCTGGACTGCGACCAGATGTTACGGACTGCAAGCATCGTCGAAGTCATCGAAGCTAGAAAAAACGCTCGCGCGGACGTTGCGCGCAAATACCTTACTTCGCTTGCAGCCGCGCCGCACGGGGCTTTGCGGCGGATCAATTCAAGCCGGCAGGCGGCTGGTCGCGCACGCTCGCCGCTTGCCGCGCCAGCGCACGTAAACACGGCTTACATCTGTGTTGCTCAATTAATCCGCCGCGGGCGCCGAAGCGGCCGAAGTTGCGGAAGAGGCCGCCCCTGCCGAAGATGTCGACACTCCCGGCAAGGCCGCGCAAGGGCAATCGGTTGCCCGCCCGTCGAGCCCTTCGCGATCGTGTTTGAAGCTCGCGCGCGGCGTGCCGTTCTGCCAGTCGAGTCGGACGATGTAAATGCTGTCGAAGTCGTCGCTTTGCCATTTCGGCACGTCGGCCGCGCGACCGCCATGCGCGCTCAACATCTGCCGCAACAGCTTCTCGATCAGCTTGTGCTCCCAGGCAACGACGATCAGCTTGCCGCGATTGGCCGGGTCGACGAGCGCGTTGCCGAGCAGGTCGATCTGCGCAAAACCGTACGGTGTTTGGACCGGCATCTGGAATTGAATCGCGGTCGGTTCGATCGTCGCGAGCGGGCGCACGTAATAGTACGGATGACCGCCGTCGTCTTTTTGCTGGGCGGGGTCGGGCGCGTAGATCGCATCGGGTTTGCCGAATTTGGCGGCGATCACGGCCGGCAACGCGAGCGCACGGTTGAGCCCCTGGCAGTCTAGCTGGCCGTACCCCTGCGCGGGTTTCTCGCCGTGTCGAACGAATACGAGGGTTTCGATATTGCCGCCCGCCGCGGCAACGACGGGGACCGCGGTCGCAACGACGGTCGCCGTGTTCGTCGCCGCGGACGCGGCCGGCAACGCCATCGTGCTCGCGCACACGCCGCCGAGCGACAGTGCGACGCCATGCAGGAATCCGCGGAAACGGTTCATCGAAAGCACCTGTGCGAGGCTGGGAAGTCGCCCGATTCTAGCAGCGGTGCCCACCGGCACGCGGCCGGCGCGGCATTCATATCGCATTGGCGAGCGCAATGAATAATGGGCGCCGAGGCGCCCATTCATGCCGGCTACGCGACGATCGCGAGACCGGGGCGTCGAACTGGCCGTCAGTCGAGCGCCAGCTTGCGCGCATCGCTGCTGCGATCCTCAGCGATCAGCGGATAGACGACACCCGCGATCACCGCACCGATGATCGGCGCAACCCAGAACAGCCACAGCTGATCGATCGCCACGCCGCCGACGAATAGCGCCGGGCCCGTCGAGCGCGCCGGATTGACCGACGTGTTGGTGACAGGAATCGAGACCAGATGGATCAGCGTCAGGCACAGGCCGATCGCGATGGGCGCGAAGCCGGCCGGCGCGCGGCGGTCGGTCGCGCCGAGAATCACGAACAGGAAGAAGCCAGTCATTACCACTTCGCAAATGAAGGCAGCGGCGAGCGAGTAGTGACCCGGCGATTGCTCGCCGTAACCGTTCGTCGCGAAGCCGCTCGCGACGAGGTCGAAGCCAGGCTTGCCCGACGCGATCAGCGACAGCACGAATGCGCCGAGCACCGCGCCGACCACCTGCGCGACGACATAGGGCAGAAGATCGCGCACCGGAAATCGGCCGGCGACGGCCAGTCCGACGCTCACCGCCGGATTCAGGTGGCAGCGCGAAATGTGGCCGATCGCAAAAGCCATCGTCAGCACGGTCAGGCCGAAGGCCAGCGACACGCCGACGAAGCCGATGCCCAATCCGTGAACCGGCCCGGCGAAGTTGGCGGCGAGGACCGCGCTGCCGCAGCCTCCGAGCACGAGCCAGAAGGTGCCGAGCAATTCGGCAACGAGGCGCTTTGACAACTGCATGTTTGGTGATCCTAAAAAGAATGGGTACTTCAGAAGCACGCATCGAAAAGGGCGAGTACGTACCTTGAGCGCGCAATTCTAGGCAGACAGCGCCAAATCGAGTGTCAAAGATTGTCAATCCGCACAGAATTTATAAACTATTACGAGATAAAGCGCAGGTTTTACAATTCACACTCTTTAATAATTATCAGAGGAAAATTCGCTAAACCGGTATTAGTCGCCATTGCGAATTTTTATAATTGCAGCTAGTCTGCGGTCGAATGAGTTCTAGAAAAGGGGAGAACCGAATGTCTCAATATGCAGACCTCAAGGCGCAGATTGCCAAATTGCAGGCACAGGCAGAAGAAGCGCGACGCACGGAAATCGACAATGTCGTCGCCGACATCCGCCAAAAGATCGCCGAATACGGTCTGACCGCGCAGGATCTCGGTTTCGCGGTCGCCGCCAAGCGCGGCCGCCCGCCCAAGAAGACGCCGCTGCCGGCGAAATATCAGGACCCGAAGTCGGGCAATACATGGAGCGGGCGCGGCAAGCCGCCCAAATGGATCGTCGGCAAGAATCGCGAGCGATTTCTGATTGGCTCGGCGTGACGCCCGCCCGACCTGATGTGAGACGGGGTGAAGGCGGTCTGAAGGTTTCTTTGCTGTTTGGCTTATTCGCCGCGCGCAAATCCACCGTGGAAGCGCAACCATCCCTGTATTAAAAAAGCCGCCCATACAGGGCGGCTTTTTCGCGTCCGGCAGCCAAAAGACTTCGTTTTTCGCTCGCGCAAACGATTCCGATGCCGGACTCGCCGCTATTGCGGCGTTATAAGCGAAGGTTCACAGCGCCGCTTCAATGCGGGCCGAAAACGGCCAGCCGTAAAAGCGCCGGCCGTTTTCAGGCGCGCCTAGCCGACCGCGACCTGGCGCAATACCGGGCGCCGCGACGTTTCAATCAAGGCGGAATAGCCGTCGATATAGTTCTGCGCCATCGTTTTCGAACTGAAGCGGCGTTCGAACTGGGCGCGGATTTCGATGCGCGACAGCTCGTCGAGACGCTGCAGAGCCGCTACCGCGCCTTGCACGTCCTCGACGATATAGCCGGTCACGCCGTGGTCGATCACCTCAGGCACGGAGCCGCGGTTGAACGCGATAACCGGCGTGCCGCAGGCCATCGACTCGATCATCACGAGGCCGAACGGCTCGGACCAGTCGATCGGGAACAGCAGCGCCTTCGCGCCCGACAGAAACTCGGGTTTCTGCGCCTCGTTGATCTCGCCGACGAACTCGACATGCGCCATCGACAGCAGCGGCTCGATCTCGCGCTTGAAGTACTCCATGTCGACCTTGTCCACCTTGGCGGCGATCTTCAGCGGCAGACCGCTTTGCGCGGCGATCCTGATAGCTGTATCGACGCGTTTTTCCGGGCAGATGCGGCCGAGGAACGCTAGATATTCGGGCTTCTTGTGCGGCTGCGGCGTCAGCAACTGGTCCGGCAGACCGTGATAGATCGTGTTGAGCCAGTTGGCCTGCTGCAGCGGCAGACGCTGCGAATCCGAAATCGACACGACCGGCACATGCGAGAACGCGTCGAACACCGGCTGTAATTCCGGCAGGTCGAGACGACCGTGCAGCGTGGTCACGAACGGCGTGTCCATCGTCGTGAACAGGGGGAACGGCAGGTAGTCGAGATGGAAGTGCAGCACGTCGAACTCGTGCGCGATCTTGCGGACCTTTTCCATCATCAGCACGTGCGGCGCCAATGCATCGCGAATCGTCGGATCGAGGCGCAGCGCGCGCGGCCAGCACGCCTCGAGATTGGCGGACGTGACCGAGTCGCCGCTCGCGAACAGCGTGACGTCATGGCCGAGCTCGACCAGCGCTTCGGTCAGATACGACACGACACGTTCGGTGCCGCCATAGAGTTTCGGTGGGACAGCTTCGTAGAGCGGCGCGACTTGTGCGATTCGCATGCGTTTTCTCCTGTGTCGATCAAAGTTAGCGCTGTGGCGCCGACCCGGATCCCATGCGGATTTTTGATACTTACCGGGGCTTCGCACCACGGCTGAATGGCGCGTGGTACGTCTGCCTAACCGGACGGTTGGGCGCGGTTTGCCCCGCCCGAGGGGGCTCCGAAATAGCTATCGGGTAATCCCTTAGCCTTCATTATCGGGATCGACCGCGGTAATTCGAGTTATTTTTCAAACGCTTAATGTTGTTACAGCGCGAAACATCGACCGTTACAGCTGCCGCGCAAGGTCGAGCCGCCAACAGTCCCCATCATCGGGAAGCGTAATTCCACCGACTCAATCAAGCTCGACAGGCGAAATGCACCGTAGCAAGCGGCGGACCCGAGGGTCGGATGAGCCGGAAAAGATCTCTAACCGAGCCAGATTGCAGCCGGCTGAAAACGTCTTATAATTCTTTTCCACCGATTTACGGTGCGGCGGTGAAGTTCTGAAAACTCACCATCCGGTACACGCCGCAGCCGTATAAATTCCCAGCACGCATCGTCAGTCCCGCCCCGCGCATCAATTCGGCCCAATTCGTGCCTCGCCGCAACCCGGGTTGTAGGAATAATTCCTACACAAATGACGGATTAATCCGTCACCCAGCTGGGGTGTCTCTCCGATTTTCGGCTGTGCCCCCTTTCGAGACAATGCTTGCAAGACCAGAGACGAGCGGATTCGCGCGGATTCAGCGCGCGCGTTCGAGCAAACGTTTCCGCAAAAATCGGCCTGACCAGCCGGGCATACGAACGGGGGAAATCATGAGCACGACTAGCCATATGCTCAGTGAGATCAGGGAAGTCAATCTTTCCTATCTGCTGCTCGCCCAGCGTCTGCTGCGCGAAGACAAGCCGATGGGCATGTTCCGCATGGGTATTTCGGACCAGCTGGCCGACGTGCTCGCCAATCTGTCGTTGGCGCAGACCGTCAAGCTCGCGGCGTCCAACCAGATGCTGTGCCGCTTCCGCTTCGACGATCACGCGGTGCTGTCCGCCCTTGCGGACAAGGACAAGTCCAGCGCGATGGCGCAGGCTCATTCGGCGATCCTGATGGCGAGCCAGCCGGTCGAGCAGATCGGCTGATGGCCAGTAAGAGCGTCTTACTCGAAGTCCGGGAAATCACCCTCGCGATCGAGCTGATCGAACTGGGCGCGCGTCTGCAATTGCTGGAGGCGGAAACCAGCCTGTCGCGCGACCGGCTCGTCAAGCTGTACAAGGAATTGAAAGGGGTGTCGCCGCCCAAGGGCATGCTGCCGTTTTCGACCGACTGGTTCATGACCTGGCAGCCGAACTTTCATTCGTCGCTGTTCTACAACATCTACCGTTTCATGGCCGGTCACGGCGGCTGCCGCGCGATCGAATCGATCGTGAAGAGCTACCGGCTGTATCTCGAGCACGTGCAGTTGCACGACGACGAGCCGGTGCTCAGTCTCACGCGCGCCTGGACGCTGGTGCGCTTCTTCGACTCGGGCATGCTGCAGATGAGCGCCTGCCGCCGCTGCGGCGGCCACTTCGTCGCGCACGCGCACGATCCGCAGCACGGGTTCGTTTGCGGGCTGTGTCAGCCGCCGTCGCGCGCGGGCAAGACGAAGAAGGCGGCGCAAACGCGGGCCGAGCGGCAAATCGCCGTCGCCGGAGTCCCGGCCGAGGTGCCGCAAGTGACCGACGCGCGAGCTCACGAGGCCCGCTGCCCCGCCCCCACGCTCGATACCCTCGTCACCGCCGAAGTCTGAGCAGCACGCGTTGAGGCAGCGCAAGCCTCTGGTTTACACCGGACTCGAGCGCCGTCTTTTTCCCCAAAGTTTTCCGCCTCGGTGCCGTAAACCTGACTAACGACGGTAACCGTCGCCTTTTTGTGAGGGCTCGGCAGTGCTGATTTTCGTGGGAACACTCGTGACGCTGTTGTCCGTTTTCGGCGGTTACGCGCTCGAAGGCGGCCATCTCGGCGCGCTGCTGCAACCCGTCGAGGTGCTGATGATCGTCGGCGCCGGAGTCGGCGCATTCATTCTCGGTAACGGGATGAAGACGATCCGGGCGACCCTGCGCGTCATTCCGACCCTGTTCAAGGGCGCGAAGTACAACAAGGACGTCTACATGGAGCTGATGGGGCTCCTGTACGTGCTGCTCGCGAAAGCGCGCAAGGAAGGCACGCTGACGCTCGAAGCCGACATCGACGATCCGTCGAAGAGCCCGATCTTCACGCAGTACCCGAAGATCCTCGCCGACAAGCACATCATCGAGTTCCTGACCGACTACCTGCGGCTGATGGTCGGCGGCAACATGAATGCATTCGAGATCGAAAGCCTGATGGACGAGGAGATCGAGACGCACCACCAGGAAGGCGAGGCGCCCGCGCACGCGCTGACCAAGGTCGGCGACGCGATGCCGGCGTTCGGTATCGTCGCCGCGGTGATGGGCGTCGTGCACACGATGGCCTCGGCCGACAAGCCGCCCGCGGTGCTCGGTGAAATGATCGCGCAGGCGCTCGTCGGCACGTTCCTCGGCATTCTGCTTTCGTACGGGCTGATCGGGCCGCTCGCCAGCGTCGCCGAGCAGCGCGTGACCGAGTCGACCAAGATGTTCCAGTGCATCAAGGTGACGATCCTCGCGAGCCTGAACGGCTACGCGCCGGCGATCGCGGTCGAGTTCGGCCGCAAGGTGCTGTTCTCGACCGAGCGCCCGTCGTTCGCCGAGCTCGAAGAGCACGTGCGCCGCGTCAAGGCGAAATAAGCAGGCGACGGGAACCGAACCGATGAGCAGCAAGGACAAAGACCGCGCAATCGTCGTCAAGCGCAGCGCGCCGAAAAAGTCCGGTCATCACGGCGGCGCGTGGAAGCTCGCGTACGCGGACTTCATGACCGCGATGATGGCGTTCTTCCTGCTGATGTGGCTGCTGAGTTCGGCCTCCACCGTGCAGCTGAAAGGTATCGCCGACTACTTCAACCAGCCGTTGAAGATCACGCTGTGGGGCGGCGATCGCAGCGCCGAAGACTCGAGCATCCTGAAGGGCGGCGGTCGCGACATCTCGACCGACGCGCAGGGCGTGACCCGCTCGACCGACGGCAGCAGCAGCCGCGCCGAGCGCACCGCGTCGCACAACGACGACGACTCCGTGAAGCAGCTGACGGGCGCGCTCGAACGCCAGGAACAGGTGCGCCTGCACGACCTGCAGGTCAAGCTGATGGCCGCGATCGAGGCGAACCCGGTGCTGCGCCAGTTCAAGCAGCAGATCCGCATCGACTCGACGCTGACCGGCCTGCGCATCGAGATCGTCGACTCGCAGAAGCGGCCGATGTTCGCGACCGCACGCGACGTCGTCGAGCCGTACATGCGCGACATCCTGCGCGAGATCGGCCACACGCTGAACGACGTGCCGAACCGCATCATCGTGCAGGGCCATACCGACGCCGTGCCGTACGCGGGCGGTGAGAAGGGCTATAGCAACTGGGAGCTGTCGGCCGACCGCGCCAACGCATCGCGGCGCGAGCTGGTCGCGGGCGGCATGGACGAAGCGAAGGTAATGCGCGTGCTCGGTCTCGCGTCGACGCAGAACCTGAACAAGGCGGACCCGCTCGATCCGGAGAACCGTCGCATCAGCATCATCGTGTTGAACAGGAAGTCCGAGGAGGCGCTCGATCACGACGACTCCACGACGACGACCCTGTCGGACGACGCAGCCGGCTCGAAGCCGCTGCTGCAAAGACTTGCGCAGCCGGTGACGGCTGCACCGAAGTTGCCGGCGGCGGCGCCACCGGCCCAGTAACAGACCGCGGCCGCCGGGCCGCGGCCCGCGCCCGACCGGCGCGCACCGCCCGGCGGCCCAGTGTTAAGCGCAGCGAGGTTTTCATGATCAGGCACATCCTGGCAATCGACGATTCGGCATCGATGCGGCAGATCCTCGCCGCGACGCTGACGGGCGCCGGCTATGAAGTCACGCTCGCGGCGGACGGCAACGAAGGGCTCGAAAACGCGCTCGCGATGGCGTTCGATCTCGTGTTGACCGACCAGCACATGCCCGGCAAGACCGGTCTCGATCTGATCACCGCGCTGCGCGGAAATCCAGCCTATCAGGCGACGCCCATCCTCGTCCTCACGACGGAATCGGGCGAACCCTTCAAAGAGGCGGCGCGCGCGGCGGGCGCGACCGGCTGGATCGAAAAGCCGCTCGACCCGGACATGCTGACCGAGCTGGTGGCGGCGCTGGCCGAACCGGACCCGGCTTGATCCGCGTCATCAACACCTTTAGACACAGTACAGATAGCTCTCGACGCGCCTCTACGGCGACTCAAGCCAGACAGGCACTCTCGCGGTGAACCAGGCATGACACTCGACATCACACAGTTCTATCAGACGTTCTTCGACGAAGCGGACGAACTGCTCGCGCAGATGGAGCAATTGCTGCTCAATCTCGACGTGGCCCACCCGGACCCCGAAGACCTCGCGGCGATCTTTCGCGCCGCGCATTCGATCAAGGGCGGCGCGGCAACGTTCGGTTTCACCGCGCTCACCGAGACCACGCACATTCTCGAGTCGCTGCTCGATCGCGCGCGCAACAACGAGCTGGTGCTGCGCAAGGACATGATCGACACGTTCCTCGAAACCAAGGACGTGCTGTCCGGCCAGCTCGCCGACTATCGCGCGAGCGCCGAGCCCGATGCGGCGGTGGCGCGCGCGATCTGCGCGAAGCTGGAGCAGCTGCACGCGGAAAGCCGCATGGGCGGCGCGCCGGCAGCGGCGGCGAGCGCCGAAACCGCGCCGGCCGTGAGCGCCCCCGCGCCTGCAGCAGCGCAGGCGACGGCAACCCAAACAACAACACAAGCAACCGCGGTACAGCAGCAAGGCGGCACCCCGCCCGAGCACGTCGTCGAACAGGCGGTGCAGGCGGCGGGCGAATGGATCGACGGCGAACCGGCACAGACCGGACAAGCCGCGGGCACGGCCGACAGCGCCGGCCCACATCTGAAAATTACGCTACGGGGCGTGGGAGAGAAAGACCAGGAGCTGCTCACCGAAGAGCTGGGCAACCTGGGCAACATCGTCGGGCAGGTCAAGAGCGGCAGCGATCTGACGCTGTGGCTCTTGAGCGACGTATCTTCCGACGACATCATCGCCGTGTGCTGCTTCGTGATCGACGAAAGTCAGATCACGATCGGCCGTGGCACCGCGCCGGCGGACGACGCGCAGCAGGGCGAACCTGGAACGCCCGACGCTGCCGTTCCGACACCGGCGCAATCTGCGCAATCCGCGCAGGTCGCGCCCGCCGCTCCCGCGGCGCAAGCGCAGGCGCAGCCGGTCCTTCACACCGAGCCCGCAGCATCGTCGACCCCGGCGGCCCTCACCGCTGCGCCCGCAAGCGCACCCGGTCAGGCGGACAGCATCGAGCCGCCGCCTGCGGCACCCGCGGCGGCTCAGGCGGCGGCCAAACCGGCTTCGGCTGCGTCCGCCGATCAGGACCGCAAGGCGCCCCGTCCGGCCGCCGCGGCGGCCGGCGCCGAAGGCAGCTCGATTCGCGTCGGCGTCGAGAAGGTCGATCAGCTGATCAATCTGGTCGGCGAGCTGGTGATCACGCAGGCGATGCTCGCGGAGACCACCAGCACGTTCGATCCGGCGCTGCACGACCGGCTCTTCAACGGCATGGCGCAACTCGAGCGCAACGCGCGCGATCTGCAGGAAGCGGTGATGTCGATCCGCATGATGCCGATGGATTACGTGTTCAGCCGCTTCCCGCGTCTGGTGCGCGATCTCGCGGCGAAACTCGGCAAGGAGGTCGAACTCGTCACCTTCGGTCAGGCGACCGAACTCGACAAGAGCCTTATCGAACGGATCATCGACCCGTTGACGCACCTCGTGCGCAACAGTCTCGACCACGGCATCGAGACCGTCGAGGCGCGGCGCGCGGCGGGCAAGGATTCGACCGGTCAGCTGGTGCTGTCGGCGGCGCACCACGGCGGCAACATCGTCATCGAGGTCAGCGACGACGGCGCGGGCCTGCGCCGCGACAAGATCCTCGCGAAGGCGGCCAAGCAGGGCATGCAGGTCAGCGACACGATGAGCGACGAGGAAGTCTGGAACCTGATCTTCCTGCCGGGCTTCTCGACCGCCGAGCAGGTCACCGACGTGTCCGGCCGCGGCGTCGGCATGGACGTGGTGAAGCGCAACATCCAGTCGATGGGCGGTCACGTCGAGATCACGTCGCACGCGGGCAAGGGCAGCACCACGCGGATCGTGCTGCCGCTCACGCTCGCGATCCTCGACGGCATGTCGGTGAAGGTCGGCAACGAGATCTTCATCCTGCCGCTGAACTTCGTGATGGAGTCGCTGCAACCGCGAGCCGAAGACATTTACACGGTCGCCAACGGCGAGCGCGTGGTGCGCGTGCGCGGCGAATACCTGCCGCTCGTCGCGCTGCACGAGGTGTTCAACGTGTCGGATGCGAAGCAGGAGCCGACCCAGGGCATCGTCACGATCATGCAGACCGAGG
This sequence comes from Paraburkholderia sp. MM5482-R2, assembly GCF_050436125.1. Classification (NCBI taxonomy): domain Bacteria; kingdom Pseudomonadati; phylum Pseudomonadota; class Betaproteobacteria; order Burkholderiales; family Burkholderiaceae; genus Paraburkholderia; species Paraburkholderia sp. MM5482-R2. The sequence goes on along the minus strand of NZ_JBNDLP010000002.1, from coordinate 132,449 downwards.
GACGGCGCTTCGCGATGCTGATCGATGAACTCGTCGGCCAGCAGCAGGTGGTCGTGAAGAATCTGGAAACGAACTACCGCAAGGTGCACGGCATTTCCGCGGCGACCATTCTGGGCGACGGCAGCGTCGCGCTGATCGTGGACGTCGCGGCGCTGAACCGCGAATCGCGTCATGCGCATGGGCATGCGCAGGCGATGAGCCTCGCCTAACGCACGCAGCAAACGCGGCACTGACAGACATCGCAACACAACTTCAACTCAATTCATCCCAACCGTTTGGGGGCTAACGTGGCAGAAGTCCAATCCATCAATTCGAGCGTCGCAAACGCGAGCGGTACGAATGGCCGCCGCGACGCGCAGGCGGACGCCGGCGGTCAGGAATTCCTCGTCTTCACGCTCGGCGCGGAAGAGTACGGCATCGACATCCTGAAGGTGCAGGAAATCCGCGGCTACGACAACGTGACGCGCATCGCCAATGCGCCCGAGTTCATCAAGGGCGTGATCAACCTGCGCGGCATCATCGTGCCGATCGTCGACATGCGGATCAAGTTCCATCTCGGCCGCGTCGAGTACGACCATCAGACCGTCGTGATCATCCTGAACGTCGCGCATCGCGTGGTCGGCATGGTCGTGGACGGCGTGTCGGACGTGCTGACGCTCGCGGTCGATCAGATCATGCCGGCACCGGAATTCGGCGCGACGCTGACGACCGAATACCTGACCGGTCTCGGCACGGTCGACGGCCGCATGCTGATCCTGATGGACATCGAGAAGCTGATGACCAGCTCCGAGATGTCGCTGACCGAAACGCTCGGCGTCTGAGCGCAGGCAGTAACGGAACCCGGCACAAGGAGCATCAAAATGCTGAGCAGGTGGTCGATCCGCACGTCGCTGACGATGGTGGGGATTCTTCTGGCGGCGCTGACCGTAGTAGTCGGCGCGCTCGGGCTGACCGCGCTGAATCGCGCGAGCGGCTCGCTCGATCGCATCGCACGCGGCGAACTGGTCGCGATTCATGCGCTCGACGATGCGTCGGCGTATCTGTTGCGTTCGCGCATCGCGATCGATCGCTTCAACACGCTGACGGCCGCCGGTAACGCGGACGAGGCGAAGAAGGCGCTCGATCGCGCGCAGGAGCTGCTCGGCAAGAGCAAGCAGAGCTGGCAGGCGTATCTCGACGCGCCGAAGCACCGCGTCGAGCAGGCCTTGCTCGACGATGTGCTCGCGAAGCATACGACGGTGATGCACGACGGCGTCGACGTCGAATTCGCCGCGTTGAACGCGAACAATCTCGACGCGTATCACGCGGTCGCGGACACGAAGATCAGCCCGATGTTCATCGCCTACGACGCGGCCGCCGCCGCGGTGATCCAGGCGTTGCGGCAGAGCGTGGCCGATCAGGAAACGAGCGCGCAGTCGAGCGCGTCGCTGATGATCATGCTGATCGGCGTGACCACGGTGTTCGCGCTGCTGGTGGTGGTCGGCATCCGTTTCGCGCTGCGCGGGCTCATCGTGCAGCCGCTGAACGACGCGACCGCCTGTTTCGAGCGGATCGCTGGGGGCGACCTGTCCACCCCCGTCGAGGTGTTCAGCAACAATGAAATCGGCCGCCTGTTCGCGGGCATCAAGCGGATGCAGGAAAGCCTCGCAACGATGGTGCGCGCGGTCCGCAGCGGCACCGAATCGATCGACACCGGCGCGCGCGAAATCGCGATGGGCAACACCGATCTGTCGCAGCGCACCGAGCAGCAAGCGGCGTCGCTGCAGGAAACCGCATCGAGCATGGATCAGTTGACCGGCACCGTGCGGCAGAACACCGAGAACGCGCGCCAGGCGAGCCAGCTCGCCGTCAACGCGTCGGACATCGCGACGCGCGGCGGCGACGTGGTGAGCCAGGTCGTCACGACGATGCAGCAAATCGCGACCAGTTCGAACAAGGTCGTCGACATCATCGGCGTGATCGAGGGCATCGCGTTCCAGACCAACATCCTCGCGCTGAACGCGGCGGTCGAAGCCGCGCGCGCCGGCGAACAGGGCCGCGGATTCGCGGTCGTCGCGGGCGAAGTGCGCAGCCTCGCGCAGCGCAGCGCGAGCGCCGCCAAGGAAATCAAGGAGCTGATCGGCGATTCGGCCGACAAGGTCAGGAGCGGCTCCGAGCTGGTCGGCCGCGCGGGCACGACGATGGACGAAATCGTGCAGGCGGTGCGTCGCGTGACCGACATCATGGGCGAGATCAGCGCGGCGTCGGAAGAGCAGTCGGGCGGCATCGAGCAGGTCAACCGCGCGGTCGTGCAGATGGATTCGGTCACGCAGCAGAACGCGGCGCTGGTCGAGCAGGCGGCGGCCGCGGCGGCGTCGCTCGAAGATCAGACGCGGCAGTTGCAGGCGGTGCTGGGTGGCTGGAAGGTAACCGGCACACCGGCGCGTCAGAGCGCTCCGGCGACGCGTGCGCAGACGCCCGCGCGGCTCGCCAGGGCTGCACCGCAAGCGGCGAGCGCGGCGACTCCGGTGAACCCGGTGGGCGCGAGCAAGGAATCGAAGGCAACCGCGGCGAGCGCGGCGCCCCCCACTCAGCACGACGCGGCCGCACGCGTCGAACCGACATTGAAGCCCCGGCCGGCCGCAGCCGCGGCTCGCGTCACGACCGACACGCCCACGCGCGCCGCTCCGCCGGGCACGGCGAAGGCGAGCTCGGACGCGGACTGGGAAACATTTTAGGCAACGGCAGAGTGACATGTGGTCAACCGGCATCGCGCCCGCGGATGGGCGAAGCATCGAAGCACGCGCAGCACGCGTGTCGCGAGCCGGCCATATGTCGATGGTACTCGCGGGAGGGCGCGACCCCGCGACGACAATTCCTACCTCCCAGGCAGTCCGGCTGGGCGGCGAGCGTGATGGCTCATATCGCAGACAGGAATTTTGATGATGGCAACGCGCGCAACACAACGCCCCGCGCGGGCAGCACCTGACGGCACAGAGCCGGCCAGGTCCGTCGAGACGGGCCGCGATTTCGAATTTACGGCGGCCGATTTCGCCCGCATCCGCGAGCTGATTCATCGCGGGGCGGGCATCTCGCTGTCGGACCACAAGCGCGACATGGCGTATAGCCGCCTCGCGCGCCGCTTGCGGGCGCGCGGCATCGATACGTTCCGGCAGTATCTCGATCTGCTCGAAGCGGAAAACGATCCGGCCGAGTGGGAAGCGTTCACCAATGCCCTGACCACCAACCTCACGGCGTTTTTCCGCGAAGCCCATCACTTTCCGATCCTCGCCGAGTTCGTGCCGCGCCGTGCGCAACCGGTGTCCGTGTGGTGCTCGGCGGCATCGACGGGCGAGGAGCCGTACTCGATCGCGATGACGCTGATCGAAGCGCTCGGCGACGGCGCGCGCCAGGCGTCGGTGCTCGCGACCGACATCGACACCCAGGTGCTCGCGAAGGCCGAGGCCGGCGTCTACCAGTTCGACCAGGTCAAGCACCTGTCGCCCGAGCGGTTGAAGCGCTTCTTCCTGAAGGGCACGGGCGCGCATGCGGGGATGGTCAAGGTGCGTCCCGAAGTGCGCGCGCTCGTGCGCTTCGAGCAACTGAACCTGACCAATCGCGATTACCAGTTGCGCACGCAGTTCGACGCGATCTTCTGCCGCAACGTGATGATCTATTTCGACAAGCCGACGCAGGCGCAGGTGCTGTCGCGCTTCGAGCCGCTGATGAAACCGGGCGGCCTGTTGTTCGCCGGCCATTCGGAAAACTTCACGTACGTGACGCAAGCGTTCCGGCTGCGCGGCCAGACCGTCTACGAACTGACGCGTGACGCGGGCGGCGCGCGCGCGCCGTCGCGCGCCAACGCGCATGACGCGCATCAATCGAGCGGGGTGGCCGCATGAGCAGCACGCTGCCGATCGCTTCGAACCTGTACTACGACAACCACTTCCAGCGCCCCGGCGTGAAGCTGTTGCCCAACGAGTTCTATACGACGAGCGAAGACATGGTGCTCGTGACCGTGCTCGGCTCGTGCGTCGCGGCCTGCATCCAGGACCGCACCGCGGGCATCGGCGGCATGAATCACTTCATGCTGCCCGACGACGGCGCCGACGTCGCGCAGGCCGCGTCGGACTCGATGCGCTACGGCGCGTACGCGATGGAAGTGCTGATCAACGAACTGATCAAGGCGGGCGGGCGGCGCGAGCGCTTCGAGGCCAAGGTGTTCGGCGGCGGCGCGGTGCTCGCGGGCATGACCACGATGAACATCGGCGATCGCAACTCCGAGTTCGTGCGCCGCTATCTGGCCACCGAAAAGATCCGCATCGTCGCCGAGGACCTGCAGGGCTCGCACCCGCGCAAGGTCGCGTTCATGCCGCGCACCGGTCAGGTGATGGTGAAGAAATTGCGCTTGCAACAGGAAGCGGGCGTCGCCGAGCGCGAGCAGGCGCTCGTGCGGCAAAGCGCCGAAGCACGCGCGGAGCGGCTCGCCGCCGCGCGCAAGCGGGTCGAGCTGTTCGCGAAGCCGGCCGCCGCCGCCGCGCGGCCGAGAATCGAACTGTTCGGCGCGAGCCCGCGCCCGACTCATTCCAACAACGCCAGAACCACAGAGGAGGCGTGAGCGCTGTGCAAAAGATCAAGGTATTGTGCGTCGACGATTCGGCGCTGATCCGCAGCCTGATGACCGAAATCATCAATAGCCAGCCGGACATGACGGTGGTGGCGACGGCACCCGATCCGCTCGTCGCGCGCGAGCTCATCAAGCAGCACAACCCGGACGTGTTGACGCTCGACGTCGAAATGCCGCGCATGGACGGCCTCGACTTTCTCGAGAAGCTGATGCGTCTGCGGCCGATGCCGGTCGTGATGGTGTCGTCGCTGACCGAGCGCGGCAACGAAATCACGCTGCGCGCGCTCGAACTCGGCGCGGTCGATTTCGTGACCAAGCCGAAGGTCGGCATTCGCGACGGCATGCTCGACTACGCGGAAAAGCTCGCCGACAAGGTTCGCGCGGCAGCCCGCGCGCGCGTACGCCAGGCGGCGCCGGCGCAGCATGCGGCCACCCAGACCGCGCAGGCGCCGGCCGGCGCCGCGCCGCTCTTCAACAACCCGCTGCTGAGTACCGAGAAGCTGGTTATCGTCGGCGCCTCGACGGGCGGCACCGAAGCGATCCGCGAAGTGCTGGTGCCGCTGCCGCCCGACGCGCCCGCGGTGCTGATCGCGCAGCACATGCCGCCGGGCTTTACGAAATCTTTCGCGCAACGCCTCAATGGTTTGTGCCGGATTACCGTTAAAGAAGCAGAGCACGGCGAGCGTGTGCTGCCGGGGCACGCGTACATCGCGCCGGGCCATGCGCATCTGTTGCTCGCGAGGAGCGGTGCGAACTATATTGCGCATCTGTCCGACGACCCGCCGGTGAACCGGCATCGTCCGTCGGTCGATGTGCTGTTCCGTTCGGCCGCGCAGCATGCGGGCAAGAACGCCGTTGGCGTGATCCTGACCGGCATGGGGCGCGACGGCGCGGCCGGGCTGCTGGAGATGAAAAAGGCCGGTGCCTACACGCTGGCGCAGGACGAGGCGAGTTGCATCGTGTTCGGCATGCCGCGCGAGGCGATCGCGCTCGGCGCGGCCGACGAAATCGCCGCGCTGCCGGACATGAGCCGGCGCGTGATGGCGCGTTTGTCGTCGATGGGTGACCGCGTTCAGCGGGTATGATGCGTGCCGGATGGAATGACGCGGCCGAGCGCCGCAACATGGATCAAGCAAAGGGAAAGAAATGGACAAGGGAATGAAGATTCTGGTGGTTGACGATTTTCCGACGATGCGCCGGATCGTCCGCAACCTGCTGAAGGAACTGGGCTACTCGAACGTCGACGAGGCGGAAGACGGCGCGGCCGGTCTCGCGCGTCTGCGCAGCGGCAGCTACGAGTTCGTGATCTCCGACTGGAACATGCCGAACCTCGACGGTCTCGCGATGCTGAAGGAAATCCGCGCCGACGCGAGCCTCGCGCATCTGCCGGTGTTGATGGTGACGGCCGAGTCGAAGAAGGAAAACATCATCGCGGCGGCGCAGGCCGGCGCGAGCGGTTACGTCGTCAAGCCGTTCACGGCCGCGACGCTCGACGAGAAGCTCAACAAGATCCTCGAGAAAATGGCGAAAGCCGGGAGCTGACGTGACGCCGCCGACCCAAACGCCTGGCGCCGAAGCTGGGAACGACAGCGGCGACTTCGCGTCGGACCGCATCCTTGCCCGCATCGGACAACTGACGCGCACGCTGCGCGATTCGATGCGCGAACTCGGGCTCGACAAGCACGTCGAGCGCGCGGCCGAAGCCGTGCCCGATGCGCGCGATCGTCTGAAGTACATCGCCACCATGACCGAGCAGGCCGCCGAGCGCGTGCTGTCGGCGATCGACGTCGCGAAGCCGATCCAGGAGCAGTTGCAGCAGGACGCCGGCGCGCTCGACGCGCGCTGGGAGCAGTGGTACGCCGCGCCGATCGAGCGCGAGGAAGTGCGCGCGCTGATGAACGACACGCGCAGCTTTCTGCGCGGCGTGCCCGAGGCGACCGGCGCGACCAACTCGCAGCTGATGGAGATCATGCTCGCGCAGGACTTCCAGGACCTGACCGGCCAGGTGATCAAGAAGATCACCGACGTCGTCTATCTGATCGAGCAGCAATTGCTCGGCGTGCTGGTCGAGAACATCGCACTCGAGCGGCGCGAGCAGTTCGCGGCGAACGCCGCGGCTCTCAAGGCGGAGGTGTCGTCGACGGGCAGCCCGGAGCATCTGCTCAACGGTCCGCAGATCAATCCGGAAGGCAAGACGGATGTGGTGCAGGATCAATCGCAGGTCGACGATCTGCTCGCGAGCCTCGGTTTCTGAGCAAGTGTCTCGGCCCGGCAAGCGCGCCGGGCTGGTGGTTTCTCCGCGATTTGCGCCAAACACGCATTCAATGAGTACCGGCTACCCATCTTCCGTACGTTTTGCTGCTAGTAATAGTCGGCAAGTCGCGCGCGTGGGCGCGCCTTGCGCCGGCTGAAAGAATCCGCAGGCATACTACGAGGTCAAAGCGGTACGGCACCCGGCCCGCGCAACGCCGGGCAGTCGCCCGGTGAGGCCATCCCTCAGCGTTGCGGCCGCGGCGGTGCCGTATCATCTGCCTATAAGCGGCCGCTTCGCGCAGTCGGCGAAGCGTGCCGCGGCTCGGGAGGAGCTTCTCATGTGGAGTCGTATTGGTCGCGCCGGAGTCACGGCGCTCGTATTGCCATGTTCGTTACTGGCCCTGACGGCCGCGCAATCCGCCCATGCGGCGTTGGGCAGCGCGCCGCTCACCCCCCCGTCCGACGCGTCGGTGTCCTCCCGCGTGGTGCAGCCCGCCAGCGGCACATCGCAAAGTGTCATGCGTTCTGAATCGAGCGCGGCGTCTTCCACATCTTCCACACCCGCTTCCTACACGGTACGCGAGACCACGTTCGGCAACGGCACCGTGGTGCGCGAATACCTGAGCACGAGCGGCGCGGTATTCGGGATTTCGTGGCATGGTCCGCAAATGCCCGATCTCAGTGATCTGCTCGGCAGTTATTTCCCGCAGTACGTGGCCGGCGTGAAGGCCGTGCGGGCCGCGCGCGGCAATGCGCGGGGGCCGGTCGCCGTCGACGAGAGCGGGCTGGTGGTGCGTTCGGGCGGCCACATGGGCGCGTTCAGCGGCGTCGCGTGGCTGCCCTCCGCGCTGCCGGCCGGCGTCAGCGGTTCCGACATCCAGTAACGGCGAGGACCACGATGCGAACCATGCTCACGACAGCGAACCTCAAAAGCTGGATGCAGGCCGCGCTTGCCGTGCTGCTCACGGCGACGCTCGTCGCCTGCGGAGGCGGAGGCGGCGGTAGCGACAACAACTCCAGCTCCAACAATGGCGGCAACACCTCGAACGGACTGAACGGCGGTTCGCTGCCGGCCAGGCCGACCCAGCAGCCGATCTCCGCGAATGCGTCGAACACGGTGCCGATCACGGTCGGCCGGGGCGTTTCGGGTGTCATCAACATCCCGACCGTCAGCGTGAGGATCTGCGCGCCAGGCTCGACCAGCAACTGTCAGACCATCGACAATATCCAGGTCGACACCGGCTCGTTTGGCCTGCGCGTGGTCAGTTCAGTGCTCAATTCGACGCTGCTCGGCGCGCTGCCAGTCAGCACGATTGGCAGCAACGGCGCGCAGCTCGCCGAGTGCGCGACGTTCGCGGACGGTTACACGTGGGGCTCGGTGCGTACCGCGATCGTGACGATCGGCGGTGAAACGACGACCAGCAGCATCCCGCTGCAGATCATCGGCGACAAGGCCGCGAGCACGGTACCAAGCGGCTGCGGCAGCGGCCCGGCCGAAAACACGGCCGCCGATCTGGGCGCGAACGGCATCCTCGGCATCGGCACCGCGCCGACCGATTGCGGCGCAACCTGCGCGAACACGACGACCGCGGCAACCTACAGCAACTACTTCGCCTGTCCGAACGGCACGTCGTGCACGCGCACCGCGGTGCCGATTCCGCAACAGATCGCCAATCCGGTCGCGAACTTCCCGCTCGACAACAACGGCGTGATCGTACAGATGGCACCGGTGTCGAACACCGGGCAGGCGTCGGCGACCGGCACGCTGGTGTTCGGCATCGGCACGCAGGGGAACAACCCGCTTGCCGCTGCGCAGGTATTCACGACCGACCCATACGGCGACCTCAACAACAGCACCTTCAACGGCACGACCGTCCAGGCGTTCCTCGATTCCGGCTCGAACGCCTATTTCTTCGGCGATAGCACGCTCACGCTGTGCGGCAGCCAGTTCGCGGGCTTCTATTGCCCGTCGTCGGCGCAGACCCGCACGGTCACGCTGGTCGGGAAGAACAACGTGTCGGCGGTCGCGAGCATCGGCATTCTGAACGCGCAGACGCTGTTCGCCAACGGCAGCAACTACGCGTTCAACACGCTCGCCGGCCAGATCGGCGGCAACGCCAGCTTCGACCTCGGTCTGCCGTTCTTCTTCGGCCGCTACGTGTACTACCACCTCGATCAGACCGCGAGCGGCGGTCCCTCCCCCTTCGTCGGCTACTGAAGCCGCACGTCGATTCAATGCCGGACGGCGCGCGTGACAGACGCGCGAGCCGTCCGCTCATCCTTCGAAATACCCCCGTTTCTCCGCCCTTATCCGCCGATCGGCGCTTGCGTCGAGCAGGAATAATCGCTGTCACTGGAAAGAGGCGCCGTGCCTCGGCCGACTGGAGAGCTTTGTGGCAGAGGACAGCGACCTCGAAAAAACCGAATCCGCCACCCCTCGGCGCCTGCAGAAGGCGCGCGAGGAGGGGCAGATCGTGCGTTCGCGGGAGTTGTCGACCTTCGCGCTGCTCGCGGCCGGGTTCTACGGCGTATGGGGCATGTCGGGCAGCATCGGCGAGCATTTGCAGAACATGCTGCGTGCGTCGCTCACCTTCAACCACGCGAGCGCGTTCGACACCAGCCGCATGCTGATCGGCGCGGGCTCAGCGGGTCGCGAAGGACTCTACGCGCTCGTGCCGATCCTCGGCGTCACCGGACTTGCCGCGCTGCTCGCACCGATGGCGCTGGGCGGCTGGCAACTGTCCGCGAAAGGGCTCGAGCCCAAGTTCAACCGGCTGAACCCGATCGAGGGCCTCGGCCGCATGTTTTCGATCAACGGACCGATCCAGCTCGGCATGTCGCTCGCGAAGACGCTGGTGGTGGGGTTGATCGGCGGCACGGCGATCTGGAATCGCCACGAGCAATTCCTCGCGCTCGCGACGCAGCCGCTCAATCTCGCGCTCTCCAACTCCGTGCATCTGATCGCGGTGTGCTGCGGCATGACGGTGGCCGGCATGTTCGCGGTGGCCGCGCTCGACGTGCCGTACCAGCTGTGGTCGTTCCACAAGAAGCTGCGCATGACGAAGGAAGAAGTGAAGCGTGAGCATCGCGAGAGCGAAGGCGATCCGCACATCAAGGGCAAGATTCGCCAGCAGCAGCGCGCGATCGCGCGGCGCCGCATGATGGCGCAAGTGCCGAAGGCCGACGTGGTCGTGACCAACCCGACCCACTTCGCGGTCGCGCTGCAATATACGGACGGCGAGATGCGCGCGCCGAAGGTGGTCGCGAAGGGCGTGAACCTCGTGGCCGCGCGGATTCGCGAGATCGCCACCGAAAACAACGTGCCGCTGCTCGAAGCGCCGCCGCTCGCGCGTGCGCTCTATCACAACGTCGATCTGAATCGTGAGATTCCGGGGCCGCTCTATGGCGCGGTCGCGGAAGTGCTCGCGTGGGTCTATCAGTTGCGCCGCTTCAAGGCCGAAGGCGGCGACGTGCCGGTCGCGCCGACCGAACTCGACGTGCCGCCCGAACTCGACAAGGGCGGCGTAGCGGACGAGGACGCCGCCGAGGAAGCCGCCAACACGCTGAACCCGGCCGACGACAACGCCAACGACGCCACTAGCGACGACAACAACGGAGCCTCCGCATGAACGCTCGCGCCGGTTTCCTCGCCCGACGCCCGGATGCGCTGAGCAGCACCAACCTGCGCGCCCTCGCCGGGCCGGTGCTGATCTGCATGATCCTCGGCATGATGATTCTGCCGTTGCCGCCGTTCCTGCTGGATCTGCTGTTCACGTTCAACATCGCGCTGTCGGTGATGGTGCTGCTCGTCAGCATGTACACGATGAAGCCGCTCGACTTCGCCGCGTTCCCGAGCGTGCTGCTGTTCTCGACGCTGCTGCGGCTGTCGCTGAACGTCGCCTCGACGCGGGTCGTGCTGCTCGAAGGCCATACCGGTCCCGATGCGGCCGGTCAGGTGATCGAGTCGTTCGGCCACTTCCTCGTGGGCGGCAACTTCGCGGTTGGTATCGTCGTGTTCGTGATCCTGATGGTGATCAACTTCATGGTGATCACGAAGGGCGCGGGGCGGATCGCCGAAGTGTCCGCGCGCTTCACGCTCGACGCGATGCCCGGCAAGCAGATGGCGATCGACGCCGATCTGAACGCCGGCCTCATCAACGAAGAGCAGGCTCGCACGCGGCGCAAGGAGATCTCTCAGGAAGCCGAGTTCTACGGCTCGATGGACGGCGCGAGCAAGTTCGTGCGAGGCGATGCGGTCGCCGGCCTCCTGATCATGGTGATCAACATCATCGGCGGGCTGATCGTCGGGATGGTCCAGCACGACATGAGTTTTGCCGCGGCGGGCAAGAACTACACGCTGCTGACGATCGGCGACGGCCTCGTGGCGCAGATTCCGTCGCTGGTGATTTCGACGGCGGCCGGCGTGATCGTCTCGCGCGTCGCGACCAACGAGGACATCGGCACGCAGCTGACCGGCCAGCTGTTCACGAACCCGCGCGTGCTGATGATCACCGGCTGCATTCTCGTGCTGATGGGCCTGATCCCGGGCATGCCGCACTTCGCGTTCCTGATTCTCGGCGGCGGCCTGATCCAGCTCGGCCGCACGATGAAGAAGCGCACCGAGGAGCGCAAGAACGCACCGGCGCTCGTCGACGTCGCGCCGGCCGCGCTGGCGCCGGTCGAAAACGCCGAGGCGAGCTGGGACGACGTGACGATGATCGACACGCTCGGCCTCGAAGTCGGCTACCGGCTGATTCCACTCGTCGACAAGAACTCGGACGGCGAACTGCTCAAGCGGATCAAGAGCATCCGCAAGAAGTTCGCGCAGGAAATCGGCTTTTTGCCGCCGGTCATTCATATCCGCGACAACCTCGAATTGCGGCCGAACGGCTATCGGATCGCGTTGAAGGGCGTCGAGGTCGGCTCGGGCGAGGCGTATCCGGGCCAGTGGCTCGCGATCAACCCGGGCCAGGTATCGGCCGCGCTGCCGGGCACGCCGACCCAGGACCCGGCGTTCGGCCTGCCCGCCATCTGGATCGACACGAATCTGCGCGAACAGGCGCAGGTATACGGCTACACGGTCGTCGATTCGAGCACGGTGGTCGCGACGCACCTGAATCACCTCGTCGTCACGCACGCGTCGGAGCTGCTCGGCCGCCGCGAGGTGCAGTCGCTGGTCGAGCGGATGCAGAAGGACACGGCGTCGCTTGTCGACGATCTGGTGCCGAAGATGCTGCCGCTCACCACGCTGCAAAAGGTGCTACAGAACCTGCTCGAAGAAGGCGTGCCGATTCGCGACATGCGCACGATCCTCGAAGCGCTCGCCGAACACGCGACCAAGCTCACCGACCCGCACGACCTCACCGCCGCGGTGCGGCTCGCGCTGGGCCGCGCGATCACGCAGCAGTGGTTCCCCGGGACCGCCGACATGCAGGTGATGGGCCTCGACGCGAACCTCGAACGGGTGCTGTCGCAGGCGCTATCGACCGGACCGAACCCGGGCCTCGAACCGGGTCTCGCGAACACGCTGCTCACCGAAACGCAGAAAGCGATGACGCGTCAGCAGAACCTTGGCCTCGCTCCGGTGCTGCTGGTGCAGCACGCACTGCGGCCGATGCTCGCGCGCTTCCTGCGCCGCAGCCTGCCGCAGCTGAAGGTGCTCTCGTATGCGGAAGTGCCCGATACGCGCAACGTCAAGGTGGTCAATCTGATCGGCGCGCACGGCTGACCAAGGTCGCTCGCTCGCGGCTGTCGATACAACGCAACCGGCGCTCAAATGGGGCGCCGGTTTGCGTTTGCACGGCTCTCCCAGGCTCGTCGAACGATGCGTCTGCCGTGTGTCCATCGCGCGAATTACCCACCTTTAACGGTCTTTATCCATCGATCGTCGCCCGACGCCTTTCGCAATAATTGATCGCAATGGGAAGCGGTGTATTGCCGGTCCGTCAGTCCGTATACCTCATCGGGGGTCCAGCTTGAACATTCGTAAATTTGTCGGTGCTACCAGTCGCGACGCGCTGCGTCTCGTTCGCGAAGCACTTGGCCCCGATGCGGTCGTGCTGTCGAATCGCACGATGGACGACGGCAGCGTCGAAATCGTCGCGCTCGCCGATAGCGATCTCGCCGCGATCACGCCGAAAGCGCGCGAAGGCGCGCAGGCCGCGGCGCTCGGCACGGGCTCAGGTGCGGCATCGACGCTGGCCCCGCGCGGCTTGTTCGCGGCGCCGACGAATCCATACGCGAGCGCAATGCCGGACGTGTTTTCGTCGGTGTTCGGCGCGAGCCCGGAAGCGGGTGGTGAAGCGACGCCGGCGATCGAGCCGGCGAATGCGACTGCGGATTTCATGGCCGGCTCGGTGAACAGGACGGCGCTCAATTCGGCGCTCAGCCAGGCGCTCAGCATGTCCGCGAATCAAGCAGCGCCCGCCGCAAGCCAGTCGGCGTCCAGCGCGGCCACATCGTTCAACGCACCGGCCACGCCCGCCGCTGCCGCCGCGCCTTCCGGCGCGAGCGCCCGCGCCGCGGCCGCGCGCCTGTCGAAAGACATCCGCGCGGATTTGCTGAAAGCTGCCGGCGTGCCGGTACCGCCGGCAATCCCATCGAGCGAAGCCGCCGCGCCGCGCACGATGGCCGAGTCGAATCCGTGGCTCATCGATCACGCGCGCCGCCTCGCGGCCGAGCAGCAGCAACAGAGCGGCCAATACAGCGCGCGTCCCGCCGCGATGACGCCCGCCGTCGCGACCGCCAAAGGCCTCGGCAGCGCAGTCGACGCGCGGCCGGCCGCCGTGCCGCCGGTGATCGACACGCCCGACTGGGCGCGCGATGCCGCCGAAGCCGCTGCGCGCCGCGCCGCTCAGAAGATCGCGCCCGTGCCGTCCGCTACTGACGAAAGCCGCACGCCGTCCGCCGTCGCCGAAGCGATCAAGGGGCGCATGGAGCAGGTCGTCAAGGACACCGTGATGAACGAGCTGTCGTCGATGCGCGACATGATGGAAGAGCACTTCGCGGGTCTGCTGTGGGGCGATCGACAGCGCCGCAGTCCCGCACGCGCCGCGCTCACCAAGCACCTGTTCGCCGCCGGCTTTTCCGCGCAGCTCGTGCAGATGCTGGTCGACAACCTGCCCGAAGATGTCGACACGATGGATGGCGGCATGGACTGGGTGCGCTCGGTGCTCGAGTCGAACCTGCCGGTGATGGAGGACGAAGACGCGCTGATGGAGCGCGGCGGCGTATTCGCGCTGATGGGGCCGACCGGCGTCGGCAAGACGACGACCACCGCGAAGCTCGCAGCGCGCTGCGTGATGCGCTTCGGCGCGAGCAAGGTGGCGCTGCTGACGACCGACAGCTACCGCATCGGCGGTCATGAACAGCTGCGCATCTTCGGCAAGATTCTCGGCGTTTCGGTGCATGCGGTGAAGGACAGCGCCGATCTGCAGCTCGCGCTCTCGGAGTTGCGCAACAAGCACATCGTGCTGATCGACACGATCGGTATGAGCCAGCGCGACCGGCTCGTGTCCGACCAGATCGCGATGCTAAGCCGCGCCGGCCAGCCGGTGCAGCGTCTGTTGCTGCTCAACGCAACGAGCCACGGCGACACGTTGAACGAAGTCGTGCAGGCGTATCAGCGCGCGCCGGACCAGCAGCCGCTCGCCGGCTGCATTCTGACCAAGCTCGACGAAGCGACCAACCTCGGCGGCGTGCTCGATACGGTGATCCGCTACAAGCTGCCGGTGCATTACGTATCGACCGGACAGAAGGTGCCGGAGAACCTTTACGTCGCGACCAAGAAATTCCTGATCAAGAGCACCTTCTGCATTCCGCGCGACAGCTCGCCGTTCGTGCCGCACGACGACGACATCCCCGCTTTGCTGTCCTCGCTGTCCGCACGTTCGACGGCCGAGCTGCACGAGGTTCGCTTTGGATAAGTTCGTTTCGGATCAAGCCGAAGGGTTGCGGCGGCTGCTCGGGCGCGGCGGCGCGCGCGTGATCGCGTTGGCGGGTGCGTCGTCGGGCGTCGGTAATACGACCGTGGCGGTCAACCTCGCCGCGGCGCTCGCACAGCAGGGCAAGGACGTGCTGGTGATCGACGAATGCGTCGGTGAGAAGTCGGTGAGCGCGATGCTTGGCGGCTTGCGCGGCGCGGGCAACTTCGCGGCGGTGATGCGCGGCGAGAGCCCGGTCGATTTCGCCGCCGCGCGTCACGCGCTCGGTTTTTCGGTGCTGTCCGCCTCGCGCAACAACCGCGAGGGGCATACGGAGGCCGAACTTGGTGTGCTGCTCGGCGGCTCGGCCGATATCGTGCTGATCGACGCGCAACTCGACGACGAAGGGCATCTGTCGCCGCTCGCCAAGCAGGCACATGACGTGATGATCGTCGCGCGCATGTCGGGCGAGGCGATCACCGAGGCCTATGCGTGCATCAAGCGTTTGCATTACGCGCACGCGATCGCGCAGTTGCGCGTGCTCGCGAATCACGTCCAAAGCGCCAACGACGCGCAAGCCGCGTTCGCGAATCTCGCCGGCGTGGCCGGCCGTTACCTGACCGTCGCGTTGGAAAACGCCGGCTGCATTGCGGCCGACGTGCGCATCGCACGGGCACTCGAGCTGTCGCGCTGCGTGGTCGACGCGTTTCCGTCGACACCGGCCGCGCGCGACTTTCGCCATCTCGCCGCCGAATTGCAGTACTGGCCGATGCGGCCAGCGATGTCGTCGCAAACGCCCTGGCGGGCGCCTGCGACAGTTACAGCGGCGCACCACGCCGACCAACCGTCCGCGCATCACGCTTGAAAGGCGTGCACGAAGGACAAGGGGAGCACGATGTACAACGCTCAGGGAAAGATTTCTCAGGCCGAAGTTTTGACGAAGTACGCACCGCTCGTGCGTCGACTCGGCTTGCAGCTTGTCGCGAAAATGCCGGCGAGCGTCGATCTCGACGACCTGATCCAGGCCGGCATGATCGGTTTGCTGGATGCCGCCGGCCGCTACAAGGAAGACCAGGGCGCGCAGTTCGAGACCTATGCCAGCCAGCGGATTCGCGGCGCGATGCTCGACGAGTTGCGCAGCAACGACTGGCTGCCGCGCAGCCTGCGCCGCACGTCGCGCGAAGTGGAATCCGCGGTGCACAAGGTGGAGCAGAACCTCGGCCGCTCGGCGAGCGAGGCGGAGGTCGCCGAGCACCTGCAAATGCCGCTCGACGAATATCAGTCCATGCTGCAGGACCTGCATGGCAGCCAGCTGATCTACTACGAAGACTTCGACCGCTCCGCCGACGACGAACCTTTTCTGGACCGCTACTGCGTCGATCATTCCGATCCGCTCTCGGCGCTGCTCGACGACAGCCTGCGCTCGGCGCTCATCGAAGCGATCGACCGCTTGCCGGAGCGCGAGAAGCTGCTGATGTCGCTGTACTACGAGCGCGGCATGAATCTGCGCGAGATCGGCGCGGTGATGGAAGTCAGCGAATCGCGCGTGTGCCAGTTGCATAGCCAGGCCGTGGCACGCCTGCGCGCCCGACTGCGCGAAATGGCCTGGGCGAACGCCGAAGCGAACTGACGCCACCGCGGCGCCGCACGCCGTTTTTCAAACGCCGTCTGCAGATGCGGCGGTGCGCCGATGCCGATGCCCGCCTGTGCCACCTGCCGTTGCTCAGGCGTTCGCCATCTCATGCTCGGCGGCGAGCGCGAGAAACGCCGAGCGCGACATACCGCGCGCCTGCGCATACGCGTCGATCTCCTGCACCAGCACCTCGGGCAGCGAGATGTTGATGCGAACCGCCTTCTTCAACGCCGGAATATTGCGCGTCGTCACGAAACCCCATGTGAACCCCGCGAACTCGGGATTGCGCCGATGCTCGCCTAGCGTGAGAGGCTCGGGCAGCGGCAGCCCTTCGTCGAGCAAGGTTTCGAGATGCGATTCGATTGCCTCTTTCGCGTTCACATACGCTTGTTCGAGCGTGTCGCCCGCGGAGTAGCAGCCTGGAATATCGGGCACCACGACGCCGAACGCGTGCGTGTTGTCTCCGGGTTCGATGGCGATCGGAAAGATCAGATGCTTCATTTGAGCCCCGCCTGTTTCAGAATGCTGTTCAGGGTGCCGGCCGGCAAATCTTTTTTCGGATGCGGGACGGTCACGAGCCCCCGTTTTCCCGCGTGCCTGAAATGATGGTGACTGCCCGCTATGCGGACGAGCTGCCAGCCATTCGCTTGAATCAATTTGACGACCTCGGCACTGTTCATACATCATACCCTCCATTATACACACGCCTACACAAACTAACGAGCAAACAAGCTTCCGCCCGTCGAATTGCGGCCGCGTTGAAGCCGCGGCGTTGGCGAAAGCTCGAACGAAGTCACCATTTCAACGTGACGAGGTGGACTAGCGCCAGCTAGCCGAACGGCTAACGCAGCGCGGAACGGACAGGGAAGTGGGTGGAAAAGCGGCGGCGGAAAACGAAAAAGCCCGTCATCGACGGGCTTTTTCATTCATTTCGTGTATTGCTCGATTGCAGGCCGGGCAGGCGGGCCGATCAAAGTCCCGAATAAGCCGGAACTCGTCCATCCGGCCCGTACAGATTCGTCTTGCGCGGCACGTTGACTTGCAGCGCCTTTAGCGCGCGCTCGTTGTAGTCCATCCGCACGCGGATCAGCTCGCCGTTGTTGGTGTTGACGCGCCGCGCGCGATCCGCGGCTTTCTGCAGCAGCTTCCATTGCGTCGCGACGCGCGCGTCGGTGCTGGCCGCGAGCTCCATGCCGGACCAGCCGGTCGGAAAGCCGAGTTCGGCCAGATGCGAGTCGCGCGCGGCTTCGAGCCTCGCGAGCACGCCGATCAGCTCGGTTTTCTTCTCGACGATCGCCGGCAACTGCTCCAGCGGCGAGATCGCCGTCAGCGCTTTGGTTTCGAGAGTGAGGATCGAGGCGAATGCCTCGACGGTCGAATATTCTTCGATCAGGGTAGCAACGAGGGCGTCTTTCATATCAACAACTCGCTACGCACACTGGCTCGCGAACGGCGCGCGAACCGGGTTGGTCGGAGGCCGCCCGGCAGATCACCGCGCGGCGAAACGCCGATCAGTTGCCGGTCGACGAGGTTTTGTTCTGCAACAGGTCGCGCGCCGTCTGCAGCACGCCGTCGGCGATCTTGCCGGAGTCGATCTGCAGCTTGCCGTCCTTGATCGCCTGTTTGATCGACTCGACGTGCGCGGTGTCGATGTCGGCCGAGCCGGAGGCCGCGAGGCTGCGCAGATGCTGCGACAGACCCGACAGGCTCACGCTCGTTTCGCCCGACGCGCTGCTCGCGGCCGGCGCGGCCGTGCTCGTCGCGCCCTGGGTGGTGCTGGCTGCCGGCGTGGCTTCGTCGCTCTGCTGCGAACGGGACAAAGCGTCTTTCAAGGACGGCAGATTTGAAGAGGTGGTGGGATCGACTTTCACGATTGGCTTCCCTAACGATTTGATCCTGATAACGGCAACCGCTGATCAAAACTTTAGCGCAATCGCTCGACACCCGGCTCGCCGCCAGGTGGCCATCTACCCCTTTCAATCCCCGTCCGTCTGCCCTGGCCACCGGGGCGCCGACCGTTTCGGCGGTGCTCGTTGCCGCCAGCCCGCTCACATCTGGATCTCCACCGTGCCGCCGTCCTTGACGATGCCGGAGATGATCTGGCCGTTGGCGGTCTTCACGCGCACCTGCTGGCCCGGCGACGCGTTGTTCATCGCGCTGCCCTCGGACGAGATCGAGAAACCGTCGCCGGCCGCGATGACCCGCACGGTCTGGCCGAACACCACCGCCGACGCGCTCTTGAGCATGTCGCGGCGCAGCGGCATGCCGCCCGCGATCCGCACGAGCGAGACCGAGCCGACCGCCTGCGACGGGTCGGTGACGATCGCCTGCGGCAGGCCGGTCAGGTCGCCTTCGCGCGCGACGAGGTCGGCGGCCGTGAGCACTTCGCCCGGCGCCATCGCGCGGGCGGCGAGGTAGTAGGTCGCATGCAGCGAGATGCGCGCCTGCAGATAGATGGTCCACGGCCGCTCGCCCGCGCAGCGCACGCCGACCGTCAGCCGGCCCCACAGGCGCGCGCCGGTCGGCATGAACGGTTCGAGCGACGTGCACGCGGCGAGGCCGCGCGGAAACGCGGACGCGACAGTGATGTCGGCCTTGCCGGGCAGGCCGACGGCCTGCTGTTGCAGGAACGCGAGCGCGCTCGCGTGAATCGCTTCCGGGTCCTGCTGGCCTGGCAGCGGCGCGGCTTGCGCAGCCGTCGCGGCGGTAGCGGTCTGCGGCGTTCTCTGTGCAATGACGGCCGCCGCTTGGCGCGAGCCAGGCGACGTCGCGGGTGTTCTCGCGATCCCGGGATGCGCCGGCTGCGCCGCAGCGGCCGCGATCGGCTTGCCATTCGCGCCGAACTCGGGCGGCTCGCCGCGCGCGGCGAGACTGTCGAAACCGTCGCCTTGCGGCGCACTGGCCGCGACCACGCGCTGATTCGCGACGCTGGCGGCCGGGCCCGCTTCGACATTGACGCGCGCGACGCCCGACGCCTCAGTGCTGGCCGCCGGCGGAATCGTCACGACGCCGTTGGCGTCCGGTTTGAAGTTGGTGCGGATGATGGCCGGCGCGGCGGCAGCGGGCTCGCCCGCGCCCGGAATGACGATCGCGCCGCTTGCGCTCGCGGCACGCCCGAACGTATCGGTGTCGCGCGACCCGCTCGCGCGGCCGAGCGACTGTGCGGTCGCCGCCGCGAGCGACGCCGCCGACGCGCTGCGCTGCGCCGGCGTCTGAATCCGTTGCGCGAGATCGTTCAGCGCGGCGGGATTTTTCTCGGCGGGCCCGGCAATCACGATCGGGCCGCCCGCATCCTGCGCCTGGGTCGTGGCCGGCAGCAACACGATGCCGCCCGCAACCCATACCGCGGCCCGCGTCAGGCAATGCGCAAGGCAACGCGAGAAAGAGCGCGGCACCGGCTGGGCGAGCGCGCCCTCCGAACCATCGCCCCGTTCATCGACCCGGCCACCCCCCACGCGACGCATCGTCGTGCCGCTCGCCGGCTGCGGCAAGGTGTTGGTGGGCTGGTCCATCGCGGGTCTCCATCGAATGCATCGGTACGCCTTGCATTCTAGTGAGCGCCGCTTTCGCGCAAACGTTGAATAGAAGCCCCCTTTCCCGGTTATTCGTCCGATTGCCGCTTGCGCGCGGCCCATAAGATGCATCACATGCAAAAAGGCCTTCGCGCCCGCCGCGTGTCTCACGATGCGCACACGGGACGGCCTTGGAAACGTTCTCGGGAGATTCCGATGCTGGACAAGCTCGATGCCGAATTCGCATTCGGCCGGCAGGCGATGGATGTGCGCGCATACCGGCAGGAACTGCTGTCGTCGAATATCGCGAACGCCGACACGCCCGGCTACAAGGCGCGCGATATCGACTTCGCGTCGTCGCTCGCCGGCGCACTGAAGAAGACGGGCGGCAGCACCGCGGCCCAAGGCGCATCGAACAGCTCGACGCTCGCGATGACGCAACCCGCGGGCGTGACGAGCGGCATGTCGATGAACACGACCGAGGCCGGCCACATGAGCGGCAAGGCCACGCTGACGGCGACGGGCGGCAGCCCCGACGATTACGGCAACCTGCAATACCGGATTCCGCTGCAGCCGGCGCTCGACGGCAACACGGTCGACGTCGACACCGAGCGCGTGCAGTTCGCCGACAACACGGTGCACTTCGAGTCGGGTATGACGGTCGTGTCGAACCAGATCAAGACGATGCTGTCGGCGATCACGTCGGGCTCGTCGTAAGCCGGGCACGAGCACGGCACCCAGGCAGGGCGCATAGCTGCTGAACACAGGCAGCATGCGCGCACGAACAGAAACGCTACGGGACTTAACGTAAAGCCGGTGCGAACCGGCAGGAGAGGTCAGGAAACATGCCATCCCTGATGAACATTTTTGGTGTCGCGGGTTCCGCGATGTCGGCGCAGTCGGAGCGGCTCAACGTGACGGCGTCGAACCTGGCCAACGCGGACAGCACGACGGGCCCCGACGGTCAGCCGTACAAGGCCAAGCAGGTCGTGTTCGCGGTGAGCCCGCTCGGCGGCGCGCGCACGCGCTCCGGCCAGCAGGTCGGCGGCGTGCAGGTGACGGGCGTGGTCGACGATCCGTCGCCGATGAAGACCGCGTACGAGCCCGGCAATCCGGCCGCCGACGCGAACGGCTACGTGACGCTGCCCAACGTCGACCCGGTGCAGGAGATGGTCAACATGATCTCGGCCTCGCGCTCGTACCAGGCCAACGTCGAAACACTGAACACCGCCAAAACCCTGATGCTGAAAACGCTCACGATCGGAACCTGAGGAGAGAGCCTTGACCACCAACACCACGATCGGCGGCAGCGGCACGACCGTTTCGCAGACGCTGCTCGACACGATGAACGGCACGAGCAGCAGCTCGAGCGCGACCAGCTCGACGAGCAGCACGTCGAGCAGCACGTCGAGCAGCACGTCGGGCACGTCGGCGGCGGACCTGCAGAACACCTTTCTGCAGCTGCTCGTCGCGCAAATGCAGAACCAGGACCCGACCAATCCGATGGACAGCTCGCAGATGACCTCGCAGCTCGCCGAGATCAGCACGGTGCAGGGCATCAGCCAGCTCAATACGTCGCTCTCCTCGCTGTCGACGCAGCTGTCGGCGGGCCAGCAATCGCAGGCCGCGTTGCTGATCGGTTCGACCGTGCTCGCACCGGGCAACTCGATCACCGTGGCGAGCGGCCAGACGAACGAGTTCGGCGTCACGCTCGCGAACTCCGTCAGCGACCTGCAGATCGTCGTGAAGAACTCGGCCGGCACGATCGTCAACACGCTCGATCTCGGCAAGCAGTCGGCCGGCACGATTCCGGTTGGCTGGACGCCGACCGATTCGGCGGGCAACACGCTCGCCGACGGCACCTACACGATCACCGCGACAGGCACGATCAACGGCCAGCAGGCGACGGCTACCACGCTCACCGGCGCGACGGTGGAAAGCGTCGTCCAGCAGAGCAGCGGCACGCCGGGCCTCGTGCTGTCGAACGGCTCGACGGTCGACCTGACCGGCGTCGCAGCGATCCTGTAGTCCGGATCCATTCAGTTACGACTTTACAGATACGGAGTACGTCATGAGTTACCAAACAGGTTTGAGCGGTCTGTCGGCGTCGTCGAGCGATCTCGACGTGATCGGCAACAACATCGCCAACGCCAACACCGTCGGCTTCAAGAGCGGCACCGCGGAATTCGCCGACATGTACGCCAATTCGGTCGCGACCGCGACGAGCCAGCAGATCGGTATCGGTACGCAACTCTCCGAAGTGCAGCAGCAATTCTCGCAAGGCACGCTCACGACGACGAACCAGGCGCTGAACGTCGCGATCAACGGCAACGGCTTCTTCCAGATGTCGAACAACGGCACGCTGACCTATTCGCGCAACGGCGTGTTTCAGCTCGACAAGAACGGCTTCATCACGAACGCGCAGGGCCTCGATCTGATGGGCTATGCGGCCAATAGCGCGGGCATCGTCAACACCGCGCAGACCGTGCCGCTGACGGTGCCGACCGCGAACATCGCGCCGCAGGCGACCACCTCGATCACCGCGGGCCTGAACCTGAACGCGCAGGACAACATCATGCTCGGCGCGCCGACCGCGACGCCGGGCGGCACCAACGCCGGCACGCTGAACACGACCGGCGCGACGATCACCAACGCGGCAGCGGGCACCAACACCGACCAGTACACGATCAACTTCACGAGCCCGACCACCTACACGGTCACGGACAACACGCTCGGCACGACCACGGCGTCGCAGCCCTACACGGCCGGCACCGCGATCACGCTCGGCAACGGCGAGAGCATCACGTTCAGCGGCACGCCGGTGGCCAACGACAGCTACACGATCACGCAGAACCCGACCACGTTCAACCAGAACAGCTCGTCGACCTACAACTACTCGACGAGCACGACCGTCTACGACACGCTCGGCGGCTCGCAGACCGTCAATATGTACTTCGCGAAGACGGGCTCGGGCACGTGGAACGTGTACGCGGGCCCGTCGACCGGCACCGCTTCCCTGATCGGCACGGCGAACTTCAACTCGTCGGGCACGCTGGTCAGCACGACCGACGCGACGACCGGCCTCGCGACCGCGACGCTCGGCGCGTTCACGATGTCGATCCCGACCACCGACGGTTCGGGCACGCCGCAGAACGTCACGCTGAACATGGCCGGCACCACGCAGTACGGCGGCAAGGACGGCGTGAACAGCCTGTCGACCGACGGCTACGCGGCGGGCCAGCTGACGAGCTTCACGGTCGGCTCCGACGGCACGCTGACGGGCAACTACTCGAACGGGCAGACCGCGGCGCTCGGCCAGATCGTGCTCGCGAACTTCTCGAACCAGAACGGCCTCGTCGACCTCGGCAACAACGAGTACGGCCAGACGGCTGCCTCGGGCGTCGCGCAGATCTCGACGCCGGGCTCGACCAATCACGGCGTGCTGCAAGGCGGCGCGGTCGAGAACTCGAACGTCGATCTGACGAGCGAGCTGGTCAACCTGATCACCGCGCAACGCAACTATCAGGCGAACGCGCAGACGATCAAGACCCAGCAGGCCGTCGACCAGACCCTGATCAACCTGTAAGCGAACAGGAGTTCTTCATGGATCGGCTGATCTACACCGCGATGTCGGGCAGCGCGCAGGCGCTCGAACAGCAGGCGATCGTCGCGAACAACCTCGCGAACGCGTCGACCACGGGCTTTCGCGCGCAGCTCGAAACCTACCGCGCCGTGCCGATGTCGTTCGGCGACGGCAGCGCGATCAACGACGACACGACCCGTACCTTCGTGCTGTCGTCGACACCGGGCGCCGACTACACGCCGGGGCCGATCCAGCAGACGGGCAATCCGCTCGACGTCGCGATTCAGGGGCCGGGCTGGCTGTCGGTGCAGACCGCCGACGGCAACGAGGCCTACACGCGCGCGGGCAATCTGCACATCGACGAAAACGGCCAGCTCGTGAACGCGACCAATCAGGTCGTGCTCGGCAACGGCGGGCCGGTATCGGTGCCGCCGGGCGCGCAGATCACGATCGGCAAGGACGGCACGGTGTCGGCATTGACGCCGGGCGATCCGCCCACCGCTGTGGTCACCGTCGATCAGCTGAAGCTGGTCAATCCCGATCCGCAGTCGCTCACGCGCGGCGATGACGGTCTGTTTCGCACCGCCGACGGCAATCCCGCCGACGCCGATCCGACCGTGACGGTCGCGCCGGCGTCGCTCGAAGGCAGCAACGTGAATCCGGTCAGCGCGATGGTCTCGATGATCACCAACGCGCGCCAGTTCCAGATGCAGACGCAGTTGCTGGAAAACGCCGACAAGAACGATCAGTCCGCCAACCAGCTGCTCAGCTTCAGCTAACGGATTGCCGCGGGGCGCCCTTCGAGGCGCGCTCCGAGACCGCTTTGCATGGGGCCGGAGTAAGCGCTAAAGCGCCAACTCCGCCCGACATTGGAGAACCATAAGTGAACCGCTCACTGTATATCGCCGCCACCGGCATGAATGCGCAACAGGCGCAGATGGACGTGATCTCGAACAACCTCGCGAACGTCAGCACCAACGGCTTCAAGGGCTCGCGCGCGGTGTTCGAGGATCTGCTGTACCAGACCATCCGCCAGCCGGGCGCGAACTCGACGCAGCAAACCGAACTGCCGTCCGGCATCCAGCTCGGCACCGGCGTGCAACAGGTCGCGACCGAGCGTCTGTACACGCAGGGCAACCTGCAGCAGACCGGCAACTCGAAGGACGTCGCGATCAACGGCGGAGGCTTCTTTCAGGTGCAGATGCCCGACGGCACGACCGCCTACACGCGCGACGGCTCGTTCCAGACCAACGCGCAGGGTCAGCTCGTCACGTCGAGCGGCTACCAGGTGATTCCGGCGATCACGATCCCGACCAATGCCACCTCGCTGACGATCGGCAGCGACGGCGCGGTGTCGATCACCGTGGCCAACTCGAGCAATACGCAGCAGCTCGGCACGATGCAGCTCGCGACCTTCATCAACCCGGCCGGCCTCGACGCCAAGGGCGAGAACCTGTTCTCGGAGACGGCGTCGTCGGGTGCGCCGAACGTGTCGCAGCCGGGTCTGAACGGCGCGGGCACGCTCAACCAGGGTTACGTGGAAGCGTCGAACGTGAACGTCGTGCAGGAACTGGTGAACATGATCCAGACGCAGCGCGCGTACGAAATCAACAGCAAGGCCGTGACGACCTCCGACCAGATGCTGCAGACCTTGAGCCAGATGCAGGTTTGAGGACTGGAAATTTAAGGCGGTAAACGATGATGTCGCATTCCACTCGCACTCCGGTTCATTCGCGCACGGCCGAAGCGCTCGTGCAGCTCACGCTGCTCGCCGCGCTCGGCGGCTGCGCCCAACTGCCGAGGGAACCGATCACCCAGCAGCCGATGAACGCGGTGCCGCCGCTGCCGCCGCAGGCGCAGGCGCCGGGCTCGATCTACAACCCGGGCTACGCGGGTCGGCCGCTGTTCGAAGACCAGCGGCCACGCAACGTAGGCGACATCATCACGATCGTGATCGCCGAGAACATCAACGCGACGAAGAACTCGGGCGCGAATGCGAGCCGCAACGGCAGCACGAACTTCAGCGTGCCGACCGCGGGCTTTCTCGGCGGCCTGTTCGCCAAGACCAACCTGAACGCGACCGGCGCCAACGGCTTTGCCGGCACCGGCGGCGCGAACGCGTCGAATACGTTCAACGGCACGATCACCGTGACCGTGACCGGCGTGCAGGCGAACGGCAACCTGATCGTGAGCGGTGAGAAACAGATGCTGATCAATCAGGGCAATGAATTCGTGCGCTTTTCCGGTGTCGTGAATCCCAACACGATTTCGAGTCTGAACGCCGTGTACTCAACCCAGGTCGCCGACGCGAAAATCGAATACTCCGCGAAGGGTTACATCAACGAAGCGGAGACCATGGGCTGGCTGCAGCGGTTCTTCCTCAACGTGGCGCCGTGGTGATCATGGGTACCGTCTTCAACACGCTGTCGCGCGCGGGCCGCGCACTGATGTTCGTCGCGCTCGCCTGCGCGGCGCTGCCGGCCGCGACGCCGGCGCACGCGGAGCGCCTGAAGGACCTCGTGCAGATCCAGGGCGTGCGCGACAACCCGCTGATCGGCTACGGCCTCGTGGTCGGCCTCGACGGCACCGGCGACCAGACCACGCAGACGCCGTTCACGACGCAGACGCTCGCGAACATGCTCGCGAACCTCGGCATCTCGATCAACAACCAGGCGGCGGGCTCCAGCAACTCGCAGTCGTCGCTGTCGAACATCCAGCTGAAGAACGTCGCCGCGGTGATGGTGACCGCGGTGCTGCCGCCGTTCGCGCGGCCGGGCGAAGCGATCGACATCACGGTGTCGTCGCTCGGCAATGCGAAAAGCCTGCGCGGCGGCACGCTGCTGCTCACGCCGCTGAAGGGCGCCGACGGCCAGGTGTATGCGCTCGGCCAGGGCAACGTCGCCGTGGGCGGCGCGGGCGCGAGCGCGAACGGCAGCAGGGTGCAGGTCAACCAGCTCGCCGCGGGGCGCATCACCAGCGGCGCGATCGTCGAGCGCTCGGTGCCGACGGCGGTGTCGCAGGCGGGCACCATGCAGCTCGACCTGAACGACATGGACTACGACACCACGCAGCGCGTCGTCGCGGCGATCGACAACGCGTTCGGCAGCGGCACCGCGACCGCGCTCGACGGCCGCACGATCCAGCTGCGCGCGCCGGCCGATCCGCAGCAGCAGGTCTCGTTCATGGCGCAATTGCAGAACCTCGAAGTGCGGCCCGGGCAGGCCGCCGCGAAGGTCATCCTGAACGCCCGCACCGGCTCGATCGTGATGAACCAGATGGTCACGCTGCAGAACTGCGCGGTCGCGCACGGCAATCTGTCGGTCGTGATCAATACGCAGCCGGTGGTGAGTCAGCCGGGCGCGTTCTCGAACGGCCGCACGGTGGTCGCGCAGCAGTCGCAGATCCAGATGAAGCAGGATAACGGCTCGCTGAAACTCGTGAACGCCGGTGCGAACCTCGCCGAAGTGGTGAAGGCGCTCAACGCGCTCGGCGCGACGCCCGCGGATCTGATGTCGATTCTGCAGGCCATGAAAGCAGCCGGCGCATTGCGCGCCGACCTTGAAATCATCTAAGGAGCACGCGAGATGAATTCCGATACGACCAATAGCGTCAACTCCGCCAACGATCTGACCAGCCGGTTCGCGCTCGACGTGCAGGGCTTCGGCGCACTCAGCGCGCAGGCGAAGGCCTCGCCGCAAGCCGGCATGAAGATGGCCGCGCAGCAGTTCGACGCCGTGTTCACGCAGATGATGTTGAAGAGCATGCGCGATGCAACGCCGCAGGACGGTCCGTTCGATTCGCACGACACGGCGACGTTCACGTCGATGATGGATCAGCAGATGGCGCAGCAGCTGTCGAAGAAGGGCATCGGCGTGGCCGACGCGATGCTCAAGCAACTGATGCGCAACCAGGGCATGCAGGTGGGTGGCGCGAACGGCGCGGGCGCGGCGGGTGGTCTCGCCGGCATGGCCAACGCGCTCGGCGGCGGTAGCGGCGGCGACGAAGGCCAGAGCGCGGCGCTCAACGCGCTCGCGCGTGCCTACGGCAACGCCCAGGCCAACGGTCAGCTCGGGCTCGGCCGCGCCTACTCGGCCAATAGCGCGCTGACGCCACCGGTGCGCGGCGACGGCAGCTCGTCGAAGGTCGACGCCTTCGTCGACAAGCTCGCCACGCCGGCGCAGGCCGCGAGCGCGGCGACCGGCATTCCGGCGCGCTTCATCATCGGTCAGGCCGCGCTCGAATCGGGCTGGGGCAAGAGCGAGATCAAGAAGGCCGACGGCTCGACGAGCCACAACGTGTTCGGCATCAAGGCGGGCAACGACTGGACCGGCAAGACCGTGTCGACGGTCACGACCGAGTACGTGAACGGCAAGCCGCAGCGCACGGTCGAGAAATTCCGCGCGTACGACTCGTACCAGGAAGCGATGACCGATTACGCGAGCATGTTGAAGAGCAATCCGCGTTACGCGCAGGTGATCAATTCGTCGCGCGACGTGAACGGTTTTGCGAACGGCATGCAGCGCGCCGGTTATGCAACCGATCCGCATTACGCGAAAAAGCTGCTGTCGATCATGCAGAAAATGGGCTGATTAAAAATAACGCACGCGACGGGCATTAAAGCGGTTTTAAAGGTGTCGGTAAAAGCGGCGATAAAAGCAGCAGAAAAACCGGCATCGGTAAAAAGCTCCGCAGGGTCCGGGGCGAGCAAGGTCGCGGAAAATAGGGCAGATACGCTTTTAACGTTTGCGCGAAATTTTCCGGCGAATATTTAAATTGAGCCCCTAAATTTTGGCTCGATGCTGCCGCTAACGAGTTAGACCCGATACCGGAATAGCGCTGTAAGGTCCGGTCGAACGCGTGTGTTGCGGCTTTGCATGAAGACCCTCAGAGTCCATGGCTAGGCCCTGGCACGTGCCCGCAAGAACATGCTTACCGGCAAGCCCATGGATATGAACCAGTCGAACGGCCTGACTGACACGAACGGTCAGCCGCACGTCCCGCAAAACGAGAGCGCTTCCGATTTCGGCCGCCGCAATCCGCTGGAAATCGGCGTGCAGCTGCGCAATATCGTCAATCGCGGCGATTTCCTCACCGTCGAATATGCGGGCGGGCAGATCGTCACGCGCCTGCTCGACGTCGACGTGCGCGAGCGCACCTTCACCTTCGATTGGGGCGCGCTCGCCGATCAGAACAAGGGGCTGCTCAACGCGCCGCGCTGCCAGTTCCACGCGTCGCCCGACGGCGTGCGCGTCGAGTTCACGACCCCGACGCCACGCGAGACGCGCTTCGAGGGAATGCCGGCGTTCGAGGCCGACTTCCCCGAGGTGCTGTTCTACGTGCAGCGCCGCGAGTACTTCCGCGTCGCCGCGCCGATTCTCGACCCGTTCATGTGTACGGGCCGCCTGCCCGAGGGCGACACTTTCCGCTTCGAGGTGCACGACCTGTCGCTCGGCGGCGTCGGGATGCGCACGACCGACCTGCGCGTCGCCGCGCTGCCGATGGGCGCGCGCCTGATGGACTGCGAGCTCACGCTCGGCGCGCTCGGCCGTCTGTCGCTCGATCTGCAGCTCGTGTCGCATCGCTCGCTCGCGCTGCCGAACGGCACGCAGCGCTATCAGCTCGGCTTCCGTTTCCTGTCGCTGCCGGGCAGCGCGGAAAACACGCTGCAGCGGCTGATCACGCAGCTCGAAATGAAGCGCCGCTCGCTGGCGCGCTGAGCGGCGAGCCAACGCGCGGTGCCGTGCGCGCGACGCCCGGCACCGCGCGAACGCTTTGGCCGAGGAAGCAAACGTTGCACTCGCGTCGGAGGCAACAGCGCGGCAACGTCGCGCAAACATCGACATCGCGGCGAGCGCAAACGAAGTGGAATGGCCCTCAATTTTTCGCACGTCGGGCCGTTAAAGAGGATGTTCCACTAACGCGGTGGCATGTCTGCGATGCCGCCCTTCAGGATGACGCATGTCCAGCAATCTGTTGAATATCGGCCTTAGCGGACTCAACGCGGCCCAATGGGGTTTGACGACGACTGGTGAGAACATCAGCAACGCGTCGACACCCGGCTATACGATGGAAACCCCGGTGTATTCGGAGACGGGCGGCACGTATACCGGCTCCGGCTACCTGCCGATGGGCGTCTCCACCGACACCGTGACGCGCGCGTACAGCCAGTACCTGACGACCCAGCTGAACAACGCGCAGTCGTCGAGCAGCGCGCTCACCGCGTACAACACGATGATCACCCAGCTCAACAACCTCGTCGGCAGTCCGACCGCCGGGATTGCGAGCGCGATCAGCGGTTACTTCACCGGGCTGCAGAACGTCGCCAACAACGCGTCGAGCGTGTCGACGCGGCAGACCGCGGTCAGCGACGCGCAGACGCTCGCGAACCAGATCAACGCGGCGGGCCAGCAGTACGACCAGTTGCGCTCGAGCGTCAACACGCAGCTGAGCAACTCTGTTACGCAGATCAACACCTACACCGCGCAGATCGCGTCGCTGAATACGCAGATCACGCAGGCGAGCAACCAGGGCCAGCCGCCGAACCAGTTGCTCGACGAACGCGACCAGGCGGTGTCGAACCTGTCCCAGCTGATCGGCGTGTCGGTCGTGCAGGACAACGGCAGCTATAGCCTGTTCATGTCGAGCGGACAGCCGCTCGTGCTGGCCGGCAACAGCTTCAATCTCGGCACGGCGACTTCGTCGGGTGATCCGAGCGAGCTGTCGGTCCAGTATCTCGGCCAGGCCGGGGCAAAGCCGACACCGACGCCGCAGACGCTGTCCGACACGAGCGTGTCCGGCGGCACGCTGGGCGGACTGCTGCAATTCCGCTCGCAAACGCTCGATCCGGCCGAGGCGCAACTCGGCGCGATCGCGACCAGCTTCGCCGCGCAGGTCAATGCGCAGAACGAACTCGGCCTGACGCTGAACGGCACCGCGGGCGGCGCGCTGTTCACGGTCGGCTCGCCGACCGTGTACGCGAACTCGCAGAACACCGGCAACGCTACGCTCGGTGTCTCGTTCGCCGACGCGACCCAGCCGACCACGGGCGACTACACGCTGTCGTACGACGGCAGCACCTACACGCTGACCGACAACCAGACCGGCAGCATCGTCGGTTCGGCGGCGAACCTGACCAACCCGATCGGCGGCCTGCAGTTCTCGGTCGCGAGCGGCACGATGAAGGCCGGCGACTCGTTCTCGGTCGAACCGACCCGCGGCGCGCTCGACGGCTTCGCGCTGACCACCACGTCGGCGTCGGCAATCGCGGCCGCGGCGCCGGTGCTCGCGTCGGCGTCGACGTCGAACACCGGCACCGGGACGATTACGCAAGGCACGGTATCTGCCGGCTACAGCGCGCCGACCAGCACCTCGACGATCACTTACACCGCGGGCACCGGCCTGACCGGCTTCCCGGTCGGCACGGTGGTGACAGTCGCCGGCTCGCCGTCCACGCAGTACACGATCAGCTCGGCGACGACCGCGGTGCCATACTCGCCGAGCTCGGGCGCGACGCTGACGATCACCAACCCGAGCAATTCGGCGAGCGCGGGCGTGATGAACAACGTGACGGTCACGATCAGCGGCACGCCCGCCAACGGCGACTCGTTCACGATCGGACCGAACACCGGCGCGACCAACGACGGCCGCAACGCGCAACTGCTGTCGAACCTGACTTCGGCGCAGGCGCTCGACGGCGGCACCTCGACGCTGACGGGCGCGTACGCGAGCTACGTCAACAACATCGGCAACCAGACCACGCAGATCCAGACCTCGGCGACCGCGCAAAGCACGCTCGTCACGCAGATCACGTCGGCGCAGCAGTCGGTGTCGGGCGTCAATATCAATGAGGAAGCGGCCAACCTGCTTCAGTACCAGCAGCTCTATCAGGCCAACAGCAAGGTCATCCAGACGGCGCAGACGCTGTTCCAGACTTTGCTTGGCATCTTCTCGTAAGGCGGAACCATGCGAATTTCGACCCAGCAGTACTTCAGCATGAACGTCGCGAACATGAGCAATCAGCAGGCTCAGTTGTCGCAGATCTATCAGGAAATCTCGAGCGGCGAGAGCCTGACCACGCCCGCCGACAATCCGCTCGGCGCCGCGCAGGCCGTGCAGCTCAGCTCGACGGCGTCCGCGCTGTCGCAGTACACGACGAACCAGAACGCGGCGCTCACGTCGTTGCAGGCCGAGGACTCGACGCTCTCCAGCGTCATCACGACGTTGCAAAGCGCGAACACGTTAGGCCTGCGCGCCGGCGACGGCAGTTTGAACGACGCCGACCGCACGGCGATCGCCGCGCAGCTGACCGCCCTGCGCGACCAGCTCGTCACCTCCGCGAATGCGAGCGACAGCTCGGGCAATGCGCTGTTCGCCGGTTTCCAGAATTCGACCCAGGCCTTCACGACCGATGCGGCCGGCAACGTCACCTATACGGGCGACACGGGCACGCGCACCGTGCAGGTCACCGATAGCAACGCGGTCTCGACCGGTGACAATGGGCTGTCGGTGTTCATGAGCGTCGGCGCGACCAACGCGCAGCCGATCGCCTCGGGCGACCCGGCCAATACCGGCAGCGGCGTGATCGGCGCGGTGTCGGTCAAGGATCCGACCAACGCGGGGAACGCGGACTCGTACCAGATCCAGTTCAGCGGCAGCGGCAGCTCGCTCACCTACACGGTCACTGACACGACGACCAACGTCGCGGGTACGGTGCAGCCGTATACGGCGGGCTCGGACATCACGATCGCGGGCCAGACCGTCGAAATCACAGGCACGCCGGCGGCCAACGACAAATTCACGGTGCAGCCGGCCAACCAGGCGGGCACCAACGTGTTCGCGAACCTGAACGCGATGATCGCCGCGCTCCAGCAGCCGGTGAGCGGCAACCCCGCGGCCTCGGCGAACCTGCAGAACGCGTTGAATACGGGCCTGTCGCAGCTTGGCAACACGCTGAACAACGTCACCGCGGTGCAGGCATCGGTCGGCGGCCGCGAGCAGGAAGTCAAGGCGCTGCAAACGGTGACGGAGACCAACTCACTGCAAACGCAAAGCGATCTCGCGGACCTGACCCAGACCGACATGGTCTCGACGATCAGCAAGTACTCGATGGAGCAGGCGGCCTTGCAGGCTTCGCAGCAAGCGTTCGTGCAGATCCAGAACATGTCGCTGTTCCAGTACATCAACAGCTGATGCCGCTCCCGGCGGCGCAATAAAGAAACCGGCGCGAGCCGGTTTTTTTATGTCCGCGATTTTCGGCGTATGGGGTGTCCATTTGACCGGAGTTAAGCGTAGACTGGGGCAATGGAACGCGCCCACGCCAGCATCCACTACCCTAAGTCCCTTGGGGAGTTTCAGGCCTGGTTCCCGACTGATGCAGACTGCCTGGACTACCTCGAATGGCTGCGATGGCCTTGCGGCTTCGTCTGCCCGTCCTGTGGGCATCACGGAGGATGGCGGCTTGGGGACAACCGGTTCATGTGTACTGGATGCGGTAGCCGCACATCGGTGATGGCTGGCACCATCTTTGACCGGACACGTACTCCGCTCACGGTTTGGTTTTCGGTCTGTTGGCATTTTGCTACCGCTAAAGATGGGATCTCCGCGCTGAGTTTGAAGCGGACCTTGGAGATCGGCTCCTACCAGACGGTGTGGGCTATTCTTCATCGCCTGCGGTCTGTTCTGATTCGCCCCGATCGGGAGCGCCTTTGCGGGAAGGTGGAGGTGGACGAAACCTACATCGGAGGCAAAGAATCCGGACTTTCGGGAGGCCGTGCCAAAGGGAAGAAGATCCTGACGTGTATCGCGATCGAGATCGTGGAGCCGAAGGGATTCGGGCGCTGTCGAATGGCGCCCGTGGCGGATGCCTCCTCGGAATCGCTTCGCTCCTTCGTGTTGGATAACGTCGAGCCCGGGGCGACGGTCATCACCGATGCCTGGCAGGGTTACCGGTGGCTGGAGAAGAATGGTTACATCCATGACCGCCGTAGCCAGCGGGCCGCGTCGGCGCGGGGCGAGGACCCCGAAGAACTTCTGCCAGGTGTGCATCGAATAGCGTCCCTTGCAAAACGTTGGCTCCTGGGCACCCACCAGGGAGCGGTGGATTCTGCACACTTGCCCAGTTACCTGGACGAGTTCGTGTTCCGTTTCAACCGCCGCCGCTCACGTAGCCGAGGGATGCTGTTCTATCGGGTCATGGAGCTTGCTGTCGCCCATGGACCGGTTCGTTACCAAGACCTTGTTATGACCCAGCGCCCAAAGGCTGTTCCTCCAAAGCCGCCGGGGCAACGCGGACATCCGCCCAGCTTGGAGCGACCTTCGCCGAGCCGCCCGTGGAGGCAAAACGCTAACTCCGGTTAAATGGACACCCCATTTCGGCGTTATCCCAGCGCCGCCGCGACCCGTCCCATCTCATCGATGCCGTTATCGAACAAGCGCACGAAGAACGGGATCATGTTCGGCAGCATCAGCTGCACGAGCAGCAGGCCGACCAGCATCGTCAGCGGAAAGCCGATCTGGAACACGCCGATCTGCGGCGCCGCGCGATTGAGAATGCCGAGCGCGAGGTTCGCGATCAGCAGTGCGACGACGACCGGCAACGCGAGCAGCAGCCCCGCCGAGAAGATCGAGCCGCCCCAGTTCGCGAGCGTTTGCCAACCGTGCGGGGCGAGCAGGTTAGCCGACACCGGCACCGACTGGAACGTCGTCACGAGCGCGGCGATCATCTGCAGATGACCGTCGACGGCGAGAAACACCAGCGTCGCGATCGTCGTCATGTAGCGTGAGATCACGACGCCCGAGCCGGTCGCCTGCTGGTCGAAGAAGGTCGCGAAGCCAAGGCCCATGCCGAGGCCGATGAAGTAGCCGGTCGCGTCGATCGCCTGGAACACGACCTGCATCGTCACGCCGAGCGCGATGCCGATCAGGAACTGGTTGACGAGAATCCACACGCCGGCCGCGGAAAACACGGTGACCTGCGGCAGCGCGCCGATCGTCGGGGCGACGATGATCGTCGCGAACGCGGCGAGACCGATTTTCACGCGCGAGGGCAGCGACATGTTGCCGAGCACCGGCGCGGTCGCGATCAGCGCGGCGATGCGCGCGAACGGCCACAGGAACGCGGTCAGCCAGACGTTCAGTTGCGCGTAGGTGACCGTGAACATGGAGTGGGGAGGGCAGGCGTGCCAGCGGCGCTCAGTTGACGAGCGTCGGAATGCTGGTGATCGTGTGGCGCAGATAGTCGAGCATCGTGGTCAGCATCCATGGTCCGGCGATCACCAGCGTGAGCGCGATCGCGAGCAGCTTCGGGATGAACGACAGCGTGCTTTCGTTGATCTGCGTGGCCGCCTGGAACAGGCTCACGACCAGACCGACGACGAGCGCGACGAGCAGCAGCGGGGCGGCCAGCACGAGGCCGACGTACATGGCCTGGTGGGCCAGCGTCATGACTGCTTCGGGTGTCATCGTGAGTGCCTGAGGAACAAGGAGTCGAAAAAATATCAGACGAAGCTCTGCGCGAGCGAGCCGAGCAGCAACTGCCAGCCGTCGACGAGCACGAACAGCATCAGCTTGAACGGCAGCGAAATCGTCGCCGGCGACACCATCATCATGCCCATCGACATCAGCACGCTCGCGACCACCATGTCGATGATCAGGAACGGAATGAAGATCGTGAAGCCGATCGTGAAGCCGGTCTTCAACTCGCTCGTCACGAACGACGGCACCAGCAGCGACAGCGGCACGTCTTCGGGCCCCTGCATCGGCGCCGCGTGCGAGATGCGCGCGAACAGCGCAAGGTCGCTTTCGCGGGTCTGACGCAGCATGAAGGTCTTGAACGGCGCGACGCCGCGCGCCACCGCCTGATCCATCGACATCGTGCCTTCGGAGAACGGCTTGTAACCTTCGTTATAGGCTTTATCGAGCACCGGCGACATCACGAACAGCGTCAGAAACAGCGCGAGACCGACGACCACCTGGTTCGGCGGCGTCGTGGTCGTGCCGAGCGCCTGGCGCAGCAGCGACAACACGATCACGATGCGCGTGAAGCTCGTCATCATCAGCACCATCGCGGGCAGGAACGACAGCATCGTGAGCAGCAGCATCGTCTGCACGCTCAGCGAGTAGGTCGTGCCGCCGTTGGGGCCGGGGCTCGTCGTGAACGCCGGCAGGCCGGCGGTTTGCGCGAAAGACAGCGTCGGCAGCGCGAACAGCAGTGCCGGCAGCGCGAGTTGAAGCGCTGCGGGGAGCGCCCGCCCCGCACGGCGCGTAAGCGCGAAGAACCAGGCTGACTGCCTGAAACTGACCTGCATTACCGATCCCCGCCGCGGTGCGCGTTGAAACGTTTGCCCACTTCGCCTTTCAGGGCGTCGCGAAAGCGTTGACCAAAAGTGCCGGAAAGCGGTGCTGGCGAAGCGGCAACCGTATCGGCCGCGACGGCACCCGCCGGCATCGTATGCAGCAGCCGCACGTTGCCGGGCGCGGCGCCGAGCACGAGCCACGTATCGCCGATCTCGACGACCGCGACGCGTTCCTTGCCACCGAGCGAAGCGCCGCCGACCGTCTTCACAAGACCGCCGCGCTGGCCCGGTTGCAGGCCGAAGCGTCGGGCGAGCCACGCGCAGCCGAACACGAGGCCGATCACAACCGCCAGCCCGACGAAGGTTTGCAGGACCGCGCCGACGCCGAGCGCCGGCACCGCGCTGCCCGCGCCGACACCGGAGGCGATCTTCGCGGCGTTGTTGACCGCGTTCATGTCGGCGGCGTGCGCGACGGTGGACGCGAAAAGCGACGCGAGCAGCACGCCGCGACCTGCCAAACGTTTCATCGATTGAGTTTCCGGATGCGTTCGGACGGCGTGATGATGTCGGTCAGCCGGATACCGAACTTGTCGTTGACGACCACCACCTCGCCTTGCGCGATCAGGCAGCCGTTGACGAGCACGTCCATCGGCTCGCCGGCCATGCCGTCGAGTTCGACGACCGAGCCCTGCGCGAGCTGCAGCAGATTACGGATCGCGATCTTGGTGCGGCCGAGTTCGACCGTCATCTGGACGGGAATGTCCAGGATCATGTCGATGTCGTTGTGCGTCGAGGTCGGCGCGGCCTTCGACAGCGGCTGGAACACGGCGCCCGCGGCCGGGTTGATTTCGTCGTTGCCGTTCTGCTCGGCGAGCGCGCTTGCCCAGTCGGCCATCGCCGCGTCGTCTTCCACGGCGGACAGCTCGCCGGCGGCGAGTTGCTCGGCTGCCGCGAGATCGGTCTCGGGCTTTGCGTTCAGGTCACTCATATCCACCTTCCTTCATCGTGTCGGCTGCGCTGATCATCTTCTGGACCCGCAACGCGTACTGACCATTGAAAATTCCGTAGCCGCATTCCATCACCGGCACGCCGTCCACTTTCGCGGTGATGTGCTCGGGGATGTTGATCGGCAGAACATCGCCTTTGCGCATGTTCAGGATCTGTTCGAACGTGACCGGCACCTGCGCGAGATCGGCGCTCAGCTGCACTTCGGCGGCCTGCACCTGCTGCGACAGCACGCGCACCCAGCGTCGGTCGACGTCCATCGCCTCGCCCTGGATCGGCGACGAGAGAATGTCGCGGATCGGCTCGATCATCGAGTAGGGCATGCAGATGTGCAGCGTGCCGCCCGTCGAGCCGAACTCGATCGAGAACTGCGTGACGATGACGATTTCGTTCGGCGTCGCGACGTTGGCGAACTGCGTGTGCATTTCCGAGCGCACGTATTCGAACTGCAGCGGACGCACGCTCTTCCACGACGCCGCGTAGTGCTCGAACGTCAGATTGAGCAGCTTCGTGATGATGCGCTGCTCGGTCTGCGTGAAATCGCGTCCTTCGACGCGCGTATGGAAACGGCCGTCGCCGCCGAACAGGTTGTCGACCACGAAGAACACGAGGTTCGGATCGAACACGAACAGCGACGTGCCGCGCAGCGGCTTCACGTGGACGAGGTTCAGGTTGGTCGGGATCGGCAGGTTGCGCGTGAACTCGCTGTACTTCTGCACCTTCACCGGGCCGACGGAAATTTCCGCCGAGCGCCGCATGAAGTTGAAAATGCCGACGCGCAGCAGGCGCGCGAAGCGGTCGTTGATGATTTCGAGGCCCGGCATCCGGCCACGGACGATACGTTCCTGCGTGGCGATGTTGTACGGCCGCACGCCCGTGCGGTCGTTTTGCTCGGATTCCGTGTCGGATTCGCCGGTGACGCCCTTCAGAAGGGCATCGACCTCCTCCTGGGACATGAACTCTTCGTGGCCCATTGCTTATTCCTCGTGCGTCCCTTGGCGATTGATGATGGCAGCGCTTGACAACGTCACGTCACTGCACGACGAATTCGGTGAACAGCACGTCCTGCACGCGGATCGGTGCGGCGCCCTTGTCAATCGGCTCGGTGATCAGCGTCTTCAGCTCTTCGGCGAGCGCGCGCTTGCCTTCGAGCGGCGCGAGTTCTTCGGGGTGCTTGTTCGACAGCGCGAGCAGGATGCGGCTGCGCACTTCCGGCATGTGATCGGTGAGCGCCTGCTGGGTGGCGGCATCGCCGAGCTTGAGCGTGAGGCCGATGCGCAGGAAGTGTTGCTGGCCGTCGTCCGATTGCAGGTTGACGGTCATCGATTCGAGCGGGAAGAACAGCGGCACGGCGGATTGCGCCGGCGCGGCTTCGGCCGATACCGCGACGGGTGCGCGCTTCGACATGAAGAACCACACGCCGGCACCGGCAGCGCCCGCGGCGATCAGCGCAATGAGGACGATCAGGATGATGCGCTTCATGGGGCCCGGCGAGGCGGGCGCGGCTTGTTGCGGGGCGGTCGTGGTTGCCATTTGGGTTGCCAGCTTGTTGCTGGCCTAGTAAGGGTTAGGGTGATTGTTGTTGATTTGCCTGCGGCGCTATGGGTCGAAAAGAAGGGCTATTTCTGGCTATTTCTGGCCGTTTCTGGTTTTTGGGGTTTTTTTTGTCGTTGTTCTGGCTTTTTTGGCCTTTCCTTGCTTTGTTATCGGTCTATTAGCGTTGCCCCTGTGCGGGGCGGCACCTACTTTCTTTGCTGCTGCAAAGAAAGTAGGCAAAGAAGACAGCTCAAACCGCCAACTCTTAAGCGGATCCCTCGGTCTGCATGAGGTAGTGGTGCATCTGGAATCCGTGCTCCCGCACATTCCGCTCCAGTGACAAGGCAGTCATTCTTCCGGCGGCGCTACGCGCGCCGAAACCCCGTTCAAAACCCACTGGTGGTTTCGGCGCACCGCCGAGGCGCAGCCGAGGGCCCCCGCTGCGCGGGCAAAACCATTGGTTTCCCTGGCAGACCCGTCCGCGACGCACGTAGTGCGGAGTGGGAGGGATGACGGCTTTGTCACGAACGGGGAATGTGCGGGGGCCCGGATTCCAGATGCACCACTACCCCTTCCAAGCCAGGGGACCCGCTTATGAGCTTGCGGTTTGAGCTGTCTTCTTTGCCTACTTTCTTTGCAGCAGCAAAGAAAGTAGGTGCCGCCCCGCACAGGGGCAACGCTAATAGACCGATAACAAAGCAAGGAAAGGCCAAAAAAGCCAGAACAACGACAAAAAAGCGCCCCGCCTCGCTTCAGGCAAACGTATCGACCAATCCAACCTGCTGCCGCACGGCAACATTCCCGATGGCATCGCTGGAACTGTCGCCTGCAAGGGCGCCCCCACCACCACTACCCCTCTTCCCATTCCCCCCACCCGCGCCAGCGCTCTGCTGCTGTTGCCCGTTCTGCCGCGCAAACCCATCACTCACACTCGCACTGCCAAGCCCAATCCCATTCGACTCCATCGCCTCGCGAAGCTTCGGCAACGCCGCCTCGACCGCCTCCCGCACTGACTGGTGCTGCGAAACGAACAGCGCATGCGCATGGTTATCCGCCACCTGCAACACGACCTGCAACGGCCCCAGATCCTTCGGATTGAGCGTCAGCTCAGCACTCTGCGAATGCGCATTCGACAAAAACACCACCTTCTGGCTCAGCGCGTCTTCCCAGTCGCTCGTGCCGACCTGCGGCGTCAACGCATTCGCGGCGGCGGCCGCGCTCGCATTGCCCGTACTCTGCGCTGCCGCCGTCGTGCTCGCGGCGTTCGCTGCCGCCTGCGTCGCGGCCAGCGCGGCGTTCGCCGCCTCGGACGCGCTGCGCACCGATGCGAGGTTGTCCGCCTGGCCGCTCGTCGCGGCCGCGGCGCTCAACGCGTCGGCGGCCGACTTCGCTGCCGACGGATCGGCCAGCGCGGTCGCGGCAGCCGTCGCCGTCGACGTCGTGTGGGTCGTCGAGGCCCCCTTGCCGTTGCCGAACAGGCCGCTCGCAAGCGTCTTGTCGTCCGACGTGCCGTTCAGGCCGTTTTTCGTGTTGCCCAAGCCGCCCGCCGCGCTCGACACGCTCGTGGCTTTTGCGGCCGCGCCGGCAGCAAGCGCGGCCGCGGGCACCGCGCCCTGGCCGCTCGACAGCGCGGACAGCGCACGCTGCAACGCATCCTGCAGCGACTTCGGATCGACCGCGCCTTTCCTGCTTGCCGCGGTGGCCGCGAGCGCGCTCGTGGCCGTGCCGGCCAGCGCGCTCACCGCATCGGCGGCGGAGCTTGCGGCATCGGTCGTGGTGGTGGCGTTCGAGTCGGCGTTGTTGGCGACGACCTGTGCGTGCGCTTGCGCCTGAGCCTGGGCGGCAGCCGCAGCCGCAGCGGCGGCGAGCGCGCCAGCGTCGGTTTGCGCCTTGGTGTCTTTCTGCCGGGCTTGCGTCGCGGTCGTCTGGCTGTTCGATGCCTGCTGCGTTGGTGTCGTCGACGGCGTGGACGACGACGATGACGCGCTGCTGCTCGCCGCGTTGCTCGCTGTGCCGTTGCCGTTCTGGCTGCCGCTCGCGCTCTGCTGCGAGGAAGCGGGAGCGGACGTGGAAGCGGAAGCGGGCGGCGGCGCACTGGGCGCGCTCGGCGCCGAGGCTTGCGACGCCGTCGCTGAACTGGTGTGCTGTTGATTCGCGCTGTTCTGCTGGTCGATGCTTTGCTGCAAGGTCTGCGCGAACGGGCTCGAGACCGCGGCGTTCGCGGACGCGCTGCTCGACCCATTGCCGCTCGTGTCGAGCAGCGTGCTCAGTTGGGAGCCGATCTGTGAAAGAAGCGACATAAAGAATCCTGTGAATCGGTCGAACGGGTGTGCCGTCAGGCTTTGGCCGCGAGGCAAGGCCTCACGCGCCGTCGGCTCGCATGCGCAGACTCCGCGCCGCAAATTCGTCGGCGTCGCGCTGTTCGCGCCGCGCCGCAACCTTCGCCTCGGCCGCCTCGCCGCGCGCCTGCAGCACTTCGTACGAGCCGAGCTTCTGCTTGTGGCGCTGCCAGTCGGGCTTCGCCGCCTCGAGGCGCGCGCTCGCCGCCGCGAGCAGGCTGCGCTGCTGCTCGATCGCGGCATCGAGCGTATCGATGAACGCCTGGAAGTTGCGCATGTTGCCGGCCGGCATGCCCGACTGCGCGCTCTCCATGAAGCGTGCGTAGTATTCGTCGCGGTACTGCACGAGCGCATCGAGTTGCGCCTGAACGTCGTTGCGCTCGCGCTGCGCGCGGCCGAGCCGCTGCGCGGCGGCATCCACGTCGTCCTGCGCGAGACCGATCAGCGTCTTGATCGGGAAATGTTTCGACATCGTCAGCCTCCTCGGCCCTAAGCAAACAGCGCGCTGAGCATGTCGATGCTCGGCTGGAAGTTCGCGCACTCGCGAAAGCCTTGCTGCAGGAACGCTTCCATCCGCGGATACAGCGCGATCGCGCGATCGAGCACCGCGTCGCGCCCGCTCGAATACGCGCCGACGTTGATCAGATCGCGGTTACGCTGATAGCGCGACAGCATCTGCTTGAACATACGCGTTTTATTCAGATGGTTATCGTCGATCAGCGCGGTCATTGCCCGGCTAATCGACGCTTCGATATCGATCGCAGGGTAGTGGCCGGCTTCGGCGAGCGAGCGCGACAGCACGATGTGGCCGTCGAGAATCGCGCGCGCCGAGTCGGCGATCGGGTCCTGCTGGTCGTCGCCTTCGGTGAGCACCGTGTAGAACGCGGTGATCGAGCCGCCGCCCGCCGGTCCGTTGCCAGTGCGCTCGACGAGCGCCGGCAGCTTCGCGAACACCGACGGCGGATACCCCTTGGTCGCGGGCGGCTCGCCGATCGCGAGCGCGATCTCGCGCTGCGCCATCGCGTAACGGGTCAGCGAATCCATTAGCAGCAGCACGTGCTTGCCCTGGTCGCGGAAGTATTCGGCGAGCGAGGTCGAGTACGCGGCGGCCTGCATCCGTAACAGCGGCGACACGTCGGCCGGCGCGGCGACCACGACCGAGCGCGCCAACCCTTCCTCGCCGAGAATCTGTTCGATGAACTCCTTCACTTCGCGGCCACGTTCGCCGATCAGGCCGATCACGATCACCTCGGCGCTGGTGTAGCGCGCCATCGTGCCGAGCAGCACAGATTTACCGACGCCCGAACCCGCGAACAGCCCCATCCGTTGACCACGACCGACGGTCAACAGCGAGTTGATCGCGCGCACGCCGACGTCGAGCACCTTGTGAATCGGCTCGCGATTGAGCGGATTGATGACCGGCGCGGACAGCGGCGCGTCCCTTTGCGTGCCGAGCGGGCCGAGCCCGTCGAGCGGACGGCCGGATGCGTCGAGCACGCGGCCGAGCAATTCCCAGCCGACCGGCAGACGCTTCGCGCCCGCGAGCGGGTCGGCGATCGGCGCGCTTTCGAGCGGAAAGACCCGCGCGCCGGGCAACAGGCCGATCACTTCGGTGGTCGGCATCAGGAACAGCTTGTCGCCGGAGAAGCCGACCACTTCGGCTTCGGCCATCGGCAGCGAACTGCCGGGCGGCAACTCGATCATCACTTCGGCGCCGACCGACAGACGCAGGCCGACCGCTTCGAGCACGAGACCGGCCGCGCGTGTGAGACGCCCGCACGCGCGCAGCGGCTTCGCGATCGCGTTGCGCGCGCGCAGCGCGTCGAGCTGGCCGCGCCATGCCTGCATGTGGGGATTGATGTCGAGCGCGGGATCGTAGGACGGCGCGTGCGCAGCGTGAGCGGCGCAAGCACTGCGCGCAGCGTGGTCCGTCGCGGCGGACTCGCGGCTCGCCGCCGCGCCTGTCGCTGGATGTGCGCTCGCAGGAGCGTGCCATGCCGCATCCGGGGGCTGCGGAATACCGGCCGACTCGACATCGGCCAGCGCCTCGGCGCCGAACGACGCCAAGGCGAGCTCGCGTTCGAGCGGCGTCAGATCGCTCGCGCGGATCTCGTCGAGCGTCGGCTTCACCACGTGCTCACCTTGCCGAGCGCGGCGGCGACGCGCTGCCAGCGCGTGTCGATGCCCGCGTCGACCTCACCGGTGCCGGCCTGCGCGCGGCAACCGCCACGCTCCACCGATGCATCGGTGCGCACGGTCCAGCCGCGCGTTTGCAATTCATCGAGCAGATACGCCTCGACGACCGGCAGATCGGCGGGACTCACGATCAGCGCCGGTGCGCCGGCAAGCGCGGGCTCGGCCGCGAGTACCTCGCGCGCGGCCGCGATCAGTGCGGTCGGGTCGTGCTGCACGTGCTGGCGCACGACCTGCTGCGCGATGTCGAGCGCGAGTGCGATCAGCGTTTCGGAGATCGCGTGCTGCGCGCCATCGAGCGCGCTCTTGAAGGTTTCGGCGAGCGCGGCGAGCCGCATCGCTTCCTCGCGCGCCTCGGTCTGGCCTTGCGCGAAACCCTGCGCGTGCCCCTGGTCATAGCCCGCCTGATAGCCGAGCGCCTGGCCGGCCACATGACCGGACGCGACGCCCTGTGCATGCGCGGCTTCGCGGCGGTGCTCGAGTTCGGCTTCGAACGCGCGCTCGTCGAACTCGGGTTCGGCCGGCGGCGGCGCCAGCGGAGCCGGGTCGAACGACGCCATCTCCCAGCGCTGGTAGGCCGAGAGGCTTTCCTTTGCCGGGGCGTTCGGATCAGACATAGGCGTCTTCCGCCTTGCCGCCTAGAACGATCTGCCCGCTCTCGGCCAGGTTGCGCACGATCTGCAGGATGCGGCGCTGCTGCGTCTCGACTTCGGACACGCGTACCGGGCCGCGCGCGTCGAGGTCTTCGGCGAGCAACTCGGCCGCGCGCTGCGACATGTTCGACA
Organism: Paraburkholderia sp. MM5482-R2; assembly: GCF_050436125.1. NCBI lineage: Bacteria > Pseudomonadati > Pseudomonadota > Betaproteobacteria > Burkholderiales > Burkholderiaceae > Paraburkholderia > Paraburkholderia sp. MM5482-R2. The sequence continues at coordinate 88,789 of NZ_JBNDLP010000002.1, read as the reverse complement.
GGAACTTCTGACGCAGCGCGGGCGCCGCGCCCTTCAGCGAGATGATCAGCGCTTCGGATTCGACTTCCTTCAGCAGCAGCTGGATCGCGCGGTCTTCGAGGTCGAGCAGGTTCTCGAACACGAACATCTGGTCGATGATCTTCTGCGCGAGCTCGGCGTCGTACTGGCGCACGTTTTCGATGACGCCTTCCTCGTGGTTGCTCGACATGAAGTTCAGAATCTCGGCCGCCGTGCGGATACCGCCCATCGGGCTGCGCTTCAGGTTGTCGCTGCCGGACAAGAGGCCGGTCAGCACGTCGTCGAGCTCGCGCAGCGCGGCCGGCTGGATGCCGTCGAGCGTCGCGATCCGCAGCAGCACGTCGTTGCGCAGCCGGTCCGTGAAACAGCCGACGATCTCCGAAGCCTGATCGCGGTCCAGATGCACGAGGATCGTCGCGATGATCTGCGGATGCTCGTTCTTGATCAGTTCCGCGACCGCCGCCGAGTCCATCCACTTCAGGCCTTCGATGCCGCTCGTGTCGCTGCCCTGCAGGATCCGGTCGATGATCGCGCCGGCCTTGTCGTCGCCGAGCGCCTTGGTCAGCACGGAGCGGATGTAATCGCTCGAATCGAGCGACATGCCGGTGTGCTGCTCGGCCTCGCGCACGAACTCCTGCAGCACCTCGTCGACCTGTTCGCGGGTGACGTTCTTCAGCGCGGCCATCGCGACGCCGATTTTCTGAACCTCACGGGGGCCCAGAAACTTGAACACCTGCGCCGCCTCTTCCTCGCCGATCGACATCAGCAGCAGCGCGCTCTTCACTACGCCTTCAGCGCTCATCGGACACCCAGTTCTTGACGACGGTTGCTACGACCTTCGGATCCTGACGCGCGATGCTGCGCGCGAACTCCAGGTTCCGCTCGTATTTGTGCTTCGCGTTTTCGAGCGCGAGATGCTCGCTATCCGCTTCGATTTCGACCACCGCGCCATCGCGCTCCTCGGCCGGGATGCCGTCGAGCAGCACCGGTTCGTCGGGCGCCATCAGCGCGGCAACCGGCTCGGGCGGCGGCGGGAAGGCGCGGCGCAGCGCCGGCTTCACCATCACGAAGTAGAGGAACAGGGCCACCGCGCCGATGCCGAGGTACGTCGCGATCTGCTTGTACAGCGCGAGCATGTCGGGCGTGCGCCACCACGGCAGGTCGGCGTTCGGGTCGAGCTCGGTGGTAAACGCGCTGTTGACCACGTTGACCGAGTCGCCGCGCGACGCGTCGAAGCCCATCGCGTCCTTCACGAGCTGGGTGATCTGCGCGAGCTTGTCGGCGCTGACCGGCTGCATCGTCACGTGACCCTTCGGATCGACGACCCGCAGATAATTGACCACCACCGCGACCGACAGCCGGCGGATGCCGCCCATCGGCTGGTCGACGTGGCGCACGGTCTTGTCGAGTTCGTAGTTGGTGGTCGAATCCTTGCGGTCGCTGACCGGCGTCGTGGTGACCGAGCTCGCGCCGTTGCCCGCCACGATCGGCGCGGAGGCCGGCTGCGGCGGCTGGTTCGACAGCGCGCCCGGCACCCCCGAGGCGCCGCCTTGCGACATTTCGGTGGCGCTGCTCGACTGCTGGCTGCGGATCGCGGCCTGCTGCGGATTGCCGTTCGGGCCGTAGTTCTCGGAGGTCTGCTCGCTGTGCGAGAAGTCGATGTCGGCGCTGACCTGCGAGCGCGCGTTGCCGGCGCCGAACAGCGGCGCGAGGATCGTGTCGATGCGCTGCTGGGTGTTGCGCTCGATCTGCTGGCGGAACTTCAGCTGGGTCGCATCGAGTCCGCTGCCATTGGTTGGCTGCGTGAGCAGGTTGCCGTCCTGGTCGAGGATCGTCACGCCGCGCACCGGCATTTCCGGCACCGCCGACGCCACCATGTGCGTAATCGCGACGACCTGCCCTTCGTCGAGCACGCGGCCCGGGTACAGGTTCACGAGCACCGCCGCCGACGGCGCTTCCTTGTCGCGCACGAACACGCTCGGCTTCGGAATCGCGAGATGCACGCGCGCCGATTTGACGCTCGAGATCGCTTCGATCGTGCGTTCGAGTTCGCCTTCGAGCGCGCGCTGATAGTTGATCTGCTCGTCGAACTGGCTGATGCCGAATTTCTGGTTGTCCATCAGCTCGAAGCCGACCGAGCCACTCTTCGGCAGCCCCTGCGATGCGAGGCGCAGGCGCATCTCGTGGACCTGCTCGGCCGGCACGAGGATCGCGCTGCCGCTTTCGGACAGCTTGTACGGAATATTGGCCTGCTGCAGCGCGGTGATGATCGAGCCGCCGTCGCGGTCGGACAGATTGCTGTAGAGCACCTTGTAGCTGGGCGCGCGCGACCACAGGAACAGGCCGGCGACGACCGCCACCAGCAGCGCGACCGCGAACACGAGCGGCGCGCGCGGGTTGCCGCGCATCTGCGCGAGTCCGGACAGACGCTGGCCGAAATTGCCGCCGATACCTCCCAGGCCGCCGAGGCCACCGAGGTCGGCCATGCCGCCGGCCTGGCCGCTACCGGCCTGACCGGCAGCGGGCTGCGCGCCGGCGAGCCCCATACGGGCGTCGGGGTTGATCAACGAGTTGGCAGACGAATCCATGCGTCGGGTTTCTCCGGGGAATGCCTTGGCGTTCTGTCGTGATGCCGCGCCGGGGCTGGGCGGACGGACAGAGACTTTCACCTTTGAAATTATCCGCAGCGCCGCTGAACCCGATTGCTTGAATAGAGCGGGGTTTTCCCTCTAGTTTCGGGACTTTCCGCGAGGAGCCGCTGCTATGCTTTCGTCCAGATCGGTACACCGTCCGGCGGTCCGATCGCACATCCAACGGAGAAAACATGACCATGCCCGTGAACGCGCTATCGTCGGCGCTGCAACAGATGCAGGCGATGGCGGCGCAGGCGGCCGGCGACGCGACCCCGGCGGCGGAGCAATCCGGCGCGGCGACGCCCACCAACTTCGCGGCGGCGCTGAAGGCTTCGCTCGACAAGATCAGCGGCGACCAGCAGAAGGCGGTCGGCGAGTCGCAGGCGTTCGAGCTCGGTGCGTCGAACGTCTCGCTGAACGACGTGATGGTCGACATGCAGAAGGCCAACATCGGCTTCCAGTTCGGCCTGCAGGTGCGTAACAAGCTGGTCGCCGCGTACAACGACATCGCGCAGATGTCGATCTGAGCGGGATCGCGCGTGTCCGCCTGAAGGGCTGCCTGAAGGACTGCCTGAAGGTCCACACCCGTCCCGTCCGACGATCCGGCACGCCGCTGCCGGCGCTTGCGCCGGCGGCTTCGTGCCGTGTTTCCCGGGCCCGCCCAGCGGCGCTTTCGATCCTCCTTACACCGGACTAAAGCTTTGTCGTCGCGCATCCGATAACCAAATTACAGGTCAGCGACCGGCGCGTCGACGCGCCGCGCGGCCACGCCACGACTTAACCGCAGCCAGTATAAGAGGAGGAGCGCCGATGTTTTCCCAAGGGCACGCTGGAGCCAACGCGTATGCGCGTGTCGGTATCGAGACATCCGTGATGGGCGCAAGTCCGCATCGTCTGATCGTGTTGCTGTACCAGGGCGCACGCCAGGCGATCGCGCAAAGCCGCATGCATTTGCAGCAGGGCAACGTGGCCGAGCGTGGCATGGCGATCAGCAAGGCGATCCGGATCATCGAAAGCGGGCTGCAGCAGTCGCTCAACCTCGAGGTGGGCGGCGAAATCGCCGAACGGCTCAACGCTTTGTACGACTATATGGCGCGTCGACTGTTGCAAGCCAATATCAATCAGAGCGAGGCGATGCTCGTGGAAGTGGACCGTCTGCTCGCGACGCTCGAAGAGGCATGGATCGGGATAGCCCCGGAGATCGCGCGGATGGCAGCACAGCCAGCCGCGGAAAGCCTGAGATGACATCGAACGCAGAATATTTTGCCCGCTACGAGGCGATCGCGGCGCTGTCCTGCCGCATGCTGATGGCGGCCCGTCGTGCACTGTGGAACGACCTGGTGCACTTGCAGGAAGAGTATCGGCAGCTGGTCGAAGCGCTGCGCGAAGCCGACGTGGGCGTCAAGCTCGACGAGGCCGAACGCCTGCGCAAGTACGCGCTGATCCGCCAGATCCTCGCCGACGACGCCGCGATCCGCGACCTCGCGAATCCGCGCATGGCGCATCTGTCGGCGCTGTTCGCCGGCCGGTCGACGCGCGTGCTGAAGGAGTTGTACGGGGCGCGCTGAGCGCGAGCGGGCGCGCGCGTGAGCTGGCGCTACGCCGCACGCGTCTGAAGGATCGGAGCAATCAGAGCATCGCGCGCGTTGCCGCCGATGCGACCAAGGAACCGGCATGAACGGAATCGATTCGGCCCTCGCTTCGGTGCTGTCGAGCCGGATCGACAGCCTGCTCAGCATCGCGCCGGGAACCGCGACCACCTCGCAGACCGGCGCGGCCGGCGTCGATACCGCGGTTCCCGCGGCGCCTGCGAACGTGACGCCTGCGCCCCAGCCGTCCGCGCAAACCGCGCTGTCGGCCGTCGCGCTGACGCTGAATGCGATTGCGCACTCAGGCGGCGAGGCCACACCGGCGGTGCTCGGCCGCGCGCCGATCTGGGCGGCCGCGCCGGCGCTCGACGTCGCCATCGAAAGCTTGCCGCTGACCGATGCGGCGGGCGCCGCGACAGTCAATTTCGCTGCCGGCGATTCCGCCGCTGCTGCCAGCACCAACACCAATCCCAACGCTGCCGCCAGCGCAACCGCGGCCGCCACCGCGAGCGTGGCGGCGACCGAAGTGCCGGTCGCGGCGCTCGCGGCCGCGCTGCAACAGACGGTCGCCGACAGCGGCCTGTTCTACGAGGCGCATCTCGCGGCGTGGCTGGTCGGCCAGCGTTCGCCGGCCCAACTGGCGAACGAGGCGCAGAACCAGCTCGTCGCAGATTCTCAATTGCCTCCCGACTGGAGCGCCGACGCTGGCGACGCGGGCGCGCGGTCCGCTGCGGCGAACGGAGCCCCCGAGGCAACGCCACGCGGCACGCCGAACGTTGCCGAGAACAACCCTGCCATGCACGCGATGCCGTCGATCCTGACCGCGCAGGCCGCGCGACTCGTCGCGGGCGAGCTGCTGGCCAGCTCGGTGTCCGACCTGAATGGCCAGTCCACACACGCGGGGCTGCACAGCGCGGTGTCTCAGGCGGCCGATGCCGGCTCGTCGCAGAGCGCGCAGGCGATGGCGGCGGCGGTGCATCCGGCGACGGTGCCGCTCGTGCGCCAGCAGCTCGATCTGCTTGCGACCGGACAGTTCCGCTGGACCGGCGAGGCGTGGCCCGGCGCGCGTCTGGACTGGACGATCGAGCAGGATGGCGACGAATGGGACCGCAGCGGCGGCGGCCTCGCGAGCGAGGACGGCCAGCCGTGGCGCACGCGCCTGACGCTGTCGCTGCCGACGCTCGGCACCGTCGATGCCGAACTGACGCTGACCGGCACGCGGCTGGCCGCGCGCGTGCAGGCGAGCCCGCGGGGCGCCGCGCGGCTCGCGATGCAGGGGGACGATTTCCGTCAGCGGCTCGCGGCGGCGGGGCTCGAGCTGCAGGGATTGACGATTCGCGAGATCGGCGGCGGTGTGCCTGGTACTACCGCGGCGGGCACCTCGGCGGCGGGTGCGCAGGCCGCGGGCGCGTATGCACGGTCGGCGTCGGCGGCTGTGGCCACGTCGACGGCGTCGGCGTCGGGCGCCGCATCGCGCGACGACCTCGATTGGGATATCTGATGAGCCGCACCCAACGTCGCAGCGCGGCCGCGCTTGTTTATGACGCTCATGGCGGCGAGCCCGCCCCGCGTCTGGTCGCCAAGGGGTATGGGCTGCTCGCTGAGATGATCGTGCAGCGCGCGAAGGAGGCTGGGCTGTATGTGCATGAGGCGCCCGAGATGGTGTCGCTGCTGATGCAAGTCGATCTGGATGCGCGGATTCCACCGCAGCTTTATCAGGCTGTCGCCGAGTTGCTGGCCTGGTTGCATCGGCTCGAGAGTGGGGCTGATGCTGAGACGGGCAATGGCGCTGGCGCGCCGGATGTGGTTGATGTTGTTGCTACTGATGTGCCTGGCGGTGCTAGTACTGTGGATCACTGAAGGTGTGTGTTTGCCCTTTGGCAGGGCGGGCGCTTTTTTGTCGTTGTTCTTTGCAGTGTTGGCCTTTCCTTGTTGTCTTATCGGTCTATTAGCGTTGCCCCTGTGCGGGGCGGCACCTACTTTCTTTGCTGCTGCAAAGAAAGTAGGCAAAGAAGACAGCTCAAACCGCAAGCTTATAAGCGGGTCCCCTGGCTTGGAAGGGGTAGTGGTGCATCTGGAATCCGGGCCCCCGCACATTCCCCGTTCGTGACAAAGCCATCATCCCTCCCACTCCGCACTACGTGCGTCGCGGACGGGTCTGCCAGGGAAACCAATGGTTTGGCCCGCGCAGCGGGGGCCGTCGGCTGCGCCTCGGCGATGCGCCGAAACAACCGGTGGGTTTTGAACGGGGTTTCGGCGCGCGTAGCGCCGCCGGAAGAATGACCGCCTTGTCACTGGCGCGGAATGTGCGGGAGCACGGATTCCAGATGCACCACTACCTCATGCAGACCGAGGGACCCGCTTAAGAGTTGGCGGTTTTAGCTGTCTTCTTTGCCTACTTTCTTTGCAGCAGCAAAGAAAGTAGGTGCCGCCCCGCACAGGGGCAACGCTAATAGATCGATAAGACAACAAGGAAAGGCCAACACCGCAAAGAACAAAGACAAAAAAAGGCCTCACCCCGCCCAGGGGCTAAATCAGAATCTCATCATCAACTTCAACACCGCGTTCACGCGTCTCCCGTACGGTGGCGAAATCAACCCGCGCGCATTCAAGCGCGCCTGCACGAGCACGGGCTTCATCTTGGAAAAAGTAACGAACCCCTCGTACCCGTGGTACGCCCCCATCCCACTCGCCCCGACCCCGCCGAACGGCAAACTCTCACATGCCAGATGCATCAGCGTCTCGTTAACCGCCATGCCGCCGGCGATCGTTTCATGCGTGACACGCTCAACCGTCCGCGCATCGTCGGCATAGAGATAAAGCGCCAGCGGCCGCGGCCGCGCATTGATCCACGCGATCGCGTCGTCGAGCGTGTCGTACGGCACGAGCGGCAACAGCGGCCCAAAAATCTCCTCCTGCATCAGCGCGCATTCGTCCGGCGCGCCAGTCACGGCGATCAGCGGAAAGCGCCGGCTCCCGGCATCGGGCGTCGCGTTGGTCAGCGCATGCAATTGCGCGCCCGCAGCCCGCGCTTCGTCGGCGAGACGTTCGAGCCGCTCGAAGTGCCGCGAAGAAATGATCGACGTGTAATCCGGGTTCTGCGCGAAGTCCGGATACATCCTCGCCATCCGCACGCGCGCCCGTTCGATGAACGCCTGCTCCTTGCCGCGCGGCACCAGCACGTAGTCGGGCGCCACACAGGTCTGCCCCGCGTTCAGCGTCTTGCCGGCGATCAGATTGTCGACCGCGTTGTCGAAACGCGCATGCGCGCCGATCAGCGCCGGCGACTTGCCGCCGAGTTCGAGCGTGACCGGCGTCAGATGCTCGGCCGCCGCGCGCATTACTTCGTGACCGACCTTCGTCGAGCCGGTGAACAGCAGATGATCGAACGGCAGCGCGCTGAACGCGGCCGCGAGCGCCGCATCGCCGTTGACGACCGCGACGTGAGTGCGCGCGAACGTCTGACCGATCAGCAGCTCGAATAGCGCCGAGGTGCGCGGCGTCAGTTCGGACATCTTGATGATCGCGCGATTGCCGGCCGTCAGCGCGCTGATCAACGGGCCGACCGCGAGCAGCACCGGATAATTCCACGGCACGATGATGCCGACCACGCCGAGCGGCTGCGGCACCACCTTCGCGCGCGCCGGCAGCAGCCACTTGTTGGTGCGGCGGCGCTGCGCTTTCATCCAGCGCTTGCCGTGACGCAGCGCGGCGTCGATCTCTTCCTTCACGAGCAGGAATTCGGCGAGCAGCACTTCTTCCTTCGCACGATTGCCGAAGTCCGCGTGCATCGCGTCGGCGAGCGCGTCGCGATTGTCGAGCATCAGCTTGCGCAGCGCGCGCAGATGCGTCGCGCGCGTGTCCCACGACGGATAGGGCGCGCGCAGATACGCATGACGTTGATCGCGCAACAGTGCTTGGAGCGCGGCGACCTCCGGCACATCGTTCTTCATGTGAGTCCACTCCCAGATGGATGACCGTGCGCGTCGAGCGCGCTTATCTTGGTTTGAGGTTGAGTCGGAGTTGCGAGCGGTGCGCTCGGGGTTTGCGCGCCCGCCGCGTTTACGCGGGAAAGGCGCGCTTGACGATCGCCGCGTGATCGAACGTGGCCGGCAGCGTGCCGTACACGCGGCCGCTTTCGCCGCAGCCGTCGGCGAGACGCGTCGCGATGAACGCGTCGGCGACCCCGGCGGGCGCGTGCTGCGCGAGCAGCGTCGCCTGCGCGATCAGCACGATCTGCTGCGCGATACGTCGCGCCGACGCCTCGCGCTGTTCGGCCGGTCCGTTCAGCGTCGCGGCGAGGCGCGCGAGTGCCGCGCCCAACGCCGGATGCGCGCGCGCGACGTCCTGCCAGGCGGCGAACAGCGCTTGCGCGGCCCGCGGCTCGCGCTCCATCGCGCGCAGCACGTCGAGGCACATCACGTTGCCCGAGCCTTCCCAGATCGAGTTGACCGGCGCCTCGCGATAGAAGCGCGCCATCGGCCCGGTTTCGACGTAGCCGTTGCCGCCCCAGACTTCCATCGCCTCGCCGGTGAATTCGAGCGCGCGCTTGCAGACCCAGTACTTCGCGGCAGGCGTAACGATGCGCCGCCAGGCGCGTTCGGCCGATGAAGCCGACGACGCGTCGGCGGATTCCTCGAACGCGCGCGCGAGACGCATGAACAGCACCGTAGCCGCTTCGGATTCGAGCGCGAGATCGGCGAGCACGTTGCGCATCAGCGGCTGCTCGGCAAGGTGCCGGCCGAACGCGCTGCGATGCCGCGCATGATGGACCGCCTGCACGAGCGCGGCACGCATCAGCGCGGCGCTGCCGATCACGCAGTCGAGCCGCGTGTAGCTCGCCATTTCGATGATGGTCGGCACGCCGCGTCCTTCGTCGCCGATCATCACACCGTACGCGTCGAGAAATTCGACTTCGCTGCTTGCGTTGGAGCGATTGCCGAGCTTGTCCTTCAGACGCTGGATCTGCACCGCGTTCTTGCTGCCGTCCGGCGCGAAGCGCGGCACGAAAAAGCACGACAGCCCCTCGTGCGTGTCGGTGCGCGCGAGCACCAGATGGGCGTCGCACTGCGGCGCCGAGAAGAACCATTTATGACCGACGAGCCGGTAAGCGCCGCCGCGTCCGCCGGCACCGTCGAACGCATGGGCGCGCGTCCGGTTGCTGCGCACGTCGGAGCCGCCCTGTTTCTCGGTCATGCCCATGCCGATCATCGCCGAGCGCTTTTGCGTGAGCGGCACGTCGTGCGGATCGTGCTCGCGTGTGTACAACTGGTCGCGCAGCGTATCGAACAACGTGGATTCGCGCCGCAACACCGGAATGCTCGCGAATGTCATCGTCAGTGGGCACAGCGAGCCGGATTCGATCTGCGCATGCATGAAGTAGCCGGCGCAGCGCGCGGCCATCGCGCCGCTTCGCGGCTCGGCGAACGGCAGCGCGTGTAACCCTTCGCGGCGCAGCAGCGCGAGCAGTTCATGCCACGCGGGATGGAACTCGAGTGCGTCGATGCGCTCGCCGCGCGGACTATGCGTGACCAGCTCCGGCGTATGGCGGTTGGCGAGCTCCGCGAGCGCGAGCGTGTCGGGCGTCGTCAGCGTCGCGCCGTGTCGCAGCAGCGCCTCGCGATGCCAGCTCGCGCCGTCGCGATCGACGGCCGCGCTCAAAGCGGCGTCGCTCGCGAACAGGTTGTAGTCCGCGAGCGGCGGTGCCTGATTCGTCACCTCGTGAGTCTGGCCGAAGCCGTGCCGTTCCATCTGCTGTCTCCGTGCTTTCGCTTATTGTGCGCCGCTTTGCCGACGGCATCCGCGATGCGCTTTGTCGCATCTGTTCGAGCGCCGCGCGTGATGCCGCATGCCGGAAGGAGGACGCGCGTCGCGCCATGTTTGGAAGCCGCGCGCGGGCCGTACGCGCCTTTCATCATAGGGGCGCGTTGCCGCCGGCGTTTAGAGGAATCGTTCTGTCAGGGAGCCGCCGCAGCCCCAATACGCTCCCTACAATGCGCAGAAAACACACGTAGACAAGTGTGCACGAGACAGGGTCCGCGAGCAACGCGGCCCATCAGGAGGAGCGCATGCAATACGACTACATCATCCTCGGTGCGGGCTCGGGCGGCTGCACGCTCGCGAGCCGTCTCGCGGATAGCTGTCCCGACGCGACCATCGCGCTGATCGAGGCCGGTCCGCATACCGGGCGCAATCTGTTGGTGAACATGCCGGTCGGCGTCGCGGCCGTGGTGCCGAATAGACTGAAGACCAACTACGGCTACCTGACCACGCCGCAGCCGGGGCTCGCCGGTCGCCAGGGCTATCAGCCGCGCGGACGCGGTTTCGGCGGATCGAGCGCGATCAACGCGATGATCTACACGCGCGGCCATCCGCTCGATTACGACGAGTGGGCGCGGCTCGGCTGCGACGGCTGGTCGTGGGCCGAGGTGCTGCCGTATTTTCGCCGCGCCGAAGACAACGAGCGCGGCGCCGATGCGTGGCATGGCGAGGCCGGTCCGCTGACCGTGTCCGATCTGCGCTTCAGGAATCCGTTTTCCAGGCGCTTCGTGCAGGCCGCGCTCGAAGCGGGCTACAAAGCGAACGACGACTTCAACGGCGCGGACCAGGAAGGCATCGGCTTCTATCAGGTCACGCAACGTGACGGGCGCCGTTGCAGCGTCGCGCGCGCGTACATCTACGACCGGCCGCGCGCGAATCTGCACACGATGGCCGACGCGACCGTGCTGCGCGTCGTGTTCGACCGCAAGCGCGCGAGCGGCGTCGAAATCGTGCGCGCCGGCCGCACCGAAACGCTCGCGGCGCGCGCCGAGGTCGTGCTCGCCGCTGGCGCGTTCAACTCGCCGCAACTGTTGATGTGCTCGGGCATCGGGCCGGCCGCGCATCTGCGCTCGCTCGGCATCGACGTGCTTCACGATGCGCCCGAGGTCGGCCAGAACCTGATCGATCACATCGATTTCACGATCAACAAGCGCGTGAGGTCGATCGAGCCCACCGGTTTCTCGGTGCGCGGCATCGCGCGGATGCTGCCGCAATTCGTGACCTTCATGCGCCACGGGCGCGGCATGCTGTCGAGCAACGTCGCCGAGGCGGGCGGTTTTCTGAAGAGCCGGCCGACGCTCGCGCGGCCCGATCTGCAACTGCATTTCTGCGCGGCGATCGTCGACGATCACAACCGCCATATGCACTGGGGCCACGGCTATTCGCTGCATGTATGCGTGCTGCGTCCGCATAGCCGCGGCACCGTGACGCTCGCAAGCGCCGATGCGCGTGTCGCGCCGCTGATCGATCCGCGCTTTCTGAGCGATGCGCGCGATCTCGATCTGCTCGTCGAGGGCGCGAAGATGGCGCGGCGCATTCTCGGCGCGCCGTCGCTCGCGCTGCACGGCGGCGAGGAGTTGTACACGCGGCCAGGGCAATCGGATGCGCAACTGCGCCAGACGATCGCCGAGCGCGCGGACACGATCTATCACCCGGTCGCGACCTGCCGGATGGGCGGCGACGCGCGCTCGGTCGTCGATCCGCAATTGCGCGTGCGCGGCGTGACGGGGTTGAGGATCGTCGATGCGTCGGTCATGCCGACCCTGATCGGCGGCAACACCAATTCGCCGACGGTGATGATCGGCGAACGGGCGGCGGAGTTGATCGCGACGAGCCGGCGAGACGGAGCGCGGAGGTCGGCGACGGTGACGCCCCCGAACCCAGGTGGCACGCCGGCGCAGGCGGTTTGATCGCCGTTTGCAAGGAGGTCGGCAAACGCGAGCGGCGTAACGCGGCCGGCGGCCGGCCGCCGCCCGTCACTCGCCCGAGGGTGGCAGAGCTCCTTGCGGCGCTGTGATTCCGTTAGAGCCGATCCCCGGTCCGAGTATGAAATCGTCGCTGGCGTGTGTTGGCAGCGTTTCGCGCGCGACGTCGAGCCACGCGCGCGCCGCGTGCGACAGATAGCCGTTGCGGCGCCAGCCGATCGCCATTTCCCACGGGATCTCCGGTTCGACGACCGGGCGGCAGGTGAACTGCGCGGGATCGAGCCGCCGGCAATAGGGCGCGGGCAGCAGCGCGATGCCGACGCCAGCCAGCACCAGCGCCGCCATGAAGTCCCAATGCGCGCTGCGCCCGACGATCGCGGGCGCAAATCCCGCCGCGCGACATGCGTTCAACACGACGTCGTTCAGCGCGAGGCTTTCGCCGTAAAACACGAACGGCTCATCGGCGAGTTGGGCGAGCGGCACCTCGTTCAACGCATCCCAGCGCGAGCCGGCGCGCGCGACGAGCCACAACAGCTCGCGCGACATCGGCAGCACGTCGATGTTGTCGGGGTCGACCGGCTGCAGCACACCGCCCAGTTCCAGTTCACCGTTGATCAGCGCGGCTTCGATCGCGCGCGAGCCCTGCTCGAACAGCTTCAGCTCGATCTTCGGATAGCGCTGGCGGAACGCGGCGATTGCGGGGGTGAAGAGCGCACCGCCCATCGGCGGAATGCCGATTGCCAGTTCACCGCGCCCGAGCGTGTCGAGATCGTTCAGCTCGGCCTGCAGTTGCGCGTGCGCGGCGAGCACGTCCTGGCCGCGCTGATAGACGATCCGGCCCACGTCGGTGAGAACCATCTGGCGGCCGTCGCGCAGCAGCAGCGGCGAGCCGATTTCGTCTTCCAGCGACTTGACCATCTTGCTGATGGTCGGCTGCGTGACGAACATCTGCTCAGCGGCGACGGTGAAGCTTTGCCGACGGACCACTTCGACGAAATAGCGCAGCGCGCGGAGTTCCATGAGCGTGGTCTCCAGAATTCCAGTTCGGAATGGTTTCGATGATTGTAAGTCATTTTATTTATGGCGCGGCGGGCCCCATACTAAATGCCTTCCACGCCAGCCAGGGGATGTCATGTCCGCGCCAGTTTTCACCCGTTCCGCCCGTCCCGCCGGTGGCGGCTCAAGTGGAGACGCGGGTGGCTTCGGCCGTGTCGCACGCATCGCCGTGCAAAGCGCCGCGATCGCGGCGCTCTGGATCGGCGCCGATTTCATCGTGCGGCGGCTCCATCTGCCGGTGCCGGGCGGCGTGGTCGGCCTCGTCGCGCTGCTCGCGCTGCTGTTCTGCGGAGGTATCGCGCCGCGCTGGGTCAAGGCCGGCGCGGACTGGCTGCTGTCCGACATGCTGCTGTTCTTCATTCCGGCGGCGGTCGCCGCCGTGCAATACGGCGGCCTGTTCCGCGCGGACGGCTGGCGCCTCGCGCTAGTGGTGATCGCCGGCACCCTGATGGTGATGGTCGCGGTGGCGTTCGCTGTCGATCAGGCCGCGCGCGTCGAACGGCGTTTCGCGCTGCGCCGCGTGCGGGTTGCGCGTAAGGCAGGCAGTCTGTCGCACGAGCGCCGATGAACCCGCTCCCGTTCGCTTCGCTGTTGGCCGACGACGCCTCGCGCCTGATCGCGGCCGGCTGCCTCGTGCTGACGATCGCGCTGTACTTCGCGTCGAAGGCGCTGTATGCGCGCGTGCGCTCGCCGTGGCTCACGCCGATGCTGACGGTGCCGGCCGCGCTCGTCGCGATCGTCGTACTCGCGCACATTCCGTATTCGCTTTACTTCGAGGACACACGCTGGCTGATGTGGCTGCTCGGCCCCGCGACGGTCGCGTTCGCCGTGCCGATCTACGAGTACCGCGCACTGTTGAAGCGCCACTGGATCTCGCTGTCCGTCGGCGTGACGGTGGGCATTCTGGTCGGCGTCGGCGGCTCGCTGATGCTCGCGAAGCTGCTGCACCTGTCGCCGGACTTGCAGCGCAGCCTGATGACGCGTTCGGTGTCGACGCCATTCGCGCTCGCCGTGTCCGACAGGATTCACGCGCCGAAGGACCTGACCGCGCTGTTCGTGATCGCGACCGGCGTCTGCGGCATGCTGTTCGGCGAAATCGTGCTCGCGATCGTGCCGCTGCGCACGCGGCTCGCGCGCGGCGCGCTGTTCGGCGCGGCCGCGCACGGCGTCGGCACCGCGAAGGCACGCGAGCTCGGCAGCGAGGAGGGCGTGGTGTCCAGCCTGACGATGATGATCGCCGGCGTCGCCATGGTGCTGCTCGCGCCGATGCTGGGGCTGCTGCCGATCTGAACCAGCGCGCTGCCGCACCATCCGGCACGCGCCGAAGTCATCTCGATTTGCTACAATCGCCGTTCGTCTTCGAGGAGCGTTGCGACGGGTACCGCGAATCCGCATTCGCCGGCCGCCCGCCAGGCTCGAAGGCTTCAATTGGCAGCATGGAATGCGCATCGCGCGAATCCGAACGCTGCCTCAAACCGCGCTCACGTCACATTTCTAGTCAATTTCTTAGAAAGGAGGGCGTGATGAACGCCGCAGTCATCGATTCCCAGAAGCTGGATTACGTTGTCGCCGACATGTCGCTCGCCGCTTGGGGCCGCAAGGAACTCACGATCGCCGAGACCGAAATGCCCGGCCTCATGCAGACCCGTGATGAGTACAAGGCGCAGCAGCCGCTGAAGGGCGCGCGCGTCGCCGGCTCGCTGCACATGACGATCCAGACCGGCGTGCTGATCGAGACGCTGACCGCGCTCGGCGCGGACGTACGCTGGGCCTCGTGCAACATCTTCTCGACTCAGGACCATGCCGCCGCCGCGATCGCGCAGGCCGGCACGCCGGTGTTCGCGTTCAAGGGCGAATCGCTCGATGAATACTGGGAGTTCTCGCACCGCATTTTCGAATGGCCGAACGGCGAGTTCGCCAACATGATCCTCGACGACGGCGGCGACGCGACGCTGCTGCTGATCCTTGGCTCGAAGGCCGAGAAAGACCGCTCGGTGATCGCCAGGCCGACCAACGAAGAAGAAGTCGCGCTGTACAAGTCGATCGCCGCGCACCTCGAGATCGACCCGACGTGGTACTCGAAGCGTCTCGCGGCAATCAAGGGCGTCACCGAAGAAACCACCACCGGCGTGCACCGTCTGTACCAGATGGAGAAGGAAGGCCGCCTGCCGTTCCCGGCCATCAACGTCAACGACTCGGTCACGAAGTCGAAGTTCGACAACCTGTATGGCTGCCGCGAGTCGCTCGTCGACGGCATCAAGCGCGCGACCGACGTGATGATCGCGGGCAAGATCGCGGTCGTGGCCGGTTACGGCGACGTGGGCAAGGGCTGCGCGCAATCGCTGCGCGGTCTGGGCGCGACCGTGTGGGTCACCGAAATCGATCCGATCTGCGCGCTGCAAGCGGCGATGGAAGGCTACCGCGTCGTGACGATGGAATACGCGGCCGACAAGGCCGACATCTTCGTGACCGCGACCGGCAACTACCACGTGATCAACCACGATCACATGAAGGCGATGCGTCATAACGCGATCGTCTGCAACATCGGCCACTTCGACTCGGAAATCGACGTCGCGTCGACCCGTCAGTACCAGTGGGAAAACATCAAGCCGCAAGTCGACCACATCATTTTCCCGGACGGCAAGCGCGTGATCCTGCTGGCCGAAGGCCGCCTCGTGAACCTCGGCTGCGCGACGGGCCACCCGTCGTTCGTGATGTCGAACTCGTTCACGAACCAGACGCTCGCGCAGATCGAACTGTTCACGCAGGGCGCGAAGTACGAAAACAAGGTGTACGTGCTGCCGAAGCATCTCGACGAGAAGGTCGCGCGTCTGCATCTGGCGCGCATCGGCGCGAACCTGACCGTGCTGTCCGACGCGCAGGCCGGCTACATCGGCGTCGACAAGAACGGTCCGTTCAAGCCGAACCACTACCGCTATTAAGCACGCGGCCGTCCGCGGCTCGATGCGCGCGTTCGCGCGCCCGGCCACGCGGGCGGCGGTAAAAGCTTGACGGTCCGATCCCGGGGCGGCGCGCAATGCGCCGCTTTGTTCGCCAGCGCGGCTTTTCGTTTGCTGGACATCTTCTCCGCACAGGTGCTTACAAGGAGTTCTACATGACCGTGCTGCTGACCTGGCTCATCAACGCGCTCGCGCTGCTGATCATCACCTACATCGTTCCGTCGATCCATATCCGCAGTTTTGGTACCGCGCTGATCGTCGCGATCGTGCTCGGCCTCATCAATACGCTGCTGCGGCCGCTGCTGATCCTGCTGACGCTGCCCGTCACGATCCTCACGCTCGGACTCTTCATTCTGGTCGTCAATGCGCTGTGCTTCTGGCTGTGCGCGTCGCTGCTGAAGGGCTTCGAGGTGTCGGGCTTCTGGTCGGCGTTCTTCGGCTCGATCCTGTACAGCATCGTGTCGTGGCTACTGTCCGCGCTCATTTTCGGCAACCGCAGTCTCGGTTGACCTTTTTGACTATGAATCCGATCGAACTCTCATTCGAATTCTTCCCGCCGAAAACGCAGGAAGGCATCGACAAACTGCGCGCGACGCGCGCGGAACTCGTGTCGCTCAAACCGAAGTTCGTGTCCGTCACGTTCGGCGCCGGCGGCTCGACCCAGCAAGGCACGCTCGATACCGTCGTCGACATGGCGAAGGAAGGGCTCGAGGCGGCGCCGCATCTGTCGTGCATCGGCTCGTCGAAGGACAGCCTGCGCGCGATCCTCAACGAGTACCGCGCGTACGGCATCCGCCATATCGTCGCGCTGCGCGGCGATCTGCCCTCGGGCATGGGCGCGGTCGGCGAGCTGCGCTATGCGTCGGAGCTCGTCAGCTTCATCCGTGCCGAGTTCGGCGACTGGTTCTGGATCGAGGTGGCGGGCTATCCGGAATACCATCCGCAGTCGCGCTCGCCGCGTCACGATCTCGAAAACTTCGCGCGCAAGGTGAAAGCCGGCGCGAACTCGGCGATCACGCAGTACTTCTTCAACGCGGACGCGTACTTCCGTTTCGTCGACGATGCGCGCCAGCTCGGCGTCGACGTGCCGATCGTGCCCGGCATCATGCCGATCACGAACTTCTCGCAGCTGATGCGCTTCTCCGAAATGTGCGGCGCCGAAGTGCCGCGCTGGATCGCGCGCCGGCTGGAGAGCTTCGGCGACGACCGCGAGTCGATCCGCGCGTTCGGGCTCGACGTGGTGACGGCTCTGTGTCAACGGCTCCTCGACGCGAAAGTGCCGGGTCTGCACTTCTATACGCTGAACGCGGCCGCGTCGACCAAGGCGATCTGCGAACGGCTCGCCGTGTAATTGCGATGCCCGCGCGGCTGCAACGGCCGCGCGGTCCCCGCCAGTCTGGCATGGGTCGCAAATTTGTCCCAAATAGCGTGGTAAGTCCCTGTTGAAGCTCATTTTTGGGCTGTCTATCATCGAAACGCAGCTAACCCGGCTGCTGTGCGGAGGACGATATGACAGTGACAAGAAAGACTGCGACACACCGGCTGTTCGCGCTTCACCAGTTCTGCCTGCCGGCGCTCGCCGCGCTCGCGGTCGCCACGAGCGGCCTCGCGCCCGCCGCGTCGCAGGCGGCCACGCTGCCCGACAAGACGCTGGTGTTCTGCTCCGAAGGCAGCCCGGCGGGTTTCGATACCGCGCAATACACGACCAGCGTCGAATTCAGCGCCGGCTCGTACACGGTCTATAACCGGCTCGTCGAATTTGCGCACGGCAGCACGGACATCGAGCCAGGACTCGCCGAAAAGTGGGACGTGTCGCCCGACGGCCTCACCTATACGTTCCATCTGCGCCACGGCGTCAAATTCCAGACCACGTCGTACTTCAAGCCGACCCGCGAATTCAACGCGGACGACGTCGTGTTCACCTACGAACGCATGCTCGATCCCGAGAACCCGTTCCGCAAGGCGTATCCGGTCAATTTCCCGTATTTCAACGACCTCGGTCTCGCGAAGAACATCGCCAAAATCGAGAAGGTCGATCCGTACACGGTGCGCTTCACGCTGAAGGAAGTCGACGCGCCGTTCCTGCAGCAGATCGCGATGCCGTTCGCGTCGATCCTGTCGGCTGAATACACCGATCAGTTGCTGAAGGCGGGCAAGGCGTCCGACATCAACCAGTACCCGGTTGGCACCGGCCCGTTCATCTTCCGCAGCTATACGAAGGACGACACGATCCGCTTCGACGGCAATCCCGACTACTGGAAGCCGGGCGTCGCGAAGCTCGGCAAGCTGATCTTCGCGATCACGGTCGATCCGGCCGTGCGCCTGCAAAAGTTGAAGCGCGGCGAATGCCAGGTGATGTCGTATCCGCGCCCCGCCGACATCCCGACCGTGAAGGCCGATGCGTCGCTCGCGATGCCAAGCGAAGTGGGCTTCAACCTCGGCTATATCGCGTACAACACGACCAAAAAGCCGCTCGACAACGTGCTCGTGCGCCGCGCGCTCGACATGTCGGTCAACAAGAAGGCGATCATCGAAGCGGTCTACCAGGGCGCGGGCCAGCTCGCGACGAACCCGATGCCGCCGACGCAATGGGGTTACGACAAGAACCTGAAGGACGCGCCCTACGACGTCGACAAAGCGAAAGCGCTGCTGAAGCAGGCGGGCTACCCCGACGGCTTCGAGCTGACGCTGTGGGCGATGCCGGTACAGCGCCCGTATAACCCGAACGCGCGCCTGATGGCCGAAATGCTGCAGGCGGACTGGGCGAAGATCGGCGTCAAGGTGAATATCGTCACGTACGAATGGGGCGAGTACATTCGCCGCGCGCACGCCGGCGAGCATCAGGCGATGCTGATCGGCTGGACGGGTGACTACGGCGACCCTGACAACTGGCTCGGCGTGTTGCTCGGCTGCGACGCGGTCAACGGCAGCAACTTCTCGAAGTGGTGCTACAAGCCTTACGACGATCTGATCAAGCAGGGCCGCAGCACCACCAACATGGCCGATCGCACCAAGGCTTATACGCAGGCGCAGGAGATCTTCAAGGACCAGGTGCCGTTCACGCCGATCGCGCATTCGACCGTCTATCAGCCGATCAGCAAGAACGTGACGGGCTTCAAGATCGATCCGTTCGGGCCGACGCAATTCCTGGGGGTTGGGGTGAAATAAGCGGGCGCGGCGCGTTTTTTTGCGCCGCATTCGTCGCCGGGCGGCCCGAACGGGCGGCCCGGCCCGTGGCAAAACGTTTGCGCAAGTGTTTCCTGTCGTCAACAGAGGGATTTTGCTCCGCTTGGTCGCCGGCCCAAGCTCAAGTAATATCCCGCTACGCCGGCGCAAGCCGGCCCTGAACCTGGAGGAAACATGAAGCAAAACAATCTGTTGCGCGTCGCGCGTAGGTCCACGCTCGTCGCTGCCGCAGCGGCATCCCTGCTTGGCGTCACGAGCGCGCAGGCCGCTGGGATCCCGAACAAAACCCTCGTTTACTGCTCGGAAGGCAGTCCCGCGGGTTTCGATCCGGCCCAATACACGACGGGCGTCGACTTCACGGCCAACACGTTCACCGTCTATAACCGCCTCGTCGAGTTCGAACGCGGCGGCACCAAGGTCGAGCCCGGCCTCGCGGAGAAGTGGGACGTGTCGCCCGATGGCAAGACCTACACGTTCCATCTGCGTCATGGCGTGAAGTTCCAGACCACCTCGTTCTTCAAGCCGACGCGCGAATTCAACGCGGACGACGTGGTCTTCTCGTTCCAGCGCATGCTCGACCCGAACCAGCCGTTCCGCAAGGCGTATCCGGTGCAGTTCCCGTACTTCACCGACATGGGCCTCGACAAGCTGATCACGAGCGTCGAGAAAGTCGACCCGTACACGGTCAAGTTCACGCTGAAGGAAGTCAACGCGCCGTTCATCCAGAATCTGGCGATGGAATACGCGTCGATCCTGTCGGCTGAATATGCGGATCAGCTGCTCAAGGCAGGCAAGGCCGCCGACATCAATCAGTACCCGGTCGGCACCGGTCCGTTCATCTTCCGCAGCTACACGAAGGACGCGACGATCCGCTTCGACGGCAATCCCGACTACTGGAAGCCGGGCGCGGTGAAGATCTCGAAGCTGATCTTCTCGATCACGCCGGATGCCGGCGTGCGCGTGCAGAAGATCAAGCGCGACGAATGCCAGGTGATGAGCTATCCGCGCCCGGCCGACATCGCGCCGCTGAAGGCCGAGCCGAACATCGACATGCCGTCGCAACCGGGCTTCAACCTCGGCTATCTCGCGTACAACGTGACGCACAAGCCGGTCGACAAGCTCGAAGTGCGCCAGGCGCTCGACATGGCGATCAACAAGAAGGCGATCATCGAGTCGGTCTACCAGGGCGCGGGCCAGTTGGCCACGAACCCGATGCCGCCGACGCAATGGTCGTTCGTCAAGAACTTGCCGGCCGCCTCGTACGATCCGGCCAAGGCGAAGGATCTGCTCGCGAAGGCGGGCTACCCGAACGGCTTCGACCTCACGCTGTGGGCGATGCCGGTGCAGCGCGCGTACAACCCGAACGCGCGTCTGATGGCGGAAATGATCCAGGCGGACTGGGCGAAGATCGGCGTGAAGGCGAAGATCGTCACGTACGAATGGGGTGAGTACATCAAGCGCGCGCACGCGGGCGAAGACGACACGATGCTGATCGGCTGGACCGGCGACAACGGCGATCCGGACAACTGGCTCGGCACGCTGCTCGGCTGCGAGGCGATCAACGGCAACAACTTCTCGAAGTGGTGCTACAAGCCGTTCGACGATCTGATCCAGAAGGGCCGCACGACTTCGGACGTGGCGACGCGCACGAAGATCTACGGCGAAGCGCAATATATTTTCGCGCAGCAACTGCCGTTCTCGCCGATCGCGCACTCGACCGTCTATCAGCCGGTCAGCAAGAAGGTGGTCGACATGCGCATCGAACCGCTCGGCTACGCGCGCTTCGACGGCGTCAGCGTCAAGTAATCGTAAAGTTCGCGCAGTAGGCCGCAATACAGTACGCCGCAACACAGTACACTTTTCGCACGGTTAGAAAACTGGTCGAACTGGTCCGGCGACCGGGGTCACGAGCCCTCGTCGCCGGTTGCGTTTTTTCATCACCAGTACCATGGGAGCGAACCATGTTCCGCTTCGTTTTGCGCCGCATCGGCATGGTGATACCGACGTTCATCGGCATCACGATCCTCGCGTTCGCGCTGATTCACCTGATCCCGGGCGACCCCATCGAAGTGATGATGGGCGAGCGCGGCGTCGATCCGGCCATGCATGCGGCCGCGATGCACCGCCTCGGGCTCGACGAGCCCTTGCCAATGCAGTACTTCCACTACATCGTGCGCGCCGTGCACGGCGACCTCGGCACTTCGATCATCACCAACACGAGCGTGATGGGCGAATTCCTCGCGCGCTTTCCCGCCACCGTCGAACTGTCGTTCTGCGCGATGCTGTTCGCGCTGATCGTCGGCCTGCCGGCGGGCGTGTTCGCGGCGCTGAGGCGCGGCACGGTGGTCGATCACGGCGTGATGGGCACCGCCCTGACCGGCTACTCGATGCCGATCTTCTGGTGGGGCTTGATCCTCATCATGGTGTTCTCGGTCAAGCTCGGCTTGACGCCGGTGTCGGGCCGCATCGCGGTCGAATACGACATTCCGCACGTGACCGGCTTCATGCTGATCGACTCGCTGATGTCCACCGACGAAGGCGCGTTCAAATCCGCACTCAGCCACCTGATCCTACCCGCGATCGTGCTCGGCACGATTCCGCTCGCGGTCGTCGCGCGCATGACGCGCTCGTCGATGCTCGAAGTGCTGCGCGAGGACTACATCCGCACCGCGCGCGCGAAGGGGCTGTCGCCGGGACGCGTGATCGTCGTGCATGCGCTGCGCAATGCGCTGATTCCGGTCGTCACCGTGATCGGCCTGCAGGTCGGCACACTGCTTGCGGGCGCGGTGCTGACCGAAACGCTGTTTTCATGGCCGGGCATCGGCAAGTGGCTGATCGACGCGATCGGCCGGCGCGATTATCCGGTCGTGCAGGGCGGTATCCTGTTGATCGCCACGCTGGTGATCGTCGTGAACCTCGTCGTCGATCTGCTGTACGGCGTGCTCAACCCGCGCATTCGCCATACGAGGTAAATCACGATGGCTGACATTCAAAACACCGTCCCCCAAGCGGTTACCCCGCCGAGCGGCCGCGGCATCGCGGCACGCGAATTCTGGGCGAACTTCTCGCGCAACCGCGGTGCGGTCGGAGCGGGCATCATCGTGCTGGTGCTGGTCTTCATCGCGATCTTCGCGCCGCTGATCGCGCCGCACAGCCCGATCGAGCAATACCGCGACTCCGTGAAGATCCCGCCGGCGTGGCTCGACGGCGGCAACTGGAAGTTCATTCTCGGCACCGACGAAGCGGGCCGCGACATCCTTTCGCGTCTGATGTACGGCGCGCGGCTGTCGTTCTGGATCGGCTTCGTCTCGGTGGTCCTCGCGCTGATTCCGGGCGTCGTGCTCGGCCTCGTCGCCGCGTTCTTCGAGAAATGGGCCGACACGCCGATCATGCGCATCATGGACGTGCTGCTCGCGCTGCCGTCGCTGCTGCTCGCGGTCGCGGTGGTCGCGATCATCGGTCCGGGTCTCGTCAACACGATGCTAGCGATCGCGATCGTCGCGCTGCCGGGCTATGTGCGTCTGACGCGCGCGTCCGCCCAGGGCGAGTTGCAGAAGGAGTATGTGACCGCTTCACGCGTCGCGGGTGCGAGCACGTTGCGGCTGATGTTCTCGCAGGTGCTGCCGAACTGCACCGCGCCGCTGATCGTGCAGGCAACCCTTGGCTTTTCGTCGGCGATTCTCGATGCCGCCGCGCTCGGCTTCCTCGGCCTCGGCGTGCAGCCGCCGTCGGCAGAGTGGGGCGCGATGCTCGCGTCGGCGCGCGATTACATCGACAGCGCATGGTGGATCGTCACGATGCCCGGCCTGTCCATCCTGATCTCGGTGCTTGCGATCAACCTGCTCGGCGACGGGTTGCGTGACGCGCTCGACCCCAAACTGAAACGGATGGCCTGATCATGAGCAATCTACTGACCATCCGCAATCTCGCGGTCAACTTCGGTGGCCTGCCCGCGGTCGACCGCATCAATCTCGACGTCGCGCCGGGCGAAGTGGTCGGCGTGGTCGGCGAATCGGGCTCGGGCAAGAGCGTGACGATGATGGCGCTGATGGGCCTGATCGACGCGCCCGGCAAGGTCTCCGCCGACGAAATCACGTTCGACGGCAAGAACCTGTTGAAGGCTTCCGCGAGGGAACGCCGCAAGATCATCGGCAAGGACATCGCGATGGTGTTCCAGGATGCGCTGACGAGCCTGAACCCGAGCTACACGGTCGGCTATCAGATCAAGGAAGTGCTGAAGCTGCACGAGGGCCTGCGCGGCAGCGCGCTAGACAAACGCGCGCTCGAACTCCTCGATCAGGTCGGCATTCCGGACGCGAAGAACCGTATCGGCTCGTTTCCGCATCAGATGTCGGGCGGCATGAACCAGCGCGTGATGATCGCGATGGCGATCGCCTGCAACCCGAAGCTGCTGATCGCCGATGAGCCGACCACCGCGCTCGACGTGACGATCCAGGCGCAGATCATGGAATTGCTGATGCGCCTGCAGAAGGAACGCGGCATGGCGCTCGTGCTGATTTCGCACGATCTGGCCGTGGTGTCCGAGGTCGCGCAGCGCGTCGCCGTGATGTATGCGGGCGAGGTGATCGAGACGAACAAGGTGCCGGACATCTTCGCCGCGCCTCATCATCCGTACACGGAAGCGCTGTTGGCCGCGATTCCCGAGCACAACGTGGGCGCCGTGCGGCTCGCGGCGCTGCCGGGCATGGTGCCGGGCCGCGACGACCGGCCCAAGGGGTGCCTGTTCGCGCCGCGCTGCAAATACGTGGTCGACGACTGCATGAAGGCCCGCCCCGCGCTCGCGCCGCTGCCCGCGCACGCCGAGCTCACGCGCGTGCGTTGCATCAAGCCGCTGAACCTCGAGAAGGACGCCAACGTTCACACGCAAGGAGGCGCCCGATGAGCGCAGTACCCGAAACCCGTCGCCAGTCGGATCGTACTGGCGATCACGTGCTCGTCGCCGACCAGCTCGCGCGCTACTACACGGTCAAGCGCGGCATGTTCGCGCACGGCACGGTGAAGGCGCTGAACGGCGTGTCGTTCGCGCTCGACCGCGGCAAAACGCTGGCGGTAGTCGGCGAGTCCGGCTGCGGCAAGTCGACGCTCGCGCGTCAGCTGACGATGATCGAAACGCCGAGCGCGGGCCGCCTGCTGATCGACGGCGAGGACGTGGCCGGCGCGAATCACGAGAAGATCGCGGCGCTCAGGCGCCGCGTGCAGATGGTGTTCCAGAACCCGTTTGCGTCGCTCAATCCGCGCAAGACCGTCGAGCAGACGCTCGGCGAACCGCTCGCGATCAACACGCAGATGAGCGCGACCGAGCGCGCCGAGCGCATCGCGCAGATGATGCGCACGGTCGGCCTGCGGCCCGAGCACGCGAAGCGCTATCCGCACATGTTCTCCGGCGGCCAGCGCCAGCGTGTGGCGATCGCGCGCGCGATGATCCTCGATCCGCAGATCGTGGTCGCCGACGAACCGGTCTCGGCGCTCGACGTCTCAATCCAGGCGCAGATCCTGAACCTGTTCATGGACCTGCAGGACGAGTTCAAGACGAGCTACGTGTTCATCTCGCACAACCTGTCGGTGGTCGAGCATATCGCCGACGACGTGATGGTCATGTACTTCGGCGGCGTCGCTGAACTCGGCGACAAGCAGCGCATCTTCTCGAAGCCGCGTCATCCGTACACGCGCGCGCTGATGTCGGCGACCCCGTCGATCTTCGAGGCCGACCGCACGATCAAGATCAAGCTGCAAGGCGAAATGCCGTCGCCGCTGAATCCGCCGTCGGGCTGTACCTTCCATCAGCGCTGCCCGTACGTGATCGACCGCTGCCGCAGCGAGGAGCCGAAGCTGCGAGAAGTGGATGGCCGCCTGGTCTCCTGTCACCGCGCTGAAGAGGTGGGGGACGTGGATGCCTGATGTGGTGGCGGCGCGTCGTCTTGCGCGCCGCTTGTGTGAGGGCGGCTGGATAGCCGCCTTCGCGCGGCGCCGCGGGGCGCGTGCGCTGGGAGGCGCCGCGCCCTGCGGCGCATTTGCTGGAAGGTTCGCCGGCAGGTTTTTTCGCACGTTTCTCTGCGCGTTTGTTCATGCGCTCGCGCGCGCCTTTTTCTCCGTATTTCTTCCCGCGTCGCTGTCCGCTTTATTTCGCGTAGGCTGCGCGCTGTCGGTCGGCGCGGCCGTACCCTGCATCGCTCACGCGGCCGGCGCGGCGGCCAAGGCGCCAGCCCAGGCGGCCCGTCCTGCCGTCACGGCGCCAAGCCCGCCACCGCCGTCAATTGCGCCGCCCCCGGTCCCCGGCACCACGGCGAGCGGCCCGGTGCGCCAGCAACCGGCGCGCATGCCGTTCTATGTCGCGACGCGCGGCAGTACGACGATCTACGTGCTCGGCACGCTGCACGTCGGCGATCCCGCCGACTATCCGGCGGGGCAGCCGTTCCGCGCGCCGATCCTCGCGGCGCTCGCCGCGTCGCCGACGCTCGCGCTCGAACTGTCGCCCGACGAGCTGCTGGTGTCGCAGGACGACGTGTCGAAGTACGGCGTATGCAAGCACGACTGCCTGCCGGGTCTGCTGCCCGAGCCGCTGTGGCACAAGCTCGCATTGCGGCTGCGCGGCAACCCGGCCGCGCTCGATGCGATCAAAAAGATGCGGCCGTGGCTCGCGTCGCTGGTGGTCGAGACCTACGACTCGCTGTCTGCGGGTCTGCAAACGGAATACGGCACCGAAGCGCAATTGCAGAACGTCTATCTGAAGACGCGCGGCAAGATCGTCGGACTCGAAACGCTCGCGCAACAGATGCGCGCGTTCACCGGACTGTCGGCCGCGCAGCAGCGGGAGATGCTCGCGCAGGATCTGGTGCAGACGCCCGCGCAGAACGTCGAGGACGTGCGCACGCTGCACCGGCTGTGGCGGGTCGGCGATGCCGATGCGATCGCCGCGTGGCAGGCTGCCAAATCGGAGAAGCTCGCGCGCGACCCGCGCGTCTCCAATTCGATCGACAACCGGATCGTCTACGAGCGCAATCGCCGCTTCGTCGCGAGAATGTTGCAGCTCGCCGCGCCGAACAAGCCGCTGTTCGTCGCGATCGGCGCATTGCATCTGGGCGGATCGAAGGGCGTGCTGCAGCTATTGCGGCAGCACGGCTTCGTGGTCGAGGCGAGTTGATCGGCGCAAGACCGTTTGCGTCTGCTCACATCCCGGTTGTCAAAACGACGCGCTTATCAGCAGCCCTACAAAAACATCAAGAAATTCAACAGAAAGATATTGATCACCAGCAGCATCAACGCCGTCGGAATCTGCACCTTGATCACCGCATTCTTGTCGGGTAATTCGAGCAGCGCAGCCGGCACCATGTTGAAGTTCGCGGCCATCGGCGTCATCAGCGTGCCGCAGTAGCCGGAGAACATGCCGATCGCGGCCATCACGGCCGGGTTGCCGTGGAACACGCCGACGAGGATCGGCACGCCGACGCCGCCCGTCATCACCGGAAACGCGGCGAAGCCGTTGCCCATCACCATCGTGAACAGCGCCATGCCGATGCAGTACACGGCCACCGCGACGAAGCGGTACTCGAGGCTGATATACGACGTGGTCACGTGCGCGACCGCCTTGCCGACGCCCGCGTCCGAGAACACCAGACCGAGCATGCCGAGCATCTGCGGCAGCACCGCGGCCCACGAGAGCGCATCGACGAGGCGGCGCGCTTCCTTCATCGACTGGCCGACCGTGTCGCGCGTGATCACACAGGCGATCGCGAGCGCGATCACGCAGCCCAGACCGAAGCCGATCAGCGTGACGTTGGCCTTCTCGATCAACGGCACACCGCCGAACACGAGATGGCTTGCCGCGAGCGTGATGATCACGGTGACGACCGGAATCGTCAGCGCGGGCACGAACAGTTTGTTGCGCAGTCGCGCGGCGCTCGCCTGACGTGCTTCGAGCGACAGCGTCTTCGGCTTGCCCGCGGTGACGCCGCCGAAGCCCGCGATCAGCGCCATCGCGATCACCGCGACGCCGACCACGGCCGGCGGCAGCCGGTCGCCGATCAGGAAGATCAGCGCGTAAAGAATCCAGAAGCCGCCCGCGGTGAGGCGGCGCGGATGCTCGCGGTCCGTGACGATCATGCCGCCGACGATCAGCAGCACGATGCCGAGCAACCAGAACAGATAGGTGATCGTGAAGGTCATGCTTCGTCTCCGGTAGCACGCGTGGCCGACGGCGGCGTCGATGCGGCGGTCGCGCTCGAACTGCCGCCCGGCGCCTTGCCGCGCAATTCACGCTCGAGCCGGCGGTCGAGCAGCCAGAGCCGGAAGCCATGCACGATGAACGCGCTGATCGCGGTCGGAATGCCCCACACGGCGACGTGAATCGGCTCGACGACGATGCCCGCTTCCTTCAGGAAAGTCGTCATCAGCACGATCGCGCCGAACGCGACGAAGATGTCCTCGCCGAAAAAGAGGCCGACGTTGTCGGTTGCGGCCGAGAATGCGCGCAGCCGGAAGCGCACCGCGTCGCCGATCTTGCCGAAGCGGTTCTCGGTCGCGCCCTCGGCCATCGGCGCGATCAGCGGACGCACCATCTGCGGATGGCCGCCGAGCCCGGTCAGGCCGACCGCGGCGGTCAGCTCGCGCACGAGCAGATAGACGATCAACAGACGTCCGGCGGTCGCCGCCTTGATGCTGCTGATCCACGCCTGCGCGCGCTCGCGCAGGCCGTGTCGTTCGAGCAGGCCGATCACCGCGAGCGGCAGCAGGATGATCAGCGGGATGTTGCGCGTCTTGATGAAGCCGGTGCCGATCAGCGCGAGGATTTTTTCCGGCGGGAAGTGCGCCGCGAAACCGGTGACGATCGCGGCGACGGCCACGATCAGCATCGGATTGAAGCGCAACAGAAAGCCAACGATGATGACGGCCACACCGATGAGCGGCCATAGACTGACAGTTGTCTGCATCAGGATCTCCAAAGAGGCTATTCAACTTCGCCGCGGGTGGCGGCTGACGTGAACCGGCGCATGCGGCCTCATGCGCCGGCGTGCTGCCGCGGCTCTGCGGCCGCGTCGAACTCTCTTTACCTGCCCCGTGAATGCGCGTCGGCATCCGTGGGTTTGCAGCGGGCATCGCGATTGATGCCGCGGCTGGCAGTCGCCCCGCATGGGTGCGGGGCGCTGGATCGGTCACGCGCGCCGGATCGGAGCGACGCGCGCAGTGGCTAGGACGGTGATGCGAACGCTCAGACGCGCGCGGCGGCCGCCGCATGCACTTCGATGCCGGCGTCGGCGAGCGCGCCGCGAATGCGTCGCGCGAACGCCAGCGCATGCGGGCCGTCGCCGTGCAGGCAGATGGTCTGCGCGTTCAACGGCACCCACTGTCCGTCGACGGCCTTCACGCGTTGCTCGCGGATCATCACGAGCGTGCGCGCGAGCACTTCGTCCTCGTCGTCGAGCAGCGCGCCCGGCTCCTTGCGTGGCACGAGCGAGCCGTCGGCGCGATAGCCGCGGTCGGCGAACACTTCCTCGATCGCGGTCAGGCCCGCGTTGCGCGCGGCGCTCACGAGCCCGCTGTTGGCGAGCGCGAACACCGCCACGGACGGATCGAAATCGTGCACCGCGGAGACGATCGCGTCAGCGATCTTCGCGTCGCGCGCGGCCTGGTTGTACAGCGCGCCGTGCGGCTTTACGTGCGCGATGCGCCCGCCCTCGGCCTGCGCGATCGCCGACAGCGCGCCGAGCTGATACAGCACGCCCGCATAGATCTCGCGCGCCGGCAGATCCATTTCCTTGCGGCCGAAATTCTCGGGATCGTTGAAGCTCGGATGCGCGCCGATCGACACGCCTTTCTGCACGGCCCAGCGCACGCAGTCGCGCATCGCGTTGGGGCTGCCCGCATGCCAGCCGCATGCGATGTTGGCCGAACTCACGAGGTCGAGCAGCGCCTCGTCGGAGCCGCAGCCTTCGCCGAGATCGGCGTTCAGATCGATTTCCATGGGGATTCCTTTACTTAGTGTCACAGCGCCGCGAGCGCCACCCGGCGCGCGCAACGCTCTTCATGCATCGCGATCGCGGCATCGATCTGCCGCAGATACGTGCGTTCTTCCAGCAAAGCCTGGCGCGCTTCGTAGGGCGTCGTCGGGATGAAACGGACAGCACCGTTCAGGCGCACCTGCGCGAGCTTCCACAGATCGGCCTGAATCACCGCGCCGATCTTCGGATAGCCGCCGGTGGTCTGCGCGTCGCTCATCAGCACGATCGGCTGACCGTTCGGGGGCACCTGGATCGTGCCGGGCAGTACCGCGTGCGACAGCAGGTCAGTCTTGTGCGTGCGCTTCAGCTCGGTGCCGGCAAGGCGATAGCCCATGCGGTTGCTGTTCGGCGTCACGAGCCACTCGTCGGACCAGAACGACTGCTGTGCATCCGCGGTGAAGCTGTCGTATTCGGGGCCGCGCAGCACGCGGATCGGTATGGCCCACGGCACGCCCGACGGATGACGACCGCGCCGCAGCGGCTCGTTGACCAGCACGAACTTGCACCAGGCGGGCGCCTTCACGCCGAACTCGGGCGCCTCGGGCGTGAAGCCGAGGTGGCCGCGCTGCTGCGGCGCGCCGACCGGCAGACGGTCGCCGTCGTTGAGCGCGCGGCCGCCGAGTCCGCCGAAATGGCCGGCAAGGTCGGTGCTGCGCGAGCCGAGCATCGGCAGCACGTCGATGCCGCCCGCCACGCAGACATAGCCGCGCATGCCGCGCTTCGCCGCGTGCAGCACGAGCTCCTGGCCGGCCTGCACGGGCAGACTCCAAAACGAATAGACGGGTTTGCCGTCGAGCGTCGCGCCGAACTCGGTGCCGGTGATCGCGACGCGCGTCGCGCGCAAAAAGCGCAGCGCGGTCGGGCCGAAGGTGATTTCGAGGCCGGCCGCGTCGGGGCGGTTGCCGACCAGCCGGTTGCCGACTTCGAGCGACAGCCGGTCGAGCGCCCCCCCCATCGCGACGCCGAGATGCCGATAGCCGTGGCGGCCGAGGTCCTGGATCGTGGTCTGGAGACCCGCGCGGATCACGTCGATCATGCGTGCATCCCCGCGATCGTGAAGCGCACCCGGTCGCCGGGCTGCAGCAGCGTGGGCGGACGGCGCGCCGGATCGAACAGCGGCACCTCGGTGCGGCCGATCAGTTGCCAGCCGCCCGGCGACACCGCCGGATAGATGCCAGTCTGCTCGCCGCCGATGCCGACCGATCCCGCCGGCACCTCGAGCCGCGGCGACGCGCGGCGCGGCGTGTGCAGCGCGGTGTCGAGCCCACCCATATAGGCGAAGCCGGGCTGGAAGCCGAGAAAGAACACCACGTAGACGCCGCCCGCATGACGTTCGACGACCTCGCGCGCGCTCAAGCCCGTATGTTCGGCGACCGCCTGCAGATCGGGGCCGAATGCGCCGCCGTACTGCACTGCAATCTCGACGTCGCGCCCGGGCGCGACGGCTTTGGCCGCTGCGTTCCAGGCCGTCAGCAACTGCTCGCCGAGCGCGTCGGCGTCGGTCGAGAGCGGGTCGAACACGAGCGTCAGATTGTTCATGCCGGGCACGACCTCGAGCACCTGCGGCCAGTCGCGCGCGGCTTCGGCCGCAGCCCACACGCGCTGCTGGCACTCCAGCGTGGCGGGCGGCGGCGCTTCGCAGACGAGCGCGGCATCGCCGAGGGGAAAAATTCGTGGTTGGCTCATGACTGGGCGGCCCGGATCGAGTCGGAGGATGAGGCGGACAGCGCGGTGCGTTAGCGCATGCCCGGCACGGAGTCGGCGACGTTTGGAGCGTACATTATCAATAAAATATTGACGATTTACCAATAAGCGTTTTTGCCAGGCTCGTCGGTGGCGAGCATCGTCGTACACTTGCGACACTTTTCCAGCCCATTTTCGTCACGGGAACCTCGTATGACGCGTCATCCCACCAAGATCGTTTCGTCGGAACATCTCGTCTCCGAGAGCAGCGCGGAACTCTCGGAACTCGAATACGCGCTGATCATGGCAGGCAATGCGTTCAACCGCTGGATGGTGCGCTGCATGTCGGCGGCCGGCGACAAGGACATGACCGCGATCGAAGTGTCGCTGCTGCACCACGTGAGCCATCGCGAACGCCGCAAGAAGCTCGCGGACATCTGCTTCGTGCTGAACATCGAGGACACGCACGTCGCGACGTACGCGTTGAAAAAGCTCGTAGCTAGAGGGTACGTAAAAAGCGAAAAGACCGGCAAGGAAGTGTTCTTTTCCGCAACCGACGCGGGCCGCGAACTATGCCTGAAGTATCGCGAGGTGCGCGAAAACTGCCTGATCTCGACGCTCAAGGAAAGCGGCCTGACCAACCAGCAGATCGGCGAGGCCGCGCAGTTGATGCGCAATGCGTCGGGCCTGTACGACACGGCGGCGCGCGCGGCGGCTTCACTGTAACGACGAAACACCGCGCAAGCGCCGGCGCGTCACACGCCGCGCATCGCGCGTTCAGCCCGGCAGCGCCGGATGAAACCCCGCCTCCGTGACGATCAGATCGAGCGCAATGTCATGCGCCTCGCGTTCCAGCGTGTCGGTGCGGCACGCTTCGTAGGCGATGCCGACCGTGATCGGCTTGTGCGCCGCCGGCCAGCCGGCCAGCGTGCGGTCGTAATAGCCGCCGCCGTAGCCGAGGCGGTAGCCGTCCGAGTCGAAACCCACGCAGGGCACGAACAGCAGCTCGGGCAGCACCACGCGCCCCGAGGTGGGCTCGGCAATCTTGTGATGGCCGATTTTCATCGGCGTCGCGGGCGTCCAGGCATGGAATTCGAGCGCCATGCCACGTTCTTTAATGATTGGCAGACTGGCTTCGTGGTGCGAGTCCGCGGCAAGCCAGAGCGCAATCGCGCCGCGCGCGTCGAACTCGCCGGCAAGCGGCCAGTAGAATCCCGCGCTGCGTACCGCGTAGTGCTTCAGCGCGTCGAGCATCCGACGCCCGAGCGCGGCATTCTTCGCCGGCTCGGAAGCCGCTTGCAGACGGCTTTCCAGCAACCTCCGGCGCAGCGCCTTTTTCGTTGCCGGGACAGGGTTGCATGCTATGCTTGGGTCCAATTCGCGCTCCAGAAACAACGATGTCAAAACGCCTTTTTCGAGTATATCGCGCGGCCAGTATCGCGCTTGCCGCAGCGGCACTCGTGGCCTGCAGCACTGCCTCGGCCGTCAAGCCCCTTCCGATCTCGCAACTCACGAACGACGACCAGATTTTCGTCCAGCTTCGCGAAGCCTCGCGTACTAACGACGCGGCGCGCGCAGCCCAGCTCGCGAGCATGATCCCGAATTATCCGGCGCCCTCGTATCTGGAGTACTTCCAGATCAAGCCGCAGCTGTTCGATTCGACCGGCCATGCGCGCATCGACGCGCCGGACGCGCCCGTGCTCGCGTTCCTGCAGAAGTACGACGGCCAGGCGATCGCCGATCGCATGCGCAACGACTACCTGACGGTGCTCGGCACGCGTCACGACTGGCGCAACTTCGACCAGCAGTACGCGAAATTCGTGCTCGACGACGACACTCAGGTCAAGTGCTACGCGCTCGAATCGCGCGCGTCGCGCGGCGAGAACGTCGCGGACGCGGCGCGCGCGCTGCTCGTCGAGCCGAAGTGGTACGGCGACGGCTGCGTCGATCTGATCACGGTGCTCGGCGTGAACCACCAGTTCAGCGCCGACGACATCTGGGCGCAAATTCGTCTCGCGTACGAGCAGAACTACACGAGCACCGGCAGCAAGCTCGTCGACGCGCTCGGCGACCAGCCGCCCGACCCGGTGCTGTTCAGCCAGGCGACCAATGCGCCGCCGCTATTGCTCGCGCGCGGCGTCGGACCGGATGCGCAATCGCATCAACTGGCGCTGCTCGCCATCACGCGCATGGCGCGCAACGATCCGGCCATGGCCGCGGCCACGTTCGCGTCGGTCGCGCCGTCGCTGAATTCGCCGGAGCGCGCGATCGGCTGGGGCACGATCGGCTATCAGGGCGCGCTCAAGCAGATGCCTGGCGCGGTCGACTGGTTCCGGCTGTCGGCCAACGCGCCGCTGTCGAATCCCGCGTATGAATGGCGCACACGCAGCGCGCTGCTCGCGGGCGACTGGAACATGGTGCGCTGGTCGATCGAGCAGATGCCCGAGTCGCTGCGCAAGCAATCGTCGTGGGTGTACTGGCACGCGCGCGCGCTGAAGCAGGCCGGCGACACGGCCACGGCCAGTCAGGAATTCCAGTCGATCGCGTCGAACTTCAACTTCTACGGCCAGCTCGCGCTCGAAGAGCTCGGCCAGAAGATCACCGTGCCGCCGAAAACCACCGTGACCGACGCCGAAGTGCAGCAAGCCGGCACCACGCCGGGCTTCGGTCTCGCGCAGCGCTTCTATGGGCTGAATCTGCGGCTCGAAGGCAATCGCGAGTGGAACTGGCCGTTGCGCAACATGTCCGACCGGCAACTGCTCGCCGCCGCCGAGTACGCGCGCCGCATCGAGCTGTACGACCGCACCGTCAACACCGCGGACCGCACGAAAAGCGAGCACGATTTTTCGCTGCGCTATCTATCGCCGTTCCGCAACATCGTCGAGCAGGACGCGCAGTCGAGCGGGCTCGACGTCGAGTGGGCGTACGGGCTGATTCGCCAGGAGTCGCGCTTCATCATCAACGCGCGCTCTGGCGTCGGCGCGGGCGGACTGATGCAGCTGATGCCCGCCACCGCGCAACTGGTCGCGAAGAAGATCGGTCTGGGACCGGTGTCGCGCGAGCAGATGAACGACATCGACACCAACATCCTGCTCGGCACGAACTACCTGGCGATGATCTACAATCAGTTCGACGGGTCCGCCGTGCTGGCCACCGCTGGCTACAACGCAGGTCCGGGCCGTCCGCGCAACTGGCGGCAGTCGCTGCAGCGGCCGGTCGAAGGCGCGGTCTTCGCCGAGGCGATTCCGTTTCAGGAAACTCGCGACTACGTGAAAAATGTGTTGTCCAACACGGTCTACTACGCGGCATTGTTCGAAGGCCGTCCGCAATCGCTGAAGGCGCGCCTGGGTTACATCGCACCGTAAGCGCCTTGGCGCCGCAATCTCGCTTCGAGGTTGCGGCGCGCTTCGCCAGCCGTTGCCGCGGCTTCCATCAGGGAGTCGAAAAATGCGACATCAAGCCATCGCGGTCATCGGCGGTTCAGGGTTTATCGGCAGCTACCTCGTCAACGCGCTCGTCGAGACGGGCAAGGACGTGCGCGTCGCCACACGGCGACGCTACAACGCGCGACATCTGACCATGCTGCCGATCGACGTGCTCGAAACCGACGTGTTCGATCCGGTGCAACTCGCGCGCTTCGTCGAGGGCGCCGATTGCGTAATCAATCTGGTCGGTATCCTGAACGGCAAACGCGGCAAGCCCTATGGGCGGGAGTTCGCGCATGCGCACGTCGAGCTGCCGACGCGCATCGTCGCCGCCTGCGAAGGCAAGGGCGTGCATCGGCTGATTCATCTGAGCGCGCTAGGCGCCAATCCGAACGGCCCGAGCATGTATTCGCGCTCGAAGGCCGACGGCGAGAAAGCCGTGCATGCGGCCAACGTCGCGTGGACGATCTTCCGGCCGTCGGTCGTGTTCGGACCCGAGGACGCGTTTCTGAACAAGTTCGCGTTCCTGCAGCGCGTGTTTCCGGCCATTCCGCTCGCGATGCCGGACGCGCAGTTCCAACCGGTCTATGTCGGCGACGTCGCGAAGGCGATCGTCAACGTGCTCGATCTCGATGGCGCGAGCGGCCGCACCTACGAGCTCGGCGGTCCGACCGTCTACACGCTCGAAGACCTGGTTTCGTACTGCGGCGACGTGATCGGCAAGCATGCGCGCATCATCCGTCTGCCCGAGCCGCTCGCGCGCCTGCAGGCGTTGAGCTTCGAAATGGCGCCGGGCGAACCGGTGATTTCGCGCGACAATCTCGATTCGATGAAGGTTGCCAACATTCTGAGCGGGCCGCTCGCGCCCGAGCTCGGACTCGAACCGGTCAGCATCGAAGCGATCGTGCCGACGTACCTGACCGGTGCTGCCTCGGGTTCGCGACTCGACACGTTCCGCGCCAACGCCGGGCGCTGAAGCCTTTCCCTCTACCTGATAACAAGTATGAAACTGCTGATTGGTGACAAGAACTATTCGTCGTGGTCGATGCGTCCGTGGCTGCTGCTCACGCACTTCGGCATTCCGTTCGACGAGGAACTGATCCTGCTGTACGAAGCGGACACGAATGCGAAGATCCGCGCTCAGGCGCCGCGCGGACCGGGCAAGGTGCCGTGCCTGATCGACGACGCCGGGCAGGCCGTGTGGGATTCGCTGGCGATCGCCGAAACGCTCGCCGAGCGCTTCCCGCAACACGCGCTGTGGCCGCGAGACGCGGCGGCGCGCGCGCATGCGCGCAGCGTCAGCGCCGAGATGCATTCGGGGTTCGGCGAGTTGCGCTCGAAGATGTGGATGAACATCCGTGCGTCGTTCCCGGGCAAGAACGCGACGCCGGGCGCGCTCGCCGATATCGCGCGGATCGAGACGATCTGGCGCGACTGCCTCGAGACCTACGGCGGTCCGTTCCTGTTCGGCGAATTCGGCATTGCCGACGCGATGTTCGCGCCGGTCGCGATGCGCTTCAACACGTGGAAGCCGGCGTTGTCGGAGACCGCAGCCGCCTATGTCGAGCGGCTCACCGAGCTGCCCGCGGTCGATGCATGGATCGACGCCTCGCGCCGCGAAACGCACGCGATCGCCTATCAAGACGAATGCCCATGAATATCTATGCAGTAGGTGGCGCGGTCCGCGACGAGCTGCTCGGCGTGCCGGTGCAGGACCGCGACTACGTGGTGGTGGGAGCAACACCCGAGCAGATGGTCGCGCAGGGCTATCGGCCGGTGGGCAAGGACTTTCCGGTATTCCTGCATCCGCAGACGCAGGAGGAGTACGCGCTCGCGCGCACCGAGCGCAAGACGGCGGCCGGCTATCACGGCTTCCAGTTTTTCTATGCGCCCGACGTGACGCTCGAAGAAGACCTCGCGCGCCGCGATCTGACGATCAACGCGATGGCGCGCGAGGTGCGCCCGGACGGCGAACTGACCGGCCCCGTCATCGATCCGTTCAACGGCCAGGCTGACTTGCAGGCGCGGCTTTTTCGCCATGTCAGCGCCGCCTTCCTCGAAGATCCGGTGCGGATTCTGCGCATCGCGCGTTTCGCGGCGCGTTTCCTCGATTTCACGGTCGCACCGGAAACGCTGGCGCTGATGCGCGAGATGGTCACCGACGGCGAAGCCGATGCGCTGGTGGCCGAGCGCGTGTGGCAGGAGGTGTCGCGCGGGTTGATGGAGAAGAAGCCGTCGCGGATGTTCGGCGTGCTGCGCGACTGCGGCGCGCTCGCGCGGATTCTGCCGGAGATCGACGCGCTGTTCGGCGTGCCGCAGCGCGCCGACTATCACCCCGAGGTCGATACCGGTGTCCACGTGATGATGGTGCTGGACCATGCCGCGCAGCAGGGCTACGCGCTGCCGGTGCGCTTCGCGGCGCTGACGCACGACCTCGGCAAGGCGACCACGCCGGAGGACCTGCTGCCGCGGCACATCGGCCACGAGGGCCGCAGCGTCGATCTGCTGAAGCCGCTGTGCGAGCGGCTGCGCGTGCCGAACGAGTGCCGCGATCTGGCGGTGCTGGTCGCGCGCGAGCACGGCAATATTCATCGCGTGATGGAGATGGGGGCGGCGGCTCTGGTGCGCCTGCTCGAGCGCAGCGACGCGATCAGGAAGCCGGCGCGCTTCGCCGAGGCGCTGCAGGCCTGCGAGTCGGATGCACGCGGGCGGCTCGGCCTCGAGATGAGCGAGTACCCGCAGGCCGAGCGGCTGAGGCTTGCACTGGTGGCCGCGCGAGGCGTGGATGCAGGGGCAGTGGCGCAGCGGCTCGCCGATGCGCCGGCCGGCATCAAGGACGCCGTGCATGAGGAGCGCGTGCGTGCGGTAGAGGCTGCGCTGGCTTGAAGTCGCGCGGGCGTAAAGTAGCGCGCGACGGCGCCTACAACACCCGCGCCAACAGCGACAACAGCATCGACAGCACCAGCGTCGACATGAACGGAAACGGATACTCGCGGCCGAACAGCCGCAAGGTCACATCGCCGGGCATCCGGCCGATGCCGAGCTTCCTCAGCCACGGCCAGCACGACGACAGCACCGCGACGGCAACGAAGGTAGTCAAAAGCCAGCGAATCATCGCGAGTCCTCGAGCCAGAGCGGATTCACGATCACAGCGTATGCGAACGATCGCCGCTCGAAAAGGCGCGCAGCGTATCGTCGAGTCCGCGCGAAAACGCGATCACCTTGAAGAGCTCGCCCATCTCCGCCTCGGACAGCAGCTTCTGTACCGCGTTGGCGGCGGGAAGAAAGCGCGCGGCGTCGGCGGGATCGATTTCGCCGAGCACCTCGGTGACGCCCGCGTTCAGCAGGAAGCGCGCTTGCGATGTGAAGCCGAGCAGGTCCGCGCCGGTCTCGACGCCCGCCTCGGCGATGCCGGTGAATTCGACGTGCGCAGTGATGTCCTGCAGACCGGGGTACAGGAACGGGTCGCCGTGCGCGCGGTGCCGGTAGTGGCACATCAGCGTGCCCTGCGCGCGCTGGTCGTGGTAGTACTCGTGGCGCGGAAAACCGTAGTCGATCAGCAAGATCGCGCCGCGCGCGAGCATCGTGCAGATGGTGCGCGTGAAGGCGCGCGCGGCTTCGTGCGTTTCCGTCACGTAGTCGTCGCCGGCCGGTTCGCGGGTCGCATCGATTTCGGTCAGCAGCGCGAGGTCCGCGGCGGCCGCGACGGGCCGGTCGTCGAACGCGAAGGCGCCGTCGCGCCACACCACGCCGCGCTCGCGCCAGACACCGCCGTTTTGCGCGAAGAGCCGCACCGGCATCGCATCGAGCACCTCGTTGCCGATCACCACGCCTTCGAAGCGCTGCGGCAACGCGTCGAGCCAGCGCACTTTCGCGAGCAGCGCGGGCGCGGTCGCCGCGATCGTTTCGCGCTGCCGCTCGCGCAGCTCACCCGATAGATCGATGATCGAATAGCTGTCGAACCCGGCGCCGAGCGTGTCGAGCGCATTGAGCAAGCCCGCGGCGAGCTTGCCGGTGCCGGCGCCGAACTCCATCACATCGCGCGTGCCACTCGCCTCCAACGCTTCGGCGAGCGGGCGCGCGAGCGTCGCGGCGAACAGCGGCGACAATTCCGGCGCGGTGACGAAGTCGCTGCCGTCGTCGGCGCGCAGGCCGAATTTTCGCGCACCGCCGCTGTAGTAGCCGAGACCCGGCGCGTACAACGCGCGCTCCATGTAGCGGTCGAACGGCAGCCAGCCGCCGGCCGCGTCGAGCTGCGCGCGGATCTCGGCGACGAGCGCGTCGGACTGCGCGAGCGCGCTCGGGCCGGGAGCAGGTAAACTATCGGGTTGGTGAGCTTTGGGATTCATCCCCGCATTGTAAATGACCGTTTCTCCGGACATCGCTGCCCGCGCGGCTGAACTGCCGCCCGAAACGCCCCGCGTTGTGCTGATTACGGGCGCCGCGCGCCGCATCGGGCGCGCGCTCGCCCTCGGCTTCGCCGCGCGCGGCTGGGACGTGGCCGTGCACTACGGTGCCTCGCGTGAGGACGCCGACGAAGTGGTCGCGCAGATCGTCGCGCTGGGCCGCCGCGCGGTCGCGCTGCACGCCGAGCTCGGCGACGAGGCGCAGGTCGCCCGGCTGCTGCCGGACTGCGCCGCTGCGCTCGGGCGGCCGTCGTGCATCGTCAATAACGCGTCGCGCTTCGAGGAAGACACGGCGCGCGACGTCGGCTACGAGCTGCTGCTGAAGCTGACCGCGATGAACGTCGGCGCGCCGCTCGTGCTCGCGCGCATGCTTTACGACGCGACGCCCGATGCGGCGTTGCGCGACGAAAGCCAGCGCGGCGTCGTCATCAATGTGCTGGATCAGAAGCTGTACAACATGAACCCGGACTATCTGTCGTACACGCTGTCGAAGGCGGCGCTGCAGACCGCGACGGTCGCGCTCGCTCAGGCGCTCGCGCCGAAGCTCCGGGTGGTCGGGCTCGCGCCCGGGCTGACCATGCAATCGGGCGACCAGACCCAGCACGGGTTCGAGGCCGCTCACCGTATGACGCCTCTTGGCCGTGCGTCGCGGCCCGAGGATATCGTCGCCGCCGCGCTGTATCTCGCGGATGCAGCCGGCGTTACCGGAACGACGCTGGTGGTCGACGGCGGGCAGCATCTCGTGCCGCTGCCGCGCGACGTGATGTTTTTGACGGGCGCCTGACACGCGCGCGTGGCCGGCCTTCGAGGCGGCCGTCGCGTGTGGCGAAGCGCCCCTTTGCGTGCCCCGCACGCTTTTTTGGACTGGAACGAACATGTTTGCCGCTCTTTCGCACCCCCGGCTCGCCGATTGCCGCCGGCTTTTTCTGCGCAATTACGAAGTGCACATCAATATCGGCGTGCACGACTTCGAAAAGCGCGGCGAGCAGCGCGTCGTGATCAACGTCGAACTGTTCGTGCCGCTCGCGATGTCCACGCCGGTGCACGACAAGCTCACCGAAGTCGTCGACTACGACTTCATGCGCTCGACGATCGCGAGGCGCGTCTCGCAAGGCCATATTCATCTGCAGGAAACGCTGTGCGACGACCTCGTGCGCGCGATGCTCGAACATCCGCAGGTGCGCGGCGCGCGCGTGTCGACCGAAAAGCCGGACGTGTATCCGGACTGCGATGCGGTCGGCGTCGAAGTCTTCCGCATCAAGGAGGACTGAGCGATGAACGCACCGGAAATGCTGACCGCAGACAACGAAGCCGCTGACGCCACCGCGGCACCGTGCGCCGCCCGCGCCCCGAAATCGCCGCTCACGCGCCGCGAGCAGAAGGAAGCGTACGAGAACAACAAGCTCTTCAAGCGTCTCGCGCGCCAGGTCGGCCAGGCGATCGGCGACTACAACATGATCGAGGACGGCGACAAGGTGATGGTGTGCCTGTCGGGCGGCAAGGACAGTTACGCGATGCTCGAGATCCTGATGCGGCTGCGCGAGCGCGCGCCGATCAATTTCGACATCGTCGCGGTAAACCTCGACCAGAAGCAGCCGGGCTTTCCCGAGCACGTGCTGCCCGAGTATCTGACCCAGCTCGACATCCCGTTTCACATCGAGAATCAGGACACCTACAGCATCGTCAAGCGGCTCGTGCCGGAGGGCAAGACCACCTGTTCGCTGTGCTCGCGGCTGCGGCGCGGCATCCTGTATCGCGTCGCCGGCGAGCTCGGCGCGACCAAGATCGCGCTCGGCCATCATCGCGACGACATCCTGCAAACGCTGCTGCTGAACCTGTTCTATGGCGGCAAGTTGAAGGGCATGCCGCCCAAGCTGCAATCGGACGACGGCAAGAACATCGTGATCCGGCCGCTCGCCTACGTGAAGGAAACCGATCTGGAGAAGTACGCCGAGTTGCGTGAATTCCCGATCATTCCGTGCAATCTGTGCGGTAGCCAACCAAACCTTAAGCGCGCGGAAATGAAGGCGCTGGTCCGCGACTGGGAAAAGCGTTTCCCGGGCCGCATCGAGAACATGTTCAATGCGTTGTCGAACGTGGTGCCGTCGCATCTGATGGATCACCAGCTGTTTGCGTTCGCGGGGCTGCGCGCGAGCGGCGAAGCCGACCCGCAAGGTGACATCGCATTCGACGAAGAACCATGCTCGAGCGGCGACGAAGACGCGCCGCTCACCAGTGCGAAGACCATTTCGCTGGTCCAGTTCGACGACCTGTAACGAGCGAAAAGTGCCTGTTCCGACGGCATTCCGGCGCTTTTCCGCCGGCTTGCAAGCCCTGCCAAGGCCGCGTCTGCGGCCTTTTTTTGCAGGTGCAGCATGATAGAATCGTCCGCTCCAAACTCGTCTATTTGCCGACGCCATGAACATCGTCATTTTGGCGGCAGGTACCGGCAAGCGCATGCGGTCCGCGCTTCCCAAGGTGCTCCATCCTCTGGCCGGCCGGCCGCTCCTCGCTCATGTCATCGACACCGCCCGCGCGCTGAAGCCCGCCCGCCTGATCGTCGTGATCGGCCACGGCGCCGAAGCCGTGCGCGAAGCCGTCGCGGCGCCCGATATCCAGTTCGCGGTGCAGGAGCAACAGCTCGGCACCGGCCACGCGGTGCAGCAGGCGCTGCCGCTGCTCGATCCATCGTTGCCCACGCTGGTGCTTTATGGCGACGTGCCGCTCACGCGTGCGCAAACGCTGCGTGCACTGACCGGGCGTGCCGGCCAGGACGGCTACGGCGTGCTCACCGTCACGCTCGACGACCCGACCGGTTACGGTCGCATCGTGCGCGATCAGCACGGCAACGTGCAACGCATCGTCGAGCAGAAGGACGCGAGTCCCGAGCAGCTGAAGATCGCCGAAATCAACACCGGCATCATCGTCGCGCCGACCGCGCGCCTTGCCGGCTGGCTCGCGGCGCTCAAAAACGACAACGCGCAAGGCGAGTTCTATCTGACCGACGCGGTCGAAATGGCGATCGAAGCCGGCCTCGAAGTCGTCACCACGCAGCCCGACGACGAGTGGGAAACGCTCGGTGTCAACAGCAAGCAGCAGCTCGCCGAGCTCGAGCGGATTCATCAGCGCAATGTCGCCGACGCACTACTCGTCGCGGGCGTGACGCTCGCCGACCCGGCGCGCGTCGACGTGCGCGGCACGCTCGAATGCGGCCGCGACGTGTCGATCGACGTCAACTGCGTGTTCGAAGGCCGTGTGACGCTGGCCGACAACGTCAGCATCGGGCCGAACTGCGTGATTCGCAACGCGAGTATCGGCGCCGGTACGCGCGTCGATGCGTTCACGCACATCGAAGGCGCGGAAGTCGGCGCGAAGGCCGTTGTCGGTCCATATGCGCGCTTGCGCACAGGCGCGGCGCTGCAGGACGAGTCTCATGTAGGGAACTTCGTCGAGATCAAGAACGCGGTGCTCGGTCATGGCTCGAAGGCCAACCACCTCACCTACATCGGCGATGCGGATGTCGGCGCGCGCGTGAATATCGGCGCGGGCACGATCACCTGCAACTACGACGGCGCCAACAAATTCCGCACCGTGATCGAGGACGACGTGTTCGTCGGCTCGGACACGCAGCTGGTCGCACCGGTGCGCGTGCAGCGCGGCGCGACGATCGCGGCCGGCACCACGGTGTGGAAGGACGTCGCCGCCGACGCGCTGGTGTTGAACGATAAAACCCAGACGAGCAAGACGGGCTACGTGCGCCCTGTCAAAAAGAAAAGCTGATCGATACGGCGTGCCCACGAGGCGCGCTCACTGAATCCGGCACTGAAAAGGAATACACCATGTGCGGCATTGTCGGCGCGGTTGCGCAACGTAATATCGTTCCCGTCCTGATCGAAGGACTGCGACGCCTCGAATATCGCGGCTACGATTCGTGCGGCGTCGCCGTGCTCAGCGCTCGCGGGCCGAGCCGCGCGCGCAGCGTCGCGCGCGTGGCCGACCTCGAAGGCCAGGTGCGCGACGGTCACCTCGAAGGCGTGACGGGCATCGCGCATACACGCTGGGCCACGCATGGCGCACCGGTCACCGACAACGCGCACCCGATCTTCTCGCGGGATGCGCTGGCGTTGGTACACAACGGTATCATCGAAAACTACGAGACCTTGCGCGAAATGCTGCGCGGCAAGGGTTACGAGTTCGTCTCGCAGACCGACACCGAGGTTATCGCGCACCTGGTCCATAGCCTGTATCGCGGCGACCTGTTCGCCGCGGTGCGCGAGGCGATCGCGCAACTGCACGGCGCGTATGCGATCGCGGTGCTGCACGAGGATCAGCCGCATACGGTGGTCGGCGCGCGTCAGGGCTCGCCGCTCGTGGTCGGGCTCGGGGACGGCGAAAACTTCCTCGCATCGGACGCGCTCGCGCTCGCAGGCAGCACCGAGCGCTTCATCTTCCTCGAGGAAGGCGACGTCTGCGAACTGTCGCTCGATGGCGTGCGCATCGCCGATCGCCAGGGCGAGGCCGCGCAACGCGAGGTGCGCCAGGTGGCCGCCTATGGCGGCGCGGTCGAACTCGGCCCGTATCGCCACTTCATGCAGAAGGAAATCTTCGAGCAGCCGCGCGCGATCACCGACACGATTCCGCAGGCCGACGCGTTCGATGCGTCGATCTTCGGCGAAGGCGCGCGCCAGGTGTTCGCGGACATCGACAGCCTGCTGATTCTCGCGTGCGGCACCAGCTACTACTCGGGGCTCACCGCCAAGTACTGGCTCGAATCGCTCGCGAAGATTCCGACTCAGGTCGAGATCGCGAGCGAGTATCGCTATCGCGAGTCGGTGCCGAATCCGAAGTCGCTGGTGGTGGTGATTTCGCAGTCGGGCGAAACCGCCGACACGCTCGCGGCGCTCAAGCACGCGCAGGGGCTCGGCCACAAGCACACGCTCGCGATCTGCAACGTCGGCACGAGCGCGATGGTGCGGCAGACCGAGTTGTCGTTCCTCACGCACGCGGGCCGCGAGATCGGCGTCGCGTCGACCAAGGCATTCACGACGCAGCTGGTTGCCCTGTTCACGCTGGCGGCAACGCTCGCGAAGCTGCGCGGACGTTTGAACGACGAGCAGGAAGCGAGTTATCTGAAGCAGTTGCGCCACCTGCCGGCGGCGCTCAACAGCGTGCTCGCGCTGGAGCCGCAGATCATCGCGTGGTCGGAGGAGTTTTCGCGAAAGGAACATGCGTTGTTCCTCGGACGCGGCATGCACTATCCGATCGCGCTCGAAGGCGCGCTGAAGCTCAAGGAGATTTCGTATATCCACGCCGAGGCGTATCCGGCTGGCGAGCTGAAGCACGGGCCGCTGGCGCTCGTGACCGAAGCGATGCCGGTGGTGACGGTCGCGCCGAACGACGCGCTGCTCGAAAAGCTGAAGTCGAACATCCAGGAAGTGCGCGCGCGCGGCGGCGAGCTTTATGTGTTCGCCGATGCCGATACGAAGATCGT
Source organism: Paraburkholderia sp. MM5482-R2 (assembly GCF_050436125.1). Taxonomy (NCBI): domain Bacteria; kingdom Pseudomonadati; phylum Pseudomonadota; class Betaproteobacteria; order Burkholderiales; family Burkholderiaceae; genus Paraburkholderia; species Paraburkholderia sp. MM5482-R2. The sequence goes on along the minus strand of NZ_JBNDLP010000002.1, from coordinate 44,581 downwards.
CAACGGCGAAGGGCTGCATGTGATCCGGATGCCAGAGCACTATGGCTTGCTGTCGCCGATCCTGCACGTCGTGCCGCTGCAGTTGCTCGCGTATCACACCGCTTGTGCGCGTGGCACGGATGTGGATAAGCCGCGGAACCTGGCGAAGTCGGTGACGGTGGAGTGACGAAGACGTAGCGGCAAACCGGGCCGCAAGCTCATGCAATCAGCCGCGCCGCCATGCGGTCCGGCGGACGAAACACGATCGGCATCTGTCTTGCCACGATGCCTCGACGTGACGACGCCACATCGACTACCCTCTGTCGACATCCCATGTGGCCTCGTCATCATGAAGACCTCACCTCCCAACACGCTAACCGAAAAGCTGAAGTCACGCGTCGTGCTAATCGCGCTGTTCGTCGCTTCGATGTGGGCGGTGTTCTTTCTGTCGGTTGCGTTGCCGTTCCTGCATCTGAACGAACACGGCGTCGTGCCGCGTTCGCTCGACGGCTTGCAGGGCATCCTGTTCGCGCCGTGGCTGCATGCGAGCGTCGGACACATCGCCGCCAACACGAGCGGGCTCGTCGTACTCGGCTGGCTGTGTACGTGGCCGAACATCGCCGGCTTCTGGCGCGCGACCATCGGCGCGATGCTCGGCGCCGGTCTTTGCGCGTGGCTATTCGGCGCGCCGTATTCGGTGCATATCGGCGCGAGCGGGCTGGTGTTCGGCTATGCGGGCTACCTGGTCGCCCGCGGCTACTACACGCGCAATCTCGTGTCGATCCTCGTGGCCCTGGTCGTCGTCAGCAGCTACGGTCTGAGCCTGCTGTTCGGCGTACTGCCGATCTATCCGGATGTGTCGTGGCAGAGCCATGTCGGCGGCGTGCTCGGAGGTGTGCTCGCCGCGCGTGCGGGGGCCGGCGCGGCAAACCGGGTACGCGTGCGCTAACCCACCCGCATTTTTTCGCCTATCGGCTTATCGCCGGGTGATCGACGAATCCTACAACTCCGGCCGCGCCAGATCGCTCGCGACGATGTGTTCGCCATACACCTGCGCGGCCGCGAGCGCTTCGAGTCGGCTCGCGTGTGGGCCCAGTTCGGGCGCGCCATCGAATGGAAACAGCACGCGGCCGTCGGTCGTGCGCAGCACCTTCAATACGCCGAAAAAGCGCCGGTAGCCGGCCATTTTCGCGCTCGCCGAAATCTCGAAGTCGTCCTCCGACGTGCCGGGGACGCTGGGAATAAACGCGGTCTTGCTCATAGCTGAAAACATCGGTTGTTCGTTGAGGCGGCGCGCAACGATGGATGCGCGCGGCCGACGCGCATTGTCTCAAATCGGCGCGAAGCGTGAATCGAGTCGGCAACCCGCTGGTTCGCCAATGGTTTTATCGGTGAACGAACGTCAACTTTCACGTCAATGTCATAGGCGCTCCATAAAGTCTGCCCGCAAATAAAACCGCATTCCCGACAGGGCAACAAAGAGACAGCAACAGAGGGCAACGAACATGTCACACCGCATTGGGCTACGCGCACTCATCATGGCCGCTTGCGCGGCTTTAATCGCTTTGATCGTGGCCGCCTGCGGCTCGTCTTCTTCGTCCGGCGGGCTGCAACTGACCGGACAGCAGCAGATTCGCCACGTCTTCGTGATCACGCTCGAAAACGAAAACTACGCGACCACGTTCGGCGCCAACACCAAAGCGCCGTATCTCGCGCAAACACTGGCATCGCAAGGCGCGCTCGTGCAGCAGTACTACGGCACGGGCCACGTGAGTCTCGACAACTACATCTCGATGATCAGCGGCCAGTCGCCGACCAACGAGACCGACAACGACTGCATGACCTATCAGGACTTCAAGCTGACCGGCATGACGTCCGATGGCCAGGCGATCGGCTCGGGCTGCGTGTATCCGGCGAGCGTGAAGACGTTGCCGGACCAGCTGAAGGCAGCGGGCTATACGTGGAAGGGCTATGAAGGCGACATGGGCAACGATCCGTCGCGCGAAGCGGCCACCTGCGGCCATCCGACGCTGAACACGACGGACCTCACGCAGTCGGCCGAAGCGCCGAGCGCGGCCGTGCCGCTCGGCGACCAGTATGCGACGCGCCACAATCCGTTCATGTACTTCCACTCGATCATCGATTCGCCGGACTGCGGACAGCACGTCGTCAATCTGAATAACCTGCAGAACGATCTGCAATCGGTCTCGACCACGGCGAACTTCAACCTGATCACGCCGAACCTGTGCGACGACGGCCACGACGCACCTTGCGTGAACGGCCAGCCGGGCGGCCTGACGAGCGCGAACACGTTCCTGCAGAAGTGGGTGCCGATCATCACCGCATCGCCGGCGTTCCAGAAGGATGGCCTGCTGATCATCAACTTCGACGAAAGCAGCTACGCGACGGTCACGCAGTCCGCGTCGGGCGAGGATCTGGTATTTGCGGGCACGACCTGCTGTAGCCAGCAACCCGGCCCGAACCTGCCGTCGTTCCCGGAGACTTCGTCGCTCGCCTATAACGGCATCACGATCAACCTGACCAAGTCGAGCTACGGCGGCGACCAGACCGGCGCTGTGATGATCTCGAAGTTCATCAAGCCCGGGTACGGTGTCCACGGTGCCGTACAACCACTATTCGATGCTGAAGAGCATCGAGGACATCTTCCAGCTCGACCACCTTGGTTATGCGGCACAGGCCGGTCTGGTGGGGTTCGGCAGCGACATCTTCACGAACCTGTAAAAGACTCGATGCTGTCTTCTGTCATGCGATTCACGGCGCGCGCGAGCGCGCGTCGGATAGCGCTCGCCGCCCTGATGGGCGGCGCGTTACTGGGGGGCGCCGGTGCGGCGCCCGCTGTTGCGTCGAATGCGACACCGGCATCCGCCGATGCGAAGCCCGTCTATAGCGACGCCGCCGCGCTCGGCAAACTGATGTTCTTCGATCCGGCGCTGTCGGCCTCGGGCAAGATGTCGTGCGCGAGCTGTCACAGTCCCGAGCACGCGTACGGGCCGCCCAACGGTCTCGCCGCGCAACTGGGCGGCGCGGACTTGCATCAGCAGGGCACGCGCGCGGTGCCGAGCCTGCGCTACGTGCTGAACCGTACGCCGATCTGGACGCATGCGCAGGCGGCGAGCCTGTCCGAGCGGCTCAGCGAAACGGACAACGCGCCGGTCGGCGGCTTCGGCTGGGACGGACGCTTCAACTATCTGCACGATCAGGCGAACTTCCCGCTGTTCAATCCGAACGAGATGGCCAACAAGGATCCGGCCGCATTGCTCGCGAAGATGCAGCGCGCGCCCTACGCTGCGCGCTTCAAGGAAGTATTCGGCCAGAACATTTTTGCCGATCCGACCAAGGCGTTCACCCAGGCGATGTACGCGATCGAGCGCTTCGAGCTCGAAGACCCGAGTTTTCATCCGTACACGAGCAAGTTCGACTACTACCTGGACGGGAAAGTGCAACTAACTGCACAAGAGTTGCGCGGCAAAAAACTGTTCGACGACCCCGCCGGCGGCAATTGCGCATCCTGTCATATCGACCAGTCGGGCGTGAACGGCGCTCATCCGCTTTTCACCGACTACAACTTTCAGGCGCTTGGCGTGCCGCGCAACGCTGAACTGAAGGTCAACGCCGATCCGAAGTATTTCGACATGGGCCTGTGCGGACCATTGCGTACGGATCAGAGCGACAAGCTGAACTGCGGACTGTTCAAGTCGGTATCGCTGCGCAATACCGCGACGCGTCAAGTGTTTTTTCACAACGGTCGCTTCCACACGCTGAAAGAGGCGTTGCGTTTCTACGTGCAACGCGACACGAACCCGGACAAGTGGTATCCAAGGGATGCGCACGGCAAAGTCGACAAATTCAACGATCTGCCGGTCGCACTGCGCGTGAACGTCGATACGACCGACGAGCCGCTGACGCACAAAACGGGCGAGCGTCCGGTCTGGTCCGAGCGTGATATCGACGACGTCGCCGCGTTCCTCGCGACGCTGAGCGACGGCTATGACCTGAAGTTAAAAGCGGTCAAATGAACGCATCGGAAAGCGGGGCGAGTTCCGGTCACCCTTGATTTAAAAGACAAAAATTGCCGAGGAAAGGCGCCGCCCGACGCCGCGGCGCTATAATGCGCGGATCTTTGCTTCCTCCGACGTCCACTATGAGCCGGTTACTTTGCCTGATCGTGCTTTCGCTCGGCCTCGCGCAAACCGCGGCGGCCGACGAGAACACCGACCGAATATCGGCGTACCTGACGCAGAAGTTCGGTGTGGGCAAAGAAAAGGCTCAAAAGATCTCCGACGCGGTGCAATCCGCCGCCAACAAATACTCCCTTCCTCCGGCGCTGCTGCTCGCCATCATCTCGATCGAATCCCGCTTCAAGGAAAAAGCCCGCGGCGCCAATGGCGCGACGGGGCTGATGCAGGTCGTGCCGCAGGCGCACCGCGGCCTGCTGCGCAACGTGAAGGATCTGACCGAGCCGGGTGCGAACATCGAAGCGGGCTCGGCGATTCTGTACGGCTACATGCGCTCGGCGAACGGCGATCTGAATACCGCGCTCAAGAGCTATGGCGGCTCGAAGGCCTATGCGCAGAAGGTGAATCTGCGCGTGGAGGATTTCGCGGCGGTTGCGACACCCGCTGACGGCGCTTCCGGGGCCGTTGGGGGGGCCGCGTCGTGCGAGGCGGATCGTTGCGCCAGCGCGAATCCGTGGGCCGACGCGTTCAGCGTGCCGGCGGTGCTCATTGCATCCGCGGCACCCGCCGCGAGCGGGGCAGCCGGGGCATCGTCGGCCGCGACCTCTGGGTCGACTTCGGCCGCGACGATTGGCTCGACGCGCACGACGTCGAACTAGGCACGCACGCGCGATTTCTTTCGCATTTTCGCCCGCATGCACTGCGAGAGCGCGGCAGCGTGCTTCAAGTTGACGTGGTGTTACCCGCTGCAATAGGGTCCGGGCTGTACCTTGCACGCTTTTTACGCACGTGACGCTGCCCGCTCTACAATGCATTTCCATTCGCGCTCACGAAGCGCTTCTCGCAACTGATCATGCAGAACCCCTTTTCCCGCACCACCGCCGCGGCCCTGTTCGGGCTGGTCGCGCTCACGGCATGCAGCAGCACGCCGCAACCCAAATTCACTGAGGAACTATTCGAAACCGGCGCAAGCCCGTACGCGCGCAATTTTAATTCGAGTACGGGCGATAGCTGCGAAGCCGCGCGCCGCGCATTGCTGAGCCAAGGCTATCTGACGACGATGTCGCGTCCCGATACCGTCGACGGCACGAAGAATTTTCAGCCGACCGGCGATTCGCACGTGGTCGTCGAATTTCACGTCGTGTGCACGCCCGGCGAAGAGGCGGCCGATACCAGCATCGTGTATGTGAACGCGGTGCAGAACGGCTTCGCGTTGAAGAAGAGCGATACGTCGGCGAGCGTCGGGCTCAGCGTGCTCGGTTCGCTGTCGCTGCCGATTCGCTCCAATAGCGACGCGATGGTGAAGATCTCGAGCGAGACGATTCCGTCGGGCAAGTTCTATGACCGCTTTTTCGGTCTCGTCGATCATTACTTGCAGACGGTCGTGCGCACGCAGCCGGTGACGAGCAGCCCGATCGAGACGCGGACGCTGCCGATGCCGGTAGCAGCGCCGCTTCAACTGACGATCCCTGAACCGGTGCCCGAGCCGGTAGCGGCGACCACCTCCGCTGCAGTTCGAGCGACGCCGACCGTGCCGGTTCAGACGACGTCACCAGCGCTCGCCCAACCGACGACCGACAAGCCTGTCGCCGTGACGCCACCAGCTGTGGCTCAGGCGGTCCAGTCAGCGCCCACGCCAGTGCAGTTAACCGCGCCCGCACCGGTTCCGTTGACGACACCGTCGACATCCTCGCCGGTCCAGCCCGCCGACCCGATTGGCCAGGCTGCAGCGATCGAACCCGCGAGCGGCACGGCGCCTCTGGTGCCGTGACAGCGGCGCAGCGGCTTTCGGATCGAGGCTGATCAAGGTCCGATCAGCCTCTGATTCAGGCGCGCAGCGACATTCACCTTATGGTGTTTACTTGATACGTATACATACGTAGTAGTAGTTAACAAGGGTTAACCGATTCTGTGGATAAGTCGCAAATGTCGCGCCGCTTCAACATCATGCGAAACCTATAACCTTGCGGAACACGTCGGTAGAAAAACTACATAACTGGGATAAGTTCGAACACCGTTAGCCGACCCTGATCTTTATCAAGATTTCGCGCACAGGCTGTTCGCCGCGCTATCCCGAAGTTATTCAGAGGTCGCTGTGGATAACAAGTCTCCGACCGACACTTCCCGTTGCTCCTGCATCGACGCTTCGCGCGAAGCGAAGCGCTCGCCAACGCACAGATTTCCGCCCACCGAACGCGCACATTGATAACGCGGCACGAAGATTGCGCGCCTTCTTATTGCAAGCGCGACTGTTGCTATTTAGTCAAAATCATTTGCCCAACGAACAATCCGGCATAGAGTTAAAGTGCTTTGTGAGGTTTCTGGTGCAGTGCGGGGGATGTATGAGACGCAGATCAGCACGACAGCTAGTCCGTCTTCTGTCGGACCTTCGACATGCGGCCCATTGCAGCTCGTTGCGTGCGGTCGCGACGAGTCGGATGATGGCGCTGGCAGCCGCCGAGAACGGCGACGCCGCTCGCGACGACAGTCCCGAGTCCGCGCGCGATGCGCAGCGCGACAGGCTGTTCCGGAGCAGATCATGAGAGCCGCGAGCGAACAGTCGTTGCGGTTTCTGGTCGAGAAGTGGCTTTCGCCATCGCCGGCCGAGCCGGTTCACGTGACGGAGTTCAGCCGCACGCGCGCGGGCGGGCGGCGCTATGTGAGGGTGGAGACGTCGTCGGAACAGGGCGGGCGGGGTCTGTTCTTCTTTCGCCACGACGACGGCTGCTGGTGCGTGTTTCCGCCAACCGCCGATACGCCGAGCCTATTCGCTCATCCGCGCGCGGCATAGTTGGGCGAAGGGGCAAGACGCCTGTCGGCGCGCATCGCGCACCGAGCGTTGGCGTCGAATCGTTTTATAACGCTGTAAATCACATCACCTGCGGCGCACGCTGCCGGGCGCGTTTCCAGCCCGGCAGTATCTGACACACGATCAATCCCGCGAGCATCAGCGCAGAGCCGAACAACGCGCGAGTCGTCAGCGTTTCGCCGAGGACGAGCCAGCCCGCAAACGCCGCGAACACGCCTTCCATGCTGAAAATCACCGCCGCATGCGAGGGCGCCGCGTAGCGCTGCGCGACCACCTGGATCGTATACGCGACGCCCACCGATAACGCACCGCCGTACGCGATCGTCGGCGCGGCTCGCGCAATTACCGCGGCGCTAACGGGTTCAATGGCAAGGCCGATCGACAGACACACGAGCCCACAGGTCACGAACTGCGCGAGTGCGAGCATCAGCGTGTCGTGGCGCGCCGCGAAGCGGCCGACCAGCATCATCTGCGCGGAAATCACCAGCGCCCCGGCGAGCTGATACCAGTCGCCGTACAGCATCGAAAAGTGCTCGTCGACGCTCAGGAAGTACATGCCAACGGCCGCCAGTAGCGCGCCAAGCCACGTACGGAGGCCAGTCCGGTGGCGCAACAGCACGCCGAGCAGCGGCACGATCACCACATACAGGCCGATCTGCTGCAGCGAGATCGACACGGCCAGCACGACGCCGAGCAGCCCGCCCGCGCCAAGCAGTTCGCGGGCTCCGCCGGGCGCGCGCTTCGTCAGCTCGGCGAGCGCCGCGCGGCGCACGCAGACGATCATCGTCAGCACGACGAGCGCGCCGAGCAGAAAGCGCAAGCCGGTAAACAGGAACGGGCCGATCGTATCGAGGCTCAGTCGCTGTGCGACGAACGCGGAGCCCCAGATCATCGCCGCGATCAGCATCAGCACGTTCGCGCGCAGGTGTTGGCGGGTATCGGGATTCAAGATTTCTTCTGATTTGTCTTGGGATCGCGCTGGGAAGCCGCGCAGGCGCGCCACGCGGTGCTCAGCCGGTAAGGAATCGCTCACATGATACGCGGGCGTCGCGCGCCGGGCAGGCAAAGCCCGCAAGTCGCGCGATAATCGCGCAACGGCCGTGCGGTCGCCGGCCTGCGGATCGCGGTGATCAAGCGACTTGCGGACCGGACCGCGATCCCCCGCTCCTTCCACGAGCAAACGACATGGACGACAAGGACTGGATCGCGGGCGCCGCGAAGGCGCTCGCGATCATCGAAGCATTCGACGAAGAGCACGCGCGCATGACGCCAACGATGGTCGCCGCGCGCGCCGGCCTGTCGCGCACGGCTGCGCGCCGCTATTTGCTGACGCTGCGCGAGCTCGGCTACGTCGACACAGACGGCAAGCTGTTCTGGCTCGCGCCGCGCGTGCTGCGGCTCGGCCAGTCTTACCTCGATTCGGCGCGGCTGCCGCGCACGGTGCAACCGTTCCTGCAGCGGATCACCGCGACCGTGCAGGAAACCGCGCTGGTCGCGATCCTCGACGAACACGACGTCGTCTACGTCGCGCGCAACGGCGTGAATCGGGCGATGGCGGTCGGCTTCGTGACCGGCTCGCGCGCGCCGGCGCCGTTATCGTCGGCGGGGCTCGTGCTGCTCGCGTTCCAGCCGCCCGACAGCATCGACCCGTGGCTCGCGTCGTATCCGATCAAGGTTTTCACGCCGTACACCTATTCGACCGTCGAACGGCTCAGAGAAGTGCTTGGCGAAATCCGCCGCAACGGCTACGTGGTCACCGACCAGCAGCTCGAGATTGGTGTGCGCGGCGTCGCGGTCCCGCTGCGCGACCGGCACGGTACGGTGGTCGCGGCGATCAGCGTCAGCATGCCGATCGGCGAGGAGTCGGCGAACGCCGCGCTGCACCGCGTTTTGCCGGCGCTGCAGGAGACCGCGAGCCTGCTGCGAAACCTGGTTTGAGCGCCGCGAAGCGGTCGGCGAGGCGCGCGGGCGGCGGCTTCACGGGGACCTGGTAGGGTCTCCGCTGCGGCTTGCAGGTAGATGAAAGCAGGCTGAAAGCAGGCTGTCTCCCGGAAAATACATATCGAGTTTTGCGCATGACAAACCGCCTACGCCTGGGTAATACTCTCCCGCGGGGAGCACAAGGCACCTCGAAGTCCAGCCGCTCTACCGTGCAGCTGTATTCATTCACATTGACTCAGTCGTCTGGTTTGGGGATCAACACATGAAAAAAGTTATCGTCTCGCTCGCAGCCGCTTCGATCGCACTCGTTTCCGTTCAGGCTTTCGCGCAGGCATCGGATGCCGCTGCTATGGAAGCAGCAAGCGCACCGAAGAAGCACCACGTCAAGCAGTTGAAGACCCACGGCAAGAAGGCACACGTTTCCGCCGCAGCTTCGGCAGCAGGCACGAACGACAAGGGCGTGCAGAACTAAGCCAACGCGCGCTCGTCGGGCGCGACATAGCGCTGCGCCGCACCGTTTGCCGGTCGGTGCAGCCGGTGGCGGCAGATGCGTTGCCAGCAAAAAGGCCAGAGCTCGCGCTCTGGCCTTTTTGCTTTTGCGGCGCATTTTGCGCGCGGGAAGATCAGCCCGCGAGTCCGCGCCGGATCACTTCATCCAGCAGCCCGTTCAGGCCGTCCGGATGACTGGCGGCGCGCGTTTTCAGCTCCTCCACCAGCTCGCCGTTGAGCTTGCACGCAAACGGGACGAGGCCTTGCGCCTGATCGAGCTTGCGCTGCTCGCGCCGGTCGATCTTCGGCTCGGTCGCCGCGTTCTTGCCGCCGCGGTTAGCGGTTGCCTGTTTCATCGCGTTGCCCAGTTTCAGCGCCTTGTTCTTTTCAAGGTCGGTTTTTTTCATCATCGGAAAGGCCTCTGCCAAATAGATCAACCCGCATTGTACGCAAGCGCGGGGCGTCAGCCGACACGGTCCGGTGCGCCGGCGGAGACGCTGTCCATCAACGCGCGCATCCTCTGCCAATGCGTGCCTTCCCAGAACACGCGTCGGCATACATCGCAGGTCACGAAGCGGCTGTGCCGCTGCAGCACGCCGCGCGGCACGCGCAGGCCGGCTTCCTCGCGTGCGATGCGTCGCAGCGGCGCGTTGCATACGAGGCATAGCCGAAACGGTTGCGCGCTGCGCGCGAGGTCGAGCCGCTCGAACACTTCGCGCAACTGCTCGCGCGGCCGCAGCGCGCGCACGTAGCAGCCATGCGTGATGTTGCGGCGTTTGAGCAGCTCGCGGTCGCGCGTCAGCACGATGCGCTGCTGCGCGGCGGCGAGCGCCTCGATATCGGCGTCGGGAAAGTGGTTGTCGTACAGCGTATCGAAGCCCGCAAGCCGCAGAAGCGGCGCCAGGCCGCCGAGATGCGCATCGGCGATGAAGCGCATCACGCGCAACGGCCGCTCGCGCACGCGCAGCAGCGGCTGGATGTCGAGCGCCTCGAATTTCGGATAGACCGCGACGCGGTCGCCGTCGGCGAGCGGATGATCGAAACCGACCGAGTCGCCGTTTACCAGTATCAGCTCGACCTCGGTATGCGGCACACCGAGCACTTCGATCATGTGCTTGGTCGTTGCGCCGCGCGCGCAGACGCAGGTGAACGCGCGCCGGCGCAGCGGCCGGGCGATGAAGTCGTTCAGCTCCTCGTAGAAGCGGAATGTCGCGGTGACCATGCCTGCAGTATCGCACCGCTCGGGTTGCGCGTTGTCCTGCGCTTGTCGCATGAGTGTGCTCTACTTCGGGTTCTTTAGAAGACGGAGCGATAGATGGACATCGGTTTTATCGGTCTCGGCGAGATGGGCGCCGCGATGGTTGCAAACATTCTGAAAGCCGGGCACCAGGTGCGCGTGTGGAACCGCTCACCGGAAAAGGCCCAGCCGCTGGCCGGGCTGGGCGCGCAAGTCGTCGCGACGCCGGCTGAAGCGTTTGCGGGCGACGCCGTGTTCTCGATGCTCGCCGACGATGCCGCGCTGCGCGAAGTCATCACCGCGTCGTTGCTCGAACATGCGCCGCGCGGGCTGATCCACGCGAACATGGCGACGATTTCCGTGGCTCTCGCCGAGGAACTGGCGACCGCGCACGCGTCGCGCGGCGTGCATTACGTCGCCGCACCGGTGCTCGGGCGGCCCGACGTCGCGGCCGCGGGCAAGCTGACGATCGTCGCGGGCGGGCCGGCCGAATCGATCGACCGGATCCAGCCGATTTTCGACGCACTCGGCCAGAAGACCTGGCGCATCGGCTCGCTGCCGCAGCAGGCGAACGTGATGAAGCTGGCCGCGAACTTCATGCTCGGCGCGGCGATCGAGACGCTCGGCGAAGCGGCCGCGCTCGTGACGGGCCACGGCCTCGCGATGCAGGACTTCCTCGACGTGATCACGAGCGGCCTGTTTCCGGGACCGGTGTACTCGGGCTACGGCAAGCTGATCGCCGAGCAGCGCTTCGAGCCGGCGCTGTTCAAGGCGCGTCTGGGACTGAAGGACGTGCGCCTCGCGCTCGCCGCCGCCGATGCGGTGACAACGCCGATGCCGGTCGCGAGCGTGGTTCGCGACAGCCTGATCGAGGCGATCGCGCACGGCGACGGCGAGAAGGATTTCGCGGTGCTGGGTCAGGTCGCGACGCGCCGGGCCGGCCGCTGACGGCGCTGTCGATCGCCGGACGCGAGCGATCGACGCAGCGTGGCCGCATGAGTCGCGCTGGGCGGCAAGGCATAATAGCCGCCCGATCCCCCTACACCCGATTTCGATGACTCTGCATACCTGGTGGCTGTTCGCCGCCACTGTTTTCGTGGTTTCCGCGATTCCCGGTCCCAACATGCTGCTCGTGATGACGCACGGCGCCCAGCACGGCCTGCGTCGCGCGAGCGCGACGATGGCCGGTTGTCTGTCGGCGCTGGTGCTGATGCTGGCGGTATCGGCGGCGGGGCTCGGCGTGTTTCTGGCGGCATGGCCGACCATGTTCAACGCACTGCGCATGATCGGCGCGGCCTACCTCGTATATCTGGGCATCAAGGCATGGCGCGCGCCGGCCGACGAAACCGCCGCGCACAACGTCGACGACCTGACAGCCCGGCCCGCGCGCTCGCGCTTCGCGCTATTTCGCAACGGCTTTCTGGTCGCGAGCAGCAATCCGAAGGCGATCCTGTTCGCGGCCGCGCTACTGCCGCAATTCATCGATGCAACCCAGCCGAAGTTGCCGCAGTTCGGCGTGCTGCTCGCGACGTTCGCGTCGATCGAGGTCAGCTGGTATCTGGTGTATGCGGGTTTTGGCACGCGCATCGGCGCCAGGTTGAAGAGCCGCAGCGTCGCGCGGATGTTCAACCGGCTGACGGGCGGTGTGTTCGTCGGTTTCGGCGCGATGATGGCGCTGGTGAGGCACTAAGCACCGCACGTGTCGGCAGACAAGGGCAAACTGAGCCGTACCCATGTGACCGTTGTATGTCTGCAACATTGAGGGTCAACCCTAATTTGCATGTTGCAACGCACCAAGCGGTCTGCTATAGTTCGTCTTGTCTCCTCCATGTCTCCTCTGATATGGATTCAGCCCGCCAACTTAGGTGGGCTTTTTTTTGCCCGGAATTCGCCGCGCGCCCAAAGCGGCGCCGCGATCGCGGAAAATCAAATTCAGAACTTATACGACACGGCCAGGAAGGAAATGATCGGGTTTGCGCGCAGATCCGCCTTCGACACGCCAAGCTCCGTCCCATCGGCCGCCTTGATGATGACCGACGACGTCGTCTTCAGCGGGATATACGTGACCGACGCAACGAGCCCCCAGTGCTCGGTGATGTTGTACGCAAGGCCCGCGTTGAACACCGGCGCCCACGACGACGACGCCTTCGCCCACGAAAATCCGCGCCGGCCGGCTCGCATCGAGGCTCGCGCCGTTCAGACGGAACGCGCACTGGTTCAGCTTGTTGGTCGGTAGCCGCTTTTCCGGGGGCAGGGAGCCGCCCGCGACCTGGCCCGCGCGCGTCGGGGCGACGGTGCCGGTGGTGGCGGGAATCGGGACTGGATGTAGCTGATCTGCCACGTCATCTTCGTCGTATCGAGCTGCAGTTTGACGAGTTCACCGTCTCCGCCGCCACCGGTGAAGACCGTGCCGTAGTCGAGCGACGCAGGGCACAGCCGCGTTTCGGTCATCGGTCCGTCGCCGTTACTGCTGCTGCCGCCGCCGCACGCGCCCAGCAACGGTGCGCACAGAGCGAGCACCGAAATGATTTTCGAATTCATACCGCCCTATGGCCCATAGCACATTCACGCGTCGTCTGGCCAGAGCAATGATGATCTGATGATGTCGCTTCCCCTCTTTGCGTTTGCGTGCGTAGAACGCGGCGCTCTCGGGACAGCGCATCGATGCGAACGCGGACTGATAGAAGATCCGCTTGAGACGCTTGTCGCCCTTTTGAGGTCGTTTGAGCCAGCTGGATTTGCCCGATTGCTTCAGGACCGGAGCCAGGCCAGCGGCCGAAGCCAATGCATGAGGCGATCTGAAGCGGACCGTTGGGCCTGCCACGGCGATGAATTCTGCCGTCAACATCGCGTCGAAGGTTTCGACGGCGTTCGTAGCGACGGTTTCGTAGTTCGCGGTCGGCGACAGGTGGTACAGCAGCGTTGTAGGTGCCGGCAAGCTTCGTGATGTCGGTCGTCGTGCTCGCGAAGCCGAGGAACGGATAGAAGTCGAAGTGCCGCTTGTTGACCGCGCCGATGGCGGGAACGCCGGGCAGCAGCGTGATGCCTGCATACTGGATCGCCGCGCCCGGAATCCCGCCGCCCGCGACGCCCTTGCCGATCAGGATCATCGGCGGGTTCGGGTTGTCGACGAAGTCGGGCGTCGCGTAGGTCGTGCCGTCCGACGCGGTGCCGGTGCCCGCGCCGAGGATGAACGCGCAGCGTGTCTGCTCGGCGGTCGGCAGCATGCCAGTGGGCGGGTGAATCACCGCGCCCGTGATCTGCGTGCCCCTGCGTGTGACGGAGACGCTCGCGCTGGTGAGCGGAATCGGCGACTCGAGCCACTTCAGCGTGTAGGTCATCGCGGTCGCGTCGATATTCAACTGAACGATTTCGCCGCTGCCGGCGCCGCCGAGGTAAGTGCTTTTGACGAGGTCCGCGGTGTCGGGGCACAGCGTCGCGGTGCCAGCGCTGGGCGTCGGCGCACCTTGCGTACCGCAACTCGCGCCCGCGCATTGCGCCGGTGTGACGGGGCCCGGATTGTCGGCTTTGCCGCCGCCGCAAGCGATAAGAAAAGGTGCTGTGGCAATAGCCATGGCCAGACCGCGAGTTATGCCGTGCGACATGCTGCTGGCGGAAAACAATGCAGTGCAATGCAATGAGCGGGCTTTAAAACAAAAAAAGCCGGTCTGAAAAGACCGGCTTTTTTCGTAGCACCGCGGATGCGGGTCGACTCGCCTAGCGTTTCAAACCGGTGCCTTCGGCCGCGCCGATCGCGAGATTCATGCACTGGATCGCCGCACCCGACGCGCCCTTACCGAGATTGTCCAGCCGCGCGACGGTCACGAAGCGCTCTTCGTTGCCGAACACGAACAGGTCGACGCGGTTGGTGTCGTTGTTCGCCTGCACGTCGAAGAAGCCGTTGTCGAGACTCGCGTCGGCGTTGAACGGCGCGACGTGCACGAACGCTTCGCCCGCGTAGTATTCGGCGAACTGAGCCTGCACGTCCTGCGGCGTCGTCTTCTTCGCGAGCTGGCCCGGCGAGAAGTACGTGGTGACCGCGAGGCCCTTGTAGAAGTCGCCGACGATCGGCGTGAAAATCGGCGCCGACTTCAGGCCCGTATGCGTGGCCATTTCCGGCAGGTGCTTGTGCGTGAGGCCGAGCGCGTACGGGCGCGGGCTCTTGAGTCTGTCGTTGCCGCCGGCTTCGTAGTCGGCAATCATCTTCTTGCCGCCGCCGCTGTAGCCAGTGATCGAATAGGCGTGCGCGGCGAACTCGGGCGCGACGACGCCGCCTTCGACGAGCGGGCGCATCGCGAGCACGAACGCCGAGGCGTGGCAGCCCGGCACGGCGATGCGTTTGGCGGTGCGCAGGCGCTCGCGCTGCGAGCGAGCCAGCTCGGGCAGGCCGTAGGCCCAGTCGGGCGAGGTGCGGAACGCGGTGCTCGCGTCGATCAGCACCGTGCGGTCGTTCTCGACGAGCGAGGCCGACTCGCGCGAGGCGACGTCGGGCAGACACAGGAACGTGACGTCCGACGCGTTGATGAGACGACGGCGCTCGTCCAGGTCCTTGCGCTTCGCTTCTTCGATACGCAGGATTTCGACGTCGGCGCGCTGCGACAGGTATTCAAAAATTTTCAGGCCGGTCGTGCCTTCCTGTCCGTCGACAAAAACTTTCGTGCTCATCTCGATCTCACTCGCTGGAAACGGGGCGCGACGCCGCGCCGGAACGTTATTTTAAGACGTCATCGCCGCGACCGTGCGGTGCAGCGCGAAAAAACGACGATGCGCGCACAACGTGACGTTGGCGTGACCCGTTGCGCGGCAAATGCGGGCTGATGACCGAAGATGAACCGCCGATGAGCCGCGACGTCGTTTCGGCGCCGTTCAGCCATTAGCCGCGCGCCGCTACCCGCGCGCCGCTACCCGCGCGGCGCGATCCAGCGCGCGGTGACGCCCGCAATGCGTGCGCCGAACAGGCGCGCGGTTTCCAGATCGCCCGGCGGCGGCGCTTCGTCGGGCGACGCATCGGCCGCCGATTGCGTAAGCAGTCCGGTAAAGCCGCCGACGAAGTTCAGATCGTTGCGCGTCGCGGCCTTCGTGTTCGACGGCATCATGCCGGTGCCGGCCCAGATCATGCTGTGCTGCATCGCCAGTGTGACGAAGTACTGAATGGTCGAGAACTTGTCGCCGTTCATCGTCGCCGAGTTCGTGAAGCCGGCTGCGATCTTGTCTTTCCACGCTTGCGCGAACCACGGTTTCGAACTGGCGTCGGCGAACTTCTTGAAGTCGGCCGACGGGCCGCCCATGTAGGTCGGCGCGCCGAAGATCAGCGCGTCGGCGGCGGCGAGTTCGTCCCACGAGGCGTCGTCGAGGTCGCCGACCGGCATCATCTTCGCCTGCGCACCGGCTTCCAGCGCGCCCGCGAGCACGGCTTCGGCGACCTTCTTCGTGTGGCCGTAGCCGCTGTGATAAACGATGACGATCTTCGACATGAAGTGCTCCAGCAAAGCGATCGGGAAGGCGAACGGTGCAAGCCAGGCGATGCGGCGCGGCGGCGCCCCATCACGACCGCGACGGCCGCCACTAGCGCCCGTAATTGACCTCGAGCCGCGCGCTGCCGATCGCGGCCGTGCCGATCTCGTGATCGAACATCAACGCGGGACGTCCTTGCGCGAGACGCAGATCGGCCGAGTTCAGCGCGTACACGGTGATGATATAGCGATGCGGTTTGCCGGGCGGCGGGCACGGGCCGCCATAGCCGTCGGTATCGAAGTCGTTGCGCGCTTCGACCGCGCCGAGCTTGCGCAGGAAACCGGACGAGCTCGCATTCTCGGGCAGGCTGTCGACCGTGGCGGGGATGCCCGCGACCGCCCAGTGCCACCAGCCGCGCCCCGGCGCGTCCTCGTCGAACATCGTGATCGCGAAGCCGCGCGTACCGGCCGGCGCGTCGCGCCATGAGAGCTGCGGTGAACGGTTGCCGCCCTTGCAGTCGTTCCGGTCGAACACCTGCGCATTCTGCACGGTGCCGCCCGCGCGCACGCTCGCGCTCGTCAGCGTGAACGGCTCGTCGGCCCGCGCACCGGCACTATGCGCTGCGAATAGCGCAAGCATCGCGCCGACGGCGAGCGATCGATGCCGCCAAGATGAAGCCAGCGAAACAACCAGGCAACGCATGCGCATATGCCGGTTCTCCTGTAAGGGCGCGAGGCGCGGGTCCTCGCGACTGTCGTTGTGCTGAATTGTGCCCCAAGGTCGAATCAAGTCTAACATCAGCGCTGATTAGCTCTGCGACGCAATATGTTCGCGTGCCGCGGAATTCGCAGACAGGAAATCAGCTATAGTAAGGGGGTTGTCGCGCGACCCTTACTGCATTTGACTCGTTTAAATAGCGAGCGTCAAAAGCAGTGTTAGAAGTTGTGGAGACCGGTTTATCCGTCCAGAGGAGGACGATGCAAGTTTCACTCAGGGTCGTGGTGGCAGACGATCATCCGGTTATTCTGTTTGGCGCTGAAAATGCGCTGCTCAAATTTCCCGGTATGCAAGTCGTTGGGCGCGCAAGGCAGTCGACTGAACTTATCAAAATGTTGCAATCCACCGAATGCGACGTGCTCGTCACCGACCTGGCCATGCCGGGCGGTCAGTACGGCGACGGCTTGCAACTCATCGACTATTTGCGCCGCAATTTCCCGAATCTGCCGATCGTCGTGCTCACCATGCTCGAGAACGCCGCATTGCTCAAACGGCTCAAGGAACTTGGCGTGACGTCGGTCGTGAACAAATCGGACGATCTCAGCCATATTGCGCTTGCGGTACAACACGTGGGCCGTCGCATGACCTATATGAGTCCGTCGGTGAAGGCGGTGCTCGATGGGTTGCGGGTCAATTCAGCCGGCAAGCGCGACGACTCGAAGCTGTCGCGGCGCGAACTCGAAGTCGTGCGCCTGTTCGTATCGGGTATGACGATCAAGGAAATATCGGAGCGTTTGAATCGCAGCATCAAGACGATCAGCACACAAAAAAACGCGGCCATGCGCAAGCTCGGAATCGATCGCGACTCCCAACTATTCCAGTATGCGCAGAGCAATGGTTTGCTGAATCTTTCGTCGAACTCGAGTAAGGACATCGCGAACCAGTCCTGATATCGGGCCTCGTTTCGTCCGCCGGGTAATCAGCGATAAACAATCGGCGATAAAAAAGCCGCCTGTTGCGAAACAGGCGGCTTTTTCATTCAATCCGCATAAAGCGGCTACGTTTTTATTGTCACTGCCTTAGCGCGATGGCTTTATTGCGGCGTAGACGTCGCACCGCCATGTGCAGCGGACCACTCGGCCGGCGCGTGCAGGAATTTTTCCACTTCGTCGATCGTCTTCGTGTCGAAGTAGTTGTTCTGCTTCGCGACGCGCAGCACGTCCCACCATGTGGCGAGCGCGTGCAGATCGACGTCGATGTCTTTCAGCACCGACACGCTTTCCTTGAAGATGTTGTAGTGGAACAGCACGAAGCAGTGGTTCACCGTCGCGCCGGCGGTGCGCAGCGCGTTGATGAAGTTGATCTTGCTGCGGCTGTCGGTCGTCAGGTCTTCGACGAGCAACACGCGCTGGCCTTCGGTCAGCAGACCTTCGATCTGCGCGTTGCGGCCGAAACCCTTCGGCTTCTTGCGCACGTACTGCATCGGCACCATCAGGCGGTCGGACAGCCATGCTGCGAACGGGATGCCCGCGGTTTCGCCGCCGGCGACCGCGTCGATCTGCTCATAGCCGACGTCGCGCAGGATCGTCGCTTCGGCCATTTCCATCAGGCCGCGGCGCACACGCGGATACGAGATCAGCTTGCGGCAGTCGATATACACCGGGCTCGCCCAGCCGGACGTGAAAATATACGGTTTCTCCGCGTTGAAATGCACTGCTTGTACTTCGAGCAGCATTTTGGCGGTGGTGTCGGAGATCGTCTGGCGATCGAAGCCTGTCATGGGCGGATCCTTCGGAGTGAGCGGGGGAGAAGCGGGCGCTGGGCCCGGTGGCGCAGCAAGCGGGGTATGCCGCGCCATGCTGGGCGGGATACGCGGCCGGGGGAAGAGCACAGACCGGCTTTTGCTGCGCGCGTGGGCCGCTATTTTACCTGAAATGGGTCGCACCGAGGAGGCCGTCGTGCGCGGCGGCGCAGCCGGCGGGCGCTTTGGCGCGCGCATCGTCTTGTGACCGGGTGAGGCCGCCTTTACACTCACGCGACTTTCCCGGGACGCTTCCCACGCAGCCGCCTTCAGACCTACGGAATGCTTTCAATGAACGCCGCTCCACCCGCCTCCGCCTCCACCACCGAAACCCGCTCCGCCGTCCAACCGGGCTATGCGGGCCGCGCGCTGCTTGCGTCGGTGCTGGGCTATGCGATGGACGGCTTCGATCTGCTGATTCTCGGCTTCATGCTGCCGGTGATCGCCGCCGACCTGCATCTGAGTTCCTCGCAGGCCGGTGCGCTGGTCACATGGACGCTCATCGGTGCGGTGGCGGGCGGCGTGCTCTTCGGCGTGCTCAGCGATTATTTCGGCCGCGTGCGCATGCTGACGTGGACGATCCTGATCTTCGCGGCGTTCACCGGCCTGTGCGCGCTCGCGCAAGGCTACACGGACCTGCTGATCTATCGGACCGTCGCCGGGATCGGGCTGGGCGGCGAATTCGGCATCGGTATGACGCTGGTCGCCGAAGCGTGGCCGGCGTCGCAGCGGGCGCGGGTGTCGTCGTATGTCGGGCTCGGCTGGCAGCTTGGCGTGCTGGCGGCCGCGTTGCTGACGCCGCTGCTGCTGCCAGTGATCGGCTGGCGCGGCATGTTCGCGCTCGGGCTGCTGCCGGCGGTCGTGTCGTTCTTCGTGCGGCGCCGCGTCGAGGAGCCGGCGCTTTTCGACCAACGCGTCGCGCGCGGCATGCGCAAGCTGCCGCTGAAACTGCTGTTCGTCGATGGACGCACGACGCGCGCGAGCCTCGGCGTCACGATCCTGTGCTCGGTACAGAACTTCGGCTATTACGGGCTGATGATCTGGCTACCTAGCTATCTGTCGAAGACCTTCGGCTATTCGCTGACCAAATCGGGGCTGTGGACCGCCGCGACGATTCTCGGCATGGCGGCCGGCATCTGGCTATTCGGCATCGCCGCCGACCGCTTCGGCCGCAAGCCGACGTTCCTGTTCTACCAGGCGGGCGCCGTCGTCATGGTGTTCGTCTATGCGCAACTGACGACGCCGATGGCGTTGCTGATCGGCGGCGCGGCGATGGGGGTGTTCGTCAACGGCATGATCGGCGGCTACGGCGCGCTGATTTCGGAGCTCTATCCAACCGATGCGCGCGCCACCGCGCAAAACGTGCTGTTCAACGCGGGTCGCGCGGTGGGCGGCTTTGGGCCGGTCGTCGTGGGCGCGCTGGCGGCGCGCTACTCGTTCGGCGTGGCGCTCGCGCTACTGGCGTCGATTTACCTGCTCGACATCCTCGCGACCCTGTTTCTGATTCCTGAGCGACGCGGCGCCGAACTCGACTGACCGCGTCGACGAAGCGCGTCCTTCAATCGCTTCGAATACTGCGAATGCGTGGACCATGCGGCCCGCATGGCGCCCCCCGCCGCCTGGCGGAAAAGCACGGCCGGGTCGTGGCGACGCAGCGTCCTGAGCGCCTGTTTCGCTAATGGCGAGTCCTGTTAACCACTCAGTGCATCGACACGTCCGGGGTGTACACTAATCGACCCGCGAAGCACTCCACATCGTCCCGTCTTCGTCGAGGTAAGCCGTCGCGCCTGACCGGGCGCGTGCGAAAACCGCCTCGGTCGGCTATCGGTCCGACAGATGAAAGCGCTGCAACGATGTGTGTCGCCGGGCCCAATCACTTACGTCTCGCAGGCCTAGAAATGGACGAACAACTCAAGCAAAGCGCTCTCGCATATCACCAGAATCCGAAACCTGGCAAGATTTCGGTGACGCCTACCAAGGCGCTGTCGAACCAGCTGGATTTGTCGCTCGCGTATTCGCCGGGTGTGGCGGCAGCCTGTATGGCAATTTACGAGGAACCGCTCGACGCGCAGAAGTACACGTCGCGCGGCAACCTCGTCGGCGTGATCACGAACGGCACCGCGGTGCTCGGCCTCGGCAACATCGGCCCGCTTGCCGCGAAGCCGGTGATGGAAGGCAAGGGGTGTCTGTTCAAGAAGTTCGCGGACATCGACGTGTTCGACATCGAGCTGAGCGAATCCGATCCGGACAAGCTCGTCGAGGCGATCGCGATGCTCGAGCCCACGCTGGGCGGCATCAACCTCGAGGACATCAAGGCACCCGAGTGCTTCTACATCGAGAAGAAGCTGCGCGAACGTATGAAGATTCCGGTCTTCCACGACGATCAGCACGGCACCGCGATCATCGCATCGGCGGCGATCCTGAACGGCCTCAAGGTGGTCGGCAAGAGGCTCGACGAAGTGAAGCTGGTCTGTTCGGGCGCGGGCGCGGCGGCCATTGCGTGTCTGGATCTGCTCGTCAATCTCGGTCTGTCGAAGCAGAACATTCTCGTCGCCGACTCGAAGGGCGTGATCTACGAAGGGCGCGGCAACCTCGATCCGTCGAAGGAGCGCTATGCGGCGCACACCGAAGCGCGCTCGCTCGCCGATGCGATCCGCGGCGCCGACGTGTTCCTCGGCTGCTCGAGCGCCGGCGTGCTGAAGCCGGAGATGGTCGCCGAAATGGGCTCGCGGCCGCTGATTCTCGCGCTCGCGAACCCCGAGCCGGAAATCCGTCCGGAAGAAGCGCGCAAGGTGCGCCCGGACTGCATCATCGCGACCGGCCGGTCGGACTATCCGAACCAGGTCAACAACGTGCTGTGTTTCCCGTTCATCTTCCGCGGCGCGCTCGACGTCGGCGCGACGACGATCACCGAAGAAATGAAGCTCGCGTGCGTGCGCGCGATTGCCGAACTGGCCGAGGAAACCGACCAGGGCGATGAAGTCGCGAAGGCCTACGAAGGCCACTCGCTCGAATTCGGTCCCGAATACCTGATTCCGAAGCCGTTCGATCCGCGCCTGATCATCAAGATCGCGCCGGCCGTCGCGCAGGCCGCAATGGATTCGGGCGTCGCGACCCGCCCGATCCAGGACATGGATGCGTACCGCGAACAGCTCGGCGCGACCGTCTATCGCTCGGGCATGGTGATGCGGCCGGTGTTCGCGGCGGCGAAGTCGGCACCGGCGCGCATCGTGTTCGCGGAAGGCGAAGACGAGCGCGTGCTGCGCGCCGCGCAGTTCGTGCTGCTCGAAAAGATCGCCAAGCCGATCCTGGTCGGCCGTCCGTCGGTGATCGAGATGCGTCTGAAGAAGATGGGCTCGAAGCTCAAGTGCGGTGAAGACGTCGAGATCGTCGATCCGGAAGACGATCCGCGCTATCACAAGTGCTGGCAGGCGTATCACGAACTCGGCGCGCGCGAAGGCGTGACGCCGGACGTCGCGAAGGCCGCGATGCGCAAGTTCAACACGCTGATCGGCGCGATCCTCGTGCGCCTTGGCGAAGCGGACGGAATGATCTGCGGCATGATCGGCCAGTTCCACACGCATCTGAACTTCATCGAGCAGGTGCTCGGCAAGGCCGACGACGTCGAGAACTTCGCCGCGATGAATCTGCTGATGCTGCCGGGCCGCAACATGTTCATCTGCGACACGTACGTCAACGAAGTGCCGACCGCCGAGCAGCTTGCCGACATGACGATGCTCGCCACGCGCGAAATCGAGAAGTTCGGCATCACGCCGAAGGTCGCGCTGCTGTCGAACTCGAACTTCGGCAGCGCGCCGTCGTCGTCGTCGCAGCGCATGGCCGCGGCGCGCAAGCTGATCACGCAACGCGCGCCGTCGCTCGAAATCGACGGTGAAATGCACGGCGACGCGGCGCTGTCGGAGACGGTCCGCAAGGCCGCGTTCCCGGGCACGACGCTCGCCGGCGAAGCGAATCTGCTGATCATGCCGAACGTCGAAGCGGCGAACATCGCGTACAACCTGCTGAAGGTCGTGGGCGGCGAGGGTGTGACGGTCGGGCCGTTCCTGCTGGGTGCGGAAAAGCCGGTGCATATCCTGACGCCGGCCGCGACCGTGCGCCGTATCATCAACATGACGGCGGTCGCTTCGGCGAACGCGCGCAAGTCGGTGAACGCGAAGTAACGTGCATCACGTGAGGTTGGCGCGGGCGCGGCAGTAACGCGCGCGCGGCGGCCTGGGCAGAAGCGCTACGGAACCCCGGTTCCGTAGCGTTTTTTTGCGCCTGAAAAAAAGCGGCGGTCCGTGCAGACCGCCGCTTTTCGGTTCAGCTGGGAGAGTCGATCAAGCCGCGTGCTGCGTCTTGCCCGCATCCGGCGAACGCCAACGCGCGAACAGCTCGTTCCACTTGATGCGCACGCCTTTCAGGTTGTTTTCCTTCACATGCCCATAGCCGCGGATGCCGTCGGGCAGATTCGCGAGCTCGACCGCGAGATCGCGTTTCTGAGAAGTCAGCCCGCCGATCAGCTCACGCACCAATGCCTCGTATTCGCCGATCAGCGCGCGCTCGGTGCGACGCTCCCCGGTGTTGCCGAACACGTCGAACGCGGTGCCGCGCAGGAACTTGAGCTTCGCGAGCACGTGCATCGCGCGGAACATCCACGGGCCGTACTTCTTCTTCACCAGATGGCCGTGCGCGTCCTTCTTCGATAGCGTCGGCGGCGCGAGATGCAGGTGCAGCTTCCAGTCGCCTTCGAACGTCGCGTTCAGTTTTTCGATGAACGCCGGGTCGCTGTACAGACGCGCGACTTCGTATTCGTCCTTGTACGCCATCAGCTTGTGCAGGTTCTTCGCGACCGCCTCGGTCAGCGGCATTTGGCCGTCGCCGGAATCGAGCGCTTCTTCCGCGGCTCGCACCTGCGACACCAGCGCGCGATAGCGCTCCGCGTACGCACGGTTCTGCCAGGCGGTCAGATAGTCGGCGCGCTTGTCGATCAGCGTGTCGAGCGCCTTCGGCGTATGCAGCGCGATGATCTTGCCGCCCGCGCTGTCGGCCGGTTCGCCGCGTCCCTGCGTTTGCGCGAGCTTGCGTACCGCAGCCAGATCGTGCGCGGCACGCCGGCCCCATTCGAACGCCGCGCGGTTCTTGTCCACCTGCACGTTGTTCAGCTCGATCGCGCGAATCAGCGACTCGTGCGTGAGCGGCACCCAGCCGCGCTGCCACGCATAGCCGAGCACGAACGGGTTCGTGTAGATCGCGTCGCCGAGCAGCGCGACGGCGAAGTGATTCGCGTCGACGGTCGAGACATTGTCATCGCCGGCCGCGGCGCGCACGTCGGCTTCGGTGCTGCTGCCGGGGAAGCGCCAGTTCGGGTTCTTGATCAGCTCGGCCGTCGGCGTGTGCGCGCTGTTCAGCACGACGCGCGTGCGATCCGCGTGCATCCGCGACACGCATTCGTCGCTGGCGGTGACGATCGCGTCGCAGCCGATCACGAGGCTCGCTTCGCCCATTGCGATGCGGGTCGCGTGGATGTCGGCGGGCTGCTTCGCGATCTGCACGTGGCTCATCACGGCGCCGCCTTTCTGCGCGAGGCCGGTGACGTCGAGCACCGTGACGCCCTTGTTCTCGAGATGCGCGGCCATGCCGAGCAGCGCGCCGATCGTGACGACGCCCGTGCCGCCGACGCCCGTCACCAGAACGCCGTACGGACGGTCGATGGACGGCAACTCGGGATCCGGCACCGGCGGCATTTCGGCGCCCGACGCCGCCTTCGGCTTGCGCAACTGGCCGCCTTCAACGGAGACGAAGCTCGGGCAGAAGCCGTTCACGCACGAGAAGTCCTTGTTGCAGGTTGACTGGTTGATCTGGCGCTTCGTGCCGTACTCAGTATCGAGCGGTTCGACCGACAGGCAGTTCGACTTCACCGAGCAGTCGCCGCAGCCCTCGCACACCGCTTCGTTGATCACGACGCGCCGTGCCGGATCGGGATACGCGCCACGTTTCCTGCGACGGCGCTTTTCGGTCGCGCAGGTCTGGTCGTAGATCAGGATCGTGGTGCCCGGAACCTCGCGCAACTGACGCTGCACGTCGTCGAGCTGGTCGCGGTGGTGAATGTCGACGCCGGGCGCGAGGCCGACGTTTGCCGCGTACTTCTCCGGCTCATCGGTGACGATGACGATCTTCGCCGCGCCTTCGGCGGCGAGCTGATGCGTGATCTGCGGCACGCTCAGCACGCCGTCGACCGGCTGGCCGCCCGTCATCGCGACCGCGTCGTTGTACAGCAGCTTGTAGGTGATGTTCGCCTTCGACGCGATCGCCGCGCGAATCGCGAGCAGCCCCGAGTGGAAGTAGGTGCCGTCGCCGAGATTGGCGAACACGTGCTTGTCGTTCGTGAACGGCGCCTGGCCGATCCACGCGACACCTTCGCCGCCCATCTGGCTGAACGTGCTGGTGCTGCGATCCATCCAGACCGTCATGTAATGACAGCCGATGCCGGCCATCGCGCGCGAGCCTTCCGGCACGTTGGTCGACGTGTTGTGCGGGCAGCCCGAGCAGAACCACGGCTTGCGCTCGACTTCGACGCGCGGCCGCGCGAGCGCCTTTTCCTTCGCCTCGATCACCGCGATGCGCGCGGCGATGCGGGCGCGCACATCCGATGGCAGATCGAACTTGTCGAGCCGCGTGGCGATCGCCTTCGCGATGATCGCGGGCGACAGCTCGTAGTGCGCCGGCAGCAGCCAGTTGCCCATCGGCACCGACCATTCGCCGCCCGCGCCGTCCTTCTCGTCGAACTTGCCGAATACGCGCGGGCGCTGCGCGTCGGGCCAGTTGTACAGCTCTTCCTTGATCGCGTATTCGAGGATCTGGCGCTTTTCCTCGACCACCAGAATTTCGTCGAGACCGCGTGCGAAGGCCTGCGCACCTTGCGCTTCGAGCGGCCACACGCAGCCGACCTTGTACAGCCGGATGCCGATGCGCGAGCAGGTTTCGTCGTCGAGACCGAGGTCGGTCAGCGCCTGGCGCACGTCGAGATAAGCTTTGCCGCCGGTCATGATGCCGAAGCGCGCATGCGGCGAATCGATTTCGACGCGGTCGAGTTTGTTCGCTCGCACGTAGGCGAGACCCGCGTACCACTTGTAGTCGAGCAGACGCGCTTCCTGCACGAGCGGCGGATCGGGCCAGCGGATGTTCAGCCCACCGTCGGGCATCACGAAGTCTTCCGGCAGGATGATGTTGGTGCGGTGCGGATCGATATCGACCGATGCGGACGATTCGACCACGTCGGTCACGCACTTCATCGCGACCCAGAGGCCCGAGTAGCGGCTCATCGCCCAGCCGTGCAGGCCGAAGTCCAGATATTCCTGCACGTTCGACGGAAACAGCACCGGCAGCCCGCACGCCTTGAAGATGTGTTCGGACTGGTGCGCGAGTGTCGAGGATTTGGCCGCGTGATCGTCGCCGGCGAGCACGAGAACGCCGCCGTGCCGCGACGAGCCGGCCGAGTTGCCGTGCTTGAAGACGTCACCGGACCGGTCGACGCCGGGGCCCTTGCCGTACCACATCGAAAACACGCCGTCGTATTTGGCGCTCGGGTACAGATTGACTTGCTGCGAACCCCATACGGCGGTGGCCGCGAGGTCTTCGTTGACGCCGGGCTGGAACACCACCTGATGCGCGGCCAGATGCTTTTTCGCTTTCCACAGCGACTGGTCGAGCCCGCCGAGCGGCGATCCGCGGTAGCCGGAGATGAAGCCGGCCGTGTTGAGGCCGGCGGCGCGGTCGCGTTCCTGCTGCAGCATCGGCAGACGCACCAGCGCCTGGATGCCGCTCATGTACGCGCGGCCGCGATCGAGGGTGTATTTGTCGTCGAGCGTGACGGAAGACAACGCGGCTTCGAGCGAGGCTCGCTGACCTGCGTCTAGCGGGGCATTCATTATGTGTACTCCTCCACTTCAGCTTGGGATCACCAAAACTTTTCTGGCCCCGGCATCTCGTGAATGCTGGGGCCGGGGTCGTCATATTGACGGGTTTTAAGCGATGGTAGCACTGGTGGAAACCCGCCGCAGCGGATCAAAAATCGCCCGCGCACGGTCTGATTTCGGCCGGTTTCGCGACAAGTTGCCGACGTGTTGTCAGCAGTTGTCGCGGATTTCCGCCGGAATGGAGTTGTATTGCGCCTGCGCGTGTAACAAGCTGTAAAACCTACAAATTTGCGGAACCGCAGTGAAAACGACTGTCTAACCCCGACCTGCGAGCGATGCCGAACGCCGCGCATTCTGTGCAGCTTCTGGACAGCAGGGCAGTTAGAAAAGGAGTACGCATGAACACAAGAAACATCCAGACCTTCCTGATGGTTTCCGCCGCTTTCTTCGCGATGAGCGCGCCGGTGCGCTCGAATCCGGGCAGCACGGGGGCACTGTCGAACGCGATCATCCGCACGGCGCAGGTGGCGCCGGCGCGGGTCGACGGTGCGATCGGCAGCGATCGGTACAGGCAGAATTCGTGACGCACCGCATCGCGCGCGTCTAATGACGACCGGCCGCCGTTCCGAAGAGAGCGGCGGCGTTGCAACGTAAAAGGGCGAGGATCCTGCGATCCTCGCCCTTTTTTCTTGTGCGCGCCGATCAGGCGCGAGTCTGCGTGGTCAGGTCTTGTCCTGCACGACGCCGCGGCGAATCTGATCGAGCTCGATCGATTCGAACAGCGCCTTGAAGTTGCCTTCGCCAAAGCCCTGGTTGCCCTTGCGCTGAATGATCTCGAAGAAGATCGGGCCGATCTGGTTTTCGGTGAAGATCTGCAGCAGCAGATCGTCCGGTGCGCCGTCGATCAGGATCTTGCGCTTGCGCAGTTCCTCGAGCGGCTCGCCATGATTCGGCACGCGTCGGTCGACGAGTTCGTAGTACGTGTCGATCGTGTCGAGCAGTGAAATGTCCGATGCGCGCAGGCCGTCGACGGTGCGGTAGATGTCGCTGGTGCCGAGCGCGATGTGCTGGATGCCTTCGCCGTGGTACGCGTCCAGGTATTCCTGGATCTGACCGGCGGTGTCCGAGCCTTCCTCGTTGATCGGAATGCGAATCTTGCCGCACGGCGAGGTCATCGCTTTCGACTTGACGCCCGTCACCTTGCCCTCGATGTCGAAGTAGCGCACCTCGCGGAAGTTGAACAGGCGCTCGTAGAACTCCGCCCATTCCTGCATGCGGCCGCGATGCACGTTGTGCGTCAGGTGATCGATATAGGTCAGGCCGTGACCGACCGGGTTCGGGTTCGCGCCCGGAATCGGCTCGAAGTCGACGTCGTAAATGTCGATGTCACCGATGCTGTTCGGCGTCGCGCCGTTCTTGCCGCGCCAGCGGTCGACGAAATAGATCAGCGAATCGCCAATGCCCTTGATCGCCGGGATGTTCAGCTCCATCGGGCCGGTCTTGTTGTCGAAACCCCATGCGCCTTTTTCGAGCGCTTGGGCGTAGGCCTTCGCGGCGTCCTGTACGCGAAACGCAATCGCGCAGATCGACGGGCCATGCAAGCGCGCGAAGCGCTGCGCAAACGAATGCTTCTCCGCGTTGACGATGAAGTTGATGTCGCCCTGACGATACAGCATCACGTCCTTATGACGATGCCGCGCGACGGCCGTGAAGCCCATCTGTTCGAACAGCTTGCCGAGCGCCTTCGGGTCCGGCGCCGTGTATTCGATGAATTCGAAGCCGTCAGTGCCGACAGGATTTTCCCAAGTTGAAACCTGCATCGTCTGTCTCCAATCCCATGCAAGAGGGTTGCCGAGGCGCGCTGGCGGTGAGCGCGCGGGACGGTCGGCTGAGCGCGACCGGATGGGGCAAGTGTAGAACCGCGACGAAGACAAAAACTTGCGAACTTAATCACGCGTCGCTACGCTTGAGCCAGTTTATGGCTCTATTCGAACGACACGTGGCAGAACATGGCTATTGGCGAGATAGACGCGATCGATCGACGCATTCTGGCGATCCTTCAGGAGAATGGCCGGCTGTCGAATCAGGAGATAGCGGACCGGATCAATCTGTCGCCGAGTCCGTGCCTGCGGCGGATTCGCCGGCTCGAGGAAAGCGGCGTGATTCGCGGCTATGTCGCGCTGCTCGACGCCCAACGTCTCGGGCTTGACCTGCTCGCGTATGTCAGCGTGCGGCTGGAGAAGGGTGGCGGTCGCGCGTTCAGTCCGTATGGCGAGGCCACGCACGCCGATCTGTTCGGCGCGGCCGTGCAAACGTGGCCCGAAGTTGTCGCATGTCACGCGATGACGGGTGAGATGGATTACCTGCTGCGCGTCCAGGTGGAGGACATGGCGCACTTTTCGCGCTTCGTGCAGGATCAATTGCTGCGGCATCCATCGGTGATCGATGTGAAATCGAGCTTTTCGCTAGAAAAGATCAAGGAAACGACAGCGCTGCCCATTTTGTAGGCTTCCGCGCACGGTCCTACGCGTGGCGTTGATTGGGTACAGATAGAAAAAGGGCGACCTTTCGGCCGCCCCAATCTCATTTCCCCGTAGCGATTATTCAGGCAGCGACAGCCACCGGCATGAACGACTCGAACAGTCGCGATGCCTGGCGTGCGTGGCGCTTGAGCGCGTAATCGAACACGGCGGCTTGCTCCTGCAGCATTTCCGCGAGGATGCTCGACTGATCGGCCGGCGACAGCGTCAGATAGGCGTCGGCCTCGCCGTACGCGTACTCGATCTTCATGCCGGCCTTCCTGGCGATGTGCATCATGGTCGAATTGCGCGCCAGGCAGTGGATGTACAGCGTCGTCACATGCGTGTTGCGGCTGCGGATCGCGGCACGCTCGAATAGCCTCGAGCCGATACCGATGCCGCGTGCGCTTTCGAGCACGGAGACGCCGAATTCGGCGGTGCGCTTGTTGCCTTCGGCCGGCAGGTAGGCCAGATGGCCGACGCCGCTCAGTTCCAGCTTGCTGTTGAACACGCCGAACACGGTGTCGCGCGTGAAGTCGATCGCGCGCACGTAGTTTTCGATCACATGGTTCGGCACGACCTGGCCGAAGCGCAGCAGACGGTCTTCTTCGTCGAGCGCGAGGAAGTGAGCAAGCAGGCGTTCGCGATCGGCGGCGGTGAGTTCACGGACCAGAACGTGCGCGCGTTCAGCAGGCAGCGACGCGCGATCGTTCGGCGCGATCGGCTCGGTGTTGCGATGGGTCAGCATGTTCATGGTCGGGTTCTCCTTTTAATCAGGCGGCGTTGTGCACCGCAAAACCGATTTTAACGGAAACCTAAGCCATTCACTAGGGAAAACCCGTATCCAAAGTCGAGGTGAATACCTGGAGCGCTGGAACCCTAAATTTAATTATTTGATTTTAAACAGAAGTTAAAAGTGATCGCACGTTCGTGACACGATGCCGCATGGATTCCCTGCGCTGATTTATTTGGTCTGCATGTTGTTGCTTTGCAACATCCAGTGCGCGGGTTGCGATCTGTTCAGACCATCGTCTACCTGGCCGGCGCGCTGGCGAGACCATGCTCGACCATGCCGACCACCTGCTCGGCGAACTCGCGATAGCCCATCCGGCCGTCCGGCTTGAGCCACGTGAAGGTCCAGTTGATCATGCCGAACACCATCATCGTCAGCGCGGTCTGGTTGTCGCGTGTCGCGCGTTCGGGATAGGCGCGCACGAGCTGCCGCGCGAAGGCGGCGACTACGTCGCGCTGACGGTTCAGGATGATCTCGCGCTGCGAATCGACCAGATACTTGACATCGTTCAGCAGCGCGACGTGCCGGCTGTGCGACGTCTCATACTCGGACAGGAACGCGCGGATCAGCTCCGCGAAGGTTTCTCGCTCGCTCAGTTCGCGCCGCTGGCTCGATCCTTCCACCTCGGCGATGATCAGCATCAGGCGCTTCGTGTAGCGATCGAGCAGATCGAACAGGATTGCTTCCTTGCTCTCGTAATAGTGATAGAGGCGCGCTTTCGAGGTGCCGCTCGCCGCGGCAAGATCGGCCATCGACGTGCTTGGATAGCTGGTCTGCGCGAACTTCGCGGCGGCCAGTTCGAGAATCTGCTCGCGTTGGGTCTCGTGGTCGGGGGCTCGGGTGCGGGCCATATTCGTCTGTTCTTATCTTATTGGGGTGAGCAGGGGGCGGATGCCGCGCGCAGTTCGAGCGAGCGCCATTCGTTCGCGTCGCCGCGCAGGCGGATGCGCCGCAGCGCCGCGAGTTCGCGCATGCGCCACAGCACGATGCTGTCGCTGACGAGGAACCCCAACCCGGCGGTCATCACGTAGGCGGCGACGCGCGCGGCGGGCTGCCAGTCGTCGGGTGCGCGGTCGAGGATCAGCGCGTCGATTTCGGCAACGCTGCCGCTCGTGAAGGTGTTGTCACGCCAGCGCCGCGTCTCGCCGTTCGCCTGTTTGACCTCCTGCCATTCGAGCGCGAGCCGGCTGATGCGCAGCACGGAAATCGGCGCGGCGTCCGGCAGGTGTGTCTGCAATACGTCCGGCGCAAACATGCCGACCGATGTCGCGCAATCCTTGCGGGTATGCGCCCACGCTTGCGGATCGGCGAGGTCGGCGATCGACAGACGCACTTCGTTCAAACGCTGCGGGCTGTTGCGCACCAGGTAGCAGACGCGGCGCAGCATCAGTTGATCGGACGCGCTTTCGGCGTGCCACACCACGAGATTCGCGGTGCTGCTGGCGAGGCCGTCGAGCACCGCGGCCTGTTCGCGGAACTCGCGCACGAAGTCGCGTTGCGTGTCGGCGCTGACGCGTTCCCAGAAGTCGGCGCGCACGTGCGGAGCGTCGTCGACGCCGCGTAACGGGCCGACCGCCAGATCGTCCCGCAGCGGCTGCACGCGATCGTCGCGGCCCGCCTGGTCCAGCGCGGTACGCAGCGACTCGGCGGCGACATCGCCGTTGGTGAGGTGAATCGTGCTCATGGGCAAGGGCTTGCAGTGACGCCAGCAGCTGTAACAAAAAGAGGCCGCTCGCCGACTGGAACCCGATGTCCCGATCGATGAGCGGCCTCTAGTTTAAGCGGATCGCGAAACGGCCGAAAGCGGTGGCGGACGTCACGGGCGGGCAGTCCGTACATAGGCCATGAAAGCACTCGACTCAACGTTCGTCGTAACTGACGACGACCTTGTCGCTAACCGGATGACACTGACACGTCAGCACGAACCCGTCGCGGACCTCGTGTTCTTCGAGCGTGTAGTTCTTTTCCATCTTCACTTCGCCCTCGAGCACCTTCGCGCGACAGGTGCAGCACACGCCGCCCTTGCACGCATACGGCAGCGCGAGACCGGCGCGCAGCCCGACGTCGAGCACGCTCGTGCCCTGATACGGCAGGCGCAGCTTGCGGCGCTTGCCGTCGAGCACGATTTCGAGCTCGGCCGCGGGGGTGTCCGCGGTGATCTCGACGGGCGGCACGCCCGCCTGCGGCAGCGGCGTGCCGAAGCGCTCGACGTGCACCTTCGCGGGCGGCACGCCGGCTGCCTTGAGCGCGGCCTCGGCCGCATCCATCATCGGCGCGGGGCCGCAGATGAACGCTTCGTCGATCGCGTCGGCCGGCAGTAGCTGCTCGATGAACGCCGCGCATTTTTCCTGGTCGAGCACGCCGTTAAACAGCTCGACGTCCTGCAGGTCGTCCGACAGCACGTGATACAGCACGAAGCGGTTCATGAAGCGGTTCTTCAGATCCTCGAGCTCCTCGGCGAACATGATCTGGTCGACGCTGCGGTTGCCGTAGACGAGCGTGAAGGTGCTGCGCGGCTCGACTTCGAGCGTCGTCTTGATGATCGCGAGCACCGGCGTGATGCCCGAGCCGCCCGAGAACGCGAGGTACTGCTGCCCCTGTTCCGCGTTCAGGTGCGTGAAGAAACGGCCGTCCGGCGTCATCACGTCGATCGTGTGGCCCGGCTGCAGCGTGTCGAACGCGAAGTTCGAGAAACGCCCGCCGCGCACGCGCTTGATGCCGATGCGCAACTCGCCGTCGCGATCGTAGTCGGTGACGCCCACGCAGATCGAATACGAACGGCGCGTTTCCTCACCGTCGATATGCGTCTTCAGCGTGACGAACTGCCCCTGCGTGAAGCGATAGTGGTCGCGCAGTTCGGGCGGGACTTCGAAGGCGACCGAGACCGCATCGGCGGTTTCGGGGCGCACTTCGCGGATACGCAGCGGATGGAATTGCGGGGTGGCCATATCAGTACGGTTTGAAGTAGTCGAAGGGTTCGCGGCAGTCGAGGCAGCGATACAGGGCCTTGCAGGCGGTCGAGCCGAATTGCGCGAGCCGCTCGGTGTGCGCCGAGCCGCAGCGTGGGCAGCCTGGGGCCGGCAGCGCGCGCGGCACGAAGCGCAGCACTTTCTCCTGCGGCGCTGACGTCGCGGCTGAACCGCAGTTGCCCGTCGGCGGCGCGATGCCGTAGACGCGCAGTTTTTCGCGGGCTTCAGCCGTGATCCAGTCGGTGGTCCACGCCGGCGCGAGCACGGTGGCGACGCGGTATGGCGTGAGCTGCGCGGCCTCGAGCGCACGGCCGACGTCTTCGGCAATCTGCGACATCGCCGGGCAGCCCGAGTAGGTCGGCGTGATCACGACTTCGAGCGCGCCGTCCGCGGCGCGTCGCACGTCGCGCAGGATGCCGAGCTCGCGGATCGACACCACCGGGATCTCCGGGTCGGGTACCGCTTCGAGCACGGTCCATGCGCGGGTGAGCGCGGCGTCGGTCGTGGCAGCGGCGGCGTTCGCGGGCTGCGGGGCGGTCGAGGTCGTCATCGCGTACTCACCAGCTGGCGCCCGGATGCTGGCGCGCGAGGCTCTGCATTTGGGCGAGCACGAAACCCATGTGCTCCGAATGCTCGCCGTGCTTGCCCGTGCTCACGTGCCGCAGCGCCGCGGGCAGCGTCAGCGTGGCCTGGTCGAGCGTGGCGCGCACGTCGTCGAGCCACGCGGCTTCCAGCGTCGAGGTGCGCGGGCCGATGCCGGCCGCGGCGACCGCGTCTTCCACCGCGTCCGCGCTGAAGAACTCGTACGTGTACGGCATCAGATAGTCGAGCGCGGCCTGCGCGCGACGGTGCGATTCGTCGGTGCCGTCGCCGAAACGGATCAGCCACTCGCTCGCGTGATGCACGTGGTACTGCGTTTCCTTGATCGACTTCGCGGCGATCGCGGCGAGCTGCCCGTCGGTGGAGCCCGTCAGCGCACCCCACAGATGCATCATCAGCGTCGCGTACAGGAAGTTGCGCACGATCGTGACCGCGTAATCCTTCCCGGCCTGCGCGGTGCCGGCGAGCGGCCCGTAATGCGGCAGCTCGGCGAGCGTGTAGTTCGCGAATTCGCGCTCGGCGCGGAAGTACGCGTAGTCGTCTTCGCTGCGCTGACGGCCGGTGAGCGGCGCTTCGAGCGCGGCCGCGTGCGTGTACAGCAGGCGCGCCTGGCCGATCAGGTCGAGGCTCATGTTCGACAGCGCGATGTCCTCTTCGAGGATCGGGCCGTGGCCGCACCACTCGGTGTTGCGCTGACCGAGGATCAGCGCGGTATCCGCGAGGCGCAGCACGTACTGGAGATGTTCGGGCGTAATGGGCGTAGTGGACGTAGTGGTCATGGCCGCGCTTACATGTGGTTGACTTCGTCGGGGAGCGTGTAGAACGTCGGGTGGCGATAGATCTTGTCGCCCGCCGGTTCGAACAGCTCGGCCTTCTCGTGCGGCGCCGAGGCCGTGATCGCCGAGGACGGCACCACCCAGATGCTCACGCCTTCCTGGCGGCGCGTGTAGACGTCGCGCGCCATGCGCAGCGCCATCGGCGCGTCGGCGGCATGCAGACTGCCGCAGTGTTTATGGTCGAGTCCCTGCTTGCTGCGCACGAACACTTCCCAAATCGGCCATTCCTTGTTCATTGCTGATCTCCTGATTCCTTTGATGTGCGGTGCCACTCAGGCGGCGTGCTGTTGCGCGCGCTGGCGCTGCTTTTCCGCGTGGGCGAGCGCGGCTTCGCGTACCCAGGCGCCGTCTTCATGGGCCTTCACGCGGGTCGCGAGGCGCTCGCGGTTGCACGGGCCGTCGCCATTGACGACGCGCCAGAACTCTTCCCAGTCGATGTCGCCGTAGTCGTAGTGACCGCGCGCCTCGTTCCATTTGAGGTCCACGTCGGGCAGCGTGACGCCGAGCACCTTCGCCTGCTCGACGGTCGCATTGACGAATTTCTGGCGCAGGTCGTCGTTGGTGATGCGCTTGATGCCCCATCTGGCCGACTGGTTGCTGTGGACCGAGTCCTTGTCGCTCGGGCCGAACATCATCAGCACCGGCCACCACCAGCGGTTCACCGCCTGCTGGACCAGCTCGCGCTGCGCCTCGGTGCCGGCCATCATCGCGAGCAGCGCGTCGAAGCCCTGGCGCTGATGGAACGACTCTTCCTTGCAGATGCGGATCATCGCGCGGGCGTACGGGCCGTACGTGCAGCGGCACAGCGGGATCTGGTTCATGATCGCCGCGCCGTCGACGAGCCAGCCGATCACGCCGACGTCGGCCCAGGTGGGTGTCGGGTAGTTGAAGATGCTCGAATACTTGGCCTTGCCCGCGTGCAGCGCGTCGATCAGCTGCTCGCGCGAGACACCGAGCGTTTCGGCGGCGCTATACAGATAGAGGCCGTGGCCGGCTTCGTCCTGCACCTTGGCGATCAGGATCGCCTTGCGCTTGAGGCTCGGCGCGCGCGTGATCCAGTTGCCCTCGGGCAGCATGCCGACGATCTCCGAGTGCGCATGCTGCGAGATCTGCCGCACCAGCGTTTTGCGGTACGCGTCGGGCATCCAGTCCTGCGGCTCGATCTTGCCGTCGGCGCTCATGACCGCGTCGAAGCGAGCCTGTTGTTCGGGCGAATTCGCGTCCGCGTCCAGCGGGGCAACGTTGCCGGGGATATCGAGGGATTGGGTGTACATGAGGGACGCTCTCTCTGGAGGAGTGGTCTGTGTCGGCGTAGTATAAACCAACCGACCGGTCGGTTTATAAATTTTTTGTGCAGAGACGTTGGGGCTGATAGCTGATTGAGGGCGTCGAAGCATGCATGCTGGTTTGCCCGGTTTCGACGGGCCGGCGCTTCATGACCGGCCGTCACCCCGCGCCGACACTTACCGGTAAAATTGCGAATTGGCCGCGATTTGCGGCCCACTTGCATCTCCGGTACTCATGTTACGTCTAAGCGAAATCAAACTCCCGCTCGATCATCCCGAAAGCGCCCTCGAAGCCGCCATCCGTGCGCGCCTCACGGAACTCGGCGTGGCGCGGGACGGGCTCATCCGATACACCGTGTTTCGCCGCGCGCACGACGCGCGCAAGCGCGCCGACATCAAGCTCACCTACATCGTCGATGTCGAGGTCAAGGATGAAGGGGCCGCGCTGAAACGGCTCGCCGACGTGCCGCATTGCGGCGTGACGCCCGACATGAGCTACAAGTTCGTCGCCGAAGCGCCCGCCCAACTGAGCACGCCGCGTCCGGTCGTCATCGGCATGGGGCCGTGCGGACTGTTCGCGGGCCTGATCCTCGCGCAGATGGGCTTCCGGCCGATCATCCTCGAGCGCGGCAAGGCCGTACGTGAGCGCACCAAGGACACGTTTGGCCTGTGGCGCAAATCGGTGCTGAATCCCGAGTCGAATGTGCAGTTCGGCGAAGGTGGCGCGGGCACCTTTTCGGACGGCAAGCTCTACAGCCAGATCAAGGACCCGAAACACTACGGCCGCAAGGTGCTCGACGAATTCGTGCGGGCCGGTGCGCCGGAGGACATCCTGTACCTGAGCCGGCCGCATATCGGCACGTTTCGTCTCGTCAGCATGGTCGAGAAGATGCGCGCGAGCATCCACGAGTTGGGCGGCGAAGTGCGCTTCGAAACGCGTGTCGAGGACATCGACATCGACAACGGCCAGGTGCGCGGGCTGAAGCTGTCGACCGGCGAGACGCTGCGCTGCGACCACGTTGTGCTGGCGGTCGGCCATAGCGCACGCGATACCTTCCAGATGCTGTACGACCGCGGCGTTCACGTCGAGGCGAAGCCGTTTTCGCTCGGTTTTCGGATCGAGCATCCGCAAGGGATCATCGATCGGAGCCGTTTCGGGAAATTTGCCGGTCACAAACAGCTCGGCGCAGCCGACTACAAGGTGGTGCACCACTGCAGCAACGGGCGAGCGGTTTATAGCTTCTGCATGTGTCCCGGCGGCACCGTGGTGGCGGCCACGTCCGAGCTGGGGCGCGTCGTCACGAACGGCATGAGCCAGTACTCGCGCGCGGAGCGCAACGCGAACGCGGGCATCGTGGTCGGCATTACGCCAGATGACTACCCGGGCGGGCCGCTCGCCGGCATCGCGTTCCAGCGCAAGTGGGAGGAGCGGGCGTTCGAGCTCGGTGGCGGTAACTATATGGCTCCAGGGCAGTTGGTCGGCGACTTCATCGCGGGGCGGCCGTCCACTTCACTCGGCTCGGTCGTTCCGTCATACAAGCCGGGCGTGCGGCCAACCGATCTCAGCACCGCGCTGCCCGACTACGCGATCGAAGCGATTCGCGAAGCGCTGCCACAGATGGAGAAGAAAATCGCAGGTTTCGCGATGCATGATGCGGTGCTGACCGGCGTTGAAACGCGAACTTCGTCGCCGGTACGCGTGCGTCGCGGCGACGACTACCAGAGTGTCAACGTCAACGGGCTGTATCCGGCGGGGGAGGGTGCGGGGTATGCGGGCGGGATCTACTCGGCGGCAATCGACGGAATCGAGGTCGCCGAAGCGGTCGCGCTGAAGATCATGAGTCAGCAAACGGCGTGAGTCCGAGCCGGCACAGCCGCCGGGCGCCGGGGTAAGCGGACCTGCCTGCGATTGCCGGCGCTTGCCGCGTCGTTCGGGCACAATGCGCGTTTCGCCTCGAACCGATCTTCCGAATGACCATTCGCACCCTGGCTGCCGCATGCGGCGCGGCGCTGCTTGCCCAATTTGCCCCGTTTGTCGTTTCCTCGAGTGCGTTCGCTGCCGAAGCGTCCGAGCATTGGGTCGCCGTTTGGGCGACCGCGCTGCAACCGATTCCACAGCGGGCCGAGTTGCCACCGCTGTATCGCGCGCCGGAAGTCGCCGGGCGCACCGTTCGGCAAATCATGTATCCGACGTTGTCGGGGAGGGTGGCGCGAATTCATCTGAGTAATGCGTACGGCAAGACGCCTCTCGTCATCGACGAACTGCGCATCGCGCGCTCCGCCGGTGGCGCGGCAGCAGTCGAGGGCGCCGGCAGTCGGGTGACGTTTGGCGGTAAGGGCGCGGTCAGCGTTCCGCCTGGCGGCGAGGTGGACAGCGATGCGGTCGCGATCGATGTCGTCGAGGGCGCGCCATATGCGATCAGTGCGTTCGTGGGACCGGAGCAGCGGATCGTCGCATGGCACCGAGTGTCGAATCAGGTAAATTATGTGTCGGGGCCCGGCAATCACGCCACCGACGCGTCCGCCACGGCGTTTCCCGGCCGCTTCACGCAATATGTGTGGGTCACAGGTTTGTCGGTGGAGGCGGCGGCACCGTCGCTTGCCGTGGCCGCGATCGGCGACTCGATCACCGACGGCATGCGCTCCACCCTCAACCAGAACCGTCGCTGGCCGGATGCGCTGGCTCGGCGGCTGGCGGCGAGCGGCGCGCAGTCGACCGCGATCGTGAATCTCGGCATCAGCGGCAACCGGCTCCTGAGCGACTCGCCTTGTTATGGCGACGCGCTTGCGAGCCGCTTCGAGCGCGACGTTTTGCGACGTCCAGGCGTCAAAGCGGCGATCCTGCTGATTGGCATCAACGACATCAACTTTGCGGCAATGCCGCCTCATGGCGGGCTCGACTGCGATTTTCCTCATACGTCGGTCACGGCTGCCGATCTGATCGCCGGTTACCAGCGAGTGATCGCGGCCGCGCGGCGCAACGGTGTCAAGATGTTCGGCGCGACGCTGACGCCGGCGTCGCTGCCACCGGAGCAGGAAAACATCCGACTCGCGGTTAATCAGTGGATCCGAACTAGTCGTGCTTTCGATGGTGTCGTCGACTTCGACGCGGCGTTGCGCGATCGGGCGCGGCCGGAGCGTCTGCAGCGCGCTTTCGATAGCGGCGATCACATCCATCCAAGCGACGCGGGCTACGCGGCTATGGCCGCTGCAGTTCCTGTCGAGGTCGTGGTGGATGCGACCCGGAAGTGAGCGGCAACTTTTTTAAGCGAAAGCAAAAACGGGTATTGACGAGACGCGAAAGAGTCCCCATAATCTCGCTTCTCTGCTGCAGACGCAGCGACGCAAACGAGGCAGTGCCGGGTAGTGGTGGTTCAGGCGCGGCGGGTTTGGCGGACCGATCTTTAAAAACTAACAGTCGATAAGTGTGGGCGCTTGATGCGGGATGCGGCGGCGGATTCTCCGGAATCTGCTGTCAGGCAGAAGTATCAGAAGCCTCACACAGTATTAGAGGAAGGTTTGTCTGTCGAAAGACGGATCAATCATCGTCAGTACGTTGAGTGAGCGACCGGGTTCGAGAGAGCCCGAACACAGTAACAGGTTTGAACTGAAGAGTTTGATCCTGGCTCAGATTGAACGCTGGCGGCATGCCTTATACATGCAAGTCGAACGGCAGCACGGACTCCGGTCTGGTGGCGAGTGGCGAACGGGTGAGTAATACATCGGAACGTGTCCTGGAGTGGGGGATAGCCCGGCGAAAGCCGGATTAATACCGCATACGCTCGGGAGAGGAAAGCGGGGGATCTTTCGGGACCTCGCGCTCAAGGGGCGGCCGATGGCAGATTAGGTAGTTGGTGGGGTAAAGGCCTACCAAGCCGACGATCTGTAGCTGGTCTGAGAGGACGACCAGCCACACTGGGACTGAGACACGGCCCAGACTCCTACGGGAGGCAGCAGTGGGGAATTTTGGACAATGGGCGCAAGCCTGATCCAGCAATGCCGCGTGTGTGAAGAAGGCCTTCGGGTTGTAAAGCACTTTTGTCCGGAAAGAAAACCTCGTGGCTAATATCCGTGAGGGATGACGGTACCGGAAGAATAAGCACCGGCTAACTACGTGCCAGCAGCCGCGGTAATACGTAGGGTGCGAGCGTTAATCGGAATTACTGGGCGTAAAGCGTGCGCAGGCGGTGCTGTAAGACCGATGTGAAATCCCCGGGCTTAACCTGGGAACTGCATTGGTGACTGCAGCGCTGGAGTATGGCAGAGGGGGGTGGAATTCCACGTGTAGCAGTGAAATGCGTAGAGATGTGGAGGAACACCGATGGCGAAGGCAGCCCCCTGGGCCAATACTGACGCTCATGCACGAAAGCGTGGGGAGCAAACAGGATTAGATACCCTGGTAGTCCACGCCCTAAACGATGTCAACTGGTTGTCGGGCCTTCATTGGCTTGGTAACGTAGCTAACGCGTGAAGTTGACCGCCTGGGGAGTACGGTCGCAAGATTAAAACTCAAAGGAATTGACGGGGACCCGCACAAGCGGTGGATGATGTGGATTAATTCGATGCAACGCGAAAAACCTTACCTACCCTTGACATGTATGGAATCCTGCCGAGAGGCGGGAGTGCCCGAAAGGGAGCCATAACACAGGTGCTGCATGGCTGTCGTCAGCTCGTGTCGTGAGATGTTGGGTTAAGTCCCGCAACGAGCGCAACCCTTGTCCCTAGTTGCTACGCAAGAGCACTCCAGGGAGACTGCCGGTGACAAACCGGAGGAAGGTGGGGATGACGTCAAGTCCTCATGGCCCTTATGGGTAGGGCTTCACACGTCATACAATGGTCGGAACAGAGGGTTGCCAAGCCGCGAGGTGGAGCCAATCCCAGAAAACCGATCGTAGTCCGGATCGCACTCTGCAACTCGGGTGCGTGAAGCTGGAATCGCTAGTAATCGCGGATCAGCATGCCGCGGTGAATACGTTCCCGGGTCTTGTACACACCGCCCGTCACACCATGGGAGTGGGTTTTACCAGAAGTGGCTAGTCTAACCGCAAGGAGGACGGTCACCACGGTAGGATTCATGACTGGGGTGAAGTCGTAACAAGGTAGCCGTATCGGAAGGTGCGGCTGGATCACCTCCTTTCCAGAGCTGTGCATTCCCTGCACTCAAGTGCTCACGCTTATCGGCTGTGGTTAGAAGCAACGCAGACAGGCTCAGGGTCTGTAGCTCAGCCGGTTAGAGCACCGTCTTGATAAGGCGGGGGTCGATGGTTCGAATCCATCCAGACCCACCACGGTCTTGTCTGGTGAGCTGAAGGGCTGGGGCCGCTGGACTATCTGTGGGACTGGGGGATTAGCTCAGCTGGGAGAGCACCTGCTTTGCAAGCAGGGGGTCGTCGGTTCGATCCCGTCATCCTCCACCAATCCTCAATGCGCAGGGTTCTGCATGAAGGCAGAGCGTTGCGCATTGGCGATTGAGCCAGTCAGAGCGGTATGAGGCACAGGCTTCATACCGGCTGCCGTTCTTTAACAATCAGGAAGAAGTAGTAAAGAGATTCACGAAAGCATACCTGGAGATGGGTGTGTGAGTAGGTGAATCAGGGTTGTGATTGTATCGATGTATTTTAAAGGTGATCGAAAGATTGCTTTGGAATACGGCGCAACACGAATACTCAACCTGTAGCGAGTGCGTCTATCCCCTCCGGGGATGGGACCCACGTAAGCGCTAAAGCGCTAACGTGGGTCGACACAGAGACACACCCGTTATAGGGTCAAGCGAACAAGTGCATGTGGTGGATGCCTTGGCGATCACAGGCGATGAAGGACGCGGTAGCCTGCGAAAAGCTCCGGGGAGCTGGCAAACGAGCATTGATCCGGAGATGTCCGAATGGGGAAACCCACTCCTAATGGAGTATCCGTAGCTGAATCCATAGGCTGCGTGAGGCGAACGCGGTGAACTGAAACATCTAAGTAACCGCAGGAAAAGAAATCAACCGAGATTCCCAGAGTAGTGGCGAGCGAAATGGGATCAGCCGGTACACGTTATCTGTATTGTTAGTCGAACGCTCTGGAAAGTGCGGCCATAGCAGGTGATAGCCCTGTAGACGAAAACAGCATGGAAGAACTGGGTGTACGAGAAGTAGGGCGGGACACGTGAAATCCTGTCTGAAGATGGGGGGACCATCCTCCAAGGCTAAATACTCGTGATCGACCGATAGTGAACCAGTACCGTGAGGGAAAGGCGAAAAGAACCCCGGGAGGGGAGTGAAACAGATCCTGAAACCGCATGCATACAAACAGTCGGAGCCTCTGCGAAGGGGTGACGGCGTACCTTTTGTATAATGGGTCAGCGACTTACATTCAGTGGCGAGCTTAACCGATTAGGGCAGGCGTAGCGAAAGCGAGTCCGAACAGGGCGTCCAGTCGCTGGGTGTAGACCCGAAACCAGGTGATCTATCCATGGCCAGGTTGAAGGCACGGTAACACGTGCTGGAGGACCGAACCCACTAACGTTGAAAAGTTAGGGGATGAGCTGTGGATAGGGGTGAAAGGCTAAACAAACCTGGAAATAGCTGGTTCTCTCCGAAAACTATTTAGGTAGTGCCTCGTGTCTCACCTTCGGGGGTAGAGCACTGTCATGGTTGTGGGGTCCATTGCGGATTACTACGCCATAGCAAACTCCGAATACCGAAGAGTGCAATCACGGGAGACAGACATCGGGTGCTAACGTCCGGTGTCAAGAGGGAAACAACCCAGACCGCCAGCTAAGGTCCCCAAATATGGCTAAGTGGGAAACGAAGTGGGAAGGCTAAAACAGTCAGGAGGTTGGCTTAGAAGCAGCCACCCTTTAAAGAAAGCGTAATAGCTCACTGATCGAGTCGTCCTGCGCGGAAGATGTAACGGGGCTAAGCCATATACCGAAGCTGCGGATGCACAGTAATGTGCATGGTAGGAGAGCGTTCCGTAAGCCTGCGAAGGTGCACTGGAAAGTGTGCTGGAGGTATCGGAAGTGCGAATGCTGACATGAGTAGCGATAAAGGGGGTGAAAGGCCCCCTCGCCGTAAGCCCAAGGTTTCCTACGCAACGTTCATCGGCGTAGGGTGAGTCGGCCCCTAAGGCGAGGCAGAAATGCGTAGCTGATGGGAAGCAGATTAATATTTCTGCACCATTGTGAAATGCGATGGGGGGACGGATCGCGGAAGGTTGTCCGGGTGTTGGAAGTCCCGGTCCTTGCATTGGAGAAGGCGCTTTGGCAAATCCGGGCGCAGAATTCAAGGGTGCGAGGCGAGCCACTTCGGTGGCGAAGCAACTGGAAGGGGTTCCAGGAAAAGCCTCTAAGCTTCAGTTTCACAGTGACCGTACCGCAAACCGACACAGGTGGGCGAGATGAGTATTCTAAGGCGCTTGAGAGAACTCGGGAGAAGGAACTCGGCAAATTGGTACCGTAACTTCGGGATAAGGTACGCCCTCATAGCCTGACTGGCCTGCGCCAGAAGGGTGAAAGGGTTGCAATAAACTGGTGGCTGCGACTGTTTAATAAAAACACAGCACTCTGCAAACACGAAAGTGGACGTATAGGGTGTGACGCCTGCCCGGTGCCGGAAGATTAAATGATGGGG
The DNA here is from genome assembly GCF_050436125.1 of Paraburkholderia sp. MM5482-R2. NCBI lineage: Bacteria > Pseudomonadati > Pseudomonadota > Betaproteobacteria > Burkholderiales > Burkholderiaceae > Paraburkholderia > Paraburkholderia sp. MM5482-R2. The sequence goes on along the minus strand of NZ_JBNDLP010000002.1, from coordinate 1,423 downwards.
TGCAAGCTCCTGATTGAAGTCCCGGTAAACGGCGGCCGTAACTATAACGGTCCTAAGGTAGCGAAATTCCTTGTCGGGTAAGTTCCGACCTGCACGAATGGCGTAACGATGGCCACACTGTCTCCTCCCGAGACTCAGCGAAGTTGAAGTGTTTGTGATGATGCAATCTCCCCGCGGCTAGACGGAAAGACCCCATGAACCTTTACTGCAGCTTTGCATTGGACTTTGAACCGGTCTGTGTAGGATAGGTGGGAGGCTATGAAGTTGGGACGCCAGTCTCAATGGAGCCGTCCTTGAAATACCACCCTGATCTGTTTGAGGTTCTAACCTTGGCCCGTGATCCGGGTCGGGGACAGTGCATGGTAGGCAGTTTGACTGGGGCGGTCTCCTCCCAAAGTGTAACGGAGGAGTACGAAGGTACGCTAGGTACGGTCGGAAATCGTGCTGATAGTGCAATGGCATAAGCGTGCTTGACTGTGAGACTGACAAGTCGAACAGGTGCGAAAGCAGGTCATAGTGATCCGGTGGTTCTGTATGGAAGGGCCATCGCTCAACGGATAAAAGGTACTCTGGGGATAACAGGCTGATACCGCCCAAGAGTTCATATCGACGGCGGTGTTTGGCACCTCGATGTCGGCTCATCTCATCCTGGGGCTGTAGCCGGTCCCAAGGGTATGGCTGTTCGCCATTTAAAGAGGTACGTGAGCTGGGTTTAAAACGTCGTGAGACAGTTTGGTCCCTATCTGCCGTGGGCGCTGGATATTTGAAGGGGGCTGCTCCTAGTACGAGAGGACCGGAGTGGACGAACCTCTGGTGTACCGGTTGTCACGCCAGTGGCATCGCCGGGTAGCTATGTTCGGAAGAGATAACCGCTGAAAGCATCTAAGCGGGAAACTCGCCTTAAGATGAGATATCCCCGGGGCTTCGAGCCCCTTGAAGGGTCGTTCAAGACCAGGACGTTGATAGGTCAGGTGTGCACGTACAGTAATGTACTGAGCTAACTGATACTAATTGCCCGTAAGGCTTGATCCTATAACAGGTGTGTCTCGACCCGCGGTAGTGCTTCAGCACTTACGCGGGTCCGATCCCCGAAGGGGATTGGTGTGAACTCCCGCGGGAGCTCACAGAAACGCACGGTTGGGATTCAGTGTTGTGCCAGAAACAACACAACCCTCCCCACTCGAATCCTTTACGCTTCTTCCCGATTGGCTGTGGCGCAACCGGTTGACTCCAACCCTGCGACGCAGCAACCCGTCATGCCTGATGACCATAGCGAGTCGGCCCCACCCCTTCCCATCCCGAACAGGACCGTGAAACGACTCCACGCCGATGATAGTGCGGATTGCCCGTGTGAAAGTAGGTAATCGTCAGGCTCCCCCCAGTCAGAAACCCCACCCGCCGCGGTGGGGTTTTTGCGTTTACG